>NZ_JBPQTO010000011.1:0-2798665 GCF_051386375.1 Actinoplanes sp. URMC 104 | reverse complement strand
TCCGGGCCTGGCCGAGAACCGGTGCCCAAGGGCACCGGAAACTGAAGTCAGGGGTTGGGCAGCGGCCTGCCGGCGACGGAACTTGACCGGCTGTCAGCGGGTCTCGGCGGCGTCGCGGATGGTGCGCATCAGCGGGGCTGCCTCGGCCTCGGTGCGGTTGTTGAACAGCGCGAGCGCGAGGCTGCCGTGGTCGGCCCAGCCGCAGACGGTGAGGTCGCCGTCGGGGGTCTTCGTGAGGCCGCACTTCATGACGCCCTTGAGGGGGCCGGGGTCGACCTCGTGCAGGCCGGTCACCGAGCCCTCCTTGTCGGCGATCAAGGACATGGCGGCGTCGAGGTCCTTGGAGGGCGTCCAGATGAGCCCGGTCCCGCCGAGGAACAGCACGTCCTTGTCGCCGGCCTCCTGATAGACGGCGCCGACCGTACGGTCCAGCTCCACCTCGGCGGCGAGCGCGGTCTGCAGGTAGTCGGCGGTGGTGACGCCGTTCTCGGAGGCGTCGAGCCGGAGGGCGCCGATCTGTCGGGGCGCCGTGAGCTTGGCGTCCTTCTGGGCGATGATGCGCCAGCTCGTGAGGATGAGCGTCACGACGGCGGCGGCCGCGATCACCAGCAGGACGATGATGAGCGTACGGCGTACGCGGCCTCGGGTCTTGGGTTCGGCCGCGGGCTCCTGCTCCGGTGAGAAAAGATCGTGGGTGCCGATGTCGATCGGGTTGGTGCCGGGCTCGGGCATTGCAGGAGCCTAGCAAGGTGGGGTAGTGCGACTTCGGGGTTCCGGCGCGGCATCCGTAGACTTGTCGGGTGACCGAGACGACCCAGAACCGCACCCCCGACAGCCGGCCCACCGGTGAACTCTCCGCTCAGTACCAGCCGGGCGAGGTAGAGCAGCGGCGGTACGAGAAGTGGGTATCGGCCGGGTACTTCACGGCGGATCCGGCCAGCGACAAGCCGGCGTTCTCCATCGTCATCCCGCCGCCCAACGTGACCGGGTCGCTGCACGTCGGACACGCTCTCGACCACACCATCCAGGACACGCTGTCGCGTCTCAAGCGGATGCAGGGCTTCGAGGTGCTGTGGCTGCCGGGCATGGACCACGCGGGCATCGCGACGCAGAACGTGGTGGAGCGTCAGCTCGCCGCGCAGCAGCTGTCCCGTCACGACCTGGGCCGTGAGGCGTTCGTCGAGAAGGTCTGGGAGTGGAAGGCGCAGTCGGGCGGCGCGATCCTCGGGCAGATGCGCCGGCTGGGCGACTCCGTGGACTGGTCGCGCGAGCGGTTCACGATGGACGAGGGTCTGTCGCGGGCCGTCCAGACGATCTTCAAGCGGCTGTACGAGGACGAGCTGATCTACCGGGCCAACCGGATCATCAACTGGTGCCCGCGCTGCCTGACCGCGCTCAGCGACATCGAGGTGGAGCACACCGACGACGAGGGCGAGCTCGTCTCCATCCGGTACGGCGACGGCGACAACGCGATCGTGGTCGCCACCACGCGCGCCGAGACCATGCTGGGCGACACCGCGGTGGCCGTCCACCCGGACGACGAGCGCTACAAGCACCTGGTCGGCACCGAGGTGGAGCTGCCGCTCACCGGCCGGCGCATCCCGATCGTGGCCGACGAGCACGTCGACCCGTCCTTCGGCACCGGCGCGGTCAAGGTGACGCCGGCGCACGACCCCAACGACTTCGAGATCGGCCAGCGGCACGACCTGCCGAGCATCACCGTCATGGACGAGCGGGCGGTCGTCACCGTGCACGGGCCGTTCGAGGGGCTCGACCGCTACGAGGCCCGGCCCGCCGTGGTCGCCGCGCTGCGGGAGCAGGGGCGGATCGTGGCGGAGAAGCGGCCGTACGTGCACTCGGTCGGTCACTGCTCGCGGTGCAAGACCACCGTGGAGCCGCGGCTGTCGCTGCAGTGGTTCGTCAACACGGGCCCGCTGGCCAAGCGGGCGGGCGACGCCGTGCGCGACGGGCGGGTGACGATCGAGCCGGCGGAGCTGTCCAAGCGGTACTTCGCCTGGGTCGACAACATGCACGACTGGTGCATCTCGCGTCAGCTGTGGTGGGGGCACCGCATCCCGGTCTGGTACGGGCCGGACGGCGAGGTGGTGTGCGTCGGCCCCGACGAGCAGCCGCCGTCGGGCGAGGGCTGGAAGCAGGACGAGGACGTCCTCGACACGTGGTTCTCCTCGGCGCTGTGGCCGTTCTCGACGATGGGCTGGCCCGAGCGTACGGCCGAACTTGAGAAGTTCTATCCGACCAGCGTGCTCGTCACCGGGTACGACATCCTGTTCTTCTGGGTCGCCCGGATGATGATGTTCGGGCTGTACGCGATGGACGACGTCCAACCGTTCGACGTGGTCAACCTGCACGGCATGGTCCGCGACGGCCACGGCAAGAAGATGTCGAAGTCGTTCGGCAACGTGGTCGACCCGCTGGACTGGATCGACCGCTACGGCGCCGACGCCACCCGCTTCACGCTCGCCCGCGGCGCCAACCCCGGCTCCGACGTGCCGATCAGCGAGGAGTGGTGCCAGGGCTCCCGCAACTTCTGCAACAAGCTGTGGAACGCGACCCGGTTCGCGCTCATGAACGGCGCGACGGTCGAGGGCCCGCTGCCGCCGGCCGAGGAGCTGTCCGCGGTCGACAAGTGGATCCTGTCCCGCCTGCAGCACGTGATCGGTGAGGTCGACGAGCAGTTCCAGGCGTACGAGTACGCGAAGGTCTGCGACACGCTCTACCACTTCGCGTGGGACGACGTCTGCGACTGGTACCTCGAGCTCAGCAAGCCGGTGCTCGCGTCGGAGAACAACGGCGCCACCCGCCGGGTCCTCGGGCACGTGCTGGACCAGCTGCTGCGGCTGCTGCACCCGGTCATCCCGTTCGTCACCGAGGAGCTGTGGATCGCGCTCACCGGTGGCGAGACGGTCGTGCGGGCGTCGTGGCCGGCCGCCGACAAGGCGCTGATCGACGACGCCGCCGAGGAGGAGCTGGCCGCGCTGCAGAAGGTGGTCACCGAGGTGCGGCGCTTCCGGTCCGACCAGGGCCTCAAGCCGAGCCAGCGGGTGTCCGCGGCGCTCACCGGCCTGGGCACCGTCGGCATCGACACGCACGAGGGGCTGATCCGCTCGCTGGCCCGGCTCGACGCGCCCGGCCCCGAGTTCACGGCGACGGCGACGCTCGCGGTGTCCGGGGCGATCACGGTGGACCTCGACACCCGCGGCACGATCGACGTGGCGGCCGAGCGGGCCCGCCTCGAGAAGGACCGCGCGGCCGCCGAGAAGGAGGCGGCCCAGTGCCGGGCCAAGCTCGGCAACGAGTCGTTCGTCGGCAAGGCGCCCGAGCACGTCGTCGCCAAGATCAAGGACAGGCTCGCGACCGCCGAGGCGGATCTCACGCGAATTGCCGCGGCCCTGGAAGCGTTGCCTTCAGCATGAGCACTTACGCAGAGGTGGAAGCCGCGCTCGACGCGCGCGGCTTCACCCGCATGGCGTTCGACATGCAGAAGATCCGCGACCTCATGGACGTGCTCGGCAGCCCGCAGCGGGCCTACCCGGCGATCCACCTCACCGGCACGAACGGCAAGACGAGCACGGCCCGCATGATCGACGCGCTGCTGCGGGCGCACGGCCTGCACACCGGCCGCTACACGAGCCCGCACCTCGAGACGGTGCGGGAGCGCATCAGCCTCGACGGCGAGCCCATCTCCGAGGAGGGGCTGGCGGCCACGTACGACGAGGTGGCGCCGCTCGCCGAGCTGATCGACGCCCGCAACTCCGAGCCGCTCACCTACTTCGACGTCACGACCGCGATGGCGTACGCCGCCTTCGCCGACGCGCCCGTGGACATCGCCGTCGTCGAGGTGGGCCTGGGCGGCGAGGAGGACGCGACCAACGTCATCGACGCCGGCGTCTGCGTGATGACCCCGATCGGGCTCGACCACACCGAGTGGCTCGGCGACACCATCGAGGACATCGCCTGGGCCAAGGCGGGCATCATCCACAAGGGCGCCACGGTGGTCACGGCGCTGCAGACGGAGGAGGCCATGCGGCCGATCCTCGAGCGCTGCACCGAGATGAACGCGACGCTGGCCCGCGAGGGCAGCGAGTTCGGCGTGATCGAGCGGAACCAGGCGGTCGGCGGTCAGCTGCTCACGCTCCAAGGCCTCGGCGGCGTCTACGACGAGATCTTCCTGCCGCTGTTCGGCGCGCACCAGGCGCAGAACGCGGCGCTGGCGCTGGCCGCCGTCGAGGCGTTCCTGGGCGCGGGCGCCGGCAAACAGCTGGAGGTGGAGCTCGTACGGGAAGGGTTCGCCCAGGTCGACTCGCCCGGCCGGCTCGAGCGGGTGCGCAGCGCGCCGACGATCCTGCTCGACGGCGCGCACAACCCGCACGGCATGGCCGCGACGGTGACCGCGCTGGAGGAGGAGTTCGCGTTCCGGCACCTGGTCGCGGTCGTCGCGGTGATGGCCGACAAGGACGTCTCCGGGCTGCTCGACCTGATGGAACCGGTGGTGGCGCGCCTCGTGGTCACCCAGAACAGCTCGCCGCGGTCGATGCCGGTCGACGAGCTGGCGCAGGTGGCGAGCGGCATCTTCGGCGAGGACCGGGTCACGATCGCGCGGACCATGCCGGACGCGATCGAGGAGGCCGTGGTGCTCGCCGAGGAGGACGCGTCCGGCGAGCTCAGCGGCGTCGCGGTGCTGATCACGGGCTCGGTGGTCACGGTCGCCGACGCGCGGAAGCTGCTCAAGCGATGACCACGCCCGGCCCCGACGACGAGCCCGCCCCGCGCTCCGGGCTTCGCAACCCCCAGGCGGCCGTACGGGGTCTGGGCGCGGGAACCCTCGTGCTGGAGGCCATCGTCCTGCTGCTGGCGATCCAGCCCATCCGCATCCTGGGCGGCGGCCTCGAGGGGTGGGGTATCTGGTGGGTGGTGGCGCTCGCCGTGCTCGCGGCGCTGCTCGCCGGCATGATGCGCCGCCGGTGGGTGTGGCACGCCGGCACGGTTCTGCAGGCGCTGTTGCTGGTCAGCGGCCTCTTCCACTGGTCGCTGACCGTGCTGGGGCTGATCTTCGGGGCGGCGTGGGTCTATGCCCTGCACGTCCGGCGGACGATCACGGGGCAGTAGGCCGGCCGCCCCCGGCGATCAATGGACCGCCCGCCACTGGGTGATGGCGATGTTGTGGCCGTCCGGGTCACGGAAACTGGCGGACCACAGCTCCAGGCGGTCGCCGCGGTTCACCGGCCGCGGCGGGTGGACGAACTCGACGCCCTTGCCGAGCAGCTCCCGATAGACGGCGTCGACGTCGCCCACCTCCAGGTTGAGGTAGATCAGCCGGCCCACCTCGGCGGACAGGTCGTGAACGGTTCGCAGCACGAGCCGGGTGTCGCCGGAAGCCAGCACGGCGCTGCCCTCGCCGCTGTCGATCGCGAAGAACCCGAGGGTGTCCCGGTAGAAGGCGGTCGAGCGGTCCAAGTCGGTGACCAGCACGGTGATGCCGACGCCGTGGATCGCGCCGGCGGGGCCGGGGCGGGCGCTGGGGTATGCGGTTATGACGTCGGCTGTGCGGTCGTCGGGCTCGGAAGCGAGGGCGGGGGTAGGGGCGCCGGCCAGGTCGGCCCAGGGGCCGTGGTCCTGCGCCGCTGCGGCCGCCGCTGCTGCTGCCAGGGCTGCGGCGGCGGGGGAGGGCTGGGGGTGGCCGGGGAGCGGCGTTGTGAGGGCTCCCGGTTGTGCCGATCGGGTGGAGGTCTCTGCTGGTGGTGCGCTTGCGTCTGGGGCGGGCGTTGGGTGTGCCGACTGTTGGGCGCTCACGTCGGGGCTGGGGGCGGGGTGTGCCGGCTCTCGGATGCTGGCGTCTAGGGCGGGCGTTGGGTGTGCCGGCTCTTGAGTGCTGGGGTCTGGGGTGGGCGTTGGGTGTGCCGGCTCTTGGGCGTCGGCGGCGGTCGAGAGTGCCTCGGCGTGACTCGGCACTTCTGCTGAGCCGGGCGTCGACGGCTCTGCCGCCGGACCGAGGGTGGGCGACTCCGCGGCGGTGACACGGGTGGCTGGCACTGCCGCTGGACCTGATGTGGGCTGCGCGGCGGCGGGACCCGGTGTGGGTGACGCGGCGGTGGCGGGACCCAGTGTGGGTGTTGCTGCGGAACCAGAGGTGGGCGGCGCGGCAGCGGGAACCGGTGTGGGCGGCGCTGCGGTAGGGCCGGAGGTGCGTGGCGCTGTGTTTGGACCCGATGTGGGCGGCGCTGCGATCAGACCCGATGTGGGTGGCGCTGTGGCGGGGGCGGGTGTGGGTGGTGCTTGTTGGGCCCGGTCGGGGGGTGTCGCTGTGGCGTGGGCGGCCGTGGGCTCGGTGGTGCCGGCGCTCGGGATGGGCGTCGGCAAAGGGGTGGACGTCTCCTCGTCGATCGGCCGCGGCTCGGGGTAGAACAGCGGCGCCGAGGTGAGGTCGTCGAAGGGTGACGGCTGGTCGATGGGCTCAGGCTCAGGATCGGGCTCGGAGAGGCTTTCGGCGCGGGCGCCCTCCGTGGTGGGGGCCGAGGTGGACCAGGCGGTTTCGTCGGTGGTCGCCTCAGGATCGTTTCGCTGGTGCGGCGTGGGGTCGTCGCGGTCGGACTTGCCGACCTTTCTGACGGCGGCCACAGCGGCGGCGGCCGCGCCTACCGCGCCGGCGAAGAAGCCGGTCCGCTTGGCGGGCGCCGGCTCGGGGTGGAACGCGGGCTGGGCCGGGTCTTCGTCCGTTGCCGATTCGGGGCTCGGGGGGCCGTACGTTGCCGGCTCGGACGATGTCTCGCGGGGGTCCTCATCGGGCGCGGACGGTCCAGGATCGGCCACCGGCATGTGGGCCGACGCCCTTGCGGGCTCGTCGGGCGTGACGGCGTGGGGGTCCTGCCTGGCGGGCTCGGGCTCGTCGGAGGTGACCGGGACGGCCGCGTAACGGGTCTGCGTAGGGGGCGTCGGCTCGTCGGAGGCGGCGACGTAGCGGTCCTGCTCAGCAACCGACGGCTCGCTGGGAGTTGCGGGGTAGCTGCCGTGCTCAGCGGCCGACGGCTCGTCACGGGCGGCGGCGGGCTGGTGCTGTTCCCGGTTCGCGAGCTCGTCAGGGAGGACGTGGGCGGCGGGGCGACGCTGTGCCGGAGCTGCCGGGTTGTCAGCGGTGACGGGGGTCGCGGCTTGCTGGCGTTGCGGGAGGGCCGTCGGGTCGTCGGCGGGGTGGCGCTGGGTGGGGGTGGTGGGCTCGTCGGGGGTGATGGGGACTGCGGCGTAGCGGGCCGGTGGCTCGTCTGTGGTGCGGGCCGCGGTGGACGAATGGTTCTGGTGGGGAGCGGCCTCGTCGATGTCGTGGGAGGACGGGGTGGGTGTGTGCCGCGCTTCGGGCTCGGGGGTGGGCACTGGGGAGGTCGGCGCGGCGGCATCGGGAGCGCGGCGGGGGGACGGGGCGGTGGCGTCGTGGGCAGCGTTCGAGACGAAGCGCGTGGAGGGGGGCGTGCTGGGTGGAGGCGGGGCGATCAGGTCTTCGGCTCGGGCCTCGGCTGCCGCGGGGGTGGTCTCGGGGGCCGGGTCGGGGTCGCCGTCGAGGGGGAGGTCGATCTCGTCGTCGGTGCGGGGGCGGGGGGCTGCGGCTGCCGGGTGAGGGGTCGACGGCGGCGGTGCGGCCGGGCGTGGGGTGGAAGGTTGCGGGGCGGTGGGGAACGAGCTGACCGGCGACGGGGTGGCGGGGGTGGAGGTCGCGGTGGGCTCGGGGCGGCGATGGACGGTGGAGGTCGGGCCGGTGGTGGGCGACGCAGGGTCGTCGAGCGGGATGTCGGTCTGCACGGCGTCGTCGGGGTGGGGTTCGCGCTGGGTGGGAGGGGCGGACGCGTGGGCGGTGGTGGGCTCCGCCGTGGCGGTGGTCGCGCCGCCTCGGGGGCGCGGGCTCGGACGCCTGCCGGTAGAGCGCGAGGTGGCGGCTCCAGCGGCTGCGCCGGCGGCGGCTGCGGCAGCGGTAGCGCCGGAATGGGCCGGGCTCGAGGAGGCCACGTCAGGAGCGTCGGCGGCCGGCGTGGCCGTCGAGGAGTCTGCGGGGAAGAACTCGGCGGCGGGTTCTCGTGAGGCCGACGGAGATCGGCGGCCGGGGTCGCCTGTGGAGGCGGAGGGGGAGGGGCCGCCGGGCACGCCGGAGGAGTCGTCGCGAGTGCCGGAAGTGCTGCCGGGGGTGCCGGAGAGGTCGGAGGATCGGCCGGGAGCGTCGAATGAGTCACCGGCCGGGCGGGAGGGTTCGTCCGCCGGGCGGGAGGGGTCTTCGGCAGGGCGGGAGGGGTCGCCGGGAGCGTCGGAAAGGTCGCCGGCGGAGGTGGGGGAGAGGTCGCTCTCGGCGTCGGAAGGGACGGAGGCGGCGGCGCGGCGGGGGAGGGGGGAAGGGTCGTCGTGGTTGAAGAATTCGCCCTCCAGGACCGGGCCGGCGGGGGTGTCGCGGACCACGACGGGGCTCTCGGAGTACTCCTCGGAGTCGAGGTGGGAGGCCCCGCCGGTGGGGGCGGGCGGGGGTGCGTCGGGCGGGGGTGAGCTGCCGGGCGGCGGCGGGGGCGGGGGCTCGTCGGGGCCGCGGCCCCACGAGCGGTCGCGGTTGGCCCACGGGGGCGGCTCGACGTCGCCCAGCAGGGCGGACACGTCGTCGGACTCGGTCTCGTCGTCGAACTCGGTGACGGGGGGCGGCGGGTCCTCGCCGCGCTCGCGGGGGGCTGCCTCGTCCCAGTTGATTTTGACGCGGCGCTGGTCGTCGACGTCGACGGTGATCGGCAGGGTGTCACCGGGCTCGGGCCACTTCACCACGGGGATGCGGGACTCGTTGATCTCGACCTCGCTGGTGGGCAGGCCGGGGGCGACGACGACCGCCTGGATGCGTGCCCGGCCGTAGACCGCCGTGGTCGCCGGCGGCGGCGTGATCGAGCGGACCTCGGCGGTGCCTGCCACCCACGCCCGGGCGCCGCGGCGCACCAGGTTGTTGACCAGGCCGAGCGCGACCGCCAGGGCCAGCAGCGCGATGCCGAAGATGACCACACCCAGGCTGGACATGCCGAAGCCCAGCGCGACCACGAAGACCGCGATCGTGCCCGCGACCGCCGCGACCAGCTTGCGCGCCGGCGCGATCGGACGTCCGGTCTGGTTCGCCAATGTGGACCTCCCGCTCGTTTCAGACAGGTTATTGCCCGGCCGAGCATGAGCGAAAGTGCGGTAGTACCGGCGTTGGCGCTCGGCGCATTCCCGGTACCGATAGGCTGAAACCCAGCCCCTTATGCACCAGGAGGAACGTCGTGCCCAGCCCCACCGAGCGCTCGCTCGTGCTCGTCAAGCCCGACGCGGTCCGCCGCGGACTGCTGGGCGAGGTCCTCGCCCGCTTCGAGCGCAAGGGCCTCGTGATCGAGGCGCTGGAGATGCGCACGATGGACGCGGCGCTGGCCGACCAGCACTACGCCGACCACGTCGAGAAGCCGTTCTACCCGCCGCTCAAGCAGTTCATGACGTCGGGTCCGCTGGTCGCGGTGGTGCTCAGCGGCGACGAGGTGATCGACGTGGTGCGCTCGATGATCGGCGCGACCGACGGGCGCAAGGCGGCGGCGGGCACGATCCGCGGCGACTTCGCGCTGTCCAACCGGGAGAACCTGGTGCACGCGTCCGACTCCCCGGAGAGCGCGAAGCGCGAGCTGGCCCTCTGGTTCCCCGACCTGGCGCTCTGACCGCGATCAGAGCGTGTCGAGCGACGCCGTCCGGCGCGACTCGGCCTCGAAGATCCGCAGCAGGACGACGGCCGCGACCGCGTACCCGGCTCCGACCAGGAGTTCCTGGCCGAGGCAGGGCGCGGCCGCGGCCAGTCCGTCTCCGGCCGCGAGCCGCCGGGCCGCCTCGGCCGCGTGCGTGATCGGCAGCCACTCGCCGACGGCCACCATCCGGCCGGGCAGGTCGGACGCCGGCACGTTGACCCCCGTGAGCAGCAGCAACAGCGCGGAGGAGACGTTCGAGACGACCCACACGTCGCGGAAGCGCAGGCCGAGCGCGCCCAGCGTGAGCCCGAAGAACCCGCACGACAGCGACCCGGCGGCCATCGCGAGCAGCAGCCCCGGCAGCGCGCCGAAGGGGATGCGCAGCCCGAGCAGCAGCGCGCCGGCCGCCAGCGTCACCGCGGCGATCAGCAGACCGTTTCCCGCGTACGGGAGAACGCGCCCCCAGAACACCGCGGTCCGGCTGCGTGGCGACAGCAGCACGTGGCCCAGCGTGCCGTAGCGGCGCTCGTTCGCGACCGCCATGGTGCCGCCGAATACGCAGGCCAACGACGCGGTGAGCACGGCGTTGCCGACGATGTAGAAGCGGTCGTCGGCGACCTGCAACTGCCGGCCGAGGTAGGCGAAGAACAGCAGCTGGAACAGCGGCCCGACCAGCAGCGTGCAGACGAACATGCCGGGCGTCGTCCAGTTGAACAGCGCGCGGTAGGCGATCACGCCTCCGACGGTCATCAGGCGGAGTGTCTTCATGCGAGCGCCAGGGTGGCGGCCGCTCGGGCGCGGCGTTCGACGTGGGTGAGGGCCAGGCCGCCCAGCGCCAGGAAGAGCAGGCTGATGCCGAGGCAGATGCCGACGGACGGCCAGACCGGGCCGCCGCCGGTGGCCTCGCGCAGCGCCCGGGCGCCCCAGGTGGTGGGCAGGACCGCGGCGACCGGAGTGGTCCAGGCGGGCAGCACGGTGATCGGCACGAGCATGCCGGAGACCAGCCACACCGGATACTCCAGCGTGTTGGCGAGCGCGTTCGCGTTGCGCATCAGCACGAACGTCGCCGCCAGCAGCAGGCCGGACATGCCCAGCGCGACCACGCAGACCACGGCGGCCACGACGAACGCGGCCGGGTGCGCGAAGTCGAGGCGGATGCCGTACAGCAGCCGGCCCCACACCAGCGTGGCGAGCAACGCATAGGTGCCGGTCAGGCCGGTCGCGATGGTGATCGGCAGGACGACCAGCACGGGCCGCCGCGGCGCCAACATGATCATCTCGAGGGTGCCCTGCCAGCGCTGGTTCTGGATCGCGCCGCCCGAGCCGAACAGCACGGACGACCAGACGCCCATCACGCCGGCGCCGACCGCGGCCTCGAGCAGCCGGTGCTGCTCGCCGCCGGAGCGGAACAGGTAGAACGCCAGCGTGGCCTGCACGACCGGGACGACGAGCGCGATCGCGATCTCGAGCGGCGACCGGCTGAGCTGCTTGGCGTGCAGCAGCGTGCCGATCGTCAGCATCCGCGCGACGCTCATGCGGCGGCGCTCACGATCGCCACGTACGCGTCCTCGAGCGTCGGCTCGCGGCTGTCCACCCGGCCGAGGCGGATGCCGGCGAGCTCGCGCAGCACGTCGCCCTGCACGTCGACGTGGGCGTCGGAGTGGACGGTCAGCAGCTGCACCGCGCCCCGGGCCTCGACGGCGGTCTCCCGTACGCCCGGAAGGTCGCGCAGGGCGTGCACGGCGCTCTCCGGCACCCCGTACGCCTCGACCTCCACCACCCGTCGCCCCTGCGCCCGCTGCCGCAGCTGGGCGGGCGTGCCCAGCGCCTGGATGCGCCCGTCGGCGATCACCGCGATCCGGTCGCACAGCTCGTCGGCCTCGGCCATGTAGTGGGTCGTGAGCAGCACGGTCGTCCCCGTCGCGGCCAGGCCGGCGACCGTGCGCCGCAGCTCGCGCGCCGCCACCGGGTCGACCCCGATCGAGGGCTCGTCGAGGAAAAGCACGTCCGGCGCGTGCAGCAGCCCGCGGGCGATGTGCAGCCGCTGCCGCATGCCGCGCGAGTAGCCCTCGACCCGTTCCCGCTCGCGCCCGGCCAGGCCCACCAGGTCGAGCAGCTCGGCGATCCGCCGCTTCTGGTCGCGGGGCGCCACCCCGTACAGCTCGGCGAAGTACCGCAGGTTGTCCAGCGCGGACAGCCGGTCGTACAGCCCGCGGTCGCCGCCGAAGACGTAGCCGATCCGCCGCCGTACCTCCCGGGTCTCCCGCTGCACGTCGTGGCCGCACACCCGGGCCGTGCCCGAGGTGGGGATCAGCAGGGTGTTGAGCAGCTTGATCGTGGTGGTCTTGCCCGCGCCGTTCGGGCCGAGCAGGCCGAACAGCTCGCCGCGGCCGACCGTGAAGGACACCTCGCGGACCGCCTCCACCTCGGTGCGGCGGGGCCTGAGCCAGCCCGTGCGCGCCCGGTAGGTCCGGCGCAGGTTCTCCGCCTCGATGGCGTGTTCGCTCCCCATGCGCCGAACGCTAGAGACCGATCACGGGCTAGGAAACGAATTCGGTACGCGCCGAATCCTCGCCGAGCAGCGTCACCAGGGCGGTTCCGGCGGTCTCCAGCCCGTACAGCACCCGGCGACCGGCCCGGCGGCGGTGCACGACCCCGGCCGCCAGCAGGCCGCCCAGGTGTTCCGAGACTGTGCTCGGGGCGAGACCGAGCGCGGTGGCCAGGGCGGAGGTCGTGGCCGGCACGGTCAGCGCCCGCAGCACCGCGGCACGCCCGCGCCCGACCAGGATGGCCAGGCGGTCGTCGGCCGGCGGGGCGGCGGGAGTCTCGGCGAGCAGCGCGGCGCCGCGCGCCTGGTAGGTCACCATGATCAGGTCGGGCTGGTCGCCGGAGCACATCAGCGAGCCGCGCGAGAAGATCAGCGGCACCAGCAGCAGCCGCTGGTCGACCGCCTCGAAGGCCTGGTCCAGCGGCTTGACCAGGGTGAGGACCGGCCGCTCCCAGCGGATGCGGTCGTGCAGCCGGGCGAGCAGCGCGTCGGGCCCCTCGGCGGCCAGCGCGCGGGCGCGCAGCAGCACCTCCTCGTCGAGCGCGGCCCGCATCGCCGGCCAGTGCGGGGCGATCGCCGCCTCCCAGTACGCGGCGATGCCGTCGGCGAGCCGGTCGAGCGCGGCCTGCCGGTCGTCGCGGAACGGGCGCAGCAGCTCGAGCACGTCGCCGTCCGGGTAGTGCTTCGCGAGCTCGGCCTCGATCACCTCGGCCGGCGTGGCGCGCAGCTGGTCGAGCTGCTCGGCGATGGTCGGCATCGGGGTCGCCGGCGGCGGGCAGAGGAAGTCCGGCGAGACCGACGGCAGGTTCAGATAGAGCGAGACCGGCTCGGTCGCGGGGTCGGTGCGCAGGATCTCGCGCGCGCGGCGGGCCCATCTGTCGTACGGCCACGGCACCGTCTGCAGCCGTTCCAGCAGGAAGAGGCTGCACGCCACCTCCGCCAACGGGCTGATGGCGATCCGGGTGCGCGACAGCGTGGGTTCATCGATCTCGATCCGGATCACGTCGTGAAGTTTAGGGAACGGCTACCACAAGGCCACCCGGATCGACAGGCATCAGTCATGACCTCGATCTCACGACGGAATCTGCTGCGCGCCGGTGTCGCGGGCGGCGTGCTCGGCGTGGCCGGGGGTGCGCCCGCCTTCTCCGCGGCGGGCCACCGGCCGGTCCTCACCCACGGCGTCCAGAGCGGCGACCCGGTGGGCGGCTCGGCGGTGGTGTGGAGCCGCGCCGACCGGCCCGGGCGGCTCTGGGTGCAGGTCAGCAGGCGGCCGGACTTCCGCGGCGGGCGGGTGCTGCGCGGGCCGGTCGTCACGCCGGACACCGACCTCACCGGGAAGCTCACGCTGCGCGGGCTGCCCGCGGGCGAGCGCCTGCACTACCGGGTGCGCGCGGGGAGCCTGGAGCGCCCGGGCCTGTTCGGGGCGTACGTCAGCGGGTCGCTGCGCACCGCGCCCGTCCGCCGCGGCGACATCCGGTTCGTCTGGACCGGCGACGTCGTCGGGCAGGGGTGGGGCATCGACCCCGCGTACGGCGGACTGAAGATCTTCGAGTCGATGCGCCGCCGCCGGCCCGACTTCCTGCTGCACAGCGGCGACACCGTCTATGCCGACGGTCCGCTGACCGAGACGGTGACGCTGCCCGGCGGGCGGGTCTGGCGCAACGTCGTCACCGAGGAGAAGCTCAAGGTCGCCGAGACCCTCCGGGAGTACCGCGGGCAGTACGCGTACAACCTGCTCGACGACGCGTACCGGGCGTTCGCGGCGGAGGTGCCGCAGATCAACCAGTGGGACGACCACGAGGTCACCAACAACTGGTACCCGGGGGAGATCCTCGACGACGCCCGCTACACCGAGAAGCGGGTTAACGTGCTGGCCGGGCTGGCGCGGCAGGCGTACCACGAGTGGGTGCCGACGCCGTTCCGGGAAGGTCCGGTGTACCGGAAGATCTCGTACGGGCCGCTGCTCGACATCTTCGTGCTCGACATGCGCACGTTCAAGGACGCCAACGACGGCAACACGTACGCGGACCCGCGGCGTGGCCTGCTCGGCGCCGAGCAGCGGCAGTGGCTGATCCGCGGGCTGCGCGAGTCCCGGGCGACGTGGAAGGTGATCGCCAACGACCTGCCGCTCGGCCTGGTCGTGCCGGACGGCGCAGGAGCCCAGGAGGGCGTGGCCCAGGGCGACCCGGGCGCTCCGAAGGGCCGCGAACTCGAGTTCGCCCAGGTGCTGCAGTCGGCGCACCGGCACGGGGTGACCGGCATCGTGTTCCTGACCGCCGACGTGCACTACACCCAGGCCAACCACTACGACCCGGCCCGCGCGGCGATCCAGGACTACACGCCGTTCTGGGAGTTCGTCTCCGGCCCGGCGCACGCGGGCGCCTTCGGCCCGAACGCCCTCGACGGCACGTTCGGGCCGCGGACGGCCTTCGTGAACGCACCACCCGCGGCCGGCACGTCGCCGGCCGACGGGTTCCAGCACTTCGGCGAGGTGGAGATCGACGCCGCGACGCGCGCCCTCACGGTCCATCTGCGCGACCGTGAAGGCGCCTCGCTCTGGTCGACGACCCTGCGTCCCTAGGCGGCGGCCAGGCCCGCTCGCCGCACGGTCAGCACCCCGACCGCGGCGAGCGGGGCCAGCGCCAGCGCGATGACGGCCGAGACGAGCAGCGGCAGGCTGAGCGGCACGGCGAACGCCGCGGCCATGAACACCAGCGGGACGGGCACCAGCCACCAGCGGACGACCCCGGCCCGGGCCAGCCCGGCGAGCACGATCACCACGCCGATCAGGCCGATGTCCTGCAACCCCTTCCACGCCATCAGGCCCGGCGCGTCCAGCACCGCCTGCGCGACCGAGACCGCCCGGTCGAGCGGCAGCTGCCGGCCGACCTCCATGTTCCACCAGTCGCTGAGCACCGCGCCCGAGGTGTTGAGGAAGCCCAACGTCACCAGCAGGGCGCCGACGATCGTGACGATCCGGCCGCGGGCGCCGCGCACCAGGAACGGCAGCACCAGGGCGCCGGTGCCGATCAGCAGGTTGCCGTAGTGCAGCAGCAGCGCCGAGGTCTGGGTCAGCACGGAGTCGCGGGCCAGCGAGGTGATGTAGTCGCCGAGCGAGTGCGAGTCGGCGGCCGGCGAGGTGATCATGCCGGCCAGGAACAGCGCGGTGCCGGCGACCAGCGCGCCGCCGCCGAGCCGGAACATGAAGGTGGGGACGGGGGTCTTCGTCGAAGTCGTTGTCATGCCGCAGACGCTATTTTCGCGGCCCGTCCCGGCACTGCCTTCCGTGGGCTCGGCCCGCTCCGCCGCGCGACGGACCGTACGGCGGTCACGGTCATCCTCGCGGTGGACCAGCGGGACCCACCGAGATCGCTAGCGTGACCGCATGCTCCGACGGATCCCGCCCCCGCTGTACGCGTGCGTGCTGCTCACCGCGCTCGGCACGGCGGAACTGCTGCTCGACCCGGGCTACCGCGCGGCGCCCGCTCCCGTGCTGGCGGCGATCGTCATCGTGGCCGCCGCGACGGCCGCCGCGACGTGGTTCCCGGTCGCGGCCGCGCTCGGCATCGGGTTGCTGTTCCCGGTGACGGTGGTGCTCGGCGGCAACGGCCCGACCGGCGCCGGGGTGATCGCCATCCTGCTCACCTACGGCTGGCTCGGCTATCGCCGCCGGCCGGACCGCTGGTGGTGGGTCGCGCCGGTCGTCGGTCAGCTGCTCTCGCTGTCCCCGCTGCCGCTCGGCGGGCGCTACCTGTGGGAGAGCGCCTTCTTCACCGCCCTGTACTGGGTGGCGCTGTGGGTGGGCCGGCTGGTGCGGCGCGAGCGCGAGCGGGCGGAGCAGCTGGCCGAGCTCGCCGCGCGGCTGGACGCCGAACGCGAGGCCCGGGCGCACGCGGCGGTGGTGGAGGAGCGCGTCCGCATCTCGCGGGAGATCCACGACGCGGTGGCGCACTCGGTGAGCGTGATGGTGCTGCAGGTCGGCGTGGTCCGCACCCGGCTGGCCGAGCACTCGGTCGAGGCGGAGGTGCTGCAGGGCGTGGAGCGGCTGGGCCGGCAGTCGGTGGAGGAGCTGCGGTCGCTGGTGGGCATCCTGCGCGACGAGTCCGCGGCCGGGCCGCCCGCGCCGCAGCCCTCGCTGGGCAACCTCGACGAGCTGCTCAACGGGGTGCGCGCGGCCGGGCTGCCGGTCGAGCTGGAGGTCGTCGGCGAACCGGCGGACCTGCCCCGCGCGCTGGACGTCTCGGCCTACCGGGTCACGCAGGAGGCGCTGTCGAACGTGCTGCGGCACGCGGGCGACGTGCCCACGACGGTCCGGCTGCGGCACGAGCCGGGCGCGCTCACGGTGGAGGTGGAGGACGACGGGCCGGGCGTCACCGCCGCGCCCGGGGACACCGGCGGGCACGGCTTCGTCGGGATGCGCGAGCGGGTGGGCATGTTCCACGGCACGCTGGAGGTCGGCAACCGGCCCGGCGGCGGGTTCGCGGTGTGCGCCCGGTTCCCGTACGGCGGCGCCCGGTGACCCGGATCGTGCTGGCCGACGACGAGGCGATGATCCGCGCCGGCCTGCGGATGCTGCTGGAGGCGCAGAGCGACCTGCAGGTGGTCGGCGAGGCGGCCGACGGCCTGGACGCGGTGCAGGTGGTGCGCCGGACCCGGCCCGACGTCGTGCTGATCGACATCCGGATGCCGCGGCTGGACGGCATCGAGGCGGCCCGCCGGATCATCGCCGAGCTGCCCGCCACCAAGGTGCTCGTGCTGACCACCTTCGACGAGGACGAGCACGTGCAGGCGGCCGTCCGCGCGGGCGTCAACGGCTTCCTGCTCAAGGTGTCGCCGCCGGAGCAGCTGCTGGCGGCGGTGCGCGCGGTCGCCGCGGGCAACGGGCTGCTCGACCCGGCGGTCACGCTGCGGGTGCTGCGCTCGCTGGCGGCCGCACCGGGCGTGGACCCGGCCCGGTCGGCGCTGCTCGCGACGCTGACCGACCGGGAGTCCGAGGTGCTGCGGCTGGTCGCGCGGGGGCTGAGCAACGCCGAGATCGCGGCCGAGCTGTTCCTCGGCGAGGCGACCGTCAAGACGTACCTTTCCCGCATGCTCACCAAGCTCGGCCTGCGCGACCGGGTGCAGGCGGTCGCGTTCGCCTACGAGAGCGGGCTGGTCACGCCCGGCCGGGAATACGGATGACGAAACCCGGTATTGTTGAGTGCGCAGGCGATGATCCGGCCATCACCGGGGAGCTTCCGGAAGAACGGACCTTGCGTCCCAGTAGAACCGGGTGGCGGCAGCCGATCGAATGAGCGGGCGGAGCGATCCGTCAAGCGAGGTGGTACCGCGGGCGTGAGCTCGTCCTCGCAGTCTGACCATGACTGTTCACGAGGAGACCGACCACCGATGGCCTACCCCAAGCACACCGACGCCGCGGGCGTGCCGGCCAGCCCCGATCTGCCCGCCGTCGAGCGGGCCGTGCTCGAGCACTGGGCGGCCGACAAGACCTTCGAGGCGTCCGTCGAGCAGCGGCCGGCCGGGCAGGACGGCAGCAACGAGTACGTCTTCTACGACGGCCCGCCGTTCGCCAACGGGCTGCCGCACTACGGCCACCTGTTCACCGGCTACGTCAAGGACCTGGTGCCGCGCTACCAGGCCATGCGCGGCAAGCACGTGGAGCGCCGCTTCGGCTGGGACACCCACGGCCTGCCCGCCGAGGTCGAGGCCGAGAAGCAGCTGGGCATCACCACCAAGGCGCAGATCGTCGAGCTGGGCATCGACAAGTTCAACGAGGCGTGCCGTACGTCCGTGCTCGCCTACACCAAGGACTGGGAGCGCTACGTCACGCGCCAGGCCCGGTGGGTGGACTTCGGCAACGACTACAAGACCCTCGACCCCAGCTACATGGAGTCGGTCATGTGGGCGTTCCGGACCCTGCACGACAAGGGCCTGGTGTACGAGGGCTTCCGGGTGCTCGCCTACTGCTTCCGGTGCGAGACCCCGCTGTCGAACACCGAGACCCGGATGGACGACGTCTACCGTGACCGCACCGACCCGGCGCTGACGGTGACGTTCCGCCTGGAGACGGGCGAGGACATCGCGGTGTGGACGACCACGCCGTGGACGCTGCCGTCGAACCTCGCGCTCGCCGTCGGCCCGTCCCTGCAGTACGCGATCCTGGAGAAGGACGGCCGGCGACTGATCATGGGGGCGTCGAGGACAGCCTCGTACGCCAAGGAGCTCGACGGCTGGACGCAGGTCGGCACGGTGCAGGGAAGTGAGCTGGCCGGCCGGAGGTACACGCCGATGTTCGACTTCCTGGTCGAGCAGGGCGGGCCGAACGCGTTCCAGGTGCTCGCGGCCGACTACGTCAGCGACGAGGACGGCACCGGCGTCGTGCACCAGGCGCCGGCCTTCGGCGAGGACGACCAGAACGTCTGCAACGCGGCCGGCATCCCGACCGTGGTGACCGTCGACGACCACACCCGGTTCACCTCGCTCGTGCCGCCGTACCAGGGCGTGCAGGTCTTCGACGCCAACAAGCCGGTCATCGCGGAGCTGAAGAGCCGCGGTGTGGTGCTGCGCCACGAGGGCTACACGCACTCGTACCCGCACTGCTGGCGCTGCGACACCCCGCTGGTCTACAAGGCCGTGTCCAGCTGGTTCGTGGCGGTGACGAAGTTCCGCGACCGGATGGTCGAGCTCAACCAGGAGATCACCTGGACGCCGGCGCACATCAAGGACGGCTCGTTCGGCAAGTGGCTGGCCAACGCCCGCGACTGGTCGATCTCGCGGAACCGGTTCTGGGGCTCGCCGATCCCGGTGTGGAAGTCCGACGACCCGCAGTACCCGCGCGTCGACGTCTACGGCTCGTTCGAGGAGCTGGAGCGCGACTTCGGCGTCGAGATCAAGGACCTGCACCGGCCGTACGTCGACGAGCTCACCCGCCCCAACCCGGACGACCCGACCGGCAGGTCCACCATGCGCCGGGTGCCCGAGGTGCTCGACTGCTGGTTCGAGTCGGGCTCGATGCCGTTCGCCCAGGTGCACTATCCGTTCGAGAACAAGGACTGGTTCGAGCACCACTACCCGGGCGACTTCATCGTCGAGTACATCGGCCAGACCCGCGGCTGGTTCTACACCATGCACGTGCTGGCCACCGCGCTGTTCGACCGGCCCGCGTTCCGCAACTGCCTCAGCCACGGCATCCTGCTGGGCGAGGACGGCCGCAAGATGTCCAAGTCGCTCCGCAACTATCCGGACGTCTACCGGGTCTTCGACACGTACGGCTCGGACGCGATGCGCTGGATGCTGATGTCGTCGCCGGTGCTGCGCGGCGGTGACATGCCGGTCACCGAGGTGGCCATCCGCGACTCGGTGCGCCAGGTGCTGCTGCCGCTGTGGAACGTCTGGTACTTCTTCAGCCTCTACGCCAACGCGGCCGGCTACGAGGCCCGGTTCCGCAGCGACTCCGAGCACCTGCTCGACCGCTACATCCTGGCCAAGACCGGCGAGCTGGTCACCGACGTGCAGCGGCAGATGGACGAGTACGACATCTCCGGCGCCGCGGCAAGCGTCCGGTCCTACCTGGACGCGCTGACCAACTGGTACGTGCGCCGGTCGCGCGACCGGTTCTGGGCGGGCGACGCCGACGCGTTCGACACCCTCGCGACCGTGCTGGAGACGCTGTGCCGGGTCGTGGCGCCGCTCGCGCCGCTGACCACCGAGGAGATCTGGCGCGGCCTGACCGGCGACCGCTCGGTGCACCTGACCGACTGGCCTTCGGCGGCGGACCTCCCGGCCGACCACGACCTGGTCGCGTCGATGGACGCCATCCGCGACGTGGCCTCGGCCGCGCTGTCGCTGCGCAAGGCGCGCGGGCTGCGGGTGCGGCTGCCGCTGGCGAAGCTGACCGTCGCCACCGCGGACGCGTCCGCGCTGGCCGGGCTGGCCGACCTGGTCGCCGACGAGGTCAACGTCAAGGACGTGGTGTTCACCGACGACGTGGCCGCGTACTGCGAGCAGGTCCTCACCGTCGTGCCGCGGGCCCTCGGCCCCCGCGTCGGCAAGCAGGTGCAGCAGGTCATCAAGGCGGTCAAAGCCGGCGACTGGCAGCTGGTCGACGGCGCGCCGGTGGCCGCGGGCGTCACCCTGCAGGAGGGCGAGTACGAGCTCAAGCTGGTCGCGGCGGACGTCGAGAGCTCGGCGCCGCTGCCCGGCGGCGCGGGCGTCGTCGTGCTCGACACCGCGGTCACGCCGGAGCTCGCCGCCGAGGGCCTGGCCCGCGACGTGATCCGCGTCGTGCAGCAGGCCCGCCGCGACGCCGGGCTGGACGTCTCGGACCGGATCGCGCTGACCGTCTCGGCCGCCGAGCCGGTGCGCGCGGCCGTCGAGGCGCACCAGGAGTTCGTCGGCGGCGAGACGCTGGCGACCTCGGTGATCCTCGAGGAGCCCGGGGTCGAGGGCTTCGCCGGCGAGGTCGGCGAGGGAGATCAGGTCACAGTTCGGGTCTCGAAGACCGTCTGAGGCTGGCGACCGGCCCGGATATGTGCCACATCTGTGATGAATGTCCGGGCCGGTCGGCCCCGCGGACGGGGACCCGGCGAGTTTCCGTCCGGTAACCTGAGCGCGCCCCCACCAACTTTCGCGTAGGCCCCTGCCCCCGGAGGAACCCCCGTTGCCGCTGCTCTACACGATCGGCAAGCTCACTGTCGGCAACGCGATGATGCTCGGCTGGCGTCCGCACGTCGAGGGGCTCGACTACGTCCCGCGGACCGGCGGCGTGATCTTCGCCGGCAACCACCTGTCGGTCGCCGACGAGCTGTTCCTCGGCTCGGTGGTGCCTCGCCACCTCGCCTTCTGGGCCAAGGCCGAGTACTTCAACGGCACCGGCCTCAAGGGCTGGTTCAACCGCAGCCTGATGGAGGGGCTCGGCGCCATCCGGGTCGAGCGCGGCGGCGGCCGGGCGGCCCTGACCGCGTTCGACGGCGCGATCCCGGTGCTCAAGGCCGGCGACGCGGTCGCGCTCTACCCCGAGGGCACCCGCTCGCCCGACGGCCGGCTCTACCGCGGCCGCACCGGCGTGGCCCGGCTCGCGGTGGCCGCCCACGTGCCCATCGTGCCGGTCGGCATGCTCGGCACCGAGAAGGTGCAGCCGATCGGGCAGATGTACCCGAAACCGGCCCGCGGCGTCGTCACGATCAAGTTCGGCAAACCGATCGAGACCGAGGGCCGCGCCGACGACCGCACGTCGCTGCGCGCGCTCACCGACGAGGTCATGGCCGAGATCCAGAAGCTGACCGGCCAGGAGTACGTGCCGAGGTACGCCCCCGCGAAGCCCTCGGCGAGCTAGGGCGCGCGCGAGCCGCGCGCCTGCTCCTGCTCGACCAGCGCCTCCACGTCGGCGAGCCGGTGCAGGCCGTTGAGCGGCTGGCGCATCCGGTGGTTGCCGGCGAGGACGGGCTCGTTGCGGGCCAGGAACGACCAGTACCCCGCGGTGTACGGGCAGGCGGCGTCGCCCACGCGCACCTTGGGGTCGTACCGGCAGCCGCCGCAGTAGTCGCTCATCCGGTTGATGTAGGCGCCGCCCGCCGCGTACGGCTTGGTGCTCATGCGGCCCCGGTCGGCGTACTGGCTCATGCCGATCACGTTGGCGGTCATCACCCACTCGTAGCCGTCCACGAACGACCGGTGGAACCAGTCCGCCATCGCGCCCGGCCGCCAGCCGCGTTGCAGGGCGTAGTTGCCGAGCACCATCAGCCGCGGGATGTGGTGCACCCAGCCGCGGTCGCGCACCCCGGCCAGCACGTCGGACAGGCAGCGCGCCTCGACCGCGTCTGCGTCCAGCTCGGCGAACCAGCGCGGCAGCTCCCCGCGGGCGCCCAGCTCGTTGCCGGCCCGGTACTCGGGCTCGAAATACCAGTACAGGTGCCAGATGAAGTCGCGCCAGCCGATGATCTGCCGGACGAAGCCCTCGACGCTCGCCAGCGGGGCGTCGCCCTGCCGATAGGCCTGCTCGGCACGCTCCACCACCTCGAGCGGGTCGAGCAGCCCGAGGTTCATCGCGGCGCTGAGCAGGCTGTGGCTCATCAAGGGGTCGCCGGCCAGCATGGCGTCCTCGTACGGGCCGAAGGTCGCCAGCCGGTGCTCGACGAAGTGGTCGAGCCGGGCCAGCGCCTCGTCGCGGGTGGCCGGGAACATCCGCGGGCCGTCGTTGCCCACGAACGCGATGCCGTCCTCGCGCTCCCAGCGGTCGAGGTCCGCACGGACCTGCTCGTCGATCTCGTCCTCGACGATCGCGGGCGGCGGCGCGACGCCCAGCCTCGTCGCGCCGCGCGGGGGCGGCTCCCGGTTGTCGGCGTCGAGGTTCCAGCGGCCGCCGGCCGGCTCGGCGCCGTCCATGAGCACGCCGTGCCGCTGCCGCGCGTCGCGGTAGAAGTCCTCCATGCGCAGGTGCTTGCGGCCGTTCGCCCAGGCGGTGAAGTCGGCGGGCGCGGTGACGAAGCCGCGCGGCGGGAGCACCTCGGCGACGGTGGGCAGCCGGTTGACCAGCGTCCGGGCGGCGCGCGAGGTGGGGTGGCAGACGGTCACCCGTTCCCGGACCCCTACGGCGTACGTGTCCGCCCGGACCAGCCGGACCCGGTCGTCCAGGGCGCGGTGGCGCAGCGCCGACAGGATCAGGTGCGCCTTCTGCCGGTGGAAGGCGCGGCGCCGGAACACCGCCTTGGACTCCACCAGCAGCACCTGCTGATCGGGGGAGTCGAGGAAGTGCGGGCCGAGCTGATCGGCGAACAGCCACCGTCGGGTCATAGGGCCATCGTGCCCGGCCCGGACACGATCAACCGGGAGACAGCACTTCTTCGCGCAGCCGGCCGACCAGCTCGGCGCTGTCGGCGACCGAACGGCGGGTGAGCAGCACGGTTGCCACGCTGCCGTGGTCAGCCCAGGCGCAGACGACCACCGACGTGCCGTTCTCCCGGCCGACGCCGCAGCTCTCGTGCGCGCCGAACTCGCCGAGGTCGAACGACTCGATGTCGCGCAGCTGGTAGTCGGCGGCGGCCTGCTCGAGGCGGGCGCGCACATCCGAGCCGGGGGTCAGCCGGAAGCCGGTCTCGCCGAAGACCGTGACCCGCTTGCCGCGGCCGTCGCGGTAGACGCCGGCGAAGCCGTCGGGGCCGGTCTCCTCGGTGTCGCGCAGCTTCAGGTCGGCGAAGGTCTTCGGGAGCGCGGCGCTGACCGGGTACTGCCGGGCGGTCGGCAGCTGGAACCAGGCGAACGGGACGCCGCAGCAGCAGACCACGCCGAGCAGCCCGAGCAGCGCGAAGCGGCGGCCCCAGCGGCGCCTGCGGCGCGGCGGGGGCGGCATCGGGCGGTTGACCGGGCGCGGCGCCCACGGGGGCGCGGGCGGCAGCGGACGGCCCTGGATGGTGGGGGCGACCGGCGGGCTCGGCGGCCGCTGCGCCTTGGCGGCCTTTCTGCGCTGCCTTCTGGAGAGTTCGGGCGCGTTGGCGGGCGAGGCCGGCCTGGTGGCGGCGGGCGCCGGGGCCGGCGGCGCCGACGTGGCGGAGGGCGGCTTCGGAGCGGCCGGGGGCGGCGTCGGCGCGGTCGCGGGCGGCGGCGAGGCGGTGCCGGCGGGCGACTCGACCATGGTGGGCGCCGGGGGCTCGACGCGGGTCGGGGGCATCGGCGCCGGGGCGGCCGTCTCGTCGACCACCACCGGATACGGCTCCCAGGCCGTGTCCTGGCCGGCCCACGGATCGACGGGCGGGGTGGTCAGCCAGGGATCGGCCGGGGTGGGCTCCTCGGGCTCGGGGTGGTCACGGCGCCACCACTGCTTGCGCGCCGAGGGCGCGGGCACGGCCGCCGAGCCGCTCCACCGCGCCGGCGCGTCCACGGTGGAGGGCTCCGAGCCGTCGTCCACCCGGGTCCGGTCGCGCACTCCGTCGGCCGGCGGGGCGCCTTCCGGCTGCGGGTCGGCCATCCGTCGATCTCCTTCACTGCCGGGAAAGATCCCGGCGGGGCGGTCAACTCCCAGGTTAGAGGCGGTGTGCCACCCGCCCCGGCGCGCGGCGGACCGGACGGCGGATGCAAATGCCGGACAACCGGGGCGATGTGCCGGACGCTCTGGAGCCGTATGGTTACCGGGACATGAGAACGACGCAGAGAAACGCCGTCACCCTGACCGGTAACCCCACCGGTCAGCCGATGGTGTTCGCCCACGGGTACGGCTGCGACCAGAACATGTGGCGCCATGTCGCTCCGGCCTTCGGGGACACGCATCGGCTCGTCCTGTTCGACCACGTCGGCAACGGCAGGTCGGACCTGTCCGCCTACGACGAAGAGCGCTACTCCACCCTGCACGGATACGCCGACGACGTCCTCGAGATCCTGCACGAGCACGACCTGTGGGACGTCGTCTTCGTGGGCCACTCGGTCAGCGCGATGATCGGTGTGATGGCGGCGAACGAGGAGCCGGAGCGCTTCGCCCGCCTGGTGCTGGTGGGCCCGTCGCCGCGCTACATGAACGAGCCCTCCGAGGGCTATGTCGGCGGGTTCGGCCAGGCCGACCTCGAGTCGCTGATCGACTCGCTCGACAGCAACTACCTCGGCTGGTCGAGCACGATGGCGCCGGTCATCATGGGCAACCCCGACCGGCCCGAGCTGGGCCAGGAGCTCACCAACAGCTTCTGCCGCACCGACCCCGAGATCTCCAAGAAGTTCGCGCGCGTCGCGTTCCTCGGCGACAACCGCGACGACCTGCTCAAGGTGCGCACGCCCGCGCTGATCCTGCAATGCTCGGACGACGTGATCGCGCCGGAGGTCGTCGGCGACTATGTCCACAAGCACACCCCCGGGAGCACCCTCGTGCACTTGAACGCCACCGGGCACTGCCCCAACCTCAGCGCACCTGACGAGATGATCAGCGCCATGAGGGCGTGGCTCTAGAAGCGGCGGATCGTGAGTGACACTGGTGGGCCGGACGTGACGGAGGAGTTGCGGCCGCCCTGGGACGAGGACCCCGACGACCTGTACGAGCACGCGCCGTGCGGGTATCTGACCACGCTCCCCGACGGCACGATCGTCCGGGTCAACCAGACGTTCCTGAGCTGGACGGGCTACACGCGCGGCGAGCTGGTGGGGCACCGCCGGTTCCGTGACCTGCTCAACGCCGGCGGGCAGATCTACCACGAGACCCACTACGCCCCGCTGCTGCGCATGCAGGACGAGGTGCACGAGCTCGCCTTCGACGTGGTCTGCTCGGACGGCAGGCACCTGCCGACGCTGGTGAACTCGACGCTCGGCCGCGACGACGCCGGTCAGCCCCGCGCCATCCGCACGACCCTGTTCAACGCCACCGAGCGCCGGCAGTACGAGCGCGAGCTGCTGCTGGCCCGGCAGACCGCCGAGGCCTCCGAGCGCCGGGTCCGGGTGCTCCAGCAGATCGTGGCCGACCTGGCGGCCGCGCCCACCGAGGCCGAGGTGGCCGAGGCGGTGGTCCGCGCGCCCGAGGCGGCCTTCGGCGCGGCCAGCAGCAGCATCTACCTGGTCGACGACGAGCGCGACACGATCGTCGCGGTCGCCTCGACCGACCCGACCACCGGCAACTGGGACGACATGCCGCGCTCCTCGCCGCGGGCCGTGGCCCAGGTCGCCGAGCGCGGCGACCTGCACGTGGTGGGCTCGCTGGCCCAGGCGCGCGAGCACTTCCCCGACCTGGTCGACACCATGCGCCGCTCCGGCCGCAACACGGTGGTGCTGCTGCCGCTGACCACCGGCCCGGCCGACGAGGGCGCCGGCGTGGCGACCCTCGGCGTGCTGGCGTTCAGCTTCAAGGGCGAGCGCAGGCTCACCGACGGGGAGCTGCGGGTCGTACGCCTCCTCGGCCAGCAGGCGGGGCAGGCGCTCGACCGGGCCCGGCTCTACGACGACGTGCGCCGCCGCGAGGACCGGGCGTCGTTCCTGGCCGCGACCACCCGCTCGCTCGACGAGCTGCACCGGCTGCTGCCGCGCACCCGCCGGCTCGTCGACCGGATCGTGCCCGAGATCGCCGACTGGGCCGAGGTGCGGCTGCACGTGGGCACCACCCCGCTGGTCGAGGACGGCGGCGGCCCGCGCCCCGACGAGGAGGTGCTGACCCAGCGCCTGGGCAAGGTGGCGGCCAGCGGCGAGCCGGTCTTCGCGGCCGAGGACGACGAGCTGGACTACTCGGTGCTGCCGTTGACCGCCCGGGGCCTCGTGCTCGGCACGCTGGCGCTGCGGCTGGCCTCCGAGGGCCGCGGCGCGGCGGCCGAGCGGACGTTCCTCATCGAGCTGGCCGACCGGGCCGGGCTCGCGCTCGAGAACGCCCGGCTCTACGAGCAGGAGCGCCAGATCGCCCGGACGCTGCAGCGCAGCCTGCTGGCCGGCGACCTGCCCGGCGGCGACAGCCGGTTCGCGGTGGAGACCTACTACCAGGCCGCCACGCACGACCTCGAGGTCGGCGGCGACTGGTTCGACGCGTTCCTCATCACCCACGACAAGCTGGCGCTGGTGGTCGGCGACGTGGTGGGCCGGGGGATAGAGGCGGCCACCACGATGGGGCAGCTGCGCAGCGCCGTCCGCGCGCTCGCCTCCAACGAGAACGGGCCGGCCCGGCTGATCGAGGGGCTGGACCGGTTCGTCGACCGGGTGGAGTCGGCGCGGATGGCCACGGTGGCGTACGTCGAGATCGACCTGGCGAGCGGCGAGGTGGCGTACTCCTGCGCCGGTCACCTGCCCCCGCTGCTGCTGCAGCCGGTCGGCTCGCCGGAGTTCCTGCTGCGGGGCCGCTCGGCGCCGCTGGGCTCCAAGGCCGGCGACACCCGGCGCACCGAGGACCGGATGCGCCTGCCCGCCGGCAGCCGCCTGCTGCTCTACACCGACGGGCTGATCGAGCGCCGCACCCGCCCCATCGACCAGGGCTTCGAGGTGCTCGCCCGGGAGTACGCGAGACGCCGCGACGCGCCGCTGCAGGGGCTGCCGGCCGGGCTCGCCGACACCCTGGTCGGCCGCGACCACTCCGACGACGTCTGCATGCTGTGCGTGACGCTCGGCACCGAGGAGCGCATCGAGCGCACGATCGGCGCCGACCGCATGCAGATCGCGCTGCTCCGCGCCGACCTGCGGGGCTGGCTGACCGCGCACGGCGTCGAGCCGGTGTGCCGCGACGCGGTGCTGCTGGCCTGCTCCGAGGCGGTGGCCAACGCGATCGAGCACGGCTACCGCGACGACCCGTTCGGGATGATCGACGTGGTCGCCACGGTGACCGCCGACGCGGTCGAGGTGCGGGTGACCGACCGCGGCACGTGGCGCGGCCCGGTCACCGACGTGGCCCGGGGCCGCGGGCTCCAGCTCATCCGCGAGTCGATGGACCAGGTGCTCTTCGACCGCGGCGACGGAACGACGGTGACGATGCGGCGGGGCCGCCGGGAGGCCTCATGATGGAGTTCACGCGGGGCGGCCTGCCCGTGCCGACCGACCGGCTGGACCGCTGGGTCACGTTCTCGCAGCTGGGCGACGCCGAGGTGGTGTCGCTCAACGGGGAGATCGACCTGGCGAACGCGCCCGAGATCGGCAAGGCGATCGTCGAGCGGATCCAGTCGGCGGGCAAGGTGGTGATCGACCTGACCACCGTCTCGTTCCTCGACAGCGCCGGGGTGCGGCTGCTCGACGCGCTGATCGGCGACCTCAGCGACCACGGCACCCCGACCCGTCTGGTGGTGGGGGAGACCGGCGCCGCCCGGATGACCCTGCAGCTGTGCGCGTTCCGCGAGGACCTTCTGGCCACCAGCCTGGACCGGGCGGCAGCGGAGATCGGTTCCTGAACGCGTACCCTTGAGGCCCATGAGCGTACGTTCCGTCTTCCCGCAGCTCGAGCAGCTGCTGCCCCGGGTCAGCAAGCCGATCCAGTACGTGGGCGGCGAGCTCGGCGCCGTCGTCAAGGACTGGGACGCCACCACCGTCCGGTGGGCGCTGATGTACCCCGACGCGTACGAGGTGGGCCTGCCCAACCAGGGCGTGCAGATCCTCTACGAGGTGCTCAACGAGCAGCCCGACGTGCTTGCCGAGCGCACGTACGCGGTGTGGCCCGACCTCGAGGCGCTGATGAAGGAGCACGGCGTCCCGCAGTTCACCGTCGACGCCCACCGCCCGGTCAAGGCCTTCGACGTGCTCGGCCTCTCATTCGCCACCGAGCTGGGCTACACCAACATGCTCTCGGCGCTCGACCTCGCCGGCATCCCGCTGGACAGCGCGGACCGCGGCGACGACGACCCGATCGTGCTCGCCGGCGGCCACGCCAGCTTCAACCCCGAGCCGATCGCCGACTTCATCGACGCCGCCGTGCTCGGCGACGGCGAGGAGGCCGTCCTCGAGATCACCGGCATCATCCGGGAGTGGAAGGCCGAGGGCCGCCCCGGCGGCCGCGACGAGCTGCTGCTGCGCCTGGCCGCCACCGAGAGCATCTACGTGCCGCGCTTCTACGACGTCGACTACCTGCCCGACGGGCGCATCCTGCGCGTGGTGCCCAACCGTCCCGACGTGCCGTTCCGCGTCAACAAGCGCACGACGATGGACCTCGACGCCTGGCCCTACCCCAAGAAGCCGCTGGTCCCGCTCGCCGAGACGGTCCACGAGCGCTACGCGGTCGAGATCTTCCGCGGCTGCACGCGCGGCTGCCGCTTCTGCCAGGCCGGCATGATCACCCGCCCGGTGCGGGAGCGCTCGATCACCACGGTCGGCCAGATGGTCAAGGAGGGCCTCGAGTACTCCGGCTTCAGCGAGGTCGGCCTGCTGTCGCTCTCCAGCGCCGACCACTCCGAGATCGGCGACATGTGCTCCGGCCTGGCCGAGCAGTACGAGGGCACCAACGTCTCGCTGTCGCTGCCCTCCACCCGCGTCGACGCCTTCAACATCGACCTCGCCCAGGAGCTGTCCAAGAACGGCCGCCGTACGGGCCTGACGTTCGCCCCCGAGGGCGGCTCCGAGCGCATCCGCAAGGTCATCAACAAGATGGTGACCGAGGAGGACCTGATCCGTACGGTCGTCACGGCGTACAGCAACGGCTGGCGGCAGGTGAAGCTCTACTTCATGTGCGGGCTGCCCACCGAGACCGACGACGACGTGCTGCAGATCGGCCGCATGGCGCACGAGGTGATCAAGGCGGGGCGGGAGGCCGCGGGCACCAAGGACATCCGCTGCACGGTGTCGATCGGCGGGTTCGTGCCCAAGCCGCACACCCCGTTCCAGTGGGCGCCGATGGAGCGGCCCGAGGTCATCGACGCGCGGCTCAAGATGCTCAAGCAGGAAATCAACAGCGACCGGTCGCTGGGCCGCGCGATCGGCTACCGCTACCACGACGGCGAGCCGTCGCTGATCGAGGGCCTGCTCTCGCGCGGCGACCGCCGGGTGGGCGCGGTGCTGCGCCGCGTCTGGGAGAAGGGCGGCCGCTTCGACGGCTGGAGCGAGCACTTCTCGTACGCCCGGTGGGTCGAGGCCTGCGCCGAGGTGCTGCCGCAGTTCGGGGTCGACCTCGACTGGTACACCACGCGCGAGCGCCAGCACTCCGAGGTGCTGCCGTGGGACCACCTGGACTCGGGCCTCGACAAGGACTGGCTCTGGCAGGACTGGCAGGACGCCATGTCCGGCTACGAGCAGGACGACTGCCGCTGGACCCCGTGCTTCGACTGCGGCGTCTGCCCGTCGATGGACACCGAGATCCAGATCGGCCCCACCGGCAAGAAGCTGCTGCCGCTGACTCCGGTGAACTCGCTGCGGGTGCCCGTCTGACATGGCTCCCAAGAACCAGCCCGTCGGCGGTCAGGCGCCGGTCGTCCAGCGCATCCGGATCCGCTACGCCAAGCGCGGCCCGCTGCGCTTCACCTCGCACCGCGACTTCGCCCGCGCGTTCGAGCGGGCGTTGCGGCGCGCGGCCGTGCCGATCGCCTTCTCCCAGGGCTTCACCCCCCACCCCAAGATCTCGTACGCCAGCGCCGCCCCCACCGGCGTGGGCAGCGAGGCCGAGTACCTGGAGATCGGGTTGCAGGCCGAGGTCGACCCCGATCAGCTGCGCCGGGCCCTCGACGCCGCGCTCTCGCCGGGGCTCGACGTCCTCGACGCGGTCGTGGCCGGCGGGGGCAGCCTGGCCGACCGGATCGACGCCTCGCACTGGCGGATCGAGCTGCCCCAGGTCGATCCGGCGGCGGCCGAGGCTGCGGTCAAGGCGTTCGCCGACCACGAAGAAGTGCTGGTCGAGCGCATGACCAAGCAGGGCCGGCGCTCGTTCGACGCCCGTCAGGCAGTGACCCGCATCAGTGTGATGCAGCAGTCCGCCGTACCTTCCGAGGCGGACGGCGCACCGTGTGCGATAATCGACCTTGTCGTACGACAGGTGACGCCCGCCGTACGTCCCGATGACGTCCTTTCCGGCCTGCGCGTAGCGGCGGGCCTGGAGCCGCCGGTGCCCCCGCGGGTGATCCGGCTGGCCCAGGGCACGCTCACCGAGCAGGGGGAGATCGTCGATCCGTTGGACGCGGATCGCGAGGACGCTTCCATCGGAGGTCGCTAGCTGCCCGCAGCCGGCGTCCGTTGACAGACTTCGGCAGCCCGTCCGCTCACCCGGCGGGACCGAAATACTTGCGGCGACCCTGCGTGGCAGCGCTCAAACGCGCCCGGGGCCGCCAGAACTGGAGAGCGCCCCATGCTCGATAACGAGCCCCAGGACAACTTGGGAGAGCAGGGCGGTGAAGGGGCCGGAGCTGCCACTCCGCCCGAGACCGCCGCAACTACGACCCCTGCGCGCCGCACGCGGGCCCCACGCCGCAAGGCGGCGGCCCCCGCGGCGCAACCGCCGGCCGACGCCCCGGGCGCCGAGCCGGGCGCGGCCATCGAGGCCGCCGGAGCCCAGGACGCGGCCGCGAGCCCGTCCGATCCGATAGCGGGCGTGCACGAGTCGCCGGCCGCTTCCGCCTCGAGCGCGCCGGCGTCCACCGGCGCCGAGACGGCTCCCGCCTCGATCCCCGCCTCCGCGGAGGAGGCGCCGGCCAAGCCGGTCAAGGCCACCCGCAGCCGCCGCAAGGCAGCGGCGCCGGCCGCCGCTCCGGCCGCTGAGCCCGCCCCGTCCGAGGACGGTGGCGAGGTCGCACCCCCGGTCAAGGCCACCCGCAGCCGTCGCAAGAAGGCCGCGGCGCCCGCCGCTTCCTCGGCCGACGCGCCTGACTCGTCCGGCGCTGCCGCTTCCGCGAGCTCCGACCCCGCCGCTTCCGCGAGCCCCGATCCCGCTGCTGCCGTGAACCCGGACGCCGCTGCTTCGGCGCCGTCGGGTGCCGCGGCCACCACCGCTGGGCAGGCCGGCCGGTCGGGCGCGCCCGCTGAGCCGGTGCGGGTCGAGGCGCTGGTCGAGGGCGAGGAGCCCGCGGTCGAGGAGCCGACCGCCGAGGAGCCGGCCGCCGGGGAGCCGACGCCGATCATCGGGGTGATTCCGCTCGACGCCGACTTCGTCGAGGAGCCGCCCGCTCCGCGCCGGGGACGGCGTGCCGCGGCGCTGCCGCCTGCCGTGCTGTTCATGCCGCCGGACCCGACCGAGGCCGCGCCGGCCCCGGCTCGCCGGTCGCGCCGCGGTGCCGCCGCCGTGCCGCCCGCGGTGGCCGAGGTGCCGCCCGCGGTGGCGGACGTTCCCGCGGTCTCCGAGGCGGAGACCGAGGTCGCCGACCTGCCCGTCGCCGTCGAGGAGCCCGCCGAGACCGGCCGCCGCAGCCGGCGTCGCCGCCGCGGCGCCGCCGAGGAGCCGGCCGAGGTCGTGGCCGCCGAGGTCACCGCGCCGCCCGCCGACGAGGCGGTGGACGAGGCCGACGAGAGCGCCGACGACGTCGAGGACGGCATCGAGGACGAGAGCGACGAGGACGACGACAGCGCGGCCGGTCGCCGCCGCCGCCGTCGTGGCCGCCGCGGCCGCGGGCGGGGCAAGGGCCCGGCCGAGGACGGCGAGCAGGACGAGGACGACGACGCCGACCAGGGCGCCGAGGCGTCCGCCGACGACGCCGAGGCCGAGGACGAGGACGACGCCGAGGACGGCGAGGGCGTGACCCGCCGCCGCCGGCGCCGCCGCCGGAAGGGCTCGAGCGGGGACGCCGAGACCGGCGGTATCGAGGACGGCGTGCACACGGTCGTGCGGGTGCGCGAGCCCCGGCGCTCCGACGAGGTGCAGGGCGTCTCCGGCTCGACCCGGCTCGAGGCCAAGCGCCAGCGCCGCCGCGACGGCCGGGAGCAGCGCCGCACCCGTCCGCCGATCCTGAGCGAGTCGGAGTTCCTGGCCCGCCGCGAGGCGGTCGACCGGGTGATGGTCGTGCGGCAGAAGCCGGACCGCACCCAGATCGCCGTCCTGGAGGACGGGATCCTGGTCGAGCACTACGTGTCGCGCAGCACCTCCGGCACGATGGTCGGCAACGTCTACCTCGGCAAGGTGCAGAACGTGCTGCCCAGCATGGAGGCGGCGTTCGTGGACATCGGCCGGGGCCGCAACGCGGTGCTCTACGCCGGCGAGGTCAACTGGGACGCCACCGGCCTCGAGGGCCGCGCCCGCTCGATCGAGCAGGCGCTGCGCTCCGGCGACTCGGTGCTGGTGCAGGTGACCAAGGACCCGATCGGGCACAAGGGCGCCCGGCTGAGCAGCCACATCGCGCTCTCCGGCCGGCACCTGGTCTACGTGCCCAACGGCAACGCCTCGGGGATCAGCCGCAAGCTGCCCGACAACGAGCGCAAGCGCCTGCGGGACGTGCTCAAGAAGCTCGTGCCCGACGGCGCCGGCGTGATCGTGCGGACCGCGGCCGAGGGCGCCAGCGAGGACGACCTGGCCCGCGACGTCAAGCGGCTGCAGGCGCAGTGGGAGGAGATCCAGCACCGGGCGGCCGAGGGGCACGCGCCGGTCGCGCTCTCCGAGGAGCCCGACCTGGTCATCCGCGTGGTCCGCGACCTGTTCAACGAGGACTTCCGCGAGCTGATCGTGCAGGGCGACTCGGCGTACGGCGAGCTGGAGAACTACCTCAACTCGGTGTCGCCGGACCTGCTGGAGCGGATGCACCGCTACACCGGCTCCGGGGACGTGTTCGCCGACAAGCGGATCGACGAGCAGATCCTCAAGGGCCTGGACCGCAAGGTGTTCCTGCCCTCGGGCGGCCACCTGGTGTTCGACCGCACCGAGGCGATGACCGTGGTCGACGTCAACACCGGCAAGTACACCGGCGCGGGCGGCAACCTCGAGGAGACGGTGACCCGCAACAACCTCGAGGCGGCCGAGGAGATCGTCCGGCAGCTGCGGCTGCGCGACCTCGGCGGCATCGTGGTCATCGACTTCATCGACATGGTGCTCGAGAGCAACCGCGAGCTGGTGCTGCGGCGGCTCACCGAGTGCCTGGGCCGCGACCGCACGAAGCACCAGGTCACCGAGATCACCTCGCTGGGCCTGGTGCAGATGACCCGCAAGCGGATCGGCTCGGGCCTGCTCGAGGCGTTCAGCGAGACCTGCGACCACTGCAAGGGCCGCGGTGTGCTGATCCACACCGAGCCGGTGCCGGAGAAGCGGTCGAACGGCGCCGCGAACCAGGTCAAGGCGGTGGCGGCGGCGGCCCGTACGGAAACCGCTCCCGCCCAGCAGCAACAGCAGCCCAGCGGCAAGTCCCGGCGTCGTCGCGGTGGCGGCGGCGGTGGGGAGATCGCGGCCGTCGAGCCCGTCGTCGAGCCGGCCGTCGCCGAGGCGGCGCCCGAGGTGGTCGCCGAGCCGGTGACCGAGGCGGTCGCCGAGCCGATGTCGCCGGTGACCGAGGCGGCACGGCCCGAGGGCGACGACCCGGCGGCGGAGACCGCGGGCCTGCCCCCGGTGGCCGGCTCGGGCATCGTCACCGCGAGCCGCCCGGCGCTGACCAGCTCGGAACCGGACGACGACTACGACATCAGCGGCTACGACCTGTCGCGCTACGAGTCGCTCGAGCCGGAGGCCGAGACCGAGCCGCTGCGGCTCACCGGTGCGGACGACCCGGACGCGGCCGACGAGGACGAGGACGACGACGCGGTGGACTCGGGAGCCGCCCGGCGCCGCTCGCGGCGTGGCGGTGCGAGGCGGCGTACCCGGCCCTGACCCGGCCGGCACATCGACGGGAGCGGTTCGGTAAAGAAAGTTAACTGACCCGGCCGCTTCCGTCGTGATGTCGGTTACCCTCGCGGGACCTCTTTCCCCTTCCCCCGAGGAGACCGAGTCCCCATGCACCACCTCGCCCTGCGTCAGGGTCTTGCCGCATGCGCCGCCCTGGCCGCCCTGGCTGTGACGACGGCCTGCTCCGACGATTCCTCCGGCGCCACCGACGCCACCGCGGCCACCCCCGCGGCCGCCGCCACGGCCGTCCCGCCCGCGCCGGTCGACCCCGCCGTCGCCGCCTCGGCCGACGCCGCCCTCGCCGGCGACACCCGGCAGATCTGCGCCCAGGCCGAGCGGGCCGGCGCCGGGTTCGGCGAGCTGTTCGTGGCCGGCCGCAAGCTGCGGGCCGAGGCCGCCGGCAAGGGGGCGGCCGCAAGGCAGCAGGCCGCCGAGAAGACCTCGCGGGACGTGCAGAACTACTCGTACGCGCTCGCCGACATGGCCGGACTGACCACCGACCCGGCGCTCAAGAAGGCGCTCACCGAGATGAGTGCGCAGGTCAAGGCGCTCAAAGGTGACGTCTCCAAGATCAACGATGCGAAGATCTCGGCGTGGGCGGCCCGGCTCGGCAAGGCCTGCGGGAAAGGTTGAGCCGTCCCCGGTTTGGGTTCGGCACGCCTGATGAAGTACGCTTTCTGACGGCGCTTTTGCAGGTGCCGTGTTTCCGTGCCCGCCTCTGGTGAGAGCCGGGAATCAAGCTTCATCCGCCAAGCAGCGCTCCTCGCTGCGTAAGTCTCAGGGAGTCCGCGTCCGATGTACGCGATCGTCAAGACCGGCGGCAAGCAGTACAAGGTTGCCGAGGGCGACGTGATCGAGGTTGAGAAGCTCGCGGGTGTGCCCGGCGACTCGCTGAAGCTCGCCGCGGTCCTCCTCGTCGACGGTGACAACCTGGTGACCGACGCGGCCAAGCTTGCCAACGTTACGGTGTCCGGCGAGATCGCCGAGCACACCAAGGGTCCGAAGATCCGGATCCACAAGTTCAAGAACAAGACCGGTTACCACAAGCGCCAGGGGCACCGTCAGCCGCTGACGAAGATCAAGGTCACCGGCATTCAGAGCGGGAAGTAAGGGGCGGATCACTCATGGCTCACAAAAAGGGTGCCTCCAGCTCGCGTAACGGCCGTGACTCCGCCGCCCAGCGGCTCGGCGTCAAGCGGTTCGGCGGCCAGCTGGTCAACGCGGGCGAGATCCTGATCCGTCAGCGCGGCACGAAGTTCCACCCGGGCGAGCTGGTCGGCCGCGGCGGCGACGACACGCTGTTCGCGCTGGCCGACGGCAATGTGCTGTTCGGCACGCGGCGCGGCCGCAAGACCGTCAGCATCGTGCCGGTCGCGGAGTAGAGTTTTCTCTCGAAGCGGGCCGCGGACCTCCGGGTCCACGGCCCGCTTCGTTTTGCTTTTCGGCAAGGAGTTGAGCAGTGACCACGTTCGTCGATCGGGTCGTGCTGCACCTGCAGGCGGGTGACGGCGGGCACGGCTGCGTCTCGGTGCGCCGCGAGAAGTTCAAGCCGCTCGGCGGTCCCGACGGCGGCAACGGCGGGCACGGCGGCGGCATCACGCTGGTGGTCGACCCGCAGCAGCACACGCTGCTCGACTTCCACTTCCACCCGCATGTCAAGGCGGCCAACGGCGGCGGTGGCGCGGGCGGCAACCGCGACGGCGCCAACGGCAAGGACCTGGTGCTCAAGGTGCCGGACGGCACGGTCGTGCAGACCGCCGACGGCGAGGTGCTGGCCGACCTGATCGGCGCCGGCACCACCTTCGAGGTGGCCCGCGGGGGCCGGGGCGGCCGGGGCAACGCCTCGCTGGCCAACACCCGCCGCAAGGTGCCGGGTTTCGCCGAGCTGGGCGAGCCGGGCGACCGCCTCGACGTGGTGCTCGAGCTCAAGAGCGTGGCCGACGTGGGCCTGGTGGGCTTCCCGTCGGCCGGCAAGTCGTCGCTGATCTCGGTCATCTCCGCGGCCAAGCCCAAGATCGCCGACTACCCGTTCACCACGCTGGTGCCGAACCTCGGCGTGGTGCAGGCGGGCGACCAGACCTTCACGGTCGCCGACGTGCCGGGCCTGATCCCCGGCGCGGCCACCGGCAAGGGCCTGGGCATGCAGTTCCTGCGGCACATCGAGCGCACCTCGGTGCTGCTGCACGTGCTCGACGCCGCGGCGCTCGAGATCGAGCGGGACCCGCTGGCCGACCTCGACGCGATCGAGGCGGAGCTGGCGGCGTACGGCGGCCTCGAGGACCGGCCCCGGCTCGTGGCGCTCAACAAGATCGACATCCCGGACGGGCGCGACCTGGCCGAGATGGTGCGGCCCGACCTCGAGGCCCGCGGCTACCGCGTCTTCGAGGTCAGCGCGGTCACCCGCGAGGGCCTCAAGGAGCTGGTGTTCGCGCTGGCCGAGACGGTCGCCCAGCACCGCCTCGAGAACCCGGCGCCCGAGCCCACCCGGACCGTCGTGCGGCCCCGCGCGGTCGACGAGTCCGGCTTCACGGTCGAGCAGGACTACGACGGCGTCTACGTCGTGCGCGGCGCCAAGGTCGAGCGCTGGATCCGCCAGACCAACTTCGACAACGACGAGGCCGTGGGCTACCTGGCCGACCGGCTCGAGCGGCTCGGCGTCGAGGACGCGCTGGCCAAGAAGGGCGCCCAGCCCGGCGACCCGGTGCGCATCGGCGAGCGCGAGTTCGACTGGCAGCCCAACGCCGGCGAGTACGTCTCGGGTCCGCGCGGCACCGACGCCCGCCTCGAGGAGGACAACGACCGGGCGACCGCGGCCGAGCGCCTCGCCGCGCGCAAGGCCCGGCGCGTGCGCTCCGACGACGAGCTGCTGCACATGGCCGCCGACGGCACGGTCACGAGCGTGGCGAACGCCCAGCGGCCGGTGCTGGTCACCGATGAGGACGACACCGACGAATAGGGCGTCGTCCAGGTTCGCGCAACTTCCCGGCAAGGGGCGCGGCCTAGGGTCACCCCGTGCTGATCGAAGCCAGGCCCGCCCTGGACCCCGAGCTGGCCGCCCTGGTCGCGGCCCAGCAGCGTGATGGCGGCCCGCCGGTGCTCGACGAGCGCGCGCTGTCGTTCGTCGCGGTCGTCGACGGGCGGGCCGTGGCCTGCGCGTCCTGGCAGCCGCTGCCGCCGGGCGGCGAGGCCGAGCTCACCCGCCTGTACGTGCGGCCCGCCTTCCGCTGCCGCGGCATCGCCCGCCAGCTGATCGTCACGATCGAGGAGGAGGCGCTCGCCGCGGGCCGGCCCGTCCTGCGGGCCACGACCTGCTCGCCCGCGGCGGCAGCGCTGTTCCTGAGCTCCGGTTACCGCCGGATCGCGGACCTGGGCACGTCGGCGTGCTTCTCCCGGCGGCTGGCGGAGTTAGTCCAGTAGGCCGATGGCCGCGCGGGTCCGGCGTACGGTCTCGGCGGCCCGGGGACGCACCCAGGCCCGGCCCTCCGCCAGGATCTTGCGGACGTGGCCGGGGTCCTCCGACAGCTCGGCGTAACGCGCCCGGATCGGCGCGAGCACCGCGTCGACCGCGTCGGTGACCTCCCGCTTGAGCTGCCCGTACGAGGTGAGCTCGCCCGGCTCGCGGTCCGAGCAGGCGCGCAGGATCGCCAGCAGGTTGGTGACGCCGGGCTGCCCGATCGGGTCCTCGCGCACGACGCCGACGGTGTCGGTGACCGCCCGCGCGATCGTCCGCCGGATCACGTCGGGCGGATCGAGCAGCCCGATGCGGCCCGCCGCGGACGGCGAGCTCTTGCTCATCTTGCGGGCCGGGTCGGCGAGGTCCATGATCCGCGCGGCGGACTCGGGACGGACCCCCTCGGGGACGGTGAAGGTCTCGCCGTAGCGGCTGTTGAACCGGGTGGCGACCGTGCGGGCCAGCTCCAGGTGCTGGCTCTGGTCGTCGCCGACCGGCACCTGCTCGACGTCGTGCACGAGGATGTCGGCGGCCATCAGCACGGGGTAGGTCAGCAGGCTGAGCCGCACGTTCTTGCCACCTGCGGACTTCTCCTTGAATTGGATCATCCGGGCGGCCTCGCCGTGGCCGGTCACGCACTCGAGCAGGTAGTGCAGCTCGGTGTGCTCGGGGACCTGCGAGTTGGCGATGATCGCGGTGCGGTCCGGGTCGACGCCGGCTGCGAGCAGCACGGTGGCGACCTGCAGGGTGTTCGCCCGCACCTGCGCGGGGTCGTGCTCGACGGTGAGCGCGTGCAGGTCGGCGATCATCGCGATCGAGGGTCTGTCCTGGGCCTGCACCAGGGGGCGCATGGCGCCGATCAGGTTGCCCAGGTGCAGCTTGCCGGTGGGCTGGAAGCCGGTGAGGCGGCGGGTCATGGTGTCCTCCGTACGAGAAGAGGACCGCGCGCTTTCCGGACATGACAACGGCCGCCCGGAAAGGGCGGCCGCGGTGGTTGGTGCGCGTGGGGTGAGCCGCCCGTCAGGGCAGCCACCAGGCGAGGTTCGCGATGCGCACGGAACAAGCGTACTCCGCGGGGTGCCGGTGGGCGCGCTCCCGCCATGTCGGATGATGGTCGGCATGCCTAGCCTGACGCGCGCCCAGGCCACCGCCCGGGCCGCCACCGTCGACGTCCGTGAGTACCAGCTCGACCTCGATCTGACCGTGGAGGGCGACACCTTCGGCGCGCGTACGGTCGTGCGCTTCGACGCGCAGGAGGGCGGCTCGACGTTCCTCGAGTTCGAGCCGGTGTCCGTCGCGAGCATGACGTTCAACGGCTCGCCGCTGCCCGAGTCGGCCCTGCGCGACGGCCGGCTGCTGCTCACCGGCCTGGCCGCCACCAACGAGCTCGCGGTCGACGCCGTCATGCGCTACTCGAACACCGGCGAGGGGCTGCACCGGTACGTCGACCCGGCCGACGGCTCGGTGTACCTCTACCAGCACATGTTCATCAACAACGCGGGCCGGATCCTGCCCGCCTTCGACCAGCCCGACCTCAAGGCGTCGTACCGCATCAGCGTCACCGCGCCCGCGAGCTGGCGGGTGGCGGCGAACGGCCCGCTGCTGTCGAGCACGGACGGCCGCTGGGAGTTCGGCGCGACCAAGCCGATCCCCACCTACCTCTGCTCGCTGATCGCCGGGCCGTACGCCGAGGTCACCGACTCCCACGACGGAATCCCGCTGGCGCTGTACGCCCGGGCCGCGCTCGCCGGGGCGCTCGAGGCCGACGCTCCCGAGATCTTCGAGATCACCAAGCAGTGCCTCGACCGCTACCACGAGATCTTCGAGATCCGGTACCCGTTCGGCCAGTACCAGCAGGCGTTCGCCCCGGAGTTCAACTTCGGCGCGATGGAGTACCCCGGGCTGGTGGTCTTCCGCGACGAGTTCCTGCACCGCTCGGCGGTCACCGAGAGCGAGCACGAGGCGCGGGCCAACGTGATCGCGCACGAGATGGCGCACATGTGGTTCGGCGACCTGGTCACCATGGCCTGGTGGGACGACCTGTGGCTGAACGAGTCGTTCGCCGAGTACATGGGCACCCGCATCGCGGCCGAGGCGACCCGCTTCCCGGGCACCTGGACGACCTTCGCTATGCAGCGCAAGGCGTGGGGCCTGCGCGCCGACCAGCGCCCGTCCACGCACCCGGTGGCGCCCGAGGAGGTCACCGACACCGACCAGGCGCTGCTGAACTTCGACGGCATCTCGTACGCGAAGGGCGCCGCCGTCCTCAAGCAGCTGGTGGCGTGGGTGGGCGACGAGGCGTTCCGGGCCGGCGTGAACGCGCACTTCGCGGAGCACGCGTACGGCAACGCGACGCTCGCCGACCTGCTGGGCGCGCTGTCCAAGGCGAGCGGGCGTGATCTGAGCGCCTGGGCGGACGTGTGGCTGCGGCAGGCGCAGGTCAACACCCTGCGGACGTCGGTCACGCGCGACGGCCCGGTCTACGGCGAGGTCGCGATCGAGCAGACCGCGGTCGCCGAGCACCCCACGCTGCGGCCGCACCGGCTGGGCATCGGGCTCTGGGACCGGCAGCCCGACGGGACGGTCACGCGGCGCAAACTCGTCGAGGCCGAGGTGGGGGCCGCGGAGCGTACGGTCGTGGCCGAGCTGGCCGGCGAGCCGGTGGCCGACCTGCTGCTGCTCAACGACGGCGACCTGACGTACGCGAAGATCCGGCTCGACGCGGAGTCGGCCGCCGCGGTGCCGGACCTGTTGCCGCTGGTCGGCGACTCGCTGGCCCGCGCGGTGCTCTGGGCGGCCGTGCTCGACGCGGTCGTCGACGGGGAGCGCCCGGTGGCCGAGCTGGTCACGCTCGTGCTGGCCGCGCTGCCGGTCGAGCGCGAGGTGGTCATCGTCGAGGACGTGCTGCGCGCGGCCCGGGGCCTGGTCGACCGGTACACGACGCCGGAGGCCCGCCCGGCCGCCCTGGAAGCGCTCGCGCAGGCCGCCGACCGCCTGCTCGCGGTGTCGGAGCCGGGCGGATCGCTCCAGCTCGCCGCGGCCCGCGGGCTGATCGGCGCCACGGTCGACACCGTGCGGCTGCGCAACTGGCTGGACGGGGTGCAGGTGCCCGCCGGCCTGGCGGTCGACGCGGACCTGCGCTGGCTGATCGTCTATCGGCTGGCCGTGCTGGGCGCGGCGGGCGCCGACGTGATCGACGCCGAGTTCGCGCGCGACCGCAGCGCCACCGGCGAGCAGTGGGCCACCCGCTGCCGCGCCGCCCGGCCCGACCCCGACGCCAAGGCGCTGGCGTGGGCGTCGATCGTCGGCGACGCGACGCTGTCGAACCGGCTGGTCGAGATGACCGCCGCCGGCTTCTGGCAGCCCGAGCAGCTCGACCTGGTCCGGCCGTACGTGCGGCGGTACTTCGCCGAGATGCCCGCGATGATGCGGATCCGCAACGGCATGAGCGCCGAGCGGACGGCCCTGACGGCGTACCCGAACGTGGTCGTCGAGCCGGAGACCCATGATCTGGCGGCCGAGCTGCTCGCCCGGCCGGACCTCGACCCGATCCTGCGGCGGGTCGTGGCGGACTCCGACGACGATCTTCAGCGGGCGCTGGCCGCCCGTTGATCTCCGCGCCTATATTCCTCTGATGGCACCTCGGCGCATCGGGATCATGGGCGGGACGTTCGATCCCGTCCACCACGGTCACCTGGTCGCCGCCAGCGAGGTGCAGGCCCGCTTCGACCTCGACGAGGTCGTCTTCGTGCCCACCGGCCAGCCGTACGAGAAGGGCCGGGTCTCGCCGGCGGAGGACCGCTACCTGATGACGGTCATCGCCACCGCCTCGAACCCGCGCTTCCACGTGAGCCGCGCGGACATCGACCGCGACGGCCCCACCTACACCATCGACACCCTGCGCGACATGCGGTCGATCTACGGCGCCGACGCCACGCTCTACTTCATCACCGGCGCGGACGCGCTCAACCGCATCCTGAGCTGGAAGAACGCGCTCGAGATGCTGGCCGCGGCGCACTTCGTCGGCGTGACCCGGCCCGGCTTCGAGCTCACCGACGACCACCTGCCGGAGGACAGCGTCACGCTGGTCGAGGTGCCCGCGATGGCGATCTCGTCGACCGACTGCCGCGACCGCGTGGCCGCCGGACAACCGGTGTGGTACCTGGTGCCCGACGGTGTCGTGCAATACATCAACAAGCGGGGCCTCTATCGGGGGTCGGGAAATGTCACACCGGTGTGAGACGCTTGAAGAACCAGAAAGCCGACCGAGGGGATCCTCTTGCCCGTCAGCGAACGCGCTCTTGAACTGGCGATGACGGCCGCCCAGGCCGCCGCCGACAAGAAGGCTCAAGACATCGCCGTGATCGATGTCGGCGAGCAGCTCTACATCACCGACGCCTTCGTGATCGCCTCCGCGTCCAACGAGCGGCAGGTCGTCGCGATCGTCGACGCCGTCGAGGAAGCCTTGCTCAACCTCCCCGAGAAGGCCAAGCCCGTCCGCCGTGAGGGCGAGCGCCAGGGGCGGTGGGTGCTGCTCGACTACGTCGACATCGTCGTGCACATCCAGCACACCGAGGAGCGCGAGTTCTACGCCCTCGACAAGCTGTGGAAGGACTGCCCGACGATCCCGTTCGTCGACCGGGCCCTCGCCGACGCCGACGCCACGGGAGCAGCGTGACCACGCTGACCCGGCTGGTCGTCTGGCGCCACGGCAACACCGACTGGAACGCCGGCGGCCTCGTGCAGGGGCAGACCGACGTCGAGCTCAACGCGCTGGGCCGCCAGCAGGCCGTCGACGCGGCCGAGCTGCTGATCAGGATGCGGCCCGACGCGATCGTGGCGAGCGACCTCAAGCGGGCGGCCGACACCGCCGCGGCGCTCGGCGCGCTGACCGGCCTGTCGATCGGCTACGACAAGCGGCTGCGCGAGCGCAACTTCGGCGCCTGGCAGGGTCGCACCATGACCGAGGTCGCCGAGCTCTTCCCCGAGCAGCACGCCCGCTGGAGCGCGGGCCAGGAGGTCGGCGGAGACGTCGAGACGCTCGACGAGCTGGGCAAACGGGTCGCCGACGCGCTCGTCGACGCGGCCGCGCTCGCGCCCTCCGGCGGCACGGTCGTGGTCGCCACGCACGGCGCCGCTGCCCGCCAGGGCGTGGGCCACCTGCTGGGCTGGCCCTCCGACCAGCTGCGCACGCTGCGCGCCCTGCAGAACTGCCACTGGGCCGAGCTGACCCGCGACGCGCAGCGCGGCTGGCAGCTCGCCGCCTACAACGTCGGACCGTTCGGCGACCGCCCGGTGCCGCCGCCCGTCTGAGCCGGGAACCGGCGATGATCCGGTACCGTCCAACCATCATGGTGACTCGTACCGTTCCCGCCGTTCTGCTCCTTGTGCTCGCCGCGGGCTGCGCCGGCACCACCGCAGACACGGGCGCCGCCTCCGCGCCGGCCGCCGCCTCGCCCTCCGCGTCCGAGGTGGTCGACCTGCCCGTGCCCACCGCCAAGACCAGCGGCCCCGCCGGCGAGCCGTCGGCCGGTCGCCCCCTCGAGGGCGCCCGGACCATCAGCGGCACGGTGACCGCCGGCGTCGAGCCGGGCTGCCTGCTGATCACCGACGGCACCGGCTCCCACCTGCTGGTCTTCGACGACCCGGCGATGCGCGCCGAGGCGTCCGTGGGCGCCAAGGTGAAGGTCAACGGCCGGTCCGAGCCGGGCATGATGTCGACCTGCCAGCAGGGCGTGCCGTTCGTCGTGGTGTCGGTCGAGAAGGGCTGAATGAGCTGGGCACAGCCCGATCGGTTACCGTGCCCGCATGCCCGTCGCGGTCGTCACCGACTCCACCGCGTACCTGCCCGCCGAACTCAGCGGCACGTATGACCTGACCGTCGTGCCGCTCACGGTGGTCGTCAACGGCGCCGACGGGCTCGAGGGCCTCGAGATCCAGCCCGCCGAGGTCGCCCGCGCGCTCGGCGAGCGGCGCGGGTCGGTGAGCACGTCACGGCCGGCGCCGTCGCAGTTCGTCGCCGCCTACCGTGAGCTGCTCGACGCCGGCGCCGACGGGATCGTCTCGATCCACCTCTCCGCCAAGCTGTCCGGCACGTTCGAGGCGGCCACGCTGGCGGCCCTCGAGGTGGGCCCCTCGGTCGAGGTTGTCGACAGCGGCACCACCGGGATGGGGCTGGGCTTCGCGGCGCTCGCGGCGGCCGCGGCGGCCCGCGACGGCAAGGACCTGGAGGGCGTGCGGCGCGAAGCGGTCGAGCACGCGTCGCGGGTGAGCACGCTGTTCTACGTCGACACGCTGGAGTTCCTGCGCCGGGGCGGACGGATCGGCGCGGCGTCGGCGCTGCTGGGCACGGCCCTGTCGGTCAAGCCGATCCTGCACGTGGCGGACGGCACGATCGTCGTGAAGGACAAGGTGCGTACGGCCGGGCGGGCGCTCGCGAGGCTGGTCGACCTGGCGGTGGAGGCCTCCGGGGACGGTGAGGTCGACATCGCCGTACACCACCTGGAAGCCCTCGACCGCGCCACGGCGCTCGCCGACGCGGTCGGGATCCGGCTGGGGGACCGGCTGCGGGACAGCTATCTCACCGAGGTCGGGGCCGCGGTCGCGGCGCACGTGGGGCCGGGCCTGGCGGGTGTGGTGGTGCACCGGCGACCCACCTGACCGGGGCGAGGCCGGGCGCCTCCTCGAGGCTCGGCGCGAGCTCCCGCCACGGGACGATCCGGTCCTGCACCTGCACCTCGTCGGCGGTGGGCAGCAGCGAGCGGCCGTCCCACACCGCGCGGGTGCGCCAGCCCTGCTCGTCGTCGCCGACCAGGCACAGCTCGGCGGCGGGCTCGCTCAGGTGGGCGGCCTGCCGGGCGTACTCCTGCACGGCCAGGATCCGTTCGGCGCGTTGCACGACGTGGCGCAGCGGGTGGCCCGCGGGAACGGTGAACGGCACCGTGCAGCCGTCGGGGTCGCTGACGTACGCCATCGGGGTGATCGGCCGGGCGGAGCGGGCGTAGATCTCCTCGGCCTGGGCGAACAGCGCCGCGAGGTGCGGGCTGCCGGCGGCGGTGACCAGCAGCGTGCCGCGCTCGGGGGCGAACGCGACCGGGGTGCCGGCGACCTGGGGCTCGAGGCGCTGCAGCCAGTGCTCGAGGAGCAGGTGCGAGACCCAGTACGCGTCGCCGTTGTCGACGAAGCGGACGATCTCGGTGGGCGTGCCCTGGAGGGTGGCCTGCGTCAGGTTGGCGCGCGCCGCGTCGAACACCTCGGCGGGGCGCACGTTCCAGGCCCGGAGCTGGTCGTCGGAGACGTACGTCATGGCCTCGGGGTGGTCGACGACGACGTACTCGTAGAGGTACGGCATGGCGGGGCGGCGCAGCGGGTTGCCGGGCGTGGCGCCCCGCAGCACGGGCCTGAGCAGCGGGCGTGCCTTCTGCCAGCTCGCGGGGACGGGATTCGGGGCCAGACCCGACACGTACGCCTTGAGGCGCCCGCGGCGTCCCCGGCGCCGCAGGCTCAGCGGCGCGAGGTCGAGGATCATCGGGTCCTTCTGGGCGCCCGTGCGGAACCGGACCTGGAACGCCCGGGCGTCGTAGCGGACGTCCGCGTAGCCGGCCTTGCGCAGCCGCCGCATCAGCTGGGAGGCCAGGCGCGCCCGCGCATACCTTCGCAGCAGGCCCACCAGGTCGCCTCTTTCCGCCTCGGTCTCTGGTCTCAGCTCTTGCGGGCCCGGACCACTCGCGCTTCGAGATCTTCGTCGTAGACGACCTCGCCGTCCAGACCCGCGTTGCGGACGGCCGCGATTGCTCCCGATTGCTGCTCCTCCGTGATCTCGGACAGCAGGATCCCGTCGCTCGACAGCCATTTGGGAGCGCTCCCGGTCACTCGGCGAAAGATATCAAGGCCGTCGGGGCCGCCGTCGAGGGCCAGGCGGGGCTCGTGCTCGCGAGCCTCGGCCGGCAGCAGCGGGATGTGCGCCGTCGCCACATACGGCACGTTCGCGACCAGCACGTCGACCCGTCCCTGCAGGCCCGCGGGCAGGGCGTCGTAGAGATCGCCCTCGTGGACGTGCGCGATACCGTTGTCGCGGGCGCAGGCGACGGCGGTGGCGTCGAGGTCGGCGGCGTGCAGCTCGACCCCGGGACGGCGATGGCGGACAGCCAGGCCCAGGGCGCCGGAGCCGCAGCACAGGTCGACCAGGACCTCGGGGTCGTGCTGGGCGGCCAGGCGGACGAGCAGCTCGCTGCGCACCCGGGGGACGAAGACGCCGGGCCTCAGCCGTACCCGGATGCCGGCGAAATCGGCGTGGCCGACCACCTGCTCGAGGGGCTCGCCGCCGACGCGCCGCTGCACCATCCGCTCGAGCTCGTCGTCGTCCGCGGCGGCCTCCAGGAGCACCGCCGCCTCCTGCTCGGCGAAGACGCAGCCCGCCGCCCGCAGCCGGTTCACAACTTCCACGCCCTCTGCCTTATCACAGTCGGTCCAGTTCGCTGAGTCATCCACAATGCACCGCTGTCCACAGGCCCCGGGGCGCGGGGGCCGGAATTTCTCTAGCGTGCCCGGCGTGCGACAGCGGAGAAGCCCAGACGATCCCGTGGCCCGGCGGCTGCAGACGGTGCTGCCGGTTCCTTGCGACCGCGGCTCGCCCGCCTCGCCCGACCTGGCCGAGGCGGGGGAGCCGCTGGACTGGTCCGACATCATCTCCGCCTGGCCCGACGACGTCGACCTGGAGGCGGCGCCCAGCGCCGTATTTCACCCGCCTGAGCCGGACCGCCCGCCTGGCGTCGACGGTCATCGGGCGGGCACGCCCTGGTCCACGCCGCCGGTTGCGCGCCCTTTTCAGCCCGCCCCCTCGCCGCCGGTGACCGCCCCCGTGCCGCCTCCGGTGCCGGTCAGCCTCGAGACCTCGCACCTTGCCGACGTGATGCCCGAGGCCGAGCCGTTCGGTCTGCGGCCGGCGGCGGGGGTTCGTTCCGCCGGCGTCCGTTCCGTCGTCCCGGGTGGCCGCCCGCTTCCGCCGCCGGGCTGGGTCTCGCCCGAGGATGCCGACGGGCCTCCCGCGAGCTCGCCGGCTCCTGATCCCGTCTCCGTCGGCACCTATGCGTTCGATCCGCGGACGGAGAGCTTCGCGTTCGCGTCGCGCGGGGATCCCGATCCCGGGCCGTCCGAGCCGGAGCTGACCGGGGCGGGCGCCTTCGGCGGCTCGGACGACAAGCGCAGGCGGTTCGGGCTGGGTGCCTTCGACCCGGGGCGGCGCGGTGTGCGTGCGCTGGTGGCGGTTGCCGCCGTGGTCATCGTGATCGCGGCCTTTCTGGCCTGGCGGTCCCGCCCGCGCGTCGATCCGGTCGCGCCGCCGGCGTTCACCGCCACGCAGGCCGCGGACAGTCCCGTGTCTGCGTCGGCATCCGCGGCCTCCGAGGTGGTCGTCGCGGTGGGCGGCAAGGTGCGCAAGCCGGGCCTCGTCCGCCTTGCGGCCGGCGCCCGGGTGGCCGACGCGCTGACCGCGGCCGGCGGAGCGGAACCCGGCGTGGACGTGGCCGTGCTCAACCTCGCCCGCAAGGTCGTGGACGGCGAGCTCATCATGGTCGGCGTCACCCCGCCGCCGGGCGTGGGTCCGCCGAGCGGCGCGCCCGCCGGACCGCCCGGCGCCGGCAGCCTCGTCAACCTCAACACCGCCACCCTCACCGACCTCGACACGCTCCCGGGCGTCGGCCCGGTCCTGGCCCAGCGGATCCTCGACGCGCGCGCGGCGCAGGGCGGCTTCAAGGCCGTCAGCGACCTGCGCAAGGTCGACGGCATCGGCGACGCCCGCTACGAGCAGCTCAAAGACCTGGTGACGGTGTGAGCACGCCATCCGGCCGCCGCTCCTCCGACCGGGCCCGCCCGGCGGTGACCGAGGCGCGCGGTGCGGCCGACCTCCGGCTTGCCGGGTTCGCGGTCGCGGTGTGGCTGTCGGCGCTGGCCGCCCTCTACCTGTCCGCTCGTACGGGCCTGGCACTCGGGGCGGGGGCCGCGATGGCGGCGGGCCTACTCGCGAGCGCGATGGCGCGTTCGCGTGCCTCGCCACGGCGGTGGGTGGGGTTGGCGGTCCTGCTGGGGGTCGTGTGCGGGGCGGTCGCGACCGGAGCGCGGGTCAGCGTCCGGGAGGCGGCGCCGCTGGTGGAGCTCGTGCGCGCGGGGGATCCGGTGTGGATGGAGATGGTCGTACGGGACGATCCGCGGGCCGCGCGGGCGACGGCGGGCAGGCCCCCGACGTACCTCGTGGACGTCGACCTCGAAGCGGTGCGGGCGGAGGACGCGGCGGGTCTGCGGCTGTCCGCGCGCGCGTTGGTGCTGGGCGGCGATCGAGGCTGGCAGGGGCTGCTGCCGGGGCAGCGGGTGACAGCGCGGGGCAAGCTGCTGCCGCCGCGCGGCGGGGACCTGCGGGCGGTGGTGGCGTCCGTGCGCGAGCCGCCCGTGCTGGTGGGCCGTCCGTCGTGGGCGCAGCGGGCGGCGGGCGTGCTGCGCGCGGGGCTGCAGCGTGCCTGTGCGCCGCTGCCGGACCTGCCCGGTGGGCTGCTGCCGGGGCTCGTCGTCGGCGACACGAGCCGCCTGGATCCGGCGCTGGAGGAGGACTTCCGCACCACCGGCATGACGCATCTGAACGCCGTTTCCGGCGCCAACGTGGCGATCGTGCTGGGGGTGGTGCTCTTCGTCGTGCGGCGCACGCGGGCCGGCCCCGTCGTCACCGCACTGGTCTGCGCGGTGGCGCTCGTGGGGTTCGTCATCCTGGCCCGGCCGTCGCCGAGCGTCGTGCGCGCCGCCGCGATGGGGGCCATCGGGCTGGTCGGGCTGGCTTCGGGGCGGCGGCGGGCCGCGCTGCCCGCGCTGGCCGCCGGGGTGGCCGTGCTGATCGTGGCCGACCCGGAGCTGGCGTCGGACCCGGGCTTCGCGCTGTCGGTGCTGGCCACCTCGGGCCTGTTGCTGCTCGCGCCGGTCTGGCGGGACGGGCTCCGGCGCCGCGGCTGCCCGGCGGGGCTGGCCGAGGCGCTCGCCGTGCCGGCCGCCGCGCAGGTGGCGTGCGGGCCGATGGTCGCGGGGCTGTCGGGGACGATCAGCCTCGTCGCCGTGCCGGCGAACCTGCTCGCCGTGCCCGCGATCGCGCCGGCCACGTTGCTGGGCGTCACGGCCGCGCTGATCTCGCCGCTGTGGCCCGCGGGGGCCGAGTTCGCGGCCTGGCTGGGGCACTGGCCCGCGCAGTGGCTCGTGCTGATCGCGACCTCCGGCGCACGGGTGCCCGCGGGCGCGCTGCCGTGGCCGGGCGGGCTCACGGGCGCGCTGCTGCTCGCGGTGATCACCGTCGGGCTGCTGGTGGCCACCCGGCGCCCGCTGATCCGGCGGCTGGTGACCGTGGTGGCGCTCGGGGGAGTGCTGGGCGCTCTGCCCGTACGGCTGCTGGCATCCGGGTGGCCGCCGCCGGGCTGGGTCGTCGTCGCGTGCGCGGTAGGGCAGGGCGACGCGATCGTCCTGCCCGCCGGAGCCGGGCGCGCGGTGGTGGTCGACGCCGGGCCCGAGCCCGACGCGGTCGACCACTGCCTGCGCCGGCTCGGGGTGCGGCAGGTCGCGTTGTTCGTGGTCAGCCACTTCCACGTCGACCACATCGGCGGGGTCGGCGGCGTGTTCCGGGGGCGGGACGTGCGCGCGGTGATCGGCCCCGACTGGCCCGAACCGCTCACCGGCCGGGCCGCCGTCGCCGCTGCCGCCGGGCGCGTGGGGGTGCACGCCGTGGGGCCCGGGTGGGCGTACGCCGTCGGGGGTCTGCGGTTGACCGTCCTCGGCCCGGTGGAGCCGCTGCGGGGCACGAACTCCGACCCGAACAACAACTCGCTGGTGCTGCGGGCCGAGGTGGACGGCCGGACGGTGCTGCTGCCCGGCGACGCCGAGACCGAGGAGCAGGAGGACATGCTCGACCATCTGGGCGCCGACGCCGTACGCGCCGACGTGCTCAAGGTGTCGCACCACGGCAGCAGCTACCAGTCGCCGCGGTTCCTCGACGAGACCCGGCCGGCCGTGGCGCTGGTGTCGGTGGGGCTCGGCAACGACTACGGGCACCCCAACCCGTCGCTGCTGGCCCGCCTGGCCCGCGGCGGTGCGCGGGTGCTGCGTACGGACGAATCGGGTGACCTGGCGGCGGTGGCATCGGGCCGGGGCCTGGCGGTGGTCGCCCGCGGCGACCCACCTGCGCCGTAGGGCGACAATGCCGGGATGGACCGAGAGACGATCACCGCGGGCGACATCCGCCTGCGCCCGTTCACCGAAGCCGACATTCCCTGGGTGTACGAGGTGTCGCTCGATCCGCGGGTGCAGAAGTACGTGCAGATCCCGTCCCCGTACCAGCTCGGCCACGCCGAGTACTTCGTCCGCGAGATGTGCGTGGCGGGCTGGGACGCCGGCCGCCGTGCCGAGTTCGTCGTCGAGACCGCCGAGCCGCGGCCTTCCCCGCCCCCGGCGCTGCCCACCTCCCGTCCGCTTTCCGCCTCGGCGGACGGGCGGGTGCGGCTCGGGCGGATGGGGCTGGGGCTGGACCGGTCGGGGGCGGCGCAGATCGGGTACTGGATGGATCCGGCGGCTCGCGGGCGGGGCGTGGCCACGGCGGCGGCGGTGGCGTTGTGCGGGTGGGCGTTCGAGCGGCTCGGGCTGGGGCTGATCGAGTGGCGTGCCGAGGTGGGCAATGTGGCGTCGCGGCGGGTGGCGGAGAAGGCCGGGTTCCGTGTCGAGGCGACCCTGCGGGGGCGGCTCGTGCATCGCGGCGAACGGGTGGACGCGTGGGTCGGGTCGATGCTGCCCGGAGAGCTCGCCGGCGGAGACCCGGACGCGCGCTCTCACGGGTGAGGCGTTACTACTACGGCGGCGATTTGTCGCCGACACGCCCGGGGTCGCCCGTTCGGTCGGTACTCGCTCCCGACGACGCGGGTCGATGACCGGACGGGTTTCGGCGCTCGGCCGGGCGGACATTCGCCCCTGATCGTGCGGCAGAGGCCATGGCGACATGCCCATATGTCTGCTTTCGCGTTCCCTGACCGGCCGGTCTGCGCTAAGGAGTGAGGCTCGCGGAAATGTCAGCCCCTCGTGCAACGATATTGAGCGTGAACACCGCGTCTCCCGCCCCGTTGCTGCTCGTCCAAGGCGACGAGGAGCTGCTCGCCGCCCGAGCGGTCGCCGCGGCGGTCGAGGCCGCGCGGGCGGCCGAGCCGGGGGCCGACGTCCGCGAATACGAGGCGGGCGCGCTCACCGCCGGCGAGGTCGCCGAGATGCTGAGCCCCTCGCTGTTCGGCGGCCGGCGCGTCCTGGTGATCCGCAGCGGGCAGGACGCACGCAAGGATCTGATCACCGCGCTGGTGGCCTACGCCAAAAATCCCGACCCCGACGTGTCGCTGATCGTCACCCACCTCGGCGGCGCGAAGGGCAAGGCTCTGGCCGACGGGCTGCGCTCGGCGGGCGCCACGGTCGTGCCGGCCGCCAAGCTCAAGGGCGACCGGGAGCGCATCGCGTTCGTGCGCGAGGAGTTCAAGCGCAACGGCGGCAGGTGCGACGAGGCGGCCGCCTCCGCGCTGCTCGCCTCCGTGGGCAACGACCTGCGTGAGATCGCGGCGGCCTGCTCGCAGTTGCTCGCCGACACCGACGGCCGGATCACCGAGGCGGTCGTCGCCCGCTACTACAAGGGGCGGGCCGAGGTCAGCGGGTTCACGGTGGCCGACGCGGCGATGATCGGCGACGTGCCGGGGGCGCTCGAGGCGCTGCGCTGGGCGCTGCACGTCGGTGTCGACCCGGTGCCTATCGCCGACGCGATCGCCGACGGCGTACGCACGGTGGCCAAGGTCGCCTCCGCGGGGCGCGGCAACCCCTACCAGATGGCCAGCTCGCTGGGCATGCCCGCGTGGAAGATCCAGCGCGCCCAGGAGCGCAGCCGCGGCTGGACGCCCGAGGGCCTGGTCGACGCCATGCGCGCGGCCGCCGAGTGCAACGCCGCGGTCAAGGGCGGCGCCGAGGATCGCGGCTACGCCCTCGAGCAGGCCGTCTTCGCCGTGGCCGCCGCGCGTCGCTCGGGCGGTGCGCGATGAACCGCGCCGACCTGCCCGTGGAGGCGGGGCACCGGCCGCTCTATGCCCGCCTGCTGCGGCTCAGGACGCTGACGCCCAGTGGGTTCCTGTGCTTCGTGTTCCTCGAGGGCGCGATCGCGCTGGGCGTCCTGCTGGCGCTGGCCGAGCTGGTGAGCTGGTGGGGCGTGCTGGTACTCCCCGTCACGGTCGCCATCATGGTGAAGCTCAACGACGTGATCGCCGGCTCGCTGACGCCGCCGGCCGCGGGCAGTGCCCCGCCCCAACGTGCGGCGCCGCTGCGTCCCGCGGGCGTGGCGGTCGGCAGCGGGCTCGCGGCCGGTGACAGCCGTCGTGGGCTCGCGACCGGAGACAGCCGGCCTTCGGGCCGCGTGGGCGAGGACGCGACCGTACGCCTGCCCGGCGTCGTCGATCGGGGCCAAGGCGCGCCGATCAACCGGCCGTGGGCCGAGCGAGCCGAGACCCAGCAGCAGTGGCTCCGGCAGAGCGCGACGCGCCGCTACGAGTAGGAGCCGCGGCGGGCTCACCGAGACGTCGCCGCGCAGGCGGATTCGTGCCGGGCGTGTCCGCGGTCACGCCCGGAAGGGACGCGGGCGCAGCTGATTGCCGGTCCGCCACCCCTGATGGTCCTCGCCCCCACGTCGGCAGGGACGCGGGCGCAGCTGATCCGCGGGCCCGCTATCCCTGATGGTCATCGCCCCACGTAGTCGGGCGCTCACCGATCTCGGCCGTGACGACCGCGCGTCGAGGCCGCCCATCGAGCAGACCAGCGCGACGATCGAGTGGCCGCTCACGCGGCGTCGGGACCCGCGCATCCGGGACGGCTCTCCACGCGGCGCGTTGATGATAGGCCCGTCCGACGCGAGAGCGGCACGGGGAACGTACCCGTTGCCTGTCTGCGCTCGGTGGCCATCGACGTCCGACCGGAAACGACTCGGGCACCGCTACGGACTGGGGTCCGGCGGTGCCCGGGTGTGGTCGGAGACCGGCGCGTGCCGCGACTGTGCGGCCGTGCCTGTGGAGCGTCGAAGATCAGGCGGACAGCGACGCGATGCGCTTGGCGATGGCCGACTTGCGGTTCGCCGCCTGGTTCTTGTGGATGACGCCCTTGCTGACGGCCTTGTCCAGCTGACGGGAGGCGTCACGCAGCAGCGTCGTCGCGGTCTGCGTGTCGCCGGCCTCGCTCGCCTCGTGCAGCTTGCGGATCACGGTCTTCAGCGACGACTTGACCGACTTGTTGCGCAGCCGGGCCTTCTCGTTCTGCCGGTTGCGCTTGATCTGGGACTTGATGTTCGCCACGCGACAGCCTTGTCCTGACTAGTGGTTCGGAAATGGTCTCGGCGGGGTGTCACACCCGACGGCCGTACAGCCGACAGTGGCGCGTCACCACACGCGATGAACCAGACTACCAGCACCGCCGCGAGCCGCCAAAACGCGTCCGGATCACCAGCCGCGGCGGTCGGCCAGCCACGCCAGGGCCTGCTCGCCGCTGAACCGCTGATGCTGGCGGCTGTGCGGCGAGGCGCTGCTCGGCCCGCCGTCCGCGCGCACCAGCCAGTACCCGGCCAGCGCGGCCAGGGCGCCGTCGACACCCTCGTCGGGAGCGTTCCAGCCCGAGAGGTACGCGTCCGCGTCGAGCCCGCTGGCGAACGCGGTGACCAGCAGCGTGACCGTGTCGAACCACGGCGCGCCCAGGCACGGCCAGGTCCAGTCGCAGAGGTGGGCCGCGCCGCGACGGTCGATCATCACGTTGTCGATGCGCAGGTCGCCGTGCATGAGCGCGTCGCCCGCGACCAGGCGGGGCAGCTCCTGCTCGAGGCGGGCCAGGTGCGCGAGCCGGGCGGGCGCCACCGTGCCGTGCGCGGTGCGGGGCATCGGCTCGCGTCCGGCGGCGATCAGCGACCACCAGGACATCTCGCCGACCAGGATGTCGGCCAGCGGCGGCACCCCGACGTCGAGCAGCTCGCGGCGCGGGACCGCCAGGGCCTCCGCGGCGGCCGACCAGGCGGACAGGGCCGCGTCCAGTTCCGGCGGCGACCACGGCAGCCCCGGCACGTGGCCGTCGACGGGTTCGAGGCACACGACGAACCAGCCGGAGTCGACCATGGTCCACAGCGGCCGGGGAGCGGCCACGACCGGCGGCAGCAGCGCTGTGATGGACGCCTCACGGGCGTACCAGTCCGCAGTGGGGTCTTGCAGGGGTGCGGCCTTGACGAAGCCGCTCGCGCCGGTGGAGGCGGTGACGACTGCGGCGAAAGCCCTGGTGAAGCCGCCGCCCGCGGGGTGCGCGGTGACGACCGGGGTGCCGAGACGCGAGGCGATCGCTTCGCGCAGGCTCTCCGGCAGGTCGGTCCATCCGGGGCGTACGGCGGTGGCGCCGTACGGCACCTCGGGGAGCGCAACATTCCGCACGGGTCCCATCCTGCCCGGCCGCGTTTTGTCGTACCCCACTGGCAGGATCCTCGGCATGAGAACCGACGACTTCTGGGCGGTCATCAGCCGCGCGACCGCCGATCGGCCCGCCTCGCCCGCCGACGTGGCGAAACGCGCCGCGGCCGACCTGGCCACCCGCGATCCGGAGGAGATCGTGGCCTGGGGTCGGCATCTCGACAAGGTGATGGTCGCCTCCGGCACGCAGGACCTGTGGGCCGCGGCCTATCTGATCAACGGTGGTTGCTCCGAGGACGGCTTCGACAGCTTCCGCGGCTGGCTCATCGCGCACGGGCGTGACGCGGTGGCCCGGTCGGTGAAATCGCCCGACTCGCTGGCCGACGTGGCGGTGGTGCGCCAGGCCGCCGAGACCGGCGCCGTGTTCGAGGCCGAGGAGGTGCTGTCCATCGCGGCCGAGGCCTATGCGCAGGCCACCGGCGAGGATCTTCCGGCGGAGGAGCGGCCGGTGACCCGGCCCGAGGCCGCCGACCTGTGGGACTTCGACGACGAGGAGGAGATGCAGCGGCGCCTGCCGAAACTGTCCGCGCTGTTCCTGGCGCCGCCCGACTGACGTCCGCCCGGCCGGTGGGAAACCCGGTCGAGCCGCGGCGTGGGTTACGCGAGACTGCGGGCCATGCAGAGCGCGCAGGGGGCGGTGGCCTCGGTCAGCTGTAACGGCGTCTACTCGTTCACCAAGCCGGTACGGGACGAGATCGTGCTGGTGACCGGGCTGGGGGTCGAGGGGGACTCGCACGCGGGGATCCACGTGCGGCACCGCAGCCGGGTGCGGGCCGATCCCCGTCAGCCGAACCTGCGGCAGGTGCACCTGATCCACGAGGAGCTGTTCGCCGAGGTGGCCGGGAAGGGGTACGAGGTCCGGCCGGGCAACCTCGGCGAGAACGTGACGACCCGCGGCATCGACCTGCTGGGGCTCCCGGTCGGGACGATCCTGCGCTTCGGCCCGGCGGGCGACGGCGGCGACCGTGCTCCCGGCGACCGTGCCGACGGCGACTGGGCTCGCGATGACCGTGCCGATGGCGGCTGGGCCGGCGCCGACCGGGTCGGCGGCGATCCGGCTGGCGGCGATCCGGCTGGCGGCGATCCGGCTGGCGGTGACCCGGCTGGCGGTGACCCGGCGGGCGGTGACGCGGGAGCGCTGGGTGGCAGCCGGGCCGGCGGTGAGCGGGCTGGCGGCGATCGAGCGGGCGGGGAGCGGGCCGGCGGTCGCTGGGCTGGCGGGTGGGCCGACGGTGAGCGGGCCGGCGGGTGGGCCGGCGGTGAGCGGGCGGGCCGTGGCGGCGGTGGGGCGTCGGGCGGTGACGTGGGGGCGCTGAGCGGGGCGCTGGACGGGGTGCTGGCGGCGGCGGAGGGGGCGACGTTGAGCGAGGCGACGGCTCGGGCTGCGGAGGCGGTGCGGGCGGCGCTGGCCCGCGAGGTGGCTGCGGAAGATGCGGCGGCGGGAGAGGGACGCGGCGGGGATCGGCGGCCGGCGCTCGTGGTGGCGGGGCTGCGGAACCCGTGCCGGCAGATCGACGGGTTCCGGCCGGGGCTGCTCAAGGAAGTGGTCGGCCGTGGCGAGGACGGGCGGCTCGTGCGCAAGGGCGGCATCATGACGGTGGTGCTGCGCGGCGGTGTGGTGCGGCCCGGTGACGCGATCACGGTCGAGCTGCCGCCGCTGCCGCACGCGGACCTCGAGCCGGTGTGAGCGGGGAGGAGCCCGTCCGGGACGGCGCCTTGTGCGGGTGTGAGTGGGGCACCCGCGCGGGCGTGGGACGATAGAACGCGCCGGCGGCTCGCCGGCGTACCCGAAGCCTGACAAGAACGGACGACCGTGCCTGGACCGCTCGACCCCGGCGTGAACGTGATCGGTGCCACCGACCCCGGTCGCATCCGCAACTTCTGCATCATCGCCCACATCGACCACGGCAAGTCGACGCTGGCCGACCGGATGCTGCAGATCACCGGAGTGGTCGACCCGCGCCAGATGCGCGCGCAGTACCTCGACCGCATGGACATCGAGCGCGAGCGCGGCATCACGATCAAGTCGCAGGCCGTGCGCATGCCCTGGGTCGTCCGCGAGGGCGACCAGCAGGGGCAGTCCGCGGTCCTCAACATGATCGACACCCCGGGACACGTCGACTTCACGTACGAGGTCTCCCGCAGCCTCGCCGCGTGCGAGGGCGCGATCCTGCTGGTCGACGCCGCCCAGGGGATCGAGGCGCAGACCCTCGCCAACCTGTACCTGGCGATGGAGAACGACCTGCACATCATCCCGGTGCTCAACAAGATCGACCTGCCGGCCGCGCAGCCCGAGAAGTACGCCGAGGAGCTCGCGAAGCTGATCGGCGTCGAGCCCACCGACGTGCTGCGCGTCTCGGGCAAGACCGGCGTGGGCGTCGACCACCTGCTCGACGAGATCGTCCGGCAGTTCTCGCCCCCGGTGGGCGACCCCGACGGTCCCGCTCGAGCGATGATCTTCGACTCCGTCTACGACGTGTACCGCGGCGTCGTGACGTACGTCCGGGTCATCGACGGCCGCATCGAGGCGCGCGACCGCATCAAGATGATGTCGACCGGCGCCGTCCACGAGCTGCTCGAGCTGGGCGTGGCCTCGCCCGAGATGGAGAAGGCGGGCGCCCTCGGCGTGGGCGAGGTCGGCTACCTGATCACGGGCGTGAAGGACGTACGCCAGTCCCGGGTCGGCGACACCGTGACCGGGAACAGCCGCCCGGCCAAGGAGGCGCTGGGCGGCTACAAGGACCCGAAGCCCATGGTCTACTCGGGCCTGTACCCGATCGACGGCTCCGACTACCCGGCCCTGCGCGACGCGCTCGACAAGCTCAAGCTCAACGACGCCGCGCTCACGTACGAGCCCGAGACGTCCGCGGCGCTCGGCTTCGGCTTCCGCTGCGGCTTCCTCGGCCTGCTCCACCTCGAGATCATCGGCGAGCGGCTGGAGCGCGAGTTCGGCCTCGACCTGATCTCCACGGCGCCCAACGTGGTCTACCAGGTGATCACCGAGGACGCGAGCGAGCACGTCGTCACCAACCCCAGCGAGTTCCCGAGCGGCAAGATCGCCGAGATCCACGAGCCGGTGGTCCGCGCGACGGTGCTGGTGCCCAACGACTACGTCGGCGCGGTGATGGAGCTGTGCCAGAGCCGGCGCGGCAGCCTGCTCGGCATGGAGTACCTCTCGTCCGAGCGGGTCGAGCTGCGCTACACGCTGCCGCTCGCCGAGATCATCTTCGACTTCTTCGACCAGCTCAAGAGCAAGACCAAGGGCTACGCGTCGCTCGACTACGAGCCCTCCGGCGAGCAGGTGGCCGACCTCGTCAAGGTGGACATCCTGCTGCACGGCGAGCCGGTCGACGCGTTCAGCGCGATCGTCCACAAGGACAAGGCGTACGCGTACGGCGTCAACATCGCGGCCAAGCTGCAGAAGCTCATCCCGCGGCAGCAGTTCGAGGTGCCCATCCAGGCGGCCATCGGCAGCCGGATCATCGCCCGGGAGACCATCCGCGCGATCCGCAAGGACGTGCTCGCCAAGTGCTACGGCGGTGACATCAGCCGCAAGCGCAAGCTGCTCGAGAAGCAGAAGGAAGGCAAGAAGCGGATGAAGATGGTCGGACGCGTCGAGGTGCCGCAGGAGGCGTTCATCGCGGCCCTTTCGACGTCCGACGCTCCGGACCCCAAGGGAGCAAACAAAAAATAATCCGGTTTGGTTTTTCGGAGGCTTGGGAACTCTGGGGCTCGACGGACGCAACAACAGCTTCGCCCCGAGAGGAACCCCCCCATGACTGTCACCGGCATCATCACCGCGCTCATCGTCGGTCTCATCATTGGCGCCCTGGGCCGCCTGGTCGTACCGGGCAAGCAGAACATCCCGATCTGGCTGACCCTGGTCATCGGCGTCGTCGCGGCGCTGCTGGGCACCGTTCTGGCCCGCGCGACCGGCGTTGCCGACACCAAGGGCTTCGACTGGATCGAGCTCCTGTTCCAGGTTGTCCTGGCCGCGATCGGTGTGGCTCTGGTTGCCGGCGTCGGCGGTCGCCGTCGCATCACCCGGTAACACCTAGCGATCCACGATCGCCGAATCGAAGCGCCGGACCATTGTGGTCCGGCGCTTCGCCGTATTCCGGGAATGCCGCAGCGGGGCCGGTGGGGTGAATGTCTCTCACTTCACACTGGAAAGAAAAGTAAAAGGCAGATGTCGTACGGGTGGGTGCGCGGCTGTGGGCGGGGACCTCGGACGCGTACGAGGCGCTCCACGGGCGCGAGCGCGGGAGTGGACCGGAGTCCGCGCTCGGCAGACGGCGGCTCCCGGTACGTGTGGCAGCGGCGCTCGGCGGTCAGTAGCGGAACTTGTGCTGGGCGCTTCGACGGTTGACCCAGGCGGGCAGGTCGTCGATCTGGTCGCGGTGGGGAACGCGGTCCACCGGGTCCTGGGCGTCGGTCACGTTGCGCATGGTGATGACGAAGCCCCGCACCAGGCGGTCCTCGCGCAGGTCGCGGTAGGTGGCTTCGACCAGGGCCTGGCTGTGGTCGGGGCGGCGTAGCGCGCAGAACATGGTGCCGTCGCCGCCGGTGGCGAACGCGCGGCGGACCTGGCTGCGGTCGTCGGGGTGGACCAGGTCCTCGAGAGTGGCCAGCGGGGAGAGGTTGTCGTCGCCGAGGAGTTCCTGCAGGGCGGGGCTGGCGTAGCGGATGCGCTGGTCGTCGTCGAGCACGAGCATCAGGTCGGCGGTGTTGCTGATGACCGCGCGCAGGTAGAGGTCGCTGTCGCGGCGGCCCACGGCCTCGACGAGGCTGATCCGGTCGAGGGCGAGTGCGGCCTGGCCGGCGAGCACCTCGAGCGCGTCGTGGGCGGCGGTGAGCGCGTCGCGGTGCCCGGTCACGATCAGCGCGCCGCCGCTGGGGCGGGCCACGGCCAGCGGTTCGAGCCACAGGGGGCAGACCAGCGTCGCGTGCTCGGCGGGTGGCTCCGCGGTCGCGCCGAACCGCCGGGTGTCGCCGCGGGTGCCAGCGAAACGGCGGCGGAAGAACCCGGGGCGTACGCCGCGAGCGCCGGTGCGGGCTGCGGCGCGACGACGCCGGAGCGGGCCGGGGGCCTCGTGAGTTACGGCGGAGTTGCGGATCACGGCAGCGTCTCGGCGGTCTGCGTGGTTACCCGGCGTGGCGCCGGCCGGCGGTTTTACGGAGCCGTCGGGAGTGGCCTGGTTACCGACCGTGGCGACGTCGTGGGAGGGCGCGGCGGGCACGGTGCGGGAGCCGGGCGCGGTCGCCGTTTCGGGAGCAGCTGTGTCGGGGGCCATGTAGTCGGCCCGGCGAGCCGTGATGCGGATGCCGCGCGGGAGTGCTCCGGCGGAGGACGCGGCCCGGTCGGAGGTGGTCGGGCGGCCGGTGGCTGAAGCGGCGCGGTGGTCGGAGCGGGGGGAGTCCAGCGCGTCGCGCGAGGAGCGGGGAACGTCGAGCGCGTCGCGCGAGGAGCGGGGAACGTCGAGCGCGTCACGCGAGGAGCGGGCAACGTCGAGTGCGTCGCGCGAGGAACGGGGAACGTCGAGCGCGTCACGCGAGGAGCGGGGAGCGTCGAGTGCGCCGCGCTGGGCGGACGAAGGAAGGTCGAGCCCGTCGCCCCGGGAGGAGGGGGGAAGGTCGAGCCCGTCGCCCTGGGAGGAGTGAGGGAGGCCCGGCACGTTGGGCTGGTGCGGGTCGGCGGTGTCCGGCGCAGCGGTCGAGCGAGGGCCGGTGTTCGACGCGGCGCTGTCTGAGCGGGTGCGCGAGTCGCCGGGCTGGAACGAAGCGGGCGGATCGGAGGCCTTGTGGGAGCCGGTTGGCGGAGTGGACGCCTGGTGGGGGCCGGTGGCGGGGGTGGAGTTCCGGTGAGGGGCGGTTGCCGGAGCGGAGCTCTGGTGGGGGCCTGCCAGTGGAGTGATGGCCTGGTCGGGGTCGGTGGTGAGCGTGGAGGGGTGGCGGGAGCGGAGGAAGGACGGCGTGGTGGGGCGGGGGGAAAGGAAGGGGAAAGGGGACCTGCGGTGGGCGGCGGCCTGGGGGCGGGAAGTGGGGGCTGCCGGCTGGGTGAGGGTGGCGGGGGCGTCGACCCACCAGCTGCGGGGGCGGCGGCCGGGGCGGGCGGGTGGCAGCTGTTCGGCGGCGAGCCTGCGGTCGTCGTGGGCCAGGACGACGCGGTGCAGGGCGTTGCGGGGGATCAGGGCGGCCACGGCGGCCCTGACGGCCTCGTCGACGGCGGGCACGTCGGCGGCGGAGACCAGGTCGGCGCTGGCGCCGCGGAGGGCCCGCTCGCGGTTGAGGGCCTCGCTGTTGAGGGTGACCGAGTCGGCCAGGCGGGTGATCGTCAAGGTCAGCGTGATGGCGGCGGCGAAGGCGATGGGGACGCCGTCGCGGACGGTGCCGTTCAGGGCCTCGACCAGCAGCACCGCGGGCGGGGTGGCGACCGAGGCGCACAGCAGGGCGACCCAGTGGCCGCGCCAGCGGGAGGTGCGTGCGGGCATCGGCTCGGTGAGCCGGACCATCGAGGGGTGCAGGGCGGCGAGGCCCCACATCACGTAGAGCACCCGGAAGCCGGTCTCGCCCAGGGCGGTGGGGACGTACGCGTACACCACGTCACCGGCCAGCAACCCGAGCGAGCCGATCAGCAGCAGCGCGGCGGAGACGTTGCGGGGGGCCGCCAGGACCAGGCGCAACGCCACCGCGATCAGCAGCAGCGAGCCCATCACGTCGGCCGGCGGGACCCGGCCCAGCAGGCCGTTGTCGCCGATGACGAAGACCCAGACGATGAGCAGGACCGCGCAGGCGAACGCGAGCAGGTCGATCAGCCGAGCCCGGTCGACCACCACCGAGCCGCCCTGCGTGAACAGCCACAGCGCGGCGGCGACCAGCGGGAACATCGTCAGGTAGGAGGCCGTCGCGGCCGTGGCCGCCTCGAACGCGTAGAACACGTCCCCGATCGCCAGGGCGGCGACGGCGCCCGCCAGCATCAGCCACGGCCGGACCCGGGCGGGACGGTGCCGCCGCACGCCCGCCAGAATCGCCGTGCAGCTGCCGGCACCGAGCAGTATCCATTCGATCGCCCTTGACACGTCCTACTTAGTACCAGGGCGGTAGCTGTCTGTCCACGTCGATGTATACGCTACGCAACTGCGAGCCGGGAATCGCTCGTCATCACTCTCAGCGACGAGAGAGGCATCGAAACTTTCGGATCGAAGCCGAAAAGGGAAGTCAGTCGAAGACTTCGGCGATCACGCGACCGGCGGGGGCGCCACCGTCCGCTGTCACCGGCTGCCACTTGCCGTCCGGGGCCCGCCACTCCAGGTCGCCGAAACGTACCCGTTCGAGACCGGTCGCCGAGGCGTGGGCGACGAGCCAGTGGGCATACCGCCAGCCGGAGCTGTTGTCGGTGACCTTGACGGTGAGCCCGGCCGCCTGCTTCGCCGTCGCCGACTCGGGCAGCTTCCTGCCCCAGTCGAGCCGCATGCCCCGCAGGAGCGCCGCGGTCGCCGCGGCGCCGCGCACCGCGGGCGAGTTGCTCACGACGCACTCGACGGCGCCGGTGGCCCGCCCGGTCAGCGCCCGGGCCAGCACCTCGGACTCGTCGGCCCATTTCTGGTACGCGTTGGGGTAGGCCGACCGTTGGACCCGCTGCGCCGCGTCGGTGACCCGCATCTTCTGGTAGCCCTTGACCCGCTTGAGCGAGGCGTAGAACTTCTCCGCCGCGTACCGCGGGTCCTTGATCTGCTCGATCGTGCCCCAGCCCTGGCTGGGCCGTTGCTGGAACAGGCCCACCGAGTCGCGGTCGCCGTCGTCGAGGTTCTCCAGCTTCGACTCCTGCAGCGCGGTCGCCAGCGCGACCACCACCGCCCGCTCGGGCATGCCCCGGCGCAGCCCCACCGCCGTGATCGTGGCGGCGTTGGCCATCTGCACGTAGTCGAGGGTGACCTCGCCGTCGGCCCGCACCGTGCACTCCGGGCCCAGCTTGGGCAGCTTGATGTCGCCCGAGAACGTGGTGACGACCGCGAACACGCCGAGCGCACCGACGAGCGCGACAATCGCGAGCGCCACGATCGGTGTCTTGCGCACCACACCCCCACGTCAGTTGTTGTTCAAGCGACAAGAGTAGTCAACGAGGCCATCCGTTTCGTGTCACCGGTCCGCGGACGGAGTTACGGGAACCCAGGTGGCGGCGCGTTTCTCGCGGAACGCGGCCACGCCCTCGCGCCCCTCGGGGGAGCGGAAGTAGCCCGCGGAGCGCGTCGACAGCTCGGCCAGCTCGGCCCGGATGGGGCCGGAGGGCGTACGCCGGAGCAGTTGTTTGGCGCCGGCGAGCGCGAGCGGCCCGCCCAGCACGAGGCTGTCGCAGTAGCGGCGGACGGCGTCGTCGAGCTCGTCCGCCTCGACGGCCGCGGTCACCAGACCGATCCGCTCCGCCCGGTCGCCGTCGAAGACGTCGCCGGTGAGGTAGAGCTCGGCGGCCGCGCGGGGCGCCAGCCGGGGCAGCACCGTCGCGCTGATCACCGCCGGGATCACGCCGAGGCGCACCTCGGAGAAGGCGAACGTGGCCCCGCGCGCGCAGACGGCGATGTCGGCGGCCGCGATCAGGCCCAGGCCGCCGGCGCGGGCCGGTCCGCCGACGCGCGCGACGACCGGCTTGGGGAACTCCCAGAGCGCGGCGAGCACGTCGGCGATCATCTCGGCGGGCACCCGGCCGGCCGCGCGGGCCTCCGCGGTCTCCTTGAGGTCGGCGCCCGAGCAGAACACCGGGCCGGTGTGCGAGAGCACCACGACGCGTACGGAAGGGTCGGTCAGCGCCTCGGCGAGCGCGTCGAGCAGCTCACGCATCAGCGGGGTGGACAGGGCGTTGCGGTTCGCGGGGGAGTCCAGGGTCATGGTGGTCACCCCGGCGCCGGTGACGGTACGGACCAGAGCCATGGCGGAACACTAACGGCAGCCGTGCACACTTGAGGGATGGCCGGCGCACTTCCCGATGGCGAACCCGTACCGCTCGACGGCTCCCTCCCCGCCGAGGCGACGGCGCATGTCGGCAGGGACGGCTTCGCGGTGTACGTCCACGTGCCGTTCTGCGCGAGCCGCTGCGGCTACTGCGACTTCAACACGTACACCTCGAGCGAGCTCGGCGGCGGCGCGAGCCGCGAGACGTACGCCGACACCGTGCTCCAGGAGCTCAAGCTGGCGCAGAGCACGATCGCGCCCCGCCAGGTCGACACGGTGTTCTTCGGCGGCGGCACCCCCACCCTGCTCGACGCCGACGACCTGGGCCGCATCCTCGAGGGCATCGACGCCGCCTGGGGGCTGGCCCCGGGCGCCGAGGTGACCACCGAGGCCAACCCCGAGTCGGTGGACCCCGGCTATCTGCGCCGCCTGCGCCGGCACGGGTTCACCCGCGTCTCGCTGGGCATGCAGTCCGCCGCCTCCGCGGTGCTGCGCATCCTCGACCGCCGGCACACGGCCGGGCGCGCCCCGCAGGCGGCGATCGAGGCGCGCGAGGCCGGCTTCGAGCACGTCAACCTCGACCTGATCTACGGCACGCCGGGGGAGACCGCGGACGACTTCGCGGGCTCGCTGCGCAGCGTCGTCGAGGCGGGGGTGGACCACGTCAGCGCGTACGCCCTGATCGTCGAGGACGGCACGCGGATGGCGGCCCGGATGCGGCGGGGCGAGATCCCGTACCCCTCCGACGACGTGGCGGCCGACCGCTACCTGGCGGCCGAGGCGGCGCTGAGCGAGGCCGGCTTCCGGTGGTACGAGGTGTCCAACTGGGCGACCGGCGACGACGCGCGCTGCCGGCACAACCTGCTCTATTGGACCGGCGCGGACTGGTGGGGGCTGGGGCCCGGCGCGCACAGCCACGTCGGCGGCGTGCGCTGGTGGAACGTCAAGCACCCCGCGGCGTACGCGAAGCGGGTCCTCGAGGGGCTCTCGCCGGGCCAGGGGCGCGAGCTGCTCACGGCGGAGGACAGGCACGTCGAGGACGTGATGCTGCGGGTGCGCCTGCGCGAGGGCATCGCGCTCGACCGGGTCGACGCCGGCGGCGCCCAGCAGGCGCTCGCCGGCGGGCTGCTCGACCCCGCGGCGTACGAGCGGGGTCGTCTGGTCCTCACCCTGCGTGGCCGCCTGCTGGCCGACGCCGTGATCCGCGACGTGGTGTGACGTTATTTGATCAGGTTGAGCGTGAGCGGGTAGGCGTACGGCTCGTTGTTGACCGCCTTGAGGCCGGCGACCACGCCGAAGACGATCGAGATCAGCGCGGCGATCGGGATGATGACGAAGCCGATGAGCGCGCAGGCGCTGGCCCAGCCGATCACGCCGACGACCGACCACACGATCTGGAAGTTGAGCGCCTTGACCGCCTCGGCCCGTACGGCCGGGGACTGGTTGCCCTTGGCGAGCAGCACGATCAGCGGCGCCACCCAGCCGCACAGGCCGCCGCCGAGGAACGCCCCGGCCGCGCCGCCGAAGTGCGTGATCAGCGCCCAGGTCCGGTCGTCGGCGGTGGGGGCGGCGCCGTGACCGGGCTGCTGATAGCCGTACGACGGGGGCGGCCCGTAACCGGGCGGCGGCCCATAGGCGGGCGGCGGCTCATAGGCGGGCGGCGGCTCGTAGGCCCGCGGCGGCTCGTAGGCCCGCGGCGGCTCGTACGGCGGTGGTGTCGAACCCGGGGCCGGGTCGTTACCCGCATAGGGGTGGAACGGCCGGGTGGGATCGTCCGGATTTCCCGCACCGGGCGGCCGAGGTGGTTCACTCATGGTCTCACCGTAGAGCCGCAGCTCGATGCGCCCCCCGGCGACATGCTGATCTTGCCGGGAACGAAGGTGTGCACTCGATCATCGCGCTGCCGCCTGCGGCGACGTAGACTGGCACTCGATCAGCGTGAGTGCCAAGAGGGAGGGGTCATATGAGTCTGGATGACCGCAAGCTCGAGGTGCTGCGGGCAATCGTCGAGGACTACGTCGAGACGCAGGAGCCCGTGGGCTCCAAGTCACTCGTCGAGCGGCACCAGCTCGGTGTCTCTCCGGCCACCGTGCGCAACGACATGGCGGTGCTGGAGGAGGAGGGCTACATCCGGCAGCCGCACACGAGCGCCGGCCGGGTGCCCACCGACGCGGGCTACCGGCTGTTCGTCGACCGGCTCTCCAAGGTCAAGGCGCTCAGCCCCGCCGAGCGGCGGGCCATCGAGCGCTTCCTGATCGGCGCGGTCGACCTCGACGACGTCGTGCACCGCACGGTTCGCCTGCTCGCCCAGCTGACCCGCCAGGTCGCCGTCGTGCAATATCCGTCGCTGACCCGGTCGGCGGTGCGCCATCTGGAACTGGTGCCGATCTCCACCACGCGGCTCATGCTCGTGATGATCGCCGACACCGGCCGTGTCGAGCAGCGGCTGGTCGAGCTGCCCGGGCCCGTTCCGGCCGACGACGTGACCGACCTGCGCCGCCGGGTGAACGAGAAGCTCGCCGGGCAGAAGATGGCCGACACGCCGCCGCTGGTGCAGGGTCTGGTCGACGACTGCGCGCCGGACAGCCGCGCCACCATGGCCTGCCTGGCCTCGGTGCTGCTCGAGACCCTGGTCGAGCGCAGTGACGAGCGCCTCGCCTTGGCGGGCACGGCTAATCTGACCCGTGGTGGCGTGCTGGACTTCCAGGGCACGTTGCGCCCGGTCCTCGAGGCCCTCGAGGAGGAGGTCATCCTGCTGAAGCTGATCGGCGACCTGGAACCGAGCACCACCCGCGTCCGGATCGGTGACGAGAACCAGATCGACAACCTGCGGTCGGCGTCCGTGGTGAGCACCGGCTACGGCCCGGGCACCACGATCGTCGGTGGGCTCGGCGTGCTCGGCCCCACCCGGATGGATTACCCCGGCACCATCGCGACCGTGCGCGCGGTGGCACGCTACGTGGGCGACCTTCTAGCCCAGAACTGACGAGGATTGCGGAGCCCGTGGCCAAGGACTACTACGGCATTCTCGGCGTGAGCCGGGAAGCCACCGACGACGAGATCAAGCGCGCCTACCGCAAACTGGCTCGGCAATACCACCCGGACGTCAACCCGGATCCGGAAGCGCACGAGAAGTTCAAGGACATCAACGCGGCGTACGAGGTCCTGTCCGACGACCAGAAGCGGCAGATCGTCGACCTGGGCGGCGACCCGCTGGCGCCCGGCGGCGGCATGGGCCCCGGCGGGCCGGGCGGCGCGGGCGGCCCGTTCGTCGGCTTCCAGGACATCATGGACGCGTTCTTCGGCACCGCGGCCGGCGGCAACACCCGTGGCCCGCGGCCGCGCACCCGCCCGGGCGCCGACGCGATCCTGCGGCTCGAGCTCGACCTGGTCGAGACGGCCTTCGGCGTCGAGGCGCCGATCACCGTGGACACCGCCGTGCTGTGCACCCAGTGCTCCGGCGCGGGCACGGCCCCGGGCACCCACCTGGCCACCTGTGACACGTGCGGCGGCCGCGGCGAGGTGCAGAGCGTGCAGCGCACGTTCCTCGGCCAGGTGGTGTCGTCGCGTCCGTGCGCGACCTGCCAGGGCCACGGCACGGTGATCCCGAACCCCTGCCCGACGTGCGCGGGCGACGGCCGCGTGCGCACCCGGCGCTCGCTCACGGTCAAGATCCCGGCCGGCGTCGAGGACGGGATGCGCATCCGGCTGGCCCAGCAGGGCGAGGTCGGGCCCGGCGGCGGCACGCCCGGTGACCTCTACGTCGAGATCCACGAGCGGCCGCACGACGTGTACTCGCGCAAGGGCGACGACCTGCACTGCCGCGTGACGCTGCCGATGACGGCGGCCGCGCTCGGCACCCGGCTGACCATCAAGACGCTGGACAGCGAGGAGGCCATCGAGGTCAAGCAGGGCACCCAGCCGGCCAGCACGCTGCGGATCCGCGGCAAGGGCGTGCCGCACCTGCGGGGTCAGGGCCGCGGCGACCTGTTCGTGCACCTCGACGTCAAGACGCCGACCAAGCTCACCGCCGAGCAGGAGCGGATGCTGCGCGACTTCGCCAAGACCCGCGGCGAGGACGTGGCGGAGCTCAGCAAGCAGGGCGGGTTCTTCAGCCGCATGCGCGACGCCTTCAACGGCCACTGACGCTCACGGGGCGGACGCGCCGAACAGCAGCATGTCCGCCACGAAGCAGGTGATCCGGCCGTGCGCGTCGCGGCCGATCCAGGTGGGATAGGCCCCGTCGCCCCAGCCGCTCGACCAGGCGACCATGTCGCCGTCCGCGACCGTGGTGAAGCGGGGGTCCCGCAGCTCCAGCGACTCCCACTCGCCGGCGAGGCGCTCGCGGTTGTCCTCGTCGACGAAGCACGCCATGCCGGCGTCGACGCCGAAGCCGTAGAACTCGTTGTAGCCCAGGTCGAGCAGGTCCTGTCCGTCGCGCAGGGCCGGCTCCCACCGCACGGGGTGGCGGTCGCTGACCTCGAGGCGGACGGCGGCCACGCGGGAGTGGCCGGGGTCGTCGGTGAAGGTGGCGAGGCTGACGGTCACGCAGTACGTGCCGGGCGGGACCATGGTGAGGAACGGTTCCTCGCCGTGGTCGAGCGAGGACGGGTCGGCCGCCACGAGCCGGCCCGACGGCAGGTTGAGCTTGCCGGCGGGGTGGGTGGACAGGCGCACCCGGCGGTCGCGGATCGCGCGCTCGGCGCCGTCGCGGAACAGCTCTTCGAGGCCGTACGGCTGCAGCGGGCGCGGCGGATGCCACGGGCGCTCCGCGGCGGTGCGCGCCGGCAGGTCGTGGCCGGCGGCGTCGAGGACGAGGAACGTGCCTCCGGCCGCGGGCGGGATCACGCAGACCTCGGAGAACGGCGCGGTGCACGCCTCGGCGTGGATCCGGGCGGTGCGCTCCAGCAGTGCGTTCCACCGGCCGAAGGCGGGGATCGGCAGCCGCGGCGCGACGAAGCCGTCGTCGGCGAACGTGTGCCGGCCGCCGCGGGCGCCGGCGGGCTCGATCGAGTCGGAGCGGCGGCCGCTCAGCTGCCACGACGTGGTGTGCCGGGCCGGGCCGTCCCAGGTCGTCGACTCGCGCAGGAACAGGTCGCCCTCGGGCGCGCGGCGCAGCTCGTGGACCGCGGTCCGCTCGCCCGCGTCGTCGTAGTGGACGACGCCGCAGTAACCCTCTGTCCACGAAATGTTGAGCACGCTGCGTAGTCGGCCACCGGAGAGCAGAACGACCGAGTACGGCTTGCCGAAGGAGTCACGCGCCTCGGCCTGGTCGGAGGTCAACGGGTTGACCAGCCCGTCGTCCCAGCCCTCGCAATACACCGCCGCCAGCGTCGTCTCCATGAGCGGCGATCCTATGTTCCCCGGGCCCCCGGGCGCCGCCCCGCAGCTGCAACTTTTTGTCACTGCGGGGCGGCGGTGGATCACACAGCGAGCTGATCGCCGACGAGAAGCGGCGGCTCAGCGCTGGGCGAGGGCGCGGCCCGCCTCGATGGCGGCCTCGTGGGCGGCCTTGCGCATCAGCTCGGCGGTGTCGCGCAGCGACTCCATCGCGGGGTTCACGGCGGCCAGGGTCAGCTCGAGCTCGATCAGCGTCAGGTCGGCGCCCCACACGTCGCCGACGATGCGGCGCAGGAAGTCGGTGTTGTGGTCCCAGCCCTCGCGCGGGGTGCCCTTGGAGTAGCCGCCGCCCCGGGTGGTGAGCACGATCGCCGGCTTGCCGTCGAGCAGCCGCTCGCCCTGCTCGCCGCCGGCGATGGCCAGGTCCATCCACGTCTTCACGTGCTGCGACACGCCCCAGTTGTAGAGCGGCAGCGCCAGGATCACGGCCTCGGCGTTGCGCAGCTCGCCGGCCAGCTCGGCGGCGAGCGCGCGGGCGGCCCGCTGCTCGTCGGTCAGCTGGTCCTCCGGGGCGAACCCGGAGAGCACGGCCGCGGCCCAGGCGTCGGCCGGCAGCGGCGCGGCGGCGAGGTGGCGGCGCACGAAGGTGGTCCCCGGGCGGACGGCGGTGTACTCCGCCTCGGCGGAATCGGCCAGCGCGCTCGAGTGCGAGTTCGGGCCCATGATGCTCGAGTCGATGCGGAGAACGCTCACGGTTTTGCTCCCTCAGCTATTGAATGTTCAACTCGATGCTGACAGCTTCGAGTTGAACATTCAAGTGCGCGGAGGCGTTATTCTCTCCGCGTGAGCAGCGACACGCACGACGGGCAGGTGCCCTGGCTCGACAGCGAGGAACGCGCGGCATGGATGACGTTGATCACCATGCTGATGACCCTGCCCGCCGCCATCGAGGCACAGCTCAAGCGCGACTCGGGCCTCAACTTCTTCGAGTACTCGATCCTGTCGTCGCTGTCCCGGCCGCAGGAGCACGCGGTGCAGATGACCAACCTGGCGCACATGGCGGGCGGGTCGCTCTCCCGGCTGTCCCACGCGGTGAGCCGGCTCGAGCGGCAGGGCTACGTGAAACGCCGCACGAACACCGAGGGCGAGGGGCGGTGCATCCAGGCCGTGCTCACGCCGGAGGGGTACGCGGCGCTGGTCGCGGCGGCGCCGGGACACGTACGGGAGGCTCGTCGCCTGGTCTTCGACAACCTGAACACGGCGCAGGTCCGCCAGCTGCGGCGGATCGCGCACGAGATCGCCGGGGCCGCGGCGCCCGACACGCTGCAGCACATCGAGGCGGAGATCGAGTTGGCCGACCGCCTGGAGCGGGAGAGCTGAGCTCAGCCGCCGATCTGTGACCGCGCCCGGTCGACCAGGGTGGGCAGCAGCTCGGAGCGCCACATCTCCAGGTGCACGTTGCCGCTGGACATGCCGCCGTGGGCGAACTCCTCGCGGTAGACCCACGGCGCGGCCTCGGTGGCCAGGTCGACGCCGACCACCCGGTCGAAGGTGGCCTTGAGCAGCCGCTCCGCCTCGCCGACCGACGGCGGCAGATAGGTGCCGGTGAGCTGCTCGCACATGGCGCGCCAGACCCACGGATCGCCGCGCAGGCCCCAGCGCGGCGGCTCCGGGTCGAACAGATCGGTCACGAGCTTCACGAGATCAGCCTGGCACGGGCCGCGCCCGGGCGCAGCGCTCAGACGGTGACCGCGGGCACCGCGGCGGTCAGCGACCAGTCGTGGCTGATGTCGGCGGCCGTGCGCAGCAGCTTGGGCAGGTGGTCCTCGACCAGCGTCTCCACCGAGGTCTCGGCGGCGTGCACGGTCACGTTGATCGCGGCGACCACGCGGCCGTCCCCGTCGCGTACGCCCGTGGCGATCGACCGGATGCCCGGCGCGAGGTCCTGGTCGGCCAGCGCCCACCCCTTGGCCCGCACCTCGCGCAGCGACGCGTCGAGCTCCCCGGCCGTCGGCCGGCGGCGCGCGGTGATGCCCGACCTCGACTCCTGGGCCAGCACCGCCGCGAGCTCGGCGGCCGGCAGCGACGCCAGCAGCACCTTGCCCATCGAGGTGGCCGGCGCCGGGAAGCGGGTGCCGATCGTGACGGCGAGCGTGACGATCTTGGGCACCGCCACCCGGGCGACGTAGACGATGTCGGAGCCGTCGAGCTGGGCCATCGACGTCGACTCGCCGGTCTGCGCGACGAGCCGCTCCATGTGCGGGCGCGCCACGTCCCACATGGTCAGGGCGTTGACGTACGCCATCCCGAGCTCCAGCACCCTCGGAGTCAGCGCGTAGCCGCGGCCGTCGGCGCGCACGTAGCCCAGCGCCTCCAGCGTGATCAGGATGCGGCGCACCGTCGGCCGCGCGAGCCCGGTCAGCCCGGCGATCTCACTGAGCGTCATGGCCGGCGTGCCGGGGCGGAACGAGCGCAGGACGTCGAGGCCGCGGGCCAGCGCCTCGATGAAGTCCGGTCCGCCCCGCCCGCTGTCGGTCATGAAAGGGCACCCTACTTGGTGTACTGATACGGGTTGTGCAGGATCCGGGCCTCGGGGATGTCGGGGTTCATGCCCTGCCGCCAGGCCTGCTCGCCCAGCGTCTCACGCAGGTAGCCGATCGTCGCGTCGACCTTGGCGCGGGCCGCGGCCAGGCGAGAGTCCACGAGCCGGCCGTCGCGCTTGACCACGCGGCCGCCCACGACCACGGTGTGCACGTCGCCGCGCTGCGCCTGGAAGGCCACGTGACCGTACGGGTTGAGCAGCGGGAACATGGCGGGCGAGGCGTCGTTCTTGAGCAGCACCACGTCGGCCTGGCGACCCGGCGTGAGCGCCCCGATCGACGAGTCCAGGCCGAGCGCCCTGGCGCCGCCGCGGGTCGCCCAGTCGACGACCTGCTCGGCGCGCAGGTGGTGGTGCGTCACCGTCTCCTGGTTGCCGTGCGCCTCGAGGTGCTCGCGGGCGCGGTCGGCGTTCAGCGTCGAGCGCATCGCCGAGAACAGGTCGCCGCTCCACCAGACGCTGGTGTCCATCGACAGCGACACGTCGATGCCGTGCCGGCGCAGCTGCCAGGTGGGCGGATAGCCCTGCCCCGCGTTCTGCTCGCTTTCGGTGGACACCGACACCGAGCCGCCGGTCGCCGCGATCCGGTGGTAGGAGTCGCTGGTCAGCGTCGCCGCGTGCACATAGACCGTGCCGGGGCTCATGAAGCCGCCGTCGTGCATCAGCCGGATGCCGTCGTCGTTGGTGGCGCCCCAGACGCCCGCGTGCGTGGTGACCGGCGCGCCCAGCTCGCGTGCCACCTCGAAGGCGGCCTTCTCGGGGAACGCGGGGTCGCCGGTGACGTCGAACGCCATCTGGAAGCCGGCCAGCTTGCCGCCGTCGATGCGCCGGCGGTGGAAGTCCTGGAACTCGGGCGACGTGGCCCACTCCCACGGGCCCTGGTGGATGTTGCCGTACGCGAGGACGAACCGGCCGGGCACCGCCTCGAGCGCGTCGACGGCCGCGTCGGCGTGGTCGGTGGTGCGCAGGCCGTGCGACCAGTCCACGGTGGTGGTGACGCCGGCGTCGAGCGCCTCGAGCGCGCCGAGCAGGTTGCCCGCGTGGATGTCCTCCGGGCGGAAGTGCCTGCCGGACTCGAGGTAGTACCAGACGAAGTACTGGGTGAGGGTCCAGTCGGCGCCGTAGCCGCGCATCGCGGTCTGCCACAGGTGCCGGTGGGTGTCCACCATGCCCGGCATCAGGATGCCGCCGGAGGCGTCGATCTCCTCGTCGCCGTCGGGGGCGGTCAGGCCGTGTCCGACCTCGGCGATCCGGTCGCCGACGACGAGCACGTCGGCGTTCTCGAGCACGGTGTGCGAGTCGTCCATGGTCAGGACGAGGCCGTTACGGAAGATCATCGCCCGTCGCATCCTTTCTGATTCGGACTGCTGTCCGCTGAGCGGGCAGAGCGAGTGGCGTCAGTGTGCGCCGGGCCACTTTCCCGGTCAAGACCATGTTTCCGCCGGATCAACCGGGCGTTGACAGGGCCGGTGTGCTGGAGCAAGCTGGCGGCGCGGACGAGTGTCCGCAGAACGGGCGGTTCGCATGTCTGAGAACGGGCCACTGGCCGGCCTGCTCGTCGCCGACTTCTCCCGGATCCTCGCCGGGCCCTACGCGACGATGCTGCTGGCCGACCTGGGCGCTCAGGTGGTCAAGGTGGAGGGGCCGGCCGGCGACGACACCCGCACCTGGATGCCGCCGGTGCGCGACGACGTCGCGACGTACTACCTGGGCATCAACCGCAACAAGCGGTCGATCGCGCTGGACCTCAAGGACGAGGCGGACCTGGCCGACGCCCGCGAGCTGGCCCGCCGCGCCGACATCATGATCGAGAACTTCCGGCCGGGCGGGCTGGCCCGCTTCGGGCTGGACTACGACACCGTCGCCGCCGGCAACGAGAAGATCGTGTACGCGAGCATCAGCGGCTTCGGCTCGGGCAAGGGCGCGAGCCTGCCGGGGTACGACCTGATGGTCCAGGCGATCTCGGGGCTGATGAGCCTCACCGGCGACCCGGACGGCTCGCCCTACCGCGCGGGCATCTCGGTGTTCGACGTCATGGCGGGCATGCACGCGAACATCGGCATCCTGGCCGCCCTGCACGCGCGCGCCGCGACCGGCCGCGGGCAGCACGTCGAGGTCAACCTGCTCAGCTCCGCGCTGTCCGGGCTGGTCAACCACTCCAGCGCGTACGTCGCGGGCGGCACGGTGCCGTTCCGGATGGGCAACGCGCACCCCAGCCTGTTCCCGTACGAGCCGCTGCCCACCGCGGACGGCGAGCTCATCGTGATCGCCGGCAACGACGGGCAGTTCCGCAAGCTGTGCCAGGTGCTCGGGCTGCCCGAGCTGCCTGCCGACCCGCGGTTCGGGCGCAACCAGGACCGTACGGCCAACCGCGAACAGCTGCGCCCCATCCTCGTCGAGCGGCTCGCCACCCGGACCAAGGACGAATGGTTCCGTGACCTGATCGCGGCGGGCGTGCCGTGCGCGCCGATCAACACGATCGACGGCGGCGTCGCGCTGGCCGAGGAGCTCGGGCTCGACCCCGTGGTCACCACCGGCGGCGTGCCCGGCATCCGCAACCCCATCACCTTCAGCGAGACCCGGCCGCGGTACGAGCTGCCGCCGCCCGCGCTGGACCAGCACGGTGAGGAGATCCGCAAGTGGCTGAGGAGCTGAGCTTCCCGACCGGCCTCGGCACGTCGACGCCCGACACCATCTCGCTGCTCGGCCAGGACCTGGCCGCCGACCTGATGGGCAAGGTCGGGTTCGGCGAGCTGGCGTTCTGGCTGGTCGCCGGTCGGCGGCCCACGGCCGGGGAGGTGCGGGTCTTCGAGGCGGTGCTGGTGGCGCTGGCCGACCACGGGTTCACGCCCACCGCCATCGCCGCCCGGCTGACGTACCTCTCGGCGCCCGAGTCGCTGCAGGGCGCGCTCGCGGCCGGCCTGCTCGGCGGCGGGTCACGCTTCCTCGGCGTGACCGAGGACTGCGGGCAGTTCCTGGCCTCGACGCTGGTCGCGGCCGGGGTCGAGCGCGACTACGACGTGATCGCGCTGGACGCGGTCCGCAAAGCCAAGGCCGAGAAGCGCTTCATCCCCGGGCTGGGCCATCCGGTGCACAAGGACGAGGACCCGCGTACGCCCGTGCTCATCCGGATCGCCTCCGAGGAAGGCCTGCGGGGCCCGCACCTGCAGCTGTTCGAGGCGATCGGCCGGGTGCATCCCGAGGTGCTGGGACGGCGGCTGCCGCTCAACGGCGCCGGGGTGTGCGGGGCCGCGCTGGCCGACCTGGGGCTGCCGACCGAGCTGCTGCGCGGCTTCGCGCTGCTGGCCCGCGCGGCCGGGCTGCTCGGGCAGCTCGCCGAGGAACGCCGCACGCCGATCGGCATGGACGTCTATCGCACTGTGGACCGTAACGCCGTCTACTCGCCTCGAAGGGATTGAGAATGGCCAGCATCGTCGCGGTCATCGCCTCCACCCACCACCCGTTCTACTACCGGGCCAGCACCGCCACCGGCGAGGACCGGCCCCCGTTCGCCGACGAGTGGACCCGCAAGATCCTCGCCTTCCGCGAGACGCTGACCCGCGCCAACCCGGACGTGCTGGTCATGGTCGGCTCCGACCACTTCCACCAGCTGTGGCTCGACAACATGCCGCAGTTCCTGGTCGGCAAGGCGCCGTTCTACGACGCCAACTGGTACAACGAGGAACGCGAGTTCGGGCTGCCGCGCATGCTGCTCAAGGGCCAGGAGGACCTCTCGGCCCACGTGCTGCGCGCCGGCCTCGACGCGGGCTTCGACCTGGCGTTCAGCAACGAGCTGCGGATCGACCACAGCATCACCTGCCCGATCATCACGCTGCGGCCCGAGGCCGACCTGCCGATCGTGCCGATCTACACCAACATCTTCGCGCCGCCGCTGCCGCAGCCCTCGCGGTTCGTCAAGCTCGGCGAGACCATCCGCGAGATCGTCGAGCAGTGGCCGTCCTCTTTGAGAGTCGCGATCATCGGGACCGGTCACCTGTCGCTCGAGCTCGGCGGGCCGCGGCAGTTCGGTCCGCACGGCCCCGACCCCGAGTTCGACCGGCGGGCCGTCGAGTGGATCGCGACCGGCGACCTCGACAACTGCCTGCGCGAGGTGACGCTGGACAGCCTGCACTCGCCGGGCAACGCCACCCACGGGTTCATGGACTTCATGCTGATGATGGGCGTGGCCGGCGCCGGGGCCAAGGCCGACCACGTCGACACGCTCGACCTGTTCCACACCATGGAGGCGTACTTCACCTGGTACCCGAACGGAGCGCCGGCATGAGCAAGTACCTGCTCAACAAGTTCCTGTACACGGTGGACCGCGACCCCGCGCTCGTCGAGCGCTACCGCTCCGACCCCCGCGAGCTCGTGACGTGGTGGGAGGCCTCGCTCGCCAACACGCTGCTCAACTGCGTCGCCGGCGAGTCGAGCACCTGGCTGCGCTTCACCGACGACGAGCGGGCGGCCCTGGTGGCACACGACCACGTGCGCCTCTTCGAGCTCGGCGCGCACCCGTTCCTCACGCTGACGCTGTTCATCGCGATGTTCGAGCGCGACAACACCGAGCCGCTGCAGTACCAGAAGGCGTACGGGGCCCGGCTCGCGCACTTCGACCTGCCGTACCCGGACATCGCGACATGATGCCGGCGGCCGTGCTGCGGGTGTGCGGCCGGCCGCCGTCGGTCGAGCACCGGCGCCCGCCCGTGCCGCACGCGGGCGAGGTGCCGATCCGGGTCGCGGCGGCGCCGATCACCCCGCTGGACGTGCTGTGCGCGAGCGGGACCAGCTACTTCGGGCCGCCCGCCACGCCGTACGTGCCCGGGGTGCAGGGCGTGGGGCACCGCGACGACGGCACACCGGTCTGGTTCGCCACCTCGGCGGGCATGCGGCCCGGCGACGGCAGCATGGCCGCCGAGGTCGCCATCCCGTACGTCGACGTGGTCCCGCTGCCGCCCGAGGCCCCGCTCACCCTGATCGCCGCGCTGGGGCTGTCCGCCGTGGCCGCGCACGCCGCGCTGACCCGCGCCGGCGGGCTGGCCGAGGGCGAGGTGGTCGTGGTGCTCGGCGCCGGTGGGGTGGTCGGGCAGGCCGCGATCCAGCTCGCGCTGCTCGCCGGCGCGTCCCGCGTGATCGCCGTGGCCCGGTCGGAGGCGGCGCTCGAACGGGCCCGGCAGCTCGGCGCCGAACAGGCCGTGCCGCTGCTGCCCGACGACGACCCGGCCGCGCTGGCCGAGCGGCTGCGCGCCGTCACCGGGCTCGTCGACCTCGTGCTCGACCCCGTCTTCGGGGTGCCGGCCGCCGCCGCGCTGCGGGTGCTGCGCCCGCGCGGTCGCCTCGTCAACCTGGGCAGCTCGGCCGGGGCGACCGCGCCGCTCGACTCGGTGACGCTGCGCAGCGGCTCGTTGCGGATCCTCGGCTACACCAACAACGCGCTGTCGGTGGGTGAGCGGGCCGAGTCGCTCGGCGTGGTGGCCGAGCATGCCACGGCGGGGCGGCTCACGGTGGCGCACGAGGTGGTGCCGTTCGGGGAAGTGGAAGCGGCCTGGTCGCGTCGAGGGGGCGGGCGGGTCGTGCTGGCTTTCTAGTTGTCCACAATCGTGGTCTGTCCACAGGCCGCTCCGCGAAGATCGGCAAGAGCCGCGACAATCGGACGGGGGGTCCCCCAAGGGAGGGCGGGCTCTATCCGTGGGCCGTCAATAACGCCTACAGGGGCAGGATCTCCAGCTCCCGCAGGCGGGCCGGGTCGCCGACGGCGTCCATCGCGGTGATCCGGCCCCCGGCCATCGTGAACACGACGACGAGCAGCGTGTCGTCGCCCGGGGCGACCCGGATGCCGAGCGACCCGCCGATGAGCGCGGCGTGGGCGTTGCGGGCCTTGCCGGTGAAGAACCGGGCCAGCGCGTCGGCGCCCTGCGGCTCGACGGCCGTGCCCATCCGCTGCCGGGCGTAGTCGTCGACCCGCAGCCGCACGTCCGGGTCGAGCAAGGACAGCAGCGTCGCGAACTCGCCGTCGCGCGAGGCGGCCAGGAACGCGTCGACGACCTCGCGGCCGGCGGGCCGGTCGGCCGGACGTCCCTGGACCCGGCGGCGGGCCCGGCTGGCGAGCTGGCGGGCCGCCTCGGGCGAGCGCCCCACGATCGGCGCGACCTCGTCGAACGGCACCGCGAACAGGTCGTGCAGCACGAACGCGAGCCGCTCGGCCGGGGTCAGCGTGTCGAGGACGACCAGCAGCGCCAGCCCGACCGAGTCGGCCAGCAACGCCTCCTCCTCGGGTCCGCCGTTCGCCGGCCCGTCCTCCAGAACGGACTCGTGGCGCGATGCCCGGGAGCGCAGCATGTCCAGGCACACCCGGCCGACGACCGTGGTGAGCCACGCGTCCAGGTTGTCGATCTCGCGGGCGCCGGTCCGGTTCAGCCGCAGCCAGGCCTCCTGCACGGCGTCCTCGGCCTCGGCCGTGGAGCCGAGCATCCGGTAGGCCACGGCCCGCAGCCGCGGCCGGCTCGCCTCGAACCGTTCCAGGTCGTTCATGCGCTCCTCCTTGTGGCCCGCGTCACAGCTGTCACATCGGCCCGCTCGTCTCCGTCAGTGGTGCGACGGACGAGAGCGCGCCGATGTGACGCGCCGCCGCGAGAAAGTCGGAGGAGACCCTCATGCAGGCTCGCCTGGAGAACCCCGCCGGACTGCTGCCCGACACGATGCAGGCCATCAACATCCTCTACAAGTCGGCCCACTCGGCGGGCGTCGACCCGGACGTCCTCGAGCTGGTGCACCTGCGCGGCAGCCAGATCAACGGCTGTGCGCCGTGCGTCGAGTCGGGCGCCCGCAACGCCCGCAAGAACGGCTGGAGCGACGAGCGGCTGTTCACCGTCGCGGTCTGGCGCGAGACACCGTTCTTCAGCGACGCCGAACGGGCCGCGCTCGACCTGGCCGAGCACGCCACCCGGATGGCCGACACCCCGGACGCCGTGCCCGACGCGGTGTGGGCGGAGGCCGCCCGCCACTTCGACGACCGCCAGCTGGCCGCGATCGTGCTGTGGATCGCCGTGACGAACTTCTTCAACCGCATCAACGTCACGACCCGCCAGCAGGCGCCGCAGCACTGGGGCTGAGCGCCGGTCCGATAGCGTACGCGGGTGTCTGCGCCGCTCTTCCTGGTCGACGCCCTGCCCGCGGGCGCGTCGTTCCTGCTCGACGGGCCCGAGGGTCATCACGCCGCCACCGTGCAGCGGCTGCGGGCCGGCGAGACGCTGCTGCTCGCCGACGGCCGCGGCGGCAGCGCGACCGGCCGGGTGACCGCGGTCGGCAAGGGCAGCGTCGAGGTCGAAATCGTCTCCCGGCAGTCCGTTCCCGCCGCCGACCCGCGGCTGGTGGTCGTGCAGGGCATCGCCAAGGGCGACCGGGGCGAGCTCGCCGTCCAGGCGATGACCGAGATCGGCGTCGACGAGATCGTCCCGTGGGCGGCGTCGCGCTCGGTGGCCCAGTGGCGCGGCGACCGCGGGTTCAAGGCCCGCGACAAGTGGGCCGCCACCGCGCGCGAGGCCGCCAAACAGGCCCGCCGTACGTGGCTGCCGGTCGTCGGCGGCGATCCCGACTGCTCCACCAAGCAGGTCGCCGCCCGGCTGGGGCCGCACGCCTTCGTCCTGCATGAGGAGGCGACCGAGCGGCTGACCTCCGTGCCGCTGCCGGGGGCGGGCGAGATCGTGCTCGTGGTCGGGCCCGAGGGCGGCATCAGCGACTCGGAACTGGCAACCTTCACGGCCGCCGGCGCCACCGTCGTACGGCTCGGGCCCGAGGTGCTGCGCACGTCGACCGCCGGGGTTGCGGCCCTGTCGGTGCTTTCGGCGCGGCTCGGCCGCTGGTAGGTCGCTGGTCGCCCGGAGCCCGGTCGGTCGACAGCCCGGTCGTCCGGCTCGGTTGTCCACAGCTCGGTCGTCCACAGCTCGGTCGTCCACAGCCGTCGGCGCGCTTGCCGGGCCGCTGTGGATAAGCTGCCGCGGCGGCTTGACATGGCCTACCGTGGGCGGCGGCCCCCGGGCTGGGCGGGCTGGGCGGGCTGGGCGGGTGGGCTGGGCGGGCTGGGCGGGCGGCTAGCGGCGGGTCTTGAGGCTGCGGAAGCGGCGGCGCTCCAGGCCCGGCAGGGTGATGTGCTCGTTGAGGCCCTCGCCGGTGGCCACCTGGTCGCAGATGCGGGCGGCGATGCGGCGCACCAGCACGCGGCGCAGGCCGCGGGCGCGGATCTCGCCGGCGAACGAGCCCGCGAGGCGGCGCAGGCGGCGGCTCTGCTCGGCCATCGCCGGTTCGAGGGCGGCGAAGGGCACGTACAGCGCCCGCGTCGACGGCGAGCCCAGGTAGGCGAACGGCTCGGAGCCGGCCATCGCCTGGAACGGGACGCCGAGCAGCAGCATGTTGCGGTAGGCGCGCTGGTCGAGCAGGGTCACCACGTGCCGTACGCCCGCCCGGTGCCCGGCCTGCAAAAAGGTGCGGTAGAGCAGCGAGCTCACCTCGAGGCCCGACTTGCCGCCGCGGTACTCCGGCAGCACGCCCACGGTGGCGAAGTCCCAGATCTTGCCGCCGTCCTGCAGGTCGTGGGCCTCGACGATGGCCGACAGGTCGCGGCCGATGCGGTCGGGCGCGTCGTCGAGGGTCTTGCCGCCGCCGTCGATCACCCGGCCGGCGCCCGCGGGGCGGCGCGTCTCGCGGTCGAGCACGACGAAGAAGATGCTGTGCCGTTCGTAGTCGCCGTACTCGGCGGCCATGGTGGTGGCGTCGTTGCCGAAGGCGGCCTCGAAGACCTGCCGCTCGACGGTGCGGGCCACGTCGGCCAGCGGGTCGGAGGGGCCGACGGCGAGCGCCACGAAGCGGCCGGTGCCGGGGTGGGTGGCGAGCGCGACGGCGGACAGCCGGGCCACCCGGGAGGCGTCGAGGTCGTAGGGCACGGCTCAGAATCCCTTCGCGACGATTTCAGTGGTGCGGAAGTAACTCTGCGTAAAAGCCACGACGTCGGCGGGGTCGAAAGCCTTGCACGTGTAGACGTCGACGCTGAAGAACGGGACGGGCCGCTCCCACGAGTAGAAGTGGGCGCCGGAGGTCTCCCAGTGGATCCAGCCGGCCCAGCCGTAGAGGTCGCTCACGTGGGTCACCGGCTCGATGAGCGTGATCATGTCGGTCACCACCGACAGGTTGCTCAGGTAGTCCTTGATGTGCTCGTCGGTGATCACGTACGTCGGGTACCCCTCCACCACCAGTCGCTGCCTGTGGATCATCGGGGCGAGATCGCGGTAACCGTTACCGGCCGTGGGGAGCGTCAGCGACATGAGAAAGCGTCCTAGCGGGCGTATCGGGGAAATCGGACGTGTCCTACTGTAGGCGAAAGTTACTCTCTGTAAAAGCGGCAATAGTCACAGAGAGTTAAGGCGCGGGCCGTGAGCCGTCGAGCCGGCCGTCGGGGTGGTCTTGATCTGCAGGCCCGGGCGGGCCAAGGTCGATACTCGATGAGTCTCGATCCAGGACGAGGATTCCTGTGGACGACGGGCGGCCCGGCCGTGCGACGGCGGCGGTGAACCTGCTCTGGCGGGCGCTGCGGCGCAACCGCGGCCGGGTCGCCGCGGGCAGCGTGCTGATCGGGGTGCACCAGGGCTGCGAGGCGCTCGTGCCGATCCTCATCGGCGTGATCGTCGACCGGGCGGTCGCCACCCAGCAGCTGGGCATGCTGGCCTGCTGGGTGAGCACGCTCGCCGCGCTGTTCCTGGTGCTGACGGTCGCCTACCGTACGGGCGCACGGCAGCTCATGCGGGCCATCGCCGACGAGGCGCACCGGCTGCGGCTGGAGGTCGCGGCCACGGTGCTCGACCCGCGCGCCGGGGTGCGCACTGGCGACGTGCTCACCATCTCGACCACCGACGCGGACACCACGTCGTACCTGCTCGACTATCTGCCGCGGCTGGTCGGGGCGCTGGTCGCCACCGTGGTCAGCGCGGTCGGGCTGTGCCTGATCTCCGTACCGCTGGGTCTGGTGGTCCTCGTCGGGACCCCGGTGGTGCTGGTCGCCCTGCAGCGTGCCGCTCCGCGGATCACCCGGCGGGTCGCGACCCGGCAGGAGGTCGCGGGCCGGGCCGCCTCGCTCGCCACCGACCTGGTCACGGGGCTGCGGCCGCTGCGCGGCATCGGCGGGCAGGACGCCGCCGCACACCGCTACCGCGAGGTCAGCCGCGAGTCGCTGGACGCGACGCTGCGGGCGGCGAAGACGCTGGGCTGGTTCCAGGCCGCCTCCGACACGGTCAGCACGCTGGTGGCCTGCGGCATCGCGATCCTGGCCGGCTGGTTCGCGCTGACCGGCCGGATCACCGCGGGCGAGCTGGTGACGGTCATCGGGCTCGCCGCGTTCCTGGGGGAGCCGTTCGCCACGCTGTCCGCGGCGCCCGGCTGGTTCGCCTCGTCGCGCGCGTCGGCCGAGCGGATCGAGGCGGTGCTCGGCTGCAGGCCCGCCGACCGGCCGCCCGTCCGCAACCCGATCCCGCCGTTCGACGGCGAGTGCGTGGGGGTGGTCGCCGAGCCGGACGCGGGCGCGCTGGTCGAGCTGTTCGACGACGGGTCGCCGGACGTGCTGGTGGCGCCGCACCTGCCGGAGCTGTTCAGCGGCACGATCCGCGAGAACCTGCTGAACACCCGGGCGGGCGACCTGCCCGCGGTGCTGCGCGCGTCGGCGGCCGACGACGTGGTGGCGGCCCACCCGGACGGGCTCGACCACGCGATCGCCGACCGCGGCGCGGCGCTCTCCGGCGGCCAGCGGCAGCGGCTGGCGCTGGCCCGCGCGCTGCTGGCCCGGCCGCGGCTGCTGGTGCTGCACGAGCCCACCACCGCGGTCGACGCCGTCACCGAGCACGCGATCGCCCGCGGCATCCGCGACCTGCGCCACGGTCCCGGCTCAAAACTGGGCACGCTGCTGGTCACCACCTCGCCGGCGCTGCTCGCGGTCACCGACCGGGTGGTGGTGCTGCGCGACGGCGAGATCGTGGCCACCGGCACGCACGCGTCGCTGGCCGCCACGGACGACGGCTACCGGGCGGCGGTGCTGCGGTGATCCAGGCTCTTCCCGTCGCGACCCCGCGCCAGACCTGGTCGTGGCTGGCCCGCCAGCTGCTCACCCGCCGGCTCGAGGTGGTGTCCACGGTCGCCACCGGGCTCGGCGCGGCGGGCGCGTCGGTGGTTCCGGTCACCGCGCTGGGGCTGCTCGTGGACCTGGTCCGCGACGGCGCCGCCTCCACCGCGCTGGTGCCGATCGGGGTGCTCGTCGCCGGCATCGCCCTGCTCGGCGGGATCGCGGCGGGCGCCACCACGACGCTGGTCAGCCGGCTCGGCGAGCGCATCCTGGCCGCCCTGCGCGAACAGGCCGTGGGCGTGGCGCTGCGGCTGCCCGTGACCACCCTGGACCGTGCCGGGCGCGGCGACCTGCTGGCCCGGGTCGGCGCGGACGTGGCCGCGGTGGGCACGGCGGCGGCCGAGGTCATGCCGACGGTGTTCTCGGCGCTGTTCCTCGCGCTGCTCAGCGTCGTCGCGATGTTCGGGCTGGACTGGCGGCTCGGCCTGGCCGGGCTCGCGGCCATGCCCGGCTACCTGCTCGCGCTGCGCTGGTACCTGCCGCGGTCGGCGCCGATCTACGCCGCCGAGCGGGCCGCGGTGGGCGCGCGCTCCCAGCTGCTGATGGAGAGCCTGCAGGGCGTGCGGACGGTGCACGCGTACCGCCTGGAACGCCGCCACCTCCAGGCGATCGACCACGCCTCGGCCCGGGCGCGCGACCTGTCCGTCGGGGTGTTCGCGCTGTTCACCCGGTTCGTGGGCCGGATCAGCCGGGCCGAGCTGCTGGGGCTTGCAACGATCCTGGTGGCCGGCTTCTGGTTCGTCCGGGCCGGCTGGGTAACCGTCGGCGAGACCGCGGCGGCCGCCGTGCTGTTCCACCGCCTCTTCAACCCGGTGTCGATGATCCTGTTCACCTTCGACGAGATCCAGGCGGCCGGGGCGGGCCTGGCCCGGCTGGTCGGGGTCGGGACCCTGCCGGTGGCGCCCGCCGGCACGCGCACGCCCGCCTCCGCCGGCCTGCTGCTGCGCGACGTGACCTTCGGGTACGAGCGGCAGGTGCCGGTGCTGCGCGGGATCAGCCTGGACGTGGCGCCGGGGGAGCGGGTCGCGCTGGTCGGCTCGACCGGGGCGGGCAAGACCACGGTGGCCTCGATCGCGGCCGGCATCCTGCGGCCGGACACCGGCACGGCCACCGTGGGCGGCGTGCCGGTCGACCAGCTGGCGCCCGGCGTCGTGGCGATCATCAGCCAGGAGACGCACGTCTTCGCCGGCCCGCTGATCGAGGACCTGCGCCTGGCCGGGCCGCACGCCACGGAGGAGACCGCCGAGGCGGCGCTGGCCCAGGTGGGCGCGCTGGCCTGGGCCCGTGCCCTGCCCGACGGGCTCGGCACGGTGGTCGGCGAGGGCGGCCACCCGCTCACCTCGGCCCAGGCGCAGCAGCTCGCGCTGGCCCGGCTCGTGCTGCTCGACCCGGCCGTCGCGATCCTCGACGAGGCCACCGCGGAGGCCGGCAGCGCGGGCGCCCGCGAGCTGGAGGAGTCGGCGCTGGCCGCCACCAAGGGTCGCACCACGCTGCTGGTCGCGCACCGGCTCACCCAGGCCGCCGGGGCCGACCGGATCGTGGTGCTCGAGCAGGGCTTCGTGGTCGAGGAGGGCACCCACGACGGCCTGGTCGCCGCGGGCGGCCGTTACGCCACGCTCTGGTCGGCCTGGCAGTCCCGGGGCTAGAACGGCACCTTGCCGTCGTCGTCGAAGAAGCCGCCGGTCGGGCAGTCGCGGCCCAGCGTGGCCAGGCGGACGACGATCGCGGCGCCGTCCTCGGCCGTCCGGGTCAGCTCGACGCCCAGACCCCGGGCGAAGTCGGTGTCGCACGCTCCGGGCGCGATCGCGTTGACCAGGATGCCGTCGGCGGCCAGCGACTTCGCGTACTGCACCGTCAGCATGTTCAGCGCGGCCTTGGACACCGGGTAGCCCAAGGAGCCCGGCACCCGGCTCAGGTAGTGGGTGGCGTCGGTCGTCCAGCCCATCGACGAGGTGCCGCTCGAGACGTTGACGATCCGCGCCCGCGCCGATCGGCGCAACAGCGGCAGCATCGCCTCGGTCACCGCGACCACGCCGAAAAGGTTGGTCTCGAACACGGCCCGGATCCCGTCGAGCCGCGCCGCGCCGGCCACCTGCCCGGCGGGGTCACCCGCGATTCCGGCGTTGTTGACCAGCACGTCCAGCCGGCCGAACCGCTCCCCGATCTCCCCGGCCGCTGCTGCCACGCTCCGCTCGTCGGTCACGTCGAGACCGATCGCGTACGCGGTCCCGCCCGCGGCGCGGATCTTCTCCGCGGCGTCCACGCCGCGCTCCGGCGACCGCGCCCCGATCAGCACCGTCGTCCCCAGCCCGGCGAGCCGGTCCGCGACGGCCCGCCCGATTCCCCTGTTCGCCCCGGTGACCAGGGCGATCCTCGACTCGTTCATGATCTCGAGCCCACCACCGCCGCCCGGCCGGGGCCAGGACCGGCCGGGTCTCGGTCGATACCCTCGCTGTATGGACGACGTCGAGACCCGGGAGCTGCGCTACTTCGTCGCGGTCGCCGAGGAGCTCCATTTCGGCCGCGCCGCGCGGCGGCTGGGCATCGCGCAGCCGCCGCTGTCCCGGGCCATCCGTCTGCTGGAGCGGCGGATGGGGGTCACGCTGCTGGAACGCACCAGCCGCGAGGTGCACCTGACGCCGGCCGGCGAGGTGCTGCTGGCCGAGGGCCGTGGCGCGCTCGGCGCGGTGTCGGCGGCCATCCGGCGGACGAAGCGGGCCGCCGCCACCGCGCCGTCGCTGGTCCTCGCGCTCAAGCCCGGCGGCGACGCCCGCCTGCTGCGCACGATCCTCGACCGGTACGCCGCCACCGCCGGCGCGCTCCCCGTCGACCTCGCCTTCAGCATGGGGGTGCGCGCCGCCATGGTGCGCGACGGCCGCGCCGACATCGCCCTGCTGCACCGCCCGCAGAACGACCTCACCGGCCTGGACAGCGACGACCTGCACACGCACCGGCAGGTCGTGATCCTCGCCGAGGACCATCGGCTCGCCGCCCGGGACGCCGTGTCGATGGCGGATCTGCGCGGCGAGACCCTGCCCCGCTGGCCGGAGTCGCGGGCCGGAGTGAGCGGGCTGCCGGTCGCCGACAGCAACCAGCTGCTGCACCTCGTCACGCTCGGCCGGATGGTCGCCCTCGTGCCGGAGCCGATGGGCGACCGGTTGCCGCCGGGGGTGGTGCGCCGGCCGGTGGTGGACGCGGGCTCGGCCACGCTGGTCGTCGCGTGGCCGCAGGCGAGCACGTCCCGGCAGGTGGCCGCGTTCGTCCGGGCCGCCGTCGGATCAGTCGACTGACAGCGTCACGGTCAGGCGCGGGTCGTCCAGCGCGTGCGCGGCGACCACGCGGTAGTCGCCCGCCTTGCGCACCCAGCCGCCGTCCTCCCAGACCTCGAACGTGCGCGGGGACAGCGGGATCCGTACGGTGACCGTCTCCTGCGGCGACGCCTCGACGTTCGCGAAGCCGGCCAGCCAGCGCTCCGGCCGCGACGGGTCCACCGGCGACGGTCCGACATAGAGCTGCACCACCTCGCGCCCGGCCCGCGCGCCCGTGTTCGTCAGCGTCACGACGGCCTCGGTCCCGGTCGCCACCAGCTCGTCGTACTGCCACGTCGTGTAGCCCAGGCCGTGCCCGAACGCGTACAGCGGCGCCACCCCGGACCGCAGCCAGCCGCGATAACCGACGAAGACCCCTTCCTCGTACGCGACCACGCCGTCGCGCGGCTCGACCGCGAGCACGGGGCAGTCCTCCTCCAGCCGCGGCCAGGTCGTGGGCAGCCGCCCGCCCGGCTCGGCGCTGCCGAGCAGCACGTCGGCGAGCGCGGCCCCGGCCTCCTGCCCGGGGAACCAGGTGAGCAGCGTGGCAGCCACCTCGCCGGCCCACGGCATGAGCACCGGCGAGCCCGCGTTGACCACCACGACCGTACGGGGATTGGCCGCGGCCACCCGCGACACCAGCTCGTCCTGCCGGCCGGGCAGCGCGAGCGACGCCCGGTCGAAGCCCTCGGACTCCACCTGCTCGGTCGTGCCGACCACCACCACGGCGACGTCCGAGCCGGCCGCCAGCCGTACGGCCTCCTCGATCAGCCCGTCCTCGTCCGGCGAAGGCGGGCGGTGGCCCAGCGTGGTCGCGATCGAGTGGGCGAGGCCACGCTCGATGGTCTGCCGCAGCACGACCGGCACCGCCACCCCGGCCTCCAGCCGCTTGGTGACGCGCTGCTCGCGCGGGGACAGCAGCAGGTCGGCGCGGGTCGCGGTCGGCGGGTGCAGCGAGCCCGAGTACAGCAGCTCGTCGCCCACGGTCAGCTCGAACGTGCCGAACCCGGAGACGGCGAACGTGTGCTCGCCCCCGGCGTCGGGCGTGAACGTCGTCTCGAGGCGGATCTCGTCGACGTCGGCGGGGTCGAGGCCGCCGGGCAGCGAGCCGATCCAGCGCACCGCGGCCGGGTCGACCAGGAACGTGTGGTCGCCGACCGTCACCGTGGTGGGCGCCCAGCCGGGGCCGTGGGCGGCGGGCAGGAACGGGCGCGGGTCGGCGCCGACGGCGTACTCGACGTCCACGCCGGAGAGCCGCTCGCGCAGCCCGTCCAGCGGCGAGATCACGTGCGGCGGGGAGACCTGGGCGCTGCCGCCGCCGAGCACCCGCGCGTCGGCCGCGAGGGCGCCGATCACGGCCACCCTGGTGAGCGCGGCCGGCTCCAGCGGCAGCGTGTAGTTCTCGTTGCGCACCAGCACGAACGAGCGCGCGGCGACCTCGTGCGCGACCGCGTCGCCGTCCAGGTCCGCCGGCGGCGTCACGGCCGGGCCGCCGTCGAGCGCGCCCACCCGCTGGGCCAGCAGCAGCACCCGGCGCACCTTGTCGTCGACGACCTCCTCGGGGACCTCACCCGAGCGCACCGCGGCCACCAGCTTGTCGCCCCACGGGTTCTCCAGGGCGGGCATCGCGATGTCGAGCCCGCCCAGCGCCGCCCCGACGGTCGAGCGGGCGGCCCGCCAGTCGGAGACCACGACCCCGTCGAAGCCCCACTCGCGCTTGAGGATCTCGTCCTGGATCGGGCCGTTCTGCGCCATCGACCGGCCGTTCACGCCGTTGTAGGCGCTCATCACGCCCCACCCGCCGGCGCGGACGACCCGCTCGAACGGCGCCAGGTAGATCTCGCGCAGCGCCCGGTCGCCGATGCGGACGTCGGCCTCCATCCGGTCGGTCTCGAAGTCGTTGCCCACCAGATGCTTCACCGTCGTGCCCACGCCGTGCTGCTGCACCCCGCGCACGAAGCCCACCGCGATCTCGCCGCTGAGCAGGGGGTCCTCGGAGTAGCACTCGAAGTGCCGGCCGCCCAGCGGGGTGCGGTGCAGGTTGACGGTCGGGCCGAGCAGCAGGTGCACGCCCTTGCGCCGCGACTCCTGGCCCAGCAGGCGCCCGGCCCGCTCCGCCAGCTCCACGTCCCACGCCGCGGCCAGGGCGGTCGGGCTCGGCAGCGCGATCGACGGGTCGTCCGGCGCCCAGCCGGTGCCCCGTACGCCGATCGGCCCGTCCGACATCACCAGGGACCGCAACCCGATCCGCTCGATCGCCGGCAGCGACCAGAAGTCCTGTCCCGCCAGCAGCGACACCTTCTCCTCGAGGCTGAGCTGCGCGAGAAGCTGCTCGACATCCGCCATGGGCACGCTCCCATAAATGGTGTTCACCGGAGCCACCTTAGGATCACGCAGGTGGAGACACCTCGGCACCCTTCCGCCCGCTACGAACGCCTCGTCCGCAGGGCCCAGGCCGACGGCCGCGTGCCCGCGCTCTCGGTGGCGCTGCGCCGCGCCGACCGCGAGCCGTGGCTGTTCACCGTCGGCGACTCCGGCAACCCCGGCCACCCGCTCGGCGCGGACACCCGCTTCCGGATCGGCTCGATCACCAAGACGTTCAGCGCGGTGCTGGTGATGCAGTGCCGCGACGACGGCCTGCTCGACCTCGACGACCCGATCGCCCGGCACCTGCAGGTGCCCGCGCACGGCGACGCGACGATCCGGCGGCTGCTCTCGCACACGGCGGGCTTCCAGCGGGAGCCGTACGGCGACATCTGGGACACGCTCGAGGCGCCGGGCGACGAGGCGGTGCTCGCCGAGCTCGACCGGGCCGAACGGGTGCTGCCCAACGCGCGGCGCTTCCACTACTCCAACCTCGGGTTCGCGGTGCTCGGCCAGCTCGTCGCCAAGCTGCGCGGCGGCGCCTGGGCCGACGTCGTCACCGACCGCGTGCTGCGCCCGCTCGGCCTGACCGCGACCACGCTGCAGCCGCCCGCGCAGGCCGCCGTCGGCTACGTGGTCGACGACTTCTCCGACGCGGCCCGCCCCGAGCCGCGCACCGACCTCGGCGGCGTCGCCCCGGCCGCCCAGCTCTGGAGCACGGCCGGCGACATGGCCACCTGGGCCGCCTTCCTCACCCACCCGGCGACCACCGACCCGCAGGGCAGGGTGCTGGCCGCCGCCACCGTCGAGGAGATGCGCTTCCCCGGCACCGTCACCAACGAGGCGCTCTGGCAGACCGGCTTCGGGCTGGGCGTGATCATCGAGCCGCAGGGACGGTTCGTCACCCACATCGGTCACGACGGCGCCATGCCGGGGTTCCTGGCCTCGGCGTACGGGCGGCGCGGCGGCGACGGCGTGCCCGACGGCCTGAGCTGCGCGGTGCTCGGCTCGTCCGGCACGTCCCGGGTCATCGGCGAGCTCGCGCACGAGCTGCTGCGCCAGGCCGTCGAGCTGGACCCCGCGGGGATCCGGCCCTGGCGCATCGCCGCGCCCGCCCCCCGGGCGTACCGCTCGATCCTCGGCCACTGGTACAGCGAGGGAACCCCGTTCGTGTTCTCCTGGCACGACGGGGCGCTGCAGGCCCGGGCCGCCGATCTCGCCCCCGACGTCCCGCCCGCGATCTTCGAGCCGCTGCCCGACCGGCCGGACGTGCTGCGGACCGTCAGCGGCCGCGAGACCGGCGAGCTGCTGCGGCTGACCCGCGACGAGTCCGGGACCGTCGTGCGGATGCACTGGGCGACCTACCGCGTCACCCGCGGGCAGGAGGGTTTCGACGGCGGCGCGGCCTGCGACGGCCCGGAGTAATGGCATCGGCGTTGCGGCAGCCGAGCGGATAGGATGGCACGATCCTTCAGTACGCCGCCTCACCGCAGGCGACGAAGAGAACGAGAGCAGGTGGCGGAGGCCTCACGGCCGCCCTATGACCGGTACGCCGAACCCTTCCAGCGCGGGCTCCAGCGGCGCGGCGCGGGTGCAGACCAAGATCTCGGTCACCGACCCGAAGATCATGGTCAACCTGCTGGGTGCCAAGGACGAAATCCTGCGGCTCATCGAGCGAACCCTCGCCAGCGACGTGCACGTGCGCGGCAACGAGATCACCATCACCGGTGAGCCGGCCGACAACGCCACCGCCGAGCGCCTCTTCGCCGAGCTGATCGAGCTCATCGAGCGGGGCGAGACGCTCAGCGTCGACTCGGTGCGCCGCACCGCAGCCATGCTCGAGGACGCCACCGCCGAGCGCCCCGCCGAGGTCCTCACCCTCAACATCCTCTCCCGCCGCGGGCGCACGATCCGCCCCAAGACGCTGGGCCAGAAGCGCTACGTCGACGCCATCGACGAGAACACGATCGTGTTCGGCATCGGCCCCGCCGGCACCGGCAAGACCTACCTGGCGATGGCCAAGGCCGTGCAGGCGCTCACCGCCAAGCAGATCAGCCGGATCATCCTCACCCGCCCCGCGGTCGAGGCCGGCGAGCGGCTGGGCTTCCTGCCCGGCACGCTCAACGAGAAGATCGACCCCTACCTGCGGCCGCTCTACGACGCGCTGCACGACATGCTCGACCCCGAGTCGATCCCCCGCCTGATGGCCGCCGGCACGATCGAGGTCGCGCCCCTGGCCTACATGCGCGGTCGCGCTCAGCCCCTGACGGCCGGCGTTCTGACCCCCGACGGCTGGCGGCAGATCGGTGACCTGCGCGTCGGTGACCTGGTCGTGGGGTCGGACGGTCTGCCGACCCCCGTGCTCGGCGTGTATCCGCAGGGCCGCAAGCCGGTCTACCGGGTGACGACCCAGGACGGCGCCTCCACGCTGGCCTGCGGCGAGCACCTGTGGACCGTCCGCACCGTCGACGACCGCAGCCACGGCCGTCCCGCGCGGGTGCTGCAGACCCAGGACATGATCGGCAAGCTGCGCCGCGGGCACGTGCACCGGTACGAGCTTCCGCTGGTCGAGCCGGTGGAGTTCGTCCCGCAGGACGTGCCGCTCGACCCGTACGCCCTGGGTCTGCTCCTCGGCGACGGCTGCCTCACGACCAGCACCACGCCGTCGTTCACCACGGCCGACCCCGAGCTGGCGGAGGCCCTCGAGGCGGCGCTTCCGGACATCGAGCTCGTCCGCAAGAACGAGGTCGACTACGTGCTGCGCCACGTGCACGGCCACCGCGGCGGCGTCATCGTCGCCAACCCGGTCACCGCTGTGCTCCGCACGCTGGGCCTGGCGGGCACGAGGTCGAACACCAAGTTCGTCCCGCAGAGCTACCTGATGAACAGCGCCGCCGTACGCCTGGCGGTCCTGCAGGGCCTGCTCGACAGCGACGGCGGACCGGTCACCCAGGGCGGGCGCACCTGCCGCATCCAGTACACGACCTGCTCCGAGCGGCTGCGCGACGACGTGGTCTTCCTGGTCCGTTCGCTCGGCGGCGTGGCGTACTGGCGGCGCCGCCCGGCACTGGGCCGCAAGCCCGGCAACGCCCGCGGGCGTGCGGTGGAGTACCGGCACGACGCGTTCGTGCTCGACATCCGCCTGCCGGAGACGCTGGCGCCGTTCCGGCTGGGCCGCAAGAGCGAGACCTACGACCTGGCCGGCGGCGGTCGCCCGATGCGGTTCATCCACGAGATCGAGCCGGCCGGTGAGACCGAGACCGTGTGCATCCAGGTGGGCGCGGCCGACTCGCTCTACGTGACCGACGACCTGATCGTCACCCACAACACGCTCAACGACGCGTTCATCATCCTCGACGAGGCGCAGAACACGACGCCCGAGCAGATGAAGATGTTCCTGACGCGGCTCGGGTTCGGGGCCAAGATCGTGGTGACCGGTGACGTGACGCAGGTCGACCTGCCGGGCGGCACCACCAGCGGTCTCAAGATCGTTCGCGAGATCCTGCAGAATGTCGAGGACGTGCACTTCGCCGAGCTGTCGAGCTCCGACGTCGTCCGCCACCGGCTGGTCGCCGAGATCGTCGACGCCTACGCGCGGTACGACGACGAGCAGGAGCGCGCCAGCCAATCCGTCCGAGCCGTGCCCGGTCGTGCCGCCGACGGCGGACGCAACGGGCGTAGGCGCTGAATCAAGGGGTAATCGCACCACTATGTCCATCGAGATCGCCAACGAGTCGGGAGTCGAGGTCGACACCGACGCGATCCTCGCGGTGGCCCGGCACGCCCTCGACGAAATGGGGGTCAACCCCCTCGCCGAGCTGTCGATCCTGCTCGTCGACATCGACTACATGGCCGAGCTGAACCACCGCTGGATGGGCGGCGACGGCCCCACCGACGTGCTCGCGTTCCCGATGGACGAGGGCAGCGTCGACCACGGTCCCGGCGAGGCGGGCACGGGCGAGCCGGCGCTGCTCGGCGACATCGTGCTCGCCCCCGAGGTGGCCGCGAAACAGGCCGTGGCCGCCGGGCACTCCGCCGCCGACGAGCTGCACCTGCTGACCGTGCACGGGGCGCTGCACCTGCTGGGCTACGACCACGCCGAGCCGGAGGAGGAGCGCGAGATGTTCGCCCTGCAGAACCGGCTGCTCCAGAGCTGGCGGGCCGGGCGGGCCGGCTAACCGTGGGCCCCCTCTCAGCGGCGCAGTCGGCCTCGGCGGGCCTGCCCGACGTCCAACTGATCGTCTTCGCGGTGCTGCTGGTGTTCCTCGCCGGCCTGGCCTCGATGACCGACGCGGCGCTGGCGACCGTGTCCTCCGCCCGCGCCGCCGAGATGGCGCGCGAGGGCGAGCGCGGCGCCTCGGCGCTGTCGGTGGTCGCCTCCGACGTGGTGCGCTACCTCAACCTGTTGCTGCTGCTGCGGCTGCTCTGCGAGCTGACGGCCACCACGCTCGTCGCGCTCGTCGCGGTCGACAGCTGGGGCATCGGCTGGACGGCCGCGCTGGTCACCGCGGGCACGATGACCGTGGTGAGCTTCGTCGTGGTCGGCGTCGCGCCGCGGACGGTGGGGCGCCAGCACGCGTACGCCGTGGGCCGCGCCGCCGCCCCGCTGGTGCGCTGGCTCGGCCGGGTGCTCAACCCGCTCGCGAAGCTGCTGATCCTCATCGGCAACGCGGTCACGCCGGGCCGGGGCTTCCCCGAGGGGCCGTTCGGCAGCCAGGTCGAGCTGCGCGAGCTCGTCGACCTGGCGGAGCAGCGCGGCGTGGTCGAGCACGGCGAGCGCGAAATGATCCACTCGGTGTTCGCGCTGGGTGACACGATCGCCCGCGAGGTGATGGTGCCGCGCACCGAGATGGTGTGGATAGAGGCCTCCAAGACCCTGCAGCAGGCGCTCTACCTGTTCCTGCGGTCGGGCTTCTCGCGCATCCCGGTGATCGGCGAGAGCGTCGACGACGTGCTGGGCGTGCTCTACCTCAAGGACGTCATCCGCCGCACCCAGAACGGCGACCCGGCGTCGGCCGCGCAGGCGGTGGCCGACCTGATGCGCCCGGCGACGTTCGTGCCCGAGTCCAAGCCGGTCGACGACCTGCTGTCCGAGATGCAGGCGGCCCGCTCCCACCTGGTGATCGTGGTGGACGAGTACGGCGGCACGGCCGGCCTGGTCACCATCGAGGACATCCTCGAGGAGATCGTCGGCGAGATCACCGACGAGTACGACGTGGAGCGGCCCCCGGTCGAGCACCTCGAGGACGGTTCCGTACGGGTGACGGCCCGGCTGCCGATCGAGGACCTGGGCGAGCAGTTCGGGGTCGAGCTGCCCGCCGACGAGGTGGAGACGGTCGGCGGCCTGCTCGCGCAGACGCTGGGCCGCGTGCCGATCCCGGGCGCCGAGGTCGACGTGGGCGGCCTGCACCTGGTCGCCGAGGGCACCACCGGCCGGCGCAACCGCATCGACTCGGTGCTGGTGCGCCGGGTGGAGCCGGCCGAGCCGCAGGAAGACGACACCGAGACCCCGTCGGACACCGACACCGAGACCGAGGAGCGACAGCCCGCCGATGCCTGAGACCGACACCGCGCTCAGCGCCGAGGACACCAAGCTGGTCACGCTGGCCCGCAGCGCGCGCGCCCGGGTGGGGGCGGCCGAGGGAGCAGCCGTACGCGACCAGGACGGCCGCACGTACGCGGCGGCCACGGTGTCGCTGCCGCACCTCTCGCTGACCGCCCTGCAGCTCGCCGTGGCCTCCGCCGCGGCGTCCGGAGCGAAGCTGCTCGAGGCGGCCGCGGTCGTCACCGAGACGGCCGAGCTGGAGAACGAGGGCCGTGCCGCCGTGCGCGACCTGGCCCCGGCCGCCCCGATCCACGTGGCCGACCCGACCGGCTCGATCTGCGGCACGGTCACGGCATGACGTACCGAAACGACCTCCTCGGGACCGGCCCGGCATGACCGACGACCGCAACTCCGCCCCGCCCTCCGCGCCGTCCTCCGCTCGCTCGTCGGACTCCACGTCGGACTCCACCCGATCCTCGACCTCCGCGCCCTCTTCCACCTCCTCCGCTGCGCGGCAAGGGGGCAGGGCCGGCTCGGCTTCCGGCTCGCGGCGAGGGCAGCAAGCCGGGGCGGTGGGGAGGCGTGAGGGAACAGGCGCGGGTAGGGGCGACGGCCCGACGGCTGCGGCCTCGGCTGAAGGGCGGCGGCTGACCGCGGGGGAGCGGAACGAGCTGCGGCGGCAGGAGCGGCGAGCAGCCCGGCGCGCGGAGGGCGCCTCGGGTGGGCGTCGCGCGGAGGGCGCTGCCGGTGGGCGTGGCGCGGAGGGCGCTGCCGGTGGGCGTCGCGCAGAGGGCACCTCGGGTGGGCGTCGCGCTGACAGCGCCGCTGGCGGGCGTCGTGCAGAGGGTGCCTCGGGTGGGCGTCGCGGGGAAGGCGCTCCCTCTGGTGAGCGTCGTGCGGGTGCGGGCAGGCCCTCGGCCGGCGAGCCAGGTCGCAAGCCGCGTGCTCGCTCCGCCGGCGCGCAGGCAACCGGCGACGAACGACCGCAGTCCGGCGGCGCGGCGGGGTCCCGTACGTCGGAAAAGCAATATCGGCACCGTGAGGCGTCCCGGGTCGCGCTGGACGATGTTTATCGCGCGGGGTTCGCGTGTTTCGTGGGGCGGCCGAATGCGGGCAAGAGCACGCTGACAAATGCGATCATCGGGCAGAAGATCGCGATCACGTCGAACAAGCCGCAGACCACGCGGCACGTCATTCGCGGCATCGTCCACCGGGACAACGCGCAACTCGTGCTGGTGGACACGCCCGGTCTGCACCGGCCGCGGACGCTGCTCGGCGAGCGGCTCAACGACCTGGTGCGCGAGGTGTGGAGCGAGGTCGACGTGATCGGCGTCTGCTTCCCGGCCGACGAGCCGGTGGGGCGCGGCGACCGGTTCATCTCCTCGGAGCTGGCCGAGCTCAAGGCCACGGTGATCGCCGTGGTGACCAAGGTCGACCTGGTGGACCCGGGGACGCTGGCCCGGCACCTGATCGCGGTCAGCGAGCTGCACGAGTTCGCCGACATCGTGCCGGTCAGCGCGGTCTCCGGGCACCAGGTGCAGACGCTGGTCGACGTGCTGGTGCGGCACCTGCCGGAGTCGCCGCAGCTCTATCCGGACGACGTGCTGACCGACGAGCCCGAGCAGGTGCTGATCGCGGAACTGATCCGGGAGTCGGCGCTCGAGGGCGTCCGCGACGAGCTGCCGCACTCGATCGCGGTGCTCGTGGAGGAGATGATGGTCGAGGGCGGCGTCACGAAGATCTACGCGGATCTGTACGTGGAACGCGACAGCCAGAAGTCCATCGTGATCGGTTCCCGGGGCGTACGTCTCAAGGAAGTCGGCAGCCGGGCGCGCGCGGAGATCGAACAATTGCTGGGCACCCGCGTTTATCTCGATCTTCATGTGCGGGTGGCGAAAGAATGGCAGCGGGATCCGCGTCAGCTCCGGAAACTCGGTTTTTGATCTTTTGTATCCATTGCGCTGTATTATGGGATAATTCACGCCGATTTGCGCAATTTCGTAGTGCTTCGGTACTAACGAGGAATGCGTAACCGGTACCTGGATCTGCTGCGCGCAGCCGCAACCGTCCGGGTGGTGGTCTATCACTCGACCGGCTGGGCGGCGCTCACGATTCTCTTCCCCGCCATGTCGGTGATGTTCGCGCTGGCCGGCTCGATGATGGCGGCCTCGCTCGACCGATCGGGGCCGCTCGCCGTGGAGCGCCGCCTGCACCGGCTGCTGCCTTCGCTGTGGGTGCTGGTCGCTGTGGCCGTACCCGTCATGGTTCTCGGCGGCATGGCGTGGGACTGGCGGGTGCTGCTCTGGGCGTTCCCGATCGTGGACCCGCCCGCCACCGGCTTCTGGCTGCAGGGCCTGGCCGCGATGTGGTACCTGCGGGACTTCCTCTGGTTCGTGCTGCTCTCGCCCGTACTGCTGCCGGTCTTCCGCCGGTTCCCGCTCACAACCGTGGCGATCCCGTACGCCGGCCTGACCGCGCTGACCCTCACCGGTGCGACGCCGCCGATGATCGTGCGGGACCTGGCGCTCTACGGGGGCGCCTGGCTCATCGGCTTCGCCCACCACGACGGGCTGCTGCGCCGCTCCTCCGACGGTGCGCTCGCCCGCTACCGCTGGTGGATCGTCGGTGTGCTGGCCGCGGCCGGCGCGGCGTGGGCCCTCACCCATCCCGGGCCGCGCGGGCTCGACCTCAACGACATCCCCCTGGCCAACGCGCTCTGGTCGGCGGCGTTCATCCTCGTGGTGCTCGGCTTCGACCCCCCGGTGGCGCCGCGCCGCGCGCTGACCGTGCTCAACGCGCGGGCGTTGACCATCTACCTGTGGCACGTGCCGCTGATCATCGCCGTGGTGCGGCTGGCCGAAGTGACAGGGCTGCCGGTGCACGGCTGGGTCGGCATCACGTGGCGGCTGGCCGTCGTGTCCGTGCTGCTGGGGGTCGTCGTGCTCGCCGTCGGCTGGGTCGAGGACCTCTCCGCCGGGCGGCGTCCGGTGCTCGTTCCGGGGCGGGTGCGGCGGCTCGCTCCGGTGTCGCCGGCGCCGGCGGGCGTTGGCGGGGTGGGCGCGCCGAAGGCCGGCGCCCGGCGCGGCTGATCGCCCACGAGCGCGGCTTGCCTACGGGCTCGGCTCGCCTACGGGCGTGGCTCGTCTCCGGGCGTGGCTTGTCTCCGGGCGTGGCTCGTCTCTGGCGCTGCTCGTCTTCAGGCGTGGCTCGTCTCCGGGCGCGGCTCGTCTTCAGGCGTGGCTCGTCTTCAGGCGCGGCTTGTCCACGGGCGTGGATCGTCCAAGGGCCCGACTCATCCACAGGCGTGGCTCATCCCGAGCGTGGCTCATCCCGAGCGTGGGTCGTCGCCAGGCGCGGCTTGATCACGGGCGTGGGTCGTCGCCAGGCGCGGCTTGATCACGAGCGTGGGTCGTCGCCAGGCACTGCTTATTCACGGGCGTGGGTCGTCCACAGGCCCGACCCGTCCACAGGCCCGACTCGTCCACAGGCCCGACTCGTCCACAGGCCCGACCCGTCCACAGGCCCGACCCGTCCACAGGCCCGACCCGACCACAGCGGTGGCTTGTCCACAGCCAGCGACCCCAAGATCCGCTGACGTCGCCATAATGGCCGAGGCGGGGGTCCCCCAGGGAGGGCGGGCTGTGCGGGCGGGCTGTGCGGGCGGGCTGTGCGGGCGGGCTGTGCGGGCGGGCTGTGCGGGCGGGCTGTGCGGGCGGGCTGTGCGGGCGGGCTGTGCGGGGGCGAGGTCGCCGCCATCCGCGAGAATTCGGCGCGGCAGCGCGGCTTCGGCGGGCGGCCGCTGATCGTCGCCATCCGGCGGGTGAACCGAGGCTCATACACCCCGGGGCGCACCGCAGGCGTCGCCCGGCTCGGTCGGTGCGGAGGGCGACCCAGGTCAGCGGGCCCGCACGAGCAGCGGCTGCGCGACCTGCCCGATCGCCCCGTCGAGGTCGAACAGCTCCCCGGACGCCAACCCCAGGCCGTCGTCGCTGAGCTGGGTGCGGCACGCCAGGTGCACCCACTCGCCGGCGGCGGGGCGCAGCAGCGTGGTGGTCATCGTGGGCGGGATCGAGAGCCACTCCCGCATCGGGAGCACCGCCGACAGGCCGTTCGCGGAGTCGGCCACGATCAGCGCGCGGTCCTGGCCGCTGATCGGCTCGCCGTCGACCAGCGGCATCCGCACCCGCGTCCAGACGTGGGTCTCGCCGTCCGTGCCGCCGAGCGAACCCTTGGTCGTACGCCACTCGACCGCCCGGCCGTAGCCCCAGTCCGCCAGGCCGGGGAAGCTCTCGCCGTCGCCGGCGGGCAGCGGCTCCGCCTGGGCGGCGGGGGTGCTCACGGGGGGCTTGGGCCCGGGTGCGAGGTGCCATCCGCGCGCGCTCACGGCGACCCGGCCGTCGACGACCATGCGGGCCTCGTTGAGCGTGGTGAGCCGGCCGGGCTTGAGCGGGGACACCTCGACGCGGAAGTCGCGGCGCGGGATGGGGCCGAGGAAGTCCACCGAGATGCGGGCCAGCCGCAGCCCGTCGACCGTCAGCAGCCGGCCGAGCAGCGCGGCGGGCGGGCCGCCGTGCTGCATCTCGCCGTCCCACGGGCTCTCGGTGGAGCGGGTGGGGCGGAACTGGTCGTCGCCGAGCGGCAGATAGAAGCTCATGCCCCGATCATGCCGCGGTGACGATCGCGTCGCCGCTGCCGGTGCGCAGGTCGAGCTCGTTCTTGGCGGCGGGGTCGTTGGTGATGCCCTGCACCGCGGCGTCGCCCGAGCCGGTGTGCGTGGTGATCTTGTAGCGTCCCTCGGGCACCTGCACCCGCACGTCGCCGCTGGTGGTCTGGGCGGTCACCGAGGCGGCCGTGGCGAGCTCGGCGTTGATGTCGCCCGAGGTCACCTTGAGGCGGGCCGGGCCGGCCACGTCGATCGCGCTGATGTCGCCGGAGGTGGACTGCACGTCGACGGCCTTCGCGCGGACCACTCGCACGTCGCCCGAGGTGCCCCTGAGCTTGACCGAGCCGGTCGCGTCGGTGACGATGACGTCGCCCGAGGTGAGCTTGAGGTCGGTGTCGCCGACGCCTTCGAGCGCGATGTCGCCGGAGCGGAGCTCGCCGCCGACCTTGACGCCGGCGGGGGCGACGATCTCGTACGACACCTGGCAGGTGCGGCCGCAGGAGGTGTCGATGACGAGCGTGCTGCCCTCGACCCGGTACGACGCCTCCGGGTCGGTGCTGCGCCGGATGACCCGCTTGATGCTCGTCTCGGTCACGTTCGCCGTACGGATGCGCACGTCGCCGCTGTCGCCGTCGAGCCGGATGTCGGTGATCTTCGCCTTCTCGGTGTCGTCGTAGGTCATGCTGGCACCGAGCACCCCGGCGCACCCCGTCAGGGTGGTCGCCGTCGCGGCGATGAGGACGAGAGCTGCGGCGCGCCGGGTGACTGTGGTGGTCATGGGAAGACGCTATGACCGGGGCGGGCGGGGGCGCCATCGGTCCTGTCACTGACCGGCCCCGGAGATGACCCTGAGATCCGGGTCAGGGTGGGTCAGCCTTCAGTCTGGTCTCGGGTGGCGGGTGGGGTGGTCGGACGGGCGTACCCAGGAGGCATGATGTTCAGGTGCCCGCCGCCGGATACCGCCGCCACCTCTACCGCGACGACGCGGTGGTGCTGCGTGTGCAGAAACTCGGCGAGAGCGACCGCATCATCACGCTGCTCACCCGCCGCCACGGCCGGCTGCGCGCGGTCGCCCGCGGCGTGCGCCGCACCACCTCGCGCTTCGGCGCCCGGCTCGAGCCGTTCGGCCACATCGACCTGCAGCTGGCAGGCTCGCCCGAGGGCGTGGGCAGCAGCCTGCACTCGGTGAGCCAGGTCGAGGCCGTCGCGCTCTACGGCAAGCAGTTCCTCGGCGACTACCCGCGCTACACGGCGGCCAGCGCGATCGCCGAGACCGCCGAGCGGCTCACCCCGGTCGAGCGTGAGCCGTCGCTGCGCCTGTTCCAGCTCACGCTCGGCGCGCTCAAGGCGCTGGCCGTGGGGGAGCACGCGGGCACCCTGGTGCTCGACGCCTACCTGCTGCGCGCCATGGCGGTGGCCGGTTGGGCGCCCGCGATCGCCGACTGCGCGGTCTGCGGCACCCCCGGGCAGCACGCGGCGTTCTCGGTGCCGGCCGGCGGCGCGGTCTGCCCCGACTGCCGTCCGCCCGGCTCGGCGCACCCCAGCCCGGCGACGCTCGGCCTGATGAACGCGCTGACCATGGGCGACTGGGCGGTGGCCGACGCGGCCGAGCCGCCGGTGCGCCGCGAGTGCAGCGGCCTGGTCGCCGCCCACCTGCAATGGCACATGGAGCGGGCGATGCGCTCGCTGCCGCTGGTCGATCGACGGGAGAACCCATGACGCCACGCCCGCCCACCCCGCACCTGTCCGGCGCCACCCCGCCCGAGCTGCCCAAGGCGGCGCTCCCGCGGCACGTGGCGCTGGTCATGGACGGCAACGGCCGGTGGGCCAAGGAGCGTGGCCTGTCCCGCACCAAGGGGCACGAGCAGGGCGAGTTCTCGCTGTTCGACACGATCGAGGGCGCCATCGAGCTCGGCATCCCCTACCTTTCGGCGTACGCCTTCTCCACCGAGAACTGGAAGCGCTCGCCCGAGGAGGTGCGCTTCCTCATGGGGTTCAACCGCGACGTCATCCGGCGCCGCCGCGACCAGCTGGTCGACCTGGGCGTGCGCGTGGTCTGGTCGGGCCGCCGGGGCCGGCTGTGGAAAAGCGTGATCTCCGAGCTCGAGACCGCCGAGGAGATGTCGCGCGGCAACAGCACGCTGACCCTGCAGTTCTGCGTCAACTACGGCGGCCAGGCCGAGATCGCCGACGCCGCGGCCGCGATCGCGCGCGACGTGGCGGCCGGCAAGCTCAGCGCCGACAAGGTCAACGAGAAGACGATCGCGAAATACCTCTACCACCCCGAGGTGCCGGCGGTGGACCTGTTCCTGCGGCCCTCGGGCGAGCAGCGCACGTCCAACTTCCTGCTCTGGCAGTCGGCGTACGCCGAGATGGTCTTCCTCGACACCCTCTGGCCCGACTTCGACCGCCGCCATCTGTGGTACGCGTGCGAGCTCTACGCCAGCCGCGACCGCCGCTTCGGCGGCGCCATCCCCAACCCGGTCAGCCCCACGTGAGCCGGCTCTGGCTGGCGCGGCACGCCGAGGCGGAGATCGACGAGTCGGGCCTGACCGGGGCCGGGCGGCGGCAGGCCGCGCTGCTGGGTGAGCGGCTGGCCGGTGTGGGCATCACCCGCATCAGCCACAGCCCGCTGGCGCGCGCCGCCGAGACCGCCTCGATCGTGGGCGAGCACCTGCCGGGGGTGCCGGTCGAGGCCGTCGACGAGCTGACCGATGCTCTTCCGACCGACGACCCGGCGGCCGCCGACGCGATGGTGGCCCGCTTCGCCGACCCGGCCGCCGACGAGCTGTGCATCACGCACAGCTTCCAGGTCGCCTGGTTCGTGCGGGCGGCGCTCGAGGCGCCGGCTGCCCGCTGGCGGGGGCTCAACTCCTGCAACACCGGCCTCACGGTGCTGCGCTGGGCTCCCGGGCGTCCGGTCGTTCCGCTGGTGTTCAACGACGTCACGCACCTGCCGCCCGAGCTGCGCTGGACGGGCTTCCCGCCCGAGCTGCGCCTGCCCTGAGCTCAGGGGCCGGTGAGGATGCGGACCGTCGCGTCCACGTCGGACAGGTCGGGCAGCACGGCGTGCGCGCCGGCCAGCACCAGGTCGGCCATGGTGGTCGAGCCGGTGGCCACGGCGACGGCGTAGGCGCCGTTCGCCAGCGCGGCGGTCACGTCGTTCACGGTGTCGCCGATGACCACCGGTGCGAAGCGCTCGCCGTATTTCGCCTCGGCCCGCTCGAGGCTGCGCCGCACCAGCGTGGCGCGCACGCTGTCGTCGGTGCCGTACCCGCCGACCTCGGCGTCGAACGAGGCGCTCAGGTCGAACGCGGCCACCTTCGCCGCCGCGACCTCGGGCACGTTGCCGGTGACCAGCGTCTGCACCACGCCCGGGTCCTCGCCCAGGCGGGCCAGCACGTCGCGGACGCCGGGCATCAGCGCGCCCTGCTCGGCGAACAGGTGCTGGGTGCGCCGCACCTCGGCCACGTAGCGCAGGAAGAACCGCTCCGGGGTGCAGTCGGTGACGCCGTGCGTCGCGAACACCTCGGCGCAGATGTCCATGTCCGTACGGCCGCCGAACACCGGCGTCTCGCGCCACGCCAGCCCGGTCAGCTCGGCGAACGCGGCCTTCCACGCCGTCGACGCCACCCCGCCGCCGCGCAGCAGGGTGTAGTCGATGTCCCACATGACCAGGCGCCTCACTCCTGCAGCGCCCGTTCGATGTGCGCCACCTTGGCGTCGAGCGCGCCGGTCACGCCGGGCCGCATGTCCGCCTTGAGCGACACGCTGACCCGCGGCGCGTGGGCGGCCACCGCGTCGACGGCCTGTTTGACGACGGCCATCACCTCGTCCCACTCGCCCTCGATCGTGGTGAACATGGCGTCGGTCCGGTTCGGCAGCCCTGAGGCGCGCACCACGCGTACGGCCTCGGCCACCAGATCGCCGACGGAGTCGCCCACACCCAGGGGCGTCACGGAGAAAGCAACCAGCACGCGCCCATGGTCGCAGGTCCTCTCGCTTCCCCCGCAACCCGCGGCAGCACTTGTTTCGTTGCCGCACGTGCCGCAGAGAGCGCTCTCACACCGCATCGCCGCAGCGTGCGCGCCCCGGACGACGGACGATGGGAGCGGAAAACCGGATTGCGCTCCCCGAGGCCCGGGCGGCGCCGGCCGCCCGGGCCTTTCCGGTCAGCGCTTGGCCTCGGCCAGGGCCTGACGGACCACGTCGGCGCTCGCGGGCGTGCCGGCGGGGTCGCTGAACGAGCCGTAGGGCGGCCCGTAGGCCGGCTGGCCCGGCTCGAACCGCCAGCTGTCGGCGAGCGTGCCGACGTCCACCGCTTCGTAGCCGATGGCGTCGAGGAACTCGGTGGCCGTCTGCTTGGCGGCGTCGTCGTCACCGGCGATGGGCAGGGCCGAGCGGTCCGCGGCGCCGGACGGGCGGGCCAGCGACGCCAGGTGCGCCGAGAAGATGTTGTTGAAGACCTTCACCAGGCGGGCCGAGCCCAGCGCCTGCTGCTCGAGCTCGGAGCTGGTCGCCTCGCCCCGGTCGAGCGCCTCGAAGACGCCGTCGCGCTGCGGGTAGTAGTTGTTCGTGTCGAGCACGACCTTGCCGGCCAGCTCGGCCACCGGCAGCTGCGCGAACGCCTTGAACGGCACGCTCACCACCACCAGGTCACCGGCCTTCGCGGCCTCGGCGGCGGTCGCCGCGCGCGCCTTCGGGCCCAGCTCAGCCACCAGGTCCTGCAGGGTCTCGGGCCCGCGGGAGTTGCTCACCACCACGTCGTAGCCGGCCGCGGCCGCGAGCCGCGCCACCGTGCCGCCGATGTTTCCGCTGCCGATGAATCCGATCGTCGTCATGGTCGCGACAACCTCGGCCCTGCGCCCGGCATTCCGAGGCCCACGCCACAGTCGCGGCTACCATTCCGCCGTGATCCATGCCGACGCCGCCGGAACCTGGACCCTGGGCGACCACACCGTCAACCGCATGGGGTTCGGCTCCATGCGGCTCACCCCCAACCCGATCCCGGCGTGGCGATCAGGGTGCTGCGGCGGGCGGTCGAGCTGGGCGTCGACCACATCGACACCGCCGCCTTCTACCGCTCGCCGGGCGGGATCCTGGAGGTGGGCGAGGGGCCGATCCGCTATGCGACCGAGCTGATCCGATCGCACCCGTCGTGTGCGTGCAGAACATCTTGGCGCTCGACCTGCCGCGGGACGCGGACATGCCGCGGCTGTGCGCCGAGCGGGGGATCGCGTTCGTGCCGTTCTTCGCGATCGCGGGGGCCGGACGCGAGGACGGTCCGCGGGCTGCGACCGGCACGGCCGTGCACCGGGTGGCCGAGGCCCACGGCGTCTCGGTCCACCAGGTGCGTCTCGCGTGGACGCTGCACCAGGGCGCCAACGTCCTGGCGATCCCGGACACCGGCGACGTACGCCATCTCGAGGACAACATCGCCGCCGGTGGGCTGCGCCTCACGGGCGAGGAACTGGCCGCCCTCTCGGCCGGCTAGGAGCGGAGCAGGGCGGCGACCTCGCGGGCCAGGTCGGTGGACGCCTCGATCTCGGCCCGGCGGATCGAGACGCTCTCGATGTTGAAGCCGTACGGCATGCCGAGGCGCTCGCAGAACGACTTGAGGTCTCCCGCGATGGCCAGCGCCTCGCGGCGCGAGGTGGCCAGCGGGTCGGGGGACTCCAGCAGCTCGGTGGCCAGCCACGGCGGCACCTGCACGCCCAGCCAGCGCAGGAACTCCAGGGTCTTGGCGGAGCCGCACAGCGACAGCGTGAAGATCAGCGGCCGGGGCGTGATGCCGGCCTCCCGGCAGGCGTAGAAGTAGTCCGAGACCAGGTTCTTGGTCTCGTTGAGGTCGTAGACGACCTGGGAGATGAAGAACGTGCACCCGCGTTCCTGCTTGGTGAGCATGCGCAGGTGCTCGTCGCCGTGGCGGGCGTGGCGCTCGCCGATCACGACGGCGCCGAGGGGGAGCAGCGGGCGGACGTCGGCGTGCAGCTGCTGGGCGCGCCGCAGCGAGGTCTGCACGGGCTTGCCGCCGGACGAGGCGCCGACGAAGACCCCGAGCGTACGGGACGTGTCCGCCGCCGCCAGCCAGCCGCGCAGCTCGTCCTCGGTGTACTTGCCGACGCAGCGGTAGATCACCGTGGGCCGGTCCCAGTCGCCGAGGTGGTCGGCGTGGTACGAGGCGGGGTCGAGGGTCGGCAAATACGGGAACGGGCGCTCCTGCGCGACGCGGTCCGACTCGTCGTCGATGTCGTAGAGGATCAGCCCGTCCAGGTCGAGGCCGGCCAACCGGCGCACGGTGACCTCGGCGATCTCCTTGACCCGCGCGGGGTCGGTGGTGCGGCGAGGCGGGGTGATGCTGAACAGCATCACCCCGCCCTGCGCGCCGGCCAGTTTGGACTGCAGCGAGTTACGGGACACGGGCCCAGCGTAGAGAAGTGATCAGGCGTGGTCGGCGCAGCAGGGGGTGGGTTCCCGCGTCTCGAACGGGACGAGGACCCCGCCCGCGGCCGGCGTGGTGACGAGCACCAGGTCACCGCCGCGGTACTGCGGCCGTACGAAGTCCCGGGTGTCCACCACCGCGTCGTCGCCGGCCACGCCGGACCCGAGCACCTCGACCCGGTCGATCGCGCTCAGCGACAGCACGTCGGACACGGTGAGCGAGCCCACCAGCCGCTCGGAGCCCGGGAACACCACCGCGCGGCCGGACCTGCCCGCCGCCGCCGCGTCGGCCGCCGCCCGCAGCTCGGGCGCGGTCTCGGCGGAGACACCGGAGAGGCTGATCGCGACGTGCGGGAACGGCGTCTGCACCAGGTGCGTGCAGGCCCACGACGGCGCCGGGTCGAGCGCCAGGATCCAGTGGTCTGCGGCGGACAGCTCGCGGTGACCGAGGCTGACCCCGGTCACCGCGGCCCGGGAGACCGAGCGGTACAACGTCACTTGGGGAGCACCCAGATCGGGTTGGTGTAGAACCACAGGTCGCCCCACGGGTCGGCGTCGCCGGCGACGTCCAGCTTCGGGCCGTACGGGTCGACGGACGCGCCCATCAGGCCCGGCTGGGTGCGGTTGCCGTCGGTCCCGCGCACGCGCACGTAGAACGGCTTGTCGAGCCGGCCGAACGAGTACGTCAGCGAGACCCGCTTCGCACCGGGGCTGACCTCGAACGACTTGGCCACCTTGGTGTCCGGGGCGGTGAAGGCGTCCTTGTCGGCGACCGGGCCGGTCACCGTGCCGACGATCACGTCGACGCGCTTGAGGACCGGGACGAACTGGGCCCAGTTCGGCACGTCCTGCAGGTCGATGTCGAGGGTGATCTCGGTGCTGGTGCCGCGCTTGACGTGCAGCACGCCGCCCAGCGGGGTGCCGGTGGCGCCGCGGCGGTCGCCGGCGACCCGGACGCGCGCGTCCAGGCCCTTGATCAGGCGGCCGTGGTCGACCCAGACGCGCCCGGCGCGCAGGCCGTCCATGACCTGCTTGTAGCCCCACGAGGTCGCGCCGACGTTCGTCCGGCCGTAGAAGCCCGGCCAGAAGTCGCCCGCCTGCGTGTTGACCTTGCCGGTGTAGACCGGGTCGTTGTACTTGCCGTTCGCCTCGAAGTCGCTGCCCGGGCCGCGGTCGGACTGGTCCAGGTAGTTGACGTGCGAGTCCGAGTTGACGGTGATCCACCACGCCTTGCCCTCGGCGAGCAGGCTGTCCCAGAGGCCGCCGACGGTGGCGGTCATCCAGTCGAAGCCGCCCCAGGTGCGGTAGCTCTCCAGCGGGTAGCCGGCGAACGACGCGGCCGACGGGTTGTTGTCGTAGTAGCCGCGCGCGCCGCCGCGGCCGTTCGGGGCCGGGATGCCGGCGGCCTGGTGGCCGGGGGCGCCCTCGAAGCCGACCGCGACGGTGGGGTCGGCGTCGCGCCAGTTGCGGATCTCGTGCGGCGAGTCGATGCCGCGGCGGGCCGGGTGGTTGGCGAAGAACAGCGCGCCGTCGACCTTGCGGGCCTTGACCTGCGAGGCGAGGAACTTGATGCCCGCGATCGCGGCGGCCTCGTTCTGCTCGGTGGTGTTGGTCGCGGGCAGCAGCGAGCCGTCGTAGTTCTGCTCGAACTGCTTGAGGACCTCGACCTCGTTGCGGCTCGGGGTCACGAAGACGGTCGCGTGCTCGGCGGCCGGGATGTTCCACTCCAGACCCTGGAACGTCAGCAGGTCGCGCAGCTCGTCACGGGTGGCGCGGATGTCCGGGTTGACCTTGTCGACGCCGATCTTGGCGTGCGTGGCGCTGCCGTGGTCGGTGATGACGACCCAGTCGAGGCCGAACGCGCGGCCGTGCCTGGCCTGGTCGATGACCCGGTACTGGGCGTCCGAGCTGTACTGGGTGTGGATGTGGTGGTCACCGGCGAGCCAGGTGAACCCGCCCTTCCCGGTGCCGCCGCCGGCCGGGCCGTGGCTGTGCGGCAGGCCCGCGGCCTGCGCGGCCGACGGGGTGGCGAGCACGGAGGCCGCGGCGCCCGCGCCCAGCAGGCCCGCGCCGCGCAGGAAGCCACGCCGCGAGACGTCGGACGGCGAGAGCTCGCTGTCCGGGATGCTCAGGTCGAGGGCCGGGGCGACGTCGCCGCCGGCGGTCTCGTGCGGGTGGTCGTGGTGATGGTGGTCGTGGCCGTGACCCATATCGGTGATCTCCCACAGATGGATGCATGCTCTATCGGGCACACATTCGCGTCGGCAGATCAACGGCCCGTGTACCGGGCATGACTTTCGTCAGTACGGGCGACTGCCGTTCGGGTCGGGTGCGGGGCGCACCTGCGCTTCTAGCGTCCGGGGCATGCTGATAACCCTGGAGAGACTGACCAAGCGGTTCGGCGCCACGGTCGCGGTCGACGGGCTCGACCTCGAGGTGCGGCCCGGCCGGGTCACCGGCTTCCTCGGGCCCAACGGCGCCGGCAAGTCGACCACCCTGCGGATGATCGTCGGGCTGGACCGGCCTACCGCGGGCCGGGCGCTGCTCGACGGACGACCCTACGGGGCGTACGCGTGGCCGCTGCGCCAGGTCGGCACGCTGCTCGAGGCCGCGGTGCACCCCGGCCGTACGGGACGCAACCACCTGCTCGCGATGGCGCGCAGCAACGCGATCCCGGCGAGCCGCGTCGACGAGGTGCTGGCCACCGTGGGGCTGACCGGGGCCGCCCGCAAACGCGCCGGCACGTACTCGATGGGCATGGGACAGCGGCTCGGCATCGCGGGCGCGCTGCTCGGCGACCCGCCCGTGGTGCTGCTCGACGAGCCGGTCAACGGCCTCGACCCGGACGGCGTGCGCTGGATCCGCGGGCTGATGCGCGACCTCGCCGCGCAGGGCCGCACCGTGCTGGTCTCCAGCCACCTGCTCGGCGAGATGCAGGTGACCGCCGACCACCTGATCGTCATCGGCCGCGGGCGGCTGCTCGCCGACGCCCCGCTCGAGCAGGTCGTCGCCGGGCACGCGTCGCTCGAGGACGCCTACTACCACCTGACCGAAGGGACCCTGCTCCGATGACCCTGCTGCGCGCCGCCGTCGCGGCCGAATGGACCAAGCTGTGGACCACCCGTACGGTCTGGTGGGCGCTCGCCGCCGCGCTCGCGCTCATGGGTGCGGGCGCCGGGCAGTACGCGATCTACGCCGGGAACGGCGACCTCGACCGGCCCGCGTCGGCCGCCACGGTCGCGGTGCTCGCGCTGAGCTTCGCGCAGCTGGCCTTCGTGGCGCTGGCGATGCTCGCGATGACCAGCGAGTTCTCCACCGGCACGATCCGCGCCACGCTGACCTGGGTGCCGTCGCGGGGGCGGCTGCTGCTCGCCAAGTGCGCGGTGGTCGCGGCGGTGACGTTCGTGACCGGCGCGATCACGGGCCTGCTGGGGGCGCTGGTCGCGGCGTCGCTGATGGACGAGCGCGGCGACGTGCTGGGCGCGGCCGTCCGGATCGGCGCGTACCTGGCGCTGCTCGGCGTCTTCGCGGTCGGGCTCGGCGCGGCGCTGCGCGGGCCGGTCGTCACGCTGGTCGTGCTGCTTCTGCTCGTCGTCGTGGTGCCACCGCTGCTGCAGGTGCCGGACGTGGCGGTGCTGAACGCGATCGCCGACGCGATGCCGGGCGTGGCCGGCAACCACTTCCTGCTGGGCGACGCAGACCCGTACGCCCCGGTCGTGGGTCTGCTCATCGTGGCGGCGTGGGCCGCGGCGGCCTTCGCGGCAGGGCGGCAGGTCCTGACGAGCCGCGACGCCTGAGCGACGGGTGCCGCTACGCCTGGAGCAGGCCCGCCTCGTAGGCGACGATCGCGGCCTGCACCCGGTTGCGCACCCCGAGGCGGGCGAGCAGGCTGCTGACGTACGCCTTGACGGTGCCCTCCACCAGGAACAGGCGCCGCCCGATCTCCGCGTTGGACAGTCCCTCGCCGACCAGGGCCAGCACCTCGCGTTCCCGGTCGGTGAGGGCGTCCACGCGGGCCCGGGCCGCCGCGCCCGCGCCGAGGCGGGCCCCGGCCAGCTCGGTGATGACCCGGTGCGCGACCCGCGGCGACAGGTACGCCGCGCCCGCCGCCACCGCGCGGATCGCCGCGGTCAGCTCCCGCGGGTCGCTGGACTTGAGCAGGAAGCCCGCCGCGCCCGCCGCGATGGCCCGCACGATGTACTCGTCCTCGCCGAACGTGGTCAGCACGATCACGCCGGTCGCCGGCGCCAGCCGCCGGATCTCGGCCGCGGCCGACAGCCCGTCGCGGCGCGGCATGCGGATGTCGAGCAGCACCACCGCGGGCCGGTGCCGGCGCACCAGCTCCACCGCCTCCACGCCGTCCGCTGCCTCGCCCACCACCTCGATGCCGTCGTCGTTTTCGAGGATCGCGCGGATGCCGGCCCGGATCATCGCCTCGTCGTCGGCGATCAGCACCCTCACTTGAGCCTTTCCTTGCTGGTCAGGACGCCGTCGGCGAAGCACAGCCGGTACGCGGCGTCGGCCATCGGGAAGTTGCCGTCGGAGTAGAGCTCGCAGCCGCGCCGCTCGCCGGGCGCCTGCCTGGCCGGGAGGACGCCGGCCAGGTCGGCGCGCGGCGTGCCGACGGTCATCCGGTCGTACGCCTGCTCGTCGAGCACCGAGTTGGCCACCGCGAACGGGTAGTACCCCAGCGCGGTGACCAGCGCCAGCGCGGCCGGGGTGAGGATCGCGGCGGCCACGCTGCGGCGGGCCCGGCGGCGGGCGTCGCGCATCTCGGCCGCCACGGGCAGCTCCGGCGGGACGGCTGCGGCGTGGCGGGGCAGGGTCGCCGTCACGCGGAAGCCACCGTCGGGAGTGGACCCGGCCGTGCAGATCCCGCCGGCCAGGCGCACGCGTTCCCGCAGGCCCGGCACGCCCTGCCCGCCGCCGGCCGCGGCCCTGTGCGCGCTCACCCCGTTGGTGACCTCGACGGTCGAGCGCTGCCCGTCGTCGGCGAGGACGACGCGCACCGCGGCGCCCGGCGCGTGCCGGCCCGCGTTGGTGAGCGCCTCGCGCACCACGCGGTGGACGGTGCGTTCCGCCGCCGCCGGCAGCGTCCCCTCGCCGTGCAGCGTGATCGTCATCCCGGCGGCGCGCGACCGCTCGACCAGCGCCCCGACCGACTCGCCGCCGGGCTCGAGCGGCGCCCGGTCGTCCTCGTCGCGCAGCACGCCGATGATCTCGCGCAGCTGGTCGGTGGCCGTCGCGGCCGACTCCCGGATCCGCGCCGCGGCCGCCCGCTGCTTCTCCGCGAGCCCCGGCGTCGTCTCCAGGGCGCCCGCGCCCAGCGCGATCAGGCTGAGCTCGTGGCCGAGCGAGTCGTGCATCTCCTGCGCGATGCGGGCGCGCTCGCGCAGCACCACCATGCGGCGCTCCGACTCGAGCCGGGCCGCGCGCTCCCACCCGGCCGCGGTCAGCCGCTTCTGCTGCGCGCGGTACCGGCCCGCCAGCCACGGGAAGACCCCGAGCAGCAGCAGCGCCATCATCAGGAAGAACCACTCCGCCAGGCTGGTGCCGAGCACCGCGAAGTTGAGCGCCGTGCCGCCCGCCGCGATCGCGACGAAGGTCAGCGCCACCGCGCGGACCCGCTCGGTGCGCAACCCCACCAGGTAGCTCGTCACCGGCAGCGCGAACACGAAGTTACCGTCCGCGAGCGTGCCCAGCAGCACGGTCAGCCATCCCGCGACGGGCCGCCGCCGGGCCGTCACCGTGATCACGACGGCCGCCGCGGCGGCACCCGCCAGGCCCGGCAGGCTGCCGTTCAGCCCCTGGTTGAGCAGCACCGGGGCGACCAGCGCCGCCCCCAGCAGCCCGTCGGCCACCCACTCCCGCCGTCCCCGCATCCGGCCAGGCTATCGACGCCGCCGCGGGCGCCTCTACTGCCGGAAGTCAGGTCGCCGCGTCGATCAGGTGGCGGCGCAGGGCCTCGGCCGCGGCGCTGAGCGGGCGGCCACGCAGGCGAAGGAGCCCGGACGACGTCGTGCTGTGCACCAAGTTCGGCATCGTCCGCGGCGAGGACGGGGTGCGTCTCGACGGCTGCCCCGAGAACGTCCGCGGCTACTGCGACGCCTCGCCGGAACGGCTGGGCGTCGACCACATCGACCTGTACAACCTGCACCGCATCGACCCCGAGGTGCCGGTGGGTGAGACCGTCGGGGCGATGGCCGAGCTGGTCGCGGCGGGCAAGGAGCGCCACCTCGGGCTCTCCGAGGCCGGTCCGGCCGAGCTCGCGGCCGCCGCCGCGGTACACCCGATCGCCGCCGTGCAGTTCGAGTGGTCGCCGGCGTGGCGCGAGCCGGAGGACGACGTGGTGCCGGCGGCCCGGGATCGGGCTCTGGCCAGGCTGCTGGCGCAGGGCACCGACGTGGTGCCGATCCCGGGCACCCGGAGCCGACGGCGCGTGCTGGAGAACGCCGCGGCCGCGGACGTCGAACTGTCCGGGCGGGACCTGGCCGTGCTCGAGGCGACCGTGCCCCGCACGCAGTGGCGTGGCGACCGGACGTCGTTCGCGGCGCACGGCACGGCCCGTAACCGCTGAGCTCAGCCGATGATCGGGCGGAAGACGCCGGCGGCGATCGAGATGCCGAGCGCGAACGAGGACAGCACGATCGCGCCCACGAGCAGGGCCACGTCGGCGCGGCGGAAGACCTGCTTGCGGGCGTACGTGCGGGGGACGCCCGAGTCGAAGCCGCGCGCGTCCATCGCCACCGCCAGCCGGCCGCCGCGCCGCAGGGCGCCGACCAGCAGGGCGAAGGCGGTGGCGACGAACAGCCGCAGCGCCGTGACCGGGTTGCGGCCCGCGTCGATGCCGCGGGCCCGGCGGGCCAGCGTGAGCATCTGCCACTCGCTGCCCAGCAGCGGGATCAGCCGGAACGCGGCGAGCGCGCCGAGGGCGAAGCGGGCGGGCGCCTTGGCGTTCTGCACCAGGGCGTCGGCGAGGTCGGTGGGGTCGGTGGTGGCGAAGACGAGCACGCCGGGGACGACCACCGCGAACAGCCGCAGGATCAGCCCGAGCGTGGAGTAGAGCACGCCGGTGGTGACGTCGAACGGGCCCAGGTCGAGCAGCAGCGTGCCGGTGCGGTTCGCGGAGAACAGCACCATCGTGACCAGCAGGCCCAGCGAGGCGACCAGCACCGGCCAGGCGCGGCGGGCCAGCGTCGCGAAGCGCACGCCGAACAGCGGCACCAGAGCCAGCTCGATCACCAGCGCGATGGCGGGCGTGAGCGGGTCGAGCGTGGCGATCAGCGGCAGCGAGAACAGCATCGCGGCGGCGAGCTTGGCCACCGGGTTGCGGCGGGCGAGCGGCGCCGACGGGTCCGCGACCGGCTGCAGGGCGAGCGTCATGGGCGCGGCCGCCGGTGGGGGAGGGGATCCTGCAGGCGGGCGGCGCCCAGCGGGTGGGTCCGGTCGGCGAGGGCCTGCACGAAGTCGTCGTCGTGGGTGACGGCGACGATGCCGTGGCCGTCGTCGCGCAGGGTGGCGAGCAGGCTGACCAGCTCGATCCAGGTGCGCCGGTCCTGGCCGAACGTGGGCTCGTCGAGCACGAGCAGCCGGGGCGCGGTGGCGAGCGCGGTGGCCACGCTCAGCCGGCGGGCCTCGCCACCCGAGAGCGTGTACGGGTTCGCGGCCGCCAGCCGGTCCAGGCGCAGCCGTTCGAGCAGCCCGGACACGATCCGGTCCACCTCGGACGCCGACCGGCCCAGGCGGCGCGGGCCGACCGCCAGCTCGTCGGCCACCCGGGACGTGACGAACTGGTGTTCCGGGTTCTGGAAGACCGAGCCGATGCGGCCGGTCAGGGTGGCGGCCCGCCAGCGGTGCGGGGGCCGCGCGTCGCCGAAGCCGCGCACGGCGCCGCCGGTGGGGGCCAGCAGGCCGCCGAGCACCAGCGCGAGCGTCGACTTCCCGGCGCCGTTGGGACCGGTCACGGCGAGCACCTCGCCCTCCCCGACGCCGAGCGAGACGGGCGCGAGCCGTCCGGTGACAGTGACGTCCTGAGCCCGTACGAGCTCGGAAGCCGTTGCCGTGACCGCCTTGAGCGGCGGCACCGTGAAGCCGGGAACCCAGACGCCCTCCTCGGCCAGCCGGTCGCCGTAGGCGGCGAACACGACGTCGGGCGCCCCGTCGGCCCTGATCCCCCCGCCCGGCTCGAGCACGACCACGCGGTCGACCAGCGGCAGGGCCTCGGCCACCCGGTGCTCCACCAGGATCATCGTCGGGTCGTCGGAGGAGGTCCGCTGGTCGAAGTAGACGGGGTAGCGGGAGCGGGAACGCCGCAGGGCGTCGCGGACCAGCGCCGCGCCGGCCGGGTCGAGGTTGGCGGTGGGCTCGTCGAGCAGCAGCAGACCCGGTCGCAGGGCCAGCACCCCGGCCAGCGCCAGCCGCTGCGCCTCGCCGCCGGAGAGCGCCGCGGTCGAGCGGGTGATCGGATAGGGGAAGCCCACCCGGTCGAGCGCATCGCTGACCCACGGCCAGATCTGCGCCTGCGGGACCCCGCGGTTCTCCAGCCCGAACGCCACGTCGTCGCCGCTGCGCGCCATCACGAGCTGGGTCTGCGGGTCCTGGAAGACGATGCCCACCTGCTCCCGCGCCTTGCGCGGGTCGAGCCCGTCGATCTCGATGGTGCCGGCCGACTCGCCCGAGTCCTCGGCGAGCAGCCCGGCCAGCGCCGCGAGCAGGGTGCTCTTGCCGGCCCCGGAGGGACCGAGCAGGAGCACCCGCTCGCCGTGCCCGATGCGCAGGTCGACGTCGCGCACGGCCCACGCGCGGCGGCCCGCGTGCCGCCAGCCGAAGCCGCGGAGGACGACCTCACTCATACCTGGAATCGAACCAAATCAGACGAGGGCGCGCGAGCGGCCCGCCGGGAAGCGGTCCAGCACGCCGGTCTGCGCCAGCGCGCGGGTCAGCAGCACGCTGCCCAGACCCGCGATGACCAGCGACGACGCGGCGGTGATCAGCACGTACGGGAGGCGGAACGTGGCCCACGAGGTGTCGGGGTACCAGACGAACACGTCGTAGACCGCGGCCACCACCCCGGCCATGGCGCCCGCGAGCAGCGCCACCGGCAGGCGGTAGATCTTGTACGCGAACGCGGCGAACACGACCTCCGCGCCGAGCGCCTCGAGCGGCCCCTGCACCGCGATCGTCCAGCCCCAGCTCACGCCGATCGCCACCGAGACCAGCGACGCGAGCGAGAGGGTGTAGAACGCGGCACCGGGCTTGCGCACGATGAGCGCGCCGAGCACGGCCGGCACCAGCCAGACGCCGTAGAGCACGGCCCGTCCGGGCAGCGGGATGGCGTCCGCGGGGCCGTTGTAGAGCAGGCCCCAGGCCCAGAAGATCACGCCGAAGGCCACGGCGACGACGGAGGCGATGACGATGTCGATCGTCCGCCAGCGGTTGTTCATGACTGAACCTCCCAGTGGGCACCGGGAGGAGACGCACGCCACGCCCGGGTGCGGCCCGGACACGACGCGGCTGGAGAAAGACCGAACTTCCTGCGCTGGCATTACCCAGATCAGGTGCGAGGGTCTGCGGTCGCCCGCACTCTCAGCGCTGTGCGCTCCCCTGTCGGATGTGCTGTGTTTCGATGAAACTAACACCGGTGCGGGTCGAGGGACAGCGAGGGAGTGATCACATGGAGATCAAGGCACGCGGGCTGACCTTCGACGTGTACGAGGGGGGCCCGTCCGACGGCGCCCCGGTGCTGCTGCTGCACGGCTTCCCCCAGGACCACCGCGAGTTCGACCTGCTGGCGCCCAAGCTGCACGAGCGCGGCCTGCGGACGTACGCCCTCGACCAGCGCGGCACCTCGCCCGGCGCGCGCCCGTCCGAGGTGAGCGCCTACCGCCTGCACGAGCCCACCGCCGACGCCGTCGCCGTGCTGGACGCGCTCGGGCTCGAGTCCGCCCATGTGATCGGCCACGACTGGGGCGCGATCGTCGGCTGGTGGCTGGCCTCGGGCCATCCGGACCGGGTGCGCACGCTGACCGCCGTCTCGGTGCCGCATCCCAAGGCGCTGGGCCTGGCGCTGCGCGTGCGGGCCACCCAGCGCGCGCGGATGTCGTACTTCAAGGTCTTCCAGTCGCCGGTCGCCGAGCGCCTGCTGCTCGCCCGCGACGGCGCGATGCTGCGGGCGATGCTCAAGCCGATCGGGCAGCGCGGCGACAAGTACGTCGAGTCGATGCGCGACGACCCGGGCCGGCTCACCGGCGGCCTGAACTGGTACCGCGCGGTGCAGGGCGGCGCACCGGGCGGACCGGGCATCGTCCGGGTGCCGACCACCTACGTCTGGAGCGACCGCGACGGCGTGGTGACGCTCACCGCGGCGCTGCGCACGCGGGACTGGGTCGACGCCGACTACCAGCTGGTCGCCATGAAGGGCGTCAGCCACTGGGTGCCGGAGCAGGCGGCCACCGCGCTCGCCGACGCCGCCCTCTCCCGTATCGGCCTAGTTTGATTTCCGTCTCCGCAGGGGATACGCCAGCGTCATGGTGGCCGAGAAATCCCGCATCAAGCACGAGACCGAGAAGCAGCGCTGGGACCGCAACTTCGCCGATCTGCTGCAGGAGCTGCGCGTCGCGCAGACCGGCATCCAGATCCTGTTCGCGTTCCTGCTGACGCTGCCCTTCAGCAACGGCTTCCCCAAGGTCACCAACTTCCAGAAGGACACGTACGTGGTGGCGCTGCTCGCCGCGGCCGCCGCCACCGCCATGATCATCGCGCCGGTCGCGTTCCACCGGGCGCTGTTCCGCCAGGGACGCAAGCCTGAGCTGGTGCGCTACGCCCACCGCATGGCGACCGGCGGCCTGGCGTTCCTGCTGGTCTCGATGGTGAGCAGCGTGCTGCTGGTCACCGACTTCATCCTCGACCGGCCGATCGCGTTCGTGCTGACCGCGATCGCCGCGCTGTTCTTCCTCACGTTCTGGGCGACCATCCCGTTCTTCCGCAAGAACTGGATCGACGAGGACGCCGAGGAGGAGGACGAGGAGTCCAGCAGCGGCGAGGTCATCGCCTCCGAGCCCGCAGGCCGAGACGCCTGAGCTCCAGCTCGGCCAGCGCGTCGACCGCGGCCGGGTCGCCGTCGCGCCAGCTCTGCGCGATGTCCGGCCCGAGCGTCGCCAGGCGGGTCAGCGGCTGGCTCGCCAGCGCGCGCAGCGCCAGCAGGTCACGCCCGGCGGGCTGGTCGCGTACGGCCGAGGCAGCCGCCGCCCGGCGCATCCACCGCAACCGCCGCGGGAGCCAGCCGAGGAGCACGAGGGACAGCGGCACGGCCACGGCCACCAGGGCGACGACCACGGCCAGTGTGTCCACGACGTCCTGCTGCTGGCGGCCCGCCTCGGCGAGCGACCGGGCCGCCGAGGCGGCACCCTCGAACGGCTTGACCAGCTCGTCGCCGACCAGCGGCACGCCGCCGACCTTGGTGCCCGCGTCGGAGAGGTTGTCGGCGATGCCGCCGCCCGCGCTCTCCAGCTTGGCGCCGGGCACGCCGAGCTTCTCCACCATGTCGTTGACCCACAGACCGGCGCGGATCCACAGCGCCACCCAGGCCACGACGGCGAGGTCGGTGAGGAGCTGACGTACGGCGGTGGGCGGCCGGTCCGCGTAGATTTTCACGCGGCACAGGGTCCCACGGCAGGGAAGGCCGGCCTTCAGTCAGGTTCGGGGGCGGCGGTCGGGGTGTTGGACGGGCTCAGCGCTGGGTGGCGCACTCCGGGCACGTACCGAAGATCTCCATGGTGTGCGAGACGTCGACGAACCCGTGCCGGCTCGCCACCTTGTCGGCCCACGACTCGACCGCGGGGCCCTCCACCTCGACCGCCCGGCCGCACGACCGGCACACCAGGTGATGGTGGTGGCCCTGGCTGCACCGGCGGTAGAGGTGCTCGCCACCCGGCGGGCGCATCACGTCGATCTCGCCCGCGTCGGCGAGGCCCTGCAGCGTGCGGTAGACCGTGGTCAGGCCCACCCGCTCGCCGCGCTCGCGCAGCATGGCGTGCAGGTCCTGCGCGCTGTTGAACCCCTCCGCGTCGGCGAGCACGGCGCTCACCGCGGTGCGCTGCTTGGTGGTGCGCTGCGCGGCGTTCGTCTCGGCGTTCACGATCGGACCTCCCTGGCATGGCTGACCGCGTCGGCGACGATGTGCGCGACGTGCTCGTCCACCAGCGAGTATGCGATCTCCCTGCCACGGCGTGCACCCCGCACCACCCCGGCGCCGCGCAGCACCCGCAGGTGCTGGGAGACCAGCGGTTGCGGCGCGCCGAGCTTCTCCACCAGCTCGTGCACGCAGCGCTCACCGGCGCCCAGCTCCGCCACGATCGCGACCCGGATCGGCGCGGACAGGGCCCGCAGCAGCTCCCCGGCGGACTCGTACGCCTCGTATCCGCTCGTCGTCGACATAGGACCGTACCTCAGGCTTTCTGCAGCACGACGTCGGGCGGCTCGACCTCGCGGGGCGGCTGGGCGCGCCGGCGCACCATCCGCAGCCCCGCGGCCCCGACGGTGATCGCGAGGAACGCGGCAAGCGCCAGGATCACGGTGGTGGCGCCGGGCGGGGTGTCGGCCTCGGCCGAGACGACCACCCCGGCGCCCGCCGCGACCAGTCCGATCGCCATCGCCGCCGCCATCGTGGCGCGGAACCCCCGGGTGACCTGCTGCGCCGCGGCCACCGGGATGACCATGAGCGCCGAGACGAGCAGCAGGCCGACCGTCCGCATGGCGATCGTCACCGTCACCGCGGTGGTCACGGCCATCAGCAGGTTGAGCGCCCGCACCGGCAGGCCGCTGACCCGCGCGTACTCCTCGTCGTTGCAGACCGCGAACAGCGCCGGGCGGAACACCAGCATCGCGATCAGCACGGCCACCCCGAGCGCCGCGATCACCGCCACGTCCCCGGCGGAGGTGGTGATCAGCGAGCCGAACAGGTACTGCACGAGGCTGTTGCTGCTCGCGTCGTCGGAGAGCGACACCAGCACCACGCCGCCCGCGATGCCGCCGTAGAACAGCAGGGCCAGGGCGAGATCCCCGGACGTACGGCCGCGTTCGCGGATCAGCTCGACGCCGACCGCGCCGGCCGCGGCCACGATCACCGCGCTCAGCACCGGGGACTGGTCGAGCAGCAGCCCCACGCCGACGCCGGTCAGCGCCACGTGGCCGATGCCGTCGCCGATCAGCGAGAGCCGCCGCTGCACCAGGTAGATGCCGAGCGCGGGGGCGGCCAGGCCGATGATGAGCGCGCCGAGCAGCGCACGGATCATGAAGTCGTACTGGAAGAGGTCCATCGTCAGTTCGCCGTGATCCGGTCGGTGGGGGCCACGCAGATGCCGGCGGCGGCCTGCACGGCGTGCGGGTGCACGTGGTCGTGGTCGGGCTCGGCGTGGTGGCCGGCCGGCTCGGGCGGCGCGCCCTCGTGCGCGATGCGGCCCTCGTGCACCACGACGGCTCGGTCGATCAGCGGCCGCAGCGGGCCCAGCTCGTGCGCGACCAGCAGGATCGTGCCGCCGCCGGTCTCGAACCGGCCCAGCGCGGCGGCGAACGCCTCCTGGCTGGCGGCGTCCACCCCGGCCGTGGGCTCGTCGAGCACCAGCAGGTCGGGCCTGCCGGCCAGCGCGCGGGCGATCAGCGTGCGCTGCTGCTGGCCGCCCGACAGCGTGGTGACGGGGTCGTCGATGCGGTCGAGCAGGCCGACGTCGGTGAGCGCCTCGCGGACGGCGGCCTTGTCGGCGGCGCCGGACGGGCGGAAGATGCCGCGCCGCGCCAGCCGGCCCGACGCGACCACCTCGCCGACCGTGGCGGGAACGCCGCTGCCCGCGCCGAGCCGCTGCGGCACGTAGCCGAGCCGGGCCCAGTCGCGGAACCGGCGCTGCGGCGTGCCGAACAGCTCGATCTCGCCGTGGCCCAGCGGCACCAGGCCGAGGATCGTGCGGATCAGCGTGGACTTGCCGGAGCCGTTGGCGCCGAGGATCGCGACGACCTCACCGGCGTCGACGGTCAGCGAGATGTCGTGCAGGATCTCGCGGCCCTCGTAGCCCACCGCGGCGTGGCGCACCGTCACGACGCTCATCGCGTACACCCCAATCCGGTGGTCAGCGCGGTCAGGTTGGACCGCATGACGCTCAGGTAGTCGCCGCCGCGGTCGGTCAGCCCCTCGAGCGGGTCGAGGACCGCGGTCCGCGCGCCGACCTCGCGGGCGATGGTCTCGGCCACGGCGGGGCTGACCAGCGTCTCGAAGAAGATCGTGGTGGTGCCGGTGTCCCGGGCCTCCTCGGCCACGGCGGCCAGGCGCTGCGGCGAGGGCTCGGCCTCGGGGGAGATGCCGGTGATGCCGACCTGGTGCAGGTCGTAGCGCTCGGCCAGATAGGCGAACGCGGTGTGGCTGGTGACCAGCTCCCGGCGCTCGCACGTCTCGAGGCCGTCGGCGAACGCGGTGTTCAGCGCGTCGAGGTCGGCATGCAGGGCCTTGGCGCGCTCGGTGTAGCCGGCGGCGTGCTCCGGGTCGGCCTGCGCGAGCCGCTCGGCGAGCTTGTCGGCGATGGTCGCCAGCCGCACCGGATCGAGCCAGACGTGCGGGTCCTCGCCGCCGGCCGCCTCCTCGTGCTCGTGGCCGTGCTCGTCGGCCTCGTCCGCGTGCAGCAGCGGCACGACCGAGGCGGCGTCGAACGAGCGGTCCTTCGCCTCGAGCGCGACGGCCTCGTCGACGGCCGGCTGGAAGCCCTTGAGGTAGACGGCCAGCCCGGCGTCGGCGACGTCACCCACCTGGCGCGGGGTGAGCTCGATGTCGTGCGGCTCGGCGCCCGGCTTGGTGAGGTTGGTGACGCTGACCACGTCGCCTCCGATCCGCTCGCTCAGGAACTGCAACGGGTAGAAGGCCGTGACGATCGCGAACTTCTCGCCGGCCCCGCCCGGCTGCCCGGCCCGGTCACCGCAGCCGGCGAGGGCGGCGGCGAGCACGAGCAGGGCAGGGAGCAGTCGGCGGCGCATACCACCCACTGTCTCTGGCAATGATAATGATTGTCAAAAGCGCATGTGTCTAGAGCGCCTTGGCGACGACCACCGCCAGGAGCAGGGCGAGGATCAGCACGCGCAGCGCCCGGGTCGCGGCCGCCTGCACCGGCCAGGTCGTGAACGTGAGCACCGCCAGCCCGGCGGCCAGCACGAACAACAGCGCGGCGCCGACGATGCCCGGCAGGAACAGCCCGGCGAGCATCACGACGAGCGCGACGACGAACGCGGTGGTCGGGTTGATCCGGGCCAGCCGGCGCAACAGGTGGTCGGACGGCGTCAACACTCACTCCTCGTCGCTGCGTACCCTCATCGCATGCTCGTGCTCAACCGCTTCGTCGTGCCGCCGGACACGCAGGACGGCTTCCTCGAGCGGGCCCACGCCGCGCTCGCCGCGCTCGCCGCCAGCCCCGGCTACCTCTCCGGCCGGCTCGCCCGCGCGCTCGAGGACCCGGCCTCGTGGACCCTGGTCACCGAGTGGCAGTCGGTGGGAGCCTACCGGCGCGCGCTGGGCGGCTTCGACGTCAAGGTGCACGCCACCCCGCTGCTGGCCCAGTCGCTCGACGAGCCGTCCGCCTTCGAGACGCTGGCCAGCGCGGATCCGGGCGCACAGGTGGTGGTCGCCGAGAGCGACCGGGCCGCGGATCCGTGGCGCTGACGACTACTGTTGGGTCATGACGACGGCTCCTCACGTTCCCGGGCCTCCGCAGGGGCCGGGTGTCCAGCCGCCGTTCCCGGCGCCGCCGGTCGAGGGCAAGGGCCGCCGGATCGGCTGGGGCCTGGGCACCGGCGCGGGCGTGGCGCTGCTGATCTGCGGCGGCGGGCTGGCCGCGCTGATCGGGCTGGGCACGTCGGTCACCGGCGCGCTCAACGAGCAGGCGCACGCGGCCGTCGACAGCTATCTGACCGCGCTGCGCGGCGGGCGCTACGACCAGGCGTACGGGCAGCTGTGTGAGCGGGCGCAGGAGCAGGAGTCGGCCTCGGAGTTCCGCAGCCGCGTCGAGTCCGAGCAGCGGATCCAGACCTGGCAGCTCGGCGACTTCGACCAGCTCGACCTCACCGTGCCGGTGCAGGCGACGTACGAGAACGGTCAGGCGCGCCGGCTCGAGGCGTCGCTCGACCAGAACACGTCGACGGGCCGGTTCGAGGTGTGCGAGCTCGGGGAGTAATCTCGCTTTTTGTCCCGATCCACGTCTCCACGAGTCCCCGCCGACACCCAGCCGGCGTAGGAGGAACATGCCCGCCGACCGTATCGACGCCGTCGTCAGCCTCGCCAAGCGACGCGGCTTCGTCTTCCCGTCCAGCGAGATCTACGGAGGCACCCGCTCCGCCTGGGACTACGGTCCCCTCGGCGTCGAGCTGAAGGACAACGTCCGCCGGCAGTGGTGGCGCACGATGGTGCAGCAGCGCGACGACGTCGTCGGCCTGGACTCCGCCGTGATCCTGGCGCGCGACGTGTGGGTCGCGTCCGGCCACGTCGAGGCGTTCACCGACCCGCTGACCGAGTGCCAGTCGTGCCACAAGCGGTTCCGGGCCGACCACCTCGAGGAGGCGTACGAGGAGAAGCACGGCTCGGCGCCCGCCTCGCTGCAGGAGCTCAACTGCCCCAACTGCGGCAACAAGGGCACCTTCACCGAGCCGAAGAACTTCAACGGCCTCATGAAGACCTACCTCGGGCCCACCGACAGCGCCGAGGGCCTGCACTACCTGCGCCCCGAGACCGCGCAGGGCATCTTCGTCAACTACAACAACGTGGCGACCACCGCGCGCAAGAAGCCGCCGTTCGGCATCGCGCAGGTCGGCAAGAGCTTCCGCAACGAGATCACCCCCGGCAACTTCATCTTCCGGACGCGCGAGTTCGAGCAGATGGAGATGGAGTTCTTCGTCGAGCCCGGCACCGACGAGAAGTGGCACGAGTACTGGCTGCAGGAGCGCTGGAACTGGTACCGCGACCTCGGCCTGTCCGAGACCAACCTGCGGTTCTACGAGCACCCCGCGGAGAAGCGGTCGTTCTACTCCTCGCGGACGGTCGACATCGAGTACCGCTTCCGCTTCGGCGGCACCGAGTTCGCCGAGCTCGAGGGCATCGCCAACCGGACCGACTACGACCTGTCCACGCACTCCAAGCACTCCGGCGTCGACCTGTCCTACTTCGACCAGGAGAAGCAGGAGCGCTGGGTGCCGTACGTCATCGAGCCGGCCGCCGGCCTCACCCGCGCGGTGCTGGCGTTCCTGCTCGAGGCGTACGACGAGGACGAGGCCCCCAACACCAAGGGCGGCGTCGACAAGCGGACGGTCATGCGCTTCGACCCGCGCCTCGCGCCGGTCAAGGTGGCGGTGCTGCCGCTGTCGCGCAACCCCGAGCTGTCGCCGAAGGCGCGCGGGTTGGCCGAGACGCTGCGCAAGCGCTGGATCGTCGAGTTCGACGACTCCCAGGCGATCGGGCGGCGCTACCGCCGCCAGGACGAGATCGGCACCCCGTTCTGCGTCACGGTCGACTTCGACACCCTGACCGACGACGCCGTGACCGTCCGCGACCGCGACACGATGAAGCAGGAGCGGGTCGGTCTCTCGCAGATCGAGGACTACCTGCTCAAGCGCCTGCCCGGCTGTTGAGCTTGCCGGCCGGGCGGCCCCTTGGGGTCGCCCGGGGTCGGCCGCTCGTCGCGGCTCGATCGCTCAGCTGAAGTCGAATCCGCCCGGTCGGCCGTTCCGATCGGCGATGAGCCCCGCCAGGGTGGCCACGGCGATCTCGGCCGCGGTCTGCGCCCTGATGTTGAGGCCGATCGGCCGGTGCACCCGGGCGATCTCGTCGTCCGGCACACCCAGCGAGCGAAGGGCCGCCACGTGCGGCCCTTCCTTCTTCGGGTTCCCCATGATCCCGATGTACCGGGTCTCGGCCGCGAGCGCCTGCTTCAGGACCTCCCCGACCTCCGCCCGATCGTGGTCGGTGAGCACGACATCGGTGTTCCCGTCGAGGTTCGCCGCCGCAAGGTCGTGCACGAACCGATCCCCCCGCGGCCGCGGCGTCCCCAGCAGCCTCGTCTCGTCCGGCTCCACGAGCACGGTCTGGAAGCCCAGTTCGGGCGTCAGCCGCAGAATCGCCTCGGCCACCGGCGACTCGAACACCACAACCAGTCGCCGAGGCCGGCCCGCGTCACCCATGCCCCGACTGTGCCAGATCCCCGGCCCGCGCGCAGGACACTTATGCTCTTGCCGCGCGACAGCTAGTCGGGCGTCTAGTTCTGCATCTTTCCCGTAACCGGTTGGCTCACCACGAGCCGATGTTCAACCGGCCCATCACCGACATCCATCTGACCGCGATGGAACTGGCGGGATGGATCTGCCCGATCAGCAGGACCTGGATCGAGCGGCAGTGCTCGGTCAGCTATGCGCTGGACCGCCGGCCGCCCTGACCTCGCACCGGCGCCGGTGAACCGGTCAGCTGCCGCCGCTGGAGGATGCGCCCGCGGCCGCCGAGGACTCGGCGTTCCACTTGCTGATGACCACGCCCAGGACGAAGAGCTGCACAGCCGGCGGCAGGCCGGGAAGCTCGACGTCGACGGTGCTGCCCCAGAAGCTGGCCTTGCGCACCGCGCCCACCCGCGTCTCACCCAGCACCAGTTCTTCCTCGCCGGACCAGAACTTGCTGCGGAAGTGGTAGGTCTGCCCGGCGGCCGACACCGTCCAGCGCTTGCGGCCCACCCGGTCGGCCGAGGCGACGACCGTGCCCGCGTCGTCGACCATCGAGTACTTGGTGCCCCAGCCGTTGGACTTGACCCGGAACCGCCGGCCGTCCATGACGAACTCGCCGCCGCCCTTCCAGACCTTGCTGTCCCAGGTGGCGACCTCCCGGCCGCGGTCGGTGACCAGATAGCTGCTCTTCCAGGTGCTGATCCTGCGGGCCTCCATGGGATCGAGCGTACGGAGAGCGGGCAACTACCCTGGAGGGCGTGACTGCACCGCTCATGCTCGGCGACCACGCCGTCAAGCCGCCCGTTGTGCTCGCCCCGATGGCGGGCATCACGAACGTGGCGTTCCGCCGGCTCTGTCGTGAACAGGGCGGCGGTGTGTACGTCTGCGAGATGATCACCACGCGGGCGCTGGTGGAGCGGATCCCCAAGACGCTGAAGATGATCGCGTTCGCCGAGGACGAGGACTTCCGCAGCCTGCAGCTCTACGGCGTCGACCCGGACGTGACGGCGGCCGCCGTGCGGATGGTGGGCGAGGACGGGCTCGCGGACCACGTCGACCTGAACTTCGGCTGCCCGGTGCCCAAGGTCACCCGGCGGGGCGGCGGGTCGGCACTGCCGTGGCGGCGCAAGCTGTTCGGGCGGATCGTGCGGCAGGCCGTCGAGGCGGCACGGCCGTACGGCATCCCGGTCACGATCAAGATGCGCAAGGGGATCGACGACGACCATCTGACGTACGTCGAAGCGGGTTTGATCGCCCAGGAGGCCGGTGTGGCGGCCGTCGCGCTGCACGCGCGCACGGCGGAGCAGCGGTATTCGGGTCAGGCGGACTGGGACGCGATCGCGACGCTCAAGCAGGCCCTCGACGTGCCGGTGCTCGGCAACGGCGACATCTGGGAGGGCTCGGACGCGCTGCGCATGGTGGAGCACACCGGGGTCGACGGCGTGGTGGTGGGGCGCGGCTGCCTCGGGCGGCCGTGGCTCTTCGCCGACCTGGAGGCCGCCTTCACGCAGGGCGCGGACTACAAGCCCGTGCTGCCGGCGCTGGGCGAGGTCGCGAAGATCATGTCGCGACACGCGGAGCTGCTGGTCGACGCGCTCGGCGACGAGAAGCACGGCTGCGCCGACTTCCGCAAGCACGTGGCCTGGTATCTGAAGGGCTTCCCGATCGGCGGCGAGCTGCGGCGGCGGCTGGCGATGATCTTGTCGCTCGCGGAGCTCGACGACCTGCTCGGCAAGCTCGACCCGGCCGAGCCCTTCCCGGTCGACGAGCTGGGCAAGCCGCGCGGCCGGGTCAACGCGCCGGGCAAGGTGTCGCTGCCCTACGGGTGGCTCGACAGCCGCGACGACGACTCCGTGCCCGAGGGCGCGGAGATGGAGAACAGCGGCGGCTGACGACATGGCACGGACGGTAGGGGCTCGGCGCCGGCCGTGCCAGAGCCCCTGTGGACGAGCGCCGAATGTGGATAACTCGAGAAGCCGGCCCGCCGCGGCGTAAGGTCAGGGCCCGCCCCCTGGTGGGGTGGGGCGGGCCGAGTGGGCGGCCGAACGCCGCCCTCAGCGCCGCGCAACCAGCGCCGTGACCAGCAGCGGCACCGCGCAGAGGCCGAAAAGCACCCCCAAAGGCAGCTCCACGGCGAACGACGCGTACAGCACCACCGCGAACACCTCCGCCCCGAACCCGGCCACGGAAAGCACCGTGCTGCGCGCCCTCCCGGTGATCGTCTCCTGCAGGCGGGTCTCGGAGCGGACGATCGAGTACTCCAGCAGCCCGAACGCCGCCGACACGGCGACCATGCCGGCGAGGTGCGGGGTGAGCCCGCCGGCGACGATCAGCGCCGCGGCGGTGACGAGGGTGAGCGGGAGGCCGATGCGGTCGCGTCCGGCCAGGGCGCTGCCGGCGGCCATGGCCAGCGCGGTCACGGCGAACAGCAGCGGCACGGCGGCGATGGAGGCGCCCTTGTCGCGGGCGAGCAGCGGCAGGTATTCGTCGAGGGCGGTGAAGCCGGGCACGAGCGCGGCCACCAGCACGGCGCGCGCGACCCGGGGTGTGCCGAGGGCCTCGCGCGTCCCGGAGCGGAGCAGCGACCAGTAGGTTCCCTCGTCCGGGGCGTCGGAGGACGAGGACGCGGCGGGCTCGGGCAGGCGGAGGGCCAGGGCGGCGCCGAGCAGCTTGACGGCGATGCTGAGCGCGCCGACCAGCAGGTAGCCGCCGGCCTGCCACGCGGGGGTGGCCAGCAGCGTGGCGGCGAGCATGGCGAGGATCGCGACGGTGTTGCCACGGCCGGTGACGCGTGCGTAGTCGGCGGTGCGGCCGGTCGCGGCCAGCTCGTCGTACACGAGGGCTTCCAGCGAGCCCGAGCCGAACGAGCCGCCCAGGCCCCACAGCACGAAACCGAGGGCGAAACCGGCGTACGAGGGCCAGGTCAGCCACAGCAGGAAGCCGGCGGCGGTGAGCAGCTCACCGAGCGCGTACAGGCGCCGCCGTGACCAGGCGTCGGCCAGCGCGCCGGAGGGGACCTCGGCGGCGAACGACACCACCGACCAGATCGCGAACAGCGACGACACCTGGGCAGTGGAAAGACCGGTGTCGGCGAACAGCAGCGCGTACACCGGGTAGAGCGGCACGCCGTCGGAGCAGGCGCGCACCGCGTAGAAGGTTCAGCGTCAAACCGGGTGCATGCGACCAGTGTGCCGCACCCGTCAATCGAGTTCCGCCCGATCCGCCGCGGCCCGGCCGGACTCCCAGCCCTCGAGGCTGTCGATGCGGCTGCCGCGCGCCCGGACCGTACGCGGGAAGGCCTTTTGCAGCACCTCACGGACCTGCAGGTCGCGGTTGCGCAGCACCGGCAGCAGGTCGGCGTTCCCCGCGATCTCCGCGCGGGTCACCTGCGCCAGGCGCTCGCCGATGCGCACCGCGTACGCCACCAGGAAGCTGCGCCGGAACGCCTTGATCCTGGCCTTGCCCTTGGCCGGCTCGTCGCGCGCCATGGCCCGGTTGGCCTGCACCAGCAGCGACGTGTACAGCAGCTCGACCCCGTCGATGTCCGCGTCGAAGCCGAAGACCGTGGAGAAGCCCAGTTCGGGCGACCACACGGTGTGGCAGTGGTTGGCCCGCGCCACCGCGTCGAGCAGGCTCGCCTTCTCGCTCTCGTACGGGTGGTCCACCCCGATCCGCCGCGCGAACGGCACGACCTCGGCCCGGTCCACGCTGGTCAGCGCCTCGGAGATGCTGTGCCGGGCGATCAGCTCCTGCGCCTTCGCGGAGTACGCCTCCGCCTCGGCGGGGAAGTCGGTCGACTCCGCCTTGGCGAGCAGGGCCCGCACCCGTTCGAGCATGCGGTCGTCGGTGGCGGACGTCCCGACCGTCCCCGGCGGCGGCACCAGCACCTCGATGACCGGCAACCGCCGCAACTCCATGAGCAGCCCGAGCGACGAGTCGAGCAGGGTGATCCGGTCGGGTCGCCGGGCCGGCGCCGGCGGCAGGCCAGCGACCTGCGTCTGCCAGCGGGGGTCGACTTCGGAGAAGCGACGGCCGTACGCCGCGGCGGCGTCCGCCACGAGCGCCGCCTTCACCGGGTCGCCGAGCCGCGCGATCACCCGGTGCAGCTCGGCCGGCTGCCAGCCGCCCCGGAAGAGCCGCTCGAACGCGTCCCGCAACGCCCCGCCGAGCGCCGCGTCGACCTCGGCCGCGGGCGCCACGGTCAGCGCGTCCAGCCCGGCCTCGTACCCGATCGCGCCGCTCACGACGTCGCGGACGATCTCTTCCACAACTCGAAACAGTAGAGAACGCGGTGGGGAGGACCGCTTCCGGCCCTCCCCACCACAGCCGGCCGCGGGCTCAGACGTCCATGTCGTTCTCGATGCGCTTGAGCTGGTGCCGCGCCATGGCCAGGTTCGACCGGTCGCGGCGCAGCGCCACATAGAGGAACAGCCCCTTGCCCGACCGGCTGGTCAGCGGACGGATCAGGTGGTACTGGGTGTCCAGCGTGATGAGGATGTCCTCGATCTTCTCGGAGAGGTTCAGCATCTCCATAGCCCGCAGCTTGGCGCGCACGACGTCGGTGTTGCCGGCTGCGGCAACGGTGAGGTCGAGGTCCTTGCCGCCGCCGACCGTGCCGAGCGCCATGCCGCTCGTGTGGTCGACCAGCGCGACGCCGATGGCGCCGTCGATCTCCATGATTTCCTTCAGTGCGGTGTCCATGTCGGCCATGGAATTGTCCTCCGTTGCGGTGGGATGGCGGTCCGCCTCACACGGCGTGACCGGTTGGGCGCGGCAGGATGCCGCTGAAAGGGGCGGGTCTCAGCCCGCGGCCTGCCGACGGCGGGCGTTGGTCGACAGGGTGGCCATCGGGGTGCGTCGCGCGAGCGGGGTCGCGGGTCCCGGCTGCTGCGGGATCTCGGGCCTCGGGCGCGGGTTGTCCAACTTCATGATCCGGACGAGCCGGCGTACGCAGCGGCGCGCTTCCAGGTGCACCATGGCCAGGTTCGCGTCGCCGGTGGTGACCAGGGTGAGCAGCGCGTTCGGTCCCGCCGTGTACGAGGTGATGTAGCCGCGGTCGCACTCGACCACCGACTCGCGCAGCTCGCCGTGGCTCACGGCGTGCGCGAACCGGCGCGCCAGCGCGAGGTGCGCGGCGGCCAGGGCGGCGATGCTGTCCGGCTCGATGTCGTGCGCGTCGTGCGCGACCACCAGCCCGTCGGTGGTGGCCAGCACGCTGCCGGAGAGTTCGTTCAGCCGGCCTCGAAGACGGTCGAGCTCCTCGAGCACGGCCGGATCCACCGTCATCCTCGGTCTCTCTTTCTCCTCAAGGGGGGGTGCGCGTGTCACCGCAAGGCCCTCAGTGCGGTGCGGATGCGCTTGAGCAGCACTTCGTCGGCGCCCGGATGCACCGGCGGGGGCTCGCCGGCCAGCTCCTTGGGCAGCTTGGCGCCGGGTTTGCGGCGGGCCAGCCGGGGCGGCCGGTACGCGGCCTGGTTGGCGCCGGCCTCCTCGGGCAGCGAATGCCGGGGCGGGTCCGGAGGCGCCGGCACGACCGCGACCGCAGCCTTGGTGACCACCGGGGCGGGCGTCGCGTTCTCCGGCCGTACGACCGGCCGCCGCGCATCCACGGCCACGCCCCGGGCGCCGGGAAGCCGTACGATCTCCGGCCCTTCCGGCCGCGCCTCGGGCAGTTCGAGAAGACCCATCGCGGCCATCCGCCGCAGCTCCTGGATCGTGGCGTAGCCGGCCTTGCCGAGCAGCAGCGCGAGGTCGGCCGGGGTGCGCTGCCCGTCGGCGTGCGCCAGCAGCTCCCACTGCAGCGCGGTGAGCGTGACCCGCTCGCGCGGCGCACGCGGCGCCAGGGCGACCGGGGCCGTGTCGACGCGCGCGTCCGGGAAGATGTCGTCGAGCAGGCGTACCCGCCGCTCCACCTCGTGCCCGACCGCGGCCGGGTCGACGTGCACCACCGGGCCCAGCCAGTGCGTCGCCCCGGTGAGGAAGTCGATCGGCGCGGTGGTGGGGGAGAGCACGAAGTACGCCGCGTCGTAGATCGCGCCGAGCACGCACAGCTCCAGCTCGCCCTGGGTGAGGTGCCCCTGCTCGACCAGCAGCCGCCCGACCCGGGCCGTCGAGGTGCCCAGGTCCAGCGCGTTCTGCCAGGTGCGGCCCGCCAGCCGGCCCGACGCGGTGAGCAGCTCGCCGACGCCCGGCGCGGCCGGCGACTCGGCGTAGATCACGTGGCCCTCGAGGACGTAGACCGCGCCGCCCGGGTGGCCGCCGACCACCAGCGCGCCGGTCTGCCGCTCCCCGGCCACCCGCGTCAGCAGGCGCCCCGGCGTGGCGGCCTTCGAGGCTGTCACGGTCAACTCCCATGTCCGTTCGTTCGGTTCGTTCGGCGGCGCGGCGACCCCGGCTTCACGGAGCGACGAGCTCGTCGGCGAGCTTCTGCATGCGGCGGCGGGCCACCGCGAGGTTGCCCTGCACCCGGTCCAGCCAGACGTAGAGCACCAGCCGGCTGTCGAAGTCGGTGTGCAGCATCCGCAGCAGGTGGTATCCGCCGGCGGTCGTGATGATCAGATCCTCGAGCAGGTCGTGCGGCAGGGCCGAGAGGTACAGCGAACGGCTGGTCGCGGCCTGGACCACGTCCGCCGTGCCGGCCGCCGCGGCCTCGTGGTCGGCATTCGGTGCGGCTCCCGTCGTGGCGACCGGGAAGCCGGTGGTGTAGTCGACGATGCTGGCGCCGACGGCGCCGGGGATCGCCATGGCCTCCTGTAGACAGTGGTCGACGCCGGGCACATCACTCCTCAGCGCTGTGGGTGCTGCTCCCGCCGTCCGCGCCCCGTTGCCGCGGCCGGCGAGCCTCCTGGTCGGCTCGGGCGGTGCTCCGCTGTCCGTCGCCTCGCCATCACCGTGGGCCATCCTCCGGCCGCTGCGCCGACGGCAGTCGCACCCGCTGTGCGTCATGGTCCACGACCGGGTGCGTCGCTCGTCACGGCGGACCGCCGGTGCGCCGTTTCCGATGCGGCACGACGGCGACGGGCGCGTAACATGATCGCCACTTCTCGATGAAGGGAACGCGTATGCCGAGCCAATGGGAGCAGATCGTCATCGACGCGGAGGACGCCCCGCGGCTCGCCCGCTGGTGGGCCGAGGCGCTCGGCTACGTGATCGTCAACGAGCAGCCCGACGAGGTCGAGATCCGCCGCAGCGCCGACGAGCTGCCCGGACTGCTGTTCGGGCCCGTGCCCGAGCGCAAGACGGTCAAGAACCGGCTGCACATCGACCTGCGCCCCGACGACCAGGAGGCCGAGGTCGAGCGGCTGGTCGACATGGGCGCCCGGCACGTCGACATCGGGCAGGGCGACGTGAGCTGGGTCGTGCTCGCCGACCCCGAGGGCAACGAGTTCTGCGTCCTTTCCTCCAAGCGCGAACCGGAGTCGCGCCTAGGCTGATCACATGACGGCGTTCGACGCCCAGCGGTGGGTCCCTGAGCCGGCCAAGGACAGCGGCTACGGGCGTACGCCGTACCAGCGCGACCGGGCCCGGGTGCTGCACTCGGCCGGGTTCCGCCGGCTCGCCACCAAGACCCAGGTGCACACCGCCGGCACGGACGACTTCCCGCGTACGCGGCTCACCCACTCGCTCGAGGTCGCGCAGATCTCCCGCGAGATGGGCGAGCGCCTGGGCTGCGACCCCGACGTGGTGGACGTGGCCGGGCTCGCCCACGACCTCGGCCACCCGCCGTTCGGCCACAACGGCGAGCACGCGCTGCACCAGGTCGCCGAGCCGTGCGGTGGCTTCGAGGGCAACGCGCAGACGCTGCGCGTGCTGACCCGGCTCGAGGCCAAGGTGCCCGGCGCCGGACTGAACCTGACCCGGGCGTCGCTCGACGCGAGCTGCAAGTACCCGTGGGCCCGGCAGCCGGGCAGGCGCAAGTTCGGGGTGTACGCCGACGACCGCGCCGTCTTCGACTGGATCCGCCCGGCCGGCCTGGGCGAACGCCGGTGCCTCGAGGCCCAGGTGATGGACTGGGCCGACGACGTGGCGTACTCCGTGCACGACGTGGAGGACGGCGTGCACGGCGGCTACATCGCGCTGCGGCCGCTGCTCTCCGACGCCGGCGAGCGGGCCGCGCTGTGCGCCGACGTCGCCGCCACGTACTCCGACGAGCCGGTCGACGAGCTGGCCGCCGCCCTCGACCAGCTGCTGGCCGACCCGGTGGTGACCGAGGTCGCCGGATACGACGGCAGCTTCCGCGCGCAGGTCGCCCTCAAACGGATGACCAGCGTGCTGACCGGCCGTTTCGTCGCCTCCGCGGTCGGCGCCACGCAGAGCCGCCACGGCACCGACCCGGTACGCCGGTACGCCGCCGACCTCGTCGTGCCGCGCACTGTGCGTAACCAGTGCGCGTTGCTCAAGGGCATGGCGTTGCGGTACGTGATGCGGACCCGGGCGGCCGAGCAGTGGTACGAGCAGCAGCGCGTGATCCTGGCCGAGCTGGTGGAGGCTCTGCTGCGTACGCCCTCGGCTCTCGACCCGGTCTTCGCCCCGCTGTTCGCGTCGGCCGGCAGTGACGCGGAGGCGTTGCGGGTCGTGATCGACCAGGTGGCGTCGCTCACCGACACGGCCGCGGTGACCTGGCACCGGACCCTGGTGGCGACCCGCGCCTGAGGCGAGGCAGGATGTATGCCGTGGCGGGCAGGGTCAAGGACGAAGACATCGCACTGGTCCGCGACCGCACGTCGATCGCCGACATCATCAGCGAGTCGGTGACGCTGCGGCCCGCGGGCGGCGGCAACCTCAAGGGGCTGTGCCCCTTCCACGACGAGAAGACGCCGTCCTTCACGGTGGCACCTGCCCGAAATGTCTATTATTGCCACGGTTGTGGCCAGGGCGGCGACGCGATCAAGTTCTTGATGGACGCGGAGCACCTGTCGTTCCTCGAGTCGATCGAGCGGCTGGCCGGGCGGGCCGGCATCCAGCTGCGCTACGAGACCGACAGCGCCGGTCCCTCGCCGAGGCCGCAGGTCGGGCAGAAGCAGCGGCTGCTCGCGGCGCACGTGGCGGCGGCCGACTTCTATCGCGACCAGCTCGGCACGCCGGGCGCGCGCAAGGCCCGCGAGTTCCTGGCCCAGCGCGGCTTCGGGCGCGACGCGGCGGAGCGGTACGGCTGCGGGTTCGCCCCCGACTCGTGGGACGCGCTGGCCAAGCACCTGCGGCAGAAGGGTTTCACGGCCGAGGAGCTGAACACGGCCGGGCTGACCAAGCCCGCCCGCTCCGGCTCGATCATCGACCGGTTCCGCAGGCGGCTGCTGTGGCCGATCCGGGACCTGTCCGGCGACGTCATCGGGTTCGGCGCGCGCAAGCTGTTCGACGACGACGACGGCCCGAAATACCTGAACACGCCCGAGTCGCCGCTCTACAAGAAGTCGCACGTGCTCTACGGCATCGACCACGCCAAGCGCGAGATCGCCAAGCGCGGCCGCGCGGTCATCGTCGAGGGCTACACCGACGTGATGGCCTGCCACGAGGCCGGCGAGCCCACCGCGGTCGCCACCTGCGGCACCGCGTTCGGCATCGACCACATCGGGGTGCTGCGCCGGCTGCTGATGGACAGCGACAGCTTCACCGGCGAGATCATCTACACGTTCGACGGCGACGCCGCGGGCCAGAAGGCGGCGTTGCGCGCCTTCGAGGAGGACCAGCGGTTCGTCGGGCGGACGTTCATCGCGGTCAGCCCCGACAACATGGACCCGTGCGAGCTCCGGCTGGCCCGCGGCGACCTGGCCGTACGCGACATGATCGCCGGACGGGAACCGCTGGTGGACTTCGCCCTGCGGCACACCATCTCGCGCTTCGACCTGGACACCGTCGAGGGCCGGGTCGAGGCGATGCGCAAGGCCGCCCCGCTGGTCGCCAAGATCAAAGACCGGGAGAAGCGGCCCGAGTACGCCCGCAAGCTCGCCGGCGACCTGGGCATGGACCTGGAGCCGGTGCAGCGCGCGGTGAACGCGGCCCTGCGCGGTCAGGAGGCGGCCGACGCGCGCCCGTCGCCCAAGACGGCCGCGGAGGCGCCCCAGCGGCTCGTGGAGCGCGAGTCGATCAAGTTGGCGCTGCAGGAGCCGGTGCTGGCCGGCCCCATGTTCGACGTCGTCGGCGCCGACAACTACGCCGACCCGGTCTACCAGTCCGTGCGGGCCGCGATCGAGGCGGCCGGCGGGGCGTCGTCGGTGTCCAGCGGCGGCGTCGTGTGGATCGAGAAGGTCCGCGACAGCTGCACCGACCTGGCCGGGCAGGGGCTGATCTCCGAGCTGGCGGTCGAGCCGCTGCGCGTCGACGGGTCGGTCGACCCGCACTACGTGCAGGTCACCCTGGCCCGGCTGCAGGTCGGCGCGGTGACGACCCGGATCCGTGATCTCAAGTCCAAGGTCCAGCGGCTCAACCCGGTGGCGAACAAGGACGCGTATCTCGCCCTGGCCGGCGAGCTCTTCTCGCTCGAGCAGCAGGCACGGGCGCTGCGTGAACAGGCGGCAGGTGGACTGTGAACTTCCTTCGGCGGCGGCCCTCGATCCCGGCGGCCCTCAAGCCCCAGCTGGGTCCCGACGAGCGGATCGTGGCCTGGTCCCCGGTGGCGGACGACCAGGCGGTGGTCGCGACCACGCACGGGCTGTGGCTGCCCGGCGCGGCCGCGGCGCTGGGCTGGCACGAGATCCACAAGGCGGCCTGGTCGGGGCGCGAGCTGCGCATCACCCCGGCCGAGGTGGCCGAGGAGCGCGACGGCTACACCGTGCTGGTGGACGGGCCGATCGCGACGGTGCTGCTGCTGTCGCCCGGTGAGCTGCCCGACCAGGTGCGCACCCGGGTGACCAAGTCGGTGGCCTACACGACCCACCACGTGATGCCGTCGGGCGCCGGCGGCGTCCGCGTGGTCGGGCGGCGCGTGACCGGGCAGAACGGGCTCTCGTGGGCCGTGCGCTACGACTCCGGGACGCCGGTGAGCCTGCCCGCGGTGATCGAGCTGACCGACGAGCTGGTCGCCGCCGCCCGCAACACGATGGCGGCCCCAGAGTAGACCGCTGCGGCTGCCCGTCCCCGGTTGTCCACAGCCGGGGATTGTCCACAGGCTTCCGCTCCAAGATCCGCGAAGTTCGCCATCATGGTCGTGGTGGGGGACCCCCCTTGGGTGGGCGGGTCATGGCTGGTGGATGTGATCAACGGCTGTGCGCGGGCGTAAAGCGGTCGTTTCTGTCGTACCCCCTCTCTAGGGTCCTTGGCGTGGACGACTTCCTGATTCACGCGCGCGGCCTCGTCAAGCGGTTCGGCGACTTCACCGCGGTCGACGGCATCGACGTCGACGTGCGGCGCGGCGAGGCGTTCGGGTTCCTGGGGCCCAACGGGGCGGGCAAGAGCTCGACCATGCGCATGATCGGGTGCGTGTCGCCGCCCACCGGCGGCGTGCTCGAGATCCTCGGGCTCGACCCGCGCCGCGACGGGCCGCGCATCCGGGCCCGGCTGGGGGTCTGCCCGCAGCTCGACAACCTCGACGTCGAGCTGACCGTGCGGGAGAACCTGACGACCTACGCCCGGTTCTTCGGCATCGCGCGCAAGGAGGCCCGCCGCCGCGCCGACGAGCTGCTCGAGTTCGTGCAGCTGGCCGAGCGGGCCGACAGCAAGGTGGAGCCGCTGTCCGGGGGCATGAAACGCCGGCTCACGATCGCCCGCGCGATGGTCAACCAGCCCGAGATGGTGCTGCTCGACGAGCCCACCACCGGGCTCGACCCGCAGGCGCGCCACCTGGTGTGGGAGCGGCTGTTCCGCCTCAAGCAGCAGGGCGTCACGCTGGTGCTGACCACCCACTACATGGACGAGGCCGAGCAGCTCTGCGACCGGCTGGTGGTGATGGACGGCGGCCGCATCGCCGCCGAGGGCTCGCCGCGGGAGCTCATCGAGCGCTACTCGACACGCGAGGTGGTCGAGCTGCGGTTCCACACCGAGGACCAGCAGGCGTACGCGGACAAGCTCGGCGGCATCGGCGAGCGGCTCGAGGTGCTGCCCGACCGCGTTCTGCTCTACGTGGCCGACGGTGACGCGGCGACGGCCGAGGTGCAGCGGCGCTCGCTCAACCCGGCCAGCGTGCTCGTGCGGCGCAGCAGCCTGGAGGACGTGTTCCTGCACCTCACCGGCCGGACGCTGGTGGACTGAGATGACCGCCGCGCTCTCCGTTCTCGAATACCACCTGGTCAACTATCGGCGCACCTGGCGGTCCAGCGCGCTGTCCACGCTCGTCATGCCGCTGCTCACCATGCTGGGCTTCGGGGTGGGTGTGGGGGCGTACGTGTCGGGCGGCGTCGCCGGTGTGCCCTACATCGACTGGATCGTGCCCGGGCTGATCGCCTCGACGGCGCTGCAGGCGGCGGTCGGCGAGGCCACCTGGCCGGTGCTGAGCTACTTCGAGTGGCTCAAGGTCTACTTCGCCCAGGCCGCAGCGCCGCTGCGGGTGGCCGACATCCTCGGCGGTCACCTCGCCTTCATGCTGTTCCGCATTCTGCTCAGCGCGGCGGCGTTCCTCGCGATCGCGGCCGCCTTCGGCACGCTGCACTCGTGGTGGGCGCCGCTGACGCTGGTGGTCGCGCTGCTCGTCGGGCTGGCCACCGCCGCGCCCACGGTGGCGTACGCGGCGACCATCACCAGCGACAGCTACCTGATCATCCTGATGCGGTTCGCGGTGCTGCCGATGTCGCTGTTCTCCGGGGTGTTCTTCCCGGTCGAGTCGCTGCCGGTGGTGCTGCGCTGGCTGGCGTACGCGTTCCCGCTCTGGCACGGCGTCGACCTGAGCCGCGACGCGATGCTCGGCCTGAACCCCGGCTGTATCGGGCTGGTGCACGTGGCCTATCTGCTCGCCTGGTGCGCGGCCGGCTGCTGGCTCGCCCACTACCGCTTCCGCCGCAGGCTGGTGATCTGATCATGGTGACGCTGGTGCTGCCGCGGCTGATCTCGTTCGAGGGGACGGGACGGCGCGCGGCGTCGGTGACCGAGCGCAACATCGCGACGCTGCGCTCGGCGTACTGGCTGGTCGTCGTGTCCGGGTTCTTCGAGCCGGTGCTCTACCTGTTCTCGATCGGCGTCGGCGTGGGCGGGCTGATCGGCGACATCGCGCTGCCCGGTGGCCGGGTGGTGCCCTACGCGGAGTTCGTGGCGCCGGCCATGCTGGCGGCGTCGGCGATGAGCGGGGCGCTGTCCGAGACGACGTTCAGCTTCTTCGGCAAGATGAAGTTCGTCCGGCTCTACGAGGCGATCCTCGCGACGCCCGTACGGCCGATCGAGATCGCGCTCGGCGAACTGGCCTGGGCCATGATCCGCGGCGTGCTCTACTCGGCCGCGTTCGTCGTGATCATGGCGCTGATGGACCTGACCACCTGGGCGCGGGCGCTGGTCATGATGCCCGCGACGTTCCTGGTCGGGCTCGCGTTCGGGGCGCTCGGCATGGCCGTGTCCACGGTGATCCGCAGCTGGCAGGACTTCGATCTGATCGCCGCGGGGCAGTTCGCGCTGTTCCTGTTCTCGGGCACCTTCGTGCCGCCCACGGCGTACCCGGAGGCGGTGCGCTGGCTGATCGAGGCGACGCCGCTGTACCGCTCGGTCGACCTGATCCGCGCGCTCAGCACCGGCACGGCGGGGTGGATGCAGCTGCTCGACGTGCTCTACCTGCTGGTGCTGCTCGCGATCGGCCTCACAGTGGCCGGCCGCCGCATGGCGAAGCTGCTCTGCAAGTAACGCGCGCGGGCAACGGCCGTCGGCGGGCGGGGCGCCGGACGGGGCCGGTGCGCCGGGAGGGCGGCTTGTCGAGCCGACAGGGACGCCGAGCCGCCGGCGGCTCGGCGCTGCGTCGGGTGCCGAGCTGAGTGGGACGCGGCGCCGGGTCAGGGCGGGCATTGAGTCCGGCGGGGCGAGCCGGCCAGACGAGCTGGGCGGGCCGCGAGGTGCCGGGCCGGGGCGGGGAGGCCGCCCCGGCGGTGGCGTCAGCGGCGGGTGAGGGCGGGCTCCAGCACGTCGTGCACGTAGGTGTTGGGGAAGGTCCCGGCCAGGCGGTCGGAACCGGGCCCGCTCGCGGTGAGCGGCAGCGGCGTGCCGGTGTGGCTGGTGGAGGTCCAGTCCATGACGAAGCGCTTGTCGCTGCCCCGCACGGTGAACGGGCCGTCCTCGGCCGACGTGCCGGTGCCGGACTCGTCCTCGGCGTCCACGTCCTCGATGGTGAGGCCGCCGCACTCGTGGTCGCCGACCACGACCAGCAGGGTGTCGGGGTGCCTGGCGACGTAGGAGCGCACCAGCGCGACCGTGCGGTCGAGCGCGGCCATCGTCTGCAGCACCCGCGTGCCGTTGTTGTTGTGCGAGAACTCGTCGATGCCTTCCTCCTCGACGAGCAGGAAGAAGCCCTCCCGGCTGTCGTCGAGGTGGTCGAGCGCCGTGCGGGTCATGGTCGCCAGGTCGACGACCGGGGAGTACACGTCGCCCTGGCCCTCGGGGCGCTGCTGGAACATCTCCTGGTTGGCGAACAGCCCGAGCAGCTTGTCCCGCTGGGGCGCGGCGAGCAGCTGCTGCCGGTCGGTCACGTAGGTGTAGCCGAGCTGCCGGGCCCGTTCGACGAGGTTGCCCCGGGTGCCGCGGCTGCCCTCGGTCGGGTCGGCCGGCGGCTGGTCGGGGAACGCGCCGGGGGTGCCGGCCGGCAGCCACCAGTCCTCGCCGCCGCCGAGGATCACGTCGGGCTTGCTGACGTCGAGGAACTGGCGCGCGATGTCGTCCTGCGCCGCCCGGTCGGTGCTGTTGCTGTAGAACGCCGCCGGGGTGGCGTCGGTGACCTGCGCGGTGGTGACCAGGCCGGTCCGCTTGCCGGCGGCCTTCGCCTGCGCGCCGAGGACCGGCAGCGGGTTCCCGTCGGGGTCCACGCTGATCGCGCCGTTGTAGGTGGCCACGCCGGTCGCCCAGGCGCTGGCCGCGGCGGCCGAGTCGGTCACGGTCGCCTCGGGGTCGTCGGGGGAGGTGGTCATCAGGCCGGTCTGCGGCAGGCTGTCCATGGCCAGCTTCCCGGTCAGGCCGGCCAGGTGGAGCCGGGCCGCCTCGCGGTGCGCGGCGGCCATGCCGTCGCCGACCATGAAGATCACGTTGCGGGCGACGCGGCGGTCGCCCGCCCCGTTGCCGCCTCCGGCGACGGCGCTCTGCAGCGGGTTGACGGCGGCGACGACGGCCGCGGCCAGGGCGGCGGCGCCGAGCGGTGTCATCCATGCGCGCATCCTGGAGTTCGACATTGATCCTCCTCGTTGAGAACGGGCCTTCCAACAGCGGCAACGCGGTGAACGTACCGTCCGGCGGCGGCCGCCGGGCCGGGTCCGCCCGGGGGTCATCCCGCTGATGACGCCCGTTCGGGCCATCCGGGCGCGGCCGGTCGCGAGGGCTCCGGGCCTGCACCCGGCAGTGCCCGGATGGTCACTGGGGGTGAAAGGAGCAGGAGAAGTGGGTTAAGCGGAGCCGGTGGCGGGCATCACGCACAAGGGTCGTCGAGGCGCGTCGCGGGTGGCGTGCTGAGAACTCGCTACAAGGACGCTGTGCGCCTGGAGGAACACGATGAAGCTGCGGCACAAGCACGACGACGAGAAGGGGGCCGCGTCGCCCGACGCCAAGGGCGCGCGGTCGAAGGGCGCCCGCGACTACGACGTGGCCGCTGCCTCGTCCACGCGCACCGGTGAGGACAAGGAGAACGACCTGTCCGCGCCGCCGCCCGACGCCGGGCCGGACAGCCCGACGGAGCTCAAGGGCAAGGGCCTGTTCGCGGCCGTGAAGCGGACGTTCAAGCAGTTCTCGGAGGACAACATCTCCGACTGGGCCGCCGCGCTGACCTACTACGGCGTCCTGTCGATCTTCCCGGGCGCGCTGGTGCTCGTGTCGATCCTCGGCATGCTCAGCGACAACGGCCAGAAGACGGTGCAGGACACGGTCGGTGAGATCGCCGGCAACCAGCAGATCGAGAACCTCGTCAACACGGTGCTCGGTCAGGTGCAGGACACCGGCACGGCGGGCTTCGCCGCGATCTTCGGTCTGGTGCTGGCCTTCTGGTCGGCGTCCGGCTACATCGCCGCCTTCATGCGCGCCTCGAACGCCGTCTACGACGTCCCCGAGGGCCGGCCGATCTGGAAGACCCTGCCGATCCGCGTCGGCGTGACCGCGGTGATCGGCATCATGCTGATCCTCTCGGCCGTCATCGTCGTCTTCACCGGCGACCTCGCCCGCGTCGTCGGTGACGCGATCGGCCTCGGCGGCGTCGCCGTCACCACCTGGAACATCGCCAAGTGGCCGGTCCTGGTCATCCTGGTCAGCCTGATGTTCGCGATCCTCTACTGGGCGTCGCCGAACGCGAAGACCGGCGGCTTCCGCTGGGTCAGCCCCGGTGGCATCTTCGCCGTCATCCTGTGGCTGGTCGCCTCCGGCGCCTTCGCCATCTACCTGGCCAACTTCGCCAACTACAACAAGACGTACGGCACGCTGGGCGGCGTCATCGCCTTCCTGGTCTGGCTGTGGATCTCGAACATCGTCATCCTGCTCGGCGCCGAACTGGACGCCGAACTCGAGCGTGGCCGGGCCATCGCCGCCGGCCACGACCCGTCCGACGAGCCGTTCCTCGAGCTGCGCGACGACCGCAAGCTCAAGAAGGGCAGCGAACAGGGTCTGAGCACCAAGTAACGACCCGGCACAGCAAAAGAACCCCGGCCCGGATGGGCCGGGGTTCCTGTGTTTCCGGCCCGGGGTGGAGGCCGGATGGCGCGCACTTTTGCTCCAACAGACAAAAGTTAGGAATGATCTTCGAGAAGGTATGGACTCCCAAGGCACAACGCGCCTACTGTGACGGGCACGACACCGCGGGGTTGCCCCGGTGTCAAGCGCCTCCGGAGGTTTCCCGTGCACGTGTCAGACGCTCCCCACCTGCGGGTATTGCGCCTGTTGCGCGACGAGGGCCCGGTGTCGCGGGCCGAGCTGGGTGATCGGCTCGAGCTGACCCGTCCCCGCCTGCTCGCCGAGGTCGAGCGCCTGGTGGCGGCCGGGCTGATCGCCGAGGCCGGCATGGCCGCCTCCCGCGGCGGGCGCCGTTCGACCCTGGTCGAGCTGCACCCGCGCCTGCGGTTCGCGGCGATCGACCTCGGCGCCAGCTCGATCGACATCGAGGTGACCAACGGGCGCCTCGAGCCGGTGGCGACCTACCGCGAGCCCGCCGACATCCGCTCCGGGCCGCGCACGATTCTGCAGCGGGTCAACGAGCTGCTGCACAAGGCGCGCACCGACGGCGCGTACGACCGGCTCGACGCGGTGGGCATCGGCGTGCCGGGGCCGGTGAGCTTCCGCGACGGTGTGCCGGTGTCGCCGCCGATCATGCCCGGCTGGGACCGCTATCCCGTACGGGAACTGCTGGCCCGCGAGCACGGATGCCCCGCGGTCGTGGACAACGACGTCAACATCATGGCCATCGGCGAGCGGCACGGCGGAGTCGCGCACTCGGTCGACGACTTCCTGTTCGTCAAGATCGGTACGGGCATCGGCTGCGGCATCCACCTGGGCGGCACGGTCTACCGCGGGGTCGACGGCTGCGCGGGCGACATCGGGCACATCCAGGTCGACGCCGGCGGCCCGGTCTGCTCGTGCGGCAACGCCGGCTGCCTCGAGGCCCTGTTCAGCGGCTTCGCCCTGGGCCGCGACGCGCTCGCGGCGGCCCGTTCGGGGGACTCGCCGGCGCTCGCCGAGCGGCTCGCCGCCTACCAGGCGGCGCTGCGGGTCGCGGGCGAGTCCGCGGGCGACGACCGGGCCGACGACGACCGGCCCCAGCCCACCATCACCATCACCGCCCGCGACGTCGCCGAGGGCGCCGCCGAGGGTGACGTCACCTGCATCCGGCTGATCCGCGAGGGCGGGCGCCGCGTCGGCGGCGTGCTGGCCACGCTCGTCTCCTTCTCCAACCCTTCGATGATCGTCATCGGCGGGGGCCTGGCCCAGCTGGGCCACGTGCTGCTCGCCGAGATCCGCAGTGTGGTCTACCGCCGGTCGCTTCCCTTGGCCACCGGCAACCTTCCCGTTGTCCTCTCCGAGCTGGGCAGCCGGGCCGGCGTCACCGGCGCCGCCGTGCTGGCCAGCGACACGGCATTCGAGCAGGCGTCATGACCGTTCCCAGTCCACGCGACGGCCGCTCCGCGGACGACGCGCCATCCACAGAGGCGGCCGAGGCCGCGAAGCAGCCGGTCGGGGGGCCGGTGGACGCCGCCGCGACGGTCCCGCCGTCCGGGGCCGCCGCGGCGGGCGTCGCCCTGCGAACCCCCGGCCACGACAGCCCCGCCACGACGACCCACGACGACAGCACGGCCACGACGACCGGCGACGACAAGAGCCCGGCCACGACGACACCGGTCCCGCCGACCGACGGGGGCGGCGAGGGCCCGGGCGACGTGGTGCTGCGCCTGACCGACGTGGTGAAGACCTTCCCGGGCGTACGGGCCCTCGACGGTGTGCAGCTCGAGGTGCGCGCCGGCGAGGTGCACTGCCTGCTCGGGCAGAACGGCGCCGGCAAGTCCACGCTGATCAAGGTGCTGGCGGGCGTGCACCACGCCGACGGCGGCCGCATCAGCTGGCTCGGCGAGCCGTTCGCGCCGGCCACGCCGCAGGCCGCCATGCGCGCCGGCATCGCGACCATCTATCAGGAGCTCGACCTGGTCGACGACCTCTCCGTCGCCGAGAACGCATTCCTCGGCCACGAGGAGAGCCGCTTCGGATTCACCCGCCGGCGCTCCACGGCGTACCGGACCCGGGAGATCCTGTCCCGCCTCGGCCACCCCGAGATCCCGCCGCGCACGGCGGTGCGGGACCTGCCCGCCGCCGGCAAACAGATCGTCAGCATGGCCCGTGCGCTCTCGCACGACGCCCGGCTGATCGTCATGGACGAGCCCAGCGCCGTGCTTGCTCATGACGAGGTCGAGAACCTGTTCCGGATCATCCGCGAGCTGACGGCCCAGGGGATCGCGGTCATCTACATCTCCCACCGGCTCGAGGAGATCCGCGAGATCGGCGACCGCGTCACCGTGCTCAAGGACGGGCGAACCACCGCCGCGAACCTGCCGGCGCGCACCACGCCGACGCGCGACCTGGTGAGCCGGATGACGGGCCGCAGCATCGAGTACGTCTTCCCGCCGCGCCGCCCCGCGCAGCAGCGCGACCCGCTGCTGGTCGTCGACGGCCTCTCCCGTACGGGCGAGTTCGCCGACGCCAGCCTCACCGTGGCGCCCGGCGAGATCGTCGGCATCGCGGGGCTGGTCGGCTCGGGCCGCTCCGAGCTGCTCGAGACCATCTTCGGCGCGCGCCGCGCGGACTCCGGCACGGTCACCCTCGACGGCCGGCGCATCACCGGGGTCGGCCGGGCCGTGCGCATGGGCATGGGCATGGCCCCCGAGGAGCGCAAGAGCCAGGCGCTGCTGCTCGACGAGCCGGTCTACAAGAACATGACGCTCGCCTCGTTCAGCGGCTTCGCCAAGGCGGGGTTCACCGACGCGGGCGGCGAGCGCCGGGCCGCAGCCAAGACCGCGGACCTGCTCGAGCTGCGCCCGCGCGACGTGGACCGGCCGATCCGGACGCTCTCCGGCGGCAACCAGCAGAAGGTCGTGGTCGGGCGCTGGCTGCTCGAGGACACGAAGCTGCTGCTGCTCGACGAGCCCACCCGCGGCGTCGACGTGGGCGCCCGCGCCGAGCTCTATCAGGTCATCCACGACCTCGCCGAACGCGGTGTCGGCGTGCTGCTGGTCTCGAGCGAGGTGCCCGAGGTGCTCGGCCTGGCCGACCGGGTGCTGGTGATGCGCGAAGGCCGGATCATCCGCGAGGCGCCCGCCGCCGACCTCGACGAGGGCGCCGTTCTCGACCTCGTCATGGCGGGGTCGCTCACGACCGAGTCCATTCTGGAAGGGGAGCCAGCATGACAACCCAGACGGCGCCCCCGGAGGCGCCCGCCAAGCAGCAGCGACGCAAGCTCGACGAGGGGGTCCTGCGCAACCTGGGCCTGGTCGGCGTGCTCGTCCTGCTGATCGTCGTCGGCATCGTCACCAAGCCCGACCTCTACAGCGACCCGACCTGGGTCAAGAACAACTTCCTGACGATCCTGCAGCAGGCGTCCGCGATCGGCGTGGTCACGGTCGGCATGACCTTCGTGATCATCGGGGGCGGCATCGACCTGTCCGTCGGCGCGATCGTCGCCCTGGCCGGGGTCTGGGCCACCACGCTCGCGACCCAGAGTTACGGCGCCGGCGGCATGATCTTCACGGCGATCGTCGTCGGCGTCGTGGTCGGCCTGGTCAACGGGGTGCTCATCTCGTACGGGAAGCTGGTGCCCTTCATCGCGACCCTCGCGATGCTGGTCGCCGCCCGCGGGCTCGCCGCCCAGATCTCCGGCAAGCAGACACAGGTCTCGGCGAACACGTTCATCAACGACCTGGCCAGCACGCGGCTGCTCGGCATCCCGCTGCTGGTCTGGATCCTCGGGCTCGTGGTCGCCGCGGGCTGGGTGCTGCTCAACCGCACCACGTTCGGCCGCCGGACGGTGGCCGTGGGCGGCAACCCCGAGGCGGCCCGGCTCGCCGGCATCAACGTCAAGCGGCACACCATGCTGCTCTACGCGCTGTCCGGCCTGTGCTGCGGCATCGGCGCGATCATGCTCACCTCCCAGGCGACCAGCGCTCAGGCCGCCATGGCCAACCTGTACGAACTGGACGCGATCGCCGCGGCGATCATCGGCGGCACGCTGCTCAGCGGTGGCCGCGGCACGATCATCGGCGCCCTGTTCGGGGTGCTCGTCTTCTCCACGATCACCAACCTGTTCGCGATCAACAACCTCTCCACCGAGGTCCAGAACATGGTCAAGGGCGCGATCATCGTGGTCGCCGTCCTGATCCAGCAGTTCCGCTACCGCTCTCTGACGCAACTGTTCAAGCGCTGATCTCTTTCGCCCGGCATCGCTTCGTCCGGGTACCCCCTTGGAGGAATCATGTCCGCTTTGTCCCGTAGGCGCATTCTGTTCGGCGGCGCGGCCGTCGGCGCCGGCGCCCTTCTCACCGCCTGCACGAGCAACGAGCCCGACACCAGCGCGCAGGTGAACACCAACACCGACGCCAGCGCGAACCCGAACGCCGCGGCCGGCGAGAAGGTGACCATCGGCTTCTCCGCCCCGGCGGCCGACCACGGCTGGCTCGCGGCGATCACCAACAACGCCAAGGCGCAGGCCGCGGCGTACCCCGACGTGGAGTTCAAGCCGGTCGAGTCGGGCGCCGACGCGGCCGCCCAGCGAGCCGCGATCTCGACGCTCGTCGCCCAGAAGCCCACCGTGATCGTGATGCTGCCGGCCGACGGCAAGGAGCTCGACGCGGCCGGCCTGGAGGCGATGAAGGCCGGCATCCCGGTCATCAACCTCGACCGGGCGTTCCCGTCGCGGGCGGCCTACCGGCTGCAGATCAAGGGCGACAACTACGGCATGGGCCTGGCCGCCGGCCACTACATCGGCGAGCAGCTCAAGGCCAAGAACGTCGCGAACCCGGTCATCGGCGAGATCCCCGGCATCGACTCGCTCGAGCTCACCCAGGAGCGCAGCCAGGGCTTCAAGACGGCCCTGGCCCAGTACGGCTTCAAGGTCGCCAACCGGCGCCCGGCGGAGTTCACCGCCGACTCCGGGCAGGCCGCCGCGACCGCCCTGCTGCAGGCGCTGCCCAAGATGGACGCGCTGTGGAACCACGACGACGACCAGGGCATCGGCGTGCTCGCCGCGATCAAGCAGGCCAACCGCAACGAGTTCTTCATGGTCGGCGGCGCCGGCTCGAAGGCCGCCATCGACGCCATCACGGCGGACAACAGCGTGCTCAAGGCCACGGTCACCTACAGCCCGTCGATGGCCTCCTCGGCCATCTCGCTCGCCCGGCTCATCGGGCAGGGCAAGGGCATGAGCGACCTCGTCGAGCTCCAGGTGCCCACGGACATCACGCTCACCTCCGAGACGATCACCAAGGACAACGCCGCGCAGTACGCGAAGCTCGGCTTCTGAGAGGACTGTCGATGTCGGAACAGCTGCGGGTCGGCATGGTCGGCTACGCGTTCATGGGCGCCACCCACTCGCTGGCCTGGCGCACCGTCAACCGCGCCTTCGACCTGCCGCTGTCGGCACGGATGACCGCGGTGAGCGGCCGTTCCCCGGAAGGGGTGGCGGCCGCCGCGGCGAAGCTCGGCTGGGACGAGCACACCACGGACTGGCAGTCGCTGATCGCCCGGGACGACATCGATCTGATCGACATCTGCACCCCGGGCGACACCCACGCCGAGATCGCCCTGGCCGCGCTCGCCGCGGGCAAGCACGTGCTGTGCGAGAAGCCCCTGGCCAACACGGTGGCCGAGGCGAAGGAGATGGCCGCGGCCGCTGCCAAGGCCGCTTCCTCGGGCGTACGGGCGATGTGCGCGTTCAACTACCGCCGGGTGCCGGCCGTGGCGCTCATGCGGCAGCTCGTGCAGGACGGGCGGATCGGCACCATCCGGCACGTGCGCGCGTCGTACCTGCAGGACTGGATCGTCGACCCGCAGTTCCCGCTGGTGTGGCGGCTGCGCAAGGAGCTGGCGGGCTCCGGGGCGCTGGGCGACATCGGCGCGCACATCATCGACCTGACCCAGTTCGTCACCGGGCAGTCGATCACCAAGGTCTCGGCGCTCACCGAGACGTTCGTGAAGTCGCGGCCGCTGCCCTCGGCGTCGTCCGGGCTGTCCGCGTCGGCCGCCGAGTCGTTCGGGGACGTCACGGTCGACGACGCGGCGCTGTTCCTGGCCCGTCTCGACGGGGGAGCGGTGGCGACGTACGAGGCCACCCGGTTCGCGACCGGCCGCAAGAACGCGCTGCGGGTCGAGCTGAACGGCTCGCTCGGCTCGGTGGCATTCGACTTCGAGCGGCTCAACGAGCTCGAGTTCTACGACGCGGCGCTGCCCGCGAGCGAGCAGGGCTTCAGCCGGATCCTGGTGACCGAGGCCGACCACCCGTACATGTCCGCCTGGTGGCCGCCCGGCCACGGCATCGGCTACGAGCACACCTTCACCCACGAGGTGCGCGACCTGATCGAAGCCATCGCCGCCGGCCGCCAGCCCACCCCGTCGTTCGCCGACGCGCTGCAGGTGCAGCTCGTGCTCGACGCGGTGAGCCGCTCGGCCGAGTCGCAGCAATGGACGTCGGTGGAGCAGGCCCTGGAACCCGCCCTCTAGATCCTCCGTCGCGGGCCGGTGAGGGACGACGCGGTTGCGCCCCGCGTCGAGCCGGCCCGCGACGGAATCGCCCCGCTCAGCCGTTCACCAGCCGGGTCAGGTTGGTCAGGCTCGTGACCAGCGCCGTCGTGTACCCCAGGATCCGGCCCGCCCACTTCACCACCGCGGACGCGATCTGCGCCGCCACCACCGGGATCGTCACGATCAGCAGCGACTCGGCCGCCCACACGATCACCCGCGCGACCAGGTCGGCGATCAGGTCGCGGACGAGGTCGCGGGTGAACATGACCAGGTTGCCCGCGGCCTGGGTGGACACCGCCATCGTCGCCGCCAGCGACCCGAGCCCGCCCAGCGCGTCGACGTTGTTGGCCATCAGGCTCTGATACGTCGCCGCCGCCGGCCCCGTCCAGTCCGGCACGTCCACGGCCAGGGCGCTCTGCAGGTCCGCCGACATCGCACCCAGCTCGCGCGCCATGTTCTCCCACGTCGCGGCGTGCGCGGCCACCCGTTCTGGGATGCCGGCCAGCTTGTCGAGGATCTCGCGCAGCGGTTCGAAGTACTCCATCGCCCAGCCCAGCCCGTTGGCCAGCAGCGTGCCGAACGGGTCGAGCACCGCCGACGCCGCCTCCAGCGCGAACGCGCCGCCCGCCAGCGCCTGATCGACCCAGCTTTCGCCGGCGATCGTCTGGTGCAGCCCTTGGAAGCTGTCGACCAGCGAGGCCCCCGACGTGCCCGGCCCCGTCGAGGCCACCGCGATCAGGTTCGTCATCCGAGCCGCCCGCCCGCTTCCCGCAGCCGCCGCGCCGCCGCGTCGTCGACCGCCTCGTAGTCCTGGCTCGTGCGCACCAGCGCGTCCGCCGCCAGCCGCAGGTTCTCCTCGACGTACGCGTAGAGCTCGTTCTGCTTCGCGTGGCGTGCCTCGAGGATGCCCGCCATCCACCCGCAGAGCATCCCGTACGCCGCGTCGTCCTGCGCGATCGCGCCGCTGGCCGCCTTCACCGCCTGAAAGCGCTCCTGCACGGCCTCCACCTTGCCCGCGTGCGCCCGGATCTGCTGCGCGTCGACCGAGAACCCGTCACTCATCCGCGTCCCCCCGCAGCCTCTGGCCGATCACCCGCCCCGCCACCGAGTCCGGGCCCACCGTCTCGTCGATGACCTTCCGCGTACGCTCCGCAGCCTCCCGCCGCGCGCTGCCGAACGCCGTCATCACCGCCCGCGACACCACGTCGGGCGACACCCGCTGGACGCGGTCGCTGAACCGCACGTCGACCAGCACCCCCGCCGAGTCGATCGTCACCTCGACCAGCCCGTTGCCGTCGGCCGCCGTGATCCGCAGGTCCCCGAGCCGCTCACTCATGGCCTGCGCAGCCGCCGCAGCCCGATCGACGCGCCCCTTCCAGTCCCGCAGGTAGTCGCGCGAACTGTCGGGGTCCAGCAGAGGCTCGGTCACACCCCCTTTCTATCGCGCCACGTCAATCGTCAATGTGTCCGGCCCGTCTCCGCCGATGCGATCGCCGCCCAGCCCCAGGCCAGGAACTGCCGCAGGAACGCAGCCGCACCGGCATCGGTCGGATCGTCGTCGAGCGGCCAGCTGCCGTCCACGGAGACCAGCTCGAAGAGCGTGCCGGGCGGGAGTTCCTCGGTGAGCAGCGTTTCCAGAGCTGCCAGCTCCTGGCGGAGGAAGTAGGTGTTGTATCGCGCGGTCGACTCCAGCTCCGTGCGGATCTCGTCGATGCCGTCGGTGTCGGCGACATAGCCGAGCATGAGCGATCGCGCCTTCTCCATCGTCGAGCGTGCTTCACGCTCGGCTATCCGTGCCCGGAGCGGCTCGGGGAGCCGGGAGGTGTCCATGCGTCTCACCGTAGTATCCCGGCGGGAAAGGCGCTGACGACGAACGCCTTAGCCGGATCGGAGTCAGCCACGAGATTGATGGTGACGCGCACCAGGCTGGTCACCATGTAATGCGCCTGGCGCGGCCCCGTGCCGTGCATTCCGGAGTTGATGAAACCCTCGCCCACACGGTGACCCGCGTCGAAATGACCCTTGTGCCGGCCTTCCAGCGCCAGGTCGCTACGGATGGTCTCCCAGTTCCGCCGGATGTACCCGTTGACCTCCCTGGCCATGATCACGGGATCGTCCCATCGGAACGACTGGTTCTCGGCCCTCTCCCACCCCTTGTCGTTGTAGATGCGGCCCTCGATCGTTCGCACGTTCGGGTCGCGTCTGAGCGGCACGTGAGATCCGTGGCGCTCGAGCGTATGGGCGGGACCGTTCTCCTCGTCGTTCCGCACGAAGTCGACCGTCGGGGGTTCGGCCCCGAGTTGCTCGTAGGTCCGCAGAGCTGTCGCCAGCATGGGCTCGCCGGCGTCCGACGCTGCAGGCTGCGATGTCGTGCCGGCGCCGCTGTGTGAGGCGTCGATGTTCGCGCCCGGGCGGCCGCTCACGCCTTTGACGCCGACGGCCTGCTCCGCCGCCACCATGTTCCCCACGGGAGGCGGACCCGGAGAACCCGATGCCGCATCGTCCCCGTTGCGGTGGTTGCGGTCGGGTGCCGGCGTCTCCTCGCCGTCCGGGCTTCGGGGTCGCGCCGTCACGGATCAGTCCGTTCGCTCGCCGATCTTCGCTTGAGCGGAGAGTAGCAACAGACCGCTGTCAATTTCGGCGTGCAGCCCCTTTGGTGATCACCGGGGCGATCCCGAATCGTCCGCCGAATAGTGATCATAAATGTCGTGTCCTGCGACGGGAGTCACAGCGCAGAGCCGATCAAGAACGACACTCAACCGTTCGGCGATAAAAGGTCGTACCTGCGCTGTAGCTTCATCGACTACTGATTCGTAGGCTGGTCGCGGCATGCTCGCGACGGCTCCGGAGGGATGAGAACACTGACCACCGAAGTAGATCGCAGGTGGCAGATCCCGGGAAGCGCCCGCGCATGACCCTGACCGATGTTCCGGTCGACCGCGTCGTCTCGCTTTCCGGCGCCGAGGTCGACGACCTCGCAAGCGTCCTCGCCGGCGATCAGGGTGAGCCGGCCCCGCTGGTCGTCAGCCCGCCGCGGGTCTGCCGCACGCCGGCGGCGTTCGCCGAAGCTGCGGTCGGGGCGCTGGAGAGGGCGGCGGTCGAGCTGTTGCCGGCGTGGCTGCCGGAGGTGAGCACCCACCGGGCGGACCTGGGTGGGCTTGCGGCGGCCCGCATGCTGGCGGCGGAGCACGCTCGCCGGAGCCGCTACCCGCGTACGTTCCTGACGGACCTCGCGGTCCTCGCGCTCACCGGTCACCGGGTGCCGGCGGTGCTGCCGCTGCGCGTGCGGCTGCGGCAGCTGACCCGTCTGGTCGCGGAGGCGTTCGGCCGGCCCCGCACGGTGCTGCTGGTCGACGCGGCGCAGAAAGGCGGCACGGCGCGGGAACGCGACGCGGCGGAAAAAGGCGGCACGGCGCAGAGATGCGACGCGGCGGGGGAGGGCGAGGCGGCGCGACGAGCCGAGATGGTGGTCGCGGGCGCGGAGTGGGTGGTGCACAACGGGGGGCCGGCGGTGTGGCTGGTCGGGGGGAGCAGCGAGCGCCTCCCGGCCGTACGCGTGCAGGTTTCCGGGGGAAGCCGCGCCGACGCCGGCCGTCCGCATCCGGCGAGCACGGTCGAGGCCGCGCTGGAGGCGGCGCTCGCGAAACAGGACTGGGCCGCGGGCCGCCGGTGGAATCAGGACTACCGCTCGAACGCGCTCACCCCGCCCGTACGGCTGGATCTGCTCTGGCCGCAGGAGCGCTGCGTCGTCGAGATCGACGGGCCCGAGCACTGCCATCCCGCCCGCTACGAGCAGGACCGGCGGCGCGACGTGCAACTGACCCTGGACGGCTACGCCGTTCTGCGCTTCACCAACGCCCGAATCATTCATGACGTCGGCGCCGTGGTTCACCAGATCGGCACGTACGTGCGGGCCCGGCGGCGCGACACAGCGGAAGGACACCACCATGGCCGGCGATGACCTGACCCCCTCGGAGGCCGCGATCCTCGTGGTGCTCATGGTGGAGGCGCGCGAGGTGCTCAACACCGAACTGCAGCAGAAGTACGGGCTGGACGTGCGCAAGCCGACCCGGGACAAGCTCGCCCGGCTGCACTACGTCTCGAACCGCAAGAGCGGCCGGACGACCGCCCTGCAACTCGACGACAAGGGCTGGGTCCGGATGCAGAGCGACCTCAACTTCAAGGCACGCGGCGCGACCGCTCTGGGCGCGGCGCTCACCGCCCTGCACGCCGATCTGCGCGAACGGCTCCTCGAGCGCAGCGGCGCCGCCAACCTCACCGAACTGTTCGCGCAGACCGAGATGCGCGCGGCTGGGAAGAAGGCCGCGGAGGACGACCTGCGGCCGCGCGTCCTCAGCACGTACGAGGCCCTGGCCCTTCACCCCGGCGTGTGGGTGAGCCTGACCCGGCTGCGCCCGTTCTTCGCCGACGTGCCGCGCGCCCGCCTCGACGACGCGCTGCTGCGGCTCAGCGACAGCGGCGAGGCCACGTTCGTGCCCGAGTCCAACCAGAAGGCGCTCACCGCGGCGGACCACGAGGCCGCGTTGCGCCTCGGCGGGCAGGAGAACCACCTGCTCGCGATCGGGGTGTGATGAACGAGGCGCAGCGCGCGGCGCTCAAGGCCCTGCGGTTCAACTGGGCGCCGGTCCCCGACGACATCTGGCGCCCGCTGCCGTTCCACGTCGACGGCCTGCACGTGCCCGTCCTGCGGGAGATCTCGGACGGGTTCGCCGAGGCGAGCGCCAGCCGGGACGCCAGCCCGATCGGCCTGGTCGTGCAGGGCCAGCGCGGCTCCGGCAAGACGCACCTGCTGGGCTGGGTGCGCCAGCAGGTGCAGCAGCAGGAGGGCTACTTCTTCCTGGTCAGCCTGCTCGACGCGGGCAGCTTCTGGGACAGCGTGCTCGCCGCGATGCTCGACGGACTCTCCCGGCCCGTCCCGGGCACCGGTCAGACCCAGCTCACCCTGCTGCTGCGCCGGCTGTCCGCGATGGTGGGCGCGCCCCGCAAGTCGCGCCGCGCGGTGATGGGCGAGACCGACCTGACCCGCGCCGACCTGGACGCCTTCGTCGAGGGGCTCGGCGAGTTCGACCGGCAGGTGGCGCGGTCGAGCCAGGAGACCGCGCGCGCCCTCGCGCTGAGCGCCTCCGAGGACGTCGCCCACCGCGACCTCGCCGAGAACTACTTCATCTCGGGCGAGGAGAACGTGCCGGGCGAGCGCAACGTCTGGGGGATGCGCCGCGCGCCCCGCTCCGCGCAGCTCATCGTCCAGGACCTGTCGTGGCTGCTCGCGCTCACCGGCCCGTCGGTCGTCGCGATCGACCAGATCGACACGCTGATCGCCCAGGTCGCCGTCCAGAGCGACCCGGCGCTGGCCGCGTCGTCCATCGTGGACCCCGAGCAGGCGCTGATGCTGGCGCGCATGGCGGACGGCCTCATGACGCTGCGGCAGATCACCCGCCGTACGCTCACGGTTCTCGCCTGCATCCCGAACTCGTGGACGATCATCTCGACGTCCGCGGCCGACACGGTGGCCGACCGGTTCCGGCTGACCCCGGTGCTCCAGCGCATCAACGACGACGCCCTGGCGCGGGCCATCATCGAGAAGCGGTTCCTGCTGCGCTACGCCGAGGCCGGGTTCGAGCCGCCGTTCCCGACGTGGCCGGTCGCGCCGCAGGCGTTCGACAAGGCCGGCCGTTACACCCCGCGCCAGCTGCTGATCGAGATCGACCAGCACGTGCGCGCCTGCATCGACGACGACGAGGTGCGCATCCTCGAGCGGCTCGGCGACACGCCCCCGGCCCCGCCGCCCCAGCCTCCCAGGACCGACAACCTCCGGGCGTACGACCTGAGGTTCGCGGAGCTGCGCAAGGCGGCCGACGTGCTCGCGCCGCTCGGGCGCGACACCGAGGACCGGGCCGTGCCCCCGCTGCTGGCCGCCGGGCTGACCGCCTGGATCCTCGAGCGCGGCGACGCGGACGGCGCGTTCACTGTGGACCCGCCGCCCAGCACCGACCCGGCGCTGCACGCGCGGCTGCGCCTGACGCTGAACGACCGGACCGAGGACCAGGTGCACTGGTGCTTCCGCGCGATCAGCGAGGAGCACCACCACAGCGCGGCCCTGTCGCGCATCCGGAAGGCGTCCGTGGCGGCCGCCGTCGACGCGGGCACGCCCAAGCGGCGGCTCTTCCTGCTGCGCAACGGAAACTGGGCGGCGGGGGAGCGGACGCGGGCCGCCGTGGCGAAGCTGGAGCAGGAGGGCGGCGCAACGCTCGGCCTCAGCGAGGACGACCTGCGGACGCTGTCGGCGCTCCGGGTGATGCTGTCGGAGACCACCATGGACCTGCAGGGGTGGCTCGCCGAGCGCCGGCCGGCCTCGGGCCTTGCCTTCCTGCAGCACGCCCTCGCCGACATGCGGAGGTGGATGCCTGGGGGCGAGGCGCCCGCAAACCCAGCGCAGCCCGCGGAGACAGCGCAGCCCGCCGTCGGCGTGGCCGCTGTGGTCGCGGCGCAGGCCGTACCCGCAAAGCCGTCGGCCGCCGCAAAGCCGTCGGCCCCCGCAAAGCCGTCGGCCCCCGCCGGGCCGTCAGCAACCGCCGGGTCGGCGGCGCCCGCCGAGCCGTCGTTCACGGTCGGCTACGACTACGACGACCGGTCGCCTGCCCGCCTGCCGCTCGAGGCGCTGCGCAAGCACACGACGATCTTCGCCGGCTCCGGCTCGGGCAAGACAGTGCTGATCCGCCGCATCGTCGAGGAGTGCGCCCTGCAGGGCGTCTCCGCGATCGTCCTCGACCCCAACAACGACCTGGCCCGCCTCGGCGAGGCCTGGCCCGAGCCGCCCCGGCAGTGGCAGCCCGGCGACGCCGCCAAGGCCGCCGACTACCTGGCGAACACCGACGTCGTCGTCTGGACCCCGCGCCGCGCCTCCGGCCGCCCGCTGAGCTTCCAGCCGCTGCCCGACTTCCGCAGCGTGCGCGACGACGAGGACGAGTTCGCGGAGGCCGTCGAGGCCGCCGTCGCCTCGCTGGCCCCCCGCGCGGGCGTCACCGGCCGTACGACCAAGGCGCAGCTCGGGGCGGCCGTGCTCAGGAAGGCGGTCGAGCACTACGGCCGGCGCGGCGGCAGCCGGCTGCAGGGGCTCATCGACACGCTGGGCACGTTCCCCGACGGCCTGCTCGACATCGACGGCGCCGACAAGATCGCACTCGGGTTGTCGCAGTCGCTCACCGCCGCCACCGTCAACGACCCGCTGTTCGGCGGTCAGGGCACGCCCATGGACCCCGGCCTGCTGCTCACCCCCGCGGACGGCAAGCGCGCCCGCGTCTCCGTGATCAGCTTCGTCGGGCTGCAGTCCGAGGAGGCCCGCCAGGGGTTCGTGAACCAGCTGCAGATGGCCCTGTTCGCCTGGATCAGGAGGAACCCGGCCGGCGACCGCCCGCTGCTCGGGCTGCTCATCATGGACGAGGCCCAGACGCTGGCCCCGTCCGGCGCCATGACGGCGTGCACGCAGAGCACCCTCGCCCTGGCCGCGCAGGCCCGCAAGTACGGCCTTGGCCTCGTCTTCGCCACCCAGGCGCCCAAGGGCCTGCACAACCGCATCCCCGGCAACGCCGCCACCCAGATGTACGGCCTGATGAACAGCCCCGTGCACATCGAGGCGGCCCGCGACATGGCCCGCGCCAAGGGCGGCGACGTCCCCGACATCTCGCGGCTGACCACGGGCGAGTTCTACCTCGCCGCCGAGGGCCGCCCGCCCCGCAAGATCCGTACGCCGCTCTCGCTCACCCACCACCCGCGCAGTCCCCTGACCAGCGAGGAGGTCGTCGAACGCAGCAGGTTACTCTCGTAACGATGAGTGATCAGAACGGCTGGCTCAAGCTCCTCGCGGACAACCCGGGCCACTCCCAGTGGTACATCGACCGCTTCCGGTCCCTGGCCGCGGCGGGCGCGGACCTGGCCGGCGAGGCCCGCATGATCGACGCCATGCTGCCCCGCGGCGCGAAGGTGCTCGACGCAGGCTGTGGCACCGGCCGCGTCGGCGGCCACCTGGCCGCGGCGGGCCACGACGTCGTCGGCGTCGACCTGGACCCCGCCCTGATCGAGGCGGCGAAGACCGACCACCCGGGCCCCCGCTGGCTGGTCGGCGACCTCAGCGAGCTCGACCTGCCCGACACCTTCGACCTGATCGTCTCCGCCGGCAACGTCATGACCTTCGTGGCCCCCTCGACCCGCGTCGAGATCCTCGCCCGGTGCCGCCGCCACCTGCGCGACGGCGCCCGCCTGGTGGTCGGCTTCGGCGCGGGCCGCGGCTACCCGTTCGACGACTTCCTGGCCGACGCCGCCAAGGTGGGCCTGACCCCCGACCTGCTGCTGGCGTCGTGGGACCTGCGCCCGTTCACCCCGGAGTCCGACTTCCTGGTCGCCGTCCTGCGCGCCGCCTGAACGTTTCTGTTATCGGTCGGCCGCGCCCCCGTCTCCTTGCCCGGAAGCCACCACGGGTGAGGAGCAGGCAATGCCGAACACGACGACCCACCGGCGCCGCCCCCGGCGTACGGTGGCGGTCCTCTCCACGGCCGTGGCCGTGGCCGTCGCCGTGACGGCGGGAGCTGTCGCCCTGGCGAACACGCGAAGCGGCTCCGAGCCGGTCACCGCCGCCGCTCCGGCCACGCCGGCCCGCGCATCGGCCCCGGCGCGGCCCTCCACCACCACGACCCGTCCCGCCTCGGCCCGACCGGCCGCGTCGAGCAAGACCCCCACCCCTCGAACGACGACGACGACGAAGACGCCGCCACCGCCCAGGGCCGGCTGGATCCCGGTCGACCAGGCGGCGTGGCGCAAACAGCTCGACGCGTACGAGGCCCGCAAGGTCGACCCCGTCCCCGCCGGCGTGGGGAACCTGCCCGAGTTCCGCGCCGACTGCCGGTACAGCCACCGCCTGGCCGACGACCCGATCGTGCTTCCCGGCCTGCCCGGCGCCTCGCACATGCACTCGTTCGTCGGCAACAAGGCCGTCGACGCGGGCACCACGGCCGGCGACCTGACGAAGTTCACCGCCACCAGCTGCAAACCCGTGCAGGACCATTCCGCGTACTGGGTGCCGACGCTCTACGACAACGCGACGGGCAAACCGGTCGAGACCACGGGCTTCCGCGTCTACTACCGCTCGCTGCGGGCCGGCTCCCGCGACGTGAAGCCGATGCCCAACGGCCTGCGCATGGTCACCGGCGACGCGAAGAAGAAGGTGCCCACCCCGCGCGGCGCCCAGGGCCAGTTCTACTGCGCCTTCTACGGCCCCGGCGACCTCGACGGCGTGGCCCGCAGCGCCAACGGCAACTGGCCCATCTGCGGCGGCGACGCCACGCTGCACTTCATGATGCAGTTCCCGGACTGCTGGGACGGCAAGCACCTGGACAGCCCCGACCACAAGGACCACGTCGCCTTCGGCACCGACCGCGGCTGTCCCTCGACCCATCCCGTACGCATCCCCGCCCTCACCTTCGACATCCAGTACGGCGTCAAGGGCACCCCGCAGGGCTACTACCTGTCCTCCGACCCCGTGGGCAAGAGCGCCTCCTCCATGCACGGCGACGCCTTCGTCATGTGGGACGCCGACGCGATGAACAAGCGCACGAAGAACTGCATCCTCGAACGCCACACCTGCGACAACTACGGCTACTACCGCTAGCCCTGCTGGAGGATCCGGATCGGGTTGCCGGACGGGTCCCGCAGGCCCATGTCGGTGCCGTAGAAGTGGTCGGCCGGCTCCTGGGTGAAGTCCGTGAAGCCGCGCGCCCGCAGCGTCTCGTACAGCCCCCGGACGTCGCCGGTGGTGAGCACGAGCCCGTTCAGCGCACCCTTCGCGACCAGCTCGCGCAGCTGCTCGGCCGTCGCCTCGTCGTGCAGCGGCGGGCCGGGCTCCTCCAGCGAGATCTCGGTGCCGCCCTCGCCGGGGACGCGGACGGTCAGCCACCGGTACGAGCCCTGCCGGACGTCGTTGCCCTTCTCGAGCCCGAGCAGGCCGACGTAGAACTCCAGCGCCTCCTCCTTGTCGAGGACGAAGACCGACGTGACGTTCAGCTTGGTGATCATCCAGTGCTCCTTCGCCGGGGAACGGGCCGTCGTCAGGCTAGGCGAGCCGGGCCGTCGGGCGCTTCTCCAAAGCTGCTCGATCGTGGCCGGACGTTGGCCATCTGGACGCAGCCCGGCACGACGACCGGTCCGTGGCCCCGGCGGTACTCCGACGGCGTCTGGCCGACGATCGCGCGGAACGTCCGGCTGAACGTTCCGAGGCTGGCGAAGCCGACGTCGGCGCACACCTCGGTGACGCTGCGGCCGGTCTCCCGCAGCCGGAACATCGACCGCTCGATGCGCCGCCGCTGCAGATAGCGGTGCGGCGTCTCCCCGAACGCGGCCCGGAAACACCGGCTGAAGTGCGCGGGCGACATGTGCGCGACCGCCGCGACCGCCCGGACGTCGAGCGGCTCGGCATACGCCCGGTCGATCGCGTCGCGGGCGCGCAGCAGCCGCCGGTTCAGCTTCTCGACCTCTCGGCTCACGCCGCCATGGTAGGGAACCGGCCCGCACAGCGCGTCCGGTCCGGCGCGGCGGGATGGTCGACAATCTCGGCGGTGAGAACCTCGACCACCCGTGTGCTCGCCGCGCTGTTCGCCGGCGTTCTCCTGGCCGCCGGCGGGGTGGCCTGCGACGGGCCGTCGGCTCCGGAGGCGCTGGTCCGGGTCGACCAGGTGGGCTACGCGGCGGGCGAGACCAAGACCGCCTACCTGCTGTCGCCGCGGGCGGCGGCGGACGTACGGGTCGAGGTCGTCGATGCGGACGGCGAAGTGGCGCTGTCGCCGCGGGTGGGCGCCGCGCGGGGCGCGTGGAACGAGCGCTTCCCCGAGGTCCGGCCGATCGACCTGACCGGCCTGCCGGCGGACCACGTCTATCGGATCAAGGTCGAGGGCGCCGTACGGGCCGAGTCTCCGCCGTTTCGGGTGGGGTCCGCCGCCGAGTTGTTCCAGCCGCTGGCGCGGCACTCGCTGGAGTACTTCCGCAACCACCGCGACGGCGCGGACCAGGTGCCGGGCCCGTGGCAGCGGACGGCGGCCCACCTGTCCGACCGGGAGGCCACTGTGTACGCCCCGCCGTCGTTCGACGACTCCGGGGGGATCACGGCCGATCTGGAGAGCGTCGGCGGGCCGGTCGACGTGGAGGGCGGCTGGTACGACGCCGGCGACTTCCTGAAGTTCACGCACACCACCGCGTACGCGGTGACCGTCATGCTGGTCGCCCAGCGCGACGGGCTCGTGGGGGAGGGGCTGGCGGACGAGGCGCGGCACGGCGCCGCGTGGCTCGGCAAGATGTGGGACGACGACAACGAGGTCCTCCACACGCAGGTCGGCATCGGCAGCGGCAGCCGGGCCGGCGGGTTCCTCGGCGACCACGACACCTGGCGGCTGCCCGAGACCGACGACCGGCTCGACGTGCGGCCCGGCGACGAGCGGTACTACCAGCGGTACCGCCCGGTCTTCCGCGCCGCGGGCCCCGGCGAGCCGATCAGCCCCAACCTGGCCGGCCGGGTCGCCGCCGCGTTCGCGCTGGCCGCCCAGGTCGCCGAGCCCGGCGAGGCCCGGACGTACCTGGATGCCGCCGCGCACGTCTTCGGCCTGGCCCGCACCGAGGACGTCGGCGAGCTGGTCACCGCGGAGCCGCGCAGCTTCTATCCCGAGGACCGGTGGACCGACGACCTCGCGCTCGGCGCGACCGAGCTGGCGCTCGCCGGGCGCCGGCTGGGCGACGCGCGAACGCCGGAGTGGACCCGTACGGCGGCGGGGTGGGCGCGGGCGAACGCCGACGCCCGCGGCGCCGGGGGCCTCAGCGTCTACGACGTCGGCGTCCTGGCCGACGCGGAGCTGGTCCGGTTGTTCGGCCCCGGATCCGGCGAGGGCGCGGTCGCGCTGCGGGACCTGCGGCGGCGGCTCGATGCGGGGCAGCGGGCGGCCGCCGGCAACCCCCTGGGCGCCGCGGCGGGTTTCGGCGGGTACGACTACGCGGCCCGCCAGCTCGGCTACGTGGCGGCCGCCGAGCTGTACGAGCACGTGTCCGGCGACCGCCGGTACGCCGGCTTCGCGACCGCCCAGCGCGGCGTCGTGCTGGGCGCCAACGGGTGGGGCACCTCGCTGGTCGTGGGCGCCGGGACCACGTACCCCCGCTGCCCGCACGACCAGATCGCCACGTTGACCAGGACCGGCGCGGCCGGGCTGAGCATGGCCGGCGCCGTCGTCAACGGTCCCAACAGCGCCGGCCGGGTGAACGAGCTGCAGGCCACGAGCGGCCCGGTGACGTGCCGGACCGACGCGTTCGCCGCGTTCGACCGGCCGGACGCGCACTACGCCGACGACAGCCGCGTCTCGGCCAACACCGAGCCCTCGATCGACTTCGGCGCCACCGGCCTTCTGGCGTTCGCGCTCCTCGCCGGCCGGCCCGGCCCGTGAGCCGTGCGGAATCGACAAGTACGCTAGCGTCAGGTCATCGATAGAGACTGGTCGATCCCCGAGGGAGATCAGATGACCGTACGCACACGGACGACGACCGCCGGCGCGCTGATCGCGGCCGCGGCTTTCGCGCTGACCGCCACGCCCGCCGCCGCGGCTCCGTCACGAGCACCCGCGCCGGCGCCGGCCCAGGCGGGCGTCACCCACGAGCAGAACCCGCGCGTGCCGGAGGGCGCGGTCTGGACGGAGGCGTACTTCCCGTCGGCGGACCACAGCGGCGTCGAGCTGCACGCCGACGTCCTGCGCCCGGCGAACCTGCCGCCCCACGCCCGGACCCCCGTGATCCTGGCGGTCGGGCCGTACTTCGGCCACGCGGGCCAGACCGGGCCGGAGGGGTGGACGCAAACCGGTCCGTCCAACCGGTTCGAGGACTTCACCAGCGGCACCGACCTGTTCGACCGCGGCTACACGTACGTCATGGTCGACCTGCGCGGCTTCGGCGGGAGCACCGGCTGCCTGGACTGGGTGGGCCCCGGCGAACAGGCGGACGTCAAGGCGGCGATCCAGTGGGCGGCGACCCGGTCGTGGTCGACCGGCAAGGTCGGCATGTACGGCAAGTCCTACGACGCCGTGACCGGCCTGGTCGGCAACAACCTGCGTCTGGGAGCGCTCAAGGCGGTCGTGGCGCAGGAGCCGGTGTGGAACATGTACAACTACCTGTTCAGCAACGAGGTGCCCCGGCCCAACGTGACCGGCACGCCCAACGCCTACAACGGGATCGCCACGATCGCGGCGCTGCCCGACGACAGCGACCGCTACCGGGCCAACGCGGCGTACGAGCAGAGCCACCCCGCCTGTCTCACCGACAACGTGACGAACAACAACAACCCCGAAGCCGGCTCGGCGTACTGGCGCGCCCGTGACCTGGCGGCGAGGGCCGAGGGCACCAGCACCCCGCTGTTCGTCACCCAGGGCTTCATCGAGAACAACACCAAGCCCGAGGACATGGAGGAATACCTCGACAACCACCGCGGCGTCGAGCGGGGCTGGCTGGGGCAGTGGGAGCACGTCCGCGGCAACGAGACCAACGAGCAGGGCCAGTTGCTGCAGGGCCGCGCCGGGTTCTTCGACGAGGTCATGCGCTTCTACGACCGCTACCTGAAGGGCGTCCGGCCGCCGGTCCACGACCCCGCGTACGCCATCGAGGACAACACCGGCGCCTGGCGCGCCCAGCCGACCTGGCCGCTGCCGTCATCGTCCACAGTGGCGAGCCTGGCCAACGGCCGGTACGTCGACGACGGCCTGCCCTCCACGCTGGCCGCCCCCGCGGCCCCGGCCGACCAGCAGTGGGACATGGAGCACGCGACGGATCCCGCTCCGCCCGCCGCCCGGGCGCTCGCACCGGCGCTCGCGGCCGGCGACGAGCACAGCTACTTCAGCTGGTCGAAGCCGACGTCGACGCGGGTGCGGATCACCGCCACGCCGCGGATCGGCCTGACCGCCGACGCGCCCGGCAACGTCATGGTGCGCCTGTGGGACGTCGCCGCGGACGGGACCGCGGTGATGTTCGACGAGAACGTGGCGCTGATCGAGCGGGCCGGCCGCGTCGCGTTCGACCTGAAGTCCACCGACTGGACCCTCGAGGCCGGTCACCAGCTGGGCGTCCAGATCGGCACGATCGGCAGCGGGAGCTGGCGCGACACCCCGAGCGGCAACCCGATCCGGGTCAGCCGGGCGCGGCTGAGCCTCGAGCTGCAGAACCCGCGGTACGACGTGCCGACCCAGGGCGACCGGTCGCCGTTCCTCGACACCTACCTGAGCCAGTACACCCGTACGCTCACCGGCGTCGGCCCCGGAACGTTCGTGCTCGCCCTCCGCGGCCGGCACTGACGACCGTCGACCGGGTGGACCGGCTCGCCTCGCCAGGCGGTCCACCCGGTCGGCCGTGTTCACGCCCGGAACGGCCGGAAGAAGTCGCGGAGCTCCCGCGCGTAGATCTCCGGGCGCTCGAACGGCGCGAAGTGGCCGCCGCTCTCGGGCTCGGTGACGCGTACGAGATGGGTCGTCCGCTCCAGCCACGCCCGCGGCGGGGTGAGGATGTCGCCGGGGAACAGCGAGAACCCGGAGGGCACCTCCACGCGCCGGGCGTGCTCGGCGGCCGGGATGGCCGCGTTCGCGCGGTACATGCTCATCGACGACCCGATGCTGCCGGTGAACCACGTGACGCTGAGCAGGGTCAGGATCTCGTCCCTGGTGTAGACCGTGTCGAGGTCCCCGTGGCAGTCGCTCCACGCGCGAAGCTTCTCGACGACCCAGGCGGCCAGCCCGGCGGGGGAGTCCGCTAGGCCCACCGCGGCGGTGAGCGGTTTGGTGCGGTGCATGGCGGCGTAGGCGCCCTCGGCCGCGCCCCACGCGGCGGCCCGCGCCAGCCAGTCGCGTTCCTCGCCGGAGAGCTCGTCCGGGCTCCCGGCGAGGACCGGCAGCCCGGCGTCCATGCGATGGACCGCGACGACCTCGCGGCTGCTGTCGAGCGCGAGGAACCGGCTGACCGAGCTGCCGATGTCGCCTCCGGCCGCGCCGTAGCGCGCATATCCGAGCCGCTGCATCAGCTCGGCCCACAGCCTGGCGACGGCCTTGCTGTCCATCGTGGAGCCCGCCGGAATCGCCGAGTAACCGAAGCCGGGCATGTCGGGAACGACGACGTCGAACGCGTCGGCCGGATCGGCGCCGTGCGCCCCCGGATCGGTCAGCAGGTCGATCACCTTGAGGTAGCGCCACGACGAGTCGGGCCAGCCGTGCGTGAGGACGAGCGGCAACGCCGTACGCCCCTCGGGTGCGACTCCTCTGACGTGGACGAAGGTGACGTCCACCCCGTCCGGCCCCCCGAGCCGCAGCCGGTAGCGCGGATGACGCGCGAACTCCGCCTCCCGGGCCGGCCAGTCGAACCCGTCCGCCCAATAGGCCACGAGCTCGCGCAGGTACGCCGGGTCGGCGCCCAGCGACCAGCCGAGGCCGTCCCGGGCCTCGGGCCAGCGCGTGCCCCGGAGCCGCCGGCGCAGATCGTCGAGGGCCTCCGGCTCGGTGACGGGCCGGAACGGCTCCGGAACCGCGTCCATCCCCCGCACCACAGATTCCACATCGCTTGCCATGAGCGCCACGATACACAACCATGGTTGTGTGTTGGAAGACGATCTGCCCGAACTCGACATGGCCTCCGCGCTCACGCTGCTCGGCGACGCCATCACCCACCGGGTGCTGCGCTCGCTGGAGGGCACCGGCCTGCGCCCCGGCCACGGCTACCTGATCCAGCGCCTGCTGACCGGTCCCGCCACCGCCACCGAGCTCGCCGACCAGCTCGGCGTGAGCCAGCAGGCCGTCTCCAAGGCGCTCAGGGAGTTGCTGACCCTCGGCCACGTGGAACCCGTCGAGGGCCCCGGCGACCGCCGGCGCCGCCCCATGGCCTTGACCGTAACCGGCCGCCAGGCCGTCGAGACCGCCCGCGCCACCCGCCGCCACATCGACGCCCAGCTCCGCGCGGCGCTCGGCTCCGCTCGGTTCGACGCCACCATGGCCGCGCTGCTGGCCGCTCTCGAGGCCCTCGACCTGGCCCCCGGCGTCCGCCGCCGAGCGGTCCGGCCCCCGGACGGCACCTTCGGCGCCCTCAATGAGTCGGCCCGGTGACCCAGGCCGGCGCCGGCGTCAGCCGAGCCGGTAGAGGATGGCGCCGTCGATCTCCTCGCGGGTGATGCCGAGGTCGTCGATCGGGCGGCCGGGCACGGACTCCCACGGGGTTCCGCTCAGCCACTCGGGCAGGACGACGACCGACCGGATGCCGGCCGCGCGCAGCGTCGCCACGCTCGCGGCGTCCGGGAACGTCACGCTGCCCGTGCGGATCCGCTCCTGGCCGGCGGGGACGAAGGTGACGATGCCGTTGGGGATGCGCGGGAACCCGTTGGTGGTCCACAGCATGATGGACATCTCGAGGCTGCCGCCGCTGGGCAGCACCAGGGTCGGCTCCTGAGCGGCACCCATCGCGGCCGGGTAGCGCAGCACCTCGGGATGCGGGGTGCGGTTGATCCCCTCGACGACGACCAGCGCGAGCGGGATCAGCAGCGCGATCCGCAGCGCGACGAACTTCCCCCGGGCCAACGGCATCCACCGTACGGTGCCTGGCTTGGGCCAGGGTGCGACGGTTCGCGCCGTGGCGACGAAGGCGCTGACCGCGCCGGCCGCCAGGATGGCCATCAGCAACGTGGTCCACAGTGTCATCCGCCCGGGGGTGCGCAGCGCCGCCCAGCCCGGCAGGTGCTTGGAGAGCGTCAGATAACCCGGGTCGCCGTGCCAGGGCAGGGTCGCTCCGAGCGCGAGCAGCACCGCCGCAAGGGTGCCGACGGTCAGCAGAATCCGGTGGCGCACGCGGAAGACCGAGAAGAACATCCCCGCCGTGGCCAGCATGATCAACGCTATGCCGGGCAGCAGCGCCATCTCCGGCGGCCACGTCAGCTCGGCGCGCGCCCCCGCGTGCCGGTCACCCCACAGCCACGACGTCTCGGGCGCGATCAGCAGCCCCCGCCAGGCAGGCGAATACGTCTCGGTCCAGCTCAGCGCCCGGTCGGCCTGCGGGTTGAGCTCCACGACGCGGGCATAGGCGAGCCCCATGTACGTCGTGGCGGCGGCGAAGCACAATCCGCCGATCACGTTGGCCGCGAGCAGCTTCCGGCCGTACGCCGGCCGTCCGCGCCGCCACCAGGCCCAGCCGAAACATGCCGCGGCCACCAGGCAGACGGCGATCATGACGTACGCGAAGACGAGCCCGATGGCGAGCCCCAGCGTGATCTGCCAGGCGCCGACCAGCCAGCCGGCCAGCGCCCACCCTGGACTGTGCCTCTCCGGGCGGTGGCCGTGGCGCAACGACCAGCCGTGCCCACGAGCGATCATGGCGAGGCTCAGCGCGATGCCGCCGGTGGAGATGACGTTGAGGTGCCCGGCATGCGCGAGCCGCCACGGCGCGTACGCCCAGGCGGCGCCGGCCACCGTCGCGCCGAGCGGATGCGCGCCCAGCTGACGGGTCAGGGCGTACGCCCCGACGAAGGCCAGTGCGTGCAGCAGGACGTACAGGATGTTGTAGCGCAGGATGGCAGCTTCCATCCCCGACCCGATCATGCCGAACGGCGCGTACCCGAGGACGGTGTCGGTGAAGGCCAGCGAGTACGGATCGGGGTAGAACGTGTTCGAGTCCCACAGGTGCGCCGGGTCGTGCAGCAGCGCGTGCCCGCCCCAGGCGATCTGCCAGGCGAACATGGCCGGATCCCCGATGTCGCCCGGCACCGTGTGCCGCGGGTCGCGCAACGTCGGCCAGGTCAGCGCCACGGCGAGCGCCAGCCCGCCGAGGATCACCAGAATCCACTCGCGGCGGGACCACAGCCTTTTCAGCACGCCCCCTGAGGCCGCGGTCCGTTGCCCACTCCCGCCGGCGTCCTGCTCCCCGCGGACGGCCGCAGTGGCGACGCCTCCCGGCGACCCCCCGATTCCGCTCACCCAAGCCCCCGATTCCCCGGACCCGTCGCAGCCGCCCCCGACACGGCGTTCAGCGCAGCACATTGTCACACATCGATGCTGTGCGGCGGTGTCGTTCGGGCTGCCGTCCCAAAAGCGGTGACGCCGGGTCGCCAGGGTCCTAGCCGACGCCCGCGAACTGGCGGCGGACCAGGGCCGCGGCCTCGGACGGGGGGAGCGGGCGGTGGAAGTGGAAGCCCTGGCCGACCGCGCAACCCATGTCGATCAGGGCGGCCGCCTGGTCGGCCGTCTCGATGCCCTCGGCCACGACGGTCATCCTGAAGGCTCCGCCCAGGTGGACGACCGCCTCGCACACCGAGCGGGCCTCGGCGTCGTCGGCGATGCCGGTCACGAACGAGCGGTCGATCTTCAGCGTGGTGACCGGCAGGCGACGCAGGTAGCTCAGGGCCGAATAGCCCGTCCCGAAGTCGTCGACCGCGAGCTGGATCCCGAGATCGCGCGGAGCCTCCAGGCGGCCGATGGTGAGGGGGTCCGGCTGCAGGATGACGCTCTCGGTGATCTCCAGGGTGAGCCGGTCGGGCGGGAAGCCGGTCTCGGCCAGGATGGCCTCGACGGTCTGCACCAGGTCCGCCTGGACCACCTGCTTCGGTGACAGGTTCACCGACAGCCGCAGCGCTTCGGCGCCGGGGCTGCCGGCGCGCCAGCCGGACACCTCCCGGCAGGCCGCGCGCAACACCCAGGTGCCCAACGGCACCACGCCGGTCTCCTCGGCCAGATCGATGAACTCGCCCGGGCCCAGCAGGCCACGAACCGGATGGTTCCAGCGGACCAGGGCCTCGACCCCGCGCAGTTCACCGGTGGCCAGCGCGACGGCGGGCTGGAAGTACACGACCAGCTCGTCGCCGGCGACGGCGCGGCGCAGCTCGGCCTCGCGCGCCTTGGTGTCCATCACGTCGGAGTAGTACTCGAAGCGGCCACGGCCGGCACGCTTCGCCGCGTACAGGGCGGTGTCGGCCTGCTGCAACAGGGTCTCGCCGGAGGTGTCCGGATCGTCCCGGACGACCACGCCGATGCTCGCCTCGACCATGAGCACGTGTTCGCGGTAGACCACCGGCGTGCGCAGCGCCTCCAGCAGGCGGGCGGCTGCCACGCCCGCCACCTCCCGGGACGGCAGCTGCATGAGGACGGCGAACTCGTCGCCACCGAGACGGCCGGCCAGGTCGCCGTCCCGGATCACGGCGCGCAGGGCGTCGGCGGCGGCGACCAGCACGGCGTCGCCCGCCTCGTGACCGAACGTGTCGTTGATCGGCTTGAACCGGTCGAGGTCGATGAGCATGATCGCGGTGTGCCGGCCGGGGCGGATCGGCTGGCGCGCGAGGTGTTCCAGGCGTTCGGTGACCAGGGTTCGGTTCGCGAGGCCGGTCAGCCCGTCGGTGATCGCCATCTCCCGGTTGTCCCGCAGCGCGTGCATCTGCCGGGCCATCACGAGCAGGGTGAGCACGGCGGAACCCAGGATCATGCCGCCGTACGGGTCGAGCGGCAGGTGCGAGGACTGCTCGGCGAGCAGGAGGTAGGCTGCCACGCTCGCCGCGTACGGCAGAAGGAAGACCGCGTTGCGATCCCGGCGTCTCGGCGCGGGGTGCCTCGGCCGCCGGTACTGCTGATCGGCGGCCAGCACCAGCAGGAAACAGCCGGCCAGCCACAACAGGTCCGGCCAGGAACCGCCGGTGAACCCGCCGTGCAGCTGGATCCAGCTGTACGAGACGTCGGCGGTCACGGTCAGCGCGATCGACCCGGCGAGCAGCCGCACCGGGGCCGGCACCTCCGGCTGGTGACGCCGCAGCAAGGCGGTCGACATGGCCAGCACGAGCAGCAGGTCGCCGACCGGCAGCGCGGCCGTGAAGGCGCGTTCCCACCCGGTCAGCCCCGGCGCGTGCAGGATCGGGCCGAGTAGCAGGTACCAGATCGCGATGAACCCACCGGCGCCGACGATCAGCGCGTCGAGTGCCAGCTTCTGCCGGTCCCGGCGCCGGCGATGCTGGCCCGGCAGCATCAGCAGCCCCGCGAACATGAACGGCGAGAAGAGCAGGAAGCAGTAGTCGGCGGTGGAGGGATAGCCGGTGGTGTGCCGGATGTGGGCCTGGACGAACCAGGAGCAGTGGGCGACCAGCTGACAGGCGAACGCGATGGTGATCACCCGCCAGGCGCGCCGGGTGCGGGGCTCCTGCCGTCTCGAGAAGGCCACGCGGGCGGCCAGCACCGTGAAGGCGACAGCCAGCGGGACGTAGGTGGCGTCCGTGATCAGCGTGCCGACCCCGGCGCCGCCCCATTCCCCGAAGAACCAGGCCTGTTGCACGACGAGCAGGACCGCGCAGGCGAGCACGCCCGCCGCGGCCGCCGGACCGGTCCGGATCCACGTCAGCATCACTGACCTCTTCGGCGTCCCGGCCGCGATCGTTAGCGCGGCCCCACCGGTCGCCCGCGCTCACTTCCGGGGCAGCAGCCGGGCGTGCAATTTGATAGCTTCCGGCGGCGCTTCGGGGACCCCGATCAACGGGGCGGCGCACCGAGTCATGTGAGGAACATCGTGGGTCTGCTCATCCACCTTCTGGTACTGCCGTTCCGCCGCCCGATCGTGGCGATCCTGATCGGCTTGGCCATCCTCGGCGGTGTTCTCGCCTACGACTGGGACGGCGCACCCACCTGCGGCGGAGCCACGATGGAACAGGGCGACATCTGCCGGAAGGTCACCGACACGACCGGCTCCTCCGACCTGACGTACGACGAGACCAAGTCGAACCAGAAGGCCGCGCCGTACATCTGGGGTTCCCTGGGCGGAGCGCTGGTGCTGCTGGGAGGCATCGGCTGGCCGATCCGCCGCCGTCGCGAGGCCGCCCGCAAGGCCGCGGCAGCCCCGGTCGGCTGACGGCGGCCCTAGGCGGTCGACGCCTCTTCCTCGAAGGCATCAACGGCCGGCGTTCCGTGATGGTGGCCGAGAAGGTGTCGAAGTTCGGAGACACGGTCGTCGGCGCGCGCGGATCCGGCTCTGCGCGAAAGCCTCAGAGCCCGCGTAGCGGCGTCGGCGGCCCGCTCGACCTCGTTCGCCTGGAGGAGCGACTCGGCAAGCCAGGTGAGATAGAGGGCGGTCTCGCGGCCCGTGTCGGCGCCGTACCCGGCGGTCGCGCGCTCGAGGATCGGCACGGCACGGAGAGGCCGGCGGAGCTGGGTCCAGACGCGGCCCGCCATGATCTCAATCTCGCCCTCGTCAAGCCAGTACGTCCACTCGGGATCATCGTCCGGTCGCCGGTGTTCGTACTCAGTCTCGACGGTCACGAGGGCTCGCTCGGCGGCAGGAGCTTCGCCGGAGCGGGCGGCGGCCCAGGCGACCCGCTCGGCCAGCAACGCGCGCGCCGTTGCGGTCGCATCCCGCCGGGCGCCCGCATAGGCGGAGCGAGCGAGGGTCTCCGCCCGGCGCGCGTCTCCGACGTTGGCGACCTGGTACGCGAGCGATGAAAGGTTGTTGGCGGCCCCCGCGATGTCGCCGCCCGCGTGAGCGGCGCGGATGCCCAGAAGGTACAAACGTTCGGCTTCAGCATGGCGGCCGGCATCGGAGCTCGTCCACCCGGCGAGTTGGCAGAGCTCGCCAACCGCTACCAGGAGGCGGCGGCCGAGCTCCTCCGAATACGCGCCCTCGTTGAGGAGTCCGACCGTCGCGGCGAGCTCGGCCGTGACCATCGCGTACGTGTCATTTCCGCCGACGTGATCGTCCAGAAGCCGGAGTTTATGGACGCGGCGCTCGACCTCGTCGACCGTCGCGGCGCCGATGCGGCGGCCGGCGCGGAGTTCGTAGACCTGGGGCGGCTCCGTGATGAGCCACTGATGCGCGAGCTCGACGGCGTTGTCCGCGGTCGGTTCGGTCGAGGCGATCTCCGCGGCGAGCCGCTCCGAGTCTGCAGGACGCCAGAGACCTCCGTCGAGGCGCCAGGGTTCGGCCCGGCCGGCCGGAACCATCGCGGTCAGTACACCGCCCGTACCGAGCGCGTCGTCCAAAGCGGAGGCGATGAGCGGCGTCGGTGGTCGTTTCCCGGCCTCGATCCGTGACAGGTGGCCGGGGTCGAGGTGCGCGCGACGAGCGACTTCGCGGATCGACAACGGGCCGCGGAGACGGCGGACGGTCTGGCCGAACGTCTCCACCGCGCCCCCTCGGAGTGTTGCCAGTGATGCCAAAGGCTTCCAGCCTGGGCGGCAACGCGCCACTCCTGGTCACGCCAGAGCGTGATCGCGACGCTACTCCTATGCGTCTGAAGCTGCCCTGGGGACCGCAAGCCCGGTACCGGCGAGCGCTCGCCGCCGCCCGTCAGTGGCAGGAGGAGGAGCGCCGGAACGCCTTCGCACGACTCCGGCTGCAGGCTGCCGAAGACCTGAGCGAGAGAGCCGGCATCCGGGCGGCCCGGCCGATGGAGCCGGAGGCGCGGGCATGGACGGCACGGTGACCGCCGGGCACCGCCCACGGCGGCCGTCCTGGGATTGCCTGGCGTGCGGCAAGCCTTGGCCTTGCGATCCTGCACGCGAGGAGCTCGCCGCCGAGCTCGGCCGGACGGCACTCGCGATGTATCTCAGCGCTTACCTCACGGAGGCGGCCGGCGACATGCCTTACGCATCACCCGGCGAGCTCTACGAGCGCTTCCTGGCTTGGACGCGGACACCTGGCACCGGGAATGGCGGCGGCTTACCCGGATAGTCAGGCGGGCCGCCGTTCGGCTTCTCATCGGCCACGCCGCTGAGCGTCCGCTTCGAGCCGGCCTCTTCGAGCTCGAGTCCCGAGAGAGTCGCGCGGCGGAACAAGAACCCGTCATTTCGGGCAGTAAGCCCGGCACGGCGGCGGCCTGCCGTCAGCGTGGTCTCTGTAGGTGTTACGACCAGCGAATACACGCGACGCGAAAGTCTCCGGGAGCGAGTTTCTGGCCTTCGAAGGGCGGCCCTTACGCGGGAGGTCGTATGGGACGTGTCGCCCCTGCCCCCGCATAGCGGCGACGGGCTGAGGGCGTGCCGCTCGCGTCATAGTCCACACGCCGAAACCGCTCGTGTCGCATCCGGTGTCACGAACGGACGTCATGAGCGAACAGGTCAAGCAGATCACCTGGTCGGCCCGAACCAACAAGATGCGAAACCAGTTCTGAATTTCGTCATGACCTACTACCGGTACAGGCAGCCCGGGCGATCAAGCCTTGATGTCGCATAATCCCAGCTAGGGAGATGTCTGCGTGCTTCGTTTACCGGCCGGCGTGGGCGCTGAGCTGTCTTGCCGGTCATGGGCGCGGAGATCGTGTTCGCGGGCAGTTTTTGGGCTTGGTGTGAAACAAGCGGTGCGCGAACGCGTGGGTAACGACGCCGGACGGTTGCGTCGGCTTGCTCGTCTGCTGAACGAATGCCAGTTATGGCACTTCTTGAGTTCTCAATGCCCCGGGCGCCGGAGGCTTCCTGACTCCCCGAGCCACGTTCGGTGCTGGGGTCGTCCCTCGTCCAGCCTACAGCTTGGCGGGCCGCGGTTACGCTGAAGTCGTCAGATCCGCTTCGGGGGAAGAAACTACGCAGATGCCGACCGGTTAAGGCTGTTGGGGCGTGGGTCGGGCTCGCTTTTCTGAGCGGTGCGCTTGGCAATGCCGCATGGGACCTGATCAGGGCACTAGTTCGAGTGGCTTATGGCCGCTTCAAGCTTTGGAGACGGGCATCGTGCGTCCGGTGGTCGCGTGGCGCTGTTCATCGGAATGGCCATACTTTTCGCACCGACCGCGCTGCGAAGACACGTGGCGTGGCCCGGGTGAAGCGTTCCACTGCCCGCCGCCGGACAAGACATCGAACCCGCCGACGACAACCCAACAAGGCACGCGACGACAACCTTCGGACGCGTGCCGGTAATCTGCACCCTGGAAGTGCCTTCCGAGACGGACGGACAGGACCCTAGACAAGTCCCATAGTTCCAGATCAGAAGGCACTTTCGCGTTCCCGGCCATCTCCACCAACCGCCCTTGCTGAAGGGCCGAGGCTAGGACCGTGCCGTTGTGGTGCTCTCATTTGACGGCGAATCGTCGAATTCAAAACCCTGGCTGAGCCCACTGCGGGGGTCCAGGACCGCTCGGGCCAGCCGCAACGCCTGTTGCAGCTGGTCCGATTCTGACGCTGGCGGCGAATCGGAACGTCGCGCTCCTGCTCACCGTCCCTGTCCTTGATCACCTGCTAATCGGTCATCTCAGCGCCACCAATGCTTGCCGGCGGTCGCGTTCAGGTAGACCGCCTGGTAGTAGCCATTGGCCGCGGCCCGGCACGAGGCCGAGTTTCCACGCTGGGCGCAGATCGCCAGCATGTCGGCCAGGAACGTCTGGTTCACCCGGTCGAGGCTCGTCGCCGACGGATCCAGGTTGCCGTGCCTAGGGCCGAAGTTGCGGTTGCCGAAGTCATGCCGGACGCAGGCCTTCACGAAGATCTTGTCGACCGAGTCGAGAGCCGGGCTGGAGCAGCCGTCCGTGCTCCAGTCCAGTCCGTCCGCCTTCGAGTTGATGTGGCTCTGCACGGCCATGAAGTCGTCCAGCGGCAACGCTTGCGCGCTCAGGGCTTCGTTACGCCGGTCGTCCGTTGAGGTCGTGCCGATCCGGGCGGTCCGCAGATCCCAGACGATGTACCCGCCGTAGAAGAAGGAAATCCGGCCGTTGATCCAGTCGCCCTTCGCGTCCCGCTCGTCAGTCAGCGGCATACCGAGCGAGCCGGCAGCCCAGTTGTTCCGGGCGTACACCCCGCCGATCAAGCCGTGCACCTCATGGACCCCGGTGTCGCCGGAGAAGTAGATCGACCCGTTCACAAAGTGGCTGCCGAACTGGCCATTGCGGAACGACTCGCCGCTCGTGGGCATGCCGAGTACACCTCGTTCGGCTGCCATCGAGAAGTACTTATCGCGGATCACGCCACGGACGTCCCACGCTCCGGTCGACGCCGACCAATAGATCGAGCCGGTGGTGAAGTGCTGGCCGAGGCCGCCGCCGACGACGCCGAACTCGCCACTGGTCGGCGCGCCGAGCGGTCCCCCGGACCCGCCGAGCGCCACGTAGCGCGCCCGGATGTCGTTGCATACCGGCGTTCCCGAATAGGTTGTGCAGCCGGAGTCGCCGTTGCCGTAGTGACGGGCGGTGCCGTAGGCGTAAACCTGTCCAGTGCTGGACATGGCGACAACGCCGCGGCCGTCACCGGTCAGGTCCAGTGCCGCCATCTTGCCGGAGAAGTTGGTCGGGTTCGGCTGTGCCGCGGCTGTGCCGTAGGCGTAGAACTGTCCGGCTGAACTCATCGCCATCGCGCCCTGGCCATCAGCAGTTAGATCAACGCCGACGATGTTGCCGGTGAAGCCGGTCGGGTTGGTCTGTGCCTTGGCGGTGCCGTACGCGTAGAACTGCCCGACGGAACTGACCGCCATCGCGCCCTGGCCGTCAGCGGTCAGGGCCACATCGACGATGTTGCCGGTGAAGCCGGTCGGGTTGGTCTGTGCCTTGGCGGTGCCGTACGCGTAGAACTGCCCGACGGAACTGACCGCCATCGCGCCCTGGCCGTCAGCGGTCAGGGCAACCCCGACGATTCGGCCGGTGAACCTGGTCGGGTTCGGCTGAGGACGAGCGGTCCCGGACGCGTAGAACTGCCCGGCCGAGCTGACCGCGAGCGCTCCACGCCCGTCCGCGGTCAGCGCCACGTCCACGATGTCGCCGGTGAAGTTGACCGGGTTACGGATCGCAGCGGCGCCGCCGAAGGCGTACATCTCGCCACGCGCGGAGGACAGGACGTAGCCGTCCCCGCCGGACCGCACCCCGATTCCTGTGAATGCCCGGCCGGTTGCGGCATCCGCGTCGTGCAACAGCAGGGGAGCGGTTGCGCCGAGCACGGCCGCGGCGATGACCCCCGCCGCGAATATCGTGCGCGGGCGCCTCCTAGCGCGATGCTCAGGGTGTCGGCGGCGAAGGAAACGCATCGTCAACTGATTTCTATGGTCCACTTGAGGATCTCCAGGATAGGTCCGAGGGCGAACGGCGGTGACGACAGTGCGGTCAGCTATTGCGAATGACCTTTGATCCATTACCGGCGGGTGACCGTCCAAGCGTGGAGGCGGCCGCTAAGATCAATTCGCTAGTGACCTTGAAAATAAGTTGCTGGTTCAACATAGAGGGCACCGTCAACCAGCAACAGCAGGGAAAACCCCCAGAATCCACGTCGGCGCCGCCAGGATGGCATGCCGGGCTACCGCTCGGAGTGCTACGGAGTGCTCACTGCGAGTAGATTGCAAGCCGCCCATTAGGCCACCCGTTGTCGTATTCCTGATTGCTGGATTGGCGGCAGGCGTTGCCGCGGATAAAGAGCGGAGGATTAGTTCGCGCCGGGGATGATCTACTTCTTTGTCATCGTCTCATTCGCCGTCAGTAGCGCTTTCCTGCTCGCCGACCGCAGCACAGACCTGAACCGGATGGGCGCTCTGCCGCAGATCGGCGCACCTGGCGAGCACGACCATGCGATGCGGCGACCTGGTCTCGCATGCTCGTCGGTCGATGTCAAAGATGCACAAGGCCTGGGGTGGCAACTGGGCGACCCTCTCGCTGTTCGGGATTACGTTCGGCGCCCCGGCGCTGGCCGGCTTCCTGTACTTCGGCGCCGGGCTCGAACGCGCAAGCAATACGCGACGCGACGCCTACCACCGCCTGCTCGCTGATCGGGTGCAACAAGCGGGCGATGGCGGTCGCCGGCGTCCTGCCGGTTGTCGTGCCGCTGGCCTGCTGGCAAATATTCAAGTATTTATGAATCGCGGACCAGAGCCGAAGGGCCTACCCCGAATGATACGTCGCCAGTTATGCAGTGCTCTGCGCAGTCCTCGCGGTGTCCATCCTCTGGATGCCAGTCCCAGCCATTCGGGCTCCGGCAGCGGCCAGTCCGAGGTCTGACCAGGCCGGAAGCTGCCTCACTGAAGAGAGACATGGGCTGGGGTGTGCTCGCCCTCGTCTTTGCCGGGCTCGCCGTGAAGATGCTGGGATCATGCTCGACGACCAGGCAGCGCACGATCTGGCTCGTCGGCCTGGTCCCCTCTTTTCCAGCCGCGATCGTCTCGGCGGTCCAGGCCTGACCCGCCGCTCAGCTGTGGCCGAGAGGACGGCGAAATACGGTGAAGTGCCTTTTTCTTTTGCACCCTCGATGGTTTATTTTAAGGTTGTTCTCGTAGAGCTGAACTTCGGCCGATCGGATCAATCCGCAGGTGGGCGGACCGGCGTTGCCAGCCGGCGCACCCGAACGGTACGAGTTGCTCGGTGGAGGTGGTCCGTCCGCCAACACATGTCCGCCTTTCAAGGTATTCCACGAAGGCGAAAGTCGAACCATATTGATCATATCGGTCAGCCATCACCAATACCGCATCTTTGTCGTCGCTGCGTGCAGTCGGGAAACGCCTTAGCCGGCTCAGAATCATGACGATGACGGAGTCGCCGAAGGCGTTGCAGAGGGGCTTGCCCCGGACGGCTGCGGCGCTGAGCAGGTAGCCGACGTCTACGTGCAGGGAGCCCCTTAGCCTTACGATCTACAGGAGCCACTGCCGCGTCGACAGGCTAAGTGGGAAGGGCGTGCAGGTGGCCACCGCGCTCGTCCGGGCTCTGGTGAGTTGTGCACAGGCACCCCTGTCGTCATTGTCCGGCTTGTACGGAAAAAGAAACTTTCATGTCCGGTGGGCGCACTGAAGTTCCTTTGCAGGCCACGCTGGCACAGGACGGCCGGATCCCGCTCGCTGACTACGAGGGGTGCGCGGTGACCGGGATTTCCAGCGGCTCGGCGACAAGTGGGCCCTGTTGACCCTGACGCTGCTCGGGCAGCGGCCGCACCGGTTCAATGAGTTGCACCATCGGATCGAGGGGGTCATCCAGCGCATGCTTACTCGAACTCTGCGGGCGTTAGAAGCCGACGGCCTGGTGCTGCGGACCGTCCACCCGACGGTGCCCGTTACCCTCGGTCGAATACTCCCTGACCCGGGCCAGCGAGGAACTGCTGGGTCCGGTGGCCCGGCTGGCTCAGTGGGCGGCCGGGCTTGCCGGTCAACGGGCGCCGGCGAGCAGCTAAGGAGTCGACTGTCAGCCCGCCTGAGCCGAGGGCCGGCCGGCGGAAGGCCTGGTGGCCGGAGCGGATGTCGGCGGGATGCGCCCGGTCAGCCCCGCAACCAGCGCAGCACGGCCATCACCCGGCGGTTGTCCTGCTCCTGTTGCTCCAGGCCCAGCTTGCGGAAGATGGCGAAGTTGTACTTCTCGATCGTCTTCAGGCTCAGGAACAGGGCCTCGGCCACGCCGGCGTTCGAGCGCCCCTCGGCCATAAGGCGCAGGACGTTGCGTTCCTGGGCGGACAGCGCGTCGAGCGGCGTCTGCCGGCTGGGCCGGTCCATCAGGGCGCGGACAAGCTCCGGGTCGATCGCGGTCTGCCGGGCCGCGACCCGTTCGAGCGCGTCCTGCAGAACCTCGACGTTGCGGACGCGGTCCTTGACGAGGTAGCCGATGCCGGCTTCGTCGATCTCGAGCAGGCGGAGGGCGTACTCGGTCTCGGCATAGGCGGATAGCAGGAGGATGCCGACATTGGGATGCAATTGCCGCACGCTCGCCGCTGCGTGCAGGCCCTCCGTGCCCGGCTCCGAGGTGAGCCGGATGTCCAGGATGACGACATCGGGCGGATCGTGCGCCATCCCGGCCAGCAGTTCCTGCACGTTGCTGGCCTGCAGAGTGACTTCGATGCCGACTTCACGGAGCAGCGCGGCTAGGGCTTCCCGGAACAGCGTCGCGTCGTCGGTGAGGGCTACGCGCATGGCACACGCACCGCGAGCGTGGTGCCATGGCCCGGATCGCTGGCGAGAGTGAGGTTCCCGCGCAGCGTCTCGACCCGGTCGCGCAGACCGGCTAGGCCTGTGCCGTGGTCGAACGAGGCTCCTCCGTGGCCGTCGTCGGTGATCGTGGCGACGGCCGTGTCGTCCTCGACGCGTACCTCGACCTCGGCGCGGCTGGCCCCGGCGTGTCGGACCACGTTGGTCAGCGCCTCGCAGATGACGAAATAGAGCGTCGACTCTATCGCCTCGGGCAAGCGGAGCGGCGTGATATCAAGACGAGCCGGGATGCTCAGGCGGTCCACGATGCCGGTCAGCGCCGGTTCGAGACCGAATTCGCGCAGCACCGGTGGGTGGATGCCGCGGGCCAGGTTGCGTAGTTCGGCCAGAGCCTCGTCGAGGTCGTTGCCCGCGGTCTCGATGGCTTCGCTGGGGTCACCGCCGCGCCGGGCCCGGTGCATGGCCAGGCTCAGACTGCTCATGACGCGAAGCAGAAGCTGCTGGGCGCCGTCGTGCAGATTACGTTCGATGCGACGGCGCTCGGCCAAGCCGGCCTCGGCGATGCGGCGCCGCGACGCCTGGACCTGGGCCAGCTGGGCGGCCAGGTCGTCACGCAGCAGACCGTTCTCGAGCACCAGCCCGCCGGCCACGGCCGCGCTGTGCACCAGGTCGGACCGGCGGCGCAACAGCGGATCGACGAGCAGTACCGCCAAGGAGCGTCCGTCGCCACCCGGCATGGGAACCCGCCACCGGGACTGCTCGTCGGCGTTGAGCGGATGGCCCTCGTACGTCACGAACTGGGGTCCGGGGCCGGCGGGCAGGGCCAGCACCAGGCCGTGATCCCCGAGTTCTTCGCGCAGGGCCGCCTGCACGTCCCGCAACGATTCGCAGCCGGCCATCCGTACGACCAGGTCGGCCACCGATGAGCGGGCGAGCCGGCGCTGCGTGAGGCTGATCAGGAAGGCCACCGGTGCGACCAGCGCGGCCAACGCGGTGAGGGTGCGTAGGCCGCCGGTAATGCTGTTGTCGAGCTTGATCAACTGAGCCGTCACGTAGATGCTTCCGATGAAGCCGATAGCGATCCCCGCCGCGGACGCAGGCAGGGTGTCGGCCCGCTCGAGACCACGGCTGCGACGAATCTTCAACCCCAGCAACATGCTGAGCACCAGAGCCAGCACGATGATGCCGATTTTGAAGATGTCCGACCAGATGCGGAACAGGCTCATGTTCGGGCTGATCGTCAGCCACCACGCGCCCGGGCTCCACCCGGCCCAGTCCGGCCGGGACACCGCCGCGATGAAAAGCTTCACTCCGACGATCCAGATCGCGAAGCCGATGAAATACCAACGCTCGTACCGCTTACCCAGCACCGGCTCCGGGTAGCGCAGCAGGGCCAGGCCGCCGATCGCGAACCACCAGTACCCGAAGAGGAACGACACCAGAGGCGCCGGCCCGATGTCCCACTCGGGCGGCCAGGTCCACCACCAGGAAGCCTCGTAGCAGAGGGCGGCGACGATCATGGCCCAGCCGGTGCGGCCAGTGCTGCGGTCGTAGAGGAGGAAGACCCCACTGGCCATGAAGGAACTGACGACGAAGACGTAGATCGTGCCCAGCGCGAAGTCGTCGGTCCAAGTCGGACCCCAGGACAGCACGGCCGACAGTGCGGCCAGCAAGGACGCGACAGTTACAACGCGTGCCGGATTGTTATCCCGTATTCGCGGGGAACGCCAGCCGGTTCCGGGCGTAGCGGTCGTCATGGATCTCATATTCGCAGCACTGTCCCTCCGCTCACCAGAGGCAATCTATGGGGGTTTTCCCTGCTGTTAAGAGGCCGTGACCGCGAACTATCGTGAACGCACCGGCCTATTCAAGGTCATTTCGGCAGCGGTTGTCCCGCCCTGATCAAGCTTGCCCAAGGTGACCTGCAGTGCGGGTTGAGTGCGGATTTGTGGGACCGACGTTCGATGGCGGCCGGACGTCGATCCGGCGGCCGGTGCGTGACGGCAAGCGCGCACCGGCCGCTTTCACCGGTCGTCTATTGATCATTTACGCAGAGGAACGCGGGTGACTGACTTCCTTCGACGGCTACGGGCTTAGCGGCTGGGGAGCGGCGCCATGATCGCGGACTGCGCGGTGACCGCGGATGGCGCCGGCCAGCAGTCCCGTCCGTCAGTATCAGGCGTACGGCTTTACGGTCGAGCATTTTATCTCCCGGCCTCGGCCGGCGCACATTGGCGGCGTTAGATGACAGGGAAGAATAGCGACATGTCAGCAACCGAGATCAAGGTCGGCGTTGCCGACGGTGACTGGTTCGACGAGGATCCTCGATGGAACAGGCAGCGACTGGAATTGTTCGCGGCAATACGCGACGCATCGGGCGCTTCGACGCGGCCGGCGGCCGACTCCGGCAAGGGAACAGCCGAGACGGTCATAGTCGCGCTCGGCTCGGCCGGGGCGTTCACCGCGGTGATCGAGATTTTCAAGGCGTGGATCGGTACCCGGAAGAATCGCAAGATCACAGTTACGAGAGTCAGCGACGGTACCACCCTCGTGTTGACGATGGACAACGTCTCGGAGGACGAGGCGAGAAGGTGGCTCGAAAGGCCTCCGGAATGAGAGCCCGGGCTCTGCTGATCGCGTGTTCCTCGTACGACAACGAGGGACTGCCGTCGCTGAGCAGCCCGCCGTTGGACGCGCGGCTGCTGGCCGGCGTGCTGACCACTCCCGGGCTGGGTCTGTTCGCGGAAAACGACGTCGAGGTCCTGCGCGACCCGACCAGCGCGCTGCTCCGCGCGAAAGTCTCCGAGCTGCTGCACTCGGCCGCAAACGGGGATGTTGTCCTCATTTACTACAGCGGGCACGGCGAGACTTACACCGATTCCGTCCACCGGCTCTTCCTCACCACCCGCGACAGCGACCTTGGCCGTCTCGCGAACACGAGCGTCGACACCGGCTTCATCAATACGGTCGTGGCCGGCATGGCCAAGACCGTGCACGTCGTGCTCCTGGTGGACGCCTGCTCGGCCGGGGCCCATCAGGTCGATCTCGAGCTGACGAGCCAGCTCTACATGATCGGCGCCGCGGCCGCGGCCAGAAGCGCGCCGGACGGCACGTCCGACGAGGCCAGCCCGTTCGCGACCGCGGTTGCCCGCACTCTGCTGGGTCTGGAGACGCCAGGCGACCGTCCGATCACCGCGGACGACGTGTACGGATCGCTGTTGCGGATCACCGACCGGGCACCGTTCCGGTCGGCCACCGCGAACGACGCAGTTCCCCTGACCGGGCCCCGCGAAGGCGTCCGGTGCAGCGAGGAGGACTTTCGCCGCGAGGTTCAGTTCGCCCGCCTGCCGGACACCCGCCAGGCGCACCGTGAGCTTGCCCAGCTCACCGTCGAGGCGCGGGAGGCGTGCCGGGACATGCAAGTCGTGCCCGAGGACTCGCCGATCTCCGAGCGGTGGGTAACCGCGTGGTGGGGTTCACCCTCCGGCCACGGGCTGTCCGATCCGGAGGGGCTGCTCAACGAGCTGATCAAGCGTCGTCTCGTCGAGGTCACGACGCCGGCTCGGCAGGGACACGGCCGCCTGGTGGCGCTGCGCAAACCGGCGCGGGCCATCCTCTCCGTCGGCTTCACCAATGAGCGGCGGCGGCATGCCTACGACTCGATGATCCGCACCACCCGCGAGATGCTGTTACCCGCCGATCAACCGGAGGCGTGGTGGCGGCTGCCGGCCGAGCCGGAGACACTGTGGGGCCAGATGCCCCGCCATCTGGAGAACGCGGGCCGGTCGGCCGAGGCGGACCGGCTGCGTTGCGATCCGCGCTGGCTGGCCCTTCGCATCGACCGCACCGGATCGGTTGCCGAGTCTCTCGGTGAGCTCGAAGCCATCACCCACCGCACCCCGGCCGCCGGTCCGCTGCGGCAGCATCTGCTGCGCGCGCGGCACCTGCTGGACGAGGTCGCACGAACCGCAGCCCTGGGCCCGGTGCTGCTGGGCCGGATTCCGGGCTGCGAACCGCTGGCCGCCGACCTCACCGGTGCGCGCATCACGGCCGGATGGCCGCTGCCGGACACGCCCCATCCGGCCCAGTTGCTGCTACTGCGGCCCCATTACGAGCACACGACGGTGCCGCTGGCCACCACGCCGGCCACGCGCTGGCTGGTCACCGTCGGCACCGAGGGCGTCGAGCGCTGGGATCCGGTGACCGGCGAACGGTTGCCCGCCCCCGGCCACCCGGTCGACCGGGTGCCGCAGTGCTGCGCGGTCACCCACGATGGCCAGTTCGTGGCGATCGGCGACGAGCGCGGCGTGCGCTTGCTCGCGCTGTCCTCCGGCGAGGTGGTGGCCACGAACACGATTCCGGAGGTCGGCCGGGTGCTCGATTGCGTGGCCGAGCCGAGCCGGCTGCTGATCGTCGGCTCGGACAACATCGCTCGGCTGCTCACCTTGACCGACCAGGGCACGGTGAGCAGCCAGGATCACGGCTCGACGGTGGAGCTGCTCGGACACAGCGAGATGGTCACCTGTTGCGCAATGCAGGCAGGCCTGCTCGCCACCGGTTCGGACGACCGCACGGTGCGGCTGTGGACGAGAACCGGCGACAGCCGTGGCGAGCCACTGCAGGCTGACGGCTCGGTGCTGTGCTGCGCGCTGATGGCCGGGGGCGAACGGATCATCGGGGGCACCGACGGCGGCTCCGTGCTGGAGTGGACCACCGAAGGATCGGCGCCACAGCATCTGTACCGGCACGCCGGGGCCGTCCGCTGTGTCGTGGCCGACCCGCATGGCCGTTGGGTGGCGAGCGGCGGCGAGGACGGCGCCGTGCGAGTCGCGTCCGCCACCGCTGGGCTCGCCGGCGGATACGACGAGGTGGCCACGCTGTCCGGCCATCGCGGAGCGGTCACCGCCTGCGTGGCCGCGGCCGACGGGTCCTGGCTGGCGACCGCCGGGGAGGACGGGACGATCCGGGTCTGGGACCCCGCCGTACGAGCGACGCGCCAGGCGCCGTTGCGTACCGAACCCGCGAAGTTCTGCGTCCCGTCGGCCGACGGGCAATGGTTCATCGCCGGCGGCGGGCCCAGCCGGGCCCTGTATCGGTGGAACCGGAACTCGCCGGACGCGCCCGAGGAGGTGTGGGGCTCCCGGATCACCGCGGCCGCGATCAGCACGGACGACCGCCTCCTGGCCGCCGGGTCGTCCGACGGCCTGGTTCGGCTGTTCACCGAGGCCGGGCTGGTGCAGTCCTTCGCCTTGGCAAACACGCCGATCACGGCCTGTCTCGTTGCCGCCGACGGCAGCTGGCTGGCCGCCGGGCTGCTCACCGGCGAGACCGTCGTGCGCAGCCTGGTCGACGAGGCCGGCCCGTCGCGGCGGTATGTCGTCGACCACTCGCCGATCCGCGGACTGGCCGAGACGCCGACGGGCCGGCTCGCCGTGTTCTCCCGCCGGGGAACGCGGGCGCTGGTCGATCCGGCTGACCCGGCGGCCGAGATGACGCGAGACTCCCAGAGGGAACAAATCCACACGGCACATATCACCGGCGCCGGCACATTTGTCCTGACCCGCACCAGCGGCACCGTGGTGAGCGGGTCGCTGACGACGCTGCCCATCACCCAGCCCCTGCGCACCGAGATCGCCGGCGGTCCCCCGCACTTCCTGACAGCCGCGGCCGACCGGCGCGGCGCGCGTCTCGTCACAGCGGACGCCGGTCGGTTCGTCCGGATCTGGACCGCCGACGGGCAGCACCTGGCAGGGTTCCCGCTGGATCAGCCAGTGGCGGACTGCCGCTGGCTCGACGACTCGACCGTGATCGCCGCCGGCGAGGCCGGCGTGTACCTGCTCACCTTCGACGAGAGCTGAGGTCCGCATGGCGAAGACCATCCCCGCGCCCCGGGTCCCGTTGGCCGGCCCGGTGTGGGCCGGCGACCACCCGGTGCTCCAGATCCTTCGCAAGCGGCGCACCGCTGCGACAACGCCGGGCCGGCACGAGGACGGCTGCCGGGTCGCCCTGGCCGTCGAAGGCGGCGGGCTGCGCGGAGTGGTCTCCGCGGCGATGCTCCAGGCGCTGGAGGACCTCGGGCTGCGCAACTGCTTCGACGCGGTCTTCGCCTGCTCGTCCGGGGCAGTCAACGCCTCGTACTTCCTGGTCGGCGAGACCTGGTATCCAGTCTCGATCTACTACGACGACCTGACCAACCGGAAGTTCCTCGATTTCCGGCGGGTGTTGCGGGGCCGCCCGATGATGAGCCCCTCGTACGCGCTGGACACGGTGGTGCACACCATCAAACCCCTGGACTACCGGGCGGTCCTAGACTCTCCCATTCCCCTGCACCTGATGGTCACCAACGTGGACAACCTGCGCACCGAGGTGATCCGCGACTTCGAGTCCACCGACGACTTCCGGCAGGCTCTGCGGGCCACCATCTGGCTGCCGATAGCCGTGCCGGGGGCCGCTCAATTCCGCAGCTATCGAGCGGTCGACGGCGGCGTGCTCACGGCGCATCCGTTCCAGGTCGTGCCGCGTACCGGCGACGACGCCTATACCCATGTGCTGTCGTTGAGCACGCGGCCGATGGGGACGTCGCGAGGCCGGGTTACCGCGTTCAACCGCTTCGTCGGCCTGCGTCTCAATCGGCTCCGTCAGGATCTGGGCACGGGCTATCTTCAGGCGGTACGCACCTATCGCAGGGCCCGCCGCGAGATCGAGGCCCAGCGGCTCGACCCGCGGCCGGCACCGTACGTCCTCGATCTGGCGCCGCTGCCCGGCCAGCCCGAGGTCATGCGGCACGAAATGAACCCCTGGCTGCTCCTGGAAGGCGCGCGGGCCGGGTACGAGACGATCTACTACGCGGTCGAGGGCGTCCGGCGCAGGGCGATGCCCCGCCTGATGGTGCCCGACCACAACCGTTCCGACTTCCGATTCCCGCTCGACCTGGAGCGGTGAGGCACGCGTGGCAAAACGCAGCAACGCCCTAGCGTCCCTGATCATCTGGGCGCGGGCCGCGAGCAGCAGCGAGATGTCGCCCGGCCTGCCCACCCGCATCCGCAACGAGGTCCTGTACGAAGGTTCCCCGGCTTCCGGCGGAGCCGATCCCGAGGTCGCCGCGTGGCGGCAGATGCTGGCCGTTCTGCCACTCGACGCTGCCTCATTCAAGGGCCTGTACGGCAGTGCCCTCGGCATGACTTGGCTGCAGAGCACTGATCAGGCCCCGGCCGACCGGTCCGATGCCCGGCGCGGCTTCCTGGACGACCTTGCTCGATGCTGCGAGCGGCAGATGGACGAGATGTCCGACGACGGTGCGCTGGGCTACCTGGCAGTGCTGTTCCTGACCCTGCTCACCATGGAGGACGCGGACGATCGCCGGTTCGACGACCTGGCCGACTGGGGAGTACGGGGCGCGGGCGCCCACGAACCGGCCCGCCGTACGGCGGCGCAGCAGTATGCGGGAGTCTGCGAGCGTCTCTTCGCCTACGACGAGGTCGGGGAGGCCCTGCGCTGCATCTACGAACCGGAATGGGCCGAATATCGTGGGCCGGATAAGGCCATGACCGGCTACAACGCCCAGGCTGTGTTCGAGGGCGGCCAGCAGCTCCCGGCCGATCCCGCCGCGGTGCGCTATCTGACCGCCAAACGGGCGCGGGAGATCTGGGCCGAGCTCGACTTCGAGGGCATGCAGTTCCACCGCTGCGGCACCACCTCGTTCATCATCCGTACGCCCTGGCGGGCACAGAGCAGCACCGAGGGCCGGACCGACGCCGCGGTCAAATTCGTCCTCCTGCCATACGCCGAGCTCGCCGCCATCGAACGAGCCACCAGCGGATACCTGGCCGCCTACGGCCCGTTGACCCATGGCCTGGCCGCGGCTGTCCAGGTGCGTGCCAGCACCCGTAACCTGATCGTCACCGACTTCATCGAGGGCGACACCCTCACGCAGCGGGTCCAGCAGATGCAGGAGGAGCTGCGGGATGCGCGAGCCGGCGCCCGGCGCGAGCCCGGGGCCCTGGCCCGGCGTCTCGGCGTCCTTCGCGGATCGCTCACCGCCGCCGAACGCAGCCGGGACAGCGCGAACGCGCCTCGCTTCGCCCAGCGAAAAATCCTGGAAACCTTCATGGGCCCGCTCTTCGAGGCCCTTGAGCAACTCAACGAGCACAAGTTGTCTCATCAAGACCTGAACCCGTCCAACATCATCGTCATCGAGGAGGAGAACAAGACGCGACTGAAGTTCATCGACTTCGGCCGCAACTACCTCTACGACCAGGCCGGGCTGAGCCGTGAGGGCGCCGACGCCGTGTACATCGCCCCGGAGATCCGCTCCAGCGAATACTCCGGTCCGGACGTTCCGGCCTACTTCGCGGACGTCTACTCACTCGGTCAGCTCCTCATCGCCCTCAGCGGGGTCGGCCGCGACGCCGAGGGCGTAGTGCCCGACGCGTTCTATCGGCGCACGCCGCTGCTGGCCCGCTTCCTCGAAGACCTCATCGAGCGGGATCCGACCCTGCGGCTACTGCTCCACCGCCCAGCCCACGGCAACCCGTACACCTATCTGAGCCGCGTCTGCCACGCGAACTATCACGCCACCCTCGTCGCTGATCGCAACGACGGATTGTTCGGGCCGCCGACCCGGCTGCGCAGGTTCATCGTCATCTACGGGCCTGCCTCGGGTGCGGTGCGACGCCTGCGCCGGCTGCGCAATGTCACCAGCAGGGACAACCGCGACGAGCAGTCCGACCGGGCTAACCCGTGGTGGCAGACCTCCTCGTGGCTGTACAGATGGTCGATGTGCAGCTCCGTCACCTGGTATGGCTGCTTCGCGGTCGTCGGCTATCTGATGCTGGCCGATCTCAGGCTGGTGCCGGCCGGGTTTCTGACCGCTCTGGCCCTGCCCGGCTACGAGGTGCCGCCCGAGACCCTTGCGGCCAACCTCACCGCCCGCTTCACCGGCATCACCTTCTGCCTGGCCGCGGTCAAGTACTACCAGAACGTGTACAGCAACCTGACGACGCGCGTGCTTCCACCGGCGAGCGGGCGCACCGGGCGGCTACGGTTCTGGACCGAGTTTTGGGTGCGCTGGAACGCCTTCTTCGTCGCCCTCGTGGTCGTGCCGGTGAACCTCCTGCAGCCCGCCTGGTGGACGTTCGGCAGCGCGGCCGGCCTCATCGACTCGTTGATGGTGAACTTCACCGGATCGCTGTTCGCGCTGAGCGCCGTGCAACATGCCCGCACCCCGACCACCGGCCGGGCGGACCGGCGGCCGCAACTGTCCACCGTGCCGCAGAACATCCCCGGACTGTCCATGTATCGGATGTGGGCGCCGTCCATGCTCGCGTACGTCGGCATCGTGCTTTTCTTTGCCGTGCTGATCAACTCCAATGTCCTGAAGGACGACCTGGCCTACGCCTCGGTGGTGTCGGTTCTCAACATCACGCTGTTCACCGGCATCAAGTGCGGCATCAACGCCGAGCCGGTGCGGATCGGTTTGACGCGGGCCTACCTGGCCGCCGAACGCCTCAGCCATGCACGGCAAGCAGGACTGTTCTCGCCGGCCGCGGCCGAGGCGGCGCCCGCACGGACCGCGGAGGCGCTGCCACCAACGACCGAAGCGGCGATTCCCGGCGCCCCCTCGCGGGCCGTAAGGCATCGTCCGAATCGCGCCGCCACCGGAGTAGCCGAGTGAGGCGGGCGGCTTGATCAGGTGTGGGAAGCGGCGCTTCCGCGGCGAGGGCCTGGATCTCCTCCTCGATTGCCGGGTCGGTCAGATAACGGGCCATCGGCAGGGTGCCGCGTGCTTCGGGATGGCCAGGCGTGTCCGCGTGCGGATGTTCTACCGACATGATCAGCCGTTCACCTCAGTCGGCTTTCGTTCCGCGACGCGGGCATCACCGAGGAACAGATCGAGGCAGCCGACGCGTGGATCGGCGAGCGGTTCGGCCCCGACCAGGCAGGACCGGCCGCGGTCGCCTCGACGATCGCCGGGCACAGCGAAGCACGGCGCGTGGTCGCCGGCCACGTCCACGTCGACCCCGACCAGGTGAGCGTCAGCCACCTGTCGGACACCCTCGGCGTCGCGTTCTTCCCTGCGATGGTGTGGCTGCTGACGGGGTTGACCGCAACCGTCGGCGACGGCGACCCGCACTGGCTCACCACGATCGGACAATGACCGGGCCGCTCCATCGGCTGGCGGCTGCCTCGGTGTGAGAGGTTCTGGCAGGGGGCACATCGCTGCGGCCTTGGCCGGGGCGCGGCCCGTCACCCAGGGCCGGCTGCACCGGCCAGGGCGGTTGGTTCCGCCGTTGCGGCGTGCGGGTGACGTTCAGGATGCCGTCTGCTGAGCCACCTGCTCGGTCAGCGGTGCGCTCCATAGCGCCATGTCGGCGCTGACCAGGCGAGGCACTGCCACCTGCGGGCCGCCTGCGACGCAGACAGCGGTCCCAGGTTCAACAGTCGTCACCGTCCAGTCGCCGGTTGCAGCGACGTCGTGGCGGCGGGAGCGGACAGTCCGGTCACCGACGATCAGCGTGGCGGGTTCGCCGGGCTGCTCGGACAGGCCGGCGAGTTGCTCGGCGGCCTCGGCGGCGCTGATGTCGAGCGTTTCGGCCAGCCGGCCGACGAGGTTCAGCAGCGGCCCCAGGGTCAGCCCCTGCCTGCTGCCGGTCAGGGATGCGTCCATCGAGGTGATGGTGAGCGCGGCCGGGTCGTCGTCTCGCGCGTCGGGTGAGCGTCCGAGTGTGACGGAGATGAGGCGGTCTTGCGCCCAGTGGGTGCTGACCCGGTCGGCTCGCGGCAGCCCGAAGTCAGGGGCGTCCCACAGTGGGAAGGTGATGGCCTGCAACGTGAGTTCTCCTGCTCTGCACCACGTCACTCCGGGTGTGCCGGGCAGAGGAGCCCGGACACCCGGAGTTGCTCTGAGCCTGTTATGCGCGACAGCGTAACAGGCCGCACAAGGCTGGCTTTGTCCCTCACTTGACGGTCGTTTTCCGGGTCACCTTTCCTTCGGTGAGGACCAGTTTGCCGGCGACGAGGCTGGCGGTGATTTCCTTGTGGAAGGAGTCGTAGGTGTGGCCGTTGTCGGCGTAGACGGCCAATTCCCAGTGCCCGGGGCAGCCGCAGGACACGATCGGTGTCGGGTTGTTGTGGCACGACGTCGACGACCGGCAGACATTCTCGACTTCGTTTTTCAGTTTGCCGTTGTTGTAGAGAATGACATCGAGGTTGATAGTCCCTCGGGGCCAACTGCTGGTGAAGCCGGTGGCGGTCACGGTGCCGCCTCCGAGTGCCTGCAGGGTGCCGCTGGTGACGGGAGCCGCCAGCGCGGGCGACGCGCCCACCAGGCTTCCCGCGACGACGGCAACTGCCATGACTGAGCTGTACAACTGTTTCCGCACTGTTCCCCCCGGAATGGGATTGGGTCGGCGTTGCCTGCTGACACTATCCACAGACAATCATGCGCGTCAATATTGTTTCTGGCGAGGCGGTCATCTCAGGACTGGCGCTCCCCGCCGGACGGGTTCTCTTCAGTACCCATTCATGGAGGTGACGCCAGCGGTTAAAACCCGCCGTCGCAGGGGCCGTGCGAGACCCCATTCCGCTACACGCGCCCGGCCCCGGTCGGGGCGGTGCCGGCGCGCCGTCTCAGACGGTCAAGGCGCAGCGACGACCCGAGAACCAGCAAGCAACAACACGCCGGCCCCACTCGATGACGTGCCGCCGGAGGCTCGGACCACCACGTCCCCTTCCCGTCGACCACCCTGCTACTCCGCAGAAGGACGGAGGGTTGCATCCCGCCGGCCACGAAATTCGGCCCAGCGTTCGACGCAGGAGAATCCGGTCGGGCAACCGGGCGACTCGCAACGGATCGGTAGTTACTCACGGTCCTTGTGGGCGGCGCTGATCGCGCACCCTTTCGAGTAAGCGACCTGCCCCTGCTCGCGCTGGCGGCAATACTCTTTCGGTGGACGCGGCGCGATTGCGGGGTCACGGCTGAACCAGCCGGCGGTTGCGGCCGTGTCTCGGGCACCATCTCACCGGACTCAAGGAGACATCATGAGACGGTACGGACTGACCCGCCGCGTCCTTGCGGCCCTGTCCCTCGCGTGCGCGCTGGTGATCGGCGTGGGCGCGCCGGCGCAGGCCGACATCGAATCGCCCGGAAAGTTCAGCATCACGTTGGACATGAGCGAGTGCGACCTGATGTACGTGGGCACCGCCGGCTCGTGCATCATCAGCCTGCAGACCTGGATGAACTGGGCGGTGGGCGACAAGCAGAACAGCATTCCGATCGACGGGCTCTACACCGAACAGACCCGTACGCTGGTGCAAAAATTCCAGCGCAAGTACGTCCCCGAGGTCAACCCCAACGGCATGTTCGGCAGCAAATCCCGGGCCGCCCTTCACGAGTGGTACGAGACCAAATCCACCGACGACGGCCCGCCGTGCAACCCCTCCCTGGGCTGGGGCTGCGACATAGGCGCAGCCGTACCCGGCCTCAACCCCTCTGAGGAGGCCAAGGTCGGCAAGTCGGTATTCTGCGGCGTCATCGGCAGCTTCGCGAAGGGTCCGTACGGCATCGCCACCGGAGTGTTCTGCGACCTGACCCTCGAATGACCTGATCCGGCAAAAGGCGGGTGGCCACCGCTGTCCCGGAGCACGGTGGCCACCCGCCTTTTGCCTGACCTGGACGGTTCACTTCTCACACACAAGGCAACCTCGGTGACCGGAGAGCCGCGCGGCTGGGTGCTCGGGCACATCGCCGGCCTACTCGGCGGGTGTACGCCGCTTACGGCTCGGGTGCTGGGGGAGCACGTCGTCGATCCACGACTCGACGGCCGGCCCGGAGAGGGGGTTCTCGGTGTCCCACTGCTGCGCCGGCGTCCTTGAGGTTGAACTGGACGGTCACGGTCTGCCCCACAGCGGCGGAGTTGTTCTTCACCATCGCGATGACCGACGCATACTCGTCGCGCTGCCCGAAACCCGTCTCCAGCAGGCTGCCGGTGCTCGCAGTCCCTGCCTCGGTGTCGGCGGCGGCCGATGAGTCCGTAGAAGATGCCTGCTCGACGGTGACAGGCTCGTTGCCGCAGGCGGTGAGGACGAGTAGGCAGCATGCGGCGGTGACGATGCGCAGGTTCACGGAGGGCCTTTCGGAGATTTGCGACTGCGATGCCCGTAGACGGACAGCAGTCCCATGGGTACGGCTAGTTGTGCATCTGCCAGAGTCGGTTTACACCTGGGTCTGACTCTTTTGCTTAAGTCGTTCGTAGGGTGTCTGGCCGTCCAGGGCGCCGTGTGGGCGGTGGTAGTTGTAGTAATCCTCCCATTCGCGCAGCTTGTCGTTGAAGACGCCGGTGTCGTCGATGACGACGCCTTCGAGCATGCGGTAGAACTCTTCGGCGTCGATGCGGTGGGACCGTTCGACCTTGCCGTTGAGGTGCGGCGATGCGGGTTTGATGTAGGTGTGGGCGATGCCTTGGTCGAGCACGTGCCAGTGGAACTGGGTCTGGAACTCGGCACCGTTGTCGGTCTGGATGACCTCCACCCGAAACGGCAGGCGTTGCAGCACGTAGTCGAGGAACTGGATGGCGGTCTTCTGATCGCATCGCGGGTAGATGCGCAGCACGCGCAGCCGGGTGCAGTCGTCGATCGCGGTGAACTGGTAGTACCTGGCACGGCGGCGTTGCTTGGGTAGCCGGCCGGTGATCGGCGCCTTGCCGGCCGCGGGGTCGGCGGGCAGGCCGATCGGCTCGATGAACTTGACGTCGATCTGGAGCCGGTTGCCGGGAAGTGGTTTCTCGTAACGTTTCCAGCGTTTCTCGCGGCTGGTGTAGCGCTGCGAGGCGGGCAGCCGGTTGAGGCCGAGGCGGACCAGGATGTTGTAGATCGCCGAGCTGGTGATCGTGATGTCGTGGTATCGCTTGAGATACATCTGGATCTTCACCGGGCCGAAGTGATAGTTCTGCCGCAGGTAGACGATCTTGTTGACGATGTCGGCATGCGTCGCGGTCGGGCAGTGGTGCGGGGCGCTCGAGCGATCGCGCAGGCCGGTGAGGCCTTCGTCCTGGTAGCGGCGCAGCCATTTGTAGTAGGTCGGCCGGCTGATGCCGTAGTAGCGGCAGGTGCGGGCGACGTTGCCGGTGACTTCTTCAACGTGCCGCAGAACCGCCAGGCGATGCTGTGCCTGACGGTCCAGCTTCTGGTCCATCGACGGGGGCATAAGTCTCCAACGATCGGAGACCCGAAGTGTTAACAACCTCTGGCAGTTTTAGAGCTAGCCGGCGATCTGTCACGCTCACCGCGCGGCGGACGCTAGCAGGGCAGACGTCACCCGGACACCCTAGGAACCCGATCGTGTGATGCTCCGCTCACACGCAGACACCACCGGTTCATCAGTCGAATCCGCACTGCAAGATCAACGGCCGTGTGCGGGCGGTGACTGCAAAGGGCAGCGGGTGCCTGGGGATCGATCAACATCCGGATGGCCGTCTCCAGCGCACGACCGGAGCGTGTCCACACCTGTGGGCTGGCGCGCCGCATACAACCTACAGCAGTCGCCTACGACCCCCTCGCTGCCAAGGCACGATCCGTGACTCAAGCGGCAACGACAAGGAGTCCCCGTGTCGTCTCCCCGCATCATCGTTCCCGCCGCAGCGGCAGCGTTACTGCTGCTTGCCGGCTCCAACGCTGGCAAGCCCGCAAAGACTAACGGAGCCGCCACCAAGGCCAGCACGGCATCAGTCCCGGTGAGTGCAGCGCCCGGTTCGTCCGAAGCCGCGCCGCCGGACCCCTACGATCAGCATCACCCGTCGATCTTCAAGCGGCCGACCCGTACGGTGACGCTGTGACTACTGACGCCCCCGAGATGGTCATCGCTCCGGCCTCGGCAGGATTTGACGGCGACGTACTGGCCCCGGTCCGCGTGGCGGATGCAGCCCGACGAGTGCTCGCCTTCTGCACCGAGCCGCGCAGCGGATGGGTCACCTGCCATCTCGCTGCGCGCAGCACCCGCCCCTCCGGCCTGTTCGATCGGGTCACTACCTGGTCACTGCTCTACGCCAACGCGCTCGCCGGCGTCACGCTGCTACCTGGGCTCATTGCTCGTCACCGGTCACGCGCCGATGTCTCGGTCCGACGGTGGCCAGAAGCAGGCCGGCTCCTGCCGCGATGATCGCCGCCGCGATGAGGGCGGGCAGGGTGGCGGCTGCCGTGGTGTACCGGTGTGCCGCTTCAGTGTTGGACAGTTGGAGGGTGAGCAGCGCGAACCCGAGCACGACGGTGGGTATCCAGTAGAGGTCGCCGATGGTGACGACGAACGCCTGGACCGCGGCGATCAGGAGCAGGGCGTTGGTCATGATGGCGCTGGCCTGGATCGACACGATGGCGGAGCCTGCGCAGGCCACGGTGAGGGTGTCTGCGGCGATGATGAGCGTGAGGCGGTAGTAGGCGTTCATCCTCGGAAGCGCCGCGGAGAAGGAACTCCACCAGTCCACCAGCGGATATCCGTGGAACAGCGACAGCACTAGTGGCAGGCATAATGCCAAGGGCAGGACGCGGGCTCCCAGGGGCACTTCGACGCTGACGTCGGCCCAGCGGAGGAGTACCCATGTGGCGATGACGGACGCGGCTGCGGCGACCGGGAAATGATGTGCTCGGGCTGCCGTCGCCAGCAGCGACTCGCTAGAACGGGACATGTACGTTTGCCAGGTCGCAGGTGCTGAGGGCGTTGAAGGTCTGTTTGGTCCACGCGGTGACAGCACTGCTGCTGATCCACGCTTTCGCCTTGTCTTCGAGCAGCAGGCCGGTCGGCAGGTTGTTCTTCTGCCGGATGACGTCGGCCAGGATCGCCCGTGCGTAGAGCGCCTCCTCGGGGGGTGCGTCCGGTGAGGTGAACTGCGGGCACGGGGCCGGGGTGGACAGGTAGTCGGCGATGGCGACCGGGTCGGGTTGGGGTGCGTTGACCTCTTCGACGGCCAGGTAGAAGATGCCGGCCCGCGGGTCAGGGGCGACGTTGGCGACGTCCTGGTTGTACCTGGCCGGCAGGGAGATGCCCAGGGCGGTGAGTGGTGCGGCCTGTTCGTGCATGGCGGCGGCCAGGGCAGGCAACGGCCGGGTGGTGCCCACGGCCATGCACACCTGGGGGGCCGAACCGGCACAGCGGAAGGAGATGGCACTACGTTGCGGCTCGAACCGGTAGTCGCCGCGGACGTCCAGCATCACCCATCCCGTGACGAGCAGGGCCAGCGCCAGGCCACCGGCAACCCATTGGCGGCTGCGGGTGAGCACGCTTCTGCGATACACGACGACAACAGCGGTCACGGCGATGACGGCGATCAGCACAACGGTGATCCAGGCGTTGACCGGTACGGAGTAGCGCAACCCGACCAGGGTTCCGGTGACCCCGCCGACCCGGAACACTTTCGGTACGGCACCGGTCGCGCCGAGGTAGGTCAGCGCGAAGCAGCCGATGGTTGCCAGCGGTGCGGCGATCATCGAGCGGATGAAGGTGCCCGTCAGAGCGCCCAGCGCGGCGAAGGCCAGCAGTGCAAGAAAGCCGAGCGGTAGCGGCAGCAGCGGCAGGGAGCCGCTCGGGGATGTGAGCGCGGTGGCGGTCAGTGCCCCGATGAGGGTCAGTGCGTGTGCGGCGGCGGCCCACACCCAGTCAGCGACGCTCACGTGCAGGGGCACGTTCGGGCCACGAAGGGAAGCGGTGGTGGCGGTGTTGGCCGATGGGTTGCCGAGGCGTTGGACGTCGTAGGCGACGACGCCGGCCAGCAGGGGACCCAGCAAGACGGTGCCGCCGTTGGCCCAGTCGACCGTCCAGGCCCATTCACCCTGCCACTGCAGGCCGCGGCTGAACAGGGCGAGCAGGTCCACTGCCAGGAAGACAGGCAGCAGCCACAGACCGGAACCGCGTTTCATCCATGGAATTACACCGGTCACAGCTCAGCCCTTCGATTCCCGCGCGATGATTCCCAGAAATGCCGACTCGGCATCCGCAGGCTGGCTGCGGTCTGCTGCTCGGGCACGCAACCCATCGAGGGTGCCGTCGAAGACGACAGCACCGCCGTGCAGTACCGCCACCCGGTCGGCTACCGCTTCGATGTCTTCCATGATGTGGCTGCTCATGATCACTGCACGGTCGGTGCTGACTTGCTGAATCAGTCCGCGCACGAGTGCCCGCTGCTCTGGGTCGATACCGGTTGTCGGTTCGTCGAGGATGAGTACGTCCGGTTCAGCGATCAGCGCTTGTGCGAGTGCTACCCGGCGCAACATGCCGCCTGACAACTGCGCCATGCGCACCGTTGCCTTGTCAGCCAGTTGCACGTCGGCGAGGACCTTCGCCGTCGCGGCGCGGGCTGCCTTCCATGACAGGCCCCGCAGGTAGCCGAGATAGCAGACGAAGTCCTGGGTGCGGAACCCGGCAGGGAAGGAGAACTTCTGCGGCATGATTGCCACCCGTCGCAACGCGGCGTTTCGGGTGCGGGATGCGTACAGGTCATCGCCGTCCAGCAACACCCTGCCGGTGGTCGGTTTCAAAGCGCCGCCGCCGGCGGACAGCAGTGTTGTCTTACCGGCCCCGTTGACCCCGACCAGTCCCAGGACTCCGCTTGACACCGTCAAGGATACGTTGTCGAGGGCGGCAGTTTTGCCGTAGTAATGCGAAACACCGTCGATAGTTAACACCGCGCGGATGGCTCCATCTTAATTAAAGCCGCTGCGGGCCGGGGAAGCCCGGCCCGCAGCGGATGACACATCAGTACGAGAATGAGGGAAGGCCCTTGGCCGAGCACGGGTCGCCGGAGAAGGACTGGTCTTCGCAGACCTTCACTTCACCGCGGGATTTCTCCGCCTCAGAGAGCAGGGCCTTCTGCTTCGACTGGAACTTCCACGCCGCCGAGGTCGTCCGGCTCGTCTCGGAGTATTGCTCCGAATGCCAGGCGGCCGGCTGGCCGGCGTAACTGTAGTAGAAGAAGAAGTTGGTCACGGCGTAGATGCCTTGTCCGCCGGCCTTCATGTCGTAGTACCAGGCGTTACTGCGAGCGTACTGGAAGTTGTAGTTGCCGTAGTCCCCGTAACCCTTTCCCTGGTTGACGTTGTCTTCCTTGACGTAGTACGGGTCGCTCGCCGAGCCCCACTGGACCGCCATGGCGGGACTGGCAACTCCCAGAAACGCCGCCGCTGCGGTCACCGTGATGGCGGCGCGCTTGACTAGTCGATTCACCTGGTCTCCGTTCACCTGAACGACAGATTCACACTCGTGATCATGTCGCGGCGGACTGTAGCAGAGCGATGATCAACACGCTATGAGGTGCAATTCTGCATTGAACTGCCTCAGTGTCTGTATTGCGCACTTTCAGCGCGCCGATGAGCGCGCTCCCACGCCCCCGACAGAAGGGAGCCCGCTCGCAACTATCCCGTTGCAGGCATGCAGGTCCGCGGGCCGTTCGAGAAACAAGGGCAGACGGGACAGAAAACTTTGCCCTGTCTACCTCGACGCGGCGTTGCGGTGAGCACCGCGGCGCGTCGGCATGAACGGGCGCGCGGTCAGAGCCTGGCCGCACTCCGGTTAGCGCGCCCGACGAGGGTGCCGTTCCCTTCGCCCGTCCACGGCGGTGAAGCCGTGCGTGACAATGATCTTCGTGGCAGATGTGGCGGTGACCCTGGATGCGGTGATGGGCGACGTTGCTGCTCTGGTCGCCCGGCTGGATCTGCCGGAGCCGTTGCCAGACTTGCTGGACACGATGTGGTCGCGGCCGGGAGCTGGTCCCGCCGCACGCCGTACCGTGGCGATGCTCGCCGGGGCGGGCTGGCCGGTCGAGCAGCTCGCCGGGTTCACGCGGCGGGAGATCGGTGACGCGGCGACCGTCAACGACGCTGAGATGGCCGTGGCGATCCTCGACGAACTGCTGGCTATGGCATGGCTTCCCGTGCCGGCGGCGCAAGCGTGAATCGACGGGGTTTTCGCCGGCGTCCTGATGCCCGAAAGCCTGTGGGCGGAACTGTGCTGTATGTCGCGGTCCCGGCCGAACAGCGAGGCCACGGCATCGGCGTCGCCCTGATCACCGCGGCCGAGCAGCATCTGCGCGCTGACGGCAGGCTCGGGATCATGGCCTGCCTGGACGACAGCACGGCCGGCCTGTACGAGCGGCTCGGCTGGAAGGTCGGCGATCCGGGTGAGTCGATCGTGTTCGCCGACTTTCACACCAGCCGGTACGGCCACCAGGCGTGGAAGCACCCGGCCGAACTGATCTACCCGCGGTGGGCATGGAAGCCGCTGGACGCGCACCGGCCGATCAGGGCGTGGACGCTGCCGGACACCCACACGCCCGGCATTGCCGCGTTGCAGACCGAACTGCTCCGGCAGGCCACATACCCGCCGGGGCGCTGACCCGCACGGAGTCTGCGGTTCGCCAGTGTCCGCGCCGCACGCGACGTTTCACGAGGTGTCAGATGTCGTGGTCAGGCTGGTGGGCCAGCAGTGCCGCTCGCATCTGCGCGTCGCGGTCCTGTATCGGCTGTGGTGGTGGCTGCCTTCCGGGGGCGGGTTGCGGTGCATCAAGTGCGGAAAGGCGCAGTCCGTAGCCGCAGTGGTCGCTGGCTCGCACGATCAGGTGCGGTTGCGGCGGTTGCGGCCACACCTGGACGGTGTACTGCTCGCCCGATTCTTCGGTCACGGCGTCGAAGTGGTTGTCTCTGCCTCGCGCGTGAACGCGGACGCGGTACCAGCCCGGCCCGGCGGTGCTCAACAGGGGAAGGTCGGGCAGGTCGCCTTCGAGCGGGCAGACACGTAGTTGGCCCTGAGGGGCGTGCACGCTCGCTTCGGTGATGTCGTCCCAGATGATGTGATTCCACTGCCGGACGTCGGCGACCGCGGGCGCGGAGTTGTGCTGCTCGACGCTCACGGTGACGGTGCCCCGGTCGATGCCGGTGTAGATCAGTGCGCCGCTGGCCATCGGCACGACCAGTCCGGTGGACCAGTCGGCTGTCTCGACGGCTATCGGGTCCTGGTCGGCCAGGGCGAACAGGTGGTCGGTGACCGCCACGGTTGCGGCATGGTCCACAGCGGGTTCTCCTCCCGGTGGCCGGGGATGGTCGAGGTGGTTCACTCTACGGCCGTCGTGGTGGCGGCGCTGGTGCGCACCAGCGCCGCCACCACGACGGTTACGCCCTCGGCGAGCGGGCCGGGGGTCGGGGTCAGGTTCGCTTGAGCGCCACGCATTTGGGATGGTCCGATGGGGGAAGGATCGAGGTCGTTCGCCCCATCGTGCGACGGTGGCGGATCGGGTCGGCCGCGGGCATTTCCTCGACACCAGTCGCAAACGCTGGAGAAGTAATGGCCCAACCGGATGTGCACAGGAACTGGCCGGGGCCTGCAACTTTGATCGAACTCGGAGACCCGGTCACTGTCAGCGTTCCCCTGGGCTTCGCTCCCAACCCGACGGGGGGAGCGCCGGCAATCCCCGGAGTACGGCACGTTTCGTTGGCCGACCTTCACGTGGCCGCCCGCTCAGGAGACACGCTCCTCAGCCTGCGGACTCTGTAATCCACCTCGGCCCGGGCGAGTGACACAAGCACAAGTCGAGTCACCGCCTCAGCGACCAGTAGTCAATAGAGGGGGTAACGACCCGTGGCAAGACCAGACATCCAGTGCCCGGCATGTGATGGCGACTTGAACGGCCGACGTCGGTGCAGCACTTGCAAAGGCGCTGGATGGGTGTACGAAGACACCTACGAGCCGTACGAGTGGGCGGCGGCTGAATGGGCTGCCAGGGAGGAGCGCGAGGCGAAGGCCGCTCGCCAGGCGAGGCAGCAATCAACCCCGCAGCAGTCACCACGGTCATTCTGGCGGCGACTGCTCGACTGGTTGAATGAATAACCACGAAGCCCGACCCGGGACGCTCTGGCCCAGGCTCTGGGCATGCCTGGCGATCATCACCGCTACGCGTTGAAGCACCGAACAGGCATCGGAAGGGCCGGGTGACCGAACGGACACAATCGGGTCGGCTGATCAGGCAGATGCTCCCACGATGCTCCCACACAGACCGTGACCGTGAAGACGATCTATCGCCTCCAGGCGTTCGGAGCGAGGCGTTCCTCCACCGTGGAACATGAAGGAACGCCGCGTTTCCGCAGGTGGGGCGGACGGGACTCGAACCCGTGACCGATGGATTATGAGTCCACTGCTCTAACCCACTGAGCTACCACCCCCTGGCTGGGACGAGGGATTATGAGTCCCCTGCTCTAACCCACTGAGCTACCGCCCCTTACCGGCGGCGATCCTAACCCGTAGCGCGTTCTCGCAGCCAGCGATCTCCTGCCCGCTCAGGCGGCGACGTGGGCTCCGAGGTGGGAAAGCACCGCCCCCGCCGTACGCCAACCGCCTGCCAGAGCGCCCTGCAGCGACGGGCTGTCGCGGTGGTCGCCGGCGACGAACAGGCCGTCGCCCAGGTCGACGGGCTTGCGCAGCTGGGCCTGCGGCACGCGGGCGGCGGGCAGGGCCTGGGGGATGCTGATCGTCTCGAGCATCTGCCAGTCGTCGGTGGGGACGCCGTACAGGCGGGAGAGCTCGACACGGATGACGGTCTCGGATGCTGATGAGGGGGCGGAGACGCCGACGACGGAGGCCGCGATCAGGGACTTGCCGGTGGGGGCGTACTCCGGCGCGGCGTTGCTCATCACGACCGTGTTGGCGATGATTTCGCGGCGGTCGCCGTCGACGATCAGGGTGGGCTCGTCGATGGGTGCGCGGTCGGCGCCGAAGTAGAACGTGGTCAGGCCGTGCATGTCGGGCGGCGGCAGCTGGGGGAGGAGCTGCGACGCCGAGAGCGGGTCGGTGGCGACGACCACGGCGCGGCAGTTGATCTGGCCGGCCTCGGTGACGACCATGCCGGGGGCGATCGACAGGGTGCGGGCGCCGATCAGGAGCTGAGGGTACGGCAGCGGGCCCGCGATCGCGGCGGGCAGCGCGGCCATGCCGGCGGCGGGCACGCCGATCCGCCCGCGGGCGAACGAGCGCAGCACCATCGCGAAGACGTGGCTCGACGTGTCCAGCGAACGGTCGGCGAACACCCCGGAGAAGAACGGCCGCAGCACTTCCTCGATCATCCGGTGCGACAGGCCGGCCTTGCGCAGCGCCTCCTGCGTCGTGGTCTCGGGCTCGCTGAGCAGCTTCGCGGGCGACAGGGTCGCGCAGCGGGTGGCCAGCGCGGCGAACCTGAGACGGTCGGCGAGCGTGCCGACGCCCGAGGTCAGCGACTGCGCGGCGCTCAACGGCTCGCGCAGCGGGTTCTCCAGCCGGTGCAGCGAGCCGCCGCGGCGCACCAGCACGCCGGCCGTGAAGTAGCGCATGTCGAGCGCGTCGATGTCGACCAGCGCGGGCACCCGCGGGTACGCCGTGTTGAGCACCTGGAAGCCGCGGTCGAAGTGCCACCCGTCGACGACGTCGGTGGCGACGCGGCCGCCGATCCGGTCGGAGGCCTCCACGAGCAGCCACTCCACCCCGGCCCGGTCCAGCCGGCGGGCAGCGGCGAGCCCGGCGAGACCGCCGCCGACGATGACGACGTCCACCTGAACAGGTTGCGACACGGGCACCTCACAAGGGGACGAACCAGGCAGCACCCAGACTAACGGCGGCGGGTGGTCGCGGCAGGAGAAAGACGAAGACGTACGGCCGTGAACTCGCTCGAGCAGAAGAGGACGTGACTGTTCGCGTACCCGCCCGCTCACCGCCACCGTCCCGCCCACCCCAACCACCGCACCGTGGGGTCTGGGGGCTCGGCCCCCAGGCAGAAAACAGAGCGAGGCCCCGGTCCGCGCTTTCCGCGGACAGGGGCCTCCGACTCGCTCCCCCGATTGGACTCGAACCAATAACCTGCCGGTTAACAGCCGGCTGCTCTGCCAATTGAGCTACAGGGGACTGCTTCATCACCGTGGTTTCCCTCGGTGCCGGAGAACAGAGTACATGACCGAGGCCCGCGGGCGCGAAGGGGCTCCCCGGCACGCCGCCGGTCGGGGGAAAGCTGCCCGTCAGGAATAGCGGGCGGGCAGGATGGGTATGCACGCCCCATCGACGCACGCGCGTCACGAACGGAAGGAGCCGCCATCATGCGCGGAAAGCTGATGTTCATCACCGGTCTCGCGGCGGGCTTCGTCCTGGGCAGCCGTGCCGGCCGGGAGAAGTACGAGGAGATCGCGGCCAACGCCAAGAAGGTGTGGGAGCACCCGACGGTCCAGGAGGCCGCCGGTGTCGCCCAGGCGCAGGCCAACAAGCTCTACACGGAGAGCAAGGACAAGCTCCAGTCGTCGAAGATCGGCGAGAAGCTGTCGACGTCCTCGACCTCGAGCAGCAGCACCGACACGGCGCTGACCGCGGACCCGCTGGCGGACCCGCTCGCGGACCCGCTGGCCGAGCCGCTCACCGTTCCCAACAGCAAGACGACCGGCACCACGTACTGATCGTCGGCTGAGACTCCGGGGCCGCCCTCACCGTTGAGGGCGGCCCCGGCGCCGTCTCAGGACGACGTCGAGAACGCCGCGTCGAAGGCGGCGGTGGGGGCGTCGAAGGCCAGCCGCCGGACGAACTGCAGTGCCTCGGGCGCGCCGACGAGGCGGTCCATGCCGGCGTCCTCCCACTCGATCGAGATGGGCCCGTCGTAGCCGATCGCGTTGAGCGCGCGGAAGCAGTCCTCCCACGGCACGTCGCCGTGGCCGGTGGACACGAAGTCCCAGCCGCGCCGCAGGTCGGCCCAGGGCAGGTGGGAGCTCATCCGCCCGCGCCGCCCGTCGCCGGTGCGCACCTTCGCGTCCTTGCAGTCGACGTGGTAGATCCGGTCCTTGAACTCGAGGATGAAGTTGACCGGGTCGAGGTCCTGCCAGACGAAGTGCGACGGGTCCCAGTTGAGCCCGAACGCGGGCCGGTCGCCGATGGCCTCGAGCGTGCGGCGGGTCGTCCAGTAGTCGTACGCGATCTCGCTCGGGTGCACCTCGTGGGCGAACCGCACGCCCACCTCGTCGAACACGTCGAGGATCGGGTTCCAGCGGTCGGCGAAGTCCTGGTAGCCGCGCTCGATCATGGCCGGCGGCACGGGCGGGAACATCGCGACCGTATGCCAGATCGACGACCCGGTGAAGCCGACGACCGTCTTGACGCCCAGGCGGGCGGCGGCACGCGCGGTGTCCTTCATCCGGTCGGCGGCCCTGGTCCGTACGCCCTCGGGGTCGCCGTCGCCCCAGATGTCGCCCGGCAGGATGTCCTTGTGGCGCTCGTCGATGGGATGGTCGCAGACCGCCTGGCCGACCAGGTGGTTGCTGATCGCGTACACCTTGAGGTTGTGCTTCTCGAGCTGCTCGCGCTTGCGGTCGACGTAGTCGGGTTCGGCGAGCGCCCGGTCGACCTCGAAGTGGTCACCCCAGCAGGCGATCTCGAGCCCGTCGTATCCCCACTCGGACGCGAGCCGGCAGACCTCGTCGAAGGGCAGGTCGGCCCACTGGCCGGTGAAGAGCGTGATGGGTCGCGCCATGATTTCTCCCTCGGAACTCAGAACAGCGTGGGGCGGGCGGCGAGGGAAGGCCGCCCTGGTGGCACGACCGGGCGCGGACGTCACGACCGGCGGGGGTTGCGCCTCCCACGACCCGGTCCGCCCGTTCCGGCAGAGCCACGACCGACTCTAGACGGATTTCAGCGCGCGGGGCAGGGCTCATTTTCCGGCGCGAGGCCGAGGGCGGCGAGCTCGGCGAGCAGGTACGCCACGTCGCCCGCCAGCTGCTCGACCGAGGGCGCGCGGCTGACCAGCGTCAGGTTCTCGGTGAGCGGGCCGCGCCGGCCGAAGAGCCGGTCGAGCCCGTCGCGCCACGCGCTCGTGGTGGACCCCGCCACGGCGGTGAGGCGGACCTCGACGATCGCCAGGCCGGCGTCGGTGATCGTGTCGATGCCCGCGGCGGGGTCGGGCCACTGCGCGGCGTGGCCCAGGTCGAGGCAGACGCCCAGCCGGTCCTTGTCGCTGCGGCTGAGCGCGGCCACCGTCTCGGCGGGGCCGTCGAGCACGAAGCCGGGGGCGGGCTGGAACCCCACCCGTACGGCCCGGCCGTTCTGCCAGGCGAGGTCCGCGAGCCCGTGCGAGAGCCGGCGCAGGATGCCGAGCGTGGCCTTCTCCTCGGCCTCGCCCCAGCCCTCGCGCGGGCCGATGCCGATCGTGCTGACCGTGCCGCGTACGGCGTCCTGGTCGAGCAGGTCGAGCAGGATGCGGGCCAGGTCGAGGGTGTACTCGCGGCGGGCGGGCTCGTTCCAGGCCGGCGGGGGCGCCGTGGGGGGCTCGCCGCCGCCCTCGTCGAAGGGCGCGCCGCTCAACGTGACGACCTCGAGCCGGCGGGCGTCGAGTTCGGCACGAAGCCGGGTGCGGGCGCGGCTCTCCACGGCGAGGGCGGCGGCGAGGGAGGGGGCAAGCCAGAGGCTCACGCCGAGCGCGTCGGCGCCGAGCCGGGCACGGGCGGCGCCGTACGTGTCGAGCTGGGCGACGATGCCGGGTAGGTTGGTCGCCGAGGTCGAATCGATCTCACAGGACAGGTGCACGATCCGGCCGGAGGGATGTCTCAGCCGCATCGAAGTCCTCCCCGGACGTGGGAACCGGCGCATCTGCACGTGCATCGGCACGTGCCGACACGTCCAGTATGGACCATGTGGTCGCTGGTGTTCGACGCGCGCGTGGCGGGCTTGCGCGTTGCCATGAGGCCTCCATCCGTGGAATCACCTGCCCACGGATACGAGAGTCATGCGTCCTCAGGATCAGCGGCGTACCGGCCGTGCGACGCGATGACCCGCGAGAACGTGAGCGGGACACGGCCGTCAAATAGGCAAGGGTCGATGGTTATGCCCATCGTGACCAGCCGGGGAAACCGGAAAGGGTACGGTTGGCAAGCATCCACGCGGGTCCATCGACGTGCGCCATCTGAGCATTCGGGCACGCACGGAACGATCACTCGTGCGACCGCACTGGATCTTGCTAGTGCGAATGCTCTCCGAGCAGACCTGTCGCCGGTACGGCCGCCTGCGTACGCCGGCGTGCCCGTCCGCCTCCGACGCAACGTCGCCGACGTATTGATCGACTGACCACTTTGCTGTCGCTCGTTACCGTCGGCGGACATGACGGGGCGTCCCAAGACCTCACACGGCGGAGGCGGCACCCCGCGCGGCCCCGGCCGGCATCGGGCGCCCGGCGTGCCGCGCCAGGCCGGCAGCGTGGCGCAGGCGCAACAAGTGGTCGCGGCTTTCGCCGACGCCGGACGGCCCGGCTCCGGAGCAGCCGATGGACGGAGCAGTCCCTCGTCGCTGGTGCACGGCGGTCATTCCAGCCGGCCGCACGACCCGGCCGACTTCGAGCGCCAGGCCCGTTGGGCCAACGCGGCCTACGACGACATCCGGGCGAATTCCGACGCCGAGGTGATCGCCGGCCACCTTCGCGGCGCCGAGCGGCTGGACGGCTCGACCGGCTTCACCGTTCGGGAGATCGACCGGATCCGTCACCACGTCTTCTTCGAGGAGCACCCGCTGTCCGACTACGAAGGCGGAATTTCCCACCAGCGCTACGACGCGAGCCCGGACATGGCCGAGGCCTGGCTGCGGCTGCGCTCCGGGCGGCCGCTCCCCGAGGACATCGCGCTGCTCGAACACGAGTCCGCCGAGTCGCGCTACTACGCGGCCCACCCCGGCGCGACGTATGAGGAGGCGCACCGAGCAGCCAACCAGGTCTCGGACTGGCAGAATCGGATCCCCGATCCGACCTTCGAGGACTACTCGACACCGTGGAGGCAGCCGTGGGCATGATGGTGGTCGGACGCAAAGTGGCGGAGACCGAGCACGAGGTCCGCTACGAGTTCGGCCTGGACCGCCGGTTCGACCGGGTCCTGACCATCGACAAGCAGTCGTGGCGGGCGGTCCCCGACGACGGCAACTTCGACTCCGCCGCCGGTGCGGTAGCAACGAAGGTCAAGCGCTCCTGGGAGCAGCAAGGCACGTTCCCGCCGGGTGTCGTCTTCTCCAGCTGAGCAATTGTCGCCTGGCGCTGGTCAACGCCGGGCCGCCCGCCACCGTCACGTTGCGGCGCTCCCTGGGGCGTTCGGGGCTATCCACAGCTGGCGCTGCAGATCAGCTGCGGTCGCCGACGTCCTGGTCGACCCCTGGTGGACTTCGCCTGTTAGCTTCGCGGCATGGACGACGTCGCCGGGCCGGCGACACAGTGACCGGCCGCTCGAGGACGCGACGCGGGTTCCGGCCGCCCCGGAGCGCACGGAACGTCGTCGAGGCCGAGGGCTCGGTGGAAGCCGTCTCTCGAGCCGGGCGCGCCGGCGGCGGCTCCGTGAGGCAACGAGAGCGCGGCATCGCCCTGCACTCGCGTACCGGCAGGCTCTCGAACCGGGAAGTCGTCGACCAGGGTGCCGGACTGCCCCGCACGGCCGAGACTGTCCGCCATTACGCCGAGCTGGCCGAGGTCGACTTCCGTGGGGCTCCGGTCGAGATCGTGCACCTCGCCGACGACATCGCCTACTTGGACTTCCAAGGAGTCGTGGCGAGAACCGACCCGCTCGGAGTGCAGCTCGGACCGGCGGCCTTCCAGGACGAGGAGACCCTGGTGCGGACCCTCGGCCACGAGAGCGTGCACGTGCGCCAGCACGAGGAGGGCCGAGTCTCCTCGGTGACCGGGCCGTTGGAGGATGAGGCGTACGAGGCCGAGGAGGGCTTCGTCGCGGCGTGGAGGAGTAATCGCGGATGACCGGGCTCACTGTCGAGAACGTGCACACCATGTCCAGCCGCCCGTGGGTCTTCGTCACCGGCCACCTCGAGGGTGAGCCGCTCCACATCGGAGACCGGCTGAGCGTTGTTCGGGACGGCATTCCGACGGCGACAGTGGTCGTGCGTTCCATCGAGCTCCACAGCGCGCGCACGACGACAACGGTCGCCCTGGACGGCGCCGATTCCGGCTCGATCAGTGAGGGTGACGTCCTGAGGCGGCCGAGCTCGTAGGGACCGCTAGGGCAGGGGCGGGCTGGACAGGCGCGCCCGGTCGTCCGGGTGGTGGAAATAGTGGTGCAGGGCCTCGTAGGCCGGCACCGCGTTGGCGCCCAGGCGGTAGGCGCGGATCACCATGATGGGGAAGTACTGCCCCTCGTACGTGCCGAAACGGCCGGCCCGGCGGGTGCCCTCGGCCTGGTAGGCCTTCACGGCGATGACGGGGTGGATCTCCTGGTCGGCGACGACCTCGGTGACGGCCCACCACGGCACGAAGTGTTCGAAGGTCAGGGAGCGGTGGTAGATGCCGGACGGGGTGAGCACCACGCGGCCGGGGGCCAGGCGGGCCACCGTGAAGAGGAACCACAGCAGGTACGCGGCCCCGGTCGCGGCCAGCGCGGCGATCACCCAGCCGGCGACCTCGCCCGCGAGGACGCCCAGGAACGTGGCGCCGACCAGGGCCAGCGCGACCAGCCCCAGGGTGGTGAGCAGCCAGTAGTAGGGGGCGGCGGCGTACGCGTACGCCAAGCCGGTCTCGCCCTGGTCGGTCGTGCCCGTCGTGGCGTGGCCGCGGCCGCTGGGCGCGCGCAGCTGGCTGGAGGCCAGCCCGGCCAGATGGCCGAAGCCGATGCCGCCCAGCGCCAGCAGGACGGCGGCCACGAACTGGTCGGTGGTGAAGGCCCAGACCGCGCCGGCGAGCATGCCCGCCGCGAACAGGCCCAGGTAGCCGACCGCGAAGACGAGGCGGAAGGACCGCTTCGGGCGGGGCCAGCCCTCGGGGGTGGGGGCGTGTGTCGGGTTCGGCTGCATAGATCCTCAGAAAATCGAGTCCCAGACCTTCTTGGCGGTGTCGCCGACGGCCTCGCCCGCGTCGCCGATGGCGTTGCCGACCGTGGCGACGCCGTCCTCGATGGCGGCCTTGGCGCCGTCCGGCAGCTGGTCGTAGCCCCAGTCGAGGGCGCCGCTCGCGACCAGGCCGGCGACCGTGCCGACGGCGGCGCCGGCGATGATGCCGACGGGACCGCCCGCGGTGCCGACCGCCATGCCGGCCAGGATGGACGCTCCCATGCCGCCGGCGCCGCTGATGATGGCCTTGCCGGGCGGCTTTCCGGTGTGGATGTCGTAGCCGATGCCGGCCACGGTCAGGCCCACCCCGATGATCGGGAGCTTGCTGCCGACCCGGCGGCTGACCGACGCGGCGCGCCGCTCGACCGCGTCGGCCTCGAGGAAGCGCTTGTAGCCGGCCTCGATGAGGTCCTTCGACGCCTTGGTGCCGCCGGCGGTCTTCAGGTAGTGCGCGTCGAGCTTCTTGACGTCCTCGAGCAGCGCGGCGCGGTGCTTGCGCAGCACACTGGTGTGCGCGCCGAGCGCGCTGCCGGCCGTGCCGTTGAAGAAGTCGCCGGCCAGCAGCACGGGTTTGCTCTTGACGTCGTCGACCATGTTCTTCGCGATGGCCTTGGCGGCCTCCATGACCGCGTTCGACCGGTCGGCCTCCTGCTTCGCCAGCACGTACGCGTCGGCCTTGGCCCGGTGGGCGTTGAACGCGGTGACCGAGTCGTTGTGCGCGGTCACCATCTCGGGGGTCGGCGGTCCGCCCGTCGGCAGGGCGACGACCGCGGGCGCGGGGCCGGGGTCGAGGATCGTGGTCCCCGCCAGCTGCAGGCCGCCCTCCCGCGCGATGGCGCGGGCCCGCTCCATGCCCGCCTGCGCCGTGGTCAGATCGTCCGCGTACCGGTGGAAGCCCTGCGCCGTCGTCTCGATGTCCGCGCGCAGCGTGTCACCCTTGCGACCGGCGGCGTCCATCCGGCCGGCGAAGCCCGGCCCCGCGTCGCCGCGCCACCCGCTGCCCGCGTCGTCACGGGCCGCGAACATGTCGGTGACCGACCGATCGAGCCGCGCGGCGAGCTGCGCCTTGAGCCAGTCGGCGTTGGCCCGGATGCTGGCCGGGTCGCCGTCGAGCCGAGTCTCGATCATCTAGAACAGCCCCCGCAGACCGGCGGCCGCGTTCGCGTCCTGCCGGGCGTACGCGTCACGGGACTCCTCGACGCGGGCCGCGGCCTCCTTCAGCCCCTCCACGGCGTTGCCGGCGCCGTCGAGCAGGTGCGCGACCACGTCACCCAGGACGGCCGAGAAGTCGCCCGCGTCGGGCGCCCCGGGCGCGCTGCCGCCGGCCGCGTCGAGGTCGTCGCCGGCCGCCCGCAGCCGGGTCGCGAGCGCGGCCAGCACGTCGAGGTCCGCCTCGGTGCCGCCGGCCATCAGACGGCCTCCCCGGCGTAGCGGTGCTCCTCGGGGATGTCGACGTCCATCAGCACCAGGTCGAAGCCGGTGGCGAGCCGCAGCTGCTCGAGCTGGTTGGCGGCCACCAGCGTCCACGGCTGCGCGGTGCCGCAGCAGTCCACCAGCCGGTCGAGGGCGGAGTAGACCAGCAGCGCCATCCGGCCCTCGCGGGTGCGGCGCAGGTTGACCACGAGCTCGCTGTCCGCGTCCTGCACGGGGGCGCACGGCACATAGACCACCGGGGGAAAGACGACCGGTCGCGTCTGGGTCATGGACGGCAGTCTACGACAGCCGTCACAGCCCGTATCGCCCCTGAACTGCGGCGGTGGTCAGCCGGCGCGGGAGCGCAGCGGCACCGGGCGTTCGGTCGCGTCGACCAGTTCACCCATGTCCACACCGGCCTCCTCGAGCAGCCGCCGCACGGTGGCTATCACCAGGCCGTCCACGATGTTCTCGCCGTTGATGAGGCGGTAGAAGTCCTGCCGTCCGCGCCGCACCACCTCGACCCGCCAGCGGCCGTCGGGGGTCTGCATCGCGCCGATCACGGTGCCCTGCGGCGGCGGTGGCACCGGCTGCGGGGCGCGGTGGGCCGACGACGGGGCCTTGTCGGTGCGCAGCCCGCGCCACGACGGGTGGCGCAGGCGGCCGTCGGGTGTCCAGTTGCGGAACGCCACCTCGCCGATCAGCGCCGGCTCCACCCAGTGGGCGTGCCGGGCGTACTCGCGGGGCACGCCGTCCACCGGCGGGGTGGCGCGGGCCAGCGGGGCGAGCTCCTGCTGCAGGTGGCGCAGCGCGGCGTCGGTGAAGCCGGTTCCCACGTGCCCGGCGTACGTCAGCCGGTCCTGCGGGTCGTAGACGGCGAGCAGCAGCGAGCCGATCGTGCCGGAGCGGCGGCCCTCGCCCGCCTTCCAGCCGATGACCAGCACCTCCTGGGTCTTGACCAGCGGCACCTTGGTCCAGTCGGCCGAGCGCTTGCCCGGGCGGTAGGGCGCGCTCAGCCGCTTGGCGACGATGCCCTCCATGCCGGAGATCTCCGAGGCCTGCAGCACCGTACGGGCGTCCGCGTCGACGAAGTGCGCGGGCACGCGGACGTGCGGCCCCGCCAGCTCGAGCCCGGCGAGGATGTCGCGCCTGGTCGCGTACGGCTGCGGGGTCAGATCGGCGCCGTCGAGCTCGAGCAGGTCGAACACGTAGTAGACGACGGGCACCGAGGCGACCAGCGCGGGGCTGGGCTCGGCCACGTGCATGCGCTGCTGCAGCCGGGCGAACGACGGCCGCTCGGCCTCCAGCGCGACGATCTCCCCGTCGAGCACGGCGGAGCGGCCCCCGAGCACCTCGGTGAGCTCGCCCAGCTCGGGATAGGTGGCGGTGATGTCGTTGAGATTCCGCGAGTACGCCTGCACGTGCCCGTCGCGGACGGCGGTGATCGCGCGGACGCCGTCGTACTTGAACTCGTACGACCAGCCCCCGTCGGCCGGCAGCGGGCCCGCGGCGGCGAGCATCGGCGCCGGGACCGAGGCGATCGGCTGCTCAGGGCGGGTGTGCTGGGGCCGCATGGATCCAGTCACGCGCACTGCGTACCCGCCCGCAACCGGTTCAGCGGAAGATCACCTAACTACAGGGTTGTAGTTCGCAGCGCCGGGCACGACGGGGCCCGGCCGCGCCGAAGTCGGGCCGGGGGAGTGACGGGGGTCACGCAACGGAGATCCGGCGAGTACGGTAAGCCGGGCACGAACGGACGCCCCGTACGCCCGGCGGTTCTCGCGCGGCGGAGGCGGAACCCGCCGGTAAGTCAGCGGTGGGCCACAACAATCCGGGAGAATCCTGACATGGGTGACTTGCGCGTGGTGGTCTGCGGCGGAGGCGCCGCCGGGGGAGTGCTCGGCCTGATCCAGGTCGCGAGCGAGCGCGGCTGGACGGTCGACGTCACGGCCACCAAGAACGCCCTGGAGTTCCTGGACCCGTCCGAGGTCGCCCGGGTTTGCGGGCGCCCCATCCGCACCACGTACAAATTCGCCGCCGACGGCACCCGGATCTCCCCGCCCGCCGACGCCATGATCGTCGCACCGGCCACCTTCAACACGATCAACAAGCTGGCCAACGGCATCGCCGACACGTACGCGCTGAGCTCGATGGCCGACGTGATCGGCCGCGGCGTGCCCACCGTCGTGGTGCCCGCGGTCAACGAGGCCCTGGCGGCGCGGCGCCCGTTCCGCCGCTCGCTCGACGAGTTGCGCGCCGAGGGCGTACGCGTGCTGTTCGGCCCGGTCGACGGCTGGCTGCCCGGCAGCACCGGGCCGTTCCCGTGGATCAAGGCACTCGACCTGGTCGAGGACGTCTTCGGGCTGACCAGGATCGACAGCCGCGCCGCGCTGGGGGCGTGACCCGTGGCCCCGCCCGGCCCGCCGGCGTGGGGGCCAAGGCTGCCCGAACGGGCGCTAGGCAGGCGCTGAGCAGCCTGCTTAGCCTGGGCGCGTGACCGTGCTGCTGGAGCGCTCGGCCGAGCTCTCCGCTCTGGACGCCCTGCTCACCGGCTGCGCCGCCGGCGGGCGCGTCGCCGTGGTCAGCGGGGAGGCGGGCGCCGGCAAGTCCACACTGGCCGCCGCGTTCGCCGAGACGGCCGGGCCTCGCGCCCAGATGCTGTGGGGCGCCTGCGATCCGCTGCTCACCCCGCGGGCGCTCGGGCCGTTGCACGACATCGCGCGCCGGCTCGGCGGCCGGCTGCGGGAGCGGATCGGCGACGGCCCGCGCGGCGAGGTGTTCGACCTGTTCCTCGAGGCGCTGGACCGGCCGCCGCAGGCCGCGCGGCCGGTGGTCGTCCTCGAGGATCTGCACTGGGCCGACGAGGCGACGCTGGACATGGTCGCGTTCCTCGGACGGCGGCTCGCGCTCTGCCGCGCCCTGCTGCTGCTCACCTACCGCGAGGACGAGATCGGCCCCGACCACCGCCTGCGCACCGTCCTCGCCGGACTGCCGCCGGGCCTGGTCCGCCGGATCGGCCTGCCGCCGCTGAGCCCCGCCGCCGTCGCCGAGCTGGCCCGGCGGGCCGGCCGGGCCGCACCCGACGTGCACGGGGTCACGGGCGGCAACCCGCTGCTGGTCACCGAGGTGCTGGCGGCGCCGGCCGAGGGCGTTCCCCCGACCGTACGGGACCTGGTCCTCAGCCGTCTCGCCACGCTCACGCCGCCGGCCCGCGACGTCGCCCACCTGGTGTCGGTGGTGCCCTCGCGCGCCGGGCTCGACCTGCTCGGCGGGCGACTGGCCGAGGTGGACGAGTGCCTGGCCCGCGGCGTTCTGACCGCGCGCGGCAACGGCGTCGCGTTCCGCCACGAGCTGCTGCGCCGGGCGGTCGAGGAGAGCCTTTCCCCCGTACGGCGCCAGGCCCTGCACGCCGAGATCCTGGCCGCCTACGAGAAGCTGCCCGGCGTCGACCCCGCCTCGCTCGTGCACCACGCCCACCACGCCGGGGACGACGCGGCCGTGCTGCGCTGGGCTCCGATCGCCGCCCGCCGGGCCGCGTCGCTGGGCGCCTACCGGCAGGCCGCAGCCCACTACGCGCGGGCGCTGCCGCTGGCCGCCGGTCGTCCCGCCCGCGACCGTGCCGCCCTGCGCGAGGAGTACTCGCTCGCCGCCTATCACGGCGGGCTCACCGAGGAGGCGCTGGCCGCCCGCCGCGCCGCCCAGGCGCTGCGCACCGAGCTGGGCGACCCCGTGCCGATCGGCGAGGGGCTGCGCTGGGTGTCGCGGCTGAGCTGGTGGAACGGGCGGCCCGACGAGGCGCTCGAGATCGGCTTCCGGGCGGTCGAGGTGCTCGGCACGCAACCGCCGGGCCGCGAGCTCGCCGCCGCGTACAGCAACCTGTCCCAGCTGTTCATGCTCCGCAGCGACGAGCAGCAGGCGATCGCGTGGGGCACCCGGGCCACCGAGCTGGCGCGCCGCCTCGGCGACCTCGACACCGAGGTCCACGCGCTGATCAACATCGGCTCGGCGCGGCTGCACACCGGCGACCGGGACGGCGCCGACGACCTGCGCCGCGCCCACGATCTCGCCGTCGCGGCCAAACTGGACGACCACGCCGCCCGGGCCCTGGTCAACCTGGCCAGCACCGCCGTCGACTGGTACGAGCTCGACCTGGCCGAGCAGACCCTCGACCGGATCGTCCCCTACCTGGTCGCCCGCGACCTCGACGGCTACACCCGCCACGCCCTCGGCCACCGGGCCCGCCTGCAGCTGGCCCGCGGCGACTGGGCGGCCGCCACCGACGACGCCGCGCAGGCCATGGCGGGCCCGCCCATGCTCGGCGGCGGCCTCGTGCCCGCTCTGGCCGCCCACGCCACCCTGCGCATCCGCCGCGACGAGCCGCACGCCGTCGAGGACGCGCTGCGGGCCGCCGAGCACGGCTACCCCACCGGCGAGGCCCAGTTCGTCTGCCCGCCCGCGATCGCGCTGGCCGAGGCGTACTGGCTGGCCGGCGACCCGGCCCGCGCCGCGGCACAGGCGCGGCGCGGGCTCGAGGCCGCGCTGCACGCCCGGCAGCCCTGGTTCATCGGCGAGCTGACCTTCTGGCTGTGGCGCTGCGGCGAGAAGCCCTCCGTCCCGCCCACCGCGGCCGAGCCGTTCCGCTCGCTGATCGACGGCGACTGGCGCACCGCCGCGGCGCAGTGGTCCTCGCGCGGCTGCTCCTACTTGGCCGCCTGCTGCCTCGCCCACGGCGACGCCGCGGCCACCGCCGAGGCCCTGCGCGTCTTCGACCGCCTCGGCGCCGTGGCCCCGGCCCGCCGGCTGCGGGCCGACCTGCGCCTGCGCGGCCTGCCCGTGCCCCGCGGCCCGCGCCGCGCCACGGCCGCCGACCCCACCGGGCTGACCGGCCGCCAGCAGGAGGTGCTGCACCTGCTGGCCCAGGGCCTGAGCAACGCCGACATCGCCCGCCGGCTGACGCTCTCGGCCAAGACCGTGGACCACCACGTCTCCGCCGTCCTCGGCAAGCTGGGCGTCTCGTCCCGGGGCCGGGCAGCCGCCGCGGCCCGCGACCGGGGCCTGATCTGACCGGGCCTGATCCGACCCGGCCCTACTGCGGCCCGGCCAGGTGCCCGATCAGCCGCTTGAGCTGGTCGCGATAGCGGTCGAGGAACTCCGGCGAGCCGGCCGGCAGCCCGGTGAAGTCCTCGGCGAAGCCGGCCAGCAGCGTCGGCGCGAGCGCCGCGCCGAACAGCGCCAGCTGCAGATACGCCGGGTCGAGATCGGCGGCTATCTCGCCCGCGGCCTGCCGCCGCCGCAGGTCGTCGACCATGGCCCGGCGGAAGTCCGCGTCGCCCTCGTCGCGCTCGCCCGCGAGGGCCTGCCAGATCAGCAGCCGCGCCCAGTGCCGCTGATCGTCCCCGACGTGGGCGAACGCGGCCACCACCTCGTCGAGCGGCGCGTCCGGCCGGTTCAGCCCGGCGCTGAGCGCGCGCCACCGTTCGACCAGCGCCCGGTAGAGCCCGTCCTTGCCGCCGAAGTAGTACGAGATCAGCTGCTGGTTGGCCTGAGCCCGGCGGGCGATGGCGCTGATGCGCGCGCCCGCGAAACCGTGCTCGCCGAACTCGGCCAGGGCCGCGTCGAGGATGCGCTCCTTCGTCCGTTCCGGGTCGCGCTGACGCTCCCCGCCGACGGGGGACCGGCGCGGCCGATGCTGCTCGGGCATGCCGCCGAGGCTATCAATCAAACGTATGGTTGACAGATTCATACGTGCATTTGAGACTCGGTGCATGGACGTACCCCACGTGCTCGTCATCGGAGGCGGCATCGGCGGCCTCACCCTCGCCCACGGCCTGCGCCGCGCCGGCATCCCGGTCCGCGTCTTCGAGCGGACCCACGAACGCACCGACTGGCTTCAGGGATACCGCATCCACATCAACCCGCACGGCGCCCGCGCCCTGCACGCGTGCCTCCCGGCCGCCAACTGGGCGGCGTTCACCGCTGCCGTCTCGCCCGGCGGCGGCTTCGGCTTCCTCACCGACCGAGGCCGCGACCTGCTCGCGCTCGCCGACGACGAGATCAACCCGCCGGGCGCCGGGCCCGCCGACCGGCATCACGGCATCGGCCGCATCCAGCTGCGCGAGGCTCTGCTCGACGGCCTCGGCGACGCGCTGGAGCCGGGACGCGAGTTCACCTCGTACGAGCTCGACGGCGCCCACGTCGTCGCCCGCTTCGCCGACGGTTCCTCCGCCCGCGGCGCCGTCCTCGTCGGAGCCGACGGCGCCGGCTCACGCGTCCGGGCCCAGCTGCTGCCGCACGCCGCCGAGCGGATCGACACCGGCGTCCGCACGATCGCCGGCCGGTGCCTGGCCGTCCGCGACCTGCCGCCCGCGCTGTCCGGCCGGGCCAACGTCGTGATCCCGCGCGGACCCGGCTCGCTGTTCACCGCGGCCTGGAGCGCCGACGGCGGCGAGCAGGTGCTGTGGGGATTCTCCGACGCCGCGCGGCGCTTCCCCGGCGACCTCGAGCAGCTCGGCGCCGAGGCCCTGCTGAAGCTCGTCGGCGAGCGTCTGCGCGGCTGGGCGCCGGAGTTCCGCCGGCTCGTCGCGGCGAGCGAGCCGGCCTCGGTCAACGCCTTCCGCGTGCGCAGCGCCGTGCCCGTCCGAATGCCACCCCGCCCTCCCAGGGGGACCCCCACCCTAAAGGCGCACCCAACGCCGCGCCGCGAGTTTTCCACAACCCCACCCCCAGAACCGGGCCTGTGGACAACCCCCTGCGTGACGCTGCTCGGCGACGCCGTCCACAGCATGACCCCGATGGCCGGCGTCGGCGCCAACACCGCGCTGCGCGACGCCGACCTGCTGCGCCGCAGCCTGATCGGCGCGTCCACGGGCGAGACGTCGCTGCCCGCGGCGATCGGGCGCTACGAGCAGGAGATGCTCCGGTACGGCTTCGCGGCCGTCCGCCTCTCGCTGCGCAACGCCCGGCAGGCCGCGAACTCCACAGTGCTCGGCCGGGCCGGTTTCCGTACGGTCCTGCGCCTGACCGCCGCCGTGCCGGCGCTGCGCCGGAGGTTCGCCCGTGACCTGGGGAACTGAGGGAGCCAACATGGGGAGCTCTCCCCATGTGCCGGGCGGCGGCAATTCCTAGCGTCGAGGGCATGACTGATCTGGTTCTCGAAGGCCTGAAGGCCAAGCAGCAGAAGACGTGGGCGAGCGGCGACTACGGCGCGGTGGCGGCCCTGATCCATCCGATGGCGGAGGAGACCGTGCAGGCGGCGGACCTCTCCGCGGGCGCGGAAGTGCTGGACGTGGCGGCGGGCACCGGCAACGCCTCGCTCGCGGCGGCCCGGTGCGGGTGCCGGGTGACCGCTTCGGACTACGTGCCGGAGTTGCTCGCCCGGGCGCGGGAGCGGGCCGACGCGGAGCACCTGCCGCTGACGACCGAGGTCGCGGACGCGGAGAACCTCCCGTACGCCGACGGCCGCTTCGACGCGGTGATCTCGGTGGTCGGCGCGATGTTCGCTCCCGATCAGGAACGCACCGCGGTGGAGATGGCCCGGGTGTGCCGGTCCGGCGGCACGATAGCCATGGCGAACTGGACGCCGGACGGCTTCATCGGCGAGATGTTCCGGACGGTCGGCCGCCGCGTGGCCCCGCCGCCCGGCATCCGCGGCCCGGTCGAGTGGGGGAGCGAGGCCCGCGTCCGCGAGCTGTTCGGCGACCGCGTCTCCGAGCTGCGCGTCGTGCAGCGCGAGCTCGTGTTCCGCTTCACCTCGCCCGAGCGCTTCGCCGACTACTTCCGCGAGCACTACGGCCCGACGCTGAAGGCGTTCGAGGCCCTGGGCGCCGACGGCGGCAAGCCGCTCTACGACGACCTGGTCGCCCTGGTCGCCCGGCACAACACGGCCAAGGACGGCACCGCCCGGATTCCGTCGGCCTACCTGCAGATCGTTGCCACCCGGGCGTGACGTCAGGCCTGAGCTTCCTGGCCGCGGGTCGTGGGGTGCGGCGCCGCGGCCGGGAAGTGCAGCTCCGCGGCCCGCGCGTCGGGGGCGAGCCGGTTGAGGGCCTCGGTGAGCGCGGCCGCGCCGGCGGCGCCGAGCTTCTCCAACTCCATCTTGATCACCGGGGTGGCGAGCTTCGCGAGGCCGTGCATCTCGAGCTCGACGCGGTAGGTCACCTCGCTGCCCGTCCCGGCCGGCCGCACGGTGACTTCGTCGAGGCAGGTGGCGCCCTCGTTGCGGCCCTGGAAGACCAGGCGCCCGGGTTCGGCGAGGACCAGCGTGTACGTCAGCTCGGTCGTGATGCCGAGGATGCGGCACACCTGGTGCCAGCTCGAGCCGGGCACGATCGGCCCGGCGCCGTTGCGGGTGGTCTGCCGCACCGCCGGGCCCCACGCCGCCGTGTTGGCGAAATCGGTCAGGTACCCCAGCGCGAGACCCGGGGCAACGTCCACGGCGAGCGTCCGCTCCACGACGATCATGAGTCCCCCAGGCGTCGGCGTGCCGCTCCAGCCTAATGGCCGCTTCTGATCATCGCCGCCTTTTCTTGCCGCGATGCCACGGTCAGGTGGGGAACCCCTGCACGAACCGGCGCTGCCATGGGGTCTCGACGGCCCGCGGGTGGTAGTGCTTGCGCACGTACGCCACGGCCTCGCCCGCCGGAACCCCGTCGAGCACGGCCAGGCAGGCCAGGGCCGTCCCGGTGCGCCCCCGGCCGCCCCTGCACGCGATCTCCACGCGCTCGTCCGCCGCGAGCTCCCACGCTTCCCGCAGGACCCGGGCGGCGTACGCCCGGTCGGCCGGCAGCCGGAAGTCGGGCCACCGCACCCACCGGCTCGCCCAGCCGAACTCCGGCGGCCGCGAGCCCAGCAGGTACACGCCGTACGTCGGTGGATGGCCCGACGGCATCGCCTCGCGCAACCCCCGCCCGCGCACCAGCCGCCCCGACGGCAGCCGCAGCACCCCGGGCTCGCCCGCCACCCACCCGGGCCGATCCGGCGCGGTCGTCATGGACGCAGGGTGGCGGCGACCGTCGACAGCCAGAGCGCAGCCGCATGGGCGCCCGGGTCCGGGTGGCCCAGCACGCGGTCGCCCAGATAGCTCGACCGCCCCAACCGGGCACGGATGCCCGCGGTGGCGGCGGCGCCCTCCTCGGCGGCCCGCACCGCGGCGGCCAGCGCGGCGGGCCACTGCTCGCCCGCGGCGAGACGCTCGGCGAACGCGTCGGCGGCGGGCTGCAGGGCGTCGACCATGGTCCGGTCGCCCGGCTCGGCGCCGCCCACCTCGCGTACGCCCGAGACGCCGGCCCGGAACGCCCCGGCCCAGTCCGCCGGGGACGCGACCGGCGGCAGCGCCCCCGCGGCCCGCAGCAGCAGCACGGCGTAGAGCGGCCCGGACGTGCCGCCCACCGACCGCCGCACCGTCGCCGACGCCGCCCGCAACACCGCTCCCGCGCCCTCCTCGCCGGGATACGACGGCGCCTCCGCGAGCAGGGCGGCCGCGCCGCGGGCCAGGCTGATGCCCAGGTCGCCGTCGCCCACCTCGCGATCCATCTCGGTCAGCGTGTCCCGCGCCGAGATCAGCGTCTCGGCCACCGCCTCGAAGGCGCGCCGCAACGGGTCGTCGCCCGCGAGGGACCCGGCCGGCGCGTCGGCCGTGGGGGGAGCGGCGACCACGGCGGGCGCCGACGACGGCACGGCGCGCGGCCAGGCCGGCGCCTCGGTCGGCGCGTCCAGCAGCGCGAGCACCTCGTCGTCGACCGGCAGGACGCTCAGCGACGCCCCGGCCATGTCGAGCGCGCTCAGGAAGGTGCCCGCCCACACCCGCGCCACCTCGAGGCCGCGGCTCGTGAGCTCGCGCACCGCCGCGTCGGCCATGATGGACAGCTCCATCGGCGGCGTCGCGCCCAGCCCGTTGACCAGCACGGCGACCCGGGCGCCACCGGTGATGCCCCGGTCGCCCACGATCGCGCCGGCCAGGCGGGACACCACCTCGTCGACCGGGCGCAGCGAGGCCCGCTCGACGCCGGGCTCGCCGTGGATGCCCAGGCCCCACTCCACCTCGTCGCCGTCGAGCAGGAAGCCCGGCTGCCCGGCCGCCGGCACCGTGCAGGCGCTCAGCGCGACCCCCATCGTCCCGACCTGCTCGGCCACCCGGCCGGCCACCGCTGCCACCTCGGCCAGCGGCAACCCTGCCGCCGCGGCCGCGCCCGCCACCTTGTGCACCAGCACCGTTCCGGCCAGCCCCCGCCGGCCCGCGCCGTCGGCCGCCCCGAGCGCCACGTCGTCCGCGACCACCACGGTCGCCGTCTCGATGCCCTCGGCGCGCGCGAGCTCGGCGGCGAGCCCGAAGTTGAGCCGGTCGCCGGTGTAGTTCTTCACGATCAGCAGCACCCCGCCCGGGGACGCCGCGGCGCGGATGCCCTCGAGCACCGCGTCGACCGACGGCGACGTGAAGACCTCACCGGAGACCGCGGCGGTCAGCATCCCGGGCCCCACGTAGCCGGCGTGGGCGGGCTCGTGCCCCGCGCCGCCGCCGGACAGCAGCGTGACCTGCCCGGACTCCCGGACGGCGGCGATGTCGGCGCGGATCGCGGTGGCCGAGCCGTCGAGGCGCGCCACGACGGCCGACGTGCGGGCGAGCCCGTTCAGGGACTCGCCGACCACGTCGCCGGGGGCGTTGATGAGCTTCTTCACGCCTCATATCTTGCTACGGCAACCGGCCCGGCGTGCGCTACCGTGTGCCCGTGCAGACCTTCAGCGAGCGACGCCGGCGTTCCCACCGCCGCTGAGTCTGTGCTGTCCACCGGCGGGTCGCATCCCGCCGGTTCCGCCGATCCGGCTCGGCCCGCCCACCGTTGATCCCGATGGGTTGGTCATGAATCTCGAAGCTGTTCTCGCCGCCCGGCTCGCCGCGGCGTTCGAGGCCCTCGCCGGTGAGCCGGTCGATCCCGCGGTGCGGGCGTCGCAGCACGCCGACTTCCAGTCCGGGGCGGCGCTCGCCCTGGCCCGGCGGCTGGGCCGGGCCCCGCGCGAGCTCGCGGCCGAGGTCGCGCGGCGCGCCGACCTCGCCGGGCTGGCCACCGCCGAGGTGTCCGGGCCCGGGTTCCTCAACCTCACCGTGGCCGACGAGGTGCTCGCGTCCCCGCCTCCGGTCGCCCCGCCGGACGGTCCCGGTGAGCGGGTGGTGATCGACTACTCCGGGCCCAACGTGGCCAAGGAGCTGCACGTGGGCCACCTCCGGTCCACGATCATCGGTGACGCGCTGGCCCGGCTGTTCACGTGGGCGGGCCACGACGTCGTACGGGTCAACCACCTCGGCGACTGGGGCACGCAGTTCGGGATGCTGATCGAGCATCTGAGCGACGAGACCGCCGCCGACCACTCGCTGAGCGACCTCACCGCGTTCTACCGGCAGGCGCGGGCCCGGTTCGACGAGGACCCCGGCTTCCGGACGCGGGCGCGGCTGCGGGTCGTCGCGCTGCAGAGCGGCAACGAGCCCACCCGGGCCATGTGGCGGCGGCTGGTCGAGCAGTCCGAGCGCTCGTTCCTGGCCGACTACGCCCGGCTCGGCACCACGCTGGGCCCCGGCGACTTCGCCGGCGAGAGCTCCTATCAGGACCAGCTCGCCCCGGTCGTGGAGGAGCTGACCGTACGCGGTCTGCTCGTCGAGAGCGAGGGTGCGCTCTGCGCCTTTCCCGCCGGCTTCGCCGGGCGCGACGGGCGGCCGCTCCCGCTGATCGTCCGCAAGAGCGACGGCGGTTTCGGGTACGCCGCCACGGACCTCGCGGCCCTGCGGCACCGGGTGCGCGACCTGAAGGCCACCCGGCTGCTCTATGTCGTGGGCCACACGCAGCAGACCCACTTCCGGATGGTCTTCGCCGTGGCGCGGGCCGCCGGCTGGCTCGGCGACGGCGTGACCGCCGAGCACATCAGCTTCGGCTCGATCCTCGGCGCCGACGGCCGGATGCTGCGGACCCGCTCCGGCGAGACGGTCAAGCTGGCCGACCTGCTCGACGAGGCGGACGCCCGGGCCTCGTCGCCGGCCGTCGGCATCGGCGCGATCAAGTACGCCGACCTGGCCTCCGACCGGCGCGGCGACTACGTGTTCGACTGGGACCGGATGCTGGCCGCGACCGGCGACACCGGCCCCTACCTGCAGTACGCGGTGGCCCGGATCCGCTCGCTGCTGCTCAGGGCCGGCACCGCACCCGGCCCGGTGACCCTCGGCGACCCGGCCGAGCGGCGGCTCGCGCTGACCCTGCTCGGCTTCGAGCCCGCCGTGGCCGCCGCGATCGAGCACCGGGAGCCCCACCGGCTGGCCGTCCACCTGCACGAGGTGGCCGTGGCGTTCTCCGGCTTCTACGAGCGCTGCCCGGTCCTGCGCGCCGAGGGGCCGGTGCGGGCGTCCCGGCTGGCCCTGGCCGCCCGCACCGGCGACACCCTGCGCCTCGGCCTCGACCTGCTGGGCATCGCGGTTCCCGACACGATGTGAGGGGTCAGCCCGTGGTCAGCGCCAGCGCGGCGCCGGCCGCCGCCGTCAGCACCCCGCCGAAGGCCATCCAGTACGGGTACTGCTCGTGCCCGCCCCGCCCGGCCTCGGCGCTGCGGCGCACCGCGGAGACCAGCCCCGGCACGACCAGCAGCAGCGTCCAGAGCAGCACGGGCGGCCAGGACGGCGCCGCCGGCCGTGCGGCCCGGGCCATCTCCTCGGGGAAGCGGACGAGCAGCCGGCCGTGCACCGGGTACGGGCCGGGGTCCGGCGCCGGGGCGGGCGGAGGCTCCGGCGTCACCCACGGCGGGGTGGTCGGATACGCGGCGTACGGTGCCGGGGTCGTCATGCGGCGGGCCTTTCGGTAGCGGCTCGGTTGCAGTTCCGTGCCGCCCGGCCCATCGGCCGCCCCGCCGCCGACCTGAGGTCAGTTCCCGGGCGCGGTTCCGAGCGGGACCTGCATCTCGGTGACCCACTTGTCGAAGTCGCCCGGCGGGCAGTCGAGGTACACCTCGACGGCGAAGCCCCGCCCGGCGGCGCGGTAGCCGTTGTCGTCGATCCAGTTGGCGATCTTCTGACCGGTGCGGAAGGCCTCCGACATCGGGCCGTGGTGCACCGCGGTGGCTGCCTGCTCGACGGGCGGCAGCGTGACCACGTCGAAGCCGGGGTCCGCGGGGACCTCGGCGTCGCCGATCGGGAACGCCGCGTGCACGGTGATCGTCTCGTCGCCCGGCCCGGTGGGCGCCGGGGTGTAGTAGGCGAGCGGCGCCGCGCAGATCGGCACGCCGTGCTGCTCCAGGAGCTCCATCAGCCGCGGATACAGCGGCGTCAGGTTCTCGGTGATCGACGTCGGGTCGTCGTAGCTGGTGGCCGTGGCGGCCAGCATCGCGACCCGGGTCGGCGGGATCCGCTTGAGGACGACGTCTCCGGTGTCCATGTGTCCCTCGCTCTCGATCATGCGGAGACGGGCGTCGACCTGGGCCAGGCGTACGGTGTCCTGCTCCATCCGCGCGGCCAGCTCCGCCCGGCGCAGGCGCAGCATGCCCCGCAGCTCGGCGGGGTCGACCTTCTCGTCGATCAGCGTCTGCACCTGGTGCAGGCGGAACCCCAGATCCTTGAGGGCGGTCACCCGGTTGAGCAGCCGAAGCTGCCCGGCCGTGTAGAACCGATACCCGCTGTGCGGGTCGACGTGCGCGGGACGCAACAGGCCGATGGCGTCATAGTGGCGCAGCATCCGCACCGACACCCGTCCCAGACCGGCGAACTCTCCGATGGTGAACATGGTCTGCTCACCATCGGCCCTGACACAGTGTGAGGGTCAACCCCGCCGTCCTACGGGGTGTCCCCGGCGCCGGCTCCGACCCCGCCCTCCTCGGGCTCCGTGGGCGTCGTCGGCGGCGTGGTGGGAGGAGTGGTCGGCGGCGTCGTGGGCGGCGTGGTCGTCGGGCGGGTCGTCGGCGGTGTCGTGACCGGCCGGGTCGTGGGCGGCGGCGTGGTCGTCGGCGCCGACGTCGGGACCGAGGTGGAGGGCGTGACGCTCGGCCTCGAGTTGCGGGGCGCCGGGTTGCCGCGCGGCGCGGACCGGGTCGTGCTGCCCTGGGTCGGGGCCGTCGAGATCGTGGTGGTCGGCTGGGTGACCGGCGCGGACGGCTGCTGCGTCACCGACGTGTCGACCGAGGAGCCCTTGGCGTCGTCGTCGCCGGTCATGGCGACCGCGAAGGCCAGGCCGCCGGCCAGCACGAGCATCGCGACCACCGCGAGCAGCAGGGCGGTCTGGCTGCGCGGCGGGCGCCGGGGCGTCAGGCCCGTCGACGTGGCCGAGGGCGCCGGCGAGGGACCGAGCGGCAGGTCGCGGGGCAGCGGCACGGCCCGGGTGGGCGGCGCGGGGCTGAGCGGGGCGACCAGCGAGGTGCCGGTCAGCCTCTTCCAGTCCAGCGGGCCGGCCGCGGCGAACGCGGCCTCGGAGAACTCCGCGGCCGTGGCGAACCGGTCGGCCGGCTGCTTGGCCATCGCCCGCTGGATGAGCTCGCGCACCTCGAGCGGCACGTCCTCGGGCAGGGGGTCGGGCTCGTCCTCGAGGTGGCGCAGCGCCACCTGCAGCGCGTTGTCGCCGTCGAACGGCGGCCGCCCGGCGATGCAGTGGTACGCCACGGCGCCGAGCGCGTAGATGTCGGTGGCGGCCGAGACGTTGCCCTTGGCGACCTGCTCGGGCGCCATGTAGAGCGCGGTGCCGACGATCGCGTTGACCGCGGTGACGCTGGTCACCGCGGTGGACCGGGCCACGCCGAAGTCGACGAGCACGACCGTGCCGTTGGGCTTGACGATCAGGTTGCCGGGCTTGACGTCGCGGTGCACCGTGCCGGCCTGGTGGGCGGCGTGCAGCGCGTCGGCGGCCTGCGCCACGATCGACATGACCTCGGCGACGGGCATCGGGCCCTGCTTGACCCGGGTCGACAGCGGCTCACCCTCGACGTACGCCATCACCAGGTAGGCGACGCCGTCCTCGCCGCCCGACTCGCCGGCGCTCGCATAGTCGTAGACCTCGACGACGCCCGGGTGGCGGAACGCCGCCATCATCCGCGCCTCGCCGTAGAAGCGAGCCGCGAACTCGGGGTCGGACATCATGGTGGAGCGCAGCACCTTGACGGCGATGACGCGGCCCAGCACGACATCGGTGCCGCGCCAGACGTCACCCATCCCGCCTGTGGCGATGCGCTCGTCCAACCGGTAACGGTTGCCGAGGAGGTGTCCGGCAGTGAGCACCAACGGACCTTATCTAATCGGGTGGCGGAGCCACAGCGGTGCGACGGCGAAACTGTAGCCGCCCGAGCCGCTCAGCGGGGGGTACGGCAAATCTCCGGGCGGCACAGGCCGCCCGGAGATCACGAAGAGGGACGTGTCAGCTGTCGTAGGTCGGGGTGACCACGACCGCCGTCTCGGCCAGCTCGAGCTCTTCCCGCTCGGCCTGGCGCTCGAGGGCCGTCCGCGTCGACGTCGCCACGGCCCAGCCGATCGCGACGCCGAGCAGGCCGACACCCGCGATCAGACCCCACGGCATGGCCGGCTTGCGCCCCGCCAGGGCGGCCGCCGCCGCGTTCGCCCGCGACCAGGCCACGTCCGCCTTGCCGCTCGCCCGGCCCGCCAGCGTCTGCCGCTTGCCGGCCAGCCGGTAGCCCGCGTCCGACAGCTTGTGACCCTGGTCACTGACCTTGCCGGCCAGCCTGGCGGCCTTGTCGCCGGTGTCCTTGGCGCTCTCGCCCGCCGCCGTCATGGCAGCCGTCAGATACTCCCAGGCCTGCGCGGCCGTACGCTCCGTCTTGCTCTTGGTGGAGAACATGGTGGTTAACCTCCCGCGCTCGGCGTTCCGGTGTTAACCCTGCCCATGGCCGCCGTTCGGCAAACGTGTCCCGTGTGGACACCATCACGTTTCGGAAACGACTTGCCGCCGGCCGGTACTCTTGACCCGGTTCACACGAGGCACTCAGGTGCCTAACAGGTTCGGGTCCTAGCCTTTCGGTCAGTTTCACCGAACCTGCCGAGGGTAGTCTCGACCGCCCCCGGGCACGGGTCTCGTCCGGACGGGTTCAGACCGCTCGGTCTGCGGCCTGTGCAGGAGGAATGACGCTCGGAGACGCCGGGCGGGTGGAGGGAATTGGCGTGACGCTGTCGATAATGACGTCGACGCTTGCCGACGACGTGGTGGAGGTCTCGCCCAGCGGCGAGATCGACGTCGAGAACGCATACGAGATCCGCGAGGCTGTGGCGACGCAGCTGGCCGCCGGACATCTCACTCGCATCGAGCTCAACCTTCAGAACGTGACGTTCATCGACTCCGTGGGCATCAGCGCGCTCGTCGGCGCCTTCCAGCTCGCGCAGGTCAGCGAGGTCAAGCTGATCGTCACCCGGCCCAGCCGCTTCGCGCACCGCCAGCTCTGGGTCACCGGGCTGCTCGGCCTCTTCGGCAATCCCCAGCCTTTCGGCGACGCCGAGGCCGCCCAGCCCGCCATATCCGGCGCCTGACAGCCCAGCAGCCGCCCGTCGCTGCCGGCGGCGGGCGCCTCGGCTCTCGGGCCGCCGTGGCGGTCCAGAGCCTGCCTGACGCCCGGCCGCAGCCCGCGCTGCCCGTTGCCGTAGCGAACCCGCACCGAGCGCCCCGCGCCTCATCGGTCCGACCGCCGTCCTCGTCCACCGCCGGCGCCGGTTGTCCACAGGCGCCCCCACCGCTCCTCGAGGCGGCGTAGGCTCCCCGCACCCAGGGCGGGCGGGGGAGGCGGTGGCCCACGGGTGATCATCAGAGCGGGCGATCATGCGCCGGGAGCGGACGCTTCGAGCGATCATGAAAAGCGGGCCGATCACGCCAGGGCGGGCGCATGCAGCGGCACGGTCTCGAGGTTGATCTTCACCTCGGTGAGCTCGTGCGGCGGCCGGATCGGTGTCACGACGGCGAAGTGCTCGGCCAGGCAAGCCAGGTCGGTGTCGGGCTGCAGCGTGTCGTCCGCCGCCTGCACGGCCGTCCGTACGAAGCCCTCACCGGCCTCGGCGATGCTCACCTGCACCTGGCCGAAGGAGGCCAGCGACGCCCGCTTCAGCCCGCGGATGCCGTCGAGGTGCAGGTCGGGCACGTTGAGGTTGAAGATCGTGCCGGGCGGGGTGTGCAGCAGCGTGGGGATCAGGCGCACGGCGAGGTCGGCGGCGCTGCCCCAGTGGCGCTTCTCGTCCTCCTCGTGGTCGAGCATGGCGAGCGCGGCGCCGCCGCTACGGGCGGTGGAGGCCCGCGGCGAGAGCACGTCGAGCGAGACGGCCAGGCCGTGCAGTCCGGCGTACGACCCGGTCAGCGTGGCGCCGACGGTGCCGGAGTGCACGACCGCGGCGCCCGCGTTGGCGCCCCGGTTGATGCCCGACAGGATCAGCTCGGGCACCTCGCCGAAGGCCTCCCGCAGGGCCAGCAGCACGATGTACGCGGGGGAGGCCGCCACGGCGTACGCCGGGATGTGCTTGGCGTGGGGCAGCTCCCGCTTGTGCAGGATGATCTTGCCGTGCTCCTCGACCGCTGTCATGGCGGCGCTGCTGCCGCTCGCCTCGGTGACCGGCGCGGCGACCACGACCTCGTGTCCCTCGCGGGCCGCGGCCCGGGCCAGCCAGCGCAGGCCGGGCGCGTCGATGCCGTCGTCGTTGGTGACCAGGATTCTCGTCATCGTGCCTTCTTGATCGGGGTGAGCTTGACCCGCTCGGTGAGCACAGAGACCGCGTCCATGTGCCCGGTGCCGAGCCCGTGCCGGGTGACGTTGAGCGCTCCGGCGGCCGCCCCGGTGCGGACCGCCTGCGTCATCTCGCCGCCCTTGGCCAGCACGGCGGCGACCCCGGCGGTCATCGAGTCGCCGGCGCCGCGGTGGTCGGCGATCGTGAGCTTCGGGATGCCGACCCGGTAGATCTGTTCGTTGAACAGGGCGAGCGCGCCCGCGTCCGCCCGGGACAGCAGCGCCATCTCGGCGCCGTTCTCGTGCAGGTTGACCAGCGCCTCGGTGAGCGTCTTCTCGGAGTCGTCCTTGATCACGCCGTCCCGCAGCAGCTCCTCGTGGCTGACCTTGACCACGTCGAGCCCGGCCTCGAGCACGGCCTTGAGGTGGTCGCCGGACAGGTCGGCGATCACCCGGCAGCCGTGCGCACGCAGGTCGTGGGCGAGGCGGCCGTAGACGTCGGGCCGGATCACCGAGGGGTGTGCCGGGCCGCTGAGGATCGCGTTGCCGCAGCGCAGCCCCTCGGCGAGCGCGAGGTTGTAGAGCTCGTCGAGCTCGTGCCGGGTGAACGGGGCGCCGGGATGCTCGGCGAGCTCCTGCCGCTTGCCGCCGCGGCGGTCGTGCACGTACCAGCCGCTGCCGCTCTCGCGGGGGATGGTGCGCAGCTGCACGCCCTTGAAGTCCAGCAGCGGCTTGAGGACGCGGCCCACCTCGCCGCCGACCGCGGTGCAGAGCGTCACCTCGGCGCCGAGCGAGGTGATCATCCGGGCCTGCCAGATGCCCTGACCGCCGGGGTGGACATGAAGTTCCGATTGGTTGTGTTGCTGTTCGATCGTCACCGTCAGTTGCGGTGCCGGTGCGAAGACCATCACCCGAGCGTCGCCCATAATGGGCATTGTTGCCGCTGGCCGCCCGGTTGGTGCGGTTTACCGCAAAAGCGGCGGATCAGAGCAGGAGGCCCTCGCCGGTCAGCTCGACCACGGCGTCGGTCAGCTCGGGGCGGCTGCGCAGCAGGTCCTCCAGGCGCACCCGCCACTTGCCGGCCTCGACGTCCGCGGCGTACCGGTCGCCGCCGGTCTCGACCAGCGCGGTGAGCAGCCGCTGGCGGGTGTCGGCGAAGTGGCCGTACATCTCGCTACCCAGCCGGCTGAGCACCCGGGCGGCGAAGCCCTCGCTGTGCGGGCTGCCCGCCGCGCGCACGATCGCGCGGGCGCCGTCCCAGGCGATCCTCGGCTGGTGGATGACCGTGGTCATGCTGGTTTCCTCCCGTGATGGCATGGTCACCAAGCGTAGGAGCGAAGCCGAAGACGCGACGGTGGTCGGCACACGCGGTGACCGGTGTGATGATCGTGCACCCTGAGGTGTGATGATCGCCATAGTCCGGGGCGACCCGCTCACCATCCGGCAGGAGAGCACCGTCCGCTCGCGCCGACCGGCTCCACCTGCAACGTGGCGTGGTCGATGTGGAAGTCGTCGTGCAGCGCCTCGCGGGCGTCGGCGAGCACGGCGCCAAGCTCCGCGGCGGGCTCGAGGCTCAGGTGGGCCGAGGCCACGTCCATGCCCGAGGTGAGCGTCCAGACGTGCAGGTCGTGCACGTCGCAGACGCCCGGCACGGCGGCGAGCCGCGCACGCACCCGGGTGATGTCGAGGTGGGCGGGCGCGGCCTGCACCAGGATGCGCACCGCCGACCGGCCGAGCGCGAACGTGCGCGGCAGGATCATGAGCGCCACGACCACGGCCACGATCGGGTCCGCGTACGACCAGCCGGTGAGCCCGATGATCGCGGCGGCCACGATCACGCCGGCCGAGCCCAGCAGGTCGCCGACCACCTCGAGGTAGGCGCCGCGCACGTTGATGCTCTCCTGCGCGCCGCTGCGCAACAGCGCGAAGGCGATCAGGTTGACCACCAGCCCGCCCACGGCCACGAGCAGCATCGAGCCGGCCGGTACGTCGGGCGGGTCGGTGAAGCGGCGCACGGCCTGCACCACCACGACGACCGCCACGGCGGTGAGCAGCACGGCGTTGGCGAGCGCGGCCAGCACCTCGAGCCGGTAGAGGCCGAACGTGCGCTGCGAGTCGGTGGCGGCGCGGCCGGCCGCGGTGATCGCGGCGAGCGCCATGGCGATGCCCAGCACGTCGGTGAACATGTGCCCGGCGTCGGAGAGCAGCGCGAGCGAGCCGGTCAGCAGCGCGGCCGCCGCCTCGACGACCATGAAGCCGGCGAGCAGGCAGGCGGCCCACCAGAGCCGTGCGCGGTGCTTCGCGCCCGCGCGCAGCGCCTGGCCTCCGTGGTCGTGCCCGGCTCCCATGTCCCAACCTTCCGTCGGCGCGGCGCGCCCCGGCCAATGTATGCGTACATCGCTATGTTTGCAACTTGAACCACCCCGCGAAGAACGGGGTATGAAGGCGATGACAGCCCCGTTCCGCCTGGAAAGGATGTCCGTGTCCAGACGTACCCTCGCAGTTGTCATCTCCACGGTGCTCGCCGTGCTCGTCGGCGCCGCACCGGCCGCCGCGCACTCCGCCACCAAGTGGCCCACCACGCTCGCCCTGCCCGACGGCTTCCAGCCCGAGGGCATCGCCATCGGCACCCGGCCGTACGCGTACTTCGGCTCCCGCGTCGACGGCGACATCTACCGCGTCAGCCTGCGCACCGGCAAGGGTGCGGTGTTCAGCGAGGGCCCCGGCGCGGGCAACCCCTCGCTCGGCCTGAAGATCGGCGGCGACCGGCTCTATGTGGCCGGTGGCAGCGCCGGCACGGCCCGCGTGGTCGACCTGCGCAGCGGCAAGGTGCTCCGCTCGTACACCCTCAAGACCCCGGGCACCACCGCCTGGTTCATCAACGACGTGATCCTCACCCGCGACGCCGCCTGGTTCACCGACTCGGCGAACCCGGTGCTGTGGAAGGTACCGCTGCGCGGCAAGGGTGAGCCGGTGGCCGTGCCGCTGACCGGCGACATCCGGTACACCACCGGAAACAACGCCAACGGCATCTCCCGTACGCCCGACGGCCGCGCCCTGATCGTCGTGCAGTCCAACCTCGGCAAGCTGTTCCGCGTCGGCTACGACGGCCGGTCCACCGAGATCGGGCTCGGCGCCGAGACCGTGGCGAACGGCGACGGGCTGTGGCTGCGCGGCCGCACGCTCTACGTCGTGCAGAACCGGCTCAACGTGATCGCCGAGGTCGCGCTCGACCGGAAGGCGACCCGCGGCACGGTCGTCTCCCGCACCACCAGCGCGTCCTTCGACGTGCCGACCACGATCGCGGAGTTCGGCAAGCGGTTCTACCTGCCGAACGCCCGCTTCACCACCACGCCGACGCCCACCACCACCTACACCGCGGTCGCCGTGCCGATCCCGTAGGTCACGGGCGCCACGCCGGATCGGTTCCGACGGTGGTCAGGCGCTGGGTGGCCCGGGACAGCGCGACGTACAGGGTGCGAATGCCGGCCGGATCCTTCGTGAGGGAGCCCGGCTCGACGAGCACCACCGCGTCGTACTCCATGCCCTTGGCCTCCAGCGCCGTGACCACCTGGACCCGTTCCGGCATCCCGGCGACCCACTGCGCCATCTCGTCGCGGCGCGGCACCGGCGTGATCACCCCGATCGTCCCGTCGACGTCGGCGAGCTGCTTCTCGGCCACCTCGCGCACCACCTCGGGCAGCTTGGCGGCGTCGGTCACCAGGTCGACCGGTTCCACGCCGGTGCTGCGCACGGCCGAGGGCAGCGGCAGGTCCGGCATGATCACCCGGATCACCGAGGCGGCGACCGCGAAGATCTCCGACGAGTTGCGGTAGTTGGTGGTCAGCGCGTAGCTGTTGCGCTTGCGCGAGCCCAGTGCACGCTCGCGGGCCCGGTCGAGCTCGGCCGGATCACCCGACCATGCGGTCTGCGCCGGGTCGCCGACGACCGTCCAGGACGCGTACGAGCCGCGGCGCCCGATCATCCGCCACTGCATCGGCGAGACGTCCTGCGACTCGTCGACCACCACGTGCGCGTAGTCCCGGTAGTCCTCGTCGCGCTGCACCTGCTGGGCGCGGGCCGCGGCCTGCCGCTCGGTGGCCGTGCTCAGCTCCTGGATGCCGTCGCGCACGTGGAAGGGGTTGCTGGTCCGCTTGGCCGGCTTGCGCGGACGACCCATCAGCTCGTCCAGCTCGTCGAGCAGCGCCACGTCGGCGATCGTCGGGCCCTCGGTGGCGAGCGCGTCGAACGACCCCTGCAGGCGCGCGATCTCCTCCTTGGAGAGCAGACCCTGGGCGTACGCCCTCAGGCGCCCGGGAACCGCGAGCCAGCGCAGCACCCGCATCGGCGTGAACCGCGGCCACCACGCCTTGAGGAACTCGCGGAAGTCGGTGCGGTCGGCCAGCTCGGCCTCGAAGTCCGGCTTCTCGGGCAGGCCGCTGACCTTGTGCTGGCGGGCCTGCGCCCACAGCGCGTCGAAGACCCGGTCGAAGCCCGCCCCGCGCACCTCGTTGCGCCGGGCGCCGCGGGGCAGCGCCGCCCGCCGGATGCGGTCGAGCTCGGCCCGCTCCAGCCGCAGCAACGTGCCGCGGTAGAGCAGGCGCAGCTCGGTGGGGCCGTCGGGCACGGCGTCGTGCGAGGCGCGCTCGAGCAGCCGCCGCATGCGCAGCGAGCCCTTGATCGCGGCGACGTCGCTGGGGTCGACCCGGGTGGCGTCGTAGCCGGGCACCATCGAGCCGAGCGAGCGCAGGGTCGCCGTGTCCTCGCCCAGCGACGGCAGCACGGTGGCGATGTAGTCGACGAAGACGCCGGACGGGCCGACCACCAGGATGCCGCCGCCGGCGAACCGGTTGCGGTCGGAATAGAGCAGGTACGCCGCCCGGTGCAGCGCCACTGCGGTCTTGCCGGTGCCGGGGCCGCCGGTCACGATCGTCACGCCCGAGGCGGGGGAGCGGATCGCCTCGTCCTGCTCGCGCTGGATGGTGGCGACGATGTCGCGCATGCCCCGGCCGGTGGCCTTGGAGAGGCTGGCCAGCAGCGCGCCGTCGCCGACCACGCGCATGCCCTCCGGCGCCGCGTCGGGGTCGAGCAGGTCGTCCTCGATGCCGGTGACCCGCTCGCCGCTCGACTGGATCATGCGGCGGCGCACGACCCCGAGCGGCTCGGCTGCCGTGGCCCGGTAGAACGCGGCGGCGGCCGGCGCGCGCCAGTCGACCACCAGCGGCTGCGAGCCGTCGTCGCGGATGCCCATGCGGCCGACGTAGTGGGTGGCGCCGGCCTTCAGGTCGAGCCGGCCGAAGACCAGACCCTCGTACTCGGTGTCGAGCGCGTGCCGCCGCCGGGCGGCGTGGAAGACCATCGCGTCCCGTTCCACCAGCGCGCCGAAGGTGCCGACCCCGGCCAGCCGGTAGCCCTCCTTCTCGGCGCGTGAGGCGTCGTGGCGCAGCTCGGCGAGCCGGGCATAGACGCGGTCGACGTGCTTCTGCTCGACCGCGATCTCCTGCTGACGAACGGTGGCGTCGCTCAAGGCGGTGAATCTCTCTTTCCGGCCCCCGGTGCACGCCTTCGGGCAGCGTGCTCGCAAAAGGGAGCACTCGAACTTACTCCCTCGGGCCCGGTCGCGTCTCGCCCGGTCTTGACATCGACGCGGCGCCGACAATACTTAAGCGAGTGCTTAACCATCAGCCCTCGCTCGACCTGATGTTCGCGGCGCTCGCCGACGGCAGCCGCCGCAGCATGGTGGAGCGCCTCAGCCGCGGCCCGGCCTCCGTGAAGGAGCTGGCCGAGCCGCTGGTGATGTCGCTGCCCGCGGTCCTGCAGCACCTGCGCGTGCTCGAGGAGAGCGGCCTGGTCCGGTCCCGCAAGACCGGCCGGGTCCGCACCTGCTACCTCGAGCCGGTCGCGCTCAGCGCCGCCGAGCAGTGGATCGCCGACCGGCGGGCCGGATGGGTGAGCCGCCTCGACCGTCTCGACGAGTTCCTCACCGCCGAAGGAGAAAGCGAATGACCACGCGCAGCGCCCAGCACGACACCTTCACGATCAAGCGGCACTTCGACGCCGCGCCCGCCCGGGTCTTCCACGCCTTCGCCGACCCGCAGGCCAAGGCCAGGTGGTTCGGCTCGCCCGACCCCGCGACACGGCAGGAGGACGTGTCGTTCGACTTCCGCGAGGGCGGCCGCGAGACGGCGACGACCATCGCCGGCGACGGCACCCGGTACGGCTTCCGCGCCGCCTACACCGACATCGTCCCGGACGAGCGCCTCGTCTACACCTACGAGATGAGCCTGAACGGCGCCCGCATCTCGGTCTCCGTCGTCACCGCCGAGTTCCGCCTGGCACCCGGCGGCGGCACCGACTTCGCCATCACCGAGCAGGGGGTCTACCTGGACGGCCTGGACACCGCCGAGCAGCGCCGGGCCGGCACCGAGTACCTGATGGACGCCCTGGGCAAGTCCCTCACCGACTAGGCCGGTGGCACACCGCCTCCAGGTTGATGCCGTGCGGGTCCAGCACGAAGGCGCCGTAGTAGTCGTCGTGATACTCGGGGTGCACGGCCGGCGCCAGCAGTGAGGTGGCGCCCGCCTCGAGGGCCGCGTGGTAGAAGGTCGCCACGTCGTCGCGGTCGTCGACGGTGAAGGCCACGTGCATGTTGGTGCCGACGGTGCCGCCGTCGATGAGCCAGAAGTACGGCTTGACCCCGGCCAGCCCGAAGCCGGTCATGGCCGTCGGCTGGTTCGGGGTCGCGTCCGGCGGGATCTCGAGCATCTTCGTGATCCCGATGGAGGCGAGCACCGGCTCGTAGAAGCGGACGGCGGCGGCCAGGTCCGGCACGGCGATGTTGAGGTGGTCGATCCTGGATCCTGAACGGTCGATCGTCATGGTCCCCATCGTGCCCGACACAACGGCCACATACTGACCGCAATCCGTCCGATCCCCGGCCCTTCACTCGGGAAGCGGCCGGGGGTTGCGGAAGGGCTCAGGCGGCCTGCTCGTACTGCTCGGCCCGGCGGGCGCGCTTGGCCCGCCGGCGCTGGGCGCCCACGCCGCGCGACACGCGCTTGACGATCTCGGACAGTTCGTCGGACACCTCGTCGGGACGCTCGAGCGGCAGCATGTGACCCGCGCCGGGCACCACGGTGAGCCGCGCGTGCGGCAGCGCGGAGGCGATCGACTCCGCGCAGGCGGGCGGGGTCAGCCGGTCCCGCTCGCCGACGAGCACGGCGGCCGGGACGTCGCCGAGGGTGGCGAGCGTGTCCAGGCGCTGCTGGGTGCCGATCGAGGCGCGGAAGCCGCCGATCGAGCGCAAGGTCGTACGGCCGAAGCAGCGCAGCGTCGTCTCGAGCGCCTCCTCCGCGTGGCCCTCGCCGAACAGCAGCCACCGTACGGCCGGGCGCAGCGCGGGCAGCAGCGCCCGGTGCGGGCACCACGAGCCGGAGCGGGCCAGCAGGCCCGCCCCGATGGTCTCGCCCGCGCGCATCAGCGTGGCGAGCCGGTCCGGCAGGCCGTAGTGGGTGTGCGTGTGCCCCTCGGCGGTGGTCGAGACCAGCAGCAGGCCGGCCACGCGGTCGGCGAACTGCTCGGGGTGCCGGTGCGCGTACTCCATGATGGTCATGCCGCCGAGCGAGTGGCCGGCGAGCACGACGGGGCCCTGGGGGGCGTAGCGCCGCAGCACCTCGGCCAGATCGTCGCCGAGCTGGCCCAGGGTGGCCGAGTCGAGCGGGGTGGCGCCGGAACGGCCGTGGCCCCGGGTGTCGTACGCGATCACGCGCGGCCGACGCGAGCCGAGCCGGCGCAGCGCCGCTCGCTGGTGCTCCCACGTGCGCTTGTCCTGGCACCAGCCGTGCAGCGCGACGACAGTGACGTCGGCGGTCGACGGTCCGTCGATCTCGACGGACAGCCGTACGCCGTCGGCGAGTGTCAGCTCCGAGCGCTGCGTCATGGGCACCTCCGCGACTTGCTGTCGCCCCGTTGTACCCACGGGTAATCAGCATCACTCACGATCACCCGAAAAGCCACCGGTGATTCGGCGCACCAGGGTCGTAATTCCCGTCCTGAACGTGAGTTGGCTCGCAGTCACTGTTCACACCGCCGAACTGGGTGAGAATCACTCGTATGACCACGGACCCCTCCGCCGCGCCCACGGCGCCCATCACCAATGCCGAGGAAGCCCTGGCCGAACTGGTCGCGGGCAACAAACGGTTCGTGAGCGGCCGTCCGGAGCACGGCCACCAGGTTTCGGCCGCTGCCGCCGCGTCGGGCCGCCAGCAGCCGCACGCGGTGGTGCTCGGCTGCATCGACTCCCGGGTGCCGCTCGAAGCGATCTTCGACCAGACCTTCGGGTCGATCTGCGTGGTGCGCTCCGGCGCCCACGTGGTCGACCGGGCGGTGCTCGGGTCGGTCGGCTTCGCGGTCGCCGAGCTCGGCGTCCCGCTGATCATGGTGCTGGGCCACAAGCGCTGCGGCGCGGTGGCGGCATCGGTCGCGGCCCTGCGGGCCGGCGAGATCCCGGCGGGCGACATCGGCTACCTGGTCGACGAGATCGCTCCGGCCGTGCGTGCGGTGGGGGTCGACGAGCCCGACGCCGCCGAGAAGTCCATGCGCGCCCACGTGGGCCGCACGGTGCGCCGCCTGGCCGCCGTCGACCCGATGGCCGACGCGGTCGCTTCGGGCCGGGTCAAGGTGGTGGGTGCGGTCTACGACCTCGACACGGGCGAGGTCGGGCTTCTGCCCTGATCTGGCCGCATACCGGCCGCGATGATCATCGTGTGCAGATCATCGGAAGATGCGAAAAGGCGCCTGTCGGCACAACCGACAGGCGCCTTTCGTCGTTGGTGGGCTCAGCCCTCGAAGACACCGGCGTCGGCGAGACGCTTCTCGGTGGTGTCCCAGCCGTGCGTCGGGTTCGCCTCGGCGAGCGCGGTCAGCTCGGCGCGGATCTTGGCGCCGTGACCCGCGGCGGCCAGCGTGCGGATCTCCTCGACGAAGGCGTCCGAGTCGGTCTTGAGGTGCGCGGTCTTGCCGTTGGTCAGGTTGCGCACGTACGCGAAGCGGCCGTTGGCGAGCGGGATGAGGTACTTGTACTCACCGAGCACGCTGAGGGCGCCGCCGGATCCCTGGCCGGCGCGGACTGATGCGCGGGCGGTCTTTGAGGTGTTGCTCGCCACGGCGGTACTCCTTGGAGAAAGCAGAAAAAAGGCCGTAGCAACTCTACACGATGACCGCCGGGCCGTGCCGTCCGAGCAGGTTGAGACGTTGTACGGGGTGTGCCACTACGGCCGATCCGATGTCGATGTTGCCGATTCTCTGGCGCACCATCCGTACCACCCGGCATCATGGGACACGATCAACCGCGGTCGAGGTCGTAGGGGAAGACGCACCTCGGTCTTCGGGAGGTCACCGTGCCAACGTGTGGCGTCGTATACGTCCACTCGACCCCACTCGCCGTGTGCCAGCACGTCGAGTGGGCGATCGCGCGCGTGCTCACCGCGCCGGTCACGTTGCACTGGACGGCGCAGCCGGTCGATCCCGGCATGCGGCGCGCCGAGTGCAGCTGGACCGGACGGGCGGGTACCGGCGCCGAGCTGGCTGCTGCCCTCCGGCAGTGGCCCATGATCCGTTTCGAGGTGACCGAGGAACCCAGTCCGGGCGTCGACGGCGAGCGTTTCATGCACGTCCCGGGCCGCGGCCTCTTTCACGGGATCATGGGCGCGTCGGGCGACATCCAGATCGGCGAGGACAGGCTGCGCTCGATCATGGCCTCCGCGCGGGCGCCGGAGGCCCTTTCGCATGCCCTGGAGAAGGCGCTCGGCACGGCGTGGGACGCCGAACTGGAGCCCTATCGCTACGCCGGCGACGGCGCCCCGGTGACGTTGCTGACCCGCGTCGGCTGATCCGGCGCGGCCGCGGGCCGGATCAGTCCGGAAAGACCCCGGAGATGCCGTGCTGCCCGTCTCCTGCTTCGATGGCTGCGTGATGAGGACCGTGCGCGCCGCCCTGCTCGTCCCGCTGCTGCTCGCCGCCGCGGCGTGCGGTGCCGACGACGGCCCGGCGCCGCGCGCGACCGGCTCCGTGCCGCCGGCGGTCCCCTCGGCATTGCCGCCCGCCTCCGCCGCGACGCCCACCGGCGACCCCGCACAGCAGGCGGCTGCCGCGGTGGCCGCGATGGACGACACCTCGCTGGCCGGTCAGGTGCTCATGCCGTACGCCTACGGAAGCTCCGCGACGAGCGTCGACAAGGGCTCGGCCGCGGGCAACCAGGGGCTGGCCGGGGTGGACACGCCCGCCGAGATGATCGCCAAGTTCCGGCTGGGCGGCCTGATCCTCGTCGGCTTCACCGCCAAGGACCCGACCGGCGCGACGAACCCCACCACCAACGTCGAGAACCCGCAGCAGGTCCGCGCGCTCACCGACGGCCTGCAGGAGGCCGCGCGGCGCCTGCCCGGCGGCGCCCCGCTGATGATCGGCACCGACCAGGAGTACGGGGTGGTGACGCGCGTCACCCAGGGCGTCACCATGCTGCCGTCCGCCATGGGAGCGGGCGCGGCGGGGCAGCCCAGGCTCACCGAGGCCGCCTGGCGCGCCGCAGGGGCCGAGCTCGCCGCGATGGGCATCACCGTCGACTTCGCCCCGGTCGCCGACACCCTCGGCCCGCCCGCCAACACGGTGATCGGGTCACGCTCGTTCGGCTCGGACGCCGAGGCGAACGCCCAGCAGGTCGCCGCCGCCGTGCGCGGCCTGCGGAGCGCGGGCGTCGCGGCGGGTCTCAAGCACTTCCCGGGGCACGGGCACACCAGCGGGGACAGCCACGAGGGCTTGCCCGTCGTGGCGCAGAGCAGAGCCGCGTGGACCGCTCAGGACCTGCCACCGTTCCAGGCCGGTGTGGCCGCGGGGACGGGCGTGGTGATGTCCGGGCACCTCGACCTGCAGGCGCTCGACAAGGGCGTCCCGGCCACCTTCTCCAAAAAGATCATGACGGACGTGCTGCGCGGGCAGCTCAAGTTCTCAGGCGTCGCGGTCACCGACGCGATGAACATGCCGCCCGCGATGAAGTGGCCGCCGGGCGAGGCGGCCGTACGGGCCCTCAACGCCGGCAACGACATGCTGCTCATGCCGCCGGACATCGGGGCGGCCCGCGACGGGATCCTGGCCGGGCTCAGGGACGGCTCGCTGAGCAAGCAGCGGCTGGTCGAGGCGGTCACGCGGATCCTGACGCTGAAGTTCCGCACCGCCGCCCCGACCCGGCCGGACCTGGCCGTGGTCGGCTCGCCGGAGCACGAGAAGGCGGTCGCTGCCCTCGACGCCGCCTCGGTCACCGTGCTGCGCGGGCCGTGTTCGGGGGCGCTGCTCAGCGGCCCGGTCACGGTCAGCGCGTCGGGCGGCCGCGAGGTGGCCCGCGTCGCGCTCGTCCGGGCGCTGCAGGCTCAGGGGTTCCGGGTGCAGGCGGCGGGGGGCACCGTGGTGCACCTGGTCGGGTACGGGGACAAGACGACCGACCTGAGCCCGTCGGCACGCGTGACGGTCGCGATGGACACCCCGCACCTGCTGGCCGCGGCCAGGTCGCCGGTGCTGGTGGCCACGTACTCCTCCAGCAAGCTCTCGCTGGGCGCCCTGGCCGCCGTGCTGGCCGGCAAGGCGAAGGCGCCCGGCAGGTCCCCTGTGGCGGTCGCCGGTCTGCCCCGGACGGCCTGCTGAAAAAGGCCCGGCCGAGCGGCCGGGCCTTTCTCTGCTGCGAACGTCAGACGCGGGTGAAGACCAGCGCCACGTTGTGGCCGCCGAAACCGAACGAGTTGTTCATGGCGGCCGGGATGTCGAGCGGGCGGGCCTTGTGCGCCGCCACGTCGAGGTCCAGCTTGTCGTCCGGGTCGTCCAGGTTGATCGTGGGGGGAACCACGCTGTCCCGGATGGCCAGGATGGTCGCGATCGACTCCAGCGCCCCCGCCGCACCCAGCAGGTGACCGGACATCGACTTGGTCGAGGTGAGCACCGGGTGGGTGCCGACCGCGGCCTTGATGCCGACGATCTCGCCCATGTCGCCGGCCGGGGTCGAGGTGGCGTGCGCGTTGACGTGGGCGATGTCGGCGCCGGTGAGCCCGGCGTCGCGCAGCGCCCGGGACATCGCGCGGGCGCCGCCCTTGCACTCCGGGTCGGGCTGGACGATGTCGTAGCCGTCCGACGTGATGCCGGCGCCGGCCAGCCGCGCGTAGATCCGCGCGCCGCGGGCACGGGCGTGGTCCTCGCGCTCGAGCACCAGCGCGCCCGAGCCCTCGCCGAACACGAACCCGTCGCGGCCCTTGTCCCACGGGCGGGAGGCCTTCTCGGGTTCGTCGTTGCGGGTCGACATGGCCCGCATGTTCGCGAAACCGGCGTACGGCAGGGGGTGGATCACGGCCTCGGTCCCGCCGGCCACGACCACGTCGGCCCGGCCGGAACGGATGATGTCGAGGCCGAGCGACATGGCCTCCGCGCCGGTCGCGCAGGCGCTGGCCATGGCGTGCACGCCGGCCTGCGCGCCGAGGTCGATGCCGACCCAGGCGGCAGGGCCGTTGGGCATGAGCATCGGCACGGTGTGCGGGCTGACCTTGCGCTGCCCGGATGCCTCCAGGATGTCGTCCTGGTCGAGCAGGGTGGTCGCACCCCCTATTCCGCTGCCGAAGCTGACCGCGAGGCGCTCCTTGTCGAGCCCGGCCTCCTCGAGGCCGGCGTCGGCCCAGGCCTGCTTCGCGGCGATCAGCGCGATCGCCTCGGAGCGGTCCAGCCGGCGCATCCGCACCCGCTCGATGACCTCGGACGGGTCGACCTTGAGCTGGGCACCGATCTTGACCGTGAGCTGCTCGGCCCACTCGTGGGTGAGGCGACCCACCCCCGAGCGGCCGTTGAGCATGGCGTCCCAGGTGGACGCGACGTCCCCGCCCAACGGGGTGGTCGCGCCGAGCCCGGTGACGACGACGTCGACATTGCTCATGTCAGTGGTTCGCCTCGATGTAGCTCACGGCGTCGCCGACGGTCTTGAGGTTCTGCACCTCGTTGTCGGGGATCTTGACGCCGAACTTCTCCTCGGCGGCCACCACGACCTCGACCATGGACAGCGAGTCGACGTCCAGGTCGTCGGTGAAGGACTTCTCCTCGGCGACGTCCTCGGGGTTCACCCCGGCGACCTCCTCGAGGATCTCGGCGAGCCCAGAGGTGATCTCTTCGCGAGTAGCCATGACAGGTGTTTCCTTTCAATGGTGGGGATGAAGCTTGTTCAGGACCGACCTCGAGTTGCCATTGCCGAAGGTCAACGCATTGCTCGCCACCGTCCTGAACAAGCTTCATTGCTCCGGTTGATCAACGCTTACGGGCAGCGAATGACCTGGCCGGCGTAGGTGAGGCCGCCGCCGAAGCCGAAGAGCAGGACCGGGGCGCCCGAGGGCACCTCGCGGCGCTCGACCAGCTTGGACAGGGCCAGCGGCACGCTCGCCGCGGAGGTGTTGCCGGAGTGCACGATGTCCTTGGCGACGACCACGTCCGAGCCGAGGCCCAGGCGCTTGACGATGCCGTCGATGATGCGGGTGTTGGCCTGGTGCGGCACGAAGGCGGCCAGCTCGGACGGCTTCACACCGGCCTTCTCGCAGGTCTCGAGCGCGAACGGGGCGAGCGCGGTGGTGGCCCAGCGGAACACCGTCTGGCCGTCCTGCTCGATGTAGGGCTGCCAGCCCTCGATGCGCAGCGCGTCGCCCTTGTCGGGGGCCGAGCCCCACAGCACCGGGCCGATGCCGGGCTGCTCGCCGTCGGCCACCCCGGTCACGATCGCCGCGCCCGCGCCGTCGCCGAACAGCACGGCGGTCGTCCGGTCGGTCCAGTCGGTGACGTCGGACAGCTTCTCGGCGCCGATCACCAGGGCGTTGCGCGAGGCGCCGGCCCGGATCGCGTGGTCGGCGGTCGCCAGGGCGTACGAGAAGCCGGAGCACGCGGTGTTCACGTCGTACGCCGCCGGCGCGGTGATGCCCAGCCGGGCCGCGACGCGGGTCGCCACGTTGGGGCAGCGGTCGATCGACGAGCAGGTGGCGACCGTGACCAGATCGATGTCGGCGGCGGTCAGGCCCGAGGCGGCCAGCGCCTTCTCGGCGGCGTAGGTGGACATGTCGGCGACCGACTCGCTGTCGGCGACCCGCCGCTCCGCGATGCCGACCCGGCTCTTGATCCACTCGTCGTTCGTGTCGATCGTCGCCGCGAGGTCGTCGTTGGTGACGATGCGCGAGGGCTGGTAGTGCCCCATCGCCAGAATGCGGGAACCCGCGGTCATCGTGCTGCTCCTTCGGTCGGGTGCCCGCCGTGCCGGGCGATCAGGTCTCGGGCGGCCGCGAGGTCGTCCGGCGTGTTGAGGGTGACGATCTCGGGGGCGCCGTCGCCCTTGAGCTCGCGCTTGACCAGGCCGGCGAGCGTGCCGGCGGGCGGAAGCTCGAGCACGCCGGTGACGCCGGAGCCGGCCAGCGTGCGCATCACCAGGTCCCACCGGACCGGCGCGGTGACCTGCCGGACCAGCCGCTCGACCATCTCGCGGCCGCTCGCCACCGCCGTGCCGTCCAGGTCGGACAGCAGCGTGCGGGCCGGGTCGGACGCGCTCACCCCGCCGGCGACCGCGCCGAGCGCCGTCTCGGCGGGCGCCATGTACGGCGTGTGGAAGGCGCCGGCCACCTGCAGCGCGATCACGCGGGCCTTGGCGGGCGGCTCGGCGGCGAGCGCGGCCAGCCCGTCGAGCGAGCCGGCGGCCACCACCTGACCGGCGCCGTTGCGGTTGGCCGGGTGCAGCCCGTGCTTGTCGATCGCCGCGAGCACCTCCTCGGGGTCGCCGCCCAGGACCGCGCTCATCCCGGTGGGCTCGAGGGCGCAGGCGGCGGCCATCTCGCGGCCGCGCAGACCGGCCAGCGCGATCGCGGCCTCGGCGGGCAGCACGCCCGCGATGGCGGAGGCGCCCAGCTCGCCGACGCTGTGACCGGCCACCACGTCGACGTGCTCCAGCGGCAGCTCGGCCGCGGCCAGCAGCGACGCGGCCACCAGCAGCGGCTGCGTGCGGGCGGTGTCCTTGATCTCCTCGGCATCCGCACGGGTGCCGAGGTGCACCAGGTCGACTCCGGCGAGCGCCGACCACCAGCGCAGCCGGGTCTCGGCGCCGGGGAGGTCGAGCCAGGGGGTCAGGAAGCCGGGCTTCTGCGAGCCCTGGCCGGGGGAGAGTACGGCGAGCACGTCCTCGACTCTTCCGGATCGGTCGCGGTTGCGGGGTTGACGGCGGACACCAAACCCTACGACGGCTGTTGTAGGAATCCTACAAACGGGGGTGAGGACCGTACGTCTTCGTCCTGTTTTGAGGGCCTGCGACCACGCCACCGCGCCGGGTGAGTTACGTCGCAGGATCGAGCCGTCCGAGGGTCAGCGCGATCCGTAGTGCGAATGCGTCACGGCCGTCGAGGGGGGACAGCCCGGTGACCTCGGATACCCGCTTGAGGCGGTAGCGAATCGTGTTCGGGTGCACGTAGAGCTCACGCGCCGCGCTCTCGAGCACCCCGCCCGCGGCGAAGAACGCGTCCAGCGTCTCGAGCAGTCCGCTGCCGGCGCGTGCCAGGGCCCCGTACGCGTCATGGCGCAGCGTCCGCCGCGCCTCCAGATCACCGGCCAGGGCCCGCTCGGGCAGCAGCGCGTCGGCGGCCACCGGGTTGGGCGCGCCCGGCCATGCCGGCGCCGCGCGGAAGCCCGCCAGGGCCGCCCGCGCCGACTCGGTGGCCTGGTCGAGCGACGGCACGGCCGGACCCACCACGATCGGCCCCTCGCCGAAGCTGCCCGCCAGCGCTTCCGCCGTGGCGACCGGATCGCTCGCGCCGCCCATCACCACCACCAGCCGGTCGCCGTGCACCCCGCCGATCACCTCGATCCGGGCCCGCCGCGCCGCCCGGTAGACCCCGTGCAGCACCGCGGTGATGTCACCCCCCGGCGTACGGCCCACCACCACGGCCACCGGCGGCGCGTCCGCCCATCCCAGCGCCGCCGCCCGGCTCGCCAGCACGTCCGACGAGTCGCCGCGCAGCAGCGCGTCCACCAGCAGCGCCTGCAGCCGCGCGTCCCACGCTCCCCGCGACTCCGCCGCGCGCGCGTAGACCCGGGCCGCCGAGAACGCGATCTCGCGCGAGAACTTGAGGATGGCCTGCAGCAGCGGCTCCTCCTCACCCGGCGCCGCGAGCGCAGCCACCTCCGTCTCCGCCACGTCGATGGTCACCTTGATCAGCTGTACGGTCTGCGTCAGCGTGATCGACCGGGCCAGCGCCCGCGGCGCGGCGGCGAACACGTCGTCCGAGATCTCCTGCGTGGCCGGCGCCACCACCCCGCCCGAGCGCAGCCACTCGACCAGCGACCGCACGCCCGCCTGCGCCACCAGCATGACCTGCGAGCGCTGATCCGCCGGAAGCGCGCGGAACCACGGCAGCGTCTCGTCCATGCGCACCACCGCCGAGCTGGCCAGCGCTCCCGCGTGCCGCTCGATCCGCCGCAACGTCGCCGCGGGGGGCGGCTTCGCGGTGCCTTTGGGGGGCGCGCTCTCTGACACGCCCCCAGGGTGCCATGCCTCACGGTGGGGGACCTGATCCGCCTTGTGGTGGCCTCGACGGGCGGTGGGGGTCGCCGCGGTTCGCCCTCTGCGCGTCCGGCTGTGGGTCGTCCCTCTGTGCGCGGCTGCGGTTCGCCCCTCTGTGCGCGGCTGCGCTTTCCTTTGCGCGCCGGCTGCGATCATCTTCTGCGCGCCGGCTGCGGTCACCTTCTGCGCGCGGGCTGCGGTTCGGCCGCTGCGTGCCGGCTGCCGTCAGCCCGGTTGCGCCCGCTGCGGTTCGCCGGCTGCGCGCCCGGCCGGCGCCAGCCCAGTTGCCCGCTGCGGTTCGCTCTTGCGCGCCCGCGGCGGCGGGTCGCCCGCTGCGCGCCCGACTGCCGTCAGCCCGGTCGCGCCCGCTGCGGTCCGGCCCTGCGTGCGGCCCGCCCCGAGGCCACCGAGACCCGGTCCGTCCCGCCCGCAAGATCGAGTCTTCACAGGTCAGAACACACCCCGCCCTCCCTGGGGGAGCCCCCGCTGGTCATTGTGACGCGAAAGGCGGCTCGCTGGGGGATGGCCTGTGGACGAGCGGCTGTTGTGGACAAGCGCCGGGGCATCGCCGCGTTGGGACACGCGCTCATGATCGCGTGCTTTGTCACAATTTGGGTTGTTAATCCGGTGTAGCGGTGCGCCCCTGCCGCGATTTCGGTCGGTGACCTGGCAGGGTGTCGTCCTAGCGTCGGCAGACGGGCGCCCGCCGGGGGTAAAAGCGCGGCCTGACCTGCCGATCAAGGGAGCGCGACAGGGTGAGGGGAGGCGAGATGACGGAACGGGAAGAAACCGCGCAGACGGCCGAGGCGCTGCCGGGAGGACCACTGGCCCTTCCGGTGATCGCCGTGCCGGCAGCGGAGGAGCTTCTGGCTCCGCCGGTCGACCAGGAGGAGCCCGAGCCGGGCCCCAGCCGGGTGGGCTGCCGGACCGAATTGCGAGGCTGGGCCGGGGCCCACCTGCACGGTGCGGTGCGTCCGCGCCGACGGGCCGCGGGCCGCGGCCGTCCACCGGGCCGCTGGTGCTGACCGGCCGCAATCGACAGGCGGCGACTGACCGGCCGCCACTGACGGGGCGCGACTGACGGGCCCGCGCTCGACCGGCCGCCCCGACGGGGCGCGACTGACGGGCCCGCGCTCGACCGGCCGCCCCGACGGGGCGCGACTGACGGGCCCGCGCTCGACCGGCCGCCCCGACGGGGCGCGACTGACGGGCCCGCGCTCGACCGGCCGCCCCGACGGGGCGCGACTGACGGGCCCGCGCTCGACCGGCCGGCCCCCCGGACGGGGCGCGACTGACAGGTCGCTCGACCGGCCGCTCGGCCGGCCGGCCAGCCACTGACAGTCCGCCATAGCCGACAGACTCCGTTGACCAGCCGCCGGCGAAGCAGCGACGCGGTGGAAAAGGCGGCCGCCCCGGGCGGCGCCGAACGGAGGCCGCCGGCTCACTCGGTCGGGTGAGCCGCCCGAAAGCGTCCGGCGCGTCCCGGCCCGCAGGCGGGGCGGACCGGAACGGTTGACCGGTGGACGACAGAAGACGGCTGATCCTGGACCAGGCCCTGGCGCTGGTCGACGAGCGCGGCCTCGCCGCCATGTCGATGCGGGCGGTGGCCGAGCGGGTCGGGCTCACGTCGATGGCGCTCTACCCGTACGTCGGTGGCAAGGACGCTCTGCTGGACGGGCTCGTCGACCTGCTCACGCTGGAGCTGGGTGGCGACGTGCCGGAGGGCGGCCCGGAGGACTGGCGGCACCGGCTGCGGGCGCTGGGCCGGGCCGTACGGGGGCTCGCCGCGCGCCATCCGGGGGCGTTTCCGCTGTTGCTGACCCGCGCCGCGTCGGGGGCGTCGGCCTCGTGGCTCACCGCGGCGCTGCGGGGGGTGCTGCACGACGCGGGGGTGCCGGACGAGAGCGTCGCGCGGCTGGCGCGCATGATCCTGGCGTTCCTGCTGGGCCACGCGACCGGCGAGGTCACCGGCGGGCTGCCGGCCGCGGCGGAACCGGAGGCGGAGTTCGAGGCGGACCTGGCGGACCTCGTCCGCCTCGTGGAGGTCGCCGTTCGGGTCGCGTGATCGGCGTTCCGCATCGGAGCGGCCGGTTCGCACCCTATAAAGGGCCTATGTCCGGCGAGAACGACACGGCCCTGCGCGAGTTCGTGACCAGTCGCCTGCCCCAGCTGCGCCGCTCGGCGTTCCTCATGTGCGGTGACTGGCAGATGGCCACCGACCTGACCCGGGCGACCCTGGCGCGGGTGGTGGCGGACAGCCGGCGCGGCGCGGTCGCCGACCCGGACGTGTACGCGTACGCCCACCTGATGGAGGCCTGCCGCCGCCGCAACCGCCGCCGCGAGCACGTCTTCGTGGCGTCGCCGGGGGCCGCGGGCGTGGACGCCGAGGCGATCCTGCTGCTGGACGCCCTGCACAAGCTGGCGCCGCGCTGCCGGGCGGTGCTGGTGCTGCGCTTCTGGGACGGCTTCGACGTGGGCGCCACCGGGGCGATGCTCGACCTGGACGACGAGCGGGTGTCCGCGTACGAGCGGGCGGGGCTCGCCGCCCTCGGCAAGCTGCTCAGCGACTCCGCGGCAGCGCTGGCCGGATGAGCGCCCCCCTGAGCCGGCTGCTCGAGCAGGTCATCGACGGCGAGCCGCCGCTGGGCGACGAGGTCGACGCGGTCTTCCGGCGGGCCGCCAAGCTGCGCCGCCGCCGCACCCAGGCCGTGCTGGCCGCGGGCGCCGCGACCGCGGCCGTGATCGTCGTGCTCGGGTACGTGCTGACCTCGAACCTGCTCGCGCCGCGCCCGACGACCATGACGTCGCTGCCCGCCGCGACCGGCCCGGCCCCGTCCGCGCCCGCGACGCTGCCCAGCGCCGCTGCCAAGCCGGCGCCGACGGCTGCGGACGCGGTGCTCGAGGTGGTCGCGCCGCTGCTCGAGGGTCGCGAGCTGCGGGTGGCCCCCGGCGGAGCGGAGCGGGGCAACGGCTGGCGGGAGTACGCGGTCGCCGACGAGCAGGGACGGTCACGCGGCACGATCCGGGTGGGGGCCTTCGACGTACGCGAGGACTGGTGTTTCCCCGTGCGGGCGGACGCGGAGGCGTGTGCCCGGCCGGACCGCTCCGCCGGTCTGGAATGGGTCCGCTACGACGACGTGGAGGACCCGGACCGGCAGGTACGGCAGACCATCGCCAGGCGCCTCGACGACGGCCGCACGGTGGCCGTCATGGCCGCGGGGCAGCGCGACGCCGGAGCCGAGCGCGGTAAGCCGGCCCTTACCGGCGCGCAGGTGGAGCAGGTCGCCACCGACGAGCGCGTGTTCGACGCCTTCCGCGGCGACGAGGACTGCCGCAAGAAGTGCCCGAGCTTCCGTACGCCGGTGGAGGACTAGACGCGGCGGCGGATCACGAACGCGATGCCGGCCAGCCCGACCAGGATGACCATGAGGACCGCGCCGTTGAGCAGGAACAGCTGGCGCATCTGGCCCATGACCTGGTCGACGCCGGGCGACGCCTCGGCCTCGAGCTCGATGTTCTCGCCGATGCCACCGCCGATGCCGCCGCCCACCACGTCCGGCTTGGCCTTGAGCGGCACGCCGCTGACCCGCAGCGTCTCGGGCATCGTCAGCCGGCCGTAGAACCAGCCCTCGGTCACCTTGCGGCCGTTCGGCTGCTTGGCGGTGCGGTGCGCCCGCGGGCCGCCCGCCGCCATCGGGAACAGCTCGTAGCTCTGCAGCGCCGACTTGTTCGCCAGCACGGTCACGGTGTATTTGACGCCCAGCTTGTCGGCCTTGAGCGCGGAGGTCTGCGAGCGGGCCGAGGCCATCCAGTTGACCTCGCTGAGCAGCGTCGAGAACAGCCGCGAGCTGTCGGTCTGCTTGATGACGAGCTTGTCGTCGATGCCCTTGCCGGTGATCTGGATGACGGTGGGCTTGGTCGCCGGCTTGGGTGCCGGCGCGGCCTGCGCGGCGCCGGGCGCGAGCCCGACCGCCACCGCGGCAGTGACCGCGAGCACCCCGGCCGCCGCAACCAAGCGTGTGATCGCCCCTCGAACCATCGTCCGGCCTCCCCGCCCCGTGGTGGACATGGCTTCGCGCACCGTTGATCGCACCGCGGTGGCACGACCGAGGTCTTCAGCCTTCCCGAACTGACGCCCGGGCGCATCTCGAGCCGGGACGAATTGGTGCCATCCGCCAGGATGACGCGCGACGACTTCGGCCGTTGATCAGCGGCCGAATAGTACCTACCGCGCGCAACCTGGTGGGGGCCCGGTCACCCGCTCAGCGGATTTCGCCACCGTTACGACGGCGGACGTATGGCCGACCGGGCCCCGAATGTGATAAAGAGGGACCAACGGGTCAGAGGCGCGCCCGCGCGGCGCGCAGCCGGCTCAGCGTGCGCTCGCGACCGAGCACCTCGATCGACTCGAACAGCGGCAGGCCCACCGAGCGGCCGGTGACGGCCACCCGTACGGGAGCCTGGGTCTTGCCGAGCTTGAGCTCGCGGGCCAGGCCCACCTGCTCGAGCGCGGCCTTGAGCGGCTCGGCCGCCCACTCGCCGAGCGCCTCGAACGCGGCGGCGGTGGCGTCGAGGATGTCCGCGGCGCCCTCCTTCATGGCCTTGGCCCAGGCCGCCTCGTCGTAGGCGGGCTCGTCGAGGAAGAAGAAGTCGACGTACTCCACGATCTCGCTCAGCACCGCGATGCGGGTCTGCGCGAGCGGCGCGACGGCGGTGAACACGTCGACGTCGAACGCCGACGAGTCCCACGGCGGGGCCGGGATCGTGTCGGTGCCGCTCAGCCACGGCGTGCAGAGCTGGATGAACTCCTCGACCGACAGCGCGCGGATGTAGTCGCCGTTGAACGCCCGCAGCTTCTTGACGTCGAAGAACGCCGGCGCGTGGTTGACCTCCTCGAGGCGGTACTCGTCCTCGACGACCTGCCACGGCACGATCTCGCGGTCGCCGCTGGGCGCCCAGCCCAGCAGCATCAGGTAGTTCTTCATCGCCGCGGCCAGGTAGCCCTCGTCGCGGTAGCCCTCCAGCGCCACCTTGTCGCGGCGCTTGGACAGCTTCTGCCGCTTCTCGTTGACGATGACCGGCACGTGCCCCCACACCGGCGGGGTGTGGCCCAGCGCCTCCCACAGCAGCTGCTGCTTGGGCGTGTTGGGCAGGTGCTCCTCGGCCCGGATCACGTGGGTGATGCCCATGGTCATGTCGTCGACGACGTTGGCCAGCAGGAACAGCGGCGAGCCGTCGCTGCGGGCGATGACGAAGTCCTCGAGCAGCTTGTTCTCGAAGGTCGGCTTGCCGCGGACCAGGTCCTCCACCACGGTCTCGCCCTCGTCGGGCGTGCGGAAGCGCAGCGCGCGGCCTTCGCCCGGCCCGAGCGCCCGGTCGCGGCAGAAGCCGTCGTAGCCGGTGTGCTGGTTGCCGGTGCGGGCGATCACGTCCTCGCGCTTGCAGTCGCAGTAGTACGCCTTGCCCTCGCCGTAGAGCCGGGTGGCGGCGGCGATGTGGTCCTGCGCGTACGCCGACTGGAAGTACGGACCCTCGTACGAGCCCCGCTCGATGCCGATCCAGTCGAGGGCCGAGATGATGCCCTCGGTCCACTCGGGACGGTTCCGGGCGGCGTCGGTGTCCTCGATCCGGAGCACGAAGACGCCGTCGTGCTGCTTGGCGTAAATCCAGTTCTGCAGGGCCGAGCGGGCGCTGCCGACGTGGAACATGCCGGTCGGGGAAGGGGCGAAGCGTACGCGAACAGTCACCCGCCCAGGGTACCTAGGCCACCGAGCGGATTTTCACCACCGCCACGGCGCCCAGGAGGGTGACCAGTCCGGTGAGCCCGAACAGCGCCGGGTAGCCGCCCAGGTGGGTCACGATCGGGGCGGCGAGCAGCGGGCCGAGGGCCTGCGGGGCAGCGCTGGCGATGTTGATGACGCCGAGGTCCTTGGCGCGGTCGGACTCCGACGGCAGCACCTGGGTGATCAGCGCGGTGTCGACCGCCAGGTAGACCCCGTAGCCGGCGCCGAACAGCAGCGACGCGACCATCGAGACCGGCCACGTGGGCCAGATCGCCAGCAGCGTCGCGGCGATCGTGATGAGCACGCCGGACCAGATGACGAAGATCTTGCGGCGGCCGATCCGGTCGGAGAGCCAGCCGCCGATCATGGCCGTGGCGATCATGCCCACCGTGTAGAGCAGGATCATGTAGAGCAGGCCGGTGTCGGGGTCGTCGAGCTTCACCGCGTCGGACAGGAAGTAGAGCAGGTACAGCGTGCCCAGCGCGTTGCCCAGCTGCACCAGGAAGCGGGTGCCCCACGCCCAGAGGAAGTCGGGGTGCCCGCGCAGATCGGTCTTCCAGCGGATCCGCACCCGGCGGCCCGGCGGGAGCGGGTCGTCCTGGGTGAGCAGCGCGAACGGGGTGACCAGCACGACCAGCCCGAGGCCCAGCGCGAGGTAGCCCGGCCCGATGTCGGTGAACACCGCCGTGACCAGGATGGCGCCCATCACCAGCCCGAGCGCCTGCGGCATGCCGATCCAGCCGGAGACCAGGCCGCGCTGCGACACCGGCACCCGGTCGGGCACCGCCGCGGTCAGCGAGGCGAGCATCGTGTTGATGCCGACGGTGACGAAGCACCAGGCCAGCGTCACGGTCAGCAGGTTGGGCGCTTCGGCGAGCACGGCGATCGAGAGCACCGCGAGCACGCACCCGCCCAGCGTCCACACGTGCCGCCGGCCGTACGGGCGCCCGAACATCTGGAGCCGGGTGCGGTCGGACAGCGCCCCGGCCAGCGGATTGACGACGATGGCGACGATCGCGCCGATGCCCGTCACGACGCCGAGCCAGAGCTCCTTGTGCTGCGGGGCGATCTCGGCGACCTGCTCGGGCAGCAGCACCTGGATCGGCGTGAAGTACGCCATCCAGAGGCCCAGGTTCGCCGCGAACAGCAGTCCGATCCAGGAGCGGCGGACCGGCTCGACGGGCGCGGCCAGGACCGGAACTCCGGAAGCGACGGCCATCCGGCCTCCTCGAAGGTGAAATTTCCTCGGAGATTAGAGGACGACGGACAGGCCTGGGAAGCCTCGGGGCCACCCAACTCGGCAGCTTACGGAAGACGGGGACGCCCGGTCCAGACCCTCTGTTGCTTGACCGGTGCTCAGCGTAACGATAATTTACCGATCGGCTAATTAGCCGACCGGTAAAACGAGGAGCGTGCGGCGTGGGCAGGATCGTGGCAGTGGAGTACGTGACGCTCGACGGCGTCTTCGAGGAGCCCGCGTGGAGCGGCCCCTACTTCAACGACGAACTGGGCAGCTGGCAGGACCAGAACCTCCGCGAGGCCGACGCGCTGCTGCTCGGCCGCAAGACGTACGAGGGCTTCAAGGCGGCCTGGCCGAAGATGGAGGCCGCGACCGGCGACTTCGGCGTGAAGATGAACGCGATGCCCAAGCACGTCGCCACCACCACGCTCACCGAGCCGGAGTGGAACGCGACCTTCTTGCGGGGCGAGGTGGCCGACGCGGTGCGCGAGCTCAAGGCGGGCCCCGCGAGCCTGCTCATCAACGGCAGCGCGAGCCTGGTCAACCACCTGACCCGGCACAACCTGATCGACGAGTACCGCATCATGGTCTATCCGGTCGTGGTCGGCGAGGGCCGCAGGCTCTGGGACGAGGGCACCAGGATCGCGCTGACCCTGGCCGGCACGTGGCAGACGAAGACCGGCGTCGACGTCGTGACGTACCTCCCGGCCTGACCTTGCCCGCGGACAGCGACGAGCTGAGCGTCGTCTTCTCCGCGCTCGCCGACCCGACGCGCCGGGCCATCCTGGCCCGGCTGGCCGAGGGGCCGGCCACCGTCAACGAGATCGCCGAGCCGTTCGCGATGACCCTCCCGGCCGTCTCCAAGCACCTCAAGGTGCTGGAGCGCGCCGGGCTCGTCTCGCGCGAGCGCCGGGCGCAGTGGCGGCCGTGCCGGCTCGAGGCCGGGCCGCTGCGCGCGGCCACCGAGTTCCTGAGCCGCTACCGGTTCTTCTGGGAGGGCTCATAGCGGCAGCGCCGGACCCCCTGAGGGATCCGGCGCTGTCCGGGCGGTGCGGGCGAGCGTCAGCTGTCGCCGCCGGTCTCGCCGACCGGGGCGGCGCTGACGTCGTCGATCGCGTACTTCTTCGCAGCCTCGGCCGGCACGTGCCCCGGCACCTTGCCGCTGAGCGCCAGCCGGCGCAGCGTCGCGACGACCACCGACTCGGCGTCCACGTGGAAGTGGCGCCGCAGCGCGTGCCGGGTGTCGCTCATGCCGAACCCGTCGGTGCCCAGCGAGGTGTAGTCGTTCGGCACCCAGCGCGAGATCAGGTCGGGTACGGCCCGCATCCAGTCGCTGACCGCCACGACCGGGCCCTCGGTGCCCTCCAGCTTCTGCTGGATGTAGGGCTTGCGGGGCTGGTCGCCGACGTGCAGCAGGTTGTGCTCCTCGGCCTCGACCGCGTCGCGGCGCAGCTCGGTCCACGAGGTGACCGACCAGACGTCGGCGGCGACGCCCCAGTCCTGCGCCAGCAGCGTCTGCGCCTTCATGGCCCACGCCATGCCGGTGCCCGACGCCAGCAGCTGCGCCTTCGGGCCGTCCACCTCCGGCGCCGCCGCGTACCGGTAGATGCCCTTGAGCAGGCCCTCCCGGTCGAGGTCGGCGGGCTCGGCGGGCTGCGCGGCCGGCTCGTTGTAGACGGTGAGGTAGTAGAAGACGTTCTCCTGCTTCTCGCCGTACATGCGGTGCAGGCCGTCCTCGACGATGTGCGCGATCTCGAACGCGTACGCCGGGTCGTAGGCCACGACGGCCGGGTTCGTCGCCGCGATCAGCAGCGAGTGCCCGTCCTCGTGCTGCAGGCCCTCGCCGTTGAGCGTGGTGCGCCCGGCGGTCGCGCCCAGCAGGAAGCCGCGGGTCATCTGGTCGGCCGCCGCCCACAGCTCGTCGGCCGTGCGCTGGAACCCGAACATCGAGTAGAAGATGTAGAGCGGGATCATCGGCTCGTCGTGGGTGGCGTACGACGTGCCGGCGGCGATGAAGCTCGCGGTCGACCCGGCCTCGTTGATCCCCTCGTGCAGGATCTGGCCGTTGGTCGCCTCCTTGTACGACAGGAACAGCTCGCGGTCGACCGACGTGTAGGTCTGGCCGTGCGGCGAGTAGATCTTCTTGGTCGGGAACAGCGAGTCCATGCCGAACGTGCGGGCCTCGTCCGGGATGATCGGCACCCAGCGCGCGCCGAACTCCTTGTCCTTCATGAGGTCCTTGAGCAGCCGGACGAACGCCATCGTGGTGGCGACCTTCTGCTTGCCGCTGCCGCGCTTGACGTCGCCGAACGCCTTCGAGTCCGGGATCTGCAGCACCTTGCCCTTGGTGCGCCGGCTCGGGATGGAGCCGCCCAGCTCGCGGCGGCGCTCGAGCATGTACTGCATCTCGTCGGACTTCTCGCCGGGGTGGTAGTACGGCGGGAGGTACGGGTTCTCCTCGAGCTGCTTGTCGCTGATGTCGAGGTAGAGCCGGTCGCGGAAGCCCTTGAGGTCGTCCAGCGTCAGCTTCTTCATCTGGTGGGTCGCGTTGCGGGCCTCGAAGTGCGAGCCCAGCGTCCAGCCCTTGATCGTCTTGGCGAGGATCACGGTCGGCTGGCCGGTGTGCTCCATGGCCGCCTTGTACGCCGCGTACAGCTTCTTGTAGTCGTGACCGCCGCGCTTGAGGTTCCAGACCTCGTCGTCGGACATGTGCTCGACGAGCTTGCGGGTGCGCGGGTCCCGGCCGAAGAAGTTCTCCCGGACGTACGCCCCGGACTCGCCCTTGTAGGTCTGGTAATCGCCGTCGGGCGTGACGTTCATGAGGTTGACCAGCGCGCCGTCGGTGTCCGCGGCCAGCAGCGGGTCCCACTCGCGGCCCCAGACGACCTTGATGACGTTCCAGCCAGCGCCGCGGAAGAACGCCTCGAGCTCCTGGATGACCTTGCCGTTGCCGCGCACCGGGCCGTCGAGCCGCTGCAGGTTGCAGTTGATGACGAAGGTGAGGTTGTCGAGCTCCTCGCGGGCGGCCAGGCCGATCGCGCCGAGCGACTCGACCTCGTCCATCTCGCCGTCGCCCAGGAACGCCCAGACGTGCTGCTGGCTGGTGTCCTTGATGCCGCGGTTGTGCAGGTAGCGGTTGTAGCGCGCCTGGTAGATCGCGTTCAGCGGGCCCAGGCCCATGCTGACCGTCGGGAACTCCCAGAAGTTCGGCATCAGACGCGGGTGCGGGTACGACGGCAGGCCGCCGCCCGGGTGCGACAGCTCCTGCCGGAAACCGTCGAGCTGGTCGGTGGTGAGCCGGCCCTCGAGGTAGGCCCGCGCGTACATGCCCGGGGACGCGTGCCCCTGGTAGAAGATGTGGTCGCCGCCGCCCGGGTGGTCCTTGCCGCGGAAGAAGTGGTTCATGCCGACCTCGTAGAGGCTGGCGCTCGACGCGTACGTCGAGATGTGGCCGCCGACGCCGATCTCGGGCCGCTGCGCGCGGTGCACCAGCATGGCCGCGTTCCACCGGATGTAGGCGCGGATGCGCCGCTCCACGAACTCGTCGCCGGGGAACCAGGGCTCCTGCTCGGGCGGGATCGTGTTGATGTAGTCGGTGGAGGTCAGGGGCGGGACGCCGACCTGTCGCTCCCGGGCCCGCTCGAGCAGGCGCAACATAACGTAGCGGGCTCTCTTGGCGCCGCGTTCGTCGATGACTCCGTCGAGCGACTCGACCCACTCGTTCGTTTCCTCGGGGTCGATGTCCGGAAGCTGGCTCGGCAGGCCGTCGCTGATCACCGGGCGCTTGCGCTCCGTGGCCACAGGCATTCCTCTTGGTCGGTGTCGGACCGGGCGGCCCATTGTGTGAGTCGCTCGGATATGGCTCCATCCTGCCCCTTCGCCGTGTGCATCGTCACGCCTACCGTCCGGGTTGGCGATCCGTGCCACACGTACTGAGCAGTAACTTGTTGGTGTCCTCAGCCGGGCAGAAAGCTGAACCGTACCTGGCGCTCCGGGTTGTCGCCGTTGCTGTCCACCAGGCAGATCGACTGCCAGGTGCCGAGGGCGATCCGGCCGCCGACGACGGGCAGCGACGCGTACGGCGGGATCCAGGCCGGCAGGACGTGGTCGCGTCCGTGCCCCTTCGAGCCGTGCCGGTGCCGCCACCGGTCCTCGGCGGGCAGGAGCTGGTCGATCGCGGCCAGCAGGTCGTCGTCCGAGCCCGCGCCGGTCTCGATGATCGCCAGGCCGGCCGTCGCGTGCGGCACGAAGACGTGCAGCAGCCCGTCCCCTTCGGACTCGACGAACCGCTCCGCCTCGCGCGTGATGTCCCGCACCACGGGCCGCGAGCCGGTCCGGACCGTGATCACTTCGGTACGCATGATCCGAGTCTGCCAGGTGGCCTCGTCCCGGCATGGCGGGGCTCGCCTCGGTGGGCAATGCTGGTCGGGTGACCACCCCGCAGAACCTCGACGAGCGCTTCAGGGACGCGGTCTCCTCGCTGCCGCCCCCGGGCGCCCGTCGCGCGCCTGGTGACCCCGTACGGGACGGCTCCTCGCTCACCGGCGAGCGGGCCCTCGAGCTGTTCGACGCCCAGCTGGCCAGCCGCCACCTCGACCTGGCGGCCCGCTGGCTGCGCAGCTTCAACGAGGGCTTCTACACCATCGGATCGTCCGGCCACGAGGGGAACGCGGCCGTGGCCGCCGCGCTGCTGCCCACCGACCCCGCGCTGCTGCACTACCGGTCCGCGGCGTTCTTCTGCGCCCGCGCCAAGAGCCTGCCCGACGCCGCCCGCGACGTGCTGCGCGGCGTGGTCGCCTCGGCCCGCGAGCCGATCGCCGGCGGCCGCCACAAGGTGTTCGGCAGCGCCGAGGCGAACATCGTCCCGACCACCTCCACGGTGGCCTCGCACCTGCCCCGGGCGGTCGGGCTGGCCTTCTCGCTGGCACGGCCGCACCCGGGCGCCCGGTGGCCGCGGGACGCCGTCGCGGTGGCCTCCTTCGGCGACGCCTCGGCCAACCACGCGGCGGCCACGGCGGCGCTCAACGCGGCGGGCTGGTTCGAGCACAGCGGCGTACCGCTGCCGTTGCTCCTGATCTGCGAGGACAACGGGCTGGGCATCAGCGTGCCCACGCCCGGCGGGTGGCTGGAGGCGATGCTGGGCTCGCGTCCCGGCCTGCACTACAGCGCGGCCGACGGGTGCGACCTCGCCGCCACCTACGACGCCGCCACCGAGGCCGTCGGCTACGTGCGCCGCGAGCGCCGGCCGGCCGTGCTGCACCTGTCCACCGTGCGGCTCATGGGGCACGCCGGCGCGGACGCCGAGGTCGCCTACCGCTCCGCCGACGAGATCGCCCGCGACCTGGCCCGCGACCCGCTCGTCGGCACGGCCCGGCTGCTGGTCGAGGCCGGGCTGCTCGGGGCCGAGGAGGTCGTCGGCCGCTACGACGAGGTCGGCTGGCAGGTCCGCAAGGTGGCCGAGGAGGTGCTCGGCGAGCCCAAGCTGGCGAACGTGGCCGAGATCGTCGCGCCGCTCGCGCCGCGCCGGCCGCTGCGCGCCGCCCACGCGATCACCGACGTGGCCTCCCGGGCGCTCGGCCCCGGCGCCGCGGCCCGCTCCCGAGCGTTCGGCGGCAAGCTGCCCGAGCAGTCCGGGCCGCTCACGCTCGCCCAGACCATCAACGCGACGCTTACCGACGCGCTGGCCTACCACCCCGGCGTGCTGGTCTTCGGCGAGGACGTGGGCCGCAAGGGCGGCGTCTACGGCGTCACCAAGCACCTCCAGGAGCGCTTCGGCGATCAGCGGGTCTTCGACACCCTGCTCGACGAGACGAGCATCCTCGGGCTCGCGCTGGGCGCCGGGCTCGACGGGCTGCTGCCGGTGCCCGAGATCCAGTACCTCGCCTACCTGCACAACGCCGAGGACCAGCTGCGGGGCGAGGCGGCCACGCTGTCGTTCTTCTCCTCGGGGGCCTACAAGAACCCCATGGTCGTGCGGGTGGCCGGGCTCGCCTACCAGCAGGCGTTCGGCGGTCACTTCCACAACGACAACTCGGTGGCCGTGCTGCGCGACATCCCCGGCCTGGTGCTGGCCGTGCCCAGCCGCCCCGGCGACGCCGCCCCCATGCTGCGCTCCTGCCTGGCCTCCGCGGCCGCCGACGGCAGCGTCTGCGTGTTCCTCGAGCCGATCGCGCTCTACCACACCCGCGACCTCTACGAGCAGGGCGACAACGAGTGGCTGGCCCCGTACGCCGGGCCGGGCGCGTGGGCGACCGAGCACGTGCCGATCGGCCGCGCCCGCACCTATCCGCTCGGCAACGCCGCCGACCTGACGATCATCACGTACGGCAACGGGCTGCGGATGTCGCTGCGCGTCGCCGCCCGGCTCGCCGAGCAGGGGTACGGATCCCGCGTGGTGGACCTGCGCTGGCTCTCGCCGCTGCCGGTGAACGATCTCGTCCGCGAGGCCGCCGCCACCGGCCGCGTGCTCATCGTGGACGAGACCCGGCGCTCCGGCGGCGTCGGCGAGGGCGTGCTCGCGGCCCTGGTGGACGGCGGTTTCGTGGGCGCGGCGCGGCGGATCGCGTCGGCCGATTCGCTGATTCCGCTGGGTCCGGCAGCACAGCATGTGCTCGTGGGGGAGGATGCCATCACACAGGGTGCCCACGCCCTGCTGGCACGGTAAATTGCCACACACTCGGTGCGCCACTTGCGCTTGAGGGCCCTGAGTGTGTGGACTACCCCCAGGTTTTCAAGGTGTTTCGACGGCTAGGAGGACTTAGACAGTGAGCGCGACCGCTGGTCAGGCCGACGGCGTACGCAGCCTGGCGGACCGGTTCGGCTTCGAGCCGAACATGGTGGTCATGGAGATGGGCTTCGACGACGACGTCGACGAGGACCTCCGTGACGCCCTGACCGAACGCGTCGGCGAGTTGGTCGACGAGGACACCGACGAGGTCGTCGACGCGGTGCTGTTGTGGTACCGCGACGGTGACGGTGATCTGTTCGAGATTCTCACCGACGCCCTGGGCCCCCTCGCCGACAACGGCGTGGTGTGGCTGCTGACCCCCAAGGCCGGCCGGGACGGCCACGTCGAACCGAGCGAGATCAGCGAGTCCGCCCCCACGGCGGGCCTGCAGCAGACCTCGACGGTGAACGCGGGCAAGGACTGGACCGGCGCCCGGCTGGTCTCCCCCAGGGGCGCCAAGAAGAAGTAGCTCACTGTCTCCCCGCTGCTGACCGGCGTCCCGTTCCTCGGGCGCCGGCCCGGTTAGGGTTGTCCCCATGCCGCTCGCCGTCGGTGCCTCCGCGCCCGATTTCGCCCTCAAAGACCAGAACAACCAGCCCGTACGCCTGGCCGACTTCCGCGGCCGCAAGGCGGTGCTGCTGGTCTTCTACCCCTTCACCTTCACCGGCACCTGCCGGGGCGAGCTCACCGAGATCCGGGACAACCTGCCCGACTACCAGAACGACGCCGTGCAGGTGCTGGCGGTCAGCGTCGACTCCGTCTACAGCCACAAGGTGTGGGCCGTGCAGGAGGGCTTCGACTTCCCGCTGCTGGCCGACTTCTGGCCGCACGGGGCGGTCGCCCAGGCGTACGGCGTCTTCCACGACCAGGGCGGCATGGCCAACCGCGGCACGTTCCTCATCGACCGCGACGGCGTCATCCGCTTCGCCGAGATGATCGGCCCCGGCGAGTCCCGCGACCAGAAGGCCTGGCGCACGGCCCTGGCCGACCTGCCCGCCTGACGCCGGGTACGATGACCACTCCGGCCGTACGCCGTGCCGGGCGCGTAGCTCAGTGGGAGAGCACTCGCCTTACAAGCGAGGGGTCGTAGGTTCGAAACCTACCGCGCCCACCATCCTGACCAGCGGTAACGGGTCGTCTACGCAGCTCGAGACGGACGCTCGGGTCACCGGTTCGATTGAAGCGCTGGACGCCGGCCGGTCACTGCCTCTGCGAAATCCAGCCAGCGCGGAGCTGCAGCCGCACGCTGCGCTGCTGCTTCTGCAGCTGCTCGCGCAGCGCAGTTCGGGAGAACAGCGTCCACCGAGGATGTCGTCGTCGGTGACCTGCTTTCCGGGTCAGCGGTGGGCGATCTCGCCGGCCAGTTCGAGGCCGACGGGGCCGGCGCCGAGCAGCAGCACCCGTTCGGCACCGTCCAGGGCTTGGCGGGTGGTCGCCGGCAGTTACTACAGCGCACCGCTTCGCCGCACGACCGCCGCGCCGTCCTCATCGGCCTGACGACGGTCGGCGCGCAGGTTGCCGACCACTTCTCGCAGGAAGTGACGCGGAGGCCGCTCGACATCGCCGGGCCTCTGTCGGGGCAGGAGCGGGCTCTGTTCGACGAATTCGCCGCCCGCGGCGATCGGCTCGACCCGGCCGGGGATCAGAACTGGGCGAGGAGGGCTTCGAGGTTGCGTTCGCCCTCGCGGGTCTGCATGCCGGCGGCGAGCAGCTTGTGCGCGAGCGCGGCGGCGTCTGCGCTGAACAGCGGGGTGAGCATCTCGTTCTCGACGGCGAGCTTTTCCCGGGTGATCGGGATGGCGGCGGCGTTGACGGAGGTCTTGACCGCGGCGATGATTTCCGGGCGGAGGGCGCCGATGCGCCGGGCCAGGGAGTCGACGAAGGCGTCGATCTCGTCCGCCGGCAGGGCGCGGTTGACCAGTCCGTACCGTTCGGCGAGTTCGGCGTCGACGAGCTGCGCGCCGAGAAGCAGTTCCAGGGCTCGGGCGCGCCCGATCAGCGATGTCATGTACTGGGTGCCGCCCCCGCCGGCCATGATGCCCAGCAGTACCTCGGGCTGGGACTGGCCTGCTTGGCCGATCGCGGCGAACCGCATGTCGAGGGCCATCAGGAACTCGTTGCCGCCGCCGCGGACCAGGCCGGTGAGCTTGCCGATCGTGATCTGCGGAAGTGAGCGCACCTCCTCGTGCACGACCTGCATGAGGTTGAGCTCCGGCGGGAACTCGGCGCCGGGGTTGGCGGCCATGGTGGCGGCGCCCGCGGCGGCCAGCACGTCCGGATCGGTGACGAAGCGCATGTCGCCATGGGTGATGAAGAAGTCCGGGTCGGCGCTGTCGAACACGATGACCCGCACGTCGGCGTCGTCGCGCACCTGGGCGACGAAGCGGCGCAGAGACGGCAGCAGGGTGCCGTCGGACAGGTTCAGCGGCGGGTTGTCGAGGGTCACGGTGGCGACGCCGTCGGCAACGGCGACGTGGAGGCCGGGGAGTTCATACGTCATTGTGACGCTCCTTTGCATATCTGGAACTGAGTATCACGTTAGGTTCTCAAGCGCAGAGCTGCAAGTGGGCTTCGTCTCCGTATCCTGGGCGCATGACAGGCCTGAGTACTCGCGCCATCGGGCGCGCCGCGGTGCGGGGCGAGCTGGCGAGCATCGCTCTGCCCCGCTTCTACGAAGCCGGGTTCGACAACGTCACCTTCGACGACCTGGCGACCGCGGCCGGCGTCTCCCGGAGTACCTTCCTGCGGTACTTCGGGAACAAGGAAGATGTCGTCCTGTTCGTGTTCGACCCTCTGGGCGACGCCATGTCCGCCGCCCTGGCATCCCGCCCCGCCAACGAGGACGAATGGACGGCGCTGCGGCGGGCCGTCGACCCGGCTGTCGCACTACTCACCCGCGACCCGGGCGAAGGCCTGGCGCTGCTGCGCCTGGTGTGGAACACGCCGGCACTCTGGGGGCGACTGCACGAGAAGCAAGCGAGCTGGCGGCCCGCGCTGGCCGACCGCCTGGCCGATCGTTCCGGCGCCGACGCCCCGTCACCCCTGGCACTGCGCACCCGTGCCATGGCGGCGCTGGGATGCCTGATGGTTGCCTTCGACAGCTGGGTCGACAACAACGGGCGCGACAATCTTGGCGCCCTGACCGATCTCACGTTCGCAGCCCTGGCCCCGATCCACCCGGGTGCCCAGGATGACGACCGCCCCCATGGTGAGAGCTCGGCCTGAAAACCTTTACCGACCGGGTTCGGATTAAGGGCTCACACCGCCCGGATCCGTACGAGCCAGGCGCATCCTGTCCTCTGTCACGTCCGTGCCGTTGCCTGTGGCTTTGGCGGCCTCAGGCGAAGACCGCCGAGTGATCCATGACGAATTGGCGAAAGGTCCCTGCCGGCCGCCCGAGGATCGAGGGCACGTCGTCGGTCACCCAGTCGGAATCGCCTCGGGCGAAGAGGCTGACGGCCTGGGTGTTCATCTGCGCTATGTGTGCCGGGAGGCCGGCGTCGATCATGTCCTGTTTCTGTTCCTCGAAGCTGAGAGGGCGGTAGTCGATCGTTCTGCCGAGTGCTTTGGACAGTTCCTCGGCTGCCTCCGCGTAGGTGAGGCCGGCCGGTCCGCTCGGCCAGTAGGTCTTGCCGGTATGTGATGCGGGGGAGGCGGCGATCTCGGCGGCGACGGCAGCGACGTCGCGGCTGTCGATCATGCCGATGCGCCCGTCTCCGGCGGCGGAGCCGAAACTGCTGGTCTTCCTGATGGCGGGAGCCAGCATCAGGAAATTCTGCATGTACGCGTTGTTCCTCAGGAGGGTGTGCCCAAGCCCGGAAGCGATCAGCCTGTCCTCGATCGCGGCCTGATCCCGCCGACGGGCGATGGGTGAGTCCGCCGACGCCTTGCTGGTGACCTTCACGATGTGGGAAACGCCGGCGCGGACGGCACTGTCGATGACGTCGATCTCGTGAGCCGGATCGGCCGGGCTGACAAGGATGACACCGGAGACGCCCTGCATCGCTGCATCGATGGTCTCGCGAGCGTTCAGGTCGCCGAGGACGAGCTCCACTCCGGGCTGCGTCGACGCCGTCGCCTTCTGCGGGTTGCGGACCAGGAGGCGTACCGGCTCCATGCGCCGGGCAAGCAATCGAGCCGCTTCCGCCCCGACTTTGCCGGCTGTCGTAACGAGGATCATGCCAGCGCCGCCAGGATCTGCTCGGCCTCAGCACTCGTGCGCAGCAGAACCTCGCGGTTCGCTTCACCCGGCATGTTCGAGAGTGCGACCGCCACGGCGCCGATCTGGTCGGCGCTGACCCAGGTCGGTTCGCCCGGCACCACGCGGGTGCGTACCGGGCCGAGCACGAACGCGTGGACTCGCCGGCTGTCGCCGGCCTCCGCGGCGAGAACTTTCTGCATCATCAGGACCGCGGCTTGCTCCATGCTGACGAGCCCGCTACCGGGCACGGGGTAAAACGCGGACTCGCCCACGACGATGGCGTACGAGCCGTGCCCGCTCAGTCGCGGCATGACGGCACGAGCGATCGCCATGTGGGTCGTTGCCAGTCCGGCGAAAGCGGTGTTCCAGTCGGCTTCGCCGATCTCCCAGAGCTGCTTACCGGCCCACCAGCCGCCGATGGGCGCCACCACGTCGTCGATGCCACCGAGCCGGTCCTGCATGGTGGCGGCGAGCGACTCCGCCCCATCGAACGTCGAATAGTCGTGGGCGATCAGGTGCAGATGGTCGGTCGCCGCGTCTCCGAGCAGTTGGCGGAATTCGTCCGCACGCTGCTCGGTACGGGTCGGAACGACTACGTCGGCGCCGGCTGCCAGATATGCCCGTACCGCGCCCTCGCCTACCGCGCCGCTACCGCCGGGGATGAGTACTCGTCGAGTTGCCTTCGGCATCACAAACTCCTTGGTCGGACCAACGTTGTTGGAACCAACGTATCACGCACTGTTGGTCCCGCCAACAGATCGTTAAGATGAGCTCATGACCGACCACGGAGCCGACGTCGGGGCACCAGCCCTGCTCCGCAACCTGGCAAGCTGGCAGACGGGGCGCGTCTCAACACTCGGGGCCCGCTTCACCGCCACCCGCATGCCGCTGGAGGCACGATCCGATTTCGCGGTCCTCGCCGCCCTGCAGGAGTACGGCAACCTCAGTCAAGCCGAGATAGGTCGCCGGCTGGGACTGGACCGCAACAACGTCAACGCCATCGTGACGCGCCTCGAAGATCACGGGCACATCGAACGACGAACCGATCCGGCAGACCGCCGCCGCAACATCGTCGCCGCCACCGAGGCAGGGCTGCAGCGTCTCCAAGAACTGCACTCGCTCGCCCTGGACGTACAGAACCGCCTGCTCGCCGCACTTGACCCGGACGAACGGCAACAGCTGACGATGCTGCTCGAGAAGATCCTTACCAGCCACCCGGCGCAGCCGGCCTGACCTCGACCAGACCATCACTGTGCGGCCCCCGGCTCACAGCGCACGACGCGGCCACAGTGGCCGCTCGAGCCGAGGAAGTGCGACCCGCTGCAGATCCACTCGCGCTAGCTGCGGAAGTAGGTTGCGAGGCAGTGCCTCGACGCCGACGTGTCGCAAAGGCCGATGGCAGAGCCCCTTGAGGTGTCCCAGCTAGTCGCTTTCCTGCCTCCGACGAGTCGTCCCACACCACCGGCGGGGAACCTGTGCTCGACGGCGAACAGGCCGCCGGCTGACCCCGCCGGCGTCACACCGCCGCGGCGGTCTCGTCCGGCATCGCAGACATGACCGGTGACAGCAGCGCCGTCAAGGCGCCGACGCCGAAGGCCGGCCACAACGAGCCGAGCCGGTCGCCTGCGACGACGTCGGTGATCCCGTCCGACAGCAGCGAGCCGCCGGTCACGGGCCTCCGCCTCCGCAGCCGCCTGCGCCGCAGCCGCCGGACGCGCAGCCGCCGGTCATGGTGCCGCCGGCCGACAGGTCGCCGCCGGGTGGGCCGTAGCGGCCGCGGCGCAGCGATCTGCCGGTCCCCTTCAGGTGGTGCAGGCAGAGCGCGCCGGGCAACTCGTAGCAGGTGCCGCGGCCGCCGCAGTCGGCCAGGTAGCGGTAGCCGCCGGGGATGCTCAGCTGCTGGTCGACGAGGAACAGCAGGGGCAACGTCGTGGGGCCGCACTGCTCGTCCTGCTGGGCCAGACGCAACGTCTCGGCCAGGTGGCCGGGGGACGCGTCGGGCGGTCCGCCGGAAGCGGCGCCCGACCCTCCGGTGAGCACGACGGCCGCGGGGGCGGGGAAGGGGCGCCCGAAGGCGCCGGTGCAGAACGTGTCGTACTCGCCGGTCTGCCGGGCCAGCTCCTGCCACAGGGCGCCGGCTATCAGCGAGGGCATGGTCAGCTTGGCCCGCGGGTGGCGGACCGCCAGACGGAACCACTGGCGGGTGGCGGCCTCGACGCGGTCGAGGTCGGCGGCGGTCAGCGTGCCGTACGTCGTGGCGACCCGGTGGCGCGCGGCTGCGGGAAAGCGGTAGGCGTCTATCACGGCCAAGCGCCGTGGGATGCGCTTGTTCCAGTTCATGGTGTGAGCCTGCGAGCGGCCGACGACAAGGGTCAACAGCCGAAGCGTTCGGGTCATGTCGGATCACGGACCGAAGGCGGATTCACCAGCGACTGTGCTGCCACTCTGGCGTCCTGCAAGCACCGGCCACGAGCCGGGAACTCCGCACCTGCATGGGCGGTCACGGGGATGTCCGAGATTCAGCCGGATCTTTACCGGCGCTGGTTCCGGTCCTTCGAGGAGGACACCGACGAGCACGCCGTCTATCGGCCCGGCGGCTATCCGTTCCCGCCCAGCCGCAGGGCGCGGCCCAGCCTCGAGTTCCGGCCCGGGGGTGGCTACGTCGAGTACGCGGCGGGGCCGGCCGACCGGGCGGTGCCGCAGCAGGGCAGCTGGGAGCTCGCCGAGGGCGACGCCCTTCGCGTGCAGGCGGGAGCCGGCAGCCGGTTGCTGCACATCGTCGCGCACGACGACCAGGTGCTGAAGATCCGGAAGTGACACACGACCGCCGGACAAACGGCGGGCACGACCCGCAGCGGGCACGACCCGCAGCGGGCACGACCCGCAGCGGGCACGACCCGCAGCGGGCACGACCAGGAGCGTGCACGACAGGCGGGCGCGATCGGCGGGGCGCGACCGGCAAGGACAGAAACGACAAGGGCAGGAACGGCAACCACACGAGGGGATGAGGATCGATGGACACCGCCGACATCGTCGGGACACCGGCACGGCGCCGCTGCGGCACGGAGGACGTGCACCGCCGGCTGCTCAACGAAAGCCTCAACTACCGGCTGAACCGCGCGTCGATCGAGAACCTCGCCTTCGCCTTCGCCACCGGCGAGCAGCAGCCGACCCGCACCGAGGTGGTGCACATCCCGGTGGTCGTCCACATCGTCCACCAGAACGACGAGCAGAACGTCTCGGACGAGCAGATCGACACGCAGATCGCCGTGCTCAACGACGACTTCCGGGCCACGAACGCCGACGTCAAGCACGTGCCGCCGGTGTGGCAGGGACTGGTCGCCGACGCGCGTCTCGAGTTCCACCGGGCGACCGTCGACCCGGACGGCAACCCCACCACCGGCGTCACCCGGCGGCGGACGGACGTGCGCGCCTTCTCCGACGACGACGCGGTGAAGTTCACCGCCCGCGGCGGCGCGGACGCCTGGCCCGCCGACCGCTACCTCAACATCTGGGTGTGTCAGCTCTCCGGCGGGCTGCTCGGCTATGCGCAGTTCCCCGGCGGGCCGCCCTCGACCGACGGCGTGGTGATCACCTATACCGGTTTCGGCACGATCGGCACGGCGAAGGCGCCCTTCGACCGCGGGCGGACCACGACCCACGAGATCGGCCACTGGCTCAACCTGTTCCACATCGGCGGGGACGACGGGACGGGCTGCAGCGGCACCGATTTCGTCTCGGACACGCCCAACCAGGCGGGCCAGAACTTCGGCACGCCGGCCTTCCCGTCGATCACCTGCAACAACGGGCCGAACGGCGACATGTTCATGAACTACATGGACTACACCGACGACGTGGCGATGTTCATGTTCACCCACGGGCAGATCCTCCGGGTCGAGGCGTGCCTGGCGGGTCCGCGCCAGGGCCTGATGACGGCGGCCGGCCGCGCGCCGGCGACCAGCGCGCCGGCGGGCAACGAGGCCTGATCGGCGGGAGGGGCCGGGCGCACGGGAGGCGCCCGGCCCCGCGCCGTCTCAGCCGGTCGGCTCGGAAGCCGCCGGGGGAGCGGGATCGGCGGGCGGGCCGTCGGCGGGTGTGCCGCCCGGGGGCCGCCACCGGCCGCCGGGAGCGAGCTCGCCCAGGTATTCCAGGCGGGCGCGGATGCCGCCGTTGCTGCGCCCGAACTCGGCCATCAGGTCGCGCGGGCGCGCCCCGGCCCGGTAACGCGCGACGAGCAGCTCGTCGTCGGCCGGGCTCCAGCGGGCGCCCTGGTTGGGGTGGCGGTCGCGGCGGTCGGGAGGAGGACCGGCGGGCGCCGGGACCGGGGGCGGCTGGGTCATCGCGATGAGCCCGGCCAGGGTCGAGGTGAGCACGTCGGTGAGGGCGGGCAGGTCGGCCGGGGAGATGCCGCCGCTGATCTCGCTGACGACGTGGCCGTCGCCGTCGCTGCTCACGATGCAGAGCTCGATGCGGCGGTCGTCGGTGGGGAAGGCGGTGACCTGGTAGTCGATCTCGCCGAGGACGAGGCGACGGTCGAGGGTGATGGGGGACGACTGGAGGGCGGTGTCATTCATGGCGGTGACCTTAGGGCTACCCTCCGACAGTTTTCGGCGGCGCCGGGCGGGCGGCGGCAGGCAGCGCCAGGCGGCGATCAAGGGCGGCGCGGCCGGGGGATGGAGGCCGGCGGCAGGCAGTGATCAAGGGGGCGCGGCAGGGGTGATCAAGGGAGAGGCGATCAAGGCCGACGGCAGACAGTGATCGCAGGAGCGGGCAGGCGGCGATCAAGAGAAGGGCGGCGGGCGATCAAGGCCGGCGGCAGACAGTGATCAAAGGGGGGCGATCAAGAGGAGGGCGGCAGGGGGAGCCGGGTGAGGATCAGCGGAGGCGGGCGGCCAGGACGCGTACGCCCGGGCCGTCGAGCTCGCCCAGCACCGTGCGCCGGCCGGTCAGGGCCATCATCAGGGCCTCGGCCGGGCCCGAGAGCAGCGCGCCGGCGCCGTGCGACCAGCCCAGGTCGGTGGCCTCCAGGCGCAGCCCGGCCAGCCGCTTGCGGGGTGTGAAGCCGACCGCCCGCCCGCCGGTGAGGAAGTCCAGCGACAGGCGCACGTGATCGAGGGACAGCCCGTGCGGCAGCCCGAGCGGGCGCCGCATGTCCTGCCCGTGCACCTGCAGGTCGGTGAGCTGGCCGGGACGGCCGACGATCGGCGGCTCGAACGGGTTGGTGGTGTTGCGCCGCAGCGCGTCGGCCAGCGCGGCGGGGGGCTGCCGGGCGATCTCGACGGCGAGCAGCGCGTTGGCCCGGTGGATGCGCAGTCCACTGCGGAGCAGCGCCGAGACGGTCTGCCGGGCGGGTGCCGCGACCGCCGCCACCAGGTGCCCGGCGACCTGGCGCACGGTCCACGCGCCGCAGAGGCTGGGCGTGTCGAGCTGCGCGGGGCTCAGCGACTCGACCAGGTCGGCCACCCGGTGGCGCTCTCCGGCTATCGCGGCCCGCACGTCCAGCATGGAGGTCACCTTACGAGACCCGGGCGAGCCAGCTGCGGTAATGGGTGGCGAACGGCTCGTCGTCGCGGGTCAGCGCCGCGCGCACCTCGGCCGCGCCGCCGAGCGCGCCCTCGACGATCTCCGGCGGATAGCCCAGCGAGTGCCGGTGCTGCTCGAACTCGTCCTCGTCCTCCACCTCGACGCGCCGGTCGCGGCGGTAGCGCACCACGTCGATGTCGAGGTCGACCACGGTGATCTCGGCCGGCCCGGTCCACCGCGGCGGGGTGATCACGTCGCAGTACGCCTCGCGCAGGGCCGGCGCGGCCACGAACATCGCCATCCACCACTTGCCGGCGGGCAGCAGCCGTACGGCATCGGCTCCGGTGCGGCCCGTGCGGCGGCGTCCGTAGTGATAGCGGACGACGGTGCCGCGCGGGGTGGACAGCCAGGTGCCGTACTTGTCCTCGCCGAGCAGCCGGGCCGTCACCTGCCGGTGCGGCCGCCCGTCGTACTTGCGCAGCACCAGGTCGACCGCATCCACGCCGCGAGGCTACATCGATCCCCTTCGGGCGACGTGCCGGTGGGGGCCGGATCACAGGCGGCCCGTCGCTCGTTGGCAACGGCGGGAAAGGGGAGAACCGGTGAGGGTGGTCATCGACGGCCGGTTCGTGCTGGACGAGGCCGACCTGCACCGGCGCCTCGCGGGGGCGTTCGGCTACGGCCCGGCGTACCGGCCCGGTCTGTCGTCGTTGCGGGAGCGGCTGGCCGCCGGCGACCCGCGGCCGGTGGAGCTGATCTGGATCTCCGCCCCCTCCCTCCGGATGGCGCTGGGCCGCGCGGCGTTCGACGCCCTGGTCGCGGCGCTCGAGCGGATCGAGGCGGCCGACGCGGGCCGGACCTGGCACGACCGCTTCGTCTTCCGCGTCCTGGATTGAAACCGCCGGCACCCCGTTCGCACCCGGCGCTTGCTCAACCAGGCCGCGCGATCACCGATTCCTCCTGGTGCCGGCGGGAGATCCCGCCGGCGGGCGGGCCCCGGTCGGCATCCCCCCGGCGATCGGGCCCGCCCTGCCGAAGGCACCAGGAACGCACTGCGGAGGGCTCATGCCGGCGGAACTGCACATCGGCATGGACGCCGGCAAGACGGTCATGGCCCCGTACGCCCTGAAGCTGCGCACCGGCCGCGCCACCCGGCACCGCTCCGGCTCCGTCACCGAGGTCGTCCCGGTGGCGCCGAGCGGCGCGAGCCTGCCGGCCCGGCTGACCTCCACCGCCCGTCTGGCCCTCTCACTGATCTTCGTCTCCGCCGTCCTGTTCGCCGCCGGCGTGCCCTGGTGGCTGCCGTTCGGCGCCTCGGTCGCAACCGTTGCGACCGTCTGGCGCAGGCGGTCCCGGGCCGCGCAGGAGGCCTCCTTCGAGACGCCCACCGGCGAGGGCGCTCGCACGATCGTGGCACCCGAGGAAAGGGCGGTGCTGCGGCGTGCCGTCGGCGTCTCGCGTCGCATCCGGCGCACCTGGCCCGGGCTGCCCGACATGATCGACCCCGACCTGGCCGACCGCTCGCTGGCCCGCGCCCTCGAGGACCTGGGCGGGCTGCTCGAGCGCCGCCAGGAGCTGCGCCGCCTGCGGTCCGAGCTCGAGGGCGTACGCGACCAGGGCGTCCCGGCCGACAGCCCGGCCGTGCTGGCGCTGGCCGAGCAGCGTGACCGGGCCGGCGAGCTGTGGCGTGAGGCCGGCGCGCAGGTCAACCGGATCCTGCGCAGCCTGGACCGGACGGCGCTCGCCGGCGAGGCGTTCCTGCGGGAGCGGCAGATCGGCGAGACCGCGCGTCAGGCGGAGCTCGTGCTGACCGGCCTGGCCCACGGGCAGGGCGCCCCGGTGGCCGAGGCCGGCCCCGAGCTCGCCGACCGTACGGCCGCCGTGATCACTGCTTATCGGGAGCTGGCGGCAGCAGGTCAAAGTTGATCATCGCGCCCGCCGTGAGCCCGGCCGCGGCGGCGCTGATCACCTGGGACATGGGGTCGGCCACGTTGCCGGCCACCCAGACGCCGGGCACCTCGGTGCGCCCGCTCGGGTCGGTGGCGGGCACGTAGGTGCCGATGCCCATCGGGTGCTCGACGGCCTTGAGCCCCAGCTCGGCGAGGAAGCCGGCGCGCGCCTCGATCCGCGTGGTGACCACGAGGTAGTCCCGTTCCACCAGCGTGCCGTCGGTCATCCGTACGCCCTGGTCCACCACCTCGGCGATGTCGCCCACCGGCAGCAGCCGCACGTCGGGGCTCCACTGTCCCCACAGCCGCAGCTTGTCGGCGGTCATCTGCTCGCCGGGCGTGCCGATCACCCCGATGGCCCGGCCCCGCGCCTCGTAGCCGTGGCAATAGGGACAGTGCAGCACCGTGCGTCCCCAGCGCTCGGCCAGCCCCGGCACCTCGGGCAGCCGGTCGGTGACGCCCGCGGTCACCAGCAGCCGGCGCGACCGGTGCACGCTGCCGTCGGCGAGGGTCACCTCGAAGCCGGGCCGCGCCGAGACCACCTCGCCGTCGATCACCTCGCCGCCGTACCGCTGCACCTCGGCCCGGCCCGCGGCCCGGAACTCGGCGGGGCTCATCCCGTCGCGGGTCAGGAAGTTGTGGATGCCCTCCGCGGGCGCGTTCCGGCCCTCGCCGGAGTCGATCACCAGCACCGAGCGCAACGCCCGTCCCAGGGCCACCGCGCCGCTGAGCCCGGCCGGTCCGCCCCCGATCACCACCACGTCGTAAGTCATGCGCCCATGGTGCGAGGTGTGGCCGGAAGAGGGAAACTTTTTTGCCATGACGGCAAACGACGACGTGCTGCGCGAGGTCGGTCCGAGGTTGCGGGCGCTGCGCCGCGACGCGGGCATCACGCTGACCGCGCTGGCCGACACCACGGGCATCTCGGTGAGCACGCTGTCGCGCCTGGAGTCCGGGCAGCGCAGGGCCACGCTCGAGCTGCTGCTGCCGCTGGCCCGCGCCTACCGGGTGCCGCTCGACGAGCTGGTCGGCGCGCCGCCGACCGGAGACCCCCGGGTGTACGCGCGGCCGCTGCAGCGGTTCGGGCAGACGATCCTGCCGCTGACCCGCAACCCGGGCGGCCCGCAGGCGTTCAAGCACCTCATCCCGGCCGGCGCCCGCCAGGAGCCGGAGCCGAAGACCCACGAGGGGTACGAGTGGCTCTACGTGCTCAGCGGCCGGCTGCGGCTGGTGCTGGGCGAGCACGACCTCGTGCTGCCGCCGGGCGAGGCCGCCGAGTTCGACACCCGGGTGCCGCACTGGTTCGGCAGCGCGCAGGGCGGGCCGGTCGAGTTCCTGACGATCTTCGACGCGCAGGGCGCCCGCATCCACGTGCGGGCCCGCCCGAAAGGTTCACCCTCGTGAGGGACTCGACCGGCTTGTCCCGTACGGCTACGGTTGTCACTCGATATGGGGAGCGACCAGGTGCGGTCATCCGCCGCGCCGGGCGGTGGACAACTGCCGCGGAACTCTGAGCCGGGGCCCTCGGACCGTGCCGAGAGCGTCGGTCAGCAGCCCCTGCACCACCGCGGCGCCGGGCAGCCGCCACTGCGTCTCCTCGGGCGGCACGGCCCAGCGCACGGGCCCCTCGGCCATCCGGCTGGGCGCGGCGGGGATCCACGATCCGGCCCCGTGCCGCACGACGTCGAGCCGGTGATCGAGCTCCGGCCGCAGCGGCGTGCCCGGTTGCACCAGGAACATCCACCGGCCCGCCGCGGTCACCGCCACCGGCCCGCGCGCGTCCGCGCCTGCCACGCCGAACAGTCCGGTGTGGAGCCGCGCCCGGCCGAGCACGCGCAGGCCGAGAGCGGCGGGCACCTCGAGCACGTCGAAGCGGCGGCCCGTCACCAGCAGGACGGTGTGCGGCTCGCGGCGCCACCACGCGTGCACGTCGGCGGGGTCGGTGCTCGCGCTGTCCTCCCACGACTCGAGCGTGGGGTGGCACGCCATGATCGAGCAGTCCGGACGCCCGCAGGCAAAGCGGTGGCGGGTCAGGCGCGCGCCCGGCGTGACCGCCCACCCGTGCCTGGCGTACCGCAGCGCGGCCCGGCGCAGGCGCAGCCGATCGAGAGGCGGCGGCGGTACGAACGGTCGATGGCCGGTCCACTGCATGGCTCGATAACCCCCGATCTAGGTGGGCCGGAGCTATAACAGCCCGAGACGCCGTATCCAAGCGCGACACACCTCGTTGGTTCCGGCAGATCCACCCTTTGCAAGTTGCACGAAAAACTACGAGCATCGGTGAGCAGGCGATCACACACGTTGTGCGACGTGCGCGGACGTGGGGGGTTCAGACTGCAGACGACACAAGGGCTCGCCGGCGGGGGTCGCCGGGGAGCTGGGGGAGGCACCGTGGACGAGCTGCCCATCGGCCGCCGCGTCGCCTATTGGCGCGGCCGACGCAAAATGTCCCAACAGGTCTTTGCCGACCGGCTGGGTAAATCCAAGAGCTGGGTCGACAAGGTGGAGCGGGGGGTCCGCCGGCTCGACAAGTTCTCCGTCGTCTACGAGATCGCCGACGTTCTCCAGGTCGACGTCCAGCTGCTGCTGGGCAAGGACGTGGAACGACGACCGGAGACGCAGAACTGCATCGACCAGGTCGAGGTCGAAGAGATCCGGGCCGCCCTGGAGCGCTACGACCAGATGAGCGCGTTCTTCCAGGCGGTGCCGCACTCGCCGCCGCTGGCCGAGATGCGCAAGGCGGTCAGCCACGCGTGGCTGACCTACCAGCACGCCAAGTACGGGGTGCTGGCCCGCACGCTGCCCAAGCTGCTGCGCGACGCGCAGGCGGCCGACAGCGCGTACGCGACGGGCGCCGAGGCCAAGGAGGCCGCCCACCTGCTGGGCCAGGTCTATCAGATCGCCTCGTCCGCGCTGCGCAAGGTCGGCGAGCACGAGCTGTCGTGGCTGGCGGCCGACCGCTCGATCGCCGTCTCGCAGCGGGCCGGCGACCAGCTGCTGGCCGGGCTGGCCAGCTTCCGGGTGGGCAGCGCGCTGCTGGCGCTGGGCCGGGTGCGGCCCTCGCTCGAGGTAAACGTCAACATCGCGAACCGGCTGGCGCCGACCTACTCGCAGGAGCCGGAACACCGCGGCCAGCGGCTTTCGGTGTACGGCATGCTGCTGCTCAACGGCGCGATGGCGGCGGCACGCATCGGCGACAGCGCGACCGTGCGCGACCTGCTGTGCGGCGCCGAGCAGGCGTCGCTCGAGCTCGGCGGCGACTTCAACCACTACTGGACCAGCTTCGGCCCGACCAACGTGCAGCTGCACCGCTGCGCCGCCGCGGTCGAGCTGGGCGACGGCAGGGCCGCGGTCGAGACGCACGAGAAGATCGACGTGGTCGGCTTCAACGCATTGCTGCCGGAACGGCGGGCGCACCACTACCTGGACATCGCCCGGGGCTACACCCAGATCGGCAACATCGAGAAGGCCAGCGAGATGCTGCTCGAGGGCGACCGGCTCGCCCCGTCCGAGATCCGCTGCCGCCCGCTCGCGCACGAGGTTCTTTCCGACGTGCTCCGCCGGACGCGGGGCACTCCGCCGGCTCCCATCGCGGAGCTGGCCGAGCAGATGGGAGTCGGCGTATGAGGTGTTCGGCCCGTGACGATCGGTAACCCCGCGCCGGGCGTGCTCTACGTCCTGGTCTGCGGCTCGCCCATGGCTCGCGACGTCGGTGTTCTGGTCAGCCTCGCTCAGCAGGAGGGCTGGGACGTCTGCGTGATCACGACTCCGGACGGCCGGAAGTTCGTCGACGTGCCCGCGCTGCAGGCGCAGACCGGCCATCCGGTGCGCACGTATTACAAGAGCCCCGGCGACCCCGACGTGCTGCCCGAGGCGGACGCGATGATCGTCGCGCCGGCCACGGTCAACACCGTGAACAAGTGGGCCGCCGGGATCACCGACACGCTCGTGCTCGGCCTGCTGGTCGAGGGTTACGGGTACGGCGTGCCGACGGCCGTCGTCCCGTACACGAACAAGGTCATGGCCCTGCACCCGGCGCTGCACGAAAGCCTGGCCAAGCTGCGCGACTGGGGTGTGCACGTGCTCTACGGCGAGGACGTCTGCCGGCTCGGCGCTCCCGGCCAGACCGACCGTTTCCGCAGCCAGTTCCCGTGGCGGCGGGCCCTGCAGGCGGTCAGCAACCCGGTGACGATGAGCAGCAGCAGCCAGGTGGAGCCGGCGTAGGGCGGCCCCGACGGGCCGTCTGGGCGTTCCGGCGCCACGCGGCCCGATAGAGTTGGCGGCCGTGACCGACACCGCCGCAGCCCCGAGCGTCCTCGACGTGGTCAACGCCCTCGACCGGCGTTACCCGCGCGACTGGGCGGAGCAGTGGGACCGGGTCGGGCTGGTGCTGGGCGACTTCGAGCACCCGGTCCGGCGGATCCTGTGCGTCGTCGACTGCGTCCCCGAGACCGTCGACCAGGCGCTCGCCGAGCGCGCCGACCTGATCGTGGCCCACCACCCGCTGCTGCTCAAGCCGGTCTCCTCGATCGCCCCCGACACGTACAAGGGCCGGATCATCCACCGGCTGATCCGCAGCGACGTCGGGCTCTACTGCGCCCACACGAACGCCGACGTGGCCAACCCGGGCGTGTCCGACGCGCTCGCGGCCCGGCTCGGCCTGCGCGACCTGCGCCCGCTCGTGCCCGCCTCGGGCGCCGCCGCCGGTGAGGGCCGCGGCATCGGGCGCATCGGCGAGCTCGCCGAGCCGATGGACCTGGCCGAGTTCACCGGGTTCGCGGCGACCCGGCTGCCCGCCACCACGGCCGGGATCCGCGCGGCCGGCGACCCCTCGCGCGTGGTGCGTACCGTGGCCGTCTGCGGCGGCGCGGGCGACTCGTTCCTCGCCGACGCGACCCGGGCGGGCGTCGACGCGTACCTCTGTGCCGATCTTCGCCACCACCCCGCGAGCGAGCACCTCGCCGCGGACGGTCCCGCCCTGCTCGACGCCGCGCACTGGGCGACCGAGCGCCCGTGGCTCGACGACGTCGCGGCCTGGCTGCGCGAGGAGTTCGGCGCCGACGTCACCGTGTCCGACGTGGACACCGACCCCTGGACGGTGCACGCCAGGGACGTACCCGAGGAGAAGGAGCCCCTGTCGTGAAGGCCTCGCCGGAAGCCCAGCGCCGCTTGCTCGACCTGCAAGCCGTCGACACCGCCCTCGCCCAGCTCGCCCACCGGCGCAAGTCGCTGCCCGAACTCGCCGAGATCGACGCCGTGGCGCGGGAGCTCTCCGCGCTGGAGGACGAGCGCGTGCGCGCCCAGGTCGCCGTCGACGACCTCGACCGGGACATCAGCCGCCTCGAGAAGGACATCGAGCAGGTGCGCGTCCGCAAGGACCGCGACCAGAAGCGGCTCGACGCGGGCGGGGCGCTGCGCGAGATCGAAGGCCTGCAGCACGAGCTCGCGACCCTCAACCGCCGGCAGACCGAGCTGGAGGACGCCGAGCTCGAGCTGATGGAGCAGAAGGAGACCGCCGAGGCGACGCTGGCCGAGGTGCAGCAGCGGCTCGACGCGGCGAACGAGCGGCGCACGGCCGCCGAGCGCCGGCGCGACGAGGCGTACGCGGAGATCGCCAAGGAGCAGGAGTTCAAGACCGCGTCCCGGGGTCCGCTCGCCGCCGACCTGCCCGCCGACCTGGTCGCGCTCTACGACAAGATCCGGCTCGACTCGGGTCTGGGCGCGGCGCTGTTCCAGGCGGGGCGCTGCGGGGGCTGCCGCATCGAGCTCTACGGCGCCGACCTGGCCCGGGTCAAGGCCGCCGAGCCCGACGACGTGGTCCGCTGCGAGGAGTGCCGCCGGATCATGGTCCGCACCAAGGAATCGGGGCTATGAGAGTCACCGTCGAGGCCGACGGCGGCTCGCGGGGGAACCCCGGCCCGGCCGGGTACGGCTCGGTGGTGCGCGACGCCGGCGGCGAGGTGCTGCTGGAACGGCAGGGCGCGCTCGGCGTCACCACCAACAACGTCGCCGAGTACACCGGGCTGATCGAGGGGCTCAAGGCGGCCGCCGAGCTGGGCGCCACCGAGGTCGACGTGCGGATGGACTCCAAGCTCGTGGTCGAGCAGATGTCCGGCCGCTGGCAGATCAAGAACGCCGGCCTGCGCCCGCTCGCCGCCGAGGCCGCCCAGCTCGTGACCCGGTTCGCCCGGGTGAGCTTCGAGTGGATCCCGCGCGAGCGCAACCGGGCGGCCGACGCGCTCGCGAACCGCGCGATGGACGAGGCGGCCGGCAAGCCCGTCGCCGATGTGCCCGCCGAGCAGCCGGCGCCGGCCCCGAGATCGTGGGCGCCGCCCTCGCTCGACAACGCGACCCGGCTCATCCTGGTGCGGCACGGCGAGACCGCGCTGACCCAGCAGGGCCGCTACTCGGGCCGCGGCGACGTGCCGCTCTCCGACCAGGGCGAGGCGCAGGCCATGGCCGCCGGCGGGCGGGTGGCCGGCCTGGCCCGCGACGTCACGGCGATCGTGAGCTCGCCGCTGAGCCGCTGCGTGCGTACCGCCGAGCACATCTCCGCCGAGGTGGGCGGCGTGCCGGTCACCGTCGTCGACGACCTGATCGAGGTCGACTTCGGGCGATGGGAGGGGCTGACCTTCGCCGAGGTGCAGAAGGGCTGGCCGAGCGAGATGGCCGCGTGGCTCGACTCCACGAGCGTCGCGCCGCCCGGCGGTGAATCGTTCCAGGCGGCCGCGAAGCGGGTCCGGGGCGCGATGGCGACGATCCTGCAGACGTACGCCGGTGGGGTTGTTGTGGTGGTTTCGCACGTCTCGCCCATCAAGCTGATTCTGCGCGATGCGCTGGCGGCCTCCGATGCGTTCCTGCACCGGCTGTTCCTCGACGCGGCCGGCGTGTCCACCATGGATGTGTGGCCGGACGGCAACATCGCCGTGCGCTCCGTCAACGAAACCGCACATTTGCGCTGACCTTCACCGCGCCCATTGCCCTCTGGCGGCGAGACGTTTAGCTTCCTCGATTAGGAAACTTTGTTCAACGTTTTCGCCCCTGGAGGGCTCATGCGCGTTTGGACCCGCCGTCTCACCGCCGCGGCGGCCGTCGCCGCGGTGGCCGTGACGGCCGCAGCGACACCAGCTCAGGCAACTGTGAAGCCATACGTCAAGGTCGGCTACTTCACCCAGTGGGGCATCTACGGCCGCGACTTCCAGCTCGCCAAGGTGCAGAACTCCGGCGCCGCGGCCCGGCTCACCCACCTCAACTACGCGTTCGGCCCGGTGACCGCGGACGGCGTCTGCGCCTCCGCCGACCCGTGGGCCGACTGGCAGACCCCGTTCTCCGCCGAGCTCAGCGTCGACGGCATCGCGGACGTCGCCGGGCAGCCGGTCGCCGGCAACCTCAACCAGCTCGCCGAGCTCAAGGCCAAGAACCCGAAGCTGCGCGTGCTGATCTCGCTCGGCGGCTGGAGCGGATCCGCGTACTTCTCGGACGCCGCCCTGACCGACGCCTCCCGCAAGAAGCTCGTCTCGTCCTGCGTGGACCTGTGGATCAAGGGCAACCTGCCCGGCCTGCCCGCCGGGGTGGCCGCCGGCATCATCGACGGCATCGACCTCGACTGGGAGTGGCCCGGCTCCGAGGGCAACGCCGGCAACGTCATCCGGCCCGAGGACAAGCAGAACTTCACCGCGCTCACGGCCGAGTTCCGGGCCCAGCTCAACGCGCTGTCCAAGTCCACTCGTCGCCACTACGACCTGACCGCCTTCCTCCCGGCCGCGCCGGTCAAGATCGACGCCGGCTTCGAGGGCGAGATCTTCAAGTACCTCGACTTCGGCACCGTTCAGGGCTACGACTTCCACGGCTCCTGGGAGGCCCGCACCAACCAGCAGTCGGCCCTGCGCGTGCCGGCCGGCGCGCCCGACAACCCCGACTTCTCCTCCGAGGTCGCGATCAACAAGTGGCTGTCGATCGGGGCGCCGCGCCGCAAGCTCGTGCTCGGCCTGCCCTACTACAGCCAGGGCTGGACCGGCGTCACCGGCGGCGGCAACGGCCTGTTCGCCCCCGCCACCGGCCCCGCGCCCGGCAAGTTCGCCGCCGGCACCGAGGACTACAAGACCGTCAAGAACCTGCCCGGCTTCAAGGTCTACCGCGACGTCAAGGCCGGCCACGCGTGGCTCTTCGACGGCACCACCTTCTGGACGTACGACGACCCGGCCGTCCTCCTGCAGAAGACCCTGTGGATCCGCTCGAAGGGCCTGGGCGGAGCGATGATGTGGTCGCTGGACGGCGACGACGCCAACGCGTCGCTGACCAAGGCCGTCCACGCCGGTCTCTGGACCCCCTGACGGCGAGAGGCGTTCCCCCGGGGTGGCCGATCCGGGCCACCCCGGGGGCGCGGTGGTGAGAAGGTGACCCGACCCGAACGCTCCCGCGCGTGGGCGCGGCCCGCCGAGGCGCCCGCCGGCACCGGGGTCGCGACCCAGGTGGAGCTGATGCGCCGGCTGGTGGCCGGGCGGCTCTCCGGGCCGCAGTTCGCCGTCGGCTGGCTGCAGGCGCGGCGTCAGGTGCTCGACGACGGCGAGCGGGTGCGGGCGCCGTTCGAGCGGGTCCTGCTCGACGTCTTCTACCTGCTCGACGACTACGTGATCCCGCCCGAGCTGCGCGGGCCGGACGACATCACCGACGAGCAGCTCACCGGGCGCATCCGGGAGGCTGTGGCCCGGCTGGACGCGCTGTAGGCGACCGTGGCGGCCGGTCCGGTCACCGGGCCGGCCGGGCCGCTGCCGTTCGGCGCAGTCGGGGAGCCGCTGGGCGCACGATGATCGCTTGCGACGGGCCTGTGTCGTTAGCGTGGCTGTGACCGTCTCCACAGGTACGAGGAGGTACGGCTGATGGCGGAGCCCGAGTCGCCACAGGCGGTGCCCGCAGCGCGCAGCGACCGCAGCCCCTGGAACTGGCTGCTGCTGATCCCCATCGTGCTGCCGGTGCTGACGCCGCTGTTCAACCGCGACGAGCCCCGGCTGTGGGGCTTCCCGGCCTTCTACTGGCTGCAGTTCCTGTTCATCATCGTCGGCGTGGGCACCACCTCGATCGTCTATCAGATGACCAGGAAGCGGTGACGCGATGAGCGACCACATCACCGAGATCATCGTCTTCACGCTGCTGTTCCTGCTGGTCAGCGGCATGGGTTTCGTCGCGGCGCGGTGGCGGGCGCCCAAGGACATGGAGCACCTCGACGAGTGGGGGCTGGGCGGCCGCAGCTTCGGCGGGTGGATCACCTGGTTCCTGGTCGGCGGCGACCTCTACACGGCGTACACGTTCGTCGCCGTACCCGCGCTGATCTTCGGCGCCGGAGCGGCGGGGTTCTTCGCCGTGCCGTACACGATCGTCATCTACCCGCTGTTCTTCCTGATCCTGATCCGGCTCTGGTCGGTGTCGCACCGGCACGGGTTCGTCACGCCGGCGGACTTCGTGCGGACGAGGTTCGACTCGCCGACGCTCGCCCTGCTGGTCGCCATCACGGGCATCGTCGCCACCATGCCGTACATCGCCCTGCAGCTCGTGGGCATCGAAGCGGTGCTCAAGACGATGGGCGTGACCGGCGACAGCCTCATCGCGAGGCACGCGCCGATCATCATCGCGTTCGCGATCCTCGCCGCGTACACCTATCAGTCGGGGCTGCGCGCGCCCGCGCTGATCGCCTTCGTCAAGGACACGCTGATCTACATCGTGATCCTGGTGGCGGTCATCTACCTGCCCGCCAAGCTGGGCGGCTGGGGCAGCATCTTCGACGCGGCCGAGGCCAAGTTCACCGCGTCGCCGGCGCCCAACGACGGCATCACGCTGAACGCCAACAACCAGCTCCAGTACGTCACGCTGGCGCTCGGTTCGGCGCTGGCGCTGTTCCTCTACCCGCACAGCATCACCGGCGTACTGGCCAGCAAGAACCGCAACGTGATCAAGCGGAACATGTCGGCGCTGCCCGCCTACAGCTTCCTGCTCGGCCTGCTCGCGCTGCTCGGGTACGCGGCCATCGCGTCCAACGTCAAGCCGCTGACCGACCCGGCGACCGGCAAGGTCGACAGCAACACGGTCGTGCCGCTGCTGTTCGACATGCAGTTCCCGGCGTGGTTCGCGGGCGTCGCCTTCGCCGCGATCGGCATCGGCGCGCTGGTCCCCGCCGCGATCATGTCGATCGCCGCGGCGAACCTGTTCACCCGCAACATCTACAAGGAGTACCTGCGCAAGGACGCGACCAACGCCCAGGAGGCGCGCGTCTCGAAGATCACTTCTCTGGTCGTGAAGGTCGGCGCGGTCGCCTGCATCGTGTTCCTCGACCCGCAGTTCTCCATCGACCTGCAGCTGATCGGCGGCATCATCATCCTGCAGACCGCCCCGGCGGTCGCGCTCGGCCTGTTCACCCGCTGGCTGCACCGCGGCGGGTTGATCGCCGGCTGGGTGGTCGGCATGGCCCTGTCGATGTGGATGCTGTGGCAGATCCCCAACGCGGCGACCGGAAAGGCCCACTTCGGCGGGTCGGCGTTCCCGCTGTCCGACTTCGGGTTCGACACCAAGCGCACGATCTACGTCGGCTTCGTGACCGTGCTGGTCAACCTGCTGGTCGCGGTCGTCGCGACGCTGATCCTGCGGGCCGCCAAGACGCCGGACGGCGTGGACGGCACGACCGCGGACGACTACTACGCCGACGAGGGCGACCCGCGCGTCGACAAGGACGTCGCCGCGACGGTCGACCACCAGTCCTCGACGTGATGCCCGGGTGACCCGCGACTGGGTGCAGTGGCACGAGGAGTACGACGTCCCGGGATCCTCGCTGGCCCGGCGGCTGGAGGTGGTGCGGGGTCACCTGCGCCACCTGCTCGCCGGGCCGCGCCGGGTGATCGGCATGTGCGCCGGCGACGGACGCGACGTCGCCCGCGATCCCGACGAGTTCCGCTCAGGCGTGCGCCTGTTCCGCTTCGTCTAGATACAGGCAGAACGGATGCCCGGCGGGATCGAGCATGACCCGTACGGTGGCCTGGGGCTGGAAATCGGCGACCTTTGCGCCCACGCTCACCGCGTGCGCCACGGCCTCCTCGAGATCGTCGACCTCGATCTCCAGATGCATCGACATCTGCGGCCGGCCCGGCTCGGCCGGCCACACCGGACGCACGTACAGCGGCTCGGTCTGGAACCCGAGGTTGAAGCCCGCGTCGCCGGAGGGCGCCAAGGTCCCGCCGAGCCCGTTGTCGTCCGGAGAGAACGGCCAGTCGAGCAGCCGCGCGTAGAACCGCCCCAGGGCCACCCCGTCCGGCGCGTCGAGCGTGACGCCCCACCACTGCCTGCGACTGCGTAGCGGCATCGATGCCTCCTCTATCGTCAGGAATGTGATCAATCTAGAGGCCGGGCTGCGGCGGGCGCGAGTGTCGACGTCGGCGGTGTTCGCGGCGCACGGGGCGGTGACGGGGACGTTCGCGGCCAGGGTGCCGTGGATCGCGGACCACGTCGGGGTGGGGCCGGGCGGGCTGGGCATCGCGCTGCTCATGCCGGGCGTGGGGGCGCTGCTGGCGATGCCGCTGTCGGGCCGGCTCGTGCACCGGTTCGACCTGCGCTCGCTGGTGCGGGTGCTGATGCTCGGCTGGTGCGTGGCGCTGTTACTGCCCGCGCTGCCCACCACGCTCTGGCTGCTGTGCGTGACGCTGGTGGTCTACGGCGCGGCGGCGGGGCTCGCGGACGTGGCGATGAACGCGCACGCCGTGCTGGTCGAGGAGCGGTACGGCCGGTCGGTCATGTCGGGCTTCCACGGCTGGTGGAGCCTCGGCGGGCTGGGTGGGTCGGCGGTCGCCGTGTTCGCCGCGCGGGAGGGGCTGGGCGCGCCGGCGCACTTCGCGATCACGGTGGGCGTGCTGGTCGCCGTGGTGCTGGTGGCGTCGCTCGGCATCCTGCCGCACCGGCCGGAGCCGTCGCTCGAGGAGCCGCCCGCGTTCGCGCTGCCCTCCCGGGCCGTGCTGCCGATCGGCCTGATCGGACTGTGCGCGGTGTTCGCCGAGGGCGCCAGCCTCGACTGGTCGGCGGTCTATGTCCGCGATCTGCTCAACCATCCCGCGGCGACCGCCGCCGCCACTGTTTCCATTTTCTCGGTGTGCATGGCGGCGGCCCGATTCGGCGGCGACCGGGTCGTCCAACGATTCGGTGCGGTCAATACCGTACGGATCAGCGGCGTCTGCGCCACCGTGGGCGCGCTCATGGTGGTGCTGTTCGAGCCGGTCGTTCTGGTCATCACCGGGTTCGGGCTTCTCGGCGTCGGCATCGCGGTCGTGGTGCCGCTCGTGTTCGCGGCCGCCGGGCGCAGCAGCGAACATCCCGGGCGCAGCATTGCCGGGGTGGCCGGAATCGCGTACGGAAGCGGTCTGGTCGCGCCCGGAATCATCGGCGGCATCGCCCACGTGTCGTCGCTGACCGTGTCGTTCTGCGTCATCGTCGGCCTGATGGTCGTCATGACGCTGGGCGCCTCCGTGCTGCGCCGTTAGTCGAGCCTCTTCTCGAGCAGGCGCGCCACGTCGAGGGCACGGGTGCGCGCCTGTCCCGACGCTTCCACCGTCCACAGTTCCGACAGCACACCCATCACGAATCCCCATGCGACGACCCGTTCCACCGGCTGGTGCCGCGCGAGCGCCTCGATCCGGCGCGGCACCAGTTCCAGCAGGTCGGGGTCGCGCCGCTCGGGATCGGGGTTGTAGAGCATCGCGCCGCCGTCGTATCCCGGGTCGCCCACCCATCCGTGCGGGTCGATCGCTACCCATTGACCGGGCCCCGCGCTCAGCACATTGCCGTGGTGCAGATCGCCGTGCAGCACCGTTTCCCACGGCGCGCTGTCGCAAAGGTCGTCGAAAAGCTCCGCCGCCCGATCCACCAGGCGCCGCGGAATCGGCCCGTCGACGTACCGCTCGAAACCGCCGCGAAGCTCGCGCAGATGCGGCAAGGAGCAATCGGGCGGAGGTACGCGGTGCAGCCGCCGGCCGACCTCCACCAGCGCGTCCTCGTCGGCGACGGTGATCGGCACACCGGGGTCGGCGCGCTCGATGAGAAAGGCGCCCTTCGCCGCATCGGCGGCCAGCAACCGTACGGCGCCCTGCCCGTCGAAAATGCGCAGCGCTTCGGCCTCGGCGTCCAGATGCCCGTCCGGAACGCCGAGTTTCAGAACCGCCTTTGTGCCGTCCTTGCGCGTCGCGGCAGCCACCCAGTGAAAGGTCATGCGGTACGGCTCGCCGACGTGTACCTCGAACTCGGCCGCCATTTCCTCGATCAGGCCGGGCAGCTCGCGCAGCCATCGCTCGCCTTGCTCGCCCCAGTTCTCGACGACGTTGCGCGTCAATGTCTCCACGGGCGTCGTCACCGAGCGGACTTGCGCCTGTCGGCCAGTTGGACGACGAGCTGGCCCACGAACTCCACCCCCGCCATCCGCACCGCCAGCGCCCTCGTCGGGTGCGGGTGGCCGTCGCGCGTGAGGCGGCCCAGCCAGCGCTTCTCGAGCCGGCGGCGGCCCGCCATGGTCGCGAGCGACAGGCCGAGAAGGGCTGCGCCGGCCATCGCCTTGCGCTTGTCCAAGGTGAAGTCCGCCGGCGACTCGCCCGCCTCGGTGGTGGCTTCCTCCTTCTTCTTCGCGCCGGGCTTGTCCTCGTCCGGCGTGGCGACGTAGCCGATCGCCGACATCACCGCCACGGTGCCGGCCCGGGCCAGCCGCCGCTTGGCGGGGGACAGCTCACGGGCGGCGATCCAGATGCTGCTGGAGACGGCTTGCAACGCGGCCATGGTGACCGCGCGTGAATAGGAAGCGGTGGCCATGCACCGACCGTAGCCCGCCCGGGCAACAGCCACCGCGGCGGCGGGACTACAGCCCGGTCATCTTCTGCATGGCCTCGTTGTAGCGGGCGCCGGCCACGCCGACGCGGGTGGCGGCCTCGCTCAGGGCGGTCATGTCGGCGTCCGACAGGCGCAGCTCGGTCGCCCCGATGTTCTCCTCGAGGCGGGACAACCGCCGAGTGCCCGGGATCGGCACCAGTGACGGGCGGCGAGCGAGCAACCAGGCCAGGGCCACCTGCGCCGGGGTCGCGTCGTGAGCCTTCGCCACCTCGCCGACCAGCGCGACGAGCGCCTGGTTCGCGGCCCGGTTCTCCTCGGTGAAGCGCGGGATGGTCGCGCGGATGTCGCCGCGCGCGAACTCGGTGTCCGCGCTGACGGTGCCGGTCAGGAAGCCCTTGCCGAGCGGGCTGAACGGCACCAGGCCGATGCCGAGCTCGTCGAGCGCCGGCAGGATCTCCGCCTCGATGTCGCGGGTCCACAGCGAGTACTCGCTCTGCAGCGCGGCGACGGGATGCACGGCGTGCGCCCGGCGGATGGTGCCGGCGCCGGCCTCCGACAACCCGAAGTACCCGACCTTGCCCGCCGCCACCAGCTCGGCGACCGCGCCGGCGACGTCCTCGACGGGCACGTCAGGGTCGACGCGGTGCTGATAGAACAGGTCGATCCGGTCGGTGCGCAGCCGCCGCAGCGACGCGTCCGCCACCCGGCGGATCTGCTCGGGGCGGCTGTCCAGGCCGACCGACTTGCCGTCGCGGATGTCCCAGCCGAACTTCGTGGCGATCACGACCTGGTCGCGCACCGGTTCGAGCGCCTCGCCGACGAGCTCCTCGTTGACGTACGGGCCGTAGACCTCCGCGGTGTCGAAGAACGTGACACCCCGCTCCACGGCGCCGCGCAGGACGCTGATCATCTCGCCCCGGTCTCCGGGGTTCGGGCCGTAGCTCTGGCTCATGCCCATGCAGCCCAGGCCCAGCGCGGACACGCTCAGTCCCTGACCCAGTGTTCGAGACTCCACGGGAACCTCCTCACCTTGAAGGAAGTGCGGGCGACGGACGAGTGGGCCTGTACGCCGGATTCAGTTGAGCGTAACGGAGGATGTTGGAGGGTGGTTAGCCGTGATGGCGTTTGCGCTGGTCACGACGGTTAACCGCCCTTCCTTCATTTCCAGTGTGGTGGTGCTTGTTGACCTCTGTTCCTACCCCTCCTGTTGCCTCCGCGTTGCCGCACGGCACAGAGGCATGATGGAGCCATGAACGCCGACGACGTTGCCGACGTGGCTCACACACTTGGGGAACTGGTCGATCGAGTGGAGCGCGGAGAGCTTGACGCTTCCTCGCTAATGCTTGCCCGGTTGGCCGGCGCAAAGGATGCGCTAGACGCTCTCACCGAGGGTCAGTCACAACCCGTAAACCAAAGAACTTGATAGCAAACGACCGTATGCTTTAAGCTAGTGCCATGACCAAGACCAAGGCAGCCCCGAACACCGCCGTCGCGTACCTGCGGGTGTCGACGGATGAGCAAGCGGAGTCGGGTGCCGGTATGGCCGCCCAGCGGGCAGCGATCGAAGCGGAAGCCGCGCGGCGCGGTTGGGTCATCGTTGGTTGGTTCGAAGACGCCGGGGCGTCTGGTAAGAGCCTGAGCAAGCGTCCGGCCCTCACTGAGGCTCTGGCCGCCGTGGAAGGTGGGGAAGCTGCCACCCTCGTTGTGGCAAAGCTGGACCGCCTGTCGCGTTCCCTCGTTGACTTCGCCGCTCTCATGGAGCGCGCCCGCAACCGAGGTTGGAACCTCGTTGCCCTTGACCTTGGTATTGACCTTTCGACGCCCGCAGGCGAATTCCTGGCGTCGGTAATGGCCTCTGCTGCGCAGTGGGAGCGTCGAATCATCGGGCAGCGCACCCGTGAGGGTCTGGCCGCCAAAAAGGCCGCTGGTGTCCGTCTGGGACGGCCTGCGAGCCTGCCTAGTGATGTGCGTAGCCGCATCGTTAAGGCTCACCAGAGCGGAGCGTCTTACAGCGCGATTGCTCGGGAGTTGAATGCCGACGGAGTGCCGACGGCGCAGGGTGGTAAGCAGTGGTATCCGGCGACGGTTAAGGCCGTCGTTAACTCGCAGGAAGCCGAAACCATCGGCTGACTTCGCAGCGACTTTGTACCAACAATGGCAATCCCTCTGCGGAGGGGTTGCTATTCCTTTGTTTCGGTCATCGTTCCGATAACCACAAAACCGGGAAATTCCTCAGAGAGACACACGCGCCTACAGCGGGGGTCCTGAGGAAGAAAGCGCTAAAAGTTTCGAGGGGGCTATCCCCCCTCTGCTCAACACTGCATGCCCGCATGCCGACAGGGAATAGCCCGAGGGCCGGCGTTAGCCACGGTTCCCTCGTGCGTAGTTACAGCGACCACACGCAGGTCGCAGGTTGGTTATGTCATTGGTCCCGCCTTTGGATAGCGGGACTATGTGATCGGCCGTCGTGGCTACTGCCCGTCGGCAGATAGAACAGGGTGGGTCACCCGCTAACAGGGTGGCCCGGTTCCTGCGGTAAACCGCATCGTAACCCCGTTGGCTCGCTGAGAGAGCGTGCCGACGTTTAGGTTTATGGATAGAGCACCGAGACTGGCCGACCGGTATTGGCCGGCGGCAGACGGTGCAAGTAGAAAGAGTCATGGTTGTACGCGCTCCCTCGGGCGCGGGCATACCTAAGCCGACGTGTTTGAAGCACGACGGCAACAGTGGTTAAAAGAAGATGGGGCACCCAACCAAAGGGATGCCCCATCAACTAGAAGGATCCGCCGTGTTGCGGATCCCTAGATGGCTACCTACCCGATCAACCCCGACGGTTGATCGTTGGTCTGTAACCAACGGGAACGGGCAGTCAGAGCCGTTCCCTTACCTACCCTTACAGTCACCTCTGTTGGAGCCTCGGTGACCTAACCCCTCGTGCCCCCGACGGGCACGGGGTCACTGTTGCGGCTTGGTGCCGCCCTGGTCACGGTGCTCGAAACCCCTGCGGAGTTTCTTCACCGACGGACCCTCCCTATATAGATAGAGAGAGAATTTGCGTTTCCCCTGCTAAACCGCTAGGTGACTGAGCCTGCAAGGGCTACCGGTTAGCCCGCCAAAGGCTAGGCGTTCCACCCGTGCACCCGGCATGAGTTCGCTCGGTTGCCGAGCATCTGGAAGTGATGCCAAGGCAGCACGAGGCAGCGTGCGCCCGACTCAGGGCCGATCAGGTCGTATCGCTTCGCTGTGGCTATGGCCTTGTTGACGGCCTGCGGGGCGTTAGGGGTGCCGTGCACACCAAGGATCCTCGCTAGCGTGCCCTCCGACATCTCGGCATGTCCGGCCTTGTTGGCCTTCCCGAGAGCGGCGAAGTAGACACGGAAGTACCTCGGCATTCCGCTATCCATTCTTGCCCGGCGCAGACAGTCGGCCTGACTGACGCCGCCCCAGGTGATGCCCTTACCGAAGTAGATTCGATCACGCGGATTAAAGCGGCCTGTGCTGCCCGTAGGTCGCTCAGAAGAGTCTAGGGGTAGGTCGGTATAGGGTGAGAGGCCTAACGGCTCAGAATCGCTCTCAGCGGGTTGGCCCGCGAAAGGGTTGGCTAGGGGCTGGAATTCCGTCATGGTCAGGCGACTGCCTCGCTCTCGGTTACCCGCTGGCTATCCAGCCACCGATCGATTTCAGAGCGTCGGAAACGTAGTTGGTTACCAAACTTGATCGCCGGGAGACCCCAGCTTCGCCAGTTGTCGTAGACCCGGCTCACCGGGACCGCGAGGTACTGCGCAACCTCGTTCGTCGTCATCAGGCGGTTGTCCTCTGTCTGCAACTGCTCTCCTCTGCTTGGCTGAACACCCCCTACCTGGGTGGTGCCGGACGATGCTAGCACATGGCACCTGGTGTCAACCGTGTGCCGCGTGCTACGGTGTCTTCATGGTTGATGGTGAGCAGGTCAGTCCTGGTGTCGTCTGTCTTGGCTCTGGGCGTCGGCAGGAGCGAGGTGGTCCCGAGGACGCCTACGCCCTCTACGACGTGCATGGTTGGACCGTCGTGGTTGCTGGCAGTCTGGGTGCGCCGTGGGACGGCCCTGACGAGATCAACGTTCGCTTCACAGAGATTGAGGCCGTCGATTCCGTCGTAGACAGCGATGGCATTACTGGGGAGATCCTGCGGGCTATCCCGCTTGGAGACGCGCGCAAGCGGATCAAGGCGATCAAAGACGAGTGGCGTCGGGAGCAAGGGCACCACGATGCCGTAGCGGCCCGTGTCGAGACAGACGAAGAGTGGGCACGCTTTGCCAGAGAGTACGTGGCCTTAGTCAAGGAAGGGCAACGTCATCCGATCCGTCACATGGCTGCCATGACGGGCATCAGTCGGAACACCCTAAGTGCCCGTGTGCGACGGGCAAGGGAACGCGGCTTCCTTGAAGGGCCGGCGGGTAAGCCTGCGGACCGCTTGGGTGCGCGTGCAGCGGAGATCTTGAGAGAGGAAGCGGCGCAGTAGTGGCAAGCATTCAGAAGCGAAGGCTAGACAGCAAGGCCAACGGCAAGGACGTTTACACGTGGCGCGTCATGTGGCGCGACGCCGACGGTAATCAGAAGAGTAAGACCTTCACCAGGGAACGTGACGCGCGCGCCTTCAAGGCAGACCTTGAGTCGTCGCAGAACCGCGGGACTTACGTTGACCCTCACCTTGGGCGCGAAACATTCGAGGCATACGCAGCCCGATGGTTGGAGACGAAGCACCGAACCCGACGTAATGGCACCTACGCCGACTATGGCAACCACCTTCGTAACCACATCTTGCCCACCTTGGGGAAGCGTCCATTGGCATCCGTCCGTCGGTCGGACGTACAGGCGTGGGTTAACGAACGCGCGAGTGTGCTCGCCCCGACGACTCTGCGGAAGGTTTATGGCCTTGTGGCCGCCATCTTCAAGTTGGCTGTCAGCGACCGAATCATCGGCCTGACGCCGTGCGACCAGGTCGAGCTACCGAGGGTCAAGCGAGAGCGGGTAGAGCCGTTCACTCCGGCGCAACTACGTGCACTGGTTGACGCGGCAGCGCCCCGTTATCGGGCGCTCATCATCACTGCCGCCGGTACTGGCTTACGCCTTGGGGAGTTGCTTGGGCTGACCGTGGACCGCATCGACTTCCACGGCGGTTACGTGAAGGTGGACCGTCAGTCGACAGACGTGGTCGGTGGCGAACCGACGTTTGGAGATCCGAAGACAGAGCGCTCTAACCGCGTGGTTCCCCTCCCGCACGTCGTTCTAGACGCGCTGAGGGCTCACCTGCGAGAGTTTGGGAGTGGGCCGGATGGCCGGCATGGCTGCGGGCCGCATGGTGTCGTCTTCACCAATACGAGGAACATGCCGATGCGTCGGCAGGGGTTCTACGCGGGGGCCTGGCATCCGACCTTGCGAGCCGTCGGACTGCCAACCTCTACGCACTTCCACTACCTGCGCCACACGTACGCCTCTCTCCTGATCGCCGCGAACGAGTCGCCCAAGGTCATTCAGGAGCGGTTAGGGCACGCGACCATCACAGAGACGATGGATACCTATGGGCACCTGTACCCGTCCAGCGAGGACAGCACCCGTGCCGCTATCGACCGGGCTCTGTTGCCGTTCGCCCCTGTAGTTGCCTCGTTGTTGCCTGGCAGCGTCGCATAGCTGCCTTGCGAAGGTGTTTTCGCAGGCCACCGATAGGGCGACGGACGAGTGGGCCTGTACGCCGGATTCTGTCCTGGCGAGCGAGTCGCCATGGGCGGTCATCCATCTCGGCCGGCCGTTGCCGGTCGGCTCTTGCGGCCTACCCGCAGGCTCGGGCGAGCAGCCCTCGAACGCCTGCGCCGGCCACCGCCTCGCGGTGGTGGCCTTGCTTGGCCTTGCTCCGGGTGGGGTTTACCTAGCCACCCCGGTCACCCGGGGTGCTGGTGAGCTCTTACCTCACCGTTTCACCCTTACCGGCCCGTCAAGGACCGGCGGTCTGCTTTCTGTGGCACTGTCCCGCGGGTCACCCCGGGTTGCCGTTAACAACCACCCTGCTCTGCGGAGTCCGGACGTTCCTCGGCGACGCCCGCGAGGGGCGCCGACGCGACCGCCTGGCCTACTCGTCCGTCGCCCCGTCATCCTACGGGGCCGGCCGGGGCCGTAGATTCGAGGTCACCATGGATTTCGCGCACATCCTCCTGCTGGTCGTCGCCGGCCTGGCCGCCGGCGGGATGAACGCGATCGCCGGCGGCGGGTCGCTGATCACCTTCCCCAGCCTGATCGCGACCGGGCTGCCCTCGGTGGCGGCCAACGTGACCAACTCGATCTCCGTCTTCCCGGGGTACGTCTCCAGCGTCGCCGGCAGCCGGGCCGACCTCGCCGGGCAGCGCAGCCGGGTCCTCGGGATCCTGCCGACCTGCGTGCTCGGCTCCGCCGGCGGCTGCGCCCTGCTGCTGCTCACGCCCGCCCGCGCCTTCGAGCTGATCGTGCCGTTCCTGGTGCTGGCGGCGGCGGCCACGCTCGCGTTCCAGGACCGGCTGCGCGGCCTGGTCGGGCACCCCCGGCACATGTCGTCCCGCCGTGCCGCGGTCTCGCTGCAGATCGTCGTGTTCGTCGGCGCGGTGTACGGCGGCTACTTCGGCGCGGCGCTCGGCGTCATGTACGTCGCCGCGCTCGCGCTGATCCTCGACGAGCCGCTCAACCGGATCAACGCCCTCAAGAACGTGCTGTCCGCCGCCGTCGGGCTGGTCACCGTGCTCATCTTCGCGTTCTTCGCGCCGGTCGACTGGCTCGCCGTGCTGATCCTCGCGCCCGCCACGGTCGTCGGCGGCTACGCGGGCGCTCGCCTCGCCCGCCGCCTGCCGTCCCGGGTCCTCCGCGCGATCATCGTCGCCTTCGGCACCGCGATCGGGCTGCTGCTGCTGTACCGCGCCTTCACCTGACCACGACACCACGCGGTGGTGGGTGGCGCGGTCGGGACGCTCTCATCCGCCGGTCCGGACTCGCTACGCTCCCGCCCATGACAGCTTCCGCGCCCACCCTCCTGTTCGTCATCGGGCCGCCCGCCGTGGGCAAGATGACGGTCGGGCAGGCCATCGCGGACCGCACCGGCTTCCGCCTGCTGCACAACCACCTGACGATCGAGCCGGTGCTGCGCTTCTTCGACTTCGGCACGCCGGCGTTCCAGAGGCTGGTCGACAACTTCCGCATCGGCGTGCTCGAGGAGGTGGCCGCCAGCGACCTTCCCGGGCTGGTCTTCACGTTCGTCTGGGCCTTCGACCACCCCGGGGACGCGCAGACCGTCGCGAGCTACGCGAGGCCGTTCGCCGAGCGGGGCGGCCGCATCCTCTACCTGGAGCTCGAGGCCACGCAGTCCGCGCGGCTGGAGCGCAACGCCGGCGCCGACCGGCTGGCCGAGAAGCCGTCCAAACGCGACCTCGAACGTTCGCGGAAGCACCTGCTCGAGGTCGACGCGACGCACAAGCTCAACTCGACCACGGAGTTCGACGGCCGCGACGACTACCTGCGCGTGGACAACACCCACCTGTCCCCGGACCAGGTCGCGGCGACGGCGGTCCGGCACTTCAGGCTGCCGGACAGGCGAAGCTGACCCCACCCCGCTCCTCGGAGGTCAAGACCTTGCGCGGTACGAGCAGAGCGGGCGTCCGCGCGTGCTGGCGAAAGCCGGAGGCGCGCAGATGGAAGCCGAAGTTGTGCCCCTCGATGTGCCAGGACGGCTCGGGGTGCTCGTCCGGCGGGTCGAGCCGGTGGATGTCGGCGATCTCCAGCTGCTCGAACAGCGGGCCGAACTCGCCGGAGATGCCCCACGCGCCCTCGAACACCAGGGTCGCGGGCGAGATCCAGAAGCTGAGGTGCTCGCCGGGCGCGGCCGGCCCGTCCCAGCGCACGATGTAGTCGAGGTCGAGCATCAGCCGTACGCGGGGGAGCGCGCCGTCGTCGCTGTGCTCGGCAAGGCTCACCGCGTGGATGCGGCAGTCGTGCCACCCCATCGTGGGGTAGTCCGCGTCGGTCCAGCGGGCAAGCGGCGGGTGCACGGCAACGGTCATGCGCCCATTATGCAGAAAGCGGACAAAGCGGCCGTACGCGGCTGGAAAGCGGACGAGTGCGCGTCGAAGATCAGCCGCGGTCGTGGAGCCAGCGCGCCGCGGCGGCGTAGGTGTCGTCGGGGGTGGCGTTGAAGGCGATCGCCGCGCCGGGCGCCAGCTGCCGGACGAGGTTGATGATCCGCTCGAACAGCTCGAGCCGCTCCTCGCTGTGCCGCAGACCGCCGCCGACGACCACCACCTCCCACGGCTGTCGCCCCAGCGCCGCCGCGATGACCGCCTCGATGTCGTCGCTGCCGTCGAGCCCGACCAGGCACGTCTCCGCGCCGACGCCGGCCTCCGCGAACCGCGCCATCCCCACCTTGATCCCCTCGGCGACAGGCGTGGGATCCCACGGTCCCGGCACCCGGTACGGATCGAGCCCGATCACCAGCACCCGCGGTTCGTTCCTGGCGGCGTCCATGGTGGAAACGTAACCCCGTGACGAATTGGACGGGGGGCCGGCCTGCCGCTTATGGGCGTTCTTCTTAGAATGACAAGACTCGACAGAGGCGGTACGGCATCCGCGGATCCTCGCGAACCGGCCGTTTCCGGCCCCGCGACGGGAGCGCCGGCATGCTGCCGAGGCTGCGACGACCGGGGAGGACGGGTCGTCGTCGTCCGCCCCGAGGGCCGGCGACGCCGGCGTGGGCGCCCGGGTATCGACATTGACCGTTGAGCGCACAGTCGGGCTCATGGACGGTGAGACCAGATTCCCCGTGGAAGTGCTCGACTCGCCGGACCAGAGGGTGACTCACCGCCGGCGCGCGTTCTTCCTGGTGCCGGTGATCGCCACTTCGGTCGCGGGCGGGCTGCTGCTGTGGGAGGTGGTGCGGCAGAACCTGCCTGCCGACGTGGTCGCGCACTGGCCGTGGAAGCTGGAGGTGTTCGACCTCGAGTCGGGGGCGACGATCGTCACCGTCCTGGCGATCCTGCTGTACACACGCGCGCAGTACGCCGAGACGGTTCGCCCGGTCATCGGCTCGGCGCTGCAACTGGCCAGCCCGTTCGAGCAGGGCTCCGACGTCGACGGTCAGGAACCCGTCCTCAAGCTCTCGATCTTCAACGGCGGCGGCGGGGTGGCCGTCGTGCAGAGCTGCACCTACCGGATCGCCCGCAACGAGGACGCGGTGCCGTCGCCGTGGCTTCCGTACGACCGGATGCAGCAGTACATGACCAGCGTGGGGCTGGTCAGCCACGAGGACTACACGATCTGGTTCCACGGCGCCGGCTATCCGCTCTCTCCGCTGACCAACCGGGACACGGCGCCCATCACGTCGTACATCCGTCTGGAGGCGCTACTGCGCTTCCGGATCTTCGACATGAAGATCGTGGTCCGGGACGCGGTCGGCGACTCGCATCAGCGGATCGTGTCGTGCCGGGCGGCGCTGCGGGATCCGGCGGCGTTCCGGCTCGGCGCCGAGCAGGCGCGTGCCGCCGGGCTGGGCGACGGCAACGGCCTGCGGGAGTGGCTGCTGCGGCGGCAGGTCCGGCGAGGGTGACCGGCGGGAGGCTCAGGCCAGGTCGGACGGGTTGGTGTTGGCTCCGCAGAGCAGCACGACGACGCGCTCGCCGGGGGACGGCTTGTAGGCGCCCGACGTGAGGGCGGCGTAGGCGGCGGCGGTGCCGTGTTCGACGGCCAGGCGGTAGTCGTCCCACAGCAAGCGGCGGGCGTCCACGATGGCCCGGTCGTCGATCAGGACCGACGGGGTGCCGGCGGCGGACGCCAGGTCGTACGCGATCCGGCCGGCCCGGCGGGCGCCCAGCGAGTCGGCGGCCACGCCGGCGACGGGGACGTCCACGGGGGCGCCGGCGCGCAGCGCCTCGTGCAGGGCGGCCGCGGTCGCCGGCTCGACGGCGACGACGCGGACGGCGGGGTGCAGGGCGGCGATCACGCCGGCGATCAACCCGCCGCCGCCCACCGCGACCAGCACGGTGTCGAAGCCGGCGGGGAGCTGGGTGAGCAGTTCGAGCCCGAGCGTGCCGTTGCCGGCCACCATGTCCGGGTCGTCGTAGGCGTGGCAGAACAGCGCGCCCGACGAGGTGGCGTGCACGACCGCGGCGGCGTAGGCCTCGGCGTACTCGGCGCCCACCTGGACCACGCGGGCGCCCAGCTTGCCGAGCTTGGCGACCTTCACGCGCGGGGCCGTCTCGGGGACGAAGACCTCGGCGGCCACGCCCAGCTCGCGGGCCGCGTACGCGGCGGCCAGGCCCGCGTTGCCGCCCGAGGCCGCGACGATGCCCGCGGCGGGCAGCTCGCCGGCGGCCAGGATCCGGTTGAGCATGCCGCGGGTCTTGAAGGAACCGGCGTGCTGGGTCTGCTCGAGCTTGAACCAGAGCCCGTCGCCGGCCGGCATCACCGGGGTGTGCCGCACGCGGCCCTCGATGCGCCGCGCCGCCGCGCGCACGTCGTCGATCGTGACTGTCACCGGCAGAACTCTAGGCGATGCTCCAGCTCACCCGCTGCGACGTCACGGGGGTGCGCTCGCCGACCAGCCGGGCCAGGTCGAGTAATCGGTTCGAGAAGCCCCACTCGTTGTCGAACCAGCCGCGCACCTTGACCCCGCCGTCGGCGGTCGTCTGCGTGCCCGACGGGTCGAACAGGCACGAGGCCGGGTTGTTCTTCACGTCGATCGACACCGTCGGATCCGGGTCGTACGCCAGCACCCGGCGCAGCGGCCCGGCAGCGGCCTCGGCCATGGCGCGGTTGACCTCCTCCACGCTGACCGGCCGGTCGGTCTGCCCGGACAGCTCGGCCAGCGAGCCGATCGGGGTCGGCACGCAGTAGTAGCTGTAGCGCATCTCGCCGATCTCGGGCAGCACCACGCGGACGAGGTCACCGACCACGTAGTTGTGCGGGATGATGCTCTCGCCGGTCGCCCGGCCCAGCCGCGGATCCTCCCGCGAGGTGCCGATCACCGAGTCCTGCGCCTTCTGCCAGCCCTGGGTCGCCAGCACCACGGACGTGTTCACGCCGCGCAACCCGAACCGGTCGAGGAGCACCTTGGCCATCACGGTGAGCGCGTTCACGCCGCACGACGCCGGCGACACCACGTCGTGCTGCGAGGGGTCGTACGTCTGGTGGTTCGCGCCGTAGACCAGGAAGGCGTCGGGCTCGTCGGCCGAGGCGCTGATCACGACCTTGCGCGCGCCGCCGTGGGTGATGTGGGTGCGGGCCAGCGTGCCGGCCCGGAACCGTCCGGTGGCCTCGATCACCACGTCGACCCCGGCGTCCGCCCAGGGGATCCGCTCGGGGCGCTCGTGGTGGAACGCGCGGATGGCGTGGTCGTTCACGACCAGGTGATCGGCGCGCGCCGTGACGGTGCCGGGAAATGCGCCGCGAATGCTGTCCCGCCGCAGCCCGTAGGCCATTTTCTCGGTCGAGGCAAGGTCATTCACGGCGGCAATGGATATGCCAGGATCCTTGCTTGCGGCGACTATCCGCGCGATGCTGCGGCCGATCCGACCGAATCCGTTGATGCCGATCGTGACGCTCATGGGAAGGCTCTCCTCGGCCGCTTTGTCAACGCTGTCTTTCTCAACGCTGTCGCTCGTGACCCCCGCGGTCCGGACACCCGGCGTCACACCTCCGACACTATGAGTCGTGCAACTTGCACGTCAACGCGCGCCGGTGCGTCCCACGTGAATGATCCACACCGGTCACTCGCATCCACCGCCGTCGTCGTGGGCATCGACCTGCCGATCCTCGCGGAATGACCGTTCCGGCCGGTTGCGCCATCTGGGTGAACGGTGCGTATTTCGGCCAGTCGATGGTCTTGGAAACAATTCAGCTGCCGGGAATTCAACCCGGACAGCCTCCCCACGATATTCCGCGAACGCTCACCGAGTGGCCGCTATCACCCGGGTGAGTGCGGTATGCAACGACTCGAGTTCGTCCAATGGCATACCCAATCGGGCCACGATCGCGGGCGGGATCTTCTCGGCCTCGGCACGCAGGTCGCGGCCCTTGGCGGTCAGGGTCACGGCAAGGCTGCGCTCGTCGGCGGGGTCGCGCTGGCGGTCGACGTACCCGATCGTCTCGAGCCTCTTGAGCAGCGGCGACAGGGTGCCCGGGTCGAGCTGCAGCAGCCGGCTGAGGTCGCGCACCGACAGCGGCGCGTGCTGCCACAGCGCCAGCATCACCAGGTATTGCGGATGGGTCAGGCCCATCGGCTCGAGCAGCGGCCGGTAGAGCCCGACCACGCTGCGCGAGGCCACCGAGAGCGCGAAGCACACCTGGCGCTCCAGCTCGAGAGGATCGTTCGCCACCACTCAAGCGTAGCGATCAGTTTGTGCGCCAACGATTCAGCAGTCCGATGCCCGTGAGCAGGGCCAACAGGATCCCGGTGAACCACAGCATCGAGGTGATCGGGCTCACGTGCCGGCTGGCCACGCCGAGGCCGAGCACCGGGACGACCAGCCCCAGATAGGCGACGAGGAACAGCCCGGCCAGGCTCTCGCCGCGCCGGTGGCCGGGGGCGTTGGCCGCGACGGTGCCGACCGCCGACTTGAACAGGATGCCGGCGCCGGCGCCCGCGATCGCGCCGCCGGCGAGGAACACCGGCAGCGACGCGACGACCATGCCGGTGGCCAGCACGATCAGCCCAGCGGCCAGCGCGAGCAGCCCGGCGAGGAAGCGGCCGCGCACGGTGAATCGCCCGCCGGCTGCCTGGGCGGCGGCGCCCGCGCCGAAGACCACGAACACGGTCACGCCGGCGATCAGGCGGCCCGGGTGGTGCAGGGTGCCCGCCACGAAGCTCGGCGCCAGCGAGGTGAACAGCCCGAACACGGCGAACGCGGCGAACGACGAGACGGCCGCGACGATCACGGCGACCCGGTCCCGGCCGGCGATCCGTACGCCCTGGGGCCGGTACTTCGGCCGGACGGCGGGCGCGACCACCGTCTCGGGTGCGGCCGCGACGGCGACGACGCCGAGAAGCAGCAGAACCAGGAAGACGACGTACGGCGTACGCAGCGGAGACGCTACGAACTGCGCGAGCGCCCCCGCGATCAGCGTGCCCGCTCCGAGCCCACCCAGGTTGGCGGCCGACGACACCACCTCGAACCGCGTGCTGGTCGCCCCGGGGCGGTGCGCCCGGTGCAGCTCCAGCAGGTACGCCGTGACGGTCGCGGTCAGCATGCCGACGCCCAGCCCGGTCAGGAACCGCGCGGCGATCAGCCCCGGCACCGCCGTCCCGGTGAGGAACAGCACGTCGGCGAGGATCTCCAGGCCGAGCGCGGACAGCAGCACGCGGCGCCGGCCGGCCCAGTCCGAGACGTGCCCGGCGAGCAGCAGGCTGGCGATCACGCCGACCGCGTAGACCGCGAACACGACCGTCACGGTGAGCGCCGAGAACCCGTCCGCGCGCTGGTAGAGCGGGTAGAGCGGGGTCGGCACCGTCGAGAAGGCGAGCGCGACGAGGTAGACGGCGGCGATGAGCCAGAAGCCGCGGCCATGGGGCCGGGAGCCCTCGCGGGTCTGCGCGGGCCGGGGGCGGGTCAGAACGGTCATGGTCTTCAGGGTCCGCCGCGACGTGCATCTCGTCCAACGATGATTGCTGCTGAGTACAATCACGAACCGTGCTGGAACTGCGCCACTTCGAGTACTTCGTCGCCGTCGCCGAGGAACGCAACTTCACCCGCGCCGCCGCCCGCCTGCACGTCGTGCAGTCGGGCGTCTCGGCGGTCATCAAGGCCATGGAGCGCGAGCTGGGCGCCCGGCTGCTCGACCGCACGTCCAAGCGGGTGGAGCTGACCGACGCGGGCGAGGCGCTGCTCCCGCGCGCCCGGGCCGTGCTCGATGCCGTACGGGACGCCGGCGACGCGGTGGACGAGGTGCGCGGCGGCCTGCGCGGCACGGTCCGCGTCGGCACGCTGACCTCGATCCCGCTGATCGACGTGCCGGCGCTGCTGGGCGCGTTCCACCGGGACCACCCGCACGTCGCGCTGCGGCTCACGGTCTCGCCGCGCGGCTCCGACGGGCTGCTCGACGGGCTCGCCGACGGCACGCTCGACCTGGCCGTCGTCTCCGCACCGGGCCGTCCGCCCGCCGGGGTGCGCGTGCGGCAGGTCGACTCGCGCCCGCTCGAGCTGGTGCTGCCCGCGGAGCACCGGCTGGCCGGCGCCGCCGAGGTGCGGATCGCGGACCTGGCGGGGGAGGCGTTCGTCGACTTCCCGCTCGGCTACGGCAACCGGACCGTGGTCGACCGGGCGTTCGCCGACGCCGGGGTGCAGCGGCACGTCGCCATCGAGGTCACCGACATCGCGAGCGGGGCGAAGTTCGTACGGGAGGGTCTGGGGGTGGCCATTCTGCCGTTGTTCGTGGTCCCCGACCGAGCCGGGCTGGTGATCAGGCACGTGACCGGCGCCGACCTGGAGTGGCCGCTGGGCATCGCCGTGTCGTCGGTGCGCACGCCCAGCGCCGCCGCCCGGGCCCTTCTCGCCCTCATCGACGAGAAGGTCGGTTAGCCCGAAACGGTCTCATGATTGCGTTTCGTCCGGAAAGCTCTGGGAGGAAGCGTCAGGCCGAAGAGGGGGAGCGGCGGTGGCAGAGCAACAACCGGCCGAGTCGGTGCTGCAGTTCCGGCGGTTCGCGATGGCCGTCTGCGTGATCGGGGTGGTCGTGCAGCTCGGTCTCACCGCGTACTACCTGGGCATGGGCCACAAGGCGCAGCCGCACCACGTGCCGGTCGGGCTGGTGTCGCCGGCCGTCGAGCGTGCCGAGGTGGCCGCCCTGCTCACCGAGCGCGGCTACTTCCGGGTCACCGACTACGCCACGTCCGACGACCTGCAGATCGCGATCAAACGACGGGACGTGTACGGGGGCGTCGACATCACCGGCGCGCAGCCGCACCTCTACACCGCCTCCGCGGCCGGCCCCTCCGCCGCGAACCTGCTGCGCACCACGTTCACCTCGGTCGTGCAGCAGCAGACCGCCGCCACCCTCGCCTCGCTGGCCAGGCAGGGCAGCCGCATCACCGTCGCGCGGGCGCAGCAGCTCAACACGCCGCCGCCGATCACCGACGTGGTGCCGCTGCCCGACGACGACGTCAACGGCGTCTCGCTGGGCTTCCTCACCCAGGCGCTAGCGCTCGGCGGCACGGTGGCGTCGATGGGCCTGGGCCGGTTGATCCCGCGGACCAGGCGGTCGTGGCGGCGCGGCATCGCGCACGTCAGCACGCTGGTCCTCTACGCCGTCGCCTCGGCCGCCGTCGTGCTCTGGTCGATGACCTGGTTCGGCGTGGGGGTCACCGCCGACCGCGGCGAGATGCTCGCGATCTTCTCGCTGATCTCGCTCGCCATCACGGCCTCGACGGCCGGCGCGGTCGCGATCTTCGGGCCGCCCGGCGCGCTGATCGGCGCCATGTACTTCACGCTCGGCACGGTGATCTCGGGCGCCAGCATCCTGCCCGAGTTCCTGCCCCCGTTCGGCCGCTACCTCGGCGTCAACCTGCCGACCGGCGCCGGCGTGCAGGCGGTGCGCGACAACCTGTACTTCCCCGCCGCCGAGATCCGCAGCCACCTGATCGTGCTCGGGCTCTACGCCGGCGTCGGGGTGATCGTCGTGCTGGTCACCAACATGCTGCCCAACCGCCGGAACCGGACCTCCGAGGTCGAGCTCGACCTGGCGCACCGGCTCGAGGGCGCCGAGCGACGCGAGCCCGTGAAAATCTGATCCCGCGGGCCCGGCCTGCCGATCACCAGGGCATGCCCGTACGCACCCGCGTCCCCGTCCCGCTGCGCTTCGACGACGGCTACGCCACCACCGCCGAGGTGATCACGTTCGACGGCCTGGCCGACGGCAAGGAGCACCTCGCGCTGCGCCTCGGCACGCCCGGCGACGTGCCGCTCGTACGCCTGCACTCGGAGTGCCTGACCGGGGACGTGTTCGGGTCGCAGCGCTGCGACTGCGGCCCGCAGCTGCGCGAGGCCACCGAGGCGATCGCCGCGGCCGGCGGCTACCTGCTCTACCTGCGCCAGGAGGGCCGCGGCATCGGGCTGTACGCCAAGCTCGACGCGTACGCCCTGCAGGACGGCGGCCTCGACACCTACCAGGCCAACCGGGCGCTCGGGCACCGCGACGACGAACGCGACTACACGGCCGCGGCGCAGATGCTCGCCGACCTGGGCGCGCCGACCGTCGACCTGCTCACCAACAACCCGGACAAGCCGGCCCAGCTGCGGCGGCACCGGATCGCCGTACGGGAGATCCGGCCCACCGGCGTGCACGCGTCCGCGGCCAACCTGCGCTACCTGCGCGCCAAGATCACCCACACCCGGCACACGATCGCGCTCTGAAATCCGCCACCCCGCCCTCAGGTTTCCGCGGCGGCGGGCGAACAGGAGGTCGTGGGGATCGAGAGGGTGAACTCGCGGATCGCGGACATCCAGAGCCGCATGATCGCGCTGCAGACGCAACAGGCCGGCCGCAACGTGCAGGCCCAGTCGACCAAGTCGGCGTCCGGAGCCGAGGGCGGCACCTTCGCCAGCTATCTGGAGAACGCGGTCGCCCAGGAGCCCGCGGCGAAGAAGTCGTACACGCTCAACGGCAAGGGCATCCCCACCGACCTGGCCGCGTACGGCAACGGCAAGATCCCCGCGAGCGCGCTCGAGCGCGTCGGCGACACCCGGCACAAGCTGTGGGCGCCTGCCGCGGAGTCGCTCAACCGCATGATCAAGGACGCCAAGCGGGAGGGCGTCGACATCGGCATCACCGACTCGTACCGGCCGTACGAGGAGCAGGTCGACCTGGCCCGGCGCAAGGGGCTCTACTCGCAGGGCGGGCTGGCGGCCAAGCCCGGCACCAGCGAGCACGGCTGGGGCATGGCCGCCGACCTCGACCTCAATCCCAAGGCGCTCTCGTGGATGCGCCAGAACGCCGAGAAGTACGGCTTCGAGGAGAACGTGCCGCGCGAGTCGTGGCACTGGGCGTTCAAGCCGGCGTGATCACACGCGGGCGATCAGCTCGCCGTGCAGCAGCGACATCCAGCCGTCCGGATGGGTGGCCCAGCTGCGCCAGCCCTCCGACAGGCGCAGCAGGTCGTCGCGGGTGGCGGCGCCCGTACGCTCGGCGGTCGCGGCCATTTCTGATTTGAGCACCCGGTCGGCCCACATGCCGCCCCACCACTCGCGGTCGGCCGGCGTGGCGAAGCACCAGGTGCTCGACGTGGCGGTCACGTCGGTGAGGCCGGCCGCGTGCGCCCACGCCAGCAGGTGCCGGGCGGCGTCCGGCTCGCCGCCGTTGCCCCGCGCCACCCGCTCGTAGAGGCCGAGCCACTCGTCGAGCTCGGGCAGCCGCGGATACCAAGCGAAGGCCGCGTAGTCGCTGTCGCGGACGGCGATCACGCCGCCCGGCTTTGTGACCCGGCGCATCTCGCGCAGCGCGGCCACCGGGTCGCCGAGGTGCTGCAGCACCTGGTGGGCGTGCACGACGTCGAACGTGTCGTCGGCGAACTCGAGCCGGTGCACGTCGCCGACCGCGAAGTCGACGTTGGTCAGACCGCGCCGGGCGATCTCGGCCCGCGCGAGGTTCAGCGCGTCCTCGGTCACCTCCAGGGCGGTGACCCGGGCGGGTGTGACGAGGCTCGCGAAGTCGGCGGTGATGGTGCCGGGCCCGCATCCGATGTCGAGGACCGCGACACCGGAGGAAAGATGCGGCAGCAGGTACGCGGCCGAATTCTCTGCGGTGCGCCAGCGGTGTGAGCGCAAGACCGATTCATGATGACCGTGGGTGTACGTCGCCATGGTCTGGACCGTACGCCCGCTGTCCTCATATGTGGGACAAGAATCCCGCATGTTGAGAGCGTCGGGGGTAAGTGATTTCTTCCTGCGCTGTTCAAGCCGTACTTTTGTTTGCCATGAGGATCGGCATCGTCGGCGCGACGGGACAGGTGGGCAGCGTCATGCGGCGCATCCTGGCCGAACGCGCCTTTCCCGTTGAGCAGCTCCGTCTCTTCGCCTCTGCGCGCAGCGCCGGCCGCACCCTGCCGTGGGGTGACGGCGAGGTGACCGTCGAGGACGCGTCGGCCGCCGACTACAGCGGACTCGACATCGTCCTGTTCTCGGCCGGCAAGGGCAGCTCCAAGGAGCTGGCCCCGCGCGTCGCCGAGGCCGGCGCCGTGGTCATCGACAACTCGTCGGCCTGGCGCATGGACCCCGAGGTGCCGCTGGTCGTCAGCGAGGTCAACCCCGGCGCGGCCCGCAACCGCCCCAAGGGCATCATCGCCAACCCCAACTGCACCACGATGGCCGCGATGCCGGTCCTGCGCCCGCTGCACGACGAGGCCGGGCTGGTCGCGATGGTGGCCACCACCTACCAGGCCGTCTCCGGCGCCGGGCTGGCCGGCGTGAGCGAGCTCGACGAGCAGGTGAAGAAGGTCGCCGACCGCGCCACCGAGCTCACCCACGACGGCTCGGCCGTCGAGTTCCCGGCCCCGCGCTCGTTCGCCAAGCCGATCGCCTTCAACGTGCTGCCGCTGGCCGGCTCCATCGTCGACGACGGCCGCGACGAGACCGACGAGGAGCAGAAGCTCCGCAACGAGAGCCGCAAGATCCTCGACATCCCGTCGCTGCTGGTCTCCGGCACCTGCGTACGGGTTCCCGTCTTCACCGGCCACTCGCTGCAGATCAACGCCCGCTTCGCCCGGCCGATCTCGCCGGCCCGCGCGCGGGAGCTGCTCACCGGGGCGCCCGGGGTCGAGCTCTCCGACGTGCCCACGCCGCTCGAGGCCGCCGGCCGCGACCCGTCGTACGTGGGTCGCATCCGCGCGGACGAGACGGTGGAGAACGGGCTGGCGCTCTTCGTCTCGAACGACAACCTGCGCAAGGGGGCGGCGCTGAACGCCGTCCAGGTCGCCGAGCTGGTCGCCGACGAGCTGCGCTGATTTCCCGCCGCTCAACCCGGAATGCCGGGTCCGCCGTAGATCATCACCGCCCCGGTCGTCAGGCCGGGGCGGTTTTTGTGGTCCTCGCCTCAACCTCCACTGTGGAAAATCGGGACTTTTTGCCCGAATCGGTGGCGGATGGTCGGTTTGAGGTGCAGAGTGATTGCATGAGCGACAGTGGGCCCGGCGAAGGCGGCTACTTCTGGTGCCTCCGCCACCATCGGGTGGAGACCGGCGACGACGTTTGTCCCGCTCAATACCGCCTAGGCCCCTACGCCACGGCCGACGAAGCTTCGCGAGCCCTCGAGACGGTCGAGAAGCGCAACGCCGAGTGGGAGGCCGAGGACGCCCGCTGGAACGGGGAGGTCAGCTGACGCCGGCGCCGGCCCTTCCGGTTCGCGCCGAACCCATCGCTTCTCATCGCACCTGATCGTTCTTGATCGGTGCGGTTCCGCAGTCTCGAAAGCTTGCAGTTCCGCATTGCCGCAGTCTCGCTGTCTCCGCGCGGAGACGAGCCCGCAGTCATTCGCGCAGTCATTCGCAAGGAGGAACACCCAGATGGCCGCTGCCAAAAAGGCCCAGAGTCTTGCCACCCGAGCGGACAAAAAACGCTTATCGGGTACGCCGGAGCGCGAGCCCGCGACGTCGCGAACCGCCACGGCCCGCGGAGCCGGCGCCGCCAACGCCGGCCGGGCCGCCGGCGCGGGCCGGGGAGCGGGCGCGAGCCGGGGAGTGGGCGCGGTGGCCGCGCGGAGCACGACCGGTGGCGCGTCGGCGAAGACGGTGACCGCAAAGGCGACTGCGAAGACGGTGGCCGCGAAGTCGGCCGCGACCGGCAGGACGGTGGCCGCAAAGCCCGCCGCGGCTGCGACCGGCAAGACGGTGGCGACGAAGCCTGCCGCGGCTGCGACCGGCAAGACGGTGGCGACGAAGTCCGCGACGGCGAAGGCGGCAACCGCCAAGACGGCGACCGCGACGGCCAAAACCGTCACCGCGAAGGCTGGGACGGCCAAGACGCGGGCAGCGAAGACGGCGGCCACCAAGCCTGCGACTGCTGCGACTGCGAAGACGGCGGCCACCAAGCCTGCGACTGCTGCGGCTGCGGCGAGTGCTGCGGCTGCGAAGACGGCGGCTGCCAAGGGTGGGACGGCGTCGGGCGCGAAGGTGGCGGCCAAGAAGGTGGCGACGGCCGGGGGCAAGACGGTGGTCAAGCCGGCGGGTGTGCGGGCTTCGGGGACGAAGGGCGCCGGGCCGGTGGGGAAGTCCACGGTGGGGCGTGGTGGGGCCAAGGGCGGGCTCGGTACTGCGGTGCGGGAAGCGGCTGCGGGAGCGAGTGTGCGGCCGGGTAGCGCCAAGGGTGGCGGGCGACGGCCGGTCACGCCGCGGCGGACTGCTGCGGCTCTGTCGCCGCAGCCGAGCATGACGACGGCGACGATCGACGACGAGCCGGCGATGGACGAAGCGACCGGCTTCGGGATCGCTCCGGCGAAGGGGACCGGCGCCAAGCGGAACGGTGCAAGCACGGCGAGCAAGTCGGCTGCGGGGGCTTCGGCCGGCCGCGCCGGCGCCACCAGGACGGCGGCTACCAAGGCGGGGGCGATGACGACAGCGAGCAAGACGACCGCGGCCAAGGCGGCGAAGGGCACGCCGGCGGCCAAGAGCACGGCGGCGGCGAAGACAGCGGCGGCAGCGACGAAGGCTACGGCGGCTGCTAACAAGGCAGCGGCCGCTGCGAGCAATGCGACGGCGGCGACCAAGGCGACAGCGGCCACCAAGGCGACAGCCACCAAGGCGACGGCGGCCACCAAGGCGACAGCCACCAAGGCGACGGCGGCCACCAAGGCGACCAAGGCGACGGCGGCCGCGAACAAGGCGGCCGCGGCTGCTGCCAAGGCGGCCGGTGCGAACTCCGCCGCGAGCAAGGCGACGGCGGCCAAGAAGGCGGCGGCGGGTCGGAGCGGGGCTGTGATGGGCGGGGCCGTGGCCAAGGCGGCTGCGGCGTCCAAGGCGGCTGGGGCCGGCACCGCGGCGGGGCGGAAGGCTGCGGCTTCGGCGAACAAGGCGGCGGCCTCCAGTGCCAAGGCGGGGTTCAACCGGAGCGCCACGGCCTCGGCGAACCGGGCCGCGGCCGGCTCGGCCGACGCGGTCGCGAACCGCAGCACCACGGTCACGGCGAACAAGGCTGCAGCGACCGCCGCCCGCGGAGCCAAGGCGACCGCGGCAGCGAAGAGGGCGACGGCCACCAAGGCCACCGCCGCCAAGAACGCCCCCGCCGCCAAGGCAGCGGCCACCAAGGCGACCGCGACCAAGGCGACGGCTACCAAGGCGACCGCGACCAAGGCGACGGCTATCAAGGCGACCGCGACCAAGGCGACTGCCACCAAGGCGACCGCGACCAAGACGACCGCAACCAAGGCGGCCGCGGCGACTAAGGCGGCTGCGGCTAAGGCGACTGCCACCAAGGCGACCGCCACCAAGGCGGCCACGGCGACCAAGGCGCCGGCAGCCAAGGCGACGGCGGCGAGGGCGAATGCCACCAAGGCAGCCGCGGCCACCAAGGCGACGGCGACCAAGGCGACGGCGTCCAGGGCCACGGGCACCAAGGCCACCGCGGCTAAGGCGACGGCTACCAAGGCCACGGCGGCGAGGGCGACTGCTACGAAGGCGGCCACCAAGGCAGCTGCGGCCAAGGCCACGGGCACCAGGGCCACGGCGAGCAAGGCCGCCCCGGCCAAGTCGACCGCTGGCAAGAACGCGACGGCGACAAAGACCGCGGCCAAGAGCACGGCGGCCAAGGCGACGACGGCGGCCAGGAAGGCTGCCACCGCGGTCAAGGCGACGGCCAAGAAGGCGGCGAGCAGGGCGACCCCGGCGGCCGACACGGTGGCGAAGAAGGCGGCCGGCAGGGCCACCCCGGCGGCCGACACGGTGGCCAAAAAGGCGCCGGCCAAGAAGACCACGGCCCCGAAGTCGCTCGGGCGTACGGCGGTCGAGGCAATGCCGGCAGCCCCGGTGGGCAGCCGGGCCGGCGTCGCGAAGGTGGCGGGGCTCAGCCCGGTGGTCGCGCGGGGCGGCAACAAGCCCGCGGCCACGCCGACGCCGAAGCGCAGCGCCGCCAACGAGGCCGGCGCGAACCGCAGCCAGGCGGCGCGGTCGGCCAACACGCCGCGGAGCGGGTCGACGGCCAAGAACTCGTCGACCAACGCGGCGCGCGTCTCCAAGGCCGCCACCGCGGCGGCGGCCCGGCGGGCCGCGCTCGGCAACACGCCGGCCGCGGACATGATGGACGCGCCGGCGGCCACGGCCCGCAAGTCGGCGGGGCGTAAGGCAGCACGCTGAAACAAACCAGCACCGTGAGGGCCGCGCCGCCATGGCGCGGCCCTCGCCGTACGCGGAACTGGTAGGAATGACTGCGTGCCGATCAGACGGGTGCGGGCGCCCCACATCGACTTCGCCGCTCTGCGCCGGGAGCTCGACCTCCCGCAGGAGTTCCCCGCCGACGCGCTCGCCGAGGCCGAGGCCGCCGCGGCCGCGCCTCCTCCGCCGGCCGCGGACCGCACCGACGTGCCGTTCGTGACGATCGACCCTGCCACGTCGCGGGACCTCGACCAGGCCATGCACCTGAGCCGGCTGCCCGGCGGCGGGTTCCGGGTGCTCTACGCGATCGCGGACGTCGCCTCCTACGTACGCCCGGAGGGTCCGCTCGAGGCCGAGACGTGGAAGCGCGGGCAGACCGTCTACCTGCCCGACGGCCGGGTCCCGCTGCATCCGCCCGTGCTCAGCGAGGACGCGGTCAGCCTGTTCCCCGACGTCGACCGCTCGGCCGTGGTGTGGACGATCGACCTGGACGCCGACGGCGCGACCACCTCGACCGCGCTGGAGCGGGCCCGGGTGCGCAGCCGCGCCAAGCTCGACTACGAGTCCGTGCAGCGGCAGGTCGACGCGGGCACGGCGCCCGAGCCGCTCGCGTTGCTGCCCGAGCTGGGCACGCTGCTCGCCGCGCGGGCGGCCGGGCGCGGCGCGGTGAACCTGCCGCTGCCCGAGCAGGAGGTCGAGCAAACTGCCGGCGGCTGGCGGCTGGTGCTGCGGGCACCGCTGCCGATCGAGGAGCACAACGCGCAGATCTCGCTGCTCACCGGCATGGCCGCGGCCGAGCTGATGCTGCGCGGCGGGGTGGGCCTGCTGCGGACGATGCCCGCGCCCAAACCGGACGCGGTCGCAAAGCTGCAGGCCGCCGCGAAGTCGCTGGGGGTGTTGTGGCCGGCCGGCGCCGAGGTGGGCACGGTCGTCGCCTCGGTGGACCCGTCGAGCCCGCGGGGGGCGGCGTTCCTCGACCAGGCCGCCGACCTGCTGCGCGGCGCCGCGTACACGCCGTTCGACGGGACGCCGCCCGAGCAGACCGGGCACGGCGGGGTCGGGGCGCCGTACGCGCACGTCACCGCCCCGCTGCGCCGGCTGGCCGACCGCTACGCCACCGAGGTCTGCCTGGCGATCGCCGCGGGCGAGCCGATCCCGGAGTGGGCGCGCGCGGCGCTGCCCCGGCTGCCCAAGGTGATGGCCGACTCCGACCGGCTGGCCGGCGCCGCCAACCGGGGCGCGATCGACCTGGCCGAGGCCGTGCTGCTGCAGGGCCGGGTGGGCGAGCTGTTCGAGGCGGGCGTGCTCGACCTGGACGAGCCGTCGAAGAAGCGCCCGCCCGCCGGCACGGTCGCGATCGACGAGCCGGCGGTGCGGGCGCGGTGCCTGGGTTCGCTGTCCCTGGGCGTACGGATCCGGGCGCGCCTCACGGTGGCCGACCCGGCGACCCGCAAGGTGCAGTTCGAACAGGCCTAGAACGTGTGCTCGGCCGCCGGGAACTCGCCGCCGCGCACCTCGGCCGCGAACTGGCGGGTCGCCTCGGACAGCGCGCCCGCGAGGTCGGCGTACTGCTTGACGAAGCGCGGCGTGCGGCCGGTGCGCAGGCCGGCCATGTCCTGCCAGACGAGCACCTGGGCGTCGGTGTCGGGGCCGGCGCCGATGCCCACCGTGGGGATGGCGAGTTCCTTGGTGATGGTCTTGGCGACGTCGCCGGGCACCATCTCGAGCACCACGGCGAACGCGCCCGCCTCGGCGACGGCGCGGGCGTCGGCGAGCACCTCGGCGCCCTCGTTCTCGCGGCCCTGCACCCGGTAGCCGCCGATGGTGTGCTCGCTCTGCGGCGTGAAGCCGACGTGGCCCATCACCGGGATGCCGGCGCCGGTGAGCGCCTCGATCTGGGCGGCGACGCGGCGACCGCCCTCGAGCTTGACGGCGTGCGCGCCGCCCTCCTTCATGAACCGCACGGCGGTGCGCAGGGCCTGCGTGGGGCCCTCCTCGTAGCTGCCGAACGGCAGGTCGGCGACGATCAGCGAGGTCGTGGTCGCGCGGACGACGGCGCGGACCAGCGGCAGCAGCTCGTCGACGGTGACCGGCAGGGTGGTCTCGTAGCCGAACACGTTGTTCGCGGCCGAGTCGCCGACCAGCAGCACGGGCACGCCGTTGCGGTCGAAGATCGAGGCCGTGTACTGGTCGTAGGAGGTGAGCATCGGCCAGCGGTCGCCGCGGGTCTTGGCGGCGAGCAGGTCGCGCGTGCGTACCCGGCGGGTGGGCGGGCCACCGTACAGGGTGGGGATCTCCGTCATCGTGCTCTCCTTAATCCCTCGAGGCCGCTCGGGTGCGGTCCCCGGGTCCGGAGGAAAATCGTCCCACTCCGGGCAGGGGCGCGGTCAGGGGTCAGTGGAGGTTGTCACAACGCCGTTTATGCTCACCCGGGGCGTCGTGGCGGGAGCCTGCCAGCGTAATGTCGGCGTAACCAGGTCAGGGAAGACTGGCTCGTCAGGGCATCACTACGAGGGGTGAACGTGGACCGACAGCAGGAGTTCGTGCTTCGTACGCTCGAGGAGCGCGACATCCGTTTTGTCCGGCTCTGGTTCACCGATGTGCTCGGCACGCTCAAGAGCGTGTCGGTCGCCCCGGCCGAGCTCGAGTCCGCCTTCGAGGAGGGCATCGGCATCGACGGCTCGGCCATCGAGGGCTTCGCCCGGGTGTACGAGTCGGACATGGTCGCCATGCCCGACCCGACCACGTTCCAGGTGTTCCCGTTCGAGGGCGGCGCCAGCGGCGAGAGCGCGCGCATGTTCTGCGACATCCTGCTGCCCGACGGCAGCGCCGCCTGGGCCGACCCGCGGCACGTGCTGCGCCGCGCGCTGGCCAAGGCCGCCGAGAAGGGCTTCACCTTCTACACCCACCCCGAGGTCGAGTTCTTCCTGCTGCAGGACGGCCCGCTCGACGGCTCGGTGCCCGTGCCGGTCGACACCGGCGGCTACTTCGACCACACCACCCACTCGGTGGCGCGCGACTTCCGCCGGCAGGCCGTGCTCGCGCTCGAGCGCATCGGCATCTCCGTGGAGTTCAGCCACCACGAGGTCGCCCCCGGCCAGCAGGAGATCGACCTGCGGTACGCGGACGCGCTGACCACGGCCGACAACATCATGACCTTCCGCCACGTGGTGAAGGAGGTCGCGCTGTCGCAGGGCGTGCGCGCCACGTTCATGCCCAAGCCGTACACCGACCAGCCCGGCAGCGGCATGCACACGCACCTGTCGCTGTTCGAGGGCGAGCGCAACGCGTTCTACGACGGCGACGACCCGGCCAAGCTGTCCAAGACCGCGCGCGCGTTCATCGCCGGCCTGCTGGTGCACGCCCGGGAGTACACCGCGGTCACCAACCAGTACGTGAACTCGTACAAGCGCCTCTTCCCGCTCCAGCTGCCCAACACGATCACCGAGTCGCCGGCGTTCGTGAGCTGGGGCCACCTCAACCGCTCCGCACTGGTGCGGGTGCCCGCGTTCGGCAAGCCCAACTCGGCCCGCGTCGAGGTCCGCTCGATCGACTCCGCCACGAACCCCTACCTCGCCTTCGCGGTCATGCTGGGCGCCGGCCTCAAGGGCATCGAGGAGGGGTACGAGCTGCCGCCGGGCGCCGAGGACGACGTGTGGTCGCTGTCCCCGGCCGAGCGCAAGGCCGCCGGCTACGAGGCGCTGCCCGAGAACCTGTCCGAGGCCATCGACGTGATGAGCAAGTCCGAGCTGGTGGCCGAGGTGCTCGGCGAGCACGTGTTCGACTTCTTCCTGCGCAACAAGTCGGCCGAGTGGGAGGAGTACCGCCGCGAGGTGACTCCCTATGAGCGGCAGCGTTATCTGGGCGCGCTGTAAAGACGTAGACCTTGTCTTGTACGGTCACTCCTGACGTCGCGTGACAAGGGAGAGGCCGTGCTGGAAGATCTGCTCGAGGGTGCTGGGCGCAGCATCGTATTCGGAATCGTCGGCATCGGGTTGATGGCCGTCGGTTACGTGCTCGTCGACCTGCTCACGCCGGGCAAGCTGCGCGATCTGATCTTCGTGGAGCGCAACCAGAACGCGTCGCTGCTGCTGGCCTCCAACCAGCTCGGCATCGCCGCGATCGTGTTCACCGCGATCTTCACCTCGTACGACTCGTTCGGCCAGGGCCTGGCCTCGACGGTGCTGTTCGGCATCATCGGCATCGCGATCATGGGCCTGGCGTTCATGGTGCTCGACTGGATGACCCCCGGCAAGCTCGGCGAGGTCATCTGCACGCCCGAGCGCCACGGCGGCGCGCTGGTCAGCGCGGCCTCCCACTTCGGCGCCGCGCTGATCGTCTGCGCCTGCATCTCCTGAGCAGTCCGTGAGGGACTAGCCTCGTGGGCGTGGCGACTGCACTTGTCATCGAGAACGATCCGACCGACGACCCGCGCCGGCTGGGGGAGTGGCTGACCGAGGCGGGGCTGGAGCTCACCGTGCTGCGGCCGCACGCCGGCGACGAGCTGCCCGAGACGCTTGACGACTACCTCGCGCTCGTCGTGATGGGCGGCGACCAGAGCGCCTATCCGGACGCCGACGGTGTGCCCGGCGCCCCGTGGTTCCCGGCGCTCGAGGGGCTGCTGCGCAAGGCCGTACGCCACCGCGTGCCCACGCTCGGCGTCTGCCTCGGCGGCCAGCTGCTCGCGAGCGCGCACGGCGGCCTGGTCGAGCGCAGCACCAGCGGCCCCGAGGTCGGCCCCGGCCTGGTCGGCAAGCGCGACGCCGCCGACACCGACCCGCTGTTCAAGTGGGTGCCGCTGCTGCCCGACGTGATCCAGTGGCACCGCGACGAGATCACCGAGCTGCCGCTCAAGGCGGTGCTGCTCGCCGCGTCCAGCCGCTACCCCAACCAGGCGTTCCGGCTCGGCGACCGGGCGTGGGGCGTGCAGTTCCACGTCGAGTGCGACGTCGCCATGATCGAGCAGTGGGCGGCGAGCGACCGCGCCACCATCGACGAGCTCGGCTACGACACCGAGGCCGTCGTCTACGCCACCGCCGAGATCCTGGCCGATGTCGAGGAGGTGTGGCAGCCGTTCGCGGCCCGGTTCGCGTCGCTGGCGCTGGGCACCCTGCCCGACGCCGACATCCCCGACGCGGGCACCGGCCGCACGCTTCCGCTGCTGGGGCAGTGAGGTGACCAGGCCCAGCCGGCTCGCCCGCTACGGCTTCGCCGACAACGGCGCCCGCGTGTCCGACCTGCTCGGCCCGACCGGGCTGCGGCTGTGGGACGTCGAGGTGCAGGCGCCGCGCGACGGCGACGCCGCCGAGCTGCTGACCTCGCTGTCGCGCGCCGCCGACCCCAACCTGGCGCTGCGGCAGCTGCACCGGCTGGTCGACGCCGCCGGCCGGGCCGCCGCCCGCGGCAACGGCGCCCGCGCCACCGGCCCGAGCGGCGAGATCGACACCAACGAGGCGACCGACGAGCTGCTCGGCGCGCTGGCGCGCGACGCCGGGCTGCGCCGCCGGCTGGTCGCCGTGCTGGGGGCCTCCTCGGCGCTCGGCGACCACCTGGTCGCCAACCCCGGTGACTGGCGGGTGCTGGCCACCGGCAAGACGGGCCTGCCGCCCAGCGCCGAGGGCCACCTCGAGGTGGAGGGCGACGAGCCGAGCGTGCCCGCGTTGCGCCGGGCGTACCGCATCGCGCTGCTGCGCATCGCCGCGGCCGACCTGACCGGCGGGCGCGGGCTCGAACCGACCATGGCCGCGCTGTCCCGCCTGGCCGACGAGACGCTCGCGGCCGCGTACGCGATCGCCGTCGCCGGTCTCACCCCGGGGACCGCCGAGCCCGGCCTCGCCGTCGTCGCGATGGGCAAGTGCGGCGGCAACGAGCTCAACTACGTCTCCGACGTGGACGTCATCTTCGTCGCCGACACCGACGAGGACCTGACCGCGGGCACGATCGTCGCGGCCCGGATCATCGAGATCTGCGGCATGGTGGCGTGGCAGGTCGACGCGGCGCTGCGCCCCGAGGGCAGCCGCGGGCCGCTGGTCCGCACGCTCGCCAGCCACCAGGCGTACTACCGCCGCTGGGCCCGCACGTGGGAGTTCCAGGCGCTGCTCAAGGCCCGCCCGGCCGCCGGCGACCTCGCGCTGGGGCGGCGCTGGATCGACGACCTGGCGCCGCTGGTGTGGCACGCGGCCGAGCGGCCCGAGGCGGTCGCCGACGTCCGCGACATGCGCCGCAAGATCATCGAGAACGTGCCGCCCGACCTGGTCGACCGCGAGATCAAGCGCGGCCCGGGCGGGCTGCGCGACATCGAGTTCGCCGTTCAGCTGCTGCAGCTGGTGCACGGCCGCATCGACGAGACGCTGCGCGAGCCGGGCACCATCCCGGCGCTGCGCGCGCTGGTCGCCGGCGGCTACGTGGGCCGTCAGGACGGCGAGACCCTGCTGCGCGGCTACCGCTTCCTGCGCAGCGTGGAGCACCGCCTGCAGTTGCAGCAGCTGAAGCGTACGCACACGGTCCCCGACGACCCCGCCGCGCAGCGCTGGCTCGCCGCCGCGCTCGGCTACACCGCCACCCCCGGCCGCGACGCCGTCGGGGCGTTCCGTTCCGACTGGGTGGGCCACGCCGCCCAGGTCCGCCGCCTGCACGTCAAGCTGCTCTACCAGCCGCTGCTCGAGGCGGTCGCCCGGGTGCCCGCCGAGGCGCTGCGGATGACCACCGAGTCGGCCGGCCGGCGCCTCGAGGTGCTCGGCTTCGCCGACCCGGCCGGGGCGCTGCGCCACCTGCAGGCCCTCACCGGCGGCGTCACCCGCACCTCGGCGATCCAGCGCACGCTGCTGCCGATGCTGCTGCAGGAGTTCGCCGACGCGCCCGAGCCCGACCGCGGCCTGCTCAACTACCGCCACGTCTCGGACAAGCTGGGCAGCACGCCGTGGTACCTGCGCCTGCTGCGCGACGGCGGCCCGGTCGCCCGCCGGCTGGCCCGCGTGATCAGCCTCAGCCGGTACGCGACCGACCTGCTCACCCGCGACCCCGAGGCGCTGCGCCTGCTCGCCGACGACGCCGAGCTGCTGCCACGCTCGCGCGAGTCGCTGATCGACGGGTTCGCGGCCGCCGCCGACCGGTACGCCGACGACCCCGCCCAGGCGATCGCCGCGGTCCGCGCCCGGCGCCGTCGCGAGCTGTTCCGCCTGGCCTGCGCCGACATCCTCAGCCGGGCCGGCGAGCTGGCCCCCGCGCAGCCGCTGGACGTCGACGCGATCGGCATCGCGCTGTCCGACGTCACCGACGCCACGCTCAACGCCGCGCTGGCCGTCGCGCGCCGCGCCCGTCCCGGCCCCGACGGCCTGCGCTTCGCGATCATCGGCATGGGCCGGCTCGGCGGGTACGAGATGAGCTACCCGTCCGACGCCGACGTGCTGTTCGTCTACGAGCCGGCCCCCGACGACCCCGAGAAGTCGTCCGCGTCGGCCGCCCTGGCGATCGCCGAGGAGCTGCGGCGCGCGCTGGGCGCACCGGCGCCCGACCCGGCCCTGGGCATCGACGCCGACCTGCGCCCCGAGGGCCGCCAGGGTCCGCTGGTCCGCAGCCTGGCCGCCTACCAGCAGTACTACGCCCGCTGGTCGCGGGTCTGGGAGGCGCAGGCGCTGCTGCGGGCCCGCTTCGTGTGCGGCGACGCCGAGCTGGGCGGCCGGTTCGAGGAGCTCATCGGCAGGATCCGCTACCCCGAGGGCGGCCTCACCCGCGAGCAGGTCGTCGAGATCCGGCGCATCAAGGCCCGGGTCGAGGTCGAACGGCTGCCGCGCAACGCCGACCCGCACACCCACACCAAGCTGGGCCGGGGCGGCCTGTCGGACGTCGAGTGGGCGATCCAGCTGGTGCAGCTGCGGCATGCGTACGCCGTCGAGGGCCTGCGCAAGACGCGGACGCTCGAGGCCCTGGACGCCGCGGTCGACGCCAAGCTGATCGACAAGGTGGACGCCGCGGCGATGACGGCCGGGTGGACGCTCGCGGCTCAGGTGCGCAACGCGCTGACGCTCGTACGCGGCCGCCCGACCGACCAGCTGCCGCGCCACGGGGTCGAGCTCGCCGGCGCCGTGCAGCTGCTGGGCGGCGGCGACCCGGGCGAGTTCGTCGACCGCTACCTGCGGCTGACCCGCCGCTCCCGGGCCGCGATGGAGCGGGTGCTGGAGTCATAAAGAGCCGCTGGGGTGGGTATGTCTCGCTCATACCCTTAGGGAGGCTCGAGATGTTGTTCAACCTGTTGAGGCGCTACGCGATCATGGCCGTAGCCGTTCCGCTCGCGGCAGCGGGGGCCCGCAAGCTCAGCGAGCGGATCGAGGCCAAGCGCGGCCCCAGCCGCGGCACCCGGGTGCTTCGGCAGGGCGCCGACTTCCTCTCCGGCCTGCGCGGCCAGAAGCAGAAGAAGCGGCGCCGTTTCGCCTGGTGACGACGCTGTCTCAGGCCTGGCGGATCTTGTCGGCGGCGGCGAGCAGAACCTCGGTCGGAATCTCGACGAGGTGCTCGCCGTCGGGCACCTGCACGCCGGCGCTGTCGCCGGTCACCACATAGCCCTGCACGACGACCGTCTCCCGATCGGTGCTGTAGACGGTCGGGCAGCTGCCGCCGGCGCACGCGGCGGCGAGGATCCCGGTGACGGCGGTCTCGTTAGTCGTCATACCTTTCACGGTACGGACGGGCACCGTACCGCTACAACAAGTCAGGCGACGGCGCCGGGCAGCATCCGTACGTATCGTCGCTGGTACATGTCCAGCAGCGGCTCGATCCGGTCCGTCGCCACCGACTCGAGCGCGTCGAAGACCCGCCGGTACTGCCGGATGAAGTGCCGGCTGGACGACGACAGGCTGGGCGAGAACAGGTCGACGAAGATGTAGCGGTCGTCCACGAGCTCGAAGCCGTGGAAGGGCGCCAGCGGCAGTTCCGCCTCCGCCGGAATGATCCGGAGGCTCACGTTGGGCAGGGCGGCCACCTCGCGGAGCCGGGCGATCTGGGCCAGCATGTCGGCCGGTCGGCACACCTGGTTGCCCAGCACGGCCTCGCTCATGACGAACGAGAAGGTCCGGTTCGGCTCGTAGAGCACCTGACTGCGCTTCATCCGGGCGGCGACGCCCTCAGAGACGGCGAGCGCCGAGTCGGCGCCCTGGTCGTCCTCCAGCCCGGTGCGCAGGCCGGTCAGGATCGCCCGCGCGTATTCGCTGGTCTGCAGCAGCCCGACGACCACCGCGGGCTGGAAGATGCGCACCTCGCGGGCGGGCGACTCGATCCGGCCGACGTGGTGCTGCCGGTTGGAGAGGTTCGGCTCGGTCGTCTGCCAGTCGGTGAGCTGGTTGTCCGAGTTGCCGGCGAGGGCGACGAGGCGGTCCACCTCGTCGGACGGCAGCTCCAGCCCCTCGGCGACCCGGCGGACGACGTGCGGGTCGGCGGGCGAGCGGCCGTTCTCGAGCCGGCTGATGGTGGCCTGGCTGAGACCCACCCGATCGCCCAGCGCCTGCCCGGACAACTGCTTGCGCTTGCGCCAGCGGGCCAGCGCCACGCCGACGGGTTCCTCGGGCTCGTCAGGAAAGGCGAGTGAATCGGTCACGTCACCCGCCTCCCTCCTGCGGTGCTCGTATCGGTCAGCTGCCGGCCTTCACCGCCTCGGCGAGAAGGTCGGCGGGGATCTCGACCAGCTGTTCGCCCGCCGGGATGTCGAGCCCGGTGGCTTCGGCGGTCACGGTGTAACCCTGAACCACATAGGTGTTGCGGTCGGTGCGGTAGACGGTGGGGCAGCCGCCCCCGCCGCACAGCTTGGTGACGAAGGTCAGCTGCGGGGCCGTGCCGTCTCGTTCAGTTCCCTGAACGACCGTTAAAGGGTGATTTGTCACAGGCAGAACATACAGCAGTTGTCAAGATCTTATGCGGACATCCTGCATAGTGTCATGCAACCACACGGTGGAGTGTACGGGTACCTCACCTGTCCCAACGTGAACAGGCGCAGGAAAACTATTCATGCACGGGTATCCGGCTTGTGCTGTGGTGCATAGCCATGGATATTCATAGGAGAGGGTCACCCAGAAAAACCGCACGGGGACATCTGGCTCCGCTGCGTGTTTCTCCGGCTTCCCGACAACGGCGTCGGGCCCTCGCAAGTGCATATGCGGCCCGCGGAGGTCCATCATGCTCCTCTCCTTCCCCACCCCGCCGTCTCTCTTGCTGCTGCCCTGCGCGTGATGCGCTCGCCGCGCCGGGCGGTCCCGCCGCTCGGAGCCGTGCTCCCCGCGGCCGCCGCGACGGTCGCCATCGGGGCCTCCCTCGTGCTCGTGGCCGCAGCCGCGGTCAGCGCCCCCTGAGTGGGTCGCCCTCTCCACCCGCGTTCGTTCCTTCGGACAGGAGAACGTCGATGACCGTTTCCGTGGTGGCCGGGATCGTCGCCCTGCTGGTGCTCCTGATCGTGCTGACCGAGGTCGTCTCGGCGGTGCTTCCCCTCATCATCGTGCTGACCTGCGTGCCCGAGCGGGAGCGCGACACCCTGGCCCGCGTGCTGGCCGCCATGGACTCCCGCCGCCGGCTGCGCGTGTGGCCGGCCCTGCGGCTGGCCGTGATCCTGCGGCGGCAGGAGATCGCCCAGGCCCGCGCCGCCCGCGATCCGCACCACAACCCGTACGCGCACCTCAACGCCCACTTCGCCGACATGCCGGGCGACGCGCCGCTCAACGAGCCGTACGGATTCGCCGAGCCGGTCAACCCGCCCGCCCGGGCCGCCGACTGACCGAGCCTGTGGACAACCCGCCGTTTCTGTCGGTCCCCGGGCGTATGGTCGGCCCCGTGCCCCGGGTGGGCGGGGGTCAGGGTGGCGTAGGTGGAGATCGACAGCGTGATCAGCCGGGGCTGGTGACGGTGTAGCGGCCGGCGGCGGGGGTCCGTACGGCGATCCAGTCGCCCTGCCGCTCGACGGTGGCGCCGTTGCCGGCGGTCAGCCAACGGCTCCACCGCAGGCGCACGGGGAAGGCGCCGGCCGTGGGGGCTTCGAGGACGAGCGAGGCGGCGTCCTGGCGCACGAGCGTGGCGGGCGCGGCGACGATCGGGCGGGCGCCGGTGACCGCGAAGAGCCGCCAGTGCGGGGCGCTCCACACCTCGGTCAGGTAGGGCAGGCCGGCCGTGACGAGCGCGGCCTCGGGGCGGCCCGACCAGGTGAGCTCGGCGTCGGGCACGGCGACGAACTGCACGGCGAGCTCGTCGAGCCAGGCGCGGTAGCTGTCGGCGGTCAGGGCCACCCCGGTGCCGCGGGCGCCGGGGATCTCGGTGAAGAACAGCGGGTTGCGGTCGAGGTCGGCCTGCCGCAGCCAGCCGCGGGCGAGCGGCACGTCCGCCATGTGGGCCGCTTCCCAGTAGTCGCGCGTGGCGGGGATCTCGACGCGGCCGGTGAGGTTCTCGCGCGCCAGGCGGTCGAGCAGAGGGCGGAAGTACGCGGCGTCGGCCGTCGGGTTGCCGATGTCGCGGAGGTCGCCGACCACGACGGGCGGTTGCCACCAGCAGGCGGCCGCGAGCACGACCGTCATGGCGGCCGCCTGGGGGATCCGGATGCGTGGGGGGAGAGCGGCGTACGCGGCCAGCACCGGCAGCGTGAACATGACGGCGAGGCGGGTCGCGTTCAGGCCCACGGGGGTGTGGACGAGCGCCGCGGCGAGGACGCCCGCGGAGGAGAGCAGGGCGCCGATCCGTACGGGGCGGCGCGGCACCAGGGCGGCGACCAGGAGCCCGGCGACGACGGCGCGCACGGTGTCGGTGCGGCTGATGTTCATCCAGCCGCCGTCGCCGAACAGCAGCGCGGTGACGGCCAGCGGGACGGCCGCGGGAACGGCGATCACCAGCCCGGGGCGTACGCGACCCGACAGCAGCAGCGCGACGCCGACCAGGCCCAGGAACAGCGCGACCACGGGGCTGGTCGCAGCCGCGACGAGCGCGAGCACCGCGGCGAGCCAGGCGCGCACGGTGGTCAGGGCGACCAGCGCCGCGAGGGCGAGGCAGACCCCCAGGCCGTACGTGACCCGGCCGCTCACCAGGTTGCCGGCCAGGCACAGCGTGCCGGCCACGGCGCCCAGCATCGGGCGCACGGCGTGGGTGCGGCGCAGCAGCACGGCGAACAGGACCGCGGCGGCCGTCAGGGCGAGCGCGCCGGTCACCCGTACGCCCAGCAACGCCATCACAGGCTGTGAGACCAGGCTGTAGCCGAGCTGGTTGACCCCGGCGTACCAGCGCAGGTCCATCAGGGTGTAGCCGTGCGCCGCGAAGAACCCGGCCCGGGCCTGCTGCGCGGCCAGGTCCGAGCCCATCGGCGGAAGCAGCAGGTAGGCGACGCCCAGAGCCACCGCGAGCACGGCGGTGACCCATTCCAGCCGGTGCCGAGCCCACACGCGACAAGACCCTACCGGTACGCCCGGGGGTTGCAGCGCGTCACGGTACGGTGGTCGCCATGCCCCGCCCCGCCGTCGTCCGCTACGCGGGCCTGGCCGGCAGCCTGTCGCTCGCGGTGGCCGCCCGGCTGGGCGGCGCGACGAACCCGTGGCAGCCGACGATCACGCCGGGCACGATCTTCACGGGCGACGACGGCGTGCTGCTGCCGCTGGCCTGGCTCGTGGGCACCGCCCTGCTGATCACGGCGTGGCTGGCCGGGCTGCGCGTGCGGCCGCTGCGGGCACGGTGGGCGTACGTCACGGCGGCGCTGTGGATGCTGCCGTTGCTGGCGTTCCTGCCGCTGGGCAGCTACGACGCGTACTCGTACGCCTGTCAGGGCTGGCAGCAGGGTGCGGGGCTCGACCCGTACGCCGGTGGAGTCTCGGTGCTCGGCTGCCCGTGGGCCGACGCGGTCGCACCCACCTGGCGTGACGCGCCCGCGCCGTACGGGCCGCTGTTCCTGGTGCTCGCGGGCGTGGCCGCGGCGAGCGGTTCCCTGGCCGGCACGCTCGCCGGGCTGCGGGTGATCGCGCTGCTCGGGATCGCGCTGATCGCCGTCGCGCTGCCCGTGCTCGCCCGCCGCGGGGGCGTCCCGCTGGGGCGTGCGGTGTGGCTGATCCTGGCCTGCCCGCTGGTGCCCGTGCACCTGGTGTCCGGGGCCCACAACGACGCGCTGATGGTCGGGCTGCTGGTCGCCGGTCTGGCTGTCGCCGTGCGGCGGCGCGGCTGGGCGGCGGGGGTGCTGCTGGGGCTGGCCGTCGCGGTGAAGGCCACGGCTGTGGTCGTCGTGCCGTTCGCGCTGCTGCTGCTGGTCGACCGCCGCAGCGACCCGGTGGCCGGTCGTCGCAGCGGCGCCGCGGCCGACGGCGGCAGCGAATCGGCGGGCGACGGCGGCAACGAATCGGCGCAGCCTGTGGACAACTCGGCGATCCTGTCGGACCCGGGGCCTAAGGTCGGGCCCGTCCCTGGGTGGGCGGGGGAGGCGGTGGCCCACCGGGCCGGGAAGCCGCCGCCCGGCCGGGGACACGAGCCGACGGCGCCGGGCAAGCCGAGCAGCGCGACGGCGCTGCGGGAACTGCTGCGCCCCGGCGCGGCCCTGGCCGGGGGCGTGCTGGTCGCGCTGGCGGCAACCTCCCTGATCGGCGGCCGGGGCTTCGGCTGGGTCACGGCGCTCAGCGGCAGCGGCGTCTCGGTGCAGTGGACGTCCCCGCCGACGGCGGTCGGCATGACCGTCGGCCTGGTCGGGCCGGACGCGGTGCCGGTCACCCGGGTGCTCGGCATCGTGGCGCTGGCGGTCCTGCTGGCGTACCTCTGGTGGCGCGCCCGCCGGCGGGAGCCGCTGCTCCACGCCGGATACGCGCTGGCGGCGACGGTGCTGCTGGCGCCGGTGTTCCATCCCTGGTACGCGCTCTGGCCGCTGGCGGTGCTGGCGGCGACCCTGCACCACCACCTCCGGGTGCTCGTCGTCCCGTGCGCGGTGGCGAGCGCGCTCTGCCTGCCCGACGGCTACAACCTTGCGCTGGCCGTGAAGACTCAGGGAGCCGTCGCCATGACGGCCCTCCTCCTCTACCTTGCGTGGAAGTATGCGAAAAATCGGAATAGTCGTGGCGGCCGTGGCGGTCACGTTCCTGGTCGTCTATCTCGCCGAGACGCGTAACGGCTACTTCGACTCCAAGGTCTACTACGGCGCGATCCAGTACTGGTTCAACGGCGACGGCGGCATGGTCTACGACTGGCTGCGCCCGGGAACGCCGTACGGCTTCACCTATCCGCCGTTCGCGGGGCTGGTCATGCTGCCGATGGCGGTCCTGCCGTTCGGTGCCGTCGTGGTGCTCGCGGTCGTCGCGACCGTGCTCACGACGGCGCTGCTCACGTGGTGGTTCGCCGGGCCGCTGATCCGTCGCCGGGGGTGGACGGTCTGGTTCGCGTACGCGATCGCGGTGTGCCTGGCGATCTCGTTCGAGCCGGTGCGCGAGACGATCACCTTCGGCCAGGTGAACACGCTGCTGCTGACGCTGGTCGCCGGCGACATGCTGTTCGGCCTGGCGAAGGGCCGCAAGTGGGCGGGCGTCGGCATCGGACTGGCCACCGCGATCAAGCTGACGCCGGGCGTCTTCATCGTCTATCTGCTGGTGACCCGGCGCTGGCGGGCGGCCGCGACGGCGAGCGGCACCGCGGCCGGCGTCACGCTGCTGGCCGCCGCGATCTTCCCGGACGAGTCCCGCGAGTTCTGGACCTCGGCGCTGTGGGACACCAACCGCGTGGGTGTGCTGTCCTTTCTGTCCAACCAGTCCGAGCGCGGCTTCCTCGCCCGCCTGCCGATCGAGCAGGCCGAGGCGAGGGTCTGGCTGGTCTGCGTGCTGCTCACGCTGGCCGGCTGGGCGTGGCGGGTCGCCAAGGCGCCGGACGACGTCATGGGCGGGCTCGCGCTCACCGGCGTGCTGGGCTGCCTGATCAGCCCGGTCACCTGGATCCACCACTGCGTGTGGCTGCTGCCGGCGATCGTCCGCTGCATCGACGCGGGGACGCGCCGGGAGCGGATCCTGGGCGGCGCCGCCTATCTGATCATGACGTCCCGGCTCACCTGGCTGTGGGAGAAGCGCCCGCGCCCCCCGCTGGAGCTGATCGGCGGCAACCTCTATGTCTGGTTCAGCCTGGCCCTGCTGATCTGGACACCCATCGGCACCCGTCGTTCAGCGGACGTCCACGAGCCGGACAAGGTCCTCACGTAGTCAGAGCGCATGCGCAAACGCTCGGCACTCGCCCTGATCGGCCTGGCCGCGACCGTGGTCGCGGCGCCCGCGTCGGCCCACCCGGCCGACCCCGCCTGGAAGCGGCTGTCCACCTTCCCGGCCTATCTGAACTCGTCGATCGACGACACGGCCGCCGCCGAGATCTCCACGGTCACCGAGGACGGCCGTACGGTCGTCTACACCGACAGCCCCGGCAAGCGGCTCGGCTTCGTCGACATCACCGACCCCGGCCGGCCCCGGCCGGGCGGCACGCTGGCCCTCGACGGCGAGCCCACCTCGGTGGCGCACCTCGGCCACCTGCTGCTCGCGGCCGTCAACACGCGCCCGAGCTTCACCGACCCGTCCGGCAAGCTCGTGGTGGTCGACGACCGCACCCGCGAGGTCGTGCGCGAGATCGACCTGGGTGGCCAGCCGGACTCGGTCGCGGTGGCGCCCAGCGGCCGCTACATCGCGGTGGCGATCGAGAACGAGCGCGACGAGGACGTCGACGACGGCGCGATCCCGCAGCTGCCCGCCGGCTACCTCTCGGTGGTCGACACCCGCACGTGGCAGGCCTCCAGGGTCGAGCTCACCGGGCTGGCCGCGGTCGCCCCGGCCGACCCCGAGCCGGAGTACGTCAGCGTCAACTCCCGCGACGAGGCCGTCGTCTCGCTGCAGGAGAACAACCACGTCGCGATCGTCTCGCTGCGGACCCGCAAGGTGGTGCGGCACTTCTCCGCGGGCAGCGTCACGGTGTCCGGCGTGGACACCAAGGACGACGACAGCATCACGCTCGACGGCGCCATCACCGCGAAGCGGGAGCCGGACGGCGTCGCGTGGATCACCGACGACCTGTTCGCGGCGGCGAACGAGGGCGACTACGAGGGCGGCTCGCGCGGCTGGACGATCTTCTCGCGCGACGGCCGGGTCGTCTGGGACGCGGGCAACTCGCTCGAGCACCTCGCCGTCGAGCACGGCCTCTATCCGGACAAGCGGTCGGACGCCAAGGGCATCGAGCCCGAGAACGTGGCGTTCGCCCGGATCGGCCGTACGCCGTACGTCTTCGTCAACGCCGAACGCGGCAACTTCACCGCCGTCTACGACGTGTCGAACCCCCGGCACCCGCGGTTCGAGCAGCTGCTGCCGACCACCAACGGCCCCGAGGGCGTCGTCGCGGTGCCGTCGCGCGGGCTGGTGGTGGTGTCCAGTGAGGAGGAGATCCCGGACGCGAACATCCGCGGCTCGGTGCAGATCTACGGCCTCGGCCACGGGCAGTTCCCGTCGATCGTCTCCGGCGACCTGATCCCGTTCGGCACGCTGTCGGGGCTCTCCGCGGTGCCCGGCAGGCGTTCCCGGCTCGTCGCGGTGACCGACTCGGCGTACACCCCGACCCGGATCCTGACCATCGACACCGCCGCCCGCCCGGCGAAGATCACCGGGCAGCTGACCGTCACCAAGGACGGCAAGCCCGCCGGATACGACGCCGAAGCAGTGGTCGCCCGCGACAGGGGCGGCTATTGGCTGGCGAGCGAGACACCGAACCTTCTCGTACGCCTCGACGCACGCGGCGCCGTACAGCAGGAGATCACGCTGCCCGCGGACATCGCCGCGGCCGTCACCAGCAACGGCTTCGAGGGCGTGGCCGAGCGCGGTGGCGCCGTCTGGGTCGCGATCCAGCGCCCGCTCAGGACCGACCCGCAGAACGTCGTCCGGATCGGCCGGTACGACCTGCGGACCGGCGCGTGGTCGTGGCTGCTCTACCCGCTCGACGCCGCGCCGCTGGGCTGGACCGGGCTGTCCGAGCTCGTCGCGGTCGGCGGCACCACGTTCGCCGTGATCGAGCGCGACAACCAGCGCGGCCCGCAGGCCTCGGTCAAGAAGGTGTACGCCTTCGACGTGCCCGCCACGTGGACGGGCACGCCGACCGTGCGCAAGCGGCTCGTCAAGGACCTGCTGCCGCTGCTCCGGGCGGACAACGGCTGGGTGCAGGACAAGGTGGAGGGTCTCGCCGTGGGCGGGGACGGGCAGACGTACGCCGTCACCGACAACGACGCCCTCGACGACGCCACCGGCGAGACCGTCTTCCTGCGCCTCGGTCGCCTGCTCTAGATGAGCCCGGCCGCCGTCGCCATCGTGGTGCCGGCGGCCCGGCGGTACGCCTCGTCGAAGCCCGCGTCGCCCAGCGCGGCGCGGGCCTCGACCGTGATCCGCTCGACGTCCGGCACCGACAGGTCCCGATAGCCGCGCACCGCGTCCGACGCGCCGAGCAGGAACGCCGATCGCTCGGCGTCGCCCTCGACCAGCGCCAGGTCGGCGAGGCCGACCAGCGTCAGCGCGATGACCGGCGAGTCCCGCGACTCCACCGCGATGCGCAGCGCGGCGGTGTGCTCCTCGCGGGCCGTGTCGAGGTTGCCCGCGGCGGCGCTGATCAGCGCCCGGGTGTGCAGGGCCATCGCCCGGAACTGCGGGACCATCGCCGGGTGGCGCATCCGGTCCATCGCGTCGTCGATGCTGCGCCGGGCCAGATCCAGGTCGCCGGTCATCCGGGCGAACGTCGCGGTCCCGTACGCCACCCCGACCAGCACCTCGGGCAGCGCGACCTCCTCGGCCCCCGCCCGCGCCTGCTCGAGCACCGTCCGCGCCTCCGCCTGCTCGCCCGCGAGCCACAGCTGGTGCGCGAGCTTCATCTGCATCTGCGGCAGGTCCTCGCGCATGCCGACCTCCCGGGCCAGCGCGAGCGCGTCGCGCTGCCAGCCCACCGCCGTCGCGAAGTCGCCCCGCGCCGCGGCCAGGTCGCCCAGCGAGCTGAGCGCGAACCCCATGCCCCACCGCTCGCCGATCGCGCGGAAGCCGGCCAGCGACTCGCGCATGTCGGCCTCGGCCACCTCGGCGCTCTGCCCGAAGTTCAGCCGCATCTGCGCCACGAACAGCTTCGCCACCGCCCGCAGCCACGGGTCCGGGTCGTCGAACAGCGGCTCCGCCAGCGCGAACCCGCTGTCGGGGCCGACCTCGTCGTTGAACATCGCCGCCAGCGGGGGGATCAGCCGCAGCGCCGGGTGCTTCGACACCAGCCCTGTGCCCTGCTCGGCGGCCAGCCGGAACTCGCCCTGCACCCGGCCGATCGACAGCCCGCCCTCCAGTCCGTTGATCGCCGCGTACGCGTGGACCAGCACGACGTCCTCCGGGTCCGCGCCGCCCGGCATCGACGACACCTCCGCGGCCAGCCCGGCGCCCTCCGACCGGTGGCCGCCGAGCCACCAGTACCAGCCCAGCCGGGCCACCAGCGCGGCGGCGGTCGCCCGGTCGCCCGCCTCGATCGCCGCGCGCACCGAGCCGTGCAGGTTGTCGTGCTCGGCGCCCAGCCGGGCCAGCCACTCCAGCTGGCCGGAGCCGCGCAGCTGCGGATCGGCCGCGGCCGCGAGGTCGATCAGCCGGCGGGCCAGCGCGAGCCGCTGCGACTCGCTCTCGCCCGCCTCCGCGAGCCGCTCCAGCCCGTACTCCCGGATCGTCTCCAGCATGCGGTAGCGCCCGTCGCGGCCGAGCACGAGCAGCGACTTGTCGGTCAGCGCGGCGAGCGTGTCCAGGTCGGTGCCGCACACCGCCTCCGCCATGGGCAGGTCCGCGCCGCCCTTGAACAGCGCGAACCGCCGCCACAGCCGCCGCTCGGGCTCGCCGAGCAGGTCCCAGCTCCAGTCGACGACCGCGCGCAGCGTCTGGTGGCGGGGGAGCGCGGTGCGGTTGCCGCCGGTCAGCAGCCGGAACCGGTCGGCCAGGCGGTCGGCCAGCACGGCGACGGGCAGGGCGCGCAGGCGGGCCGCGGCCAGCTCGATCGCGAGCGGCATGCCGTCCAGCGCGCGGCAGATCCGGACGACCGCCTCGACGTTGTCCTCGGTGAGCGCGAAGCCCGCGGCGCGGTCGAGCAGCAGCCGTACGGCCGGGAACCCGGCAGCGGCCGAGGCGTCCGCACCCACCGGCGGCAGCGCCAGCGGCTCGACCGGATGGACCTGTTCGCCCGGGATGCCCAGCGGCTCGCGGGTGGTGGTCAGCAGCCGCAACCCCGGCGCGGCGCGCAGGATCTCGTCGGCGACCTCCGCGGCGGCGGCGATCAGGTGCTCGCAGTTGTCGAGGATCAGCACCATCGTGCGGCCCGCGAACGCCTCGCGCAGACCGGCCCGCTCGCCGCGTCCCGGCCGGTCGATCAGGGCCTGGCCGCGCAGGTTGAGCGCGCTCAGGATCGCCTGCGGCACGTCGGCCGGGTCGGTCACCGGGGCCAGCTCGACCCGCCACACCTCGGCGTCGAGGCTCGCGCCCACCTCGACCGACAGGCGGGTCTTGCCGCTGCCGCCGGGGCCGGCCAGGCTCACCAGGCGGTGCCGGGCGAGCAGGTCGCGCACGGCCCGGACGTCGGACTCGCGCCCGACGAAGCTGCTCACCGCGGCGGGCAGGTTGCCGCGGCTGCGCTCCGAGCCGCGCAGCAGGTCGAGGTGCACCGCTTGCAGCGCGGACGACGGGTCGGCGCCGAGCTCGTCGGCCAGCCGGGCGCGGGTGGCCTCGTACACCTCGAGGGCCCGGCCCGGGTTGCCGTTGAGCTGCAGGGCCCGCATCAGCAGCCCCGCCAGCGACTCGTCGAGCGGGTCGGCGGCGAGCATGCTCTCCAGCTCGGGCACGACGTTGCGGGTCCCGAGGTCGTCGGCGAGGCGCTGCTTGAGCGCCAGCAGGCGCAGCTGCTCCAGCCGTACGGCCTCGGCGCGCGCGACCTCGGGGAACTCCAGGTCGCCGCGCCACAGCTCGAGCGCCGCGGCGGGATCGCTGGTGGCCAGCCGGGTGAAGACGGAGGCGTCCACGCTCTCCGGGCCGATCATCAGGCGGTAGCCGTGCGGCGCCGCCTCGACCACCAACTCGGGTGCGGCGCGGCGCAGCCGGGAGACCAGCGCCTGCAACGCGTTGCCGGCGGCCGCGGGCGGATCGTCGCCCCACACGCCGTCGATCAGCCGGTCGGTGGAGACGACCCGGCCCGGCTCGAGCGCGAGCAGGATCAGCAGCGTGCGCAGGCGGGCGCCCGCGACCGGGACCCTCTCGCCGGTGCGGCCGCGCAGCTCCAACGGCCCGAGCACCGCGATCTCCACCCGTACGATTCTGCCCCCTCGCGCCGGGGGCCGGGCCCCGGCTCCTCGCCGCCGCTCAGAGATCGCGGCCCGGGCGGTCCGAGACCGGCCAGAAGTACGGCAGGTCGTCCGGCACGTCCGGCCCGAACAGCGGGCGGTAGAGCTCCGGGTCCTTGCGCACCAGCGCCGACTGGTGGCTGCGGTGCACCTCCGGGTGGCCCAGCCAGGGCGGCAGCTCGCCGGCCTTCCCGAGTTCCTCCTGCGTACGGATCTCCGTGCCCGCCCCCAGGTCGGCGATCAGCGTCGCCGCGGTGGTGTCGGCCCGTCCGGTCGCCGTCCACACGTCCACCATGTCCAGTCCGTAGCGGACCAGCGCCTCCTCGTACCCGCGCCACATCTTCACGGCCGGGTGGTGCCGCCACCCGTACCCCGGCGTGGTGAGCCCGCGCAGCACCTGGATCGTCTCGACCCGCTGCTTGCCGAGCCTTTTCTGGTCGAGCACCTTGGCCGAGGCGAGGAAGTCCGCGTACGGGAGAAACGTCTGCACGGCTCCGACGCTACTGGCCCACGGTGGCGGCCGCTTCTCCGCTCACCGGAACGGTGGCCTCAGGCGACCCCGACGGCCCCGCGGACGGCGGCGGCCAGGCTCGCCGGCGGCGGCGTGGATCAGGCTCGTCGGCGACCACGTCAGCGCCGGCGCGATCACGACCGCGTGCACGTCGGCGGCGGGCAGGTCCGCCCGGACGGCGCCGTCCTTCTGCGCCCGTTCGACCGCCTCGATCTTCGTGGGGTCGGCCGGGAACAGCGCGCCCCTCGGCGAGTTCTCCAGACGAGCCCACATGGACAGCCGCACGATCTCGGGTCGTTGCAGGTAGGCGTCGTAAAGACGGACGGCGTAGCCGGGCAGGTCCGCCGCGTCCAACGGGACCCGGTCGACCACCCCCTCGACCACGTCGGCGAGAACGGCGTCGAGCAGCCCTTTCGCCGTAGGTTCGATACGAACCAGTTCGTATCGGAGAAGCTGACATGACGACGCCCCACGAGGGCCCGGACGACCGGGAGCGCATCCGCCGGGCCCTGGCCATCGGCCCGGCCTCGAGCGCCCGGCAACGGACCGTGGACATCACGACGACCGGAGCACGCACCGGCCTTCCGCGCCGGATCGAGACCTGGTTCTACCGCTTCGAGGACCGCATCTACCTCAGCGGCCTCCCGGGACGCCGAGGCTGGCTGGCCAACCTGGCGGCCGCCCCGCGGCTGACCTTCCACCTCAAGCACGGCATCCACGCCGACCTGCCGGCCACCGCCCGGATCGTCACCGGCGAGCAGGAGCGCAGCCGCGCGTTCACGCACTTCGTAACCGAGTTCAACCAGCCGCACGATCCCGCCCGCATCGGCAGGCGGACCTCCGTCGCGGAGTGGATGGCCGGCAGCCCGCTCGTCGAGGTGGTGTTCGACGACCCCGCGCTGCGGCCGGTGGCGCCGCCGCGCGTGGTTGGATGAACGGGTGAAGGTTTCCGACGTGGCCGACAAGGAGCGCTTCGAGGCGCGCGACGACGACGGGGTGCTGGCCGGGGTGCTCACCTACCAGGTCACCGGCAACGTCATCGCGTACACGCACACCCGCGTCGAGCCCGCGTTCGAGGGCCACGGCGTCGGCTCGGCGCTGGCCCGGGCGGCGATGGACGACGCCCGGGACAGGGGCCGCCTGGTCGTGCCGATCTGCCCGTTCCTCGGCGACTGGCTCGACGAGCACCACGAGTACGACAAGATCGTGGCGCGGCAGACCCGGCGGGTCAGGTGAACGGGGTGATCGGGCGCTCCTGCGGCTCGCCGTCGATCACCAGGTCGACCCGCTCGTTGTAGAAGCAGACCAGGTCGCGGATCTTCGTGATCTCGGGAATCGGCTCGGGATAGCTCCAGGCCGCGTCGGCCAGCTTCGGATGCGAGAAGTACCGGGCCACCCCCTTGTACGGGCACTGGGTCACCGTCTCGCTCGCGGTCAGCAGGTCGCTGCGCACGTCGGCGAACGGCAGGTAGTAGCGCGGCGGCAGGTACGTCTCGTAGAGCACAACCGGCCGCGTGCTGTTGGCGACCTCCTCGCCCTCGATGAACACCTGGACCCGGCGGGACGAGTGCAGCGCGTCCACCCGGTGGTAGGGCGAGCGGGCGTGCAGGTACACCCGCTCGTCCTCCTCGTACCAGTCGAGAAGCTCCCACGAGAACGTGACGTGCCCGTCGAGCTCGGTGAAGCGGTCGTTGCGCCAGGCGGCGTCCTCGGCGCGGCGCCCGTCGGCCACCACGGACCACCGGCCCGCGGACTCGTCGACGAGCACGCCCGGACGGACGTCGTCGAGCGGGATGAAGTACGTCGGCAGCCCGTCCGGGCCGATCTGGTTGAGCAGCAGCGCACGGTTGCTGTCGGCGACGACGGTCCAGCCCAGGCGCACCCGGATCCGGCGCGGGGTCGGCTCGATCGTCGTCTCGGGAGACTTGAAGACAAACATCCCTCCGGCGTACACCCCGCGTCCGCCGGACGCACGCCTCCGGACAGCCATCCGATAGACCTATCGTCTTCTGATGGCGTACGACGCGCAGGCGGAGAGCCTGCGGCTGATCGAGCACGGCCTGCCCGGCGGACCGGTCCGGCTGAGCCGGCGGCGACGTTTCGCGCCGCTCGCCGTGGACGTCGACGGCGACGTCGCGGCCACCCGGTTCGTCCGCCGGGGTGTCGCCTGCTTCTGGGACGAGACGCACCTGCTCGAACGCCACCGCTCCGGGGCGTGGCACGTCCTCGGTGGCGGCGGCGCCTCGTCGCACGATCCCTGGACGGCCGAGGCGTTCCGAGCCGAGCGGGACGCCGTCGCGCCGGGCGCCCTCGCCACGCGGGGCGGCGCGTCGGTCCGGCGCGATTCCCGGCGTACGCCGTGGGTCCGCTCCGCCGAGGTTCTGGCCGGCCCCGGCGTGACCGTCGTGCGGGTCGCGGACCGGCGCGAGCTGCTGGTGCCCGAGCACGGCCGCCTGGTGGTCGTGTGGGCCTCCCACCGCCCGCCCCGGCTGTCCACTCCCGACGGTTTCACGCTGGTGCCCGACGACCGCGCCGCCCCGGCCTGGTACACCGACCGCTGACCGCGTGATCGGCCGCCCGCGCGCGTCGTCGCACTCCCGGCCGGGCCGGCCGCGCGGGCGCTCAGGACCGAAGCCGGCTCGTGTCGCGGCGCGAGCCGGGGACCGGTTCGCGGAGCAGGATGAGCAGCGCCACGGTGAGCAGCAGCGCGGCGGCGAGGTAGGTGCTCCGCACGCCGACCCCGGACAGCAGCAGGCCGCCGACGAAGGCGCCGGCGGCGATGCCGAGGTTGAACATGGCCGAGAGCACGGCCGAGGCGATGTCGGTGTTCCCGGGCGCCACCTGCAGCACCCGGCTCTGGAACGTCGTGGGGATCTGCGGCATCGCGAAGCCCCACAACGCCACCAGCGCGACCGTCACGGCTCGGGCGGTGCCGAACAGGTGGAGCCCCAGCAGGGCCGCCGCCAGGATCGCGACGGGCGCCAGTGTGGCGGCGCGGGGGGCGCGGTCGGCCAGGACGCCGCTGGCCGCGACGCCGCCGAGGCCGGCGACGCCGTAGATCAGCAGCAGGACGCTGACACTGCGGGCCGTGAAGCCGCTGACGTCCGTGAGGAACGGCGCGATGTAGGTGTAGGCGGCGTACACGCCGGTGACCGCGACCGCGGTCGCGACGACGATGAGCCGGTAGCGGAAGGTGTCGGGAGCGGATCCGGTGGCGGCGTGTCCCTCCTCCGGCGAGGTGGCCGGCAGCAGGAGCGCGACGCCGGCCAGCGACAGCAGCCCCAGCCCGGCGACCGCGAGGAAGGCCACCCGCCAGCTGGTCTGCTGGCCGAGCCAGGTGGCGCCCGGCACGCCGAGCACGCCGCCCAGCGAGGCTCCGCCGAACACGGCCGCGGTCACCCGCCCGCGCACCCCGGGCGCGAACAGCGCGGCCGCGGCCGGCGCGACGACCGACCAGAACACCGACTGGGACAGCGCGGTCGCCACGCGGGCGCCGAACAGCACCCCGTAGCCGCCGGTGACCGACACGCAGGTCGCGGCCACGAACACGGCCAGGAGGCCGGACAGCAGGTAGCGGCGCGGTATCCGCCGCAGCAGGTGGGTGAGCGGCAACGAGGCGACGGCGACGGTCAGGCCGTAGCCGGTCACGAGCAGCCCGGCGGCCGGCAGCGAGACGCCGACGTCCCGGGCGATCGACGGGAGCAGCCCGACAGGCAGCAGCTCCACCGTCAGATAGGAGAAGGCGGCCAGCATCAGGGCTCCCAACGCCACGACACTGCCCGTTCCCGTGCGCATCACAGTCACCCGGCGAGTGTGCCCAACCCGTACGACAAAAACGACCGTCGCCGTAGATTGCTGGGATGCGAAAGCTCGTGTACTACGTAGCGTCCACACTCGACGGGTTCATCGCCGCGCCCGACGGCACGTGGGACTTCTTCGGTCCGCTGCACGACGACCTCATCGCCCACATCGGCGCGCACTATCCCGAGACCCTCCCCACGGCGCTGCGCGACCAGCTCGGCATCACCACGCCCCACCAGGCCTTCGGCGCCGTCGTGATGGGCCGCGGCACGTACGAGCCTGCCCTGCGCGTCGGCATCACCAGCCCGTACGCCCACCTCGACCAGTACGTCTTCTCGCGCACCCTGGATCCCGCGGTCGACCCGGCGGTGACCGTGGTGGCCGACGATCCCGTGCCGTATGTGCGCGAGCTCAAGCAAGGCCCCGGCAGGGACATCTGGCTGTGCGGCGGCGGCACGTTCGCCGGCGCCGTGCGGTCCGAGATCGACGAGTACGTCATCAAGCTCAACCCCGTCCTGGCCGGAGGCGGCATCCCGCTGACCGCGGGCCCGTTCGACCCGCGGCACCTCACCCTGCTGGACGCCTCCCCGGTCGGCACGAGCGGCGTGGTCGTCCTCCGCTACCGCGCGTCGGCTTAGGACAGCTCCTGGCGGCGATGCCGTACGTTGTCGCGGTGATCGATGCACCGCCACCGCTCTGGGATCCGCCGCGACCGCGCCGGCCGAGGCTCTGGCCGGCCTGGCTCGGCGGGAGCCTCAGCCTGCTGACCGTCCTGGCGGTCGCCGGCATCGTGATCGCCACCGTGAACGCCGGGCGGGAGAGCCGGTACTCGAAGTCCGACGTCTGCGCCGCGCTGGACCTGGCGGCGATCACCGCCCGCCTCGGCGTCCCCGCGCCCGAGCCGCAGAAGTCCACGGTGCCCGGCGTCTGCCGCTACCCCGTCCTCGAACCCGGCGGCCTGCGCGCCGGCGGCGGGGGCCTGTCGGTGACCTTCTTCGACAACGCCCTGGCGGCGTGGTGGTCCTGGCAGGGGCAGACCAGCGAGGACGACGGCGCCCGCGAGGTGGACGGCCTCGGCCGGTCCGCTCGCGTGACCACCGAGGAGGCCGGCGTCGGCTCGGTGACCGGCTGTTCCGTGCAGCTGCGCGTGCTCGACTCGAACGTGACGGTGCTGAGCCAAATCGTCGCGTACGGCGATCTGGCCTCGCGGCCCTGCGACGACCTCGAGTCGGTCACCACGGCGCTGATCGACAGCACCCGCGCGTCGCTGGCCCGGCTCGCCTGACGGTCACCGCCGGTCGAGCAGCGCCTCGAGCGCGGGAAGCCGGCCGAACAGGTCGGGCAGGCCCCGCAGTCCGTTGCGCACGGACTCGTGCGACAGCGCGAGGTCGGGACCGGTGCCGGCCTCGACGCCCGCGAGGCAGCGGAGAATGTTCCACCGGGTGTGCCCCAGCCAGCCGCCGACCATGAACACGAACCAGCTCGGGCCCGGCGGTGGCAGCTTCCCGCCCGCCGCGACGTAGCCGTCGAGCACCGAGCGGAAGACCGCGGGCTCGATGTCGTCGAAGCCCGGCCCCTTCGCGAGGCTCAGCGCCGTCGAGCCGAGCTCCCCGGACAGGTCGAGCAGCCCCGAGAGCTCCCAGTCGAGCACCACCGGCCGGCCCGCCCGGGCGAGCAGGTTCCACGGCTGGATGTCCCGGTGGGTCAGCACGACGGGGCCCGGGCGTTCGCAGGTGCCGACGAAGCGGGCGATGGCGAGGAACGTCTCGACCCGCGAGGCGAGCTCGCCGGCCCAAGGCTGCCCGGTCGCCCGGGAACGCTCGGCGAGCTCCGGCCAGTCCCGTGACACCGGCTCCTCGGTGGTGGGCGTCCACGCGACGTCGAGCGCATGGATGCGCGCGAGAATCTCCCCGATCTCGCACGCGTACGCCGGCGACACGGGTTCCTCGGGCACCTTGTCGCCCTCGACCCACCGGTGGACGAGCGTGTGGCCGTCGGCCGCGATCGGCTCCGGCATCGGGATGCCCGCGGCGAAGGCCGCCCGCTCGAACCGGAACACGTCCCCGGCGCGGTACACCGAGCGACGATCGAGGACGTTGAGCTCCTTGACCGCGAACGATCCCCGGTCGGTGTCGAGCCGGTACATCCGGTTGGCGAACCCGCCGTGGACCCGCACCCTCGGCCCGATCGGCGTGCCGAGACGCGAGAGGTCCATCCCCGCAATCTAGTCGGCCGTCGATGCCGGTGGGTCGTGGGAGCATTCTCCGATGCGGACGATCGGTGCGGGCTGGGGCCGGACGGGCACCACGTCGCTGGCCAAGGCACTGGAACGGCTGGGTGCGGGACCGTGCCTGCAGATGCAGACCCTGTGGGCCCATCCGGAGCTCGCCGACGTGTGGAACGCCCACCACGACGGCGCGGATGTCGTCTGGGCCGCCGCGCTGGCCGGCTGGCACTCGATCGTCGACTGGCTGGGCAGCTGGCAGTGGGAGACCTACGCGCGGCTCTGGCCCGAGGCGCCGATCGTCCTGTCGGTGCGCGACCCCGACGGCTGGTACGACAGCGTGCGCGCAACCATCCACCAATGGACCGCGCCCGGCTCCACCATCGCGCCGCCACCCGTTGCCAGGGTGCTGCAACAGGTCTGGAACGTCGACTTCGGCGGCTGGGACCGCGTGCGCGACCGCGACCACGCGATCGCCTGCTTCCGTCGTCACAACCAGTACGTGCGGGACACGTGCCCGCCGCACCGCCTGACCGTCTGGACAGCGGACCAGGGCTGGGCTCCCTTGTGCCGAGCCCTCCGCGTCCCCGAGCCGGACGAGCCCTTCCCCCACCTCAACCAGCGGCCGTGAGCGCATGTCCTGAGTACCCTGACGCCGGTTGGTCGCCCCACGTCGCCGAATGCAGGGGGTCCGCGTGCCGACACCGACAACCGTTGCCATCGCGGCCGGCTGGCTCGCCGAGGAGCCGCCCCTGCCCGACCGGTGCGTCAAGCATGGCGAGCCCGCGGTACGCCGGGCGACGTTCGCGGTCCGCTCCCACCCGAGGACCAGCTCACGCAAGCGGGCCTTCCAGCCCGGCTACACCTCGCTGAACCGGGCCGAGGAGTACGCCTGCCAGGTCAAGCTCGTGAAGGTGAGCGGATGGCCCTTGTGCCGCTCATGCGTCCGCCGGCGCACCATCGCGTCGACCCTCGCCGGTGTGCTCTTCTTCGGCGGCGTGCTCGCAATGATCGCGGGTCTCGTCGCCGGAGCCGTCGATGACGGCCCCAACCACCTGCCGCTCGTGCCGATTCTGCTCGGCCTCGCCGCCGTCCTGCTCTCACCCCTGCCGCTACGCCGAGCCGGCCTGCCGCGGCTCGCCCGGGCCGCCGCCACCGCCGACGGCTCAGCGGTGCAGGTGACCGACGTCAGCCCGGCGTTCACCGCCCAACTTCCCGCCCGAGGGCTCGCGTAGGCGATCCTCGGCAGACGCGAAACGGCGGCCACGTCGGCTGGGAGCCGGGCGTGACCGCCGTTCCGGGAAGGGTCAGACGTTGTAGTACATCTCGAACTCGTGCGGGGTCGGGCGCAGGCGGACGGGGTCGATCTCGTTCGTCCGCTTCCAGTCGATCCACGTCGAGATCAGGTCGTCGGTGAAGACGCCGCCGGCGGTCAGGAACTCGTGGTCGGCCTCGAGGCTGTTGAGCACCGCGTCGAGCGAGCCCGGCACCTGCTTGACGCTGCCCCACTCCTCGGGCGGCAGGTCGTACAGGTCCTTGTCGATCGGCGCCGGGGGCTCGATCTTGTTCTTGATGCCGTCGAGGCCCGCCATCATCTGGGCCGAGAACGCCAGGTACGGGTTCGAGGACGGGTCGGGCACGCGGAACTCGACGCGCTTGGCCTTCGGGTTGCTGCCCGTCACCGGGATGCGGGTGCAGGCCGAGCGGTTGCGCTGCGAGTAGACCAGGTTGACCGGGGCCTCGTAGCCGGGCACCAGGCGGCGGTACGAGTTGACCGTCGGGTTGGTGAAGGCCAGCAGGCTGGGCGCGTGGTGCAGCAGGCCGCCGATGTACCAGCGGGCCGTGTCCGACAGGCCGGCGTACCCGGTCTCGTCGTAGAACAGCGGCTCGCCGTTCAGCCAGAGGCTCTGGTGGGTGTGCATGCCCGAGCCGTTGTCGCCGAACAGCGGCTTCGGCATGAACGTCGCGGTCTTGCCGTGCTCCCAGGCGGTGTTCTTGATGATGTACTTGAACATCTGCATCTGGTCGCCGGCGTGCAGCAGCGTCGAGAACTTGTAGTTGATCTCGCCCTGGCCGGCGGTGCCGACCTCGTGGTGCGAGCGCTCGACGGTGAAGCCGACGTCGATCAGGCGGCGCACCATGGCGTCGCGCAGGTCGCTGTAGTGGTCGAGCGGCGCGACGGGGAAGTAGCCACCCTTGTACGCGGTCTTGTAGCCGCGGTTGCCGCCCGGCTCCTCCTTGCCGGAGTTCCAGGCGCCCTCGATCGAGTCGATGTAGTAGAAGGACTCGTTGGCGCTGGTGGAGTGGCGGATCGAGTCGAAGATGTAGAACTCCGCCTCGGCGCCGAAGTACGCGGTGTCGGCGATGCCGCTGGAGGCCAGGTACGTCTCGGCCTTCTTCGCCACGTTGCGCGGGTCACGCGAGTAGGGCTCGCGGGTGAACGGGTCGTGGATGAAGAAGTTCAGCGCCAGCGTCTTCTGGATGCGGAACGGGTCGATGAAGGCCGTGGTGACGTCCGGCAGCAGCATCATGTCGGACTCGTGGATGGCCTGGAACCCGCGGATCGAGGATCCGTCGAAGGCGAGGCCGTCGGTGACGACGCTGTCGTCGAACGACTCGACCGGCATGTTGAAGTGCTGCATCACGCCGGGCAGGTCACAGAACCGTACGTCGACGAACTTGACGTCCTCGTCCTTGAGGTATCGCAGGAGTTCCTCGGGATTGGCGAACACACGTCCTCCTGGCACAAGTATTTCGATACCGGGGCGGCACACGTCCGCCGCATGGCTAGGCTGGTCGCGACGCTATGGGGCCGGAGTTGCCCGGGCGTATCCCTATTGTTTCCGTCGTGTTACGGACCCTGTGATTCGTTCGCGATCAAGGGGAGGCTACCGCGAAGCCGCGGCCCGCGTGCCGGTTACGCTGGACCCATGGCGAGCCCCAGCAGTCCCCAGGCCGCAGCCGGGACGCAACCGGCGTCGTTCGGCCGGCGGTTCGGCGCGCTGCTGGTCGACTGGGCGGTCGCGACGGTCATCGCCAGCCTGCTCGTCGACGATCTGCGCGCCAACCCGTGGCCCCAGCTGGGCGTCTTCGTGCTCGCGCACGCGTTCTTCGTGGGCCTTTTCGGACAGACGCTCGGCATGGCGGTGGCCCGCATCCGTTGCGTCTCCATCGTGGATGGCGGCGCGGTCGGCCTGCCCCGCGCGATCGTCCGGGCCCTGCTGCTGGCGCTGGTCATCCCGGCGGTGATCAACGACGGTGACGGCCGGGGCCTGCACGATCGCGCCGCCCGCTCGGTCATGGTGCAGCGGGCCTGACCGCGAAAAGGTCAACGGCTTCCCGGCGTACGTCGGAAAGCCGTTGACCTTGATTTTCCGGCCCGCTCAGCGCGGGCGCTGCTGGCGCATGCCCTTGCTCGGGCGCATGTTCTTGGGGATCGCGCCCTTGGGCATCTGCGGGCGGGCCATCAGCGCGGCGAGGCGCTTGTCGAGGGCGTTGACGTCCTTGCCGGTGAGGTTGCGCGGCAGCCGCATCATCGTCGTGCGCAGCTTGCGCACCGGCAGCTGGCCGTCGTCGGAGCCGATCACGTAGTCGTAGAGCGGCGCGTTGCCGATGACCTTGGACAGCCGCCGCTTCTCCTGGCCGAGCAGGCCGCGCACGCGCTGCGGGTTGCCCTCGGCCAGCAGGATCACGCCGGGGCGGCCGATCACCACGTGCACCATGTCGAGCTGGGTCGTCGAGGCGGCCGCCGGGCGCACCCGCCAGTCACCGCGCATGTTCTCCATCAGCGAGGCCGCGGCGCCGGGCTGGCCCTCGGCCGCGTTCATCATCGCGGCGTTGGAGCGCAGGTTGAGCACGATCACGGCGGCCAGCAGCGTGACCAGGATGCCGATCGGCAGGTAGATCCAGCCGAAGAGGATCACCAGGAGAACGGTGAGCGCGAGCGGGATCAGCACCGCCGCGATGAGCAGCGGGACGAACCATTTGTCCTGCTTCGCGGTGAACGAGAACACCTGACCGATCTGCTTCAGGCGCGTGCCGAACGACACCTTCTCCTCGGGTTTTGCCATAACTCGAAAGTGTAGTGGGACGCCGTGGTCCGTCGTGGGCCGGGCGGGCGCAGGCTCCTTACCTACTTACCGGGGGTTCCGTACGCCTCAATATGGGGCGGCTTCCCCATGCGCGGCGGGGTCCTTCACGCGAAGAGTCGAAGGCGTCGAACGACCGACCCGCGAGGAGAAACCGATGTTCCCGTACAACGACCCGCAGACCGTGCTGGAGCTGCACCGGCAGCACGTCGCCGAGCTGACCGCCCACGCCGCCGCCCGCCGGCTGGCGCGCGAGGCGCGCGAGACCGGGCCGGCCCGGGCACGCCGCTTCGGCCGCTGGCCTCGCCGGGCCCGCGCCGAGCAGCCCGCACCGGCCGCAGCAGTGGCATGAACGACCGGACCGCAACCGCAGCGACGGCCGCAGGCGCACGGGGGCCTGCGGCCGGAACCGCCGCATGAGCGCCGGCCTCGGCGGGCGGTTCCTGTCGTACCCCCATGGCATGCTCGATCCCATGGCGGTGCATGCGCACAGCGAGGTCATCGTCGGCCGCGAGGCCGACCTCGCCGTGCTGCGCGACGCGCTCAAGCGGGCCCGCAGCGCCGAGCCGTCGACCGTGCTGGTCGGGGGCGAGGCCGGGGTGGGCAAGACCCGCCTGGTCGAGGAGTTCTGCCGCGGCCTGGCGGGCGAGCCCGTGCGGGTGCTCGCGGGCCAGTGCCTCGAGCTGGGCGAGGAGGGGCTGCCCTTCGCGCCGTTCGCGGGCGCGCTGCGCGAGCTGCTGCGCGCCGAGGGCCGGGCCGTGCTCGACGGCCACGAGCACGAGCTCGCCCGCCTGCTGCCCGAGCTGGGCCCGGCGCCCGAGGGCGAGGCGCTGCGCGGCCTGCTGTTCGAGGCGGTCGCCGCGCTGCTGGGCCGGCTCAGCAGCGAGCAGCCGCTGGTGCTCGTCCTCGAGGACCTGCACTGGGCCGACCGCTCCACCCGCGATCTGATCGGGTTCCTGGTGCGCGCGGTCCGGCTGCCGCGGCTGCTGCTGATCGTCACCTACCGCACCGACGAGCTGCACCGCGGGCACCCGCTGCGGCCCTTCCTCGGCGAGCTCGACCGGGTGCGCGGGGTGCTGCGCCTGGAGCTCGACCGGCTCGACCGCGAGGCCACCGCCGAGCTGCTCGCCCACCTGATGGGCGCCGAGCCGGACCCGCACACGGTCGACACGATCACCGATCGCGCCCAGGGCATCCCGTTCTTCATCGAGCAGTTCGCCGCCTCCGCCGACCCGGCCTGCGGCGACATTCCCGCCACGCTGCGCGATCTGCTGCTCGCCCGCGTCGACCAGCTGCCCGAGCCGGCCCAGCGGGTGCTACGGGTCGCCGCCGTGGGCGGCACGCGCTTCGGCCACGAGCTGCTCGCCCGCGTCGCCGGCATGGACGACGCCGCCCTCGAGTCTGCGCTGCGCGCGATCGTGGCCGCCCAGCTGGTCGTGGTCGTCGAGGCCGAGGGCGGCTACGAGTTCCGCCACGCCCTCGTGCGCGAGGCCGTGCACGACGACCTGCTGCCCGGCGAGCACGCCCGGCTGCACGCGCGCTACGCCCGCGCCGTCGAGGCCGAGCCGCACCTGGTCGCGGCCGGCCGCGCCGCGGCCGAGATCGCCCACCACTGGCACGCCGCCCGCGACCACCCGCGCGCGCTGGTCACCGCGAAGATCGCCGCCGACGAGGCCGGGCGCCGCTTCGCGTACGGGGAACAGGCGCGGCTGCTCGACCGCGTGCTGCAGCTCTGGGAGGAGGTGCCCGACGCCGCGACGCTGCTGGGCCTGAGCCACCTCGACCTGCTCGAGGAGTCGGCGCTGGCGGCGATCGACTCGGGCGAGCACTCGCGGGCGCTCAGCCTGACCCGCGCGGCCCTCTGCGACCTCGACACCGAGGGCGAGCCGCTGCGCGCGGGCCGCCTGCTCGTGCGCCGGGCCAAACTGCTGCGCACCGCGGGCAAGTCCGACGGCCGGGCCGAGTGCGAAGAGGCGTTCCGCCTGCTCGCCTCCGCCCCGCACGGCTCCGACCGGGTGCGCCTGCTGGCCGACGTGGCGCACCAGCTCGCCGGCCTCGACCCCGACCGCGCCGCCGAGGTGGCCCGCGTCGCCCTGGCCGACGCCGCCGAGCAGGGCGACCTCGCCGCTCTCGTGACCGCCGAGGTGGCGCTGGGCTCCACCTGCGCCGGCCGCATCCTGGCCACCGACGCGCTGCCCGTCGCCCGCGACGTGGTCGCCCGTGCCCGGGCCGCGGGCGACCTGCCCGCCCTCACCCGCGGGCTGGTCAACGTCTCGGACACGCTGTTCGAGCTGGGCCGCTACGAGGAGTCGGCCGCGGCGGCCGCCGAGGGCCTGCTCGACGCGGGCCGGGTCGGTGTCGGCCGCACGACCGGCGTGACCCTGCTGGCCAACTACGCCGAGGCGCTGATGGCGCTGGGCCGCTGGGACGAGGCCGACGCCCGCCTGGCCGAGGCCGCCCGTCTCGATCCGCCCGGCACGATGGCGCTGCCGTGGCTGCGGCTGCGGGCCCTGCTGCGCCTGGCCCGCGGCCGCGAGGACGCGCAGGCGCTGGTGGCGCGGGCGGTCGACTTCCTGCGCCGCCCCTATCTGACCACCGAGGCCCGCCTGGCCACCCTCGACCTGCGCGTGCTGGCCGCCCACCACGACCCCGATCCCGGTGTCGCCGCCGAGGCCGTCCGCGCCGCTCTGGCCGACGGCGGCCTGTCGCTGCTGCCCCGCTACGCCTGGCTGATCGTCTCGCACGCCGCCCCCGCCGCCGTCCGGGCCGGGGACCCCGCCCTGACCGCCGCGGTGCAGGCCGCGGCGGCCCGCCTGCCGCAGCGCTATCCGCCCGAGGTGGCCTTCGCCGCCCAGACGGCCGCGGTCCTGCAGGGCGGCGAGGCCCGCTGGCAGGCCGCCGTCCGGGCCTGGCGTGCCGACGGCCACCGTCACGAGCTGGCGTGCGCGCTGCTGAGCCTGGCCGAGGCGCAGGCCGGCGCCCGCGTCGCGGAACGCTCCGACGCCGCCCGCGCCTCCGCCCGTCCCGACGCGGCCGGCGGTCTCGACACCGTCCGCGCTCCCGGCCGTCCCGGCGCGGCCGGCGCCGCCGGTCATCCCGGCACCGGCGGTCATCCCGGCACCGGCGGTCATCCCGGCACCGGCGGTGTCGAGGACGAGCAGAGGGCGGGGCGCTCCGGGACCGGCGCGCTCGCCGACCCGGCGGAGGCGATCGCCGAGGCCGTCGCGATCGCCGAGGCCCTCGGCGCCACCCCGCTGATCGCGGCCGCCGGCACGCTGGCGCGCCGGCTGGGCATCCGGCAGGCGACGCCGTCCGCCGACCGCGACGACGTGCTGACCGCCCGCGAGCGCGAGGTTCTGCGCCTGGTTGCCGAGGGCCACACCAACAGCCGCATCGCGCGCGACCTCTACATCTCGCCCAAGACGGCGAGCGTCCACGTCTCGCGCATAATCGCCAAGCTGCAGGTGTCCAACCGCGGCGAGGCCGCCGCGGTGGCGCGCCGGCTGGGACTGATCGAGGGGTGAGCGATGACTTCCGCCCGGTCGGCGGGTCTGCATGGGGTGAGTGGCATCGAACCCACCCCACGGAGGACACCATGACCATCCAGTCGAGCGCCCCGGCCGGCCGCCCGCCCGTCGTCGACCTGGCCACCTGGCAGGCCGCCCGCGACGAGCTGCTGATCCGCGAGAAGGCGCACACCCGCGAGGGCGACGCCATCGCCGCGGCCCGCCGCCGCCTGCCGATGGTGGAGGTCGACGGGGGCGTCGAGGTGGTCGGGCCCGACGGCCCGGTCCCGTTCGTGAGCCTGTTCCAGGGCCGCGACGAGCTCGTCGTCTACAAGCACATGTGGTACGACGGCGCCCCGCACCAGGGCCAGTGCGAGGGCTGCACCAACGCGGCCTGGCACCTGAGGGACGCGGTCTACCTCAACGCGCGCGGCGTCTCGCTCGCCATCGTGACCACGGGCCGGTGGGCCGAGGTGGCTCCCTTCGTCGCGTTCATGGGCTACACCCAGCCCTGGTACTCGGTGCGCGACGTGCCCGAGCCGGTCGGTGGCGCGATGGGCTACCTCGCCTGCTTCCTGCGCGACGGCGACCGCGTGTTCCTGACGTACTCCACGACCGGCCGCGGCACCGAACCCGCCGAGGGCTCGTTCGCCCTGCTCGACATGACCCCGTACGGCCGCGGCGAAGCGTGGGAGGACAAGCCCGCCGGCTGGCCCGAGGGCCGCCACGCCTGCTGGTACTGGCGGTCCGACGCCGACGGCAACGCCGACTGGGGGCCGACCAGCCGGCCCGTGCCCCAGTGGACCCGCCCCGGCGCGACGCCCGAGCAGACCCTCGGCCGGCAGGGCGCCCACCACTGACCTCCGGGAGTTCGCCGTGACCCGTACGCCCGAAGCCCGGCGCATCCCGCGCCGGGGACGCACGAAGCCGCCCGGCTACGACGGCTCGCTGCCGCTGGCCGACTGGACGCAGGTGTGCGCCCGCCTGCGCGGCGGCGAGGTGGGCCCGTTCTGGCTCGGCGTCGCCGCCCGCGACGGCGCCGCCCCGCACGTGCGGCCGATCTTCGCTGCCTGGGCGGAGTCGTCGTTCTTCTTCGTCTCCAAGGAAGGCGCCGCCAAGACTCGTCACCTGGCCCGCCACCCGGCGGCCGCGATCAGCGCCGACCTGGGCCCGCTGCACCTGGTGGTCGAGGGCCGCTCCGGCCGCGTGACCACCCCCGAGCGGCTCGCGCTCGCCTCGCGCACGCTGCACGAGGTCTTCGGCTGGCCCACCGTGGTCGCCGGCGACCAGCTGGACGCCGACGGCGGCGCACCCACCTCGGGCGGACCGCCGTACCAGGTCTTCGAGCTCGTTCCCGCGCGCGCCTACGGCTTCCCCACCGACGACCAGCTCGACCCGACGCGCTGGACGTTCGATCCCGCCCCGGCCCGCGACCGTTGACAGGCGCGCGGCAGGACGCAGGCCCGGCCGAAAGTGGCACATCGGCGGCCCCACGTGCGGCGTAGCGTCAGAAGGGGAACCCGCCGAGCAGGGGAGGAACGGTGAGCGGTCGGCAGATGAAGATGCATCCGGGTCGCCACTTCGGCTGGTGGGCCGAGGGCCGTTACGCGAACGGCCACCTGTTCATGAAGACGTGGTGGCCGACCCAGGGACTGGCCCGCGGAGCCGCGCGACTGGTGGGTGGCGGAAGCCCCATCGCGACGACGGAGCATCCGCGCCGCGGCAAGCGCCGGTGACCGCCGCCGGGCCGTCCTCCCGCCGGGCCGTCCTCCCGCCGGGCGGCGGACGCTAGGCCGGGTCGCGCAGGGACTTGAGCACCCGGACGAGCAGGACGATGCCGCCGCCGATGAGGAGCACGCCGGCGATGATGGCGAGCACGCTGCCGGTGCTCATGGGTTTGCCGGCGGAGGCCGCCCCGGCCTGGGTGGTGGGCGACGGGGTCAGGTGGACGGCCACGGGCGCGTCGGTGGTCGCGGTGGCGGTGGCGGCCGTGCCGGCGCCGACCGAGGCCGGAACCGAGGACGGCGCGTCGGCCAGCGGCTCGGTGGCAACCGTGGCGGGGGCGGAGACCGGCTGGGTGGGCACGGTGCCGCAACCGGTCGCGGGCGGGCGCCAGTTTCCGACGTACGTCGTGAAGCTGCTGTCGCGGATCGTGAAGGGCCCGCCCGCGGGGCCGTCGACGGTGGCCGATCGGCCGGGCGCCAGGCGCATCAGGCGGCCGTCGACCAGGAACGCGGCGCTGACGTTCGCGCTCGCGGCGTTCTCGAGGGTGGCGGTGAAGGAGCCGTCGCACGCGCTGGCGAAGGTGACCCGGGGAGCGGGGGAGCAGTCGGTGGCGCCGCCGCGGTAATGGGCGCTCCGGCCGGAGGAGCGGCTGCCCGGGGCCCCGAGCAGGGCCGGGCCGTACGGGTTGGCGCCGTCGGTGACCTCGTGGAGCAGACCGGCGCCGAGGATCGCGTCGACCTGCGCGTAGCAGGGCGGGACGACGACGTCGAGGCTCACGCTGCGGGTGCTCGAGGTGATCGTCGCGCTGTCCTTCGCATAGACGAACCCGCCCGCGTTGCCGGTGGGGGCGCCGGCCGTGTACGCGATCAACGCGAACGCCTGGCTCTGGCCGCCGCACAGCGGGCGTACGGCCGAGATCGTCGCCTTTCCGGAGTTGCCGTCGAACGTGTGCCGGTAGCTCGCGGCGGACGCGGCGACGCACGATTCAGCGGCCGGCGCGGCGACGGGCGCGGCCGGCGTCGCGAGGACCGTCACCGCGGCGGCGAGCAGGAGCTGAAGTCGGGCCACATCTCCCACATCGACCAACATGTCGGATCTGTGAGGGGGAGCGCGGAAACGGCGATGCCCCGGCGCGGAGCCGGGGCATCACGTGACAGGCTTGAGTCAGCCGCGGGCCTCGAGGGCCTGCCGGTAGAGGCGCCCGGCGCGGTAGGACGACCGGACCAGCGGGCCGCTCATGACGCCGGCGAAGCCGATCTGCTCGGCCTCCTCGCGCAGCTCGACGAACTCCTCCGGCTTGACCCACCGCTCGACGGGGTGGTGCCGCGGGGTGGGGCGCAGGTACTGCGTGATGGTGACCAGCTCGCAGCCGGCGTTGTGCAGGTCGCGCAGCGCCTGGGAGATCTCGGCGCGCTCCTCGCCCATGCCGAGGATCAGGTTGCTCTTGGTGACCAGATCGGCCGCGCGGGCCTGGGTGATCACGTCGAGCGAGCGCTCGTAGCGGAAGCCGGGCCGGATGCGCTTGAAGATGCGCGGCACGGTCTCGACGTTGTGCGCCAGCACCTCGGGCGCGGACCCGAACACCTCGGCGAGCTGCTCGGCGTCGCCGTTGAAGTCGGGGATCAGCAGCTCGACGCCGCAGCCGGGCTGGAGCTTGTGGATCTGGCGGACGGTCTCGGCGTAGAGCCACGCGCCGCCGTCGGGCAGGTCGTCGCGGGCCACGCCGGTCACGGTCGCGTACTTGAGGCCCATCGTGGCCACAGACTCGCCCACGCGGCGGGGCTCGTCGGCGTCGAACTCGGCGGGCTTGCCGGTGTCGATCTGACAGAAGTCACAGCGCCGGGTGCACTGGTCGCCGCCGATGAGGAACGTGGCCTCGCGGTCCTCCCAGCACTCGTAGATGTTGGGACACCCGGCCTCCTGGCAGACCGTGTGCAGGCCTTCCTTCTGCACCAGGCCGCGCATCCGGGTGTATTCCGGCCCCATCTTGGCTTTGACCTTGATCCACGGAGGCTTCCGCTCGATGGGAGTTTCGGCGTTGCGCGCTTCGATGCGCAGCATGCGGCGGCCCTCGGGAGCAATAGTCACAGGGTCGAGGTTACGCCTGAATAGGCCGCCGCCTAGACAGGGGCGACGAGGCTCACGTGACACGTGGTGTGACCGCCGCCACAGCGTACGGGTTAATTTGGTTTTGCGTCCCGGACGTCCGGCGTTAACGTGCCGAAACGGCGAAGACGGAACCGAGTACCGCCCCGACACCGCCGGCCGAGAGAGCCACCAGTCGCTGGGAAGGTGGCCCGTGCGCCGGGGCGCGAAGACACTCCCGAGCCGCAGCACGACAAGAGGCGCCGACATCGGCGTGAAGGTGTGGTGGCACCGCGAGGATCCCGCTCGCCCACACCTCCCTGGGGCCGCGTTGCAGCTTTCCGAGGAGGTCACACGCCATGCAACGCATCCTCTCCACCCAGCTCGCGGCGCACGCCGGCGAGTCCGTGACGATCGCCGGGTGGGTCCACCGCCGCCGGCTGCTCAAGTCGGTGGCCTTCCTGATCGTCCGCGACGCCGAGGGGCTCAGCCAGGTCGTCGTCGCCTCCACGCAGGCCCGCGCCCGGCTCGAGGAGCTCACCGAGGAGAGCGTCGTCGAGGTCACCGCCACGGTCACGCTCAACGAGCAGGCGCCCGGCGGCGTCGAGCTCACCGAGCCGGCGATCCGCGTGCTGTCCGCGGCCGCCGCGCCGCTGCCCTTCGAGCTGCACCGCCCGGCCCTCGGGGCGACCCTGCCCACCCAGCTCGACCACGCGGCGCTGGCGCTGCGGCACCCGGCGCGGCGCACGGCCCTGCGGATCGCGGCGGCTGCGACGGCCGGTTTCCGTACGGCGCTGACCGAACAGCGGTTCGTCGAGATCCAGACGCCGAAGATCGTCGCGTCGGCGACCGAGACCGGCGCCAACGTGTTCGCCCTGGACTACTTCGGACGCACCGCCTACCTCGCGCAGTCGCCGCAGTTCTACAAGCAGCTCATGGTCGGCGTCTTCGAGCGGGTCTTCGAGATCGGGCCGGTGTTCCGCGCCGAGCCCAGCGACACCGTGCGCCACCTGGCGCAGTACACGTCGCTCGACGCCGAGATGGGCTTCGTCGGCGACCACCGCGACGTGATGGCCGCGCTCACCCGCACGCTCGGCGTCATGATGGCCGGCATCGCCGAGCAGGCCGGGTTCGCGACGCCGGAGGTGCCGTCCGAGATCCCCGCCGTGCACTTCACCGAGGCGCTGCGCATCGCCGGCGCGGCCGCCGAGGAGCCCGACCTGGCGCCGGCCGACGAGCGGGCGCTGGGGGAGTGGGCGCTGCGCGAGCACGGTTCCGAGTTCGTCTACGTGACCGGCTATCCGATGCGCAAGCGGCCGTTCTACACGCATCCCGACCCGGCCGACCCGGCGTACTCGAACGGTTTCGACCTGCTGTTCCGCGGGCTCGAGATCGTCACCGGCGGTCAGCGGCTGCACCGCCACGAGGACTATGTGGACGCTCTGACCCGGGCCGGCGAGCCGCTGGAGCCGTACGCGGGTTATCTCGACGGGTTCCGCTACGGCATGCCGCCGCACGGCGGGTGGGCGATCGGGCTCGAACGCTTCGTGGCGCGCCTGACCGGAGCGGCCAACGTCCGCGAGGTGACCGCCTTCCCGCGCGACCTCAACCGCGTGACGCCGTAGCCACGCCGGTCCGGCGGCGCGCTGCCACCAGCAGCGCGCCGCCGCCCAGCGCCAGCGCGCCACAGACCAGCAGCGCGGGGCGCTCGCCGAGGGCCTGCGCCGTCGCGCCCGCCAGGACGCCGGAGATCAGCGAGCCGGCGGTGAGCGTGTTGGCGAACAGCGTGGTCGCCCGGCCGGTGGCCTCGGGCGCCAGGTCCTGCACGTACGTGATGCCCAGCGCGCCGGCCACCGACAGCGCGATGCCGCGCACCACCTGGGCGGCGATCAGCAGCGGCATGCCGGTGCTCACCGCGGTCAGCACGAAGAACAGGGCCAGCAGCGCCATCGCGCTCACGATGACGATCCGCTTGGGGCTGCGGCGGGGGAGCAGCATGGTGGCCAGCGCGGCGGGGATCTCGACGAAGGCGCAGACGCTGAACAGCAGGCCGACGTCGCCCTCGGGGCGCCCGAGCGTGCGGGTCACGAACAGCGGCAGCACCACCGAGCCGGCGAGCATCGCGGTGTGGAACAGCGTGAACCCGGCCGCCACCAGCAGCATCGTGCGCCCCGGCCGCCATCCCGCCGGCTCGCCGCCGGCGTCGGGGGCGACGTGCCGCTCGGCGCCGCGGGTGGCGCCCAGCAGCACCAGGGAGACGGCGACCAGCACGAAGGCGAGGGCCGTCGCCTGCATCAGCCGGTCGTAGCCGCCCGCGGCCAGCAGCGCCGCGCCCGCCACGGGACCGAGCGCCCAGGCCAGCGACCAGACCGAGCGCAGCGCCGGGGTGCCGCGGTCGGCCGCGGCGCCGCCGGCCCGGTCCAGGTGCGTCCGGGCGAGGCTGAACAGCTGCGGGAACGCGGCCATCCCCGCCCCGAGCAGCCCGACACCGACGATCAGCAGCAGGGGGTACGACGTGGTGGTCGTCAGCGTCAGGTAGCCCGCCGCGGGCGCCAGCACGGCGACCAGGGCCGGCCACCGGCTCGGCGCCCGGTCGTAGCGGCGGCCCAGCCACGTGCTGACCACGAGCCCGCTCGCCGAGATCAGCGAGAGGAAGACGCCCACCCGCAACGGCGACAGGTCCGCCTCGTTCGCGCCGAACAGCACCAGGTAGGGGCCGATCATGGAGTCGGCGATGCCCAGCACCAGCACGCTGAGCAGCAACGGCGGCAACGGCCGGCGGGAGCCATCAGTCATGATCTATCACCTACCCAGCGGCCCGCGCGGCTAAAGTCCGTCTGTGCTCATCGACCTCGACGTGGCACCCCCTGCGCCGCGGCGGGCGGGACGCCGCAGGGCGATCCCGTACGCGCTGGTCGCGCTGGTGGCCGGGCTGCTCCTGCTGATCGGCGGCGCGGCGGCGCCCTCGCCGGAGCCAGCGCTCGTGCCGGTGCTCACGACCGTCGTCGGCACCGCGCCCGCCACCCTGCTGACCGCGACGGCGTTCTACACCGTCCGCACCGACGGGCTCTCCGCCACGCTCGAGGCGCGGCCGCTGGTCGACGGAGGTCCGGCGTGGACGGTCGAGACGGTCCCCGCGCAAAGCGTGACGCCCGCCGGCGGGACGCTGGTGGTCGAGGCGTACGACACCGGAGTGGCCGCCTTCGTCGACGCGCGCACCGGCCGGACGCGGTGGCAGGTGCGGGGCTATCCGGTGATCCAGGTGCTCGGCGACCGGGTGGCCGTGTGGAGCCCCGACTCCGGCATCCTCGCGATGCGCGACCTGACCACCGGCCGCGGGCTGTGGTCGCTCGCGGCCGCGGCGTTCACCAGCGACGGCACGTACGTCGTCGTGTTCGACCCGGACGGCGGCGCGGCGGTTCACGCGGCGGCCGACGGGCGTACGGTCACCTCCCGCCGCAGCCTCGGACTGCGCTGGGGCGTGGGCTTCCCGTCGCCCGCCGCGTCCGCGCTGGTCGACGGCGACCGGCTGGTCGTGTACGGCCCGGACTTCGTCGCCGCGTTCCGGGTCGACGGGCTCGCGCGGCTGTGGCTCACGCGCACGGCCACGCCGTTCGACGTGCGCCGGTGCGGGACCGGGCTGATCTGCGCGTCGGCCGAGCAGACCGGGCTCACCGTGCTCGACGCCGCCACCGGCGCGATCCGCTGGAACCGCGCGGGCCGGCGCGACCCCACCACCGCCGGCGACATCCTGGTCGGATCGGACGGCGACGTGACCCGGCTCGACCTTGCGTCCGGGCGGGTCGAGCGCGACTTCGGCGCCGCGACCCCGGTGGGCGACGTGCTGCTCTACGCCGACGGCGCGCGCACCTGGGTGGTCGATCGCACCGGCCGGGTCCGCGGGACGCTGCCGCCGGTGACGCCACCGAGCGCCTGCGCCGCCGCCGGGGACTACCTGGCGTGCCCGACGGCGGGCGGCACGACGACCGTGTGGCGGGTCAGCTGAGCACCAGGTAGGTCATGACCGCCACGATCGCGAACGGGATGATCGTGGTGCAGATCAGGATGACCCAGGCGATGGGGTGGCCGAAGTTCAGCGCCACCCCGCCGCCCCGCTTGGGCACGAAGACGCGCTTGTCGGCCGGGTCGCGATAGAGAGCCATCAGAGCAGGGTAGTGAGGTGCTTCTCCACGACCGGCAGCACCTCGGCCACGGTCACCGGGCGGCCCAGCTCGGCCGAGAGCGACGTGACGCCGGCGTCGCGGATGCCGCACGGCGTGAACCGGTCGAAGTTCGCCAGGTCGCAGTCGCAGTTGATGGCGAACCCGTGCTGGGTGACGCCGCGCGCGACCCGGATGCCGATCGCCGCGATCTTGCGGTCGGGGCCGCGGTCGTCGGCGAGGACCCAGGCGCCGCTGCGGCCCTTGATGTCCGAGCGGGCCGCCGTGACGCCGAACTCGGCGCACACGTCGATCAGCATCTGCTCGGTGCGGCGCACGTAGGCGACCACGTCGATCGGGTCGTGCAGCCGCAGGATCGGATAGCCGACCAGCTGGCCGGGGCCGTGCCAGGTGATCTTGCCGCCGCGGTCGACCTGGACCACGGGGGTGCCGTCGATCGGCAGGTCGGCCGGCTCGGTGCGCTTGCCGGCCGTGAGCACGCTGGGGTGCTCCAGCAGCAGCACGGTGTCGGGCCGGGTGCCGTCCGCCACGGCTTCGTGCAGGCGCCGCTGCTCGTCCCAGGCCTCGCGATAGTCGACCAGGCCGGGTCGCAGGACGGTGAGCGTGGAAGTTGTCACGGCCTCCACGGTAGTCCTCTCCCTACCGGTCGACAGGATCCACTCCGGGACGGATGCGCCACACCAGCACGTCGTCCACGCGCTCGGGCTCGCCCAGCAGGTCGGTCGCGGTGATCTCGAGGGCCGAGCGGAACAGCGGGCCCTGCGGGCCGGTGATGTCGTCGGGCAGGAACAGCGCCCGGACGTCCCAGCGCTGGAAGTCGGCGCGCGCGGTGGCGCGGTCCGCGTTGTCCAGGTCGGCGAGATAGCCGTACAGGGCGGCACGCAGGAACATCCAGTCGGTGGCCCGCGGCCGCGCGCCGATGCGGCCCTTGCCCTCGGCCCCCTCGACGTCCGGCCCGAGGAAGTAGCCGTCGGGGATGCGGAACAGCTCACCGCCGCGCGCCATCGTGTACGCCTGCCACCGCTGCCCGTCCGCGGCCACGTTGATCGCGAACGGCAGCGCGCTGATCACCCCGCCGTCGTTCACGTAGCGCTTCCACGTGCCGTCGGCGATGAACCGCGGCTCCGGGGCGCGGTGCCGGTAGTGCAACGGCAGCGGGAAGATCGGCACCAGCGCGATCACCAGGCCCATCGCGAACAGCGGACGCGAGTGGCCCGAGGCCTGGTCGGTGGCCATCGCGAGGATCACCCCGAACACGCCGACCAGCACGAGCGCGAAGCGGGCCGGCAGCGCGGAGTCGAACAACGGCAGGTGCTGCAGGATTCCGTACAGCAGGGGGATGTCGGTCTCGTGCCCGGCGAGCCGCAGCCGCGGGCCGAGCGAGACCAGCAGGAACAGCCCGCCGGTGACCATCAGGGCCCGCAGGGTCGCGCGCCGCCGCTCGTCCGCGCGCCGCCACAGCATGACCAGCGAGGCGACGATCAAGAGCATCATCGGTACGCCGAAGAAGCTCGTCTCCTCGGTGGGGTTCGCCGCGAAGTCGTTGTCGAAGCCCGCCCAGCTGCCCAGCGACCGCTCCGCGAATGCGAAGTACGAGATCAGGTCCTCGGAGTAGTGGCGCTGGTTGAAGCCCGTGCCCTTGAAGGTCTGCGGCCCCGCGAAGTGCATGTAGAGCGGGTACGCCAGCAGCGCGCCCGCCACGACGGCGGTGACCCCGAGCCCGGCCGCGAACTTCGGCAGCGCGGCTCGCGCCTCGGCCCGGTTGACCCGGGCGAGCCCCCACGCGACCACGAAGGTCCCGCCCGCCAGCGCGGTGAAGAACAACCCCTCCGCCGCGATCGAGAAGCCGAGCGCCAGCAGCACACCCAGCAGCAGCCCGTGGCGCAGCCAGCGCTTCGTGTCGCGCATCCGGAACAGCTGCCACAGCACCACCGGCGCGATCCAGCCCGAGGTCCAGTTGAGGTGGCCGTTGGCGTGCGAGATGAAGCCCGGCGCGAAGCCGCAGAACAGGCCGGCCAGGGCGGCCGCGGCGCGGTTGCGGGTCACCCAGCGGCCGAGGAACAGATACCAGGCGAACGCCGAGCCGGCGAGGTTGAGCGTGAGGATCGTCAGGAACGAGATCTGCGGCCCGGCCAGCATGGTCAGCGGCGCGAACAGGATCGAGTACACGGTGATCGACGTGTTCGCGGCCAGGTTGACGCCGTCGGGCACGTTCATCAGGTCGGTGAAGAACGGGTCGCCGCCGTGCTGGACCAGGTGCACGCCGTAGGCCAGCACCCACTCGAAGAACGCCTGGTCGCCCACGTTGTCGCCGACGGCGTGCTGGAACGGGTCCTGCCAGAGCCGGCTGACGACGTAGACGCCCAGCAGCAGCGCGGCGAGGGCCATGGACAGATGCGCGCGCCACCGCCGCGTCGCCGCTCGGGCGTCGGGTGGTGCCGGCTGATCTGCGGAGGACGCGGGGGCGGGAACGACGACGGACATCAGCCGCAGGTTAGCAAGCCGGGATGGGAGCTCAGCGCGATGCCGCGGCCGGGCGTCCGGCGGCGGCCTGCACCGCTGCCTCGATCGTGGGGTGCGTCCAGCGGAAACCGGTCCGTTCCAGCACCGCCGGCACGACCCGCTGGCTGCGCAGCGACTCGCCGGCCAGCTCGCCGAGCGCCAGGTGCAGCGCCGGGCTGGGCACGGTCAGCAGGGCCGGGCGGTGCACGGCGGCCGCGACCGCCTTGGTGAACTGGGCGTTGGTGACCTGCTCGGGCCCGACGATGTTGACCGGGCCGGAGACGTCCTCGCGCTCGAGCAGGAACTCGGCCGCGCCCAGCCAGTCGGGCAGGCTGGTCCACGCCATCCACTGCCTGCCGCCACCGAGCTTGGCGCCGCCGCCCAGCTTGAACAGCGGCAGCAGCGGCTTGAGCAGGCTCTCGACGGTCAGGCCGGTGCGCAGCAGCACCACGCGGGTGCCGGCGTCCTCGGCGGGACGGGCGGCAGCCTCCCAGACGCGGCACAGGTCGGCCAGGAACGTCCTGCCCGCGGGCGCCTCCTCGGTGACCGCGGTGTCGCCGGTGTCGCCGTACCAGCCGACGGCGGAGGCCTGGAGCAGCGTGTGCGGGCGGTCGGCCTCGGGCAGCTTGCGGATGGCCCGGGCGAGCGTGCCGGTGGTGTCGACCCGGCTCGAGCGCAGCGTGCTCTTGTAGCCGGCCGTCCAGCGGCGGCCGCCGACGTTGGCGCCGGACAGGTTGATCACCACGTCGGCGGCCGCGACCACCTGCGGGTCGATCTGCCCCTGCGCGGGTTGCCAGGTCGCCTCGTCGTTCGCCTGCGCGGCCCGGCGCACCAGCCGGGTCACCTCGTGGCCGCTGCCGCGCAGCCGGTCCGCCAGACGCGTGCCGAGGAAGCCGGAGGCCCCGGACATCAGAATCCGCATGGTTTTCATCATGCCCAGAAATGAACCCGTTCAAAACGAAGGGAGCACACCGGCGAGGCCGATGTGCTCCCTGTCGCAGTGCTCAGGCGATGCCGAGATCGCCCTCGAAGTGGCCGCCCTCGAGGCGCTCCTTGAGCGTCACCAGGAAGCGGGCGGCGTCGGCGCCGTCCACGATCCGGTGGTCGTAGCTCAGCGCCAGGTAGACCATCGAGCGCGGCACGATGACCTCGCCCAGCTCGGGGTCGTCGACGACCACGGCGCGCTTGACGACGCCGCCGGTGCCCAGGATGCCGACCTGCGGCTGGTTGATGATCGGCGTGTCGAACAGCGCGCCCCGGCTGCCCGTGTTGGTCAGCGTGAACGTGCCGCCCGAGATCTCGTCCGGCCCGATCTTGTTGTTCCGGGTGCGGTCGGCGACGTCGGCGATCCGCTTGGCCAGGCCGGCCAGGTTCAGGTCGCCGGCGTCCTTGATCACCGGAACGATCAGGCCCTTGGGGGTGTCCACCGCGATGCCCAGGTGCTCGGCGTCGTGGTAGGTGACCGTGCCCGCCTCGAGGTCGATCGAGGAGTTGACCACCGGGTGCTGCTGCAGCGCCTCGACCGCGGCCAGCGCGAAGAACGGCAGGAAGCTCAGCTTCACGCCGTGCTTGGCCTGGAAGTCGGCCTTGGCCCGGTTGCGCAGCTGCGCGATGCGGGTGACGTCGACCTCGACGACCGTGGTGAGCTGCGCCGAGATCTGCAGCGACTCGACCATCCGGCGGGCGATCGTCGCCCGGGTGCGGGTCAGCTTCTCGGTGCGGCCGCGCAGCGGGCTGGGCGCCGGCTTCGCCGCGGCCGGCGCCGCCTTCTGCGGGGCGGGAGCCGCCGCGGCGGGGGCCGGGGCGGCCTTGGCGGCGGCGGCGGCCTTCTCGGCGGCGTCGGTGACGTCCTGCTTGCGGATGCGGCCGCCGACGCCGGTGCCGGTCAGCGTCGACAGGTCGACGCCCTTCTCGGCGGCGAGCTTGCGCACCAGCGGGGTGACGTAACCGGCGTCGCCGGCGCCGTTCGGGCTCGCCTTCTCGGTGCGCGGCTGGGTCGGCGCGGGCGGCTCGGCGGCGCGCTCGGCCGCGACCGGGTCCTGGGCCGTCTCGGCCTCGGGCGCCGGGCTGGCGTACGAGTCGCCGACCGGCGAGAGGTCCGGCGCCGGGGCCGACTCGATCTTCGGGGCCTCCTGCTGCTGCGGCGGCGTGGGCTCCTGCTCCTGCTTGGGCGCCGCGGGCTCCTGCTCCTGCTTCGGCGCCGCGGCCTGCTGCGGGGCGGGGGCGGGCTTCTCCTCGGCGGGGGCCGGGGCGGCGTCGGCGGAACCGACGATCGCCAAGTCCGCGCCGACGTCCGCGGTCTCGTCCTCCTGCACCTTGATCTCGAGCAGCGTGCCCGCGACCGGCGACGGGATCTCGGTGTCGACCTTGTCGGTGGAGACCTCGAGCAGCGGCTCGTCGACCTCGACCGACTCGCCGACCTGCTTGAGCCAGCGGGTGACGGTGCCCTCGGTGACGCTCTCGCCCAGCGCCGGCATCTTCACCGCGGTGCCCTGGCCGCCCGACGGCGCGGCGGCCTGCGGCTGCGGGGCCGGGGCCTCCTGCTCGACCGGCTTCTCCGTCGAGGGAGTGGCCGGCGCGGGAGGCTCGGGCTCCGCCTGCTGCTGCGCGGGAGCCGGCTCCGCGGAGCCGGCGTCCTCGCCGTCGCCCGCGATGACCGCGAGCTCGCTGCCGACGTCGGCCGTCTCGTCCTCGCCGACGACGATGCGGGTGAGCACGCCCGCGGCCGGCGACGGGATCTCGGTGTCGACCTTGTCGGTGGAGACCTCGAGCAGCGGCTCGTCGGCCTCCACCCGCTCGCCCTCCTGCTTCAGCCAGCGAGTGACGGTGCCCTCGGTGACGCTCTCACCGAGCCGCGGCATGGTGACCGATACCGGCATGTCTCAGAACTCCTTGTCCGCTTCGTTACGACGAGAGAATCAGCTGTGTGCGTGCAGGGGCTTGCCGGACAGGGCCAGGAACGCCTCGCCGAGCGCCTCGTTCTGCGTCGGGTGGGCGTGGACCAGCTGGGCGACCTCTTCCGGGAACGCCTCCCAGTTGTAGATCAACTGAGCCTCGCCGACCAGCTCTCCCATCCGCGCGCCGACCATGTGCACGCCCAGGACGGGGCCGTCGTTGAGCCGCACGAGCTTGACGAAGCCGGCCGTCTTGAGGATCTGGCTCTTGCCGTTGCCACCGAGGTTGTAGTTGTACGTCGAGACCTTGTCCGCGCCGTACTGCTCCTTGGCCCGGGTCTCGGTCAGGCCCACCGACGCGATCTCCGGGTCGGAGTAGGTGACCCGCGGGATGCCCGCCTCGTCGATCGGGGCCGGCTTCAGGCCCGCGATCTCCTCGGCGACGAAGATGCCCTGCTGGAAGCCGCGGTGCGCGAGCTGCAGGCCGGGCACGATGTCGCCCACGGCGTAGATGTTGCCGACGCCGGTGTGCAGCCGCTCGTTGGTGATGACGAAGCCCCGGTCGAGCGTGATGCCCTGCTCCTCGTACCCGAGGTTCGCCGTCGACGGGCCGCGGCCGACCGCGACCAGCAGCACCTCGGCCTCGACGGTCTCGCCGCCGGCGATCGTGGCGCGCACGCCGTTGTCGGTGTGCTCGACCTTCTCGAACGGCTTGCCGACCTTGAAGTTGATCTTGCGCTTGCGGAACGCGCGCTCGACCGTCTTCGAGATCTCCTCGTCCTCGGCCGCGACCAGGCGGGGGAGCGCCTCGAGGATGGTGACCTCGGCGCCGAAGGACTTCCAGACGCTGGCGAACTCGACGCCGATGACGCCGCCGCCGAGCACGATCGCCGACGAGGGGACCCGGTCGAGCTTGAGGGCGTGCTCGCTGGTGATGACCCGCTTGCCGTCGACCTCGAGACCCGGGAGCGTACGCGAGTAGGAGCCCGTCGCCAGGATGACGTTGCGGCCGGTGTAGCGCTGGCCGTCGACCTCGACGGTGTCCTTGCCGACCAGCTTGCCGGCGCCGTTCACGACGGTGATCTTGTCTTGCTTGAGCAGACCCTGCAGGCCCTTGTAGAGGCGCGCCACCACGCCGTCCTTGTACGCGTTGACACCGGCCATGTCGATGCCGACCAGGTCGGCCTTGACGCCGAACTGCTCGCTCTCGCGGGTCTGGTCGGCGATCTCGGCGGCGTGCAGCAGCGCCTTGGTCGGGATGCAGCCGCGGTGCAGGCAGGTGCCGCCCAGCTCGGCCTTGTCGATCAGCGCGACGGAGAGGTTGAGCTCGGCCGCGCGCAGGGCGGCCGCGTAGCCGCCGCTGCCGGCGCCGAGGATGACGATGTCGAAGGTTCCGCCGTTCGGCTGGCTCACGTTGACTCCAGTGTTCGCGTCGTTGCCATGCGGGTCACACAATGGAAACGGTCACAGTATGTCCTGGCCATCTTGTCACTTGTGGAACTGATCGATGTAGTCAGGTTCCCCACGTGCGTGCCTGCTCGTCGTACCCTTGGCGCACCAGAGCGTGAGGAGCGGGTCGTGGCCTGGTTTCGGCGTCGCCAGGAGCCCCGTCGTGCGGCCGGACGGGCGGTGGACCGTGCCGATCTTGAGTATCTCGCGGAGTTCGTCCGCACCCGGCGCGGGGTCGAGGCGTTCATCGAGCCACGCACGACGGTGACCGAGACCACCGTGTTGCTCGTGGCACACGACGGCGAGTGGACGCGCCGGCGCACCGAGACGCCCGAGATCGCCCGGCGATGGGCCCACCAGCTGAGCGTCCCGATCTACGACGTGAGGCTGATGGGTTACCCGCAACGGATGCGCGACTACAACGAGCGCCAGAAGCGCCGGCCCTCGGCACCGTCCTAGCTCAGCGAGTCGATCGCGGCCAGCAGCGTGCGGATCGGCACGCCCGTGCCGCCCTTGGTCCAGTACCCCGTCGCCTCGCCGGTGTGGTAGCTGGGGCCCGCGATGTCGATGTGCGCCCACTCGACGCCCTCGGCCACGAACTCGCGCAGGAAGACGCCGCCCTGCAGCATGTGCCCGGCCCGGTCGAGGTTCGCGTTGGTCTGGCAGATGTCGGCGATGTCCGACTCCATGCCCTTGCGGACCTCCTCGGGCAGCGGCATCGGCCAGGCCGGCTCGCCGACCTCGTCGCCCGCCTTGCGCACCAGCTCGACGGCGCCGTCCGAGCCCATCAGCCCGGCGATGCGCTTGCCCAGCGCGATGACCTGCCCGCCGGTCAGCGTCGAGGTCTCCAGCACGTAGTCGGTGCCGTCCTGGCACGCCCGGGCGATCGCGTCGCCGAGCACCATGCGCCCCTCGGCGTCGGTGTTGAACACCTCGACGCGCTTGCCGTTGAACATCGTGATGACGTCGCCCGGGCGGTACGCCGTACCGGAGGGCATGTTCTCGGCCATCGCCAGGTAGGCGGTGACCGCCACCCGGGGCTTGAGCGCGGCGACCGCCAGCATGGTGGCGCCCACCGCGGCCGCGCCCGCCATGTCCGACTTCATCTCCCACATGCCCGCCGACGGCTTGATGCTGATGCCGCCGGTGTCGAACGTGATGCCCTTGCCGACCAGCGCCACCCGCGTCGGCGACTCGACGCCCTCGGGCACGTAGCTGAGCTTCACCAGCCGCGGCGGGGCCTCCGAGCCCTGGCCCACCGCCACGATGCCGCCGTAGCCGCCGGCCTTGAGCTGGTCGAAGTCGAGCACCTCGACCTCCAGGCCGGTGCCCTCGGCCGCGGCCACCACGGCGTCGGCGAACTGCGGCGGGCGCAGCACGTTGGGCGGGGTGTTGACCCAGTCGCGGGTCAGGCGCACCGAGCGCGCGACGACCTCGGCGCGGGTCACCTCGGCGGCGGCCGCGGCGTCGCCCGCGTCGGGCACGTGCACCTGCAGCGCGGCGACCGGGTCGCGGCGGCTCGGCTGCGGCTTGGTCTTGTAGCCGGCGAACCGGTACGACCCCAGCAGCGCGCCCTCGAGGATCGCGCGCAGCACGCCCGGCGCGTCCTCGTCGTCGGGCACCGGCAGGGCCAGCGCGACCGTGCCGCTGCCCGCCAGCGCGCGCACCGCGGCGCCCGCGCCCCGGCGCAGGGTCTCGGGGGCGGGCGCGGAGCCCGACGGCTCGTCGCCCAGCCCCACCGCCACCACCAGCGGGGCCGCGATCGTGCCGAGGGTGGCCAGCTTGGTCACCTCGCCCGGCGCGCCGCTCGCGCCGAGCAGCGCCAGCGTCGAGGTCAGCCGCCCGTCGAACGCGGCGGCGATGCTCTCCGCGCCGGCGGCCGGCAGCAGGGCGCCGTCCTCGTCGGGCTGGCTGTGCAGGCCGATGACGATGGCGTCGACGGCCAATTCGGCCGGGTCGCTGTCGACCAGGCTGAGGCTGGGCTGGCTCACTGGAGGCTCTCCGCGGGACTTGGGGGCCGGGTGGCCTCTTGGGCGCCCCGGTCGAAAAGGTGCTTGGGTGTCCCCGCGACTCTAACCAAGGTCAAGGTCACGGGTAAGTTGACTCTCATGTCTGCCCTCCTCCGTTCGCCGCTGCACGAGCGTCACGTCGCACTCGGTGCGAAATTCGCCTCCTTCGGCGGCTGGGAGATGCCGCTGGAGTACGCGGGCGGCGGCGTCCTCAAGGAGCACACGGCCGTGCGCGAGGCGGCCGGCGTCTTCGACGTGTCGCACCTGGGCAAGGCCCGCGTCCGCGGCGCCGGGGCGGCCGCGTTCGTGAACTCCTGCCTCACCAACGACCTCGGCCGCATCGCGCCGGGCAAGGCGCAGTACACGCTCTGCTGCGCGGAGAACGGCGGCGTGGTCGACGACCTCATCGCGTACCTGCTCTCGGACGACGAGGTCTTCCTCATCCCGAACGCGGCCAACACGGCGGAGGTCGTACGCCTGCTGACCGCCGCCGCGCCAGCGGGCATCACCGTCACCGGCGAGCACCACGACTGGGCCGTGCTCGCCGTGCAGGGCCCGCAGTCCGCCGCCGTGGTCGCCAAGCTGGGCCTGCCCGCGCTCAGCGACTACATGTCGTTCGCCGTGTCCGAGGCCGGGTACGTCGTCTGCCGCACCGGCTACACCGGCGAGCACGGCTACGAGCTCGTCGTGCCCTCGGGCGCTGCGACTGAGGTCTGGGACGCGCTGATCGACGCCGGCGTGCAGCCCTGCGGCCTCGGCGCGCGGGACACGCTGCGCACCGAGATGGGCTACCCTCTGCACGGCCAGGACCTGACCCTCGACATCACGCCCGTGCAGGCCCGCTCGGGCTGGGCGGTCGGCTGGAACAAGCCCGCCTTCTGGGGCCGCGACGCCCTCGTGGCCGAGAAGGCCGCCGGCCCCCGCCGCACGCTGCGCGGTCTCGAACTGACCGGTCGCGGCATCCCCCGCGGTCACATGCAGGTGTACGCCGGCGACCAGCTCATCGGCGAGACCACGAGCGGCACGTTCTCGCCCACCCGCAAGGTCGGCATCGCGCTGGCCCTGCTCGACACAGCCGCCGCCGTCACCGAGGGCGACCTGGTGCAGATCGACATCCGCGGCCGCCGCACCGAGGCCCGCGTCGTGAAGCCGCCTTTCGTCCAGACCTCGGTCCGCTGAGGCGGGGTCGTCCGCTTCCCTGACCTCGGGGTGGCGAGGGCTCGCTCAATGCCCCCAGCGCCCGGCTTGCCGCACCCGCCCGCCTGGCCGGCACCCGCGCCCGCCTGGCCGCACCCGCCCGTCTGCCGCGTCCGTCCGCTTGTCCGCGCCTCGCCCGTCTGGCCGCCCGGCCGGCCCGTCTGCGCCCCGCCCGTCTGGCGCCCCCGGCCCGTCTGGCCGCGCCGGTCCGCTGGCCGCGCCGGTCCGCCTGCGCCGTGCCCGCCTGGCCGCCCCGGCCCGCCTGGAAGCGCCGCGGCCGGCTGCGCCCGTCCGCCCGCCCGGCCGCGCCCGTCCGCCGTGTCCGCGCCCTTCCGTCCACCTGGCCGCGCCCATCCACCCGGCCGGCCACGCTTGGCTCTGCCCGCGTCCCCCGCTCAGCCCGCAAATTTCTCTCAGCCGGACTAGCCCCACGTGGCTTGGTCGCGCCGCATTCGGCCCACACTCGTGACTCGGCCGCGCCGCATTCCGCCCGCACATCCGACTCGGCCGCGCAGCACCCGGCCGCACCCCACAACTCGGCCGCGCAGCACCCGGCCGCACCCCGACTCGGCCGCGCCGCACTCGGCCCGCACACCCGACTCGGCCGCACCCCAGCGCGCCCCACGCTCGGCGCCCGACGTGATCAAGTCCGCATCGCGCTGTACGTCAGATCACGGATTTCCGGCTGTGGACAACCCGTTATGTCCGTTTGCGCCGGCGTACTTTCGGGCCGGCCCCCTGGGTGGGCGGGGAGGGCTTAGTGGGGGCGGGCTCGCAGGTCAGCGGAGAGACAGGCCGACGAGGGTGGCGGTGGTGGCGAGCTCGACGGCGGCGCCCAGCACGTCGCCGGTGATGCCGCCGAAACGGCGTACGGCGTGGTGCACCAGCGCGAGCACCGCCAGCAGCGAGACGACGACGGCGACGGGCCCCTGCCACGGACGGCTCGGCGTCGCGGCAACTGCCGCCCCCGCCACGAGCACCGCGCCCACCACGACCACCGGCACGGGCACAGTGCCGGCCACCAGCGCCCCCAACCCTTCGGGCCGGGCGGCGGGCACGCCGCGACGGCAGGCCAGCGGCACGGCGACCCGGCCGGCGGCGAAGGCGACGACCACGGCGACCACCGGCAGCGAGGTCAGCGCCGAGGCCTGGATCAGCAGCGTGAGCGCGATCGCGGCGACGCCGAAGGGGCCGATGTCGGACTTCTTCATGATCTCGAGCGCGGCCTCGCCGCGGCGGTAGGAGCCGAGCGCGTCGGTCGTGTCGGCCAGCCCGTCGAGGTGCATGCCGCGGGTCAGCAGGGCCGCCGCGGCGACGGTGACGGCGGCGGCGAGCAGGGCGGGGGCGTGGGCCTCGCGCAGCAGCCACAGGATCGCGGCGAGCATCGCGCCGAGCAGGGCGCCTACGGCGGGCGCCGCGCTCATCGCCACGGCGGCTGCGGGGCGGTCGATCCGGCCGGCGCGGACCGGCAGGACCGTCAGCGTGGTGATCGAGAGCCGGAGGCCGTCCGCGAGCCTCACTCCGGCGAGGTGGTGGCCGGTCCGGGACCGTCGGGCTCGGGCTCGGTGAAGTCGGGCTCGCCCTCGTCCGCGGGCAGCGTCGCGGGGTGCGGCCCGATCGCCGACGCGAGCCCGACGGCGGTCCGCAGCAACGGGAGCGCGGCCAGCGCGTTCGCGCCTTCGCCGAGACCCAGACCCAGATCCAGTACGGGGGTCAGGCCGAGCACGTCGCCGCCCTGGCGCACCAGTTCGAGGTCGCCCGCGTCGACCAGCATCGACCAGTGCCGGGTCTGGCTGGCCAGGTCGCGGGCGATCAGCCCGGCGGCCACGCCGACCGGCCCGTCGAGCACGACCGGCAGCCGCCGGGCCGCCGCGCCGAGCAGCGCGCCGGTCGCCACGGCCAGGTCGGGGCCGCCGAGCTCGCGCAGGAGGTCCTTGGCGCCGCGCGGCTCCCGGCGGATGCGGTGCAGCGCGTCGCGCACGGCGGCGCACCGGGCCATCCACGACTCGTCGTCGAACACGCCGCCGGGTAGCAGGACGCGGGGCAGCACGGCGACCGGCTCCGCGCCCGTGGTGGCGGCCGAGACGGCGGCGGCGACGGCGTCGGTGCCGGCGCCGATCGAGGCGAGCACGAGCAGGTCCTTGCCGGCCTCCGCGGCGGCGTCGGCGAGCTGCCAGCCCTGCTGCAGGCCGCGCTCCACCTCCTCGTCGGTGGTGGTGGGGCCGTCCTCCATGGGCGCGGCCTCACCGGTGCGCAGCACGGCGATGTCGGCGCCGGCCGACCCGGCGAGACGGCTCAGCACGCCCTCGCCGTTCTCGACCTGCGCGACGCGGCGCTCGACGTCCTCGGCGTCGTCACCGGCCGCGGCGCCGCCGGCGTGGCGACCCGAGATCAGCAGCACCCGTACGGCGGACCACGGCTGCGGGGTGACGGTGCCCTGCGTGCCGGCGGCGAACTCGACCGCCTCCACCAGCCGGCCCAGCCCGGTGCCGGGGAAGTCGACGGTGGCCAGGCGGTCCCGCGCGTCGGGCCCGGCGTCGCCGTCGGGCAGCGGCAGGTCCATGCCCGCCTCGATGACGGTCGCCGACGCGACCAGCGGCAGCACCATGGTCGGCTCGTTGACGACCTCGGGCACGCGAACGGACCCCTCGACGGCCGGTGGGCTCACGACGTGCGTGGGCTCGTCGGCGGGCGGGCTCACGACATGCGCGGGCGGGCTAACCACCTCTGCACGCGAGCCGGCATCTGCGGGCGACCCGGCGGGCGGCTCGGCGCTCGCCGGCACGGGAGGCACGGTGGGGAAGGCGACCGCCGGCTCGGGCGCCGGCTTCAGCCAGACCGGCCGGCCCGCGACCACCAGCGCGACCCGGTCGCAGGCGTCGGCAAGGGCCTGGTTGGTGGTGCCCAGCGCGTCGGCGAAGGCGCGCCCCACCGGGGTCGTCGGCACCAGCGCGAGGCCGACCTCGGGGCTGACCAGCACGACCCGCGCGGCGCAGGAGCGTACGGCGGCGGCCAGCGCGGCCACGTCGGCCTCGTCGTCGTTGGGCTGGCGGGCCGGGTCGAGCAGCGCGGCGACCCAGCCGCCCAGGTCGTCGACCAGCAGCGTGTCGTCGGGCTTCGCCTCGGTCAGCAGCTCGGTGAGCCGGGCCGGGTCGGCGCCGGTCTCCTCGGTCGACCACGACTGCGGGCGGCGGCGCTGATGCGCCTCGATGCGGCCCAGCCACTCGGGGTCGTCCTCGCCGCCGGCGGCGGTCGCCACGTAGCGCACCGCGGGGGCGTCGGCCACCAGCGACTCGGCGAACGCGGACTTGCCGGAGCGGATTCCGCCGAGCACCAGGACCGTGTGCTGCCGATCATCGGACATGCCCCGTACCTTAAGGCCGGGCCGCACGGCGCGACGCCGTAGGGTGGAAGCGCACCGACCGAGGACGTGAGGGGACGGCGTATGTCGTGGAGTTGGCGGTACGAGAACGTCGACGGCCAGCCGGTGGCCGGTCCACCGGAGACGTTCAGCAGCCAGGCCGACGCCGAGTCGTGGATCGGCCAGGAGTGGCGTCAGCTGGCCGAGCAGGGCGTGGCCGGGGTGGTGCTGCTCGAGGACGACCGGGTCGACTACCGGATGAGCCTGCTGCCGGCGGAATGAGCGGGACGTGACTTACGAACCGGTCTCCACCCGGACGCCGCGCAACGCCTTCGTGCCCAGCCCGGTGTTCGTGGGCATCGTCGCCGTCTTCGTGGTCAGCGGCTGGATGACCTGGGCGGGCTTCGGCAACGTCCGGGTCGACGTGTTCCTGTTCGTCGTCTCGGGCTGGCTGGTCTCGCTGTGCCTGCACGAGTACGCGCACGCGCTGATCGGCTACTTCTCCGGCGACCACACCGTGGCCGAACGCGGCTATCTGCGGCTCAACCCGCTGAAGTACACGAGCCCGCTGCTGTCGATCGTGCTGCCGGTCGTCGTGGTGATCCTCGGCGGCATCGGCCTGCCCGGCGGCGCCGTGTGGGTCGACCACCGGTACATCCGCAGCCGCGCCAAGGACTCGCTGATCAGCGCCGCCGGCCCGCTCACCAACGTGATCCTGGCGCTGCTGTTCGCGATCCCGTTCCTGATCGGCGTCGGGCCCACGCTCGACCTGGTCGGCGGCCAGTTCGTCGCCGGCGGCTCGGGCGACCACCTGGAGTTCTGGGCCGCGCTCGCGGCGCTGGCGTTCCTGCAGGTGACCGCGACGATCCTCAACCTGCTGCCGATCCCCGGGCTGGACGGCGGCAGCATCATCGCCCCGTGGATGAGCCCCGCGTATCAGCGGGCGTGGAACCTCTTCGCCCCGTACGGGTTCATCCTGCTCTTCCTGCTGCTGTGGCAGACGCGGATCGGGGAGTGGTTCTACGACGTGGTCTTCTGGATCGCCGACAAGCTGGGCCTGTCGGAGGTGCTGATCCGCGTCGGGCTCGAATTGATGAGGTTCTGGTCCGGGAGCTGAGCAGCAGCCCCCGGACCAGCACCGTCAGGGACGCTGCGCCGGGCTCTGGGTCTTGGCCGGGTCGCGCTCGACGACCGGGTCCAGGGCCGCGTCGATGGCCTTCATCAGGTCGGCGTCGAGCTTCCTGCCCGAGGCCTTGGCGTTGTCGTGCACCTGCTCGGGGCGCGACGCGCCGATGATGGCGGCCGAGACGTTCTGGTTCTGCAGCACCCACGCGACGGCGAGCTGCGCCATCGACAGCCCGGCCTGCTCGGCGAGCGGCTTGAGCTGGGCGACCGCCTCCAGCACCTCGTCACGCATGAGCCGCGAGATGAAGTTCGCGCCGGACTTCTCGTCGGTGGCGCGCGAACCCGCCGGCGGCTGCTTGCCGACCTCGTACTTGCCGGTCAGCACGCCCTGCGCGATCGGCGAGAACACGACCTGGCCGATGCCGAGCTCGATCGAGGTGGGCACCACCTCGGCCTCGATGACCCGCCAGAGCGCCGAGTACTGCGGCTGGTTCGACACGAACGGGATCTTCAGGTCCTGGGCCATCTCCCAGCCGGCCCGGATCTCGGACGCGGTCCACTCGGACACGCCGATGTAGAGCGCCTTGCCCTGGCGCACCACGTCGGCGAACGCCTGCATGGTCTCCTCGAGCGGGGTCGAGTAGTCGTAGCGGTGCGCCTGGTAGAGGTCGACGTAGTCGGTCTGCAGCCGGCTCAGCGACCCGTCGATCGACTCCATGATGTGCTTGCGCGACAGGCTGCGGTCGTTCGGGCCCGGGCCGGTCGGCCAGAACACCTTGGTGAAGATCTCCAGGCCCTGGCGGCGCTCGCCCTTCAGCGCCCGGCCCAGCACCTCCTCGGCGCGGCCACCGGCGTACGCGTCGGCGGTGTCGAAGGTGGTGATGCCCACGTCGAGGGCGGCGCGCACGCAGGCGACCGCGGCGTCCTCCTCGACCTGGGAACCGTGGGTGATCCAGTTGCCGTACGCGAGCTCGCTGATGAGCAGCCCCGAACGGCCGAGATGACGGTGTTCCATGCCCCGACACTATGCCCGGCCGCGGAACTTTTCAGAGGACGGGACGGGTGTCCTTGATCAACTTACCGATCTCCTCCAGCACGTCGGCGCGCTCGGAGTATTTGAGCTCGACCAGCGGCCTGCCGTCGCGGGTCAGCGCGCCCCACAGCCCGAACCGGTCGGCCACCAGGAACGCCACGGGGTGGATGAGCAGGGCGGCGTGCACCGGCTGCACCAGCAGCTGGCCGGCGCGGTCGACCACCCCGTACACCTCGCCCGCGTCGACGACCGCGAGCCCCTCGTCGGTGAACCCGTCCACCGGCTCGCCCGACGCCAGCATCGTCGCGAACGCCCGGTAGTGCGGCTGCACGACGACCCGCCCGTGCCGGTCGACCGCACCCCAGCCGCCGCGCCGCACCAGCGCCAGCCCGTTGCGGAACGGCCGCGCGTCGTCGAACCCGCCCGGCACGATCACCCGGTCCTGCTTGTCGATCGCGAACCAGCCGCCCGCGTCGTCGCGCGACACCCAGGCCAGCCCCTCGGCGTACCGGCCCGCCGCGCGGTACCCCGACGACGCGTCGATCAGCACCTCGCCCGACTCGTCGATCAGCTCCCACGCCGGCGCCTCCGGCAGGCGCACCCAGGCCACCCCGTCCGCGAACGGCTGGGCCTGCGCGAACCGCGGCGTCAGCGACCCCGGATAGCCCCACAACCCCGACGCCTCGTCCTGCAGCGGCCGCACCGGTCCCGTCCCGCCCACGATCTCGTCCCGGTTCCGGGGGTACGGTCCCCAGCCCTCCGCGGCCCGGCCGGTGATCGTGTCCAGGGCCAGCTCGATCCGCTCGACCAGGTCCGGGTCGGCGCCCTTGCGCAGGTCGAGCGCGCTCTCCAGGTGGTTCACGGCCTCCAGGTAGCGCCCCTGCTCGAACGCCGACCGCCCCGCCAGCTCGAAGATCTCCGCGCGCAGCCGGGCGGGCAGCTCCGCCGAGTTGGCCTCCGCGTAGATCCGGTCGGCCTCGGCGTAGTCGCCCCGCCACTGCAGCACGTGCGCCAGCCGCGCCCGCACGGTCGCCGTCCGTACGAGATCACCCGCGGCCTCGGCGTGCATCAGCGCCGCCCGCGCATCCTCCAGCGCCGGATCGAGGTCGTCCAGCAGCCGCGACGCGACGGCCCGCAGGCTGAGCAGCCGCGCCCGGTCGGCGTCGCGCTCGGCGTACTCGAGCTTGTCGGTGAGCCGGTCGATCACCACCCACATCGGCTCGTCGTCCTCGATCTGCTCGCGCAGCGTGCGCGGGTCGTACGTCACCGGGTAGGCGGCGAGGATCTGCTCCGGGTCGGTGCGCCGGTTGCGCGGGTCGGCCCGCTGCTCCCGGTTCTGCCGGATGGGCCGCGGCGGGTCGTCGTTCCGACCGCCCGGTTCCGTCGCGTCGACCGGGTCCGCCGCTGCCGGCTCTGCCTCTGCCGGGTCCGCCGCTGCCGGGTCCGCCTCTGCCGGGTCCGCCGCTGCCGGGTCCGCCGCTGCCGGGTTCGCCGCCGGCTCCGCCGTGATGGCCGGCGCGGGCGCCGGTGCCTCGATCGCCCCGGCCACCTCCCGGGGAGCGTCGTCGACCAGCTCCGCGTCCACGATGTCGTCGTCGAGCGCATCCGCCGTCGCGTGTACGTCGTCGAGCGGCTCGAAGTCGATCAGTTCCGCTTCGATCGGTTCGTCGTCCGCGGTCTCCGGTTCCGCGGGAGCCGGATCAGCCTTGGGCGGCTGCTCGATCAGGATCGGCTGCACGGCGATCGGCTCGTCGTAGTCCGCATAGGGCAGGTCGGCGTGGTGCGTTTCCGCTGCCTCGTCGCCCGGCCGATCGGCGGCACCGGGATGCTCGAACGCGCTCTCGCCGGAGGGCACCTCGGAGCCGGCCGTGTCCTGCGCGGCAGCCGTGGGGGCGGCGTCGCGCGGGCCGACCTGCGTCGACTCGTCCGGTGTGTGCCTGCCTTGCGGTGTTTCCGGCTGCGCGGCGGACGGCGTCGACGACGCCGGTTCGCCGAGGTCCTGCCCGTTGTTGTCCGAGGTCTCGTCGCGGGTGCCGGGTTCTGCAGCGGCTTCGGTGTCGTTCGGCTGGGCAGGCGCCGGTCCGCCGGTCGTGGGCCGGGCCTCTGCGTATTCGCCGGCCGAGGGCTGGGCGGCGGCCGATTCGCTGCGGTTCTGCCCGCCGCTGTTCGGCGCCTCTTCGCGGATGCCGGGACGAGCAGCGGGTTCCGTGTCGTTCGGCTGGGCGGCCGCCGGCTCGCTGACCGTGGACCGAACCGTGACCGGTTCGCTGGTCGTCGCTCGAGCGCCCACGGGCTCGCCGGCGGGGGCCCGGACGGCTGCGGGATCGCTGAGGTCGTGCCTGCGGCTGTCCGGTCGCGTTGCGGGTTCGCTGTTGTACGGCTGGCCGGGCGCCTGCTCGTCGACTGTGGGCCGGACTGCTGCGTACACGCCAGCCGCTACCTGGGCGGCTCCTGGTTCGCCGGCCGTAGATCGGACTGCTGCGGGTTCGCCGACTGAGGGCTCAGCCGGTACGGGCCCGTCGGTCGTGGGCCGGGCCGCTGGAGGTTCGTTGGCCCATGGCTCAGTCGATACGGGTGCGGTGGCCGGAGGGCGGGCAGCTACGGGTCCGCGGGCCGGGGGCTCCGCCGACAGGGGCGCGTCGGCCGTGGATGGGACTGTTACGGGTCCGCTGGTTGATGGCTCAGCCGATAGGGGCGCGTTGGCTGTGGGCCGGGCGGCTGCGGGTTCGCTGGTCGAAGGCTCAGCCGATACCGGTGCGTCGGTCGTGGGCTGGGCCGCCGAGGATTCGCTGACCGTGGGTCGGACCGCGACGGGCGCGTTGGCCAGGGGCTCGGTCGCTACGGGCGCGTTGGCCGTGGGTGGCGTCGCTGCGGGTTCGCTGGCCGAGGGCTCAGCCGACAGGGGCGCGTTGGCCGTGGGTCGGGCCGCTGCGGGTTCGCCGGCTGAGGGCTCAGCCGATACGGGCGCGCCGGCCGAGGGTTGGGCCGCTGGGAGATCGGTGACCCGAGGCCGTGCGGGGATGGGGTCCCTGACTGTCGGCAGGCCGGCTGCTGCGCTTGGCGCGGGCTGGACGGGCGCAGGCGGGCGCTCCGAGGGAGGGGCGGAAGCCGGTGCGGGGGCGGCCGAGGCCTGGGTCGGAGCGGTCGCCTCGGCGGGGAAGGGCTCGGACGTGGTGGGTTCGGCCGGCTCGGCGGTGGCTTCGTCGATCGGCTCGAGGACGACAGGGTGGGCCAGCGGGGGCTCGTCGGTGTGCGGGATCGGCGGGGGCAGGGGCGAGATGGCGCCGAGGCCGCTCTGGGAGAGCAGCCAGCCGAGGCCGCGCGGTTCGTCATCCTCGTCGGCGGGCGGCGGGACGGCCGCGGACACCGGCATCGCGGAGGCGGGACTCGGGGCCTGGGCGGGAGCTTCAACGGCGGGGCGCTCCCACATCGTTCCGCTCGATGCCGCGGTCAGGGGCGGGGCGCTCCGAGGCGCCGGCTGGGTGGAGACCGGTCCCACCGACGGGTCGTAGGCCTCACCAGGCGCGTGCGCTGCGGACGCCTCGGGCACTGGGTAGGGCGGCGCCGTCACCGGTGCAACCGCATCGTCGGCGGGAACCGGCCCGGCCCCATGACCGGTCGCGGGCTGAGCCGAAGCAGGCTGCGCGGCAGCAGGCCAGGGGCTGGCCGGCTGTGCCGACGCCGGCCACGACGACCCGGGCTGTGCGGACGTCGGCTGAGGCGAGCCGGCCCACGGCGGCGGCACAGGCTGCGCCGACGTGGGATGCGCCGCGCCGGGGTGTGACGCGGCCGGCTGCGAGGAGCTCGGCTGCGCCGTGCCGGGGTGCGGGGTGGCCGGTTGCGCGGAGCTCGGCTGCGCCGTGCCGGGGTGCGGGGTGGCCGGTTGCGCGGAGCTCAGCTGCGCCGTGCCGGGGTGCGGGGCGAAGGGCTGCGCTGACGTCGGATAGCTCGGCTGGGCCGAACGCTGAGCGGAGGGCGGCGCCTGGCGAGGGCCTGGCTGGCCCGGGACTCGGCCGGCTGGGCCGGGCGGCGGCGCAGCCGGGTAGGAACCGGCCGGGGGCGAGACCTGGTGAGGCGCGGGCGGCAGAGCGGCCGGGTCGGTGCCTGGCGGCGGCGAGGCCGGGTGGGGGCCGGGCGGGGGCGAGACCGGGTAGGCGCCGGCTGGCGGTGACACCTGGCGAGGCCCGGGGGCAGGCGAGGCCGGGTAGGAACCGGGCCGCGGCGGCACGGGCTGGGAGCCGTAGTCGGAGGGCTGAGCAGGGCCGGAGACCGGGCGTGAGTGAGCGGCAGGGAAGGACGGCGCGGCCGGCGGCTGCGCGGAAGCGGGGACCGGGTGCGGAGAAGGCGGGACGGGCTGGCCGGGAACCCGGGGATAGGCGGGGGTGCCGGGGCGCGGAGGGGTGACCCGGGTGGGCTGCGGCGCCGGGCGGGCCTCGGCCGGGGTGTGGCGCTCCGCCGGAACGGGGCGCAGGTCGAACGGGGTCTCGTCGTGCCCTTCGCGCGGGGCGGGGACGGGGTGGGCGCCGGGGCGGTTCGGGAAGGCGTCGGCGGGTGCGGGACGGGCGCTGCCGTAGACGCCGGCTGCCGGGGAGACCGGGCGCGGGCCGTCCTCGGGGGTGTGCGGCCTGCCGTACTGCGAACCCGCAGCGGGCGGGCGGGCGGCGCCGTAGACGCCGGGGGAGGACGGCGGAACGGCCCGGCCCGCGGGCGGGGAGACGGGCCGGCCGGGGGAGGAGGACGGAACGGCGGTGCCCCGGCTTGCCGGAGGGTCGGCGGAGTGGCCACGGTTGACCGGCACCGAGGGCGCGTTGCCGGGATTGACCGGCACGGACCACGGGTTGCTGCGAGGGGCGGGCGCCGCCGGCGGGTCGGTCGAGCGGAACTGCGAAGACGGCGCCGAGGACTCGCGCCGCTGCGCCTCGCGGAACTGGACCGCGTCGCGGTAGGAGCTGCCGGCGGGGCCCGCATCCGGACGGCCGTAGAGGGGAGCGCCGGGAGGCGTGCGACGGTCCTCGGCGGGCGGCGAGGCGGCCGGGCGGTTCCCCTGCGGCTCGTCGCCGGAAGGCGTACGGGAATCGCCGGAGGCCTCGTAGACCGGCGTGTGCACGGCCTTCCGGCGGCCGGGGTCGCCGGGGTAGCGCTGACCGGACAACGGCTCCCACTCCCAGGTGATCTCGTAGACCCAGGCGGGCTCGTCGCCCCAGATGTCGCCGCCCCGGGAGCTGAAGCCGTTCATCGGGGGAGGCCCGGCGCTTGGCTACGCTCCGTCACGGCGAAAACTTCCACTTCTGGTCGAAAATGGGCGGTGGGCGGGGAGAGAACCGGGTAGAGTCGCCCGGCTCCACCGCAGGGAAGGAGATTAGCGGCGTGGACGGGCTGGACGCCAGCGTGCCAACGATCTTCCCCCGCCGTCCAGTACGCAGCTCCGTTGCTACGTTCGGCGCGCTGGCCTGGTCGGGTTTCCGTCGCTACGCGACCTATCGGACGGCGATGGCCGCCGGATCGTTCACCAACGTGGTCTTCGGCTTCCTGCGCTGCTACGTGCTGCTCGCCGTGGCCGCGGGCGCGGCGGGGCGGGCGGGGGGATACGACGCGCGGCAGCTGGCCACCTTCGTCTGGGTGGGGCAGGGGCTACTGTACGTGGTCGGCATCTGGGGCTGGACCGACCTGGCCGACCGCATCCGCACCGGCGACATCGCGGCCGACCTGCTGCGCCCGGTCCCGCCGGTGACCGCCTATCTGGCCGCCGACCTGGGGCGCTGCGGCTACGGGATGCTGACCCGCTTCGGCCCGCCGGTGCTGGTGGGGGCGTTGTTCTTCCCGCTGGCCACGCCGGTTCGCTGGCAGACCGTGCCGCTGTTCGCGGTCTCCGTGCTGCTGGCCGTGATCGGCAGCTTCGGGTGCCGCTACCTGGTCAACGCGACCGCGTACTGGCTCGGCGACGCCCGCGGCCCGCTCATGTTCTGGACGCTCGGCTCGGGCATGCTGGCCGGCCTGTACTTCCCGCTGCGCCTGCTGCCCGACTGGCTCACGGTCACGATCTGGGTGACCACCCCGCTGCCGGGCCTGCTGCAGACGCCGCTCGACGTGCTGGTCGAGCGCGACCCGCCGGGGCGGCAGGCGGGCCTGGTCGCCCTGCAGGCGGTCTGGGCCGTGATCATGGTCGCCCTGGCGCAGCGGGTGCAGCGCCGCGCCGAGCGCCGGCTGGTGGTGCAGGGTGGCTGAGGCGCTCAGGGCGTACGCGGCGCTGTTCGGCGGGCGGCTGCGCTCGGCCACCGCGTACCGTGCCTCGTTCGCCGTCGAGTTGATCACCAACGCCGGCGGCACGGTGCTCGACGCGACCACCGTCTTCGTGCTGTTCCGCGCGGCGGCGGTGGTGGGCGGCTTCACGCTCGACGAGGCGCTGCTGATGACGGGGATCACCGCGTCCGGCTTCGTGCTCGCGGACCTGACCGTCGGCAACATCGACCAGCTCAAGACGTACGTGCGGTCGGGCACGCTGGACGCCGTGCTGGTGCGGCCGCTGGCCGTGCTGCCGCAGCTGGTGATCGCCGACCTGCCGCTGCGCAAGCTCTCCCGGTTCGCGGTCGGGGTCACCGTGCTGATCGTGGCGGTGGTCAGCAACGACATCGACTGGACGCCCGGCCGGGTGCTGCTGCTGGCGACGGCCCCGATCAGCGGCGCGGTGTTCTTCGGGGCGATCTTCGTGCTGAGCGCCAGCCTCGCGTTCTGGTGGGTCGAGTCCGGCGAGGTCGGCGCGGCCTTCACGTACGGCGGGCGCGACTTCACCTCGTATCCGATCACGGTCTACGGCTCCTGGTTCCGCGCGGTCTTCGCGTACGCCCTGGGGTTCGGATTCGTCAGCTATCAGCCCGCGCTCACCCTGCTCGACCGTGCGGATCCCCTGGGACTGCCCGCCTGGACCGGCTATGTGGCGCCGGTCGTGGCGCTGGTCGCCGCGGGCATCGCCGCGCTGGTGTGGCGGATCGGCGTGCGTCACTACCGGAGCACCGGCTCATGATCGAGATGAAGGACCTGCGCAAGGACTTCACCGTACGCGTGAAGACCGGCCGTCTCCGCCGCGAGAAGCGCACGGTCGCGGCCGTCGACGGGATCAGCCTGGCGATCGGCGCGGGGGAGATGGTCGGCTACATCGGCCCGAACGGCGCCGGCAAGTCGACCACCCTCAAGATGCTGACCGGCGTGCTGTCGCCGTCCGCGGGCGAGGTGTCGGTCTGCGGCCTGCGACCGGTGCCGCAGCGCACCCGGCTCGCGCTGCGCATCGGCGTGGTGTTCGGGCAGCGCTCGCAGCTGTGGTGGGACCTGCCGCTGCGCGAGTCGTTCCGGGTGCTGCGGCACATCTACCGCGTGCCGGCCGCCGACCACGAGACCCGGCTGCGCCGCTGCCGCGACCTGCTCGACCTCGACGCGTTCCTGGACACCCCGGTGCGCCAGCTGTCGCTGGGCCAGCGGATGCGCGGCGAGCTGACCGCGGCGCTGCTGCACGGGCCCGAGGTGCTCTTCCTCGACGAGCCGACGATCGGGCTCGACGTGGTGAGCAAGCAGGCGGTCCGCTCGTTCCTCGGCGAGCTGGGCACGAGCGGGGACGTCACGCTCGTGCTCACCACGCACGACCTGGCCGACATCGAGCGGCTCTGCCGGCGGCTGGTGGTGATCGACCACGGCCGGGTGGTGCACGACGGCACGATCGAGGACCTGCACGCCCGGTACGGGTCGCGGCGCCGGCTGGTGGCCGACCTCGAGACGCCGCTGCCGCCCGGCTTCACGCTGCCCGGCGCGACGCTGACCTCGGTCGAGGCGGACGGGCACCGGATCACCCTCACGCTGGAGTCGATCGCCGCGGGCGCCGCGGTGGCGGCGCTGGTGAACGCGGCGGCGGTGCGCGACCTGTCGCTGGTCGAGCCCGAGATCGAGGACGTGGTGGCGCGGCTCTACAGTGACGGCCGCCCCGGCCGATCATGAGCCACCGTGAAGCCTCTCCTGGCCGCCGTGCTGTCGGTGGCGGTGCTCCTCGGCCTGCCGGCGCCCGCCTCCGCCGCGAGCCCCGAGCTGGTCGTCAACCCCTCGGCGCGTACGGACCTCGGCGGTTGGCGGGCGCAGTCGGAGTCCGGCACGGTGGCGCTCAAGCGGGTGGCCGGGCTGCGGGGCGCCGGTGCGACGACGGGCGTCGAGCTGAGCCGGGACGGCGGCGACGGCCGGTGGGCGTACGCCCTGGTGGGTCTGAGAACGACCTTCGTCGTGGGCCGGACCTATCGGATGACGGCGTGGCTGCGTGATCCGGGCGGGGCCGGCCGGCGGTACGGGATCCTGCTCGCGGACGGCTGGTACCGCAACCGGCCGACCGCGACCGCCGAGTACGTCACCCCGGCCGGCGCCGGCTGGCAGCAGGTCACCCGCACGTTCGTGGCGACCGCGACGGGGACCGCGGACACCGCCTTCTACCTTTCGCTGCCCGCGAGCGGCTCCTTCGACGTGCAGGTCACCGGCGTCAGCGTGCAGCCGGCCACCGCGTACGCCCCGGTCACCGTCCGCGGCAGGGCGCAGGTCGTCGGCTTCGGCCCGGACGCCTGGACCGCCCGCACCGGCTACGGCGTCTGGGGCAACGTCGAGCTGCAGACCTACCAGCCGTCCAGCGCCCGGGTGGACGAGCGTGGCACCCTGACGATCACGACCGAGCGGGCGGCGGACGGCTTCACCAGCGCGCGGCTCGACACGCTCGGCAAGGTCGCGGTGGCCCCCGGCTCGTACGTCGAGGCCGCGATCACGGCCCCGGTCGGCGCGGGTGTCTGGCCGGCGTTCTGGACAATGGGCGCCAACCAGCCCACGGTGGGCTGGCCCGCGTGCGGTGAGCTGGACATCTTCGAGGGTACGGGCGCCCGCCCCACGCTCGCGCAGTCCGCGGTGCACATGGCGCTCGCCGGGAAGCCGTCGGTCGATCGGCAGTACGGCTGGGGCGAGGCGGGCGCCGCGTCCGACCTGGGCGCCTCGCTGGACGCCGGGAGCCACCTCTTCGGCGTGTACTTCGACTCCCGTACGGTCCGCTTCTACGTCGACCGCAGGCCCACCATGACCCTGTGGGCCTCCGACGCGATCGCCTCGGGCCGCACCTGGCCGTTCGCGAAGCCGCAGTTCCTGATCGTCAACGTGGCTGTCGACGGGACCGTGGACAGCTCGGCGACGACCTTCCCGCGCACCATGACCGTGAGCCCCGTGTCGATCTGGAGGGGCGGCGTCCCGTTCTAGCGGTGCTCCATGACCAGCACGGCCCAGGACGGTTCGAGCGCCTCGTAGTGGTGGGCGACGTCGCCCGGGAAGCTCACGTAGTCGCCCGGGCCCAGCTCGACCTCCTCGCCCGCGGGCCCGGCCTTGATGCGGCCGCCGCCGACCACGATGTGCTCGACGCTGCCGGAGTTGTGCGCGGCCGCGTCGCGGGCCTGCCCCGGCTCGAGCTCCATCACGTAGATGTCCCGGCGGGTGTGCGCGGACCCGGCCGCCAGCAGCGTCGCGACGAAGTCGGCCCCGTCGGCCCGCAGCCGCGGTCCCTCGCCGGCGCGGATCACCCGCACCTGGGTCTCGGGCGGCTCGACCAGCCTGCTGAACGGCACGCCCAGCGCCACCCCCAGCGACCAGAGCGTCTCGATGCTCGGGTTGCCGGTGCCCGCCTCGAGCTGGGAGAGCGTCGACTTGGCCAGTCCGGCGCGCCGGGCGAGCTCGGCCAGCGAGATGCCGGCCCGCTCGCGCTCCCGGCGCAGGGCCGCGGCGATCGTGGCCAGCGGAGGCGCCGGCTGCTGCATGGTCGCTCCTTCCTTTGACGAACCCCGTGGACATCGTTCATTATTTCAAACTATGCGTACGATCTGGCGAACGCATGCCGACCGGGCTCAGCTGCGCGACGCGGGCGCGATCGCCGCGGCCATGGTGGCAGTCGGCGCGTCGTTCGGCGCCATCGCCATCGCGTACGGGCTGCCGACCTGGGTGCCGTTCCTCATGTCGACCGTCGTGTTCGCCGGCGGAGCGCAGTTCCTCGCCATCGGCCTGATCGCCGCCGGCAACCCGATCGCCGCGGTGCTCGCCGGCCTGCTGCTCAACACCCGCCACGTGCCGTTCGGCCTCGCCGTCGGCGACGCGATCGGCCCCGGCTGGCGCCGCGTGGCCGGCAGCCACCTGATGACCGACGAGGTCGTGGCGTTCACCCTGGCCCAGAAGGACCCCGCCCGCCGCCGCCGCACGTACTGGCTGATCGGCATCACGCTGTTCACCTCGTGGAATCTCGGCACGCTGCTGGGCGTCCTGCTCGGCGGCGCCGTCGGCGACTACGAGTCGCTCGGCCTCGACGCCGCCTTCCCCGCCGGTCTGATCGCCCTCATCCTGCCCTCACTGCGCGACCGAGCCACCCGCACAGCCGCCCTCACCGGCGCCGCCATCGCCATCGCGCTGACCCCCGTGCTGCCCGCCGGCCTGCCCGTCCTGTGCGCCCTGCTGGGCCTGCTCACCCTGATCCGTTTTCCCTCCACCCGCCGGGAGCCGTGATGCTGATCGCCGCGATCGTCGTGCTCGGGCTGGGCACCTACACGATGCGCCTGGGTGGCGTGCTGCTGCGCGAACGGCTCGAACTCTCCGCCACCCTCCAGCGCCTGCTGCCGATGGCCGCGGCCGCTCTGCTGGCCGCCCTGGCCGGCACCGCCACCGTCATGGCCGGCAGCAGCTTCGCCGGCGTGGCCCGCCCCGCCGGGGTCGCCGTGGGCGCGCTGCTGGCCTGGCGCCGCGCGCCCTTCGTGGTCGTCGTCGTGGCGGCCGCCGCCACGGCCGCCCTGCTGCGCCTCGCCGGGATCGAGTGATCCCCGCCGATCACGCCGCCGGGATGTCCTCGACCCGGTAGTACACCGGCAATCCACGTTCCTGCGCGATTGCCACGTCCTGGTCCGCGCCGGTCGACTCCCCGGGCAGGCGCAGGACCGCGTCGCAGTGCTGGAGCAGGCGCTCGGCCGTCGGGTAGAGCACCTCCTTCGCGAGCGGGTCCGCCACGCTTGTCGCGCCCCCGCCGCGCAGCACCGGCAGTGCCACCCACTCGCCGATCATCGGCACGTGCCCGAGCTGGAAGATCGGCCAGGCCGCCTCCTCGAGCCGGGCCAGGTTGGCGGCCAGAAGCCCGGGGTCGTCACCCGTTCCCGAACGGTACGGCCCGGCGATGAGGATCAGCTTCGATGTCGTCGTCATGCCCGCCACGGTAGTCGAACAACACGCAATAGTCGACAGAAGTGCGCATGAACACGTAGTCGTGGGTACGCGTTCTTGCAAGTTTGAGAGGTGAAGATCGACGAATGGGGCAAGCTGTGCCGCTCGGCGCTTCTTGGAAGAGGCACCGGCGGGGCCCGGGCCGGGGTTGCGGAGGCCGCGTTGCGCCAGGTGAGGCGGTCGGCACGATCGCGCGCCGGGTACGGTGCCGCGCCGGTTGCTGCTCATGGCGGCGGAAGCGCGCGGCGTCCGCTCAGGGGAGGAGACTCGCGCGGTGCTGCTCAGGGGAGCAGGCATGCGGTGCCGCGGCGCGCCGGTTGGAGCGGGTGTTCGGTGGCGCGCCGGTGGGAGGGGGTGCCAGGCGCGGCTCAGCGCGCCACGGAGCCTGCGCCGGAGCGGCCGGCCGGCGGAACGAAGAGGCAGGGGGCCTAGACGGCCTGGCCGAGCTCGACCCGCGGCTTCGGGACCCGCATGCGGCGGAAGGTCAGGCCACGCATCACGCCGTAGATCTGGAGCGAGCCCAGCCGCTGCGTGGTCTTGGGGAAGCGGGCCTTCACCAGCGACTTCACGCGGCGGGCGATGAGGACGCTGTCGATGATGACGCCGACGGCCAGCAGCAGCCAGAGCAGGTTGCTGGCCAGCTGCACGGCCGGGATCTGCACCGTGGTGCCGATCAGGACGATCAGCGCGCCGCCGAAGAAGTACGTGCCGACGGTGCGGCGGGCGTCGACGATGTCGCGGACCAGGGCGCGCTCGGGGCCGCGGTCGCGGGCCAGCAGGTAGCGCTCGTCGCCGGCCTTCATGCCGGCGGTGGCCTCGGCCCGCTCGGCGCGCTGGCGCTCGCGCATCTGCTTGACCTGCTCGCGGCGGTTCGCGGGGGCGGCGGCCTCCGCGCCGACGCGGCGGCCGGTGGTCACGCGCTTGGGCGTGACCTGCCCGAGCTCCTTCTTGCTGGGCGTGTATCCCTTCGGGCGCGGCGCGGTCGACGTCACCTCCTCCTGGACGACCTCGGGAGTGGCGGCGTCGGACTGCTTGCGGCGAAAGAGCGAGGGCACGGTAGGAGAGTAGCCAAGCGGCGCGGTGTGTTTCACACCGCGCCGCTGATAGTGCCGAAAACGAGGCTTACCGGCGCTCGACGTGGGCGCCGAGCGCGGCCAGCTTGCCCTCGAAGTCCTCGTAGCCGCGGTTGATCAGGTCGACGCCGTACACCCGGGAGGTGCCCTCGGCGGCCAGCGCCGCGATCAGGTGCGCGAAACCGGCCCGCAGGTCGGGGATGACCAGGTCGGCCGCGTGCAGCTTGGACGGGCCGGCGATCACCGCGGAGTGCTTGAAGTTGCGGCGGCCGAACCGGCACGGGGTGCCGCCCAGGCAGTCGCGGTAGACCTGGATGGTGGCGCCCATCTGGTTGAGCGCGTCGGTGTAGCCCAGCCGCTGCTCGTACACGGTCTCGTGCATGATCGACAGGCCGCGGGCCTGGGTGAGCGCGACCACGAGCGGCTGCTGCCAGTCGGTCATGAAGCCGGGGTGCACGTCGGTCTCGAGCGCGACCGCCTGCAGCTCGTGGCCGGGGTGCCAGAACTTGATGCCGCCCTCGACCCCGGTCACGCCGTCGCGGGCCACCCGGTCGTCGGTGATCCGGAACTCGCCGCCGATCGAGCGGAACACGTTGAGGAACGTCATCATGTCGGCCTGGCGGGCGCCGAGCACCTCGATCTCGCCCTTGGTGGCGAGCGCGGCCGCGGCCCAGCTGGCGGCCTCGATCCGGTCGGGGATCGGCTTGTGCTGGTAGCCGTGCAGGCGCGGCACGCCCTGGATCTCGATGACCCGGTCGGTGTGCACCGTGATGATCGCGCCCATCTTCTGCAGGACGCAGATCAGGTCGATGATCTCGGGCTCGATGGCCGCGTTGCGCAGCTCGGTGGTGCCCTCGGCGCGTACGGCGGTGAGCAGCACCTGCTCGGTGGCGCCCACACTCGGGTACGGCAGCTCCAGCTTGGCGCCCTTGAGGCCGTGCGGCGCGCTCAGGTGCATGCCCTCGGGTGTCTTGTCGACGACCGCGCCGAACTCGCGCAGCGCCTGGATGTGGAAGTCGATCGGGCGCGGGCCGATGTGGCAGCCGCCGAGGTCCGGGATGAACGCGTGCCCGAGGCGGTGCAGCAGCGGGCCGCAGAACAGGATCGGGATGCGGCTCGAGCCGGCGTGCACGTTGATCTCGTCGGTGCTGGCGCTCTCCACGTTGGTGGGGTCCATCACCAGCTCGCCGTCGTCGGCGCCGTCGCTGACCTTGACGCCGTGCAGCTCCAGCAGGCCGCGGACCACTTCCACGTCGCGGATGGCCGGAACGTCGTACAGGTGGCTCGGCGACTCGCCCAGCAGGGCGGCCACCATGGCCTTGGAAACCAGGTTCTTGGCGCCACGGACCCGGATCTGGCCCTGCAACGGCGTTCCGCCGTGCACGACCAAGACGTCGTCGGTCAACGTAACCTCCAGCCGGCGGGCGTCGACGCCCGAGATGATCGAGGGGGCAAGCCGGGCGGGGGTACCCGTTCTCGCAACCGGGGAAGCATAGCGCTGAGTGACAAGGACGCCAGTCACACAACGCCCAAGGCCCGACAGTTAAGACGGTAGAAAGATAAAGCCCCGCAGAACGGATCTTGCTGACTACCGTCGGTTACGGCAGCGCGAGCATCTGGTCGAGGGCGACCCGCGCGTTGTGCGCCGTCTCGTCGTCGACCGTGATCACGTTGGGCACCCGGCCGGCGACCAGCTCCTCCAGCGCCCACACCAGGTGGGGCAGGTCGATGCGGTTCATCGTGGAGCAGTAGCAGACCGTCCGGTCGAGGAACATGATCTGCTTGTCGGGGTGGGCGAGAGCCAGACGGCGTACGAGGTTGAGCTCCGTGCCGACCGCCCAGGCCGAGCCGGCCGGGGCCGCGTCGAGCGCCTTGATGATGTATTCGGTGGAGCCCACGTAGTCGGCCGCGCGGACGACCTCGTGCCGGCACTCGGGGTGCACCAGCACGTTCACCCCGGGCACCCGCTCGCGTACCTCGCGCACGCTGTCGATGGTGAACCGGCCGTGCACCGAGCAGTGCCCCCGCCACAGGATCATGCGGGCGTCGCGCAGCTGCTGGTCGGTCAGGCCGCCCTGCGGCTTGTGCGGGTCGTAGAGCACGCAGTCGTCGAGGTCGAAGCCCATCTCGAGCACCGCGGTGTTGCGGCCCAGGTGCTGATCGGGCAGGAAGAACACCTTGCTGCCCTGCTCGAACGCCCAGGTCAGCGCGCGCTTGGCATTGGACGACGTGCACACCACGCCCTTGTTGCCGCCGACGAAGCCCTTGATGTCGGCGGAGGAGTTCATGTACGTCACCGGGACGACGTCGCCGGCGATGCCCAGGTCCTCGAAGTGCTCCCACGCGGTCTGCACCTGGCCGAGCACGGCCATGTCGGCCATCGAGCAGCCGGCCGCCAGGTCGGGCAGGATCACGCGCTGGTCGGGCGTGGTCAGGATGTCGGCGCTCTCGGCCATGAAGTGCACGCCGCAGAACACGATGAACTCCGCGTCGGGGCGGGCCGCGGCCTGCTGGGCGAGCTTGAACGAGTCGCCGGTGACGTCGGCGAACTGGATGACCTCGTCGCGCTGGTAGTGGTGGCCCAGCACGAAGACGCGGTCGCCGAGCGCGGCCTTGGCCGCGGTCGCCCGGGCCACCAGGTCGGGGTCGCTGACGGCGGGCAGGTCGCCGGGGCAGTCCACGCCACGCTCGGAGGCAGGATCGCTGCCCCGGCCGAGCAGGAGCAGCGCGGTGGCGGTGTTCGAGGGTTCGGTCCAGGTCGACGTCACGAATGCATCGTCGCACAGCCCGGCGACGAGAATCCCTGCCGCGAACAGTGGGGTGCCACACTCTACGCGTGCGCGTATTGATCTGTCCGGACAAGTTCGCCGGCACGCTGTCCGCCCCCGAGGTCGCCGAGGCGGTCGTGGCCGGCTGGGGGCGTCCCGACGAGCTGATCCAGCGGCCGCTCTCCGACGGCGGGCCCGGCTTCATCGAGGTGCTCGCCGGGGCGCTGGGCGGCCGGCGCATCCCGGTGCCGACGGTCGACCCGCTCGGCCGGCCGGTCGACGGCGAGATCCTGCTGGACGGCACGACGGCGTACGTCGAGAGCGCGCACGCCTGCGGCCTGCACCTGCTCACCCCCGAGGAGCGCGATCCCGGCAGCGCCACCTCGTACGGGCTGGGGCTGCTGCTCACGGCGGCGGTCGAGGCCGGCGCGGCCGAGGTCGTCATCGGGCTGGGCGGCTCCGCGGTCAACGACGCCGGCGCGGGCATGCTGGCCGCGCTCGGCGCCCCGCCGGTCGACGTCGCCGGGTACGCCCTGCCGTACGGCGGCGCCTACCTCGACGCGGCCGCCGCGCTCGGGGGAGAGCCCCGGCTGCGCCAGGTGAGCCTGATCGCCGCGACCGACGTCGACAACCCGCTCACCGGCCTGCACGGCGCCAGCAGCGTCTTCGGCCCGCAGAAGGGTGCCGGCCGCGAGGACGTCCTCCGTCTCGACGCCGCCCTCGAGCAGTTCGCGGGCGTGCTCGAGAAGGCGTTCGGCGTCGAGGACCTGCAGCGCGCGCCGGGCGGGGGAGCGGCGGGCGGCATCGGCGCGGCGCTGATCGCGCTGGGCGGCCGCGTGGTGTCGGGGATCGGCCTGGTCAGCTCGGCGATCGGCCTGGAGCGGGAGCTGGACGCGGCCGATCTGGTGATCACCGGGGAGGGCTCCTTCGACCACCAGTCGCTGCGCGGCAAGGTCGTGGCGGGCATCGCCGGCGCCGCCCGCGACCGCGGTCTGCCCTGCGTCGTGCTGGCGGGCCGCAACGAGACCGGCTACCGCGAGGCCGCCGCCGCGGGCGTCACCGAGACGTACTCCCTGACCGAGCACTTCGGCAGCACCGAGATCGCCCTGGCCGAGCCCGCCCGCGGGCTGCGTGAGCTGGCCGCACGCCTCAGCGAGCAGTGGAGCCGGTGACGAAGGTGAACTGGGCCACCCCGATTGGGAATCATGGGGAATGGGGCTAGCGTTGGCCAGTACGGCAGATTGTCCGCACCTGCAGGGAGATACCCAGTGACCACTGAAGCGCACACCGAGTCGGCCGGAACGACCGCCCCGACCGGCGTCATCCTGACCGACGTCGCCGCCGTGAAGGTCAAGGCCCTGATCGAGCAGGAAGGCCGCGACGACCTGCGCCTGCGTATCGCCGTTCAGCCCGGTGGCTGCTCCGGCCTGCGCTACCAGCTCTTCTTCGACGAGCGCTCGCTCGACGGCGACGTCGTGGCGGACTTCGGCGGTGTCGAGGTCGTCGTCGACCGCATGTCGTCCCCCTACCTGGCCGGCGCCACGATCGACTTCGCCGACCGGATCGACGCGCAGGGCTTCACGATCGACAACCCGAACGCGCAGAACTCCTGCGCCTGCGGCGACTCGTTCCACTGAGTCCCGGGCAATACGCAAAGCAGGTCGCTCCGTTCACGGGGCGGCCTGCTTTTCTTCATGTGCCGGTAGGCTGCGTACGTAAGCCCCCCTGCTTTCCTAGAACCCTGAGGGCCTCATGAAGATCGCCGTGACCGGCTCGATCGCCACCGACCACCTGATGCACTTCCCGGGGCGGTTCGCCGACCAGCTCATCGCGGACCAGCTGCACAAGGTCTCGCTCTCGTTCCTGGTCGACGACCTGGTGGTCCGGCGCGGCGGAGTGGCCAGCAACATCTCGTTCGGGATGGGCAAGCTGGGCCTGCGCCCGATCCTGGTGGGCGCGGTCGGCGCCGACTTCGCCGACTACCGGTCCTGGCTCGAGCGGCACGGCGTCGACTGCGACTCGGTGCACGTCAGCGAGGTCGCGCACACTGCCCGCTTCGTCTGCACCACCGACGACGACCTCAACCAGATCGCCTCGTTCTACGCCGGGGCGATGTCCGAGGCCCGCAACATCGAGCTCGCCCCGGTCGACCGGCGCGCCGGCGGCCTCGACCTCGTGCTGATCAGCGCGAACGACCCGGCCGCCATGATCCGCCACTCGCAGGAGTGCCGGGCGCGCGGCTACAAGTTCGCGGCCGACCCGTCGCAGCAGCTCGCCCGCATGGACGGCAGCGACGTGCTCACGCTGATCAGCGGCGCGGAGTACCTGCTGACCAACGAGTACGAGCGCTCGCTGCTGGAGACCAAGGCCGGGCTCACCTCCGAGCAGGTGCTCGAGCAGGTGCAGATCCGGGTCACCACGCTCGGCCGGGACGGTGTCGAGATCACCGGACGCGGCATCGAGCGCATCCACGTGCCGGTGGCCCGCGACGTGCTCGCCGAGGACCCGACCGGCGTCGGCGACGGCTTCCGGGCCGGCTTCTTCTCGGCCGTGTCCTGGGGGCTCGGCCTCGAGCGGGCCGCCCAGGTCGGCTCGCTGGTGGCCGCGCTCGTGCTCGAGTCGGTCGGCCCGCAGGAGTACGACGTGCGCGCCGAGGACTTCGCCAAGCGCTTCGCCGACTCGTACGGCGAGGAGGCCGCCGCCGACATCAAGCCGTTCCTGCCCGCCTGACGTGGTCCTCGCCGTCTTCGCCGGGCTGCCCGGCGTGGGGAAGAGCACGCTCGCCGCGCGGGTGGCCACCGAGCTGCCCGCGTGCGTGCTGGCGGTCGACACGGTCGACTTCGCGCTGCGGCGCTACGAGGTGTCCGAGCCGAGGCCGGGTTTCGCCGCGTACGGGGCGGTGGCCGCGCTCGCCGAGGACCAGCTCGGCATCGGCCACCACGTGATCATCGACGCGGTGAGCCCGGTGCGGGCGGCCCGCCGGCTCTGGGTCGACGTGGCCGAGCGTGCCGGCGTGCCGCTGCGGGTCGTCGAGGTCGTCTGCGGCGACGACGCCGAGCACCGCCGCCGGGTCGAGAAGCGCTTCGCGTCGCGCGACCACGACGGCGTGCCCGACTGGGTGCGGGTGCTGGAGCGCCAGGCCGAGTACGAGCCCTACCTGGGCGCGCGCCTGATCGTCGACACGAGCCTGGCGAAGGACCCGGTCGGCCCGGTCGTCGAGTACCTCAAGCTCAGCTGAGCCGCCGCACCTCGTACGCGTCCCGGCCGGGGGAGCCCAGGAACTCCTGCTGCTTCATGCGGCACCAGGCCGGGATGTCGTTGGCCGCGGCCGGGTCGTCGGCGAGCACCCGTACGACGTCGCCGACCTCCACCGTGCCGATGGTCTGCGCCAGCTTGATCACCGGCAGCGGGCACTTCTGGCCCCGGCAGTCGAGCTCGATCACATTCCCGCCTCCCGCCGCAGGTCCGCCACGATCCCCGGCAGCACGGCCAGGAACCGCTCGACGTCCGCCTCGGTGGTGCCCCGGTGCAGCGAGACCCGGACGTTGCCGTGGCTGAGCACGCCCATCGCCTCGAGCACGTGGCTGGGCCGCAGCGTCGACGCCGTGCACGACGAGCCCGAGGAGACCGCGAAACCGGCCCGGTCCAGCGCGTGCAGCAGCGCCTCGCCGTCGACGTAGAGGCACGAGAACGTGACCAGGTGCGGCAGCCGCTGGTCCGGGTCGCCGACCACCTCGACGTCCGGCACCGTGGCCGGCACCCGCTCGCGGATGCGGTCGACGAGCGCGCTCAGGCGTACGCCCTCGGTCTGCGCCTCCTGCACCACGGCTCGCAGGCTCGCGGCCGCGGCGACCACCGCCGGCAGGTCGGCGCTCCCCGGCAGCTGCGGGCGATATACGTCATCTTGCGGGTACGGGGAGATCCAGCGCACCCCCTTGCGGACCACGAGCACGCCGACTCCCGGCGGGCCGCCCCACTTGTGCGCGCTCGCGCTCAGCAACGACCAGCCCGGCGGCACCGGAACCCGGCCCACCGACTGGGCGGCGTCCACGAACAGCGGCACGCCCGCCTCGCCGCAGTACTCCGCCGCGGCCGCCACCGGCTGCACCGTGCCCACCTCGTGGCTCGCGCTGATCAGCGAGGCCAGGGCCGCACCGGGCGCGGCGACCGCCCGCTCCCACGCGTCCAGGTCGAGCCGGCCCAGGCGGTCGACCTGCACCTCTACGGCCTTGCCTCGGGCGGCGGCGTGCAGCACCGCGGAGTGCTCGATGGCCGAGTGCACCAGCGTGTCGCCCCGCCGGGCGCGCCCGGCCATCGCCCCGAGCACGGCGGCCTGCGCGGCGGCCGTGCCGGAGGGCCAGAACGACACCTCGTCGGGGCGTACGCCCAGAACCTCGGCGACGACGGCGCGGGCCGCATCGGACAGTTGTTGCGCCCGCCGGCCCGCGGAGTAGAGGCGCGCCGGGTCGGCCCAGCCGTCGGCGAGCGCGGCCAGCAACGCCTCGCGGGCCACGGGATGCAGCGGAACGGCGGTCGCCGCGTCCAGGTATGCCGGATCGCCCGTGTATTCCACGCCAGGAACGGTATCGTCCGGTTGTTGAGGGGTATACGCGCACGGCCGAAGATCCGACCCCGGAACGGTGTGACAGGGCCTGGTCGAGTAGTGTGCGACCGACGGTGACGCCTGGCCACTCCTGTCCGTTTCGGGCGGTAGGCGGCGCTGCTAAGGAGGCAAAAGCAGGTGAGCGCAAAGGGTTCGGCCGCGCGGCCGCGAGCGGCAGTCCGGATCGCCGGGCTCGGTCTCAGCGGGTCGGCGTTGCTGATGCTGCTCTCGGGTTGTTCGCTGGAGGGCTTCGGCGACACCTTCGGCCACTTCGGATGGCCGGGCAAGGGCATCACGCTGCAGGCCCACCGCATGTACGACCTGTGGATCGCCTCGGTGATCGCCGCGCTCGTCGTCGGCTTCTTCGTGTGGGGCCTGATCTTCTGGTGTGTCATCCGGTACCGCAAGCGCGGCGACGAGCTGCCCGTGCAGACCCGGTTCAACATGCCGATGGAGGTGCTCTACACGGTCACCCCGGTGCTGATCGTGGCGGTGCTCTTCTACTACACGGCGATCGTGCAGACCGACGTGGACAAGCTCTCCAAGAACCCCGACCAGGTCGTCGAGGTCGTGGCGTTCAAGTGGAACTGGCAGTTCAACTACCGCGACGGCATGGGCGCCGAGGCCAACACGGTCGCCTCCACCGTCGGCTCGTCGGACGTCATCCCGATCCTGGTGCTCCCCACCGGTGAGAAGATCCGGTTCGAGGAGACCAGCCGCGACGTCATCCACTCGTTCTGGGTGCCCGAGATCCTCTTCAAGCGGGACGTGTTCCCCGGCGACGTGCGCAACACCTTCGAGATCACCCTCGACAAGGAGGGCCGCTACGTCGGCCGCTGCGCCGAGCTGTGCGGCACCTACCACGCCTTCATGAACTTCGAGCTGGTGGCGGTCTCGCCCGAGCGGTTCGACCAGTTCCTGCAGGCCAAGCAGAACGGCCAGACCACGCAGCAGGCGATGGCGGCGATCGGCTTCACCGGCGACAAGGCGTACGCGACGACCACCCAGCCGTTCAACACGCGGCGCCAGAAGAACAGCTGGAACCAGAACGGCGCGGTCGCCTCGGGCGCGGGCGCTGCGGCGACGGCCGGGAAGTAGGGGAACAAGTGCGCACCGAATACAAGATCTTCGCCGGCGTCGCCGCGTTCCTCTTCGGAGCGTCCATCGTCTACGGGTTCTACACCCGCGGCACCGGCACCCACGTCGAGTGGGTCGGCACGACCGCGCTGATCCTGTCCGGCCTGCTGTGCTCGATGTGCGGCGGCTTCTTCTGGTTCGTCGCCCGGCGCATCGACCTGCGCCCGGAGGACCGGGAGGACGGCGAGATCGCCGAGGGCGCCGGCGAGATCGGCTTCTTCAGCCCGGGCAGCTACTGGCCGTTCGGCATCGCGCTGTCGGCTGCGGTGGCGGGCCTCGGCCTGACGTTCTGGATGTGGTGGCTGGTGGCGCTCGGCCTGATCATGGTCATCCTGACCGCGTGCGGCATGCTCTTCGAGTACTACTCCGGCACCCGCCACCCCGCCGAGCATTAAGAGCTTTCGCAGAAGCCCCGCGTCCCGATGGGACGCGGGGCTTCTGTCTTTGTCAGGCCGCTCGGCGTTGCTGGGGAGGTATGCGGCGGCGGGTGTTCGCTGACGGAGTCAGCCAGAGGTGGGCGACGACGGGGGCGACGACCTCGGCGGCGCCGCAGCGGGCACCGAATACAAGATCTTCGCCGGCGTCGCCGCGTTCCTCTTCGGAGCGTCCATCGTCTACGGGTTCTACACCCGCGGCACCGGCACCCACGTCGAGTGGGTCGGCACGACCGCGCTGATCCTGTCCGGCCTGCTGTGCTCGATGTGCGGCGGCTTCTTCTGGTTCGTCGCCCGGCGCATCGACCTGCGCCCGGAGGACCGGGAGGACGGCGAGATCGCCGAGGGCGCCGGCGAGATCGGCTTCTTCAGCCCGGGCAGCTACTGGCCGTTCGGCATCGCGCTGTCGGCTGCGGTGGCGGGCCTCGGCCTGACGTTCTGGATGTGGTGGCTGGTGGCGCTCGGCCTGATCATGGTCATCCTGACCGCGTGCGGCATGCTCTTCGAGTACTACTCCGGCACCCGCCACCCCGCCGAGCATTAAGAGCTTTCGCAGAAGCCCCGCGTCCCGATGGGACGCGGGGCTTCTGTCTTTGTCAGGCCGCTCGGCGTTGCTGGGGAGGTATGCGGCGGCGGGTGTTCGCTGACGGAGTCAGCCAGAGGTGGGCGACGACGGGGGCGACGACCTCGGCGGCGCCGCAGCGGGCGCAGACCAGCTCCTCGACCGGACCGTCGGTGCTGGGCGGCACTTCGAACATCATGTCGCCGTCGCAGATGACACAGCGGGATTCGCGCTCGGACACGGGTGGCTCTCCTTCGCCGGAAGGTGGATTGACCCGGAACTGATTCCGACGCTGCCACGTAAATCCGGCATCAGGGAGCATTACCGGCGGCGTGTCCGCTGTGACTTAGCTTATTCGGCAGCCTTGGCCTTCTGCGCGGCCTCCACCCAGCGGGCCAGCTGAGCCGTCGCGGCCCCCGAGTCGATCGTCTCCTGGGCCCGGGCGATTCCGGCCCGCAGCGTGTCTCTCAGGTCGCCGGGGAAGCCTTCCCGAGCGGCCAGGGCGGCCGCCACGTTGACCACGACGGCGTCGCGGACCGGGCCGGGCTCGCCGGCGAACGTCCGGTGCGCCACGTCGGCGTTGAAGGCCGCGTCCCCGCCGCGCAGGGCGGCCGGCTCGCTGCGCGGCAACCCGAGCTCGACCGCGTCGATCACGTGCTCGGTGACCTCGCCGTCCTTGGCCTGCCAGAGGCGGGTGGGCGCGGCGGTGGTGAACTCGTCGAGGCCGTCCTCGCCGCGCATCACCAGCACCGAGTCGCCACGGCGGGCGAAGACGGCCGCCATCACGGGGGCCATCCGGGCGTCGAAGCAGCCGACCGCGGCCGCGGTGGGGCGGGCCGGGTTGGTCAGCGGGCCCAGCACGTTGAAGAACGTCGGCACGCCCAGCTCGCGCCGCGTGACGGCGGCGTGGCGCATGCCGGGGTGGTAGCGCGCGGCGAAGCAGAAGCCCATGCCGGCGCCGGTCACCGTGCTCACCACGCCCGCGGGGCCCAGGTCGAGCGGGATGCCGAAGTGCTCGAGCAGGTCGGCCGTGCCGGTGGTCGACGAGGCGGACCGGTTGCCGTGCTTGACGACCGTCACACCGGCGGCCGCCGTGATGATCGCCGCCATCGTGGAGATGTTGACCGTGTTGGCCCGGTCGCCGCCGGTGCCCACCACGTCGACCGCGCTGGTGCGCACCTGTTCGGGCAGCTCGACCAGCGTCGCGTTGGCCAGCATCGCCTCGACCAGGCCGGCCAGCTCGGCGGGGGTCTCGCCCTTGGCGCGCAGCGCGACCGCGAAGCCCGCGATCTGGGCCGGCGAAGCGTTGCCGGTCATGATCTCGCCCATGGCCCAGGCGGTGTCGGCGGTGCCGAGCTCCTCGCCGCGCAGCAGGGCGCTCGTCAGGTTCGGCCAGGTGCGTGCGCCCATGGCGCGACCTCCGCGGGTCTCGTCGTCGGGGAGGGTCAGCCCAGCTTGCCGAGCGTGCCCAGGGGGATGGCGCCGTTGCGGCGGGCGCGCAGCATCGCGGCGACGGTCTGGCCGGTGGTGACCGGGTCGAGCGGCGCGATCAGCGTCTGGTCGACCTGCGCGTAGGCGGCCAGCCAGCGGTCGGCGGGGCGGGCGAGCACCACGCAGACGGGCGGGGGAGTCGCGTACTCATCCTTGGTCTGCCGGGCGATGCCGATGCCGCCGGCCGGGGACGCCTCGCCGTCGAGCACCATCAGGTCGATCTCGTACTTGTCGAGCAGCAGCCGGCACTCCTCCCAGGTGGAGGCGTCGGCGAACTCGACCTTGAGGTCGGCGGCGGGCCGGACGCCGATCGCCAGCCGGATCCGGTCGCGCACAGCGGCGTCGTCGCTGTAGAGGAGGACCGTGTACTCGGTCGGTGCGTCGCTCATAAGAGTGTGCCTTTAGTCCGTTTTGGGGCGGTGGGCGGGGCGGTAGGATGGGTGCCTTTAGTCCGATTGAGGCGGTGGGCGGGGCGGTAGGACGGGCCCGGTTCACGTCGTAGGTGCCCGCCGATCGTAACGGACCCCTTTACGCGTTGTCCGACCCCGGTGCGGGGGTGTCGGCGGGGGCCCCATTTGTGATCTTGGCGGCATCGCGGGCCTGCTCCTCCGCCTCCTGCCGGTCCAGCGCACGGTCGATGCGGCGGGCCTCCCGCTCGGACTGGCGCACCCACTGCATCACCAGGATGCCCAGCATCGTGACGCTGACGATCTCGCCGCCGGCCCACAGGATGCCGCCCGCGGTGACCTGGTCCTGGGCGGGGTCCAGCCAGCTCAGCCCCAGGCTGTTGTAGTAGTCGCCGGCCAGCACCGTCTTGCTCTGCATGATGGTCAGCCCGAGCACGGTGTGGAACGGCACCGACAGCACCATCAGCAGCGCGCGGGCCGGGTAGGGCCAGCGGTTGGGCAACGGGTCCAGGCCCAGCAGCGGCCAGAAGAACAGGCAGCCGGTGACGATGAAGTGGATGTGCACGAACTCGTGCAGCCAGGAGTGCAGCAGCGTCTGCCGGTAGAGGTCGGTGAAGTACAGGACGAACGGGTTCGCCACGAACAGGCCGAACGCGACCAGCGGGAACGTGAGCACCCGCGCGACCCAGCTGTGCACGACGGCAAGCAGCGTCTTGCGGGGTGCGGCGGGCAGCGTGCGCAGGGCGAGCGTCACCGGCGCACCGAGCGCGAGGAAGATCGGGCCCACCATGGACAGCACCATGTGCTGCACCATGTGCACCGAGATCAGCGTGGTGTCGTACGCCTCGATGCCGGTGACGGTCACGGCCGCGATCGAGCCGAGTCCACCCACGACGAAGGCCACCGTGCGGCCCACGGGCCAGTGGTCGCCCCGCCGGCGCAGCCGGTGCACGCCGTAGCCGTACAGCGCCGCGGCGACCAGCAGGAACAGCGCGACCAGGCTGCCCAGGTGGATCTCGGTGAAGATCGCCGCCGGGCTGAACGGCGGAAGAACAGTATCCCCGCCCGCGGCGGCGAGCGGGGGCATTTCGGCTAGCTGCACCACTCGAGGCTAGGCCCATCCGGTCCGGACCGAGAATTCCGGGCTGCAACACGTGCCGGATTCCACCCCCCGCGGCACGTTGCGCTGATCGCGGGGCAATAATGAGCCTCGTGACAGCGGCCTCAGCCATCGACAAGAGCAGGATCCACTCCCTGACGCGCCCGAACATGGTCAGCGTCGGCACGATCGTGTGGCTCTCCAGCGAGCTCATGTTCTTCGCGGCGTTGTTCGCGATGTACTTCTCGATCCGCGCGGCGGACTACAGCATGTGGGAGGAACACACTCCCGAGCTGAAGCTGCCGTACGCGACGACGTTCACGGTGATCCTGGTGCTCTCCTCGGTCACCTGCCAGCTCGGCGTCTTCGCGGCGGAAAAGGGTGATGTGTTCGCGCTGCGGCGCTGGTTCACCATCACCTTCGTGATGGGCCTGATCTTCGTGCTGGGACAGGCGAACGAGTACCGCAACCTGGTGCACGAGGGCATCAAGCTCAACGGCGACGGGTACGGCTCGATGTTCTACCTGACGACCGGCTTCCACGGTCTGCACGTGACCGGCGGCCTGATCGCCTTCATCGTCTACATGATCCGTACGACGATGGGTAGGTTCACGCCTGCGCAGGCCACCTCGGCGATCGTCGTGTCGTACTACTGGCACTTCGTGGACATCGTGTGGATCGCGCTGTTCGCCATGATCTATTGGCTGCAGTAGAGCCCGCCCGTCCATGAGCAACAGGTCAAAAACGCAGAGGGATACAACCCATGACTTCTGACACGCCCGCCCGGCGCTTCCGGGTGTTTTCCCGGCGGCGCGGAGCGCCGAGCCGGGCGCGTCGGCGGATCGGTGCGGCCGCGCGGATGCTCGCCGCGCTCGCGCTGGCCGGCGGCGTCTACACGGCCTTCGCTCCCGGGGCCTTCGCCGACACCCCGAAGCAGCTCTCCGCGACGGCGCAAGAGGGCAAGCAGCTGTACGACAACAGCTGCATCACCTGTCACGGGCGCAACGGCGAGGGTGTGACCGACCGCGGCCCCAGCCTCATCGGCGTCGGGTCGGCCTCGGTCGAGTTCCAGGTGGGCACCGGCCGCATGCCGATGACCCGCCAGGAGGCCCAGGCCGAGCAGAAGAAGCCGCAGTTCGACAAGAACCAGACCAAGCAGCTCGGCCAGTACATCCAGGAGCTGGGTGGCGGCCCGCAGCTGCCCGCGGGCGAGCTCGTCGAGAGCCTCGACGACAACCCCGAGGCGGTCGCCCGCGGCGGCGAGCTGTTCCGGGTCAACTGCACCTCGTGCCACGGCTTCGGCGGTGGCGGCGGCGCGCTCTCCTCGGGCAAGTACGCCCCGTCGCTGCACGACGCGGCGCCCGAGACGATCTACGCGGCGATGCTGTCCGGCCCGCAGAACATGCCGGTGTTCGGTGACAACCAGCTCACGCCCGACGAGAAGCGCGAGATCATCACCTACATCACGCTGCAGCTCCAGGACGACAAGGACCCGGGCGGCCTGTTCAACCTGGGTCGCTACGGCCCGTCGACCGAGGGTGTCGCGATCTTCGTCGTCGGCATCACGCTCCTGGTGTTCACGTCGCTGTGGATTGCGGGGAAGTCATGACCACGCTGCACCACGACCAGACCGGCGCTACCGAGCCGGTCGACGTCAACGACCCGAGGCTCACCCGCTTCGACGTCGTCAAGGAGGGCCTGCGCCGCGACGAGATCGAGATCATCACGTACGAGTCGCAGTTCCAGGGCACGAACTCCAAGGCGGAGAAGCGCGTCGTGCGCAACATCGCCCTGCTGTTCATCCTCGCCGGCCTGGCCGCCCTGGCCTTCCTCGGCTTCTACATCTGGTGGCCGTGGCGCTTCCAGCTCGGCCACACGCTGGGCGACTACTACACGCCGCTGCTCGGCATCTCGCTGGGCATCTCGCTGTTCGCCGTCGGCTTCGCGATCCTCGCCTGGGCCAAGAAGCTGCTGCCGCACGAGGTCTCGATCCAGGCCCGTCACGACGGCATGCCGCCGACCGACGAGCAGAAGATCACCGGCCAGACGATGATGTTCGTCGCCGACGAGCTGAACGGCGGCATCCAGCGCCGGCCGCTGCTCAAGGGCGCGATCGGGTTCGGCCTGGCGCCGATCGGCCTGGTCGCCGCGGCGCCGCTGATCGGCGGTCTGATCGAGAACCCGCACAAGGACGACATGCCGATCATGTTCACCACGGGCTTCAACCCGGGGCACAACGGCGGCAAGCTGGTGCGGCTCGTGCGCGACGACGGCACCCCGATCCGTCCCGAGGACGTCAGCACCGGCGGCCAGATGACGGTCTACCCCGGCATCGAGGGCGGCACGACCAACGAGTACGCCGACTCGCCGACGCTGCTGATCCACCTGCGCTCCGACGACGCCGAGGAGACCCGGCGCAACGCGGAGGGCGACCGCCGCAACCGCGGATCGATGTGGGGCGACTACGTCGCGTACTCGAAGATCTGCACGCACGCCGGATGCCCGGCGAGCCTGTACGAGCAGCAGACGAACCGCCTGCTCTGCCCGTGCCACCAGTCGCAGTTCCTGATCACCAGGAACGCGCAGCCCATCTTCGGCCCGGCCAGCCGGCGACTGCCCATGTTGCCGCTGAGTGTGGACGACGAGGGGTTCTTCGTGGCAACGTCGGACTTCAAGGACACTGTCGGACCTGACTTCTGGGAGAGGCCGTGAAACGGCGGAAAGTAGATCTCCAGCAGGCGCCGGTCACCTTCGCCAAGGGCGTAGACGAGCGGTTCCAGGCGTCCACGCCTCTGCGTGCGCTGCTCAACAAGGTTTTCCCTGACCACTGGTCGTTCCTGCTGGGCGAGATCGCGCTGTTCTCGTTCATCATCCTGCTTCTCACCGGTGTCTTCCTGACGCTGTTCTACGACCCGTCGATGACGGAGACGACGTACCAGGGCGCCTACCCGGCGCTGCGGGGCACCGAGATGTCCCAGGCGTACGCGTCCTCGCTGCACCTGTCGTTCGAGGTGCGCGGTGGTCTGTTCATGCGCCAGATGCACCACTGGGCGGCGCTGCTGTTCATGGCGTCGATCGTCGTGCACATGGCGCGCGTCTTCTTCACCGGCGCCTACCGCAAGCCGCGCGAGACGAACTGGGTGATCGGCATCATCCTGTTCCTGCTCGGCTTCTTCGCCGGCTTCACCGGCTACTCGCTCCCGGACGACGGCCTGTCCGGCACGGGTCTGCGCATCGCCTCGGCGATCATGCTGTCGATCCCGGTGGTGGGCACCTGGCTGTCCGCGTCGGTCTTCGGCGGCGAGTTCCCCGGCCACCTGATCATCGGCCGGTTCTACATCGCCCACGTGCTGCTGATCCCCGGCGGCCTGCTCGCGCTGATCAGCGTCCACCTGGGCCTGGTCTTCAAGCAGAAGCACACCCAGTGGCCCGGCCCGATGCGCACGAACACCAACGTGGTCGGCGAGCGCATGTTCCCGCGCTACGCGCTCAAGCAGGGCGGCTTCTTCATGGCCGTCTTCGGCACGGTGGCGCTGCTCTCGGGTCTGTTCCAGATCAACCCGGTCTGGCTGTTCGGCCCCTACCGGGCCTCCGAGGTCTCCTCGGCCTCGCAGCCCGACTGGTACGTCATGTTCATGGACGGACTGGTCCGGCTCATGCCGAACTGGCAGATCTACATCTTCGACTACAGCATCCCGCCGCTGTTCTGGCCCGCCGTGGTCGGCCTCGGCGCGATCTTCACGCTGCCGATGGTCTACCCGTGGCTCGAGGCGCGGAAGTCCGGCGACAAGCGGATCCACAACCTGCTCGAGCGTCCGCGCGACAACCCGGAGCGCGTCGGCATCGGCTTCATGGCGTTCACCTTCTGGATGGTCGCCACGATCTCCGGCGCCAACGACGTCATCGCCGACAAGTTCCACATCAGCCTCAACGCGATGACCTGGGCGGGCCGCCTCGGCCTGATCGTCCTGCCGCCGCTGGCCTACTACATCGCGGTGCGCGTCTGCCTGGGTCTCCAGCAGCACGACCGCGAGGTGCTGGCACACGGCGTCGAGACCGGCATCATCCGGCGCCTGCCCAACGGTCAGTTCGTCGAGGTGCACCAGCCGCTCGGCCCGGTCGACGACCACGGCCACCCGCTCCCGCTGGAGTACGGCGGCTGGGTCGTCCCGAAGAAGATGAACCGCGTCGGCGCGCTGGCGCCCGCCGTCAAGGGCTTCTTCTTCCCTGTGGAGAAGCCGTCCGAGGCCCCGGTCTCGCCCGGCATGCCGCCGGTCAGCGGTGACACCCGCGAGGAGATCACCAGCGGCCGCAAGTAGCGGTCGGACAGCAACGAACGAGGGGCCCGCTTCGGCGGGCCCCTTCTTCGTGCGCGCATGCTGCCCCTTGCGGGCATCTCGAAGCCGATCCATCGCCCGGCCCGGCGCGCGGCGGCCTGCTGCGGATAGCATGGTCGCGACCGTCCCGCCCGCACAGCCGAGGAGTCCGCAGGTGAACACCGCGATCGTGCACATCGACTGCGCCACCGACTCGATTCCCGAGGTCGCGGAGGCGCTGGCCGCTCTCGACGGCGTCAGCGAGGTCTACTCGGTGGCCGGCAACGTCGACCTGATCGCGATCGTCCGCGTGGCCCGCTTCGACGACATCGCCGAGGTCATCGCCGGCAAGATCTCCAAGACGGCCGGGGTGCTCAACACCGAGTCGCACATCGCGTTCCGCGCCTACTCCAAGCACGACCTCGAGGACGCCTTCGCCATCGGCCTCCCCGACGCCGACTGACCGCGTCCGGACCGGCCACGCCGTCGCTCCAGCCTCCGCCCGCCCCGATCTCAGCCCATCCCGGCCGCGACTAGTCCCGGTGTCGGCTGGCCCCGGCGAACTCGGCTCGCCCCGGTGTCGGCTGGCCCCGGCGAACTCGGCTCGCCCCGGTGTCGGCTGGCCCCGGCGAACTCGGCTCGCCCGGGTCCTGCTGTCGGCCCGCCCGGCCCCGCGGATCGGCCGGGCACTCAGATCCGGACGGTCAGGCCGCCGGGTGCCCGGACGGCGTCCGTCAGCGACTCGCCGGCCTCCACCCGGGCGCCCGGCCACACCACGCAACGGGTCACGTCGCCGTGCACCTCGGCGCCCGCGCCGATCACCGAGCCGGTGACGGCCCCGGTGACGGTGGCGGTGGGGTCGGCCAGGGTGGCGCCGTTCGCGGCGTGCAGGTTGGCTCTCAGGTAGTCCGCCGGCGTGCCGGTGTCGATGTAGAGGCCGGGGTAGTCGATCAGCTCGAGCGCGCCCTCGGCCTCGGCGGGGCGCCACACCGTACGGACGAGGTTGTCGTGCTCGCCCGTCAGCCCGCGGACGTGACGCCACGGCAGCAGCGAGAAGCCGGTGAAGCGCCGGCCGCTGAACCCGCCCGTCGTGCCCGGCAGGTTGGGCTTGGTGAGCATGCGGACGGTCTCGCCGGACCAGCCGTCGAGCAGCGCGGCGATGTCCTTGCCGGGGTCCCGGGCGGGATCGGCCAGGTAGGCGTCCGCGTTGCCGACGAGCGCGCCCCGGCCGTCGATCCAGTCCCTGAGGCGGCCCACGCCGCCGGAGGTGCCCACCGGGCCGTCCGGCTCGACCGACAGGTGCGCGCGGTCGCCGACGTGCCGTACCACCTGGTCGGCGAGGTAGGCCGCGTTGACCGCCACCGACTCCGGGCCGGCCAGGCCGAGCGCGGCGAGCCGGGCGAGCGCGCGGTCGAGCAGCGCCACGTTGCCGACCGGGCAGAGCGCCTTGGGAACCTGCTCGGTGAGGGGGCGCAGCCGCTGACCCTCGCCGGCCGCGAGGATCACCCCGGCGACGGCGGTCATTCGCGGCCCATGCCGTAGCGGCGGAGCAGGTCGGCGGTGTTGCGGGTCAGCCGGGGCAGGTCGTCGATCGGGAACCAGGCGGCCTCGAGGATCTCGCCGCCGTCGACGCGCAGCTCGGTCGTGGAGGCGGGCACGGCGCCGAACCAGACAGTGTCGACCACGCCGACGCGGTGGATGATCGCGTTCGGGTTCCCCGGGGTGAGGTCGCCGGGCTCGACCCGTACGCCGGTCTCCTCGAACAGCTCGCGGGCCGCGCCCACGGCCGGGTCCTCGCGGCGCTTGAGCAGCCCGGCCGGCAGGCTCCAGCCGTGCTTGGTCGGCTGGCGCAGCAGGAGCAGCCGCCCGGGCTCCTCCGCCTCGGCGTCGCGCACCACGGCCACGGCGCCGACGAGGTATTTCGGGGCGACCAGGCGGGCGGCGACGCGACGCACGGGGCTCGGCATGCGGTAGAACGTCTGATAGGCGTACGCCCGCACGCGCCGAGGAAGACTCACGAGCGCAAGGCTAGCGGTGCTCCGCCGACGCGATCAGTCCGGGTGATCGACGAGCGCGATGAGCTGCTCGACCACCATGTCGGGCTCGAGGTTGCGCTCGCAGACGGCGACCAGCATGGTCTCGAGGTCGGGATAGCCTAGTTCCTCGGCGAGGCGGCGCAGCGGCACCTCGCTGGCCAGGCCGCGGTCGTGCTTGCGCAGCGTCAGCCCGATAGTGGCGCGCCCCAGCCGGACCTTGTCGGCGATGCTGATGCCCGGCTCGTTCTTCTCGTCGAAGTACCGGTTGATCTGCAGCTGGGCCTGGCTCGATTTCACGAAGCCGAGCCACTCGCGGCGCGGGCCGCGAGGAGCGTTCGGCTCCACCTCCACGTGTCCGTCGGTCTCGGAGAAGATCTCGACCACGTCGCCGTCGCGCAGCTGCGAGCTCAGCGGGGCCAGCCGCCCGTTGATCGTCGCGGCCAGGCACTGGTCGCCCTTCTGCGGGCTGAGCTCGTAGGCGAGGTCGACCGGGGTGGAGCCGCCGGGCAGCTCGACCGCGTGCCCGTGGGCGAACACGGTGATCTGGGCCTCAGCGAGGTCACAGCGCAGCGAGGCGAGGAACTGGGCGGCGTCGGTGGTGTCCTGCTGCCAGTCGAGCACCCGGCGCAGCCAGGTGAGCTGGTCGGCGCCCGAGGCCTCGGCCGTCTCCGCGTACTTGGGGTAGCGGTAGGTCGTCGCGACGCCGTACTCGGAGTAGCGATGCATCATCCGCGTGCGGATCAGCACCTCGACCAGCCGGCCGTCGGGGCCGGTGACCGTCGTGTGCAGCGAGCGGTAGAGGTTGTTCTTGGGGGAGGCGATGAAGTCCTTGAACCGGCCCGCCACCGGCCGCCACTGCCCGTGGATGGCGCCGAGCGCCGCGTAACAGTCGGTCTCGGGGCCGTCGACCACGACCGCGATGCGGGGCAGGTCGAACGGGACGGTGTGGCCGCCGGCCACGGTGTCCTTCCAGATCGAGTAGTAGTGCCGGGGACGCGGCGTGACCTCGGCCGTCACCCGCTGGCGGCGCAGCGCGACGCGTGCTCTCGTGCTGACCTCGGCGAGGTACTCGTCCCAGCCGGGCCGGTTCCGCACGTGCTCGTCGATGCGCGCGTACGAGTCGGGCTCGAGGTGGTAGAGCACGACGTCGTCGAGGTCGCGCTTGAGGGCCTGGATGCCGAGCCGGTCGCAGAGCGGGACCAGCACGTCGAGCGTGGCGGTGGCGATGCGGGCCCGGCTCGCCGGCGACCGCGCGTCGAGGGTGCGCATGTTGTGCAGCCGGTCGGCGAGCTTGATGACCAGTACCCGGACGTCCTTGCCGGCGGCCACGATCATCTTGCGGATCGTCTCGGCCTCGGCGGCCTTGCCGTAGAACGCCTTGTCGAACTTGGTCACGCCGTCGACCAGGTGGGTCACCTCGGGCCCGAAGTCGCCGTGCAGGGCCTCCAGCGTGTAGCTCGTGTCCTCCACCGTGTCGTGCAGCAGGGCGGCGACCAGGGTGGTGGTGTCCATGCCCAGCTCGGCGCAGATCTGCGCGACAGCGAGCGGGTGGGTGATGTAGGGCTCGCCGGACTTGCGCATCTGGCCGCGGTGCATGTTCTCGGCGATGGCGTAGCTGCGCCGCAGGACGCCCGCGTCGGCCGACGGATGGACGGCGCGATGCGTCCGGGTCAGGACCGTGACGGGGTCGTCGTCGTTGCCGGGAAAGCTCAGAAAGGACCGCAGACGCTGGGTGAGCGACAGATCACGCGGTGCCGTCGGCAGGGCAGGTCCAAGGGCGGCGCCGTGGCCGGCGTCGACGTCCACTGGACACCCCCTCACCACAGGGCCTCCGGTCCTCGCGCGGGGGAGCGCGGGCTACGGCGGCCAAATCGTCGTGAAGCCCCGCGAACCACACCCGGGATTTCACTTGCCTTACAGCCTAAGCGAGCGAGCGTCATCCGAACGGTCAGTTACCGATGAGCGAACGGACGAGTCTTTACCGGACGCCGCCGCTTCGGCCTTGCTGAGCAGGGCGGCGAAGCGCGCGGCGCCACGAACCGGTGACACCCAGTCGCCAGATGTTTCCACCAGCCGGGTGTCGGGGCGTTCGAGCCACGCCAGGATCCGCTCGGTTTCCTCGGCCGAGGCGGCCGGCACCGGCCCGCGTCCCGGTAGGACCGTCTCGGCGGTCAGCCGCACCGCATCGAGCGTCGGGCGGGGGTGCTCGTAGGGCGGCGAGGTGGCCGCGGCGGCCAGCCGGCCGTGCCGGACGACGGAGATCTCCCAGCCGCCGACGTTGTCGCGCCGCGCGGCGACCAGCTCGGCGATCGTCGTCATGGCGGACAACCGCTGCATGCGGACGGTGGCGCGCAGCAGCGCGATCAGCCGGGACCGCAGGACCGCGGCCTCCTCGTAGCGCCGCTTGTCGGACAGCGTCTCGATGCGCCCCATCAGCGCGTGGACCACCTGCTCGGGGTCGCCGTGCAGGGCCGTGCGGAAGGGGAGCGCGGCGGTGGCCTCGTAGTCCTCCGGGGTGATCTTGTGTTGGCAGGGCGCGGGGCAGCGGCCCAGCTCGGCCAGCGCGCACGCCGGCGTCGGCGTGCGGACGGAGAGCTTGTGGCCGCACTGGCGCAGCGGGACCGCGTCGTAGACCCCGGCGGCGGCCAGCTCGGCGGTGCGCCGCGAGGAGAACGGGCCCAAATAGGCCGCGTCGTCGTCGGCCAGCGAGCGCACCACGGACAACCGCGGATAGGCCTCGGTCGTGAGCTTGAGCCAGACCACGCGTTCCGGATATTTCGACCGGCGGTTGTACGGCGGGGAGTGCGCGGCGATCAACCGCAGCTCACGGACCTCGGCCTCGAGCGAGTGGGCGCACTCGACCGCCTCGACCCGGGTGGCCGCGGCCAGCATCTCGGAGATGCGCGCGCGTTTCTCGCTGGCGGTGAAGTAGCTGCGGACGCGGGTCGCGATGTCCTTGGACGTGCCGACGTAGAGCGGGCGGTCGTCGGCGGCGCGGAACACGTAGACACCCGGGACGTGCGGCAGCCCGTCGGCCAGATGGCGCTGGCGGCGCTGGGTGGGCGTGACGGCCTTGGCGAACTCGATCGCGTCGCCCAGGGTGTGCACGCGGAAGCTGCCCAGCCGCTCGATCAGCCCGTGCAGCACGTCGACCGTGGCCCGGGCGTCGTCGAGCGCGCGGTGGGTGGGCTGCACGGCGGAGCGGAAGAACTGGGCGAGCGTGCCCAGCTTGCGGTTGGGCACCTCGTCGCGGGTCAGCGCGCGGCGGGCGACCGCCGCCGTGTCGAGCACCCGTGGGTTGGGCCAGGTGTAGCCGTGCCGGGCGCACGCGGCCTTGAGGAAACCCACGTCGTAGGGCGCGTTGTGCGCCACCAGCACCGACCCGCGCAGGAACTCGAGCAGGCTGGGCAGCACCGCCTCGATCGGCGGGGCGGGGGCGAGCATCGCCTCGGTGATGCCGGTCAGCACCGTGATGAACGGCGGCAGCCGCTCGCCCGGGTTGACCAGGGTCGCGAAGACGCCCAGCTCGGCGCCGCCGCGCACCTTGACCGCGCCGATCTCGGTGATGCCCCCGCCGTCGGCCGCGCCGCCGGTGGTCTCGAGGTCCAGCACCACGAACGTGGTGTCGGCCAGCGAGAGCGCCGCCGGGTCGACCGACCCGTCGGCGCTGAGAAGGGTGTCCAGAGTGCCCTGGACGTATGCGGGTTGTGCCACGGCGGGGAGATTAGAGAGGGGGTACGACAAGAACCGGACGCGGCCCCGAAAAGATCACTTGCTTCGACAAGCTTTTCCGCTGCCCACGGTGGGAGAATGGGGAGATGTCCGAGACTCCGCTCCCCGGCGACCGCCCCGATCAGGAGGCGGCCGTCGGCGATGCGGAGTTCGCCGCTGAGCCCGTCCTGCTCGAGCCGGTCCGCCAGCGGATCACCGCGCTGGCCGCCGCCGCCCTGCCGGGCCTGCCCGCCGACGAGATCCCCGCGCCGATGAAGCGCGTCGCCCGGTTCGCCCCCAACCGCCGGGCCCGCCTCGGCGGTCGCGAGATCGCCGCGCAGCTCGCCGCCGACCCGCTGTTCCGCCAGCGCATCAGCGGCCGCGTCGTGGCCGACGCGGGCGACCTGGGCGCCGCGATCGCCGCCGGCATGGCCCCCGCCGCCGCCGACCCGGTCGAGGTCGCCGCCCTGGCCTACCTGGCCCGTCCCGACGGCTGGCGCGAGCTGATCGAGGGCGCCGGCGACGCGGTGCGGGCCGAGGCCGACAGTGCCGCGGTCGCCCACCAGGTGCGCGAGGCCGAGCAGCGCGCCGCCCGCGCCGAGCACGACCGGGCGGTCGCCAAGGTCGAGGCCGACAAGCTGCGCGACGAGCTGGCCCGGGTCCGCGAGGAGCTCGGTCAGCTGCGCGAGGAGGCGCGGACGACCGCGAGGGCCCTGCGCGAGGCCCAGGCGGCGCAGAAACGCGCGAGCGACCTGCTGGCCACCGAGAAGGGGCGCGCGTCGCGGGTCGCAGCCGACCACGACGCCGAGGTGCGCCGCCTCAAGACCCGCCTGGCCGAGGCCGAGGCGCTCGCCGCCACCGGCAAGCAGGCCGCCAAGGACGCCCGGGCCGCCGACGACGCCCGGCTCTGGCTGCTGATCGAGACGATCGGGCAGGCCGCCACCGGGCTGCGCCGCGAGCTGGCCCTCAACCCGGCCGACCGGCTGCCCGCCGACTTCGTCGCCGAGGCCTCCGCCGACCGCCCCGGCTCACCCGAGCGGTCGCAGGCCCGCGCGCAGGACACCGACGACCCCGGGCGGCTCGACCAGTTGCTCGCGCTGCCGCGGGCGCACCTGATCGTCGACGGCTACAACGTGACCAAGCGCGGCTTCGCCGAGATGTCGCTCGAGCAGCAGCGCAAACGGCTGGTCACCGGGCTGGGCGGCATCGCGTCGCAGACCGGCGACGAGGTGACCGTGGTGTTCGACGGCGCGGAGCGGGTGCACGGGCTGCCGCCGTCGCCGCGCGGGGTGCGGGTGCTGTTCTCCCGCAAGGGCGACACCGCCGACGAGCTGATCCGTCAGCTGGTGCGCGCCGAGCCGGCGGGCCGGCCGATCGTGGTGGTCTCGTCCGACCGCGAGGTCGCCGACGGCGTGCGCCGCCACGGTGCGTACCCGATGGGGGCCGACTCGCTCATCCGCCGCCTGTCCCGCTCCTGACCTGCGGTAACGCATTTTTGTCATACCCTGCGCCTAGCGTGATGGTCACCGATGGTGGTCGGGCGCTTCCTTCCCCGGCGCCGCGCCGCCACCGGGGGAGGAGGAGTGATGATCATCGACTGCGGTCGTTGCGACCGGGAGTCCCAGGACTGCCGCGGGTGCCTCGTCGGCGCCCTGGTGAGCACGCCCGACGGCATCGAGGACCTGACACCCGGCGAGCTGCGCGCGATCGAGGTGTTCGAGCTGGCCGGCTTCGAGGTCGAGCTGCTCGAGACGCCCGACCCGCCTGTGGTCGTCCCCATGTACCCGCGAGGCCGTCACGTGGCGTGATCACCACTCTCTAGGATGGGCGGTCACGGTGGGTTGCCGGCGGTGGAGGTGCGGATGAATCGGGTCTGGGCGGCCGGCACGCTGCTGGTGCTGCTCGCGGCGCTGGTCCTGGTCGCCTGGCTGACCGTCCCGTGGCATCGCCCGCCGGCTCCGCGCGCCGACCAGGTGGCCGCGCTCGGCCAGCTCCCGCGCGACCAGGTGGCGCGGGCCCGCGAGTTCCACGCCGAGCTGCGGCCCGGCTCCTACGGCTCGATGGTGCTCGGCCTCATCGTCGCGCTGGTCGTCGGGCTCACGCCGCTCGGCGCGTGGCTGGTCACCCAGGCCGGCCGGCCGTTCGGCGGCCACTGGCTGGCCCAGGCGGTGCTCGGCGGGTTCGCAGTCGTGCTGGTCGCCGAGGTGGTCACGCTGCCGTTCGCGGCCTGGCGGCACACGATCGTCGTGCGCTACGGCATCTCCACCCAGACGTGGGGCGCGTGGACGGTCGACCTGGTGAAAGGCTGGGCGGTGGGCGCCGTGATCGGCGGCCTCGCGCTGGCCGGCTTCTACACGGTCACCCACTTCGCGCCGCGCTGGTGGTGGGCGTTCGGCGCGGCCGGGGCGGCCGGGCTGTTGGTGCTGCTCTCGTTCGTGCTGCCGGTGCTCGTCGAGCCGGTCTTCAACAAGTTCACCCCGATGCCCGACGGTCCCCTGCGGACGGAGCTGGTCGAGCTGGCGGCGCGCGACGGCGTGCCGGTCAAGGACGTGCTGGTCGCCGACGCCTCCCGCCGCACGCGGGCGGTCAACGCGTACGTCTCGGGGCTCGGGCCCACCCGCCGGATCGTGGTCTACGACACGATGCTCACCGAGGCCGAGCCCGCCGAGGTCGTCTCGGTGGCCGCGCACGAGCTGGGCCACGCCAAGGACGGCGACGTGCTCACCGGCACGATCCTGGGCGCTCTCGGCACGGCCGCCGCCGTGATCGCGCTCTACCTGCTCGGCTCCTGGCAGTGGCTGCTCGACCGGGCCGGTGTCGGCGCGATCGGCGAGCCCCGGGCCATCGGGCTGCTCATCGCCCTGGTCACCCTCGCCGGGCTGGTCGCCGGCCCGGCGCAGGCGTTCGTGTCGCGGCGCGTCGAGGCCCGCGCCGACGAGCACGCGCTCACGCTCACCGGCGATCCGGCGACGTTCGAGGCCATGCAGCGCCGGCTGGGCACCGTCAACCTGTCCGACCCCGATCCGCCCGCCTGGGAGCACCTCATGTTCGCCTCGCACCCGTCCACGGTGGAACGGATGGCCGCGGCCCGGGCCTACGCGCGGGGCGAGCGTTGATGGGCCGCACCCTGCTGGTCACCAACGACTTCCCGCCCCGCCCCGGCGGCATCCAGCAGTTCGTGCACAACCTGGCCGTGCGCCGGCCCGCCGGCTCCGTCGTCGTGTACGCCTCCACCTGGCGCGGCGCCGCGGCCTTCGACGCCGAGCAGCCCTTCGAGGTGGTCCGCGAGCAGACCGGCGTGCTGCTGCCCACGCCCGCGGTCGCCCGCCGTGCCGCCGAGATCGCCCGCGCCCACGACTGCGACCGGGTCTGGTTCGGCGCCGCCGCACCGCTGGGCCTGCTCGCCGAGGGCCTGCGCCGCCGCGCCGGCATCACCCGCGCGGTCGCCCTCACCCACGGCCACGAGATCGGCTGGGCCGCCCTGCCCGGCGCCCGAGCCCTGCTGCGCCGCATCGCCCGCGGCACCGACGTGATCACCTACCTGGGCGACTACCAGCGCACCCGCCTCGACCGCGCGCTGCACGGCCTCACCTCGCTCGAACGGCTGGCCCCCGGCGTCGACGTCGACGCGTTCCACCCCGGCGTCGACGGCAGCGCCGTCCGCGCCCGCCACGGCCTCACCGGGCGCCCCGTGATCGTCTGCGTCTCCCGCCTGGTGCCGCGCAAGGGCCAGGACATGCTGATCCGCGCCCTGCCCGCGATCCGCCGCCGCGTGCCCGACGCCGCGCTGCTGCTGGTGAGCGGCGGCCCGTACCGCAAGACACTGGCGCGCCTGGCCCGCGAGCACGACGTGGAGCGCGACGTCGTCTTCACCGGCTCGGTGCCGTGGGCCGAGCTGCCCGCCCACTACGCGGCCGGCGACGTCTACGCGATGCCGTGCCGCACCCGCGCCGCCGGCCTCGACGTCGAGGGCCTCGGCATCGTCTACCTGGAGGCCTCCGCCACCGGCCTGCCCGTGGTCGGCGGCGACTCGGGCGGCGCCCCCGACGCCGTCCGCGAGGGCGAGACCGGCTACGTGGTCGGCGGCCGCGACTTGCCGGCGCTCGCCGCCCGCCTGACCGAGCTGCTCACCGACCCCGCACGCGCCAAGGCCATGGGTGCCGCAGGCCGCGCCTGGGTCGAACAGGAGTGGCGCTGGGAGACCCAGGCCGCGCGCCTGACGCGCTTGCTCGAGCCGCCCGCCTGACCGCAATCCCGTTCCGCACCGGACCAGCGCGGGCGCCGGGGGTTATGCGCGAGCCGACTGTCGGCCGCGCGCGAACGGGCGGGCGCTCCCGACTGCGGGCGGGCGCTCCCGACTGCGGGCGGGCGTTGCTGGCTGCGGGCGGGCTGCCGTCTTGGGCGGTGCGCGGTCGGCTGCGGGCGGGCGTTGCTGGCTGCGGGCGGGCTGCCGTCTTGGGCGGTGCGCGGTCGGCTGCGGGCGGGACGGCTGGCTTGGGTGGTGCGCTCTCGGCCTTGTGTGGGAGGGCCGACCGGGCGCTGCGCTGTCGGCCGCGCGTGGAGGACGGGGCCGGGCGCTGTGCTGTCGGCGGCGCGTGGAGGACGGGGCTGGGCGCTGAGCTGTCGGCCGGGTGGAGGACGGGCCTGGGCGCTGAGCTGTCGGCCGGGTGGAGGACTGGCTCGAGGTGGGGCGCTGTCGGCCGCGCGTGGGAGAGCTGGCCCGGGCTGGGCGCGCCGACTGCGGGCGGGACTGCTGCCCGGGCGGAGCGTTATCGGCTGCGGGCGAGACGGCGCCGGCTTGGGCCTGGCCCTCTGTGGGCGGGCCGCGGTCGGCCGCGCAGGGTGGACGGCTCGGAGGAAGCGTTGCTGGCCGTGGGCGGATGGTTGGCTCCGGCGGGGCACTGCCGGCTGCGAGCGAGACGCCGGCTTGAGCTTGGTGCTGTCGGTTGTGGGCGGAATGGTCTGCGTGGGGCGGAGCGGTGTCGGCCCCGGGCGGGACGGCTTGCTTGAGCTTGGCGCTCTCCGCTGTGGGTGGGACGGCCGGCGCGGACGTTGGGCTGTTGGGCGTTGGCGAGGTGGCCGGCCCGGGCGAGCCTGTGCTGTCCGTCGCTCGATGTCGCCGGATGGCGGCGAGCCTGACAGAGTTGTCCTATGGATCTGGTGGGAGTCGCGGCGATCGGGGCAGTGCTGGTCGCCGGGGGTGTGGTCGGGGTCTGGCGGCGGCGGGCCGACGGGCGTATCCGCGACGTGACGCCGAACCGATCCGCCTCACGGCGCGGCGCCGCGCCGCGCAAGTCCTCGCCACAGGGCGCCTGGCCGCGCGATGCCACACCACTCGAGCCCTCGCCCCAGGATGTCTCGCCGCGCGGTACTACGACGCGGGACGCTGCGCCCCGGGATGCCGTGCCCAGGGATGCCGGGCCGCGCGATGCCGTGCCCAGGGATGCCGGGCCGCGCGATGCCGCGCCCAGGGACGCCGCGCCGCGCGATGCCGCGCCGCGCGATGCCGCGCCGCGCGATGGCGTGCCGCGGGAGGCCGGGCCGCGCGATGCCGCGCCGCGAGACTCCGGGCCGCGCGATGGCGTGCCGCGGGACGCCGGGCCGCGCGATGGCGTGTCGCGGGACGCCGCGTCGGCGGGCGCTTCGCTGCGGGAGCCGTCGCCCCGTGGCGCCACGCCGCGGGACGAGCTGTTGCGGGATGCCGCGCTCCGCGACGGCACGCGCCTTGACGCTGCGTCGGGTGAGGATGCGCTGCGGGAGGATCTGCCGGGCGAAGCTGCGCCGCGTGAGAGGTCGGGGGCTTCGGGCGGCGAGTCGGCTGGGGGCTCGGAGGCGACGCGCGTGGGGGCATCGGCTGGGCGGGTAGCGTTCGATGCGGGCGCGGGGAACGTCTCGGGTGGGGTGGCGGCTGACGTCCGGGAGGAGCCGGGTGTGATCGAGGAGACCGGGGCGGACGACCCGAGCGCTGCGGGGGAGCGGCTCGACGCGGGGCTGCTGCGGGAGCTCGGGGTGGGTGGCGAAGCCAGGGCGACGTTGCTGCAGTTCTCGTCGGCGTTCTGTGCGCCGTGCCGGGCGGTGCGGCGGGTCAGCGCCGAAGTTGCAGGACTGGTTCCGGGGGTGCAGCACGTCGAGGTCGACGCGGAGAGCCACCTCGAGGCGGTGCGAGCCCTGGGCATCTGGCGGACGCCGACGTTGCTCGTGCTCGATGCGGAGGGGCGGGTCGCCAAGCGAGCCACCGGCGTACCGGGAAAGCCGCAGTTGATCGCCGCTCTCGGCGACGTGCTCTGACCTGCGGGCGCTCGGCTCGACGCCGAAGCGACCCGCCGTGGCGTGCCGGACGGGTCGCGTGGCAGGGTGCCGCCGAGGCGGCTGAACGTGGATCGCGGGCCGGGCGGCAGGTGGTCCGGCGGTTCGACGGCGAAGCGGCCCGCCGAAGCGTGCCGGACGGGTCGTGTGGCGGGGTGGCGCCGAGGGCCGCTGATCGGGTCGATGGCGGGCCGGGCGGCAGGTGGTCCGGTGGTTCGACGCCGGAGCGGCCCGCCGGAGCGTGCCGGACGGGTCGTGTGGCGGGGTGGCGTCAAAGGCCGCTGATCGGGTCGATGGCGGGCCGGGCGGCAGGTGGTCCGGTGGTTCGACGCCGAAGCGACCCGCCGGGGCGTGCCGGACGGGTCGCGTGGCGTCGAGGCCGCCGACCAAAGGGATTGTGGACCGGGTGACTCGGTCAGCCGCCGGCGATCTCGATGAGCTCGGGCGGCCGACCGTTCTCTGCACTGGCCGGTGAGGGAGCGGTGGAAGGGGACGTGGGCGCGCTGGGGTGGCGGGTCAGGTTCCGGGTGCCGGGGATCAGGAACTGGCTCGCGGCCGCCAGGGCCAGGACTGCGGCGCACGCGGTCAGGATGCGTCCGGTGCCGAAGGCGTCGGCGAGCGGGTCGGCGAGCACGTTGCCGATCGGCATGGCGATCAGCGACGTCAGGTAGTCCCAGGACGACACGCGGCCGAGCAGGCGCTGGGGGACGTTGTCCTGCAGCGCGGTCTCCCAGGCCACGTCGAAGAAGATCAGGCCCGCGTAGCCGACGACGGCGCCGGCCAGGACGGCTACGAGCTCGGCCGGCCAGACGTACGCCAGAGCCCACAGCGGCATCAGCAAAAGCGTCAGCCAACCGGCGCGCAGCAGCCGGCGCGGCTTGAAGCGCAGCGCGATCGCGGCGCCCAGGAAGCCGCCCAGGCCCTCGGCGGCGGCGATGAAGCCGGCGGCGGGGGCGCCGCCCAGGCGTTCGAGGGCGACCACCTGCACCAGGACGAGGATGACGCCGTTGGCGATGTGGTAGAGCGTCGCCCCGAACAGGCCGCCCACCAGCCAGTCGTGCCGGGTGATCTCGCGCCAGCCGGCGCTCAGCTCGCTGAGCATCGACTCGCGCGGGCCGCGCTCGGCGCGTACGCGCAGCAGCAGGGCGGCGACCATCGCGAACAGGAAGCTCGCCGCGTTCACCGCGAAGCCGGCCGGGGCGCCGAACGCCGCCACGGTCAGACCGCCGAGCGCGGGGCCTGCCACCAGGCTGCCGGTCTGCAGCATGCTGAGCGTCGCGTTCGCCGACTGCCGCCGATCGGCCGGCACGAGCAGCGGCCGGAGCGCGCCCATCGCGGGGTTGAAGAAGCTGCCCGCACCCGACGAGACGGCGACCAGCGCGCACAGCAGCGGCAGGTGGTAGGAGTCGCCGACGAACATGAGCGCGATCGAGGCGGAGCTCAGCAGGCGGACGAGGTCGGAGACGACCATGACGCGCTGGGGCTGCAGGCGGTCGGCCCACACCCCGCCGAACAGCGAGCAGGCCAGCATCGCGATGACCGAGCTCGCCATCACCACGCCGAGGTGGCCCGCGCCGCCCGCGCCGACCACGGCGACGGCCAGGGCCACGGTCTGGAAGCCGTTGCCGGTCCACGAGAGGGTCTGCCCGGTGGCGAGCAGGTGGAAGTCGCTGATCCTTCGCATGACGACGAAGGTAGTTCACCGTCTAACTATTAGCAATCTAAAAATCAAACGATGGCATAATGCGGTCATGGGTGGGACAGAGCAGGACAGCGTCGACCAGCACGTGGCGCGCTGGGCCGCCTTCTGGAAGGACGAGCCGGCGTTCGCGCCCGAGGTGGAGGGCGCGCTGGTGCGGATGAGCTACATCCAGCGCGAGGCCAAGCGCGCCGACGCGGCCGCCTTCGCCGAGGCGCAGGAGCTGACGTTCGAGGACTACAAGACCCTGCACGTGCTGATGGTCCAGCCGTGGCCGATCGAGGCGACGCCCGCTCAGCTCGCCGAGGCGGCAAACGTCACCCGGGCCGCGATGACCAGCCGGCTCGACCGCCTGGTGGCCGCGGAGCTGGTGACCCGCGAGAACGACGCCACCGACCGCCGCCGGGTGCTGATCAGGCCCACCGCAGCCGGCCGGGCGCTGTGGAACAAGTACATCTTCGAGGGCATGGCCCGCGACCAGCGGCTGCTGCGCGCGCTCTCGCACGAGGAGCTGGTTCAGCTCAATGCCCTGCTGCGCAAGGTGCTGCTCGACCTGGAAAGTTGACCGCACCGCCGGTGATCGCGCTCACGGGGTCGCGCCGGCGAAGAAACGCCTGGTGGGTACGACACTGATCGCATGGAACTCGATCCCCGGGGGCAGCGGTTCGCCGCCACGGTGACCAGCCTCGTTCTCGTGGTCGTGCTGGCCACGGGGTGGGGGTGGCTGGCGCTCGCCCAGATGCTCGTCTTCGCGGTGACGGCAGCCGATCCGCGGCTCGGCCCCTACGCGTACGTCTATCGCGCCTTTGTCCTACCCCGGCTGGGGCCGCCGCGGGAGACGGAGCCCGCCGCGCCCGTGCGCTTCGCACAGTTAGTCGGATTTGGCTTTCTGGCTGTCGCGAGTGTCGGCTATCTGGCCGGGCTGCCCACGCTGGGCGTCGTCTTCGCCGCGCTGGGGCTGCTGGCGGCGTTTCTCAACGCGGCGTTCGGCCTGTGCCTGGGGTGCGAGGCCTACCTGGCAATCAAGCGGATGAGCGCGCGGAGCGCCTGAGAGAGGACGACACGCCCGGTGGGGGAGCCGGGCGCCGACGTCGTCTGGGGATGACCTGAGGCGGGCGGATCAGAACTTCGGGGCGTCCGGCGCCTCGAGCAGGCCGAGCCGCAGGGCCGTCATGAGGGCCTGCGCCCGGTTGGCGGCGCCGAGCTTCTCGTACAGCTTGGAGATGTGGGTCTTGGCCGTGGACTCCGAGACGAACAGCTGCTTGGCGATGCCGGCCACGCTCATGCCGTCGGCGAGCAGGCGCAGGACCTGACCCTCGCGCGGGGAGAGCTGCGGGCCGGAGGGGGCCAGGCGGCGCTTCATGGCCTCGGCCAGGTCGGCCGCGGTGAACGCGCTGGGCGCGGAGGCGGCGTGCCGGGCGGCGGCGACCACCTCGTCCGCCGGGGCGGTCTTGGGCACGAAGGCGCTGGCCCCGGCCTCGAGCGCGCCGAAGAGCTGGTCGTCACCGGCGTACATGGTGAGCACGACGATGCCCATGTTGGCGTTGTTCTTGCGGAGCGCCTTGGTGGCCTCGAGGCCGCTGCCGTCGGGCAGGCGCAGGTCCATGATCACGACGTCCGGCTGCAGGGCGCCGGCCTGACGCACGGCCTCGGCGGCCGTGGCGGCCTCGCCGACGACCTCGAACTGGCGGTCGCGCTCGAATGCGTGTCGCAGCCCCTTACGGATCAGGTCATGATCGTCGACAAGCAAGACCTTGGTGCGCGTCGTCGGCGCCGGACTGGTCGACATGCTTGGATTACTCCCCTTCTGGAGCGGAAACGCTATCCCGCACGCTATCGCGCCTGGCGGAGCTTCCGAGCACTACGGCAACGGTTGTCCCGCTGGGGTGTCGCGGCGTGATCTTGAGGCGGCCCCGGATCCGTTCGGCCCGCTCCGCCATGATGGTCAGACCATAACGACCGTCCGGGCGGTCGTCAGCAAATCCCCGGCCGTCGTCGGAGACCTCGATCTCGGCGTACGGCGGGTCGACGGTGCAGGTCACCCACAGATTAGAGGCTCCCGCGTGCTTGCGCGCGTTGGTGATCGCCTCCTGGGCGATGCGCAGCAGCTCGGCCTCGGTCGCGGCGGGCAGCCGGGCCGTCGATTCGTCGAAGGTGAAGTGCACCCGCAGGCCCGCCGAGGTGCCCAGGGTCCGGGCGTACTCGGCGATCGCCGCGGCCAGGCCGCCGTTGCGGTCCACCTCGGAGCGCAGCTCGAACAGGCTCAGCCGCAGCTCGGTGATCACGCGGGTCACCTCGGCGCGCAGCGAGCGCAGCTCCTCGGCCGTCTCCTCGGCGCCCTCGGGCAGCGTCGCCTGGGCGTTGTCGATGCCGTAGCCGACCATGACCAGTTCCTGCGCGACGCCGTCGTGGATCTCGCGGGCGAGCCGCTGGCGCTCCTCGTTGGTGGCCAGCGACCGTACGTCGTCGAACAGCAGGGCCGCCTCGAGCCGCAGCGCGGCGGCGTCGGTCACCCAGGTGACCTCGCTGACGACTTCCTTGGGGTACGCGTTGGCGACATCGCTCTCGAGGATGACCAGGCCGATCGTGCGCACGCCGGCGACCAGCGGGACGACCAGTGACGAGGTGGCGCCCGCGCGGCTCGAGCGGGCCTGCGAGCGGTTCGCGACCTGCGGCTGCTGGGTGGCCCAGGCGTCGGCGATGGCCGAGTCCGCGTCGAGCGTGACCTCCCAGTCGACGCGCTCGACGCCGGTCTGGGCCAGCACGACCAGCCGGCCGCCGCCGCTGGCCGACAGCACGGCCGCGCGGTCGGACGGGGTGACCAGGCGCAACTCCTCGAGCAGGTGCTCGGAGATGCCGCCCGGGTCGAGGGTGGCGCCCGGCAGCGAACGGGCCACGCTGCGCAGCTGGGTGAGCAGCCGGGTCGCCTCGGCGTACGGCTGCGGGGTCGGCTCGGCGGGCTGCATGAACTGCCGCATCGTGTCGGCGGCGAACGTGATGATCGCGCCGAGCACCAGCCACTGGCCGCCCGCCGCGAGGAACCCGGGCTGCGTGATCGGGCTGACCTCGCCGACCAGCGTGCCGCCGACGACGAGCGCCACGGCCGCGACGCCGAGCAGCGCGGTGCCCTCGGTGGGGCGCCGGCGCAGCGCCGCGGTCAGCAGCGGCACGGCCAGATAGGGCAGGATCGCCTCGGCGCCGAACCCCGCGTCCAATGTGTTGTTGAGGTCGCTGGCCACGGCGATCGACCCGGCCGCGAGACCGGTGATCGCGACCTCGGCGAAGCGGCCCAGCGGCGCGAAGACGTGGTGGTCGGCGGCGATCACCGCGGGCAGCGCCGCGACGGCCAGCAGGGCGATCCAGCGGAGCTGACCGGGGTCACCGGTGGCGATCAGGGTGAGCGCCGCGACCAGCGCGAGCAGGACGAGGCGCGCGGCGACCGCGAGAGGCTGGACACGCCCGGAGACGCTGGCTAGGACCGGCACCTGAGGGATGGTAGCCGCCCGGCGACCGGACGGCTCGGGGCGCATGGCCCGGCCGCCGGGAATGTCGCAGGCGGGGGGTAGCCTCCGTGCATGGCGGATACCTCGACGCAGTCGATCCAGGTTCATGCGCCCCTCGACCGCGTGGCCGCGGTGATCAGCGACTTCCCGCGCTACCCCGAGTGGGCCGAGGCGATGAAGCAGGTGGAGGTCCTCGAGGAGTACGAGGACGGCTACGCCTACCGAGTGCGCTTCGTGATCGATGCCGGCGTGATGGCCGACGACTACACGCTGGAGTACGCGTACGCCGACGACCTGTCGCGCGTCGAGTGGCATCTGGTCGCGCCCTCGAAGACGCAGAAGTCGCAGCGCGGCTCCTACGACCTGGTCGAGAACGGCGACGGCACCACCACGGTGACCTACACGCTGGAGGTCGAGCTCTCGATCGGCATGCTGGGCATGTTCCGCCGCAAGGCCGAAAAGATGATCATGGATACGGCGCTGAAACAGCTCAAGCGCCGGGTGGAGAGCCTGCCGAGCTGACCGCCTCGCCGCGGGGGTGAGGCTGGGCCGACGGGCTCGCGAGCTGGCAGGCTGGTCCAAGGGCTGACGGGCTGGTCCGAGGGGTGACGGCTCGCGGGTCGGCGGGCTGGTCCGAGGGCTACGAGCGGTTCGAGGAGGGTTCGATGGCTGGATCAGCGCGTGAAGAGGCCGAGCGGCTGGTCGCCGCGGTGCTGGCCCGGGCCGTGACCGGTCAGGCGTTCGGCGAGCGGTGGGCCACCGGCGAGGCGGAGTGCTGCGTGTGCCCGGTGTGCCGGGCGATCGCGGCGATGCGCGACCCGAAGCCCGAGACGGCCGCGCGCCTGGCCGGCAGCGCGGGCGACCTCGCCGGGTCGGTGGCGGGATTGCTGCGGTCGGTCTCGGCCATCGTGGGGGAGCGGCCCAAGCCGGCGGCCCCGCCGCGGGCGCCCGAGCCGAACCCCGACCAGGCCTGGTCGACGGCGACGCGTGCCTCCCGCAACAACTCGGACGGAGCATGGGCGGCGGCCACCGACATCACCAAATCCAATGAATCGGAAATGTCCGATGGGGGAGCGGTCGAGGCGGCGGTCCGGGATCAGAACCCGTGGGCCGCGGCCACGACCGAGAGCGCGGCAGCGGTGGCGACGGCGCACGCTGCCGAGCTGGCGGAGCGCAAGGCGGCGGCGCTGCGGGCGGCGGCCGAGGCAGAGCGCCGGGTGGCCGAGGCGGCGGCGCTGGCCAAGGCGCGTCGCGAGGCCGCGGCGGCGGCACAGTCCAGTGCGGGAACGGCGGGCGCGGACAGCACGGCAGGCCCGGCCGGCGTCGGTGGCGCGGGGGGCGCGGGCGGGGCGGCTGATGCGGGTGGCGCCGGGAGCGCGGGCGGGACGGCCGGTGGAGCGGGCGGGAGGCTGGGCGCGGGCCGGGCGGCGAGTGCTCCGGGAACGGCGGGCGGCGGGGAGACGGGGGACACCGCTGGGCGGGTGGCGCGCGACGGGCGTACTCCTCAAAGGTTTGATGTATGGGCGGCCGCCACTGCGTCGGGCACGGCGGTGGATCATGATGTGGCGGGCGGTCAGCCCGGCGGGACGGGCGACGGCGAAGCGGGCGACGAGGCCGGCGACGACGGCGCCGAGCAAGCGGACAGATGAGGGGACGGGCAGCGTGACGCTGACCATCGGAGTCGACGTCGGCGGCACCAAGGTGGCCGGTGGGGTGGTCGACGAGCACGGCACGGTGCTGGCGTCGAACCGCCGGAGCACCCCCGCCGAGGACCCGGCCGGCACGCGGGACACGATCGTCGAGGTCGCCGCCGAGCTGGCGCAGGCCTATCCGCAGGCGACCGCCATCGGCATCGGCGCGGCGGCGTGGATCGACGCGCCGGGCGACACCGTGCTGTTCGCGCCCAACCTCGCCTGGCGCGACGAGCCGTTGCGCGCCTACGTGAGCAAGGCGGTCGGCCTGCCCACCGTGCTCGAGAACGACGCGAACGTGGCGGCCTGGGCGGAGTTCCGCTTCGGCGTCGCCCGGCACGCGGACGACTCGATGGTGATGATCACCGTGGGCACCGGCATCGGCGGCGGCATCGTGCTGGGCGGCAAGCTGTGGCGCGGCGCGAACGGCATCGCCGGCGAGCTCGGCCACATCCAGTCGGTGCCCGACGGCCACCCGTGCGGCTGCGGCCGGATGGGCTGCCTGGAGCAGTACGCGAGCGGCAACGCCCTGGTCCGGTTCGCGCGCGCCGGCGCCCGGCAGGAGCCGGAGAAGGCCGAGAAGCTGCTCGCGCTCGCGGGCGGCGACGCGCTGGCGATCACCGGCCGCCAGATCACCGAGGCCGCGCGGGCCGGCGACGGCGTGGCCCGCGACGCGTTCGCGCAGATCGGGTACTGGCTGGGCGTCGCGATGGCCGACCTGGCGCAGAGCTTCGACCCGCAGATCCTGGTGGTCGGCGGCGGCGTGGTCGACGCCGGCGACCTGCTGATGGCGCCCACCCAGCACGCCTACCGCGACCAGCTCAAGCAGCGGGGCCGGTTCCCGGTCGCCGAGCTGCACGCCGCCGAGACGGGCAACACCGCCGGCGTGGTCGGCGCGGCGGACCTGGCGCGACGCGTCTGATGTCGGGCGCGCTGCTGCGGGTCGTCAGCTACAACGTCCACGGCCTCCGGGACGACCGCGCCGCGCTGGTCGGCACGGTCCGCGACCTCGCGCCCGACGTCCTGGTCGTGCAGGAGGCGCCGCGCCGCTTCCGGTGGCGGCACAAGTGCGCGGCGCTCGCCGACGACCTGGGCATGGTGGTGGCCGCCGGCGGGCTGCCCTCGCTGGGCAACCTGCTGCTGGTCAGCCTGCGGGTAGCGGTGCACCGGACCTGGTGCATGCGCTATCCGCTGACCCCGGGCCGGCACCTGCGCGGCGCCGCGTTCGCCGAGGGGTCGGTGCGCGGCGGCCGGTTCACCGTCTCGGGCTCGCACCTGGCCACCGACCCCGCCGAGCGGCCGAGCCAGGCGGCGCTGTGGAAACAGGAGCTCGGCCGGATCGAGGGACCGGTGATCGCCGCCGCCGACCTCAACGAGGGCCCGGGCGGCGGGGCCTGGCGCACGGTCGAGGACGGCCTGATCTCGTACGCGGAAGCCCCGCCCACCTTCCCCGCCGCGCTGCCCAACCGGCGCCTCGACGGGATCTTCGTCAGCCCCGGCATCACCATCGAGAAGTACGAGATCGTCGAGACCGAGCAGGCCCGCCGGGCGAGTGATCATCTTCCGGTCGTCGCGGACCTCCGGCTCCCTTCCTCGTAGGCGGCCCGGTCTGGCACTATCGCCGGGTGCCCGACACCCCTGACATCGCCGACCGTCGAGACGCCGTCTGCGTCGTCGGGGCCGGCGCCAGCGGTCTCGCCACGATCAAGAACCTGCGCGAGCACGGTTTCGAGGTCGACTGCTACGAGCGGGAGACGTCGGTGGGCGGGGCGTGGAACTGGCGGCACGACCGCAGCCCGGTCTCCGCGGGCACCCACCTGATCTCGTCGCGGCCGCTGACCGAGTTCCCCGACTTCCCGATGCCGGACACGTGGCCCGACTACCCCGGCCACCGGCTCGTGCTGTCGTACCTGGAGAGCTACGCGCGGCACTTCGGGCTGGCGGACAGCGTCTGGTTCGGCACCGAGGTGGTCTCGGTGGCGCCGGTCGGCGACGGCCGCTGGGACGTGACGACGCAGTCCACCGGCGGCGGCTCGGAGCGGGTGCAGCGCTACGCCGCAGTGGTGGTCGCCAACGGGCACAACTGGTCGCCGGCCCGCCCCGAGGTCCCCGGCGACTTCCGCGGCGAGGTGATCCACGCGGCGCAGTACAAGGACCCGGCCCAGCTGCGCGGCCGCAAGGTGCTCGTGATCGGCGGCGGCAACACCGGCTGCGACATCGCCGTCGAGGCCGCCCAGCAGGCGAGCGCGGTCTGGCACTCGACGCGCCGCGGCTACTGGTACGCCCCCAAGTACGTCCTCGGCCGCCCCGCCGACCAGGTCAACGACCGCCTGCTCCGGTGGCGGCTGCCGCTGCGGCTGCGGCAGTGGCTCTACCGCCGGGTGCTCGCGCTGACGACCGGCGACCTGACCCGGTACGGCCTTCCGCGCCCCGACCACCGGCCGTACGAGAGCCACCCGATCGTCAACAGCCAGCTGCCCTACTTCCTGGGTCACGGCCGGATCGTCCCGGTGCCCGACGTGACCGCGTTCGACGGCGCGTCCGCGGTGCTCGCCGACGGCCGCCGCGTCGAGCCCGACCTGGTGGTCACCGCGACCGGCTACCGCCCGCGCTTCGAGTTCCTCGCGCCCGAGCTGCTCGGCATCGACGGCGACGGCCGCCCCGACCTGCACCTGCACGTGTTCGCCCGGCGGCACCCGACGCTGGCCGTGGTGGGTCTGGTGCAGGCCGACTTCGGACTGTTCCCGCTGGCGCACTGGCAGAGCGTGGCGGTGGCGCGGTGGCTGCGGCTGCACGCCGCCGACCCGGCGCGGGCCGGCCGGGTGCAGCAGAAGGAGTCGGCCCGGCCGCTCGCGAGCTGGTCACGGCGGCGGGTGGTGCCGACCGCCCGGCACTGGTTCGAGGTCGACCACGCCGACTACCTGCGGGCGGTCGAGGGGCTGCTGCGCGAGATGGAGCCGGCGTCGTGAGGTCCGGGCCGCTGCGCTTCGAGGACTGGACCGACCCCGTGCCTCCGGTGCGGCGTGAGGTCGTGTCGCACACCGAGGACACCGACCCGGACCGGCCGCCGCTGCTGTTCGTGCCCGGGCTCGGGCACGGGGCGTGGGCGTTCGCCGACCATTGGCTGCCGCACGCCGCGGCCCGGGGCTTCGCGGCGCACGCGCTGACCCCGCGGACGGGCGGCGCGCTGCGGGCCCACGTGCACGACGTCGTCCAGGTGGCGGCGTCGCTGCCGCGCCAGGCGGTGCTGATCGGCCACGGAACGGGTGCGCTCGTGGTCGCGTACGCCCTGGGTCGCTATCCGGCACGGGCGGCAGTGCTGAGCGCACCCGTGCTCGACGGCTGGGCGACGCTGGGGGCGGCGCTGCGGACCAACCCGGCCGGTACGCTGCCCGCGCTGCTCGGCGGGCGGCTGAGGCTGAGCCGCCGGCAGCTGTTCAGCCCCGCGATGCCGGACGAGCGCGCGCGGGAGATCCTCGGCCGCCTCGACGCCCGGCCGCGCCGGGAGCTGGTGACGCACGGCCCGCCGCCGCGCCCGGTGGGCGACCCGCCCGTGCTGGTCGTGGGCAGCCCCGAGGACAAGGTCGTGCCGCGCGGCTCGCTGGACCGGACGGCGGCCCGTTACGGCGGCGCGCCGCTGCTGTTCCCCGGCATGGGCCACGACCTGATGCTCGACGTGGCCCGCGCCGAGCCGATCGAGGCGATCCTCGACTGGCTCGTCAAGGAGCCGGTCGCCTAGGGCAGGTGCTGGGCCAGCCGGCCGGTCTCGTCGAGCGCGGTCAGATAGGCGCGCGCCCACGCGTGGATGTCGTGGCTGGTGATGTGCGCGCGCATCGCCTTCATGCGGGCGCTCAGCTCGCTCGCGTCGGCGGCCAGCGCCCGCAGCAGCGTCTCCTTGAGCCCGTCGACGTCGTGCGGGTTGACCAGGAACGCGTCCTCGAGCTCGGCGGCGGCCCCGGCGAACTCGCTGAGGACCAGGGCGCCGGTGTCGTCGCGGCGGGCGGCCACGAACTCCTTGGCGACCAGGTTCATGCCGTCGCGCAGCGGGGTCACGACCATGACGTCGGCGGTCTGGTAGAGCGCGGTCAGGTCGGCCCGGTCGAACGGCTGGTTGAGGTAGTGGATGGCCGGCTCGCCGACCCGGCCGTACTCGCCGTTGATGCGCCCGACCTCGCCCTCGATGCGGTCGCGCAGCGAGCGGTAGCTCTCCACCCGCTCCCGGCTGGGCACCGCGACCTGCACCATCACCACGTCGCGGACCTTGACCCGGCCGTCGCGCAGCAGTTCCGAGTACGCGGTGAGCCGGTGCTCGATGCCCTTGGTGTAGTCGAGCCGGTCCACGCTGAGCAGCACCCGTTTGTGCGTGCCGAGGTCGCGCCGCAGCTGCCGGGCCTGGTTCACCACGTACGGCCGGGCCGACAGCGACCGCATCTCGGCCACGTCGATCGACACGGGGAACGCGCCGGTGCGGATGGTGCGGCCGTCCAGCATGATCTCCTCGTCGCCGCCGTGCCCGCCGAGCAGCTTCGTCGCGAGCTGGGCGACGTTGTGCGCCGCCTGCGGCCGCTGGAAGCCCACCAGGTCGGCGCCGAGCATCCCGCGCAGCAGCTCGACCCGGCGGGGGAGCTGCATGAACAGCTCGGGCGGCGGGAACGGGACGTGCAGGAAGAAGCCGATCCGTACGTCGGGCCGCAGCTCGCGCAGCAGCTGGGGGACCAGCTGCAGGTGGTAGTCCTGCACCCAGATCGCGGCTCCCGGCTCGGCCACCTCGGCGGCGGCCTCGGCGAAGCGCTGGTTGACCGTCCGGTACGTCTCCCACCACCCGCGGTCGAACACGGGCTGCTCCACCGCGTCGTGATAGAGCGGCCAGAGCGTCGAGTTGGCGAAGCCCTCGTAGTAGCCGCGCATCTCGTCCTCGCTGAGCGCCATCGGGCGCAGCCGCAGGCTGCCGATGTCGGGCAGCTCGCGGGCGCCGCCGATGCTGCCGCCCCAGCCCACCCAGGTGGCCGGGGTCTGCTCGAGGATCGCGTGCAGCGCGCTGGACAGGCCGCCGGGACTTCGCCGCCACTCGCAGGCGCCGTCCATGGCGGCGTTGTCGTCGAGCGGGAGGCGGTTGGCGACGACGACCAGCGAGCTCTGACGCATCACCGAAGGTTATCGGATGACTACGCAAGCCCTAGTGACGGTCGTCTATGGAACAGCTCACAGGGGGAGTCAGACCACGGCGCCGTCGTCGTAGTCGTCCTCGTCGTCGCCGGAGCGCAGCCGCCAGACCAGCATGACCGCGCCGGCGACGATCGCCGCGAAGCCGATCAGCGTCACGTAGTCGCGGTCGATCGGCAGCATCGTCGGGAACAGGAACAGCAGGAAGCCGACCACCACGCTGAGCACGCCGATGACCGCGTATTTCGAGATGCGCGGCAGCGGCGGGGGCGGCGGCGGGACGTAGCGCTCGTCCTCCTCGTCCTCGTCGTCGCCCGGCAGGCCGGCGCCGAACGTGTCGAGGCCGTCGAGCAGCGACGGGTCCTCGGTGGGCCGGTCGGTGCGCCGCCGGCCCAGCGAGACGCCGGAGAAGTCGGCGGCGTCGGGCAGCCCGCCGCTGCGCGGGGGCTGGGGCGCCTCGATGCCCTCGGCGGCCGGCCAGGGCGCGGACGTCGGGTCGACCGAGGTGTGGAAGCCGGCGACGATCTTGGCCCACTCGGCCTCGACGTCGGGCTCGGCGGTCGGGTCGCGCGGCGGCGGGGGCGGTGTCGGCGGCTCGCCGCCGGTCGCCTTGTGCAGGTGCTCGCGGGCGACCTCGAGGTGGGCGCGGTCGACGTAGAGGCGGTCGATGGGGCGTGCGGGCAGGGTGGTGGCGCGCAGAATCGGATTGAGGTCGGCCGTCGGCTGCAGGTAGGCCGCTATGCCGCCGGCCGCCAGCACGTCGAGCAGGTGCTCGCCGACGCGCGGATCCACATCGCCCGCGACCGCGTAGTCGGTCGCGTCGATCCCGTTGTCCCGCCGCCCGCGGCGGGCACCACCCGCTGTCACCCCTGCACACTCCCTCGCCGACCGTGCCTTGAATGGTGACACGACAGGGACAGGTTGCGGGAGTGCGTTGTGGCGCGGCGTTGAAGCTCGTACGCTTCCTTGACGCCCAGGGACGCCCAGGGAAGGACGCCCGTGTTCTACTGGCTGCTCAAGTACGTGCTTCTCGGGCCGCCGCTCAAGCTTCTCTTCCGCCCCGACGTGCGCGGCCTGTCCCACCTGCCCCGCAGCGGGCCGGTCATTCTGGCGTGCAACCACCTGTCGTTCTCCGATTCGATCTTCACACCGCTCGTGGTGGACCGGAGAGTGACGTTCGTCGCCAAAGCGGAGTATTTCACCGGCAAGGGCATCAAAGGCTGGCTGATGCGCCAGTTCTTCAGCGGAACCGGGACGATCCCGGTGGACCGTTCGGGCGGCAAGGCGGCCCAGGCGGCCCTGGACACGCTGCTGCGGGTGCTGCGCGAGGGCGGCGTTGCGGGCATCTATCCGGAGGGGACCCGCTCGCCGGACGGCCGGCTCTACCGCGGCAAGACCGGAGTGGCCCGGCTCGTGCTCGAGAGCGGCGCCGTGGTGGTGCCGGTGGCGCTGCTCAACACCGACGAGATCCAGCCCACCGGCACGCTGATCCCCAAGATCAAGCGCGTGCGCATGCGGTTCGGCGCACCCCTGGACTTCTCCCGCTACGCCCACGCCAAGGGCGACCGCTTCATCGAGCGCGCCATCACCGACGAGATCATGTTCGAGCTGATGGCCATGTCCGGCCGCGAGTACGTAGACGTATACGCCTCAAGCTTGAAGACAACCATCGAGTCGCCCGTCAAGCGCGACCCGAGTCGCACCGCGCCCGTCCGTGTCGAGGGCACCGAGAAAGGGTAGGCGCAGCCGGCGCCCTCAACTCATGCCGGCGCGGCGGCGCAGGGCCTGCAGGTCGGTGATGACGATGCGGCGGCCCTCGGTGCGCAGCCAGCCGCGGCTGGCGAACGAGCCGATCGCCTGGTTCACGCTCTGCCGGGAGCCGCCGGCCATCTCGGCGAGCTGGCTCTGGTTGAGCTCGATCGTGATCATCGGGGCCTGGCTCTCGCCGGCGAGCCGTACCAGCGTCTTGGCGACCCGGCCGGGCAGGTCGAGGAAGACGTGGTCGGTGTTCTGCTCGGTGAGGCGGCGGATCAGCGCGCCGACCGAGCGCATCACCGCGTCGAGGATGCGCGGGTTGGCGTGCACGAGGTCGATGAACGCCGACCGCGACAGCGTGAGCGCCTGGCAGTCCTCGATCGCCTCGGCCGACGCGCTGCGGGCGGAGGCGTCCAGCAGGGACACCTCGCCGATGACGTCGGGCGGGCGGACCACGGTGAGCACCGCGCGCTCCCCGGTGGGGGCGGTGCGGAAGATGGCCACGGCGCCGCGCTTGAGGATGATCAGGGATTCGCCGGGGTCGTGCTCGACGAAGATGATCTGTCCTTTGCGGTACGTGCGCGGGACCGCGGTGGCGATGACGCGTTGGCGGACGTCCGGTTCGAGACCGGCGAACATGTCCACGCCGGTCAGCGCGTCACCGTTGTCCGGCATGCGGTGGTCCACGGCGTCATCCCTCCCCCGGTGGGGCCGTGGCGGCGAGCGGCCGCGCCGGCCCCTCGACGCGAACGATCACTCTTAGCACACAGCTCTCCACCAGCGCCATTTCTGCTCATAGGATCATGTCGCGCCGGTCGCTATCTGTAAACCTTTCGATGCCACGGGTGAGCATCGCCCACGGAGTCCGTCGCTTTTTTCGTTTCTGCCGCGATAATCCCGCGGTGCCGGATGATGAGCTTCTTCGATCGACCCTGCGGGACCAGTGGCATCTCGCCGCCGGTGAGATCGTCGCCCTGGACGACGTGATCCTGACCCACGGCTGGGAGGTGACCGCGGGCGACGACCGCTACGTCGTCCGGCTGTGCGACCCCGCCGACCGGCTGCCGGCCGAGGCGGGGCTGGCCGCGGCCGAGAGCCTGCGCGACCGCGGCATCGCCGTGGGGGAGCCGGTGCGTACGCTCTCCGGCACCCTCACCGCCCTGACCGGGTCCGGGGCGTTCGCCGTGCTGCGCCGGGCGCCCGGACGCCGGCTCGACGGCGCCGATCCGGTCGACCAGCAGTGGTGGGGCGACCGGCTGGGCGTCGTGCACGGGGCGTTGCAGCACTTCCACCACCCGGGGCTGCGTGCCTGGCAGCCGCTCGACCCCGCGGCCGCTCACCTCGACGCGGAGCCGTGGCTGCGGGCCGCGGTCGCCGACGCGTCGGCCGCGGCCAAGCGGCTCACGGTGACCGACCGGCTGACGTACGGGGTACTGCACGGCGACCCCGCTCCGGGCGGCTTCGTGGTGGACCCGGGCACCGGACGCGCCGGGCTGCTCGACTGCGGGGTCGGCGAGGTGGGCCCGCTGGTGTACGACGTGGCGGCGGCGGTCGTCTACGCCGGGGGACAGGCGCGGGCCGCGGAACTGCTCGACGGCTACCTGGCGGCCGGTCCGGTCGAGGCCGACGAGCTGCACGCCGTCCTGCCGGTGCTGCTGCGGCTGCGCTGGGCCGTGCTGGCCGACCACGCGGCGCGCGCGGGACGGCCCGAGGAGCTGCGCCGCGCGCGGGAGGCGCTGCGGGCATGACAGCATGGGCCCGGTGCCTTACCGCTATTTCTACGACTGCGAGTTCATCGAGGACGGGCGCACCGTCGACCTGGTCTCGATCGGGGTCGTCGACGAGTTCGGCCGCGAGTTCTACGCGGTCAGCACGGAGTTCGACGACAGCCGCGCCATCCCGTGGGTGCGCCGCAACGTGCTCGACAAGCTGCCCTCACCCTCCGACAAGGCCTGGCGCTCGCGCGAGCGCATCCGCGACGACCTGTTCGCGTTCCTGACCGAGCCGGTGCGCGGCCGCGACGAGCAGATCGAGCTGTGGGCCTGGTTCGCGGCGTACGACCATGTGGCGCTCGCCCAGCTGTGGGGCGCGATGCCGGCCCTGCCGCGCGAGATCCCGCGCTTCACCAAGGACCTGCGGCAGCTCTGGGACGACCGCGGCCGCCCGGCGCTGCCCTCCATGTCGGGCCGGCACGACGCGCTGGTCGACGCCCGTCACAACCTGGCCCGCTGGCGCGCCATGGGCGGGTGATCCTCGTTTGACCGCCCCCGCGGCGGGAACCGCAGCAGGGGTAACCGACGAGGAGGGACGGCGATGGCCGACATCGAGCAGGAGCGCCGCGACAAGGTCAGGCAGATGGTCAAGGACGCCCGCATCTGCATGCTGACCACCCGCACCAAGGACGGCAAGCTGGTGAGCCGGCCGATGGCGCTGCAGGACGTCGAGTTCGACGGCGACCTGTGGTTCTTCACCTACGCCGACTCCGACCTGGTCGAGGAGATCACCCTGCAGCCGCAGGTGAACGTCTCGTTCAGCGACGCGAAGCAGAACAACTGGATCTCCATCGCCGGCGACGCGACCCGCGTCGACGACCCGGAGAAGGCCAAGGAACTGTGGAACCCGGTGCTCAAGGCGTGGTTCCCGGACGGGCTCGAGACGCCGACGCTGACGCTGGTCAAGGTGCTGGGCCACAGCGCCGAGTACTGGGAGGCCGCGCACAGCTCCAAGGTGGTGACCGCGATCGGCTACGCCAAGGCCGCCGTAACCGGAAAGACACCGGATGCGGGCGAGAACGAAACTGTGCGCCTTTAGCGGGGCGGCTGCACCTGGGCGGCGGGCGGCGACTAGCATTCGGGTCGCGGCCCGCCCCGGGCCCGGCAACGCTGCCGACCTTTCTCCCTGGGGTTCGACGGGCTATCGGTGACATCAGGGAGGACCACCAGACATGCGTATCGGCGTGCTCACCGGCGGCGGCGACTGCCCCGGTCTCAACGCGGTTATCCGGGCTGTGGTGCGCAAGGGCGTCGCCGCCTACGGTCACGAGTTCGTCGGCTTCCGGGACGGCTGGAAGGGCCCGCTCGAGGGTCTGACGAAGCCGCTCGGCATCGCCGAGGTCCGCGGCATCCTGCCCCGCGGCGGCACCATCCTGGGCTCCTCGCGCACCAACCCCTTCAAGATCGAGGGTGGCGTCGAGAAGATCAAGGCGAACCTGGCCGAGCAGGGCGTGGACGCGCTCGTCGCGATCGGCGGCGAGGACACCCTGGGCGTCGCCACGAAGCTCAACGACCTGGGCGTCAACGTGGTCGGCGTGCCCAAGACGATCGACAACGACCTCAACGCCACCGACTTCACGTTCGGCTTCGACACCGCGGTCAACATCGCGATGGAGGCCATCGACCGGCTGCACACCACGGCCGAGTCGCACCACCGCACGCTGGTCGTCGAGGTCATGGGCCGCCACGCCGGCTGGATCGCGCTGCACGCCGGCCTGGCCGGTGGCGCGAACGTCATCCTGCTGCCCGAGCGCAACTTCGACGTCGAGCAGGTCGCGACGTACGTGACCAAGCGCTTCCAGGTCGAGTACGCGCCCATCGTCGTGGTCGCCGAGGGCGCGCAGCCGCTCGAGGGCCAGATGGTGCTGCACAACCAGGAGCTCGACGCGTTCGGCCACGTGCGCCTCGGCGGCATCGGCCAGTGGCTCGCCGAGCAGCTGGAGGAGAAGACCGGCAAGGAGGCCCGTACGGTCGTCCTCGGTCACATCCAGCGCGGCGGCACCCCGTCGGCGTTCGACCGGGTGCTCGCGACCCGCTTCGGTCTGCAGGCGATCGACGCCGTCAACGAGGGTGACTTCGGTAAGATGATGGCGCTGCGGGGCACCGACATCGTGCGTGTGCCGCTGATCGACGGCACCGGCGAGCTCAAGACCGTGCCGCTGTCGCGCTACGAGGAGGCCGAGGTCTTCTTCGGCAGCTAGGTCGAGCTTTGAGCAAGGGGCGGCCACCGGGTGGTCGCCCCTTGCTTCTTTCTCCAGGGACGGGGTTCATGACCAAGCAGAGTGTCGCCGTGATCGGCACGGGCAAGCTCGGCGAGCTGGTCCTCTCCGGGCTGCTGCGCTCCGGCTGGCCCGCGCAGCAGGTGCTCGCCACGACCCGGCGTCCCGAACGCGCCGCCGAGCTCGCCGAGCGCTACGGCATCCGCCCGGTGCTCAACCTGACCGCGGTCACCCAGGCCGACGTGCTGCTGATCGCCGTCAAGCCGCAGGACGCGGGCCGGCTGCTGGACGACTTCGGCAAGAAGGTGCCGCCGGACAAGCTCGTGGTGTCGCTCTGCGCCGGGCTGCCGACCTCCTTCTTCACCGAGCGGCTGCCCGGCGGCATCCCGGTCGTGCGGGTCATGACCAACACGCCCGCCAAAGTCGACCAGGCCATGACGGTGATCTCCCCAGGGCCGTACGCGACCGACGAGCACCTGGCCGCCGTCGAGGAGATCTTCCGGCCGATCGGCCGCACCCTGCGCGTGCCCGAGAGCCAGCAGGACGCGGTCACCGCGCTCTCCGGCTCCGGCCCCGCCTACCTCTACCTGGTGGTCGAGGCGCTGATCGACGCCGGCGTCCTGCTCGGCCTGCCGCGCGACGTCGCCCACGAGCTGGCGGTGCAGACCGCGGTCGGCTCGGCCACGATGCTGCGCGACTCCGGCGAGCATCCCGCCAAGCTGCGCGAATCCGTCACCTCGCCGGCCGGCACCACCGCCTCCGCGCTGCGCGAGCTCGAGTCCCACGGCGTACGGGCCGCCTTCCTCACAGCCCTCGAGGCCGCCCGCAACCGCGCCCGCGACATCGCCGCCGAGATGACCGCCAAGCCCTGACTCTCCACCGGCCGTGAGCCCTGTCGTTCAAGCGCAGCTACGTGGGCTCCGGCGCAGACAGCGGACGGCCCTCCGGCTCGTCCGTGCTCGTGGCGCCTCGGCGCTTGCCGTCCCGACTGATATAGACGACCTCAAGGCACCGGATCCTGTCTGCATCGATGGCAACGACATCCCACGTGTCGCCGATCCGCAGCCGGCCGTTCTCCCCGGGAAGCTTTCTTTGCAGTCCTTTGCCTTGAAGCACGATCATCCGGGTGCCGGCCTCGTCACGGTCGTCGTGCATGCGCTCGAAGCCCCAGTACTCGATGTCGTTGTCCAGGCGTACGTGCACCCAGGGGTAGTGGTCGACCGGCGGATACCTGCGGAACACCGATCCGAACACGGTGTCGTCCCGGTACCGTGAGCGCAGACGACGAGTAGCCATCCACCCCGTCGCGCCGGCAAGAGCGCACGAGAGAGCCGTCTGCAGGAACACAGCAACAACGACCTGCTGAAAGTTTTCCGCCGTGTACCGGGCGCCCTCGGAGAGCCACCGACCCGGGTCCGGAAGGTCGATACGGCCGAGCACATGCAGCAGCCCGAGAACCAGCGCCGACGCCATGCCGAATGCCAAGCTCGACAACGCGACCCGGCTCGCTTCGATGAAGGCGGAATCCCTGGTCGGCGGGCGGCGCAGTTCCAGCACGGAGGTGTACACCAGGCCCGGAGCGATGAGGAAGAGAAGCGCCAGCAACGCGCCGAGCGTTTCGGGAATCATGGCCCCGACACGTCGGGCGGCGTGGTGTCCGAGTCGTTCACTCCTGGCTCGACCTTGACGATGGGGCCTTCGGCGTAGCCCATCATGTCGTATCCGACGGTCCCGAGGTCCGAGTCGAGGAACGTCGTGACGATGAGCTTGTAGACGCCCGACTGCATTGGGCTGTGGTGGCCGCTGGGAGCAAGCGTGCCGGCGGGAACAGTGAGTTTGGCCGAGTAGGTTTCATCTTGGGAGAAATACGGCCCGCGAACCGGGACACGAACTTCCCCGAGGATGACCTCGTCGCCCGGGCCCTGTGACTCCGCAAAAACTGTGACGACCCAGTCTTTGGTCCGGGTGGACAGCGCTGTCAGCCAGAGCGGTACCAGGTTGCCGAAGACATGCCACCTGACTTCGACGTGAAAGGGTTGATCGGGGTTGATGACCAAGTTCGCCGTGCCGAGCGTGGGCTGATCGCCAAGGGCTGCGACGGTGGTGAACTCGCCCTGGAGGCTGGGGTCAGTCGGCCCGGCCGGCGGAATGTTGGGATCGAAGCGGTCGCCCATCGCCGAACCCTTTCGTCCGGGACCGCACGCTCCTTGACCGTCGTCGGGGCGATCGGGTACGGACAATGCTTCTGACCTCGATCTGACGCCCGTCATGAGCTTGTTGCGGTCGACGAACTCAAGAACGTCCCTCAGTACCAGATGGCGATCTTCGAGCCGTTGTTGTCCTCGGGCGGGCTCGGGTGGCTCAGGGCGGTGCCGGTGGCCATCCGGTGGGCGGACCACGCCACGGCGGCCGCGTCGAGGATGTCGTCGGGCGGGGCCTGGCCGGCCGGGCCGATCTGGTCGGGCAGCACGATGCCGTTGCGGGCGAGCAGCTCGCGACGCCGGGCCTGACCGGTCCACGTCTTCTTGGCGTACTGCAGGGGCTCGCCCGCCATCGTGCGGAACGAGACCTCGGGGTGCGCCTCGAACAGCAGCCCGGGGTGCCGCTCCCAGATCGCGTTCGCCTCGAGCAGCTTGGGCCGCAGCGCCCACGACTGCCGGCTCAGCCCGGCCCCGGTCAGCTCCCGGCAGAGCCGGTTGGCCGCCGTGAAGTCGGACTCCTGCCAGACGGCGCGGGGCGGGACCCGGAACACGCTGCCGCGCCGCGGGCCGAGCTGGTCGGCGGCGAGCGTGTCGGCGGCCCGCCAGCGGTCGGGCAGCATGCCCAGCGGGATGTCCACGCCGATCACCGAGGCGCCGGAGCTGCCGGCCACGATCTCGTACAGCGTGGAGGCCAGCACGGCCCGGCCGAACGAGCCGTCGCGCAGCTCGACGCCGACCCAGCCGAGCGCGTACGCATCGACTCCAATCACTCGAATGCTCATCGGCGGCGTGCGGCCCCTAGTTCGACGACGTCGGAGATGGTCATGTCCGCAGACTACGCGCTGTGTCCGTCAGTGTGCACCCCGTAGCCGTCGGTGCGGCAAAGTTAAGCCTTTGCGTAATCCCTCGTCACCGTCTTGACGACTGTGAATACGTGTGACTACCGTCTCTCCAACGAACTTTTTGGAAACTTTCCTAACTGTTCAACGAGGAGACCCAGTGCAGAAATCCCTCCGCCGCGCCACCTGGGTGTCCGCGATCGTGGTGGTGGCCGCCACCGCCGCGATCCCGGCGACCCAGGCGTCGGCCGCTGCGGCCTGTGCCCCCGCGTGGTCCTCTACCGCCACCTACGTCAAGGACAACGTCGCTTCGCAGAACGGTCACAACTACACCGCCAAGTGGTGGACGCAGAACGAGGCGCCCAGCACGCACAGCGGACAGTGGGACGTCTGGATCGACAACGGTGTCTGTGGCGGCACCACCCCGCCGACCACGCCCCCCACCACGCCGCCGACCACGCCCCCCACGACCCCGCCGACCACACCCCCCACCACGCCGCCGACCACGACGCCGCCGGGCACCAGCGGCAAGAACGTCGTCGGCTACTTCGCCGAGTGGGGCGTCTACGGCCGGCAGTACTTCGTCAAGAACCTGGTCACCTCGGGTTCGGCGGCCAAGCTGACGCACATCCTCTACGCGTTCGGTAACACCACCGGCGGCCAGTGCTCGATCGGTGACGCCTACGCCGACTACGACCAGGCGTACACCGCGGCCAACAGCGTCGACGGCGTGGCCGACACCTGGGACGCCGGCGCGCTGCGCGGCTCGTTCAACCAGCTGCGCAAGCTCAAGAAGCAGTACCCGAACATCAAGGTGATCTGGTCGTTCGGCGGCTGGACCTGGTCCGGCGGCTTCACCCAGGCCGCGGCCAACCCCACCGCGTTCGCCAACTCCTGCTACAACCTGGTCAAGGACCCCCGCTGGGCCGACGTCTTCGACGGCATCGACGTCGACTGGGAGTACCCGAACGCCTGCGGCCTGACCTGCGACACCAGCGGCCCCGACGCCTACAACAAGGTGATCAGCGCGCTGCGCACCAAGTTCGGCTCGTCCTTCACGATCACCTCGGCGATCTCGGCGGACGGCTCGAACGGCGGCAAGCTCGACGTGGCCGACTACGCCTCGGGCATCGCCAAGCTCAACCTGGTCTTCCCGATGACGTACGACTACTTCGGCGCGTTCGCCGCGCAGGGCCCGACCGCCCCGCACTCGCCGCTCACCTCGTACGCCGGCATCCCGACCGCCGGGTTCTACTCGGACGCGGCGATCCAGAAGCTCAAGAGCAAGGGCGTCCCGGCGAACAAGATCCTGCTCGGCATCGGCTTCTACGGCCGCGGCTGGACCGGCGTCACCCAGACCGCCCCGGGCGGCTCGGCCACCGGCGCGGCGCCGGGCACCTACGAGGCCGGCATCGAGGACTACAAGGTGCTCAAGAACAGCTGCCCGGCCACGGGCACGGTCGCGGGCACCGCGTACGCCAAGTGCGGCAGCAACTGGTGGAGCTACGACACCCCGTCCACCATCGCCGGGAAGATGAGCTACGTGAAGCAGCAGGGTCTCGGCGGAGCCTTCTTCTGGGAGTTCTCCGGCGACACCAGCAACGGTGAGCTGATCAGCGCCATCAAGAACAACCTCTAGTCCTTCCTCTCCTCAGTGCGAAGCGGGGCACCGGGCGAAAGCCTGGTGCCCCGCTTCCGTACGCTTGAAGGTATGCGCCGAGAGTGGCATCAGCTCAGCTACCCGGGGGTGGGCAACCCGGCCTTGCAGACCTCCCGCCCGTCGACCGACTCCGCCGAGGACTCCGCGCTCGGCCTCGACCGCTGGCGCGCCCTGCCCCGGGTGCAGATGCCGCCGTGGGAGGACCTCGAGGAGGTCGCCAAGGTCTGCCAGGTCCTCGACAACGTGCCGTCGATCGTCGCGCCCTACGAGGTCGACCAGTTGCGGGCCAAGCTCGCCGACGTGTGCGAGGGCCGCGCGTTCCTGCTGCAGGGCGGCGACTGCGCCGAGACGTTCGACAACAACACCGAGAGCCACCTGCTCGCCAACGCGCGCACGCTGCTGCAGATGGCGGTCGTGCTGACGTACGGCGCCTCGATGCCCGTCGTCAAGGTCGCGCGGGTCGCCGGGCAGTACACCAAGCCCCGCTCCTCGGCGACCGACTCGCTCGGCCTGCCCGCCTACCGCGGCGACCTGATCAACTCGCTGGAGGCGACCGAGGCGGCGCGCGTCGCGGACCCGCAGCGCATGATCCGGGCGTACGCGAACTCGGCCGCCGCGATGAACATGCTGCGCGCCTATCTGGCCGGCGGCCTGGCCGACCTGCACGGGCTGCACGACTGGAACAAGGACTTCGTACGCGCCTCGCCCGCCGGCGAGCGCTACGAGGCGATCGCGCGCGAGATCGACCGCGCGCTCGACTTCATCCGCGCCTGCGGCATGACCGACAGCGAGGCGCTGCGCACGGTCAGCCTGTACTGCTCGCACGAGGCGCTCGCGCTCGAGTACGACCGCGCGCTGACCCGGGTGAGCGACGGCCGGGCGTACGGTCTCAGCGGCCACTTCCTGTGGGTCGGCGAACGCACCCGGCAGCTCGACCACGCGCACATCGACTTCATCTCGCGGATCGCCAACCCGATCGGCGTGAAGCTCGGCCCGGGCACGTCCCCCGAGACCGCGATCGAGCTGTGCGAGAAGCTCAACCCCGACAACATCCCGGGCCGGCTGACGCTGATCAGCCGCATGGGCAACGGCAAGGTCCGCGACGCGTTGCCGCCGATCGTGGAGAAGGTCACCGCGGCCGGCGCCAAGGTCGTCTGGCAGTGCGACCCGATGCACGGCAACACGCACGAGTCGTCCAACGGCTACAAGACCCGCCACTTCGACCGGATCGTCGACGAGGTGCTCGGCTACTTCGAGGTGCACCGCGGCCTCGGCACCCACCCCGGCGGCATCCACATCGAGCTCACCGGCGAGGACGTCACCGAGTGCCTCGGCGGCGCGCAGGGCATCGAGGACCTCGACCTGCCCGGCCGCTACGAGACGGCGTGCGACCCGCGCCTGAACACCCAGCAGAGCCTCGAGCTCGCGTTCCTCGTCGCGGAGATGCTTCGTGGTTGATCTACGTTCGGACACCGTCACCCGGCCCACCCGCGCGATGCGCGAGGCGATGGCCTCCGCCGAGGTGGGTGACGACGTCTTCGGCGACGACCCCACCGTGCAGGCCCTCGAGGCGCGCGTCGCCCAGATGTTCGGTCACGAGGCGGCGCTGTTCGCCCCGTCGGGGTCGATGGCCAACCAGATCGCCCTGCAGCTGGTCGTGACCCCCGGCCACGAGCTGCTCGCGGGCGCCGACGCGCACGTGGTGACGTACGAGCTGGGCGCCGCGGCGACGATCGGCGGCATCTCGACCCGCACGTGGCCGGCCGTCGGCGCCGACCTCGACGTCGACCAGATCGCCGCGATGATCCGCCCGGCCGGCTACCCGTCGGTGCCCACGCACGCGATCGCCGTCGAGCAGACCCACAACCTCGGGTACGGCGGTGTCGTGCCGCTCGCGACGATCAAGGGGCTGCGGTCCGTGGCCGACGAGGCCGGCGTGGCCCTGCACTGCGACGGCGCCCGCATCTGGCACGCGCACGTGGCCGACGGGGTGCCGCTGGCGGCGTACGGGGCCCTGTTCGACACGCTGTCGGTGTGCCTGTCCAAGGGGCTCGGCGCCCCGGTCGGCTCGCTGATCGTGGGCAGCGCCGCCCGGATCGCCCAGGCCCGGCTGATCCGCAAGCGGATGGGCGGCGGCATGCGGCAGGTCGGCATCCTCGCGGCCGCCGGCCTGCACGCGCTCGACCACCACATCGAGCGCCTGGCCGACGACCACGCCCGCGCCCGCCGGCTGGCCGAGGCCCTCGCGCCGTACGGCGTGGTCGACCCCGGCCGCATCCGCACCAACCTGGTGCCGCTCGACCTGTCGAAGTCGGCCCTGGACGCGCCGGCCCTGGTCGCCGCGGCCGCCGAGCGGGGGGTGCGGCTGGTCGCGATGTTCCCCACGGTCGCGCGGCTGGTCACCCACCTCGACGTGGACGACGAGGCGCTGGACCGCGCGATCGAGGTGCTGAGCGGGCTCCTGCGGGACGCATGAGGCTGCGCCATTCCGTACGCGGCCTGGTGCTCGATCCCGAGGACCGGCTGCTGCTCTACGCCACGCCGCTGGGCGACGCCACGCTGTGGGTGCCGCCCGGCGGCGGGATCGAGCCGGGGGAGACGCTGCTCGAGGCGCTGCGGCGCGAGCTCGCCGAGGAGACCGGGCTGGACCTCACCTTCGCGCCGCCGCACGTGTGGCACCGCGAGACCCACGGCGTGCACTACGTGCCCGGCTACGACGGCGTGATCAACGACTACTTCCTGGTGCGGGTGCCCGCCTTCACGCCGCGGGGCACGCTGACGGCCGAGGAGCTCGCCGCCGAGAACGTGGGCGAGTTCCGCTGGTGGCGGCTGCCCGAGATCGTCGCGTCGGCCGACGTCTTCGCGCCGCGCGACCTGGCCCGCCTGCTGCCGGCGCTGCTGGACGAGGGGCCGCCGGCCGCGCCGCTGGTCATCGAGGGTTCACCCCGCTAGGGCCACCGCCGGGGCCGGGGCGTACGGCCGGCCGGCCCGGTGGTGACGGCGGCACAGCACCACGTAGCGCACCTCGGCGTCCGCGTCGGTGTTGCCGACCACGACGGTGTCGCCGTCGCGCACCATGACGCCGTCGCTGACCCGGGCGTTCATCCGCGCCGGCTGCCCGCACCAGCACATCGGGTAGACCTGCAGCGCCTCCACGACGTCGGCGAGCACGACCAGCCGCGCCGAGCCGGGGAACTGCTCGCCGCGGAAGTCCGACAGCAGCCCGAACGTGAACACGTCGATGTCGTGGTCGTCGACGAGCCAGGCGAGCTGGTCGACCTGCTCGGCCGAGAGGAACTGCGCCTCGTCGACGATGACGTGGTCGACGCGGGCGCCGGGGTGGGCCAGCACGACGTGAGCCAGGTCGGTGGCGGCGCCGAACTCGACGGCGTCGGCGCTGATCCCGATCCGCGACGAGACGATGCCCTCGCCGGCCCGGTCGAGCCGGGTCATCAGCAGCCCGTTGCGCCCGCAGGCGGCGTACGTGTGCCGGTACTGCAGGACCATGGTGCTCTTGCCGCTGTTCATCGCCGCGTATCGGTAGTGCAGTTGGGCCACCGCGCGTCGCCGCCTCTCTCGCCGCCGGGCCGTGGAGCGGCCGGCCGGAGAACAATAGCCGCGATGCAGGATCCATCCCGGTGCGGGTGCGGCGGGGGTAGGCGGGAACGGTGCGGGCCGGGACGGTCGATGGGCCTGCCCCCGTGCCGGCCCGCCGCCGTCCCGGCGGCTCCGATGTGGACAACCGTACGAGGTGTAGCCGTTCGCTTACAACCGATTAAGGATCACCTGCGGCTTTCCGGAACCGGGATCAACCGAACGGCCCGGTGCGCAAGCCGCGCGGCACCAAGGCCGCAGCCGCGCGGCAGAGCAGGTCAGGACGTGAGCGCGCGGCGGACGGCGATCGCGAGCTGGACGCCGGCGACCAGGGCCAGGGCCAGCCAGACCGCGGTGGCGGCGAGGATCAGCGGGGGATGGGCGAAGGCGGCCAGCAGCCCGAAGATCGCGACCAGCACGCGGGTGGGCCGCTCCGCGACGGTGACGACGCCGATCTCGGACATGCCGGCGGCCGTGGCGCGGGCCCGGGCGTACTCCTGGAGCCAGCTCGTCGCCCCGGCCGCGACCACCAGCCAGCCCGGCGCGCCGGCCAGCCAGAACGCGACCAGCCAGGCCAGCTCGCCCAGCCGGTCGGCGACCGAGTCGTAGACGTAGCCGAGCCGGCTGGCCCGTCCGGTGATCACGGCGACGGCGCCGTCCAGGCCGTCGGCGAGCGCTGCGACCAGCACGAGCACGGCGGCCAGGAAGTAGCCGCCGCGGCCCAGCAGCACGGCGAGCGGCACGGTCGAGCAGACGAGCAGGCCCGCGGTCGTGACGGCCATCGGGCCGACCCGGCGCCTGCCGAGCCACGACCCGATCCCGTACGCGATCCGCACCCAGCCACGCACCAGGAACGACGCCCGCCGGGGGTCGAACCCGCCGTGCAGCCCCGACCAGGCGGTCGCGTACTCGTCCCAGAGCACGGTCAGGCCACGGCCGGCTGCGGCGCCAGCAGCTGCCACACCTCACGCGTCGCGGTGGAGCGGTTGAGCGTGATGAAGTGGATGCCGGGCACGCCCTCGTCGAGCAGGCGGGCGCACATCTCGGCGCACAGCTCCACCCCGAGCGCGCGGACCGCGGCCTCGTCGTGCGCCACCTTCTCGAACCGGGCCAGCAGCGCGGGCGGGAACGGCGCGCCGGAGAGCTGGGCCGAGCGCTCGATCGTGGCCATCCGGGTCACCGGCATGACGCCCGGCACGATCGGCGTGTCGCAGCCGGCCGCCGCGACGCGGTCGCGCAGGCGCAGGTACTCGTCGGCGTCGAAGAACATCTGCGTGATAGCGAAGTCGGCGCCGGCACGGCACTTGCGGATGAAGTGGGCCGTGTCCGTCTCGATGTCGGGCGAGCGCGGGTGCTTGTGCGGGAAGGCGGCCACGCCGACGCTGAAGTCGCCCGCCTCCTTGACCAGCCGCACCAGGTCCTCGGCGTAGAGCACGCCCTCGGGGTGGCGCACCCATTCGCCCATCGGGTCGCCGGGCGGGTCGCCGCGCACCGCCAGCACGTTGCGGATGCCCGCCCCGGCCAGCCGGCCCACCATGTTGCGCAGCTCGGCGACCGAGTGGTCGACCGCGGTGAGGTGGGCCATCGGCAGCAGCGTCGTCTCGGTGGCGACCCGCTCGGTGACCGCGACCGTCGTGTCTCGGGTGGTGCCGCCCGCGCCGTACGTGATCGAGACGAAGCTGGGCCGCAACGGCTCCAGCTCGCGGATCGCCTGCCACAGCAGCTGCTCGCCGGCGGGCGTCTTGGGCGGGAAGAACTCGAACGAGAACGTGGGCGTGGACCCCCGTAGGAGCTCACCGATCGCCGGTGTCGCGGGCAGGCGTGAGGGAAGTCCGAGAGCCACAGCGCAACTCTACCGACGGCGTGGACTAGCGTCGTCCCGTGACCTCCCCTCTTGAAGCCGCTGACCTGCGTTCCCGGGTCGACAAGGCGCTCGCCGCGTTTCTCGCCGAGCAGCGGTCCCGCCTGACCGGCATCGACCCGGCGCTGGCCGCCGTCGCCGAGGCGCTGGAGGAGTTCGTGCTGGGCGGCGGCAAACGGCTGCGCCCGGCGTTCGCGTACTGGGGCTTCCGCGGGGCCGGCGGCGCCGACTCCGACCAGGTCGTGGCCGCGGTCTCGGCGCTCGAGCTGGTGCAGGCCAGCGCGCTGATCCACGACGACCTGATGGACCGCTCGGACACCCGGCGCGGCGTGCCGTCGATGCACCGCCGGTTCGAGGCGCAGCACACGGCGGCGGGCTGGCGGGGCGGGGCGGCGGCGTTCGGCGACAGCGCCGCGGTGCTGCTGGGCGATCTGGCGCTGGTCTGGTCCGACGAGCTGCTGCACACCTCGGGCGTCGGCGCCGCCGAGCTGACCCGCGCCCGGCCCGTCTACGACGAGATGCGCACCGAGGTCACCGTGGGGCAGTACCTGGACGTGCTCACCCAGGCCACGGCGGACACGTCGCTGGAGCGGGCCGGCAAGGTCGCGCGGTTCAAGTCGGCCAAGTACACGGTCGAGCGCCCGCTGCTGCTGGGCGCGGCGCTGGCCGGGGCGGCCCCCGAGGTGTTCGCGGCGTACTCGGGCTTCGGGCTGCCGCTGGGCGAGGCGTTCCAGCTGCGCGACGACGTGCTCGGGGTGTTCGGCGACCCGGAGCGTACGGGCAAGCCCGCCGGCGACGACCTGCGCGAGGGCAAGCGCACCTACCTGGTGGCCTCGGCGTTCGCGGGGCTGGACGACGCCGGGCGCGCCGAGCTCGACCGCGAGCTGGGCAACCAGGGGCTGGACGACCGCGGCGTCGAGCGGCTGCGGGCGCTGATCCGCGACAGCGGCGCGCTGGCGGCCACCGAGCGGCGCATCGACGAGCTGATGGCGGCCTCGCTGGCGGCGCTGGACGGCGCGCGGATCGACGAGGAGGCGCAGGACGTGCTGCGCCGCCTCGCCGAAGCGGCCACCCGGCGTACGGTCTAGGGCTCCTAGAAGCCGAGCGCCTGAGCGCGCCTCTTCACCTCGCGGGCGCGGTGCCCGCCGAGGCCCTTCGCGGCGTTGCCGTCGAGTCCTTCGTCCGGTTCGTACAGCCACCGGAGGGCCTCTTCGTCGTTGTACCCGGCATCACGCAGCAGGGTCAGAACGCCGGGGAGGTGCTTGAGCACGGTGCTGTTCGCCACCAGGTCCGCGGGGACCACGCGCACGCCGTCGCGCCGGACGGCGAGCAGCTGCCCGTCGCGAATCATCTGGTGGACCTTGCTGATCGAGACATCGAGCTTCGCGGACACGTCCGGCAGGTTGATCCACTCGGCCGGTCCGGCGGTTACGGAATCGCTCACTGCTCCAGCGTACGAGAGTGGAGAACCAACCTGATGAGCCTGCTGCGCAGGACCCGCACGGAGATGGCCGGCGCGTGGCGTTCGCTGCGCTACGACCTGGGGCGCACCGCCGCGCGGCCGCCCGTGGCCGGGCCGGACGTCACGTCGACCGGGATGGGCACGTTCGGCATCGCCGGTCTGGTCGCCGACGCCGACGCCGAGGCCGCCGCGCCGTCCCGCAAGCCGCGGCGCGCCCTGGCGGTGACCGCGTTCGGGGTGCTGACCGTGGCGGGAGCGGCGGGGGCGTACCTCGGCGTGGTGAACGGGCTGGGGTCGCTCATGGCGGAGACCACGGCGGTGGCCGGGACGCTGCCGCCGCGCGCTGTCGTGTCGACCTCCGCGGGGATGGGACCCTCCGCGCCGGCGAAGCGGCCTCGGGTGGCTGTCGTTCCCCGTACGGCTGCCGCCCGGCCCGCGACCGCCGTTGCCACCTCGCCCGTACCCGTGCCTGTGACGACCGGCGTGCCGCCGCGGGCCGAGGTCGCGGCGCCGGCGCCGTCCCCGTCCCGCATGCGGCCGGCCACGGCGAAGGCCCCGGTGGCGAGGACCCCGGCGGCGCCCCCGACGAGCCCGCAGAGCGACGGCACCCCGCCGGTGCCCACGCCCACCGCCCCGGCCTCGTCGCCCTCGCCGACCGGCTCGCCCTCGCCGTCGGACTCCGCGAGCCCGTCCCCGGGGGAGTCCGCCGAGCCGGACGACAGCGTGGCGCCGCGCTCACGTGACGGCCATCGCCACCGGCGCAGGCACTAAATCCGCTTTTGCCGGGGCAGTTCCGGCACGCATCTCTGAGTCGTCGTACCCGTTTGGACTCAGCTGTGACATCCTGGACTGCCCCCGCGCGAAAGACACATACACTTCACGCCGATGGACACCACAGTCGCCGACACGTTGATCGGCACGACGATTGACGGCCGCTACCGGATCACCGGTCGCGTGGCCCGTGGTGGCATGGCGACCGTCTACACGGCCACCGACGAACGACTCGAGCGCACCGTCGCTCTGAAGATCATTCACCCGTCGCAGGCGGCCAACGCCCACTTCGTCGACCGGTTCACCGACGAGGCCAAGACGATCGCCCGGCTCACCCATCCCAACGTCGTGGCCGTCTACGACCAGGGCCGCCACCAGGGCCTGCCCTATCTGGTCATGGAGTACGTGCAGGGCCGCACGCTGCGCGACCTGCTCACCCAGCGCCGCCGGCTCTCCCCGGTCGAGGCGCTGGCGATCCTCGAGCAGATGCTCGCCGCGATCGCCGCCGCGCACCGCGCCGGGCTGGTGCACCGCGACGTCAAGCCCGAGAACGTGCTGGTGGCCGAGGCGCCCAGCGGTGGCCTGGCCAACCTCGTCGACGCGGTCGTCAAGGTGGCCGACTTCGGGCTGGCACGCGCGGTCGAGGCGAGCAGCGCCGACGACTCCGGTCAGCTGATGGCCACGGTCGCCTACGTGGCGCCCGAGCTGGTCACCGACGGGCACGCCGACGCGCGCACCGACGTCTACTCGGCCGGCATCGTGCTGTTCGAGATGCTCACCGGGCGGGTGCCCTTCGACGGCGACGACCCGGTCGCGGTGGCCTGGGAGCACGTCGACAACGACGTGCCCGCCCCGTCGAGCGTCGTCAAGGGCCTGCCCTCGGTGCTCGACGACCTCACCGCCCGCGCCACCCGCCGCGACCCGGGCGCCCGCCCCACCGACGCGGGCGCGCTGCTCGCCGAGGTGCAGACCGTCCGCGACGACCTGGGCGCGGCGAACGTCGAGACCGCCCTGCTGCGCCAGGTGCCGCCCTCGCGCAGCGGCGTGCTCGACGCCACCACCGTGGTGCCCGCGGTCGGCGCCGGCGACCGCCCGCCGTGGGCGCGCCTGCCCCACCAGGCGCCGCGCGGCCAGCAGTACACGGCCGGCCGCGTCCCGCGCGGCGGGTCCCGCTCCGGCGGCCCCGACCGGCGCCGCATCCTGCTGGCCGCCGCCGTGGCCGTGATGGTGCTGGTCGTGATCGGCAGCACCTGGTGGGTGACGCTGGGCCGCTACACCGACGCGCCGCCGATGGTGAACATGACCAAGGCCAACGCCGAGCTGTACGCGCAGCAGCACGGCTTCGAGCTGTTCTACGGCGACGGCGCGTACAGCGAGACTGTCCCCAAGGACACCGTCGTCTCGCAGGACCCGCCGGACGGCGAACGGGTCGTCAAGGGCGGTGTCATCACGCTGAACCTGTCGCTCGGCCCCGAGCGCTTCTCCGTGCCCGACCTGTCGGGTCTCGAGCTGGCCGCCGCGCGCGGCGAGCTCGAGCAGCTCAACCTCAAGCTCAAGGAGGGCGCGGCGCAGTACAGCGACACCGTGCCCGAGGGCGCGGTCATCGCCTCCGACCCCAAGCAGGGCACCCAGCTCAAACGCGGGGCGACGGTCACGGTGGTGCTCAGCCAGGGCCGCGCCCCCATCCGGGTGCCCGACCTGAACGGCAAGAACATCAACGACGCCCGCGCCCAGCTCGCGTCGCTGGGGCTGACCGCGGTCGAGCGCTACAAGGACAGCGACCAGCCGGCCGACACGGTCATCGGGCAGACGCCCAAGCCCAACACCGGCGCGAGCAAGGACGACGAGGTCACGCTCGACGTCAGCAAGGGCCCGCCGCTGGTCACCGTGCCCGACCTGACCAACCAGCCGTGCCAGCAGGCGAAGGCGACGCTGGAGGGCATGAACCTGCGCGTGCGGGTCGACTTCAACCCCAACGCGTTCGTCCGCAGCCAGCAGCCGGGCGGCAACACCCAGGTGCCGCCGCAGACCGAGGTCGCCATCCAGTGCTTCTGAACCGCGTCGGCTCGCACACCAAGACCTCCGGTGGGCTGGCCAAGGCCGCTCTGCCGTACGTGGACGCCGCCGGGTCCGAGACGCTGCAGGTGTACGTCTCGAACTCGCGCGGCTGGGCCCTGCCGCCCGGCGACCCGGCGCAGGACGTGCTGTTCCGCGACGGCATCGGCTCACGCGAGATCCCGGCCTACATCCACGCCTCGCTGCTGGTGAACCTGGGCTCGCCCACCGGGCTGACCGTCGAGCGGTCGGCCGCCGTGCTCGCCCACGCGCTGGAGCGGGGCCGCGACATCGGCGCGACCGCCGTGGTGTTCCACGCGGGCAGCTCGGTCGACCCCGCGCACGAGGACAAGGCGTTCCACCAGCTGCACGAGGTGCTGCTGCCGCTGCTCGACCGGCCCGGGATGCCCCAGCTGCTGGTCGAGCCGAGCGCCGGCGGCGGGCGCAGCCTGGCGTCCAAGGTGCAGGACCTCGAGCGCTACCTCGACGCCGTCGAGAACCACCCCGGGCTGGGCGTCTGCTTCGACACCTGCCACGCGTGGGCGGCCGGGCACGACCTGGCCACCCCCGGCGGCATGACCGCGACGCTCGACGCCCTCGTCGCGGCCGCCGGGCCGGGACGCCTGCGCCTGATCCACGCGAACGACTCGAAGGACGACTGCGGCTCCACCCGCGACCGCCACGAGTCCATCGGCAAGGGGCGCATCGGGGCGGGGCCCTTCGCCGAGCTGCTGGCCCACCCCGCCGCCGCCGGGGTCCCGGTGATCGTCGAGACGCCGACCGAGGAGCACGAGGGGCACGCGGCCGACATCGCCCTGCTGAAGTCCCTGCGCCCGGGCGCCGGGGCTGCGCCGGCCACGGGTGCCGCAAGCGCCGGCTGACGGCGTTCCGGCGCCCGGCGGTGTACGCCGGCTGCCCCGATCCTCTGGTCAGGATGCTCGGATCCGCTCGCTCGTGCATGGCACCTGTGGACGACGCCGGAATGTGGACAACGCGGCTGGCCCCTCCGTGGTCGCCTAGGCTTCCCCGTGCCACCACAGCTCCCTGGGTGGGCGGGGGAGGCGGTGGCCCACAGGCATTTGATCTTCATGATGTCAACAAAATATTGACAACGCGCGTATGCTGGCGGCGTGAGCGATCTCGACAAACTGCGGGCCATGCCGGCGGCGCGGGCGCGGCTCGACGCCGAGGAGCTCGAGCTCATCGATCGGGCCCGGCGCGACGGGGCGACCTGGGGAGAGATCGCCGAAGCCCTCGGCCTGGGCAGCCGGCAGGCCGCCGAGCAGCGCCGACTGCGCCTGGTGACCGCCGTCCGCAAGCAGCCTTCGGCCCCCGACGCGTACGGCGAAAAGATCGCCCACCTGCGCGAGGCGGCGCTGGAGCTGCACCGCCGGGTGGGGGCCGACCGCCGCTGGGACCGCCGGTTCACCAGGGCCGTGCTGGTGCGGGAGACGTTGGCGGCGGTGCCGGGCGCCGCGGGCGGAGCGTTGTTCGCGCTGGTCGAGGCGGTGGTCGCCGACCTTGATGCGCTCGCGGGCGCCGAGCGGCCGCTCCCCGCGCCGACCCGTGCCGCCGTCGAGCGGTTGCGGGATGCCTTGGCGGTGGCGTCACCCGAACGTTGACAGATTGCGGCTCAACTCTGCAGGATGTGAGTCCTCGCGACTCGATCCGGGGGAGGCGCCATGCGGCGCAACGCGGTTCTGTTCGTCCTCATCTCGCTGCTGTCCGGCTTCGGCAGCACCGCCATGACGCTCGCCGCGGGCCTCTGGGTGCTCGACCTGACCGGGTCGGTGAGCCTCGCCGCCCTCACCGCGGTGTGCATCTACGCGCCGACCTTCGCGGCTCCCTGGCTGGGCGCCCTGGTGGACCGCCTGCCGCGCCGGCCCGTGCTGATCGCCGTCGACCTCGGGGTGGGCGCGCTGCTGCTGACGCTGCTGAGCGTCCGGTCCGCCGGCGCCGCCTGGTTGATCTTCGCCGTGCTGCTGGTCCGCGGCGCGAGCTACGTCGTCGTCGACGCGGGGGAGACCGCGATCCTCCCGTCCGCCCTGCCGCCGTCGCTGCTGGGCGACGTCAACGGCTGGCGGTCCAGCGCCCAGGAGGGCATGAAGCTGGTCGCGCCCCTGGCCGGCGCCGCCCTGTACGCCTGGCGCGGCCCCGGCGCCGTGGTCCTGGTGAGCGCCGCGATGCCGCTGCTGACCGCCGCCTGCTACGCCGCGGTGCGCCTGCCTCGTGCGGCCCCGCAGGAAGCCGGCGAGCGGCGCGGCGGGCACGGCCTGCGCGAGGGGTTGCGGGCTCTGTTCGGTGTTCCCGCCGTACGGGTTCCCGTGCTCGCGGCGGGGGTGGCGATCGGCATGTCCGGGCTCACGAACGCGGCGGTGCTGGCCCACCTCGTACGGGATCTGGACCTGCCCGCGACCCACCTGGGCTTCCTCGGCACCGCTCAGGGCGCCGGCTCGATCGCCGGCGGGCTGGTCGTCGGTCGCGTCCTGGCGCGGTTCTCCCCGGTCGCCGTGGCCGCGGCCGGCGCGGGCGTCTTCGCGGCCGGCTGCGTGAGCCAGGCGCTGGCGTGGTGGCCCACGATGATTGCCGGCAGCGTGCTGATCGGCATCGGTCTGCCCTGGACGCTCATCGCCGCCGTCACCGCCGTGCAGACCAGCACCCCCGAGCACCTGCTCGGCCGGGTCGCCGCCACGTCGAACACGGTCATGTTCGGACCCGTGGCGCTCGGCATCCCGCTCGGCGCCGCGCTCGTGCACCTCGGCGCGGTGCCGGTGCTGCTGACTGCCGCCGCGCTCAGCGTCGCGGCCGCCCTGTGGACAACCCGCTCCGGCGCTTCCGCGCGCGGTAGGGTCGGCACGCCCCGGGTGGGCGGGGGTGTGGGCGGCACTACCGGATGATCACGAAACCGGGACTTCCTGGTCATCACGAAAGGAGCCGGCCCGCGACAGGCGCGGACCGGCTCCTCGAGGTGGTGCGTCAGGCCTGCTTGCGCAGCGCCTTGCGGTAATCGCTGTTCAGCCGGCCGATCAGGTGCAGCGGGATGCCCTTGGGGCACACCTGCGAGCACTCGCCCATGTTGGTGCAGCCGCCGAAGCCGGCGTCGTCCTGGGCCTGCAGCATGTCGATCACGCGGGTGTCGCGCTCGGGCTGGCCCTGCGGCATGAGGCCGAGGTGCGCGACCTTCGCGGCGGTGAACAGCATCGCCGAGCCGTTGGGGCAGGCCGCGACGCAGGCGCCGCAGGCGATGCAGGTGGCCGCCTCGAACGCCAGGTCGGCGTCCTTCTTGGGCACGGGGGTGGCGTGCGCCTCGGGGGCGGCGCCGGTGGGGGCGGTGATGTAGCCGCCGGCCGCGATGATGTCGTCGAACGCGGAGCGGTCGACGACAAGGTCCTTGATGACCGGGAACGCGGCGGCGCGCCACGGCTCCACGTCGATGACGTCGCCGTCCTTGAAGTGGCGCATGTGCAGCTGGCAGGCGGTGGTGGCCTTTTCGGGGCCGTGCGCCACGCCCTGGATGACCATGCTGCACGAGCCGCAGATGCCCTCGCGGCAGTCGTGGTCGAACGCGACCGGGTCCTCGCCCTGCAGGATCAGCGTCTCGTTCAGCACGTCCAGCATCTCGAGGAAGCTGGCGTCGGCGGAGATGTCCTTGACGTCGTACGTGACCATCTTGCCGTCGGACCCGGGAGCGGCCTGTCGCCACACCCTGACCTTGATGTCCATTACTTGTAGCTCCGGGTGCTCGGGTGGACGTACTCGAATTCGAGCTGTTCCTTGTGCAGGGTCGGCTTGTCGCTGCCGCCGGTGGCGTACTCCCAGGCCGCGACGTAGCTGAACTCGTCGTCGTGGCGCAGCGCCTCGCCGTCGGGGGTCTGCGACTCGGCGCGGAAGTGGCCGCCGCACGACTCGCGCCGGTGCAGCGCGTCGATGCACATCAGCTCGGCCAGCTCGAAGAAGTCGGCGACGCGGCCGGCCTTCTCCAGGTTCTGGTTGAGCGACTCGCCGGTGCCGGGCACCTTGACCCGCTGCCAGAACTCGTCGCGCAGGCTGCGGATGAGCCCGATGGCCTTGGTCAGGCCCTCCTCGGTGCGCTCCATGCCGCAGTACTCCCACATGATCTTGCCCAGCTCACGGTGGAAGGAGTCGACCGTACGGTCGCCGTTGATCGTCAGGAACTTGTTGATGCGCTCCTCGACGGCGGCGCGCGCCTCGACCACGGCCTCGTGGGTCTCGGCGACCGGCTCGAACGGCCCGGCGGCCAGGTAGTTGCCCAGCGTCGTCGGCAGCACGAAGTAGCCGTCGCCCAGGCCCTGCATCAGCGCGGACGCGCCGAGCCGGTTGGCGCCGTGGTCGGAGAAGTTGGCCTCGCCGACCACGAACAGGCCCGGGATCGTCGACTGCAGGTCGTAGTCGACCCACAGCCCGCCCATCGTGTAGTGCACCGCCGGGTAGATCCGCATCGGGACCTCGTACGGGTCCTCGCCGGTGATCCGCTGGTACATCTCGAACAGGTTGCCGTACTTGGCCTCGACCGCCTTGCGGCCCAGCCGCTTGATCGCGTCGGCGAAGTCCAGGTAGACGCCGAGCCCGCCGGGACCGACGCCGCGGCCCTCGTCGCACACGTTCTTGGCGGCCCGGGAGGCGATGTCGCGGGGCACCAGGTTGCCGAACGACGGGTAGATCCGCTCGAGGTAGTAGTCGCGGTCCTCCTCGGCGATCTCGGCGGCCGGCTTCGCGCAGTCCTCGGCGCGCTTGGGCACCCACACCCGGCCGTCGTTGCGCAGCGACTCGCTCATCAGCGTGAGCTTGCTCTGGTGCGTGCCCGACTCCGGGATGCACGTCGGGTGGATCTGCGTGTAGCAGGGGTTCGCGAACAGCGCGCCCTTGCGGTGCGCCCGCCACGTCGCCGTGACGTTGCAGCCCTTGGCGTTGGTCGACAGGAAGAACACGTTGCCGTAGCCGCCGGAGGCGAGCACGACGGCGTCCGCCATCTCGGTGCTGATCTCGCCGGTGACCATGTCGCGCACCACGATGCCGCGGGCCTTGCCGTCGACGACGATCAGCTCGAGCATCTCGTGCCGGGCGTTCATCTCGATGTTGCCGAGCCCGATCTGCCGCTCCATCGCCTGGTAGGCGCCGAGCAGCAGCTGCTGACCCGTCTGGCCCCGGGCGTAGAACGTGCGCGACACCTGGGTGCCGCCGAACGAGCGGTTGTCGAGCAGGCCGCCGTACTCGCGGGCGAACGGGACGCCCTGCGCGACGCACTGGTCGATGATGTTCACCGAGACGGTGGCGAGCCGGTACACGTTGGACTCGCGGGCGCGGAAGTCGCCGCCCTTGACCGTGTCGTAGAACAGCCGGTAGATCGAGTCGCCGTCGTTGCGGTAGTTCTTCGCCGCGTTGATGCCACCCTGCGCGGCGATCGAGTGCGCCCGCCGCGGGCTGTCCTGATAGCAGTACGACTTGACCTTGTAGCCGGCCTCGGCCAGCGTCGCGGCCGCGGAGCCGCCGGCCAGGCCCGTGCCGACCACGATCACGGTGAGCTTGCGGCGGTTGGCCGGGTTCACCAGCTTGGCGCCGAACTTGCGGCGGTCCCAGCGGGTCTCGATCGGACCCTCGGGCGCGGCGGTGTCGGCGATCGGGTCGCCGTCGTTCCAGAAGTCACCCATGATCAATCCACCAATCCGACGAGGACCGCGAACGGCACCGAGAGGTAGCCGACGACCAGCACCACCGACAGCACGAGCGCGGCCGCCCGGGCGTAGCGCTCGCCGCGCGGGTTCTGCTGACCGAGCGTGCGAGCGGCGCTCCACAGGCCGTGGCGCAGGTGAAAGCCCACGGCGACGATCGACAGCGTGTAGAAGAGCGTCACGTACCAGCGGGACGGCGCGAAGTCCTCCGCGACGTTGCGGTACACCTCGCCGCTGACGCCGTGCGGGTTCAGGTTCAGCGTGGTCAGGTCGAGGATGTGGTAGATCACGAAGAGCAGGATGATCACGCCGCCCCAGCGCATCGTGCGCGCGGCGTAGCTGCCCTGCACCTTCGGCCGGTGCGCGTACTTCACCGGTCGTGCCTGCCGGGCCCGGCGCGCCAGGATCGTCGCCGCGACGATGTGCCCCACCACTGCCACGGTGAGCACGGCGCGCTGGATCCACAGGTACCAGCCGTCGGGCAGCAACGGCGTGCCGATGCTGCGCAGCCAGTGCGCGTAGTGGTCGAACGTCTCGGCGCCGAAGAAAATCTTCAGGTTGCCGATCATGTGCACGTACAGGAACAGGACCAGCAGGATGCCGGTCACCGCCATGAAGATCTTGAGAGCGACCGAGGAGCGTCGCCGCGCTGGTTTGCCCGGAGCGGGCGCGATCGTGCGCGACTTCCGGGTCGAGGTATCTACCGCCACACACTGGACGGTAGGGACCCGGCGACGATTCGTCTAATGCATGATCGACGCAGTAATCATAGAGATAGGCTATCGAGGTGCAACTTCAGCAGCTTCGGTACTTCCTCGAAGTGGAACAGACCCGGCATTTCACCCAGGCGGCGGACAACCTCGGCGTTTCCCAGCCGACTCTCAGTAAGCAAATTCACACCCTCGAGACGACGCTCGGCGCGCCGCTGTTCGAGCGCCTCCGCGGCGGGGTGACGCTGACCGCCGCCGGCCGCACGCTGCTGCCGCTCGCCCAGCGCATGGTGGCCGACGCCGACGCCGCGCAGGAGGCGGTCGCCGACATCGTCGGGCTGCGCCGCGGCGAGGTGCGGCTGGGCGCCACCCCGAGCCTGTGCTCCTCGCTGGTGCCCGAGGTGCTGCGCACCTTCCGGGCGGCGCACCCCGACATCCGGCTGTACGTCGACGAGGGCGGCTCGCAGGACCTGATCGGGAACCTGCAGGCGCACACGCTCGACCTGGCGCTGATCGTGCAGCCGGAGGGCGGGGTGGACGACTCGCTGACGTTCGCCCCCGTGCTGCGCGAGAGCCTGGTGGTCGCGTCGGTCGCCGACGGCCCGCCACCCACGGCCAACCCGCAGATCGCGCTCGCCGAGCTGGAGCACACCCCGCTGGTGATGTTCCGGGCCGGGTACGACATCCGCGGCGTCACGCTCGAGGCCTGCCGCAAGGCGGGCTTCACCCCCAAGTTCGCCGTCGAGGGCGGCGAGATGGACGCCGTGCTCGCCTTCGTCGAGGCCGGCCTGGGCGTGGCGCTCGTGCCCAGCATGGTGCTGGCCAACCGCCCGCTGCTGCGCGCGACCCCGCTGGCCCCGCCCGGCATGCGCCGGACGATCGCGCTGGCCCACCGCACGCGCTCGGTCCTGCCGCACGCCGCCGACGCCCTGCGCCGCACGCTGCTGCACCACGTCGCCACGCAGCAGCTGCCGGCGGGCGTACGGCCCCTCTGAGGCTCAGAATCGCGAGTCCGCCCGCCACCGTTCCCAGACGTCCCGGTCGCCGTCGACCTCGGCGGGGGAGGGCAGCCGGCGGTTCAGGATCAGCAGGAGGTCCCGCACCGGGGCCGCCACCGTGACGTCCGCGTCCCGGTCGCCGTCGTCCCAGGCGATGCCGCTGGTCGTCCGGGTGACGTGCCAACTTCTCGGGATGTCGGTGGCGTGGAACTGCAGGGTCTCGCCGGCGCCGGCGAGGCTCTCGAACAGCTCGAACACCAGCAGGAGATGGCTCCGGTGCCAGCCACTCCATGCCCCGACGGTACCGAACGAACGTTTAGCATCGCGCTGTGCGCAACGGTGAGTTCGAGGATCCGCGGCTCGTCGAGGTCTACGACGCGGAGAACGTGTGGGGGTGGGACGACGACCTGTTCATGGCGCTGCTGGCCGAGCACACCGCACCCCGGGTGCTCGACTTCGGCTGCGGCACCGGCCGGGTGGCGATCGCGATGGCGGCGGCCGGGCACGAGGTGACCGGCGTCGAGCCGGCCCGCGCCTCGCTGGACGCCGCGCGCCGCAAGCCCGGCGCCGAGCGGGTGCGCTGGATCGAGGGCTCCGCCGAGGTGCTGCCGCCGCGGGCGTTCGACGCGGCCCTCCTCACCGGTCACGTGGCGCAGTTCATCGTCGGTGACGAGCAGTGGTTGGCGACCCTGCGGGCGTTGCGCCGCTCGCTCGTCGCCGGCGGTCGGTTGATCTTCGACAGCCGCGATCCGGACGACCGGCGGTGGGAGCTGTGGAATCCCGTCGACTCCCGTCGATCCGTCGTGCTTCCCGGCGGCGACACGGTCGACACATGGACCGAGGTCAATGACGTGCGCGACGGGTCGGTCACCTTCACCCGGCACTACATATTTACGGAGGGTGACGAGCTGACGAGTTCGGCCACGCTGCGCTTCCGCTCCGAAAGTGAGCTCCGTACCACAGTCGAAGCGGCGGGCTTCGATGTGGACACCGTGTACGGCGGATGGGCCCGCGAGCCTGTCGGAGCAGGTGAGGATGGGGAATTGATCGTGACTGCGGTGGCCCGGCCGCAGGGTAGGTGAAACCCGCTTCGGTGTCTATCGGCAATGTGCCAATAGGGGGCCGAGCGTTGTCCTCGGCCGAGATGTGATTACTATTCGCTCACGTCGGAGCGAGGCCGCTCGATGCGAGATCGAGCCGGGCGGCCGTGATGCGAGAGGAAAGGTGGGTGCGATGCCGGACAGGGCCAGGCGCGATCAGCCGCCCGTGGACCAGCCCGTCACCCACCACGGCCCGCCCGGCGGAGGCGCCGGCCGGATCGTGCTCGCCGCCGCGATCGTCGTGCTGCTGCTGGCCGTCGCCGGCGGCACCACCTGGTGGATGTACAGCCGCGACCCCGCCCCGGCCACCAACGCCGGGCCGAGCCGGGCGCCGTCCCCCTCCTCCTGCCCGGGCGTGAAGCTGCGCGTCGCCGCCGCCCCCGAGATCGCGCCGGTGGTCAGCGCCGCGGCCAAGACCCTCGACGACGACGACAAGAACCCCTGCGACCCCGTCCAGGTCGTCGCCGAGGAGCCGGGCCTCACGGTGGCGTCGGCCGCCAAGCCCGACGTCTGGATCCCGTCCAGCAGCGCCTGGCTGGGCATCGCCAACGCGGGCGGCGCGGCGTTCACGGCACAGGGCCGGCCGCTGGCGCACACGCCGATCATGCTGGCCGCGCCCGCCTCGGTGACCGACTCGCTGTCCAAGGGCGGCCGCACCTCCTGGGCGCAGCTCACCGCCGCCGTCGCCGCGGGCAACGTCGCCGCCGTGACCATGCCCGACGCCAGGGCCAGCACGACCGGGCTGCTCTCGGTCTACGCGGTCAACGCGGCGATGGCCCGCACCACCCCCGACAGCGGCATCGCGCAGCTGCGGGCGCTGACCCTGCGCAGCCGGCTCAAGGAGGCCAGCGCCGACCCGTCCCGGGTGCTTGCCGGCATCGCCGGGCAGTGGAACGCCAACGGCGTAACCTACGACGTCGGCGTCTTCCCGACGACCGAGCAGCAGCTCAGGACGTACCAGCGCGGCAAGCACACCGTGCAGCTCAAGGGCGCGTACCCGGTGGACGGGCTGGTCGAGGCCGACTACCCGTTCGCGGTGGCGAAGAACAACCAGGACACCGAGCTGGCCGGGAAGCTGCGGGCCGCGATCACCCGCCCGGCCCTCACCGCGGCCGGGTTCCGCGCCGCCGCGACGCCCAACGCGCTGCCGCTGCCCGCGCAGCCCGCCGCGCTGCTCGCCCCGGCGACGATGTGGAGCGAGTACAAGACGCTCAGCACCCAGGTGCTGCTGCTCATCGACGCGTCCGGCTCGATGAACCAGAAGATCTCGGCGCCCGGCGGCCGCACCCTCACCCGGGCCGCGCTGCTGCGCGAGTCGGGCCAGTTCGCGGCCCAGCTGTTCGCCGAGGACACGTCGGTCGGCATGTGGTACTTCGGCCAGCCCACGCCGTCGAGCCCGGCGCACGAGGAGGTCGTCCCGTACGGCCCGATCACCGACCAGCTCCAGGGCGCGACCCGCCGCGAGGCGCTGGCCAAGGCGATGCGCGACTACCGCGCGGCCGACGACTCGGGCACCCCGCTCTACCAGTCCGTGCTCGACGGCGTCGCCGAGATGCGCGAGAAGGTCTCGCCCGGCACGGTCACGCTCGTCGTGGTGCTCACCGACGGCAAGGACGGCGAGTCGACCTTCAAGATGACGCAGGCCCAGTTCATGGACAAGCTGGCCGCCCAGCAGGACCCGAGCCGCCCGGTGCCGGTCCTCGCGGTCGGCTACGGGCCGGACGTCGACATGAAGGCGCTCACCGACATGTCCACGGCGACCGGCGGCGCGGCGTTCGCGGCCACCGACCCGGCCGACCTGTCGTCCGCGATCGCGAAGGCGTTCCTGGCCGCCCACGCTCCCCGCTGAGCCGTCGACGCGCCCGGGAGGACTCAGGCGGGGCCGATCCGGTCGGCGACCATCTGCGCCGACAGGGTCACCATCGGCAGCCCGCCGCCCGGGTGCACCGAACCGCCGACCAGGTGCAGCCCCTGCACCGGCCCGCTGTTGACCGGCCGCACCAGCCCTCCCGCGGTGCCGTAGATCGCGCCACCCGGCGCGCCCGTCGCCGCGGCCAGGTCGGCGGGCGTCCGGGTCTCGCGGAAGACCAGCCGGTCGCGGACGTCGAGACCGCGCCGGGCGAGCACGTCGAGGACGTGGTCCGCGTACGCCTCGGCGAGCCCCGGCCGCCGCCAGTCGGTCGCCCGCCATCCGGTGCCGTGCCGCGGCGCGTTGATCAGCACGAACCAGGCCTCGCATCCGTCCGGATGGACCCGCGGGTCGGCGGCCCGGGTGACGAACACGGTCGGGTCGCCGGCCGGCCGGGCGCGCCGGGCAGCGGAGCCGAAGATCGCGTCGAACTCGCCGTCGTAGTGCGCGGGGAAGAACACGGTGTGGTGCGCCAGCGACGGTGTCTGCCCGCGTACGCCCAGCAGCAGCACGAAGCCGGCCAGGCTGCGGTCGGTGAGCCCGGCCAGCCGCCGCGGCGACGGCAGCAGGTCGCGGTAGACGGTGACCGCGTCCACGTTGGAGACCACCTCGTCGGCCGGCTCGAGGTCGCCGCTCGCCAGCCGGACGCCGCGGACCCGTCCGTCCGCCGTCTCGATCCGCCGCACCTCGGTGTTCCGCACGATCCGCACACCCGCGGCGGCGCACCGGGACTCCAGCGCCGACCCGAGCGTGCCCAGGCCGCCGGGCACGTACCAGCCGCCGAACGCCAGCTCCGCGTACGGCACGGCCGCCAGCGCCGCCGGGGCCCGCCGCGGGTCGGCGCCGGTGTAGGTCGCGTACCGGTCGAGCATCATCCGCAGCCGCCAGTCGCGCAGGTACTGCCGGCCCAGCGAGCGCAGCGAGCGGCCCGGCGCGATCGCGGCCAGGTCGCCCACCCGCCACGACAGCGCGGCCAGCGACCCCGGCGTCACCGGCCTGCGCAGCACCGACCGCCACGACGCGTCCCAGATGCGGGCCGCGCGGCGCCAGAACCTGTCCCAGTCGTGCGCCGCTCCGGGCCCGAGCGCCGCCTCGATGCGGGCCAGGAACTCCGCGTGCACGGGCGAGGAGTCGAGCACCGTGCCGTCGGGAAAGACGTGCCGCACCACCGGGTCGAGCGGGGTCAGGTCGAGCTCCGCCTCGGTGAAGACCTGCGGCAGCGTCAGCAGGCTGGGGCCGGTGTCGAAGCGGAACCCGTCCCGCTCGTACACGCCGAGCTTGCCGCCCAGCTCCCCGGAACGCTCGAACACCACCACCGAGTGCCCGGCGCGCGCCAGCCGTACGGCCGCGGTCAGCCCGCCGACCCCCGCGCCGATCACCACGATCCTGCTCACACCGGCCGTCCCCTCCAGCTCAGCCCGCCCCGCCGGCGCAACCGGAACGACCGCGCGACCAGGCGGGCGAACAGCACGATCGAGACCGGGTGCGCCAGCGCGTCGGGCCAGGCGCGCCCGCCCGTCGCGACGGCGGACACTGCCCGGCCGGCCACCCCGAGGGCGTACGCGGCCAGGGCGATCACGGCCCACCCGGACGCGCCGGCCGCGGCCAGCACGACGGCTGCCACGGGCGGGACGGCGTACAGCACAAGCAGGGTGACCACGACGGCGCCCGCGCCCGCCGCCGTGCCGAACGAGGCCCACAGCGACTTGGCGTAGCCGTCGGCCAGCTCGCGCCACGAGTCGTACATGCGGCAGACCGCCAGCCGGGAGCCGTCGGCCAGCGCGATGCGGCCGCCCGAGCGTTTGACCGCCCGGGCCAGCGCGATGTCCTCGAGGATCTCCGTACGCACGGCCGTGTGCCCGCCCGCCCGCCGGTAGGCCGCCGCGTCGATCACCAGCCACTGCCCGCCCGCGGCCGCCAGCGAGGGGCGCGACGAGCGTTCCATCGCGCGCAGCGGCAGGAACGTCAGCCACGACCACTGCAGCAGCGGCTGCACCAGCCGCCCGGCACCGGTGATGCGGGGGTACGGCGAGAGCAGGTCCGCTCCGCAGCGGCGCAGCTCAGCCACCGCCGAGGCGATCGCGTCCGGCTCCAGCACCACGTCCGCGTCCACGAAGGACAGCACGTCATGGCCGGCGGCGGCGTCCGCGAGCTGCCGGCACGCGTGCGGCTTGCCCAGCCAGCCCGGCGGCAGCGGCTCGCCGGTGAGCAGCTCGACCTTGTCGCCCGCGATCGACCGGACGATCTCGGCCGTGCCGTCCGTGGAGCCGTCGTCGAGCACGTAGACCGTCACGGCGCCCGCGCCGCGCTGGGCCAGCAGCGACTCCACGCAGGCGGCGACGCGGGCGGCCTCGTCGCGTACGGGAAGAAGCACGGCCACCCGCTCGGGCGTCGTGGCCCGGGCGGGGCGGCGCAGCAGCAGCGCGTTCACGACGGTGTGCGCGGTCAGCGCCGCCCACGGCAGCAGCGCGAGCCACCTCATGGCCGTTGTCGCAGATGGCGGACGACGGGGAGCACGGCGGCGCCCATCAGCACGCCGCCCCAGGCCGCCGAGGCGGGCAGGTCCAGGAAGACGGCGTGGGCCAGCACGGAGGAAGCGTACGTCCACAGCCAGAGGGCGAGCATCGGCGTGTCGCGGGGGGTGGCTGTGGACAACGGGGGGTCGTCCGCTTGACGCCGTGTAGTGTGCGTCCCTGTCCCCGGGTGGGTGGGGGCTAGGGATGGCTGCACCACCGCCAACTTCAAGATCAAGTGATCGAGAACGGCCATCAGGACCAGCGCGAACCCCAGCCACCCGAGATAGTTCCCCACCGGGATACCGGGCACTCCGGGCAGCGCAGGCGTGGGCGACTGCCACCGCCAGTACCCCTCCGCCACCATCTGCGGGTCCAGGAAAAGATCCCACGCGGCCAGCCCGAACGCCGCGACCCCGACCCGCGCCCACCGCCCGATCGGCAGCCGCTGCGCGGCCAGCCACGCGGGCCACGCCATCCAGGTCCAGGCCAGCGGGATGATCAGCGGCACGCCGAGCACCTTGGGCCCGAGCAGCCCCGAGTAGTCGTACGTCCCGAACGGGAACCCGGTGGCCACGCCGACCGCCTCGACCGCGAAGCCGCCCAGCGTGGCCGTGCCGACCAGGGTGAGCGCGGCCCGCGGCCCGCGCGAGAGCAGCGCGTGCGTGACCGACAGCACGTAGCCGAGCACGACGGTGAGCACGGTCAGGTTCGCCCGGGTGCCGCCCGTGGTGAGCGGATAGCAGATCTGAGCGAGGACCAGGGCGCCGAACAGCGCCCAGACGGGCGAGAGCCTAGAGACCGACAATGCCCGGCGCATCCTCGCCCGCGCGCTCCACGACCGGCAGGTCCCGGCCCAGGATGGCGAACGCCCGCTCGTCGCCGGGGAAGATGAAGTGGCGCAGCACGTCGGAGAAGCCGAACCGGCGGTACAGCCGCCAGGCGCGCGACTTCTGCTCGTCGGCCTCGGGGGTGGACAGCAGCACCGTCTCGCCCTCGGCCATCGCCAGCAGCGCGCGCAGCTGGCGGGCGCCCACGCCGTGCCCCTGCGCCGCGGGGCGCACGTGCAGCTCGACCACCTCGAAGCACGAGGTCAGCCAGCGCCGCCGGGCCTGCTCGCCGAGGTTCGCGCGCACCTGGTCGTGCCACCACTGGCCCGGTCCGGAGGTGTAGCCGTATCCGAAGCCGCAGAGCCGCCCGTCGGTGGTCAGCGTCGCCACCGCCCGGAAGCCGGGCCGGCGCACGTGGGCGCCCATGTATCCGCGCCGGGTCTGCAGCAGTTCCTGGCGGTATCCCATCGCCTCGCCGTAGACGCTCACCACGTCGTCGAGCCGCCGCAGCAGATCGTCCGGCTGCCACGCCACGAGCCTCATCGTCGAGTCACGCCCTTTCCCCGGCCACCCAGCCGAGCACCGCCCTGTCACCGGTGATCTCGTCGACCGCGAAACGGGCGAAGAGCTCCTCGGCGTACCACCCATCGGTCGGCGTCCGTGCGATCACCTGCCGATGCTCCGGCTGACGGTACGCGAATCGGGCCAGGTCCGCCGCATTGCGCCACAGGCTGACCGTGCCCTGCCAGCCGAGCGGGGCCTCGCCGATGCCGAACTGCGCGAGCAGCCCGGGCGCCCCGGTGACCTCGCGGGCCACCGGCGGGATGGCGCGCCAGAAGGCCGCCGCCCGCGTGGGCCGCAGGCGGGCCCGGGTCAGCCCGAGCACCATGCCGTCGGGTGCCGGTCGGTGCGCCTCAAAAGGGGTCTTTCCGGACCAGCTGCCCCGGCTGTGCAGCGGCGTGAGCGACACCCGAGCCCGCGCCACGGCAATTTTGTCCCATTTGGGCAACAGAACCGGGCGCTCGCTGACGGTCACCGCCGCCCACCGCGTGAGGTCCGCGTCGAGCGGCCCGAACCCGTCCGCGGTGCCGAGGAACTTGGCGAAGGACGTCCGGTGCGGGCCGGGGAACGCCACCCGGACCATGGCGGCCCCCACGAGGTGCCGCGGCACCCGCCAGACGTGCAGGGTGACCGGCATCAGGCCACGTCGGCCGGGGTGCCGCCGGTGATCCGCACCAGCTCGGCGTACGTGATGGGAAAGACCGCCTGCGGCACCCCGCCCGCGGCCCAGACGTCGCGGTACTGCTCGAGCACCTTGTCGACCAGGGTGCGTACGGGCTTGGGGTGCCCCAGCGGCGCCACCCCGCCGATCGCCTGCCCGGTGTGCTCCCGGACGAACTCCGGCGTGGCCCGGCGCAGCTTGCCGACGCCGAGCGAGGCGGCGACCCGGGCGGTGTCGACCCGGTGCGCGCCGGAGGTCAGCACGAGCAGCGGCTCACCGTCGGCGTCGAAGATCAGCGAGTTGGCGATCTGGCCGACCTCGATGCACAGCGCCGCGGCGGCGGCCGCCGCGGTGTGCGCGCCCTCGTCCAGGATGAGGACCTGGGAGGCGGCGCCGTCCGCGGTGCATGCGCCGGCGGCGTCGAGCGCGTCCTGGACGGCGATGACGTTGGGGTGTTCCCGCATCCGTTCATCTCACCACCCGAACCGTTCCCGGTGCAGGCGGGCCTGGGGTACGCCGACCGCCCGCGCGGCGCGCAACACCGAGGCGGCCCACGCGTCGGGCCCGCAGACGTACACGTCGTGCCCGGCGATGTCGGGGGAGAGCGACCGCAGCGCCTGGGCGTCGTCGTAGTCGGCGTACTCGGCGGGCAGCCACGATCCCGGCTCGGCACGCGGCCCGACCAGTGGCACCAGACGCACCCCGCGGTGCGCGGCCAGCCACTCCAGCTCGCCGAGGAACGCCACCTCGTGCGGGTGCCGGGTGCGATAGACCAGCGTCGCCGCGCCGTGCGCGTACGGCAGGTCCCAGAGCAGGGCGAGCAGCGGCGTCACCCCGACCCCGCAGGCGAGCATCGTGACCGGTCCGCCTGCGTAGGTGGCCGCGGTCATCCGCCCGTACGGGCCCTCGATCAGCACCTTCGTGCCGGGTCGCAGCGTCGCCACCCGGGAGCTGCCGTCGCCCACCACCTTGACCGTGATCCGCAGGGCGTCGCTGCGCGGCGGCCCCGACAGCGAGAACGGGTTGCCCCGCAGCGCGCCCCGGCCGTCGAGGAAGCGCCACACGAAGAACTGGCCGGCGCGCACCGGCAGCCGGTCGAGCCGCCGCCCGCTCAGATAGACCGAGACCAGGCCGGGCGCCTCCGGGTCCACGTGGTCGACGGTCAGCCGGTGCCGCAGCGTGCGCCACACCGGCAGGCCCAGCCGGAACACCAGCACCGACCCCGCGGCGAGCACGTACAGGCTCCACCAGTACGCCCGGGCGAGCGGGGCGCCCAGGTCGCTGCCCAGCAGCAGCTCGTGCGGCAGGGCCAGTGCGACGCCCAGGTAGGCGTACAGGTGCAACAGGTGCCAGGACTCGTAGCGCATCGCGCGGCGCACCCGGCGCACCGACGTGACGACGACCAGGATCAGCGCGGCCAGGGCGGCGACGGCCCACAGCATGCCGGGCTCCGCGAGCAGCCGCGGCCACGGCTTCCTTTCCGCGTACGCGACGACGGCGAGCGCGACGTGGGCCAGCAGCAGGTGGAACGACGCCAAGCCGGTCCACCGGTGCCAGCGGGCGAGCGTGTCCTGACCGTACGCCCGCTCGACCCACGGGACGCGGGCCATGAGCACGACCTGGAGCAGCAGCAGGTCGGCCGACCACAGCGCCGCGAGCCGCCCCCACGCGGCGATCCCGCCGGGTGCCTCGCCACGGCCGAGCGTCCACAGTGCCGTGACGACGAGCAGGCTGAGGGCCGCGGCTTTGCGCACGAGGCGGAACCGTACAAAGCCTCCGGCCCGCCCGGCAGGGGATCGTGGGAAAGCTCGCGGTTTTCCCGGTTTCGGTTATCCGCGTACGCCCGTGGCCTCTTCACTGGCGTCCCACAGCCGCGCCGCGGCGGCCGGGTCGCTCGCGTGCCGGGCGGGCTGCTTCAAGATGTCGCCCACGTAGTAGCCGCCGCTGGTCGCGTCCGGGCGCCCGGCGAGCCGGACCAGCAGCGCGCCCGCCTTCTCCGACGAGGTCAGGAACGGGTTGTACTTCCAGAACAGCCGGGTGAACCGACCGGCGCCGAAGTTGCTGCGCACCACGCCGGGGTGGAACGCGATGCTGGTGATGTCGGGCCAGCGGCGGGCGGCCTCGACGGTGAACAGGATGTTGGCCGCCTTGCTCGCGCCGTACGCCCGCCACGAGCTGTACCGGCCCGGCTCGCCCGCGAGGTCGCCGGGGTCCGGGGCGCCCTGCAGGTGCGCCTGCGAGGCGGTGTTCACCACGCGGCCGCCGGAGAGCCGGTCGCGCAGCAGGTGGGTCAGCAGGAACGGGGCGAGGTGGTTGCCCTGGATGGTGGCCTCGAACCCGTCGGTCGTACGCCGGTAGCTCCCCACCATGCCGCCGGCGTTGTTGGCCAGCACGTCGATCCTCGGGTACGCCGCCCGGAGCTTCGCGGCCAGGTCGCGCACCTGGTCGAGGTCCTCGAAGTCGGCGCGGAACACGTCCTTGGCGTCGACCCGGGCGGCCGCCTCCTCGAGGCGCGCGGGGGTGCGCCCGACCAGCACCACGTCGTCGCCCGCGGCGGCGAACTGCTCGGCGGCCGCCAGCCCCACACCCGAGCTGGCGCCGGTGATGACCACGGTCCGGCTCATGCGCTCCTCCTTTTCTCTGACTAAGGTCAGAGATTGTGGATCAGATCGAGATGGTGCGCGACTTCAACCGCTACTACACGCAACGCCTCGGTGTTCTCAACGATCGTTACCTAGGGCAGGGGCGACCGCTCGGTGAGGCGCGGCTGCTGTTCGAGATCGGCGACGGCGCCGGCCTGCGCGACCTGCGCGACCGGCTGGGGCTCGACTCCGGCTACCTCAGCCGCCTGCTGCGCTCGCTGGCCGGTCAGGGGCTGGTCTCGGTGGTGCCGCACCCGTCGGACGGCCGCGGGCGGATCGCCACGCTCACCCCGGAGGGGCGGCGGGAGCGGGCCGAGCTCGAGTCCCGGTCGCGCGACAGCGTCGCCGCGCTGCTCGAGCCGCTCACCGCCGCGCAGCGTGCGCGGCTGGTCGACGCCCAGGAGCAGATCCGCCGCCTTCTGCGTCTGGCGGCCGTCGCCGTGGAGGCAGTGCCGGACGACGCGCCGGCCGCCCGGGAGTGCCTCCGGGCGTACGCCTCGGAGCTGGCGCTCCGGTTTCCCGAGGGCTACGACCCGGCCGCGCTGATCGCCCCCGGGACCCTGGGCGACGGGACGTTCCTGCTGGCCCGCGAGGATGCGTTGCCGGTCGGGTGCGGCCTGTGGCAGCTGCTGGCGCCGGGGGTCGCCGAGATCCGCCACCTGTGGGTGAGCGCCGCCGTGCGGGGTCTCGGGCTGGGGCGCCGCCTGCTGGGCGCGCTCGAGGCGGACGCGGCCGGGCGGGGGGTTCGTGAGGTGCGGCTGGGCACCCACCCCAGCCTGGGCGAGGCGATCGCGCTCTACCGCTCCTGCGGTTACCGCGAGATCCCGCCGTATGACTCCTCGCCGTACAACCAGCTCTCCTTCGCCAAGGAACTCACAGTGTGAACTCTCCGGCGTGGCTCGCTCCCGTCGGCTTGCGTTTTTGTCGTACGTCAGTGCTAGTCTTCTCCGTAGTTAGAACGGATGTTCGAACGCTTCGAACGTCGGGGCGGCGGGCATCCGGGCTGACGACGGGAGCCGTGTTTCGCGGCGCGGCCCCCGAGTGCGGCACCCGCGAAGTGCCGCACGTGAGGCTCCGGACATTCGCGGGTCCGGGCCTTCAGACAAGGCAGGACCGTCGTCCGCTGCCCCCGACCCCCGGGTGGCGGGCGACGGACCCGCCGGCAGGTCCGGCCGGGTGTGGTGTGGGGAAGCTTCACACCCGGCCGGTCACCTGCCACGGGCTGCTGCGCCTTCCCCCTCCGCAGCGCTCGGTTCGACCCGGCACGTCGGATGCGAGACACGCGAGGAGAACCCCATGGCGAGCCACACGGCGCCCAGCCTTCTGCCGGCTCCCGGCCCTTCACCGGCCCCCGAGCTTTCGCCGGCTCCTGGCCTTTCGCCGGCTGCTCCCGCTCCGGTTGTTCCCGGGCTGGCGCATGCGCCGACGGCGGCCGCTCGTGCCGAGGCGCCCACCGTGCCGGCCCACATGCTGCCCCAGCGCACGCCCGCCCAGCTGCTCGCCATCGCCCACGAGGGCCTCGCCGAGGCGGCGCGCACCGGGCCCGACGGCCTCCGCTACGCCACCGCCCATCTGGCCGCCCTGCGGGCCGCGGCCGCCGTGCTCGCGGCTCGTGCCCGTCCCGCTCCGGCCGGCCGCCGCAGCCGGGTCACCAGCGTCTGGTCGCTGCTGGTGATGGTGGCGCCCGACTTCGGCGAGTGGGCCAACTACTTCGCCCTGGGCGCGTCCAAGCGCGCGGCCGCCGAGGCCGGCATCCCGCGCGTGGTCACCCCGCGCGAGGCCGACGACCTGCTGCGCGCCGCCGAGCAGTTCGTGGCCGTGGTCGAGTCGTCCCTGGGCCTGGCCTACCAGCCCACGCTGGCCGCCTGACCCCCTTCCGGCGTGTGGCCCCGGGCCCGTCGCCGCGCCGCCGACGCCGCGCGGCCGCTTCACCGTCCTCGCGTTCGGCGCAGGCCGGTCCGGCCCTCGCGGCGCCGGTTCGTGGCGGCGGGCGGAAAACTGAGCAACAGAGCGAGGCAGCACATGGCGGGACGCATGATCAGCGGTGCGGCCGCCCTTGCCGACCTGGTCCGGGCGGCGGGTGAGACCGAGACGGCGGGCCTGCACCGGACGCTGCCGGTGGTGCCCGAGCTGAGCAGCCTGCTGCCCGGTCACGGGCTGCGCCGCGGCAGCACCGTCGCGGTGGCAGCGGGCCCGTCGGCCACCGCCGCGGGCGGGACGTCACTGCTGCTGACGCTGCTGGCCGAGGCCTCCCGCGCCGGCTCCTGGTGCGCGGTGGTCGGCGTGCCTTCGCTGGGCGCGGTCGCCGCCGCCGAGAGCGGCGTGGCCCTCGACCGGCTGGCCCTCGTGCCCGACCCCGGCCCCGAGTGGCCCACCGTGGTGGCCGCGCTGATCGACGGCGTCGACCTGATCGCGCTGGCCGTCCCCGGCGGCGTCTCCGCCTCGATCGCCTCCCGCCTGGTGGCCCGGGCCCGCCAGCGCGGCAGCGTCCTGGTCCCGTACGGCGACTGGTCCGGCGCCGACGTCACCCTGCGCGTCCTCGAGGGCCGCTGGGAGGGCCTCGACCAGGGCCACGGCCGCCTCCGCCGCCGCAAGGTCACCGTCCTGGCCCGCGGCCGCGGCGCGGCCGCCCGTCCCAAGGAGATGACCATGTGGCTGCCCGGGGTCACGGTCCGCCCGCTGCCCCCGGCCCCTCCCACCCCCTCACGCTCCACGGTGGACTCACCCGCCAGACCCCAGCTCACCCCGGTCCCCACATCCCGCCCCCAGGCCCCCACCCCTTCCCCGGCCGCCGGCGCCACCCTTCCGGCAGAGCCCGCCCTCGACTCCGTACGCCATTCCCCTTCGACCTCTCGGTGGGCCCGGGCGAACACGTCACCGGCGCCGGCGCCCCCGGCCGCCGATCCTTCGAGCGCCACCCCACCTCTCCCCACCTCCTCCTCGTCCGCAAGCGCCGGGCCTGCGGTGGGGCTCGCTTCCGCGGCCGATCGGGAGAGCCCTCGGCAACCTCCTGCACGCCATCCCTCGACCCCGCCGGTCTCGCTCCCGGCCGCTCTCCACCGGCAGGTCGCTCCACCGCAGCCTCCCGCCTCGGCGGGGAACGCCGCGTCTTCGGCGGGGCGCCCGTCCGGTGCTGCTCTCCGCCGGCAGGTCGCTCCGCCGTCGCCTCCCACCTCGGCCGCAGATGCCGCGTCGTCGGCGGGGCGCCCGTCCGGTGCTGCTCTCCGCCGGCGGGCCGCTTCGCCGTCGGCGCCCTCGGCTGCGGAGTCAGCCTCCGCGGAGGCGCGCGATCCCGTGCCCGCCTTCCGCTCGGCCCGGGCCACGCCCTCGGCGCAGCTCGGCCGCGTCTCCGCCGGTCGAAGCAAGGCCGCGCCCTCGGTGCAGCTCAGCCTCGTCGCCGCCGGCCGGAGCGAGGCCGCGCCCCTGGAGCAGCCCACTCCCGTCGCCGGCGGTCGGAGTGAGGCCGTGCTTTCAACGCAGCCCTCTCTCGTTGCCGGCGGTCGGAGCGAGGATGAGTTTGATGTGGGCGGTTCTGCGGATGGGCGGGTGGTTGAGCTTCCGGGTGGGGAACGGGAGACGCCGCGGGTGGCGGTGATGTGACGTGGGGGCCCGGGAAGAGACTGCGGGTGGGCGGACCATGCTGCTGTGGTGCCCGGACTGGCCGGTCATCGCGGCGGAGATCGTGCTGGGGGTGCCGGCCGCGGAGCCGGTCATCGTGTTGCACGGCAACCGGGTGGTGGCGTGTTCCGAGGCGGCGCGGCAGGAGGGCGTACGCCGGGGATTGCGACGCCGGGAAGCGCAGAGCCGGTGCCCGCAGCTGACCGCCGTGGAGTTCGACACCGGCCGGGACGCGCGCGCGTTCGAACCCGTGGTGGCGGCCGTCGAGGAGGTCGCGGTCGGCGTCGAGGTGATCCGGCCGGGGGCGTGCGCGCTCGCCGCCCGGGGGCCGTCGCGCTACTTCGGCGGGGAGGAGGCGGCGGCGGAGCGGATCGTCGAGCAGGTCGCCGAGGCCTGCGCGGTGGAGAGCCAGGTGGGCATCGCCGAAGGGGTGTTCGCGGCGGGGCTCGCGGCCCGCGCGGGACGGGTGATCGCGCCGGGGGAGACGCCGGCGTTCCTGCGCGCGCAGCCGATCGAGGCGATCGAACGGCCGGAGCTCACCGACCTGCTCAAACGGCTGGGCATCAAGACGCTGGGCGAGTTCGCCGCGCTGCCGGCGGGGGACGTGCTGACCCGGTTCGGCTTCGACGGGGCGCTCGCGCACCGGCTCGCCGCGGGCTTCGACCACCGGCCGCTCGCGGTGCGCCGGCCGCCGCCCCACCTGGAGGTCTCCGAGACGTACGACGAACCCCTGGAACGGGTGGACGTGGCCGCGTTCGCCGGGCGGGCGCTCGCCGAGCGGCTGCACGACAAGCTCGCCGCGCACGGGCTGGCCTGCACCCGGCTGGGCATCGAGGCGGTCACCGCCAACGGCCAGGAACTGCACCGCGTCTGGCGCCACGACGGCACGCTCACCGCGGCGGCCATCGCCGAGCGGGTGCGCTGGCAGCTCGACGGCTGGCTCACCGGCGCCCGCCGCGGCGCCCCGGCCCGCCCGACCGCGGGGCTGGTGCGGCTGCGCCTGATCCCCGACGGCGTGCTCGTCCACCTCGGACTGCAGCCCGGCCTCTGGGGCGACGCCGGCGCCGACCGCGAGCGCGCCCACCGCGCGTTCAGCCGGGTGCAGGGCCTGCTCGGCCCCGAGTCGGTGGTCACCCCGGTGCTGAGCGGCGGCCGCAACGCCGACGACCAGATCCGCCTCGTCCCCTGGGGCGACGAACGCGACCCCCACCGCCCGACCGCCCCGCACACCGACCCGGTCCCCGGCGTCGCGACCGTCCCGGTCCTCGCCCACCACATCCAGCCCGAGCTCGCCTTCGACCTTCCCGATCCCGACGTACGCGAGGAGGTCGTCGACGATCCCGCCGTGATCTCCCTGCGCGACCGCCGGGACCGCCACGCCCGCGACAACAATTCGCTCATTCCGGATTTGTCCACTGTGCCGGATGCGGTGCGGGAATGGGCGATGCAGGGGCAGGCGCTGGCGCCCGGCGAGGTGATGCAGGGGCAAGAGCACGCGGCGCCCAAACACATGGCGCCCGGGGAGGGGATGCAGGGGCAAGAGCACGCGGCGCGCAAACACATGGCGCCCGGGGAGGGGATGCAGGGGCAAGAGCACGCGGCGCGCAAACACATGGCGCCGGGGGAGGGGATGCAGGGGCAAGAGTCTGCGGCGCGGAAACACATGGCGCCGGGGGAGGGGATGCAGGGGCAAGAGTCTGCGGCGCGGAAACACATGGCGCCGGGGGAGGGGATGCAGGGGCAGGCGCAGACGGCGCAGGTTCAGGTGGCGAAGAGGCGCTTGCAGGCGATGGAGGAGGCAGTCCCCCAGCAGGGACGGGTGGCGCAGGGGCAGGCGGCGCACGAGCGAACGGCGCGGGGACAGGCAGCGCATGAGCGAACGGCACAGGGACAGGCAGCGCACGAGCGAGCGGCACAAGGGCGGGCGGCGCAGGGGCAGGCGGCGCAGGGGCGGGCGATGCAGGAGCAGGCGGCAGGCGAGGGGCCGCAGGAACAGATGGCGGCGGGAGGCGTGACTGTGGTGGCCGTGCAGCAGGGAGGGCGTCGCCGGAGGAAAGCGGCCAAGCAGCCCGCCCTGCCGCCGTGGCCGGGGAGGCTTCCCAGGCCGGCGCCGGCGCTGGTGCCGGCCCGGCCGCTGCCGGCGGTGGTGCTCGATCGGGAGGGCCGGGCGGTCGGGGTCAGCGCCCGCCTCGAGCTCACCGGCGACCCCGCCGCGCTGGTGATCGAGCGGGCGGAGCCGGTGGGCATCGGCGGGTGGGCGGGGCCGTGGCCGGTCGACGAGCGGTGGTGGGATCCCGCCGAGTCGCGGCGGCGGGCCCGGTTCCAGGTGGTGCTGACCGACGGGCGGGCCTTCCTGCTGAGCCTGGCCGGCGGGCACTGGGCGGTGGAGGCGATCTATGACTAGGCGCGGCCGTGAGCTTCCATAACCCCAGGGTGTCCTGGTCGGACCTCGAGAAGACGCTCACCGGCGCCAAGGCCGAGAGGCACCTGCAGCCCGTCGCCGACCCGCTGGCGGTCGACGGCGACGGGGGCGACGCGCCGGCGTGGTCGCGCAAGCGCCAGCCGTACGAGGCTCCGGCCCTGGTGCGGCGGGAGCGCGTCACCCCGTACGCGGAACTCCACTGCCACACCAACTTCAGCTTCCTCGACGGCGCGAGCCACCCGGAGGAACTCGCCGAGGAGGCCGCCCGCCTGGGGCTCGACGGGCTGGCCGTGACCGACCACGACGGCTTCTACGGGGTGGTCCGGTTCTCGCAGGCCGCCCGCGAACTGGGCCTGCCCACGATCTTCGGCGCCGAGTTGTCGCTCGAGCTCACCAAGCCGCAGAACGGCGAACCGGACCCGGAGGGCCGCCACCTGCTCGCGCTCGCGCACGGCCACGAGGGGTACGCCCGCCTCGCGAACACGATCTCGCAGGCCCAGCTCACCGGCGGGGAGAAGGGCAAGCCCGAGTACGGCGCCCTGGAGGACGTCGCCGCCTACCTGCGCGACCACGTGCTGGTGCTCACCGGCTGCCGCAAGGGCCCGGTGCCGGCGGCGCTGGCCACGGGCGGGATCGACGCCGCCGCGTACGAGCTCGACCGCCTGGTCGCGCTGTTCGGCCACTCGGGGGTCGCCGTCGAGCTCACCGCGCACGGCGACCCGTACGACGACGACCGCAACGACGCCCTCTTCGCGCTAGCCCGCAGCCGCGGGCTCGAGGTCGTGGCCACCAACAACGTGCACTACGCGACCCCGGCCCGCCGCCGGCTGGCCACCGCGCTGGCCGCCGTCCGGGCCCGGCGCAGCCTCGACGAGATCGACGGCTGGCTGCCCGCGGCCGGCACCGCCCACCTGCGCAGCGGCGACGAGATGGCGCGCCGGTTCGCCGCCTATCCGGGCGCGGTGGCGGCGGCCGCGATGTTCGGCGAGGACCTCGCGTTCGACATCGACCTGGTCGCCCCCAAGCTGCCCGACTTCCCCGTTCCGCCGGGGCACACCGAGATGACCTGGCTGCGCGAGCTGACCCTGCGCGGCGCCCGCGAGCGCTACGGCCCGCCGCAGGCGCACCCCCGGGCGTACGAGCAGATCGAGTACGAGCTGCGGATGATCGAGGAGCTGGGCTTCCCCGGCTACTTCCTGGTCGTCTACGAGATCGTTGAGTTCTGCCGCGCCCAGAACATCTACGCCCAGGGCCGGGGGAGCGCCGCCAACTCCGCCGTCTGCTACTCGCTGCGGATCACCAATGTGGATGCCGTCGCGCACAACCTGCTGTTCGAGCGGTTCCTGGCCCCCGAGCGCGACGGCCCGCCCGACATCGACGTCGACATCGAGTCGGACCGGCGCGAGGAGGTCATCCAGCACGTCTACGAGAAGTACGGCCGGCGGCACACCGCCCAGGTGGCGAACGTCATCTCGTACCGGCCGCGTTCCGCGGTGCGCGACATGGCGAAGGCGTTCGGCTTCTCGCAGGGTCAGCAGGACGCGTGGAGCAAGCAGATCGACCGGTGGGGCGGCGTGGCCGAGGTGGACGTCGAGGACATCCCCGCGCAGGTGGTCGAGTTCGCCAACCAGGTGCAGGACTTCCCGCGGCACCTGGGCATCCACTCCGGCGGCATGGTGATCTGCGACCGGCCGATCGTCGAGGTGTGCCCGGTGGAGTGGGGGCGCATGCCGGGCCGCACGGTGCTGCAGTGGGACAAGGACGACTGCGCGGCGATCGAGCTGGTGAAGTTCGACCTGCTCGGGCTCGGCATGCTGTCGGCGCTGCGGTACGCGTACGAGATGATCGAGTCCGACCTGGACATCTCCACCATGGATCTGACCGATCCGGAGGTCTACGAGATGCTCTGCCGGGCCGACTCGGTGGGCGTGTTCCAGGTGGAGAGCCGCGCGCAGATGGCGACGCTGCCCCGGCTCAAGCCCCGCGAGTTCTACGACCTGGTGGTGGAGGTCGCGCTGATCCGGCCCGGGCCCATCCAGGGCGGCTCGGTCCACCCGTACATCAGAAGGAAGAACGGCCTCGAACCGGTCACCTATCCGCACCCGTTGATGCGCAACGCGCTGGAGAAGACGCTGGGCGTGCCGCTGTTCCAGGAGCAGCTCATGCAGCTCGCGATCGACGTCGCCGGCTTCGAACCGGCGGAGGCCGACCAGCTGCGCCGCGCGATGGGCTCGAAACGCTCGGTCGAGAAGATGGAGAAGATCAAGGACCGGCTGTACGGCGGGATGGCCGAGCGCGGCATCACCGGCGAGCTCGCCGACGACCTCTTCGCCAAGCTGTCCGCGTTCGCCAGCTACGGCTTCCCGGAGAGCCACTCGATGAGCTTCGCCTACCTGGTGTACGCCAGCGCGTGGCTCAAGCGCTACCACCCGGCGGCGTTCTGCGCGGCGCTGCTCAACGCCCAGCCGATGGGCTTCTACTCGCCGCAGTCGCTGGTCGACGACGCCCGCCGGCACGGCGTCGAGGTGCGCCGGCCCGACATCAACCTGAGCAACGCGAAGGCCACGCTCGAGTCCACCCCGAAGACCCGGTGGGGCGCGCTGCCGGGCGAGCCGCCGCACGCCTGGGGGCTGGGCGGACCGGCCGTACGGCAGGGGCTCGCGAGCATCCGCACGCTCGGTGAGGAGCTGGCCGAGCGGATCGAGCGGGAGCGGCGCGACAACGGGCCGTACCGCAGCATGACCGACCTGTCCCGGCGTACCGGATGCACCACCGCCCACCTCGAGGCGCTCGCCACCGCCGATGCGTTCGCCGGTTTCGGGCTCACCCGGCGCGAGGCGCTGTGGGCCGCCGGCGCCGCCGCGCAGGACCGGCCCGACCGGCTGCCCGGCACGGTGACCGGCACCGACGCGCCGATGCTGCCCGGGATGAGCGCGGTCGACGAGCTGGTCGCCGACGTGTGGGCCACCGGGCTGTCGCCCGAGACGCACCCCGCCGAGTTCCTGCGCGCCGACCTCGACAAGGCGGGGGCGATCCCGGTCGCGAAGGTCGGGCGGGTCGACGCCGGCACCCGCATCCGCGTCGGCGGCATCGTGACGCACCGGCAGCGGCCGGCGACCGCGGGCGGCGTGACCTTCCTGAACCTCGAGGACGAGACCGGGATGCTCAACGTGACCTGCTCACCCGGGCTGTGGCAGCGCTACCGGCGGGTGGCGCGCACCAGCTCGGGGCTGATCGTGCGCGGCCTGCTCGAGAAGACCGCCGAGGGCGTGCTCAACCTGGTGGCGGACCGACTCGAGGCGCTCACGCCGCCGGTGACGCCCGCCTCCCGGGACTTCCGCTGAGTTACTTTGACCGATTTTGTACGTTAAGTGGCATGCTCCCGCTTCTTCTCGCGACCGCCCTCGCCGCCCCGCACGCCGCGCTGATCGGCCCCGTACCCGACCCGAAGCCCACGTACGGCTCCGCGCCGCGCCCCGGCGCCGCGAGCGCGGTGATGCTCAGCCACGCCACGGACGCCGGGCAACCGATGGCGGTCAAGCTCACCTGCGACCCGCCCGGCGGCGGCCACCCCCGGGCGGTCCAGGCCTGCACGCTGCTCGAGCAGGTCGACGCCGACCCGGCCCGGATCCCGCGCAAGACGGGCGCGTGCATCCTGCTCTACAAGCCGGTCACCGCCTCGCTGACCGGCACCTGGCAGGGCCGCCCGGTGAGCTGGACCCACCGGTTCGGCAACTCCTGCGAGATGCGCCGCGCCACCGGCGTTCTCTTCCGGTTCTGAGCGGGGACTGCGGGTGCCGTTACGCTGCCGGTGTGGAAATCGCATCGACGCGGACCGCCCGCCCGCTCGTCACCGCCCGCACCGCCGCCGTCTGGGCGGTGCTGCGCCGCGAGCTGGAGCGGCACGCCGGCCGTGAGCTGACCGTGCTGGACGTCGGCGGCGGCACGGGCGGGTTCGCCGTCCCGCTGGCCGAGGCCGGGCACACCGTCACCGTCGTCGACGCCAGCCCCGACGCGCTCGCCGCCCTGACCCGGCGCGCCGCCGACGCCGGGGTCGCCGGGCGGGTGCGCGCGGTGCAGGGCGACGGCGACGCGCTGGCCGGCCTGGTCGAGCCAGGCAGCGTCGACCTGATCCTGTGCCACGCCGTGCTCGAGGTCGTCGACGACCCGGCCGGGGTGGTCGCGGCGATCGCCGGGGCGCTGCGCCCCGGGGGAGCGGTGAGCCTGCTGGTGGCGAGCCGGGCCGCGGCGATCCTGGGCCGGGCGATCAACGGGCACCTGCGGGCGGCCACCGCGGTCGCGGCCGATCCGGAGGGGCGCGCCGGCTCCCGCGACACCCTGCGCCGGCGGTACGACGCCGACAGCGCGGCGGCCCTGCTCGGCGCGGCGAACCTGCAGGTCGAGCAGACCCATGGCGTACGGGTCCTGGCCGACCTGCTGCCCGCGGCCGTCGTCGAGGAGGACCCGCAGGCGCTGCTCGACCTCGAGCTCGAACTGTCCGCGCGCCCGCCGTTCCGCGACATCGCCTCCCAGCTGCACCTGTTCGCCCGCAAGCCGTGACCGCCTCCGCGTTTTTGGGGATGGCGTCGTGACCGCCTCTTTTTCACGGGGAGGCGTCGTGACCGCCTCTTTATCGGAGGTGGCGTCGTGACCGCCTCTTTATCGGAGGTGGCGTCGTGACCGCCGCGCCGCTTGTGGTGCCCGACGACTGCCTGCCCGCCTCGGCGCTCGAACCCGTGCGGCCCGCGTACGGCTCGGGCAGCCTCGCCGACGTGCTGCCCAGCGTGTGCGCGCTGCTGGGCGTGCGCGGCGCGGCCGACGTGCTGGGCCTGCGCGACGCGCTCGACGGCGTGACCCGCGTCGGCGTGCTGCTCGTCGACGGGCTCGGCGCCCACCAGATGCCGGTCCTCACCCCGTACGCCCCGGTCGTCGCCGACCTCGCCGCGTCCGGCCGCACGTTGACCGCGGGTTTCCCCTCCACGACCCCGGTCAGCCTCGTCACCGTGGGCACGGGGGCGCCGCCGGGCGCGCACGGGATCCTCGGCTTCACCGTGCGGCAGCCGGACGGCCAGGTGCTCAACCACATCCAGTGGAAGCACCACCCCGACCCCGCCGCGTGGCAGCCGGTGCCCACCCGCTTCGAGACCGCGTACGCCGCCGGGGTCGAGGTGACCGTGGTGAGCAAGCCCGAGTTCGAGGGCAGCGGCCTGACCGTCTCGGCCTACCGGGGCGCGACCTACGTCGGCACGGACGACATCGCGGCGGGCATGCTCGCGGCGCTGTCCTCGGCCTCCGGTCCCGCGCTCGTCTACGGCTACCACGCCGACCTGGACCACCGCGGCCACCAGTCCGGCGTCGACTCGCCCGAGTGGCGCGAGGCCGCCGCCGGGGTCGGCGCGCTGCTCGACCGGCTCGTCCACGGCCTGCCGCCGCGCTCCGCCCTGCTGGTCGTCGCCGATCACGGCCAGCTCAATGTGCCGCCGGACGCACGTTTCGACATGGCGGACATTCCGGAGCTGCGCGCCGGTGTCGTGGGCGTCGCCGGTGAGCCCCGGGTGCGCTACCTCCACACCGCGTCCGGCGCGCTGGACGACGTGGTGGCCGCCTGGCGCGGCGTCCTCGGCCCGGCCGCCTGGGTGCTGACCCGCGGCGAGGCCGTCGACGGCGGCTGGTACGGCCCGGTCCCGGCCGGCCACCGCAACCGCATCGGCGACGTCGTGGTGATCTGCCAGGGGCGCAACGTCGCCCTGGCCGGCGGCTGGGAGCCGCCCTCGGTGGGCCGCCTCGTGGCCTATCACGCCTCGGTGACCGCGGCCGAGATGGAGATCCCCCTGCTGATCGCCCGCTGACCGCTGCTTTTCTCCTGCGCTTCTCGGCCGGCTTCCCCGCTGCGACCGGCCGCTCCCGCCTTGGTCGCCCGCCTCGCGCCTTGGTCGCCCGCCTCGCGCCTTGATTGCCCGCTTTGCGCCTCCGATGGCCGCTTGCCCGCCTTGATCACCCGCTTTTCCCCGGCCTTGATCGGCCGCTTCCCGCCTTTGTTCGGGCGCTGTCTGCCCCGTTGCGCGGTCGGTCCGCGGTTTTGTCGGAGGGTCCGGCTAGATTCCTCGGCGTGGGACGCAGCCAGGCAGTGCCTCGGGGACGTGACCCGCGTTTCGGCCCCGGCGCCGACGACGCGGGCTGCACGATCCTGCACGTCGACATGGATGCGTTCTTCGCGTCGGTCGCCGTCCGGGCCCGGCCGGAGCTGCGCGGCAAGCCGGTGATCGTGGGCGGCGTCGGCCCCCGCGGGGTGGTGAGCTCCGCCAGCTACGAGGCAAGGCGCTTCGGCGTACGCAGTGCCATGCCCACCGCCCGCGCCCGCGCGCTCTGTCCCCGCGGCGTCTTCCTGCGCGTCGACGGGCCCGCCATCGGTGACGCCTCCCGGGCCGTCATGGCGATCTTCCGCGACGTGACCCCGCTGGTCGAGCCGCTTTCGTCCGACGAGGCGTTCCTCGACGTGGCCGGCGCCCAGCGGCTGCTCGGCAGCCCCACCGAGATCGCCCGGCTGATCCGCCGCCGCATGCTCGCGGAGCAGCAGCTGACCTGCTCGGTCGGTGTCGCCCCCACGAAATTCGTGGCCAAGCTCGGCTCCACCCGGGCCAAACCCGACGGGCTCGTCGTCGTCCCCGCCGGCCTGGTGCTCGACTTCCTGCACCCGCTGCCGGTCGACGCGCTGTGGGGAGTGGGGGAGCGCGCCGCCGAGACGCTGCGCCGGCTCGGCCTGACCACCGTCGGCGAGATCGCGCACGCCCCGACCGGCATGCTGCGCGGCGCTCTCGGCGAGGCGGCCGCCGCCCACCTGCACGAGCTGTCGTGGGGCCGCGACCCCCGCCGGGTCAGCCCCGAGCGCGACGAGAAATCGATCGGCGCGGAGATGACCTTCGACACCGACGTGGCCGACCCCGGGCTGATCCGCAAGAGCCTGCTGTCGCTGGCCGACAAGGTGGGCGCCCGCCTGCGCGCGAGCGGCTTCGTCGGGCGCACGGTGGCGATCAAGGTGCGGCTCGCCGACTTCCGCACGGTCAACCGGTCCCGCACGGTGCACACGAGCACCGATGTGGCACGCGAGATCTTCGAGATCGCCTGGTCGCTGTTCACGGCGCTCGGCGCGCGCGAGCACATTCGGCTCGTCGGGGTGCGCGTCGAGGGGCTGACCTCCGCCGCCACCACATCGCGGCAGCTCAGCCTGGGTGAGCCCGAGCGCGGCTGGCGCGAGGCCGAGGCCGCGCGCGACGCCGTGGTCGCCCGTTTCGGCGGCGCCAGCGTCGGTCCGGCCAGTCTTCTGGGACGAAGTGATCTGCGAAGAACCGAAAATCACCCGCACTCGACGGTCGTCCCGCTTTCCGACCCGCCAACCCCCTCGTAGACTTGCTCGGTAAGGCAGCCGACGGCTGTCCCGCGCCACTTACCTTAGTGACACCCCGACCCCGCCTGGGGGGTTGGATTTGCGCCCGGGGAGGAATGCCGTGCCGCTCTCGGAGCACGAGCAGCGGCTGTTCGATCAGATCGAGCGGTCGCTTGCCGAGGACCCCAAGTTCGCCTCGGCTGTGCGGGCCAGCGACCCGCGTTTTCACGCACGGCGCCGGCTTCTGGTCGCCGCGTTCGTCATCGTCCTCGGCCTAGCGCTGGTGGTCGTCGGCACGGTCACCCGCAACACGTTGCTCGGCGTCGCAGGCTTCGTGGTCATGCTGGGCTCCGCCGCGTTCGCGATGCAGTCCCGCCGCAAGGGCTCCGCCCCCGACCTGCACGCCGTGGGCGGCACCGCCACACGCCGCACCCGCCAGACCCGCAAGGCCGGTTTCATCGACCGCCTCGAGGACCGCTGGCGTCAACGCCCCGAGGGTCATCGCTGACCAACCCGAGCCCGCGACCGCCCGCCGGTCGCGGCCCCGGCACAACCGCACACTGCTCCAGATGGCGGCCCGCGGCCGCCATCTCCTGTTCCCGCGCTCCCTAGCCGACCGGCGGTCCCAGGCCGCCTTTCGTCGTTGCTGCGCCGGTTCGATTACCGGACAAGGATCGCGGGCGCCCAGCGCGCCTACCAGGCGCTACTGCCACTCCAGCGCCTCCCAGCGAGGGTCCGCGCTTGTCGAGATCGCCGGCCGTCCCCGTATCTGTGAGCGCCTGTCGAGATCGCCGGCCGCCCCGTACCTGTGAGGCCTGTCGAGGTCGTCGCCGATTCCGTACCGGGTGAGTTCCTGTCGACGTTGCCGGCAGCCCCGTACCGGTGAGCTCCTGTCGATGTTCCCGACGGCCCCGTACATGGGAGCGCTACCGGCGCGCCTGCGCTTGCCGAGCGTTCCTACCGCTTGCTTCGCGCAGGAAGCGATCCACTGTTTGCGGCGCACTTAAAGGCCAGCGTGCGCTTCGGATGGTTGCTTCGCGCAGCAGCGTGGGTGGGACATGTTCGGAGTTCCTGAAACCGGCTTGCCCCTGCCTCGCTTGCTTCGCGTAGGAAGCGCTGCGGGAGGTTGGGCGCGGTCAGTACGGCTGGATGACGGGACGTTTCGCTTGCTTCGCGTAGGAAGCGTCGGGGCGTGGCGCCGGGCGAAGCGGCCGGCGGCTGTTGGCTCGGCTTGCTTCGCGCAGGGAGCGTCGCGGGGGTGTGGCGCCGGGCGAAGCGGCCGGCGGCTGTTGGCTCGGCTTGCTTCGCGCAGGGAGCGTCGCGGGGGTGTGGCGTCGGGCGAAGCGGCCGGCGGCGGTCCGGCCGGCTTGCTTTGCGTAGGAAGTGTCGCCGGGTGTGGCTGGCGGGGGTCCGCTCGGCTTGCTTCGCGCAGGGAGCGTCGCGGGGCTGTGGCGTCGGGCGAAGTGGCTGGCGGCGCGGGGGTCCGCTCGGCTTGCTTCGCGTAGGAAGTGTCGCGGGGGTGTGGCGTCGGGCGAAGTGGCTGGTGGCGCGGCGGTCCGGCCGGCTTGCTTCGCGTAGGAAGTGTCGCGGGGGTGTGGCGTCGGGCGAAGTGGCTGGTGGCGCGGCGGTCCGGCCGGCTTGCTTCGCGTAGGAAGTGTCGCGGGGGTGTGGCGTCGGGCGAAGTGGCTGGTGGCGCGGCGGTCCGCTCGGCTTGCTTCGCGTAGGAAGCGTCGCGGGGGGTGCGGCGCGGCCGGAACGGCTGGCGGGTGGGCCGCTCGGGCAGGGACTGGTGGAGGGGCCGGGCGGGATGCACCGGCTCCGAAGCGAAGATGCCGCCTCCCGGAAGTGCGGGAAGCGGCATCTCCACGGTGAGACCTCAGCGGCTCCGGTGGGGCAGCAGACGGCGAGGGCTGACCTTCGTCAGGGACTCGCGCAAGCGGCCGCCGGCGCTGACCAGGCGGGCTGAGGCGTCGGCTATGCCGAGGCGCCAGCGCATCAGGACCGAGGGGGGCATCAGCACCGCGGCGAGGCGGGTTCGGCGGTTCGCCGAGCGGGCCAGGCCCTTGCGCACCTGGCCGAGCGCCGCGGTGAGCTCGCCGCCCTGCAGGGGCTTGCGGGCGTAGCGGGCCCGCTCCTCGGCGGCGCCCAGCAGGGTGGCCGCGGCGGCCGGCTCGGCGAGCAGGACGGCGTCGGTGATCAGGCGCTGGGCGGTGACCCGGGGCGTCTCGGTGGGGTCGATGGGGATGCGGAAGTCGACCATCGTGTCCATCAGCTCGTCCCAGGCCGCGTGCGCGTCGGCGCGCGCCTGGACGGCCTCGGACGTCACGACGATGTCCGAGGGGCCGCCGAGCGCGGTGACCTTCGGGCTCTTCGGGACAGTCGCGGCGTGCCGGTGGCGGCGCACCAGCAACCGGCGCAACGCGGGCACCAGCAGCAGCGCCAGCAGCAAGACGGCCAGCGCGACGATCAGCAGGGCGGTGCCGGAGACGCCGCCGGTGTCGCTGGTGACCGAGCCGGCCGTGCTGTTGTCGCCGAGGTCGGGGCGGTCGGGGCGCTGCGCGCCGTCCGCGGGCGCCGACGGGTCCGCGCCCGGCGCCGCGGCCGACTCGGAGGTCGTCGCGGTGGGGGTGGGCAGGTCGGTGTCGGGGGCGTAGCCCGAGCGGGCCGCGCCGGCCACGCTCGCCGCCGGGGTGGCGTCGAACGGGATCCAGCCGAACCCCTTGAGGTAGACCTCGGTCCAGGCGTGGGCGTTGCGGTTGGTGATGACGTACGTGTCGTCGTTCTGGCGCTGGCCCCGGGTGAAGCCGAACGCCACCCGCGCCGGGATGCCGGCCTCGCGCGCCATCCAGGCCAGCGCCGCCGCGTACTGCTGGCAGTAGCCGACCTTGGTGGTGAGGAACGCGGCGATCTCGGAGCTGGCCACGACGGGCTCGGTCGACAGCCGGTAGGTGAAGCCGTTCTTCGACGAGAAGAAGTCGTAGAGCGCGCGCACCTTGTCGTACTCGGTCCGCTTGCCGGCGACGAGCTGGTTGACCAGCCGGGTGACCGTCGGGTCGTCGGGGTGCGTGGTGTTGAGCCGGACGATCGGGTCGTCGGGGCTCAGCGGCTGCGCCCGGCGCAGCTGCGCCAGGGTGGGGTCGGCGCGCACGTAGTCGAACGTGTACTTCAGGCCCTTGGTCGACCGCCGGTTCGAGTAGACGACCTGCTGGTTGTCGTCGTAGAACCAGCCGTTCTCGAGCCCGTCGACCCCGACCGTGTTCTGGTAGACCGGCAGCATGCCCTGCTGCAGGCTGTTCGAGACCTCGACGGTGGCGCGGTGCTGGGCGAAGTTGTCGGTGGCCGAGCCGTTGCGCGGGTCGGGCAGGCCCTGGGCGATGTTCTCGCCGTTGGGGGTGCGGCTGCCGAACCCGTTGGTGGTGAGCTGGTCGGCGACGCCGAAGCGCAGATAGTACGGCGTCTGCTCGTTCGTCCTGAGCCGGACGAGCTCGACCTCGTCGGTGCGGGTGAGCTGCCCGCTGAGCGAAGCGAACAGATTGATCCGCCCGCCCGAGCCGTTGCCCGTGCCGACGCCCACGCCGCCGCCGCTCTGGGTGAGCCGCGAGAGCAGCCCGCCGCTGATCGTGGGGACGAGCAGCGGCAGCAGCACGGCCGCGACCACGCCCACCACGCCGAGGCGGCGCCCGGCGGCGGCCAGCGGGGACGGCTCCCACACGTCGACGTCGCGCCCGTCGCCGGTGAAGCGGCGGCCGAACCGGCGTACGCGGTCGATGTTGTCGCTGACGAGCAGCCACAGGAAGCCGGTCGCGCCGACGATGAACGGCAGCACCGGCACGCTGTCGACGTAGACGGCGACGGGCACCGAGTAGATCGCCAGCATCGGCAGGCCGGCCAGCGCGGGCCGCCGCGCCACCACGGTGAGCAGGTCGACCGCGATCGCCACCGAGCCGATGCCGAGCACGGTGACGAAAAGCAGGCCCTCCCGGTCGGGCACGGGCACGCCGTACGACCGGGTGTCCTGCCCGGCCTGCTGGAACAGGTCGGCGAAGTGGCTGAACGTGGCCGGCTGCGGGATGAAGAACTCGTGGCCGCTCGGGAAGATCCAGGTCAGCATGATCAGCAGGGTCACGATCATGCTGAGCGCCTGGGCCCAGGCGGGGAAGCGCAGCGTCCGGGCGCCGACCGCGGCGGCGGCGATGAGGCCGACGGTGAGCAGGCACTGCATCAGCCAGGTGAAGCTGTCGAAGATCGACGAGATGGGCGCGGCCGCGAGCAGGGTCGACCCTGCCGCGACGAGCCCGAGACGGCGTCGGCCGCTCATCGGATGACTCCTCCCACGGTTTCGGCCATCGCCGCACGCCAGGCGAAGCCGCTGGAACCACGCGCGGCCGCCGGCCACAGCGCGGGCAGCGTCGAGCCGTGGACCACGGGGACCGAGCGCCAGCCGCTGTGGACCAACGCCAGCGCGGCGGCGGAGTGTTCCCGGTCGGCGTCCTGCCGCTCGCCGGGCGTCAGGTTGACCCACGTCGAGGTGTCGATGGCGAAGCCGATGCAGGTGGCCCCGTTGCCGCGCAGGCCGGCCAGCAGCTCGGCCTCGGGCACGGTGAGCGCGCCGAAGATGCCGATCACGAGCCCGCCGTCGGAGCGGCGGCGGACCTGCTCCACCAGCGCCGACAGGTCGCCGTTCTCGGCGAGTTTGACGTCGGCCAGGGTGTCGAGGATCACGCCCTCGCCCGCCGCCTCGGCGGCGTCGATGTCGATGCCCGAGCCGGTGACCAGCCGCAGCTTGTAGCCGGCCTGCCGCAGGTGCATCGCGATGCTGGCGGTGGCCGAGACCGCCCACTCGAAGCTGGCGGTCGGGCCCTCGCCGCGGTGCGCGGAGGCCCGGGTGTCGAGCACGACCGTGGCCCGGCTCTCCCAGGGCTGCTCCTCACGGCGCACCATCAGCTCGCCGGTGCGGGCGGTGGAGCGCCAGTGCACGCGGCGCAGGTCGTCGCCTCGCCGGTACTCGCGGGTGGCGGCGTCGTCCTCGCCGTGCACGGCCACCGACCGGGCGCGGCTGTCGCCGGTGCCCGCGTACTCCCCGGCCAGGCGTACGGCCGGGAGGGTGACCACCTGCGGGATGACGGTGAGCCGGTCGACGCTCGGGAACGACCGGGTGAGCTCGCACAGGCCGAACGGGTCGGTCAGCCGGATCACCAGCGGGCCGATCGGGTAGCGGCCGCGCACGTCGGCGCGGACCGTGTAGGCCACGCTGCTCGCCTGGTGCGAGCCGAGGCGCTCGAGCACGACCCGGGGCCGGCTGCCCAGCGCGTACGGCAGCCTGTCCTCCAGCAGCAGCGTGCCGGTGGGCAGCCGCGACATGTTCTGCAGGCGCAGGATCACCCGGGCGCTCGACCCGACCGGCGCGCGGCCCGGGTCGAGCGAGCGGGTGCACGCCAGCTTGTAGCGGCTGCGGCCCACGTACGCCGCGGCGAGCAGCGGCAGCGCGGCGAGCAGCACGGCCACCCGCAGCAGGTCACGCTCGCCGAGGATGATCGCGGAGATGGCGGCCGCCGCGGCCGCGGCGAGGAAGGAGCGGCCCCGCGTGGTCAGCCCTCGCAAAGCCTCGCGCATGCTCAGCGCCCCCGCGGCTCGTACTGGTTGCTGCCGTTGCCGTTGCCGGTGGCCCGGGTGTCGTACGGCGAGCGGGCGCGGTCGTGCGGCAGCGGGAGCCGGTGCACGATCTCGGACACGATCGCGTCGGTCGTGCGCCGGTTGAGCTGCGCGTCAGCGGTCGGGATGATGCGGTGCGCGAGCACCGGCACGGCCAGCGCCTGCAGGTCGTCGGGCAGCACGTAGTCGCGGCCCTCGAGCGCCGCCACGGCCTTGGCCGTGCGCAGCAGCTGCAGCGTCGAGCGCGGGGACGCGCCCAGCCGGATCTCGGGCGCCTCGCGGGTCGCCGTGACCAGCGCGATCGCGTACTGCTGCACCGCGTCGGCGGCGTGCACGTCGCGCACGGTGGCGATCAGGCGGCGCACCAGGGCGGCGTCGGCGACGGCCCGCAGGTCGTTGAGCGGGTCGTGCGCGCCGTGCCCGCCCAGCATGGCCAGCTCGGCCCGCGGGTCGGGGTAGCCCATCGCGATGCGCGCGGTGAACCGGTCGCGTTGCGCCTCGGGCAGCGGGTACGTGCCCTCCATCTCGATCGGGTTCTGCGTCGCGATCACCATGAACGGCGCCTGCAGCTCGTACGTGGTGCCGTCGACGGTGACCTGCCGCTCCTCCATGCACTCCAGCAGGGCGGACTGGGTCTTCGGCGACGCCCGGTTGATCTCGTCGCCGACCACCAGGTTGGCGAACACGGCGCCGGGCTTGAACTCGAAGTCGCGCGTCTCCTGGTTGTAGACGCTGACGCCGGTCACGTCGCTGGGCAGCAGGTCGGGCGTGAACTGGATCCGGCGTACCGAACAGTCGATGGACCGCGCCAGGGCCTTGGCGAGCTTGGTCTTGCCCACGCCGGGCACGTCCTCGATGAGCAGGTGACCCTCGGCCAGCAGAACCGCCAGCGCCAGCCGGACCGTCGCGCCCTTGCCCTCGATGACCTGTTCGATGTTGGCCATGATGGCTTGTGTGGCTGCGCGGAAGTCCTCGCTCGGCATCGGTCCACCGGGCTCGTCCCAGGTCGGGGTTGTCACGGGCCTCCTCCAGGTATGTGTGCGCGCCCATCGTGGGACGCCGGGGCGAAAGATCACCGAAAGGCAGAGCGAGCCGCCCCGTTCCCACAGGTTAGCCCGATCACAGCAACTCGCCGAGGTCGGCCGCCGGGCTGATTCGACGACCGTCAACCGGACATGAGTATCGAACAGATAAAGAATCAGACATCGCTCTAGTTATATTTCGCGATGGGCAAGCACGATCAGCCATCGACGGGCCCGCATTCGAGCCCGGCCGAGAGGGGCTGAATTGAGAGCGTTATCCACACCATCCGCAACCCGGCGGATGGGGGCAGCCGCGGCAGGCGCCATCATGCTCGCCGCGTTGCTGCCGGCACAGGCGCAGGCCGCACCACTGCCCGGCGCCGTCAACGGCGCGACCGACAGCACGTCGCACCGGCGAGCCGACTACGACTCCCGCCAGAACCTGGCCGCCGCCGCGGCGGCCGCTCCCACCGCAGCCCTGAGCCGAGCCGCCGTCCCGGCGCCCTCGGCCGCCGCGGTGAACACCCTGCGGGACTCGCTGGGTGTGCAGGGCATCGTCGACGTCGACCGCGCGACCGGCACCCCGCGGCGCGTGGCGAAGCTGGACGGGTTCCTCACCGGTCCCAGCAGCAAGAAGCCGACGAAGATCGCGCTCGACTACGTCGCCGCGCACCCCGAGGTGTTCGGCCTCGACGCGGCCGACCTGGCGAGCCTGGTGCTGCGCCAGGACTACGTCGACGTCGAGGGCACGCACCACCTCAGCTGGGTGCAGGTCGCCGACGGCGTCCCGGTGTTCGGCAACGGACTCAAGGCGCACGTCACCTCCGACGGCCGTCTCGTCCAGGTCGACGGCGCCCCGCTGCGGTCGCTGCCGTCCTCCGCCGGCGCTGCCAAGGTCTCCGCGACCGCGGCGCGCGCCGCCGCGGTCAAGGACGTCTTCGGCACGTCCACCGCCAAGGTCACCAAGACGGCGGGCGGCACCACCACGTTCAGCGACGAGGGCAACGCCCGGCAGGTCTGGTTCCAGACCGCGTCGGGTCCCCGCCTGGCCTGGCAGACGATCGTCGTCGACGAGGGCTACGTCCACGTCATCGACGCCGCCAGCGGCGAGGTGCTCTACCGCAGGAGCACGATCGCCAACGACACCGCCCAGGCCTGGGAGAACTACCCGGGTGCGCCGCGCGGTGGCGTGCAGCGGCCGGTCGACCTGACCGCCAAGGGCTGGCTGCCGAACAACGCGCGCCAGCTGTCCGGCAACGTCGCGCACGTCTGGTCGGACGTCAACGCCAACGACCTCGCCGACCCCGACGAGGAGGTCGGCCCGTCCGGCGTGCGCCAGTGGAACTATCCGTTCGTCGACTTCAACGACGAGGTGGGCGGCCTCTGCTCGGACGCCTTCCCCTGCTCGTGGGACCCGGAGACGCCCAACTCGTGGCAGACCAACCGCAAGCAGAACGCGGTGCAGCTGTTCACGTTCCTGGGCACCTTCCACGACCACCTCAAGTCGTCCCCGATCGGCTTCACCCGGGCGGCCGGCAACTTCGAGGCCCAGGACGGCGACGCGGTGCAGGGCCAGGCGCTGGACGGCGCGAACACCGCGGACGGCCTGCCCGACCCCAACCACGTCGACAACGCCAACATGAACACCCCGCCGGACGGCATCCCGCCGGTCATGCAGATGTACCTGCTGACGCCCGGCCCGCAGGCGGTCGCCGCGAACACCGGTGACGAGTCGGACGTGGTGTTCCACGAGTACACCCACGGCCTGTCCAACCGCCTCGTGGTCGACGCCGCGGGCAACTCGACGCTCAGCGACGTGCAGGGCGGCGCCATGGGCGAGGCCTGGAGCGACTGGTACGCCGAGGACTACCTGCACGCCAAGGGCCTCGAGAAGGACACCGCGAAGCCCGGCGACGTGCTGATCGGCAAGTACTGGACGGCCGGCGGCACGATCCGCACCGAGGGCCTGGACTGCACCGTCGGCATCGTCTCGGACGCCTGCCCCGGCACCCCGGCGGCCGGCCCCGGCGGTTACACGTACGGCGACTTCGGCAAGGTCACCGACGGCCCCGAGGTGCACGCGGACGGCGAGATCTGGGCGCAGACCCTGTGGGACCTGCGTCGCGAGATCGGCAGCGCCAAGGCGCAGTCCATCGTGACCCGTGGCATGGAGCTGAGCCCGTCGAACCCGTCCTTCCTGGACATGCGCAACTCGATCCTGGCCGCCGACCTGGTCGTCAACAAGGGCAAGAACCAGAAGACGATCTGGAAGGTCTTCGCCAAGCGGGGCATGGGCTACTTCGCCGCCGCGGTCGACGGCGACGACGCGCAGCCCGTCGAGGACTTCTCGACGCCGCCGTCGGCGAACACCCCGCGGGGCTCGCTGACCGGCAAGGTGACCGACCAGGACACCGGCGCCGCGGTGGGCGGCCTGACTGTCGCCTTCGGCGGTCACGCCTCCGGCTTCGCGGGTGACTACCGGGCCACCACGGCCGCGGACGGCACCTACCGGATCACCGGCATCATCCCGGGCACGTACGCCAAGGTCTACGCCCGCGGCGCCGGCTACGACATGGTCGTCAAGACGCTGTCGATCAACTCGGGCACGAAGACCGAGAACTGGTCGGTCCGCAAGGACTGGGCGGCCTCCTCGGGCGGCGGCGACATCGTCAGCTTCACCGGCGTCGACTACACGTCGTACGGCTGCGGCCCGGACCGGCTGATCGACCAGTCGCAGCTCGCGGGCTGGGGCTCGGAGGTCGCGCCGGAGGGTCAGAACGCGGTGGTCCGCCTCTCCGGGACGGTCGACGTCTCGGAGCTGGTGATCAACCCGTCCGCCACCTGTGGCGACGACGAGACCGCCTCGACGGCCGGCTACCGCGTCGAGACCTCGGCGGACGGCACCACCTGGGCCGTCGCCGCGGAGGGCACGTTCCCGGCCGGCACCGTCACGCCCACCCCGGTCGCGCTGGCCGCGGGCACGGGCGACGGCATCCAGTTCGTCCGCTGGACGATGCTGACCTCGCAGGCCCAGGCCGCCGGCTCCTGCCCGGCGGGCCAGCCGCCCACGGTCAGCGGCTGCCTGTTCCTCGACAGCACCGAGCTGTCGGTCTACGGATCGGCGGCGTAACCACCCTGGCGTGATACCGGTCGCCGCTCCCGGGCGGCGACCGGTATCATGCAACGCATGGCTCGGCATTTCCTGCTTCTTAGCCGGCCGTGCTGCTCCCGCTCCTGAAGCGGCTCAGCACGGCGACCCCTCCTGCGTGAGGGGTTTTTTCATGTCCAGCCACCCTTGACGACGAGACGGATTGCCGACCATGAGCGAGTCAGAAACGCCGAAGTTCCGGTACACCGCGGCGCTGGCCAACGAGATCGAGCCGCGCTGGCAGGCCTTCTGGGCCGACAACGGGACCTTCCAGGCGCCCAACCCGGCCGGCGCGCTGGCCGACCCCGCCCACCCGCGGGCCGGCGCTCCCAAGCTGCACGTGCAGGACATGTTCCCGTACCCGTCGGGTGCGGGCCTGCACGTCGGTCACCCGCTCGGCTACATCGGCACCGACAGCTACACCCGCTACAAGCGGATGGCCGGCTACAACGTGCTGCACCCGATGGGCTTCGACGCGTTCGGCCTGCCCGCCGAGCAGTACGCGGTGCAGACCGGCACCCACCCGGCGGTCACCACGGCGGCGAACGTCGAGCGGTACAAGACGCAGCTGCGCCGGCTGGGCCTGGCCTACGACGAGCGGCGCACGTTCGCGACCACCGACCCCGAGTACTACCGGTGGACGCAGTGGATCTTCCTGCAGGTCTTCAACTCGTGGTACGACCCGCAGGTGCGCAAGGCCCGCCCGATCGCCGAGCTGATCGAGGAGTTCGAGGCCGGCACGCGCCCGACGCCCGGGACGACGTGGGCCGAGCTGTCGCCGGTCGAGCGGCGCAAGCTGATCGACGACCACCGGCTGGCGTACGTCAGCGAGGCCCCGGTCAACTGGTGCCCGGGCCTGGGCACCGTGCTGGCCAACGAGGAGGTCACGCCCGAGGGCCGTAGCGAGCGCGGCAACTTCCCGGTCTTCCAGCGCAGCCTGAAGCAGTGGATGATGCGGATCACCGCGTACGGGGATCGCCTGGTCGAGGACCTGGACACGCTGGACTGGCCGGAGCCCGTCAAGCTGATGCAGCGCAACTGGATCGGCCGGTCGCGCGGCGCCCACGTCGACTTCGCGGTCGACAGCCGGAAGATCACCGTGTTCACCACGCGGCCGGACACGCTGTTCGGCGCCACCTACATGGTGCTGGCGCCGGAGCACGAGCTGGTCGACGAGATCGCGCCGGCGGCCTGGCCCGACGGGACGAACGCGAAGTGGACCGGCGGGCACGCCACGCCGGGCGACGCGATCGCGGCATACCGGGCGCAGGCCGCGGCCAAGACCGACGAGCAGCGCACCGAGGGCAAGGAGAAGACCGGCGTCTTCACGGGCGCGTACGCGGTCAACCCGGTCAACGGCGCGCGCATCCCGGTGTTCATCGCCGACTACGTGCTGGCCGGCTACGGCACCGGCGCGATCATGGCCGTGCCCGGGCAGGACCAGCGCGACTGGGAGTTCGCCGAGGTCTTCGAGCTGCCGATCATCCGTACGGTGCAGGCGCCCGAGGGCTTCGAGGGCGCGTTCACGGGCGAGGGCCCGGCGATCAACAGCGACTGGCTGGACGGCAAGGGCGTCACCGAGGCCAAGGCCGAGATGATCGCCTGGCTGGAGCAGCACGGCCACGGCCGCGGCGCCACCACGTTCCGGCTGCGCGACTGGCTGTTCAGCCGGCAGCGCTACTGGGGCGAGCCGTTCCCGATCGTCTACGACGAGACCGGCCTGCCGGTGGCGCTGCCCGACTCGATGCTGCCGGTCGTGCTGCCCGACGTCGACGACTTCTCGCCGCGCACGTTCGACCCGGACGACGCCGACAGCGAGCCCGAGACCCCGCTGTCGCGCAAGAAGGACTGGGTCAACGTCGAGCTGGACCTGGGCGACGGACCCCGCCAGTACACGCGGGAGACCAACACGATGCCGCAGTGGGCCGGCTCCTGCTGGTACGAGCTGCGCTACCTGGACCCGCACAACGACAAGGCGCTGGTCGACCCGGACAACGAGGCGTACTGGATGGGCCCGCAGCGCGACGGCGACTGCGGCGGCGTCGACCTGTACGTGGGCGGCGTCGAGCACGCCGTGCTGCACCTGCTGTACGCGCGGTTCTGGCACAAGGTGCTGTACGACCTGGGCCACGTGTCGTCGTTCGAGCCGTTCCGCAAGCTGTTCAACCAGGGCTACATCCAGGCGTACGCCTTCCGCGACGCGCGCGGTGTGATCGTGCCCGCCGAGGAGGTCGTCGAGCGCGACGGCCAGTACTTCTACGGCGACGCTCCGGTCACCCGCGAGTACGGCAAGATGGGCAAGTCGCTGAAGAACGTCGTCACCCCCGACGAGATGTGCGAGCAGTACGGCGCCGACACGTTCCGGGTGTACGAGATGGCGATGGGCCCGCTGGACGTCTCGCGCCCGTGGGAGACCCGCGCCGTCGTCGGCTCCCAGCGGTTCCTGCAGCGGGTGTGGCGGCTGGTCGTCGACGAGGAGACCGGCGCCGTACGGGCCGGGGACGAGCCGCTGGACCCGGCGGTCCGCAAGCACCTGCACCGCACGATCGCCGGCGTCCGCGAGGACATGGACGAGCTGCGCTTCAACACCGCGATCGCCAAGCTGATCGAGCTGACGAACACGCTGACCCCGCTGCCGTCCGTCTCCCGCGAGGCGGTGGAGCCGCTGGTGCTGATGCTGGCGCCGTTCGCGCCGCACCTGGCCGAGGAGCTGTGGACCAAGCTGGGCCACACGGGCACGCTGGCCTACACCGCCTTCCCGGTGGCCGATCCGGCCCAGCTGGTGGCCGAGTCGATCACGTACCCCGTCCAGGTCAACGGCAAGGTCAAGGCCCGCGTCGAGGTCGCACCGACCGCGCCCGAGGCCGACGTACGCGACCAGGCCCTGGCCGCCGTCGCCGACGTGCTGGCGGGCCGTACGCCCAAGAAGGTCATCGTCGTCGCCGGCCGTCTGGTCAGCGTCGTCGTCTGACGGTTACCGGGAGCCCGCCGCGCGCTGTGCCGTGGCGGGCTCCTGCCTGTTCACCCTCGTTTGAGGTGTTCGCGGTTGCTCGTCACGATCTCGTCGGACAGTGCGGGGTCCGCCTCCGCGACCGCGCGGGACACGATCAGCGCCCCGACCATCTGCGAGAACAGCGCCACAGCCTGTTCGCGGGCTTCCGCCGCGCTCAGTTCGGCGCCGGCCTGGTGTGCGCGATCGAGCACCATGTCGGTGATGGCGCTGAGGTATTCCTCCAGTCCGCGCCGGTACTCGGCCTGAGACGGTTTGCCGTGGCGTCCGGCGTCGACCGCCAGGGCGGCCGAGGGGCAGCCGGTCTCGGGGTGATCGCGGTGAGCGGCTGTCACGTACCTGTCGACCATGTCGTGCAGGGCCGCCCGGGCGGAGCCGGGATGCGCTTCGCGGATGGCGGCGAGGGCGGCGAGGGAGTCGGCGAAGCCCTGCCGGTAGACCTCGACGGCGAGGTCCTCCTTCGAGGCGAAGTGGTTGTAGAACCCTCCGTTCGTCAGACCGGCGGCCTTCATCAGCTCCTGGATGCCGACGCCGTCGACGCCGTGGAGTTTGAAGCCTTCGCCGGCCGCTCGCACGATCCTCTCGTGGTTGAGCCTCTTCTGCTCCCGGCTGATACGTGGCACCTCGGCCACCTCCTCGACAGGTCGGACACCCGGTTGTGATGTTACTCAACATCAAAAGCAGCTTTGAGTCTGATCCCGGGCTTGACTCTCAATGATGCTGCCCGACATCATTATTTTGATGTTGCACGACATCATAGTTCGAGCCCGGTCGAACGACCGAATCCAGAGGAGACCACTCATGTCCGACGTCACCACCGGCCGCACGCCGGCGTACAGCATTACCGAGGTCCTCGAGGTGCTCGACCCGCAGGGCGCCCAGCGCTACGCCGAGCTGACCCCGATCACGGTCGAGAAGTTCGGCGGCCGTTTCGTCGTCCTGGGGGCCTCGCCCACGGTCGCCGAGGGCGAGGCCGGGGTTGCGGTCGCGGTCGTCGAATGGCCCGACATGCAGACCCTGCAGGCCTGGTACGACTCCCCGGAGTACGCCCCGGCCCGCGAGATCGCCGCGACCGCCATGCGCCGCCGGCTGGTCTTCCTGCCCGGTCTCGCCCCGACGGCCTGACCCGAACCACGGCACGGCTCGACGCCCTCGACCTGAACTACCTCTCCGCCGTCCGGGTCACCAACGCGCTGCTGCCGGCGCTGCGCAGGAACGGGGAAGGCGGCGCGATCGTCAACATCTCGACGGGCCAGGCGCTCACACCCGCCGCGCCGATGGCCCATTACGGCGCCGCGAAGGCCTACCTCGTCTCGGACCGGGCCCAGTGGGTCACCGGGGCGACCCTGGTCGTCGACGGGGGCGAGCTTCCCGTCATCTGACGCCACGTTCGGTCAGCTGCCTGAAGGCCCCCGCACGAGGGCCCGCCGGCGGCGGTCAGGCGGCTGCGGCGGCGGCCTTCTTGGCGGAGCGCTTCCACCACAGGACGATCGACGTGGTCAGCGTGAAGCCGATCAGGGCGGGAGCGAGGGAGAGCGGGCTCATCTCGCCGGGCTTGACCACCGCGGCGCCGATGACGGCGTAGGAGACGGCGGACGGGATCGAGGCCAGCGTGGTGCCGAGCAGGTAGCGCTTGCGGCAGACGCTGGTGGTGCCGTAGGCGTAGCCGACCAGGCCGAAGGGCGCGAGCGGCAGGAAGCGGACGAGCAGCACGGCGGACAGGCCGCGGCGGTTGAGCCAGCCGTCGAGGCGCTGCAGCTTGCCGCCGGTGCGGGCCGCGAGGGCGCCGCGGCCGACCCAGCGGCCGGCGTAGTAGGTGGCTGCGGCGGCGATGACGGCGGCGGCCAGGGCGGTCGCGGCGCCGGTGGCGGCGCCCAGCAGGGCGCCGCAGGCGAGCGTGATGGCCGTACGGGGAACCAGCACCGAGAGCAGCAGACCCCCGACCACGGCGATCGCCACCGCGGCGGCGGGCCCGAGGGCGGCGACCGTGTCGGCGATGTCGCGCAGGGGCAGGACGGCGGCCGCGGTCGCCACGCCGGCGACGACACCGCCCAGGATGCCGAAACGGACGATCCGCCGCTTCCAGGTCATCTGCGAAGTCTGAACCTGAGGGTCCGCCGCGAGGAGTGCGCCCCGCGGGGCGATCAGGGTGTCAGTCATGCAGGAATACCGCCCAGTGCTCGTCGGGTCAGGATTTCAGGCGCCGGCGGCGGCGAGCCTTTCGGCACGCAGCCGGTCGGTCCACGTGTCGTCGACCGGGGCAAGACTATCCGCGCCGGTCGCCCATCGCAGTAGCAGATCGGCTATAGCTGGGTTGCGAGCGAGCGCGGGCCCGTGGGAGTAGGTTCCCAGGATCTTGCCGTGCCATGCTCCCTCCGTTTGACCGTCGTTGCCAATTCCGGCAGTCACCCGCGCCAGCGGGGCGACCCCGGGGCCCAGGTGCGTGCGACCGCCGTGGTTCTCGAAACCGCTCAGCGGGGGCAGGCCCAGCCGCGGGTCGATGTCGCCGCGGATCTCGCCGACCGCGCGGGTCTCGCCGCGGTCGGAGTGCAGGTCGAGCAGGCCCAGGCCGGGGCACTTGGCCCCCTTGGCGAAGAACGAGTGGCCGAACAATTGGTAACCGGCGCAGATGGCCAGCACCGCGGCGCCCTGGTTGACCGCCCGGTGCAGGCCGCCGTCGGCGATCAGCCGCTGGGCGGCGAGCGCCTGCGGGCCGTCCTCGCCGCCGCCGATGAGGTAGATGTCGGCGGTGGAGGGCATCGGCTGGTCGGACCGGACCGCGTACGTCTCCACCGGGATGCCCCGGATCGCCGCGCGGCGGGCCAGGATCAGCAGGTTGCCGCGGTCGCCGTACGTGGAGAGCAGGTCAGGGTAGATCCAGACGATCCGCAAAGCTTCAGTTGACACGGTCCAACTCCGCTCGGATGTCCTGGAACGCCGTGTAGTTGGCGATCACTTCGAGGCGGCCCATGGGCACGGTGCTGACCGCCTCGTCGAAACTCAACACGTGCCGGAAGGCGATTCCATTCACCTCGAGGCGCACGGCCAGGTCGTACGCCCGGTCGCCGGTGATCAGCACCGGCCGGTCACCCAGGGGCGAGAAGTCGACGTCGTAGAGCCACGAGGTGTCGAAGCCGTCGGGGTCGCGGGCGTTGATGGAGAGCAGCGTCGGGGCCTGCTCGGCCATGTCGAACGCCTCGAGCCAGCTCGCCGGGTTCTTCGCGAGCAGCAGGCGGATGTTGCGCCCGTCGCGGTCGACCTGGGCGTAGCGGCCGGCCACCGAGGCGACCGTCGCGAGCCGGGGAAGGGCCTCGATCGGGCGTACGCCGAACGCGGCGGCCACGGCCAGCGCGGTCGCCGCGTTGCCGAGGTTGACCGTGCCGGGCAGTTGCAGCTTCACCAGGTGCCAGTCGCCGCGCGGGTCGACCACGCCGTCCTCCTCGACGCGCCACTGGGCCTGCGGCCGGCGCAGCGGGCAGCCGGTGCACCACCAGTCGCCGTTGGCGCGCTCGATCGGGTCGCCGCTCTCGGGGCAGACCCATGAGTCGTCGGTCCAGCGCTGCCCGGCGCTGAACCACGTGACGTGCTGCGAGCCGCGGGCCGCCCACACCACCATCGGGTCGTCGGCGTTGGCGACCACGGCCACGTCGGGGTGCCCGGCGAGCGCGGTGCGCCACATCTGCGCCATCATCGCGACCTCCTTGGCCCGGTCGAGCTGGTCGCGCGAGAGGTTGAGCAGCGCGACCACCCGGGGGCTGGTCTCGTCGATGACCCGGGCCAGGTAGTGCTCGTCGACCTCGAGCACCGCGAACGGGGTGGCGCCCGCCTTGGCCAGCGCCGAGGTGTGCCCGGTGGGCATGTTGGCGCCGAAGGAGTTGGTGGCCACCGGGCCGAGCACGCCGAGCGCGGCGGCCGCCAGCCGGGTGGTGGTGGTCTTGCCGTTGGTGCCGGAGACCAGCGCGATCGCGCGGCCGGCCGCCAGGTGGCCCAGCAGGTCGGGGTCGATCTTCAGGCCGATCCACCCGCCGATGACCGAGCCGTCGCCGCGTCCCGCGGCCCTCGAGAGCGCGGCCGCGGTCTTGGACACTGAGGTCGCGACCTTGGCGCGCAGGGGCATCTTCCCGTCCGTCACGGGAGACGAGGGTACCGGAACGGGAGGTTACGTCGAGTTGCCGCAAGCCCGGTTCCGGCGGCCCGTCCGGCCGCGTACGGAAGGGCATTGAGATCAACGATTCGGCGGAGCACATTTTGGCCGGTGAAAGAGGTTTAAACTGCGGGAGAGTGAATGTGGGACCTCGGTCACTCGTTCGGTTCCTGCCAATAATGTGTTCTGATTCACGCGTAACCTTCTACGATTTGTAGTTCTCCTACTACTTGTCGTCATGGCATTTCTCGCCGGTCGGTAGCAAATCGGACAGTGTCCTTCATGCCAAACACGCTGAGTAGTCGAATCGGATCTCCCGCGGCTTCGAAATTTGAGGTAGCAAGGTCTGGCCGGCGGCACCCGCTCGCCGACTCGCGAAGACCCGGTTCACGCCGAGCCCTGCCCCGGGCCGGTCAACGCGACCACCCGAGCACCACGCACCAACCACAAAGGCATACGGGGGCAGGGACGGGGGACCCACTACTGGTCCGCTCCGCGCCACCCGCTCCGGTGGCGAACCACGGAGCAACCTCGGGGTGAAGCCGCGCTTGCGTGGCCGGGCAACCTTCCCGCCCGAACCCGACAGCTAACCTCGCAGGCGTGCCGGAGGGATATCTCTACCGTGCACGAACACAGTTCGAGCCGGGGTCGCCGCACGGCCGGCACCGGTGTGATCGCACTGTCTCTGGGTCTGTGCCTCTGCGCAGGCCAGCTGCTGGCCCCCTCGGCCGCCAGCGCCGCTCCTGTCGCCAAGGCTGCGGCCAGCGCCAAGATCAAGCCCTCGGTCCGCTCGTCGATCTCGACGCGGACGGTGACCTATGGCGGCAAGGTCAAGCTGACCGCCAAGTTCATCAACCCCACCAACGGCAAGGTGGTCACCTCGGGGACGGTCCGTCTCCAGGCGCTCCGCAAGGGCAAGTGGGTCAACTTCACGGCCAAGAGCCTCGGCAAGTCGGGCAGCGTCACGCTGACCGGTGAGCCGCACGCCAGCGGCCGGATGCGCGCCTACTACGTGGGCACGCCGACCTACAAGGCGAACGGCGGCGGCCAGTTCAACGTCGTCGTCAAGCCGAAGTCGTCGCCCGCCCGGGCGAAGATCATCAACGAGGCCAAGAAGCACGTCGGGTCGCTCTACAAGTTCGGCGCGGCCGGCCCGTCCCGCTTCGACTGCTCGGGTTACACGCTGTGGGTCTACCGCAAGGCCGTCGGCAAGAAGCTGCCGCACAAGGCCAACTCGCAGCAGAACTACGGCAAGTCGGTCGCCAAGTCCAACAAGCAGGTCGGCGACCTCATCATCTTCCGCAACGGCTCGTACGGGTACCACGCCGGCATCTACGCCGGCAGCGGCTACATGTACGACTCCCCGCACACCGGTGCGCGGGTCTCGAAGCGCAAGATGATCGGCTCGAACTACGTGGTGCGTCGCCTGGCCTGACGGCGGCTTGCATCACCGACTCAGTGGGGCGCGACCGGTTCGGTCGCGCCCCACTGTCGTCTCCCGCGGACGGTCGCACCGTCCGCGAGCGCGCCGGCGCCTTCGAGCGGCCCGCTCGCTTCCGGGGCGGGACCCCGTAACGCCGGCCGTGCTGAGGCCGGCTCTGCTTGCAGGGTCGAGCCGCGCCCCGGCTCACGCTTCTCGTGATCCTCGACGAGCGGTCTCCGTGATCCTCGACGAGCGGTCCCCGTGATCCTCCACGAGCGTCTCCGTGATCCTCCACAACCCTCCACGCGGCCCTCCACTTTCCTCCCGCGCGGGGGTTGACACCATCCGTCGGTGGGAGGTTTGGGCGTGTTCGTGCCGGTTCTCTCCGAGGGGGACGGCAGGATGTCGGAAACCGGACGGGGTTGATCATGCTCTTCCCCTCCACTTCCCATCCACGTCGTTGAGCTGCGGTTTCTTCTGTGAAGCGGGTTCGCGAACCCGTCCAATCGGCTTGCGGGTGGAGGGAAGTGGAGTAGAGTGGAGCGCAGTGGCAGGGCCGAGAGTCGAACTGACCTGAGGGACCTGCCGGCCCGAGTTGACAGGCGGACCGCGAACCGCCAAGGGCAGGGGGTGAGGGCCGATGTTCCTCGGCACGCACACCCCGCGCCTCGACGACAAGGGGCGGCTGATCCTTCCGGCGAAGTTCCGTGATGAGCTGGCGGGAGGTGTCGTGATCACCAAGGGGCAGGAACGCTGCTTGTACGTGTTCCCGATGCCGGAGTTCCAGCGCATCGCCGGCCAGCTGCGCGAGGCGCCGGTCACGAACAAGGCGGCCCGGGCCTACAGCCGGGTCTTCTTCGCCAGCGCGCACGACGAGATCCCGGACAAGCAGGGGCGGGTGACCATCCCGGTGCACCTTCGGGAGTACGCGGCGCTCGACCGTGAGCTCGTCGTGATCGGCGCGAGCACCCGCGTCGAGATCTGGGACAAGCGGTCCTGGGAGGACTACCTCGCGGCCAGCGAGGACGAGTTCGCCGACATCGAAGAGGGGGTGCTGCCCGGCGGACTGTGAGGCGTGGCACTCGACTGGGCCCGCGAACGGCCCGGACGTCCCCGCCTCCGTACTGCGAGATCTCCAGCCGCTCCCGCTCCTGGCGCCTCTTCCCCGGCGCCAGGCGCGTGTCCGGCCCAGGGCGCGCCCGATGGCAACGGGCACGAGCGGATGGGGATCTGGCGGTACGGACGGGCGTCCGGCGAGCCGCGGAAACGTAGGGACGCGGCAGTGTGACCGACGATCCGGCAGGTCGGTGCCGGGACGGACGCGCGTGACAGTCGAGGTGGGGCGATGGGGGTCGACATGGGGGAGCTGCGCGGCACGCACGTGCCGGTGCTGCTCGAGCGCTGCCTCGAGCTGCTCGCCCCGGCGCTCCGGCTGCCGGGCGCGGTCCACGTGGACTTCACGCTCGGGCTCGGCGGGCACGCGGAGGCGGTGCTCGAGCGGTTTCCGGACGTCGTCCTGATCGGACTCGACCGGGACACGGAGGCGCTGGCTCACTCGCGGCACCGTCTGGCCAGGTTCGCCGGCCGTACGCACCTGGTGCACGCGGTCTACGACGAGCTGCCGCGGGTGCTCGACGGGCTCGACGTCCCGGCGATCCACAGCGGACTGTTCGACCTCGGCGTCTCGTCGTTGCAGCTGGACGAGGCGGACCGCGGTTTCGCGTACGCCCAGGACGCTCCGCTGGACATGCGGATGGACCAGACGTCGGGCTTCACCGCGGAGCACGTCGTCAACGAGTACGAGCCGGGCCAGTTGGTGCGGATCCTGCGCACGTACGGCGAGGAGAAGTTCGCGCAGCGGATCGTCTCGTCGATCGTGCGGGAGCGGCAGAAGGGCCGGATCACGTCGACCGCCCGGCTCGCCGAGCTGGTGAAGGACGCGATCCCGGCCGCCGCGCGGCGAACGGGTGGAAATCCCGCGAAAAGAACGTTTCAGGCGCTACGTATTGAGGTAAATGGCGAGCTCGCCACCCTCGAGGCTGCCGTTCCGGCTGCCTTGGACGCATTGGCCCCGAAAGGGCGCCTTGTGGTGATGAGCTACCAATCGTTGGAGGACCGGATCGTCAAGCGCGCGCTCACCGCGAGGACGCGCAGCACCGGGCCGGTCGACCTGCCGGTCGAGCTGCCCGGGACGGGTCCGACGCTGCGGCTGCTGACAAGGGGGTCGGAGCCGCCCAGCGAGCAGGAGGTGGCGGCCAACCCGCGAGCGGCTTCGGTGAAGCTGCGCGCGGTGGAGCGGCTCGACAGGCACGACGGCACTTCCGGGGCCGCCCGCGAACGGCCCCGACTGTCTACAACGCACGGGGGACGAGGGCGGTTACGCCCGGGGGAACAGCAAGAGGGGGAGGGGAAAGCATGAGCGAGCGCACCCAGGCGCCGCGGCCGGGGGGCCGGGCCGCGGAACCGCAGCGTCCGGTCACCGGGCGGCGCGAGACGGGGTCGAGCCGCGATGCGCAAGCCCCGGGAAGTGCCGGCCGGGGGGCGCGGCACTTCACCGAGGACCAGGACGGCGGGCCGCGCCGATCCGACACGCGCCGGTCAGGGATCCGGAACCGGGACGAAAGCCGCGAGCGGGGGGAGGCCCGCGCGCGGGCCGAGGCTCGCGCGCGGGCCGAGGCTCGCGAGGGGCGTTCCCGCACGGGCCGGACCGACGGCGTCCGCGCCGAGGGAGTCCGGGCCAAGGCGCGGGACACCGAGGGCGTCCGGGCCAAGGGGCGCGACACCGAGGGTGTGCGGGCGAAGTCGCGGGCGAGCGAGGCCGTACGGGCCGAGGCGCGCGGCGGAGTGAGCGGCCAGGCGGACGCCGGGGTGCGTGCCGGGCGGGAGCGCAAGATCTCGCTCGGGCCGGACAAGAACGCGATCGTGGCGGGCGTGCGGGGTCGTCTGGCCGCGGAGCGGAACAAGGTGGACGCTCCGGTCGACGGCGCCACGGCGCTGCAGATCGAGGTGACCGCCGCCGAGCCGCTGCGCGCCACCGACGCCGCCGCCGGGGCGCCGCGTCTGCGGGTCGCCCCGCCGCCGCCGATCCAGGGCGGGCCGCGGGCGCCGTTCGTCGCGGGCGTCATCGGGCTCGTGGTCGTCGGGGTGCTCGGCATTCTGCTGATCAACACGAAGACCAACGAGAACTCGTTCCGCATCGCCGACCTGCAGAACCAGAACACCGTGCTGGAGAACCAGCGGCAGGAGCTGGACAACCAGCTGGTCGAGGCGTCGAGCATCGGCAACCTCGACGCCGCGGCCCGCCGGCTGGGGCTGGTGCGGGCGAACATCCAGGAGGTCGCCCAGCTGCGGCTGCCGGACGGCCACATCATCAACGTGCCCAAGCCGGCCCGCGGCAGGCAGTCGCCGACGTACCTCGAGCCGGTCGAGCGCCCGGGCGCCGGGGCGCCCGCCGCCGGCACGGGCACCGGGCGGTAGGTCCGGATGCCGCCTCGATCCGACGACACTCCACCGCGCCGGGGCACTCAGCCCCGGCGCGGCACGTCTCGTGACGTGCCCGCCGACGAGGACGCGACGCCCGGGGGCCGGCAGGGCCGCGGGTTCGGCGGCATCGGCGACGCGCGGGCGTACACCCCGCGCGGGCGCACCGTGGCCGAACGCGACCAGCGCACCCGCTCGCCGCGGGCCGCCCGCACCACCGACCCGTTCCGCCCCGCGCTGCAGGTGCTCGACGGCGGTCAGCCGCCGCGCCGGGGCCGGCAGGCCGAGGCCGAGCCGCGCACCCGGCAGCCGCGGGACGCCCGCGAGCGGCCGGAGAAGAAGCAGCCGCCGCGCAGCCGCCGGCCCGAGCCCGAGCCCGAGCTCGACGACGAGCCGCCCACCGCTCCGGAGCGCCGCCGCGGACGGACGGTCGCCCGCACGGCCGCCACCCGCACGGTCGCCGACAAGGCCCGCGGCCGGACGACCGCGGCCAGGGCCGCCCGGCCGAGCCGCGCCGCGGCCCCCACCCGTACGGCGGGGAAACCGGGACCCCGGCGGACCGTGACCGGACCGCGGGTCGACCGTGCCCTGCGCGCGGTCACGCCCGAGCCGCCCAAGCTGGCCAACAGCACCCGGCGTCTGCGGATCGGCGCCGTCGTGGCGCTCTCGCTGTTCGTGATGATCGGCGTGCGGCTCGTGATCCTGCAGGTCGCCGCGTCGCCCGCGGACGCCGACCGGCTGCTGGAGCTGCGTGAGGACCGGCTCGCCGAGGTGCGGCTGCCGGCGCCGCGGGGCAGCATCCTCGACCGCGACGGCACCGTGCTCGCGCACAGCGTCGACGCCCGGTTCGTCGGCGCGGACCCCGAGCTGGTCAAGGACCCGGCGCGGACCGCGGCCATCCTCTCGCCGATCATCCGCGTGGCGCAGTCCAAGCTGATCCCGCTGATGACCCCGCACAAGCGGCCCGGCGGCGGGCAGTCCCGGTTCGAGTTCCTCGCGCAGGGCGTCGACATCTCGGTGGGCGACCGCATCGCCGCCATGAAGCTGCCCGGCATCGTGGTCAAGGAGGACGAGCGCCGCGACGTGCCCAACGCCGACCTGGCCGCCAACCTGATCGGGTTCACCGGCGCGGACAACTCCGGCCTCGAGGGGCTGGAGGCGCGGTACGACTCGCTGCTGCGCGGCACCGACGGCGAGCGCGTCTTCGAGATCGGCAAGGGCGACCTCAACAAGCCGATCCCGAGCGGCTACGAGACGTACGTCGCCCCGCAGCCCGGCACCTCGCTCAACCTCACCATCGACGGCGACCTGCAGTACGAGGTGCAGCGGATCCTCGGCGAGGAGGGCAAGCGCACCAAGGCCACGATGGCCGGCGCGGTGGTGCTCGACGTGCGGACCGGCGAGGTGCTGGCGCAGGCGAGCTACCCCACCTACAACGCCGCGAAGCCCGACGCCTACGAGCCGACCGAGCGCGAGGACGTGCCGAGCAGCATCGTGGCCGACCCCGGCTCGGTCCACAAGGCGTTCATCTTCGGCGCGGCCCTGCAGGAGGGGCTGATCAAGCCGGACACCATCATGACCATCGGCCCGGCCCTGGAGCGCGGCGGCTACCGCTTCCAGGACAGCCACATGCAGCCCAAGGGCACCAAGATGACGCTGCCGGGCCTGCTGGCGTACTCGTCCAACGTGGGCACGATCCTCATCGCCGACAAGCTCGGCAAGGAGAAGGTCTACGAGTACCAGCAGAAGTTCGGGCTGGGCCGGGCGACCGGCGAGGGCATGCCGGGCGAGGCGGAGGGCCACATCCTCCCGCCGGATCAGTGGAGCGGCTCGGCGTCGGGCTCGGTGCCGCTGGGCATGAGCGTGGACGCCACGCTGATCCAGATGGCGGCCGGCTACGCGGCGATCGCGAACGACGGCGAGTACGTGCAGCCGCACCTGATCAAGTCGATGACCTCGGGCAAGGACGGCCGGGTGACCGAGGCCGCGGCTCCGGAGCGGCGCCGCGTGCTCGATCCGGAGGTGGCGTCGCAGCTGCGGACCATGATGGAGGCCGTGGTCGACAACGACGGCGGCACGGGTACCCAGGCGGCCGTCGGCGGCTACCGGGTGGCGGGCAAGACCGGCACCGGCAAGCGGCTGATCGACGGGCAGTACACCAGCGCCAACTACGGCTCGTTCATCGGCATGGCGCCGGCCGAGAACCCGCGGTACGTCATCGCGGTGTCGGCGGACGTGCCGAGGGGCACCGGCGGCGACGTGGCGGCGCCGGCGTTCGCGAAGATGATGTCGTTCGCGCTGCTGCACTACCGCGTTCCGCCGTCGACCACCGAGCCGCCCACGTTCAAGATCCATCCGTGAGCGAGCATGGCGTTTTCCGTACGAAGCCGGGCACGGGGTAGGGTCTGACGCCGTGCCCGGCATTCCCCGTCCCGAGACCGTCGTCCCCTATCGGCTGGCACGTCTGGCGGCTCTGCTGCCGGCCACGCTGACCGGCGCGGACGCCGAGGTCACCGGCATCACGCACGACAGCCGCGCGGTGCGCCCCGGCGACCTCTACGCGGCCCTGCCGGGAGCCAACCGCCACGGCGCCGAGTTCGTGGCCGACGTGGCGGCGGCGGGCGCGGCCGCGGTGCTGACCGACGCGACCGGCCGGGACGCCGCGGTGGCCGCCGGGCTGCCGGTTCTGGTGGCCGACGACCCGCGGGCGGTGCTCGGCACGGCGGCGGCCGCGATCTACGGCGACCCCTCCGGCCGGCTCACGATGATCGGCATCACCGGCACGGCGGGCAAGACCTCCACGGCGTACCTCGTGGAGTCGGGCCTGCGCGCGTCCGGAGTGGTCACCGGGCTGATCGGCACGGTCGAGACCCGCATCGGCGACCTGGTCGTGCCGAGCGTGCGCACCACCCCCGAGGCCACCGACGTGCACGCGATCCTCGCCGCGGGCCTGGAGCGCGGGGTCGGCGCCGTGGTGATGGAGGTGTCCAGCCACGCGCTCGCGGTCGGCCGGGTCGGCGGCATCGGGTTCACGGTCGGCGGCTACACCAACTTCGGCCTCGACCACCTCGACTTCCACGCCGACGCCGACGACTACTTCGCGGCCAAGGCGAAGCTGTTCGACGGCCGCTGCCAGTTCGAGGTGCTCAACTTCGACGACCCGGCGCTGCGCCCGCTGTTCAAGCGCACCACGATCAGCTACTCCGCCGCCGGCGACCCCGCGGCGACCTGGTGGGCCTCCGACGTGCGCCCGTCCGCGTTCGGCCAGCGGTTCACCGCGCACGGCCCGGGCGCCGAGGTGCACGCCGGGGTGGCGCTGCCCGGCCGGCACAACGTCGCGAACGCGTTGCTCGCGCTGGCCTCGCTGGTGGCCGCCGGGGTCGACCCGCAGGTCGCCGCGCGCGGGATCGCCGCGTGCCCGGGCGTTCCCGGCCGGCTCGAGCAGGTGACCGCCCCGGGCGAGGTGCTCGGCGTGGTGGACTACGCGCACAAGCCCGACGCGATCGTGGCCGCCCTGGCCGCGCTGCGCGAGCTCGCGACCGGGCGCGGCGGCCGGCTGATCTGCCTGATCGGCGCGGGCGGCGACCGCGACAAGGGCAAGCGCCCGCTGATGGGCGCGGCGGCGGCGCGCGGCGCCGACCTCGTGATCGTCACCGACGACAACCCCCGCACCGAGGACCCCGCCGCGGTGCGGGCCGCGGTGCGCGCCGGTGCGGAGCAGGCCGGCTCGGCCGCGAAGATCATCGAAATTCCGGGGCGGCGCGCCGCGATCGACGAGGCGGTCCGGCTGGCTGCCGGGGGCGACGTGATCGCGCTGCTGGGCAAGGGACACGAGCGGGGCCAGGAGGTGGACGGGCAGATGCTGCCGTTCGACGACCGGATCGAGCTCGCCGAGGCGCTGACCGCCGCGGCCGGAGGCGTGTCGTGATCCGTCTGACGCTGGCGGAGATCGCGGAGATCACCGGCGGCCGCATGGTGAACGCGGAACCCGGGCTCGCGGTCACCGGGGGAGTGGAGTACGACTCCCGCAAGATCGAGCCGGGCGGGCTGTTCGTCGCGTTCGAGGGCGAGAAGGTCGACGGGCACGAGTACGCGGGCACCGCGGTCGCCGCCGGGGCCGCCGCCGTGCTGAGCACCCGCGACACCGGGCAGCCCGGCGTGCTGGTCGCCGAGCCGCTGGTGGCGCTCGCCGCGCTGGCCCAGGCCGTGGTCACCCGGCTGGACGGGCTCACCGTCGTCGGGCTCACCGGCTCCAGCGGCAAGACGACCACGAAGGACTACATCGGCCAGCTGCTCGCGCGGCTGGGGCCGACCGTGGCGCCGGCCGGGTCGCTCAACAACGAGCTCGGGTTCCCGTACACGGTCCTGCAGGCGACCACCGAGACGCGGTTCCTCGTGCTGGAGATGGGCGCGCGCGGCATCGGGCACATCCGCTACCTCACCGACATCGCGCGGCCGTCGATCGGCGCGGTGCTCAACGTCGGGGCCGCCCACATCGGGGAGTTCGGGTCGGTCGAGGGGACCGCGCGGGCCAAGGGTGAGCTGGTGGAGGCGCTGCCGGCCGACGGCGTCGCCGTGCTCAACGCCGACGACCCGCTGGTCTCCGGGATGGCGTCGCGCACCCGCGCCCGCATCGTCCTCGTGGGCGAATCCGACATTTCGGATCTGCGCGCGTCGGAGGTCCGCCTCGACGACGGCGGCCGAGCGTCCTACAGGATGCATTCCGGGGCCCGCGTGGCCGCGGTGAAGCTGGCCGTGGCGGGGCGCCACCAGGTGGCGAACACCCTCGCCGCGGGCGCGGTCGCGCTGGCGGCCGGGATGCCGTTCGAGGAGCTGGCCACCGCGCTGGGCGAGGTCGGCATCGTCTCGAGCCGCCGGATGGACGTCTTCACCCGGCCCGACGGCGCCACGGTGATCGACGACTCGTACAACGCCAACCCGTCGTCGACGGCGGCCGCGCTGCACGCGCTCGCCGCGATGGCCGGCGGCCGGCGCGCCACCGCCGTGCTCGGCTACATGGCCGAGCTGGGCGAGCACGAGCGCTCCGGCCACGAGGAGGTGGGCCGGCTCGCCGCCGAGCTCGGCGTGGACCGGCTCGTCGTCGTCGGCCACGAGGCCGCGCCCGTTGCCGACGGCGCGCACACTGTCGAGGGCTGGAAGGGCGAGGCCGTCGTCGTGCCCGACCAGGCCGCCGCCATCGCGCTGCTGGCGGGCGACCTGCACGGCGGCGACGTCGTGCTGGTCAAGGGTTCCCGGTACCGCACGTGGGACGTGGTGGACTCACTGCGCCCCGAGGAGGTTCGCCCGTGAGGGCAGTCATCGTCGCGGCCGCGGTCGCGTTCATCATCTCGCTGTTCGGCACCCCGGTGGCGATCCGCGTCTTCACGGCGCTCAAGGCGGGCCAGCCGATCCGTACCCTCGGGCCGGCCACCCACCAGGGCAAGAAGGGCACGCCCACGATGGGCGGGGTCGCGTTCATCGTGGCCACCGTCTTCGCGTACGTGGCCGGGCACATCGCGCTGACCACGCTGCCCGATCGGCAGATCGCGCAGGAGTCGCCGACCATGACGGCGCTCGTGCTGCTCGGCCTGTTCGTGTTCTGCGGCGTCGTCGGGTTCCTCGACGACTTCCTCAAGGTGCGCCGCCGCAACTCCGACGGCCTGAGCGCCAAGGGCAAGCTGCTCGGCCAGCTGATCGTCGGCGGCGCGTTCGCCATCGTCGCGCTCTACGTGCCGAGCACCAACGGCGAGACGGTGGCCAGCGAGAGCATCTCGTTCATCCGCGACATCAGCTGGCTCGACGTCGGCAAGATCGGCTCGGTGCTGGTCTTCGTCTTCGTCATCATGGCCATGTCGAACGGCGTGAACCTCACCGACGGCCTCGACGGCCTGGCCACCGGCGCCTCGATCCTGGTGCTGGGGGCGTACGCCCTGATCGGCTTCTGGCAGTACCGGCACTGGTGCGGCGACTCCGACTACGCGCGGGTCAACGACTACTGCTACCAGGTGCGGGACCCGCTGGAGATCGCCATGATCGCGGCGGCCGCGGCGGCCGCCTGCGTGGGCTTCCTGTGGTGGAACACGTCGCCGGCACGCATCTTCATGGGCGACACCGGCGCGCTCGGGCTCGGCGGCCTGATCGGCGGCCTGGCCGTGGCCACCCGCACCACGCTGCTGTCGGTCATCATCGGCGGCCTGTTCGTCATCATCACGATGTCCGTGGTCATCCAGATCATCTCGTTCAAGACCACCGGCAAGCGGGTGTTCCGCATGTCGCCGCTGCAGCACCACTTCGAGCTCGCGGGGTGGAGCGAGGTCAACATCGTGGTGCGGTTCTGGATCGTGGCGGGCATCTGCGTGGCGATCGGCCTCGGCCTGTTCTACTCGGACTTCCTCGCCGTCATGGGATAGATCTCTCCCGCGACACGCCCTCGCTGTGACACGGCGGGGCGTGCCGCCGGGACGAAGATGAGCGCATGGCGGAAGACCGGATTCAGCAGGAACCCCGCCCGTCACTGAGCCGGCAGCTGCTGCCCGCGGTGCACGGGATGCTGGCGCGTCCGCTCTCCTCGTACTACCTGCTGCTGGCGAGCTCGGGTCTGCTGCTGCTGATCGGCCTCACCATGGTCTTCTCGGCGACCAGCGTCAAGGCGTACGCCGAGAACGGCAACGCCTTCAGCGCGATCGCCAACCAGGCCGTCTTCGCGCTGCTCGGCCTGTTCGCGTTCTGGGTCTGCCAGCGCCTGCCCGCCCGCACGCTGCGCGACGTCGGCAAGTACGTGCTGGGCGCGGCGATCGTGCTGCTGGGCATCCTCGACCTGCTCGAGGCGCTCGCCTCCGTCGGGCTGCTGAAACAGCCGCAGATCGGCCCGATCCACGCCGAGCTGCTCTGGCTCTATCTGGGCCCGATCGGCCTGCAGCCCGCCGAGCTCGCCAAGCTGGGCCTGGTGCTGTGGGGCGCCGACGTGGTGGCGCGCAAAGGGGCGGCGCTGGGGCACTGGCGGGAGCTGTCCCGGCCGCTGTTCCCGGTGATCGGCCTGCTGTTCGTGCTGGTCGGCTACAACGACCTGGGCAGCATGCTGGTGCTGCTCGCGCTGATCGTCGGCCTGCTGTGGGCGGCCGGCATCCGCCTGCGGATCTTCGCCGCGCTGGGCGTGCTCGGCCTGGCCGGCATCAGCCTGCTGATCGCGGCCGCGTCCGGCGGCGCGGGCTCGGGCGAGGCCGGGGCGGAGAACTACCGGCTGGCCCGGCTCACCAACTTCCTGCAGCCGCTCGACCAGTGCGACCTCGACGGCCCCTGCTACCAGCTCATCCAGGCCCGCTCGGCGATCTTCGAGGGCGGCTGGTTCGGGGTCGGGCTGGGCAAGGGCGCGCTCAAGTGGAACTGGCTGCCCGAGGCCGACAACGACTTCATCTTCGCGGTGGTCGCCGAGGAGCTCGGCGTGGTCGGCTGCACGGTCATCCTGGCGTTGTTCTCGGTGCTGGCGTACACCGGGTTCCGGATCGCCCGCCGCTCGCAGGACCCGTTCCGCCGGCTGGCTGCCGCCGCGATCACCACGTGGCTGGTCGCGCAGGCCGTCATCAACATCGGCGGCGTGACCGGCATGCTGCCGATCACCGGCCTGCCGCTGCCGTTCATCTCCGCAGGTGGCAGCGCGCTGGTCGTGACCATGGCGGCGGTCGGCATGCTTGCCTCGTTCGCCCGCGCCGAGCCGGGTGCGTCACGTGCGCTGAACGCGCGTCCGCCCGCGAGATGGGTACGGCTAGTCTGGGCCCCGCTGCCGCCGCTTCCCCCGTCACCGCGGCGGGCTGCGCCCGCCCGGGCCACGACGGAGGCGGGGAGCGGGAGGAGACGGTAATGGGGTTGCTGCGGTCAGTCGTGCTCGCCGGAGGGGGCACCGGCGGTCACATCTATCCGCTGCTGGCCTTCGCCGACGCCATCAAGCGGCACTATCCCGAGGTGCTGATCACCACGCTGGGCAGCCCGCAGGGCATGGAGAACGAGCTGATCCCGCCGGCCGGCTACGACCTGCGCGTGATTCCCGCGTTCCAGCTGCCGCGGTCGCTGAACCTCAACCTGATCCGCACGCCCGACCGCATGTGGAAGTCGGCGCACGCGGCGGGCAAGGTGCTCGACGAGGTCAAGGCCGACGTGGTGGTCGGCTTCGGCGGCTACGTCTCGGTCCCGGCCTATCTGGCGGCGTGGCGGCGCGAGGTGCCGATCGTCATCCACGAGGTCAACGTGCCGCCGGGCGTCGCCAACCGGATGGGCATGCGGTTCACGAAAAACGTCGCGGTCGGCTTCCCGCAGCAGCCGCAGCAGGCCGAGTCGCTCAAGGACGCGCGCGTGGTCGGCGTCCCGCTGCGCACCGCGCTCACCCGCCTCGACCGCGCGGCGCTGCGCCCCCAGGCGCTCCAGCACTTCGGGCTGCGCCCCGACCTGCCGGTGCTGTTCGTCTCGGGCGGCTCGTCCGGCGCCCGCACGATCAACCTCGCCGTCGCCGCGGCCGCCAAGCGCCTGACCCACGCGGGCGTCCAGGTGCTGCACGTGCAGGGCGGCCGCAACGACCCGTTCGACGTGCCGGCCGACCTCCCGGTGCCCTACCGGGTGCTGCCCTACCTGTCCGACATGCACCTGGGGTACGCGGCGGCCGACCTCATGCTCTGCCGCGGCGGCGCGATCACGGTGGCCGAGACGACGGCGCTCGGCGTGCCGGCGATCTACGTCCCCTACCCGTACAGCAACCAGGAGCAGACGCGCAACGCCCAGCCGGTGGTCCAGGCCGGCGGCGGCGTGCTGGTCGCCAACGACGACGTCACTCCCGAGTGGATCGAGCAGCAGGTCATCCCGCTGGCGCGGGACCCCCACCGCCTCGCCGCGATGGGCCAGGCGGCCGCCCGGTACGGTCGTCGCGACGGTGACGAGGCGCTGCTCGAGTTCGTTCTCGAAGCGGTGGCCAAGGCCCGATGACTTTTCCCGCGCTTGGAGGAGCGAACCTGTGAACACGGCGGAGCTGCGGCCGGCCGGCGAGTTGACCGCCGAGGACCTGGGCAGCGTGCACCTCATCGGCATCGGCGGGGTCGGCATGGCCGGGCTGGCGCGGCTGCTGCTCACCCGGGGCGTCCCGGTGTCGGGCAGCGAGCTGCGCGAGTGGCCCGCGCTGGCCGGGCTGCGCGCGCTGGGCGGCACGGTGCACATGTCGCACGTCGCCGAGAACCTCGACGGCGTCGACACGGTCGTCTACTCCACCGCCATCCCGTACGACCACCTCGAGCTCGCCGAGGCGCGCCGGCGCGGGCTGCGCGTCCTGCACCGCTCCGAGGCGCTGGCCGCGGCGATGACCAACCGCCAGACGATCGCGGTGGCGGGCACCCACGGCAAGACGACCACGACCTCGATCATGACGGTGATCCTGCAGCACGCCGGGCAGGACCCGTCGTTCGTGATCGGCGGCGAGATCAGCGAGGCCGGCTCGAACGGCCACCACGGCACCGGGCCGCACTTCGTGGCCGAGGCCGACGAGAGCGACAAGTCGTTCCTGATCTACCGGCCGCACGTCGCGATCGTCACGAACATCGAGGGCGACCACCTCAACAACTGGGGCGACCTCGACGGGCTCAAGGCGGGCTTCCTCCAGTTCGCCGAGCTGGCGGCCCCCGACGGCTTCGTGGTCACCTGCGCCGACGACCCCGGCACCCAGGAGCTGATCGCCGCGCTGCGCGCCAAGGGCAGGACCGTCTACACGTACGGCGAATCGCCCGGCGCCGACCTGCGGATCGGCGACGTCGTGTCGGCCGTCAGCGGCGTGCGCTACACCGCCGAGCTCGACGGCAAGCCGCTCGGCGAGATCAAGCTGGCGCTGCCGGGCAAGCACATGGGCCTCAACAGCGCGGCGGCGGTGCTGACCGCGCTGCGGCTCGGGCTGCCGCTCGACAAGATCGTCGAGGCGCTGGCGGCGTTCCCCGGGGTGCGGCGGCGCTTCGAGCGCAAGGGCATCGCGGCCGGCGTGCGGGTCTACGACGAGTACGCGTACCACCCGACCTCGGTCAAGGCGGCGCTGCGCACGCTGCGCGAGGTGGCCGGCGACGGGCGCCTGCTGGTGGTGTTCCAGCCGTACCGGGTCTACCGCACCCGCGACCTGCAGGCCGAGCTCGCCGACGGGCTGGGCATCGCCGACCAGGTCATCTGCATGGAGGTCTTCGGGCCCGGCGAGGTGCGCCGGCCCGGCGAGGGCGGGGTGGCGCTGACCGCCGCGATCGACCTGCCCGCCGAGCAGAAGGTCTTCGTGCCCGACTGGGAGGACGTGCCGGCCGAGGTCGTGCGCCGCAGCCGGCCGGGCGACGTCGTGGTGACCATGGGCGCGCCGCCGATCTCGCTGATGGGCGACGAGCTGCTCGCCGCGCTGGACGAAGCCGACCGGACGGCGTAGGGGCGCGGCGTGAGCGGGGGGCGCAACTGGAGGCTGGTGCGGGCCGACACCGACGCGGTGCCGTCGTCCGCGCGCCGCTTCATGGCCCGCGCCCGCCAGCGCCGGATGCGGGCCGCGCTGCCCTGGGCGGTCGCGGCCGGGGTGCTGCTGGTCGCCGGGGCGGTGGCCTGGCTGGTGTACGGCACGTCGGTGCTCGGCGTGCGCGAGGTCCGGGTGGTCGGCGTGCAGCTGCTCACCCCGCTGCAGGTCGAGGACGCCGCCGCGGTGCCCGCCGAGGAGCCGCTCGCGCGCGTCGACCTCGACGCGGTCCGGTCCCGGGTCCGCGGGCTGCCGGCGGTGGAGCGGGTGGTGGCGCGCCGCAGCTGGCCGTCCACGCTGGTCGTGGAGGTCGTGGAGCGTACGCCGGTGGCCGCCGTGCCGCAGAACGGGGAGTTCGCGGTGATCGACCGTTCCGGGGTGGCGTACCGGGCGGTGAAGGAGCAGCCCCAGGGCCTGCCGCTGGTGCGCGTCGCCTCGCCGGGGGAGTCCGACGTGAACACGAAGTCGGCGCTGACCGTGCTGGCCGCGCTCAGCGACGAGCTGCGCGAGCAGGTGCTGGCGGTGGCGGTGCCGGCGCCCGCGCAGATCCGGCTGGAGCTGCGCAAGGACCGTACGGTCGTGTGGGGCGACGACACCCAGAGCGACACGAAGAGCCAGGTCGCGACCGCTTTGCTCAAGCAGGCGGGCCGGGAGATCGACGTCAGTGCGCCCACGGTCGTGACGATTCGCTAGGATCGGTCGCTAAGCGGACATCCAGGCGCAAACGGCGCATTCGGGCCGACGTTACGGGTCTCGTGGATGTTCGCCACGTAAGCGGGCGCCGACACGCCGCGCGGGGTCTTTGGCTGACGTCGGAACTCCGCTTACGTTGCCACCAGAGGCTCCAGTGGTTGACATAACCCTAAGCCTCTAGTAGAGGGTGAGGGTTTCCTCGCCCTCCCTTGTACGGCAGCGGATGTCGAGTTGCGGTTCTGGCCGGATCGCAAGGGGCCCACGACGTCCGCCAACCCCGGAAGGGAAGGCTGAGCCCATGACACCTCCCCACAACTACCTGGCGGTCATCAAGGTCGTCGGGATCGGCGGCGGCGGTGTGAACGCCGTGAACCGCATGATCGAGGTCGGGCTCAAGGGCGTCGAGTTCATCGCGATCAACACCGACGCCCAGGCGCTGCTGATGAGCGATGCCGACGTGAAGCTCGACGTCGGCCGCGAGCTGACCCGGGGCCTCGGCGCCGGCGCGCAGCCCGAGGTCGGCAAGAACGCCGCCGAGGACCACCGCGACGAGATCGAGGAGGTGCTCAAGGGCGCCGACATGGTCTTCGTGACGTGCGGCGAGGGCGGCGGCACCGGCACCGGCGGCGCGCCCGTGGTCGCGAACATCGCCCGCAAGCTCGGCGCGCTCACCATCGGCGTGGTCACCCGGCCGTTCTCCTTCGAGGGCAAGCGCCGCCAGGTGCAGGCCGAGTCGGGCATCGACGAGCTGCGCAACCAGTGCGACACGCTCATCGTCATCCCGAACGACCGGCTGCTCGCGCTGGGCGACCGCGGAATAAGCATGATGGACGCGTTCCGCCAGGCCGACCAGGTGCTGCTCTCCGGCGTGCAGGGCATCACCGACCTGATCACCACGCCCGGTCTGATCAACCTGGACTTCGCCGACGTCAAGAGCGTCATGAGCGGCGCCGGCAGCGCGCTCATGGGCATCGGCAGCGCCCGCGGCGACAACCGCGCGGTCGAGGCCGCCGAGAAGGCGATCTCGAGCCCGCTGCTCGAGCAGAGCATGGACGGCGCGCGCGGCGTGCTGCTCTCGATCGCCGGCGGCTCCGACCTCGGCCTGTTCGAGATCAACGACGCGGCGCAGCTGGTCACCGACGCGGCCCACCCGGACGCGAACATCATCTTCGGCGCGGTCATCGACGACGCGCTCGGCGACGAGGTGCGGGTGACCGTGATCGCGGCGGGCTTCGACGGGGGCGCGCCCTCGTACAAGCCGTCCGAGCCGTCCCGCAAGGTGGTGCACCAGCCGACGGAGCGTACGGCCGTGGCGCCCGCGGCGGCCGCTCCCGCGGTGGCCGCTCCGCCTCCGGCGCCCGCGCAGACCACTCCGCCTCCGCGGCGGGTGCTGTTCGACGACGTCGACGTGCCGGACTTCCTCAAGAACGGCTCGTGAGCTCCGAGGGGCGGCGGGCCGAGCTGGCCGCCTCGCTCACGATGGTGTCCGACCGGATCGCCCGCGCGTGCGCGGCGGCCGGCCGGCCCGCGGACGAGGTCACGCTCGTCGCGGTGACCAAGACGTACCCGGCGAGCGACGTGGTGCTGCTCGCCGGGCTCGGCGTCACCGACGTCGGCGAGAACCGCGACCAGGAGGCGGCGCCCAAGGCCGAGCAGGCCCGCGCCGCGGGGGCGGCGCCGCGCTGGCACTTCATCGGGCAGCTGCAGCGCAACAAGGCGCGCTCGGTGGTGCGCTACGCCGACGTGGTGGAGTCGGTCGACTCGGTGCGGCTGGCCGAGGCGCTCGACCGCGCGGCCGCGGACCGCGCGGAACCGCTGGAGGTGCTGGTCCAGGTGAGCATCGACGGCGACCCGTCGCGCGGCGGCGCGGCCGGGGACGATCTCTGGCGGGTATCCGACTCGGTGGCGGCCGCCGGCCACCTGCGGCTGGGCGGCGTCATGGCGGTGGCGCCGATGGACTGGGCTCCCGATCGCGCGTTCGAGCAGCTCCGCGAGCTGTCGCAACGCCTGGTCGCGACGCACCCGGGCGCCACGACGATCTCGGCCGGCATGAGCGGCGACCTCGAGGCGGCCGTCCGGCACGGCGCGACACACGTCCGGATCGGCACTTCTTTGCTCGGAATGCGAAACCCGCTGCGGTAGCCTTGCGGCGGGCAGCAAACTACATGGGTGTTGTTTACGCGGCAACCGTACGCGGGAATGTTTCATGATCATCCGCGCCGGGACCCGGGTCGACGACGCGGCACGCCACGGAACGAGGATCCCCATCGGACCCCGGGCCGTGCAGAGGGGGAATGCGGTACGCCGAGGGGGTGCGTTCCGCGCAGCGGACGAAGGTGGGGGCACATGGCTGGTCGGGGCAATGCTCGGTGGCGTGACGAGGTGAAGGCATGAGCGCGCTGCGCAAGGCGGGCGTCTGGCTGGGCCTCGTCGAAGAGGACGACGACCGCGGATACAACGATTACGACGACAACTCCTACCGTCCGCGCAACCGGTACTCGGGTAGCCGGTACGCCGACGACGAGTTCGCCGACGACGAGGACGTCGAGGAGGAGCGCCCTGTGCCGCGGGCGCGCGCCGAGCGCAGCCGCGTGTCGGACCGGCTGTCCTCGCACGCCGACGTCGACGACCACGATCGGGTGGAACGCGCCGACCGCGGCGAGCGCGCCAGCGTGCGGTCGATCACCCGGCCGACCACGGGTGGTGACGGCTCCTCCGCGCTGAGCTACTCCACGCGGGAGAACCTGGCGCTGGCGCCGCAGCCGGTGCACCCGCCGGAGGCCCGGCCGCGGCCGGCCGAGGAGGACCAGCGCTACCAGATCACCACGCTGCACCCGACCACCTACCGCGAGGCGCGCACGATCGGGGAGCACTTCCGCGACGGTGTTCCGGTGATCATCAATCTCACCGAGATGGATGAAGGGGACGCCCGTCGCCTGGTCGACTTCGCCGCCGGGCTGGCCTTCGGGCTTCGCGGTACGATCGAGCGCGTGACCAACCGGGTTTTCCTGCTCTCACCGGCAAATGTCCAGGTCACCGCGGAGGACAAGGCCAAGATCGCTGAGGGCGGGTTCTTCGGTCAGGCCTGAGGCGCATCGCTGACACGAGCGCGCCACCCAGATGGGGGATCCGCACGAGTGCTCTCGATCGTGTTCCAGATACTGTATTTAGTCGTCTACATCTTCTTCCTCGTCCTGCTTGCCAGGTTCGTGCTGGGTGCGGTACTCCAATACGGGCGTCGGTGGCAACCCAGTCGTGGGGCGTCGGCGGCACTCGAAACGGTGTGGAGCGTCACTGATCCACCTCTCAAGGCGTTGAGGCGTGTGATCCCTCCGCTGCGCATTGGTAACGTGAGTTTGGACCTGGCTTCCATCGTGCTGCTGGTTATCCTGTTCGTGCTCATGAGGTTCGTGCTTCAAAAATTGATCCTGAACTTCAGCTAAACAGCAGCCCCAACCGCGGCCGCGACTGACCCGAGGAGTTTCGATGCCGCTGACCCCGGCCGACGTGCACAACGTCGCCTTCAAGAAACCCCCTATCGGCAAGCGGGGGTACGACGAGGAGGAGGTCGACGCCTTCCTGGACGAGGTCGAGCGTGAGCTCGCCCGTCTCATCGAGGAGAACAACGAGCTGCGCGCCCAGGTGGAGCGCGGCGGTCGGGGTGGCGCACCAGCCGGCCCGAGCGCCGACCCGCGGCTGGCGGCGGAGCTCAACGAGGTCAAGGCGCAGCTCGACCGCGTGCAGCGTGACAAGGCCCAGGCCGAGCAGGCCGCGCGCCAGATGCAGGCCGAGCTCGAGCAGGTTCGTGCCCAGGGACCGGTCGGTGGCGGCGCCGCTGGGTCCGGTGCCGACGGCGAGCAGCAGGCCCTGCGGGTGCTCATGATGGCCCAGCGCACCGCCGACGACCACGTCGCCGACGCGCGCCGCGAGGCCGACAAGCTGCTCTCCGACGCCCGCTCCAAGGCGGAGGAGGTCACCCGCGAGGCGCGGGCCAAGGCCGACGCCCTCGAGCGCGACGCCCGCCAGCGCCACCAGGAAGCCATGGGCGGCCTCGACGCGAAGCGCTCCGCGCTGCAGAAGCACATCGAGGAGCTCAAGCAGTTCGAGCGGGAGTACCGCACCCGCCTGAAGGCCTACCTGGAGAGCCAGCTGCGCGACCTCGACGGCCGGGGCCAGGGCCTCGAGGCCGAGATGTCGCGTGCCGACTCCGGCCGGGCCGTCGGCGGCAGCGGCGGTCTCGCCGCGGCCGGTCTCGCCGGCTCGTACGGCGGTGGCCGCAACGCCATCGAGTCCGGCCGCTGACCTCCTGTTTCCCGCACTTCCCCCTCCCGGCGCCCCGACGAGGATGAGCCATGACCGTTGTTAGCCTGCTGCTCATCCTCGTCGCGGTGACGCTGCTCGTCCTCGGCCTCACCGGCGGCTCGAGTGGCCTGCTCATCGGCTCCATCGTGGCCAGCCTCCTGGCCGCGGTCCTCCTGGTCGTCGGCGCGCGTCAAGCCGCCGCCGCCCGCCGCGGTGTGTCCGCCCGCGAGCCGGAGGACCCCTTCCCGGCCGGGCCCTTCGCCTCCGAGCCGCTCGTCCCGGCCCCGGACGACGACGCCGTCTTCGTGGCCGAGCCGGAGTTCGCCGCCGCGGCCGAGGAGGCCCGCCGCCACCCGGGCGACGACAGCCGCGACACGGTGATGTTCGACCCCGCCGCCGACCGGCGCGACACCGTCCAGTTCGACCCCGACGACCTGGCTGCGGCCTGGCCGTCGGCCGGCCCGGACTTCTCCGCCGTCCCCGCCGAGCCGCTGGCCGACCAGGCCGGGGCCGCGCCTCGGGGCGATTTGTCCGCAGATGATCCCGGTGTCGACGATGCGGACTACGACCGCGCCTCGGCCGCCATCAATTCGGCCCGCAGCGCCTCCGATCCTTTCCCCGAGCCGGACGCGGACATCGACGACGGTGCCGGGGCGGGCGCCTTCGCCGAACCCGACGCCGACGACCCGGACGACGAGCCGCTGCCCCAGGCGGTGCAGCCCGCCGACGCCGTCCGGATCGCCCGGCTCGACGCCGAGGTGCTGGTCGTCGACGGCCGTCCGCGCTACCACCTGGCCGACTGCCCCAGCCTGGCCGGCCGCGCCACCGAGCCGATCCCGGTCAACGAGGCCGTGGAGCTCGGGTTCAGCCCGTGCGGGCTGTGCCGCCCGGTCGACCGCCTGGTCGGCGCCGCCGCCCGTCGCTGACCCGGCCCTCCGCGCTCGGGTCGTCCCCGTCGGCGGGCGTGTCACCGGTGGCTCCGGCTTTCCCGGGGCTGCCCGGGTCGCTGCCGGCTCGGCTTCCCGGGGGCTGCCCGTGCCGGGCCGGGGTCGGCACAATGAGGCATGGTCCAGCGCCGCGAGCCCTCGCCTGCCCTGAGCGTGCCCGTGCGAGTGCGGCCCGGCGCCGGGCGCGACCGGGTGGGCGGGCGCTACGACGGCCCGCACGGCCCCGCCCTGATCGTCGCGGTGGGCGCACCCGCCTTGGACGGCAGGGCCACCGAGGCCGTGCGCCGGGCGCTCGCCGACGCGCTCGAGGTGCGGCGGGCCGATGTGGAGCTGCGCCTGGGCGCCACGAGCCGGGACAAGGTCTTCACCGTCGCCGCGGCCGGTGACGAGGTCGCCGGGCGGCTGGTGGCGCTGCGGGACGGTACGGCCGCGCGGTGACCGGCGGGCTGGACTACGCGCTGCTGATCGGCTCCGCGGTCCTGCTGGTGGCGGTCGCCGCCGTCCGCTTCTCGACCCGGCTGGGGCTGCCCAGCCTGCTGGTCTACCTGGCGATCGGCATGGTGATCGGGGAGGCCGGCCTCGGCATCCGCTTCGACGACGCGGAGCTGACCCGTGCGCTCGGCTTCTGCGCGCTCATCATGATCATCGCGGAGGGCGGGCTCACCGCCCGGTGGAGCACGCTGCGCCCGGTCCTGGGCCTGGCCGCGTCGCTGTCCACGATCGGCGTGGCGGTGAGCATCGCGGTCGTCGGCGTCGCCGTCCACGTGGTCCTCGACCTGCCCTGGCAGCTCGCCCTGCTCTACGGCGCGGTGCTGTCCTCCACCGACGCGGCCGCAGTCTTCGCGACACTGCGCCGCCTGCGGCTGCCGTCGCGCCTGGTGGCCACGCTGGAGGCCGAGTCCGGCATGAACGACGCCCCGGTCGTGCTGCTGGTCGTGCTGCTCAGCGCGGACCTGTCCGAGATGCACCCGTGGTGGCACGAGCTGCTGCTGCTCACCTACGAGCTCGCCGCGGGCGCCGCGATCGGCTTCGCCGTGGGCGCCGTCGGACGCTGGCTGCTGCGCAACGCCGCGCTGCCGTCGGCCGGGCTCTACCCGATCGCCGCGGTCGGCCTCACCGTCCTGGCGTACGCGGCCGGGGCCGTCGCCCACGCCTCGGGCTTCCTCGCCGTCTACGTCGCCGGGGTGGTGCTCGGCAACGGGCGCATCCCGCACCGGCGGGCCATCCTCGGGTTCGCCGACGGGCTCGCGTGGGTCGCCCAGATCGGCCTGTTCGTGCTGCTGGGCCTGCTCAGCTCGCCGGGCCGCCTGGACGAGGCGCTCGGCCCCGCGCTGGTGACCGGCGTGGCGCTGGTGCTGCTGGCCCGCCCGCTGTCGGTGGTCGTCGCCGCCGTGCTGGCCCGGCCCGTACGCGGCCCCTCGCTCTCGTGGGCGCGTCCCCGCTCCGCCCTGCACCGCGTCGGCTGGCGCGGCAGCGCGTTCCTGTCGTGGGCGGGGCTGCGCGGCGCCGTGCCGATCGTGCTGGCGACGATCCCGCTCTCGGCCGGGACGCCCGGCGCCGAGGGGCTGTTCGACGCCGTCTTCGTGCTGGTCATCATCTTCACGCTGGTGCAGGCCGGCACGCTCGGCCCGGCCGCCCGCCTGCTGGGCGTCACCGCCCCCGGCGAGGCCGCCGAGGTGCACGTCGAGACGGCGCCGCTCGAGCGCATGAACGCCGACCTGCTCCAGGTGGACGTGGCCGAGGGCTCGCGGCTGGCCGGCGTCCACATCGACGAGCTGCGCCTGCCGGAGGGGGCCTCGGTGACCCTGGTGGTCCGCGACGGCGCCGGCTTCGTCCCCGCCCCCGACACCCGCCTGCGCACCGGCGACGCCCTGCTGATCGTCGCCACGGCCGCCGTGCGTGACGTGGCCGAGCGCCGCCTGCGGGCGGTGAGCCGCCGGGGCCGCCTGGCCCGCTGGTTCGGCGAGGACGGCCGGGAGGACCCCGCCGGCCCCTGAGGCGCCGCGTCGGGAATCCGACGCAGGTCTCGCCGGAGATTTACGTGCATTGAACGGCAAGATCCGGTACGCGCTGTTGTCGGTGCGGTATACGTTCCGTATCCTTGCCACCCGTCGGAGTGCGCGGCTCCAGGTTCGGCCGCGCCGTCTGTGCAGGTGGAGGAAGATCTACGGCGACGACCGCCGGGATGGCGCCTGCGGCCCGTCAGCGGGCGCGCCGGCGGGCCCGCGAGCCGGGCCGGGTGAGGAAATCAGGAACGGCACGGCCGGGAGTCACCGGCAGGACAGGAAGAGCCGGCGGGCGCCAGGGGGACGCCACCGGATCTCGGACACGCTGACCGCCGCGCGGTGCGGCTGAGGGAGCGACGATGGCCAAGGCAACCGGCACCAGGTCGGCCACGACCGGCAAGACGGCGACGAAGGCGGCGACGACGGCCGGCGACCAGGACGCCGGCAAGCGGACCCGCAGCGCGGCCGAGACTGAGAAGATCCGGGTCGCCCTGGTGGAGCGGCGCGACGAGCTGCAGGCCGAGTACGACCAGTCGCTCACCGAGATCACCGAGCTGCAGCGGGGCCGCCTCGACGACTCGGCCGGCGACGACCAGGCCGACACGGGCACCAAGACGTTCGAGCGTGAGCAGGAGATCACTCTGGCGAACAATCTGCTGGAGCGCATCACACAGGTGGAACGCGCCATCGACCGGCTCGGCGAGGGCAACTACGGTTGGTGCGAGCGGTGCGGCAACGCGATCCCCGTCGAGCGACTGGCGGCGTTCCCCTCCGCGACCCTCTGTGTGTCCTGCAAGCAGCTGGAGGAACGACGCTGAACGCTGACGAGCCGGCGGGCGCGACCACGGTGGACCAGCCGCAACAGGGGCCCGCGCCCCGGGCCGGCGGCCGCGCCGTGGCGGTGCTCGGCGTGACCGCCGTGATCGCCGTGGCCCTCGACCAGTGGGTCAAGTGGCTCTCCACGGAGAACCTGGACGAGGGCAACCCGGTGCGCATCCTCGGGGGCCTGATCTACCTCTCGCTGCTCCGCAACAGCGGCGCGGCCTTCAGCTTCGGCAGCGACCACACCTGGGTCTTCCCGGTGATCACCATGGTCGTGATCGGCTGGATCGCCTGGATGGCGACGAGGCTGCGCTCGCTGCCGTGGGCGCTCGCGCTCGGCCTGGTGCTGGGCGGCGCCCTGGGCAACCTGATCGACCGGCTGTTCCGCGCCCCCGGCCCCTTCCACGGGCACGTGGTCGACATGATCAGCCTCTTCGGCCCGTACGCGGAGCACTTCGCCGTCTTCAACATCGCGGACAGCTGCCTGAGCGTCGGCGTGGTGCTCGCGGTGCTGCTCGAGCTCACCGGCCGGCAGCGCGACGGCAGCCGGGTCTCCGCACGCAAACCGAAGGAAAGCAACAAGTGAGCTCCCAGCGTTCCCTGCCGGTGCCCGACGGCCTCGACGGGATGCGCCTCGACCAGGCCGTCTCCCGCCTGTTCGGGCTGTCCCGCACGGCCGCCGCGACGCTGGTCGAGTCCGGCGACGCGCTGGTCGACGGCGTCCCGCGGCCCAAGTCCGACAAGGTCACCGCCGGCGCCTGGCTCGAGGTCACGCTGCCCTCGCCGGCCGCCGCCGCGCCCGCGCCGGTGGCGGAGCCGGTGCACGGCCTCGGGATCATCTACAGCGACGACGACATCGTGGTGGTCGACAAGCCGGTCGGCGTGGCGGCGCACCCCAGCCCGGGCTGGACCGGCCCGACGGTGGTGGGCGGGCTGGCCGCGATGGGCCAGAACGTGGCGACCAGCGGCGCCGCCGAGCGGCAGGGCGTGGTGCACCGGCTCGACGTCGGCACCACGGGCATCATGGTCGTGGCCAAGAGCGAGATGGCGTACAGCGTCCTCAAGCGCGCCTTCAAGGAGCGCGAGGTCGACAAGCGCTACCACGCCGTGGTGCAGGGCCACCTCGACCCCCTGCGCGGCACCATCGACGCGCCGATCGACCGGCACCCGACCGCGGACTACAAGTTCGCCGTGATGTCCGCGGGCAAGCCCAGCGTCACCCACTACGACACCGTCGAGGCGTTCCGCGCGGCCAGCCTGGTCGACGTGAAGCTCGAGACCGGCCGCACCCACCAGATCCGGGTGCACTTCTCGGCGCTGCGGCACCCGTGCGTCGGCGACCTGCAGTACGGCGCCGACCCCACCCTGGCGGCGCGGCTGCGGCTCGGCCGCCAGTGGCTGCACGCCCGCGAGCTGTCGTTCCTGCACCCGCGCACCCACGACGAGGTGCGCTTCGTCAGCGACTACCCCGACGACCTGAAGCACGCGCTGAGCGTGCTGCAGGACGCGAGCTGACGCGAGGCGTCGCCGGTGGGGCCCGCGGGACGAGCACGGGGGCACGCGCTGCGTGGCGCCCCCGCGGTGCGGATGGTGGCCGCGGTGGCGGCCGTCTCCGCCGGCGCCCTGCTGGTGGGCGCCCTCTGGATCAGCCGGCCCGGCCCCGTGCCCGCCGAGGACCCGGGCGAGGTCGTCCGGGTGGGCGTCGTGCAGGGCCAGCAGGTGCCCGGCTACCTCGACGCGGCGCGCACCGAGCTCGCCGCGCTGACCGACCCGTCGGCGCCCGCGGCCGGGGACACCTGGGCGCTGGTCAGCCTCGAGGGCTACGTGGCGGCCGGGGTGCTGCCCGACCTGCTCGCCGGCACCGCGGTGGCCCAGGTGTACGCCCGGGTGCCGCTCGCCGCGGCGCACACGCCCGTGGTCCGCATCCCCGTCTACCACCTGCCCGCCGACGTGCTGACCGGCATGCTCGACACCGCCCTGGCGCGCGACCGCGAGCAGGCCGAGTACGAGCAGCTCGCCCGCCGCCTCACCGGGCAGGACCGCGGTCAGCAGCGCGCGCGGCAGGCGTACGCCACGGCGGCCCGCACGGCGGCGGAGGAGGCCTCGGCGTACCGCTCGGGCTGTTCCTGCGTCTTCGCGGCCGTGGTGCGGGCGGCGCCGTCGGCGTTGCGCGAGGTCGCCGGCCGCCCGGGCGTGCGGGCGGTGGACGCGGCGCCGGAGGTGCGGCGACTCGACCGTACGGAGTTCCGCCCGCCCCTGCCCGAGCAGAACGGCACGGTTCCCGCCGAGCCGGCGCGCTCGCCGGTCGTGCCGAGCAGCGCCGCGGGCATTGCCCCGGGCCCGCCCGCGCCGATAGTGTCGTCGCCCGGGCCGCCTGTGACATCTTTCTCACCCGGTGCCGCGGCGCCCGCGAGCCCACTCTCCGACCCGGCACCACCGGCCCGCTCTGCCGTACTCTCGGCGGCGAACACGACCCCTGCTCACGATGCGACCGCCCGGCCGGCAGCACCTCCTGGGCCGCCGGGGCGTTAGTTCCTGCGGCCGGGGGCGCCGAGCTCCCGGCGAAACGGGCAGTGGCCCGATCGGGGTTCGCTCCGTAGCCTGTCAGGGGCGAGGAGCCCGAGGGCAGGCACCGAACGAGGATCAGCGCAGGGAGGACGAGCCGTGGACGGGACCGAGACCGGCTGGGGCCGGCCTGCGGAACCAGCCCCGCGATGGCGGGCGCTGCTCGACCGCGCCCGGCACGGTTCCCGGCCGGCCGACGAGCAGCCCGAGCCCGAGCGGGACGATCCGGCCGGGCAGCCCCAGCCGTACGGGCAGCCGCTGCCCACCCGCCGGCCGGTGAACCCGCTGGAGGCCCGCGGGCAGTACGGCGCCCGCTACGAGCAGCGGCCGCCCGAGCCGGCCCCGCAGCAGCAGCCCGAGCCGCGCCCGATGCCGCAGCGGCCGGTCAACCCGCTCGATCCGCGCTGGCAGGGCCGCCGTCCTTCGCCCACCCCCGCGCCCGCTCCCGTCGAGGAGCCGCACAGCTTCTTCAGCCCCTCGGCGCGCCCGCCCGCGCCGCCGCAGCCGGGCCGCGACTATCCGCAGGTGCGCGCCTCGGCCGCGGCGCCCGTGACGCAGCCGGCCCCGGTGATGCAGCCGCCGCCGAGGGTGCAGCCGATCGCCCAGCCGATCCAGCCGGTCATGCAGCCGGCCGCCCAGCCGGTGCCGTCGGCGCCGCAGCCGACCTCGCCGGCCGCCGCGCGCATCGAGTGGCGGCAGGGCCGCACCGACGACGAGGTCGACCGCGCCGTCTCGGTGATGCGCCGCAAGCTCGGCAAGCCCCGCGTGCTGGCGTTCGCCAACCCCAAGGGCGGCGTGCACAAGACGACGGCGACCGTGCTGGCCGCCGCCACCATCGGCAGCGTCCGCGGCCGCGGCGTGCTCGCCTGGGACGACAACGAGCTGCGCGGCACGCTGGGCCTGCGGGCCGGCAGCGCCCGCCACGCCCGCACGATCAAGCACCTGCTGGCCGACCTGATGCAGATCGAGAACCTGCACGGCGACGGCCTGCTGCACGAGCTCGACGGCTATCTGCGGCACGCCTCCGACGGGTCCTACGACGTGCTCGCCGGCGAGGAGAACCCGCGTTTCGCCGCGCGGCTCGACCAGGCCACCGTGCGCCGGGTGATGGACCTGCTGCGCCGCACCCACGACGTCATCTGCGTCGACACCGGCAACAACGTCGAGAGCGTCAACTGGCAGACCGTCATGCGCCAGGCCGACCAGCTCGTGATCACGACGGTGCCCCGCGAGGACGCCGCGTTCACCGCCGACTGGATGCTCGACGTGCTCGACGACAGCGGCATGGGCGACCTGGTGTCCAACGCGGTCACGCTGATCTCGTGCCCGTCGCCGGGGCCGCTGCCGCTGCTCGACGACTTCGCCAAGCACTTCGCCACGCGCACCCGTGCGGTCGCCGTCGTGCCCTACGACCAGGCCCTCGAGGTGGGCTCCTCGATCGAGTACGGGGACCTCCAGCAGGAGACGCGCACGGCGTGGCTCAAGGCCGCGAGTGTGATGATCGAGCCATTCGCGGAGTAGGTCCGCGTGGGCCCTCCCGGATTGTCGGTGCGGCCCGCTAGAGTCGCTCGGGTCCAACAACTTAAGGGGGCCCGGGGTGTCTGACTCGTTCGTGCATCTCCACGTGCACACCGAGTATTCGATGCTCGACGGGGCCGCCCGGGTCAAAGAGCTGCTGGCCGAGGCGTCCCGGCTGGGCATGCCCGCCGCGGCGATCACCGACCACGGCAACATGCACGGGGCCTACGACTTCTACACCCAGGCCAAGTCGGCCGGCATCACGCCGGTGATCGGTGTCGAGGCGTACGTGGCGCCCGAGTCGCGCCTCACCAAGAGCCGCATCAAGTGGGGCCGCCCCGAGCAGAAGGGCGACGACGTCTCGGGCAACGGCGCCTACACCCACATGACCATGTGGGCCCGCAACGCCGTCGGCCTCAAGAACCTGTTCCGCCTCAACTCGCGCGCCTCGATGGAGGGCCAGCTCGGCAAGTACCCGCGGATGGACTTCGACATCATCGCGGAGCACGCCGAGGGCATCATGGGCACGACCGGCTGCCCGTCCGGCGCGGTGCAGACCCGCTTGCGGCTCGGCCAGTTCGACGAGGCCCTGAAGTCCGCCGCGATGTACCAGGAGGCGCTCGGGAAGGACAACTACTTCCTCGAGATCATGGACCACGGGCTGTCGATCGAGAAACGGGTCCGCGACGGCCTGCTCGAGATCGGGCAGAAGCTCGGCATCAAGCCGCTGGTCACCAACGACTCGCACTACACCTACGAGGCCCAGGCCGAGGCCCACGACGTGCTGCTGTGCGTGCAGACCGGCAGCAACGTGGCCGACCCCAACCGGTTCCGCTTCGACGGCAACGGCTACTTCGTCAAGTCCGCCGACCAGATGCGCGCGGTCGACTCGTCGGAGGCCTGGCAGGAGGGCTGCCGCACGACGCTGCTGGTGGCCGAGCGGGTCGACACCGAGGGCATGTTCACCTTCAAGAACCTGATGCCCCGGTTCCCGATCCCCGAGGGCTACACCGAGGAGGAGTACTTCCGCCACGTCGCGTTCGAGGGGCTGCGCAACCGCTTTCCCGACGGCATCCCCGAGACGCACCTCAAGCAGGCGGAGTACGAGCTGGGCGTCATCATCCAGATGGGCTTTCCGGCGTACTTCCTCGTGGTCGCCGACTTCATCCAGTGGTCCAAGCGCAACGGCATCGCGGTCGGTCCGGGCCGTGGCTCGGCCGCGGGCTCCCTGGTGGCGTACGCGATGGGCATCACCGACCTCGACCCGCTGCCGCACGGCCTGATCTTCGAGCGGTTCCTCAACCCCGAGCGCATCTCGATGCCCGACGTCGACATCGACTTCGACGAGCGCCGGCGCGGCGAGGTCATCAAGTACGTGACCGAGCGCTGGGGCGAGGACAAGGTCGCCCAGATCGCCACGTTCGGCACGATCAAGGCCAAGGCCGCGATCAAGGACGCGGCCCGCGTGCTGGGCTACCCGTTCGCGGTCGGCGACCGCATCACCAAGGCGCTGCCGCCCGACGTCATGGGCAAGGGCATCCCGCTGTCGGGCATCTTCGACAAGGAGCACAAGCGCTACAGCGAGGCCGGCGAGGTCCGCTCGCTCTACGAGCAGGACCCCGACGTCAAAAAGGTGATCGACACCGCCCGGGGCATCGAGGGCCTCATCCGCCAGACCGGTGTCCACGCCGCCGGCGTGATCATGTCGGCCGAGCCGATCATCGACCACATCCCGCTGATGCGCCGGCCCACCGACGGCGTGATCATCACGCAGTTCGACTACCCGACGTGCGAGACGCTCGGCCTGCTCAAGATGGACTTCCTGGGCCTGCGCAACCTGACGATCCTCGACGACGCGGTCAAGAACATCAAGCTCAACCACGACCTCGACCTCGACCTGCTGGCGCTGCCGCTGGACGACAAGGCGGCGTACGAGCTGCTCGCGCGCGGCGACACGCTCGGCGTGTTCCAGCTCGACGGCGGCCCGATGCGCTCGCTGCTGCGGCTCATGAAGCCCGACAACTTCGAGGACATCTCCGCCGTCCTGGCGCTCTACCGCCCCGGCCCCATGGGCGTCGAGTCGCACACCAACTACGCCCTGCGCAAGAACAAGCTGCAGGAGATCACGCCGATCCACCCGGAGCTCGAGGAACCGCTGCGCGAGATCCTCGAACCGACGTACGGCCTGATCGTCTATCAGGAGCAGGTGCAGCGCGCCGCGCAGATCCTTGCCGGCTACAGCCTCGGCCAGGCCGACCTGCTGCGCCGCGCGATGGGCAAGAAGAAGAAGGAGATCCTCGACAAGGAGTTCGGGCCGTTCCAGCAGGGCTGCATGGAGCACGGCTACTCCAAGGAGGCCATCCAGGCGGTGTGGGACGTGCTGGTCCCGTTCGCCGGCTACGCGTTCAACAAGGCGCACTCCGCCGCGTACGGCCTGGTGTCGTACTGGACCGCCTACCTCAAGGCGCACTACCCGGCCGAATACATGGCCGGTCTGCTGACCAGCGTCGGCGACGACAAGGACAAGATGGCGATGTACCTGGCCGAGTGCCGGCGCATGGGCATCCAGGTCCTGCCGCCCGACGTCAACGAGTCCGCCGGCCCGTTCACCCCGGTCGGCAAGGACATCCGCTTCGGCCTCGCCGCGGTGCGCAACGTCGGCAACAACGTGGTCGAGGCGATCGCCCGCTGCCGCACCGAGAAGGGCGCCTATCAGGACTTCTACGACTTCCTGTCCAAGGTCGACGCGGTCGCCTGCAACAAGAAGACGATGGAATCGCTGATCAAGGCCGGCGCGTTCGACTCGATGGGCCACAGCCGCAAGGGCCTGCTCGCGGTGCACGCCGAGGCCATCGACGCGTACGCCGACGTCAAGCGCAACGAGGCGGCCGGGCAGTTCGACCTGTTCGGGGCGTTCGGCGACACCGAGGGCGGCAGCGCGGCCACGGTCGCCATGCCCCCGATCGGCGACTCGGAGTGGGACAAGCGCGACAAGCTGGCGTTCGAGCGGGAGATGCTCGGCCTCTACGTCAGCGACCACCCGCTCGCCGGCCTGGAGCAGCTGCTGCAGAACGCGGCCGACACGACGATCGCCGCGCTCAACGAGGAGGGCACGGTCGGCGACGGCCAGGTCGTCACGCTCGCCGGCATCCTCACCGGCGTGCAGCGTCGCATCACCAAGCAGGGCCGCGCCTGGGCGTCGGCCACCCTCGAAGACCTCGCCGGCGGCGTCGAGGCGCTGTTCTTCCCCAACACCTACGAGGTGATCGGGCAGTACATCGCCGAGGACGCGATCGTCGTGGTCAAGGGCCGCGTCGACCGCCGCGACGACACCCCGCGCATCATGGCGATGGACATGTCGCTGCCCGACATCAGCCACAACCCGGACAGCAAGCCGGTCACGCTGACCATGCCGATCACCCGGTGCACGCCGCCGCTGGTCTCCGAGCTCAAGGAGATCCTCACCAGCCACCCCGGCGACTCCGAGGTGCACGTTCACCTGCAGAACGGCAGCCGGACGACGGTGCTGCGGCTGGGCGCCGTGCGGGTCGCGCCCACCCCGGCGTTGCGGGCCGACCTCAAGATGATCCTCGGCCCGTCGGCCGTGGCCTGAGCAATACCTGGCAGGATCGTAGGGTGAACGCTAGTCAGGAACCGGCGCCGCCGCCCCAGCCTGCGCCCGGGGCGGGCAGCCCGCCTGCTCCCGATTCGGGCGGCCCGGCTGCTCCGGGGGCGGGCGGCGGCTTCGGGCTGGCGCACCTCACCGGCCCGGCGGCCCACGCCTGGGCCGAGCCCGCGCCGGCCCGCCGTCCGTGGAAGCGCACGCTCACCGTCGCGGTGACCTGCGCCCTGGTGATCGTCGTGCTCGGCGTTCCGCTCGGCCTGCTGTGGCGCTGGCTGGCCCCCACCGTGCCGGTGATCGACGCCGGGCAGGCCGGCATCGTGGTCAACGACCCGTCCCCCGAGGAGTACGTCGCCGCCGACGGCTGGTTCACGCTGCTCGGCCTGGCCTTCGGTTTGCTCGTCTCGATCGGCGCGTGGCTGATGCTGCGCCGCGACCGGGGCCCCTTCCTGCTGCTCAGCATCGTGCTGGGCACCCTGGGCGCCGGCTGGCTGGTGGCGCCGTGGGTGGGCGAGCTGATCGGCCGTTCCGACTACCAGCAGTGGGCCGAGTCCGCCCAGCAGGGCGCCACCTACGCCGCGCCGCCCGAGGTCCACGCCCTAGGCCCCACCCTGGTCCCCGCCTTCGCCGCCGCGATCGCCCTGACGCTGATGGCCGGCTGGTCCAACGACCCCGACCTCGACCACCCGGGCGCCCGCCCCGGCTACGGTCCCAACAGCGAGTATGACCCGCCCCCGATCGAAGAGCACCCGCCCGCGAGCCGGCCTGTTCTCTGAGCCTTCCCTTACGCGCCCCACCGCCCGCGCCCACCCGTCCTCGCGCCGCCCGCGCCCGGCCCTCGCCCGCGCCGCCCCGACTTGCCTGTCCTTCATTCGCGCCGCGCTCCGCCTCGCCTGCGCCGCGTTTTGCCTCACTCTCGCTTCGTTCGTGCCTCGCCCCCGCCGGGCTCTCGCCTGCGCCTGCGCCTCGCCCGTGCCGCACCCCGACTTGTCTGTCCTTCATTCGCGCCCCGCCTCGCCTGCGCCGCGTTTTGCCTCACTCTCGCTTCCGTTCGTGCCTCGCCCTCGCCCGGATCTCGCCTGGCTCCCGCGCGCGCCTGCGCCTCGCTACGCCTCGCCCGCGCTGCGCCCCGACTTGCCTGTCCCTCATTCGCCGCGCCGCGCCCCGCCTCGTCTGCGCCGACGCCGCGTCTTGCCTCACTCTTGCTTCCGCTCGTGCCTCACCCTCGTCCGGCTCTCGCGCGCGCCTGCGCCGCGTCGCGCCTCACCCTCGCTTCCGCTCGTGCCTCGCCCTCGCCCGGTTCTCGCCTGCGCCTCGCTACGCCTCGCCTGCGCCGCGCCCCGACTTGCCTGTCCTCATTCGCGCCGCGCCTCGTCTGCGCCGCGTCTTGCCTCACTCTCGCTTCCGCTCGTGCGTCGCCCTCGCCCGGCTCTCGCCCGCGCCTGCGCCTCGCTACGCCTCGCCCGCGCCCCGACTTGCCTGTCCTCATTCGCGCCGCGCCGCGCCTCGCCTGCGCCGCGTCTTGCCTCACTCTCGCTTCCGCTCGTGCGTCGCCCTCGCCCGGTTCTCGCCTGCGCCTCGCTACGCCTCGCCCGCGCCGGGGCCCGACTTGCCTGTCCTCATTCGCGCCGCGCCGCGCCTCGCCTGCGCCGCGTCTTGCCTCACCCTCGTTTCCGTTCGTGCATCGCCCTCGCCGCCTCGCCGCCTCGCCCTCGCCTGGTCTCACCTGCGCCCCGCCCTCGCCTGCGCCGAGCGTCGCCCTTGCCCTCGCGCGCCGTGCCCTCACCGCTCCCGGCGCCTTGTCTTCGGCGGGGCTTTGTCGTGGTGCGGCGGCGATCCTCGTTGCGCGCCGTGCCCAGTCCTGGGCGTTCAGCGTCGTGGCCGGGCTGACTGCGGCCCCTTGCGCTGGTTGTTGGCTTGCGCGGGTCGCCAGGCGGCCGGTGTCGTGGTCCGGCTGACTGCCGCCGGTCGCCTGGAGCGGGTTGCCGGCGGTCGTCCGGGTCGTTGTCGCCCGTCGCCCGTCGCCCGTCGCCCGTCGCCCGTCGCCCGTCGCCCGTCGCCCAGGGGCGGGCCAGGGACGAGGCGAACGCGCGTTGTCCCGGAAGCTGGGTCGGGACCAGGAACCAGGCCGGAAAGGGCTGGTGGAGACCTGCCGGAGGAGCTCGGCTCGGAGACGCCCGCCGGGGGCGCGTCAGTTGGGGCTGGCGGGGCGGGCCAGGTCGCTGAGCGGGACCGGGACGGCGCGGACCTTGGCGAGCAGGCCGGCCTCGCGGTTGAGCAGCTTGAGCTCGGTCCGCAACCGCGAAGCGGTGTCGGGGGCGGCCAGCAGCAGCTGGCGCTCGTCGGTGGTGAGCTGGGCGGTCGCGGCGATCAGGTGGGACAGCACAGTGGCGTCGCCGGGGACGGCGTCGAGCACCTCGGAGTCGGGGCGCAGCAGCTCGAGGTACGCGCGGAAGGCCGCCAGGGCCCGGGGTGCGAGCAGCTCGGCCGTCTCGTCGGGGGACTCGTCGGGCAGCCACTCGACGTCGGCGGTCAGGTAGGGCTCGTCGCCTTGGCGGACGTCGGTGACCGTGAACCGGCGCCGGCCCACGGTCATGATGTCGTAGCGGCCGTCGGGCAGCTCGGTGACCTGGCGCAGCTCGGCTGTGCAACCGGTGGGGTAGAGGTCGGCGGCGCGGAGGGGGGCGTCCTCGGCGGCGGGGCCGTCGCCGCTGTCGGAGGGGGCCTCGGTGCCGCGGCGCAGCGTCACCACGCCGAACTCGTGCGGGCCCTCCTCGGGGCTGGTCACCAGCTCGCGGACGAGCGTGCGGTAGCGCTCCTCGAAGATGTGCAGGGGCAGCACGAGGCCGGGGAACAGCACCGTACCCAGCGGGAACACCGGCAGCCGCTTGCTCACTGCTTCAGCCTATCCGTCGCCCCACCATGGTCAACCCGTGGTGGCCGCGAGCGGGTGATCACCATCTCACGACTCGGGCCGGGCGGCGGCGGGCGCGGTTCTGTCGGAGGCGCCGCCTAAACTTGGCGACGTGCTGAATCGGATCGACCTGCGCGGCTCCTCCAGGGACCCGCGAGGCCTGCTGCCCCGTGCCCAGCTCGACGTCTCCGTGGCCGTCGAGCGGATCCGCCCGGTCGTCGAGGCAGTCCATCAGCACGGCTTCCCGGCGATCAGGGAGGCGACCGAGCGATTCGACGGCGTCGTGCTCGAGCGGCTGCGGGTGCCCGCGGCCGCGATCGCTGCTGCCGCCGAGACGCTCGAGCCCGACGTGCGCGCGGCGCTCGAGGTGGCGATCGAGCGGGCCCGCAAGGTGCACGCCGACCAGCGCCGCACCGACGTCACCACCCAGGTGGTCGACGGCGGCACGGTCACCGAGCGCTGGATCCCCGTACGCCGTGTCGGCCTCTACGTCCCCGGCGGTCTCGCCGTCTATCCGTCCACCGTGGTCATGAACGTGGTGCCTGCCCAGGCGGCCGGCGTCGAGGCGCTGGTCGTGGCGAGCCCGCCGCAGAAGGAGAACGGCGGCCTGCCCGACGCCCGTGTGCTGGCGGCGTGCGCGCTGCTCGGCGTCGACGAGGTCTACGCGGTCGGCGGCGCCCAGGCGATCGCGATGCTGGGCTACGGCTCCGACGGCGCCGACGAGTCCGACCGCTGCGAGCCGGTCGACGTGATCACCGGCCCGGGCAACATCTGGGTGACCGCGGCCAAGCGCATGCTGCGGGGCGCGGTCGGCATCGACGCCGAGGCGGGCCCGACCGAGATCGCGATCCTGGCCGACGACACCGCCGACCCGCGGCACGTCGCGGCCGACCTGATCAGCCAGGCCGAGCACGACCCGCTGGCCGCGAGCGTGCTGGTCACCGACTCCGAGGCGCTGGTCGAGGCGGTCGAGGCCGAGCTGGCGCGCCAGGTGCCGGCCACCAAGCACGCCGCCCGGGTGCAGACCGCGCTGGCCGGCGAGCAGTCCGGCGTGGTGCTGGTCGGCGACCTCGAGCAGGGGCTGCGGGTCGTGGACGCCTACGCGGCGGAGCACCTCGAGATCCAGACCCGTGACGCGCGGGAGTGGGCGATGCGGGTGCGCAACGCCGGCGCGATCTTCGTGGGCGCCTGGTCGCCGGTGTCGCTGGGCGACTACGCGGCCGGCTCCAACCACGTGCTGCCCACCGGCGGCTGCGCGCGGCACTCGTCGGGGCTGTCGGTGCAGTCGTTCCTGCGCGGCGTCCACGTCATCGAGTACGACGAGGCCGCGCTGCGCGACGTGTCGCGGCACGTGGTCGCGCTCGCCAACGCGGAAGATCTGCCGGCGCATGGCCAGGCCGTCGAGGCGAGGTTCCGATGACGACCATCGACGACCTGCCCATCCGCGACGACCTGAGGGGCAAGACGCCGTACGGCGCTCCGCAGCTCGACGTGGCGGTGCGGCTCAACACGAACGAGAACTCCTACCCGCTGCCCGACGCCGTGGTCGACGCGATCGCCAAGGCCGTGCAGGCGGAGCTGCGCGACCTCAACCGCTACCCCGACCGGGACGCCACCGCGCTGCGCGCCGACCTCGCCGACTACCTCGGCCACGGGCTGACCGGCGCGCACACCTGGGCGGCGAACGGCTCCAACGAGGTCCAGCAGCAGCTGTTGCAGGCGTTCGCCGGGCCGGGCCGCACGGCGCTGGGCTTCGGCCCGTCGTACTCGATGCACCCGCTGCTGGCCCAGGGCACCGGCACCCGCTGGATCGGCGCGCTGCGCGACCCGGACTTCGGCCTGACCCCGGCCGCGGCGCTCGCCCAGCTGGAGGAGCACGACCCCGACCTGGTGTTCCTGTGCTCGCCGAACAACCCGACCGGCACCGCGCTCGACCCCGAGGTGGTCACCGCCGTCCTCGAGGCCGCCCGCGGCGTGGTGGTGGTCGACGAGGCGTACGCGGAGTTCGCCCGTCCCGGCACGCCCAGTGCGCTCGCCCTGTTGCCGGGCCACCCGCGCCTGGTGGTGAGCCGCACGATGAGCAAGGCGTTCGGCTTCGCCGGCGGCCGCCTGGGCTACCTGGCCGCCGACCCGGCCGTGGTCGACGCGGTGCAGCTCGTGCGGCTGCCCTACCACCTGTCCGCGCTGACCCAGGCCGCCGCCCGCGCCGCGCTGGCACAGCGTGACGCCCTGCTCGCCACCGTCGAGGTGATCAAGCAGCAGCGTGACCGCATCGTCGCCACGCTGCGCGAGCGTGGCATGAGGGTGGCCGACAGCGATGCCAACTTCGTGCTGTTCGAGGTCGGCGGCGATCAGAGGGTCGCCTGGCAGCGCCTGCTCGACCGCGGTGTGCTGATCCGCGACGTCGGCCTTCCCGGCTGGCTGCGCGTGACCGCCGGCACCCCCGCTGAGACCGACGCATTCCTGGAGGCCGTGAAGTGAGCCGCACCGCGCGCGTGGAGCGCGTCACCAACGAGACCAAGGTGCTCGTCGAGATCGACCTCGACGGCGCCGGCAAGGGCGACCTCAGCACGGGGGTCGGCTTCTACGACCACATGCTCAACCAGCTCGCCCGGCACGGCGGCTTCGACCTGACCGTGCGCACCGAGGGCGACCTCGAGATCGACGCCCACCACACGATGGAGGACACGGCCATCGCGCTCGGCGAGGCGTTCTCGCGCGCGCTGGGCGACAAGGCGGGCATCCGGCGGTACGGGTCGGCGACCATCCCGATGGACGAGGTGCTCGTGCGCGCCGCCGTCGACCTGTCGGGCCGGCCCTACATCGTGCACGACGAGCCGGAGCTCGCGCCGTACATCGGACCGGTCTACCCGACCAGCATGACGCGGCACATCTTCGAGTCGTTCGGCCACGCGGCGAAGCTGACGTTGCACGTGTCCGTGCTGCGCGCGGCACGTGACGGCGGCAAGCCCGACGCGCACCACGTCGTCGAGACGCAGTTCAAGGCGTTCTCCCGGGCGCTGCGCGAGGCCGTCGAGATCGACCCGCGCAACGCCGGCCAGCTGCCGTCCACCAAGGGCGTGCTCTGATGGCCATCGCGTTGTTCCTCCTCGCCGGGTTCCTGGTCGGCGGGGTGGTCCAGCTCGTCAAGTCGGGCGCCACCAAGTTCAGCATCGGGCTGGTCGGCGTCCTCGCCGCGCTGGCCACCGCCGGCGGCGTGCTGTGGTCGCTCCCGGGGGACAACTGATGAAGAACGTCGTCGTCCTGGACTACGGGTCGGGCAACCTGCGCTCGGCCGAGCGGGCCGTCGCGCGCACCGGCGTCACCGTCACGGTCACCAGCGACCTCGATGCCGCCGCCGAGGCGGACGGGCTGGTCGTGCCCGGCGTGGGGGCCTACGCGGCGTGCATGGCGGGCATCCACGAGGTCGGCGCGGGCCCCATGATCGCCGAGCGGGTGGCCGCGGGGCGACCCGTGATCGGCATCTGCGTGGGCATGCAGATCCTGTTCGACGCGGGCGTGGAGCACGGCGTCGAGACCGAGGGCCTGGGCCTGCTGCCCGGCGTGGTCGACAAGCTCGCCGCCGAGCGCATCCCGCACATGGGGTGGAACACGGTGGACGCGCCCGACGGCTCGCAGCTGCTGGCCGGGCTCGAGGGGGAACGGTTCTACTTCGTCCACTCGTACGCCGCGAACGACCTGCAGGCGCTGCACCAGGCCGGCGCCAAGGTGACCACCGCGAGCCACGACCGGCCGTTCGCGGCCGCGGTCGAGCTCGGCCCGCTCAGCGCCGCGCAGTTCCACCCCGAGAAATCCGGCGACGCCGGCTACGGGCTGCTGCGCAACTGGGTCGCCGGTCTGTAGGCCGTGTCCAAGGAACGTGCCCGGCGGCGTGCGGAACGCCTCGCCGTGCAGGAGAAACAGAAGGCCGCCCGGGCCCGCAAGGTCGCCCGGCGGCAGCGGCGCCGGGCCGTGCTGCGCCGGCTGACACCCAGGACGCGCAACGCGGGCCGGCTGCACCGCCGCAGCCGCAGCGAGCGGATCGGCATCGTGCTGCTGCCGTTGGCCGCCGCCGCGGCGGTGTGGCTGTTCGTGCCCGAGCTCGGGCTGCGCATTGTGCTCACCACCCTGCTCGTTCTCTCCGCGCCGGCTCTCGTCGTGGTGATCCTCGGCCGCAAGGCCGGCTGACAACCTGGAGAAAAGCATGACCCTGCAGCTGCTGCCCGCCGTCGACGTCGCGGACGGCCAGGCCGTCCGCCTCGTGCAGGGCGCCGCCGGCTCCGAGACCGCGTACGGCGACCCGCTCGAGGCCGCGCTGGCCTGGCAGAACGACGGCGCCGAGTGGGTGCACCTGGTCGACCTCGACGCGGCCTTCGGGCGCGGCTCCAACGCCGAGCTGCTGGCGGGCGTGGTGGGCCGGCTCGACGTGAAGGTCGAGCTGTCCGGCGGCATCCGCGACGACGCGTCGCTGACCCGGGCGTTGGCGACCGGCTGCGAGCGGGTCAACATCGGCACCGCCGCGCTCGAGGACCCCGAGTGGTGCGACCGGGTGGTGGCGGAGTACGGCGACCGCGTCGCGATCGGGCTGGACGTGCGCGGGCGCACGCTCTCGGCGCGCGGCTGGACCCGCGACGGCGGCGACCTGTACGAGGTGCTGGCCCGGCTCGACAAGGCGGGCGCGTCCCGCTACGTCGTCACCGACATCACCAAGGACGGCACGATGCGCGGCCCCAACCTCGACCTGCTGCGCGAGGTGTGCGCCGCCACCGACAAGCCCGTGATCGCCAGCGGCGGCGTGTCCACGCTGGACGACCTCCGGGCGCTCGCGACCCTCGAGACGGTCGGCGTCGAGGGCGTGATCGCGGGCAAGGCGCTGTACGCGGGCGCGTTCACCGTGCGCGAGGCCCTGGACGTGCTGGCGGCCGGGGCATGACGGTCGCCGTACGGGTGATTCCCTGCCTCGACGTCGACGCGGGCCGGGTGGTCAAGGGCGTCAACTTCGTCGACCTGCGCGACGCCGGCGACCCGGTCGAGCTGGCCGCCGCCTACGACGCGGCGGGCGCCGACGAGCTGACGTTCCTCGACGTCACGGCCTCGTCCGACGATCGCGGCACGATGCTGGACGTGGTCCGCCGTACCGCGGAATCGGTCTTCATCCCGCTCACCGTGGGCGGCGGCGTCCGCTCGGTGGAGAACGTCGACGTGCTGCTGCGCGCCGGCGCCGACAAGGTGGGCGTCAACACGGCGGCGATCGCCCGGCCCGGGCTGATCCGCGAGATCGCCGAGCGGTTCGGCAACCAGGTGCTCGTGCTGTCGCTCGACGTTCGGCGCTCCGGCGACCAGCCCAGCGGCTGGGAGGTCACCACGCACGGGGGCCGGCGCAGCGCCGGGCTGGACGCCATCGAGTGGGCCGCCCGGGTCGCCGAGCTGGGCGCGGGGGAGATCCTGCTCAACTCGATGGACGCCGACGGCACCAAGGCGGGCTTCGACCTCGACCTGATCGCCGCGGTGCGCAAGGTCGTGACCATCCCGGTGATCGCCAGCGGTGGCGCCGGGGCGGTCGGGCACTTCCCGCCCGCGGTGGCCGCCGGCGCCGACGCGGTGCTGGCCGCGAGCGTGTTCCACTTCGGCGACCTGTCGATCGGCGAGGTCAAGCAGGCGCTGCGGGAGGCGGGCAACGCGGTTCGCTGACCTCGGCGTGCGACCCTGCCCCGGGGGCAGGGTCGCAGGATGAGGGGGCGCCCCCTCTGGAACCGCATCGCCGAGCTCGCCCGGCTGGGAATGTCCTGAGAGATACCTTCCGCACGGCAAGCGCTGGGTACCGGGCAGAACGGCCCAAAGTCGCCGGGCCGCTGCCCGCCGGGCACGTTTCACGTCGTGAGACGATGCCCCCGGGTGGTCGATAGACTGGACGCGGAGATCGAAGTTCCGGACCGCGCCGGGGCGGCACTGGCCCTGACGTCGCCGTGCCAATACCCTGCGGTAACCAGAACGTTGAATCCCCCGGACACTGGACATAAGGCGGCGCCGATGGCTCTCGAGGTTCCCTACCGGTCGATCCCCGACATGTTCTTCAAGCGCGTGGCCGCCACCCCCAACGGTCAGGCGTTCGCGGTGCCGAACGCCGACGACACCGGCCTGGTGTGGCACACGTGGGCGCAGGTGGGGGAGCGGGCCTCGGCGATCGCGGCGGGCCTTCGTGACCTCGGTGTCACCCTCGAGGACCGGGTGGCGATCCTGTCCGGCACGCGCTTCGAGTGGGTGCTGGCCGACCTGGGCATCAACTGCGCGGGCGCCGCCACCACCACGGTCTACCCGACCACCGAGCCCGAGGACGCGAGCTACATCGTGTCCAACTCCGGCTCCAAGGTGCTGATCGCCGAGAACGCCAAGCAGGCCCTGAAGATCGCGGGCGTCGACACCGACGTCACCACCGTCGTGCTGATCGACGGCCCGGCCGACGCGAACGCCACGCCCCCGCAGCTGACGCTCGCCGAGCTGGAGGAGCGCGGCGCCGCCGTCCTGCGCGAGCAGCCCACGCTGATCGAGGACGTCGTCGCGTCGATCGGCCCCGACAACCTGGCCACGCTGATCTACACCTCGGGCACGACCGGGCGGCCCAAGGGCGTCCAGCTGCTGCACGCGGGCTGGACGTGGGAGGGCGTCGCCCAGGAGGACCTCGGCCTGTTCGAGTCGACCGACCTGCAGTACCTCTGGCTGCCGCTGTCGCACTCGTTCGGCAAGACGCTGCTCTGCGGCATCATCCACGTGGGCGTGCCGACGTACGTCGACGGCCGGGTCGACAAGCTGGTCGACATGCTGTCGGTGGTCAAGCCGACGCTGATGTGCGCCGCGCCCCGGATCTTCGAGAAGGTCTACAACAAGACCGTCACCACGGCGCTGGCCGGCGGCGGCGCCAAGGCCAAGATCTTCCACTGGGCCGTCGCGACCGGCAAGCAGAAGGTCGCCCTCGAGCAGGCCGGCAAGCCGCTGCCGGGCGCCCTCAAGCTCAAGTACGCGGTGGCCGAGCGGCTGGTGTTCTCGAAGCTGCAGAACCGCCTCGGCGGCCGGCTGCGCGTGCTGGTCAGCGGCTCCGCGCCGCTCAGCCGCGAGATCGCCGAGTTCTTCGCGGCCGCCAACCTTCCGATCATGGAGGGGTACGGCATGACCGAGAGCAGCGCGGCCAACTTCGTCAACCGGCTCGAGCGGCTCAAAATCGGCACCGTCGGCCTGCCGCTCGGCGACCTCGAGTGCAGGATCGACGCGGACGGTGAGGTGCTGCTGCGCGGCAAGCCGGTCATGCGCGGCTACCACGACCTGCCCCAGGAGACCGAGGAGGCGTTCACCTCCGACGGCTGGCTGCGCACCGGCGACATCGGCGAGCTCGACGCCGACGGCTTCCTGACGATCACCGACCGCAAGAAGGACCTGGTCAAGACGTCCGGCGGCAAGTACATCGCGCCCAGCGCGATCGAGGGCATGTTCAAGGCCGTCTGCCCGTACACGTCACAGGCGGTCGTCGTCGGCCAGGCCCGCAACTTCGTCACGATGCTGATCTCGCTCGACGAGGACGCGATCAAGGCGTGGGCGGCGAGCGGCCCGCTGGCCGGGCGCAGCTACGCCGACATCGTGACGGCCCCCGAGACCGAGAAGATGATCGAGGGGTACGTGTCGGAGCTCAACGGCAAGCTGAACCGCTGGGAGACGATCAAGAAGTTCGCGATCCTCCCGCGCGACCTCAGCATCGAGGCCGGCGAGATCACCCCGTCCATGAAGATCAAGCGCCGCTCGGTGGAGACCAACTTCGCCGAGCAGATCGACAAGATGTACGCGGGCTCGCTCGCGCAGATCTGAGCCCGGGCGCCGGCGGCCGCCGTCCACAGGGCCGCCGGTCGCCGGTGCGTCGCAGTACGCTACGTCGGTGGCTGAGCCCCGGTCGAAACACCAGCGCAAGACGGACGTCCTCGCGAGGCTGAGCGCGCCGGTGACCGACGCGTGGGTGGCCACCGCCGACGGCGACCTTCCGTACCTCGTCCCGCTCACGCTGCTCTGGCACGACGAGCGGATCTGGCTGGCCACCGCCCTGCGGAGCCCCACCGCCCGCAACCTCGCCGCGAGCGGGCGGGCCCGGGTCGGCCTGGGCGCCACCCGCGACGTGGTGATGGTCGACGCGGTGCTCGCCGGCACGGTGCCGGTGGCCGAGTCCGGCGAGGCCGGGCAGGCCTACGCGGACCGCAACGACTGGGATCCGCGCACGGCCGGCGACGACTACGCGTTCCTCGTGCTGCGCCCCGAGCGCATCCAGGCGTGGCGCGAGGTCGACGAGCTCCCCGGCCGGCTGCTGATGCGTGACGGGGCCTGGCTCGTCTGACTCCCGGTCTTGTCGTGCTCAGCGGCCCGCCCGGCTGCGGCTCAGGCGATGACGGCGGGCGTACGCCACGAGGGGCGCGCCGTCCGGTCGAGGTCGTGCCGCACGGAGGCGATCCGGCGTACGGCCTCGGTCAGCTCCTCGGGCGGCAGCGCGAACGGCAGCCGCAGGAAGCGCTCGAGGGTGCCGTCCAGCCCGAAGCGCGGACCGGGCGCCAGCCGTACGCCCACGTCCTCCGCGGCCCGGGCCAGCGCGCTGGAGATCGGGCCGTCCAGCTCGGCCCACAGCGACACGCCGCCGCGCGGCAGCACGAAGCTCCACTCGGGCAGCATGACGCGCAGCGCGCCGACCAGGGCGTCGCGCCGGGTGCGCAGCTCGGCGCGGCGGTCCGCGAGGATCTTCGCCGACTGGTCGAGCAGGCGCACGGCGACCAGCTGCTCGAGCACCGGGCTGGCCATGTCGACGCCCACCCGGATCGCGGCGAGGCGCTGCACCAGCGGCGCCGACGCCCGCACCCAGCCGATGCGCAGGCCACCCCAGTACCCCTTGCTCAGGCCGCCGATGGACACCACCCGCGAGTGCCGGTCGAACACGGCCACCGGCGGCGGCATCTCGTCGCCGTCGAGCGGCAGGTCGATCCACGACTCGTCGACGACCAGCTCGGTGCCGGTGGAGTGCGCCGTGGCGACGAGCCGTTCGCGCAGCCCGGCGGGCATGAGGTGGCCGGTCGGGTTGTGGAACTCCGGGATCACGTACGACAGCCGGGGCCGCGTCTGCCGCAGGGCGCCGAGCAGCATCTCGCCGTCCCAGCCGGTCGCGGTGTCGAGCCCGTGGGTGTTGATCCGCGCCCGGCGGGCGGCGAGCGCGGCCAGCGCGTTCGGATAGGTGGGCGCCTCGACGAGCACGGGCGAGCCGGCCGGCACGGACAGCCGCAGCACCAGGTCGAGGGCCTGCTGGGTGCCGCCCGTGACGAGGATCTGCTCGGCCGAGGTGGGCACGCCGCGCTGCCGGTAGCCGGCGGCCACGGCCTCGCGCAGCTCCATCAGCCCGGTCGGGTGGTATCCGGCGCTGCCCAGGTAGCGGGGCAGGTCCTCGGCGGCGGCCCGGGCGGCGGGCACGAGCTCGGCCGGCGCGGCCGAGGCGGCCACCCCCAGGTCGATCATGTCGTGGTCGTCGCCGGCCGCCCACAGCCCCGAGGTCACGACCCGGTGACCGTGCGGCAGGGTGGTCCAGCTGCCGGCGCCGCGGCGGCTGGTCAGGTGGCCGGTCTCGCGCAGCGTGCGGTAGGCGGCACTGACCGTCGTCCGGCTGACGGCGAGCGACTCGGCGAGCTCGCGTTCGGCCGGCATGCGTACGCCCAGGGGAAGCCGGCTGTCGGAGAGCAGACCGCGGACCGCGGCCGCCAGCGCGGCGTAGTCCGGGCTCCGGTGGCGGCCCGGCAGGGAGTGCCACTGTCCGAGCAGCCGGGCCAATTGGCCCCCGCGTATCGTCGTGGTCACGTCCACCTCCGCGAAATTGGCACTTCAGCTTCCCACAATTGGCCTTCAGAGTGGCATTCATGGAACCAAGTGGCAACGGAGATCGACGTCTCACCCGGCGGGTCGTCCAGCTCTTCGCCGGGCTGGCGCTGTACGGCGTCAGCATGGCGTTCATGGTCGAGTCGGCGCTGGGCCTCAACCCGTGGGACGTGTTCCACCAGGGCCTGTCCGAGGTGACCGGGCTTAGCTTCGGCCTGGTGGTGATCCTGCTCGGCATTCCGATCCTGTTGCTGTGGATCCCGCTGCGGCAGCGGCCCGGCTTCGGCACGCTCGCCAACCTGGTCGTGGTCGGTTTCGTGGTGGACGGGGCGCTGGCCGTGCTGCCCGCCGGCGGGACGATCCCGGCCCGGATCGGCTATCTGGTGGCCGGCATCCTGCTGAACGGCCTGGCCACGGGCCTGTACATCGGCAGCCGGCTCGGCCCCGGGCCGCGCGACGGGCTGATGACCGGCATCGTGGGCCGGTTCCCGCGGCTGTCCATCCGGATGGTGCGTACCTCGATCGAGGTGGCCGTCCTGGGCGTCGGCTTCCTGCTCGGCGGCACGGTCGGCATCGGGACCATCGCGTACGCTCTGGCGATCGGGCCACTGGCGCAGCTGTTCCTGCCGCTGTGCACCGTACGGGAGCCTGTCCCGTCCTCTGTGGACAGTGCGCCGCGCCCGGTCTGATTCGGTTTAGCTCGGTCACAGCTTTGTGATCATCAGGGCACAACCGCTTCCCGCCGACCCGCCGGCGCGGCATCATTACCGGATGGCGGTTGGCGACTGGCAGTGGAACGACGCATGGATCTTCGTGGCCGCCGTCATCGCCGAGCGCCTCGAGCGCGACCGGGCCTTGCACGCCTCGCTGCCCGCCGTCGGCGCGAGCCTGGCCGACGTGCTGGCCGCCGCAGACTTCCTGCACCACAGCGTCCCCAGCCGCGCTGAACTCGAGGAGTCGGTCCGCCGCCTCGTCGGCGCGGGCCTGATCGTCGTCGAGGACGACCTGGTCGAGGTCGCCCCGGCCGGCGAGCAGCTGTGGCGCAGCCGCCCGTTCAGTGGCCTCTCGTCCGCCGTCATGACCTTGCAGACCCAGCTCAACCGCGCCACCTCTCCCGGCGACGCCGACTGGACCCTGGACGAGCAGACGTACACCGCCGCCGTCCGCGAATACAGCCACCGTTTAGCGGATGGGCGCTGAGACCAACTCCAGCTCCGCCCCGATCGCGTATGCGGTCCACTCCTTCGGCTCCTGCCGCGGCAGCGAGTCCGATCTCGCTCCGCTGCTCGTTCTCTGACCGCACCTCCAGTTTTGCTCCGCGGGCTGCCCTCCGCGCGCGTCGTCGCCTCCTCGGGGCTTGGCGGTGCCTCCCGCTGCCCACCGCCGGATCCGCGCCGGGTTGCTCGCTCGATCCGCGCCGCGGCGGCTCATCCGCATCGACACCAACACGCCCGAGCGCGCGGACCTGATCGGTTCGCTTGGCCGCCTTGCCCCGCCATGCACGCCACCGCCGCCGAGCTCGGCCTCGTCCCTTGCCTTGCTGTGTAGGTAGTGGCCGGGGCGGGCGTAATGACGCTTGCTATTCCTGCACTGTGACGTTCTGGCATTGGAGCCGATGACGTGAGTTGCGGGTAGAAATCGCGGCCTGATGCCGTGCAACGGGTTATGGCCGGAAACGGCGATAACTGCAATACTCGCCGCTGCCTGGGGAGGCTCCGCTATTCGACCGCATGGCGTTGGCGGTGTTTGTCGGGGGCCATGGCGTCGAGGCGGCTCGTGCGCCTTTTTCGGCGTTCGGGTTGCGGCCGGTTCGGTGAGTGTTGCCTTCCCTGGGGTAGCCGCCGGCCGGGCGGAGGGTGCCTCGTTGAGGTTGACGCCAGGCCGCTGAATGGTGCCGTCCGTGTTGCGGCTGGTCGAGCGGATGTCGCTAGGCGTGAGGCTGGTCGAGCGGATGTCGCTGGGCGCGAGGTTGCGGTTAGTTGCCTGGCCGCCGTCGACTGTGGAGTTTCCTTGGGCGACTCGTGTAAGCGTACTTCTGGTCGCTGCTGAGCGGGCTCTGTTCGGGGCGGATCCGCTGGTGGTGGTGTGGGTCGGCCGACGGCCGCGGTCCGCGCGGTACCAGTATGCGGTTCGCGCTGGGTGGCGGGGTGCCGTGTCTGCCGTGACGTCGGCGGGTGAAGGGGCGCGGTTGGCCGAAGTGGCTGGCGATCATGCTGGAGTGGGCGAGGATCGGGTGGCGGCGCGGTTTGCGCGCTGTGCAGGCGTTGCAGCTTCTCGGCATGTCGGCGTGTAAGGCCCCACAGTCGACGGTCGCGCTGCTCGCGGCGGAAGGTGTCGCGCTCGGGGGAATAGCGCCGCGACGCGGTGCGGTCGCGCATTATCGCCAACTCCGCGCTGGTGAACAATTGAAGTTGCCGCCGCATGGCGTAATTGTCCCGCGGTCAACTCACAATTGCCTGGGTTGCCGAAGTCTGGATCATGCCGATCTAGGTGATCTCGAAGTGATCGGCTGCGCAAAGACAAAGAGAGGTAAGGCGCGGAAGCGGCAAGAGAGCGAAGGAAAAGACGATTTCGCAGGTACTTGAAGTCGGAGGGATAAGAGGCAGGCGTAGGACGTCGGGCGGTGTGCGCGGGACGGTGGAGTGCCGAGGGCAGGTGGGCGCAGAGCAGAGGTGAGCGCGTGGAGTTCGACGGAGTGCAGACGGCGAGCGCGCAGGCCACCACAGGAGAGGCGGTCGGGCGGGATCGACGACGGCGCCCGGCCCGCCGAGGATGCGGGCCGGGCGCTGAAGTGGGGCTGGGTTACTGGGTTACGAACAGCAGGCGGTTGGGGGAGCCCGTCCCGGGGCTGGTGACGACGTTGGGGGTGGCGTTGGTGACCAGGCTGTCTCGCACCTGGGCGGGGGTGTAGGTGGGATTGCGGGAGAGCACGAGCGCCGCGGCGCCGGCTGCGTGGGGGCTGGCCATGGAGGTGCCGCTGATGGAGTTGGTGGCGGTGTTCGAGGTGTACCAGTCGGACGTGATGGACGAGCCGGGGGCGAAGATGTCCAGGCACGTGCCGTAGTTCGAGTACGAGGCGCGGGCGTCCGTGCTGGTGGTGGCGCCGACGGTGATGGCGGAGGCCACGCGGGCGGGGGAGGAGCTGCAGGCGTTGGCGTTGGAGTTGCCGGCCGCCAGGGCGTACGTGACGCCGGAGCTGATCGACGCGGCGACGGCGTTGTCGAGGGCGGTGCTGGCGCCGCCGCCGAGGCTCATGTTGGCGACGGCGGGCTTGCGGGCGTTCTGGGTGACCCAGTTGACGCCGGCGATGACACCCGCGTTGGTGCCGCTGCCGGAGCAGTTCAGCACGCGCACGCCGACCAGCCGCACCTGCTTGGCCACGCCGTAGGTGGTGCCGCCCACGGTGCCGGCGACGTGGGTGCCGTGGCCGTTGCAGTCGACGCCGCCGGTGCCGACCGCGTCGTAGCCGGCGGTGGCCCGGCCGCCGAAGTCGTTGTGCGTGTACTTGATGCCGGTGTCGATGATGTACGCGGTGACGTTCGACGCCGTCACCGGATAGGTGTACGTGGTGCTCAGCGGCCGGTTGCGCTGGTCGATGCGGTCCAGGCCCCAGGTGGCGCCGGTCTGCGTGGCCGCCAGCGACACGGTCTGGTTCTGTTCGACGTACGCCACGTCGGAGCGCGCCGCGAGCCGCTTGGCCTGCAGCTCGGTCAGCGCGGCCTCGTAGCCGTTGATCACCGGGAGGTTCTGCCTCAGGCCCGTGCCGATCGGCTTGGCGCCGGGCTTCATCACGATGATGTAGCTGCCCGCGACCGCGGTGGCGGTGCCGGCGAGCCGGATCTCCCCGGTGGCGGGAGCGGCCGCGGCGGGGGTGCCCGCCGCGACGGCCGCGGTGACCGCGGCGAGCAGGCCGGCGGCCAGGGTACGTCGAGTCGCCATGCTGGTCCCTTCATTGCATAGACGTTCGTCACTTCAGGTACGGGAAGCGTAAGCGCGGCGGTCGTCGGCGTGCGCATACCGAAAGGGCCATACCTGCGCGGGAGAATGGGCGGGTGGACCTGATCATCAGGCTGGACGACGCGGACGGGAGGACGGCGGCGGTCTACCGCGCGCTGCGGGCGGCGATCGTCGACGGGCGGCTGCCGCCGGGTGAGCGGCTGCCGCCGACGAGGGCGCTCGCCGCCGACCTCGGCGTGGCCCGCGGCAGCGTGGCGACCGCGTACGAACGGCTGGCCGCCGAGGGCTACCTGACCGCACGGGTCGGCTCCGGAACGTTTGTCGCTTTTGTGCCGGAAGAGGAATCGGCGGAAGGGCCGGCAGGGGGACCGGCGAGGCAAGGACCAAGGGGAGCGGCGAGAGGAGGACCAAGGGGAGCGGCGAGCGGAGGAGCAAGGGGAGCGGCGACGGGAGGAGCGGGAGCGGCGGGGCGATCGACCGGGGGACCGGCGAAGAAGTCGATGCGCGCACACCGCAGCCGGGCAGTGGCCGACCCGTTGCGGCCCCGCGCGGACTGGGAGTTCACGCCGCTGCCCACGAGCGGCGCGAAGACCCCGCCCCGCTACGACCTGCGCAGCGGCATCCCGGACGCGGGCCTGTTCCCGTTCGACGCGTGGCGCCGCTTGGTCACCGCGGAGCTGCGGCTGCGGGCCAACAACCCCGGCACGTACGGCGAACCGGCCGGCCATCCCGCGCTGCGCCAGGCGATCGCGCGCTACCTCGGCGTCTCCCGCGGCGTCCGCACCACCGCCGCCGACGTGGTGGTCACCAACGGGGCGCAGCACGCGTTCGACCTGATCGCCCGGGTGCTGGTGCGCCCCGGCGACGTGGTGGCGGTCGAGGAGCCGGGCTACCCGCCGGCCCGCCGCATCCTGGCCGCGCTCGGCGCGCGCGTCACCGGCGTACGGGTCGACGAGCAGGGCCTCGTGGTGGCGGAGCTGCCCGCCAACTGCAGGCTGGTCTACACGACACCGTCGCACCAGTTCCCGCTCGGCCGCGCGATGAGCCTGGCCCGGCGCCGCGAGCTGCTCGACTGGGCGCGCCGCCGCCCGGCCGCGATCGTCGAGGACGACTACGACAGCGAGTTCCGCTTCTCGGCCCGCCCGCTCGAGCCGCTGCACAGCCTCGACACCGCGGGCCGGGTGATCTATGTGGGCACGTTCTCCAAGAGCATGCTGCCCGCGATCCGCACCGGCTTCCTGCTGGCCCCGCCGGGACTGCACGACGCGCTGATCGCCGCCCGCCAGCTCGGCGACGGCTACGGCCAGCCCGCGGTGCAGGCGGCCCTCGCGCGCTTCCTCGACGAGGGGCTGCTGGCCCGGCACGTCCGCCGGGCGAGCAGGGCGTACGCGCAGAGGCACTCCGCGATCGTGGCGGCGCTGGGGCGGATGCCCGGCCTGGACGTCGTGCCCTCCGCGGCCGGGCTGCACGTCACGGCGCTGACCGGCGCGGACTCGACCGCGGTGGTGTCCGCGTGTGCCCGGGCCGGTCTCGCGCTCGACGACCTGCGCGACTACTCGACGGCGGAGGCCCCGCAGGCCGGCTTCGTGTTCGGGTTCGGCGCGGCCGACCCGGCGCTGCTCGGCGAGGCGATGTCGATCTTCGGGGCCCACCTGGAGGATGCCCGCTCGCGCGGGGAGCGACGCGAGACGAACGTCTGGTAGCCCAGCGACGCCCCGACGATCACGAGGCTGAGCAGCGCGGGCGGCCCGTTGAGCCACAGCAGCGCGACCACCGACACGAAGCCGACCGCGGCGACGATCCGCGACCGGCCGCGCGGCAGCAGGCGCAGCGCGGCCGCCGTGCCGAGCACGTAGACCAGCGTGAAGCACCCGGTGACCAGCAGCAGCGCGGTGTGCAGACCGATCGGCAGCACGGCCGAGACCAGGCTCAGCACGAAGATGGTCAGCAGCGCCCGGCGCGGCGTGCGGCCCAGCCGGACCGGCAGCGCGCCGTCGCGGGTGAGCGCGGCGCCGAGCTGGGAGGCCCCGGCCAGGTACGCGTTGACCGCCCCCACGGTCAGCAGCACCGCCACGACGGCGGTCAGCACCCGGACCGGGCCGCCCACCCCGGCCGCGAGCAGGTCGGCCAGCGGCGCGGAGCTGCCGCCCAGCGCCGGCCCCAGCACGAGCACGCTGGTCACGGCCACGGCAAGGTACAGCGCGCCGACCAGCACGACCGCGATCGCGGTCGCCCGGGGCACGTCCCGGCGCGGGTTGCGGTAGGCCGCGGCCAGCGACGACACCGCCTCCCACCCGGCGAAGCCCCACACCAGCACGGCCGCGGCAGAGCCCACGCCCGACCAGCCGTGGGGGGCGAACGGGGTGAGGTTTTCCCAGCGGGCGTGCGGCAGCGCGGTGAGCACGGTGACCAGCAACAGCACGGCCAGCACGCCGGTCAGCACCAGCTGGACGCGGCCCGAGACCCGCACGCCGTACCAGTTCGTCGCGAAGACCGCCGACACGATCACCAGGAACGTGACGAGCGCCGTGGCGCGCCCGCCGCCGAGCACGTCGGCCACGTAGCCGCCGGCGAACGCGGTCGCGGCGGGCGCGCCGAGCGGCACGGCGAAGAAGAAGCACCAGCCGACCGCGGCGCCCACGCGCGGGCCGAACGCCAGCCGGACGTACGTGGAGACCCCGCCGCCGTCCGGATGCCGCGCGCCGAGGGCCGCGAACGTCCAGGCCAGCGGCGCGGACAGCACGATCAGCGCGAGCCACGCGACCAGCGACGCCGGGCCGGCCACCTCGGCGGCCAGCGCCGGCATCGAGATCACGCCGGTGCCCAGGACGGCGCCCACGGAGAGCGCGGTGCCCTGGGCGAGGGAGAGTCCGGAGTTCTGAGCCATGCCCCTCACGCTAGGGCGGCATTGGCTCCCGTTTCGATCCAATGAGGCACGGATCATTTGGGCCAATTCAGAGCCCGAGCCGGACGCCTTCCAGGCCGTCGCCCTCGATGCTCACCCGGGCGGCGCCGCGCCCGGTCAGATAGAGCGCGAGCTCGCCGGGCGGCCCCGAGAGCGTGGTCGCCGGGTTCCCGCCGACGGTGAACGACCCGTACCCCGGGGAAGTGACCGTGACCTGCACGCCCGCCCGGCGCAGCACGAGCTTGCCGGTGAGCCGCACGGAACGCCACAGCGCGGCCTCGAAGCCCGGGTCCAGCACGCGCGGCTCCCAGCCGGGCCGGCCGCGGCGCGCGTCCTCGTGGTGCACGAAGAACTCGATCGTGTTCACCGCCTCGTCGGTGAGCCGGTTGCCGGCGAAGCTCCACCACGGCGGTGTCCGCACCTCGCCGACGACCTCCTCGTACGGCCGGGCGGCGGTGCGCAGGCGAACTCGCTCGCCGTGCTCGCGCAACGGGGGGATCATTGCTCCGGCTGCCGCGTCGGGCCGCCGGTCGCGCACCACCAGGTGCGCGGCGAGGTCGCGGGTGGTCCACCCCGCGCAGAGCGTGGGCTGGTCGGGGCCGAGGCGCAGGAGCAGGTCGGCGAGCAGGCGGCGTTCGCGTCGGGCGTAGGCGGTCACGGACGTGATCGTAGACACATGTTACGAAGGTGAACGATCTCGGACCGTTCGGCAGGATGGACAAGTAAGGCCGGGAACGCCGGCGAACACTTACCAGTCGGGTAGGAAACTTGAGCACCAGGTCCAGCCGCGATGTGCTGGGACGGGGACTGCGCGTGCTGGGCCAGGCGATCCGGACAGAGCCACGCCTGTTCGCCGTCGGTGTGGCCGGCAGCAGCCTGTTCGGCCTCCTCGTCATCGCGAACTCGTACGTCGTGGGCGCCGTCATCGGCCGCGTCGTCGTGCCCGCCTTCTCCACCGGCTCCACCGGCGCCGGCACGCTTGCGCTGATCGCCGCGGCCTTCCTGGGCCTGAGCGTGCTGCGGGTGGCGAGCATCTTCGGCCGCCGCCTCGGCGCGGGCTGGATGCAGTTCCGCTTGCAGGCGCGCTACCGCCGAGCGGTGACCCGGCGGTACCTGTCGCTGCCGCCGTCCTGGCACCAGCGGCACGCCACCGGCACCCTGCTCTCCAACGCGAACTCCGACGTCGAGGCGGCGTTCGTGCCGATCGCGCCGCTGCCGTTCGCGGTCGGCACGATCGTGATGATCTTCGCCGCGGTGGTGGCGCTGTTCCTCACCGACTGGGTGCTCGCGATGGTCGGCGTCACGCTGTTCCCGGCGCTGTTCGGCATGAACGTCGTCTACTCCCGCTACATGTCGCCGCGGCAGATCAAGGCGCAGCAGATGCGCGCCAAGGTCAGCGCGGTGGCGCACGAGAGCTTCGACGGCGCGCTGGTGGTCAAGACGATGGGGCGCGAGGAGGACGAGTCGCGCCGCTTCAAGGTGCACGTCGACGAGCTGCGCGACTCGCTGATCGCGGTGGGGCGGCTGCGCGGCCTGTTCGACCCGCTGATGGACTCGCTGCCCAGCATGGGCACGCTCGCCGTGCTGCTGCTCGGCGCGTGGCGGCTGCAGAACGGCGCGGTCAGCGTCACCGAGCTGGTCACCGTCTCGTTCCTGTTCACCGTGCTGGCGTTCCCGGTGCGCGCGATCGGCTGGGTGGTCGGCGAGCTGCCGCGCAGCGTCGCGGGCTGGGAGCGGGTGCAGGCGGTGCTCTCCGCCGAGGGCGATCTCGCGTACGGCTCGGCTGTCCCGGCCGGAACGGGCCCGGCCACCCTGCGCTTCGATCACGTCGACTACGCGTACGGGGACGGGCCGTTGGTTCTCAACGACGTGTCCTTCGCCGTGCCGCCCGGCAAGACGGTGGCGCTGGTCGGCGCGACCGGCTCGGGCAAGTCGACCATCGCGTCGCTCGCGGTGCGCCTGGTCGACCCGGACTCCGGCCGCGTCACCCTCGACGACGCGCCGCTGCCCTCGCTGTCGATCGCCGGGCTGACCGGAGCCGCCGCGCTGGTGCCGCAGCTGCCGTTCGTGTTCGACGACACCGTGCGCGGCAACATCACGCTGGAACGCGACGGCGTGGACGACGAGGCGGTCTGGGCGGCGCTGCGGCTCGCGCAGGCCGACGGCTTCGTGGCGAAGCTGCCCGACGGGCTCGACACGGCAGTCGGCGAGCGCGGCACGTCGCTGTCCGGCGGGCAGCGGCAGCGGCTCACGCTGGCCCGCGCGCTGGCCGGGCGCCCGCGGCTGCTGGTGCTCGACGACGCGACCAGCGCGGTCGACCCGCGCGTCGAGGCGGCCATCCTGGCGTCGCTGCGCGGCGGGGACGCGGACGCGTCGATCCTCGTGGTCGCCTACCGGCGGGCCACGATCGCGCTCGCCGACGAGGTGGTCTACCTGGAGCAGGGCAAGGTCGTCGCCACCGGCACACATGCACAGCTGCTGGCGGACCATCCGGGATACGTCGATCTCGTCACGGCTTACGAGAAAGCCGAAGCGGAACGGGTGGAAGCATGAGCCAAGGCACGATGGCGACCGTACGGCGTGGTCTCGCGCTGTCGCCGGAGCTGCGGCCCGGCCTCGGCGGCACGATCGCGCTCGCCGTGGTGCAGATGTCCGGCCGGGTGGCGGTGCCGATCGCCGTGCAGCAGGGCATCGACCACGGCATCCGCGCGGCGGGCGGCCCCGACCTGCAGTTCGTCGTGGTGGTCGTGGCGTTCACCTTCGTGGCGCTGATGATCTCGACGCTGGCGGGCTACCTGATGACCCGGCGGCTGTTCACGGTCAGCGAGACGGCGCTGGGCGCCCTGCGCTCGCGGACGTTCCGGCACATCCACGACCTGTCGATGCTGCACCAGCAGTCCGAGCGGCGCGGCACGATGGTGTCCCGGGTGACCAGCGACGTCGACCAGATCTCGCAGTTCCTGCAGACCGGCGGCGTGCAGCTGCTGCTCGCCAGCGGCCAGCTGCTGGTCTCCACGATCGTGATGTTCGTGTACTCCTGGCAGCTCACGCTGGTGGTGCTGCTCTCGTTCGGGCCCTCCGTGGCGATCATCCGGCTGTTCCAGAAGCGGCTGGCCGCGGTCTACGGCGCGGTCCGGGAACGCACCGGCGTGATGCTGGGCGCCATCGCCGAGAGCGTCGTGGGGGCGCTGGTGATCCGGGCGTACGGGGTGGCGGGGCGCACCGGCAAGCGGCTGGACACCTCGATCGACCGGCTGCGGGTCGCCCAGCAGCGGGCGCTGCGCACGAGCGTGACCAGCTTCTCCAGCGGCGAGATCGGGGCCGGCCTGGCGCTGGCCGCGGTGGTCGTCGTCGGCGTGCTGATCGGCGCGGACGGCGGCCTGACCGTGGGGCGGCTCACCGCGTTCCTGTTCCTGGTGACGCTGTTCATCCAGCCGGTGCAGATCGCCACCGACATGCTCAACGAGGCGCAGAACGCGGTGTCCGGCTGGCGCCGCGTGCTGGACGTGCTGGACCTCGAGCCCGACGTCAAGGACCCCGACGAGGTGGGCGTCGACCTGCCCGCGGGCCCGCTGTCGGTGCGCTTCGCGGACGTGTCGTTCGCCTATCCGGGCGGCCCGACCGTGCTCGCGGACGTCGACCTGACGCTGCGCGAGCGCACGAAGGTCGCGGTGGTCGGCGAGACCGGCAGCGGCAAGACCACCTTCGCGAAGCTGCTCACCCGGCTGATGGACCCGGTGGAGGGCGAGGTTCTGCTCTCCGGGACGCCGCTGAGAGACGTACGGTTCTCGGCTCTGCGGTCGCGGGTGGTGATGGTGCCGCAGGACGGGTTCCTGTTCGACGCCACGATCGCCGAGAACATCCGGTTCGCCGTGCCGTCGCTGACCGACGAGCAGCTGCGGGACGCGTTCGTGGAGCTGGGGCTCGCGGACTGGCTGGCCGGGCTGCCGAACGGGCTGGAGACCCCGGTCGGCGAGCGCGGCGAGGCGCTCAGCGTGGGCGAGCGGCAGCTGGTGGCGCTGGTCCGGGCGTACGTGGCCGACCCCGACCTGCTCGTGCTCGACGAGGCGACCAGCGCGGTCGACCCCGCCACCGAGGTGCGGCTGCAGCGCGCGCTCGACACCGTGACCCGCGGCCGCACGACGGTCGCGATCGCGCACCGCCTGTCCACCGCCCAGTCCGCCGACGAGGTCATCGTGGTCGACGCGGGCCGCGTCGTGCAACGCGGCCCGCACGCCGACCTGGTCACCCAGGAGGGCTCCATCTACGCCAAGCTCTACGCCTCGTGGCTGGAGCAAACCCGCTGATCAGCGGGCATAGAATTCCACGACGAGCTGCTCGTCGCACTGGACCCGGATCTCGGAGCGCTCGGGCACGCGCAGCACGGTGGTGCGCAGCTCCTCGAGCACGGTCGAGAGGTACGGCGCGGTGGGGCCGTCGAGGTGGGCGCCCGTGGCGGCGATCTGGAACGGCGGCTTCTGCCGGCTGCTCTCGCGCACCTCGACGACCTGGCCCGGCTTGAGCCGGTAGCCGGGACGGTCCACCTTCTTGCCGTCGACCGTGAAGTGGCCGTGCACGACGAGCTGGCGGGCCTGGTAGATCGTGCGGGCCAGGCCGGCGCGCATGACGGTCGCGTCGAGCCGGCGCTCCAGCAGGCTCACCATCGTCTCGCCGGTCTTGCCCTCGGCGCGGTGGGCGTCGTCGTACGCCTTGCGCATCTGGGATTCGCTGATGTTGTACTGGTGCCGCAGCCGCTGCTTCTCCAGCAGCCGGACCTGGTAGTCCGAGGCCTTGCGGCGGCTGCGCCCGTGCACGCCCGGGGGGAAGGGCCGCTTCTCGAAGTACTTCACGCACTTGGGCGTCAGGGGGATGCCGAGCGCCCGCGAGAGCTTGGCCTTGGGTCGCGAGTTGTTCATGAAGTCTCCGAGTCACTTGCGCTTGGGGCTGGTGTTACGGTTAGCCTCACCTTACTAAGGCAAGCCTAACGTGTGCCCGGAGGTCCTGACCATGCAGCCCACCCACGCCGAGGTCGCGCGTACGCTCGCCGCCGGCCACCTGCCCGGTGTCGCGCACATCGCGTGCCGCCCGGGTCCGCTCCCCGTGCGGCACGTCACCGACGCGAACGGCCGGGTGCTCCTGCTCTCGCCGGCCGAGGGCGCCCTGACCGCCGCTTTGCGCCCGCAGGACGGCGACGACACGGCGATGGTGCTCGACATCTCCGACGTGCCGCCGATGGCCGGCTCGCCCGCCCTCGGTCGCGTGTGGATCTCCGGCTGGGCGTCGAGGCTCGAGGGTGACGAGGCGCGCGCCGCGGCGCTGGACTACGCCGAGGTCGACGCGTCGGGCGACCTGCTCGACGTCGGCGCCGGCCAGGTGCTGCACCGCATGGACGTCGCCGAGGTGCGGTACGAGCGCAACGAGAACCTGCACGACGTCGACGTGGACGACTTCGCCGAGGCCACGCCCGACCCGCTGAGCCGCATCGAGTTCGACCTGATCGCCGATCTGGCCGACCACCACGAGGCCGAGATGAGCGCGTACGTGCGCCGGCAGCTCGGCAAGACGTTCCAGCCGGTCGCCGAGCCGCGGGTGGTGCGCATGGACCGGTACGGCTTCCTGGTCCGGCTCGACGACAAGCTGGCCCGGCTCGCCTTCCCGCGCCCGGTGACCGACCGCCACGACCTCGCGCACCTGCTGCACCCGGTGCTCTGCCACCGCTGCCCGAGCTAGTCCTGTTTGAACACCTCGGGCATCGGCTCGGTGAGGAACCGCTGGATGTTGGGGCCGATCGCCATCGCCAGGACGTCGGCGTCGGCGCTGGCCAGCGGCTCGATCCGCAGCACGTACCGGGCCACCATCGTGCCCGCGATCTGGGTGGCGACCAGCGCCGTCCGCATCGGCGCCTCGGCGGGGTCCTCGATGATCTCGCCCACCGCCCGGCGCAGGATCTGGGTGACCACGAACTCGCGCAGCAGCCGCGCCGTCCACTCGTTGCTCAACGCCGAGCGGAAGACGGCCAGCGCGGCGGCGCCCGCGGACGAGTCCCACACCCCCAGGGCCGTGCGGACCAGCCGCTCGCCGGCCTGCTCCCGCGGACCGGCGAGCGCCTGCGGGATGAGCTCGCCCGGGTTGATCGGCGCGTTCATCACCGCCAGGAACAGCTTCTCCTTGGTGCCGAAGTAGTGGTGCACGAGGGCCGGATCGACCCCGGCGTCAGCCGCGATCGCACGGATCGACGCCTTGTCGTACCCCTTCTCGGCGAAGCTCGCCCGGGCGGCCTCCAGGATGGACGTCCGCGTGTCCTGGTTGCCGGGACGCCGCCCGCTGCGCCGTGCCAATCGAGCTCCTCACTGCGTACGCCGTCGCAGCGTCGCGGCCGCCAGCACGAGCGCGACCACGGTCGCGCCGGCCACGATCACCAGGTCGCGCCACATCGTGGTGGTCGCACCGGCCGAGACACCCACCTGGGTGAGCGCCTCCACCGCGTACGTCAGCGGCAGCGCGTTGCTGATCACCTCGAGCCAGCCGGCCATCTGCCCGCGCGGCACGAACAGCCCGCACAGCAGCAGCTGCGGCACGACGACCACCGGTAGGAACTGTACGGCCTGGAACTCCGTACGCGCGAAGGCGCTGCAGAACAGGCCGAGCGCCACCCCGAGCACGGCGTTGACCACTGCGATGACGACGACCAGCCCGGCGTTCCCGGTCGTCTGCAGACCGAGCAGCCAGTACGCCGCGGCGGTCGCGACCACGCCCTGCACGGCCGCCGCGAGCCCGAACGCCAGGCCGTAGCCGAACAGCAGGTCGAGCTTGCCCAGCGGGGTGGTCAGCAGCCGTTCCAGGGTGCCGGTGGTGCGTTCGCGCAGCATCGCGATGCTGGTCACCAGGAACATGATGACGAACGGGAAGATGCCGAGCATGGTCAGCGCGATCCGGTCGAACGTGCCGCCCGCATCGTCGTACATGAAATAGAGGAGTGCCAGCAACAGCGCCGGCACGACGATCAACAACGCGACCGTACGTCTGTCATGACGCAGCTGCCGCAGGATGCGTCCCGCGGTCGCCACCGTGATGTGCAAACTCATGCCGCCACCTCTTCTCGCTCGCGGATCAGTCGGAGGAAAGCCTCTTCGAGGTCGTCGGTGCCCGCGGTCGCGCGGATCGCGGACGGGGTGTCGTCGCCGATCAGCCGGCCCTCGCGGATCAGCAGCAGGCGGTCGCAGCGGCCGGCCTCGTCCATGACGTGGCTCGAGACCAGCAGCGTGGTGCCCGCGGCGGCCAGCTCGTGGAACCGGCTCCACAGGTCGGCGCGCAGCACCGGGTCCTGCCCGACGGTCGGCTCGTCGAGCACGAGCAGCCGCGGCTCGCCGATCAGCGCGCACGCGAGCGACGCGCGGCTGCGCTGGCCGCCGGAGAGGTTGCCGACGAGCTGGTCGCGGGCGCCGCCCAGGCCCACGTCGGTGATCGCGCGGTCGGCGTCGGCGGCGCCGAGGCCGCGCAGGGCCGCGAAGTAGCGCGCGTTCTCGCGTACGGAAAGGTCGGCGTAGACGCTGGGCGCCTGGGTCACGTAGCCCACCTCGCGGCGCAGCGGCGCGCTGCCGGCCGGGTGGCCCAGCACCGTCACGGCGCCGGACCGGACGATCTGCACGCCGACGACCGCCCGGATCAGCGTGGTCTTGCCGCTGCCGCTCGGGCCCAGCAGGCCCGTGACCGAGCCCGCCGGGATGTCGCACGAGATGCCGTGCAGCACTGTTCTCTTGCCGCGATCGACGACCAGGTCGTCGATCAGGATCGCGCCCATGGGGGTCCTCCCTGGAATTCAACGGTTGATGAACTCAACGCTAGATGAATTCCGTGGCGCGGTCCACGGCCCGCTTTTGCGGCATACGCAAACGCCCCCGGTCCCTCTGCGGGGCCGGGGGCGTTGTTTCGCCTGGTCAGAGCGCGAGGATGCGATCCAGGAACTCGCGGTAGCCGCGCATCGCCATCCGCATGCTCTCGGTGTCGGGCTTGCCGTTGCCGCGCAGCGGGTCCAGCTCGTCGCGCTCGGCCAGCAGCGCCTCGGTGAGCTCGTTGACCGCGTCGGTGAGCAGGTCGTGCGCCCGGGTCAGGGCGTTCTCCGGGTCGTCGACGAACTCGGCCTTGACCTCGTGCCAGGCGGCGCGGAAGTGCCGGACGGCGTCGTCGTCCCAGAACGCGATGTTCCCCGCCGCGACGTCGCCCGGGCGCAGCGGCGCCTCCTCGCGTCCCTCGGCGGTCTCCTCCGCGGCGCGGCGGCCGCGGCGGACCGGCTCGGCGTCCTCCAGGCTGGCCGAGCGGCGCGGGCGGTCGGCGTCATCCTCCGGCTCGGTGGCCCGGGCCGGCGGCAGGTCGCCGTTGAAGGTGAGGTCCACGTGGGCCGGCTCGGCGGCCTGCGGCTTCGGCACGGGCACCGGGATGCTGGCCGCGCCGCGGGGCGCGGGCACCCCCGAGACCGGACCGGCTGACGGGTCGGGCAGGGCCGGGGTGTACGCCGGGGGCTGGCCGTAGCCGCCGCCTGCGCCGCTGCTTCCGGCTGCGCTGCTTCCGGCTGCGCTGCTTCCTCCTGCGCTGCTTCCTCCTGCGCTGCTTCCTCCTGCGCTGCTTCCGACTCCGCCGCTTTCGACTCCGGCTGCGCCGCTACCGACTCCGCTGCTTCCGGCTCCGCCTCCGCCGAACGACGGGCCGGGAGAGACCGGCGCGGCCGAGACCGGCGCGTTCGACGTGGGCGGGCTGGAGACCGGCTCGACGATCGGGTGCGTCGAGGTGGGCACGGACGCCCAGCCGGCGGCGGCGCGGCGGCTCTCGGGTCCGTCGTCCTCGCCCGTACGTCCGTCACCGCCGTCGTCCTCGCTCGTCCGCCCGTTCACCTCGGCGGGAGCGTGCCCGTTGAGGCCGGGACGCGGCTCGGCCTGGTTGCGGCCGCCGAACAGGAACCGGCCGTTGCGCCCGCCGAGCCCGAAGCCGCCGAAGTCGCGGTCCCAGGCGTTGACCCGTCCGGACTCCACGAGCGTGTCGTCCTCGCGCTCCGCCTGCTCGCCGTCCCGGCCCTCCGACGAGAGCAGCGGCGGGCCGCTGACCTGGCCGTTGGTCGGGCGCGGCGGTCCGCTGATCGGGCTGTTCGCCGGGCGGGGCGGTCCGCTGACCGAGCTGGCGGCCGGGCGGGGTGGTCCGCTCACCTGGCCGTTCACCGGGGACGGCCCGCCGGCCTGGCGGGGGGCTCCGCTCACCTGGCCCGGCAGGCCGCTGGCCGGCCGGGGAGGTCCGCTGACCGGGCGGGGTGGTCCGCTGACCGGTTCATTCGCCGGGCTGTTGTCTGCGCCGTGCGACACGCTGTTCGCCAATCCGTTTCCCGAGCCGTCGAGCGGTCCGTTGCCTGATCTGATCGTCGTTCCGTCGAGCGGGGCGCTCCACGGGCTGTGCGCTGCGCCGGTTGCCGGCCTGCCGAACGGCCCGCCGTATCCCGGCCCGCCCCTGCCCGGCCCGCTGTTGCCCGGCCCGCTGTTGCCCGGCCAGCCATAGTCCGGCTCGCCGCTGCTCCGCCCGCTGTTGCCTGACCCGCCGTATCCCGGCTCGCCACTGCCCGGCCCGCCCCTGCCCGGCCCGCCCCTGCCCGGCCCGCCGTGTCCCGGCCCGCCATGGTGCGGGTCATCCTCCAGCGGGTCGTGCCCCGGCGCGTCCAGCGGGTCGTGCCCCGGCTTGTTCAGCGAGCCCTCCGCGTGGGCCCCGGGCGTGCCGGCTGCCGAGCCGGCGCCGAAGCCGTCGAAGGAGCCATTCCGTACGCCGCCGAAGGGACCGTCCTGCCGACCGCCGGCCGGGCCGTCACTCATGCCGCGCGTGCCGTTCGTCCCGTGGGTGCCCGCCGGGCTGCCGGTCGGCGGGCCGCCGGGGCCGGGAGCTGCCGACGCGAAAGGCGGCAGCGCAGCGCCGGGCCGGCCGAGCACCGGTTGTTCGAGCGTGGGCCGCGTCACGGGCGGCTGCGACCCGTACGGTGCTCCGCTGACCGGACCTTCTTCCGTGCCCAGCTGCTCGGGCGTCATGCGCGAACCGAGCGCCACCATCTCGGTTTCACCCGAAAGTGTGCCGGGCATCGGGGGCGAATCGGGCGTGACGGCCTCATCCCCGGCGTCGCGGTGCACCGGCCAGAATCGGGCCAGGCCGCGCGTCGACCGTCCGTTGTCGGGGTGGGACGTCGGCTCCATCGGTTTGTGACTCCCGTCGCTTCCGGCACCGCCACCCCGCTGTCGTGAGCTGCGGTAACCCTCTCGCGAGGCGGCTGTCGGCACCCTTGGCTGGGTGCAACGCACGACGACGGTACCGTCCCGCGCCCGCCGAGGCATCCCCCGTGCCCGGATCGTGGGCCGCGTCGGACACCCCGTCCCGCCTCTCCCCACCATGAACGACGCCGCGTCAAACACGACCCGCCCACCCGTGCACATCCCTCTCGCCCGGCCCCCTCCACCGGCCCCGACGACCGCCCGCCGCCCCACGACCGAGCCTTGTCCGCACCGCCCCCGCACGCCGGATCCGAACGCCTCGCCCCGTCACCGAGCCCTGTCCCCACCGCCTATGCCAGCCGGTCCCGTCCTCGCCGCTCCGCCCGTCGGCGCCGCTTTTCGACCGAGGCCCGTCCACCGGCTCCGAGAGCCGGATCCGAGCGCGTCCCCTCGCGACCGAGTTCTGTCCGCGCCGTCTACGCCGGCCAGTCCCGTCCTCGCCGCTCCACGAGCCCGGCCGGAACACGCCGCTCCCGAACCGCGGCTTGTCCGCGCTGCCTCCGCGAGCCGGGCCCGAAGGCGCCCCTCCCCGACCGAGGCCCGTCCGCGCCGCCTCCGCGAGCCCGACCCGGACGCGCCGCTCCGCGATCGAGGCCCGTCGGCCACCACCCGGCTGTGGACAACGGCTCCCACCGCCCGCCTGTGGACGACGGCCCCGGCTGTGGACAACCGCTCCGGGCGCCGCCCCGCCGCGTAGGGTCGGCCCGCCCCCGGTGGGCGGGGCTCTGGATAAGGGTGGCAAGGGGGGAAGAAGGCAGGGGGCGGCAAGGGCGGGGAGGGAGGGCGGCGTGGATGGGGGAGAATCGTGCCGTGGCAGTGAAGACCGAATTGGACCCGGGCATCGCCGGGCGGCTCAAGCGCAACGAGGACGGGCTGGTGGCGGCCATCGTGCGCGAGCACGGCAGCGGCGACGTGCTCATGCTCGCCTGGATGGACGACGAGGCGCTGCACCGCACGCTCACCACCGGCCGGGCGACCTACTGGTCGCGCAGCCGGCAGGAGTACTGGGTGAAGGGCGCCACCTCCGGCCACCACCAGTACGTGCGCAGCGTCGCCCTGGACTGTGACGGTGACGCGCTGCTGGTCACCGTCGAGCAGGTCGGCGCGGCCTGTCACACGGGGGAGCGCACGTGCTTCTTCGACGAGCTGCCGGTGGTGACGCCGTGACGAGCGGGGCGGTCTTCCCGGACGAGGCGGGCTTCCTGGCGGAGCGCCGGCGGGTGGTGCCGGTGACGCGCCGGCTGCTGGCGGACGGTGAGACGCCGGTGGGGGTCTACACGAAACTCGCGGGCGGCCCGGGCACGTTCCTGCTGGAGTCGGCCGAGCAGGGGGCGGGGCCCTCGGGCGCGGCCTGGTCGCGGTACTCGTTCGTCGGGGTCCGCAGCGCGGCGACGCTGGTCGAGCGGGACGGCGAGGCGTCCTGGCTGGGGGTGCCGCCGGAGGGTGTGCCGCTGGCGGGGGACCCGGTGGTGGCGCTGCGCGAGACGGTGGCCGCGCTCGCCGACGGGCCGGCCTCGGGCGATCTGCCGCCGCTGACCGGCGGCATGGTGGGCTATCTGAGCTACGACCTCGTACGCCGGATCGAGCGCCTGCCCCGCACGGCGAGCGACGACCTGGCGCTGCCCGAGCTGGGCATGATGCTGGCGACCGACCTCGTGGTGCTGGACCACTACGACGGCTCGGCGATCCTGGTCGCGAACGCGGTGCTCGCCGAGGACGCGGACGACCGGGCGAAGCGGGCGGCCTACCACAACGCGGTGGGCCGGCTCGACGCGATGACCACGGCGCTGTCCCGCCCGACCCCGCCGATGATCTCCACCGTGGAGCGCACGCCGGCCGGCGAGCCGGTCAGCCGCACGGCGCCGGGGGAGTACCAGAAGGCGGTGGAGGAGGCCAAGGAGGCGATCCGGGCCGGCGAGTGCTTCCAGATCGTGGTGGCGCAGCGCTTCGAGCGGCCCACCGACGCCAACCCGCTCGACGTCTACCGGGTGCTGCGGGCGACCAACCCCAGCCCGTACATGTATCTGCTCCGGTTCGACGACTTCGACATCGTCGGCTCGTCGCCCGAGGCGCACCTGAAGGTCAGCGCCGACGAGGAGGGCACCCGCCGGGCGTTGCTGCACCCGATCGCGGGCACGAGGTGGCGGGGTGCGACGCCCGAGCAGGACAACGCGCTCGCGGCCGAGCTGCTGGCCGACCCGAAGGAGCGCTCCGAGCACGTCATGCTCGTCGACCTGGGCCGCAACGACCTGGGCCGGGTGTGCAAGGCGGGCTCGGTGGAGGTTCCCGAGTTCGCGCGCATCGAGCGGTACAGCCACGTCATGCACATCGTCTCGACCGTGACGGGCGAGCTGCGTGACGACCGGTCGGCGTTCGACGCGCTGGCCGCGACGTTCCCCGCGGGCACGCTGTCGGGGGCGCCCAAGGTGCGCGCCATGGAGATCATCGAGGGGCTCGAGCCGACCCGCCGCGGGCTGTACGGCGGCACGGTGGGCTACTTCGGGTTCGCCGGCGACATGGACATGGCGATCGCGATCCGCACGGCGCTGCTCAAGGACGGGGTGGCGTACGTGGGGGCGGGCGCGGGCATCGTGGCCGACTCCGACCCGGCGGCCGAGGAGCAGGAGACCCGCAACAAGGCGGCGGCGGTGCTGGCCGCGATCGCTTCCGCAGAGACGTTGCGCGCGGCCCGATGAGCCGCCGCTCCTACCTGCTGTCGCTGCTGGCGTGCCTGGCGGGGGCGGGGCTCGCGGCGTACGCGGTGACCCGCACGTGGTCGGTGCAGGTGGTGCAGCGGCCGGGACTGTCCGATCTGCGCACCGCCCGCACGGGCGTGGACGTGGCGCCGTGGGTGATCGGCCTGGCCCTGGTGGGGCTGGCGGGCACGGGGGCGTTGCTGGCCACGTACGGGCGGGTGCGGCGCGCGCTGGGCGTGCTGCTCGCGCTCGTGGGCGCCGGGGTGGCGGCCGGCGCGATCGCGGGCCGGGCGGGGCTGGACATCGGAGCGGCGGGGGCGGGCGGCACGCTGTGGCCCGTGCTGTGCGTCGCCGGCGGCCTGGTCATCGCCGCGGGCGGGGTGACGGCGGCCCGGCGTGGGCACCTGTGGCCTCGCATGTCCGCCCGGTACGAGCGACCTGCGCGCGGCGCGGACCCGGAGCCGCTGAGGGCCCGGCAGGGGGACCCCACGGCGCCGGCGGACTACCGCGCGGCGTGGGAGTCACTGGACCGCGGCGACGACCCGACGACGTGAGCGACGGCCGGGCGGCGTGAGCGACGGCCCGGCGGGCGGTGTCAGCGCGCGTCGGCCATGGTGCGGCGCGCGACCAGGGCGGCGACCTCGCGGGTGAGCGCGGCCCGCTCCTCGTGGCGGGCCCGGTTCTCGAGGGTGGCGGCCCAGGCGTTGTCGCGCGCGGTGCGGATGTTGGCGTCGCCGACGACGCGGCGCTGCACGGTGACGGCCACGTCGGCCGCGGCAGCGACGAGGGCGCGGGAGGCGTTGACGAAGCCGGCGGGCAGGGCCGGCTCGGCGGCAGCGGTCCGGATGGTGGCCACGGGAACTCCACATCGATCGCTCGGACGGGAACGGGGGGGCGGGGCGCCGGGAAACATTTTGCCCCGGACCCATGATGATCGGACCGCATTTCCGGTGCGTGACCGTCATGTCAACGCGCCGTGGGATCCACCGATCAGATGAGGTGTCCCAGCACAGCGGGGCCGGCCGCCCGGTACCGGTGTGACCGAAGTGACAGAGGGCCGCCGAGCAGGCCGCATTATGCCCGAGCCCACCTCGTGAGGCGCGCCATACCCCGGGGGCCCTTGCGCGACTGCCACCTCCTAGAGTCGGGCCAAGGACACCCGGAGAGGGGAGTCATTACGTGACATCCGATCAGCAGGCGGAAGCGGGTTCTGGCGGACCGCAGAACGTGCTGGAGGAGATCCTCGCCGGCGTGCGCGAGGACGTGGCGGCCCGGCAGGAGCAGGTGCCGCTGGAGCAGGTCCGGGAGCTGGCGGCGGCGGCGCCACCGGCCATCGACGCGTACGCGGCGTTACGCAAGCCCGGCGTCGCGGTGATCGCTGAGGTGAAGCGGTCGTCGCCGTCGAAGGGCGCGCTGGCCGACATCCCCGACCCGGCGGAGCTGGCCGGGGAGTACGCGGCGGGCGGCGCCCGGTGCATCAGCGTGCTCACCGAGGGCCGGTGGTTCGGCGGGTCGCTCGACGACCTCAAGGCCGTCCGCGCCTCGGTGCAGATCCCGGTCCTGCGCAAGGACTTCGTGGTCTCCAGCTATCAGGTGCACGAGGCGCGCGCGCACGGCGCCGACCTGGTGCTGCTCATCGTGGCGGCGCTCGAGCAGAACGTGCTCGTCGGCCTGCTCGAGCGCATCGAGTCGCTCGGCATGACGGCGCTCGTCGAGGTGCACAACGAGGAGGAGGCCGACCGCGCGCTCGAGGCGAACGCCAAGGTCATCGGGGTGAACGCCCGCGACCTGCGCACGCTCGAGGTGGACCGCTCGGTGTTCGAGCGGATCGCGCCCGGCCTGCCCGGCAACGTCGTGAAGATCGCCGAGTCGGGGGTCCGCGGGCCGCACGACCTGATCCGGTACGCCTCGGCGGGCGCCGACGCGGTTCTGGTGGGTGAGGGCCTGGTGACCCAGAAGTCGCCGCGCGACGCGGTGGCCGAGCTGGTCAACGCGGGCAACCACCCGGCGACGCCGAGGCCGGTCCGATGAGCGCCCCGGTGCTTCCCGACCTGTCCGGGCACTTCGGCCGCTACGGCGGGCGGTTCGTTCCCGAGGCGCTCGTGCGGGCGCTCGACGAGCTCGACGCCGCGTACCGGTCGGCCAAGGCGGACCCGGTGTTCCAGGCGCACTTCGCCGATCTGCTGCTCAACTACGCCGGCACGCCGTCGCTGCTCTACCGGGCCGAGCGGCTGTCCGAGCGGATCGGCGCGGAGATCTGGCTCAAGCGCGAGGACCTCAACCACACCGGCGCGCACAAGGTGCGCAACGTGCTGGGGCAGGCCCTGCTCGCCAAGCGGATGGGCAAGCCACGCGTGATCGCCGAGACCGGCGCGGGTCAGCACGGCGTGGCCAGCGCGACCGCGGCCGCGCTGCTCGACCTCGAGTGCGTCGTCTACATGGGCGAGACCGACACCGAGCGGCAGGCGCTGAACGTGGCGCGCATGCGCATGCTGGGCGCGACGGTCGTTCCGGTGACCAACGGGTCCCGTACGCTCAAGGACGCCCTCAACGAGGCCCTGCGCGACTGGGTGGCCAGCGTCGACACCACCCACTACCTGCTCGGCACGGCCGCCGGCCCGCACCCGTTCCCCGAGATCGTGCGCGACTTCGTGGGCGGCATCGGCGTCGAGGCGCGCGAGCAGTGCCTGGCCCAGCTGGGCCGGCTGCCCGACGCGGTGGCGGCCTGCGTGGGCGGCGGCTCCAACGCGATCGGCATCTTCCACGCGTTCGTCCCCGACGAGTCCGTGCAGCTGTACGGGTTCGAGGCGGGCGGCGACGGCGTGGCGACCGGCCGGCACGCGGCGTCGATCACCGGGGGCTCGTCCGGGGTGCTGCACGGCGCCCGCACGTACGTGCTGCAGGACGAGGACGGCCAGACCGTGGAGTCGCACTCGATCTCGGCGGGCCTCGACTATCCGGGCGTCGGCCCGGAGCACGCGTGGCTGCACGACACCGGCCGCGCGGAGTACGAGCCGGTGACCGACGCCGAGGCGATGTCCGCGTTCCAGCTGCTGTGCCGCACCGAGGGCATCATCCCGGCCATCGAGAGCGCGCACGCGCTGGCCGGCGCCGCCCGGATCGCCCCGCGGCTGCGCGAGGAGCTGGGCCGCACGCCGACCATCGTGGTCAACCTGTCCGGCCGCGGCGACAAGGACGTGCACACCGCCGGGGCGTACTTCGGGATTCTGGATCCGGTCGAGGCCGTCGTTCCGGGGGAGAACACGTGAGCATCGCGGAGATCTTCGGCAAGGCGCGCGCCGAGGGCCGGAGCCTGCTGATCGGCTGCATGCCGGCCGGCTTCCCGACCGTCGACGACAGCATCGCGTCGATGATCGCGATGCACGAGGCCGGCTGCGACGTCATCGAGGTCGAGCTGCCCTACTCCGACCCGGTCATGGACGGCCCGGTCATTCAGCGGGCCAGCGACATCGCGCTGAGCCGCGGCGTGCGCACCCGCGACACGCTGCGGATCATCGAGGCGGTCGCGGGCGCGGGCGCCCCGGTCGTGCTGATGACGTACTGGAACCCCATCGAGAAGTACGGGGTGAACGCGTTCGCCCGCGACCTGGCCGCGGCCGGCGCCACCGGCATGATCACGCCGGACCTGATCCCGGACGAGGCGGCCGAGTGGATCGCGGCCGCCGACGAGCACCGTCTCGACCGGACGTTCCTGGTGTCGCCGTCGTCGACCGACGAGCGGATCGCGATGACGGTCGCGCAGTGCCGGGGCTTCGTCTATGCGACCGCGCTGATGGGTGTCACCGGCGCCCGTACGTCGGTGTCGCAGCAGGCGCCCGACCTGGTCGACCGGATCCGCCACGTCAACCCGGACATGCCGGTCGGCGTGGGCCTGGGTGTCGGCACCGGGGCGCAGGCCGCCCAGGTGGCCGGCTTCGCCGACGGGGTGATCGTGGGCAGCGCGCTGATCCGCTGCGTGCTCGAGGCGCCCGACCGGGCCGCCGGGCTCTCCCGTCTCCGCGCCCTGAGCGCGGAACTGGCCGAGGGTGTGCGTAACCCGGCGAAGTGAAGCGGTAGCGTGTGCATCCGTGAACCTCGCCGCGATCCCGAGTCCGACGACGTCCGTCTGGCACGTGCTCGGCCTGCCCGTGCGGGCCTATGCGATCTGCATCGTGCTGGGCATCGTCGCGTCCTGCCTGATCATGGAGTATCGGCTGCGCAGCCGGGGTGTGGCCCGGTGGGCGTCGCTCGACATCGCGGTGTGGGCGGTGCCGTTCGGCATCGTCGGCGCCCGGCTCTACCACCTGGCGACGTCCCCGCAGGACTACTTCGGCTCCGGCGGTGACCCGATCCGCGCCTTCTACATCTGGGAGGGCGGCCTGGGCATCTGGGGCGCGGTGCTCGGCGGCGCGGTCGGCGCGTGGCTGGGCGCCCGTCAGCTCGGCCTGCCGCTGGGCGTGGTCGCCGACGCGCTGGCGCCCGGCCTGCCCGTCGGCCAGGCGATCGGCCGGCTCGGCAACTGGTTCAACAACGAGTTGTACGGCAGCCAGACGTCGTTGCCGTGGGGTCTCGAGGTCCACGACATGGACCGCTCGAACCCCGGGCACGCCACGGTGATCGACGGGCAGGCGGTGACGCTGCCCGGCGCCTACCACCCGACGTTCCTCTACGAGCTGCTCTGGGACCTCGGGGTCGCGCTGCTGGTCTATCTGGCCGACCGCAGGTTCAAGTTCGGCCGCGGCCGCGCGTTCGCGCTCTACGTGATGGCCTACACCGTGGGCCGGGCGTGGATCGAGATGCTGCGCGTCGACGAGGCCAACCACCTGTTCGGCATCCGGCTCAACGTGTTCACCTCGATCGTCGTGTTCCTCGGCGCGCTGATCTACTTCCTGGTCGTGCGCGGCCCCCGGGCGTACGTGGTGCCCGACGACGCGCCCGAGACCGAGCCCGCCCCGGCCGCCGGAGGCGACGTTTCGCAGGTCGACGTGACCGGCGGCGACGCGCCCGCCGCGGCCCCGAAGCGCTACCAGGTGGTCAGCGAGGCCCGGTTCCAGGCCTACCAGCGCACGGGCATCCTGCCGCCCGACACCCCCGCCGACATGGCCGAGGAGATCGCGGCCGGCGGTCACCCGGTGGAGCGCGATCCCGCCGGCCCGGCCGGGCTGGGAGCGGCCGTGCTGGCCACGGGCGCGGCCGCCGGGTCGCAGCCGGAGGCCGACCGCGGCGACGCGGATCCGGAACAGCGCCAAGACGAACGCTGAGCGACGTGCGCACAGCCGCGGTGGTGGGCGCGGGCATGGCCGGACTGGCCACCGCCGGAGCCCTCGCGCGCTGCGGCTGGCGCGTGGTCCTGCTGGAGCGCGGCGAGCGGATCAGCGCCTCGCCCACGGCGTTGGTGCTGTGGGGCAACGGGCGCCGCGCGCTGGAGGCGCTCGACCCGGAGGGTGGCTGGTCGGCCATCGCGGCCCCGCTGCCCGACGGCGGGGTGCGCCGCCCCGACGGCCAGTGGCTGGTCGCGCCGCGCGGGCGCACCGGCGCCGGCCCCGCTCCCGCGGCCGTGCACCTCGAGGACCTCTACGACGCGTTGGTGGCCGGCCTCGGCGACCTGATCGAGATCCGTACAGGCTTCCCGGTCACCACGGTCCGCACCGGCCCCCGGCAGCGACCCGTGGTCGGCGACGGCCGCACCGAGATCGAGGCCGACCTGGTCGTGGCGGCGGACGGCATCGACAGCGCGGTCCGGCACGCCCTGGCGCCCGAGTCGATGGCGGTCGGGTCGGGCTTCGCCGCGTGGCAGGCCGTCGTCCCCGCCTACCGGGTGCCCAGGCTGCCCGCCGACCAGGCCGCCGGCGGCGAGACGCTAGGCGCCGGTTACCGCTTCGTGTCGATCCCGCTGGGCGAGCACGCCGCGGGCCGGGGCGGCGTGTCCTGGGTCGCCACGGCCGCCGGCGCGCCGCGTCCCGAGCCGCCCGCGACCCAGCTCGCGCTGCTGCGGCGCTGGTTCGCCGGCTGGCACCCGCCCGTGGGCGACCTGCTGGCCGCCACCCACGCCGAGGACCTGGTGCCGCAGGAGGTCCGCGAGCTGCGGCCGCTGCCCCGGGCGTACGGGTTCGGCTCCGGGCCGGGCGGCGTGGTGCTGCTCGGCGACGCCGCGCACGCGATGCCGCACCACCTGGGGCAGGGCGCCTGCCTGGCCTTCGAGGACGCCGCGACGCTGCGCTCGCTGGTGGCCGATGCGGCCCCGGGCGCGCAGCTGACCGCCGCGGTGGAGGCCTACAGCCGTACCCGCCGGCCCCGCACGACCAACGTGGTGCGGCAGACCCGGCGCATGTCCGCGGTGGTGCAGGCCCGCGGCCGGCTGGCCCTGCGCGCCCGGGACGCGGCGCTGAGCCACATGCGCCCGCGCATCCTCGGCGCGCCCGCCCCCGACTGGATCCCGCCGGATTGATCACCTGGATCACGACGCCACCGGAAGATCGTTTACGATCCCCGGCGTGCTTGCTCCCCTGACGGCCCTGCTGGCCCTCGCCCCCCTGCCCGTCGCTCAGGCGCCCGCGGAGCCCGCGCCCACGAACGTGCGGCTGTCCTGGGTCTCCGCCGACCACCAACAGTTCGCCGTGACGTGGGACGAGACCGGCGACGTCCGCAACGTGGTCGAGCTCGTGCCGGTGGACGGCCACGTGGCGGTCGAGCGGCGGGAGGCGGTCGCGGCCGGGCAGCCCAACCGGCTGGTCTACAACTCGAGGTACGGTTTCGACCCCGATCACGACTACCGGGTCCGGGTGACCGTCGTGGACGCCGACGACACCGCGCTCAGCGACCCGGCCACCTCGCCGGTGTTCGACACCGACCGCCCGGCGCCCCCGGCCGTCACCAGCGTCGTTCCGCGGGTCGACGGGTCGATCCGCTTCGCCTGGGTGCCGCGGGGCTACACCGACCACAACCCGGGCGACCCGCTCGACGTGCCGGCCGGCCCGGTGCGCTGGCGGGCGACGACCTCCTCGTTCGAGCTCAACGAGTACTACCCGCAGGGTCCCGAGTTCGCCGGAGCAGGCTCGTACGTGCTGACCGGCCCGCCGGCCCGGCCGCCGGTGGAGGTCGGCCTGGAGACGACCCCCAACGAGTGGGGCTCGGCGCGGAGCCTCGAGCTGGTCGCCGGCACCACGGTGACCGCGAAGCTCCCGGCGACCGCGACCGTCGGAGGCACGCTGTCCGTGACCGGCAAGGTCACCCGGGTCAGCCGGATCTGCGATCCGGGGGTGTGCTCGCCCTACGAGGAGCCCGACAAGGGCCGGGAGGTCAAGCTCCAGGCCCGGTCCGGCGCGGACGGCCAGTGGCGGACCGTGTCCACCGGCCGGTCGCTGGCGGACGGCACGTTCTCGGTGCGGACCGCCTTCACGGCCACGGGCGACTACCGGGTCGTCGCCCTGCCGGTCGCCGGTCAGGGGCCGAGCGCGCGAGGCGCCAAGGCGTACGGGCAGACGACCGCGACGACGGTCGCCGGGGTCACCGGCCCGACCGGCGACGGGGGAAACGAGGGCGGCGGTGGCGGGGGCGGCGGTCTCCCGATCACGGGCGCGCCGGTGGTGTGGATCGGCGTGCTGGGCGGCCTGCTCGTCCTGGGAGGCGCGGGGCTGGCCTTCGCCGGGCGGCTGCGCCGGCGCGCCGGCTCGAGCTGATCGGCCCGCGCTGGGGTCGAGCCGACGGGGTCGCGACGCGGCCGTGACGTCGCTACGATCCCCGCGTGATCGCCTCTCTCGCTGCCGTGCTCGCGCTGACGCCCGCCCTGGCGCCCGGGCTGGCGCCCGCGCCGCTCGCTCCGGCTCCCACCGACGTCACGCTCGCCTGGACAGCGGACCCCGGCGCCACCGGCTTCGAGGTCACCTGGAAGGAAACCGGTGACTTCCGCAACCTGGTCAACCTCGTCTACGCCAACGGCGTGGACTCCGGCCACCTCAACCAGTTCGTGGAGGCGGGGCAGCCCAACCGCGTGCGGATCCCCAACGAGCTCGACCCGAGCGACTGGCGGATCCGGGTGGCGATCATCGACGCGGACGGCACGGTGCTCAGCGAGCCGGGCTTCTCGGCCGAGTTCGACACCGACCTGGGGCCCTACCTGGCCATCACCAGCGCCGTCCCGCAGGTCGACGGCAGCGTCCGCTTCGCCTGGAAGCTGGAGCCCTACACCGACTCCAACCCGGGCGACCCGCTCGACCGGCCCGCCGTCGTGCCGCCCTACCAGCCGGTCGTGCGCCCCGTGCCCGGCGACGACGTCGTGCCGCTGGGCCCGCCGGTGCGCGGGGCCGGCTCGCTGGTCGTGCGCGGCCGCACCGCCCCGCTGATCGTGGGCGTGATCATGCGGCGGAACGAGTGGTCCCTCAGCGACGAGGCGTTCGCCGAGATCAACGGCAGCCGCGTGACGGCGGACCTTCCCGCGTCGGCCACCACCGGCGGCCGGCTCACCGTGACGGGCAAGGCGGTGCAGGTCGGCCACGTCTGCGAACCGGGCTTCTGTCACATCGAATCCGGCGAGTATCCCAACCGGAACCGCGAGCTCAAGCTCCAGGCGCGCGCCGGCGCCGGCGCCCCCTGGCAGACCGTGGCGACGACGAAGACCGGTGCCGACGGCACGTACACGGTCAGCACCGCCTTCGCCGGGACGCGCGACTACCGGGTGATCGCCCTGCCGGTCGCCTGGGTCCGGGCGAAGCAGGGGCTGACGTACGCCGAGTCGGCCGCCGGCACCGTGCGCGGCGTTCCCGGCCCGGCCACCGGCGGCGGTGACGGCGGAACCGACGACGGCGGCCAGGGCGGCGGCCTGCCGATCACCGGCCCGCCGGTGATGTGGATCGCGCTGGCCGGCGGTCTGCTGCTGGCCGGCGGCGTCCTGCTGCGCCGCCGCGCTTCGTAGCAGAGCGCCGGCGGATGACGCCGAAGGGGTCGCGACGCGCTCGTGTCGTCGTTACGATCCGCGCGTGCTCGTCTCTCTTGCCATGCTGATGGCCCTGACGCCCGGGCCCACCGATGTCTCGCTCGCGTGGACCCCGGGCGCGGGCCCCGGCTTCGAGGTCACCTGGAACGAGGCCGGTGACGTGCGCAACCGCGTCGACGTCGTGAACGCCGACGGCTCCGCCACGAACTACGCGAGCCAGTTCGTGGCGGCGGGCGCGCCCAACCGGCTGGTGATGAGCAACAGCATCGGCCCCGGCGACTACCGGATCCGCGTGACCGTGGTCGACGAGGACGGCACGGTGCTCAGCGAGCCGGGCGACTCGGCCGAGTTCGACACCGACCGTACGCCGGTCCCGGTCATCACGAGCGCCGTCCCGCGCGTGGACGGCACCGTCCGGTACACCTGGGTGCCGGGCCCCTACACCGACACCAACCCGGGCGACCCGCTCGACGTGCCGGCCGACGGCCGGCCGGTCTACCAGCCGGTCGTCAGCCCGCCGGTCGCCAACGACTACGAGCTGGTGGGCCCGCGGGTGCGCGGGGCCGGCTCGCTGGTCGTCCGCGACCGTCCCGCGCCGCTGTTCGTGGGGCTGCTCACGGTGGAGAACGAGTGGTCCGGCAGCCGCGGCGCGATCGCCGAGGTCAACGGCACCCGGGTGACGGCGAAGATTCCCGCGTCGGCCACCCCCGGCGGCCGGCTGACCGTGACGGGGCGGGCCGAGCAGGCGCTCCGGGCCTGCGACATGGCCGCCTGCGAGCCCGTCGAGTGGCCCGACCCCGGCCGCGAGCTCACCTTGCAGGCCCGGGCGGGTGGCTCGGCGCCGTGGCAGGCGGTCGCGAAGACGAAGAGCCGCGCGGACGGCACGTACACGTTCACCAGCACCTTCGCCGGGACGCGCGACTACCGGGTGATCGCCCTGCCGGTCGCCTGGGTCCCGGAGAAGCAGGCGCGGGCGTACGCCGAATCGCCCGCCCGCACCGTGCGCGGCACCACCGGGCCGGTCGAGGGTGGCGGCGGCGGGCAGGACGGTGGGCAGGGCGGCGGCCAGGGTGGCGGGCTGCCGATCACCGGAGCGCCGGTGCTGTGGATCGCAGGGGCCGGCGGTCTGCTGGTCGCCCTCGGCGTGGTGTTCGCCGCACTCGGCAGGCGCCGCCGCCGCGCGTCATAGCCAGCTCGCGGCAGGCGCCGCCGCCGCGCGTCATAGCCGGCTCGCGGCAGGCGCCGCCGACGGGCGTCACAGCGGGGCGGCGGCCGGCTCCCCGATGCAGGCGGTGCCGACGCGGCGGAACCCCACCTTGGTGTAGAGGCGGGCGACGTCGTCGTCGCCGGCCGACAGGAACACCAGCCCGACGCCGTCGTCCAGCGCGCGGCGGGCGAGCGCGGCGGTCAGCTGTGACGCGTATCCCCGCCGCCGCGCCGAGGGCAGCGTCGCCACGCCCGCAATCTCGGCCACGTCGCCGGAGCGCATGACGGCGCCGGTGGCGAGGATGCCGTCGGGGGTGTCGACCACGGCCGTGTGGTAGTCGCCGGACGCGCTGCGTTCCTGCTGGCTGGCGACCAGCGCGGCGCTGAGCTGGCGGGTGGCGGCGTCCCGCTCGGCCGGCCCGGCGGGCAGCGTGAGCAGCGACCCGCCCGGGGGCGCCTGCGGGTCGGCGGGCGCGCCGAAGGCGAGCTGGGCCACCGCGCGCGACGCGGCCAGGTCGGTGGCGAACGACTGCGCGCCGGGGTCGAGGAAGCGGATCGAGCCGCCGTCGACGGGCAGGTCGGGCACGAGCGCGGCCGGGTCGAGCACGAGCAGCGGCGCGAGCAGCACGTCGAGCCCGGCCGAGCGGGCGACCGCCAGCAGGTCCGGCGTGGTCTCGTGGACCCACTCGAACGCCTCGGGGACGCCCAGCTCTCGTTGCCTCTGGCGCACCGCAGTAATATCGGCCGCGGAGGGAGTGCTCGCCCCGATGCGGGGGCGGGCGTAGTAGGGCCAGCCTTCGCCCTCGCGGACGAAAAGCACCAGCCCGCCGATCTCCTCGGCTCGTGCATAGGGCCGGGGCAAGGCGTCGTAAAAACGCTCGAGCCTGACGAAGACGTCGGTATCCTGTTGCGCCACCGCGCGAGACTACCCAACTCCAGCGGATGTCCGGCCACCGATTTATGCCGCGACAGCCGATGACAAGTGTGATCCATCCGCACTGGCGGAGATCGGCATCCACTAACGTAGACTCGAGAGACTTTGCAGGGCCGACGTCGTCCCGACCTTGAAGCGAAACACCAGTGACGACAGGAGGCCCGGTGGCTTTTCCGCACCCCCAGGGGCTTTACGACCCCGCCCAGGAGCGCGACGCCTGCGGTGTGGCCTTCGTGGCCGACCTGTACGGCCGGCGTTCCCACGATGTGGTCGCCAAGGGTCTGTCGGCGCTGATCCGGCTCGACCACCGGGGCGCGCGTGGCGCCGAGCACAACACCGGCGACGGCGCCGGCATCATGATTCAGGTCCCCGACGAGTTCTATCGCGCGGTGGCCGGCTTCGACCTGCCGCCCGCCGGGCAGTACGCGACGGGCCTGGCCTTCCTGCCCACCGACGCCGGCGACCGCGCGCGGGCGATCAAGGTCTTCGAGAAGTACGCGCTGGTCGAGGGCGGCGAGGTGCTCGGCTGGCGGGAGGTGCCGGTCCGTCCCGAGGGCCTCGGCCAGACCGCCGAGGACGCCCGGCCCGCCATCATGCAGGTGTTCCTGGCCGCGCACCGGCTCACCGGCTCCGCCGCGGGCCCGGCCGGCGCGCGGCTGAGCGGCATCGAGCTCGACCGGGTGGCGTTCATCATCCGCAAGCAGGCCGAGCGGGAGTCCTCGCAGCGCGGCGTGGCGGCGTACTTCCCGTCGCTGTCCTCGCGCACGATCACCTACAAGGGCATGCTCACGCCCGACCAGCTGCCGGCGTTCTTCCCCGACCTGATCGACGAGCGCGTCTCCAGCGCGATCGCCCTGGTGCACTCCCGCTTCGCCACCAACACGTTCCCGGCGTGGCCGCTGGCCCACCCGTACCGCTTCATCGCCCACAACGGCGAGATCAACACCATCCGCGGCAACAAGAACTGGATGGCCGCCCGCGAGGCGCTGCTGCGGTCCAAGGTGCTGCCCGGCAACATCAAGCGGCTGTTCCCGATCAACACGCCCGAGGCGTCCGACTCGGCCAGCTTCGACGAGGTGCTCGAGCTGCTGCACCTGTCGGGCCGCAGCCTGCCGCACGCCATGCTGATGATGATTCCCGAGGCGTGGGAGAACGACCCGGGCATGGAGCCGAAGCGGCGCGCGTTCTACCGCTTCCACGCCAGCCTGATGGAGCCCTGGGACGGCCCCGCGAGCGTGGCCTTCACCGACGGCACGATCATCGGCGCGGTGCTCGACCGCAACGGGCTGCGTCCCGGCCGCTGGTGGCACACCTCCGACGGGCTGGTCGTGCTCGGCTCCGAGGCGGGCGTGCTCGACCTCGACCCGGCCTCCGTGGTCGCCAAGGGCCGTCTGCAGCCGGGCAAGATGTTCCTGGTCGACACCGCCGCGGGCCGCATCGTCCACGACGACGAGATCAAGGAAGGGCTGGCCGCCGCCGAGCCGTACGACGAGTGGCTGCACGCGGGGCTGATCCAGCTCGACGACCTGCCGCCGCGCGAGCACATCGTCTACACCCACGACTCGGTCACCCGCCGCCAGCAGGTCTTCGGCTACTCCGAGGAGGAGCTCAAGATCCTCATCGGGCCGATGGCGCGCACCGGCGCGGAACCGCTCGGCTCGATGGGCACCGACACCCCGATCTCGCCGCTGTCGAAGCGCCCGCGGCTGCTGTTCGACTACTTCCACCAGCTGTTCGCGCAGGTGACGAACCCGCCGCTGGACGCGATCCGCGAGGAGCTGGTCACCAGCCTGTCCACCACGATCGGTCCCGAGGGCAACCTGCTCGACCCGGGCCCGGCGTCGTGCCGCCAGATCGTGCTGCCGTACCCGATCATCGACAACGACGAGCTGGCCAAGCTGCTGTCGATCGACGAGGACGGCGACCTGCCCGGCTTCAAGGCCGTGCGCGTCTCGGGTCTGTACCCGCTGCGCGACGGCGCCGAGGGCATCAAGGCGCGGCTGACCCAGATCTGCCGGCACGTGTCCGAGGCGATCGAGGACGGCGTACGGATCCTCGTGCTCAGCGACCGCGACTCCAACGCCGACCTGGCGCCGATCCCGTCGCTGCTGCTCACCGCCGCGGTGCACCAGCACCTGGTGCGCGAGCAGACCCGGACGCAGGTCGCCCTGGTCGTCGAGTCGGGCGACTGCCGCGAGGTGCACCACGCCGCCGTGCTCATCGGCTACGGCGCCGCCGCGGTGAACCCGTACCTGGCCTTCGAGTCGGTCGACGACCTCATCGCCACCGGCCCGCTCGCCGGGCTCGACCCGAAGACCGCGGTGCGCAACTACGTCAAGGCGCTCGGCAAGGGCGTCCTGAAGATCATGTCGAAGATGGGCATCTCGACGGTGTCCTCCTACTGCGGCGCGCAGGTGTTCGAGGCGGTCGGGCTCGACAACAAGCTGCTGCAGCGCTACTTCGCGGGCACCAACGGGCGCATCGGCGGCTCCGGGCTGGCCGACATCCACGCCGAGGTCAAGGCGCGCCACGAGAAGGCGTACCCGTCGAACCCGGCCGAGCGCACCCACCGGCGCCTCGAGGTGGGCGGCGAGTACCAGTGGCGCCGCGAGGGCGAGGTCCACCTGTTCAACCCCGAGACCGTGTTCCTGCTGCAGCACGCCACCCGCTCCAAGCAGTACGACGTGTTCCGCAAGTACACGTCCAAGGTCGACGAGCTGGCCGCCGAGGCCGGCTCGCTGCGCGGGCTGTTCGAGTTCAAGAGCCGCACGCCCGTGCCGATCGACGAGGTGGAGCCCGCGTCCGAGATCGTCAAGCGGTTCGCCACCGGCGCCATGTCGTACGGGTCGATCTCCGCGGAGTCGCACGAGACGCTCGCGATCGCCATGAACCGGCTCGGCGGCAAGTCCAACACCGGCGAGGGCGGCGAGGACGTCGAGCGCCTCTACGACCCGGCCCGCCGGTCCGCCGTCAAGCAGATCGCCTCCGGCCGGTTCGGCGTGACCAGCGAATACCTGGTCAACGCCGACGACCTGCAGATCAAGATGGCGCAGGGCGCGAAGCCCGGCGAGGGCGGTCAGCTGCCCGGCAACAAGGTGTGGCCGTGGATCGCCAAGACCCGGCACGCCACCCCGGGCGTCGGGCTGATCTCGCCGCCGCCGCACCACGACATCTACTCCATCGAGGACCTCGCGCAGCTGGTCCACGACCTCAAGATGGTCAACCCGGCGTCGCGGGTGCACGTCAAGCTGGTCAGCGAGATCGGCGTCGGCACCGTCGCGGCCGGCGTCGCCAAGCTCAAGGCCGACGTCATCCTGATCTCCGGCCACGACGGCGGCACCGGCGCGTCCCCGCTGAACTCGCTCAAGCACGCCGGCTCCCCGTGGGAGCTGGGCTTGGCCGAGGCGCAGCAGACGCTGCTGCTCAACAAGCTGCGCGACCGGGTCACCGTGCAGGTCGACGGCCAGCTCAAGACCGGCCGCGACGTGGTCGTGGCCGCGCTGCTGGGCGCCGAGGAGTTCGGCTTCGCCACCGCCCCGCTGATCGTCAGCGGCTGCATCATGATGCGCGTCTGCCACCTCGACACCTGCCCGGTCGGCATCGCCACCCAGAACCCGGTGCTGCGCGAGCGGTTCACCGGCAAGCCCGAGTTCGTCGAGAACTTCTTCTGGTTCATCGCCGAGGAGGTCCGCGAGTACCTGGCCGAGCTGGGCTTCCGCAGCATCGACGAGGCGATCGGCCACGCCGAGGTCCTCGACGTGCGGCCCGCCGTCAACCACTGGAAGGCCCAGGGCCTCGACCTGTCGCCGGTGCTGTACGTGCCCGAGCTGCCCGCGGGCGCCGAGCGCCGCGGGGTCCACGCCCAGGACCACGGCCTCGAGAAGGCGCTGGACAACAAGCTCATCGAGCTCGCCCAGCCCGCCCTCACCGGCGGAGCGGCGGTGCGTGAGGAGCTCGCGGTCCGCAACGACCACCGCAGCGTGGGCGCGATGCTCGGCGGCGAGGTCACCCGCCGCTTCGGCGGGGCCGGGCTGCCCGACGACACCATCACGTTCACCCTGCGCGGCACGGGCGGGCAGTCGTTCGGCGCGTTCCTGCCCCGCGGGGTCACGCTGCGGCTGATCGGCGACACCAACGACTACGTCGCCAAGGGCCTGTCCGGCGGCCGGGTCGTCGTGCGGCCCGCCGACGACGCGCCGTTCGTGGCCGAGGAGAACATCATCGCCGGCAACACCATCCTGTACGGCGCCACCGGCGGCGAGCTGTTCCTGCGCGGCCGCGCCGGCGAGCGGTTCGCCGTGCGCAACTCCGGCGGCACCGCGGTCGTCGAGGGCGTCGGCGACCACGGCTGCGAGTACATGACCGGCGGCACGGTCGTCGTGCTCGGCCCGACCGGGCGCAACTTCGCCGCCGGCATGAGCGGCGGCACGGCGTTCGTGCTCGACCTCGCGCCGGCCCGGGTCAACCCCGAGCTGGTCGACCTGACCCCGCTCACCGGCGAGGAGCAGGAGACCCTGCGCGGCCTGGTCGAGAAGCACCACATCGAGACCGGCTCGGCCGTCGCCGAGCGGCTGCTCAAGGAGTGGCCCGCGGCCGTCGAGCGGTTCACCGCCGTCGTGCCGCGTGACTACAAGCGCGTGATGGAACTGATCAGGACCGCCGAAGCCGCCGGTCGCAACGTCGACGAGGCGGTCATGGGGGTCAAGAGTGCCTGATCCGAACGGTTTCCTTCGCTACGAGCGGCAGCTGCCCAAGCGCCGCCCGGTGCCGGTGCGCATCCAGGACTGGCACGAGGTCTACCCGCCCGCCGGTGAGGAGCTCATCCGCGACCAGGCCACCCGGTGCATGGACTGCGGCATCCCGTTCTGCCACGAGGGCTGCCCGCTGGGCAACCGCATCCCCGACTGGAACGACCTGGTCCGCACCGGCGCATGGGAGGCGGCGGCCGAGTCGCTGCACGCCACCAACAACTTCCCCGAGTTCACCGGACGGCTGTGCCCCGCCCCGTGCGAGGCGGCCTGCGTGCTCGGCATCGCCGATGACCCGGTCACCATCAAGCAGGTCGAGGTCGAGATCGCCAACCACGCGTTCGACCTGGGGTACGTACGCCCGCAGCCCGCCCCGGCCGCGACCGGCAAGAAGGTCGCGATCGTCGGCTCCGGCCCCGCCGGCCTGGCCGCCGCCCAGCAGCTGGCCCGCGCCGGCCACGCCGTGACGGTCTACGAGCGCGACGACCGCATCGGCGGCCTGCTGCGCTACGGCATCCCCGACTTCAAAATCGAGAAGCACGTGGTCGACGCCCGTCTCGCCCAGATGGCCGCCGAGGGCGTCGTCTTCGAGACCGGCGTCGAGGTCGGCGTCGACGTGACGGCCGACGACCTGCGCGACCGGTTCGACGCGGTGCTGCTCGCCGTCGGCGCCCTGGCCGGCCGCGACACCCACGAGACGCCGGGCCGCTCGCTCAACGGGGTGCACCTGGCCATGGAGCACCTGGTGCCCGCCAACCGGGTGGTCGCCGGCCTGCAGGAGACGACCCCGATCGACGCCAAGGGCAAGCACGTGGTGATCATCGGCGGCGGCGACACCGGCGCCGACTGCCTCGGCGTGGCCCACCGCCAGGGCGCCGCGAACGTCATCCAGCTCGACCAGTACCCGCTGCCCCCGTCGGAGCGGGCCGCCGAGCGCCACCCGTGGCCCACCTGGCCGATCGTCCTGCGCAACTACCCCGCGCACGAGGAGGGCGGCGAACGCGTCTTCGGCGTGGCCGTGCAGGAGTTCGTCGACGACGGCAACGGCAACGTGTGCGCCGTGCGCATCGCCGACGTCACCGTGGAGCGCGTCGACGGCGTCCGCAGGGTGATTCCCGTCGAGGGTTCGGAGCGCGACCTGCCCGCCGACCTGGTGCTGCTGGCGATCGGCTTCGAGGGCACCGAGCAGCAGCCGCTGCTCGAGCAGTTCGGCATCAGCCGCAACCGCCGCGGGGTGCTCGACGCCGACAACACCTGGCAGACCTCGGCCCCCGGCGTGTTCGTGGCCGGCGACATGCACCGCGGAGCCTCGCTGATCGTCTGGGCGATCGCCGAGGGCCGCTCCGCCGCCGCCGCGATCCACGACTACCTGGGCGCCTCCGGCGAACTGCCCGCACCCGTCAGGGCGTCGGCCCAGCCGATCGGCGTCTGAGCTCCTCGTACGCGGCGAGGGTCTGCCTGCCGGCCTCGGTGAGCTGCTCCGGCAGCTCACCGAGCCGGAACCAGCCGATCGCGGTGCACTTGCCCGGCTCCTCGATCTGCGGCGTGCCCCCGACGTGGCGGGCCGTGAAGCTGGCCGACACCCAGTGCTGCCCCTCACCGGGCAGGATGTGATCGGCCACCCCGAGCGAGCCGGTGACCTCCACGGTCATCCCGTACTCCTCGGCGAACTCCCGGACGACGGCGTCGGCCAGCCGCTCCCCGAAGTCCACCATCCCGCCCGGGAACTCCCACAGTCCGGCCTCGTTGCGCGCCCCGGGCCCCCGCCGCGCCAGGAACACTCGCCCGTCGTCGTCGAACACCATCGCCCCGACGCCGACCCCGATGAAGTCGTGCCCCGGCCGGTTCCGCTCGCTCACGACCCTCCTGTCCGACGCCGCCCCTTCGGCCGTACGGACTGTAGTCGCCGCATCGCCGCGGGACGATCCGGCGAGATGTGAAGGGCGTTGCGGAAACCGGGCGCGGGCGGGCCGATAAGCTGAACCCGCGGTCGTCGAAGCCCGCCAGCTCATCCGGTGCAGCGCCCCGTCAGGGAGCCGTCGCCCGACAGACGCAGTTCACCCCGCGGACGGGGGTCGGCCGCCAGGCCGATGAGGAAGAGAGACTAGCCTGATGGCCGTGACACGCCGCGTAAAAATCGTCTGCACCATGGGGCCCGCGACCGCTTCGCCCGAGCGCATGCTCGGCCTCGTCGAGGCGGGTATGGACGTGGCCCGGATGAACTTCAGCCACGGCAGCCACGAGGACCACCAGCAGGTGTACGACCTCGTGCGCAGCTCCGCCGAGCAGGCCGGCCGCGCCGTCGCGGTCCTCGCCGACCTGCAGGGTCCCAAGATCCGCCTGGGCAGGTTCGCCGACGGGCCGCACGTCTGGAACACCGGCGACCTGGTCACCATCACCAGCGAGGACATCCTCGGCACCAAGGAGCGGGTCTCCTGCACCTACCGCAAGCTGCCGCTCGAGGTGAAGCCCGGCGACCGCCTGCTCATCGACGACGGCAAGGTCGCCGTCGAGGTCACCGGCGTCGAGAACCACACCGACATCCGGTGCCTGGTCGTCGAGGGCGGCCCGGTCAGCAACAACAAGGGCGTCTCGCTGCCCAACGTCGCCGTCAGCGTCCCGGCGCTCAGCGACAAGGACGCCGAGGACCTGCGCTTCGCCCTGGGGCTGGGCGTCGACCTCGTCGCGCTGTCGTTCGTGCGCTCGCCCGACGACATCAAGCTCGTCCACGAGATCATGGCCGAGGAGGGGCGCATCGTCCCGGTCATCGCCAAGGTCGAGAAGCCGGAGGCCGTCGAGCACCTCGAGGCCATCGTGCTGGCCTTCGACGGCGTCATGGTGGCCCGCGGCGACCTCGGCGTCGAGCTGCCGCTCGACCAGGTGCCGCTGGTGCAGAAGCGCGCCGTGCAGCTGTGCCGGGAGAACGCCAAGCCGGTCATCGTGGCCACCCAGATGCTCGACTCGATGATCGAGAACTCGCGCCCGACCCGCGCCGAGGCCTCCGACGTCGCCAACGCCGTGCTCGACGGCACCGACGCCGTGATGCTGTCCGGCGAGACCTCGGTCGGCAAGTACCCGGTGCTCACCGTCAGCACGATGGCCAAGATCGTCAGCACCACCGAGGGCGGCTCGATCCCGGTCCCGCGGCTGCAGCACGACCCGCGCACCCACGGCGGCGCGCTGACCGTGGCCGCGTCGCAGATCGCGCGCAACATCGGCGCCAAGGCGCTGGTCGCGTTCTCGCAGACCGGCGACACCGTCCGCCGCCTGTCCCGCCTGCACTGCGAGCTGCCGCTCTACGCGTTCACCCCGGTCCCCGAGGTGCGCAACCAGCTCGCCGTCGCGTGGGGCGTCGAGACGTTCCTCACCGACTTCGTCCAGCACACCGACGACATGTTCCGGCAGGTCGACGCGAAGATGCTGGGCCTCGGGCTGGCCCGGCCCGGCGACTACGTCGTCGTCGTGGCCGGCTCCCCGCCCAACGCGCCCGGCTCCACCAACACCCTGCGCGTGCACCAGCTGGGCTCGCTCACCGACCCGGCCGAGCTGTGACCGAACCGCTCCGCGGACAGGCCGCCGTCGACCAGCTGCTCGAGGTCCTCGACCTCAAGCAGCTGGACGCGGCGACCTTCGTGGGCGAGAGCCCGCAGACCGGCGCCCAGCGCGTCTTCGGCGGCCAGGTCGCCGGGCAGGCCCTGGTCGCCGCCGGGCGTACGGTCGACCCCGAGCGCACCGTGCACTCGCTGCACGGCTACTTCGTCCGCCCGGGCGACCCGAGCGAGCCGATCACGTTCGGGGTCGAGACCATCCGCGACGGCCGCAGCTTCTCGGTGCGCCGCTCCACCGCCCAGCAGCACGGCAAGACGATCTTCTTCATGTCGGCGTCCTTCCAGGTCCGCGAGGAAGGCCTCGACCACCACACCCCCGCGCCCGAGGGCGTTCCCGGGCCGGAGCAGGTGCAGACCATGGCCGACTGGGTGCGCAAGTACCCCAGCCGCGAGGCCGCCTTCAACGCCGCGCCCCGCGCCGTCGACGTGCGCTACGTCAACGACCCCGGCTGGGTGCCGCCCGGCGACCGCAACGCCAGCGAGCAGCAGCGCGTGTGGATGCGCATCGACGGCACGCTGCCCGACGACCCGCTCATCCACGCCTGCGCCCTCACGTACGCCTCCGACCTGTCGCTGCTCGACTCGGTGCTCAGCGTCCACGGCGAGGTGTGGGGCCCCGGCGGCGTCATCGGCGCCAGCCTCGACCACGCGCTGTGGTTCCACCGGCCGTTCCGCGCCGACGACTGGTTCCTGTACGACTGCACGAGCCCGTCGGCGAGCGGCAGCCGCGGCCTGGCCAGCGGCCGCATGTTCACCGAGGACGGCGCGCACATCGCCAGCGCCGTCCAGGAGGGCCTGCTGCGCCGCGTCGGCGAGCGCCGATAGGGAGCCCGCCGGGCGGGATCCCGGCCCGGCGACTGGCCGTCAGCGGATCCCGGCCCGGCGGGGCAGGGGAGACCAAAGCCTCAGCGGCGCTTCTCCGCGCCCTCCACCATCTCCTCCGGCGAGTCCGGCACCCGCGGCGCGTCGTGCGGCACCCGGTTCGCGGCGCCCGGTTTCGCCGTGACCCCCGCCTCGGCGATCCTCGCGTCGAGGTCGCCGGTCGTCCGCACCACCTGCTCGTGGAACGTGTCCGCCCGGTGCCGCGCCCGCGGCTGCCCCTCGAAGTCGGCCAGCCCCGCCGAATAGCCGGCCACCCCGGCCTCCCGCTCCGGCGACAACCGCAACACGTCGTTCCGCGCCGCCGCGACCTCCCGCAGCCGCAGTCCCGTCGTCAGGTCCGCCACCGCGCGCAGCACCGCGAGCGCGCCGAGCGTCACGATCACCGGATCGGCCGTCCGCGCCCACGGGCTCGCCGCGTAGAAGCCGAGTGCGACCTGCAGTACCCCCAGGCACTCCATCAGCCCCCACGTGCGGTCGGTGCCCCGGTTCATCGTCGCCACCGCGACGTCCACCGCGCCGCGCACCATCAGGAACCAGCCGATCAGCGACGCCGGCGTCGTGTACGTCGAGTCCCGGTCCAGCAGCAGCACGACCCCGGTCGCGGTGAACAGCACGGCCATCGACGCGTTCACCCACCACGTCCGCGTCCCCGCCAGCGCCCGGACGACCTCGCACAGCGCCCCGAAGAAGATCACCGGAGCGGCCACGCCCACGATGTCGGCCGGCTCCAGCCGCAGCACGCTCCACCCCACCGCGAGCCACGCCACACCCGCGAACAGCAAAAACCCCCACATGCTCTGCCGCATCACGGACAGGGGCGACGAACCGGACCACAACATGAGGCCTCCACGGCGAAGGTGACCCTGCCATGACAACATCCAGCCGAGCGCGGAACCCGAGGTTCGCCCAGATTCACAGCGGGGTACAAGACGGGCCGCCCCCCACCTCCGGAGAGCCGTGCCCGACGACGACCTCGCTGCCGCCCTGCGCGCCGCCCAGCACGGCGACGCCGCGGGGTTCGCCACGCTCTGGCGCGGACTGCACCCCGCGGTCCTGCGCTACCTGCGCGTGCTGGCCGGCGAGCACGCCGAGGACGCCGCCAGCGAGACCTGGCTGCACGCCATCCGCGACCTCGACCACTTCACCGGCGACCTGCCCGCGTTCCGCGGCTGGCTGTTCCGCATAGCCCGCCATCGCGGCATCGACGAGCAGAGACGCCGATCCCGTACGCGGGAGAGCCCCGCACCCCGCACACCCACCGCACCCGACGCGGCCGCCCAGGCCGCCGAGGGCGCCTCCACCGCCTGGGCCATCGCCATGATCGCCGACCTGCCCACGGACCAGGCCGAGGCCGTCATGCTGCGCGTCGTCGCCGGCCTCGACGTCGCCACCACCGCCGGCATCCTCGGCAAGAAGCCCGGAGCCGTCCGCATCGCCACCATGCGCGGCCTGCGCCGCCTCGCCGCCAACCCCCAGATCCGTACGAGACAGGGGGTGTAACAGAATGCGCGCCCTGAACGCTCTCCTGCGTGCACTGCGCACGCGCCGTACCGGCATCGACCGCGACCAGGCCGACCACATCGCCGCCCACCACCCGGCGGGCGACGACCACCCCGGCCTGGCCGCCCTGCTCGAGGCCGCCCGCGCCCCCGGGACCCCGGAGGAGCTGGCCGCCGAGCAGGACACCGTCGCCGCCTTCGTCGCACACCGCAAGCGTGCTGCCCGCAGCGCCCGACGCCGCAAGACGGCGAGGGTCCGGGCCGTCCTCGTGCCCGTCACGACCGGCCTGGCTCTCCTGCTCCTCGCCGGAACCGCCGTCGCCGCCCGCACCGGCAACCTCCCCGGAGAAGCCCAGCAGCACGCGCACCGCCTGTTCTCGGCGCTGGGCGTACCTGCGCCGAGAACAGGCACCCCCACGCCGTCGCCCACCCGGCCCGCTCCCCGCCCGTCCCTCGACGTCACCGCGCTGGGCTGGTGCCGCGCCTGGAGCGGGGCGCTCGACCGGCCGCTGAGCCGCGAGGACCGCCGCAAACTCAGCGAGGCCGCCGGGGGCGAGGACGACATCGACGAGTACTGCCGTGACCTGCACCGATCCGCGTCGGCCTCGCCGCCCGCGCCGAGCGACCCCGCCACGGCACCGCCGTCGCCGTCGTCGTCGCGGTCGCCCGCGCCTCCGCGGTCGCCCGCACCCTCGCCGTCGGCCGGTGGGTCCGCCACGCCCGGCCCGTCGGCCACCCCGGCCCCGTGGTCGCCGCCGCCTCCCGGCCGGACGCCGGCCCCGCCACCGACCGGCCCGAAGTCGAAGGCCCCGCACGGCAGCCCGTCGCCCGGCGACGAGCCGACACGCAACGGCACCGGCCGCAGCCACTCGCCGTCACCGGAACGAAGCGGGCACCGCCCTGCGTGACCGAGCTCCGTCAATGCCGCGGGTCGTCCCGCCCATTCGCCGCGCTATATGCGCACGGCCGGGGGATTTCGCACGGAGCCGCCCGATGTCGGCGCACTCGTTAACGGAGCCGTAACGCGGACAGGTAGGGACGCGACCATTTCGCGCGACACGATTTCGCGAATCGACGGGCGTGGAGTGAAAGGGAATGATTCCGCGTCGTCGTCAATGCTCTTCGCGCGCCGTTTCCGGGGCGCCGGGGCCGCCGTCGCGGCCGGTTCGTCCGTCCGTGCACCGCAGCACCTTGATCGCAGGGGAGACCCCGGGATGGGCATCGCGCGAGAACCGATCCGGTCATACACCTCGGACGACGCGGCCCCGCCGTCGCCGGCCGCGCGCCGTCCCGAGCGGAGCCGCGGCGGCTTTTGTGCCCCCGGTGGGATTCGAACCCACACTGTATGGTGTTTGAGACCATCTTCTCTGCCGGTTGGAATACAGGGGCCGGCCGACTCGTCCGCCGCGACTTGCTCCCGCCAGGATGAGCCACGCACAGAGTACCCACTAGGCTTAGGGGAACGACACCCGCATACCGGGGTGTCGCACTTCGCCGGACGTTGGGGGTAGTGGTTCCGTGGCCGACTCGCAGGCTGGTGCCGAGCGCAAACGGGTGTTGATCGCCGAGGACGAGGCGCTCATCCGTCTGGACCTGGCCGAGATGCTCGTCGAGGAGGGCTACGACGTCGTCGGTGAGGCGGGGGACGGCGAGACCGCCGTGCGCCTGGCCGAGGAGTTGCGCCCCGACCTCGTCATCCTCGACATCAAGATGCCGATCATGGATGGGCTCGCCGCGGCGGAGCGGATCGCCGGCGGGCGGATCGCCCCGGTCGTCATCCTGACCGCGTTCAGCCAGCGCGACCTCGTCGAGCGCGCCCGCGCGGCCGGCGCGATGGCTTATCTGGTGAAGCCGTTCCAGAAGTCCGATCTCGTGCCCGCGGTGGAGATCGCCCTGTCGCGGTACTCGGAGATCGCCGCGCTGGAGTCCGAGGTGGCGGGTCTGACCGACCGGCTCGAGACGCGCAAGTCGGTGGAGCGCGCCAAGGGCGAGCTGATGACCAAGTACCAGATGACCGAGCCGCAGGCGTTCAAGTGGATCCAGCGCACGGCGATGGATCACCGGATGACGATGCGTGAGGTGGCGGACCGGATCCTGGCGGAGGGTCAGGAGGCGGGCGGCGCACAGCCCGCCCAAAGTTGATCTTGTAGGACCCTTCTTGTAACACCTCCTGCTGCCGGGGGCTGACCGGACGTAACGGTTCGGTGAAAGCCCACGTGAAGTCTTTTGACAGGCCCCCCACCTGGGATAGCGTCCCGCCCCATAACGGGGCACGGGTGGCCGCTGGGGTGCGCAAGTGCCAATCGGCCGGCAGTGGCTCGGTGGGATCGGTATGGAGGAGGGTTCCAACCTTGAGGCAGGTTCTCGCACGAGCCATCGGCGGAGTGGCCATCATCGGGCTGCTCGCCGGTGCCGCCGCCTGTAACAGCAGTTCAGGCGGCGATGACACCGCGAGCGAGGGGAACTGCGGCTACAAGCTGGCGTTCTTCGGCGCTCTGACCGGCTCGGCCGCCAACCTCGGTGTGAACATCGAGCAGGGCTTCGAGCTGGCTATCGAGCAGTACAACAAGGCCAAGGGCTCCGACTGCATCCAGGTCGCGAAGTTCGACTCCCAGGGTGAGGCCTCGGTCGCGCCCGGTGTCGCCCGCAGCCTGGTGGCGGACAAGAAGATCCTCGGCATCGTGGGCCCGCCGTTCTCCGGCGAGTCCGAGGCCGCCGACCCGATCTTCGAGTCGGCCGGCATCCCGACCATCACGCCGTCGGCGACCCGCGTGTCGCTGGCGTCGAAGGGCTGGAAGACGTTCCACCGCGCGGTCGCCAACGACGACGCGCAGGGTCCGGCCGGTGCCGCGTACATCAAGGATGTGCTGAAGGCGCAGAAGGTCTTCGTCGCGGACGACCAGTCGGCGTACGGCGCCGGTCTGGCCGAGGTCGTGAAGTCCAAGCTCGGCCCGCTGGTCGTGCAGACGGACAAGACCGAGGGCGACGGCAAGCAGGCCGACTTCTCCGCCCTGGTGCAGAAGGTCCAGTCGAGCGGCGCGACCGCGCTGTTCTACGGCGGCTACTACACCAACGCCGGCATCATCCGTAAGCAGCTGACCGCGGCGGGCTGGAAGGGCACGCTGCTCGGCGGCGACGGCATGAAGGACCCGGGCCTGTCCAAGGCCTCGGGTGTGCAGGCCGCGGTGGGCACCGTCGTGACCTGCCCGTGCTCGCCGCCGGAGGCTGCCGGTGGCACCTTCGTGAACGACTACAAGGCCAAGTGGAACGTCGACGCGGGCACGTACTCCGACGTCGCGTTCGACGCCGCGAACATCTTCCTTCAGGGCATCGACGCCGGTAACACGACGCCGCAGAAGCTGAACGACTACCTGAAGACCGTGAACTACAAGGGCATCGCGAACACCTACAAGTTCACCGAGACCGGTGAGCTCGACCCCTCGCTGATCAAGGTGTGGGCGTTCAAGTTCGACAGCTCCGGCGACACGAAGTCCGACCAGGAGATCAAGACTTCCTGATCGGGTAGCGCTAACTCTCTGGTGGGCCGGTGCGGCCGGATGATCTCCGGCCGCACCGACCTCGTCGTTTTGGAGCCCCTCTGTGGATTTTTCCGGTCTGATCAATGATTTCGGGCCGCTCACCGTCACCGGGTTGGCCCAGGGCGCGATCATCGCGTTGTTCGCCCTGGGCTACACGCTGGTCTACGGTGTGCTGCGGCTTATCAATTTCGCGCACTCCGAGGTGTTCCTCTGGGGCACCTACGCCTGTCTGATCGTCTGGGGCTGGTTCGGCCTGGACCAGAACTCGGCGGCCCCGTCGGTCGGCGGCATGTTGCTCTACATGCTGGTCGGTCTCGTCGCGGCGATCATCGCGTCGGGTCTGACGGCGCTCGCCGTGGAGCTGGTGGCCTACCGGCCGCTGCGCCGGCGTAACGCGCCCCCGCTGGCGTTCCTCATCACGGCGATCGGCGCGTCGCTGTTCATCTCCGAGTTGACCGGTGTGCTGACGCACCGCAACCAGCGCGGTGTCCCGCCGATCATCCAGGCGAAGCCGCTGTTCACGATCGGCGACACGACGGTCACGAACCTGCAGCTGCTCATCATCGTGCTGGCGCTGGTGATGATGTTCGCGCTGGATCGTTTCATCAACGGCTCGCGGCTGGGCCGGGGCATCCGCGCGGTGGCGCAGAACCCCGACAGCGCGGCGCTGATGGGTGTGAACAAGTCGCGGGTCATCGCCCTGGTGTTCCTGCTGGGCGGTCTGATGGCCGGCATCGCCGCGGTGATGTACGACCTGAAGATCGGCGTGACGCGGTACGACGCGGGCTTCCTGCTCGGCATCGACGCGTTCACCGCCGCCGTGCTGGGCGGCATCGGCAACCTGCGGGGCGCCCTGCTGGGCGGTCTCCTGCTGGGTGTGCTGCAGAACTACGCGGCCGGGGTGTTCGGCACGCAGTGGCTGCACGCGGCGTCGTTCGTGCTGCTGGTGGTCATTCTGCTGTTCCGCCCGACGGGTCTGCTGGGTGAGTCGCTGGGAAGGGCTCGAGCATGAGCGAGAAGGCTACTTTCCGCTCGAGCGGCGGAGTGCGGGGCTGGTACGGCCGGCAGTCGACGGTGGTGCGCAGCGCGGTGATCCTGGTCGCCCTGGTGCTGGCCTACCTGCTGCCGTACGCGGGTGACGTGCCGGTGATCGGGCCGCAGATCGTCACCGAGGGCATCGACTGGCCGAGCGCCCTGTTCAACATGTCCTACTACGTGCTGCTGGCGCTGGGCCTCAACGTGGTGGTCGGCTACGCGGGCCTGCTCGACCTCGGGTACGTCGGCTTCTTCGCGGTCGGTGCCTACGGCACGGCGCTGCTGACCTCGCCCGACTCGCTGATCTACAAGCAGACGGGCTGGGCCTGGCTGGCGGCGGTGCCGGTGGCGCTGGCGCTGACCATGCTGGCGGGCCTGATCCTGGGCTGGCCGACGCTGCGGCTGCGCGGCGACTACCTGGCGATCGTGACGCTGGGCTTCGCCGAGATCATCCGCATCGTGGCGACCTCGACGACGACGCTGCGCGGCGACCGGGGCTTCGCGAGCATCCCGCACCCGCCCGGCAGCTGGGGCGGCAACCCGATCTTCGGCGTGACCGACGCGGTGCCGTACTTCTGGCTGGGGCTGACCGTCATCATCGTGGTCATCCTCGGCGTACGGAACCTGGACCGCAGCCGGGTCGGCCGGTCGTGGCTGGCGATCCGCGAGGACGAGGAAGCCGCCGAGATCATGGGCGTGCGCACCATCAAGTACAAGCTGTGGGCGTTCGCGATCGGCGCGTTCATCGGCGGCCTCGGCGGTGTGCTGTTCTCCGGCGAGCAGAGCTTCATCAACTCGCAGACGTTCGTGCTGCAGTTCTCGATCCTGGTGCTGGCCGGCGTGGTCATGGGCGGCTCCGGCAATATGGCCGGCGCCATCCTGGGTGGCGCCCTGATCTCGTACATCCCGGACCGCCTGCGGGGTATCTCGGTGGGCGACACCGACCTGTACGAGTACCGGTTCGCGCTGTTCGGCGCGGTGATCATTCTGATCATGGTCCTGCGGCCGCAGGGTCTGATCCCCTCGCGCCGCCGTGCGATGGAGCTCAAGGACCGGGAGAAGGAGGTGGCACCCCAGTGACTGAGCGAAGCGAAGGCGCCATGAGGCTCAGTGTCTCGGCCATGCCGTCCCGGAGCGAAGCGGAGGGCCGTCATGTCTGAGCCGCACATGGAGACTCCGGAGGAGCTCGACCGGGCCAACGAGCGCGCCGTGGACGAGGCGGCGCCGACCGGGCGTCCGTCGGGGGCGTCGACCTCCGACGGCGTACGGGATGGGAACGTCCTGCTCGAGGTGGACCACGTCACGCTGCGCTTCGGCGGCGTCGTGGCGCTCAACGACGTCAGCTTCTCGCTGCGCAAGGGCGAGATCTTCGGGCTCATCGGCCCGAACGGCGCGGGCAAGACCACCTGCTTCAACGCCATGACCGGCGTGTACCGGCCGACCAGCGGCGGCATCCGGTTCAACGGCGAGTCGATCGTCGGCAAGAAGAAGCACGAGATCACCCGCGGGGGCATCGCGCGCACGTTCCAGAACGTGCGGCTGTTCCCCGAGATGACCGCGCTGGAGAACGTCATGGTGGGCGCGGATGCGCACCACAAGACCAGCGTGATCAGCGCGTTGTTCCGGCTGCCGCGGTTCTGGCGCGAGGAGCGTGAGGGACGCGCGCGTTCGCTCGAATTGCTCCGCTTCGTCGGGATTGCGCACCGTGCGGGCGATGTGAGCCGTAATCTCTCGTACGGTGAGCAGCGTCGCCTGGAGATCGCGCGTGCGCTGGCCACCAACCCGACCCTGCTCTGCCTGGACGAGCCGGCCGCCGGCTTCAACCCGGCGGAGAAGGAGGACCTGCTCGGGCTGATTCGCAAGATCCGCGACACCGGGGTGACGGTGCTGCTGATCGAGCACGACATGCGCCTGGTCATGGGCGTCACCGACCGGATCGTCGTGCTGGAGTTCGGCAAGAAGATCGCCGAGGGGACGCCCGCCGAGGTGCGGGAGAACCCGGCGGTCATCGCCGCGTACCTGGGGGTGCCCACCGATGCTGCTTGAGATCGACAACGTGACCCTGGCGTACGGGCGGATCCAGGCCCTGCACGGCATCAGCCTGACCGTCGGGCAGGGTGAGGTCGTCGCGCTGATCGGCGCGAACGGCGCGGGCAAGTCCACCACGATGCGGGCGATCTCGGGTTTGCGGCCGGTGTCGCAGGGCACGATCCGCTTCGACGGCGAGGACATCACCAAGCTGCGCGCCGACCTGCGGGTCGTGCGCGGCGTCTCGCAGTCGCCCGAGGGCCGGGGCATCTTCCCGGGCATGTCGGTGCGGGAGAACCTCGAGATGGGCGCCTACACCCGCCGCAGCCGTTCCGAGATCGACGAGGACATGGAGCGTGCCTTCACGCTGTTCCCGCGGCTCAAGGAGCGCGAGAAGCAGGCGGGCGGCACGCTGTCCGGCGGCGAGCAGCAGATGCTCGCGGTCGGCCGGGCGCTGATGAGCCGGCCCAAGCTGCTGCTGCTCGACGAGCCGTCGATGGGTCTCGCGCCCATGCTGATCCAGCAGATCTTCGACATCATCGTGGAGATCAACCAGCAGGGGACGACCGTGCTGCTGGTGGAACAGAACGCGCAGCAGGCCCTGTCGCGGGCCCACCGCGCGTACGTTCTGGAGACGGGCCGGATCGTCAAGGAGGGCACCGGCGCCGAGCTCCTGCACGACCCGGCGGTCAAGGACGCCTATCTGGGCGTCGCGTAACACGATTTTCGACCTCTAGGAGTCATCATGTTCCGCACCACCCCCGGCCGCCGGGCGATCCTCGGCCTGGCCGCCGCGGCGGCGCTGACGCTGTCGATGGGCGCCTGCGGCTCGGAGTCGGAGGACCCGGGCACGGGCTCCGGCCCGGCGCCCAGCGCGTCCGCCGACACCGCGCTGGCCGACAAGGTCCCGGCCGACATCAAGGCCGCGGGCAAGCTCACCATCGGCACCGACTCGTCGTACGCCCCCAACGAGTTCCTCGACACCGACGGCAAGACCGTCGTCGGCTTCGACGTCGACCTGTTCAACGCGGTCGCCCAGAAGCTCGGCCTGACCACCGAGTGGACCTCGGACAAGTTCGAGGGCATCATCCCGGGCGTGACCACCAAGAAGTACTCGGTGGGCGTCTCCTCGTTCACGATCAACGCGGAGCGGATGAAGGAGGTCAACATGGTCTCCTACTTCTCGGCGGGCACCCAGTGGGCCGCCAAGTCGGGCGTGACGATCAACCCGGACGACGTCTGCGGCAAGAAGATCGCGGTGCAGACCGCGACGGTGCAGGTCGACGACCTGACCGCCCGGTCCAAGAAGTGCACCGACGGCGGCAAGGCCAAGATCACCATCGACCAGTACCAGAAGCAGTCGGACGCCACGAACGCCGTGGTGACCGGCAAGGACGAGGCCATGCTCGCCGACTCGCCGATCGTGGCGTACGCGGTGAAGCAGACCAACGGGCAGCTCGCGCTGGTCGGCGACATCTACGACTCGGCCCCGTACGGCTATGCGATCGCCAAGGACCAGACCGAGTTCGCGAACCTGATCGGCCAGGCGGTGCAGGCGCTGATCGCCGACGGCACCTACAAGACGATCCTCGACAAGTGGGGCGTCACCGCCGGCGCGATCACCACCCCCGAAGTGAACCCGTCGGTCTGACCCTCGCATGAGCGACGAAAACACCACCGTCCGGGCACGGCCAGAACCGATCAAGGCCGTGCCCGTACGGCACCCCGGACGGTGGCTGGCGCTGGCCGTCATCGCGATCCTGGTCGCGATGTTCGTGCACCTGCTGGTCACCAACGACCGGTTCCGCTGGTCGTTCATCTTCCTGGAGTACCAGGACGGCAAGCGCGGGGTGATGTTCACCGAGCCGGTCCTCGAGGGCCTGCGCGGCACCATCCTGCTGACCATCACCTCGATGGCGATCGGCATCGGGCTCGGCGTCGTCATCGCGATCATGCGGCTGTCGGAGAACCGGATCCTGTCGTCGGTGGCGTTCGTCTACACCTGGTTCTTCCGGGCCGTGCCGCGCCTCGTGCTCGCGGTGCTGTTCGGCAACCTGAACATCCTGTGGGAGCGCGTCGGCTTCGGCCTGCCGTTCGGCACCCAGATCGGCAAGCTGTTCGGCCTCGACGGCTTCGACGGGCAGTTCTACAGCATCAAGGCCAGCGAGCTGCTCGCCGGCTTCGTCGCCGGCATGCTGGCGCTGGGGCTGTCCGAGGCCGCCTACATGGCCGAGATCGTCCGGGCCGGCATCCAGTCGATCGACCCCGGTCAGGGCGAGGCGGCGGTCGCGCTGGGCATGTCGCGCTCGCAGGTGCTGCGACGGGTCGTGCTGCCGCAGGCGATGCGGGTCATCGTCCCGCCGACCGGCAACGAGATCATCGCGATGGTCAAGGACACGTCGCTGGTGGCGTTCGTGCCGGTCACCTTCGAGCTGTGGTTCCAGCTCACCCAGGTCTCCGCGCGGACGTTCATCGTGCTGCCGGTGATCGTGGCGGGCCTCATCTGGTACCTGATCCTGTGCACCGTGCTGATGGTCGGCCAATACTTCGTGGAGCGGCACTTCAGCAAGGGCTACGGCACGGCGGGCCGGGCGAAGCAGCGGCTGCGCGACATCCAGGTCGAACAGGGCGGCCGGGTCACCACCACCGGGGAGGGCACATGACCGACGAGATGGTGCGCGCCGACAACGTGCACAAGTCGTTCGGGTCGCTCGAGGTGCTCAAGGGCGTCGACCTGGTCGTCGGCAAGGGGCAGGTCTGCTGCGTGCTGGGCCCCTCGGGCTCGGGCAAGTCCACGTTCCTGCGCTGCGTCAACCACCTCGAGAAGGTCAACGCCGGCCGCATCTTCGTCGACGGCGACCTGATGGGCTACCGCGAGCGCGGCGGCAAGCTGCACGAGCTCGGCGAGAAGGACGTGGCCCGGCAGCGCCGCTCGATCGGCATGGTGTTCCAGCGCTTCAACCTGTTCCCCCACATGACGGTGCTCGACAACGTCATGGAGGCGCCCTGCCGGGTGAAGAGGGAGAACAAGGCCGAGGTACGCGACCGCGCGATCAGCCTGCTCGAACGCGTGGGGCTGGGGGAGAAGGTCGGCAGCTATCCCGGTCAGCTCTCCGGCGGCCAGCAGCAGCGCGTCGCGATCGCCCGGGCCCTGGCGATGCGGCCCAAGCTGATGCTGTTCGACGAGCCCACCAGCGCGCTCGACCCCGAGCTGGTCGGCGAGGTCCTCGACACGATGAAGGACCTGGCCCGCGACGGCATGACCATGGTCGTGGTGACCCACGAGATCGGCTTCGCCCGCGAGGTCGGCGACAACCTGATCTTCATGGACGGCGGGGTCGTCGTGGAGCAGGGGCCGCCGCGCGATGTGATCGCCAATCCGCAGCATGAGCGAACCAGGGCATTCCTGAGCAAGGTGCTCTGAGCGGACGGGGGGTTCGGCGTTTCTGTCGGACCCGGCGACTAGAGTTCCTCAACGTGAGCAACGACGCCCAGACCCCCCGTTTGCTGCTGCTCGACGGTCACTCCCTGGCCTACCGGGCCTACTTCGCGCTGCCGGTGGAGAACTTCAGCACCGCGACCGGCCAGCCGACGAACGCGGTGTTCGGCTTCACGTCGATGCTGATCAACATGCTGCGCGACGAGAAGCCGACCCACATCGCGGTCGCCTTCGACGTCTCGCGCCGCTCCTTCCGCACCGAGAAATACGCGGACTACAAGGCCGGCCGCTCCGAGACCCCGGCGCCGTTCCAGGGCCAGGTCAGCCTCATCAAGGAGATCCTCGAGGCGCTGCGCATCCCGGTGGTGGAAAAGCCCGGCTACGAGGCCGACGACGTCATCGGCACGCTGTCCTGCCAGGCCCGCGACGCGGGCTTCGAGGTGGTCATCTCCTCCGGCGACCGCGACGCGTTCCAGCTCGCCGGCGAGCACGTCACGATCCTCTACCCGGTGCGCGGCGTCTCCGAGGTCTGGCGCATGACGCCCGAGGCCATCGAGGCCAAATACTTCGTGCCCCCCGAGCGCTACCGCGACAAGGCGGCCCTGGTCGGCGAGGCCAGCGACAACCTGACCGGCGTGCCGGGCGTGGGCGACAAGACCGCCGCCAAGTGGATCAAGGAATACGGCGGGCTCGACGGCATCGTCGCCAACGTCGACAAGTTCAAGGGCAAGGCGGGGGAGAACCTGCGCGCCCACCTGGCCGACGTGCTGCGCAACTACGAGCTCAACGCGCTGGTCACCGACCTCGAGCTGCCGCTGCGCCCCGAGGACGTGCGCTGGCAGGGCTGGGACCGCGAGGCCGTCCACCAGGTGTTCGACGCGCTGGAGTTCCGGGTGCTGCGCGAGCGGCTCTACTCCTACCTCGACGCCGTCGAGCCCGAGGCCGAGAGCGGCTTCGACCTCGAGGGCCGGGCGCTGGCCGCCGGCGAGGTGGCCGGCTGGCTGGGCGAGCACGCCGCCGGCGCGCCGGTCGGGGTCGCCGTCACCGGCACGTTCGGCCGCGGCACCGGCACGCTCACCGGCATCGCCGTCGCGACCGGCGACGGGCCGGCCGCCTGGTTCGACCCGGCCGCGCTCGACGAGGCCGACGAGCGGGCGGTCGCCGAGTGGATCGCCGACCCGGCCAGGCCCAAGGTGCTGCACGACGCCAAGCCGGCCTCGCTCGCGATGCGCGCACACGGCTGGAGCCTGGCCGGGGTGCGCGTCGACACCGCGCTGGCGGCCTATCTGGCCAAACCCGACCAGCGGGCCTACGACCTCACCGACCTCGCGCTGCGCTACCTCAAGCGCGAGCTGCGCGTCGAGGACTCGGGCGACGGCCAGCTCGACCTGCTCTCCGGGCTCGGCGACGAGGGCGCCGCCGAGCAGAACGTGATGCTCCGCGCCCGCGCCACGCTCGATCTGGCCGACGTGCTCACCGAGGAGCTGTCCCGCGACGGCGGCGAGTCGCAGAAGCTGCTCGTGGAGGTCGAGCAGCCGCTGTCCGAGGTGCTCGGCGAGATGGAGCACCGCGGCATCGGCGCCGACACCCACTACCTCTCCGAGCTCGAGGCCCACTTCGCCGCCGAGGTCAAGGCCGCCCAGCAGGCCGCGCACGAGGTGGTGGGCCGCGAGTTCAACCTGGGCTCGCCCAAGCAGCTGCAGGAGATCCTGTTCGTCGAGCGCAACCTGCCCAAGACCAAGCGGATCAAGTCGGGCTACACCACCGACGCCGACGCGCTGCAGAATTTGTTCGCCCAGACCGGCGACCCGCTGCTGGAGCACCTGCTGCGCCACCGCGACGTCGCCAAGCTCAAGTCGACCGTCGACGGGCTGCTCAAGTCGGTCTCCGACGACGGGCGCATCCACACCACGTTCAACCAGACCGTCGCCGCCACCGGCCGGCTCTCGTCGACCGACCCCAACCTGCAGAACATCCCGATCCGCACCGAGGAGGGCCGCCGCATCCGCCGCGCCTTCGTGGTGGGCGAGGGCTTCGAGCAGCTGATGACCGCGGACTACAGCCAGATCGAGATGCGCATCATGGCGCACCTGTCCGGCGACGAGGCGCTGATCGCGGCGTTCAACTCCGCGTTCGACTTCCACGCGGCCACCGCCTCGTCGGTGTTCCACGTGCCCGTCGAGGAGGTCGTCCCCGACCAGCGCCGCAAGATCAAGGCGATGAACTACGGCCTGGCGTACGGGTTGAGCGCGTTCGGCCTGTCCAACCAGCTCAACATCCCGACCGACGAGGCGCGCGGCCTCATGGACGAGTACTTCGAGCGCTTCGGCGGCGTCCGCGACTACCTGCAGGCCGTCGTGCGCCGCGCCGTGCAGGACGGCTACACCGCCACGATCCTGGGCCGTCGCCGCTACCTGCCCGACCTGTCCAGCGACAACCGCCAGCGCCGCGAGATGGCCGAGCGGATGGCGCTCAACGCCCCCATCCAGGGCTCCGCCGCCGACATCATCAAGATCGCCATGCTGCAGGTCGACAAGGCGCTCAAGGAGACCGGCCTGAAATCCCGCATGCTGCTGCAGGTCCACGACGAGCTGGTCTTCGACGTGGCCCCCGGCGAGCGCGAGGCCCTCGAGGCCCTGGTCCGCCGCGAGATGGGCAGCGCCTACCCCCTGTCCGTCCCCCTCGAGGTCTCCGTCGGCTTCGGCAAGGACTGGAACGGCGCCGACCACTGACCCCGCCCACACGGCCCGTGCCGGTCCGCGCGCGTCCGGCCGGGTCGTCATCGGCGGGCGGACACCGCTCCGAAGACGGCTCCGGCCACCAGCGCGGCGGCGGACAGGGCGGTGAACCACGGCCAGAAGCCCGACGCCGGGACGCCTGCCACGACGGCGGCGGCCGTCAGGACGCCCGCGGGCAGCGCCACGGCCAGGGCGAGCGGAGCGGCGGCCGGGCGGCGGGCCACCGCGATCGCCAGCGGGATGACCAGCAGCAGATACGGCAGCGGCCACGTCGCCGGCGGGGCCTCGTCCTTCATCAGCACATAGGTCGCGCCCGCGAGGGCGCCCAGCGCCGCGCCGGCCGCGGTCTGCGCCGACAGGAAGACGGCACCCCGCCGGGCTCCCTCGCCACCACCTTCGCCGTCGGGTTCCCCGAGGCCCAGCCACATCGAGGCGACCTGCACGAGCTCCCGGATTCCCTGCCGCACCATGCCCCACCCTGAGGCGCACGGCGGCGTGGCTCGGTTGTCGGCATGCGCGTGCGGCGGCGTACGCTCTGCCCGGGCTGCAATGTCGCAACCGCGGTGGAGGATGCGCTGCGTACGGTGACCGCCTTGTTCCCGGTTGCGGTTGCAGCGCTTTGCAAGGGTGAGGGCCATGGGGAGCCAGACGATGGGTAGTTCCGCCGCCGGGGGAGGGCCGCTCGCCCGGGAGCCGCTCGATGCGGCGCAGGCCGACACGTTCGCGCGGATGTTCAAGGCGCTGGGCGATCCGGTGCGGCTGCGGCTGCTGTCGATGATCGCGTCGGCGCGCGGCGGCGAGGTGTGCGTCTGCGACCTGACCGGCGAGTTCCACCTGACCGGACCGACCATCTCGCACCACCTCAAGGTGCTGCGTGAGGCCGGCCTGGTCGACAGCGACCGCCGCGGCACGTGGGTCTACTACCGCATGATCCCGGCCGCGCTGGCGGTCATGGGCACGCTGCTCGAGACCGGGATCCCGCTGTAGGGGTCACTTCTTGAGCGGGTCGTGGCCCCAGTTCATCAGCGAGTACCGCCACTTGGTGTCCTTGACGTCGCCCTTCGGGTGCTGGGCGAGGTGGCGGTGCACGTAGCCGACGACCTTGCGCATGTGCGCCTCGTCGGCGTCGGTGAGCTCGCCCTTCTTCTTGCCGAGGATTTTGATGATCTTCCGGCCGGAGTCGTGGCCGACCGACTCCCCGCCCTCGGACGACTTCTGCCCGACCTCCTGCGACTCGTCGGTCCTCAGCCACTTCTCGAGCTCGCCGGCGGTCATGTTGACCGCCTCGTGGAACTCCTTGTACGTCTCCTGGTCGACGTCAGCCATCCTTCTTCAGCGCTCCCGGCTTGTGGACCGCCTCGCGCCCGGTCTTGTCGCTCTTGACCTTGTACTGCGGGTCGTCCTTGGAGGCGTCCACGGTGCGCCCCGCGGCCTCGGTCCGCTTGGTGATCTTCTGCTCGACCTCGCCGTGGACGGTCTGCCCGTGGCTCTTCCAGGTCACTTCCTCGCCCTTTTCGAAGTTCTCGTCGTCAGCCATGCGTGTCCCCTACCCGGGGCTGGCCTGCGAAAACGGTCAGACCCCCGGAAGGTCCGCCACGAAGATCGCGGTGCCCGGGAACAGCCGGCCGCGCAGCGGGCTCCACTGGCCCCAGATCTGCTCGTGCCCCTCGGGCCACTCGGGCTCGACCAGGTCGCGCAGCACGAACCCGGCTGCCACCAGCTCGCGGATGCGGTCGCCGAGCGTGCGGTGCTGCTCCACGTACGTCGGAACGCCGTGTTCGTCGGTCTCCACGTACGGCGTCCGGTCGAAGTACGAGTTGCGCGCGACCAGCCCGGTCTCGTCGGGCTCGTCCCAGAAGATCCAGCGCATCGGGTGCGTGATCGAGAAGACCCAGGAGCCGGGCGTACGCAGGACGCGCGCGACCTCCCGCATGGCCGCGCCGGAGTCGGCCACGAACGGGATCGCCCCGAACGCGGTGCAGACGATGTCGAATACGCTGTCCGCGAACGGCAGGGCCAGGGCGTCGGCTTGCACGAGCGGAACCCGTACGCCCGTACGCCTCTCCGCCGCCCGCGCGTGCCGCAGCATCCCCGCCGACAGATCGAGGGCCGTGACCTCGGCGCCCTGCCCGGCGAGCCACCGCGCGCCCGCAGCGGCGCCCGCTCCCAGCTCCAGCACCCGCTTGCCGCGCACGTCGCCGAGCAGCCGCGCGTCGGCCTCGCGCAGTCCCTCGGGACACCAGACGAAGTCGAGATCGCCCAGGAAGGCGCCGTGTTCGGCCTGGTAATCGTCGGCGTCGGCGTCCCACCAGCCGCGGCTGGCCACCCGGCTCTCGTCGTCGCTGATCCCCCGGCGCCGCGCGGGGCCGGGGGCGGTCGGGTTGATCTCGGTCACGGCGCAACGGTACGGCAGCCGTCCCGCGGGCCCCGATTCAGGACAATACGGGCAGGTGAGGGGCTTCCCGCCGAACATTGTGCCGCGGTCGTCAGGAGGGCTTGCAACCTGTGGTAATGCGCACGGTAAGCTAGTCGATGCGCTCGCGGATCGTGTGCCTCGGCAGGGAGCAGGTTCCGTGGTCGTCGGTTGCGACATGCTCGACTGCAAAGATTTGACGAATTTGCTCTGACAGGTTTGTCCGGATCTTTTCTCTTCGTTCGTGCCGTGCCCGCCGGCAGTTCCGCGGGTCGCGAGAGACACCACGAATCCATCCGTTCGGAGCAACAGTCCACATGACGAGCAGCATCGAGGCCACCTCGAGCGCCAACAAGGTCACCGTCGACGACCTCGGCTCGGAGGAAGCTTTCCTCGCAGCCATCGACGAGACCATCAAGTACTTCAACGACGGCGACATTGTCGAAGGCACCGTCGTCAAGGTCGATCGGGACGAGGTCCTGCTCGACATCGGCTACAAGACCGAGGGCGTGATCCCCTCGCGTGAGTTGTCGATCAAGCATGACGTGGACCCCGCGGAAGTGGTGTCGGTCGGAGACCACATCGAAGCCCTCGTCCTCACCAAGGAGGACAAGGAAGGCCGTCTGATCCTCTCGAAGAAGCGTGCGCAGTACGAGCGCGCGTGGGGCACCATCGAGAAGATCAAGGAGGACGACGGCGTCGTCCGCGGCTCGGTCATCGAGGTCGTCAAGGGTGGTCTCATCCTCGACATCGGCCTCCGGGGCTTCCTGCCGGCCTCCCTGGTCGAGATGCGTCGCGTCCGCGACCTGCAGCCCTACGTGGGCCGCGAGCTCGAGGCCAAGATCATCGAGCTGGACAAGAACCGCAACAACGTGGTCCTGTCCCGCCGTGCCTGGCTCGAGCAGACGCAGTCCGAGGTTCGCACCGAGTTCCTCAACAAGCTGCAGAAGGGCCAGGTCCGCAAGGGCGTCGTGTCCTCGATCGTCAACTTCGGCGCGTTCGTCGACCTGGGTGGCGTGGACGGCCTCGTGCACGTCTCCGAGCTCTCCTGGAAGCACATCGACCACCCGTCCGAGGTCGTCGAGGTCGGCCAGGAGGTCGAGGTCGAGGTGCTCGACGTCGACCTGGACCGCGAGCGCGTCTCGCTGTCGCTGAAGGCGACCCAGGAAGACCCGTGGCGCCAGTTCGCCCGCACCCACGCGATCAACCAGATCGTGCCGGGCAAGGTCACCAAGCTGGTTCCGTTCGGCGCCTTCGTCCGCGTGGACGACGGCATCGAGGGTCTGGTGCACATCTCCGAGCTGGCCGAGCGGCACGTCGAGCTGCCCGAGCAGGTCGTGCAGGTGGGCTCCGACGTCCTGGTCAAGGTCATCGACATCGACCTGGAGCGCCGCCGGATCTCGCTGTCGCTCAAGCAGGCCAACGAGGGCTTCGTCGAGGGCGAGGAGCACTTCGACCCGACGCTCTACGGCATGGCGGCGACCTACGACGCCGAGGGCAACTACATCTACCCGGAGGGCTTCGACCCGGAGACGGGCGAGTGGCTCGAGGGCTTCGAGAAGCAGCGCGAGGCCTGGGAGAAGCAGTACGCCGAGGCGCGCGAGCGCTGGGAGGCCCACACCAAGCAGGTGCAGGCGTCCCGCGACGCCGACGCCGAGGCTGCGCTCAACCCGGCTCCGGCCGCGGGTGCGACCTCCACGTCGTCGTCCTCCTCCACCTCGTCGAGCTCGCCGGCCCCGGCGCGCGCCGCCGAGGAGCCGTCCGGCACCCTGGCCACCGACGAGGCTCTCGCCGCCCTGCGCGAGAAGCTCGCGGGCGGCAAGAGCTGACCCAGCCTCCGCGCTGAGTCACCGCACCACCCGAAAGGCCGCTCCGACTCCGGTCGGGGCGGCCTTTCGCCATTCCGGGCACGCATTTCCTCCCCACCTGAAATTTCCGGTATGGGCGCATGGGCACCGGCCGCCCGCAGCCGCGATACTGGGCGGGTGTTGAGGGTGGGGTTGACCGGCGGCATCGGGGCGGGCAAAAGCGCGGTCGCGCGGCGGCTCGCCGAGCGAGGCGCGATCGTGATCGACGCCGACGTGCTGGCCCGCGAGGTGGTCGCGCCCGGCACCGAGGGGCTCGCCGAGATCGTGAGCGAGTTCGGCTCCGGCGTGCTGACCGCCGAGGGGGCGCTCGACCGGCCGGCGCTGGCGGCCAAGGTGTTCGGCGACGACTCCGCCCGCCGCGCGCTCGAAAAGATCATCCACCCCCGCGTACGGGCCCGGACCGCCGAGCTGACGCTGGCCGCCCCGCCCCGGGCGATCGTGGTCAACGACGTGCCGCTGCTCGTGGAGACCGGGCTCGCCCCCTCGTACCACCTCGTGATCGTCGTGGAGACCGACCGCGAGCTGCGCGTCGGGCGGCTCGTCCGGAGCCGGGGCATGACCACCGAGCAGGCCGAGGCCCGCATCGCCGCCCAGGCCGACGACGCCACCCGCCGCCGCGCCGCCGACGTGGTGCTGGTCAACGACGGCGACCTCGGCGAGCTCAACGCCCGAGTCGACAAGCTGTACCGCAACCGGTTGAAGCCGTTCGAGGAAAACGTGCGCCTCGGTGTCTCCGCGCGGGCCGACCGCGGCCTGCACATCGCGGGCTACGACCCCACCTGGCCCGACCAGGCCGCCCGCCTGATCGCCCGGATCCGGCACGCGCTGCCGGGCGGGCACACCGTCTCGCACATCGGCTCCACCGCCGTGCCCGGCCTGCCAGCCAAGGACATCATCGATCTGATGCTGGCCGTGCGCACCCTCGACGAGGCCGACGCGCTGGCGGGCGACCTGGCCGCGGCCGGCTTCCCGCGGCGTGCGGGGGAGTGGGTCGACAACGCGCGCGGCATGCCCGGCGAGACCTGGCCCAAGCGGCTGCACGGCGGGTGCGACCCGGGCCGCACGGTCAACCTGCACGTCCGGGTGACGGGCTCCCCGGGCTGGCGGTTCGCGCTGCTCATGCGCGACCACCTGCGCACGGTCGGCGAGGCCCGCGACGGCTACGCGGCCGCCAAGGCGCAGTGGGTGAGCGAGCACAGCGACCGTTACGCGTACGCCGAGGCCAAGGAGCCGTGGTTCGATCGGGAGGCACTGGCCGCCGACGAGTGGGCCGAGGCCACCGGCTGGCAGCCGGGGGAGTGAGGCGCGGCCCGTGCGGCCTGTCCGGAACCCGTGCGGCGCGTCGGGGCTCGTGCGGCGCCTCCGGAACTCGTGCGGCGCGTCGGGCTCGTGCGGCGCCTCCGGAACTCGTGCGGCGCGTCGGGCTCGTGCGGCGCCTCCGGAACTCGTGCGGCGCGTCGGGCTCGTGCGGCGCCTCCGGAACTCGTGCGGCGCGTCGGGCTCGTGCGGCGCCTCCGGAACTCGTGCGGCGCGTCGGGGCTCGTGCGGCGCCTCCGGGACAAAAGGAAGGGCCCTCGCGGCGGCCGGCGTGCGCTGGGCACGACCACCGTGGGTGCGCTCGCCGTAGTGGGGCGCAGCAACCACGGGCCGGTCGAGGGAATCTGTAGTCGACCCCGCTCGACGCGGACGGCCGCCGCGAGCGGCCTACCCGCCAAGGTTAGGCGCGCGGCGCAACGTGGAACAATGCCGTCGGACAGGGGCGAATGTGCACCCTCCGCACGCCCTCGGCGGACGGTCCGGAGCGAGCCCGCGGCGACGGCGGAAACTTGTCATACCCTCGACGTACCGTTGTTGCCATGGCGCTCGACTTCCCACGACTCGACGGCCGCTTCGAGGTCGTCAGCGAATTCCAGCCGGCCGGTGACCAGCCCGCGGCCATCGACGAGCTCGAGCGACGGATCCGGCGCGGCGACCGCAACACCGTGCTGCTCGGCGCGACCGGCACGGGCAAGAGCGCCACCACCGCGTGGCTGATCGAGAGGCTCCAGCGGCCCGCGCTGGTGATGGCGCCCAACAAGACGCTGTGTGCCCAGCTCGCCAAGGAGTTCCGCGAGCTGCTGCCCAACAACGCCGTCGAATACTTCGTCAGCTACTACGACTACTACCAGCCCGAGGCCTACATCGCGCAGACCGACACCTACATCGAGAAGGACTCGTCGGTCAACGAGGAGGTCGAGCGGCTGCGCCACTCCGCCACGATGTCGCTGCTCACCCGGCGTGACACCATCGTGGTCGCGACGGTCAGCGCGATCTACGGCCTGGGCACCCCGCAGGAGTACCTCGACCGTTCCGTGTCGGTGAAGGTCGGCGGCGAGATCGACCGCGACCAGCTGCTGCGCCGCCTGGTCGACATCCAGTACTCGCGCAACGACATGGCCTTCCAGCGCGGCACGTTCCGGGTGCGCGGCGACACGCTCGAGATCATCCCGGCGTACGAGGAGCTCGCCGTCCGCATCGAGCTGTTCGGCGACGAGATCGAGAAGCTCTACTACCTGCACCCGCTCACCGGCGAGATCGTCCGCGAGGTCGACCACCTGGTCATCTTCCCCGCGACCCACTACGTGGCCGGCCCCGAGCGCATGGAGCGGGCGATCCGCGACATCGAGGCCGAGCTGGCCGACCGGCTCGCCGAGCTCGAGCGGCAGGGCAAGCTGCTCGAGGCGCAGCGGCTGCGGATGCGCACGACCTACGACATCGAGATGATGCGCCAGGTCGGCTTCTGCAACGGCATCGAGAACTACTCGATGCACATGGACGGTCGCAACTACGGCGACCCCGCCTACTCGCTGCTCGACTACTTCCCCGACGACTACATCACCGTCATCGACGAGTCGCACGTGACGATCCCGCAGATCGGCGGCATGTACGAGGGCGACGCCTCCCGCAAGCGGATCCTCATCGAGCACGGCTTCCGGCTGCCCAGCGCCGCCGACAACCGGCCGCTGCGGTTCGACGAGTTCCTCGAGCGCGTCGGCCAGATGGTGTTCCTGTCGGCGACCCCCGGCCCGTGGGAGATGCAGCAGGCCCAGGGGGAGTACGTCGAGCAGGTGATCCGCCCGACCGGCCTGGTCGACCCGCAGGTCGTGGTCAAGCCGACCAAGGGGCAGATCGACGACCTCATGCACGAGATCAAGCTGCGCACCGACCGCGACGAGCGGGTGCTGGTGACGACCCTGACCAAGAAGATGGCCGAGGACCTCACCGACTACCTGCTGGAGAACGGCATCCGCGTGCGCTACCTGCACTCCGAGGTCGACACGCTGCGTCGCGTCGAGCTGCTCAAGGAGCTGCGCAAGGGCGACTACGACGTGCTCGTCGGCATCAACCTGCTGCGCGAGGGCCTCGACCTGCCCGAGGTGTCGCTGGTGGCGATCCTCGACGCCGACAAGGAGGGCTTCCTGCGCAGCGGGCGGTCGCTGATCCAGACGATCGGCCGCGCGGCCCGCAACGTCTCCGGCGAGGTCCACATGTACGCCGACAAGATGACCCCGTCGATGCGCGAGGCCATCGAGGAGACCGACCGGCGCCGCGCCAAGCAGATCGCCCACAACGAGGCGAACGGCATCACCCCGCAGGCCCTCCGCAAGAAGATCCACGACATCCTCGACGACATCTACCGCGAGGCGGAGGACACCGACGCCACGGTCAACCCGATGGTGGGCGGCGCCGGCCGGCAGATGTCGCGCGGCAAGGCGCCCGTGCCCGAGACCCGGTCGAAGGGCCGCGGCGCGTCGGGCCCGTCCCGCGAGGGCATGGCGCGCACCGAGCTGGCCCAGCTCATCCAGGACCTCAACGAGCAGATGCTGGCGGCGGCGCGCGAGCTGCAGTTCGAGCTGGCGGCCCGCATCCGCGACGAGATGAGCGAGCTGAAGAAGGAGCTGCGAGGCATGGACGCCGCGGGGGTGAAGTAGGCCGCGCCCTTCGGGGTGAGCCGTGGGACAACGGAGAAGGGTGTGGCGATGATCCGGTGGGTGGACGCGTTCCTCGATCGGCCGACGGAGCAGCTCGACGCGGCCGTCGCGTTCTGGGCGGCGGCCACCGGGTCCGAGCCCGAACCGCAGAAGGACCCCGGCTTCGTCCGGCTGCGGACCGCGGCGGGGGACGACTGGCTCGAGATCCAGGGCGTGCGGGAGGGGCCGGGCGGCCACCACCCGGACATCTGGGTCGACGATCTCGCCGCGTTCAACGGCCGGGCGCTCACCGCCGGCGCCACGGTGCTCATCGACCACGGCGACTGGCAGACGCTGCGGTCGCCCGCCGGGCTGCCGTTCTGCACGGCCGCCTGGCGCGGTCAACGCGTACGGCCGAGGCCTTTCGGCGGTCCCGGCGGGGTGACGCTGCGCCCGCACCAGCTGTGCTTCGACCTGGCGCCCTCGGTCTACGACGACGAGGTGCGCTTCTGGACGACGCTGACCGGTTGGCGGCTCGACCCCGGCGAGCAGGAGGACGAGTTCGTCCGGTTGCAGCCCGAGCCGCCGATCCCCGTGCGGTTCCTGCTGCAGCGGCTCGGCGAGGAGCGGCCCGCGTCCGCCCACCTCGACGTGTCCTGCTCCGACATCCCCGCCGCCCGCCCCTGGCTCGAGTCCCTGGGCGCCACTTTCCTCGGAGAGTGGCCACACTGGTCCACGTTCCAAGACCCCGCCGGCGGCGTCTTCTGCCTCACCACCGGCGACCCCACCTCCGACTGACCACCCGCCCCGCACCAGTCGGCCACCCCTCGCACCGAGTCGCCCGGCCCGCCCCCACCGCCAGCCCGCATCGGAGTGAGCGCCCGGCCGGCCGTGAGCGCCCTGAGCCCCGGCTCGCTGGGCCCCGAATTGCTCCAAGCCGCGGTTCGTTACGAGCCGCGGTCTGTTGAGCAGCGGTCTGCTTCGAGCCCTGGTCTCCTTGGGGCCTTCGTCCCGCCTCGAACCCGGGCCTGCTCAGAGCCTTCACCCCGGGCCGCTCGAAGTGCTGGCCTGCTCGGGCCTTCGGTTACTCGAAGCCCGGCCTGCTCTGAGCCTTCGGTCGGTCTTGAGCCGGGCCTGCTCGGGACCTTCAGCTTGCCTCGAGGCCTTGGCTCGCCTTGAGCCCTCGTCCGCCGCCGTGAGGCCGCCTTGAGCCCTAGGCGAGCCGTAGGCGCTCGGCTGCCCTTGGAGCGCCGGCCTACTCTGAGCCTTCGGTCGGTCTTGAGCCGGGCCTGCTCGGGACCTTCAGCTTGCCTCGAGGCCTTGGCTCGCCTTGAGCCCTCGTTCGCCGCCGTGAGGCCGCCTTGAGCCCTAGGCGAGCCGTAGGCGCTCGGCTGCCCTTGGAGCGCCGGCCTGCTCGAGGCTTCCGCCTACTCGAAGTCGGCTCTAGTCTTCGGCCGGTCTTGAGCCGGGCGTGCTCGACCCTTTAGCCTGCCTCGAGCCCTTGGCTCGCCTCGAGCCCTCGCCCGCCATCCTGAGGCCGCTTTGAGCCCTAGGTCAGCCCTAGGCGCTCGGCTGCCCTTGGAGCGCCGGCCTGCTCGGGCCTTTCGCCTACTCGAAGCCGGCTCTAGTCTTCGGCCGGTCTTGAGCCGGGCGTGCTCGGAACCTTCAACCTGCCTCGAGCCCTTGGCTCGTCCCGAGCACTCGGCCCGCCCTAAGCCTTGGGGCCGCCTTGAGGCCCAGGGCCGCCTGAGCGCTCGGCTGCCCTTGAGTGCGGGCTGTCCTTGAGCCTCGGCCGGTGTTGAGTGAGCGCTCGGCTGGTCCTGTGGGTCGCGTCCACGGGCGTGGTGTAAGAGTCGGCCCATCGCTGATCCGTGTGGGTTGATGTTATGCGGCGATCTCGGCGGGTTGGTCAGCTTCGGTGTCTTGGCTGCTAGGGATGGGTGTGAGGCGGGCTTTGCGGAGCAGGTCCAGGCCCATGTAGCGGCGGCCTTCGACCCATTCATCGGTCTGCTCAGCGAGCACGGCGCCGACGAGGCGGATGATCGCGGCCCGGTTCGGGAAGATCCCGACGACGTCGGTGCGCCGCCGGATTTCCTTGTTCAAGCGTTCCTGCGGATTGTTGGACCAGATCTGACGCCACAGCTCGCGCGGGAACGCAGTGAAGGCGAGCAGGTCGGCTTGGGCGTCGTCGAGATGTTCGGCGGCGTCGGGGAACTTGTCGCCGATGGTGTCGAGCACGCGGGCGAACTGGGCTTTCACCTCGTCGGTGTCGGGCTGGTCGAAGACGGTGCGGACCAGCGTGGCAACCCACGGCTGCGCGCTTTTGGGAACTTTGGCGAGCAGGTTGCGCAGGTAGTGAGTGCGGCAGCGCTGCCAGCCCGCACCCGGCAGGGCAGCGCCGATCGCGGTCACGAGACCGCGGTGAGCGTCGGAGACCACGAGCCGGACCCCGGATAGCCCGCGGGCGGTCAGGCTGCGCAGGAACGCCAGCCAGCCGGCACCGTCCTCATCGCTGGAAATCTCCAGGCCCAATACTTCGCGGCCGCCGTCAGCGTTGACCCCGACCGCGATCAACGCGTGGACGTTGATGGTGCGGCCACCCTCGCGGACCTTGATGACCAGCGCGTCGACCCAGACGAACGTGTAAGGCCCGGTGTCCAGTGGCCGGTTGCGGAATGCTTCGACCTGGGCGTCGAGATGCCGGGCCATCTCCGAGACCTGCGACTTGGACAACTGCTTGATGCCGAGTTGCTCGACCAGTTTCTCCACCCGCCGCGTCGACACCCCGAGCAGATAGCTGGTCGCGACCACCGAGACGAGGGCTTGTTCGGCGCGGCGGCGGTGCTGCAGCAACCAGTCCGGGAAATAGGAGCCCGATCGCAGCTTGGGGATGGACAGCTCGACGGTGCCGACCCGGGTGTCCCAGTCGCGGTGCCGGTAGCCGTTCCGCGAGTTGACTCTGTCGTCGCTGCGTTCGCCGTACTCGGCCCCGCACACCGCGTCGACCTCGGCCGACATCAGCACATCGGCGAAGGTTTTCACCATCGCCCGCAACAGATCAGGGCTCGCCGATTGAAGATGCTCGCGCAACAGCTGCGCGACGTTCAAACTCGGTTCTGCGGCCATCGCAGGTCTCTCCTTCGTGATCTTCAGACAATCCGAAGGATCTGCGATGGCCGCCTTCATGCACCGGGAAAGACCAGGTCATACACCACTTCAGTGGACGCAACCGGTCCTGTGCGTTCTGCCGGCCCAGGGCGAGCGGTCGGGCATCCCTCCGAATGAGCCTCGGCCCGGCCAAAGCCTTCGGCCCGCCTTTAAGTGAGCCCCGCTGTTGCCGTCGGTCGGGCCTGAGCCTTCGACCCCCGTTAACTATGGGCCCCGCTCTGTGCCCTTGGCCCGCCTTGACCCTGGGCTCCGCTCTCAGCCTCCTGAGCCCGTTCGGCCCGCCGTGAGCGCTCGGCCATCCTGGAGCGCCGGCTGTCCTCGAGCCCCGGCCGTCGTCGAGCGAGAATTCGGCGTGTCCCGCGCATTCGGCCGGCCCTGGGCGAGCGGTCGGGCAGCCCCTCGACTGAAACGCTCGGGCCTCCGACCGAGTGCTCGGCCGCCTCGGGGTGAGCGGTCAGTCCGCGGAGCCGTTGCTGTCGGCGGGGACGTCGAGGAAGTGCTCGACCAGCGGCGGGTTGGCGAAGTACTGGCCGATCCGGCCGCGCCACTGGGAGAACCGGTCGGTGTTGCGGAAGTTCTCGGTGTGCGCCTCGACGCTGTCCCACTCGACCAGCAGCACGAAACGCGAGGGCGACTCGACGCCGCGGGTCATCCGCACCGACCGGCATCCGGGTGTGGTGGCGAGGATGGGCCGGGCGGCCTGGTAGGCGGCGGCGAACGCGTCCTCCGCGCCGGGCGTGATGTCGATCAGTGCGACTTCGAGAACCATGCGCGCAGCCTGCCACAGAGGCAATCGAACTAGCCTCCTAGGAAGCCATCGGGCAGTGAACAGCGCAAATGTGAGCCGTGGGGGGTAGCGTGAAGGTGAGCAGCCGGTGACGAATGTGGGGGAGAGACTCGACACGGTTTGCCAGGGTGCTCTGCCGTTGTGCCGTTCGATGCGACACAATGGCGGTCGTAGGAGGGGAGTATTCCCCCGCACCGGTCTCGTCAACACGGAGCGTCCACCCCCTTGAGGGCGCGCCCGGGGCCGGTGGTCGTCCTCCGGGGCGGCGGAAGAGACCTCCGACAGTCGCACGACGCTGTACCCGACGCCAACCCCCGGTGCGGGCGCAGCGCCGAACCGTGTCTGCCGGAGGTCCTCGTTGAACATCTCCGCCTGGGTGTGGATCGTCACCCTGGTTGCCGTCCTCGCCGTTCTGGCCGTCGATCTGCTGATCATCGGCCGGCGACCGCACGAGCCTTCGATGAAGGAGTCGGGCGGCTGGGTCGCTTTCTACATCGCGCTCGCGCTGGCGTTCGGCGCCGGCATCTGGGCCTTCGCCGGCGGGCAGTACGCCGCCGAGTTCTACACGGGCTGGCTGACGGAGTACTCGCTCAGCGTCGACAACCTGTTCATCTTCATGATCATCATGGCGCGGTTCGCCGTACCGCGGAAGTTCCAGCAGAAGGTGCTGCTCATCGGCATCGTGCTGGCGCTGCTGATGCGTGGCGCCTTCATCGCCGCCGGCGCCGCGCTGATCTCGCAGTTCTCGTGGGTCTTCTACATCTTCGGCGCGTTCCTGGTCTACACGGCGGTCACCCTGCTCAAGGAGGGTGAGAACGACGAGGAGGACTTCAAGGAGAACGTGCTGATCCGCTGGGCCCGGCGCGCGCTGCCGGTGACCTCGTCGTTCGACAGCGGCCGGATGACCGTGGTCCTCGAGACCGGCAAGCGCATGGTCACGCCGATGCTCATCGTGACGATTGCGATCGGCACCACCGACCTGCTGTTCGCGCTCGACTCGATCCCGGCGATCTTCGGCATCACCAAGGAGCCGTACCTGGTCTTCACCGCGAACGTGTTCGCGCTGATGGGTCTGCGGCAGCTGTACTTCCTGCTCGGCGGCCTGCTCGAGCGGCTGGTGTACCTCAACTACGGCCTGTCGGCGGTGCTCGCCTTCATCGGCGTGAAGCTGTTCCTCGAGGCGCTGCACACCAACAGCGTCCCGTTCATCAACGGCGGCCACCACGTGGGCTGGGCGCCGGAGATCCCGATCTGGCTCTCGCTGCTGATCATCATCGGCACGCTGGGCATCGCCACGGCGCTGAGCCTCATGAAGTCGTCGCGCGACAAGAAACGCGAACTGACCCAGGTGTGACAACGGGGGGCCGGGATGATCCCGGCCCCCCGTCTCGTATGGGCTGTTACTGCGACTGGTGCTTGCGGCGGGCCGCCTGCCGGCCGCGGGTCTGCTGGTCGAGGATGACCTTGCGGATGCGTACGGCCGAGGGGGTCACCTCGACGCACTCGTCCTCGCGGCAGAACTCGAGCGCCTGCTCCAGCGACAGCTTGCGCGGCGGGATCAGCTTCTCGGTCTCGTCGGCGGTCGACGAGCGCATGTTGGTGAGCTTCTTCTCCTTGGTGATGTTGACGTCCATGTCGTCGGCGCGGGAGTTCTCGCCGACGATCATGCCCTCGTACACCTCGGTGGTGGGCTCGACGAACAGCTGACCGCGCTCCTGCAGGTTCGTCATCGCGAACGCCGTGACGACGCCGGCCCGGTCGGCCACGAGCGACCCGTTGTTGCGGGTGCGCAGCTCGCCGAACCAGGGCTCGTACCCCTCGAAGAGGTGGTGCATGATGCCGGTGCCGCGGGTCTCGGTGAGGAACTCCGTACGGAAGCCGATGAGGCCGCGGGCGGGCACCAGCCACTCCATGCGCAGCCAGCCGGTGCCGTGGTTGATGAGCTCCTCCATCCGGCCCTTGCGGGTGGACAGCAGCTGGGTGATCGCGCCCATGTACTCGTCCGGGGCGTCGATGGTGAGCCGCTCGACCGGCTCGTGCACCTTGCCGTCGATGACCTTGGTGACCACCTGCGGCTTGCCGACGGTCAGCTCGTACGACTCCCGGCGCATCTGCTCGACCAGGATGGCCAGCGCGAGCTCGCCCCGGCCCTGCACCTCCCAGGCGTCCGGCCGGTCGGTGGGCAGCACCCGCAGCGAGACGTTGCCGACGAGCTCCTTGTCGAGCCGGTCCTTGACCATGCGGGCCGTGACCTTGCTGCCCTTGACCCGGCCGACCATGGGCGACGTGTTGGTGCCCAGGACCATCGAGATGGCCGGCTCGTCGACGGTGATCAGCGGCAGCGGCTTGGGGTTCTCGGCGTCGGCCAGGGTCTCACCGATCATGATGTCGGCGATGCCGGCGACGGCCATGATGTCGCCCGGGCCCGCGCTCTCGGCAGGCTTGCGCTCCAGGCCCTCGGTGATCAGCAGCTCGGAGATGCGGACGTTGCTGACCGTGCCGTCGGTCTTGCACCAGGCAACCGTCTGACCCTTGCGGATCGTGCCCTCGTGCACGCGGCAGAGCGCGAGGCGGCCGAGGAACGGCGACGCGTCGAGGTTGACGACGTGGGCCTGCAGCGGCGCGCCCTCGGTGTAGGTGGGCGCGGGGATGGTCTCGAGGATCGTGCTGAACAGCACCTCGAGGTTGTTGCTGTCCTCGGGGACGGTGCCGTCCTTGGGCTGGGTCAGCGAGGCGATGCCGTCACGCGCGCACGCGTAGACGATGGGGAACTCGATCTGGTGCTCGTCGGCGTCGAGGTCGAGGAAGAGCTCGTACGTCTCGTCGACGACCTCCTTGATGCGCGCGTCGGGGCGGTCGACCTTGTTGATGATCAGAATGATCGGCAGCTTGGCCGCCAGCGCCTTGCGCAGCACGAACCGCGTCTGCGGCAGCGGGCCCTCGGAGGCGTCGACGAGCAGGGCGACGCCGTCGACCATGGTGAGGCCGCGCTCGACCTCGCCGCCGAAGTCGGCGTGGCCGGGGGTGTCGATGATGTTGATGGTGACGGGGTCACCCTCGGCGGGCTGGTAGCTGATCGCCGTGTTCTTGGCGAGAATGGTGATGCCCTTTTCCCGCTCCAGGTCCATGGAGTCCATGACGCGGTCGGCCATCTCGCCGCGTGCGTGGGACTGGCTGCCCTGGCGCAACATGGCGTCGACCAGGGTGGTTTTGCCATGGTCGACGTGAGCGATGATGGCGACGTTGCGTAGGTCGGTGCGGGTCTGCATACACCCATTGTCCCCGGTGTTGGTTGCGGTCGAGGGCCGGGGTCCATCGACGTTTCCGCCCCGGTTCGAGGGGGTCAGCGCGGGACCGCACAAAGGTCTAGGGTGCCTGAGCAGCAAATGTGAACGGGGAGGAAGGTCCGGTCGATGGCGCGAGGTCTGAAAGTCGGCGCGGCGGTCGTCGCTCTGCTCATCGCCACGGGATGCGGCTTGGTGCGGGGCAACGACGACCCGGTGGCCGCGCCGCCCACGGCCGAGGAGACGCTGACGCCGTCCGACGAGCCGGAGCCGATCGCCGAGGTGACCGAGGCGCCGTCGCCCGCGCCGACGACGCCGGCCGCGCGTACGAGCAGGAAGCCGTCCAAGAAGCCGACCACCGAGGCGGCCGAGCCGACCCAGCCCGCGTTCTGGAGCCAGCTGCCCGACTGCGCGCACTACGACAAGACCAAGCCGGTGTCGAAGAAGAAGGTCAAGGCCGCGCTCAAGACGGCGTCGGCGCGCGTCTACTGGCGTACGGAAGCTCCGACCTTGAAGTTGAACTATCCGCTCGTCAAGGCCGTCGCCTGGCAGGAGAGCGGCTGGCAGACCAACATCCACAACTGCGACGGCGGCATGGGCGTCATGCAGGTCATGCCCGACACGGTCGACATGATCAACAATCGGTTCGGGCTGGCGTACGACCCCACGCAGTACAAGGACAACGCGTTCGTGGGCGCGAACTACCTCGCGTGGCTGACGAAGTGGGCCGGGTACAACTACTTCAAGAGCAACTACAACCTGAACTCGAGCAAGTGCAAGTCCGACACCTCGTGGTGCCTGCTCAACGTGGTGATCTCGGGCTACAACGCCGGCTCCGGCACCCTCGAGCAGGCCGCGGAGTCCAAGACCCTGCCCAACCCGGAGTACGTCGCGGCGGTGCGCGCGCTGATGCGGCGATGCCAGTGCGACCAGTACTGAGCGGCGAGATACACTGGACCCGGTACCCGAGACCCACCGTTCGACCGGCTCCCCGGCGCGCATTTTGACCGGCTCCCCGGCGCGGTAGTAAGGTCTCGGGGTTGTCGTGTGTTGATGAAGCTGGCGAGCTGCTACCGAAGCTTGTGCAGCTCACCCTAAGGAGCCCTACGCAATGCCGCCCAAGAAGAAGACCCATGAGGTAACCCTCGCGCTTGAGGCGGGTAACGCCGCGATGGTCGACCTCGGCAAGATGCTTGGTCCGACCGGGGCCAACATGCGTGCGGTCAAGGTCGAGTACGACGAGGCGACGGCGAAGAACCGTGGCGAGATCATCCCGGTCATCGTCAGCGTCTACGAGGACCGCAGCCACACGCTGCAGTACAAGACGCCGCCGACCAGCTTCCTGATCCGCAAGGCTCTGGGCATCCAGTCGGGCGCGTCGAACCCGCTGACCCAGACCGTCGGCACGCTGAGCGCCACGCAGGTCCGCGAGATCGCCGAGCGCAAGCTCCCCGACCTCAACGCCAACGACCTCGACGCCGCGATCCAGATCGTCTCCGGCACCGCCCGCTCCATGGGCGTGAAGGTCTCCGCCTGACGCACCTCGTGAAACGGGCCCCGGGTTTGTTCCCGGGGCCCGTTTTTCATGTCCCCTTTTGATTCATGCCTTGCCGACGATTTCGGTGATCAGCCCGTACTCCAGGGCCTCCTGCGCCGTCAGGCTGCGCCCGGCGGACATGTCGTCCTCGATCCGGCTGCGCGACTGCCCGGTGATCTCCACGAGCCGCAGCGTGATCTCCTCGAGCTCGCGCAGGTGCTGCCCCGCGGCCCGCGCCACCTCGTCCGCCGTGCCGGTCACCCCCGACGACCGCGGCTCGTTGAGCCGGAACCGCGCGTGCCGATAGGCGGCCCGCCGCTCCGCCGCGGCCAGCAGCGCCACCACCGCCCCGCCCACCTGCGACGTGACCACCACCTGCACGGGCGCCGCCATCGAGTCGATCACGTCGATGACCGACAGGGCCGCACCGAGCTCCCCGCCCGGGCTGGCCACATGCAGTTGCACCGGCGTCGACCCCGCCGCGTCCAGAGTCATGAGCGCCGCCGCGATGCCGGTGGCGCCCTCGGCGGTGAGCTGACCCCGGACCATCACGATCCGCTGGTCGAACAGCTTCTCCTCGAGCCATCCCGGCAGCCCCGGGCCGCCGGCCTGCTGCCACGGCTCCGGCGGCTGCTGCGGAGGCTGCCCCCAGCGCATCGGATCGTGCCGCATCTCCACCGCATACCTCCCGACGCCCCGAGTAGGGGAGCGCGCTTTCCGGACCGGCGCGGCCGCCCTGCGAGGCGTCCTCAGCCTATCCAGACCCGTGGGTCTCGACCTTCCCCTTCTGCTGAGGGCTGAGGGGTGGGTGGGGTCCTCGGGCACCTGTGTGGTCGCTGCGTGCTGTGCCATGTCAGTCGCGGGGCGGCGAGCCATGCCGGCGTGAACGGCGCGGGTGCGGTGAGCTGCGCGCAGGAAGCGGCTGGCAAGAAAAAGCGGGTTGTCCACAAAGGCGGTCGGCGACGGTGACCTCCGGAACAGCGGTGCAGGGTTCTCCGCGTCTTGTCAGCACGGCGGCGGGCGTGTTTGCGTGGGGGAGTGACGGGAGCCACAACGGAAGGGGCGACATGAGCGAGACGCTGCGGTTGGAGCCGGCCAGGACGGCGGTGGTGCTGATCGAGTATCAGAACGAGTTCACGTCGGAGGGTGGCGTGCTGCACCCGGCCGTCGCGGCCGTGATGGACAAGACGGGGATGTTGCCGAGGACGCGGGCGTTCGTGGAGGCCGCCCGGGCGGCGGGAGTGACGATCATGCACGCGCCGATCACGTTCGCGGCGGGGTTCGGGGAGCTGGGACGCCACCCGTACGGAATCTTGAAAGGGGTGGTGGACGGGAACGCGTTCGTGAAGGGGACGTGGGGCGCGGCGATCGTCGACGACCTGGCGCCCGTGGACGGGGACATCGTGGTGGAGGGCAAGCGCGGCCTCGACACGTTCGCCAGCACGAACCTGGACTTCATCCTGCGCAGCAAGGGCATCGACACCGTCGTGCTGGCCGGCTTCCTCACGAACTGCTGCGTCGAGTCGACGATGCGCAGCGCGTACGAGAACGGCTACCGGGTGATCACGCTGACCGACTGCATGGCCGCGACGTCGCCCGAGGAGCACGACAACGCGATCGCGTACGACTTCCCGATGTTCTCGCTGCCGATGGAATCGACCGAAGTGGTGAAGGCGCTGTAACCGGCCGCCTGGTGCGAACGGTCGCGAGTGGACAGGTGTGCCGGCCTGCCTCAGCGGCCGGCGGGGGTGAGCCGGGCCGGCTTCTCGGCGTACATGGCGTGGTCGGCGGCCACGAGCAGGTCGTCGGTGCGCGCCTCCGCCGTCGCGCCGGCGGCGGCCAGGCCGACGCTCACGCCGATGCGGTACTGCTCGTCGCCGCGGACGACCGGCGCGGCGGCCAGGTCGCGCATCCGGTCGGCCAGGGCGCGGGCGTCCGCCTCGTCGGCCACGTCGGTGGCGAGGACCACGAACTCGTCACCGCCCAGCCGCGCGGCCAGGTCGCCCGGACGTAGGCAGCCGGTCAGCCGGCGGGCGAACTCGACCAGCACGGCGTCGCCGGCCGCGTGCCCGTGCCGGTCGTTGACCTGCTTGAAGCCGTTCAGGTCGAGGTAGAGCACCACGGGGCCGTAGCCGTCGCGCCGGTGCGCCAGCGCCGCGTCGAGCCGGGACAGCAGCGCCGACCGGTTCGCCAGGCCGGTCAGCGGGTCGTGCTCGACCTGGTGGGCCAGCGCCGCCCGGATCCGGTCCTGCTCGCGCAGGACCAGCACGAAACGCACCAGGATGAGCGCCGTCAGCAGCACCACCGAGCACACCAGCGACACCCGGCTGAGCACGCTGTCGAAGCTGTGCAGGGCAGCCATCACGGGCAGCACGAGCAACGCGATGCCGAGGAAGACCACCCGTGCCGGGTGCAGCCGCTGCTGGGCGCCCGTGGCGTCGGCGATCTGGTCGGCCTCCGGGTGTGCCATCGCGGCCACCAGCAGCCCGTTGGCCAGAAGCAGCACACCGTCGAGCCGGTCGGTCTGGCCGGCGAGCCCGGGCAGCAGCTCGGGAAGCGTCGAGATCCCCACGTCGCCGGCGAGCGTGAGCCCGAGCGCGGCGACCAGATAGCGCGTCGGGCCGCGCTTGGAGCCCGGCGCCAGCACCAGCACCGCGGTGGCGGCGAACAGCAGCACGTCCCCGAACGGATAGAACGCGGCGAACAGCACCGTCAGCGACAGGTGCTCGTGCACGACGGCCGGCAGGATCAGGTACTGCCAGAACAGCCATGCCACCACGGTCGCCATCGCGAGCCCGTCGAGCAGGCCCTCCCGCAGGCGGCCCGGCGCGCGCAGCCGGGTGAGCCGCACCAGCCCCACCGCCAGCAGCGGATAGCCCGCGATCCACAACGCGTCGGACGGCGTCACGTCGGGCAGCTGACCCACGACCCGGCCGGCCACGTCGTGGAGCACGTCGCCGGCGAGCCAGACCGACAGCGCGGCCGCCACGAAGGCGTACCCCGACCGGGCCGGGCCTCGCAGGACCCGCCACCTCGTCCAGGCCAGCGCGACCAGCACGCCGAACGTGACGAGATAGGAGACGTACGCCGCCTGGGTGTCCGGCGCCAGCACCGAGACCAGGCCGGCCATCGCCGCGAGCACTGCCACGGCCGCGGCCGGCACACGTGTCATGGGTTGCTCATCGGTCGCCACCGGCCGGATGTGAGCACTCCCGCGGGTGCGGCGGCTCGGTCAGGATCCGGTGCGCAGGCCGTCCATCAGGATGTCCAGCAGGCGGGCCGCCCTCGCCTCGTGGTGGTGCGGGTGGGCCACGGTGAAGATGCCGATGAGGTTGGCGGCGAGGTCCTCGGCGGTGACGTCGGCGCGCAGCTCGCCCGCCGCCCGGCCGGCGTCGAGGAAGCCGTCGATGGCCGCGAGCAGCTCGGTGCGGGTCCCGGCATGGGCGATCTCGCCCGACTCGACCATGGCGAGCAGCGTGTCGAGCATGCCGTTCTTGGTGGCGATCCAGGTTCCGAACAGGTCCATCCAGCGGCGCAGCGCCGCGGGCGCCGGGAGCTCGGCGAGCAGCTCCCGCGCGCCGGCGGTGAGCCGCGTGACCTGGTCCCGGTAGACCGCGTCGACCAGCGACTCGCGGGTGGGGAAGTGCCGGTAGAGGGTGGCGATGCCGACCCCGGCCTCGTGGGCGATCGCGCGCATCGACGGCTCGCCGCCGGCCGTGGCGAACAGCCGGGTCGCCACGGCCAGCAACTGGTCACGGTTGCGGGCCGTGTCCGCCCGGGATCGACGGCTCTCTGCCTCGGCCAAAACGGATCACGCTCCGGTTGTGTTACGGTCGGATCGACAAACGGAGCATAGTCCGCTTCTGGAGGGGAACGAGCATGCAGGAACAGAACGTCGGCACGTCGCCGGCTCCCAGCCGAGCGGTCCAGTTCGTCCGGTCGTTCGGCGGCCCCGAGATGCTGAGCCTGCGCGAGGTGCCCGTGCCGCAGGCCGGTCCGGGGCAGATCCGCGTCCGCGTCACCGCGGCCGGGCTGAACCCGATGGACTGGTTCATGACCTCCGACGCCGGGACCGCCGCCCGGTTCGGTCTGGGCCTGCCGTGCGGGTTCGGCACCGACTACGCCGGCGTCGTCGATCAGGTCGGCGCCGGCGTGACCGGGTTCGCGGCCGGCGACCGGGTGTTCGGCGGCGCCCTGTCCCGCGCGATCGCCGACCACGTGATCATCGACGTGGCCGGGACCACAGCGGCGGGCGGCGCCGCGCATCGCACCCCGGACGGTGTCGACGACCGTACCGCTGCCACCCTGACGATCGCGGGCTGTACGGCGGCCGCCGCTCTCGCCGTGGTCCAGCCGGGCCCGGGCGACACGGTGCTGGTCGGCGGCGCGGGCGGCGGAGTCGGCGTGTTCGCCGTCCAGCTCGCCCGCCTCGCGGGCGCGCGGGTGATCGGCACCGGGTCGGCGGCGTCGGCCGAGGCCCTGCTCGCCCTCGGGGCCGAGCCGGTCACCTACGGCGAAGGCCTCGCCGACCGGGTCCGGGCATTGGCTCCCGGCGGCGTCACTGCCGCCCTCGACCTGCACGGCACGGACACCGTGCAGGCGGCACGGGATCTGGGCGTGCCCGACAAGCGCATCACCACCATCGCGGCCCGGATCGACGGCATCACGCCGGCCAACGGCGCCGACGCCGCCCCGGGCGCCCTCGAGGAGATCGCCCGCCTGGTCGCCACGGGCCGGATCCGGGTGCCCGTCGCGGCAACCTTTCCCGTGGAGCAGATCGGCGCCGCGGTCGAGCTGCAGGCCGGACGGCACGTGCACGGCAAGGTCGTCATCGACCTCTAGAAAGAACGACCTCTACAGGGACAGAGGTCGGGTCACCAGCCGCGGGCTCGCCACTCCGGCAGCGACGGCCGCTCGGCGCCGAGCGTGGAGTCGCGGCCGTGGCCCGGGTAGAACCAGGTGTCGTCGGGGAGGCGGTCGAACAGCTTGCGCTCCACGTCGTTGATCAGCGACGCGAAGTTGGCCTTGTTGCCGCGGGTGTTGCCGACACCGCCGGGGAACAGGCTGTCGCCGGTGAACAGGTGGGCGGTGCCCTGCGGGTCCTGGTAGAGCAGCGCGATCGAGCCGGGCGTGTGACCGACCAGGTGGATCACCTCGAGCGAGGCGTCGCCGACGGTGATGTGCTCGCCCTCGCGCAGGTCGCGGTTGACGATCGGGATCTCGGGGGCGTCGTCGATGTGCGCCAGCGACTCGGCGCCGGTCGCGGCGACCACCTCCTGCAGCGCCTGCCAGTGGTCGCCGTGCCGGTGGGTGGTCACGACCGTGCGCAGGCCGGCGTCGCCGACCAGGTCGATCAGGGTGCGGGCGTCGTTGGCGGCGTCGATCAGGAGCTGCTCGCCGCCGCTGCGCAGCAGGTAGGCGTTGTTGTCCATCTCGCCGACCGACACCTTGGTGATGGTCAGGCCGCCGAGCTCGCGGACGGCGGGCTCGCCGCCGCGGGTGACGTCTCCGGTGTAGGTCATGGCTACTTCCACCTCGCGGGGGCAGGGAGCTCGCCGTCGGGCGAGACGGTCAGGTCGGCGCCGTCGGCCCGGCCGGTCAGCCACGCGGCGAGCGCCTTGGTGGGGCCGCCGACGACCGGCGGGTCGGGGTCGGCGCCGATGGTGAGCACGTGTTCGATGCCGTACGGGCGCAGCTTCATCGCGGGCCACTGGTCGCCGGCGCCGGTGACGACCTCCCGCAGCAGGCGCAGCGCGAACGCGTCGGACCAGTCGGCGGGGGTGTAGCCGAGCCCGAGGTCGACGTGGTGCACGGTGACCTCGCGCAGCCTGGTCCACGGCACGGCCGCGGCGGACTGCCCGAGCGTCGGCAGCGGGAACGCCCACGCCTCGGCCGGCATGGCCGCGCCCGCGTCGGCGAACCTCTCGTGCGCGGCCCGGATGTCCGACACCTGCTCGCGCAGCGGACGGCCGGCGCCCTCGGCGATGGCCGCGTCGCGGGCTTCCGGCGACGCGTACGGCGGGGTCTCGACGCCGGTGCGTGCCCAGGTCAGCAGGTTGGTCAGCGCGTCGGCGTTGCGGGCGACGTGGGTCAGCACGTGCCCGATGGTCCAGCCGGGCAGCAGTGAAGGGTTGCCCACCGCCGCCGGGTCGAGGTCGGCGGCCGTGCGCAGCAGCTCGTCGGTCGCCCGGTCGACGTCGGTGAGCAGGACGAGCGGATCCATGGTCATGACGGACCGCGCCGTGGGAGGCGGGCGCCGGGACGGCACGACAACTGAGACGGGGTCACGCAGCAAACCCTAGTGGACCGGAATTCGCTTTCGCTGGGGTGACCGCGACCGTACCGTCTGTGCTGACGCGCCTGCCGAGCCCGCGAAGGAGGTGGGGAACGTGCTGTTCACCGCGTCCCTTCACCCTCCCCTGCAGCGAAACGGGTAATCATGTCGCACGATCTGTCCCGGCTCGGCTGGGACGAGTCCGTCGCCTCCGCCTACCGGCCCTTCGACCGCACCGATGCCACCCCGGGCCGTGTGCTGCGCGCCGACCGCGGCGTCTGCACCGTGCTCGACGCAAGCGGCGTCACCCGCGCCAGCCTGGCCGGGGGTGTGCTGCTGGGCGCCGCCCGCGACCCCGCGCGGCTGCCCTGCGCCGGCGACTGGGTGGTGCTGCGCCACTGGCCCGACCGCCGGGTCACGGTCGAGGCCGTGCTCCCACGCCGTACGTGCCTGATCCGGCGCACCTCCGACAAGGACAGCACCGGTCAGGTGCTCGCCGCGAACATGGACACCGTCGCCGTCGTCGAGCCCGTGCACCCCGAGCCCGACGACGCGCGCGTCGAGCGGCTGCTGGCCCTCGCCTGGGAGTCCGGCGCGCAGCCGCTGCTGGTGCTCACCAAGACCGACACGTGCGCCGACCCCGCGGCGGTGACCCGCCAGGTCGGGCGGCTGGCCCCCGACGTCCCCGTGCTCGCGGTGAGCGCGCGGCTCGGCCGGGGCGTCGAGCAGCTGCGGTCGTACGCCGGTCGGGGCCGCACGCTGGCCCTGCTCGGGCGCTCCGGCGCGGGCAAGTCGACGCTGGTCAACGTGCTGGCCGGCACCCCGGTGATGCCGGTGCAGCAGATCCGCGACATCGACGGCAAGGGCCGGCACACCACCGCCTCCCGCAACCTCGTGCTGCTGCCCTCCGGCGGCGCGGTGCTGGACACGCCGGGCATCCGGGGCGTCGGCCTGCTCGACACCGCCGAGGGCCTCGACAAGGCGTTCGCCGACATCGCGGCGCTGGCCGGGCGGTGCCGCTTCGACGACTGCCGGCACGAGTCCGAGCCGGGCTGCGCGGTGGCGCTGGCCATTGCCGACGGGCTGCTGGCGCCGCGCCGGCTGGCGAGCTGGCGCAAGCTCCGGCACGAGATCGAGGTCGAATCGGCGCGCAAGTCGGCCCGTCTGGCCGGGGCCGCCGGGCACCGGCGCAGGCGTTCCTGACGCACCGCTCTGTCACAATGCACCGGTGCGTGCGGTGGATGAGGTCGTCGAGAAACAGGCTCCGGCCCGGCCCGGGCCACCGGTCCGGCGGCGTCTCCCGGCCGACCTGTGGGCGCCGCTGAGCTACGCCGTTCTGGCCGTGCTGGTGCTCGTGCAGCTCTGGCGCGACCCCAACGGCCGCGTGCTGGCGAGCAACGACGACGACCACGGCATCTTCCTGTTCATGCTCGCGCACGCCGAACGGGTGGTGTTCGACGGCGCGAACCCGTTCTTCACCGACCGGCTGAACGTGCCCGACGGCGTCAACATGATGGCCAACACGTCGCTGCTCGCGCTGGGGCTGCCGCTCGCCCCGGTCACGCACTTCCTCGGCGGCGGGGTCACCGCGGCGCTGATCCTCACGCTCGGCCTGGCCGGCACGGCGTACGCCTGGTACTGGGTCCTCTCCCGGCACCTGGTGACCAGCCGGCTCGCCGCGTGGATCGGCGGCCTGTGGTGCGGGTTCTGCCCGGCGATGATCTCGCACGCCAACGGCCACCTGAACTTCGTCAGCCAGTACGTGCTGCCGTTCATCGTCTGGCAGGCGCTGCGGCTGCGCGAGCCCGGCCGGGCCCGGCGCGGCGGGGTGATCCTCGGGCTGCTGATCACCGTGCAGGTGTTCATCAACGAGGAGAGCCTGCTGTTCACGGCGCTCGCGCTGGGCGTCTTCGTGCTGGCGTACGCCGCGATGGCCCCGCAGCAGGCCCGGCGCGACGCGCGGCACCTGCTCGCCGGGCTCGGGGTCGCGGCCGGGGTCTCGGCGGTGCTGCTCGCCTACCCGCTGTGGCACCAGTTCTTCGGCAAGGGCCACTACCACGGCCAGCCGTTCGCCCCCGACCAGTACGCGACCGACCTGGCCTCGATCGTCGGGTTCGCGCGGCAGTCGCTGGCCGGCAACGCCGAGCTGACCCGCCGGATGAGCGTGAGCGGCACCGAGGACAACACGTTCTTCGGGCCGGTCGGCTTCGTGCTCATCGTCGCGTCGGTCGTGGTGCTGTGGCGCTCGGTGGCGGCCCGCGCGGCCGCGGTCGCCGCGTTCGTCCTGCTGATCGCGTCGCTCGGCCCCACGCTCAAGGTGTTCGGCCACGACACCGGCATCCCGATGCCGTTCCGCCTGGTCAGCCACGTGCCGATCATCGACCTGGTGAGCGTGACCCGGTTCGCGATCGTGCCCGCCACCATCGCCGGGGTGCTGCTCGCGCTGGCCACCGACCGGGCGCGCGGGTTCGGAGCGCGCGGGCGGCGGCTGTGGCAGGTCGGCCTGGTCCTGGCGCTGGTGCCGCTGTTCCCCAAGCCGCTGCCGATCGTGGGCGGCGAGCCGCTGCCGCTGTTCCTGACGCAGGGCACCTACAAGCCGTACGTGGCCGGCGACCGCACGCTGGTCACCGTCCCGCTGCCCGACGTCACCACCGGGCGCACCGGGCAGCGCTGGGCGACGCTGCTGAACTTCGACTACCCGACGCCGCGCGGCTACTTCATGGGCCCGGCCGACCCGCCGGCCGACGACACCGGGTCGTGGAGCGCGCCGCCGCGGTTCACCTCCGAGCTGCTGTGGCGGGTCCGCGAGTACGGGCTACGGCCGAAGCTGACCGATGCCGACCGCGAGCGCATCAAGGCCGACCTGGTGTTCTGGCGCGCGGGCGTGGTGGTGCTGGTGCCCGGCGGCCGCAACCCCGGGCCGCTGTTCGACACGCTCACCTCGGCGCTGGGCCCGTCACAGCTGGTGGGCGGCGTGCGGATCTGGGACGTACGCTATCTGCCGGTTCCCCCCAAGGAGTGACGCCGGCTGTGTTTCTCCCCGCCCGGACTGCGGGAATGTGCGGCATGTGACAAGCGCTGCACCCTGGTGGCGCTGCCGACGGCGAAACTTGTCGTACCCCCTGGCTAGAGTGGCCGCGGCTTTGCTCGACTCAAACACATGTACGGAGAGGCTGGCTGGTGGCCGACCGTTTGACTATTCGAGGCGCGCGCGAGCACAACCTGCGCGACGTCAGCTTGGACCTGCCCCGCGACGCCATGATCGTGTTCACCGGTCTGTCCGGGTCGGGCAAGTCCAGCCTCGCGTTCGACACGATCTTCGCCGAGGGGCAGCGGCGATACGTCGAGTCGCTCTCGTCGTACGCGCGGCAGTTCCTCGGGCAGATGGACAAGCCCGACGTCGACTTCATCGAGGGCCTGTCGCCGGCGGTGTCGATCGACCAGAAGTCGACCTCGCGCAACCCGCGCTCGACGGTCGGCACGATCACCGAGGTCTACGACTACCTGCGTCTGCTGTTCGCGCGCACCGGCATCCCGCACTGCCCGGTCTGCGGCGAGCGCATCAGCAAGCAGACCCCGCAGCAGATCGTCGACCGCGTCCTCGCGATGGACGAGGGCACCCGCTTCATGGTCCTCGCGCCGGTCATCCGCGGCCGCAAGGGGGAGTACGTCGACCTCTTCGCCGAGCTGCAGGCCAAGGGCTACGCGCGGGCCCGGGTCGACGGCGTGGTGCACCCGCTGACCGAGCCGCCGAAGCTCAAGAAGCAGGAGAAGCACACCATCGAGGTGGTGGTCGACCGGCTCAGCGTCAAGCCGAGCAGCAAGCAGCGGCTCACCGACTCGATCGAGTCCGCGCTCGGCCTGGCCGGCGGCATCGTGCTGCTCGAGTTCGTCGACCTGCCCGAGGACGACCCGGGCCGCGAGCGGCGCTTCTCCGAGCACCTCGCCTGCCCCAACGACCACCCGCTCGCGATCGAGGACCTCGAGCCCCGCGTCTTCTCGTTCAACGCGCCCTACGGCGCCTGCCCCGAGTGCACCGGCCTGGGCACCAAGAAAGAGGTCGATCCCGAGCTGATCATCCCGGACGAGGAGCGCAGCCTGCGCGAGGGCGCGATCCAGCCGTGGTCCGGCGGGCAGACCCAGGAGTACTTCCTGCGCCTGCTCGAGGCGCTGGCCAAGAGCGAGAAGTTCAGCCTCGACACCCCGTGGCGCCAGCTCTCCTCGCGGGTGCAGAAGACGATCCTGCACGGCGCGGAGGACCAGGTCCACGTCCGCTACCGCAACAAGTACGGCCGCGAGCGCTCCTACTACACCGGCTTCGAGGGCGTGGTGCAGTGGATCGAGCGGCGGCACGGCGACACCGAGAGCGACTGGTCGCGCGACAAGTACGAGGGCTACATGCGCGACGTGCCCTGCCCGGTCTGCGGCGGCACGCGGCTCAAGCCCGAGGTGCTCGCGGTCACGATCGCCGGCAAGAGCATCGCCGAGGTCTGCAACCTGTCCGTGGGCGAGTGCGCCGAGCTGCTCGCGAGCATCGAGCTCGACGACCGGCAGAAGATGATCGCCGAGCGCGTGCTCAAGGAGATCAACGCCCGGCTGCGCTTCCTGGTCGACGTCGGCCTCGACTACCTGTCGCTCGACCGCGGCGCCGGCACGCTCTCGGGCGGCGAGGCGCAGCGCATCCGGCTGGCCACCCAGATCGGCTCGGGCCTGGTCGGCGTGCTCTACGTGCTCGACGAGCCGTCGATCGGCCTGCACCAGCGCGACAACCACCGGCTCATCGAGACCCTGGTGCGGCTGCGCAACCTGGGCAACACGCTGATCGTCGTCGAGCACGACGAGGACACGATCCGCACCGCCGACTGGATCGTCGACATCGGCCCCGGCGCGGGTGAGCACGGCGGCCACATCGTGCACAGCGGCTCGGTCGAGGGCCTGCTCAAGAACGAGAAGTCCCCGACCGGCGCCTACCTGTCGGGCCGCAAGAGCATCCCGACCCCGGCCCACCGCCGCCCGCAGACCCCCGGCCGCGAGCTGGTGGTGCAGGGCGCCCGCGAGCACAACCTGCGCGGACTGACCGTCGGGTTCCCGCTCGGGCAGTTCATCGCCGTCACCGGGGTGAGCGGCTCGGGCAAGTCCACGCTGGTCAACGACATCCTCTACACGGTGCTGGCCAACCAGATCAACGGCGCCCGCATGGTGCCGGGGCGGCACACCCGCATCACCGGCCTCGAGGAGGTCGACAAGGTCGTGGGCGTCGACCAGTCGCCGATCGGCCGCACCCCGCGGTCCAACCCCGCGACCTACACGGGCGTGTTCGACAACATCCGCAAGCTGTTCGCCGAGACGACCGAGGCCAAGGTGCGCGGCTATGGCCCGGGCCGGTTCTCGTTCAACGTCAAGGGCGGCCGCTGCGAGAACTGCTCCGGCGACGGCACGATCAAGATCGAGATGAACTTCCTGCCGGACGTCTACGTGCCGTGCGAGGTGTGCAAGGGCGCCCGCTACAACCGCGAGACGCTCGAGGTGCACTACAAGGGCCGCACGATCTCCGAGGTGCTGGAGATGCCGATCGAGGAGGCCGCGGAGTTCTTCGCGGCCATCCCGGCGATCCACCGTCATCTGCGGACGCTGGTCGACGTCGGCCTGGGCTACGTGCGTCTCGGCCAGCCCGCGCCGACGCTGTCCGGCGGCGAGGCCCAGCGCGTCAAGCTGGCCTCCGAGCTGCAGAAGCGGTCGACCGGGCGCACGGTCTACGTGCTCGACGAGCCGACCACCGGCCTGCACTTCGAGGACATCCGCAAGCTGCTGCTGGTGCTCAACGGCCTGGTCGACAAGGGCAACACCGTGATCACGATCGAGCACAACCTCGACGTGATCAAGAACGCCGACTGGCTGATCGACATGGGCCCCGAGGGCGGGAGCAAGGGCGGCCTGGTGCTGGCCACCGGCACGCCCGAGGAGATCGCCGAGGTGCCCGAGAGCCACACCGGCCAGTTCCTGCGGCCGATGCTCGGGCTCAAGGGCGAGGCCAAGGGGTCCCCGGCCGCGACCGCCCGCGCCGCCAAGGCCAACGGCGCCGCGGGCAAGGGCGGCAACGGCGCGGCGGCCAAGGCGGCCACCGGCACGGCGACCCGGGCGCGCGCCACGCGCTCGCGCGCCAAGGCCGCGGTCTGACCCGGCTGTCCAGCAAGGTCACAGGTGACTCATAGCAACGACGCCCGGTCGGGGGCCTAGCCTCGACCGGGCGTCGGTGTGTGCGGTGCGAACGCCCGCAAGCCCGGACGAAACCCCACCGCTGCGGCGGATAATTTCGCGGCCCGCCTGAACCCGGCGAGCCACGGCAGCGTATGTAGGAGCGACGTCGCGTGACCACTCACGCGGATCAGGCACTGGAGGACAACCGATGACAGACGTGCAGACCACGACCGACGCCGAGCACTCCGAGCAGGAGCCGCAGCGTCCGGCGACGGGCTCGACGCGCCGTCTGGTCCTGCTCGGCGCCGGTGCGGCGGGCGCCACGGCCGTCCTGGCCGCGTGCGGCACGAGCTCGTCGAGCACGAACGCCAACGGCAGCGACTTCACCGACAACCCCGGCCCGGCCGGCAGCGCCGGCCCGGGCACCGGCGGCGACGCCGGGTCGGGCAGCAACGGCGGCTCCGGCGGCTCGACGCTCGCCGCCGTGGGCGACGTTCCCGAGGGCGGAGGCATCATCCAGGGCGACTACGTGATCACCCAGCCGGTGGCCGGCACGTACAAGGCGTTCAGCAAGGTGTGCACGCACGCCGGCTGCGACGTCAACAAGATCGACGGCGGCCAGATCTCCTGCCCCTGCCACAACAGCAAGTTCTCGATCGAGACGGGCCAGCCCACGTCGGGGCCGGCCACCAAGGCGCTGCCCGAGACCAAGGTCAAGGTGGACGGCGACAACATCGTCGCCGCCTGACCTCCCGCGGCCTTCGCGGCCGGAGGTCCGACGCCGTGGCGGCGGCGACGGACCTCCGGTCGGGTAATCATGTCAGTCCCCCGCACTAGTGTTGAGGTTGTGCCGGACCCCTCCACCTATCGCCCCGCGCCGGGAACCATCCCCGAGTCGCCGGGCGTCTACCGTTTCCGTGATCCGTCGGGCCGCGTCATCTACGTGGGCAAGGCGAAGAACCTGCGGAACAGGCTGAACTCCTACTTCGCCGACACGTGGTCGCTGCACGCGCGCACGCAGCAGATGGTCACCACCGCGGCCAGTGTGGACTGGGTCACCGTCGGCACCGAGGTCGAGGCGCTGCAGCTCGAGTTCTCCTGGATCAAGGAGTTCGACCCGCGGTTCAACGTGAAGTACCGCGACGACAAGAGCTACCCGTTCCTGGCGGTGACGCTGAACGAGGAGTTCCCCCGGTTGCAGGTGATGCGCGGCGCCAAGCGCAAGGGCGTGCGCTACTTCGGCCCCTACTCGCACGCGTGGGCCATCCGCGAGACGCTCGACCTGCTGCTGCGCGTCTTCCCGGCCCGCACCTGCTCGTCCGGCGTCTTCAAGCGCGCCGGCCAGATCGGGCGTCCGTGCCTGCTGGGCTACATCGGCAAGTGCTCGGCGCCCTGCGTCGGCCAGGTGTCGGCCGAGGAGCACCGCGCGATCGTCGACGACTTCTGCGACTTCATGGCCGGGCGCACCGACGCGTTCGTCAAGCGGCTCGAGCGCGACATGATGCAGGCCTCCGAGGAGCTCGAGTTCGAGAAGGCGGCCCGCCTGCGCGACGACATCGCCGCGCTGCGCCGCGCGATGGAGAAGCAGACCGTGGTGCTCGGCGACGGCACCGACGCCGACGTGGTGGCGTTCGCCGAGGACCCGCTCGAGGCGGCGGTGCAGGTCTTCCACGTGCGCGACGGCCGCATCCGCGGACAGCGCGGCTGGGTGGTCGAGAAGGTGGAGGACCTGACCACCGGCGACCTCGTGCACCACTTCTGCAGCCAGATGTACGGCGGCTCCGAGGGCGAGGGCGACGTGCCCCGCGAGCTGCTGGTGCCGGCCCTGCCCGACGACGCGGGCGCGCTCAACGACTGGCTGTCCGAGCGCCGCGGCAGCCAGGTCTCGCTGCGCGTGCCGCAGCGCGGCGACAAGCGCGCGCTGATGGAGACGGTGGCCCGCAACGCCGGCGAGGTGCTGCAGCGGCACAAGCTGCGCCGGGCCGGCGACCTGACGACCCGCAGCAAGGCGCTCGACGAGATCGCCGAGGCGCTCGGGCTGGACACGGCGCCGCTGCGCATCGAGTGCTTCGACGTCTCGCAGATCCAGGGCACCGACGTGGTGGCCTCGATGGTGGTCTTCGAGGACGGCCTGGCCCGCAAGAGCGAGTACCGGCGGTTCGCGATCCGCGGTAACCCCGACGGCAGCGGCACCGACGACCTCGCCGCGATGAGCGAGGTGATGCGGCGGCGGTTCGCCCGGTTCCGCGCCCAGCCCGGCGCCGACGCCCCGCGCGATCAGCCCGAGTCCGACGAGGTCGAGGACGCCGCCGACCTGTCCGAGCCCGGCGGCAGCTGGGCCGAGGCCGCCGCTGCCGCCGACGGGTCCGCCGAGGCGCAGGAGTCCCAGGTTCCAGGGGCGCCGGAGGAGATCGCGACCAACGAGCTGCCCGGCATCGATCCGTTGACGGGGCGGCCGCGGCGGTTCGCGTACCCGCCGCAGCTGGTCGTCGTCGACGGCGGTCAGCCGCAGGTCAACGCGGTCGCCGCGGTGCTGTCCGACCTGGGCATCACCGACGTGGCGCTGTGCGGCCTGGCCAAGCGGCTCGAGGAGGTGTGGCTGCCGGGCGAGGACTTCCCGGTCATCCTGCCGCGCACCTCCGAGGCGCTCTATCTGCTGCAGCGCGTCCGCGACGAGGCGCACCGCTTCGCGATCACGTTCCACCGCCAGCGGCGCTCCAAGCGGATGACCGCGTCCGCGCTCGACAACATCCCCGGGCTGGGGGAGACCCGGCGCAAGGCGCTGCTGCGGCATTTCGGCTCGCTCAAGCGGCTGGCCGCGGCCACCCCCGAGGAGATCACCGAGGTGCCCGGCATCGGCCGCCGCACCGCCGAGACGCTGCTGACCGCCCTCAACCCCGAGCCCGCCCCGGCGGCGGAGCCCGAGTCGCCCGCCGAGCCCGGCGCGGTCCCGGCGGGCGGCGCCGGCCGCACCCGGGCCGGCGCCAACCGAGCGAAGGCGCCGCGGCCCGGTGCTCCGGCCTCCGGCTAGGTGTGATGTCCGGGGACGTTGGTCGAGGAAGTGCGACCACTCGATCTGACGATCAAAGTCTGGTCCGGTGAACAGATGAAGGCCTCCAACGGTGCAGTGGAGCTGCTAAGACGCCACACACCAGGCTGGAGGCCTTCATGTCCCACGCTAACGCCGCACTGACCCCGCGGGCGCGATTGCGGCTGGCGCGTCTGATCGTCGACAGCGGCTGGTCACCCGCACGAGCAGCCGAACGCTACGACGTGTCCTGGCGCACCGCCAGCAAATGGGCTCAGCGTTACCGCGCCGAAGGCGAAGCCGGCATGACCGACCGCTCGTCACGACCACACCGGCAGCCCAACCGCACCCCGGCGCCGCTGGTCCGCAAGATCCTGCATCTGCGGCGCAAACGACGCTGGGGACCGGTCCCGATCGCCGATCAGCTCGGCCTGGCCGCCTCCACCGTGCACGCCGTCCTGCGACGGCAGCGAGCGAACCGGCTCTCACACCTCGACCGCAGCACCGGCGAGGCGATCCGCCGCTACGAACACCCCGCGCCCGGCGACATGCTGCACGTCGACGTGAAGAAGCTGGGCAACGTGCCCGACGGTGGCGGCTGGCGCTACCTCGGCCGTCAGAAAGGCGAGAAGAACCGCGCCGCCACCGCCGGCAAACCCCGCAACCGGCACCACAACCCGCTGATCGGCACCGCGTTCGTTCATACCGTCATCGACGATCACTCCCGCGTCGCCTACGCCGAAATCCACGACGACGAAACCGCCCTGACCGCCACCGGCGTGCTCCGCCGCGCGGTCACCTGGTTCGCCGAACGCGGCGTCACCACCCGCCGGGTGCTCTCGGACAACGGCTCCGCCTACAAATCACATCTCTGGCGCGACACCTGCGCCGAGCTGGACATCACGGTGAAAAAGACCCGCCCCTACCGGCCGCAGACCAACGGCAAGATCGAACGCTTCCACCGGACCCTGGCCGACGGCTGGGCCTTCGCCAAGCTCTACACCTCGGAGAAAGCCCGCCGGGCGGCGCTACCGGCCTTCATGCACGACTACAACCACCACAGACCCCACACCGCCATCGGCAAACTGCCACCCATCACCCGGTTGAACAACCTGGCTGGACATCACAGCTAGGGACGGGAGGCGGTGACGACCATGCGGTGGTGCTCGGCGCGCAACGGGCGGCCGTCCTCGCCGTACGCGCTGATGTCGTCGAATCCCGTGGCGGCCAGCCAGTCGCGCAGCTCGGGAAAGGCGAACAGGCGCTTGGCGAAGGTGAGCGTGCGGGCGGCGCCGTCGCGCACGACCGTGCGCTCGACCGTGAGCAGGGCCGTCAGCGGATCGAGGTGATGCCGGTCGGCGAGCAGGTCGCCGTCGCCGCGGCGGGCGGTGATCCGCGAGGGCGGCAGCGAACCGAGGTAACTGGTCAGGTTGTCCAGGTCCATGGCGAGCCGGCCGCCGGGCCGCAGCACCCGGGCCATCTCGGCGAGCACGGCGCGGTTGGTGGGGTCGTCGAAGTAGCCGTACGCGGTGGTCCAGCTCAGCACCCGGTCGAAGCGCCCGGTCCAGTCGCCCGGCAGCCGGCGCATGTCCCCGGCGACGTACTCGACCTCGGCGCCCGCCGCGGCCGCGTCCGCGCGGGCCCGGCGCAGGAAGACCTCGGAGGAGTCCAGCCCGGTGACCCGGCAACCGCGCGCGGCCAGCGCGTTCGCCAGCACGCCGTGTCCACAGCCGACATCGAGCACGCGCATGCCCTCGTCCAGCCCGAGCAGCCGCCACACCAGGTCGGCGGCGGTGTCGACGCCCGGATAGGCGGTGCCCACCAGCGGGCCGTGCGTCGGGGCCTGCGCGTCCGGCGCGGCGAAGAAGTACAGGTAGTCCTCGTTGTACATGGCAGTCGCATCGAAGAGGTCCGCTGTCATCGTCCCACCCTAGGGCGGAACGCGAAGCGGGTCGCGGTGGTTGTAACTACCGGGCCGGGACACCGATCGGATGGACGACAGGCGTCCGAGGGGATCGGGGGAACGGCTTCGGCCTAGGATGTTGTGTCCGCCGGGGGCGCGGACGAAGCGACGCTGGGAGGCGTGCGTGACGGAGTCGATGCCGGAGTTCGTGGCCGACGCGGTCGATCCCGACGAGGTGGCCACCGATCTGGTGGTCGTCACCGGGGTCTCCGGCGGTGGGCGCAGCACGGTGGCGCGCGCCCTGGAGAATGTGGGGTTCTACGTCGTCGACAACCTGCCCCAGGCGCTCATGCTCGACATGGCGCAGCTCGCCTTCCAGGCGGGTGGGGCGGCCCGGCGTACGGCCATGGTCCTCGACGTCCGCAGCCGCGCCTTCTCCACCGACCTGGCGGGGGCCATCCACGCGCTCAAGGAGCGGGGTTTCTCGCCGCGGGTCGTGTTCGTCGACGCCGAGGACGACGTGCTGATCCGCCGGTTCGAGTCGGTGCGCCGCTCGCACCCGCTGCAGGGCGACGGGCGCCTCGCCGACGGCATCGCGGCGGAGCGCAAGCTGCTGGCCGAGGCCCGCGAGCAGGCCGATGTGATCATCGACACCAGCCACCTGAACGTGAACCAGCTGCGCCGCCGCGTCGAGGAGCTGTTCGGCGGCGAGGACGTGCGGCGGCTGCGCATCACGGTGCTGTCGTTCGGTTTCAAGTACGGGCTGCCGCCCGACGCCGACTACGTCATGGACGCCCGGTTCCTGCCCAACCCGTTCTGGGTGCCCACCCTGCGCGACCACACCGGCCTCGAGGACGCGGTCAGCAGCTACGTGCTCGACCAGGAGGGCGCCGGCGACTTCGTGAAGACGTACGCCGGCCTCATCGGGGCGACCGCGCCCGGCTTCGAGCGCGAGGGCAAGCGCTACCTGACCGTCGCGGTGGGCTGCACGGGCGGCAAGCACCGCAGCGTGGCGATCGCCGAGGAGCTCACCGCCCAGCTGCGCGACATGCGCCTGGCCGCCCACTCGTCGCACCGCGACCTGGGGCGGGAGTGACGATGCCCCCGGTACGGGTGGTGGCGTTCGGCGGCGGGCACGGGCTCAGCGCCTCGCTGCGCGCGCTGCGCCGCAGCGCCGCCGGCATCGAGCTGGACATCACGGCGGTGGTGACCGTCGGCGACGACGGCGGGTCCAGCGGCCGGCTGCTCGCCGAGCGCGACGCGCTGCTGCCCCCGGGCGACCTGCGGCAGGCGCTCGCCGCGCTGGCCGACGACCGGCTGGTCACCCAGCGCACCGCAGACCTGCTGCAGTACCGCTTCGCCGAGATCCCGGCCGGCGGCGAGGGGCCCGATCCGCTGGTCGGCCACGCCGTCGGCAACCTGCTGCTGCTGGGGCTCATGGAGATGCTGGGCGACCCGGTGCAGGCGCTCGACCACGCGGCCGCGATGGTGGGCGCGCGCGGCCGGGTGCTGCCGATGGCCCGCCACGCGATCGGCATCGAGGCCGACGTGCGCGGCGCCGACCCGTCCCGGCCGCTCGAGGTCGTCACCGTGCGTGGTCAGCACGCGGTGGCGGTGGCGCACGGGCACGTGGAGGCCGTCCGCATCGACCCCGCCGACCCGCCGGTGTGCGCGCAGGCGACCAGCGCGATCGACCAGGCGGACTGGCTGATCTTCGGGCCGGGCAGCTGGTTCACCAGCGTGCTGCCGCACCTGATGGTCCCGCGGCTGGCCGAGGCGATCATGAAGAGCCCCGCCCGCCGGCTGGTCACCCTCAACCTCGCCCCCGACAACGAGACGCTGGGCCTGTCGACCGCCGACCATCTGGCCGCCCTGCACTGGTACCTGCCCGGTCTGCGCGTCGACGTCGTGCTCGCCGACGGCCGCTGGGTGGGCGATCCCGAGCCGGTGCGGCGGGCCGCGGAGGCCCTGGGCGCCCGGCTCGTTCTGGCACCCGTGGCCGTTGCGGACGGCAGCCCCAGGCATGATCCTGAGTCGTTGGGCGTTGCCCTGGTGCCCCTGTTGGGCGCCGCTCGTTAAGCAAACGGCGCAATGCGGCACTCCCTGTTCACGATCCGGCGCATGAGGTGACAACACGATGGCTATGACGGCAGCGGTCAAGGACGAGCTGAGCCGGGTCGACGTGCCCAAGCCGTGCTGCCGGCGGGCCGAGATGGCCGCGCTGCTGCGGTTCGCGGGCGGCCTGCACATCGTCTCGGGACGCGTGGTGGTCGAGGCGGAGCTCGACACCGGCGCGGTGGCCAGGCGTCTGCGGCGCGAGATCGCCGACGTGTACGGGTACCCGAGCGAGGTGCACGTGCTCGCCTCGGGCGGGCTGCGCAAGGGCAGCCACTACATCGTGCGCATCGTCAAGGACGGTGAGGCCCTCGCGCGCCAGACCGGCCTGCTCGACGTGCGCGGCCGTCCCGTCCGGGGTCTGCCCCCGCACGTCGTGTCGGCCAACGTCTGCTGCGCGGTGGCCGCGTGGCGGGGCGCGTTCATGGCGCACGGCTCGCTCACCGAGCCCGGCCGCTCCAGCGCGCTCGAGATCACCTGCCCCGGCCCCGAGGCCGCGCTGGCCCTGCGCGGCGCCGCCCGGCGCATCGGCATCACCGCCAAGGAGCGTGAGGTCCGCGGCGTCGACCGGGTCGTCATCAAGGACGGCGACGCCATTGCCGCGCTGCTGACCCGCATCGGCGCGCACTCGAGCGTGCTGGCGTGGGAGGAGCGGCGCGTACGCCGGGAGGTGCGCGCCACCGCGAACCGGCTCGCCAACTTCGACGACGCGAACCTGCGCCGCTCCGCGCGTGCCGCCGTGGCCGCCGCCGCCCGCGTCACCCGCGCGCTGGAGATCCTCGCCGACGAGGCCCCCAACCACCTCACCTCCGCGGGCCGGCTGCGCCTCGAGCACCGTCAGGCGTCGCTGGAGGAGCTGGGCGCCCTGGCCGACCCGCCGCTGACCAAGGACGCGATCGCCGGCCGTATAAGGCGTCTGCTCGCCCTCGCCGACAAGCGGGCCCGTGACCTGGGCATCCCCGACACCGAGGCCGCCGTCACCCCGGAGATGATGGCCTGCTGACCCTTGCTCCTCGACAAGCTGACGTGTGTCAAGATGTCACTTGTTTCACGGAGCGGCGTTTCCGCTGATCAACAGCTATTACACCTGCGCTCGAAAACCCGGAACACTCTCTCGGCATGACCACGACCGAGAGCCTGGAACGCCGGGTTTCGACGGTGGAAAGAGAGTTGATCATTTTGAAGCGGGTAGTAGCGGAGGTGAGGACCTTGGCAACCGATGCCGGACGAGGTGCGGACGACGATGGGGCTGCAGTACGCGGGCACACGGCTTTGTTGAATGCCCTGAAGGAGACGCAGGGCGAGCACTCGGCGATGCTGCGGACGATGTCGTCCGATCTGAGGGCTATGCGGGAGCTTCAGCGAGAGCGCTACGCGGAGCAGCGGGCAGATTTCTATGAGCTCAAGGCCGGCTTCATCCGGCAGGAGGCCGGCATCCGGGACATCAAGGCGGACGTCGGTGCTCTCAAGGCGGACGTCGGTGGTCTCAAGGCGGACGTGGCCGAGTTGAAAGCGGGCTTCGCCGCGCAGCAGGCCGATATTGCCGTGCTCAAGACCGACGTGGCCGGGCTCAAGACGGACGTGGCCGGGCTCAAGACGGACGTGGCCGGGCTCAAGACGGACGTGGCCGGGCTCAAGACGGACGTGGCCGGGCTCAAGACGGACGTTGCCGTGCTCAAGACCGACGTGGCCGGGCTCAAGACCGACGTCGCCGGGCTCAAGGCGGATATGACCGAGGTCAAGGGTGACATCGCGGAGATCAAGCAGGGCATGACGCGCATCGTGCAGGTGGTGGAGCGGCTCGCCGGCGACGGCGGGCACCGGGACTCCTGAGGAGCCCGCTTCCGGCCCCGGAGGGCGACCGCCGGGGCCGGGCCGGAAGCTGTGGACCGTCGCGGATCGTGACGGGGCGGGTCGCGTACGGGGTGAGGGTTGTCCAACCGGAGAAGCGCAGGTTAACGGCGAGGCTTCGTCACGGTTGGGTTGCGACCCCTCGGAAATCTTTCCGGAGCTCTCGGATAGGGTCTTACCGACGGCGACGGTGCCGGCAGCTCGGCCGACCGCGCTGTGCGCCGCCAGTCTGACGCGGCGCCTCCTCACGCTGGCGCGGCGACCGGACGCCCCTCTGCCGGCCCTCGACATGGTCGGCAACGCAGACCCTCCGCCGGTCGCATAATCCGGCGGACCGAAACGAGGAGATCCACCTGTGACCATCCGGGTTGGCATCAACGGCTTCGGCCGTATCGGCCGCAACTTCTTCCGGGCGGCTGCCGCCTCGGGCGCGGACATCGAGATCGTCGGCGTGAACGACCTGACCGACAACGCCACGCTCGCGCACCTGCTCAAGTACGACTCGATCCTCGGCCGCCTGCCGCACGAGGTGAAGGCCACCGCCGACGAGATCACCGTGGGCGGCAAGACCTTCAAGGCGTTCGCCGAGCGCGACCCCAACAACCTGCCGTGGGGTGACCTGGGCGCCGACGTCGTCATCGAGTCGACCGGCTTCTTCACCGACGCCACCAAGGCCAAGGCGCACATCGACAAGGGCGCCAAGAAGGTCATCATCTCGGCCCCGGCCAAGAACGAGGACATCACCGTCGTCATCGGCGTCAACGACGACAAGTACGACGCCGCGCAGCACACGATCATCTCGAACGCGTCCTGCACGACCAACTGCCTCGCGCCGATGGCCAAGGTCCTCAACGACACGATCGGCATCGAGCGTGGCCTGATGACCACGATCCACGCCTACACGCAGGACCAGAACCTGCAGGACGGCCCGCACAAGGACCTGCGCCGCGCCCGCGCCGCCGCCCTCAACGTGGTGCCGACCTCGACCGGCGCCGCCAAGGCCGTCAGCCTGGTGCTGCCGGAGCTCAAGGGCAAGCTCGACGGCTTCGCGATGCGCGTGCCGATCCCGACCGGCTCGGCCACCGACCTGACCTTCCAGGCCAAGAAGGAGACCTCCGTCGAGGAGGTCAACGCCGCGATCAAGGCCGCCGCCGAGGGCGCGCTGCGGGGCATTCTGACCTACACCGAGGACGAGATCGTCTCCTCGGACATCGTCACCGACCCGGCGTCCTGCATCTTCGACGCCGGCCTGACCAAGGTCATCGGCAACCAGGTCAAGGTCGTCGGCTGGTACGACAACGAGTGGGGCTACTCGAACCGCCTCGTCGACCTGGTCAAGCTCGTCGGGGCCTGATCTTCGTGAAGACTCTCGACGACCTGCTCGGCGAGGGTGTCTCGGGTCGGCGCGTGCTCGTGCGCGCCGACCTGAACGTCCCGTTCGACAAGAGCAACCCCGGTGTCATCAGCGACGACGGCCGCGCCCGCGCGGTGCTGCCGACGCTGGTGGCGCTGCGTGACGCGGGCGCCCGCGTCATCGTGATGTCGCACCTGGGCCGCCCCAAGGGCGCGCCCGACCCCAAGTACACCCTCGAGCCGGTCGCCACGCGGCTCGGCGAGCTGCTCGGCTCGCCGGTCGTGTTCGCCTCCGACACCGTCGGCGAGGACGCGCAGGCCAAGGCCGCCGCGCTCGCGGACGGCCAGGTGCTGCTGCTGGAGAACCTGCGCTTCAACGCCGGCGAGACCGCGAAGGACGACGCCGAGCGCGGCGCCTTCGCCGGGCAGCTGGCCGCGTTCGCCGACGTCTACGTCGACGACGCGTTCGGCGCGGTGCACCGCAAGCACGCCTCGGTGTACGACGTGCCGGCCCGCCTGCCGCACTACGCCGGCGGCCTCGTCCTCAAGGAGGTCGAGGTCCTCAAGAAGGTCACCGAGAGCCCCGAGCAGCCGTACGTGGTGGTCCTCGGCGGTTCGAAGGTCTCCGACAAGCTCGCGGTGATCCAGGCGCTGCTTCCCAAGGTCGACAAGCTGCTCGTCGGCGGCGGCATGTGCTTCACCTTCCTCAAGGCCCAGGGCCACGAGGTCGGCAAGTCGCTGCTCGAGGACGAGATGGTCGCCACCTGCGCCGACCTGCTCGAGCAGGCGCAGGGCCGGATCGTGCTGCCGGTCGACGTGGTCGCGGCCACCGAGTTCTCGGCCGACGCCGACTCGGTGACGGTGCCGGCGTCGGAGATCCCGGCCGACCGGCTCGGCCTGGACATCGGCCCGGAGTCGGTGGCGCTGTTCGCCGAGGCGATCGGCTCCGCCCGCACGGTGTTCTGGAACGGCCCGATGGGCGTGTTCGAGCTCGCGCCGTTCGCGGCCGGCACCCGGGGCGTGGCCGAGGCGATCACCAAGATCGACGGCTTCTCGGTGGTCGGCGGCGGCGACTCGGCCGCGGCCGTGCGCACGCTCGGCCTCGACGAGAGCGCCTTCGGGCACATCTCCACCGGCGGCGGCGCCTCCCTGGAGTACCTCGAGGGCAAGACCCTCCCCGGCATCGACGCACTGGAGAAGTGATGGCGGACGCCCGCCGGCCTCTCATGGCCGGTAACTGGAAGATGAACCTCAACCACTTCGAGGCCAACCTTCTGGTGCAGAAGCTCGCCGCGAGCCTGAACGAGCAGCAGCTCACCGACGTCGAGGTGGCCGTGCTGCCGCCGTTCACCGACCTGCGCACCGTGCAGACCGCGGTGGACGGCGACAAGCTGCGCATCGTCTACGGCGCGCAGGACATCTCGCAGCACAAGTCCGGCGCGTACACCGGGGAGATCGCCGGCTCGATGCTGGAGAAGCTGGGCTGCACCTACGTGCTGGCCGGCCACTCCGAGCGCCGGGAGTACCACAACGAGGACGACGCGCTGGTCAACGCGAAGGTGAAGGCGGCCTTCGCGAGCAACCTCACGCCGATCCTCTGCGTGGGCGAGGGCCTGCCGATCCGCGAGGAGAACGGCCACGTCGCGCACTGCTCGGCGCAGCTCGACGCGGGCCTGGCCGGGCTCAAGCCCGAGCAGGTCAAGCAGACGGTCATCGCGTACGAGCCGGTCTGGGCGATCGGCACCGGCAAGACCGCCACCCCCGAGGACGCGCAGGAGGTGTGCGGCGCGCTGCGGGCACGGCTCACCGAGAAGTACGGCGCCGAGATCGCCGACGCGGTGCGCATCCTCTACGGCGGGTCCGTGAAGGCGGCGAACATCGCCAACATCATGGCGCAGCCCGATGTGGACGGCGCGCTGATCGGCGGCGCGAGCCTGGACGCCGAGGAGTTCGCCTCGATCGCCCGGTTCCGGGAGCACGTGGCACGCTGACGTCACGCCGTGTGCCCGGGCGCATAGCGCGCCCGGGCACACGCTATTGTTGGACCGCTGCAGTGCCCTTCGAGAGGAATCGACCCAGTCATGCCGATGTGGTTCGCCTACACGTTGATCGTGTTGCTGGTGATCACCAGCATTCTGCTGACCCTGCTGATCCTGCTGCACCGCGGCAAGGGCGGCGGCATGTCGAGCATGTTCGGCGGCGGTGTGACCTCCAGCCTCGCCGGCTCCTCGGTCGCCGAGAAGAACCTCGACCGCTACACGGTGCTGGTCGGCATCATCTGGTTCGCCTGCATCGTCGGTCTGGGGCTCTGGCTGCGGCTCGCCGTCCCCGGTTCCTGAGTTTCCTTCCGCCCCGTTCTTCTCGGCGAGGCCCCTTGGTCGTAGAATCTGCCGCGCGTCCGGTTCAGCCGGGCGCGCGGCGTTTTTACAGCTCTGTTTCGGCCGTGTTGCGGCCGGCTGAGACCAGCGCCCTCGAGACAGGAGTGACGTCCGTGTCCAGTGGCAGTGCGATCCGTGGCAGCCGTGTGGGCTCGTCGCCGATGCGGCCCGACGAGCGCAGCGAGCCCGCCCCGCGGCGCGAGGTGACCTATTTCTGCGCGGCCGGGCACGCCAGCCAGATCTGGTTCGCCGTCGAGGCGCCCGCGCCCGACACCTGGGACTGCCCCCGCTGCGGTCAGCCCGCGGGCCTCGACCGGCAGAACCCGCCGGGCCGCTCGCGTGCCGAGCCGTACAAGTCCCACCTGGCGTACGTGAAGGAGCGGCGCACCGACGAGGACGGCGCCAAGATCCTCGCCGAGGCGCTCGCCAAGCTGCGCCAGCGCCGCGGCGAGTAGCAAGGCCGGTCAGACGGCCGTGGAGCGGCCCAGATAGACGACGGTGGGCTGGGACGGCACCGGGATCTCGGTGAAGCCCAGCCGGTCGTAGAAGGCGCGCGCGGCGGTGTTCGCCGGCGCCATGCCCAGGTGCACCCGCGGCACCCCGGCCTCGTGCAGCCCGCTCAGGAACGCGGTCATCAGCCCGCGCCCGAGACCGCGCCCCTGCCACTCCGGCAGCAGATCTATGTGCAGATGGGCAGGGTAGTCGGCCAGTTCGGGCACCAGCATGCGCTCGGGGTTCCGGTGCAGCTCCAGCCACAGCTGGTCGCGCGGGTCGTCGTCGCCGTAGCGGCCCTCGGTCGCGGGCAGCCACTCCTCGCGGTAGCGCCGCACGAAGGTCGCCGTGTCGGCGGTGCCGACCACGTAGCCCACCGCGTTGCCCCGCCCGTCGTCGAGGATGCGCGCCACCTGCGGTTCCAGGACGACGTACGGGGCGGCGAACACGTCACCCACGAGCCGGTCGGAGCTGTTCGTGCCGCGCGCGTCCCCGCCGGCGTCGGCGGTGCGCACGCAGATGTCGTAGACGGCTTCGAGGTCGGTGGGGCGGTAGCCGCGAATCTGTGGTTGCACCCCGGAAGTCTATGATCCGGCATGTTGTGGCCGGGCTCACCGCCCGATGACAGGATGCCCGCATGAACTGGACGCTCGAAGTGGTCGTCGTGCCGGTCAGCGACGTCGACCGTGCCAAGGAGTTCTACGCCGACCGGCTCGGCTTCGTGGTCGACCACGACACCAAGATCAGCGATGACGTACGGATCGTGCAGCTCACGCCGCCGGGCAGCGGCTGCTCGATCGTCATCGGCAGGGGAGCGGTGCCGAACATGGCGCCGGGCTCGCTCAAGGGTCTGCAGCTGGTGGTGCCCGACATCGAGGCCGCGCACACCGAGCTCGTCAAGAACGGGGTGACGGTCAGCGACGTCCAGGTGGTGGGCGAGAACCCGCGGCCCACACCGCACCCCCTGGACAACGTCGGCTTCGTCTTCTTCGACGACCCGGACGGCAACAGCTGGGCCGTGCAGCAGATCTCGGCCCGCGGCTAGCCGATGCGGGCCGCGGCCGCCTTGTCGAGCAGCCAGTAGGTGCGCGAGGCGCCGGTGGCGTGGGCGGCCGGCAGCAGCTTGTCGCCGTTGAGCGCCTTGCCGACCGACTCGGTCTTGTCGGGGCCGGCGGCGATCAGCCACACCTCGTCGGCCGACTGGATGGTCGGCATCGTCAGCGTGATCCGGGTCGGCGGGGGCTTGGGGCTGTTGTGGACGGCCGCGGTGGTGCTCTCCGTCTCGTTGAGCACCGGGTGCTCGGGGAACAGCGACGCCACGTGGCCGTCCTCGCCGACGCCGAGCATCAGCACGTCGAACGGCGGCAGGTCGGCGTCGCCCAGCCGCAGCTCGGCGGCGTAGCGGGCGGCCGCGGCCTCCGCGTCCTCGCCGTCCGGGCCGTCGGAGGCGGGCATCGCGTGCACCCGGGCCGGGTCGAGCGGCAGCGCGTCGAGCAGGGCGGCGCGGGCCTGGGTCTCGTTGCGGTCGGCGTCGCCGGCGGGCAGGAACCGCTCGTCGCCCCACCACAGGTCGACGTGCGACCAGTCGATGGCCGCGGCGGCGGGCAGGTCCTTGAGGCTGCTCAGCACCTTGCCGGCGATCCGGCCACCGGTCAGCACCACGCCCGCGGTGCCGCGCTCGGCCTGCGCGTCCACGATCTTGTTGACCAGCCGGGACGCCACGGTCGCGGCGAGGGTGTCGGCGTCCGGTACGACCACGACCACGGTCTTGCTCACGTTGCATCTCCTCGTGAAAGCGTGGGGGCCGCCCACCGTCACGACGGCGAGCGGCCCCTGGTGTCCTCCGTCAGGCGGCCGTGCCGCCGGGGCCGGCCATCGCGCCCTCCTGCTCGCCGGCCTTCGCGGCCAGCGCCGGGTCCTTCCACACGTGCACGCGCATCGGCGGCTTGTGGTCGAGCCCGGAGACGCCGGCCATCGCGCCGAGCGCGTCGGCGTAGATCTGGTCGGCGTCCAGGCGGCGCAGCTCCTCGGCCAGCTCGTCGCCGACCGGCCGCTTGGGCAGCGGCATGTAGCGGTCCTCCTGGCCGGTGCGGCTGAACAGCGCCGTGTTCTCCTCGCGGGTCACGGTCACCGTGTCGCCGTTGGCGCACTGCAGCTGCACCGAGTGCATCCGCGGGGAGCGGTCGGTGCTCTGCAGCTCGGGCTCGATGCCCAGCCGCGACTTGAGCCAGCCCTTCATCAGCCAGGCGGTCGGGTCCTTCTGCGGCGCCACGATCGTCGCGCCGACGACGCGCTCCTCCGTGGTGTCGAAGGCGCCCGCCACCAGCGTCCGCCAGAGCGTGATCCGCGTCCAGGTCAGGTCGGTGTCGCCGGGCGCGTAGTCGACGGCCCGCTGGCGCAGCGCGGCCACCGGGTCGTGCGCCTGCGCGCTGTCGGTGATCCGGCGGTCGGCGACCACGCCGAGGAAGTCGTTCGCGATCGTGTCCGGCGGCTCCTGGTGCCACCAGGTGACGACCGGGACGTCCGGCGCGAGCAGCGGCATGACCACCGACTCGGCGTGCAGCGCCAGCCGGCCGTACATGCGCATGACGACCGCCTCGGCCGGGCCCAGCCGGCCGCCGACGACGATCTCGGCGTCGAGGCGGCTGCGACCCTCCAGGTCGGAGCGCACCACGATGAGCAGCCGGCACGGGTGCGCGGCGGCCGCGATGGTGGCGGCCGCCTCGGCCTCGCGGACCTTCTTCTCCTCGACCACGGCGACCAGCGTCAGGGCGAGACCGGAGGCCACGCCGCCGGCGCTGCGCCGCTCGGCGGCGAGCGCCTTGACCACCTCGTTGCCGGTGGTGTCCCACAGCCCGATCATGCTCGCCTCCAGGCGCGGCCCTCACGGGCCAGCATCTCGTCCGAAGCGCGCGGTCCCCACTCGCCGGCCCGGTAGGGCTCGGGCTTGGTGCCCGCCCACGCCTCCTCCAGCGGGTCGATGACCTGCCAGCTCTGTTCGATCTCGGCGGCGTCCGGGAACAGCGTCCGGTCGCCGACCAGCACGTCCAGCACCAGACGCTCGTACGCCTCGGGGCTGGACTCGGTGAACGCCTCGCCGTACTGGAAGTCCATCGCGATGTCGCGGACCTCCATGGTGGTGCCGGGCACCTTGGAGCCGTACTTGAGCACCACGCCCTCGTCCGGCTGCACGCGGATGACCAGCTGGTTGTTGCCCAGCATCTCCACGTCGGCCGGGTCGAACGGCAGGTGCGGCGCCTTCTTGAACAGGATCGCGATCTCGGTCACCCGGCGCGGCATGCGCTTGCCGACGCGTACGTAGAAGGGAACCTCGGCCCAGCGGCGGTTCTGGATCCCCAGGCGCACCGCGGCGTACGTCTCCGTGGTGGAGTCCGGCGGGATGTTCTTCTCCTCGAGGTAGCCCACCGCCCGCTCGCCGGCGACCCAGCCGGGCAGGTACTGACCGCGGACGGAGCCCTTCGAGATGTCCTTGGGGATGCTGATGGCCTTGAGGACCTTCAGCTTCTCGGCCCGGATGTCGTTGGGGTCGAAGCTGGTCGGCTCCTCCATCGCCACCAGGGCGAGCAGCTGGAGCAGGTGGTTCTGCAGCACGTCGCGGGCGGCGCCGGACGCGTCGTAGAACGCGGCGCGGGTGCCGATGCCGACGTCCTCGGCCATCGTGATCTGCACCGAGTCGACGTACTTGGAGTTCCAGACCGGCTCGAACAGGCTGTTCGCGAAGCGCAGCGCCAGGATGTTCTGGACCGTCTCCTTGCCCAGGTAGTGGTCGATGCGGTAGACGTCGCCGGGCGTGAACACCTCGTCGACCAGCTGGTTCAGCGCGATCGCGGACTGCAGGTCGCTGCCGAACGGCTTCTCGACCACGACCCGGCGCCAGCCGCCGGACTTGGCGTTGTCGGCCATGCCGGTGCGGGCGAGCTGGTTGAGCACCAGCGGGAACGCGGCCGGCGGGATGGAGAAGTAGAAGGCGGCGTTGCCCGGGATGCCGTTGCGCTCGCGCAGCTCGTCGAGCGTCTCGGCCAGATGGTCGAACGCGGCGTCGTCGTCGAACGAGCCGGGCACGAACTGGAACTGGCTCGCGAGCCGCTGCCAGACGTCCTCGCGCCACGGGGTACGGGCGCCCTTCTTCGCCGCCTCGTAGGCCAGCGACTCGAAGTCGCCGTCACCCCAGTCGCGGCGGGCGAAGCCCAGAACCACGAAACCGGGCGGCAGCAGACCGCGGTTGGCCAGGTCGTAGACGGCCGGGATGAGCTTCTTTCGGGACAGGTCACCGGTGACTCCGAAGATCACCAGAGCGCAGGGCTCGGGGATCCTGGGAAGCCTGCGGTCCTGTGCGGTACGCAGCGGATTGCCCACGTGGTCCATCCTGCCAGTTTTTCGGTGTCGTGCAGGTGTCTTAGCAGGGACATGAGGAGGGGATCCGCACCGGCGGATCCCCTCCCCACAGTTCTCTCAGGCCGCGTCGCTCGGGCTGCTGGAACCCTTGGCCGCCGCCTTGAGCGACTTGTCGACGCCCTCGAGCAGCTCCTTCCAGCTGGCCTCGAACTTGTCGACGCCCTCGTCCTCGAGGACCTTGAAGACGTCGGGCAGGTCGATGCCGACCCGCTCGAGGTCCGAGAAGACCTTCCGGGCCGCCTCGTACGAGCCGGTCACCGCGTCCTTGCGGGTCTCACCGTGGTCGGCGAACGCGTGGATCACGGCCTCGGGCATGGTGTTGACCGTGCCCGGGGCGACGAGCTCCTCGACGTAGATGGTGTCCTTGTACTCCGGGTTCTTGGTGGAGGTGGACGCCCACAGCGGACGCTGCGGCTGGGCGCCCGCGGCCTCGAGGGCCTTCCACCGGTCGGTCCCGAAGACCTCCTGGTACGCCTCGTACGCGAGCTGGGCGTTGGCGACGGCCGCCTTGCCCTTGAGCGCCTTGGCCTCGTCGCTGCCGATCTTGTCGAGGCGCTTGTCGATCTCGGTGTCCACGCGGGAGACGAAGAACGACGCCACCGACCCGATCTTGGACAGGTCGTGGCCGTTGGCCTTGGCCTGCTCGATGCCGTCGAGGAACGCGTCCATGACCTGGCGGTAGCGCTCGTTCGAGAAGATCAGCGTCACGTTGACGCTGATGCCCTGCGCCAGCACCTGGGTGATCGCCGGCAGGCCCGCGAGGGTGGCGGGGATCTTGATGTACAGGTTCTCGCGGTCGACGAGCCACCAGAGCGTCTTGGCCTCGGCCACGGTGCTCTCGGTCTCGTGCGCCTTGCGCGGGTCGACCTCGATGGACACGCGGCCGTCGACACCGTTGGAGGCGTCGTAGGCCGGGCGCTCGACGTCACACGCGTCCCGCACGTCACGGCCGGTCATGAGGCGTACGGCCTCCTCGACCGTGACGCCCTGGGCGGCGAGGTCGCGCAGCTGCTCGTCGTAGGCGTCGGCGTCGGACAGCGCCTTCTGGAAGATGCTCGGGTTGGTGGTCACGCCCACCACGTGCTGCTCGTCGAGCAGCTTCTTGAGCCCGCCGGTGGTCAGGCGGGGACGGGAGAGGTCGTCGAGCCACACCGCCACACCGGCGTTGGACAGCTCTTGCAGCCTGTCGGTCATCGCGTACTCCCTCAGTTTCCGGTCGTGTGACCGGTGATCTCGCTGACCTTGGCCAGGGCAGCGTTGGCCTTGGCCACCACGTTGTCCGCGGTGAACCCGAACTGCTCGAACAGGATCTTGGCGGGGGCGCTCGCGCCGTAGTGCTCGATGCTGACCGGCTCGCCGGTCTCACCGAGGATGCGGTCCCAGCTCTGCCGGATGCCGGCCTCGACCGTCACCCGCGCCTTGACGCCACGCGGCAGCACCTGCTGCTGGTAGGCGGTGTCCTGCTCGTAGAACCACTCGAGACACGGCATCGACACCACGCGGGTCGGGGTGCCCTCGGCCTCGAGCCGCTTCTGCGCCTCGAGGCAGATCGACACCTCGGAGCCGGTGCCGATGAGGATCACCTTGGGCTGCGTGCCGGACGCCTCGGACAGGATGTAGCCGCCCTTGAGCGTGCCCTCGGCCGACGCGTACTTGGAGCGGTCGATCGTGGGCAGGTTCTGCCGGGACAGCGCCAGGCCGGTCGGGCGGTCGGTGTGCTCGAGCGCGCCGCGCCAGGCGTACGCGGTCTCGTTGGCGTCGGCGGGGCGCACGACGTCGAGGCCGACGATGGCGCGCAGCGCGGACAGCGTCTCGATCGGCTGGTGCGTCGGGCCGTCCTCGCCGAGGCCGATCGAGTCGTGCGTCCACACGTAGATGACCGGCAGCTTCATGAGCGCGGAGAGGCGTACGGCACCACGCATGTAGTCGCTGAAGACCAGGAAGGTGCCACCGTACGGGCGGGTGCGGCCGTTGGCCGCGATGCCGTTGAGGATCGAGCCCATGCCGTGCTCACGGATGCCGAAGTGCAGCGTGCGGCCGTACTCGTTGCCCGGGAACGCCTTGGTCGCGTACTCGGACGGGATGAAGGACGGCTCGCCCTCCATGGTGGTGTTGTTGCTCTCGGCGAGGTCCGCCGAGCCGCCCCACAGCTCGGGCAGCACCGGCGCGAGCGCGCCGAGCACCTTGCCGGACGCGGCGCGGGTGGCCAGGCCCTTGGGGTCGGCCGGGAACTCGGGAAGCGCCTTCTCCCAGCCCTCGGGCAGGGCGCGCTTGGAGAGACGGTTGAACAGCGCCTCGCGCTCGGGGTTGGCCTTGGCCCACGCCTCGAACCTGGTGTTCCACTCGGCGTGCGCCGCCTTGCCGCGCTCGACGACCTCGCGGGTGTGCGCGAGGACGTCCTCGGCCACCTCGAACGACTTCTGCGGGTCGAAGCCGAGGATCTCCTTGGTGGCCTTGACCTCGTCGGCGCCCAGCGCGGAGCCGTGGATCTTGCCGGTGTTCTGCTTGTTCGGCGCCGGCCAGCCGATGATCGTGCGCAGCACGATGAAGGAGGGCTTGTCGGTGACCCGCTTGGCCTCCTGGATCGCGGCGTAGAGCGCCTCGACGTCCTCGGCGTACTCGCCGCCCTCGGACGGGTCGCCCTTGCGCCAGTCGACGTGCTGCACGTGCCAGCCGTACGCGGCGTAGCGCGCGCCGACGTCCTCGTTCTTGGCGATGCGGGTGTCGTCCTCGATGGAGATCTCGTTGTCGTCGTAGATCACCGTGAGGTTGCCGAGCTTCTGCACGGCCGCGACCGCGCTCGACTCGTGGCTGACGCCCTCCTCGATGTCGCCGTCCGAGCACAACGCGTACACGTGGTGGTCGAACAGAGAGTCACCCGGGCTGGGCTCGGGGTCGAACAGGCCGCGCTCGCGGCGGGCGGCCATCGCCATGCCGACCGCGTTGCCGACGCCCTGGCCCAGCGGGCCCGTGGTGACCTCGACGCCGGGGGTGTGGCCGTACTCCGGGTGGCCCGGGGTCAGCGAGTCCCACTGGCGCAGCGAGGCCAGGTCGTCGAGCTGCAGGCCGAAGCCGTTGAGGTAGAGCTGAATGTAGAGGGTGAGGCTGGAGTGCCCACAGGAGAGCACGAAGCGGTCGCGGCCGGCCCACAGCGGATCGGTCGGGTCGTGCCGCATGACCCGGTTGAACAGCAGGTAGGCAGCGGGCGCGAGGCTCATCGCCGTGCCGGGATGGCCGTTGCCGGACTTCTCGACGGCATCCATGGCCAGGACCCGGACAGTGTCCACCGCCTTGCGGTCGAGGTCGGACCAATTGAGAGCTGGATCTGTGGCAGCCACGTCGGTTGTGCTCCTCGGGCATGATTTCGAGACCTTTTGAGGTTGACCCTATCCACTTGGGTTAAACCCGCGCCCGGGGAACGGCCGAGGCCCATACGCTGAGAGCGGACATCCGGCGTGTCACGCCGTGCACCGGGCAAGGGTCGTCGGAGCAGCGGTGATGGCTGAGCGTAGGCTGTCCGAGCGTGCCGCCGGCTGGCGCCGGAGACGGTCGTGTTGTGGCTAGTGCCGATGCCGGAAGGTGGCAGTCCGTGAGCATGATCACCGAGCGTCCCGTCCCTGGACGGCCGCCCGGCGTTCCGGGGGACGCCGCTGCCGCGGTCGTGCCCGAGAAGCGTCGCGATCCCGTAGCCCTGCTGCGTGCCTATCTGGCGCTGACCAAGCCGCAGATCGTGGAGCTGCTGCTGGTGACCACGGTGCCGACCATGATGGTCGCCGCCGGGGGCTGGCCCGACCTGCGCACCCTCGCCGTGGTGCTGGTCGGCGGGGCGATGGCGGGCGGCGCGGCCAGCGCGCTGAACTGCTACATCGACCGCGACATCGACCAGGTCATGCGGCGCACCAAGCGGCGTCCGCTGCCGGCCAACGCGGTGACCCCGCGCTCGGTGCTCGTCTTCGGCCTGACGCTCGCGGTGGTGTCGGTCGCGCTGATGGCGGTCTTCACCAACTGGCTGGCGACCGCGCTGACGGCCGGCGCCATCTTCTACTACGACGTCGTCTACACGCTCTGGCTCAAGCGGCGCACCCCCGCCAACACGTTCTGGGGCGGCATCTGCGGCTCGGCCCCGGTCATCATCGGCTGGGCGGCCGTCACCGGCTCGATCAGCGCGCTGGCGTGGGCGCTTTTTGCGGTTGTCTTCTTTTGGCAGATGCCGCACTTCTATGCGCTCGCCATCAAGTACAAGGACGACTACGCGCGGGCCGGCGTCCCGATGCTGCCGGTGGTGCGCTCCGAGCGCCGCGTCAACGGCGAGATCGTGCTCTACACCGTCCTCACCGTCGCGGCGTCGCTGGTCGCCTGGCCGCTGGGCCTGGGCCCGATCTACGGCGTGGCCGCCGTGGTCACCGGGGTCGCCTTCCTGGCCGAGGCCTTCCTGCTCGTGAAGCGCAGCCGGGCCGGCGAGCCCGCCAAGCCGATGCGGCTGTTCCACTGGTCCATCACCTACCTGACGATTCTGTTCATCGCCGTGGCGGTGGACGCGCTCCTCTGAGCCGTCCACGCCGGTCCGCGCGCCCGCTCACCCGCTCGCCGGGGGACGGGCGCGCTGCCGTATCCGAGCCTTTCTCGACAGCTCTGCGCGCCGACCATCGCCCGCCGGCCCCGCGTCGCCCGCGCGCCGGCCCTCGTCCGCCCGCCCCGCGCGCCGGCCCTCGTCCGCCCGCCCCGCGCGCCGGCCCTCGTCCGCCCGCCCCGCGCGCCCGCCCCGCCTGCTGGCCGCGCGCGCCCGCCCGCCTGCTGGCCCCGCGGGCTGGCCCCGCCTTCCGGCCCCGCGCGCCGGCTCCGCCTTCCGGCCCCGCGCGCCGGCCCCGCCCGCCGGTCTCGGCGCGCCGGCGCATCCGACTGGTGTGCCAATCTTCCGGCCGCCCTTAACGGTGCTTCACCGGCGTCACCGGGGTGGCTCGGGACGGGGCGTCGGCGGGCGTTGTGTTCGCGGGTGCGCACTTGTGCTCGGCTGACGGTTACGGGCGTCGCACAAGGTGCCCGGAAATGCACCCATTTCCGGTTACTGTCCGTCGCTCGATCGATGGAAAGCTGTTGATGAGGACAAACCGGGCATAATCGGCCCATAGTTATGTGTCCAGCCGTTAAACCCGCAGGTAATTCCTCTCACAAACGGCCGGCGACACTACTTGCCTCCCGCGACGAGGTGCTTACTCTTCCCGTCATGGCTCAAGGTTCCGATACGACACTGACCGCGGGGATCAAGTCCTTCGCCGCCGGCCACGGTGGCGCCAAGGCGGTCATCGAGTACGTCGGCAAGCGTGGTGCCCGCATTGTCCTCGTTGGCCAGGACGGCGAGTGGTCCGACCAGTTCGCCGACGACACCATGGTCGCCCGCAAGGCGTGTGAGAACGCCGGCGTCGAGGTGGAGAACGAGTGGGAGCGCGAGCTCATGGAGCAGATGCGCCCCAGCAACGACCTGTGGCGTTCGATGTCGCGCCGGAGCATGGCCCGCTGAGTTGAGTCCTTCCGTCCACGCGACCCGGGATGCGTCCCGGGTCGCTCTCGTCACCTGCGACCTCTTCCCGGACCTCTGGGAGGACGACTTCCCGCTGCGCGACGCCCTCCGCGAGCGCGGCATCGAGGTGGACGCCGTCCGCTGGGACGACGCGGCCGCCGACTGGACCTCGTACGACCTCGCCGTGATCCGCTCGCCGTGGGACTACGTGCCCCGCCGCGACCAGTTCATAGCGTGGGCGCACAGCGTTCCGCGCCTGCTCAACCCGGCGGACGTCCTCGAGTGGAACACCGACAAGCGCTACCTGGCGGAACTCGCCCGGGCCGGCCTGCCGGTCACCCCCACCACGTTCGTGAGCCCGGGCGACACCTGGACGCCACCCGCGACCGGCGAGTGGGTCGTCAAGCCGGCGATCAGCGCCGGCAGCCAGGACACGGACCGCTACACCCTGCCCGAGCAGCACGACCTGGCCGCGGGACACGTGGCCCGGCTGACCGCCGCGGGCCGCACCGCGATGGTCCAGCCCTACCTGGCCGCGGTCGACGAGGTCGGCGAGACCGCGCTCATCTTCCTGCCCGACGCCGCCGGCGACCTCGGCTTCAGCCACGCGATCCGCAAGGGCGCGATGCTCATCGGCCCCGGCGAGGGCGCCCTCGACCCGGGCAACGAGCAGATCGACCCGCGCACCGCGTCACCCGCCGAACGCGACGTCGCCGAGCGCGTACTGCGGGTCATCCCCGGCGGCACGAAGCGTCTGCTCTACGCCCGCGTCGACCTGATTCCCGGCCCGGACGGCGAGCCGCTCCTGGTCGAGCTCGAACTCGCCGAGCCGTCGCTGTTCCTCAAAGAGGGCGAGCAGCAGGGCGCCGCCCTGCGCCTAGCCGAGGCGATTGCCGCCCGGCTCTGACGCCCGCTGAGGCGATTGCCGCCCGGCTCTGACGCCCACTGAGGCGATCGTCGGCCGACTCTGACGCCCGCCGAGGCGATCGCCGTCCGGCTTTGACGCCCGCGGAGGGCGGTCGTTGGCCGGCGGTGACACCCAGGCGGCGGGTGGTGGCCGGAGAGAGAGAACCACCACCCGCGCCCGGATAGGCGGGACGGCCATGCAGGGACACCGGATAAGCGGCCGTCCGCCGTCGAGTAGTGCTCCTTAGGCTCACCCTCTTTCCTTGCGTGCGTGACGGGACTCCCGGCGACGCGGCTGACCAGGCCGCGACGCCGGGTGGCACGGGCGCGCCCGGCTTGAGGTGGGCGCTGCCGTGCCGGGGAGGGTGACGTCCGCCGAGCCGTCCTCGGTGGGGAAGCCGGATGTCGACGGCTCGAGGCGGACGCCACCCGATCGGCAGGGCTCGCGGGAGCCGGCTCCGCATGACGGGGAACGGAGCGGCAGCCCTGCCGAGTCTCGGAGCGACCGCCGCGGCCCGAGAACCGCAGAGGTCGCGAAGGTGGCCGGGGAGCGCCGCCGGACGGCGAGGGTTCCGCGGCGATCAGCGCTTTGGAGGCGGCGACCGATCGCTCGGTGCGCCGGTGAGCTCGTGGCGCCTGCGCAAGGGCGGCCGGGTGGTCGGCAGTCCGGTGTGGTGGTGACCCGTGAGGCTCGTGTTCGGCATGGGGACAGCGTGCCCAAGCGGGCCGATCAACGTCGGGTGGATTTGCTCGCCTGTGGACGACACGCAGTTGTCCACAGGCGGCGATGCGGGGAGCGCAGGTCAGCGGCTTTCGCGATGGAGTTTCGCGTTGTGGACGGCGGCCGGGTGCACGGCGCCGACAAAGGATCGACGGCTCGACAGCGACGCTCGCTTGCCGTGCCGCTCACGGTGATGGCGGCAGATCGCTGTCAGGGGGGCGGAGTGGTTGTGCCGCTCGGAAGGAGTCCGTCGGCGCGAGATCGCGACGCCGGCCGGCGTGGTGTTCGATCGCGGCGGGTGCGCGAACAGGTCGTCAGCGCGGCGCGGGGATGGGCTCCTCGGCCGGCGCCGGGGAGAGCCCGGCGGGCGGGAAGGCCGGCGCGGCGTCCAGGGGGCGTTCCCGCAGCGACCACACCACCGACAACGTGCCCGTCCAGACCAGGGCGGCGCCGAGCATGTGGGCGCCGACGAGCAGGACCGGCAGGTGGGTGAAGTACTGCACGAAGCCGATCAGCCCCTGGCCCAGCTCGATCGCGAGCAGCACCACGGCCGCCCGGACGGCGGCTCGGGGCGCGGAGGCGGCGCGCAACGCGAAGATGAGAGCCACGGTAAGGCCGAGCAGCAGGAACACCGCGTCGGCGTGGGCCTGGGAGGCGGCGGCGGGGTCGAGGCCGTTGCGCTTCGCGTCGAGGTCGCCGGCGTGGGGGCCGCTGCCGGTCACGACCACGCCGAGGGCGATCACCGCGGCGCTCACCGCGGTCAGAATCCACGCCAGGTGGTTGATCGGGCGCGGCACCAGCGGCACCGGCGGGCCGTCGCCCTCGGCGCTGCGCCGCCACAGGGCGTACGCGAAAGCGATGATCACGATGGAGACGAGGAAGTGGAGGCCGACCACCCACGGGTTGAGGTTGGTCAGCACCGTGATGCCGCCGATCACCGCCTGCAGCGGGATGTAGAGCAGCACCGCGATGCTCAGCAGGACGCGCGCCCGGCGCCGGGGCCGTTCCAGCAGCGCGGCGACGACGCAGGCCAGGGCGATGAACCCGAGCGCGAACGTGAGCAGCCGGTTGCCGAACTCGATGACGCCGTGCACGCCCATCTCGGCGGTGGTCGTGTACGACGCGTCGGTGCACCGCGGCCAGGTCGGGCAGCCGAGGCCCGATCCGGTCAGCCGCACCGCCGCGCCGGTGACGACCAGCGCGACGTTGGCGATCAGCGACGCCAAGGCCAGGGGGCGCAGCGGAAGGAACCTCACCTCTGGCATCGTACGCAGGGATTTGATCTTGTTTGAGACGACCCGTGGACGGCGGTGGCGTGGATCACCGGGGGGTCGGTTTGCAGGGCTCCGCGGAAATACGTAACGTTGGCGTAGTGAAATACGAGGTGCTGGTTCGGAGCGGTGCGGTGGCGTCTGCCAGCGCGTCCGACGGCCGCACCCGTGACCGGGTCGCCCAGCTGCTGCTGGAGCGTGGTTCGGCCACCGCGGCCGAGCTCGGCGCTTGTCTCGGCCTCAGCCCCGCGGCCATCCGCAAGCACCTCGACGCGATGCTCGCCGAGAGCCTGGTCGAGGCCCGTGAGGTCCGCCGCACCGGCCCCCGTGGCCGCGGCCGTCCGGCCAAGACGTTCGTGCTGACCGCCGCCGCCCGGGAGTCGTTCCCGCACTTCTACGACGGCATCGCCACCGCCGCGCTGCGCTGGATCGCGCAGCACCACGGTCCCGACGCCGTCACCGCCTTCGCTTCGTCGCAGGTCGTCGGCCTGGAGGAGCGCTGCCGGGCGGCGCTCGAGGAGGCCGGCGACGATCCGCTCGCCCGGGCGGAGGCGCTCGCCGAGGCGCTGACCGCCGAGGGCTACGCTGCCAACGCGTCCACGATCGCGACCGGCGGGCAGCTGTGCCAGCACCACTGCCCGGTGGCCCACGTGGCCGCCGAGTTCCCCCAGCTCTGTGACGCCGAGACCGAGGTCATCTCACGCCTCATCGGCACGCACGTCCAGCGTCTCGCCACCATCGCGCACGGCGATGGAGTGTGCACCACGCACATTCCAGGAACCACTCGGGTTAGGACAGATAGATGACCGACCAGATCGCTACTCAGGAAGAGCACCTCGCCGCCCTGGGCAAGTACGAGTACGGCTGGGCCGACGCCGACATCGCGGGCGCATCCGCCACGCGTGGCCTGTCCGAGGCCGTGGTGCGCGACATCTCCGCGAAGAAGAACGAGCCCGAGTGGATGCTCAACCTCCGGCTCAAGGGCCTGCGGCTGTTCGACCGCAAGCCCATGCCGAACTGGGGCGCGGACCTCACCGGCATCGACTTCCAGAACATCAAGTACTTCGTGCGCTCGACCGAGAAGCAGGCCGCCAGCTGGGACGACCTGCCCGAGGACATCAAGGCGACCTACGACAAGCTGGGCATCCCCGAGGCCGAGAAGCAGCGCCTCGTGGCCGGCGTCGCCGCGCAGTACGAGTCCGAGGTCGTCTACCACGCGATCCGTGAGGACCTCGAGGAGCAGGGCGTCCTGTTCCTCGACACCGACACGGCGCTCAAGGAGCACCCGGAGATCTTCCAGGAGTACTTCGGCACCGTGATCCCGGTCGGCGACAACAAGTTCGCCGCGCTGAACACGTCGGTGTGGTCGGGTGGCTCCTTCATCTACGTGCCCAAGAACGTCAAGGTCGACATCCCGCTGCAGGCCTACTTCCGGATCAACACCGAGAACATGGGCCAGTTCGAGCGGACGCTGATCATCGCCGACGAGGGCAGCTACGTGCACTACGTCGAGGGCTGCACCGCGCCGATCTACTCGTCGGACTCGCTGCACTCCGCGGTCGTCGAGATCGTCGTCAAGAAGAACGCGCGGGTGCGCTACACGACCATCCAGAACTGGTCGAACAACGTCTACAACCTGGTCACCAAGCGCGCCACCTGCGAAGAGGGCGCGACCATGGAGTGGATCGACGGCAACATCGGCTCCAAGGTGACGATGAAGTACCCCGCCGTCTACATGACCGGCCCGCACGCCAAGGGCGAGGTGCTGTCGATCGCCATGGCCGGCGAGGGCCAGCACCAGGACTCCGGCGCCAAGATGGTGCACGCCGCGCCGCACACCTCCTCGACGATCGTCTCGAAGTCGATCGCCCGGGGCGGCGGCCGCACCTCGTACCGCGGTCTGGTGCAGGTGCTGGAGGGCTCGGCTTCGTCCAAGAGCACGGTCAAGTGCGACGCGCTCCTGGTCGACACGATCTCCCGGTCCGACACGTACCCCTACGTCGACATCCGCGAGGACGACGTGTCGATGGGTCACGAGGCGACCGTCTCCAAGGTCAGCGAGGACCAGCTCTTCTACCTGATGAGCCGCGGTCTGACCGAGGACGAGGCGATGGCGATGATCGTGCGCGGCTTCATCGAGCCGATCGCCAAGGAGCTGCCGATGGAGTACGCCCTCGAACTGAACCGTCTCATTGAGCTCCAGATGGAAGGCGCGGTCGGCTAAGCAATGACCACCGAAACAACGACGATTGCTCCGCCCAGCACCAAGTCGCAGGTGCTGCGCTCGTTCGACGTCACCGACTTCCCGGCCCTCACCGGGCTGGAGGAGGACTGGCGTTTCACCCCGCTCAAGCGGCTGCGCGAGCTGGCCACGGCCACGACGCTGACCGGCACCGCGCCGCAGCTCGAGGCCGGTGACCTGCCCGCGGGCGTGAGCGTGCGGAGCGTCGACGACGTCGAGCCGGTGCTCACGCCGTTCGACCGGATCAGCGCGCTGGCGTACGGCTCGGCGGCGGGCGCGACCCTCATCGAGGTCGCGCCCGAGACCGAGCCGGCCCAGGCCGTGGTCATCCGGCTGGTCGGCAAGGGCGGCGAGGCCGCGGCCGCGCGTACGTTCGTCAAGGTCGGCGCGTTCGCCAAGCTGACGCTGGTGCTTGAGCAGACCGGCACGGCCACGCTCGCCGACAACATTGAGGTCCTGGTCGGCGACAGCGCCCAGCTCACCTTCGTGACGCTCGCCGACTGGGACGCCGGCGCGGTGCAGGCCCAGCACGTGAAGTTCCGCATCGGCCGCGACGCCCGCGCCAGCCACGTGCAGGTGGCGCTCGGCGGCGACCTGGTCCGCCAGTTCACGAGCGTGGAGTACACGGCCCGCGGCGGCGACGCCGAGCTGTGGGGCCTCTACTTCGCCGACGCCGGCCAGCACTTCGAGCACCGCCAGCTGGTCGACCACAGCGTTCCGGACTGCCGCAGCTACGTCGGCTACCGCGGCGCGCTGCAGGGCAAGTCGGCGCAGACCGTCTGGGTCGGCGACGTGCTGATCCGCGCGGCGGCGACGGGCACCGACACGTACGAGATCAACCGCAACCTGATCCTGACCGACGGCGCCGTGGCGCACTCGGTGCCCAACCTCGAGATCGAGACCGGTGAGATCGTCGGTGCCGGGCACGCCAGCGCGACCGGCCGCTTCGACGAGGAGCAGCTGTTCTACCTGATGGCGCGAGGCATCCCCGAGGGTGAGGCGCGCAAGCTCGTGGTCCGCGGCTTCTTCGCCGAGCTCATCAACAAGATCCCGGTCGAGGAGCTGCGCGAGCGGCTCGGCGCCGCGATCGAGGCCCGGCTGGCCGAGGCGGGCGCGTGAGCTTCGAGCTGGTCGGTTCCGCCGCGGACGTGGCGAAGGGCTCCGCGATCTCCGTCGAGCTGGACGGCGTCGACGTCGCGGTGGTGCACGCCGACGACGACAACTTCTACGCCGTACGCGATGAGTGCTCCCACGCCGCGGTGCCCCTCTCGGAGGGTGAGGTCGAGGGCTGCCTGCTCGAGTGCTGGCTGCACGGTTCCCGGTTCGACCTGCGCACCGGCGAGCCGAGCGGCCCGCCCGCCTTCTCGCCGGTGGCGACGTACCCCGTCGAGATCCGCGACGGCGACATCTATGTTTCGACGACCCCGAGTAATGGAGTAAACCCGTGAGCACCCTGGAGATCCGCGACCTGCAGGTGTCGGTCAAGTTGCCCGAGGGCGACCTGAAGCCGATCCTGGCTGGGGTCGACCTCACCGTGAAGTCGGGCGAGACCCACGCCATCATGGGTCCCAACGGCTCGGGCAAGTCGACGCTGGCGTACTCCATCGCGGGCCACCCCAAGTACCAGATCACCGGCGGCTCGGTCACGCTCGACGGCGAGAGCGTGCTCGACATGACGGTCGACGAGCGCGCCCGCGCGGGCCTGTTCCTCGCGATGCAGTACCCGGTCGAGGTCCCCGGCGTCTCGGTGGCGAACTTCCTGCGTACGGCGAAGACGGCCGTCGACGGTGAGGCGCCGAAGCTGCGCACCTGGGCCGGCGAGCTGCGCAAGGCCATGGAGCAGCTGCAGATGGACCCGGCGTTCGCGCAGCGCAACGTCAACGAGGGCTTCTCCGGCGGTGAGAAGAAGCGTCACGAGATCATGCAGCTCGAGCTGCTCAAGCCCAAGATGGCGATCCTCGACGAGACCGACTCGGGCCTCGACATCGACGCGCTGCGCGTCGTCAGCGAGGGCGTCAACCGCGTCCGCGAGACCGGCGACACCGGCCTGCTGCTGATCACCCACTACACCCGCATCCTGCGCTACATCAAGCCGGACTTCGTGCACGTGTTCGTCGCCGGCAAGATCGTCCAGGAGGGCGGCCCGGAGCTCGCCGAGCAGCTCGAGGCCGAGGGCTACGAGCGCTACGTCGGCACGCGGGTCTGAACAGGGGCTTTGACATGACGTTCGACGTGGCCCGGGTCCGAGCCGACTTCCCGATCCTCGAGCGGGAGATCAACGGCCACCCGCTGGTGTATCTGGACAGCGCGAACACCTCGCAGAAACCGCGCCAGGTGATCGACGCGATGCGCCTGCACCAGGAGCGGCACAACGGCAACGTGTCCCGCTCCGTGCACACGCTGGGCACCGAGGCCACGTCGGCGTACGAGGAGGCCCGCGGCAAGATCGCGGCCTTCGTGCGCGCCGCGACGCCCGACGAGATCGTGTTCACCAAGAACTCGACCGAGGCGCTCAACCTCGTCGCGTACTCGCTGGGACAGCACCTGCGGCTCCAGCCGGGCGACGAGATCGTGATCTCCGAGATGGAGCACCACTCCAACATCGTCCCGTGGCAGCTGCTGTGCGAGCGCACCGGCGCCACGCTGCGCTGGTTCGGCATCTCCGACGAGGGCCGGCTCGCGCCCGACGACGACCTGATCAACGAGCGTACGAAGATCGTGTCGGTCGTGCACATGTCGAACGTGCTGGGCACGATCAACGATGTGTCGGGGCTGGTCGCGCGGGCGCACGAGGTCGGCGCGCTGGTGGTTCTCGACTGCTCGCAATCGGTGCCGCACCTGCCGGTCGACGTGCAGGCGCTCGGCGCGGACTTCGTCGCGTTCACCGGTCACAAGATGCTCGGCCCGACCGGCATCGGCGTGCTGTGGGGGCGGTACTCGCTGCTCGCCGAGATGCCGCCGTTCCTGGCCGGCGGGTCGATGATCGAGACGGTGACGATGGGCGGCACCACGTACGCCGCTCCGCCGGCGCGCTTCGAGGCCGGCACGCCGCCGATCACGGAGGCCATCGGGCTCGGCGTGGCCGTCGACTACCTGAACGCGCTCGGCATGGAGGCCATCCACCAGCACGAGCAGGACATCACCGCGTACGCCCTCAAGACCCTCGCCGACGTGCCCGGAGTGCGCCTTTTCGGGCCCGTGACGCCCGAGGGGCGCGGCGGCACGCTGTCGTTCGGTGTCGACGGGGTGCACCCGCACGACGTGGGCCAGATCCTCGACGCGCTGGGTGTCGAGGTGCGGGTCGGGCACCACTGCGCGAAGCCGGTCTGCGCCCGCTTCGGGGTGCCGGCCATGACCCGCGCGTCGTTCTACCTCTACACGACCACGGACGAGATCGACGCGCTCGCCCGCGGCCTCGACCAGGTCCGGAAGGTGTTCGGATGATGCTCGACGGGCTTTACCAGGAGATCATCCTGGACCACTACAAGCACCCGCACGGCAAGGGGCTGCGCGACCCGTTCCAGGGCGAGGCGCACCACGTCAACCCGACGTGCGGTGACGAGATCACGGTGCGCGTCGCGTCCGCCGACGGGACGTTCGCGGACATCTCGTACGACGGTCTGGGCTGCTCGATCAGCCAGGCCTCGGCCTCGGTGCTGCACGAACTGCTCTCCGGGCGTACGGCCTCGGACGCGGCGGGAATCCACGAGGCGTTCGTGGCGCTGATGCAGGGGCGTGGCCAGGTCGAGCCCGACGAGGACGTGCTCGGCGACGGGATCGCGTTCGCCGGGGTGGCCAAGTTCCCCGCCCGGGTGAAGTGCGCTCTGCTGCCATGGATGGCGTTCAAGGATGCGGCGGCCCGGGCCGGCGTTGAGGTTACTTCTTCAGAGGTGAAGGCATGACGGACACTCCCACCGACGCCGCTTCCGCGGTCTCGAAGGCCTCGATCGACGACATCGAAGAGGCGATGAAGGACGTCGTCGACCCCGAGCTGGGCATCAACGTGGTCGACCTCGGCCTCGTCTACGGCACCTACGTCGACGACGACAACGTGGCCACCCTCGACATGACGCTGACCTCGGCGGCGTGCCCGCTGACCGACGTCATCGAGGACCAGACCCGCACGGCGCTGACCACCGGCCCCGGTGGCGGCCTGGTCAAGGACTTCCGCATCAACTGGGTGTGGCTGCCGCCGTGGGGTCCCGACAAGATCACCGACGACGGCCGCGAGCAGTTGCGGGCGCTCGGCTTCAACGTCTGATTCCTGTCGTACCCCGTTGGTAGAAACGGGGCATGCAGCTTCTCCCTTTCCTCGATCTGATCGACGAGCGGTCGGCGGCCCTGCGTGACGCGGTGGCCGCCGCTGCCGTTCCCGACGCCCGCGTGCCGGGCTGCCCCGAGTGGGACCTGCGCGATCTGGTGACCCACGTGGGCCAGGTGCAGCGGTTCTGGGCCGTGGTGGTGCGGGCGGGCGATCCCACCGGGCCGCCGCCCCGGTCCGCGGTGCCCGATCCCCGGCCGGGCGACGACCTGCTCGCCTGGTCGGCCGCCTCGACCGAACTGCTGCTGTCCGCGCTGCGCGAGGTGCCGGCCGACGCGCCGGCGTGGGCCTGGTGGGGCGCCTCGGCGGCGCCGCTGACCGCCGGGGCGATCGCGCGTCACCAGGTGCAGGAGGCGGCGGTGCACGCCTTCGACGCCCAGCAGACGGTGGGCAAGGCGGAGCCGTTGCCCGCGGCGGTCGCTGTCGACGGGGTGGCGGAGTTCCTCGAGGTCGGCATCGGGGCACTGGGGGAGTGGCCGCATCGGCCGGCCCGGATTGCGTTCGTGGCCGTGGACGGGCCGGCGCACGTGCTCGACCTGTCGCCTTCGGGCGGGCGGCTCGACCCGGCCGCGAGCGGTGATCCGGTGACGACCGTACGCGGCTCGGCCAGCGATCTCGTGCTGGCGCTCTACGGGCGCATCGGCTACGACGAGCTGCAGGTCGACGGCGACCGCGAGGTGCTCACCCAGCTCAGGGCGTGGGCCAAGGCCGACTGAGCTCAGGCCGGGGGCAGGTGGTCGACCGAGTTGTAGTACGCCAGCTTCAGGCGGCCGTCGACCTCGACGAAGCGGCTCAGCGACGCGTTGCGCACGCTGCCGGCGGTGCGCTCGGCCTCGAGCACCTGGTCCCAGGTCAGCTGCTCGACGACGGCCCGCATCATGAGCACGACGGCGTCGTGGGCGACGACGATGACCCGCTCGCCGGCGTGGTCGCGGTGCAGGTCCTCGAGGAAGGAGCCCAGCCGCACCTCGATGTCCGCGAACGACTCGCCAGCCGGCGGGGTGTATCGGTACTCGCCCGCGTCGGTGCGGCGCTGTGCCTCGTCGGGGAAGCGCTGGGCCACCGCGGCGCGGGTCAGCATCTCGAGGTCGCCGAGCAGCCGGTCGACGAGGCGGTCGTCGGTGGACGGCTCGGGCAGGTCGACGCCGGACCTCTCGGCGGCGATCCGGTAGGTCTCGCGCGCCCGCAGGTAGGGCGAGGTGATGGCGACCTGCGGTCGTTCGTTCTCGGGCAGCTCACCGAGCCACTCGCCGAGCGCCTCGGCCTGCCGCACCCCGAGCTCGGTGAGCGGCACCTCGGCGTCGCGGCCGCTGACCTCGGCCTCGAGCAGCCCTTCGGCGTCCGCGGCCGGGAAGGCGACGTTGGCCAGGCTCTGCCCGTGCCGGACGAGGAGGAGTTCGGCGACCACACCCATGATCCGAACTTATCCCGTCAACGCCCGCCGAAACTCGCCCGGTACGTCTGGGGCGGCACGCCGACCAGCCGGCGGAAGTGCGGGCGCAGCGCGACCCCGTCGGCGAAGCCGCAGGCCCGGGCCACGGTGTCGACCGGCAGCGCGGTGGTGGACAGGATCTGCTGGGCGCGCAGCACCCGCTGGTGCAGCAGCCACTGCAGCGGTGAGCAGCCCGCCGCCGAGCGGAAACGGCGGTCGAAGCTGCGCCGGCTCAGCCGCGCGGCCTGCGCCAGCCGGTCCACGTCCAGGCTGGGGTCGTCGAGGTGCTCCAGCGCGTGCCGCATCGCGGTGGTCACCGGGTCGGGGGAGTCCAGCGGCGGCACCGGCTGCTCGACGAACTGCGCCTGCCCGCCGGCCCGCTGCGGGGCGACCACCAGCGCGCGGGCGGTGGCGTTCGCGACCTCGGGACCGTGGTCGCGGCGCAGCAGGTGCAGGCAGGCGTCCAGCCCCGCGGCGCTGCCGGCGCTGGTGATCACGCTGCCCTCGTCGACGAACAGGGCGTCCTCGACGACGTCCACGGCCGGGTGGCGGTCGGCGAACTCCCGCAGCCGCACCCAGTGCGTGGTGGCGCGACGCCCGTCGAGCAGCCCCGCCTCGGCCAGCACGAAGGCGCCCAGGCACAGCCCGACGACCGTGGCGCCCGACTCGTGCGCGCGGCGCAGCAGCCCCAGCACGTCCGGCGACGTCGGCCGCCCGTCCGGCACGCGCCAGCCCGGGACGATGACGATGTCGGCGTCGCCGAGGTCCGCCAGCGCGTACGGCGGGGTGAGCGCGATGCCGGCCGAGGTGCCCAGCGGGCCCGGCCGCTCACCCGCCGTCCGGACGTCGAAGCGGGGCCCGCCCCGGCTCGAGTGGTCGATCTCGAAGACGCGCGGAGCGACCGCGACCTCGAGCAGCGGCGCGCCCTCGCCGACGACGATCCCCACGGTGCTCATGGCTTGAATCTATCGGACGATGACTTTCCAGCCACTCCCGGCGCAGCGGCGCGCGATCGAGACTGCGTCCATGACACTTGTGTTCCGCGGTTTCGGCGGCCCGACGGTGAGCTTCTCGCTGGGCGGCCGGACGTTCCTGACCGACCCCACCTTCGACCCGGCCGGCCGCTACCCGATCGGCGACCGCGAGCTGACCAAGACCGCGGAGTCCCGCGGCACGCCCGCGGACGCCGCTCCCGTCGACGTCGTGCTGCTCTCGCACGACCAGCACCCCGACAACCTCGACCGGGCGGGCCGCGAGTTCGCGCTCACCGTGCCTTTGCTGCTCACCACCCCCGACGGCGCCGACCGGCTCGGCCCGCCGGCTCGTGGCCTCGCCCCTTGGGAGGCCCTGACGCTGCCCGGCTCCGACGTGGTCGTGACCGCCGTGCCCGCCCAGCACGGCCCCGCCGGCACCGAGCACCTCACCGGCCCGGTCACCGGTTTCGTGCTGCACGGCCCCGACCTGCCGACCGTGTACGTGAGCGGCGACAACGCCTCCCTCGACGTCGTCCGCGCCATAGCCGCCCGCTTCTCCTCCGTCGACGTGGCCGTCCTCTTCGGCGGCGCCGCCCGCACCCCTCTGGTCGGCGACGTGAACCTGACCCTCTCCGCCGCCGACATGGTGGAGGCCACCCGTCTGCTCGGCGCTCCCACCGTCGTGCCCGCCCACATCGACAGCTGGGCTCACTTCACCGAGGGCCTCGACGACGTACGGGCCGCTTTCACTGCCGCCGGCTTGGCTGACCGTCTGCACGTGCCGGTCGCCGCCGCGTAGCCGGGTCTGCGGTCGACCCCGCCGTGGCGTGCCGTCCGCTTACCGTCACGAGTGGCCTCAGCCGTGACAGTGACCGGGCGTCACCGGCCGCGTCCTCCGATGGCAGCCGCCAGTGGCATCGCGGCTTCGTAAATCGGTCGCTCGCGGCGGCGCGTGGGCGGCACCATGTGGCGGTGACCGAACTGATGCTGCTTCCCGTTGTCTGTGTCGCTGCGGCCGATCGGGCCGGGCGGAAGCAGCAGCGCGGCCTGAGCGGAACGGCGGTCCGTCAGCAGCTGTCATGAGCGCGGCGTTTCTGGCCGGCGTCACCGCCGGCTATGGAGTCGCGCTGCCCATGGGCGCCATCGGGGTGCTCATCGCCGGGCTCAGCGCCCGTACCTCGCTCAGGGTCGGCGCCGCCGCCGGTCTGGGAGCCGCCACCGCGGACGGGGTGTTCGCCGCGATCGCCGTGGCCGGCGGCGCAGCCGTCGCGGGCGTGATCGCGCCCATCGCGGCGCCCCTGCGCTGGGTCGCCGCCTTGGTGCTGCTGGTCATCGCCGCGTTGACCGCTCGGGCGGCCTTCCGCAAGCCCGGCGCCGCGGCCGTCGACAAGCACCCCGCGACGCCGTGGCGCGCCTACGCCGGCGTGCTCGGCCTGACCCTGCTCAACCCGGCGACGATCGTCTACTTCGCCGCGCTGGTGCTAGGCCGCGGCGGCGAGGGCGGCGGGGTTCTGTTCGTGACCGGCGTCTTCCTGGCCTCGGCGAGCTGGCAGCTGGTGATCGCGGGCGGCGGTTCGCTCGTGGGCCGCTGGCTGACCGGCCCCCGCGGCCGCGCCGCGACCGCGCTGGTCTCCAGCCTCGTGATCGCCTATCTGGCCGTCCGCCTCCTGCTGCCCGCTTGATCACTCCGTTTGTTTTCGCGGTAGTGCCGCCCATACCCCCGCCCACCCGGGGAGCGGAGCGAGCCTACCGCGCGCGCCGGCGCCGGATCCGGTTGTCCACAGGGGCCGGCACCGGCGCGACGACCAGGTCGGGCGCGGGGAGGTGTTCGACGGGGCTGGTGCGGCTGCGGGACGGCAGCCGCTTGACGCGCCCGCGCCGCCACGTGGTGTTCGACGGGCAGGTAGGGCTCCGGGACGGCAGCCGCTGACGCGCCCGCGCCGCCGGGTGGTGTTCGACGGGCAGGTGGGGCTGCGAGAGGGCCGGCAGCCCGGGCGGCCGGACGGTGGCCGGGGAAATGCCGCGCCGCGTAATAGGAGTGCGCGGCGGGTGGGGGATGGGCTTGGATCGGCGCATGCATGTCGAAGTGACGACGCCGGATGTCTCGGGGCTTGGCGCGGTCCTGTCGGAGCTGGGGTCATGGCAGCAGGACGACCTGCCGGTGCAGTTGCATCCGGGCGACCTGGGCTGGCACTGGCGCTTCGGGGCGGACGTGCTGGCCAAGACCCTCCGAGTGTGGACCGCGGAGGGGACGGTCGTCGCTGTCGGGTTCCTCGACGACCAGTCGCTGATCCGGATGGGGGTCGCGCCCGCGGTCGAGAAGGACGAGGAGCTTGCGCGGGCACTCGTGCGCGACCTCGAGGACCCGGCCAAGGGTGTCCTGATCGGCGACAAGGTGGCGGTGGAGGCTCGGTTCGGGGCGGCGCTCCGGTCGGTGTTCCGCGAGCGGGGCTGGGTCGATGACGAGCCGTGGACGCCGTTGGTCCGCGATCTGCGAGGTTCGGTCGAGGCCCCGGACCTGCGCGTGGAGGTCGTCGGTCCCGAGCGGGTCGCCGACCGGGTGGCGGTGCAGCGCGCGGCCTTCGACCGTTCGACCTTCACCGCCGACCTGTGGACCACGATGGCGCAGTCGCCGGCCTACCGGCACGCTCGCTGCCTGGTGGGGTACGACGGTCAGGACAACGCGGTCGCGACGGTCACGGTGTGGTCGGCCGGTGAGGGGCGTCCCGGGCTGCTGGAGCCCATGGGGGTTCACCGGGACCATCGCGGTCACGGCTACGGCACCGCGATCACGATCGCTGCGGCCGCGGCTCTGCGAGACCTGGGTGCTTCCAGCGCCACCGTCGCCACCCGGACGGCGAACGCGGGCGCTGTCGCGACGTACGCCTCCGCCGGCTTTCGTCGGGTGCCGGCAGTGACCGATTTCGCGTTCACCCGATCCGCGGGCGCTCGGTCGTAGGCGTTCAGGGCTGCAGGCGGGCGATCACTCCGATCTCGAGGGCCGTCCACACCGCGCCGTCGGGGGTGACGGTGAGGCCGTGGGGCTCGGAGCCGGGGGTGGGCAGGTCGTACTCCTCGACCTTGCCGGCGGGGGTGATGTGGGCCAGGCGGTTGGCGGACCACTCGGTGAACCAGCAACCGCCGTCCGGGGCGGCCGCGATGGCGTGCGGGCGGGCCGAGCGGTCGGGCAGGGGGAACTCGGTGATGTCGCCGTCGACGGTGATGCGGCCGACCTGGCCGGCGCCGATCTCGACGAACCACAGGGCGCCGTCGGGGCCGGCGGTGATGCCGACCGGGGCGGCCGCCTCGGTGGGCAGGGCGTGCAGGGTCACGACGCCGTCGAGGTCGGCGCGGCCGATCGCGTTGGCCTGGTTGAGGGTGAACCACAGGGCGTCGTCGGGGCCTGCGGTGATCATGGCGGGGAAGCCGCCGGTCACGGGCAGGGGGAACTCGGTGACCTCGCCGTCGAGCGTGATGCGGCCGATCGCGTCGGCGTTCATCGCGGTGAACCAGAGGGCGCCGTCGGGGCCGGGCGCGATGCCGTACGGCGTGCCGCGCGCGGGGAACGAGCTCAGCTCTCCGTCGAGCGTGATGCGGCCGATGCGGTCGTCACGGCGGGTGAACCAGAGGGCGCCGTCGCCACCCACGGTGATGAGCGAGGGGCCGCTCTGCGCCGAATCGAGCGCGTGGGTGCGGACGGCGCCGTCGGGGGTGAGCCGCGCGATCCCGCCGGCGTGGATCAGCGTCGTCCACAGGGCGCCGTCGGGTGCGGCGACGATGCCGTACGGTCCGGAGGCGGCGTCAGCCACCGGGAACTCGCGCATGTGGTGGTCTCCTGGTCAGAGGTGTTTGGTGGCTTCGCGGACGGACAGGCCCGACAGCGTGGACCGGTGACCGTCGACGAAGGCGCGGACGGCGTCGGGATCCGTGCGGGCGTAGTGGCGCAGGGCCCACCCGATCGCCTTGCGGACGAAGAAGTCGCGGTGCGACGCCTGGGCCTCGCAGTAGCCGAACAGGCGGGCGGTGTCGGTCTCGGCGCCGTAGTGCAGCTGGTGCAGGATCGCGGTGCGGACCAGCCACATGTCGTCGTCGCGCGCCCACTGGTCCATCACCGTGACCAGCGACGGGTGGCGCCGCACCAGGCCGCCGGTGAAGCGGGTCGCGAGCGCGTCGACCGTGTCCCACCAGGACTTCGTGGTGATCAGCTCGCGGAGCACGGGCACGAAGGCGGGGCTGGGGACGGCCACGTGGCGGACGAGGTAGGAGCAGGCCACGTATTGGAACTCGCGCTGCTCGCGGGCCCACAGCGCGGTCGCGATGAGGCGCAGCTCGTCCTCGGTGGGCGGGGGGAGCCCGGCCAGCGCGGCACGTTCGAGTGTGCGCAGCGCGGGCGTGGCCAGGCCCAGGAACGCGAAGTGGTTTTTCATGTACGCCGCCTGGGCGGCCGCGCGCACGGGGTCGGCGGCGGGCAGCAGGCGGTCGTCGAGGCGCTCGAGCAGGGTGGCGGGCAGGTCGCTCATGGCCCGCATCCTGCCACCGTAGTGTGACAGGAATGGGCGAACGGGCGGCCGCGGGCGGCGGGAAATGGGTGGACGTCGCGCCGGAGCGGCTGGACCGCTGGATCGAGAACTTCGCGCGCCGCCACGGGGCGTACCGCGAAGAGGGGTTGACCTTGATCGCTGAGGACGGCGCCACGGCGACCTGGCAGACGCCGCCGGGGGCCGGCGCGGCGGGCAGCATGGCCGAGCTGGTCGCGGTGGCACGGGAGCCGCGCCGGCTGGGGCTGCTGCTGGCGCGCAAGGGGGCGGTCGCGGTGGGCATCGCGCAGGGGGACGAGCTCGTCGGTTCCAAGGTGGACACGCACTACGTGCAGGGGCGCACGGCGGCGGGTGGCTGGTCGCAGCAGCGCTTCGCGCGCCGCCGGGACAATCAGGCGAAGGCGGCTGCTGCCGACGGCGCGGGCATCGTGGGACGGCTTCTCCTTCCGGCCGTACGGGATCTGGCCGCTCTGGTGACCGGCGGGGACCGGGCCGCCGTGGACGCCATCCTGGCCGCGCCGCAGCTCGCTCCGGTGGCTGCCGTGCGCGCCGAGCGGTTCCTGGACGTGCCCGAGCCCCGGCACGCGGTGCTGGTGTCCGCGATCGCCGGGGCCCGGGCGGTGTCCGTGCTGGTGAAGGAGCCCTAGAAGGTGGTCGCGCAGCTCTCCGGGTTGCCCGACTGGTAGCCCTTGGTGAACGACTGCTGCCGCTGTGCCGCGGTGCCGTGCGTGAACTCGGCCGGGTTGACCGGGTTGCCGCTGCGCTTCTGCAGCACGTCGTCGCCGATCTGGCCCGCGGTCTGGATGCCCTCCTGGATGTCCTGCTCGGTGAGGCTCTTGAAGATTTTCTGACCCTGCGTGTCGGTCGTCTCGGTGGCCGCGCTGGCCCACACCCCGGCGTAGCAGTCGGCCTGCAGCTCCAGCTTCACCGACAGCGCGTTCTGCTCGGTCTCGCCGGCGCCCTGCTGGGCCCGGCGCATCTTGGCCTCCTGGCCGGTGATGTCCTGGATGTGGTGGCCGTACTCGTGGGCCAGCACGTAGGGCTGCGCGAACTCGCCCGGGGCCCCCAGCTGCTGCGAAAGCACCTTGTAGAAGGTGAGGTCGATGTACACCAGGTTGTCGCCGGGGCAGTAGAACGGCCCGACGCCCGAGTCGGCCGCGCCGCAGGCGGTGTTCACCCGGTTGGAGAAGATGACCGTCTTCGCCGGCTGGTAGTCGACGTTGAAGTACTTCGGCGAGGCCTGCTTCCAGTACGCCTGAATCGAGTTCACGAACAGGACGTTGCGGCACTCCAGCTGCTGCGTCGCGTTCTCCTGCGAGCACTCCTGCTGGATGTTGGTGTTGTTCGCGGTGTCGCTGCCGCCGCCACCGAGCTGGTTGATGCCGAAGTAGCCGCCGACCACGGCGATCACCAGCGTGATGATCACGCCCACCAGGCCGCCGCCGCCGATCGGGATCGGCAGGCCGCCGAGGCCGCCGCCACCGCCGCCGGAGCCACGCCGATCCTCGACCTGACTGGTATCGATGTCGGCGTTCTCGTTGAGTTCCATCGCATCCTCACTGAGCCGGGTGCCGCAGGGGTGCCCGATGCGTACCCGATGATCTTGACTATTAATCGGGTGGGAGTTGCCGAAGCACCCCCGGTATGATGGTTCGGTGCTGCTCTGCGAAGGCTGACCTGCCCCGCGCCGACCGTCGGGAACCGATGGCCGGCGTTCATCTGTGCCCGGAGTCAGCCTTCATCTCTGTGAGAGCGAGCCTTAACCGATGATCACCGCCACCGGACTCGAACTGCGCGCCGGCGCCCGGATCCTGCTGTCCCCGGTCACCCTGCGGGTGCAGCCGGGCGACCGGATCGGCCTGGTCGGCCGCAACGGCGCGGGCAAGACCACCACGCTCAAGGTCCTGGCCGGCGAGGGCCAGCCCTACGCGGGCTCCGTCGAGCGCACCAGCGAGGTCGGCTACCTGCCGCAGGACCCGCGCACCGGCGACCTGAACGTGACCGGCCGCGACCGGGTGCTCAGCGCGCGCGGCCTCGACACCATCATCGCCGAGATGCAGAAACTCGAGATCAAGCTCGAGGAGAGCGCCGACGACAAGCTGGTGCGGCAGTACGGCAACCTCGAGGACCGGTTCGCCGCCCTGGGCGGCTACGCGGCCGAGGCCGAGGCCGCCCGCATCTGCTCCAACCTCGGCCTGCCCGACCGGGCGCTCGCGCAGACCATCGGCACGCTCTCGGGTGGTCAGCGCCGCCGCATCGAGCTGGCCCGCATCCTGTTCGCCGACTCGGGGCAGAACGGCAAGGGCATCCTGCTGCTCGACGAGCCGACCAACCACCTCGACCAGGACTCGATCGCGTGGCTGCGCGGATACATGGCGCAGCACAAGGGCGGCCTCGTCGTGATCAGCCACGACGTCGAGCTGCTCGAGGCCGCGGTCAACAAGGTCTGGTATCTCGACGCCAACCGCTCGGTCGTCGACGTCTACAACGTCGGCTGGAAGAAGTACCTCGAGTCGCGCGAGACCGACGAGCGCCGCCGCCGTCGCGAGCGGGCCAACGCCGAGAAGAAGGCCGGCGCGCTCATGGCGCAGGCCGACAAGATGCGCGCCAAGGCCACCAAGACCGTCGCGGCGCAGAACATGGCGCGGCGAGCCGAGAAGCTGCTCGGCGGCCTCGAGGAGACCCGCGTCGCCGACAAGGTCGCCAAGGTGCGCTTCCCGACCCCGGTGCCGTGCGGCAAGACGCCGCTCACCGCCACCGGGCTGTCGAAGTCGTACGGGTCGCTCGAGATCTTCAACGACGTCAACGTGGCGGTCGACCGTGGCTCGCGGGTGGCCATCCTCGGGCTCAACGGCGCCGGCAAGACCACGCTGCTGCGCATGCTGGGCGGGCTGCTCGAGCCCGACACCGGCGAGGTGCGGCCCGGCCACGGGCTGCGGCTGGGCTACTACGCGCAGGAGCACGAGACGCTCGACGTCGACCGGACGATCCTCGAGCACATGCGCAGCGCCGGCTCCGAGCAGACCGACACCGAGCTGCGCAAGATCCTGGGAGCGTTCCTCTTCTCGGGTGACGACGTCGACAAGCCGGCCGGGGTGCTCTCCGGCGGCGAGAAGACGCGGCTCGCGCTGGCGACGCTGGTCTGCTCGGGCGCGAACGTGCTGCTGCTCGACGAGCCGACGAACAACCTCGACCCGGTCAGCCGCGAGCAGGTGCTGGACGCCATCGCGAACTACCCGGGCGCCATCGTACTGGTCACACACGACGCCGGAGCCGTACAGGCGCTCAAGCCCGACCGGGCCATCCTGCTGCCCGACGGCGACGAGGACGCGTGGAGCGACGACCTGCTGGAGCTCGTCGAACTCGCCTGATCCGCAGATCATCGCCATCGTTTGTTGTCAACCAGTGCCCACACAGACAGTGCGACGTTCGGGCGTTTGCGGTCAGGTCGGGCACCGGCGCGGGCAAGCCGAAGTTGGCACGCCCGGTGAGCGAGCGCATCGTAGGCATCGCATCGACGCTGCGTCATGTCCTGCCTGCGGTGGCCCTCGATCCAGTGTTTCCGCAGGTGATCGATGGTCTTGGAAAACGGAGCGTTGAGTCCGCAGTGGCCGGTGAAAGAGTCCTCGCCTAACGTCAGTTAACTGTCTGACATTGATGGGCGTGGTCATCGTCAAGTTCCTGACAGTGATAAATGGGCACGTTGGCTACGCCTGGATACCTAGCGCATGATCGTTGGAGGCGGTCTAATAGGTGAGACCGTATGAACCGCACTGTCTGGGACGTGAGGATTCAACATGCCAGCCACGGGCACTGCCACCAGCACTGAGAAGGGTCGCCGAATCGTCGGCAGCGAGCGCCAGTCCTTAGCGAAGGATCTGGTGAAGCGATACACCTCCGGGGAGAGCATTCGCGCACTCGCCGCTTCCACCGGACGGTCCTACGGATTCGTGCACCGGGTGCTCACCGAGTCCGGCGTCCAGCTACGCCAGCGCGGTGGCGCTCGACGCCGCAAGAAGGCGTGACGACCGGCGACGCCGCACCCGGCCTCCCCGCCGACTCCCCGGGCGTTCGCTACGACCTGGACGGGCCGGTGGCAACGGTGACGTTGTCCCGGCCCGAGGTGCTCAATGCGCAGACTCCGGCGATGTGGGCCGAGCTCGCCGACATTTCGCGGAAATTGCCGGGCGACGTACGAGTCGTCATTGTCCGCGGCGACGGCCGCGCCTTTTCCGCGGGCCTGGATCTGTCGGTGGCGCAAGGTGAAGGCGATTCTTCACTTGCGAAGCTCGCGCAGTTGTCACCGGAGGAGTGCGCGGATCGGATTGCCGGCTTCCAGTCCGCGTTCACCTGGCTGCGCAACCCGTCCATCGTGACGATCGCGGCCGTTCAGGGGCACGCGATCGGCGCCGGTTTTCAACTGGCACTCAACTGCGACATGCGGGTGCTGGCCGACGACGCGCGATTCTCCATGGCCGAGGTGACCCTGGGCCTCGTACCCGATCTGAGCGGCACCAAACGGCTCACCGAGCTGGTGGGGCCGTCGCGGGCGCTGGAGATCTGCCTGACCGGGCGGCGGATCGCCGCGGACGAGGCCCTGCGCATCGGGCTGGCCACCGCCGTGGTGCCGGGCGCCGACCTGCGCGGAGCCGTCTCCGACCTGACGGCCGCGGTGCTCGCGGCCGACCGGGGCGCGGTCGCGGAGATCAAGGCGCTGCTCGCGGGGGCGAACCTGCGCTCGTACGCCGAGCAGGACCGGGCCGAGCGTGAGGCGCAGACCCGCCGCCTGCGGGATCTGACGGAATAGTCTCCTCGCCACCCGGAGTTGTCATACCCGCCGGGCACACTGTTGCCCGTCGAGACAACGCCGAGGAGGTGGCGAGGTGAGCATGTCCTCGTGGACGATGCTGCGCTCGATCCAGAACTCGGACCGGGTGGCCGAACACCGCCTCCGCCGCGGCACGACCCGGCGGATCCTGCGTTACGCCCGGCCCTACCGCCGCGACATCCTGGTCTTCCTCGTCACCGTGGTGCTCGCCGCCGGCATCGGCGTCGCGACGCCCCTGCTCGCCGGCCACGTCGTCAACGCCATCACCGGGGGCGGCTCCGGGGCGGCGTCCACGGTGGTGCGGCTCGCCGTGCTGATCGGCGTGCTGGCGGTCGCCGACGCCTTCCTGTCGCTGGCCCAGCGGTGGTACTCGGCCCGCATCGGCGAGGGCATCATCCTCGACCTGCGCACCCGGGTCTACGACCACGTGCAGCGCATGCCGCTGCAGTTCTTCACCCGCACCCAGACCGGCGCCCTGGTCAGTCGGCTCAACAACGACGTCACGGGCGCGCAGCGCGCGTTCACGTCCACGCTGTCCGGCGTGGTCAGCAACGTCATCCAGCTCGTGCTCACCGCAGGGGTGATGTTCAGCCTGTCGTGGCAGATCACCTCGCTGTCGCTGCTGATGCTGCCGCTGTTCGTCATCCCCGCGCGCCGGGTCGGCAAGCGGCTCGCCGAGATCACCCGCGAGTCCTACAACCTCGACGCCAAGATGAACGCGACGATGACCGAGCGGTTCAACGTGGCCGGCGCCATGCTGGTCAAGCTGTTCGGCCGGCCCGGGGCCGAGGCCGCCCGTTTCGGCGAGAGGGCCTCGCGGGTCCGCGACATCGGCGTGCAGCAGGCCATGTACTCGCGCACGTTCTTCGTCGCGATGCTGCTCGTGGCCTCGCTGGCCCAGGCGCTCACCTACGGGCTCGGCGGCTGGCTCGCGGTCAGCGGCAGCGTCACGGCCGGCACGGTGGTCACGCTCGCGCTGCTGCTGAGCCGGCTCTACGGGCCGCTCACCGCGCTCAGCAACGTGCGGGTCGACGTGATGAGCGCGCTGGTCTCGTTCGACCGGGTCTTCGAGGTGCTCGACCTGCGGCCGGGCATCGAGGAGCGCCCGGGCGCCCGTGACCTGCCGGCCGGCGCGGGCCTGGTCGAGTTCCGTGACGTGCACTTCCGCTACCCGAGCGCGAGCGAGGTCTCGCTGGCGACGCTCGAGGACGTGGCGACCCTCGACCGCACGGAGAACGCCCCCGTCCTGCGGGGCGTCGACTTCACCGTCGAGCCCGGGCAGATGGTGGCGCTCGTCGGCCCGTCGGGCGCGGGCAAGTCCACGACCTCGATGCTGCTCTCGCGGATCTACGACGTCACCTCGGGCGAGGTGCGCGTGGGCGGGGTCGACGTGCGCGACGCGACGCTCGACTCGCTGCGCGACACCATCGGCGTCGTCACGCAGGACGCCCACCTGTTCCACGAGACGATCGCGGAGAACCTGCGGTACGCGCGCCCGGAGGCCACCGACGACGAGATGTGGGAGGCGCTGCGCGGCGCCCAGGTGGCCGATCTGGTCGCCGCGCTGCCCGACGGGCTCGAGACGGTCGTCGGCGAGCGCGGCTACCGCTTCTCCGGCGGCGAGAAACAGCGGCTGGCGATCGCCCGGCTGCTGCTCAAGCGCCCGTCGATCGTGGTGCTCGACGAGGCCACCGCCCACCTCGACAGCGAGTCCGAGGCCGCGGTGCAGCGGGCGCTCGCGGCGGCGCTCGAGGGGCGCACGGCGCTGGTGATCGCGCACCGGCTGTCCACGGTGCGCGACGCCGACCAGATCCTGGTGCTCGACGCGGGCCGCATCGTGGAGCGCGGCCGGCACGAGGAGCTGGTCGGGGCCGGCGGGCTCTACTCGGAGCTCTACCGCACGCAGTTCGCGGCGGCGTCCCCGCCCGCGGACTTCGCCGAGTCCGTCGAGATCGTCACCGTGCCGGCCGGCCAGGTCGAGCCCTGACCGTCCCGTCGGGACCGGCGCGGCGTGGTCGGTCCGGCTCGCGCGGCGTGCTCGGTCCGGCTCGCGCGGCGTGCTCGGCCCGGCTCGCGCGGCGTGCTCGGCCCGGCTGGCGCGGCGTGATCGGTCCGGCTCGCGCGGCGTGATCGGTCCGGCCGGCTCGTCGCAACGGGCCGGGTGCGGCCGGCTCGTCGGGGGCGGTCAGACGCAGGTGCGGCCGCTGATCGCCAGCAGGCGGACGAAGTCGTCGGCGTCGGCGGCGGCCTCGACCTCGGCGCCGAACACGCCCATCTTGCGGCCGTTGGGCGCCAGCTGCTCGATGACCGGCAGCAGGATCTTCACCGCCGCGTCGTCGGGCCGGTAGGGCTGGCCGGTGGCCGTCGCCAGGTCCCAGCCGTGGACGGTGAGGTCGACGAGCACGAGGTTGCCCACCACGGGCTGCGGCAGGCCCATCCCGGGGGAGACGCCCTCGAGGGCGGCCGGGTCCGACCAGGCGGCGACGAGCCGCTGCGTCTCGTCGGCGAAACGGTCGCGCCAGCCGTCGGTGAGCACGTCCGGGGTGGTGCTGAAGTCGGGCTGCTCCCGGCGCGCGAGCGCCTGGAAGTTGACCACCACCTGGAAGAGGTGGTTGAGCAGGTCGCGCACCCGGAACTCGGCGCACGGCGTCTCCTCGCCGAGCTGGTCGTCCCGGATGCCCCGCACCACGGGCACGGTCCGCTCAGCCGCCGCCGCCATCAACGTGCTGATCTCGGTAGTCATGGCGACGACCCTATCGGTCCGCGGCCTCGCGCAGCTCGGCGTAGGCACCCGCCAGAGTGTCCACCGTGTAGTGGGCGTTGAGCCCGCTCGGGTTGGGTAGCACCCAGACGGGCACACCGCCGACCGTCTCGGCCTGCGGGCCCACCGCGGCTTTCGGGCGCCCGAACGCAGTGCGGTACGCGGTGACGCCGAGAACGGCCAGGAAGCGGGGCTTCCACTCGGCGGCCAGCGCGGCCAGGATCGCGCCGCCCTCGACGAGTTCGGCGGGGGACAGCTCGTCGGCGCGGGCGGTCGCGCGGGCGACCACGTTGGTGATGCCGAGCCCGGCCGCGGGCAGCTCGAACTGCTCGGACGGGTGCAACTGGCGCTCGGTGAACCCGGAGCGGTGCAGCGCGGGCCAGAACCGGTTGCCCGGGCGGGCGAAGTGATGACCGGTCGCCGCCGAGTAGAGGCTCGGGTTGATGCCGGAGAACAGCACCCGCAGGCCGGGGCCGATCAGGTCGGGGATGGTCCGGCCGGCGGCCGCCGCGACCTCGGCGGGAGTGGGCGCAGGCATCGGACGAGCGTATCCGGCGCGACCTCGGCAGCGGTGGGCGCGGGCAACGGGCGAGCGTATCCGGCGAGACCTCGGCAGCGGTGGGCGCGGGCGACGGGCGAGCGTATCCGGCGCGACCTCGGCAGCGGTGGGCGGGCGACGGGCGAGCGTGTCCCGCCCGGGTCAGAGCGGGCGGGTGCTGCCGCCGTCCACCGTGATCGTCACGCCGGTGACGTAGCTCGCGGCGGGTGAGAGGACGAAGGCGGCGACGCGGCCGAACTCGGCGGGCTCGCCCAGCCGGCGCAGCGGGATCCTCGCCGCCGCCTGGGCGGCCGCCTGCGACGCGTCGCCCGAGGCGGCGAACAGCGACGCGTTGCGGCCGGTCAGGAAGGTGCCCGGCAGCAGGCCGACGATGCGGACGCCGCGGGGCGCGTACTCGTCCGCCATGTCCTTGGCCGCCATGGCGAGCCCGGGGCGCAGGCCGTTGGACAGCCCCAGGCCGGGCAGCGGGTTGCGGACCGAGGTGGACAGCACCAGGCCGATCGCGCCGCTCTCGGGCAGGGCGGCCGCGAAGACGCGCGCGGCCCGGATCGAGCCGAGGAACACCGTCTCGAACGCGGCCCGCCACTGGTCGTCCGTCATCGACGCCGCCGTGCCCGGCTGGGGACCGCCCACCGAGATCAGCGCGCCGTCGAACCGGCCGAACCGTCCGGTCGCCGCCTCGACCAGCCGGCCCGGCGCCTCCGGGTCGGACAGGTCGGCCGCGACCCCGGCCGCGTGCGACTCGCCGCCGAGCCGTTCGACCGCCTCGGCGAGGGCGCCCTCGTCGCGTGCCGAGATCACCACCTGGGCGCCGTCGGCGACCAGCGCCTCGGCGGTGGCGAACCCAAGCCCCTTGGAGGCTCCGGTGAGGACGTAGACGCGGCCGGCAAGTCCGAGATCCATACCGTGATCCTGCCACCGCGGCCGGTCAGCGGTGCAGGGCGGCGGCGGTCGCGGGGTCCGCGGGCAGGAACGACTCGATCGCCAGCTCGGAGAGCGTCACGTCCAGCGGGGTGCCCAGCACCGACGTGATGCTGAAGAACGACAGGTCGTCGAAGCGCAACGGGACGACCAGGCCGTCCGGGCCGGGGCCCGGGTGCGCGGCGCCGCCCGGATATCCGGCCAGCTCCGCGCGCAGCTCGTGCAGCACCGGGTCGGCGGTCGCGGCGGCCTGCTGGTCGAGGCGGTGCAGGATGTGCGCGCGCCACTCGGCGAGGTTCCGGATGCGCGGCGCCATGCCGTCGGGGTGCAGCGACAGCCGCAGCACGTTGACCGGCGGCTCGAGCAGCCACGCGGCGCAGCCGTCGGTGAGGCGCGCCACCGCCTGGTTGGCGTCGACCATCGTCCAGTGCCGGTCGATCAGCACGGCCGGGTAGGGCGCGTGGCCGGCGAGCACGTCGCGCAGCGACGACAGGACCGTGGCCAGTGGCGGCCCGTCGAGCGCCGACTCCGCGTACGCCGGGGCGAAGCCACCCGCCAGCAGGAGCTCGTTGCGTGAGCGCAGCGGCACGCCGAGCTCCTCGGCCAGCCGCAGGATCATGTCGCGGGTCGGCCGCGACCGGCCGGTCTCGAGGAACGACACGTGCCGCGCCGAGACGCCCGCCCGGACGGACAGTTCGAGCTGGCTCAGCCGCCGCCCGGTCCGCCACTCCCGCAGGAGCTGCCCCACCTCGCTCATGCCCCGGAGCGTAGGCGGCGCGCGGGAGGCGCGGCCATTACCTCGCGGGTAATCGACCGCCCTACCGGCGTACGGCGAAGCTCCTTTCAGCGACGCAAGCAACGCAAGCAACGTCAGCAACGACAGCGACGGAAGGACGAAACGATGAGCGACTTCGACGCCGTGGTGGACCGCTACCTCGCCGTGTGGAACCAGGCCGAGCCCGCCGCCCGCCGCAAGGCCCTCGACGAACTCTTCGCCGACGGGGTCCGCTATGTCGACCCGATCGCGGCGGTGGAGGGCCGCGACGCGCTCGACGCGCTGATCGGCGCGGTGCACCAGCAGTTCCCCGGTCACGCGTTCACGCCCGGCGGCCCGGTCGACGGCCACCACGACCAGGTGCGCTTCACCTGGAACCTGGCGGCGGACGGCGGCGAGCCGGTGGTGGTGGGCTTCGACGTGGCCGAGCTGGACGCCGACGGCCGGATCAGCCGGGTGCTCGGCTTCCTCGACCGGGCGCCGGGGTAGGACGGGCCGCGGTCCCTGCGCAGAGGCTATCGCCGCAGGAGCCAGACCCGTCCGGCGCACTGCACGGCCACGGCGCCGGCCGCGGTGCGCACCGCGGGCATCCGGCGCGAGCGCGGGGCGGACGTGCCGTCGTAGTGCCAGGCGGCCTCGCGTTCGGCCAGTTCGGCGGCTGCCACGGCGGGCAGGGCCCGGCGGGCGGCGAGCTCGCGGGCGAGGTCCCAGCCGTCGCGCAGCGAGCCCTGCGTCGGGCGGGCCGCGGCCCACGCCGCGAACTGCTGTTTCCAGCGGTCGCCGAGGCCCGCCGCGAGCATCGGCCACTGCCGGGCGACCTCGCCGGCCCGCTTGCGCAGCAGCGCCACCCGCGCGGCCTCGAACCGGAAACCGTCGAACCCTTCCGGTACGGGCCGACCCGCCGTCAGCGCCTCGACCAGCGCGGCCTGCCGGTCGGCCAGGGTCGCCGACGCCGGGGCGGAGGGCGCGGAGGAAGGCGCCGATGCGGGCTGCGGGCCGTCGCGCGGGTCGGTGGTCATGTGACGACCGGGTAGCCGGACGCCTGGGCTATCGCGTCGAGCTCGGCGGACAGCTCGGCGGCCGGGGGATAGTCGCCGTCGCGTTCGAGCATCAGGGCCGGCGGGCGGTGGCGGGCGCACAGGGCCGCCACCAGGTCGAGCACGGGCTGCGGCACCGCGTCGGTGTGGGTGTCGTGGTAGAGGCCCTGGTGCTCGGCGCCGCCGGCCACGTGGACGTACGCGACCCGCTCGAGCGGCAGCCGGTCGAGCAGCTCGGCCGGGTCGGCGCCGCGGTTGCGGGCGTTGGCGTACACGTTGGCGACGTCCAGCAGCAGCAGGGCGCCGGACCGGTCGAGGATCTCGGTGAGGAACTGCGCCTCGGTCAGCTCGTCGTCGGGCCAGTCGAACAGCGCGGCGATCGGCTCGAGCGCGATGGGCACGGCCAGCGACTCCTGCACGCGCCGCACGTTGGCGACGACCGCGTCCACCGCCTCGCGGCTGCGCGGCAGCGGCAGCAGGTGCCCGGCCTCGAGGCCGCCGGCCCGCACGAAGGCGATGTGCTCGCTGACCAGCGGCGCCCCGAGCCGTTCGGCGACCGCCGCGAAGTGCGCGACGCGCTCCGGGTCCACGGGTTCGGCGCCGCCGAGCGAGAGCCGTACGCCGTGCGGCACCACTGTCACCCCGCGGTGCAGCAGCGCCTCGAGGCCCGGCGGGAGGTCGCCGTGTGCGTGCACGGACTCGGCGACCACCTCGGCGAAGCGCAGCCCGGGCAGGCCCTCGACGTAGCCGGAGATCTCCGGGCGCCAGCCGATGCCGACGCCGTACGCGGGGTCCCGTACGGCCTCAGCCACCGCAACCGCCTCCGCCGCCGCAACCACCGCCGCCTCCGCAGGAGGAGCCGCCGCTGCACGAGCTGCCGCTGCCGGACCCGTCGACGTACCCGCCCGAGGAGCCCCCCGAGGCCGCGATGCGCTGCACCTCCGCCTCGGCCGCGAACGCCGGGTCCATGGAGTACAGCGCCGCGCCGCCGAACAGCGCCACGCCCATCGCCGCCCCGGTCGCGCCGTAGGTCGCGTAGGCGGGGGAGTTGGCCGGCGCCAGGTGGGTGTGCTGCCGGCGCAGGTCGCGCAGGCCCTTGAGCGCCGCGGTGGTGGCCCAGCGGCGGGTGCGCAGCTGCGCCAGCGTGAGGATGAACGCGGCCATGACGGCGAACACGAGGAAGCCCACCGGCTTGTCGTTGGCGACGCCGGCGAGGAACCGGGCGATGCCGACCCCGACCAGCACGAGGCCGCCGATGACCCAGAGGCGCGCCTCACGCATCTGGGCGGCGCTGACCGCGAGCCCGCCGCGTTCGAGCCGGTCGCGCAGCTGGTCGAGCGCCGAGGCCACCCACTGGTCGCTGATCAGGTCGCGGGTGCGGGCCCCGTGCGCGGCGGCGTTGTAGATCGCGCTGTCGAGCGGCGTCACCCCGGTGGGCAGCGGGCCGGTCTGCACGAGCGTGCCGCCGGGCCCGGTGCCGAGCGCGCCCGCCGCCCGCAGGCCGCCCATCGCCGAGTAGATCGCGAGGCGGTCGCCGCCGTTGAGATAGGCGACCTGCTGCGGGCCGAGGTGGTCGACCCGGGCGGAGCGGTCGCCGCGGAACAGGGTCCTGCGGTGGATCGCCGCGATGATCGCGATCGCGACCATGGCGCCGATGTAGTAGGTCAGAAAGGTCGGTCCGGAGATGCCCCACGTGTCGTTCATGGGCTGGGCCTTCCTGCTCGTTCGCGCCTGCTCGGCCGCGCCTGTGAGGCCCATTGTGCAGGTGCGCGCAACGGCCGGGCATCAGCCTCTTCGGACGGCTTCCTCGACCAGATCGAGGACCCGGCTGAGCTCGCCCGGCGGGCGGCCGGTGGCGAGGTGGAGCACGAGGCCGTCGTACGCCAGCTCGAGGAACTGGGTGAGCACCTCGACCGGCACGTCGTCGCGCAGCACCCCGGCCTCGCGCTGGCGCTCCAGCCGGTCGCGGGTGGCGTCGGCGATGGCGGCGGCCCGCTCGGCCCAGCGCTTGGCGAACGCCGGGTCCGTGCGCAGCCGGCGCGACACCTCGAGCTGCGTGCCGAGCCAGCCCGCCGTGTCGCCGTCGCTGCCGCCGGCCCGGTCGAGCAGGTCGCGCATCACCTGGACGAGGCCGTTGCGGGCCACCGTCTCGACCATCGCGGCCGCGTCGTCCTCGGCGACCGCCAGGAACAGCGACTCCTTGTCGCGAAAATGGTGGAAAATCGCGCCGCGGGACAGCCCGGTTGCGTCCTCCAGCCGCCGCACTGTCGCACCCTCGTAACCGAACCGCGCGAAGCAGTCGCGCGCCGCCGCGAGGATCTCGTGGCGGCGGGCGTCGAGCTGGTCCTGGCTCACTCGGGGCACGCCCTGGATCGTGTCACGTGCCCCTTTCGCATGCAATCCGTACGTACGTCTTGGCAAGCGTCGCGTCCGCCACGGACACATCCCGCACATTTCCGCATGTCGGGCGCGCGTTGTTCCCCGTCCTGGGCTGTTCGGTGCCGCACCCCCTCACGTAAAGTGCGCGGGTGCCTCTAGTCCTGATCGCCCTCGACGACACCCTGCTCGACCGCAGCGGTGCGTTCAGGCTGTGGGCGAAGGGCTTCCTCGACGAGATCGGCGCACCACAGGACGATCTCGACTGGTTACTGTCCGTCGATGCCGACGGGCTGACGTCCCGGTGGGACCTCGCCGACCTGATCCGCGACCGCTACCAGCTCGGCATCCCCTCGATCGACCTGGTCGAGGAGCTGCACGAGGGGCCGCTGGCGTTCGAGAAGCTCGATCCGATGGTCGGGTGCGCGCTGCAGATCGCCGGCGACGCCGGGCTGGTGCCGGTGGTGGTGACCAACGGCCAGGCCGAGATCCAGGACAGCCGCATCCGGCGCACGGGTCTCGACCGCTACGTCGCCGACTGGGTGATCTCGGAGCGGGCCGGGGTGAGCAAGCCCAACCCGCGCATCTTCGCGCTCGCCGCCCAGCGGGTGCGGATGCGGCTCGGCGGCGCCTGGGTGATGGGCGACAGCCCCGAGGCCGACATCGGCGGCGCCGCGGCGATGGGCCTGCCCAGCGTGTGGCTGCACCGCGGCCGCGAGTGGGTGGACACGCGGTTCGCGCCCACCGAGGTCGTCGGCAACGTGATCCAGGGCATCTCCGCGATCATGGCTGCCGCGCGATAAATAGGTTGCGCGGGGCTCCGGCGCTCCGGGAGAGTGAGCGCGTCCGAACGAGAGAGAAGGGGGTGGACCTCATGGCCGTCTTTGTGATGCCTGCTGTCCGAATTCCTTCTTCTTCCTTCTTCTCTCTCAAGGAGACCCTCCAGTGCGCGAGCACGACTCCTTCGGCCCGGCGACCATGCGCCGCGGCCGTCGCAAGTTCGACGACGACGATCTGACCTTCCTCAAGCGTGGCGGCCCCCTGCCGCAGCTGCAGGAGGACCCCGACCTGCCCGACACCGGCGACCGCTGGTCCACCTGGGACGGCGCGCTGCACGGCCCGGAGCCCCGGCCCGACTGGGTGCGCACGGAGTACGGCGCGGTCGACACCGAGCTGGGCATGCTCAAGACCGGCAAGGAAGCGGACGTCTTCCTGGTCCGCCGGGCTGTCCCGGACACCGACAAGGTGAGCATGCTGGCCGCCAAGCGCTACCGCGACGGCGACCACCGGCTGTTCCACCGTGACGCCGGCTACCTCGAGGGCCGCCGGGTCCGCCGCTCGCGCGAGATGCGGGCCATGACCAACCGCACCTCGTTCGGCAAGGAGATGATCGCCGGGCAGTGGGCGGTGGCCGAGTTCGGCGCGCTCAGCCACCTGTGGCAGGTCGGCCGGGAGAGCGGCCTGGTGCGGGTGCCCTACCCGGTGCAGCTGATCGGCACCGAGCTGATGCTCGAGTTCATCGGCGACTGGGAGACCGGCGAGGCGGCGCCCCGGCTCGCGCAGGTGCGGGCCGACCCCGACCTGCTGGCCGACCTGTGGCGGCAGATGACCGACGCGCTGTCGGTGCTGGCCCGCGCGCAGGTGGCGCACGGCGACCTCTCGCCGTACAACATCCTCGTGCACGACGGGCAGCTCGTCCTGATCGACCTGCCGCAAATCGTGGACGTGATCGCCAACCCGCAGGGCAGCGACTTCATCGCGCGCGACGTTCGCAACGTCGCCGCGTGGTTCGCCCAGCGCGGGCTGGCGGTCGACGCGGACGAGCTGCTCGAGAGGCTGCTCTACGAGGCGGGGCTGCGATGAGCGGCCGGCCGAGTTCGCCTCGGCCGGCCTCGCATCACTGCAGGTAGCTTTCGACCTCGCTGACGCTGTGGGCCTGCTCGGTGTTCGGGTCGTTGCCCGACTCCCGGGCGGCCCGCCGCCGGCGCAGCAGGTCCCAGCACTGGTCCAGGGCCTCCTCCAGCTCCTTGAGCCGGGCGTGTTCCTCGTCCGAGGAGATCTCGCCCCGGCTCAGCTGCCCGCGCAGCTTGTGCTCCTCGTCGACCAAGCCGTTGATGCGGCTCAGCACAGTCTTGTCATCCATGCCGGAAGCCTATGCCGTCAGCATCGCGACGACCGCCGCGGCTGCCAGGGCGGTCGCGGCGACGCGCCGGGCGCCCATCGGCTCGCGCAGCAGCCACGCCGCGGCGAGGGCGGCCCAGAGCAGGCTCGTGCTGCGCAGCGCGGCGACCAGCGACAGCGGGGCGTGCCTCGTGGCGAACAGACCCAGCAGGTACGACAGGGGGATGAGCACGGCGAGCGCGGCGATCGGCCGGGGATGGTCGCGGAACTGGGCGGCCGCGGCGGGCAGGCGGCGGCCCAGCACCGCGGTGAGGAAGGCGAGCTGCAGCGCCGCGCCGAGGGCGTAGAACACGACGGGGTCGGCGCCGAGCGTGACGACCGCCCAGCCGTCGAAGGTGGTGTACGCGGCGATGGTGACCGCGATCGCCGCCGACCACAGCACCGCGCGCCCGGAGGCGGGACGCTCACGCAGCAGCAGGGCGACGGCGGCGCCGAGCAGCACGACGGCGATCCACTGCGGGGCGCGCAGCCACTGGCCGAGCGCGGCCGCCCCGGCGAGCGCCACCAGCACCGGCGCCAGACCGCGGGAGAGCGGATAGACCTGGCCGACGTCGAAGCTCCGGTACGCGCGTTGCAGGCAGAGGGCGTACGCCGTGTGCAGCGCCGTGCTCGCCGGGGCGAGCAGCAGCAGGCGTCCCGTGACGGCGCCCTGGTGGCCGATCGCGAACGGCGCCACCAGCACCAGCGCGCCGAGGCTGGAGGCCCAGATCGCGGGCAGCCCCTCGGCGGCGGTGCGCTTGGCCGTGGTGTTCCAGCCCGCGTGGGCCAGCGCCGACCCGAGCGCGAGCGCGATCCCGATTACCATGCGCGTCCCCGTCCGTAGACACTGTCTACCTGCTAGACACTGTCTACATGACCGCGCCTGAGGATGTAAAGACCGCGCTCGTCCGGCACGCGACGCTGCTGCTCGACGAGCAGGGGCTGGCCGGCTTCACCGGGCGTGAGGTCGCCCGGCGGGCCGGCGTGTCGCACGGGGCGCCGCGGCGCTACTTCCCGACGCTGGCCGCGCTGCTGTCGGCGGTCGCGGCCACGGGCTTCGAGGACCTGCGGCGCCGCCTGCCGCCCGCGGGCGACGACCCGCGTGAGGCCCTGGTGGCGTGGGCCCGCGCCTACGTGACTTTCGCGCGGGAGCGGCCCGCGATGTTCGAGCTGATGTTCCGCCACGACCTGCTCGAGGGCTCCGGCGAGCGGCTGCGCGAACACAGCACGCCGATCTTCGCCGCCGCGCTGGAGCTGGTGACCCGGGCCGGCGTACGGGACCCGCGCTCGCGCGCCGTCGACCTGTGGACCGGGGTGCACGGGCTCGCCGTCCTCGCGAGCCGGCGGGCGCTCGAGCTGGTCACCGACGAGCCGCCGGACGACCTGCTCGAGCGCCAGGTCCGCGCCCACCTGCCGCTCTAGAGGTCCCGCCGCTGGAAGGCGAGGGTGGCCAGGGCCAGGATCAGGGCCGTCCAGAGCACGGCCCAGAGGATGTACGAGAGGGTGAGCGGGGCGGCGCTGAGGAACGGGTGGCCCTCGAACGCCTCGCTGAACTGCGAGAGCAGCGACGGGTCCTGGAACGAGCGCATCGCGCCGCGCCAGAGGCCGTCGGTGGGCAGCAGCATCTGCGAGACCGTGCCGATGCGCTCGACGCTCGCGTTGCCCAGCGCCTTGCCCAGACCGCCGACCACGCCCGCGATCCAGGTGGCGCCGAACAGGCCGACCGCCACGATGCCGGACGCCATCGGCGAGATGACCGTGGACAGCAGCAGGCCCAGCGTGAGCAGCGCGACGGCCTGCCCGGCCAGCAGGGCCAGGCCGGAGACGGGCGCGGGCGGCCAGTAGCCGGTGGTGACCTTGACGATGACCAGCTGGGCGGCGCCGGCGACGGCCACGAAGCCGCTGCCGAACGCGACCAGGCCGAGCCACTTGCCGAGCAGCACCTGCGTCCGGCGTACGGGCCGGGCCAGCACGGCCAGCGCGATGCCCGACTCGGCCTCGCCCGCCACGGTGGGCCCGGCCAGGAAGGCGGTGCCGAGCGCGGCGATCAGGCTGAGCCCGAACATGACGAGGTTGAGCACCAGCGCGGCGGCGAACCGGGACTCGCCGGTGGTGAGCCCGCCGAACTCGGCGTCGATGCGGGCGAACCCCCAGGCGCTCAGCGACAGCAGCACCAGGGTGAGCACGGCCAGCGAGCGCAGCACCCGGCGGCGGGCCGCCTCGCGCAGTGTGAGCCCGGCGACGGTCAGCATGATGCTCATGCCGCCTCCCCGTCCCGGATGATCGTGAGCAGCCGCTCCTCGAGGCTCATGCGGACCGGCTCGACGGCGTGGATCCGTACGCCCAGACCCACCAGGTCGGCGACGAGCCGGGGCACGGCCGCGGGGTCCTCGATCGGCACGACGAAGGTGTCCGCCTCGCGGGTGAAGGCGCCCAGCCGGGCCTCGGCGGCCGCGGTCACGCCGTCCAGGCGCAGCCGCAGCGAGCCGCGGCCGAGCAGCTCGGGCAGGGTGCCGGAGGCGGCCACCCGGCCGTGGTCGAGGATGACGACCCGGTCGCAGACGCGCTCCACCTCGCCGATCAGGTGCGAGTTGAGCAGCACGGCCACCTGCTTGTCGCGCAGGGCGAGCAGCAGGTCCCGGACGTCGGCCCGGCCGATCGGGTCGAGGGCGCTGGTCGGCTCGTCGAGCACCACCAGCTCGGGCCGGGCGACCAGCGCGACGGCCAGCCCGAGCCGCTGCTGCATGCCCTTGGAGAAGCCGCCCACCCGGTCGCCGGCCCGGTCGGCGAGCCCGACCACGCCCAGCGTGTCGAGGTCGGCGGGGACGCCGGCCAGCTTCGCGTGCAGCCGCAGCACCTCGGTCGCGGTCAGCCACGGCTGGTAGCGGAACAGCTCGGGCAGGTAGCCGACCCGGGCCCGCGAGCGCGGGTCCGCGCCCGGCCGGCCGAGCAGCATCACCTCGCCGGCGTCGGGGCGCACCAGGCCGAGCAGCATCTTGATGACGGTGGTCTTGCCGGCGCCGTTGGGCCCGAGCAGGCCGACCACCTCGCCGCGCCCGACCGTGAACGACACGCCGTCGACCGCCTGCCGCCGCCCGTACCGTTTGCGCAGGCCGGAGGTCCAGACCGCGGGCGCCGGGGGCAGCTGGGTGAGAAGCTCGGTCACCGCAGCCCCCGCGCGACCGACAGCGCCTCGCCGGCGTCGAGCGAGCCGGCCACCGCGGTGACCACGCCGTCGCGCACCCACACCACCGCGGCGAGCACCCCGTCATTGGACGTGAACACCGTGGCGGGCGTGCCGTCGACCTCGGCGGGCTTGCTGGTGAGCTCCTCGGGCATCACGTGCACCGGCAGCGTCGTGCCGTCGGCCGAGAAGCTGCGGAGCTGGGCGGCGACGTCCGCGGGCAGCCCGGACAGCGACAGCAGGTAGTCGCGCGCCGTCGCGAAGGGCACCCCGGTCGAGTACGCCGCGGGCGCGACCGCGCGGGCCACGAGCAGCGACGGCACGCCCTGGTTGCTCTGCCACACGATGGCCGCGCCCGGGCCCGCGGTGAGCCGGAAGCTGCTGCCGTCCAGCCCCGCGGGCACGGGCGGCGCGTCCGCCTTGAGCTTGGCGGCCCGGAACGTGAACGTCGCGCTGATCCGCCTGCCCGCCTGGTAGGTGGGCTCGCCGGTCACCCCCCGCGGCAGCTCGGTGACCCGGGGCAGCTCGAGGCCGCTCTCCTTCTCGGCGGCGGCCTCGTCGGCGACCTGGTGGATCTCGGGGCGCGAGGTGATCGTGACGTCGCCCCACGAGGAGAGGTCGGGCATCGCCATCAGGTCGGCCTGGTGGATGGTGACCGGCGCGATCCGCTCGGTGCGGAAGATCGGGAACCAGTCGGCCGCGGCCGCCGCACCGGCTCCGGCCAGCACGGCCGCGACCGCCGCGCCGGCGATGATCGGGCTGCGGCGCCAGGTCCTGCTCCTGGCCGGCCGGGCGGTGGCCGGCGGCGCCTGCTGCAGCCGGCGCCAGGCGGCGTCGACGTCGACGCCGGGGTCGGCCTCGGCGTGCAGGGCGGTGGCGGCGAAGGCGGCGTCCACCTCGGCCGCGGCCAGCTCCGACCGGCACACCGGGCAGCCTGCGACGTGGTCTCGGTCGGCGTCGGCGACACCGGCGGGCTCGTCCACGAGCCGGCGCAGCACGCCGGGATCCGGGTGGCGCTTCATGGCTTCAACTCCTTGCGCAGGGCGGTCTCGGCGCGGCGCACGGTGGTGCCGACGCTGCCGGGGGAGAGGTCGAGGGCGGCGGCGACCTCGGCGTAGCTCAGGCCGCTGTGCCGCAGGACGAGGGCGACCGCCTGTTTGCGCGGCAGCCGGGCGAGGGCGGCCCGCACGCGGCGGCGCTCCTCCAGGGTGACCACGGCGTCGGCGACGTCCGGCACGACGGTGTCGGGCGGCCGGGCGGCCTGCTCACGGCCGGCGCGGCGGCGGCCCGTACGGATGTGGTTGAGCGCGGTGTGGGCGGCGGCGACCGACAGCCACGCGGGCGCCTCCCCGGCGGGCACGTCGGAGCGCCCGAAGGTCAGGAACACCTCCTGGGCCACGTCCTCGGCCTCGTCCCGCGAGCCGAGCACCCGGGCGGCGACGGCCACCACGCGCGGATAGGCCGTCCGGAACACGTGCTCGAGATCGGCCCGGACGGCTGGGGGTCTCTTCGACAGGGCCACGCCGTCCTTCCGGTCCCATGACAGTGCAACGTCCATGCCTGTTCAGCACCGCCGGGACGGCGAATGTGACACGGGCCCGCCGGCCCTACAGCAGCACGTTGACCACCACGGTCAGCAGGATCGACGCCACCACCGACAGCAGGATCATGCCGAGGCAGCCGAGCGGCCCGCCGAGAAACCGTACTTCCGTGTTTCCGATACGCATGCGCCCCGTCTACCCAGGCGCCGCTCCTGCATGCAAAAGCCCCGCCCTCCGGCAGGGGAGGACGGGGCTTCGCGCGGCGACCGTCAGCTGTTGAGCATCTTGCGCAGGACGTACTGCAGGATGCCGCCGTGGCGGTAGTAGTCGGCCTCGCCGGGGGTGTCGATGCGCACGTCGGCGTCGAACTCGATGCCGGTGTCGGTGCGGACCTTCACCGTGCGCGGGGTCTCGCCGTCGTTGAGGGCCGTCACGCCGGTGATCGTGAAGGTCTCGGTGCCGGTGAGGCCGAGCGACTCGGCGTTGGTCTTGGGCGGGAACTGCAGCGGCAGCACGCCCATGCCGATCAGGTTGGAGCGGTGGATGCGCTCGTAGCTCTCGGCGATGACCGCGCGGACGCCCAGCAGCATGGTGCCCTTGGCCGCCCAGTCGCGCGAGGAGCCCGAGCCGTACTCCTTGCCCGCGAGGATCACCAGCGGGACGCCGGCCTCCTGGTACGCCACGGAGGCGTCGTAGATGGTGGTCTGCTCGCCGGTGAGGTGGTTGACCGTGAAGCCGCCCTCGACGCCCGGCACGAGCTGGTTGCGCAGCCGGATGTTGGCGAACGTGCCGCGGATCATGACCTCGTGGTTGCCGCGGCGGGAGCCGTACGAGTTGAACTCGTGACGCGGCACGCCGTGCTCGGCCAGGTACTTGCCGGCGGGGGAGTCGACCTTGATCGACGACGCCGGCGAGATGTGGTCGGTGGTGACCGAGTCGCCGAGCTTGGCCAGCACCCGGGCGCCGGAGATGTCCGGCACGGGCTGCGGCTCGGGCTGCATGCCCTCGAAGTACGGGGGCTTGCGGACGTACGTCGACTCGTCCGCCCACTCGAACGTCTTGCCCTCGGGCGTGGGCAGCGACTGCCACTGCTCGTCGCCGGCGAACACGTCGGAGTACGCGGTGCTGAAGCCCTCAGCGCCGATCGCGGACGCGATGACGTCGTCGATCTCCTTGGCGCTGGGCCAGATGTCGCTGAGGTACACCGGCTTGCCGTCCGAGCCGGTGCCCAGCGGCTCGGTGGTGATGTCGATGTCCATCGAGCCGGCCAGCGCGTACGCCACCACCAGCGGCGGGGACGCCAGGTAGTTCATCTTGACGTCGGGGTTGATGCGGCCCTCGAAGTTGCGGTTGCCGCTGAGCACGCTGACCGCGGTCAGGTCGGCCTCGTTGACGGCGGCCGAGACCTCCTCGGGCAGCGGGCCGGAGTTGCCGATGCAGGTGGTGCAGCCGTACCCGACCAGGTTGAAGCCGATCTTGTCGAGGTAGGGGGTGAGGCCGGACCGGTCGTAGTAGTCGGAGACGACCTTCGAGCCCGGCGCCAGCGTGGTCTTGACCCACGGCTTGCGGGTGAGGCCGCGCTCGACCGCCTTCTTGGCCAGCAGCGCCGCGCCGATCATGACCTGCGGGTTCGAGGTGTTGGTGCAGGACGTGATCGCGGCGATCACGACCGCGCCGTGGTCGAGCTCGTACTCGGTGCCGTCCTCGGCGACCACCCGGGTGGGCTTGGACGGGCGGCCGTCCGCGTTGGCGGCGGCGGTGACCAGGTGGTGCGGCTTGTCGGAGGGGTCGTCGACGCCGTTGGCGGGCGGGTCGCTGGCCGGGAACGACTCGGAGCTGGCCTCGTCGGCGTGGCCTTCGACGCCGTACGGCTGCTGTGCCTGCGGGACGCCGGGCTTGCGGCCCTCGTCCCCGCCGGTCTGGTCGTCGGTGACGTAGTTGCTCAGCGCCTCGCGGAACATGGCCTTCGCGCTGTTCAGCGGCACGCGGTCCTGCGGGCGCTTGGGGCCGGCCAGCGACGGCACGATCGTCGACAGGTCGAGCTCGAGCTTCTCGGAGTAGTCCGGCTCGGCGTTCGGGTCGAGCCACAGGCCCTGCCGCTTCGCGTACGCCTCGACCAGCGCGACCTGCTGCTCGGAGCGGCCGGTCAGCTTCAGGTACTTGATGGTCTCCTCGTCGATCGGGAAGATCGCGACCGTGGAGCCGTACTCGGGCGACATGTTGCCGATGGTGGCCCGGTTGGCCAGCGGCACGGCGCTCACACCGGGGCCGTAGAACTCGACGAACTTGCTGACCACGCCGTGCTCGCGGAGCATCTCGGTGATCGTCAGCACGAGGTCGGTGGCGGTGGTGCCCGCGGGCATCTCGCCGGAGAGCTTGAAGCCGACGACCCGGGGGATCAGCATGCTGACCGGCTGGCCCAGCATGGCGGCCTCGGCCTCGATGCCGCCGACGCCCCAGCCCAGCACGCCGAGGCCGTTGACCATCGTGGTGTGCGAGTCGGTGCCGACCACGGTGTCCGGATAGGCCTGGCCGTTGCGCTCCATGATCGTCCGGGCCAGGTACTCGATGTTGACCTGGTGGACGATGCCGGTGCCGGGCGGGACGACCTTGAACTCGTTGAACGCGGTCTGGCCCCAACGCAGGAACTGGTAGCGCTCGCGGTTGCGCTGGTACTCCAGCTCGACGTTGCGGGCGAAGGCGTCCTCGCGGCCGAACAGGTCGGCGATGACCGAGTGGTCGATGACCAGCTCGGCCGGCGCCAGCGGGTTGACCTTGGTGGGGTCGCCGCCCAGGTCCTTGACGGCCTCGCGCATGGTGGCCAGGTCGACCACGCAGGGCACGCCGGTGAAGTCCTGCATGAGGACCCGGGCCGGGGTGAACTGGATCTCGACGCTCGGGTCGGCGGTCTGGTCCCAGCCGCCGAGCGCGCGGATGTGGTCGGCGGTGATGTTCGCGCCGTCCTCCGTGCGCAGCAGGTTCTCCAGCAGGATCTTCAAGGAGTAGGGCAGGCGGTCGTGCCCCTCGACCTTGTCGATCGTGAAAATCTCGTAGCTCGCGTCACCGACGCGGAGCTCGCTCTTCGCACCAAAGGTGTCGAGGCTGGCCACCGTCATCTCCTTCACACCCAGCGACTGTCGTTCGAAGTCTTTCGCACCGAAAGGGCGGCCTTCGGGTTAGGCACGCCTAACTCTCGGTTCACGTTCGCTCGTAAACCGTACGTCCGTCTTGTATTACTGCGCAAGGCGGGGTCACCCTGCTCTCACGTTTACTCCGGTCGCACGCCGGGCACACGTCGAACCGTGAAGGCGCCCACGGACCTCGCGGAGCTCACCGATTTCTTCGACCGCTACGGCACCGCGCTGACCAGCGGAGACGTCGCCGCGATCGCGAACTGCTACGCGCTGCCCGGCATGGTCGTCGCCGATACGTACAGCTTCACCTTCGCCTCGCCGGCCGCGGTCGCGCTGTCGTTCCTGGGCGCCGCGCCGACGTACGAGGAACAGCAGATCGTCGCCGCGCACGCGCAGCTGCTCGATGTGCAGCGGCTCTCGGCGGCGCTCAGCATGGTCTCCGTGCAGTGGGAGTACCTCGATGCGCAGGGCAACGCCGTGCCGGGCGAGCGCTACAGCTACCTGCTGCGCGTCGACCTCAGCGGGCCACGGATCACCACGGTCATCGCGACGCACTGAAACTGTCTCACCCTGATGCCAGGATGGCGGGGTGACGACGGTAGAGATCGACTCCGCTTCCGCCCCCGACTGGCTCGTCGTGCACTACTCCGGCGACGACCCGTGGCTCTACGCCTGGGGTGACATCGAGGCGGGGCAGGTCGACGGCTACCCCGGCGGCCGCCCGTTCGCCGGCTCCGACGCGTACGGCCGGTTCGCCTGGGTGCGGCTGACCGGCGACGCCCGCGACGTCGGCTTCCTCGTGCACGACCACGCCGGCGTCAAGGACGTCGAGGCCGACCGCCACGTCGACCCGTCGGTGACCCCCGAGATCTGGCTGCGGCCCGGCGACCCCACCATCCACACCACGGCGCCCACCCCGCAGCCGGCCCCCGAGCCGGACGTCGTGGTGATCCACTACCGGCGGCCGGACGGCGACTACGCGGGCTGGGGGCTGCACGCCTGGGAGGGCACGCCCGCCAAGCCCGTGTGGGACCGGCCGATCACCCCGGCCTCCTTCGACTCGTTCGGCGCCGTCTTCCGGGTTCCCGTACGCCCCGACGCGATTGGCCTGCGGTTCGTGCTGCACCGCGGCGGCGAGAAGGACCTGCCCGACGACCAGCGCCTCGACCTCTCGAAGGCCCGCGAGGTGTGGCTGCTCGCCGGCGTCACCGCGCCCGTGCTGCCCGGGCTGGGCACGCTCGGCCCCGAGCTCGACCCGGCCCGCGCCCTTGCCGTCTTCGTCGACCGCACCACGATCGCCCTGCCCGCCGCGATCGCCGACCGCGCCGGCAGCTTCACGCTGGGCGACGACCTGCCGCTCACCCCGCGCCCGGGCGGGCTGTTCCAGGCGCAGAGCCGCCACTTCCCGCACCTGCGCGCCTACCGCGCCTTCTCCGTGCGCGAGCTGGGCGACGCCGCGCTCGGCGACCTGCTGCGCGACCGGCTGCTGGTCACCGGGCGCGACGCCGCCGGCCGGGTCACCGTGCTCACCGGCGTGCAGCTCGCGGGGGTGCTCGACGACCTCTACGCCGACGCCGCCGACGCCGAGCTGGGCCTCACCCTCGGCGACGAGCGCCCGCGGCTGTCGGTGTGGGCGCCCACCGCCCGCACCGTCGAGCTCGAGCTGTTCAAGACCCCCGCCGACGAGCCCAAGGTGCTGCCGATGGAGCGCGACCCGCTCACCGGCGTCTGGTCGGCGCTGCTCAAGCCGAAGTGGATGGGCCGCTACTACCGCTACCGCGTCGAGGTGTGGCATCCGGCCGCCCAGCGCGTGGTCACCACCAGCGTCACCGACCCGTACTCGCTGGCGCTGGCCACCGACTCGACGCACAGCCTGCTGGTCGACCTCGACGACCCCGCGCTCGCCCCGCCCGGCTGGGACACGCTCGGGAAACCGCCCGCGGTCGCGCCGGCCCGCATGCAGATCAGCGAGGTGTCCGTCCGCGAGTTCTCCATCTTCGACCACTCGCTGCCGCCGGCCGAGCGGGGCACGTACGCGGCGTTCACCCGGCCCGGCGCCGCCTCCATGAGCCACCTGCGCTCGCTGGCCGACGCCGGGCTCACCCACGTGCACCTGCTGCCCGCGTTCGACTTCGCCACCGTGCCCGACCGCCGCGCCGACCAGGCCGTGCCCGCCTGCGAGCTGTCCGCCTTCGCGCCCGACTCGCCCGAGCAGCAGCGCGCCGTGATGGCGGTCGCCGACGCCGACGGGTTCAACTGGGGGTACGACCCGTGGCACTACACGGCGCCCGAGGGCAGCTTCGCCGTCGACCCCGCCGGGCCGGCGCGCATCCTCGAGTTCCGCAGCATGGTGGCCGCCCTCAACGCCGCCGGGCTGCGCGTGGTCATGGACGTCGTCTACAACCACACGATGCACGACGGGCTCGACCGGTTCAGCGTCCTCGACCGGGTCGTCCCCGGCTACTACCACCGCCGGCTGGCCGACGGCTCCACCGCCGAGTCCACCTGCTGCCCCAACACCGCGCCCGAGCACATGATGATGAGCCGGCTGATCGTCGACTCGGTGCTCACCTGGGCCCGGCACTACAAGGTCGACGGTTTCCGCTTCGACCTCATGGGCCACCACCCGCGGGCCAACATCCTCGAGGTCCGGGTCAACCTCGACCACCTCACCCCGGAGATCGACGGCGTCGACGGCAAGCAGATCTACCTGTACGGCGAGGGCTGGAACTTCGGCGAGGTCGCCAACGACGCCCGGTTCGCCCAGGCCACCCAGCTCAACATGGCCGGCACCGGCATCGGCACGTTCAACGACCGGCTGCGCGACGCGGCCCGCGGCGGCGGCTCGTCCGGCGACCCCACCGTGCCCGGCTTCGCGACCGGGCTCGGCTCGCGCACGCCGCTGGTCGTCCACGACCAGATCAAGGTCGGGCTGTCCGGCGGCCTGGCCACCTACCGCTTCGTCAACTCCCACGGCGTCGAGCAGACCGGCGCCCAGGTGGACTACAACGGCGCGCCCGGCGGCTACGCCATGGCCCCCGCCGAGACGGTCAACTACGTCGACGCCCACGACAACGAGATCCTCTACGACGCGCTGGCGTTCAAGCTGCCGCCCGCCACGCCGCCGGTCGAGCGCGCCCGGCTGCAGGTGCTGGCGCTGTCGCTGGTCGTGCTCGGCCAGGGGGTGGGGTTCGTGGCGATGGGCAGCGAGCGGCTGCGGTCCAAGTCGCTCGACCGCAACTCGCACAACTCCGGCGACTGGTTCAACCAGATCCGCTGGGACCCGGCGCTGGGCAACGGCTTCGGGCTCGGCCTGCCGCCCGCGCGGGAGAACGAGGACCGCTGGCCGCTGGCCGGGCCGCTGCTCGCCGACCCGGCCCTGGTGCCGCCGCCCGACGTGATCGAGATGACCGCCGAGCGCTACCGCGAGCTGCTGCGCATCCGGCGGTCCTCGCCGGTGTTCGGGCTGCCGACGGCCGACGAGGTGCAGCGCCGGCTGACGTTCCCGCTGGGCGGCCCCGGCGAGACGCCCGGCGTGATCGTTATGTGCCTCGACGGCACCGGGCTCGACCCGCGGTGGAGCCGCGTGGTGGTCGTCTTCAACGCCACGCAGGAGCCGACGGTCCAGACGATCGCCGCGACCGGGCTGCGCCCGCACCCCGAGCTGGTCGAGTCGGCCGATCCGTTGCTGCGCACCGCCACCGCGATCGAGGGTGATCTGTCCGTTCCACCCCGATCGGTGGCGGTCTTCGTCGCGGACGCCGCCTGAAGTCTTGCTGTGAGTCGGGTCGCCGGGTGATGCGCGCAGGCACCCCTCTGGCGAACAATGGGGCCCGGGGGAGGGCTGGCTTGTGCGCGAGGTCAACTACGACGAACGGCAGCACCGGGTCTACACGCGTGCCCGGGCGCTGCCGGCCGAGATGCTCACCGAGTGGGTGCACGTGTTTGCGAGGCACGCGCCGCCGCAGCGGCCGCTCGCCGTGCTCGACCTCGGATCCGGGGCGGGCCGTTTCACCCCGGCGCTCGCCGGCGAGTTCGGCGGTCCGGTGTGGGGTGTCGAGCCGTCCGACCGCCTGCGCGCCGCCGCCCCCGCGCACCCCGGCGTGACCTATCTGGCCGGCTCGGCCACCGGGATCCCGCTGCCCGACCGCAGCTGCGACCTCGTGCTGCTGTTCCTGGTGCTGCACCACGTGCGCGACCACGCCGCCGCGGCCGCCGAGATCGCGCGGGTGCTGCGCCCGGGCGGCCGGGTGCTGGTGCGCAGCCTGTTCCCCGACCGCATGCCCGAGCTGCCCTGGTACAGCTACTTCCCCGGCGCCCGGCTGATCGACGAGCAGGTGTTCCCGCGGCTCGACCCGCTGCTCGAGGTGTTCGCCGCCGCCGGTCTGCGCTTCGTCACCGTCGATCGGGTGCAGGAGCGCATCGCCGACAGCCTCGCCGACTACGAGCAACGGCTCAAGCTGCGCGGGTCGTCGACCTTCGAGCGGCTCACCGAGCTCGAGATCATGGAGGGCTTCGACACGCTGGAGGCCGCGGTGCGCGCCGAGCGCCGGCCCCGGCCCGTCGAGGAGGAGAGCGACCTGCTCGTCCTCGAGCTGCCCGCAACCGACTGATTTTCGCTCGCTCCGCGGCTGTCGGCTTCTCGGTGTTCCGCCACCACGGCTGTCGGCTTCTCTGTGGTTCCGCCATCGCGGCTGTCGGCTTGCCGGCGTGCCGTCTCCCCGCCGTGAGCTCGGTCAGGCGAGCGCGGCTGCCTTGCGGGCGAGGACGGCTCTTTCCTTGGCGTTGGCGCAGAGGCGGGCGGCCAGCTCCAGTTCGGCGCGGGCCTCGGCGGTGCGGCCCAGCCGCCGCAGCAGCTCGCCGCGCACGCTCGGCAGCAGGTGCGAGCCGGGCAGCCGGTTGCGCGCGACCAGGTCGTCGACCACGGCCAGCGCCTCGGCCGGGCCGCTCGCCATCGCGACCGCGACCGCCCGGTTGAGCTCGACGACCGGCGACGGCGCGACCCGGCCCAGCGCCTCGTAGAGCAGCACGATCCGCTCCCAGTCGGTCTCGGCGACCGAGCCGGCGGAGGCGTGGCACGCGGCGATGGCGGCCTGGAGCCCGTACGGCCCGAGCCCCCGACCGGCGGCAGCGGCCCGGCCCAGCGCCGCCAGGCCACGGCGGATCGCCGAGAGGTCCCAGCGCCGCCGGTCCTGCTGCTCGAGCAGGATCGCCTCGCCGTCCGGGCCGGTGCGCGCCGGGAACCGGGCCGCGGTCAGCTCGCAGAGCGCGAGCAGCCCGGCCACCTCCGGCTCCGCGGGCAGCAGCGCGGCAAGCGTCCGGAGCAGCCGGATCGCCTCGTACGCCAGGTCCCGGCGCATCAGGCTGTCGCCCGCCGTCGCCGTCGAGCCCTCCGTGAAGATCACGTAGAGGGCGCTGAGCACGCCGCCGAGCCGCTCACTCCGCTCGGCAGCCGGCGGCACCTGGAACGGCACCCGCGCCGCCGCGATCGTCTTCTTCGCCCGGGTGATGCGCGCCTGGATCGTGGGCACCGGCACCAGGAACGCCCGGGCGATCTCCTCGGTGGACAGCCCGCCGACCGTGCGCAGCGTCAGGGCGACGCGCGCCTCGGGGGAGAGCACGGGATGGCAGGCGACGAACATCAGCGCGAGCACGTCGTCGTCGATCCGGTCCGGGTCCCACAGGTGGCCGTCGCCGTCGTCGGACTCGTCGCGCGCCAGCAGCGCGTACTTGTCGTCGCGCGCCGCCCGGCGGCGGAAGCTGTCGATCGCCCGCCGCCGCGCGGTGGCCAGCAGCCAGCCGGCCGGGTTCGCCGGTTCACCGTCGCGCGACCACGACACGAGCGCCTCGGCCAGCGCCTCCTGCGCCACGTCTTCGGCCAGGTCGAGGTCGCCGCCGGCGAACCGGGTCAGCGCGCCGATGATGCGCGCCGACTCGATGCGCCAGACGGCCTCGACGGAGCTCACAGCTGGCCGGTCTGCTCGCGCCAGGCCCGCTCGCGCCGGATCCACTCGTTGTCCTGCGGGAACTCGTCGATGCTGGGCACCCGGCGGATCTCGGTCTTGGAGCCGGGGAACGCCGGGATGCGCTTGGCCCACTCGATCGCCTCCTCCTTGGTGGCGACGTCGAGGATGTAGAAGCCGCCGAACAGCTCCTTGGTCTCCCCGTACGGCCCGTCGGTGACCACCGGCGTCTCGCCGCTGTAGTCGACGACCACCCCCTGCGACGGGTCGTCCAGGCCCTCGGCGGCGACCAGCACCCCCGCCTTGATCAGCTCGTCGTTGAAGCGGCCCATCACCTCGATCATCTCGTCCATGGGCGTCTCGACCAGCTTGGCGAGGGACTCGTCGGTGCTGCGCATGATGAGCATGTACTTCGCCATGACACTTACTCCTCGATGTGGTTCCGGGTCGCTCGTCGACCTTCTCACCCTCGGGTCGAACGGGCGTGCCGCCGATCGACACCGGCCACGAGAAATTTCCGGCGAGCGTCGTTGCGCCTTCATGCGGCTCGATGCCGGCGAGCGTCGCTGCGCCGGAATGCGGCTCGATGCCGGCGAGCGTCGCTGCGCCGGAATGCGGCTCGATGCCGGCGAGCGCCGTTGCGCTAGATTGCGGGTCGATTTCGGCGAGCGCCGGTGGGCTTGGTGCCGGTCGATGCTCCGGCGAGGGGAGACGGTTGTGCGGCTGCGGTGGGCCTGGGGTGGCCTGGCCCTGATGGCGTTGGTCGGCGGCTGCACGTCGTCGCCGGACCCGGAACCGGCCGCCCCGGCCGCGCCCGCCTCGGCCGCGCCCGCCTCGCCGCCGGCGTGGACCGAGCCCGCCGCGTACTCCTATGTGCTCACCCGCGGCTGCGACGCTGCGGCGCCGGTCGGCCGTTACGAGGTTCAGGTGAAGTCCGGGGCCGTCGCCGCGTCGAACCGGCTCGACGCCACCGCCGTCCAGCCGTCGGGTGGCGCCGAGGAGGACCTGGGCCCGGCCACCGGCGGCACCGGCGAGGAGATCGAGGCGTTCACCCTGCGGGAGCTGCTCGAGATGGCGCAGACCGCCGCCGAGGACGGCGGCGAGGTGACGAAGGCCTTCGACACCACCGACGGGCACCCGGTGAAGGTGACCGTCGACGTCGGCTCGGGCCCCGAGTGCTGGAGCGTCAGCGACTACGCCGCCGGCTGAGGCCGCGACCTACCGCGCCGGCTCCGACCGCGCGTCGAGGCGGGCCACCCGGCGGGGGCCGGCCGTACGGCGGTAGCTGGCGTCCAGCAGCTCGGCGATCTCGTCCCAGTCGGTGTCCTCGTCCAGGTCGACGCCGATCCAGCCGGCCGGCGCCAGATAGGCGGGCAGGTAGCAGCGCGGGTCGTCGGCGAGGGCCGCGCGCTCGTCCGGGTCGAGCAGCACGAGCACCGAGTGCTCGTGCCGCTCGTACGCGCCGTCCACCTTCACGCTGCCGCCGAAGTAGGCGAACACCTTCGTCGTGTAGAACGCCGGATGCCCGTGCGACACCTTCTCCGCCGCGTCGGGGAAGGACAGCGCGAGCTCGCGCAGCCGCCGCAGGAGCGGATCGGCGTCGTCGAACATCAGGGGATGAGCCACGGTGATCCCTCCTGTGCCTCGCTGCTCCGTCGTCGCTTCGTCGTCGCTCCGTCGTCACTCCGGCAGGCGGGGGCCCGCCTCGCGCTGGGACGCCATCCACTGCTCGACCTCGGACGACGAGCGGGGCAGGCCGGCCGACAGGTTCTTGCAGCCGTCGGCGGTGACCAGCACGTCGTCCTCGATGCGCACGCCCATGCCGCGCAGCTCGGCGGGCACGAGGTCGTCCTCGGGCTGGAAGTAGAGGCCCGGCTCGACGGTCAGCACGTAGCCCTCGGCGAGCGCGCCGTCGCGGTAGGTCTCGTTGCGGGCGTTGCTGCAGTCGTGCACGTCGATGCCGAGCATGTGACCGAAGCCGTGCAGCGTCCAGCGGCGGTAGACGGTGCTGTCGTCGCTCATCGCCTCGTCGACGCTGACCGGCAGCAGGCCCAGGTCGTGCAGGCCCTCGGCGAGCACCCGCATGCAGGTCCGGTGCACCTGCTTGAACTCCACGCCCGGCCGGATCGCGTCCATGCCGGCCTGCTGCGACGCGTGCACGATGTCGTACACCTGGCGCTGCAGGGGGGTGAACCGGCCCGAGACGGGGACCGTGCGGGTGACGTCGGCGGTGTAGAAGTTGTGGCCCTCGACGCCCATGTCCATCAGCAGCAGCTCGCCCGGCGTGGTGACGCCGGTGTTGCGCACCCAGTGCAGGATCGTCGCGTGCGGGCCGGCGCCCACGATCGAGCTGTAGCCCACGTCGTTGCCGTCGTGCCGGGCGCGCAGCCCGAACACGCCCTCGAGCAGCCGCTCCTTGACGCTCCGGTCGGCGGGCAGCACCCGGGCGACGTCCTCGAAGCCGCGGACCGTGGCGTCGATGGCGGCCTGCAGCTGGGCGATCTCCCACTCGTCCTTGACCAGCTTGAGCTCGCTGATCACCCAGGCCAGCTCGCGGTCGCGCGGGTTGGCGCGGTCGGGCTCGTAGGCCAGCACCGCGCGGTCGACCGCCGCGTCGAGGCCGCGCAGCACCCGGGTGCGCCCCGGCGCCGAGCCGGCCAGCGCGGCGCCCAGCTCGCCCAGCGACGCCGTCTCGACGCCCAGCTCGGTCGACTTCTCGGCCAGCGTGTGCGTGCGGCCCACCCACAGCTCGCCGTTGCGGCTGCGGAAGAACGCGTCGGTGTCCTTGGAGTTGCGCTGGTGGGTGTAGACCACCGCGTCGTGCCCGGAGCCGCTGGGCCGCAGCACGAGCACGCTGTCGGGGTCGCGGTCGCCGGTCAGGTAGAAGAAGTCGCTGCCCGGGCGGAACGGGTAGTCGGTGTCGTTGGCCCGGACCTTCTCGTTGCCGGACGGGATGATCAGCGTCTCGCCCGGGAACGCCTCGGAGAGCGCGTTGCGGCGTTTCGCGTAGTTGGGCACCTCGGGCAGCGGGCTGACGGCCAGCGGGTCCTCACGCCAGCCCTGCCGCATGAACTGCAGGAAGGCCTCGGGAAAGGCGGGGTCGTGGGATTCCGTCTTGGCCGCGGGTTGCGCGGCCTTCTGCTGCTCGGCCATGGGTGGCGCCTCCGATCCTCGATCCGCCCCCGACGTTACCGCCTGCCCCCGACGGAAAGCAGTCCAGCCCGCGCACTCTGATCTTGAAGGTGCGCGTCTGATCTTGAGGTGGGCCACCGCCTCCCCCGCCCACCCAGGGACGGGGGCCAAGCTACCGGCTGTCAAGCGGCCGCGGCGGGTTGTCCACAGGCGCTCAGCGGGCCGGCAGTGTCAGGCACGCCACACGCGGGCCCGCGGTGCCCGCGACGCCAGGGCCGGTTCTGGTTGCCTGGGCGTGCAGGACCAGCGAGCGCGCCGGGCGGTCCGCCGCGAAGGTCCACCCCAGCGCCGACGAGGCGGTCGCGGTGCCGTAGCCGTCGGCGGTGAAGTCGAGCCACACCTCGTTGCGCGGGTTGGCGTACGACGGGTCGACCGAGGGCTTCGACGGGTCGGCCCGGTGCTGGTAGTGCGGGCCGGCGTCGTCCGGCACGGCGGTGCACGGAGCGGTGTGCAGGTGCGCGCCGTACGCCCGGCGGGGGATCAGCCCCGCGGCCTGCACCCGTACGTCCATGCCCCGGGGGTTCTCCGCGATCGACACCGTGGCCGACGCGCCGGGCGGCACCACCGCGGGGTCGTACGTGATCGCCGTCGAGCCGGGCCGGAACGGCAGGAACGTGCCCGCGGCGACCGTGCCGGCGGGCCAGGAGCCGGCCGGGGAGGGGCTGGGCGAGCCCTGGTAGAGCGTCCAGGACGAGGCGGAGGTCAGCACCGAGGAGGCAGCGGTGGGGGCGACCTCCACCGCGTTGGTGCATCCGGCAATCATGGTCAGGGGAGCGGCGAGGGCCAGCACGCGCAGCAGCATTCCGTGATCATCCCAAAAAGGGACATACGGGGCGAGCACTGGCGCTGCGCGTCCCCGGACGGAAGGCTGTTCACCGATGACGGCGGCGTTACGGGAGGTACGGCAATGGGCTATGCGGTGGTGCTCGGCGAGGCTCTGATCGACCTCCAGGAAGCCGAGCACGACGGCGAGGTCGTTTACCGCCAGGCGATCGGCGGCGCGCCGCTCAACGTCGCGGTCGGCGCCACCCGGCTCGGCGGGCAGGTGCACTACGTGGGCTCGCTGAGCAACGACGTGCTCGGCGACCGGATCTCGGCGTTCCTGACCGAGCGCGGGGTCGGCACCGACGGGGTCAAGCGCGTCTCGGTGCCCACCACGCTGGCCGTCACCACGTTCGTGGGCGCGGAGCCGACGTTCACCTTCTACGGGGAGCCGCCGTCGTACGCGCTGCTCGGGCCCGCCGACCTCGACAGGGCCACGGTGGGCGGGGCCGACGTGCTCTACACCGGCTCGATCTGCCTGCTGCGCGAGCCGTTCCGGGCCGCCGCGCGCGCCGCGTGGGCGGTCCCGGGGCCGCTGCGCGTCTTCGACCCGAACGCGCGGCCCACCCTGCTGCCCGACGGCGCCGCGGTGACCCATCTGCGTGAGCTGTCCGAGGAGTTCTTCGCGACCGCCGACCTGGTCAAGCTGAGCGCGGCCGACGCGGAGGTGCTCTACGACGGCGCGACGCCCGAGCAGGCCGCCGAGCGCATCCGCGGGCTGGGCGCGAAGGCCGTGGTCGTGACGGCGGGCTCCCGCGGGGCGTACGTGGCGGCGGACGACGGCACCGCGATGCTGCCGGCGCCGAAGGTCGACGCGATCGACGCGACCGGCGCGGGCGACTCGGTGATGGGCGCCCTGGTGCGCCGCCTGCTCGCCGACGGGCTGCCCAAGGACCTCGACGGCTGGCAGCGCGCCGTGCGCTTCGCCCTCAACGTGGCCGGCCTGGTCTGCGAGCGCCGCGGCGGCGCGGTCGCGATGCCGACGTACGAGGAGGTCACCGCGCGATGGGGAGAGCCTTCTCGATGAAGCGCTGACGGTCGAGCAGCATCCGCTCGACCCGCACCTCGGCCACCAGCTGCTCGCCGTCGCGGACCACGACCTCGAAGACCAGCCGGCGTCCGTCCACCTTGGTGAGCGTGGCGAGCGCGGTGACCCGGCGCCCGACCGGCGTGGGCGCCCGGTGCTCGATCCCGGCCCGCACCCCCACCGTGGTGATGCCGCCGGGCATCTGGCGAGCGGTGGCGGCGACGGTCGCGGCCTCGGCGAGCGCCAGGACCCGCGGCGTGCCCAGCACGGGCACGTCGCCCGAGCCGACCGCCTGGGCGGTGTCGGCGTCGGTGACGGTCAATTCCACGCGGGCGCTGAGTCCGGGCGAGAACTGCGGAAGCTCCATGCCCCGAGCTTAGATCTGCGACGGCCGCTGCCAGACAGCCTCGTCAGCCGTCTGCGTGGCGACGGGGTTGCGCGCGTTGCGGGCGCGCGCCGCCAGCTCGGCGGCGATCGCCCACGCCTCGGCCAGGTCGCGGTCCTTGGCCTGACCGGCCCGGCCGCGGGCGGTGTCGGCATAGACGGTGGCCAGCCCGAGCATCTTCTGCACCGGGCCCTGGATCACCCGGACGCTCTGCAGCCGCGCGTACGGCACGACCTGCATCTCGCGGGTGAGCAGGCCCCAGCGGGTCACGAACACCTCGGGCGCGAGCCCCACCCCGATCGACCGCAGCGAGATCGGGTTGAGCCAGCGGGCCCGCGACGGCGGCGGCGTGGTCGCGAGCGCGGCCAGGTCGACGCCGGGCAGCACGTCCCACACCAGCGTGCGCGCCGTGCCGAAGTCGCCCACCGGCAGCAGCCGGTCCGAGCGCTTGGAGTCGCCGCTGCCCGGCTCGCCCGCGTATCCGGCGATGTCGAGCCGCAGGTGCAGCCAGCCCTGCCCGCGCCACAGCAGCGGCCAGGTCGCCGCCACCGCCTGCACCCGGTTGAGCGGCACCACCTGGCTGCGGGTCTCGACCAGCCCGTAGCGGACGGCGAGCCGGCCCTCGGGGTCGCGCGCGAGCCGGAAGTCCCAGTCCTGCAGCACGCGCCGCACCGGTTGCAGCAGCACACCGGCCATGGCGGTGACCGTGCTGGCGATGCCGATGAAGGTCCACGACCCCTCCATCACGAACTGCAGCACCACGAACGCCACGCCGACCGGCAGGAAGAAGGCCTGCGGGGTGAGCAGCTGGCTGACGACCAGATCGCGGTTGCTGACCCGCAGCAGCGGGCGTTCGAGGGCGGGCGCGGTGGGTGCCGCGGCCGCCTGGTCCCCGGTGGGTTGCGCCACGACCGCGGACGTACGGCCGGCAAGCGCGAGAAGCCGCTCGCGCAGCGCAGCCGCCTCGCGAACGGTCAGGTACGCCAGCGGCGCCTCGGTCTTGCCGCCGCCGATCACCTCGAGGCGCAGCTCGGCCAGGCCCGTGAGCTGGGCGAGCAACGGCCGCCGCAGCTCCACGGCCTGCAGCCGCTCCAGCGGGATGGCCCGGTTGCGCCGCCATACCACGCCGTCGGAGATGCGCAGCTCCCGGCCGACCACCTGGTAGCCGGTGGTGAGCCAGCCGATCAGCGAGAACACCACCACGCCGACCGCGAGCACGGCCACGACCAGCGCGAACCGTTCGAGGCCGACCTGCGAGAGCGTCTGCCAGCTCAGGGCGGCCACGATGACGGCGATGCTCTTGGCGCCGTGCAGCAGCGGGCTCAGCGGGTGCAGCCGGCGGCGTGGCTCCGGCTCCGCGACGGCCGTGCCCGGCGGCTCGGTGGCGGTCACAGGCCCTCGGCCCGGTCCTCGCCGAGCGCGGTGAGCCGGTCGCGCAGCCGGGACGCCTCGGCCGGCGGCAGCCCGGGGATGCGCGCGTCGCTGGCCGCCGCGGCGGTGTGCAGCTGCACGGTGGCCAGGCCGAACGCGCGCTCCAGCGGGCCCGCCGTGACGTCGACGAACTGCATCCGGGCGTACGGGACGATCGACAGCCGCCGCACCACCAGGCCGTGCCGCACCAGCAGGTCGTTGTCGCGCTCGGCGTAGCCCCAGGCGCGCACGGCCCGCACGGTGACGAACGAGCGCCAGATCGCGTTGAGCACGACCAGCGCGATCCCGAGCTGCCACAGCCAATGGCCCTGCAGCACGAGGCCGACGCAGAGCCCGGCGACGAGGATCAGCGTCCAGACCGCGCGGACGATGAGCTCCACAGTGATCAGCTTGGGCGAGACCGGACGCCACTCGACGGTGTCGGGCCAGGGCGTGAGGGCGTCGACGGTCACCCCTTGAGCCTAGGAGATCGGCGCGCCGGATGCCGTACCGAAGGGGGTCACTTCGCGCAGGAATCCGCGGACCTCGAGGAAATCGCCTAGGGTGGCGCGATGCTCGTCGCAGGCCAGCCAGGTCTTGCGGTAGTCCGGGGCGTGCAGCTTGGGATTGTTCCACCGCAGCTGCCACGTCGCGTCGGCTCGGCAGCCCTTGGACGAGCACTGCGGCTCGGTCGGGCCATCCATGACGCCAGAAGTCATGACACCAAGAGTATTGAGCGCCGGGCGACCACGGGGGAAGCCGCCCGGCGACGAGGGGAATGTTACACGCATCCCCGCGCACCGCGTCCACCCCGCGGAGGTGCCCGATCCGGCGTATCGCGCAGAAAGATCGACACCGACGGACGATGGCGCGGCGTAATACGACACCACGAGCGCACTCTCAGGTCGGTCGTGTAAGTCTTGAGCGTCGGCAGATGGCTTTTCAAGTGGAGGATCGGTGGCTCAGCCGCTCACGCCCGAGACCGAGATCAACCCCGGTGCCGGCGCGCCCGTCCCGCCGGCGCAGGACGCGTCCCAGCTCGAGCGCGCGATGTTCGAGGTCAAGCGGGTGATCGTCGGGCAGGACCGGATGGTCGAGCGCATGTTCGTGGCGCTGCTCGCGCGCGGGCACTGCCTGCTCGAGGGCGTGCCCGGCGTGGCCAAGACCCTCGCGGTCGAGACGCTGGCCCGGGTCGTCGGCGGCACGTTCTCGCGCGTGCAGTTCACCCCCGACCTCGTGCCCGCCGACATCGTCGGCACCCGCATCTACCGGCAGAGCAACGAGAAGTTCGACGTCGAGCTCGGCCCGGTCTTCGTCAACTTCCTGCTCGCCGACGAGATCAACCGCGCGCCCGCCAAGGTGCAGTCGGCGCTGCTCGAGGTCATGGCCGAGCACCAGGTGTCGATCGGCGGGCAGACCCACGAGGTGCCCACCCCGTTCCTGGTCATGGCCACCCAGAACCCGATCGAGCAGGAGGGCGTCTACCCGCTGCCCGAGGCGCAGCGCGACCGCTTCCTCATGAAGATCCTGGTGGGCTATCCGACCGACGCCGAGGAACGCGAGATCGTCTACCGGATGGGCGTGAGCGCCCCCGAGCCCAAGACGGTGTTCACCACCGAGGACCTGCTCGGCCTGCAGCGCCGCGCCGACCAGGTGTTCGTGCACAACGCGCTGGTCGACTACACGGTCCGGCTGGTGCTCGCCACCCGCGCGCCGGCCCAGCACGGCATGCCCGACGTGGCCCAGCTCATCCAGTACGGCGCCAGCCCGCGCGCCTCGCTGGGCATCGTCCGCGCGACCCGGGCGCTGGCGCTGCTGCGCGGCCGCGACTACGCGCTCCCGCAGGACGTGCAGGACATCGCGCCCGACATCCTGCGCCACCGGCTGGTGCTCAGCTACGACGCGCTCGCCGACGACATCCCGGCCGACCACATCGTCGCCCGGATCATGCAGAGCGTCCCGCTGCCCTCGGTCGCCGCCCGGCAGGGCACGTCCCCCAACGGCAGCCACCCCGCCGCCCCGGTCAGCGGCGGCCCGCAGCCTCAGACGAGCACGGCATGGCCGGCCCAGCACTGAGCCAGGACTCCGGCACGGCCCGCGCCGAGGCCGTGCTCTCGCGGCTGCAGCTGCTGGTCACGCGCAAGCTCGACGGGCTGCTGCAGGGCGACTACGTAGGGCTGCTGCCGGGGCCGGGCAGCGAGGCCGGCGAGTCCCGCGAGTACCGCCCGGGCGACGACGTACGCCGGATGGACTGGCCGGTCACCGCGCGGACCACGCTGCCGCACGTGCGCCGCACGGTCGCCGACCGGGAGCTGGAGACGTGGATGGCGATCGACCTGAGCGCCAGCCTCGACTTCGGCACCGCCGCGATGCTCAAGCGCGACCTGGTGCTGGCGGCGGCCACGGCGATGGCCCACTTGACCGTACGCGGCGGCAACCGCATCGGCGCGGTCGTGGGCACCGGCTCGGGTTCCCCCGTTGCGGGCACGCCGGGCCGCTTCCGCCGCAAGCGCTCGCCGGAGCCGCCGGCGGGCCCCTCGGTCGTCCGGATGCCCGCCCGGCCCGGCCGCAAGGAGGCCCAGGGGCTGCTGCGCGCCATCGCCCACACCGAGATCCGCCCCGGCCGCGCCGACCTCGGCGAGCTCGTCGACATGCTCAACCGGCCGCCCCGGCGACGCGGCGTGGCCGTCGTCATCTCCGACTTCATGGCCCCGGTCGACGGCTGGGCCCGGCCGGTCCGCAAGCTCGCGGTGCGCCACGACGTGCTCGCCATCGAGGTCGTCGACCCGCGCGAGATCGAGCTGCCCGACGTCGGCGTGCTCACGCTCGCCGACCCCGAGACCGGCGCGCTGCACGAGGTGCAGACGGCCGACGAGAAACTGCGCCGCCGCTACGCCGAGGCGGCCGCCGAGCAGCGCGGCGCGATCGCCGGGGCCCTGCGCGCCGCCGGGGCCGCCCACCTGCGCCTGCGCACCGACACCGACTGGCTGCTGGACGTGGTCCGCTTCGTGGCCGCCCAGCGACACGCACGCACCCGGGGGACCACCCGATGATCCGTTTCCTGGAGCCCTGGTGGCTTCTGGCGCTGCTGCCGGTGCTGGCCCTGGCCGGCTTCTACACCTGGCGGCAGTTCCGCAAGCGCCACTACGCGATGCGGTTCACCAACGTCGACCTGCTGCGCACCCTCGCCCCCAAGGGGCTGGGCTGGCGCCGGCACGTCTCCGCGGTCGCCTTCCTGCTCTCCCTGCTGACCCTGGGCGCCGCGCTGGCCCGCCCGTCGGTCGACAAGGAGGAGCCGCTCGAGCGCGCCACGGTGATGCTGGCGATCGACGTGTCGCTGTCGATGGAGGCCGACGACGTCGCCCCCAACCGCATCGAGGCGGCGCAGGAGGCGGCCAAGGCGTTCGTCAACGAGCTGCCGCCCACCTACAACCTGGGCCTGGTGTCGTTCGCGAAGGCCGCGAACGTGCTGGTCTCGCCGACCAAGGACCGCTCCCAGGTGGTGTCGGCGATCGACGGGCTCACGCTCGCCGAGGCGACCGCCACCGGCGAGGCGGTGTTCACGTCGCTCGACGCCATCCGCACGGTGCCGGCCGACGGGGCCGACGGCGCGCCGCCCGCCCGGATCGTGCTGCTCTCCGACGGCTACCGCACCTCGGGCCGCTCGATCGAGGACGCGGCGACCGCCGCCTCGCAGGCCAACGTGCCGGTGTCCACGATCGCGTTCGGCACCGACACGGGCGTCGTCGACATCCGCGGCGCCCTGCAGCGGGTGCCGGTCGACCGGCTGTCGCTGCAGCAGCTCGCGGAGAACACCGACGGCTACTTCTACGAGGCCGCGTCGGTGAGCGAGCTGAAGCAGGTGTACGAGGACATGGGCAGCTCGATCGGCCACCGGGTGGAGCCGCGCGAGGTCACCCAGTGGTACGCCGGGGTGGCGCTGCTGCTCGGCCTCGCGGCGGCCGCGATGTCGCTGCTGTGGACGTCGCGGCTGCCCTAGGGGGTGCTGTGCGCGAGCACGAACAGGACCACCACGTACACGGCGGCCACGGTGAACGTCAGGGGCGCGATGAGGTTCTTCATTCGGGGCTTCTTCCGCTGGTGACTGGCGTTATCAGCGCACGTCACGTCGCGGCCGGCACCCGCGCATCCGGCGTCGCGGCGCACACGACTCGACCGGCACGCCCTCGAGGGAGGCGCGCCGGCGGATGCGGGGGATCGTGTGTCAGCGGTCAGGCGCGCTGACGGACGGCCCGGCCACGACTGGGAGGATCGCTATCTCGCACAGCGATCACCTCCTGCGGGTCGTCCTACGCCGTCGCGGCCGCCATTCGGGCCGCAGGAGACTGTACCCCTTAAGGCCCCGCTAAGAAACGCGCCCCGGCGTCGCGTGCTCAGGACCACCCGAGAGGACGACGTCGGCCACGGCCTTCAGCGTCGAACTGCCCGCAACGAGATAGAAGTCGTGCCCCGCCACCCCGTCCGTCGGCAGCTCCCGCGCGCCGAACTCGGGCGAGGTCGGACGCCGCCCCAGCCCCAGCCCCAGCAGCCGGACCTGCGGAATCCGCCGGATCCAGTCGGTGGGGGCGAGAGCCGACCAGACGCGGGCGCCGCCCAGATCGGCCACGTGGTCGGCCCCTACGCCGGGCGCCCCGAGCGTGATCACGTCGCTCACCTCGGGCAGCCGCGGCGCCGCCAGCCCCGCGACGATCGCGCCGTAGCTGTGACCGACCAGCGTCACGGTCACCGCCGGCCGCTGTTTCGTGAGCCCGCGGACGAAGGCGACCAGCGCGGCGGCCCCGTCCCGGGCGCGCCCCTCGGTGGCGGCAGCCAGGCCGAGCCCCTCCGGTGGGTCGTAGCCGAGCCAGGCGATCACGGCGGCGTGCGGGTCGCGCTTGGCCAGGTGCTCGTGGAGGGCTCGGGCCTGCACGCCGGGGGCGCGGCGCGGGACGCCCCCGAGGCCCCGGTCGAAGTCGGCGAGCGTCGTGTCGACGCCGGGAACGAGGACGGCAATCCGGTCGGCGGTGGCCAGGTCGCCGAGGACCTCGACGGCGCGGCCGTCGCCGCGCGGGTCGAACTCGAGAAAGCGGCGGCCGTCGGCGGCCCAGGTCGCGTACGGGCACCCGGCGGCCAGCATGCGGACGGCGCTCTCGCGGTACGCCTCGGCGAATGCCGGCAGGACTTCGATGCCTCCCTGTGCGCGCTGGGCCGGAACGGGGAGGAAGAGACTGGTCAGGGCGAGGGCGAGAGGCAGGAATCGCATGCCCGGCAGCGTCCGGCCGAGGTGCCCCTCGCAGCGTCACACCACAGACCGCACCTTCACGTCATACCTGGGTGCTCATCCCGGGGTGACGAGGCCGGTCTCGTAGGCGAAGACGACGGCCTGGGCGCGGTCGCGCAGGTTGAGCTTCGCGAGGATCCGTCCGATGTGGGTCTTCACCGTTTGCTCGGCCACGACCAGGTCGTCGGCGATCTCCTGGTTGGAACGGCCCCGGGCGATCAGCCGCAGCACGTCGGTCTCGCGCGGGGTCAGGGCGTTCAGCGCGGCCGGCTTGGGGCGGTCGGCGACCGGGCGGGCGGCGAACTCGGCGATCAGGCGGCGCGTCACCGACGGGGCGAGCAGGGCCTCGCCGGCGGCCACGACGCGTACGGCGTTGATGAGGTCGGCGGCGGGGGCGTCCTTGAGCAGGAAGCCGCTGGCGCCGGCGCGCAGGGCCGCGTAGACGTAGTCGTCGAGGTCGAACGTGGTGAGGATCAGCACCTTCGGGCCGTCCTGGAGGCGGCGGGTGGCCTCGAGGCCGTCCATCACGGGCATGCGGACGTCCATCAGCACCACGTCGGGGCGCAGCTCGCGGGCCTGGGTCACCGCCGCGGCGCCGTCGGCGGCGTCGCCGACGACGAGCATGTCGGGCTGGGCGGCCAGCAGGGCGCCGAAGCCCTCGCGGACCATCGCCTGGTCGTCGGCGATGAGAACCTTGATCACTGAGCCTCCCGGACGGGCAGGTCTGCGCGGACGACGAACGAGTCGCCGTCGGGGGCGGCCGACAGCGTGCCACCCAGCAGTTCGGCGCGCTCGCGCATGCCGGACAGGCCGTGGCCGCGGCCGGCCGTGGCGGCGGGGGTGGTCAGGGTGTTGCGGACCAGCAGGTCGATCCGGTCGCCGAGGTCGCGGACCTCGATGGTCACCGGGCCGCCGGGCGCGTGACGGGCGGCGTTGGCGAGCGCCTCCTGCACGATCCGGTACGCCGCCAGCTCCGCCGCCGCCCCACCCAGGGTGGGGAACCTACCGGAATCGGCGTCGGCGTGCGTCGAGTTATCCACAGGGCGGCCCGAAGCGAACGCGCCGTCGGCGCGCAGGGAGACGTCGACGCCCGCGGCGCGCGCGGTCGCGACGAGTTCCTCCAGCTGGGCGAGCCCGGGCTGGGGAGTCAACGGCGCCTCGTTCTGCTCCGCGCGCAGCACGCCCAGCAGCCGCCGCATGTCGGTCAACGCCTCCCGGGCCGACGCGGCGATGGTGGCCAGCTCCTCGCGGGCCGGTTCGGGCAGGTCGCCGATGCGGTAGGGCGCGGTCTCGGCCCGGACGGCGATCATCGACATGTGGTGGGCGACCACGTCGTGCATCTCGCGGGCGATCCGGGTGCGTTCCTCGAGGACCGCCCGTTTGGCGCGTTCGAGCTCGGTGAGCTCCTCCTTCTCGGCGAGCAGGGCCCGCGTACGGCGTCGCCGGGACACGATGTCGCCGAGCGCGGCGATCGCGATGAGCAGCACGGCGGCGCCCCAGGCGTTCGCGTCGGGGGCGTACGCGAAGACCGGTATCAGGCTGAAGGCGGTGGCCCAGATGGTGAGTGAGGAGTCCTCGAGCACGGCGAGCCGGCCGAGCACGACGAGGAAGCCGAGGATCTGCACGGTGTTCCACGGCCACGGCTCGCGGGGGCCGACCTGCATCGAGCCGATGAACAGCATGACGAAGGCCAGCCGCCAGGCGAGGACGGGCAGCCGGAGCGTGACGGCGACGGGCAGCACCGAGCCGGCCGCGATGAGCACGACGAAGGGGTCGGGCAGGGGCCGGTTCTCGGCCAGGTAGGCGCCGGTGGCCAGGGCCATCCCGGCGAGCGCGAGCAGGCCGAGCGGCAACGCATAGACCCAGATGCGTCCGGTGGGTGCGGGGCGCAGCCGCTCGCGGGACCAGAACAGGCGGCGTAGCGGCCCCGTGGCATTGCGCCGGGTCACCGGGCCGATAGTCTCCACTCCGGCAGGTTACGGCGCTGCGGCGTCGTCGTCGTGCCCCCGCGGTGCCACCCGGCACCCCCTACCTGGGTATGAGGAGCGAAGGTCGTGGCGCGCACGGTACTGGTCACTGGCGGCAACCGGGGTATCGGCCTCGGCATCGCGCGGGCGTTCGCCGCGCAGGGCGACAAGGTGGCCGTGACGCACCGGGGCAGCGGCGCGCCCGAGGGCCTGTACGGCGTGCAGTGCGACATCACCGACCCGGCGCAGGTCGATGCGGCGTTCACCGAGGTCGAGAAGGAGCTGGACCCGGTCGAGGTGCTGGTCGCCAACGCCGGCATCACCGACGACACGCTGCTGCTGCGGATGAGCGAGGAGCAGTTCGAGCGGGTGATCGACACGAACCTCAAGGGCTCGTTCCGGGTCGCCAAGCGGGCCAGCTCGAAGATGCTGCGCGCCAAGTGGGGCCGGATCATCTTCATCTCGTCGGTGGTCGGCCTGTACGGCGGGCCGGGGCAGGTGAACTACGCGGCGAGCAAGGCCGGCCTGGTCGGCATGGCCCGCAGCATCACCCGCGAGCTGGGCAGCCGCAACATCACCGCGAACGTGGTCGCGCCGGGTTTCATCGAGACGGAGATGACAGCCGTCTTGTCCGAGGCGCGGCAGGCAGAGATCATCAAGGCCGTTCCGGCGGGCCGGCTCGCAACCGTCGACGAGGTCGCGGCCGCGGTGACGTTCCTGGCCGGCGACGGGGCCGCGTACATCAACGGCGCGGTCATCCCGGTCGACGGTGGCCTCGGCATGGGCCACTGACCCTTCCATCAAGGAGTATCGAGAACCGTGTCTGGATTACTGGCCGGCAAGCGGCTGCTCATCACCGGCGTCATCACCGACGCCTCGATCGCGTTCTCGGCGGCGAAGATCGCGCAGGAGAACGGGGCGACCGTCGTGCTGACCGGCTTCGGCCGGCTCTCCCTGGTCGAGCGCATCGCGAAGCGGCTGCCCGAGCCGCCGCCCGTGATCGAGCTGGACGTGACCGATCCGGATCACCTGGCCGCGCTGCCGGACAAGGTCCGTGAGCACGTGGACGGGCTGGACGGCGTGCTGCACTCGATCGCCTTCGGGCCGCAGAGCGTCCTCGGCGGCGAGTTCCTCAACGCGCAGTGGGAGGACGTGTCCAAGGCGCTGCAGGTCTCGACGTACTCGTACCAGTCGCTGGCCGTCGCTTGCCTGCCGCTCATGCAGTCGGGCGGCAGCATCGTCGGCCTGACCTTCGACGCCACCAAGGCGTGGCCGGTCTACGACTGGATGGGCGTGGCGAAGGCGGGCCTCGAGTCGGCCAACCGCTACCTCGCGCTGCATCTGGGCAAGAAGGGCATCCGCAGCAACCTGGTGTCGGCCGGCCCGCTGCGCACGATGGCCGCCAAGTCGATCCCCGGCTTCGAGCAGTTCGAGGACGCGTGGGCCGCCCGCGCGCCGCTGGGCTGGGACCTGCACGACACCACGGCGACCGGCAAGGCGATCTGCGCGCTGCTCTCGGACTGGTTCCCGGCCACCACGGGTGAGGTTGTGCACGTCGACGGGGGCTACCACGCGCTGGGCGCATGATCCGGTGACAGTATGGACGGGTGGTCTACGACGCGTTCGTCCTGCTGTCCTTCGGCGGTCCCGAGAAGCCCGATGACGTGATGCCGTTCCTGCGCAACGTGGTGCGCGGGCGCGGGGTCCCGGACGAGCGCCTGGCCGAGGTGGCCGAGCACTACTACCACTTCGGCGGCGTCTCGCCGATCAACCAGCAGTGCCGTGACCTGCTGGCGGCCGTCCGGGCGGACTTCGCCGCGAACGGCGTGGACCTGCCGGCGTACTGGGGCAACCGGAACTGGCAGCCGATGCTCGCCGACACCGTGGCGCAGATGCGCGACGACGGTGTGACGCACGCGCTGGGCTTCGCGACCAGCGCGTACGGCGGGTACTCGTCGTGCAAGCAGTACTGGGAGGACATCGCGAACGCCCGGGCCAAGGTCGGCCCGGGTGCTCCGGTCATCTCGAAGATCCGCCAGTTCTGGGACCACCCCGGCTTCGTGGAGCCGCACGCCGACGCCGTACGGTCGGCTCTGGCCACCCTCGACGAGAGCCGGCGGGACACGACCCGCCTGGTCTTCACCGCCCACTCGATCCCGTCGAGCATGGCGCGGACCGCCGGCCCGACGGGCGGGCGCTACGAGGCGCAGCTGCACGAGACGGCCCGCCTGGTCGCCGGCCACGACGACTGGGACCTGGTCTGGCAGAGCCGCTCCGGCCCGCCGCAGGTGCCGTGGCTCGAGCCCGACATCAACGACCACCTGGAGAAACTCGCCAAGCAGGGCGTGACCGACGTCGTGGTCAGCCCGATCGGGTTCGTCTCCGACCACCTCGAGGTCCTCTGGGATCTCGACAACGAGGCCGCCGAGACGGCCGGGCGGCTCGGCCTCGGATATGCCCGTGCCGCCACCCCGGGCACCGACCCCCGCTTCGTGGCGATGGTGCGCGAGCTCGTCCAGGAGCGCACCGCCGGAGCGCCGCTGCGCCGGCTCGGTACGCTGCCGGTCTGGGACGACTGCCCGGTCCCGTGCTGCCCACCCCCACAGCGACGAGGAGCATGATGCCTGAGCGCAAGGCCGTCGAGAGCTGGCTCACCGACATGGACGGCGTGCTCGTCCACGAGGGTGTGCCGGTGCCGGGCGCCCCCGAGTTCGTCAACCGGATGAAGACGTCCGGCAAGCCCTTCCTCATCCTCACCAACAACTCGATCTACACGCCGCGCGACCTGCAGGCGCGGCTCAACCGCATGGGCTTCGACGTTCCCGAGCAGTCGATCTGGACCGCGGCGCTGGCCACGGCCCAGTTCCTGGCCGACCAGCGGCCCGGCGGCACGGCGTACGTCATCGGCGAGGCCGGCCTGACCACCGCGATGCACGCGGCGGGCTACGTACTGACCGAATTCGATCCTGACTACGTGGTGCTGGGGGAGACCCGCACGTACAGCTTCGAGGCGATCACCAAGGCGATCCGGCTCATCGACGGCGGCGCGAAGTTCATCTGCACCAACCCCGACGCGACCGGCCCGTCGAACGAGGGCGCGCTGCCCGCGGCCGGCTCGGTCGCCGCGATGATCTCTAAGGCGACCGGGGTCGACCCGTACTTCGTCGGCAAGCCCAACCCGATGATGATGCGCTCGGCGCTGAACACCATCGAGGCGCACAGCGAGAGCACCGCGATGATCGGCGACCGGATGGACACCGACGTGCTGTGCGGCCTCGAGGCGGGCCTCGAGACGATCCTGGTGCTGACCGGCATCAGCACCCGCGAGGAGGCGGACCGCTATCCGTTCCGCCCGTCGCGCATCGTCAACTCGGTGGCCGACCTGATGGACGAGATCTAGGCGATCAGCCGGTCCAGCAACGGGAACTCGTCGTACGCCTGGTCGTAGTCGCCGAAGTGGCCGTCGTCGCGGACGATCTGGGTGCCGCCCAGGTGCTCGAACAGGGCGCGGCCCTGGTGCTCGTCGCAGCCGTACGGGTCCACGCGTGAGTTGATGAAGCAGAACTCCCGCGCGTGGGCCCGGATCGCCGCCCAGTCGTACGCGTCCTTGAGCACCGGTTCGTCCGAGGTGTTCGGCCGCGTGCAGTAGCCGGCCACGAGGATCGCCTGCCGGGCGGTCACGTGCTCGAGCAGGGCCGGCAGCAGCGCGGCCCCGCCCGAGTGCCCGATCAGGACGGTGTCGTCGCCGAAGCGGTGCGCGGCCAGCACCTTCGGCAGGAACGACGTGATCGGCTCGACGTTCAGCCCGGGGTAGTGGGGGACCTCGACCTCGTAGCCGCGCTGCCGCAGCCGGGCGGCCAGCCACGGGTACCAGGCCACGCCCGGGTTGCCGCCGGTGCCGTGAAAGATGATCGCGCTTCGCATCGCGCCAGTGTGTCAGGACGGGCGGCGGCCCACCCACACCATGCGCGTGGCGCGGACGGTCAGGTCGTCGCGGTGCGCGGCGGTGGCGGCCGCGTCGTCCAGGGCGGCGAGGTCGTCGGCGCTCAGCCGGTCGGCGAGGCGCTCGCGCATACGGGCGAAGGTCACCTGGGCGTAGCGGCGGGCGGCCGGCGGCAGTGGCGCGGGGATCTCGAGCTCGAAGGTGCGCTCGCCCGCCAGGTCGAAGCCGGCGGCGGTCAGGCGCGCGCCCCAGTTCTCGTGCATGTGCATGCCGCCCTCCCGGCGCAGGCGGTCCATCTCGGCCGCGCACCGGTCCTCCAGGCCCGGGTCGGGCAGGAACCGCGGGAACCCGTCCAGCTCGGTGATCATGAAGGCGCCGCCGGGCCGCAGCGTGTCGCGGATCCGGGCGAGCGTGCGCGCCGGGTCGGCGAGGTGGTGCATCGAGGCGGACGCCCACACCAGATCGGCCGGGCCGAGCGCGGGCCAGTCGCCGTCCAGGTCGGCCCGGACCGTACGGATGCGGTCCTGCAGCCCTGCGTCGGCGGCGCGGTGGCGCAGGTGCTCCAGCATCTCGTCGTCCACGTCGACCGCGGTGAGCTGCGCGCCCGGCAGGTGCCGGGCCAGCGCCAGCGTGCCCGTGCCGGTGCCCGCGCCCAGATCGACGACGCGCGGCCGGTCGCCCACGAGCGAGCCGGCCCAGCCGACCAGCTCGCGGTGGAAGTCCTCGAGCACCTCGGCGTCGAGGTCGAGCATCTGGACCAGGTGGTTGTGCTGGTGATCGTGTGCCATGCGGGCCACGCTACCGCCATCTTGCGCGAATGGCATACAGTCTTGCGCATGACGCAAGACGGAGAGCTCGACGCGCTGGTCCGGCAGCGCATCCGCGGTCTGCGGGTCGCGCGCGGCTGGTCGCTGGACGATCTCGCCGCCCGCAGCTACCTGAGCCCGTCCACGCTCAGCCGCCTCGAGACCGGCCACCGGCGCATCGCGCTCGACCAGCTCGCGCCGATCGCCCGGGCGCTGGGCACCACCCTCGACCAGCTCGTCGAGTCCGGCAGCGACGAGGACGTGGTCATCCGGCCCCACCGCGACGACGCGCGCGGCATCACCACCTGGCTGCTCTCCCGCGAGGGCGCGCCCGGCGGCATGACCGTCGCCAAGCTGCGCGTCACCCGCGCCGTCCCCGCCGACCTGCGGGTGCATCCCGGCCGCGACTGGTTCACCGTGCTGTCCGGCACCATCGTGCTGCGCCTGGCCGAGCGCACGATCCTGGTCCGGGCCGGCGAGGCGGCGGAGTTCTCGACGATGGTGCCGCATGCCTTCGGCGCGACCGGCGGGCCGGCCGAGATCCTGTGCATCCTCGACCATGACGGCGAACGCACCCATCTGGGGCCGCCGGAGAGGGAGGACCGCGGGGGAGCGGGGCAGCCGCATTAGTGCGTCGCCTGTGGACAAGATGTGCCGGATACCGGGCCTGTGGACAGCGCACGCGGATTGTCGGTGGTGGGGCGTAGTGTGCTCCCTGCCCCGGGTGGGTGGGGGTCTGGGTGGCGTAGGTGGAGATCATCACGCCGGGAGCGGGCGGCCCGGGAAACTCGCAGCGTGCATATGGTGATGTTTCGCCTTTTCGCGTCATAGTGTGGGGGCATGGCTTATACCCGTCGGGCGGTTGCTGGTGGGCTGATCGCGGCGGCGCTCGGGGCGTCCCTGCTGGTCGCGCACGACCTCGAAGCGCCGACGGGGGCCTTCGCGGCCCGGCGGGTGCCCGCGCCGGCGCCGGCGGTGAAGGCGGCCGTCGAGCCGATTCCGCGCGCGGCGCGGCCGCCGCAGGACCTGCCGAGGATCAACTACTGGGACGCGCCGCGAGGGTTTCCGCGCGATGCGGCGACCGACTCGGACGCGGTGGTCGACCAGAGGCTGCGACCGCTGCGCAAGGTGGCCGTGTACGACCGTCCGGGCGGGCGGCCGCGGGCCTTCCTGCAGCGGTCGATCAGCGGGCTGCCGGTCACGGTGCCGATCGTCCAGCGGCGGCGCGGCTGGGTGGCGGTGCTGCTGCCCTCGGTCAACCGGCGCGTCGGGTGGGTGCCGGACGGCGGGTGGCAGGCGCGGCCGCTGCGCGACAGGCTCGTGGCGGACCTGAGCGAGCGCCGGCTGACGTGGTTCCGCGACGGGCGGCGGCGCGCCGCGTGGACGGTGGCGGTGGGCTCGTCGCGCACGCCGACGCCGGTGGGACGCACGTACGTGATGGGTCGCACGGTGACGCACGGCGAGGTGTACGCGGGGCTGGACGCGCTGGTGCTGGGCGCCGTTCCGGACGACCGCGACGCGCTGTCGGACGCCCTGCGCAACGGGCACACCGCGATCCACGGGTGGCGCGACGAGTCGGCGTTCGGGCGCAGCGTCTCCAACGGCTGCATCCGCGTGCCGGCCGAGGTGCAGCGCACGCTGCTGCGCAGCATCGGCGCGGGAACCGTGGTGCAGGTCGTGCCCTAGTGCACGCGTAGCCAGGCGGCCTTCGCGGCGGCGTGCTGCTCGTCGGCGCCGGCGGCCCGCAGCAGCTCCAGCACCGGCCAGTACGACACGGTCTCGGCCTGGCTGCCCGCGACCACCCGGGCCAGGTAGTCGCCCAGCACGTCCCCGAGCACCAGCGCGTCGCGGCTGATCGCCCGCAGTGCGGGCACCGCGTCCGAGTAGTCGTCGGCCGGACCGAGCCCCTCGATCATCGCGGTGACGCGGGCCGCCTGGGCCCGCCGCCCCTCGTCCAGTTCCGGCTTGTGCATGCCGCCACCGTAAGCACTCGTGCCAACGTCGCGTCAGGTGTCGCGCAGACCCACGCAGTCGTAGTCCCAGAACGTGGCCGAGTACACCAGGGTGCCGGTCATCCACGGCTCGTACGCGGTGAGCGGGTGCACCTGGAAGGCGGCGTCCGGGATGCGCAGGGACGGCTTGCGGAAGCCCAGCTCGCCACCCGGCCGGAACCCCCACCGCGAGTAGTACGCCGGGTCGCCCTCGAGGAACACCAACGGGCAGCCCCGCTCGTCGGCGAGCTCGAGACCGCGGGCGATCAGCGCGCGGCCGACGCCGCGGCGCTGGTGGCCGGGCAGCACCCCCAGCGGGCTGAGCACCTGCACGTCGACGAGCCGCGGCGGCGCGTCCAGCAGGCTGCGGGTGAACATGACGTTGCCGACGACGCGGCCGTCCTCGACCGCCACCAGCGACAGCGCCCCGGGGTCGTCGCGGCGCAGCGCGCCCACGAGCGCGGCGACGGTGTCGCCCTGCGCTCCGAACGCGACCCGGTGCACCTCGGCGACGTCGTCGGACTCCTGCTCCGCGCGGATCTCCATGATGGAGCACCTTACCGGCCGCGCCGCCGGCTCAGAGGCCTTCGGCGACGTCGGCGAAGTACCGCCCGGCCACCGCGGTGTGGGTGCTGAAGCCCAGCTCGGCGGGGCCCTTGAGGATGTCCCAGCCGTCGGTCTCGTCGGACGCGAAGCCGGGCGGCGCGTCGGCGGGCGGGAACATCGCGAAGACCAGCAGCGTGCCGTCGGGTGCGCTGACCGTGTCGTACAGCGCGGCGCTCCGCGGGTCCGCGACCAGCCCGGTCTCCTCGCGCAGCTCGCGGGCGGCGGCCTCCTGCCAGGACTCGCCGTAGTCGACGAAACCGCCGGGCAGGGCGAGCGTGCCCGCGGCGGGCGGGATGGCGCGGCGCACGACGAGCAGGCCCGCGCCGATCGGCTGCACCGCGACGGCGACCGGGGTCGGGTTGCGGTACGAGGTCTCACCGCACGCCGAGCAGCGGCGCGGCCAGGGCTGGCCGGGCACGAAGCGGGCGCCGCAGAACGTGCAGTGCTTGAAGCGGTCAGGCATGGAGCGGCGAGTTGCACGCCGCGACCAGCGCCTGCCGGCAGGCGGTCAGCAGCGGGCGCAGGGCGGCGTCGCGCTGCTGGGCCTCGTAGCCGTTGACGGCGCCGCCGGGCGCGTTCGTCTCGGCGAGCGCGAGCACCTGGTCGAGGATCGACGCGCGGGCGAACACGCGACGGGCGCGCGGGTCGAAGCCGGGCGGCAGCGTGGCCGTGCTCTCGGGGCGGCGCAACGCCTGCAGCGCGCCCGCCAGTTCGGGTTTCCACTGCGCCACGTCGAGCTTGGTGAGCTGGGCCGTCGCCTCGCCGAGCGCCAGGGTCAGCTCGCCCTCGGCCTCGGCGGCGCCCATCTGGAACACGGGCCGGTAGTCCTCGACCGGGAACCAGCGCCACAGCACCGTCTCGAACTCGACCCCGGAGCCGGAGACGTGGCGGCGCACCTCGGGCACGACGCCGAACGAGGGCGTCATGACGGCCTCACCGGCGAGCATCGCGGCCCCTGTGAGCGGCCCGGGGCCGGGCAGCCCGCGCGGGTCGCCGGGGGCCGGCAGCACGAGCCGGATGTCGTCGGGGTGCACCTTGGCGAACGCGGGCAGGCCCTGCGGCAGCGGCACGTCGGTCCACGTGCCGGGCGCGTCGGCGACGAGGTGCTCCTCGTCGCGGGCGATCTCGTCGGCCAGCTCGTCGAAGGGCACGAGGCCGGCGCGCCAGGCGCGCACCCAGGCCACGAACCGGGTCGAGCGCCGCGCTACGCGGGTGGCCGCATCGGCTGCGGGGGACATGCGAGCAAGGGTACGTGGACATCCGGAACTCTGTCTCGGCCGGAGCGTCAGAAACGGCGTGTCCCTGCGCACGGGTTACGGTGCCTGGCATGTATGGGGAGGACGTGCTCAAGGGCAACTGGCGGCGCCGCAAGGTGGTGCCGGAGGTGGACGCCGAACGCGACCTGGTCGTCGAGGACGCGGACTCCGGGTTCTGCGGGGCGGTGGTGGGCTTCGAGCTGGGCGCGGTCGTGCTGGAGGACCGGCACGGCAAGCGGCGCAACTTCCCCCTCGAACCGGCCGCGTTCCTGCTCGACGGCAAGCCGGTGACGCTGCGCCGGCCCGCCGCCGCGCCGGATCGGCCGGGCCGGCGGATCACCGCCTCCGGGTCGATCGCGGTGGAGGGCGTACGGGCGCAGGTCGCCAAGGCCAGCCGCATCTGGGTCGAGGGCATCCACGACGCGGCTCTGATCGAGCGCATCTGGGGTGACGACCTGCGCATCGAGGGCGTCGTGGTGGAGCCGCTCGACGGCATCGACGACCTGGTGGGCGCGGTCCGCGCGTTCCGGCCGGGCCCGCAGCGCCGGCTCGGCGTGCTCGTCGACCACCTCGTCGCGGGCAGCAAGGAGAGCCGCATCGTCGCCGCGGTGACCGACCCGGACGTGCTGGTCACCGGCCACCCGTACGTCGACATCTGGCAGGCCGTGAAGCCGGAGCGGGTGGGGCTGTCGAAGTGGCCGGTCGTGCCCCCGGGGCGGCCCTGGAAGGAGGGCATCTGCGCGGCCGTGGGCGTGCGCGAGCCCGCCGACATGTGGCGCCGGATCCTCAAGTCGGTGAACAGCTACAAGGACGTGGAGACACCGCTGATCAACTCGATGGAGCGGCTGATCGACTTCGTCACGGTCCCATGACCTGCCCGAGGCGGCGGGCCGCTTCCGCAAGGCGGTCCGGCGGGTTCGCCGCGTAGCCGAGGATCAGTCCCGGCGGGCCGGGTGTCATCCGGTGCCAGGACAGCGGGTGTACGAGGACCCCGGCCGCAGCCGCTCGTTGCGCCAGCGCGATGTCCGGCTCGTCCCCGGCCATCATGATCAGCAGGTGCAGGCCGGCGGCCACGCCCATCACGCGCGCCCGCGGAAGGTGCCGCGCGAGCGCGCCGAGCAGCGCGTCGCGGCGGCGGCGCTGGCGGGTGCGGACGGTGCGCAGGTGCCGCTCGTAGTCGCCGGTCGCCAGCAGCCGGGCCAGCACCAGCTGCGGCAGCGCGGGGTTGCCCAGGTCGGAGTCGTGCTTGGCGGCGAGCAGCTCGGGCTGCATCCGGCGCGGCGCGATCAGCCAGCCCAGACGCATCCCGGGCGCCAGCGACTTCGAGACACTGCCCGCGTACGCGACGTGGTCGGGCGCCGATCCCTGCAGCGCGGCCACCGGGGCCCGGTCGTAGCGGTGCTCGGCGTCGTAGTCGTCCTCGATGATCAGGCGCCCCTCGGCGGCCCAGCTCAGCAGCGCGCGGCGGCGGGCCGGGCCGAGCACCACGCCGGTCGGGAACTGGTGCGCGGGCGTGAGCACGGCCGCGTCCTGCGTGAGCGCGCCGACGACGAGCCCCTCGGCATCGACCGGGACGGGCTCCGGGCGTACGCCCCAATGCGCCAGCTGGTCGCGCGCCCCGCGTGACCCCGGGTCCTCCACCGCGATCCGGCGCGTCCTGAGCGTCTGCCCCAGAAGCGCCAGCGCCTGCGCCACGCCGTTGACCACGATCACGTCGTCGGGCTCGGCGCGCACGCCGCGCGTCCGGGCCAGCCAGCCCGCCAGCTCGGCCCGCAGCCGCGGCGTGCCGCCCGGGTCGCCGTAGCCCAGGTCCGCCGCCGTGATCTCGTCGAGCACCGCGCGTTCGGCGCGCAGCCAGGCGGTGCGGGGGAACGCCGACAGGTCAGGCACGCCGGGGGACAGGTCGAGGTCGATGCCGTCGGCCGGGGGCAGCGGCAGCCGCAGCGTGTCGAGCGAGCGGCGGCGGTCCGACGGCGTGTCCCGCACCTGCGGCCGCGCGATGATCGTGGTGCCCGCGCCCGTCCGCGCCGCCGCCAGGCCCTCGTCGATGAGCCGCTGGTAGGCGTCGACGACCACCCCGCGCGAGACGTCGAGCTCCGCCGCGAGCAGGCGGGTGGGCGGCAGCCGCGTCCCCGTCGTGAGCCGCCCGGCAGCCACCGCGGCCCGCAGCCCGTCGGTCAGCCACGTGGTCAGCCCCTTCGCGGGCGCGTCCCCGGGCCGCAGCTGCAGGAAGTCCGAGCCGGAAATTGGTCCCCCAGGGCGTACGCGGATTGGTCCTTCAACCCGGACCATACCGCGAGAAGCATCGACGGCATGCGGATGAGCTTCCTGGCCGGCGCCGCCGGCATGACCTTCGTGGGCGGCAGCGTCGCCGTCTCCGGCCTCCTGGCCGACGCGCCCTCGCTGACGATCCAGAGCCTGCGGTACGCCGTGGCGTGCCTGCTTCTGCTCGTGTTCTTCCGCGGCCGGGTCGTCCGCCCTCGCGGCGCCGAATGGCTGTGGCTGTCCGGCGTCGTCGTCACCGGCATGCTCGTCTTCAACCTCGCGCTGGTCCACGGCGCCCGGCACGCCGAACCCGCCGTGCTCGGCGTCGCGGTCGCCTGCGTGCCGCTGCTGCTCGCCGTCGCCGGCCCGCTGCTCGAGGGCCGCACCCCCGCCGCCCACCTGATCGTCGCCGCACTGGTGGTCACCCTGGGCGCCGGCCTCGTGCAGGGCCTGGGCCGCGCCGACGGCCTCGGCCTGCTGTGGGCGCTGGTCACGTTCGCCTGCGAGGCCGGTTTCACGCTGCTGGCCGTCCCCGTCCTGGGCCGCCACGGCCCGGTCGGCGTCTCGGTCCACTCCACCTGGATGGCCGCGATCGCCTTCGGCTTCGCCGGCCTGGTCCTTGAGGGCCCCGGCGCCGTCCGCCGCGTCCACCTCGACGACCTGCTCGCCGGCGCCTACCTGGCCGTCGCCGTCACGGCCGTCGCCTTCGTCCTCTGGTACACCTGCGTGCAGCGCCTGGGCTCCGCCCGGGCCGGCCTGCTGACCGGCGTCGCCCCGGTCTCGGCCGCCCTCGTCGGCGTCGCCCTCGGCGGCCCCGTGCCCGGCCCGCCGGTCTGGCTGGGCGTCGCCGTGGTCGCCGCGGGGCTGGCGCTCGGCTTGCGCTCCGGGCCCGCCTCAGGCGAGGTGCGCCGGGTCGCGCTTGAAGACGAACGTGGCGATGTCGATGCCGGTGACCGCGCCCTCGTCGTCGCGCTGGAGGGTCAGTAGCTCGCCCTCGTTGTTGCCGTCCGTGCCGCGCCAGCGGTCGGGGGCCTCGCGGACGAAACGGGTCCGATGGTGCGGGCCGGTCATCACGACGGCGTCGCCGTGGGTGGTGATCTCGTACTCGCGGCCCATCCACCACCAACGGCCGACCAGCGCGGCGGCCTCGCCGGTGGGCGGGGCGGGCGGCTGCCACGGCTCGGGCACGACCGGCTCGGCGTCCACCGCGGCGGACAGGGCCTCCAGCGCCGTCGCCTTGAGCGTGGTGCCGGCCAGGCCGTACGCGTTGGCGAAGGCGATCACGCCCAGCCGGCTCCGGCGGTGGACCGCGAACTGGGCGACGTAGCCGGGCATCGAGCCGCTGTGGCCGACCAGGACGCGCTCGCCGACGCGGTAGAGCTCCGGGCCGAGGCCGTGGCCGGCGGTCCACGACTCGAGGTCGCTGATGACCACGGGCGCGCACATCTCGTCGACGGTCTCGCGGGCCAGCACGGCGGGGGCCGGGTCGGTCCAGAAGGCGGCCCACTTGGCCATGTCGGTGACCGTGGACCAGAGCTGGCCCGCGGGCGCCATCGCGCCGGAGTCCAGGCGCGGCTCCTCGTGCAGTGAACGGTCGAGGGCGTGCACGACGTAGCCGCGCGCGAACGGCTCGACGGGGGAGTAGGTGGTGCGCTTCATGCCCAGCGGGTCGAGCACCCGCTTGCCCACGAGGCTCTGCCAGCTCTCCCCGGTGACCCGCTCGAGGACGGCGCCGAGCAGCCCGTACGCGAGGTTGGAGTAGCGGTAACGGCGGAACGGCGGGCCCGCCACCTTGTCGTAGCCGAGCTCGGCGAGCAGCTTGTCGACGTCGCCGCCGGCGTTGCGCTCCCACCACGCGCCGTCGGGCTCGCGCTGCAGACCCGAGACGTGCCCGAGCAGTTGCCTCAGGGTGACGCCGCCGATCGGGGTGCCGGGCAGGTGCCGGTACAGCAGGTCGTCCAGCGCGAAGAAGCCCTCGTCGCGCAGTTGCATGACGAGCGTGGCGGTGATGGTCTTGGTGATCGAGCCGAGCCGGTACTGGGTCTTGGCGTCCGGCCGGGGATGCTCGCCGGCGAACACCTGGTGCAGCACGGCGCGATCCCGCACGATCGCCAGGGCGAGCGAGGGGGCACGCCCCTCGGCCTGCGCGCGTACGGCGATCTCCTCGACCCGTCGGCCGGTCTCCGGCAGCAGCGACACGGTGGACCCTCTCGATGTGACTGGTGGGTATAACTGCCCGCGGGCGATATGGCTACGCCGGATCGCGGGCGGGTTTGCATGGCAGTTCGGTGACATTTTCGGCGGCGGTGCACACGGCGTCGCCGGACGAGCGCGGCCGTGTCACGATCGATACGTGGAAGCGGTTCTCTGGATCGTGCTCGGCATCGCACTGGCGATCGCCGAGGCTTTCACGGCCACATTCCTTCTCATCTTCTTCGGTTTGGGCGCGTTCGCGGCGGCCGGTGCGGCCGCCCTCGGAGCGCCCCTGTTGCTGCAAGTGATCGTCTTCGCGCTGGTCTCCGGGCTCTCGGTGACCGCGCTGCGGCCGATCGTGCTGCGCCATGCCCGGCCGGCCCTGGAGTCGGGCGAGACGCCGTTCGGCGTCGAGGCGATCGAGGGCACCCAGGCCACCGTGCTGGAAGAGGTCGACGGCGCGCGCGGCATGATCAAGATCGACGGCGAGCTGTGGCAGGCCCGCTCGTTCGACGGCCACGAGAAATACCTGCCCGGCGAGCGTGTCCGGGTCCTCAAGGTCAACGGCGCCACGGCCATCGTCTGGCGTGACGAGTTGCCGAATCTGTAGAGAGGAGTGCCATGGAAGCTGTGATCGGCGTCCTCATCATCGTGATCGTGGTGTTCGCCATCGTCACGCTGCTGCGGTCCGTCCGCATCGTCCCTCAGCAGCGGATGGACGTGGTCGAGCGCCTGGGCAAGTACAAGCGGACGTTGAGCCCCGGCCTCAACCTGCTGGTGCCGTTCGTCGACTCGGTGCGCAGCAAGGTCGACATGCGCGAGCAGGTCGTCTCCTTCCCGCCGCAGCCCGTGATCACCTCCGACAACCTCGTCGTGTCGATCGACACGGTGCTGTACTTCAAGGTGGTCGACCCGGTCCGGGCGACCTACGAGATCGCGAACTTCCTGCAGGCCATAGAGCAACTGACGGTCACCACGCTGCGCAACGTCATCGGCTCGCTCGACCTCGAGCGCGCGCTGACCAGCCGTGAGGAGATCAACCGCCACCTCTCGACGGTGCTCGACGAGACCACCGGCCGCTGGGGCATCAAGGTCACCCGGGTCGAGATCAAGGCGATCGAGCCGCCGCCGAGCATCCGCGACTCGATGGAGAAGCAGATGCGCGCCGAGCGGGAACGCCGCGCCACGATCCTCAACGCCGAGGGCCACAAGCAGGCGCAGATCCTCACGGCCGAGGGCGAGAAGCAGGCCGCGGTGCTGCGCGCCGACGGTGACCGGCAGTCCCGCATCCTGCAGGCCGAGGGCCAGGCCAAGGCGATCCGTACGGTCTTCGACGCCATCCACACCGCGAACCCGTCGCAGAAGGTGCTGGCCTACCAGTACCTGCAGGCGCTGCCGCAGATCGCGAACGGCACGGCGAACAAGGTGTGGATCGTGCCCACCGAGCTCACCAAGGCCCTCGAGGGCATGGGCGGCGCGCTGGGCGGGCTGGCCGACATGGTCGGCGACAAGCCGTCGGCCAAGGTCGACTCCGCGGCGGTCGAGAAGGAGGCCGTGGCGGCCGCCGAGGCCGCGGCCGCCGAGGCGCAGAAGGTCAACGACCAGGTACGCGTCGCCGAGGCCGAGGTCACCGGCGACCCCGACCGCACCGCCGCGCTGCCGGCGCCCGAGCCGATCCCGCCGTCGGCGGCCCTCGGCGGCGCCGACTACAACGGCGTCGCGAGCCGCGAACGCGCCTGATCGTTGCCGATTAGACGGCCGGTCCCCTCCCCGGGGCCGGCCGTCCTCATGTCTGCGGGTCGTCGCGTCCCAGCTCCCAGAACGCGACCGCAGCCGCGGCCGCCACGTTGAGCGAGTCCACGTTGCGCCGCATCGGAATCTTGACCGGGACGTCGCTGGCCGCCAGCGCGTTCTTCGACAGGCCGGGGCCCTCGGCGCCGAGCAGCAGCGCCGCCTTCTCGCGCTGGCTACTGGTCAGCCTCTGCAGCGGCACGGCGTCGGGCGCCGGGGTCAGGGCGAGCACGGTGAAGCCGGCGTCGCGCAGCAGTTGCAGGCCGTCGGGCCAGGGCTCCAGCCGCGCGTACGGGATGGCGAAGACCTCGCCCATGCTGACCCGCACGCTGCGCCGGTAGAGCGGATCGGCGCACGTCGGCGACAGCAGCACCGCGTCGATGCCGAGCGCGGCGGCGCCCCGGAAGACCGCGCCGATGTTGGTGTGGTTGTTCACGTCCTCGAGCACGGCCACCCGCCGCGCCGCCGCCACGACCTCCTCGGCCGCGCGCAGCGGCGCGCGGTGGAAGGAGGCCAGCACCCCGCGGTGCACGTGGAAGCCGGTGGCCTGCTCGAGCACGGCGGGGGTGGCCGCGTAGACCGGGGCGTCGCCGGGCAGGTCGGCGATCTGGTCGGTGCGCTTGGCGTCGACCAGATAGGACCGGGGCCGGTAGCCGGCCCGCAGGGCGCGGCGCAGCACCAGCTCGCCCTCGGCGATGAACAGCCCGTTGGGCGGCTCCCACTTGGTGCGCAGCTCCAGATCGGTGAGGGCGCGGTAGTCGCCGAGCCGGTCGTCGGCGGGATCGGTGATCAGGTGGATCTCGGGCACGGCCGTCAGTCGACCCGGTAGGTCAGGTGGGTGGCGTGGCCGGACGCCCGCACGTGGATCTGGCGCAGGTTGCGCGGCACGGCGCCGTCGAACAGCGGGGTGCCGCCGCCGAGCAGCACGGGCGCGAGATGAAGCCGCACCTCGTCGACCACGCCGGCGTCGATCGCGCTGCGGACCGTGGCGCCGCCGCCCATGATCACGACGTCGCGCCCCTCGGCGAGGGAGATGCCCTTGTCGACGGCGCTGGCCACGCCGTCGAGCACGAACGTGAACCGGTCGGCCAGCCGCACGTGGGCAGGCGGGGTGCGGGTGACGACGAGCACCGGCTGCTGCCCGGCCTCGCCCGCGCCGTAGCCCACCTCGTCGTTCCACCCGTCGGGGCCGTCGACGACGTCGAACAGCCGGCGGCCCATGATCACCACGCCGGTGGCGTCGGTGGACTCGGCCAGCACCGCCCGGTCGACCGCGTCGCTGGAGAACGCCCACGTGTGCAGAGCCTCGCCGCCGCGGCCCAGGCCCTGGCCCGGACCCGGGTCGGGACCCGTCACGAACCCGTCGAGCGACACCGAGATGTCGGCGACCACCTTGGCCATGGCTGCTCCTTCCGCCGGCCCCGGGGTCGTCCCGGGACTGGTGCGAGCATGCCACCCGGGTCCGACAATTCAGTGCTCGGGGATGAGCCGGCTTCCCGTCCACGCCAGGCCGGTGCCCGCGGCGAGCAGCAGCAGCGCGCCGACGGTCGGCAGCGGGCGCTGGGCGTGCGCGCCGGCGCCGATCGCCGCGGCGGCCAGCATGAGCAGCACCCCGTCGGCCGGGTTGACCAGCCGCGAGCGGAAGACGGCCCAGCCCAGCAGCACCCAGCCGGCGCCCACGGCGGCGGAAGCGGCGACCTCCACCATTCGCAGCTGCTCGACGGCCAGCGGCGAACCGGCCGCGGCGGTGTCCGGCGGCAGCGCGGCCAGCGGCAGGCTCAGCACCAGACCGGCCATCCCGACGAGCAGGCCGGCCAGGGCGGAGCGGCGGGTACGGCTGCCGGCGAGCAGCCCGGCGAGGGCGATCATCGCGACCGCGGCCAGCCAGTCGGCGGCGAGCGTGACGACGAGCGGGCCCGGCGGGGTGTCGATGCCCAGCGTGGCCCAGCCGTGCAGCAGGGCCGCGGCGGGCAGCGCCCAGAGGGCCAGGCGCGCATATCGGCGGACGCCCCAGACCCAGACCGCTTCCCGCACGGGGAGCAGGTGCTCGTGGTGGGCCGAACCGGCGCCCCCGACCCACGCAGGAGAGACCCGCAGCGGTCGGCCGCTGGCCGTCTGGTGATGGCTGATGCTCATGGCTCCGCCTCGCGTGGGCTCAAGCCGAGCGGCCCGGGGGCAACCGGTCGGGATCCTGGAAGCAGCCTGCCAAAGGCGCGCTCTGCTCGCAGCGAATTCACAGAATTACCCGCTCGTCCGCCACCGGGAAAATGTCGGAGGGCCGGAGCAGGATGGCGGCATGAGCGCAGAACTGACGGTCCCGTCCCTCGCCGAGCTCCGGCTGCGGCGCAGCGTCAAGTGGCGCACGTTCCCCGACGACGTGCTGCCGCTGTTCGTCGCCGAGATGGACTACGAGCTGGCGCCGCCGGTGGCCGAGGTGCTGCACACGGCGGTCAGCCGCGGCGACCTGGGCTACTCCGCGCCCGGCCCCGAGCTCGGCAAGGCGTTCGCCGCGTTCGCCGGGCGCCAGTGGGGGTGGGACCCCGATCCCGCCCAGGTCTCCGCCGTGACCGACGTCGGCGTCGGCGTGGTCGAGGTGCTGCGGCTGCTGGTCCGGCCCGGCGACCCGGTGGTGATCAGCCCGCCGGTCTATCCGCCGTTCTTCGACTGGGTGCCCGAGGCGGGCGGCCGGGTGGTCGAGGTGCCGCTCGCCGGCACCCGCCTCGACCTGGCCGGCCTCGAGGCGGCGTTCGCCGTCCACCCGGCCGCCTACCTGCTGTGCAACCCGCAGAACCCGGTCGGCCGCGTGCACACGGCCGACGAGCTGGCCGAGCTCGTCCGGCTCTCCCGGCTCTACGGCGTGCCGATCGTCAGCGACGAGATCCACGCTCCGCTGGCGCTGCCCGGCGCCCGGGTCACGCCGCTGCTCACGGTGCCCGGCGCGGCCGAGGTCGCGCTCGCGGTCGTGTCCGCGAGCAAGGCGTTCAACCTCGCGGGCCTCAAGTGCGCCGCGCTGGTGACCGCCTCCCCGCGCATGGCGCAGCTCGTCGAGCGCCTGGCCGCCGAGGTGTTCGAGCGCACCGGTCACCTGGGCGTGCTCGCCTCGATCGCCGCGTTCACCGAGGGCGACGCCTGGCTCGCCGCGCTGATCGGCACACTCGCCGCGCGGCGTGAGCAGCTCGGCTCGCTGCTCGCCGAGCAGCTGCCGGCCCTGCGCTGGACGCCGCCCGAGGCGACCTATCTGGCCTGGCTCGACGCCTCCGCGCTGGGGCGCGACGCGCAGCCGCGCGACCGCTATCTGGCCGAGGCGCGGGTGGCGCTCGAGCCGGGCACCCGGTTCGGCGCGGCCGGCTCGGGTCATGTCCGCCTCAACTTCGCCACGAGTCCCGAGATCCTCGCCGAGGCGGTGAGCCGCATGGCGACTGTGCCGGGGTGAGCGGCCGGGGTCACGCCGTCTCCCGGTCGCGGGACGCGGCGAGGCCCACGGCAGTACGGTTGTACTGTTCGATGATCCGCGAAGCGGGGGTGTTCGCCAGTGTCGTCCGGATCGGGCTCGGGTTCCGGGGCGGACCAGCATCTGCTGGCCCTGCTGCGGGCGATCCGGCTGCGGCAGGCCGCCCCCGACGCGGTGGCCGCGGGCATCGCCGACACCGTCGCCGCCCTGCACGACCAGGACGACGCGGACCCGGGCCGTCCGGCGCTGCCGCCCGGGGAGGCGCACGAGGCTCTGCCGCCCGGCCCCTCCCACCCGGGCGTGCCGCACGTGGGCGAGGAACCCTCGCCGGGGCAACCGATGCGGCCGCGCTGGGCATCCGCGTCCCCGACGGCGCCCGATGCCACTGCGCGGGCCGTGCCTGGCCGTGACGCGGGGTCCTTCGGCCGTGGTCCGGCGCCCGTCGACCATGACCCGGCGCCCGTCGACCGTGACCCGGCGTCCTTGGGCCGTGGTCCGGCATCCGTCGACCGTGACCCGGCGTCCTTCGGCGGTGATTCGGCGTCCTTCGGCCGTCATCCGGGGACGCCCGGGGGCGCTTCTGCGGCGGGCGCTCGTGAGCCGGCGCGGTCTGGCCACGATCAGGGTTCACTCGCGGCACAGCAGGGGCGTGGTCACCCGGAGGCGCCGCCGGGGCGGTCGTTCTGGGCCCGCAACCCGGTGCGCCCCGTGGCACCGCCGTCCTCCGCCGCTTCTCCGGCGCGAGCTGACGCTGGTCCGCCAGTGCGGGCCGATGCTCGTTCGCGGGCCGGGGCTGACGTGGGTCCGCCCGGGCGAGCCGAGGCCGATCCGCTCGAGGGGGCTGATGCCGCTTTGTCGGCCGGGGTTGATGCCGGTCCGTCGATGTGGACGGACGCTGGTTCGTCAGCGGGCTCGCCAACGTGGGCCGATGCCCCTTCGCCGGCGCGGACGGCCGCTGGTTCGCCGGCGGGCGCTGCTGGTTCGCCAAGCGATACCGCCCCGCCCGCCTGGGCCGATGCGGCTTCGCCGACCCGGGCCGATGCGGCTTCGGCTACCTGGGCCGATGCGGCTTCGCCGACCCGGGCCGATGCGGCTTCGCCGACCCGGGCCGATGCGGCTTCGCCAACCCGGGCCGATGCGGCTTCGCCGACCCGGGCCGACGCGGCTTCGTCCAAACGGGCCGATGCGGGTTCGCCGGCGGGGACGAGCGCGGCTGGAGCGCGGCCGTATTTCGGTGGAGGCGCGGGGCGGGCGACTCAGGGAGCTACGGCGCCCGCCGGGCACGGGCGGGAGGTCGAGCCGTTCGAGTCAGCCCCGGTGGCGCGGCCCGCCGGGCTTCCTGCGATCGACGTGACCCGGTCGGCGCGGCAGGGATGGACGCCGTTGACCTATCCGGCGGGGTCGGGCACGACCTCAGGGCGCGACTACGGTGATGTTGAGCCCGCGCCGCCGGGCTCGGGGCCGTTCTTCGCGCGCGAACGCCCGGCTTCGACGGCGCCCGCGACGGAGAACGGGCCGGGCCGGTACGACGGCGCCGGGGCGGGGACGCCCGACGCTGATAAGGCGCCCGGCAAGGCACTGATGACGCCCGAGGAAGCTGGGCGCTATGCCGATGTCGAGGCCGTGGGCCGACCCAGCCGCAATCAGTTCGCGGGGCTGCCGGTGCGGCGGCCGGCGCGGGCGGTGCGGCCCGGGTGGCAGCCGCCGGTCTCCGAGGCGCCCGGGATCGAAGGGGGCGCCCGGCCGCGGTGGGCCCATGGCGTACGGGATGAGGGTGGATTGCACGGAGAAGCGCACACGACGCGGGCGCCCGGTGCTCCGGCGCCGAGGTTGCCGGGATTCGAGCTGCCGCACGTCATGCCGCCGATGGTGTCGCGGCCGCCGGGCGGGGGCGGGGACGGCATGGACCCGGCCGACGACGCGCTGCTGCGGCAGACCCAGCGGCTGCTGAGCACGAGCCTGACGTTCGCGGGCGGGCCCGACGAGGTGGCCGAACGGCTCCGGGCGGCGCTGCTGCAGGCGCACCCGTCGCTGATGGCGGCCCTGCCGGGCGACGCGGCGACGCAGGCGGCGATGCTCGGCCGGGCGCTGACTTGGCTGGTGCACCACCTCGACCGGCCGCCGCTGCTGGTGGGCGGGTGCCGGCGGCTCGGCGCCGCGCTGGCCGCGTGCGGGGTGCAGCCGGGGCAGTACCACCTGGTGGGCGCCGCGCTGGCCGAGGCGATGCGCGCGGGCATGGCGCCGGGGCAGTGGCGGCAGGACTTCGACTTGGCGTGGCGGTCGACGTGGCAGCACGCGTACGAGTGGATCGTTCACGGCTCCGCGCGCGCGGGCCTGGAACCGCTGGTGTGGGACGCGACCGTCGTCGAGCACGACCGGCGCCGGCCCGACCTGGCGGTGGTGCGGCTGCGTCCGGCGCTGCCGATGCCGTTCCGGCCGGGGCAGTTCGCCCGCATCCAGCTGCCCGAGCTACCGCAGATCTGGCGCCCCTACTCGCTGGCGGGCGCACCGCGGCGCAACGACCTGATCGAGCTGCACGTACGGGCCAAGACCACGACGGGCGTGAGCGGCACGCTCGTGCACCGCACCCGCGTCGGCGACCCCGTGCGCCTGAGCCGCGCCGAGGGCACGATGACCTTGCCCGAGACCCCCGGACGCAACCTCCTGATGATCGCCGGCGACACCGGCGTCGCGCCGCTCAAGGCCCTGCTGACCGAGCTCGCCGACACCGGCGACGCGCGCTCTGCTGTGCTGTTCTGGGGCGTCCGCAACCTCGACGAGCTCTACGACATCGACGAGATCGCCGAGACGGCCCGCCGGGCGCGCCGGGCCACCGTCGTCCCGGTCGTCTCCGAGGGCGACCCCGGCCCGTACGCGTCGGGCCTGGTCACCGACGCCGTAGCCGCCTACGGCGAGTGGTCCGATCACGAGGTCTACCTGGCCGGCCCACCGCTGATGCTCGCCGCCACCACCGCCGCCCTACTCCAGCTCGGCGTCGCCCCCGACCGCATCCACCACGACGCCCCGGAGTAGCACCGCCCGGCTGCTGCTCCCGCCCAGAGAGCCGCAGCCTCCGCGTCCACTGTGCATGCTGCATGATGCATCGTCGGGGATAGGTGGGTCAGAAGGCGACGCGACGGGCTGAGGGCGCGGGGCGGGGGCCGAGCGGGACGCTGGAGGGTGCCGGCCGGGGTTGAGCGGCGACGCGGCAGGATGCCAGGCCGACATTGGAGCGGGACGCCGGGAGGGTGCCGGGCCGGGTGTGGAGCGGCGACGCGGGAGGGTGCCAGGCCGAGATTGGAGCGGGATGCCGGGAGGGTGCCGGGCCGGGTGTGGAGCGGCGACGCGGGAGGGTGCCAGGCCGAGATTGGAGCGGGACGCCGGGAGGGTGCCGGGCCGGGGATTGAGCGGCGACGCGGGAGGGCGCCGGGCCGGGGTTGAAGCGCGGGGCAGGATTGCTGCGTGTGGCCTGGGCAAGCCCACACAGGAGCCAGAACTGAGGGGCTGCGGCGGAGCGGTTGTGCTAAGGCTGGGGCGGGACCTTGTAGCCGGGGATGGAAGGCCAGCGGACGGTCAGCACGACGGACTCCTCCTCGGCCAGCCAGGAGTGGTCTACGCCGCGGCCCCAGACGATGTAGTCGCCGGGGTCGGTGAGGACCACCGTGCGGTCGGGGAGTTCTACGTGGAAGCGGCCGCTGATCAGGATGAGCAGGGCGGTGCGTTCCTCGCCGGTGACCCAGCGGGCTCGGCGGTCGCCCTTCGGGTGGCGGCCCCACTTGATTTCGACGTCGGTGCTGTGGCGGGGGTCGCCCGCCGGGCGGAAGTGGCCGAGCAGCCAGCCCTGCTCGGCCGGCGCGTCGAGGTCGGCCTTGCCGACGTAGACAGCACCCGCAGCGGGGACATCGGTGTGGCCAGGGACGTCGCTGAAGCCGGGGGCGTTGCTGCGGCCGGGGACCGCGGGTGTCCGGGGGGCGTCGGCGCTGCCGGAGGCCGCGCGCAGCGCCGGGGCGTCCGGGTCGTCAGGGACCGCTCGCAGGGCCGCGGCGTCCGGAGTGTCGGGTGCGAGGGCGTCCGGGTGGGCGGAGGCGGCGGTGGGTGGCGGGGTGTCCATGAGGGGAGGGCTCAGAGGGCGTCGGTCAGGATTTTGGCGTAGGAGGCCGGAACGAAGGTGGGGCCGCCGGGGGTGAGGACGTCCTCGCGGGAGGCGGCGGCCCAGGCCTCGGCGGGGACGGCGGCGCGCAGGGCGGTCAGCACGGGGGCGTCGTCGTCCAGCATGGAGAGGGCCACCAGGGACTCCTCAACCTCGCCGACGCACTCGAAGGGCTTGTGGGCGTCGATGCCCAGCAGCTCGAGGAAGCCGGGGACCTGGGCCACGTCGGCGAACAGGTCGTGGCCGAAGATCTTCGTCAGGCGGGCGCGGTCCATGGCGGGGGCCATCGCCAGGAAGACGAAGCGGCACTTCGGGCAGTCGCCGCACCAGCGGGCCGTGGGGTCGTGCAGCTTGAAGGCCTTGTTGCAGCTGGTCACCACGTCGTCGTACGCGGTGTGACGGGCGAACAACTGCGCGATGTGCAGTTCGGACAGCGAGCGCAGCAGCGAGAAGTACGGCTCGGTGAGCCCGGCGTGGGCGGTCACGGCGGCGCGCAGCAGGCCCTCGGCCTCGACGCCCTTGGACCACTGGTGGTTGACCTCGTGACCGTTCCAGATCAGGTTGGGGTCGGAGGCGGAGCGCTCGTTGGACATGACCACCGGGCCGAGGCCGTGCCACACCGCGGTGGCGACCGCGATCAGCGAGTTGATCGCGGTGACCGGGATGTGGCCGTTGAGCGCGCCGGCCTTGTTGAGCTCGAACAGGCGCGGGTCGAGCTTGCGGCGGGCGGCCAGCGCCGGCAGGCCGGAGGCGGCGTTGACGTTCTCGATCACCGGGTTGGGGTTGACCGAGAACGGCACCGGGTCGAGCCCGGCGGCGCGCAGGATCTCCAGCGTGACGATGGAGTCCTTGCCGCCGCCGACTGCCGACAAGGGGCGGCCCTGGCTGTTGTCGACCACCTCGGGCGCCGCGGGGGCGCCCGCGGGCACCTCGACCGTGAGCTCCAGGACGTGGGCGAGCTGGTTGCGGTACGCGTACTCGGCCATGCCCTTGGTGTAGATCGCGGTGAAGAACTCGGCCGCGGCGGGCGGGACCGGCTGGGGGGCGAGCACGCGCGCCGGCGCGCCGACCTTGAAGTAGCTCACCCCGGCGACGACGTGCAGCAGGTCGAGCACGCGGGGGAGCGCGGCCGGGACCCCGGCGGGCCGCTCGGGCACCGGCAGCGTGACCGTCTCGGTGAAGTGCAGCGGCTCCGGCCCGTCGAGCACGTAGTCGAACGTCGCCACCCCGGTCTCGGGGTCGAAGGCGTACGAGGGGAACCGCATCACGTCGAACTGCACCCGGAAACTCCTGTCCTAAGGCCGACGGGCAATACTAGTGCGACCCGACGAGGAGGGGACGAACGTGCGCCTGGCAGACCTGAAGGGCCGGTCCGTGGCGGTCTGGGGCACCGGCCGCGAGGGCCGCGCGGCGGTGACGGCCATCGCGCCGCACGGGCCGTCGCGGCTGATCGCGGTCGACGACAGCGCGAACTTCCTCTCCGTCTCGTGGGAGGGCGCCCTCGCCGAGGCGGCGCCGCTCGCGGGCGGCGACCACGCGTTCCCCGCGCTGGTCACCGCCGATGTCGTGGTGCGGTCGCCGGGCGTGCCGCAGACGCACCCGTGGATGGCGGAGCTGCGCAACCGCGGCGTGACGGTGACCGGCGGCAGCGCGCTGTGGATGGCCGACCACGCGGCGCGCACGATCGGGGTCACCGGCAGCAAGGGCAAGAGCACCACGTCGAGCCTGATCAGCCACCTGCTGGCCGCGGCCGGCCGGCCCAACGCGTTCGGCGGCAACATCGGCGTGCCGCTGCTCGACCTGCCCGACGCCGAGCTGTACGTCCTGGAGCTGTCGAGCTACCAGTGCGCCGACCTGACCGACTCGCCGCGGGTGGCGGTGGTGACGTCGCTGTTCCCCGAGCACCTCGACGCGCACGGCGGCGAGCGCGAGTACTACCGCGACAAGCTCAACCTGCTGCGCCACGGACCGGAAATGATCGTCGTGAACGGGGCCGACGAGCGGCTGCGCGACGAGATCCGCGGGGTGACCGACGCGAACGGGTTCCCGCCGATCCCGGCGGCGGCCGGCGACTCGCGGTTCCGGGTCGAGGACGAGCTCGTGTACTGCTCCGACGAGCCGCTGTTCCCGCGCGCGAAGCTGCGCCTCAAGGGCGCGCACAACGGGCGCAATCTGTGCGTCGCGCTGGCCGTGCTGGACGGGCTGGGCATCGACGTGCCCGGCTCCGCCGCGACGCTCGCCGAGGCGGTCGCGTCGTTCGAGGCGCTGCCGCACCGGCTCACCGAGATCGAGGACCCGTCCGGCCTGACGTTCGTCGACGACACGCTGTCGACCAGCCCCTACGCCACGATGCACGCCGTCGACGCCTACGCGGACCGGCCACTGACCGTGCTCGTCGGCGGCACCGACCGCGGGCTGGACTACTCCGTGTTGCGCGACTTCCTCGCCTCGCGCGAACTGACGGTGATCGGCCTGCCCGACAGCGGTCCGCGCATCCTCGGCGAGCTGGCCGGCCTGCCCGGCATCAGGACGGTTCCCGCCGACGATCTGGCCGACGGCGTACGCCTGGCGCGTGAGCTGACCCCTGCGGGCGGCGTGGTCCTGTTGTCGCCGGCGGCGCCCAGCTACGGGCAGTTCCGCAACTTCGAGCACCGCTCCGAGGTCTTCGCGCAGGCCATCCGCGCGACCGCCTGACCACGACGCCTCCGCAGGCCGGCACCGGGGAACGGTGCCGGCCTGCGGCGTTGTGAAAACGTTTCACCGGTAAAAACCGCGTTTCGGATCCGTCAGGAGTTGGGTCGCGCGCACGATCCGGCATCGGCCGATCGACGCGACGGCATCGAGCGAAAGTGCCATGTCAAACCGGGACGTATCCGTTCATGTGATGGCTGTCACGTCGTAAAGAACATATCCGGATCGATGAGCGTCAAGTGGCGGCGGCGTAACACGCGTTCATCGGCGCAGGTCAGGTAACGGTTTGAAAACTTCACCCAACTCCTTGACATGGAGGGGCGGTTAGTAAGAACTTTTACCGCGACAGTAAACACTCCTTCCTGAAAGGGTGGCCAATGAGCGAGCCGGAGATGGACGGCGCCGCGTCGACCGCGGTCGTCGACTCCCTGGTTCGTGGCGACCGGGCCACCTCGACCCTGCCCGCCACGAAAGAACCGGCGCTGCCCGCCGAGAAAGAACTGGTCAGGGGCTCGGAGAGCGTCAGGAGCGCCGACGACGCCGACCAGGGGGTGCTCGTCAAGGTGCGCTCGCTGCTCCCCGAGTTCACCGGGGCTCTGCGGCGGGTGGCCGAGCACGTGCTGACCGACCCGGCCGCCGCGTCCCGGGCGACCATCGTCGAGCTGGCCGAGCGCAGCGGCACCTCCCCGGCGACCGTCACCCGGTTCTGCCGGGCGCTCGGCTTCGACGGGTACGCGGATCTGCGGCTCGGCATCGCGGCGGAGACCGGCCGGGCGCGCTCGGCCGGCTGGACGGTCGACATCGGCCGCGAGATCCAGCCGGGCGACCCGCTCGAGCGGGTGCTCGGGCAGATCATGGCCGCGGACACCCGGGCGATGCACGACACGGCCGCGCTGCTCGACCTCGCCGAGGTGGAGCGGGCCGCGGTCGCGATCGCCGCGGCGCCGCGGGTGAACATCTTCGGCGCCAGCGGAAGCGCGCTGGTCGGCGAGGAGATGCAGTTCAGCCTGCACCGCATCGGGGTGCCGGTGTGGGCCTGGACCGACGTGCACAACGGTCTGGCCAGCGCCGCGCTCTCCCGGCCCGGCGACGTCGCGCTCGGCATCTCGCACTCGGGCGAGACCGGCGAGACGATCGAGCTGCTCGCCGAGGCGAGCAGCCGGGGCGCCACCACCATCGCCCTCACCAGCTTCCCGCGCTCCCCGCTGGCGGAGCTGGCCGACATCACCCTGATCACCGCGACCCAGGCGACCACCTTCCGGCCGGACGCGCTCAGCGCCCGGCACCCGCAGCTGGTCGTCCTGGATCTCCTCTATGTCGCTGTCGCGCAGCGGACCCACGAACGTTCGCACGCCGCGTTCCAGCGCACCGCGCAAGCCGTGCACGGCCACAAGGCGGCCAAGGACGGCAGCACCACCTAGCTCCACCCATCCCCAGATAACGAAGCACGACATAACTCCCCAGGAGGAAGCGTGAAGCGCAAGATCGCGGCCGCCGCGGCAATCGCTGCGACGCTGCTCAGTGCCGCCGCGTGCGGCTCCAACTCGGACGAGGACGCCCCGACCACCTCTGCCTCCGGCAAGGTCGACGGCACCGGCAAGACCCTCAAGGTCTGGCTGATGGTCGACGCGCAGACGTCGTGGAAGAACGTCGTCGACGACGCGAGCAAGCGGTTCACCGAGGCCACCGGCGCCCAGGTCAACGTCGAGTACCAGCAGTGGGCCAACCACCTCACCAAGCTGGACGCGACGCTCGCCGGCAGCGACGTGCCCGACGTCGTCGAGCTGGGCAACACCGAGTTCCCGAAGTACGTCTTCAGCGGCGCGTTCGGTGCGATCAACCCGGCCGACTACGAGAACTCGAGCTCCTGGCTGCAGGGCCTCAAGGGCGCCTGCGACTTCGAGGGCCAGACCTACTGCGTGCCCTACTACGCCGGCGCGCGCGTGCTGATCTACCGCACCGACCTGTTCAAGAAGGCCGGCATCACCGCGGCCCCCAAGTCGTACGACGAGTTCCTGACCGCCGCCGACAAGGTGCAGGCGGCCGAGAAGGCGAACAGCAAGTTCGGCGCCGTCTACATGCCGGGCCAGTACTGGTACGCCGCGATGAGCTGGGTCAAGTCGACCGGTGGCGAGATCGCCAAGCAGGACGGCGACAAGTGGACCGGCCAGCTCTCGCAGCCGGCCTCGATCGAGGGCCTGCAGCGCTGGGTCGACCTGGTCAAGAAGTACTCGAAGGCCGACCCGACCAAGAACGAGAACGACCAGGCCAACACGTTCGCGCAGGGCACCGCCGCGATGTTCTACGGCAACGCCTGGGAGCAGGGCGCGGCCGAGGAGACCAAGAAGGACCCGAACAACCCGGACTCGCCGCTGGTCGCCACCAAGGTCAAGGGCAAGCTGGCCGCCGCGCCGATGCCGGAGATCCCCTCGTTCCTGGGCGGCTCCAACCTCGGCATCACCGAGAAGAGCCAGAACAAGGAGCTGGCCGCTCAGTGGGTCAAGGCGTTCACCGACAGCACCTCGATGGCCGGGCTGGTCAAGGCCAACGCGCTGCCGAACGCGACCGCGCTGCTCGACAAGGCCGCCGCGGACAACCCGAAGATCGCGCCGGCCGCGCTCGCCGCGAAGAACAGCTGGTTCCCGCCGAACGCGGAGAAGTGGGCCGACGTCGAGAAGGGCGCCGTGCTGCAGACCATGCTGACCGACATCCTGACCGGCAAGAAGTCGGTGGCCGACGGCGCCAAGTGGGCCGACGACCAGATCAACTCGACGCTCAACGAGAGCTGACATCCGCCGAGCTGCCCGCCCCCGCCGCGGGGCGGGCAGCCCGCCCGACCCCTTGAGAAAGGGAAAGCCGATGTCCGTCGTCGACTCCCCGGCGACCCGACGGCCGAGCGGCCCGGGCCGGTCGCAGCAGAACCGGATCCCCGGTCACGCCGCCCCCAAGCGCCGCCGGCGCGAGAACGGCCGTACCCCGTGGCTGCTCGCCCTGCCCGCCCTCCTGCTGATCGCCGGCCTGCTGGGTTACCCGCTGGTCCGGATGATCATCCTGTCCTTCCAGAACATGCGCCTGCGCGAGCTGCTCAGCGGGCGTACGCCGCCGTGGGTCGGCGTCGACCAGTACACCAAGGTGCTCTCCGACGGCGTCTTCTGGGCGGTCGTCGGGCGTACGGTCGCCTTCACCGTCGTCTCCGTGCTGATCTCCGTGCTGTTCGGCCTGGGCATCGCGCTGCTCATGCGCCGGGTCAGCCGCGGCGTCCGGCTGTTCATGGTCGTCGCCATGATGTTCGTGTGGGCGCTGCCCCAGCTCGTCGCCGCCCAGATCTTCCGGTGGATGACCGACTCCGACTTCGGCGTCGTGAACTACCTGATCGACAAGCTGCCCGGCGTGAACTACCAGAACCACAGCTGGTTCGTGAACCCGTGGCAGGGCTGGAGCGTCATCACCACGCTGGTGGTGTGGGCGGGCATCCCGTTCCTGGCGATCACGCTCAACGCCGGCCTGACCCAGGTGCCCAAGGAGCTGCTCGAGGCCGCCACGGTCGACGGCGCCACGCCCTGGCAGTCGCTGCGCAACATCACGCTGCCGATCCTGCGGCCGCTCATCATGATCGTCACCACGCTGTCGGTGATCTGGAACTTCGGCCTGTTCACGCAGGCCTGGGTGCTGCGTGACGGCCACCCCGAGCCGCAGTTCCAGACGCTGGCCACCTACTCGTACACGCAGGCGTTCGGCCAGTCCCGGTACAGCCTGGGCTCGGCGATCGCGGTGATCACCGTGCTGCTCATGCTCGGCGTGATGATCTTCTATATCCGGCAGATGTTCAAGATCGGAGAGGTGGACTGATGGCCGCCGACGTGACCAGTGCGGTCGTGACGCGCCCGCGCCGGCGCAAGGCCGACGACGGCGTGATCACCGTCGGCCGCAGCCGTACGGGAACCGTCCTCGCGAACACCGCCGGCGTGATCTTCTCGGTGCTCATGCTCTTCCCGGTCTACTGGGTGCTGAACACGGCGTTCAAGCCGGCCGACGAGGTGCTGGCACTGGAGCCGACGTTCCTGCCGGCGAACCCGACGCTGGACAACTTCGTCTCCGCGTTCAAGGCTCCGCTGTTCCTGCAGGACATGCTGAACGGCGTGATCGTCACCCTGCTGGCGGTGGCCGGCGCCCTGGTGGTGGGCTTCCTCGGGGCGCTGTCGATCGCGCGGTTCTCGTTCTACGGCCGCAAGGCGATCATCCTCGTCGTCCTCGTGGTCCAGCTCATCCCGTTCCTGTCGCTGCTGATCCCCCTGTTCCTCATGCTGCAGAGCGCGAACTTGACCAACAGTTTGATCGGTGTGAGCATCACGTACCTCGTGCTGATCCTGCCCTACACCGTCTGGACGCTGCGCGGCTTCATCTCCGGCATCCCCCGCGAGCTGGACGAGGCCGCGCTGATCGACGGCTGCACCCGCGCCCAGGTGTTCTGGCGCATCATCCTGCCGCTGACCGGCCCGGGCCTCGTGGCCACCAGCGTCTACGGCTTCATCCAGGCGTGGAACGAGTTCATCATCATCAACACGCTCAACAGCCCGGAGAAGCAGAACCTGATGGCCTGGCTGCTGCAGAACCAGACCACCCGCGGTACCGCCTGGGGCCCCCTCATGGCCGGTGCGATCATCACCTCCATCCCGGTGGTGGTCTTCTTCCTGATCATCCAGCGCAACATCGCAACCGGCTTGACGGCGGGCGCTGTCAAGGGATGATTCGGCAATACCAGTACGAAACAGCAAGCACTGAGGAGATGCTGTGACCGACATATTCACCAAGCCCGAGTTGGACCGCCGTACGCTGCTGCGTCGCGCGGCCGCAGTCGGTCTGCTGGCCACCCCCGCCGTGAGCATGCTCAGCGCGTGCGTCGGCAGCTCCGACGACGACACCCAGGAGCAGGCCACCGGCACCAAGTCGGCGGACAACCCGCTGGGCATCGACCCCAAGGCGGGCGTCGAGATCGTGATCTTCAACGGCGGCCTGGGCACCAAGTACGCCACCGACGTCGACACGCCGCTGTTCAACAAGAAGTGGCCGGACGCCAAGGTCACGTACTCGCAGACCGAGGAGATCTCGACGGTCGTGCAGCCCCGCATCAACGCGGGCACGCCGCCGGACATGATCAACAACTCGGGCTCGAAGCTGATGGACTTCGGCGCCATCGTCAAGGCCGGCCAGGCGGCCGAGCTGACCGACCTGTTCGCCGCGCCGTCGCTGGACATCGCGGGCAAGACCGTCGCCGACACGCTCGTGCCGGGCGCGATCGAGCAGGGCACGTACAACGGCAAGCCGTACGCGGTGAACTACTCGTACACCGTCTTCGGCCTCTGGTACAACGCCGCGCTGTTCAAGAAGAACAACTGGACCGTGCCGGGCACCTGGGCCGAGTTCACCGCGCTGCTCGACCAGATCAAGGCCAAGGGCATCACGCCGTTCGGCTACGCCGGCGCCAACGCGTCGTACTACATGGTCCGCGCGATCATGACCAGCGCCGCCAAGATCGGCACCGAGCAGGTTCTCAAGGACATCGACAACCTGAAGGCCGGCGCCTGGACCAACGACGCCGTCAAGCAGGCCGCCGCGGCGTGGGCGGGCATCGGGCAGAAGTACATCGACAAGACGTTCCTCGGCCTGCGCCACACCGAGGTCCAGCTCCAGCAGAACCAGGACAAGGTCGCGTTCTACCCGTGCGGCTCCTGGCTCGAGAACGAGCAGGCCAAGGACACCCCGTCCGGCTTCGAGTACGCGATCGCGCCGTACCCGAGCGTCACCACCTCCGACAAGCTCCCGGCGACCGCGATCAACGCCGCGGCCGGCGAGATCTACTTCGCGGCGGCCAAGGGCAAGAACCCGCAGGGCGGCAAGGAGTACCTGCGCACGATGCTCTCGAAGGAGGCGGCGCTGGAGTTCACGAAGCTCACCAAGTCGCTTACGGTGGTGGCGGGCGCCGCCGACGGTGTCACCATCTCGCCCGGCCTGACCAGCGCCAACGACGCGGTCACCAAGGCCGGCAAGGACATCTTCATGGGCTACCTGTTCGACACCTGGTACAAGAAGCTCGACGACGCCTCCCGCGCCGCCGCGAACGACCTGATGTTCAAGGACTACGACGCGGACAAGTTCTGCAACCGGATGGAGGAGGCCTCGCAGGCTGTGGCCAAGGACTCGTCCGTCACGAAGTTCACGCGCAGCTGATCAACTCGTAACTGGTAACCAGCAACAAGGTGGGACGGTAGGCGCCATGCGGCACGGCAAGTATCCCTTCATCATCGGCTTCCTTGTCGTGCCGGTGGCGCTCTACGTGACCTTCGTGGTCTGGGCGTACATCCAGGCGTTCTACCTGTCGGTGTACGAGTGGTCGGGGCTCGGGCCGGTCGAGAACTTCGTCGGCCTGGGCAACTTCCGCAAGATGTGGGACGACACGCTGTTCTGGCAGTCGCTCAAGCACAACATCTTCGTGCTGGTCCTGCTGCCGATCATCACGATCGTCATCGCGCTGGTGTTCGCGTTCCTGCTCAACGTGGGCGGCGGCAGCTCCGGCGGCGTGACGAAGGGCGTCTGGGGCTCCAAGGCGTACCGGATCATCTTCTTCTTCCCGCAGCTGCTCGCGCTGGCCATCATCGCCGTGATCTTCGGCCGGGTCTTCGGCCCCGACAAGAGCGGCATGATCAACGGCCTGTTCCCCGAGTCGTGGACGCCGTGGCTGTTCCTGGCCGACGAGCGCTACGCGATGGCCTGCATCCTGGTCGTGCTCGTCTGGCAGGCGGTCGGCTTCTACGTCGTGCTGTTCTCGGCCGGCATGGGCAACATCCCGACCGAGGTGTACGAGGCGGCCGCGATCGACGGCGCCTCGCGGATCACGCTGTTCTTCAAGATCACGATCCCGCTGCTCTGGAACACCGTCCAGGTGGCCTGGGTCTACCTCGGCATCGCCGCGTTCGACTGCTTCGCCCTGGTCAACATCATGACCGTCGACCGCGGCGGACCGGACGGCGCGTCCTCGGTGCTCAGCCTCATGATCTACCGCAACGCCTTCGAGTTCTCGCAGGCCGGCTACGCCTCCGCGCTGGGCGTGGTCCTCTTCTTCCTGACCCTGACCTTCGCCGCGCTGACCCTGCGGGTCACGCGCCGCGAGTCCGTCGAAGCCTGACCGGCGAGAGGCGAGACGATGACCAACCTCACCAGCACCCCCGGCACCGACGCCGTGCCGGCCACCCCGGCCACGTCGGGCCGCAGCGCCGGACGCAAGCCGGACACCAAGCGCGAGATCCGGGCCTTCAACGGCATCGCGCACATCGCGCTGATCGCCTGGGCCGTGATCACGGCCGGCCCGCTGATCTGGGTCCTGTTCGCGTCGTTCAAGAGCAACACCGAGATCTTCCTGGGCAAGCCGTTCGCGCTGCCGGAGAGCTTCTCGTTCAGCACGTACGCCAACGCGTGGACCGACGCGCACATCGGGCGCTACTTCATCAACAGCGTCTTCGTGGTGCTCATCAGCACCGCCGGCACCATGCTGCTGGGCGCGATGGCCGCGTACGTCCTGGCCCGTTACAAGTTCCCCGGCAACCGCGCGATCTACTACCTGTTCGTCTCGGGCCTGGCGTTCCCGACGTTCATGGCGCTGGCGCCGCTGTTCTACATCCTCAAGGGCATGGGCCTGCTCGGCTCGTTCACCGGCCTGATCCTGGTCTACATCGCGTACTCGCTGCCGTTCACGATCTTCTTCCTCGCGGCGTTCTTCAAGAGCCTGCCGTACGAGATCGAGGAAGCGGCGACGGTCGACGGCGCCTCGCACGTGCGCAAGTTCTTCCAGATCATGATGCCGATGGCCCGCTCCGGCCTGGTCAGCATCACGATCTTCAACATCGTCGGCCAGTGGAACCAGTACCTGCTGCCCGTGGTCATCATGAGCGGCCCCGGCGCCGACCGGAAGCTGCTGCTCACCCAGGGCATCGCGCAGATCAGCGTGTCCGCCGGTTACCAGGCGGAGTGGTCGACGCTGTTCGCCGCGCTGGTCCTCACGATCCTGCCGATGATCATCGTGTACATCATCTTCCAGCGGCAGATCCAGGCCGGCCTCACCGCCGGCGCGGTCAAGTAGCCTCCGGCCGCCGGCGCCACTCGCCCGGCGGCACTCCGACGACGCGGCGGAACGTCGCGGCGAAGGCGACGTCCGAGGTGTACCCCACCCGGGCCGCCACCGCCGCGACGGTCAGCCGCTCGTCGCGCAGCAGACGCCGGGCGTGGTGCAGCCGCAGCGCCTGCAGGTACTGCATCGGAGGCTCGCCCACCACCGCGCGGAAGCGCCCCGCGAACGCCGTACGGGAAAGGTTCGCCGCCGCCGCGAGCGTGGCCAGCGTCCAGGGCCGGGCCGGCTCGTCGTGCAGCGCGCCCAGCGCGGCCGCCAGATGCGGATCCCGCAGCCCGGCCAGCCAGCCCGGATGCGCGGCCACCGGGCCCGACTCGCGCAGCACCCGGGCGATCAACGCGTCGGACAGCCGCGCCATCACGACGTCGCTGCCCGGCCCCGCGTCGGCGGCCTCGCGCCGCAGCAGGTCGAAGTAGGGCGCCAGCCACTCCGGCGGCCGGCCGTCGCGGCCCGGCACGACCAGGGTCCGCGGCAGCCCGCGCAGCGCCGGATGACCGGGGTCGCCGGCGACGAACGCCCCGCAGACGATCTCCGCCGCCACGTCCGGGCCGCCGGCCCGCAGGCGCACGCCCGGCGTGCGCGCCGCAAGCTCGAAGCCGGACGTGGCGACCGCCGCCCGCCCGCACCGCAGCTCGTGGTCGTCGCCGCGCGGCAGGATCACCGTGTCGCCCGCGGCGAGCGGCGTCACGTCGCCGCCGGCCAGCACCAGCTCACAGGCGCCCGACGCGATCAGGTGAACGCCGCGCAGCCCCGGCCGGTCGAAGACCAGCCGGAACGGCGCTCCCGCCTCGATCCACCGGTAGGCGGCGCTGGTGAAGCTGACCTCACGCAGCACCGCCCCCAGGACGTCCGGTGTGGTCTGCGGGACGGACACACATGGATTGTCCCGCCGCTCTTTCCTGGCGTCGAGACAGGACTGAGGTGCTGGTGACAGGCTCGACCGGAATCGGCGGCGCGGTGGCGTCCGCCCTGGGGGAGCGGGCGCTGACCGTCGGCCGGAGCGGCATGATCCGAGCCGACCCGAGCCTGCTGAGCGAGACGGCCCGGGTGGCCGACGAGGTGGCGGCCCGCGGGACACGCCTGTCCGCGATCGTGTGCTGCGCGGGCGTTCTCGCGCCGCGCGCCGCGCACACGGCCGAGGGGCTGGAACGGGCCTTCGTGCTCAACCATCTGTCCCGCTACCTGCTCGTCCGGCGGCTACTGCCCCTGCTCGAACCCGGCGGACGGGTGTGCTGGTCGCGAACGCCGGCCGCTACCGCGACACGCTGGGCCCCATGGACGACCTCAACCTGCGCCGCGGCGGGCGGGGCCTGCGCATCGCCGGGCGGACGCAGTTCGCCAACGACCTGTTCGCCGTCGAGCTCGCCGCGCGTGCCCGACCGCGTGCGGCTCGGCCGCCGGGCCGAGCTGTGGGCCGCCGGCGAGGCCCTCGTGCGGCCCTGGCCGGCGTCACCGAGGCATGTCCGGCCCTAGTGCCGCCGCAGGACGCGGTCAGCGCCTGAGCCGGTAGAACGACGCCCGCACCGTCACCGCTGCCGAACCGCGTTCGACGACCACGATTGCGTACGTCGGACCCGGCAACGGGGCGCAGAACCCGATGAGCTGATCGGTGGGCAGCTCGTACGAACCGTCTTCGCCGGGTAGTTCTGCCGAGCAGGCGTCCGGGGTGCCGACCGGCCCGGCCTCGTCGAGGCTCGGATCCTGCAGGTCGTAGACGACGCCCGGCGAGCCGGCGATCCTCAGCGACCCGTCGCTGCCGGACACCAGGACGGCACCCGGCTGCCCGGGCACGCTGCCGGCGCGCCCGGCGACGAGACCGCTTGCCGTCACGGCCACCTGCTGCTCAGCCGTCAGCGTGACGGTACGTGGTCGGGCGGTGGTGACCTGCTCCCACGCCTGCTGCGGAAGCTGCGCGGCCCCGGGCCACGGATATTCGCTGCCGGCGACCGGCCCTGGCCCGGCCTGCTCCCGGGGCGCCTCGATCGCTGCCGGCGCACCCGGCGCGGCCGCCAGGCAGATCAACGCACCCACCGTCAGCGCGACGGTGGCGCCCAGCGCGATCTCGACCAGGCAGCCGCCCGCACCGGCGGCCGTCACCGGTGTCCCGATCCGCACGACGCTGCGCAGCTTCAGCCGTGATCCCGCCCGCTCCGGAGAACCCCCGGTATGGTCGGCCGCCATCGCCGTCCCGTCCACGGCGGCGGACCGCGCACTCTCCACCCGCGCCGCGGCGATCTGCATGACCAGCGACGCGATTCCCAGCAGAAACCCGCCCAGCGCCAGGAAGAACCCCAGTGTGCTGGCGATCTGATCGGCTCCCGCCCACGTGCCCGCGCGCAGGAACAGCGTCAGCACCACACCGGATACCGCGATCAGCACGGCGAGGAGGACGACACGCCATCTTCGGGACAACACGGCTCGGACCGTACCAACGGCTCCAGAACCCGGGCAGCGTCCGACCGGGCCGAGCCCGCGCACCGACCGGACGGTGGCTTCTGCGTCGACGCCGGGGAAGGATCACCGCCGCCGGGCGCGGCTGGGGCACCTCGGCCTCAGCTCCAGACCTCTTGGGCGGTCTCGACGATCAGCTCGAGCTTGGCGACCTCCTCGTCGTAGGTGAGCGTGTTGCCCTCCACGGTGGACGAGAAGCCGCACTGGGGTGAAAGGCAGAGCTGGTCGAGCGGCACGTAGCGGGCGGCCTCGTCGATGCGGCGCTTCAGGGCGTCCTTGGACTCCAGCGCACCGCGTTTGGTCGTCACCAGGCCCAGGACGACCATCTTGCCGGGCGGCACGAAGCGCAGCGGGGCGAAGTCGCCGGAGCGCTCGTCGTCGTACTCGAGGAAGAAGCCGTCGACGGCCAGCTCGCTGAACAGGGCCTCGGCCACGAAGTCGTAGCCGCCCTCGGCCGTCCACGACGAGCGGAAGTTGCCGCGGCACATGTGGGTGGTGACGGCCAGGCCCTCGGGCCGGTCGGCGATCGCGGCGTTGATCTGACGGATGTAGCGCAGGTGCTGGTGTTCGGCGTCGTCGCCGCGGTCGGTCAGCAGCCGGCGCTGGGCGGGGTCGTTGAGGTAGGCGAGGCTGGTGTCGTCGAGCTGCAGATAGCGGCAGCCCAGCGCGGCGACCCGGCGGACCTGCTCGGCGTACGCGGCGCTGAGGTCGGCCCAGAACCGCTCCTCGTCCGGATAGACGGCCGGGTCGATCGCGGCCCGGCCGCCGCGGTAGTGGACCATGCTGGGCGAGGGGATCGTCAGCTTCGCGGTGACCTCGCGGTCCACGACGGACTGCAGGAACGCGAAGTCGTCGCCGAAGATGGTCTCGGTCAGCGTGATCGGCGCGTCGACGGCCAGCGCGGCCGACTCGAAGTCGAGCGCGCCCTCGGCGTTGCGGAAATGCACCTGGATCTTCTCGTCGGTGGGGTGGACCCCGCCGAGGCGATAGATGAAGTCCATGTGCCAGGACGTACGGCGGAACTCGCCGTCGGTGGCCGAGCGCAGACCCACGTCGCGCTGCATGCGCACGACGTCGCGGATCGCCTCGTCCTCGGCGGCGCGCAGCGTGTCGGCGTCGATCTCGCCGGCGGCTCGGCGCTCGCGCATCTCGAGCAGACGGGCCGGGCGCAGCAGGCTGCCGACGTGGTCGGCCCGGAACGGTGGCGTCATCGCCTCACCGTAACGCCGCGGGGAACGGCTCGCCGTGGTCGAGGCGGTCGACGAGGTCGAGCACGGCCGGTGGGCCGCCGTTCGCGTCGAGCCAGCCGTCGACCCGGCAGGCGGCGCGGGCGTACACCTGCTCGTCGGCGCTCGCCGCGCTCAGCCAGGCGGACAGGGTCTCGGGCAGCGGGCCGTCGAGCGACGCGCGGCAGTGCTCGCCCAGATAGCGCTGGTCCTGCGACACGACGACGGCCAGGCCCTCGTCGAACCACTGCGGCACCTCGCCGTCGAGCCGCGCGTGCAGCTCGACGTGGGCCAGCTCGTGCGAGGCGATCACCACGTCGAGCCCGCGCGGCGAGAGCATGACGGCACGGTCGAGCACCGCGATGCCCCTCTCGCCGCCGCCCCCAATGCGCCGGTAGCAGCGGTCCGTGAAGCAGGTGACCAGCCGCGGGTCGGACTCGCGGCCGCCGTAAAAGTCGCCCACGCGCTCGCGGGCGGCGGCCGCGAGTGTGGTGAGCTGCTCGCGCTGCGCGGCGGTGAGGTGCCGCTCGCCGTAGACGCCGTCGCCGACCTCGCGCAGGCCGTAGCAGCGGGGGCAGGTCGTCGCCGCGACCGACGGGTACGCGTACGCCAGACCGCCGGCGACCGCCAGCAGCACGGCGACACCGGCCGCGATCCACCGCTTCTTCACCGGGCCAGTGTGGCGGACGCGCTGCCGCAGCACATCGGACCACGGTCCTACGTCGACGCGCGGCTCTCGCCTCCGAGCGAGAGGTGACGGGCGAAGGCCGCGTACGCCGAGGGATTGTGCAGGGCGGCGGCCGTCGACATCTCGTCGTAGCGCATCGTCCACCGAGGATCGGGGCGGCGCCGCGGCACGCCGAGCCGGCCCGCCTCGGCGTCGGTGACGTACCAGTCGGGCACGTTCGCCGACGCGGGCGCGGACGCCGGGTCGACCGCGCGCACCGTCTCGAGGAGCACCGCCGACGCCCGCTTCGCCGGGCCGAGGGCGACGAAGCGCGGCGTGAAGTTGATGCGGGTGTCCCAGAAGTACGCGGCCGGCGCCTCGGCGTTGTGGTCGAGCTCCATCGACTCGCCGGCGGTGCGGAACCGGAACCGGATGGAGCTCTCGCCCAGCGCGGTGAGCACCCGGGTGAACTGCGCCTGCACCAGGCGGATCGTGGTCGCCTTCTCGTGCGCGCCGGCCGTCGGCGCCACGTGGAAATGGGTGGCCAGCGCCGTGGCGAACAGCGGGTCGAACGGCACGGCCAGGTGCCGCATCGCGTCGGCGATCCAGACCAGGGCCTGCGCCTTCGCCTTGCCGGCGGTCAGCAGCTCGACCAGGCCGGGCCAGTCGTCCTGGATGCCGCGCGGGGTCCCGTCCACGCACGGTCCGCCGCCGCCGGGCGGATCCCAGGAGACGCGCAGATAGTGGCCGCCCTTGAAGAGAAAACCCGTCCGGGCGTACGGCCCCTCGCCGTCGGCGGCCGCGTCGACACCCGCGGCGAACGGCGGCGCCATGCCCGGCAGGCTCGCGATCGGGCGCGGATAGCCGGGGTCGGGTCGCTCGCGTGCCCAGTCGTAGCGGCAGTACCGCGCGCCCTGGAAGAAGTACGCCTTGCCCTCGCGGGTGGGCGCCCGGCCGTTGAAGGCGGCGTCCAGCCCGGCGCCGTTGACCACCGGCAGGGCCCACGCCGCGAGCCGGCCGACGCCCTTGTCGCCTATCCCCGTCGTGAGGTCGACGCGGGCGTACTGGGCGCCGCGGAACTGGAAGCCCGTCCGCGCGTGGTCGCCGCGCCCCTTGAGCGCGGCGTCGAGTCCCTGATCGGGCCCCACGGGGGAGAACGGCTGCCCGAACCCGAGCCCGGCGACCGCGTGCACGCCGTCGTTGACCCTGCCCCGGTCGTAGTCGTACACCGCGTAGTGGTCGGCGAGGAAGAACGCCGCCTCGTGCGAACCGTCCGCATTGCTACGAGCTGCGTCGATGTACCGTTCGACCATGAACGTCCTCCGCTGGCGCGTGGAGCCTCGTAGCGCAGCGTATGGGGACGGCCACCCGGAGCATGTCGGCTGAACTGCCCGACTCGCGTGGCCGATCATCGCATTGCTTTCCGGCGCGTTTTCGCCGAGCTGCTCAACATCCCTGTCCCGGAAAACTAGGCCAGCAGAGACTCGCGCATCTCGCGGCCGGGGTTGAAGGCGCCGACGACGCGCGGGCCGTCCGGGTCGTACACGTCGACGGTGTTGTTGCGGCGCATCAGCTCGCGCACGGGGTCGGGCAGCGGCGGCTCGTCGCTCATCGCGGCGCGCAGGTCGCGGGCGGCGTGGATCAGGCGCTGGGCCAGCGTGGCGGCGTCGGTGTCGGGGCGCACCCGGGCGAATTCCCACCCGGCGACGGTCAGGTCGAGGATCTCGAACAGGTGGGCCAGCAGCGGCTGGGGGTCGGTGAGGCGGACGGCCCGCTTCGCCTGCCCGCCCACGGCGACGGCCGCCGCGGTGACCTGGATGTACGGGTGCAGCCGGCACGGCAGGGCGAACAGCGTCCACCGCAGCTCGTGCCCCGCCGCGCGCCACAGCGGACGGTAGTTGCGGCGGTCGGCGACGTGGCCGCGCGCCGCGGCCTGGGCGGACAGGTCCGCGTACGCGGCATCGGCGAACTCGCGCAGCACGGCGACCGAGGCGGCCAGCCCGTCCTCGCCGCTCAGCACGGGCAGCGCCGACTCGGCCTGGTCGCGGAACGTGGCCGGCAGGTGCGCGCCGAACCGCGTACGGACCTCCTCGACCAGCGCCCGCCCGCGGCCGGTGTCCTCGGTCACCTGCTGCCTGCGCCGGAACCACCGCATGTCGCCTCCCGAGAAGAAAACGCGGCAACTCTAGTGGGACTCGCCCGCTCCGGGGTACCAGGGGGCGTTCCATCGGAGTGCGACGAAAGGTCTCCCATCATGCAATCTCGTCGAATCGGTGACGTGACGGTCGGCGCGATCGGGCTCGGCGGCATGCCGATGTCGATCGAGGGCCGCCCGGACGAGGAGCGGTCGATCCGGACGATCCACGCCGCGCTCGACGCGGGCGTGACCCTCATCGACACCGCGGACGCCTACCACCTGCACGCCGACGAGGTCGGGCACAACGAGACGCTGATCGCCCGCGGGCTGGCCACCTACGGCGGCGACACGTCGCAGGTGCTCGTCGCGACCAAGGGCGGCCACCTGCGCCCCGGCGACGGCAGCTGGACGCTCAACGGCTCGCCCGACTACCTCAAGCAGGCCTGCGAGGCCTCGCTCAAGCGGCTCGGCGTCGAGGCGATCGGGCTCTACCAGTTCCACCGGCCGGACCCGGACGTGCCGTACGCGGACTCGGTCGGCGCGATCCGCGACCTGCTGGACGCGGGCAAGATCCGCATGGCCGGCATCTCGAACGCGAACCCCGAGCAGATCCGCCAGGCGCAGGAGATCCTCGGCGGGCGGCTGGTGTCGGTGCAGAACCAGTTCTCGCCGGCGTTCCGCTCCTCCGAGCCCGAGCTGCGGCTCTGCGACGAGCTGGGCATCGCGTTCCTGCCCTGGTCGCCGCTGGGCGGCATCAGCAAGGCGTCCGAGCTGGGCGGCAAGGGTGAGGCGTTCACCAAGGTCGCCGAGCGGCACGGCGTCTCGCCGCAGCGGGTGTGCCTGGCGTGGCACCTGGCGAAGTCGCCGGTGGTCGTGCCGATCCCCGGAGCCAGCCGGCCCGAGACCATCCGCGACTCCGCGGAGGCCGCCGAGCTGACGCTGACCCCGGAGGACCTGGCCGAGCTGGGCTGAGGCGCCCTCGGCTACATCGTGCGCAACGCCTCGGTGGGGGACAGGCGGGCGGCGCGCAGGGCGGGATAGAGACCGGCCAGCCCGCCGATGAGCACGGCCGCCGCCAGCCCGGCGGCGGCCGCGCCCCCCGGCACCAGCGGCTGCCATCCGCGGGTGGCCGCCAGCACGTACGTGATCAGCGCGCCCAGCACCACGCCGGTCGCCCCGCCGGCCGCGCCGAGCAGCAGCGACTCGGTCAGGAACTGCGCGCCGACGTGGCCGCGGGTGGCGCCCAGCGCCCGCCGCAGCCCGATCTCGCCGCGCCGCTCCAGCACCGAGATGACCAGGACGTTGGCGATGCCGATGGCGCCGACAAGCAACGCCACCGCGCCCAGGCCGAGCAGCAGCACGGTGGTGCCGCCGGTGACCGCCAGCCGGGCGGTGAGCGCCTCCGACGGCCGGCTCACCGCCACCTCCTCGGGGTGCTGCGGGGCCGCGGCCCGCCCCAGCAGACCGGCCACCTCGTCGGTGCGCTCGGTCCGCGCCCGCACGAAGATCCGCGTCGGGTGCCCGGCGTAGCCGAACTCGGCGGTGGCGACCGGCGCGCCGATCAGCGCGGCGGTGTCCAGCTCGGGCGCCAGGTCGACCGGTGCGAGTACGCCGACCACGGTGAACCAGCGGTCGCCCAGGTGGATCCGCGGCCGGTCGGCGACGTCGCGGATGCCGAGCACGGTGGCGGCGTAGTGGCCGAGCACGACGGCGGGGTAGCGGGCCAGCGCGGCGTCGAGGAACCGGCCGTGCAGCAGCGTGCCGTCGAGCGTGGACAACAGGGCCGGGTCGGCGGTGCGCACGGACAGCCCGCCGGTGCGTCCCGCCGGGATCCGGTCGCTGCGGTAGACGCGTACGGGCAGCACCGCGGTCGCCGCGGCGGAGAGCACCCCTTCCGTACGCCGGACCGAAGCCTCCGCCGTCTCCGGCAGCTCGGCCTCGGCGCCGCGCACGGTGCGCCCGTTGGCGACCGTGAGCAGGTTGGTGCCCACCCGGTCGATCTGCGCCAGCACGTCGGCCTGGCTGGACCGGGTCACGCCCAGCACGGCGACCATCGCCGCGATGCCGATGGCGACGCCCAGGACCGACAGCGCCGCCCGCCCGGGCCGTGAGCGCAGGCCGACCGTGCTGACCGGCAGCAGGTCGGCGAACCGCAGCCGGGACCTCACGACGTCACCCGGCCGTCGCGCAGTTCGACGCGGCGGTGCATGGCGGCGGCGATCCGCTCGTCATGGGTGATCACCACGATGGTGACGCCGTCGGCGTTGAGCTCGTGCAGCAGCGCGAGGACGCCCGCGCCGGCGGCCGAGTCCAGGTTTCCGGTCGGCTCGTCGGCCAGCACCACGGCGGGCCGGCCGACCAGCGCCCGGGCGATCGCCACCCGCTGCCGTTCGCCGCCGGACAGGTGCGCGGCCGGGAAGTCCGCGCGGTGGGCGAGGCCGACGCGTTCCAGCGCCGCGCGGGCGGCGCGCCGGCGCTCGGCGGCCGGGACGCCGCGGTAGAGCAGGCCGGTGGCCACGTTCTCGGTGGCGCTCAGCCGGTCGAGCAGCACGAACTGCTGGAAGACGACGCCGAGGCGGTGCGCGCGGACGCCCGACAGCTGCCGGTCCCGCAGCTTCTCGACCGGTCGGCCGGCGATGCGCACCGAGCCGCTGGACGGCCGGTCCAGCCCGGCGGCGAGGTTGAGCAGCGTGGTCTTGCCCGAGCCGGACGGCCCGGCCACGGCGACCAGCTCGCCGCCGTGCACGGTCAGGGTGACGCCGCGCAGCGACTCCACCGGCGGGGTGCCCGGGTAGACCTTGTGGACGTCGAGCAGTTCCAGGACGGGCGTCATGAGGCCGGCACCTCCACGGACTGGCCGGCGGTGAGACCGCTGACGATCTCGACCCGGCCGGTGCTCTCGTCGAAGCGGCCCGGCTCGACCGGCGTCACGGCGCCGCCGGACAGCCGCACCTGGTATCCGCCGCCGGGACGGGCGAGCAGGGCGGCGATCGGCACGAGCAGCACGTTCCGCCGGACGCCCGTGGTGATCTCGACGGTCACCGGCGCCTGATCGAGGCCGAAGCCGCGCGGCGGCCGGATCGCGACGGTGACCGGCACCGTGGTGGCGCCCAGGTCCTCCTGCCCCTCGTCGCTCGTGGCCGCCGTCGCCACCTGCCCGACCGCGGCGACCCGCCCGGGGATCGGGTCGGTGCCGGGCAGCGAGACCTCGACCCGGGCGCCGACGCGGACGGCGCCCCGCGCGGAGGTGTCGAGCTCGGCGACGACCGCCCGGGTGGTCGAGGTGCCGGTGAGCACCGTCGAACCCGGGGCCGCCACCGCGCCGACCCGGGTCTGCAGTGCGGTGACCCGCAGTGGCGCGGGTAGGAAGACGACCGAGCCCTGCGTGAGGCGGCCGGTTCGCCGGTACGCCGGGCGGCCCCACGACGCCTCCCAGCGGCGGATCGCCGCGGCGGTGGCGGCAGTGAAATGGCGGTCCACGGTCATCCGGTGGTACGGGTCGTGCCCCATCGCGGCGAGGTTGGTCTCGAGTTGGCGCACGTCGGCGCCGTCGCTCATCCCGTACCGGAGGTCGCGGTAGGCCGGGACGGAGCCCAGCAGGAGCCGCACCGGCACGCCGGCCACCTGGAAGAGGGTGCCGCCGCGGCCCACCACCGCCCCCGGCGCGGGCGCCGCGGTCAGCACCCCGGGTGCGCCCTGGTGGTCGACCGCGTACGAGCCGGTGTAGGTCAGCCGGCCGCTGAGCTGGGCGCGCTCGGCGAGCGTGCCCCGGACCACCTCGGCGCTGCCGACCGGCACCTCGGTGGTCGCCGAGCCGCTCGCGGACGGCTGGGCCCGGGCGGCATAGGCCGCTCCCGCCGCGAGCGGCACGGCGACGGCGACGGCGAGCGCGATGCCCCGGCGGCTCACTTCTTGCCCCCGGTGCCACCGTCGATCTTGATACCCCCGCTCCAGATGTGGCGGCACGCCGCGTCCGCCTGGTCCTGGAGCCGGCCCGGGATGCCGTTCGCCAGCGGCGTGCCGCTGACGTCGAACCGTCCCTGGGCGTCCGGGTCGGGGAAGTCGGGGATGCCGTGCTGCCGGACGCATTCGGCGTACGCGGCGAGCTTGCGCAGGTCCTCGGCGGAGTACTGCTCCTTGGGGCGGAACGCCGTCGGCGGGTACCGGTCCTCGATCGGCTTGCAGGCCTCGATGATGTCGGGGTGGTTGCCCAGGTCCTTCTTCCAGTCGTAGCCGGCCCGGGCGGAGAACTGGAGGTAGCCGTCCTGGCTGAGCTCGGCGTCGGGCATCCGGGTCAGGCCGCGGTCGCGCAGGCAGGTGACCCACTCCTGGCCGAGGGCGAGCAGCTGCTGACGGCTCGCCGAGGCGGTGGCCGAGGGCGATGTCGAGGCGGCGGAGCCGCCGGGGTCGCAGCTGGCGAGGCCGGCCGCGACCAGCGCGGTGAGCAACACTGTGGACGTTCGTCTGGTCATGGCCCCACGGTCGCGGCTTTCCCGGCCGGAGTCGTCGGACCGCAGTCGGTGCTTCGCGGGCCGATGGCACCGCCGGAGTAGCACCTCAGGCTGACGCCGGGGCGGCATCCGCTTCCTACGATGAGGGCGTGCCGCGTCGCCTGCTGACCGACGCCGCCCTGGCGGCGGGGTTGCTGCTGCTGACCATCGGGCCCGGGCTCGTCTCCGGGCTGGTCGGCAGCGGCAAGCCGGGCGGGCCGGTGGGCGGCGCCTGGTGGCTGCTGGCCACGCCGGTGGTGGCCGGGCTGCTGATCAGGCAACGGCGGCCGGCCGTGGCGCTGGGGCTCACCGCCGTGGGCACGCTGGGCCATCTCCTGCTCGACACCAAGTTCCAGCTGCTCGACCTGGCGCTGCCGCTGATGATCTACACCGTGGCTGCGGTGGCCCGGCGCCGCCGTGCCGCGCTGGCCGTGCTGGCGGCCGTGATGGTGCTGGCGTACGCCGCCGTGCTGGGCGGCCTCGTCCGCCAGTCGCTGGAGGAGCAGCGGGCCGGCAAGCAGGGGAAGGAGCGCGCCGCGGGGGTTGTGGCGGGGGACTCCGAAGGTCCGGTGGACAAGCCCGTCGAGCCGGCCGGGAGCCTGTGGGCGGGCAGCCTGGTCAACTCCGGCCAGGCCGTGCTGGAGATGTGGCTGTTGCTGGTGGCGGCCTACGCGGTCGGCGACGGCGTGCGCAGCCGCCGCGCGCACCTGGCCGCCGTGGAGCAGCGCACCGCCGACCTGGCCCGGGAGGAGCGGCAGCGGGCGGCGCTCGCGGTCGCCGCGGAACGGGCGCGGATCACCCGCGAGCTGCACGACGTGGTCGCGCACGGGATGTCGGTGATGGTGGTGCAGGCGCAGGGCGCCGCCGCCGCGCTCGACCGGCACCCGGAGCGTACGGCCACCGCGTTGCAGCACGTCATCGACACGGGACGGTCGTCGCTCGCCGAGATGCGCCGCCTGCTCGCCGCCGGGCGCGGCGACCCCACCGACGACGCCACGCTGGCGCCGCTGCCGGGCATCGGCGCCGTGCCCGCGATGGTCGACCAGCTGCGGTCCGCCGGCATGCGGATCGACCTGCACATCGACGGCGTGCCCGACGTCGTCCCCGCCACGGCCGACCTGGCGGCGTACCGGATCGTGCAGGAGGCGCTCACGAACACGCTCAAGCACGCCGGGCCGGGCGCCGGGGCGCGGGTGCGCCTCGCCTTCGACCCCGGGCGCCTGCGGGTGGAGGTCACCGACGACGGCAACGGGCCCGCGCAGGGTGCGGACGGCCGCGGGAACGGGCTGCGCGGCATCGCGGAGCGGGTGGCCGTGCTCGGCGGCGCGCTGGAGTGCGGGCGCGGCGACGACGGTGGGTTCCGGCTGGCGGCGACGCTTCCGCTCGCCGACCCGCGGGCAGCGGCCCCTCCACCGGGGCGGGACGCGGCGGCTCCTTCGCCGGGCCGGGACGCGGCGGCTCCTTCGCCGGGCCGGGGCGCGGCGGTGAGGCGCCGATGACCGTACGGGTCGTGCTGGTCGACGACCAGACGCTGGTGCGCACGGGGTTCCGGCTCGTGCTCGACGAGACCGGCGACATCGAGGTGGTCGGCGAGGCCGCGAACGGCTCGCAGGCCCTCGACGTGGTGGCCGCCACCCGGCCCGACGTGGTGCTGATGGACGTGCGGATGCCCGGGCTCGACGGCATCGAGGCCACCCGCCGCATCCGGTCCGGTCCGCATCCCGCCAGGGTCATCATCCTGACCACGTTCGACCTCGACGAGTACGTGCTGGCGGGCCTGCGCGCCGGCGCGAGCGGCTTCCTGCTCAAGGACGCGCTCGCCGCCGACCTGGTCTCGGCCGTACGGGTGGTGGCCGCCGGCGAGGCGGTCGCCGCGCCCAGCGTGACCCGCCGCCTGATCGCGCACTACCTGGGCACGGCGCCGTCCCGCCCGGTCGCCGACGAGCGGCTGGCCGCGCTCACCGGCCGGGAGCAGGAGGTGCTGACCCTGGTCACGCACGGCCTGTCCAACGTCGAGATCGCGGCCGCGCTGTTCCTGTCCGAGAGCACCGTGAAGACCCACCTCGGGCGCATCTTCGCGAAGCTGGACCTGCGCGACCGCGTCCAGGCGGTGATCCTCGGCTACGAGTGCGGCCTGGGCGCCCCGGGTCAGCCCTCCAGGTGACGGCGCCACTCGCGCAGGCCGTCGGCGAGCCGGTCGAGAACGGCGGGCGGGAGCGCCGAGACCTGTTCGGCCATGGCCGTCTCGAACGTCGGGGTGGCCGTCGCCATCGCGTGCCGCCCGGCCGCGGTCAGCACGAGCAGTGACGACCGGCGGTCGTCCGGGTTGGGGCGGCGCTCGCACCAGCCCCGGGCCTCGAGGCGGTCCACGGCCTTGCTCGTGGCGCCCACGGTGATGTCCACCTCGCGAGCGATGTCGTGCACCCGGCAGGTCGACCGGCTGTCGATGATCTGCAGGAACTCGAGCGCGCCGAGGGTGATGTCGTGCTCGGCCCGCAGCCGGGCGTCGATGCGGTTGTAGAGCCGCGTCTCGGCCCGGACGAGGTCCGTGAACAGCGATGTGAGGTCGGCCACCGACGACTTCCCTTCATGGGAATTAGCTTCCAAGGAATCTATATTGGTTCCTCGGAAGCTACTTTGCCATGGACAGGGAGAACGACATGGATCGGCAGCAGCAACGGGACGCCGTCCGGGCGGCGCTGGCGGCGACGCCGCGCGAGCGCGGCACCGTGGCCCAGGAACGGGCGTCGTTCGAGCAGTTCGGCACCGGCCGCCCCGCCGCGGCGGGCGTGGTGGCGCAGGAGACGACGCTGGGCGGGCGCCCCGCCGTACGGCTGAACCGGGACGACGGCGCCGTCCTGCTGTACCTGCACGGCGGTGGGTACGTCGTCGGGTCGGCGCAGACCGGCGTCCGGCTCGCCTCGGCTCTGGTCGCCCGGACCGGCGGCACCGGGTACTCGCTGGACTACCGGCTGGCGCCGGAGCACGTGTTCCCGGCCGCGGTCGACGACGCGCTCGCCGCGTACCGGGAACTGCTCGGCGCCGTCGCCGCCGAGCGGATCGTCGTCGCGGGCGACTCGGCCGGCGGCGGGCTGGCGATCGCGCTGCTGGTGGCCGCCCGCGACGCCGGCCTGCCGCAGCCTGCCGCGGCCGCGGTGTTCTCGCCGTTCACCGACCTGACCCTCAGCGGCGACAGCGTGCGCACCCGGGCCGGCGCCGACCCGCTGTTCACGGCCGACGCGCTGCGCTGGTACGCCGACAGGTACGCCCCGGACGGCGACGCGAAGCGGGCGGCCAGCCCGCTGTTCTCGGACCTGTCCGGGCTGGCGCCGCTGCTGATCCAGGTCGGCGGCGACGAGTTGCTGCTCGACGACGCCGTACGGCTGGCCGCCCGCGCCGCCGCCGCGGGCGTCGAGGTCACCCTCGAGGTCGGCCCCGGCCTGCCGCACGTCTACCAGCTCAACTTCGGCGACCTCGCGGACGCCGACGAGGCCCTCGACCGGGCCGGCGCCTTCCTCGCCCGCGAGCGCTCCTACTTGTCGAAGCTGGCGTAGTAGGACGCGGCCATGTCCTCGTCGCCGTGGCCCTGCCCGGCGGCGCGGCGGAACCGCTCGGCCCCGGCCTCCACCAGGTCCAGGCGTACGCCGTGCTGCCGGCCCGCCTCGGCGATCAGGCGCGCGTCCTTCTCGGCGGTGGTGACCGCGAAGGCGGCCGGCGACAGCTTGTCGCCGCGCACCAGGCCAACCTTGGCGCGCAGATAGGCGTTGTCCAGCGGACCGCCCTCGATCAGCTCGAGGAACCTGTCCGGGTCGACGCCGAGCGCCTCCGCCAGCGACAACGTCTCGGCGCCCGCGTGGGTGAGCGCGAGCACCCAGCTGTTGGCGACCAGCTTGAGCCGGGTCGCCTCGCCCGGCCGGTCGAGCCACACCGTGCGGCTGCCCACCGCCTCGAACACCCGCCCGGCCTCCGCGCGGCCGTCGGCGGGCCCGGCGGCGAGCACGGTGAGCTGCCCGGCCTCGGCCGGCTGGCGCGTGCCCAGCACGGGCGCGTCGAAGAAGACGAGGCCGTGCCGCGCGGCCAGCTCACCCAGCGCGTCGACGTCGGCGAGGCTCACCGTGGTCGACTGCACCCAGATCGCGCCGTCACGTGCCGCCGGGGCGGCGTCGTTCATCACCTCGCGCACGGCGGCGCCGTCGAAGAGCATCGTGAGCACCACGTCGGCGTCGCGCACCGCGTCGGCCGGCGTCGCGGCGACCTCGGCCCCGTCCGCCCCGAGCGGCTGCGCCTTGTCGGCGCTGCGGTTCCAGACCCTTACGGAGTGTCCTGCCTTGAGCAGGTTGCGCGCCATGGCGGCGCCCATGATGCCGGTGCCGAGGACGCCCACGGTCAGTGTGTCTGTCATGGCGACCATCATTCCCGGGCGGGGCCGTCCGATGCTCGCGCCCTGTGGACAACTCGGGGCGCCCGCCGGATCGCGCGGCGTAGCATCCGGGTCTGCCCCGGGATACTCCTCTGGATGTCAAGTGGCCGGTCGTGTTTGTGTCCGGCGGTGATCAGTAGTTACCCGGCGACGTCAGCGCCGACGCCTTGAGTGTCGCGCAGGGCGGGGTTGGTTCTCTTCACGAGTCCGGACGCCAGATGGGCCCCACCCCGGCCGGGACCCACTCAGGCGTCGTCGGTCGGCCTCTCGTTCACGCACGGTGACGAGTGACTGAGACGGGGCACGCCTTGTCTGCGGCAGATCCGGTTACTTGGTCTTCCGAGCTCGGCGGCTCTTCGTGATCTCCGGGATGGTTTGGTGCCGTCGTGATCTCGGTGTCATCAATTCCGTCCGAGGAGGGTGACCGCGACGGTGCGGATCTGCTCGATCGATGGGTTTCTATCATGCGGCCTGCTTGCGACGGCGACGCGGCACGGGTCTACATCGTGAACGGGCACGAACGTCAGATCGCGTCGCAAGGACGTCTGCTCATCGCCCCGTGGTGCCATGGTCAAAGCGTCCCCAGAGGCGACGAGCTCGAGCTTGTCCTCGACGGTTACCGCCGTCGGACCGGGCGGAGCGGGCCGGCCGTCCGGGCGGGGGTCGATGCACCAGAATGCATCGAGATCGGGGTGGGCGTGACGGACCAGAGGCTCGTCGGCGAAGTCGTCGAGGGTGACCGATTCCTTGCCGGCCAGCCGATGTGACACCGGGATGACGAGCACTCTTGGCTCGTCGTAGAGAACGGTGACGCGAAGCCGGTCGGTGGGCAACGGCAGCCGGGTGATGGCCACATCGATCCGGTGGTCGATCAGGGCCGCGGCCACGTCTGAGGGGGAAAAGTGCAGCGTTCGTACCATATAACCGCGGTGGCGCAGTTCCCTCACGAGGGGGGTCACGATGAGGTTGCCGGTGTAACCGATCAGCAGTGTGCCGAGGCCGGCGGCGGATCGGGCTCGGTTCGCCGCTCGCTCCGCGGCTCGCAGCAGCGACAACGCCTCGGGAAGGAATGCTTCGCCCGCGGCCGTGAGATGGCTGCCCAGACGTGTCCGTTCGAACAGCCGCACTCCGAGTACCTTCTCCAGCTGCTGGATCTGGCGGCTCAGCGACGGCTGTGCCGTACGTAAGGCAGCGGCCGCGCGGTGGAAGTTGCCGTGCTCGGCCACCACGGTGAAGTAGCGGATCAGGCGGAGATCAAAGTCCACCAGCGAATGATGCCTGATCGGTATCACGTGAGGCAGAACAGGTCTTGGACGCTCGCACTCTGCGCTTCTTAGCGTGACGGACATGACTTCACGCGCTGCACTCATCACAGGCGGGACCAGTGGGATCGGCCTGGCCACCGCTGCCCTGCTGCACCGCAACGGCTATCGGGTGGCCGTGACGGGATCTACGCCGAGCTCGGTCAGCTCCGCCCGCGCGCAGTTGCCGGACGACGTACTCGTCCTGCAAGCCGATGCCCGCTCGTTGCGGGACAGCGACCGGGTAATCGCCGAAATCCGCGAACGGTTCAAGACCCTGGACGTTCTCTTCCTCAACGCCGGGATAGTCAGCGGGATGCCGATCGGCGCGTATGACGAAGCCACCGTCGACGACCTGCTGGCCGTGAACTTCAAAGGACAGTTCTTCACTCTGCAGAAAGCGCTTCCGGTGCTCAACGACAGTGCCAGCATCATCGTTACCGCAGGCATCGGCGTCACCAGGGGCGTGGGCGCCGGGTCGGCCGCCGCTGCCAGCAAAGGCGCGCTGCTGGCGCTCGTACCGTCGCTGGCCCTGGAACTGGCCCCGCGAGGCATCCGGATCAATGCGGTCAGCCCGGGCGCGATCGCGACACCCATATGGTCCAAGCTCGGCACCTCCGTCGAAGCGGCGAGTGCCGCCATGGCCGAGCAGATTCCGCTCGGCCGGCTCGGTACCAGTGACGAGATAGCGGAGCTGGTCAACTTCCTCGCCTCACCGGCGGCGGCATACCTCACCGGCGAAAACATCATTGTCGGAGGTGGCTCCGGACTCCGCGCGTAGCCCGCTCGTGCTGCCGATCAGAGAACCGACACATCCGCACATCGGCAGATCCTCGCACCCGCACCCCGAGTGGCCCCATGATCGCTTGTACGCAGCGTGAGCGGGCTCCTGCGGAACCGGTGCGTAGAACGTCAGGGCCGGAGAACGGGAACTGCCGGACGCGGCGGACACGAGAGAGAGGGCCTGCGGCCTGGTTCCTGCCGGGTCGCAACGCCCCGTCCCGGTGAGTGAACGGGCACCTCCGGCCCGAGGCCGACGAATCCCGAGCAAGACCCGAAATCAGTGAGGGTCGGTCAGACCCCGGCGGGAGGTGCTCCCCACATCGCACAGATGATCAACGGCGAAAACGTCGTACCCCCGGGACAGAATGAGGGCGTGCTGACAGCTGTGGTGGCGGATCCGGACGGCCGAGGGGGCCGCCTGCAGGACCTGCGCGCCGACGGCACGGCGGCCGGCCCGGTCCGGCACGCCGCGGACCTGGCGGGGGCGATCGGCGAACGGGAAGCCGCCGACCACCCCCGCTGGGTCTGGCCGGCCACCGCCGAGCTCTATCCGCCGCTGCTGCGCGCCGGGGTGCGGGTCGCCCGCTGCCACGACCTCGAGCTGACCGAGGCGCTGCTCTCCGGCCACGCGGGCCGCTGGGGCGAGCCGCGGTCGGTGGCGGCGGCGCGGGCCCGGCTGCACGGGCTGCCGGTTCCGCCCGACCCGCCGCCGCGGGCCGCCGAGCCGCCCGGGTTCGCGCAGGCGGCGCTGTTCGAGGCGGCGGGCGCCCCGGCGGGCAGCGTCGGGCTCGACGACGTCCGCGAGGTCTACGCCGACCAGCTCGCCCGCACGGCGCGCACGGAGCATCCGGGGCGGTTCCGGCTGCTCACCGCGGCCGAGTCGGCCGGCGCGCTGATCGGGGCCGAGATGGGCCACACCGGGCTGCCGTGGCGGGCCGACGTGCACGACCGGGTGCTGCGCGATCTGCTCGGGCCGCCGCAGCCGGTGGGCCCGCCGCGCCGGCTGGCCGAGCTGACCGCCGAGATCAACGCCGCGTTCGGCACCCACGGGCTGCATCCCGACCTGCCCGCCGAGGTGGTGCGGGCGTTCGCGCGCGCCGGCATCGAGGTTCCGAACACGCGCGCCTGGGTGCTGCAAAAGATCGACCACCCCGCCGTACGACCCCTGCTGGAGTTCAAGGAGCTCTACCGCATCTGGACCGCGCACGGCTGGGCCTGGTGCGACGCCTGGGTCAGCGAGGGCCGTTTCCGCCCGGAGTACGTGCCGGGCGGCGTCGTCAGCGGCCGCTGGGCCACCCGCGGCGGCGGCGCGTTGCAGGTGCCCAAGGTGGTGCGGCGGGCCGTGCTCGCCGACCCGGGCTGGACGTTCGTGGTCGCCGACGCCGGCCAGCTCGAGCCGCGCGTGCTGGCGGCGATCTCGGGCGATGAACGGCTGGCCGACGCGGCCGCCGCGGGCGACCTCTACGCCGCGCTGGCCGCCGATTCGTTCGACGGCGACCGTGCCAAGGCCAAGCTCGCGCTGCTGGGCGCCATGTACGGGCAGACCGGCGGCGCCGCCATCCCGGCGCTGGCCGTGCTGCGTCGGCGCTATCCGACCGCGTTCGAGTTCGTCGAGCACGCGGCCCGCGTGGGCGAGGCCGGCGGACTGGTCCGGTCCTGGCTGGGCCGCACGTGCCCGCCCTCGGCCGGCGCACTGCGCGAGGCGGGGCTCGACCCGCCCGAGGAGGCCGAGCCCGGCGGCGCGGAGGGCCGCGCGCGGGGACGGTTCACCCGCAACTTCGTGGTGCAGGCGACGGCGGCCGAGTGGGCGCTGGTGCTGCTGGCGACGCTGCGCACGGCGCTGGAGGGCAGCAAGGCCGAGATGGTGCTGTTCGTGCACGACGAGGTGGTCGTGCACTGCCCGGCCGAGGAGGCCGACCGCGTGGTGGCAGCGGTGCACGAGAGCGCGGCGCAGGCCGGGCGGCTTCTCTTCGGGAACACGACGGTGCGCTTCCCGCTTGACGTCTCAGTAGTTGGTGCGTACGCGGACGCCAAATGAGAATCGGGTAAATTTGGTGGTCCGAAGCGAGAGGCGCTGCAACGGGGTGACACCCGCCACGCTCGCTCGGGTGAAACCGACCAAGGGCGCCTCCGTTGAACCGGAGGTGGTCGGTGTGGGAAGAAGTGAGCGCACGGCGGAGCTCAAGCGGCTGCTCGACGAGCGCGTCCTCGTGCTCGACGGCGCGTGGGGCACGATGCTGCAGGGCGCCAAGCTGAGGCCGGAGGACTACCGCGGCGACCTGATCGGCCCCGACCACCCGCAGGACGTCACGGGCGACCCCGACCTGCTGATCCTGACCCGGCCCGACATCATCCTCGACGTGCACCGGCAGTACCTGGCCGCCGGCGCGGACATCACGACGACCAACACGTTCACCGCGACGAGCATCGCCCAGGCCGACTACGGCCTGCAGGCGTACGTGAAAGAGATGAACGTCCGCGGCGCGCAGCTGGCCCGGCAGGCCGCCGACGAGGCCGGCGGCAAGTTCGTCGCGGGTTCGGTCGGCCCGCTGAACGTGAGCCTCTCGCTGTCGCCCAAGGTCGACGACCCGGCGTTCCGGGCCGCCACCTTCGACGAAGTCAAGGCCGCGTACGCGGAGCAGATCGCGGCGCTGGCCGAGGGCGGGGTCGACCTCCTGCTGGTCGAGACGATCTTCGACACGCTCAACGCCAAGGCCGCGATCGCCGCGGCACGCGAGGTGGCGCCGGACCTCCCGCTGTGGATCTCGGTGACGATCGTGGACCTGTCCGGCCGCACGCTCAGCGGTCAGACCGTCGAGGCGTTCTGGCGCTCGATCGAGCGCGCCCAGCCGCTCATCGTCGGCGTGAACTGCTCGCTCGGCGCCACCGAGATGCGTCCGCACGTGGCCGAGCTGTCCCGCCTGGCCGGCACGTACGTCGCCTCGCACCCGAACGCGGGCCTGCCCAACGCCTTCGGGGAGTACGACCAGACCCCGGACGAGACCGGCAGCCTGCTCGGCGAGTTCGTCCAGGCCGGGATGGTCAACATCGCCGGCGGCTGCTGCGGGACCACCCCGCCGCACATCGCGAAGATCGCCGAGGCGGTTCGCGGCAAGGCCCCGCGCGAGCTTCCCCGGCCGGTCGAGACGACCCGGTTCAGCGGCCTCGAGCCGTTCGCGATCGGCCCCGACACCGGCTTCGTCATGATCGGCGAGCGCACCAACGTGACCGGCTCGGCGAAGTTCCGCCGGCTCATCGAGGCCGACGACTTCCAGGGCGCCGTCGACGTCGCGCTCGACCAGGTGCGCGGCGGCGCGAACCTGCTCGACGTCAACATGGACGCCGACCTGCTCGACAGCGAGCGGGCGATGACCACGTTCCTCAACCTCATCGCCACCGAGCCCGAGGTCGCCCGCATCCCCGTGATGATCGACAGCTCCAAGTGGAGCGTGCTCGAGGCCGGGCTCAAGTGCGTGCAGGGCAAGGGCGTGGTCAACTCGATCAGCCTCAAGGAGGGCGAGGAGCAGTTCCTCGCCCAGGCCCGCCGGATCCGCGACTTCGGCGCCGGCGTCGTCGTCATGGCCTTCGACGAGCAGGGCCAGGCCGACACTCGCGACCGCAAGGTCCAGATCTGCGGGCGGGCGTACGACCTGCTGGTCGGCGAGGCCGGGTTCGCGCCCGACGACATCATCTTCGACCCCAACGTGCTCGCCGTCGCCACCGGCATCAGCGAGCACAACGGGTACGCCAAGGCGTTCATCGAGGCGCTCCCGCTGATCAAGCAGCGCTGCCCGGGCGCGCGCACCAGCGGCGGCATCTCCAACCTGTCGTTCTCGTTCCGCGGCAACGACGTGGTCCGCGAGGCGATGCACTCGGCGTTCCTGTTCCACGCCGTCAAGGCCGGGCTCGACATGGGCATCGTCAACGCCGGGCAGCTCGCCGTCTACCAGGACATCCCCGCCGAGCTGCTGGAGCTCGTGGAGGACGTGCTGTTCGACCGCCGGCCCGACGCCACCGACCGCCTGGTCACGTACGCCTCGACGGTCACCGGCAAGGGCAAGCAGCGCGAGGTCGACCTGTCGTGGCGCGACGCCCCGGTCGCCGAGCGCCTGTCGTACGCGCTGGTGCACGGCATCGTCGACTACATCGAGGCCGACACGGAGGAGGCCCGGCAGCTGCTGCCCCGGCCGCTCGACGTGATCGAGGGCCCGCTGATGGACGGCATGAAGGTGGTCGGCGACCTGTTCGGCTCGGGCAAGATGTTCCTGCCCCAGGTGGTCAAGAGCGCCCGCGTCATGAAGCGCTCGGTGGCGTACCTGGAACCGTTCATGGAGGCCGAGAAGGAGCAGGCGCGCCTCGAGGGCCGGATCGAGACGTCGCGCGGGCAGGGCAAGGTCGTGCTGGCCACGGTCAAGGGCGACGTCCACGACATCGGCAAGAACATCGTCGGCGTGGTGCTGGGCTGCAACAACTACGAGGTGATCGACCTCGGCGTGATGGTGCCGGCCGCCAAGATCCTCGACACGGCGATCAGCGAGGGCGCCGACGTGGTCGGGCTCTCCGGGCTGATCACGCCTTCGCTCGACGAGATGGTGGCCGTCGGCGCCGAGATGCAGCGCCGCGGGCTCAAGCTGCCGCTGCTCATCGGGGGCGCGACGACCTCGAAGCAGCACACGGCCGTGCGCATCGCCCCGGCGTACGAGGGCTCCACCGTGCACGTGCTGGACGCGTCCCGGGTCGTGGGCGTCGTCAGCGACCTGCTCGAGCCGGGCCGCGCCGAGAAGCTCGACACCGCGAACCGCGCCGACCAGGAGCGGCTGCGCGAGCAGCACGCCAACCGGCACGCCCAGGCGCTGCTCAGCCTCGAACAGGCCCGGGCCAACCGCGAGCAGGTGGACTTCACCGACCTGCCCACGCCGGCGTTCACCGGCGTGCGCGACGTGCGGCCCACCATCGCCGAGCTGCGCGAGATGGTCGACTGGCAGTTCCTGTTCCTGGCCTGGGAGCTCAAGGGCAAGTACCCGGCGATCCTCGAGCAGCCGGTGGCGCGGGAGCTGTTCGACGACGCGAACGAGCTGCTCGACCGGATCATCGCGGACGGCTCGTTCGAGGCCCGCGGCCGGTACGCGTTCTGGCCCGCGCACAGCGAGGGCGACGACATCGTGCTCGCCAACGGCGTGAAGTTCCCGATGCTGCGCCAGCAGACCGAGAAGCCGGCCGGCCGCGCCAACCGCAGCCTGGCCGACTACATCGCCCCCGAGGGCGACCACCTCGGTGGCTTCGCGGTCGCCATCCACGGCGCCGACGAGCTGGCGGCCAAGTACGAGGCCGACAACGACGACTACCGCGCGATCATGGTCAAGGCCCTGGCCGACCGGCTCGCCGAGGCGTTCGCCGAGTTCCTGCACCTGCAGGCCCGCCGCGAGTGGTTCGAGCCCGGCGCCGAGCCCGCGCTGGAGGACCTGCACGCCGAGCGCTTCCGCGGCATCCGGCCCGCGCTCGGCTACCCGGCCAGCCCCGACCACAGCGAGAAGAAGGACCTGTTCGAGCTGCTCGGCACCCACGAGATCGGCGTCGGGCTCACCGAGTCGTACGCGATGACCCCGGCCGCCGCCGTGAGCGGTCTGATCTTTGCGCACCCGCAGTCGCGCTACTTCACCGTCGGCCGCCTCGGCAAGGACCAGATCACCGACTACGCCCGCCGCCGCGACATGCCGGTCGAGGAGGTCGAGCGCTGGCTGCGCCCCAACCTGGCGTACGAGATCGCGTGACCGAATTCGACCACTACCTCACCGCGCTCGTCGCCTCGTGGCGCGCCCTCGCCTCGCCGCGCGCGGAGGCGGCGGTGACCGAGGGCGACGGGTTCGTCGCCGCCCGGTTCGCCGAGTCGGTGTTCAACAACGCCGTCGTGCTGCGCCCCGACGCGGTAGCGCCGGCCGAGGCCGTCTACGGCGGCACCACCGAGTACGCGCTGTGGTGCCGCGACGACGACCCCGGAACCGCCGCGGTCCTGGCCCGCCGCGGTTACCGCGTCACCGAGGTGACCAGGCCGATGCGGTGCGACCTGGCCGACGTCGCACCCCCCGCGGAGGCGCCGCCCGTGCTGCACGACGCCGACCCCGACCGCGTCGCGGAGCTCAACGGTGTGCCCGCCTACCTGCTGCGCGACGTGCCCGGCCTGCGGGCTTACGCGACTCACGACTACCTGTCGGGCCTGGTGCTGCAGCGTTCCGGCTCGGACGTCTACGTCTCCTTCGTGGCAACCCACCCGGAGGCGCGCGGCAGAGGTCTCGCCACGGCCGTCACCGCCGCCGCACTCGCCGACGCCCGCCGCCTCGGCGCCGAGACCGCAACCCTGCAGGCGTCGGCCATGGCCGAGCGGCTCTACGGCCGGCTCGGCTTCCGCCCGGTGGCCCGCTGGCACGAGTGGTCGCGCGCCGCGTGAGCGGCGGGGGCCGGCGGCGGTGCGGGGATCCGGCGTGCGGAGGGGTGCGGCAAGGGTCATGATCGCCGGGTGACGACTGTTGAGGCGCAGGGTGTGGACGGCGTGCTGGCGCGGGCGCGGGAGGGCATGCGGCGGCTCGATCCGCACGAGACGCAGGCGGCGGTCGCGGCGGGGGCGCTGCTGGTGGACACCCGCACCGACGTGCAGCGGCGGCAGCAGGGCTCGCTGCCGGGAGCCGTCGTCATCGACCGGACGGTGCTGGAGTGGCGGCTCGACCCGGCTTCGCCCAACCGGATTCCGGAGGCGACGGGGCACGACCTTGTTGTCGTGGTGGTGTGCCGTCAGGGCTACAGCTCCAGCCTCGCGGCGGCGAGCCTGCGCTCGGTCGGGCTGGTCAACGCGACCGACCTGGCCGGGGGAGTGGAGGCCTGGCTGGCGGCGGGACTGCCGACGGTCAGCGGGCCGGAGGACGTGCGCTACTGAGACAGCGGACCGCGCGCCGGTGGCCGTGCACGGCCGGCAGCCCGGTGCGGGGGCGCATGCCAGCGGTCGTACACGGCCGAGAGCCCGGTGCGGGACCACGCCGGAGGCTGCGCGCGGCTGGCAGCGTGGTGCGGGGCCGTGTGCCGGTGGTGGCGCACGGCCGGCGGCGCGGGCGGGCTGTGGGAGCGGCGGGGTCAGTAGTAGGCGCGGTAGCGGCGCCGGCGGCGGCGGGGGTCGGACCACAGGCGGCGGGTCAGGAGCAGGGCGACGGCGGCGATCGCTACGGCCAGGCCGGCGATCAGGGGGACGTTGAGCGGCGCGGCCGCCGGCTGGCTCGCGTCGGCGGCGGACAGCACGGGGCGGGCGGCGGTCGTCGTGGCGGGGCTCGGCGGGGGAGCGGTCGGCAGGGCGGCGAAGTCCACCAGGTTGCTGCTCTCCAGCAGCGTCAGGTGGGTCATCACGAACTGGTTGGCCCGCTGCGCCAGCTTGCGGATCGTGTCGTTGCGGGTGCTGGTGCGGATAGTGGCGATGGCCGGGAAGATCTTGCCGTGCGCGGCGCGCAGGCGGTCGATGTAGATCTGGTCGAACTCCTCGCCCTCGGCGTCGCGCATCTCGGCCAGCCAGCCCTGCTGGTCGGTGTTGGGCTTGTCGGGCAGTTCGATGTTCAGCTTCTTCGCCGCGTCGCGGGTCATCTTGTCGAGCACGACGTGCTGGGCGGCGATCTCGCGTCCGATGGCCCGGATCCGGGGGTTGTCCGACTTCTGCTGGGCCATCTGGCCGGCGGGGATCTCCCACAGCCCGGCGAGGCGGACCTTCACCGTGAAGTCGCGGTCGGCCGCGGCCACGGAGCCCTTGCCGGTGTCCGTGATCAGCTGGTTGGGCGGCAGCGGCACGCCCGGCTCGGCCCGCGCGGCGCGCGGTTCGATCAGCACGAGCACCATCGCGGCGAGCGCCGCCGTGATCAGGTGGCTCCGGCGGGACATGTGCTCGACGGCGGACAACGTCGACCTCCTCGACCTGCGGTTCGTCAGCTTCGTGACGGGCAGAGGTACGGACGGCGGCCGCTTGCGGATCAAAGCGGTCGGGGTCCGGTTCGTTTGCCCGCGGACCGCGCGGGTAGCCAGACAACGCTCAACCGCATGCCAATCGGGAGGTTCCGTGCAAGCCATGGTCTATCGCGGGCCGTACCGCGTCCGTCTCGAGGAGAAGGACCGGCCGTCGATCGAGCACCCCAACGACGCGATCGTCCGGGTCACCCGCGCCGCCATCTGCGGCTCTGACCTTCACCTTTACCACGGCATGATGCCGGACACCCGGGTCGGCTCGACGTTCGGGCACGAGTTCGTCGGCGTGGTCGACGAGGTCGGCTCGTCGGTGCAGAACCTCAAGGTCGGCGACCGGGTGATGGTGCCGTTCAACATCTTCTGCGGCACGTGTTACTTCTGTGCCCGCGGGCTCTACTCGAACTGCCACAACGTCAACCCGAACGCCACGGCGGTCGGCGGCATCTACGGCTACTCGCACACGACCGGCGGCTACGACGGCGGACAGGCCGAGTACGTGCGGGTGCCGCTCGCCGACGTCGGCCCCAGCCTCATCCCGGACTGGCTGGACGAGGACGACGCGGTGCTGCTCACCGACGCGCTCGCCACCGGGTACTTCGGCGCCCAGCTCGGCGACATCGACGAGGGCGACGTGGTCGTCGTGTTCGGCGCCGGCCCGATCGGGCTGTACGCCGCGAAGTCCGCCTGGCTGATGGGCGCGGGCCGGGTCATCGTGATCGACCACCTCGACTACCGGCTCGAGAAGGCCCGCACGTTCGCCCACGCCGAGACGCTCAACTTCACCGAGTACGACGACATCGTCGTGCAGATGAAGAAGATGACCGACCACCTCGGCGCGGACGTGTGCATCGACGCGGTCGGCGCGGAGGCCGACGGCAACCTTCTCCAGCACGTGACCGCGGCCAAGTTCAAGCTGCAGGGCGGCTCGCCGATCGCGCTGAACTGGGCGATCGACTCGGTGCGCAAGGGCGGCACGATCTCGGTGATGGGCGCGTACGGCCCCATGTTCAGCGCCGTCAAGTTCGGCGACGCGATGAACAAGGGTCTGACGCTGCGGATGAACCAGACCCCGGTGAAGCGCCAGTGGCCGAGGCTGTTCGAGCACATCCGCAACGGCTACCTCAAGCCCAGCGACATCGTCACCCACCGGATCCCGCTCGAGCACATCACCGAGGCCTACCACATGATGTCGGCCAAGCTCGACGGCTGCATCAAGCCCATCATCGTCCCGGCCTGAGAGGGGAAGCCATGGCATACACGCCCGACAAGCCCAAGCTGCCGGAGACGACCGAGCAGCTGCGCGCCCGGATCCCGGGATGGGGCGCCGACCTCGACCCCAAGGACCGCCCGTCGGTGCCGAGGGAGCAGTTCGACCCCACCTTCAGCGGCGCGCACTGGGAGTTCCCGGAGCGCCAGCCGGAGCTGGAGCCCCGCGAGCGCTCGATCGAGCACGCGTTCCTGACACCCGTCTTCGGTACGTCGGTTCCGCTGCGCGGGCTCTCCGGGAAGATCCGCCGGTACTCGTACGCGAAGTACAGCGAGGCCCGTGCGGCGCACTGGTTGCTGCTGCTCGCGGCCGACCGGGTCGACACCGTCGAGAGCGCGCTGCGCTCGTTCGCCAGCACCCGGCCGGACAACCCGATCACCGAGACCGGCGTGCTCAGCGAGGGCCGCCGCCACGGGCTGTCCTCGCGGCTCGACGACCGCCGCGCCGACAAGGGGCATCACCTGATCGACCCGGTGATCGTGGCGGCTCCCTGGGTGCTGGGCGCCGGCGTGACGTACGCCGTGGTCCGCCGCCTGGTCCGCCGCGCCCGCGCCTGAGGCTGCCGCGCCGGGAGAAGCACGACGCATGCGGAAACGCCGGTGCGGCCCGCCGGGACAGCGGGCCGCACCGGCGCCGGCGTGTCAGAGGGGCAGCCAGAGCGCCAGGACGTTCGGCGGCTCCCACCCGGGCAGCGACGTGTGCGCCTGGCGGCACTGGTAGCGCCGCCCGTCGTACGTGACGACCTGCCCGGTGGCGTACGCGACGTTCGGCGCCCAGGTGCCCGCGGCGGGAGGCGCGGTGGTGGGCGGCGTCGTCGGGGGCCGCGTCGTGGGCGCGGTGGTAGGCGGCGTGGTGGCCGGCGGCTGCGTGGGCGGGGTGCCCCCGGCGCCGAACGGGCTCATGATGATGCCGGCCTGCTGCGGGTCGCCGTCGTTGACCAGCGACTCGAAGCCGCCGACGTCGTCGTACGCGAACCCGTACGCCTTGCCGTCGGCCATGTTCGCGTGGATGATCCGCGAGTAGTGGTTGGGGGCGCTGTTCTTGTAGAACGCGTTCGCGTCGTACACCGGCTCCTGAGTGGACGTGCCCAGCGTGCCGCGCACCAGCGCCGTGCAGATGGTCCGGCGCACCTCGCTCTGGATGAACGGCGCGACGTTCGGCGCGTTGAAGACGCCGTCGCAGCCCCACACGTTCGCGGTCGTCGGCTTGTCCACCGTGGCCACCTCGGCGCCGGAGCTGTCGGTGAAGCGCATCGTGGTGCCGACCGTACGGCCGAAGAACTTGCGATTCGGCTCGGCCTGGCGCGGCACCACGGTCAGCGTCCGGGTGGTGTACGAGGCGAACGCCGAGCTGATGTACGCGTCCAGATAGTTCGTGGGGAACAGCCCGGCGTCCGTGGCCTTGCCGGGTGCGAGCACGCGCAGCACGGTGCCGTCCGAGCGGGTGATGACCGACCGTTCCCAGCCGGGCTGCGCCTTGATGGCGTTGATGACCCGGTTGCGGCCGTCGTTGACCACGTCGCCGGTGCGCTTGGTCTGCCCGGCGCCGTTGGTGACGGTGACCGCGTGGGGGATGCCGAAGAAGTCCACCTGCGAGCTGTTCAGCCAGAGACCCGAGTCGTTGAACGTGAACTCGCTGGTGTCGAACAGGGTGTTGTAGTTGGGGTCGCCGGGCGCCCAGGGCGCGGGCTGCACGAAGCCGTCCGGGGTGAGGAAAAACTTGATCTTGTCGCGCAGCGCCATGTAGACGCGGCCGGACAGGCCCTTGGGGATGCGGATCGTCGTGCTGCCGCCGTTGGCCGGCCCGGCCATCGCCACGTCCGGGGCGGGCGTGGGCGGCAGGCCGCCGGCGGGCCACGGGGTGAACGCGCCGCCGGCGTTCACATAGCCCCAGCGGCCGTTCAGGGTGCCGATGACGTACAGGAAGACCGCGTCGCCGCGGCCGGTGTTGTTCGTGACGGTGAGCGGGAGGACGGCGGGTGACGCGGCCGAGGCGGGGATGGTCACGGCCGCGACGGGCGCGGCGACGGCCAGGGCCGCCACCACGCTCAACCATGCGGTGCGGGTACGCAAATCGGCTCCTCAATTCTGCCCGGGGGTGGCCTGAGCAGAATGTTTCGGATTGTTAACTGTTGTCAACGGAGCCGGTCGAACGTTGCCCTTTCACCCGCGTCGATGCCCGGCGGCCTCAGCGGGCCGGCGTGGCCTCCGGCGTCGCCGTCGCGCCCTGCAGGAAGCGGCTCAGCACGAGCGACGCGGCGTGCAGGTAGGCGCGGTCGCCACTGGCCACGTACTCGGCGCGGAGCAGGGCGGCCATCTCGTTCGCGATGGTCGAACGAGCCTCGGGTTCAGCAGTTCGGAACATGGTCTCGCACTTTCTCGATCAGGAATTGGACCATGATGCGTCCACCGGGAAGGCTGCGTCATCAGCCGAACCGGCGATTGCGGGAGCCTTCCCGCAGATGCTCCGAAGTATCGGACGTCACTCGAAGAACTTGAGGGAGAAACCCGCGTTCGTCGTCGCGCCGGGGACATTCGCCCTGCTGTAGGTGGTGTTTCCCCACCATGTGAAGGTTCCGGTGTACCAGTGGCGGTTCTCCCACGCGTACGGCGTGCCCTTGGGAACGGCGTGGTACATCAGCGGGAACCGTGGCCCGGCCGGCGGGCTGGTGGCGATGTCGCCGTTCAGCAGCACGAACGTGTGATGTCCCGGCCCGTCGGCGTGGAGCGTCGGGTCCCAGCCTGCCATCATGGTGGCGCGGTTCGACCCGAACAGGCAGCCGTTCGACTTGTACCAGTCCCAGACGTACGTGGGATCGCCGCCCGCGCGCAGCCGCAGGTCCGCGAGGCAGTACTGGTCGCTCCAGCTGCCGTTGGCCGAGTACACGACGTGCAGCCGGCCGTCGGGGTCGCGGATCGGCTCCGGCCCCTCGTTGATGAACGGGTTGCCGACGACGCGCTCCCAGCTCTCCCGCGGCTGGGAGATGACGAACCGCGCGCCGGTGGTCGTGGTGGGGCTGCTCATCCGGGCGATGTAGAGGTTCTGCTCGACGTTCGTGGCGCCGGCCCAGCCGGACCACACGAACCAGCGCTGCCCCTCGAACACGAACATGGTGCCGTCGATGGCCCACCGGTCGTCCGGCAGCGCCATCCTGGTCTCGGCGGTGTAGCCGCTCGCGGGCGAGGCGGAGCTGATCACGTACATCCGGTGGGCCGCGCCGCGCCCGGCGGTGAAGTAGATGTAGTACCGGCCGGCGTCGGTGACGATCTCGGGCGCCCACACCTCGCCGAGGTTGCGGGTGTCGCTCCAGACCTGCCGGGCGGGCGCGGCCGCGAGCCCGTCGGGCGACGAGGCCTGCCGCACGGCGAGGCCCGCGCCGGTCGACTGCACCGAGACGTACGTGCCGCCGACGCGCAGCACGCTGGGATCGGCGGCGCGCAGCGAGGTCTGCCCGGCGGCGGCCGGTCCGGCGACGCCCAGGACGGCGGCCAGCAGGAGGGTCGAGGCGAGGGCGGTGATCCGTTTCTTCATGGGGATTCCCGGGGGATCGGGGATGGGGATGTCCCGAGAATCGGCTGCGGTTTACATCGTTGTCAATGCGCCGCAGGGCAGCAACCGCCACGAACGGGCAGCGGCTCAGCGGCCGGAGCCGTCGGCCCACGTGTCGAGGTCGAAGCGGTGCAGCAGGCCCGGCGCGAAGATGCCGGCGATCGCGATCAGCGAGACGATCACCATCGCCGTGCGCAGGACGACCGTCTCGACCTTGCCGCCGACCCGCAGCGCCATGCTGTTCGGCACCCCGACCATGCGCCACAGGCGGCGGCCCGTGGGGATCGGCCACAGGATCGGGACGCCCGCCGACGTGATGATGTCGCCCAGCAGGTGCACCACGCAGCCCACGGCGACCGCGAACCCGAGCATCGGATAGCCGCGGTCACCGGGCAGGTGGGCGGCGGTGAACCAGGCGATGACCGCCGAGCAGATCGTGACGATGACCCAGCCGGCCCGTTCGGCCCACTCGTCGAACAGCCCGCGCAGCGCCAGGCCGGCCATGAAGAAGACGATCCCGACCACGGCCCACTTGCCGAAGTGGCCGCAGAGCGCGGTGGTGCCCCAGCCGACCAGCGCGGCGAACGGCAGCGTGTGGGTGAACGTGCGGTGCCCGTTCGTCCGCCTCGGGTCCCGGCTCAGGCGCGTGGCGGTGTAGATGCCGAGCGACACCTTCTCGATCACCTCGGCGGCGAACAGCGAGAAGACCCCGAACGTCCGCGCCACGGTCGCGCCGCCCTGGTTGCGGGTGACCTTGCCGGACAGGTCGAGGTCGGGCAACAGAGCGCCGCCCGCGCACACCAGGGCGCCGACGGCCACCGCCAGCGGCGACTGCTCGTACCCGGCGAAGTGGTCCAGGGCCCAGGTGCCGGCGAGCCAGGCGGTCGCCCCCGAGAGCGCGTGCGACGGACCCATCATGATGGTGCTGCCCCTCCCCGGTGCCGAACCGGACCACTCTGGCAGAGCGGGGAGGGGTGATCAACAACCGCGGTGTCCGGAGTGGAACGAGCGCGGGCCGCCGTAGCCGGGGGCGTTCCACGGCGCGACGCCGTGCCCGAGCGAGTACTCGTAGCGGTAGCGGCGGTAGCGGGCGTGCTTGAAGAACCCGATGACCAGGAACGTGAGCGGGATCGCCGGCCAGAAGAACTGCGCTCCCGAGAGGATCCACAGGCCGGTGAGGATCATGCCGATGGAGACGATGATCCCGGCGTGCCGGCGCAGGCTCCGGCGTGTCGCGACCCGGACCTCGGGCGTGTCGGCGAGGGCGGTCAGCCCGCCGTCGGGGAGGTCGGCGGTGAGCGGGGCGAGCTCGTCGCGGAACTTCGCGGCGTACGCCTTGGCCAGTCGCTCCTCGCCCTCGGCCAGGTCGAGGCGGCCCTCGGCCATGGCGGCCCGCAGGATCTCGGCGACGTGCTCGCGCTCCTTGTCGGAGGTCCGCATCTGCTTGGTGCCGTAGGTGGGTTGCACTGCATCCTCCTGGGGGGTGGGCGTCGTGTGTCCAGAGTCGGCCCTGCGCCGCCGGGCGGCGTCGGCCCGGCGGCGCATCTTGGTGGCGGCCCCCGGGAGGGTTCCGCCTGCCGGGCGTACGCCGTGCGGCGCAGTGCGGACCGGCGACGTACGCCCGGGGAGGTAGGAAGCACCGAGACCTTGTCCCGATGCCGGGCCGGCCCCCGGTGCCGTAGCTTCGGCAGTGCCGGCCGGACATCAGCCGAGGACCAGTGAGGACAGCGTGAGACACATGCACGGGCCGCCGAGGCCGCCCTGGGCGCGGGAGCACCGCACCGGGCGCTTCGGCGCGCCGCCCGTGCCGGGGGCGTTCCGCAAGCGGCGCGACCCGGGGATCGGCGCGGCCGTCGGAGCGGGGCTGTTCCAGGCGCTCGGCGCCCGCGGGCAGGCCGGCGAGGGCAACGTGTACTTCACCCTGGGCCCGGCCGCCTACGCCCTGCTGCTGATCGGGCCGGTCGCGCTGCTGTTCCGGCGCCGCTACCCGGTCGCGGCGTTCGTCGTCGCGGCGGCCGCCTCGCTCCTCTTCGCCACGGTCGCGGAGCCGCACTGGTTCTGGACCGTGGCGCCGGTCATGGCGCTGTTCCATCTGGCCTGCGCGGGGCGGCGCACGGCCGCGCTGATCTGCGCCGGCACGGCGTACGCGGCCTACCTCCTCGTCTTCACGGTCTTCGCCGACCCGATCGGCCTGCTGCCGCAGGTGCGCCCGGGCGTGCGCGAGATGCTGCTGCTCGGCCTCGGGCTGGCCGCGGCGATCTTCCTGGGCGGCGTCGCGAAGATCAGGAGCGAGCAGATGGCCCAGCTCATGAAGGTGCGCGCCGAGCGCGAGCGTGCCGAGGAGGAGCAGCAGCGCCGGCAGGCGTCGGAGGAGAGGCTGCGCATCGCCCGCGAGCTGCACGACGTGATCGGGCACCACCTGTCGCTGATCAACGTGCAGGCGGGCGTGGGGCTGCACCTGATGGACAACCGGCCCGAGCAGGCCCGCGAGGCGCTGTCGGCGATCAAGACGGCGAGCTCCGAGGCGCTGCGCGAGGTGCGGTCGGTGCTGGGCGCGCTGCGCACCGAGGACGAGGCCGCGCCGCGGCAGCCGGCGCTGGGGCTGAGCCGGCTCGGCGACCTGACCGCCGACGCGGGGCTGCCGGTCGAGACCAAGGTGACCGGCGAGGTGCGGACGCTGCCGGCCGAGGTGGACCGGGCGGCGTACCGGATCGTGCAGGAGGCGCTGACCAACGTGCGCCGGCACGCCGGGGCGGGCGCGACCGCCTCGATCTGCGTCGACTACCTGCCGACCGCGCTGCACCTCGCGATCCGCAACGACGCCGGCAGCGCGCCGGCGGCCGAGAGCGGGCCGCCGGGCACGGGCATCGCGGGGATGCGGGCGCGGGCGCAGAGCCTCGGCGGGTCGCTGGAGGCCGGACAAGTGGACGGAGGATTCCTGGTGTCGGTGCTGCTTCCCACCGGGGCGGACGCATGATCTCGGTGCTGCTGGCGGACGACCAGCTGCTCGTCCGGGCCGGGTTCCGGGCGCTGCTGAACGCCGAGGAGGACATCGAGGTCGTGGCCGAGGCGGCCGACGGGCTCGAGGCGGTCGCGAAGGCGCGGCAGACCGCGCCCGACGTGGTGCTCATGGACATCCGGATGCCGGGCGTCGACGGGCTCGAGGCGACCCGGCGGATCGCGGCCGACCCCGCGCTGTCCGGCACGCGGGTGGTGATCCTGACGACGTTCGAACTGGACGAGTACGTGTTCGAGGCGTTGCGTACCGGAGCCTCGGGGTTCCTGGTCAAGGACACCGAGCCGGTCGAGCTGATCCGCGGCGTGCGGGCGGTGGCCGCCGGCGACGGGCTGCTCTCGCCGAGCGTCACGCGGCGGGTCATCGGCGAGTTCGCGGGCGGCTCCCACGGGCGGGCCCCGGCGACCCCGCCGGCGGCGCTGGACCAGCTCACCGACCGCGAGCGCGAGGTGCTGGTGCTCGTCGCCGAGGGGTTGTCCAACGACGAGATCGCGGCCCGGCTGGTGATCAGCCCGGCGACCGCGAAGACGCACGTCAGCCGCACGATGATCAAGCTGGGTGCGCGCGATCGGGCGCAGCTGGTCGTCTTCGCGTACGAGGCCGGTCTGATCCGCCCCGGCTGGCTGGGCTGACTGCTTCGCGTAGGAGCGCCGCCGCTGGGTAAACGCGGATCGGAGGTGCACCATGGCGGCTAAGGAACCTCAGGAGATCGCCCACGCGGCGGTGGCGACCGGCATCAAGAAGGCCGACCTGCGCTGGGACAAGGTGCTGATCGGCTCGTTCCTCGCGGGGGCGTACATCGCCTTCGGCGGCCTCGTGGCGATCGCCGTGTCGTCGGGGCTCGACCCGCGCACCTGGGGCAGCCTGCCCACGCTGTTCACCGGGGCCGCGTTCACGCTCGGCCTGGTGCTCGTGCTGGTCGCCGGCTCGCACCTGCTCACCGGCAACATGATGCTGGTGCCGATCGGCGCGATGCAGCGCCGGCTCACCACCGGCGACGTGGTGCGCAACCTGACCCTCGTGGCGATCGGCAACGTGCTCGGCGCGCTGTTCGTCGCGTACTTCCTCGCCGTGCAGACCGGCGTGATCGGCCACGTCGGCAGCGACGCGGGCACCTCCGGCGCGATGACCTACGACCGGCTGGCCTCGATCGCCCAGGCCAAGGCGCTGCACGAGGACAACTGGCAGATCTTCCTGCGCGCGCTGGGGTGCAACTGGCTGGTGTGCCTGGCGGTGTGGATGTCGCTGGCCGCCGACACCCTGTCCGGGAAGATCCTCGTGATCTTCTTTCCGATCATGGCCTTCGTCGCGATGGGCTTCGACCACGTCGTGGCGAACATGTTCTTCCTGCCGGCCGCCATCTTCGCCGGCGTGCCGGAGCTGGGCTGGGACGACACCCTGCGCAACTGGCTGTTCGCCTTCCTCGGCAACCTGGTCGGCGCGGTCGTCTTCGTCTCCACCTCGTACTGGTATCTCTACCTGAAGGACGAGTCGTCGCACGAGAAACCGCGCGAGCTGACCTGACCGCCGGCGGATCGCTTGCCTCAGGTCCTCCGGGCGGCGACCGATAGCTGACTCCGTGCTGATCTCACCGGATGCGCCGATACGGGACGTCGAGCGGTTGCGCGCGTTGCGGGCCACCGGGCTGCTGGAGGCCGGCCGGGTCGGCGTGCTGGACCGGCTGACCAGGCTCGCCGCCCGGGTGCTCGACGCCCCCACGGCGCTGGTGTCGCTGGTCGGCGCCGACCACCAGCGGTTCCCGGGCGCGTACGGCCTCACCGGCGAGCTCGCCGAGAAGCGCGAGACCCCGCTGTCGCACTCGTTCTGCAAGTACGTCGTCGCCGCCGGCGACCCGCTGGTCGTGCCCGACGCCCGGGTCGACCCGCGGCTGGACGCCCACCCGGCGATCGCGGACTACGACGTCGTCGCGTACGCGGGCGTGCCGCTGCGCACCCCGGACGGGCACGTGCTGGGCTCGGTCTGCGTCGCCGACTGCACGCCGCGCGACTGGACCGAGCAGGACCTCGAAGTGCTGCGCGACCTCGCCGACGCCGCCCAGACCGAGGTGGCCCTGCGGCTGGCCCGCGCGGAGCAGATCGCGTACGCCGCCCGCACCGACGCCGAGCACGCCTTCCTCGAGGCCGTGCTGGACAGCCTGGAGGTCGGCGTCGCCGCGTGCGACAGCGAGGGCCGGCTGATGTTCCTCAACCGGGCCGCCCGCGACCTCTCCGGCCGGGAGTCCGCCCCCCACACGCCGATGTCGGAGTGGGGCACGCTGCACCCCGTCTACGAGCCGGACGGCCGCCGGATCGTCGAGAACCTGCCGCTGCGGCGGGCCTTTCAGGGCGAGATCGTGCAGGGTCAGCAGCTGCTGATCAAGGCGCGGGGCACGTGGCAGCGGCTGCTGTCCAACGGCCGGCCGATCGAGACGCAGGACGGCGAGCGGCTGGGCGCCGTCGTGGCCCTGCACGACATCACCGAGGCGTACCGGGCCGAGGAGCTGCGTCGCGCGCGGCACGCGGTCGCGCAGGTGCTCTCCGACGCCACCAACGCCAAGGACGCCGGCATCGGGGCCGTCGCCGCGATCACCGAGTCGCTGGGCTGGCTGTGCGGCGAGTACTGGCAGGTCACCGAGGACCGCGAGGCGATCGTGCGGCACAGCTCGTACACCACCGGCGACCGCGACCTGTCCGCGTTCACCAGCGACGCGCCGCTGACCTTCGTGCGCGGCGAGGGGCTGCCCGGCCTGGTCTGGCACCGCAACAGCGCCAGCTGGTGGGACACCGCCACCATGCCCGGGGACATGGTCGACGCGGGCCGCGCCGCCCTGCACGACGTGGGCATCCGCGTCGCCGTCGGGGTGCCGGTGCGCTCCGGCCGGCGCACGCTGGGCGTGCTCGCCTTCTACACCGACCACGACCTGCCGTACGACACCGACACCGTCGAGATGCTCGACGCGGTGGGCGCGCACCTGGGCCGGTTCGTGGAGCGCCGGTGGGCCGAGGACATGTCGCTGGCGCTGGCCGACGCGCGCCGCAGCTTCGACCGGATCGTCGCGCAGGTCAACGACTACGTCTGGACCGTCGAGGCGGTGCCGGGCGAGCTTCCCTGCCTGGTCTACGGCAGCCCGAACGCCGCGGGCGTCTTCGGCCAGGCGGTCACGCCCGAGGCGCCCGCCACCCTGACCGAGCGGGTCCACCCGGACGACGCCGAGCTGATGATGGGCTTCCACGCCGACCTCGCCGACGGCGAGCACGCCGAGCTGGAGTGCCGCGTGGTCGGCTTCGACGGGGTGGTCCGCTGGATCTGGACCCGTGCCGTGCCGCGCTGGGAGGGCGACCGGCTGTTCATCGACGGGCTGTCCACCGACGTGACCGAGCGCCACGAGCTGTCCGAGCGGCGCGAGCGGCTGCTCGAGCAGGAGCGCGAGCAGGTCGAGCAGCTGCGCGAGCTCGACCGGATGAAGGACGAGCTCTCCGCGGTCGTCATCCACGAGCTGCGCAACCCGGTGAGCGTCATCAAGGCGTACACCGAGGTGCTGCTCGACAGCCCCGGGCTGGGCGGCGCCGAGCGCAAGCACGCCACCGTCGTCGACCGCACCACCCGGCACCTGCAGGGGCTCGTGGACGACCTGCTCGACCTGGCCCGCCTCGACGCCGGCCACGTGAGCATCGACCCGTGCCCGATGGCGGCTGACACGATGCTGTGCGAGGTCGTGGACAGCCACCGGCCCAGCGCGGACGCCAAGAGCCTGACCCTGCACGCCACCATCAAGCCCGGGCTGGCCGTGCACGCCGACGCCCAGCGGCTGCGCCAGGCCCTCGACAACCTGCTGTCCAACGCCGTCAAATACACCCCCGAGGGCGGCACGGTGCGCGTGACCGCCGAGCACCACGGCGCCGACGTGGTCGTCACCATCAGCGACAACGGCATCGGCATCCCCGCCGAGCAGTACCCGCACCTGTTCAGCCGCTTCTTCCGCGCCAGCAACGCCACCCGGGCCGGCATCAAGGGCACGGGCCTCGGGCTGGCCGTCACCAAGGCCATCCTCGACGCCCACGGCGGCACCCTGTCCGCCCGCCCGGCCCGCCACGGCGGCACGGAGTTCACGCTGACGCTGCCCGCGCCTGAGCTGGACTTCGACGCCCCCCAGCGGTAGCCGCTCACCCCGCCGGAGTGCGGCCCGGCGACGTGTAATGGATCTCATGCAGAATCGTGCGGTGTCATCACATGTGACACCGGGCAGTGAGACTCTGAGAGACGTCGACGGAACACAGGGGTGAGGCACGGCGTGGGGGAGCGCTTCCGGCTGGCGCAGGCCGATTCGGGTGAGCAGCCGTGGCGGGCATGGGGTCCCTATCTGGCGGAGCGCGCGTGGGGCACGGTCCGCGAGGACTACAGCGAGCACGGCACCGCCTGGGACTACTTCCCGCACGACCACGCGCGGTCCCGCGCGTACCGCTGGAACGACGACGGGATGGCGGGGGTCTGCGACGAGCGGCAGACGTTCTGCTTCGCGCTGGCGCTGTGGAACGGCCGCGACCCGATCCTCAAGGAGCGCATGTTCGGCCTCGGCGGCGACGGCGGCAACCACGGCGAGGACGCCAAGGAGTACTGGTGGTACCAGGACTCCACGCCCACGCACTCCTGGATGAGCTGGCGTTACCACTACCCCCAGGAGCCGTTCCCGTACGACCAGCTCGTGCGCGTCAACGGGCAGCGCTCCCGCGAGGAGCCCGAGTACGAGCTGGTCGACACCGGCGTCTTCGACGAGGACCGCTTCTGGGCCGTGACCGTCGACTACGCCAAGGCCTCCCCGCGGGACATGTGCATCGCCGTCACGGTCTCGAACCGCGGGCCCGAGGCGGCCACGCTGCACGTGCTGCCGACGCTGTGGTTCCGCAACACCTGGTCGTGGGGGCTGCCCAACCGGCGCGTGCCCGGCATCGCGGGCAGCCCGGGACGCCTGGCGGGCCGGCACCGCGGGATCGGCCACATCGTGCTTGAGGGCGAGGACGCGCCGCGGCCGCTGCTGTGCGACAACGAGACGAACGCGCAGCGGCTGTGGGGCCAGCCCGGCAAGAGCCTGTATCCCAAGGACGGCATCAACGACCACATCGTCGACGGCGCGCCCACGGTCAACCCCGACAACGTGGGCACCAAGGGGTCGCTGCACTACGTGGTGACGCTGGGGCCGGGGGAGAGCCGCACGATCCGGCTGCGCCTCGCCCAGGACGACGACGAGCCCGGCGCCCTCGACCTGGGCGACGGCTGGTCGGCGGTGATGCGCGACCGGCGGGCCGAGGCGGACGAGTTCTTCGCCGAGCTGATCCCGGCGGCGGCGTCGCCCGAGGAGGCGGCCGTGGCCCGGCAGGGCGTCGCGGGGCTGATGTGGGGCAAGCAGTTCTACCACTTCGACGTGAAGCAGTGGCTCACCGGCGACCCGGGCTCGGCGCCCCCGCCGCCGGGCCGGCGCTACGGGCGCAACAACGCCTGGTGGCACATGAACAGCTTCGACGTCATCTCGATGCCCGACCCGTGGGAGTACCCGTGGTACGCGGCCTGGGACCTGGCGTTCCACTGCGTGTCGATCGCGCGCGTCGACCCGGGGTTCGCCAAGTCGCAGCTGGTGCTGCTGTTGCGCGAGTGGTACATGCACCCCAACGGGCAGATCCCCGCGTACGAGTGGGCCTTCGGCGACGTGAACCCGCCCGTGCACGCGTGGGCGGCGCTGCGGGTGTTCGAGATCGACGGCGGGCGCGACTTCGACTTCCTCGCGCGGGTCATGCACAAGCTGCTGCTCAACTTCACCTGGTGGGTCAACCGCAAGGACGTGGGCGGCAACAACGTCTTCGAGGGCGGCTTCCTGGGGCTGGACAACGTCGGACCGTTCGACCGATCGGCGGCGCTGCCCGTGGCCGGCGTGCTCGAGCAGTCCGACGGCACCGGCTGGATGGCGATGTACGCGCTGAACCTGCTGGACATGGCGATCCGGCTCGCGCTGCACGACCGCACGTACGAGGACATGGCGACGAAGTTCTTCGAGCACTTCGCCTACATCGCCGAGGCCGCCTACCGACAGGGCCTGTGGGACGACGAGGACTGCTTCTTCTACGACCAGCTGCGGCTGCCCGACGGGCACAAGCTGCCGCTCAAGGTGCGCTCGATCGTCGGCCTGCTGCCGCTGGCGGCCACCACGCGGCTGGAGAAGGCGACGCTGGACCGGCTGCCCGAGCTCAACGCGCGGCTGCGCTGGCTGCAGGCGTCGCAGGGGGAGTACGCCGACATCATCAGCGCGCGGCGCCTGTCGTCGCAGGGGCGCCAGCAGCGGCTGCTGGCGATGGTGGGGCAGGAGCAGCTGCTGCGCATCCTGGCGCGGATGCTGGATCCCGAGGAGTTCCTGTCGGCGTACGGGATCCGGACACTGTCGCGCAGCCACCTGGAGAAGCCGTTCACCGTCTCGCTGGGCGGCTCGGACTTCACCGTCGGGTACGAGCCCGCGGAGAGCACCAGCGGCCTGTTCGGCGGCAACTCCAACTGGCGCGGCCCGGTCTGGATGCCGGTCAACTACCTGCTCATCGAGGCCCTGCGCGAGTACGCGGCCTTTTTCGGCGACGACATGAAGGCGGAGTACCCGACCGGCTCGCAGCGCAAGGTGCCGCTGGCCGACGTGGCCGACGACCTCTCGCGGCGGCTGATCAACCTGTTCCTGCCCGACGAGAACGGCAACCGCCCGATCTACGGCGCCAACCGCGTGCTGCAGACCCACCCGGATTGGAAAGACTTGATCGTCTTCCCCGAATACTTCCACGGCGACAACGGGGCGGGGCTGGGCGCCTGGCACCAGACCGGCTGGAGCGCGCTGGTCGTCGACCTCATCCTCACCCTGCACCGCTGACCTCCGGCGCCGCCTGCAACGCGTCACCGAGCAGCGCCCGCAACGCGGCGGCGTGCTCGGCCAGCGCCTGCCGTCCCTCGGCGGTGAGCCTGACCGTGGCCCGCCGCCCGTGCCGGTGCAGCTCGACGTAGCCCGCGTCCTGCAGGGCCTTGAGCTGCTTGCTGAGCGCGGAGTCGCTGAGCCCGGTGGCCTCGCGCAGATAGGCGAACTCGACGTGGACGGCCGGCGCGAGCAGCGACACGAGTGTCAACCGGACCGGCGCGTGCAGCACCTCGTTGAACCCCGGCGGGTGCAGCGAGCTCATGCCGGTCGACGCGTCGTGGCGGCCACCTGCGTGCGCCGCATGGCCAGCACCCACACCGCGCCGGAGGCCAGTCCGGCGATCGTGCCGGCGACGGGCACATCCAGCGCCCGCAGCACGGAACCGACCACGATGCCGGTCGCGACGACCGCGGCCACGAAGGCCGCCACCGGCCCGAACCGCAGGCTGCTCATCCGCAGCCGGATGCCGGTGGAACGCTCCACCGCCCAGGCCAGCGCGCCGACCGCCAGGATGCCGGCCATCGTCATCGCCAGCGCCGGCCGCCCCTCGACATCGCCACCGGCCCACACCAGGGCCAGGGCGGCCGCGGCGCCGTAGGTGAACCACGCGGGCATGCGGCGAGGGCCGCCACGGTCGAGCGTCTCCTGGCGGCGCCGCTCGATCTCGGCCAGCGCTCGCGAAGCCTCGTCGACGTCCATGTCGCCTCCATCCCTGACTGTTTCCGAGGAGGAAACTATCAGAACTCTTTCCGCGGCGGCAAGAGTCCGGGGGCGATAACGGTTTTCGCGGAAGTCTGCCCATAGGGCTCGATGTTCTTAGGGCCCGGTTAAGCGGCTTCGTGCCCGGCCCGCCCGCCGCTAGCGTCGGCCGCATGTCTGCACGCAAGCGCTTAGCCATCGTCGTGTCGAGCACGGTCGTCGCCGGCCTCGGCGTCCTCGGCATCAGCAACGCCTTCGCGGCCACGGCCGGACCCGTCACGGGCCCGGGTGGGCAGTGCGTCGACGTCGCCGGCGCCAACCCGGCCAACGGCACGGCCGTGCAGCTGTACGCCTGCAACGGCACGGCGGCGCAGAGCTGGACGATCGACGGCAGCAGCGTCAAGGCGCTGGGCAAGTGCCTCGACGTGGCCGCGGCCTCGCACGCCGACGGCGCGCGGGTGCAGCTCTACGACTGCAACGGCACGGGCGCGCAAGCGTGGACGTCCTCCGGCGGCAGGCTGGTCAACACCGGCTCGGGCAAGTGCCTCGACGCCGAGGGCTCGCGGCTGCAGCTCTGGACCTGCACCGGCGGCGCCGACCAGGCGTTCGTGACGCCCGGGGCGGCAGCGCCCACGACACCGGCCACACCTGCCACGCCGGCGACGCCGGCCCCGGTCACGACGAAGAAGGGCGTCAGCACCTGGCAGTTCACCGGCTTGTCCGGGGCGGTCAAGGACGTCGGCGCCAACTGGTACTACAACTGGGGCACCAACAACGACAGCATGCCGGCCGACGCCGAGTTCGTCCCGATGATCTGGGACGAGAACGTGGTGACCGCCGCCAACCTCGCCAAGGTGAAGGCCGAGGGCAGCACGCTGCTGGGCTTCAACGAGCCCGACCTCGCCGGCCAGGCCGAGATGACCGTCGAGCAGGCCCTCGACCTGTGGCCGCAGCTCCAGTCGACCGGCATGCGGCTGGGCAGCCCCGCGGTGGCCTACGGCGGCAACACGCCCGGCGGCTGGCTCGACCGGTTCATGACCGGCGCGAAGCAGCGCGGGCTGCGGGTCGACTTCATCACCCTGCACTGGTACGGCTCCGACTTCAGCTCGGCCGCGGCAGGTCAGTTCATGGGGTACGTCAAGGCGGTGCACGACCGGTACGGCCTGCCGATCTGGGTCACCGAGTACGGCCTGATGAACTTCGCCGGCACCCCGAAGTTCCCCAGCACCGCGCAGATCACCGCCTTCATCACCGAGTCGACCCGGCAGCTGCAGGCCGCGCCGTACGTCGAGCGGTACGCGTGGTTCTCGCTGCCCGCGGTCGGCGACTCGGTCGACTACGGCCTCTACCGGGACGCCACCACGCCCACCGAGGCGGGCAAGGCGTACCGGGCCGCGGGACGCTGAGCGGCCGGTCGCGCTCAATACGGGCGGCGGGCGGCCGATGATCCAGATGTGCCGGCCGCCCTGCTCGCGTACGTCGTGCCGGCCCTCCTGGCCGCCGCGGCGTTCCCGCTGGCGCCCGCCGGGGTGCGGCCCCTGCTGTTCTTCCTGATCGGCTCGTCGTCGCTGCTCCCGGCGGGGTTCGCGCTGCGCCGGCGGGAGGGCCCGGTGCGGCTGATCTTCGCCGGGCTGGCGGTGATCAACGTTGGCGGGCTGTGGGCGGCCGTCCAGGTGGCCTTCACCGACAACCGCAACCAGGCGTCGCTCGGGTTCATCGTGGCCGGCCACCTGCTGCTGCTCGCCGCGGCGCTCTGGATCGTGCTGCGGCGCGGCCGCGGCGACGTGGGCGGCATCCTCGACGCGGTCGTGATGGCGGTGGGCCTCGCGTCGCTGGTCTGGGCCGTGCTGCTGCAGCCGCGGATCGACGCCGGCGCTCTGTCCCCGGCCGCGCGGGCCGGGCTGCTCGTGCTGATGCTCTGCCTCGCGGGCATGCTCGGCGCGCTCGCCCGGGTCGAGCGGGCCGCGCGGGAGCCGCTGCTCGCCCTGCGCGCCTTTCTGGTCGTCCTTCCGCTCGCGATGGTGGGCAACGCCAGCCTGGTCTTCGCCACCACCGGCGACCCGCTGGTGCGGCCGGGCTGGATCGACGCGCTGTTCCTGGCCGGCTACATCGTGGCCGGCGCCGGGGTGGCCGACCGCTCGATGGTCCGGCTGCTGCAGCCCGGCCCGGTGCCGGTCGACCGGCTCGGCCCGCGGCGGCTGGCCTTCCTCGGCGGCGCGCTGGCGCTCAACCCCGTGGTGGCCGGCGTGCAGCAGCTCACCGGGCGGCCGGTCGACGCGGTGCTGCTCGCGCTGGGCACCGTGGTGGTCGTTCCGCTGGTGATGCTCCGCATCGGGCGGCTCGCCGCGCAGCGGTCCCGCGCCGAGGCGGCCCTGGCCCACGAGGCCACCCACGACGCGCTGACCGGCCTGGCCAACCGCAAGCGGTTCCTCGCCGTCCTCGACGCGGAGCTGGCCGCCGGGTCGGCGCCGCTGATCTACTTCTGCGACCTCAACGGGTTCAAGGCCGTCAACGACCGGCTGGGCCACGTCGCGGGCGACGAGCTGCTGCGCCTGGTGGCCGAGCGGCTGGCCGCCTGTGTGCGCGAGGGCGACACGCTGGCCCGCTACGGCGGCGACGAGTTCGTCCTGCTGTGCCCGCCGGCCGGCGGCAGCGTCGTCGCGCGGATCGACGCCGCGTTCGCCGAGCCGTTCGAGGTGGCCGGCGAGCCGGCGGACATCGGGCTGAGCATCGGCGTGGTGCGCGCCGAACCGGGCGCGGACGCCGTGTCCCTGCTGCGCCGCGCGGACGGGGCCATGTACGACGCGAAGGCCGCCGCCAGGACGCGCGCCGGGCGCGTCTCGCTCGTCGCTGTTTAGCCCCCGCGGGATCGTGGGTACACAGAGGACACCACAAGCTCTCCGGTGATCCTCGAGGCCGCCGGCTGACCATCCCCACCGCGAAACGCCCGGCCCGCCCCACGCGCCGGGCGTTTCGTCATGTCGCGCAGGTCGGGCGTCCCGCCGGGGCCGCTACCGGGAGCAGGCGGACGAGGGCGTCAGGGCGGCAGACGCCGGGGCCGGGCAGACCGGGCACTGCTTGGTGACCCCGCAGTGGCCGCAGAACTCGTTGGTCTTCTTGAAGCAGACCAGGCCGGCCAGGAAACCGGTCACCAGGGCCGTTGCGACGACGATGACGAGAATCATGAGACTCTCCCTCCGCGCTTTCTCCTGACACGGCGCCGGAGGCCGGGAGGTTCATAGGATCGAGCCATGGAATTCGGAGTCGGCTACTTTCCCACCCACGACGGCATGCGGCCGGGCGAGATCGCGCGGCGGGTGGAGGAGCGCGGGCACACCGCGCTGTTCTTCGCGGAGCACACGCACATCCCGGCGAGCCGCGAGACGCCCTGGCCGGGCGGGGCGCAGCTGCCGCAGAAGTACTGGCACACGTACGACCTGTTCGTCGCGCTGACCGCGGCGGCCGAGGCGACCAGCCGGCTGCGCATCGGCAGCGGCGTCTGCCTGGTCACCGAGCGCGACCCGATCACGACCGCGAAGGAGGTCGCCAGCGTCGACCACCTCAGCGGCGGGCGGTTCGAGTTCGGCGTCGGGCTGGGCTGGAACCGCGAGGAGATGCGCAACCACGGCACCGACCCCCGCCTGCGTGTGCCGATCATGGGGGAGCGGATCCGGGCCATGCGCGAGATCTGGACGCACGACGAGGCCAGCTTCTCCGGCAGGCATGTGAGCTTCGACCGGATCTGGTCGTGGCCCAAGCCCGCGCAGCGTCCGCACCCGCCGATCCTCATCGGCGGCGGCGGGCCCACGGTGCTCGACCGGGTGCTGGAGTACGGCGACGGCTGGTTCCCGCAGTGGCGCGACGAGAACGTGTTCGAGCGGGTCGCCGAGCTGCGCGCCCGCGCCGACCGCTACCTGCAGGTGCAGATGCTCAGTGTGCCGCCGGACCCGGGCGCGCTCGAGCGGTGCGAGAAGGCCGGCATCGAGCGGGTCTCGGTGTGGCTGCCGTCCGGCCCGTGGAGCCGGGTGGAGCCGGCGCTGGAGAAGTGGGAGGCGGCCATCGCGGAGCTGACCGGCCGGTGACCCCCGCGCAGCGGTTCGCCTCCGTCCCCGTGGCCCGGCTCGCGACGGTCGGCCCGGAGGGCGCGCCGCACCTCGTGCCGATCGTGTTCGCGCCGGTGGGCGCCGACGTGATCGTGAGCGCGGTGGACGGCAAGCCCAAGCGCAGCCGCGCGCTGCGCCGGCTGGCGAACATCGCGGCCGAGCCCCGGGTCAGCGTGCTCGCCGACCACTACGAGCCCGACTGGTCACGGCTGTGGTGGGTGCGCGCCGACGGGACGGCGGAGGTCGTCGAGACGTACGCGGAAGGGTTGCAAGCGCTGGTGGAGCGCTATCCGCAGTATCGGGAGGCGCCGCCGGCCGGGCCGTTCGTGGTGATCACCGTGGCGAGGTGGTCGTCGTGGGTCAGCGGTTGACCGCGCGCAGCTTGTCGGGGTTCGCGACGTTGTAGACGGCGGTGATGCGGCCCCCGGCGTCGAAGTCGAACGTGAGCGTCGAGATCACCCGGCCGGCCCCGGTGAACACCAGGCCCGGGCCGCCGTTGAGCTCGACCAGCTCGGCCCGCATGTCGGCGGGCGCGACACCCTCGTACGGGACCCTGCTGACGCCGGCCAGCCACGCGGCCACCCGGCGGGCGCCGCTGATCGGCCGGCGCATGTGGCGGACCTTGCCGCCGCCGTCGGTCCAGAGCGTGACGCCGGGGGCGAGCAGCTCCATCAGGCTGTTGATGTCGCCGCCGGTGGCCGCGGCCAGGAACCGCTCGGTCGCGTCGCGCTGGCGGCGGCGGTCGGTGGGGAAGCGGGGACGCCGCGCCCGCACGTGCTCGCGGGCGCGGTGCGCGGCCTGGCGCACGGCCGGCTCCGAGCGCTCGACCGCGGCGGCGATCTCGGGGTAGGAGAAGTCGAAGACCTCCCGCAGCACGAACACCGCCCGCTCCAGCGAGCTGAGCGTCTCGAGCACCACGAGCATCGCCGTGGACACGTCGTCGCCGTCCTCCGGCGAGGTCGGCACCGGCTCGGGCAGCCAGGGGCCGACGTAGGTCTCGCGCCGCCGCCGCGCCGAGCGCAGCTGGTCGACCGCCTCGTGGGTGACGACCCGGGCCAGGTACGCCCGGGGGTCGGCGACCCGCGAGCGGTCCGCCGCCGACCACTTCAGCCACGTCTCCTGCACCGCGTCCTCGGCGTCGGTGGCGGAGCCGAGAATCCGGTACGCGATGGCGAACAGCAGCCGCCGGTGGGCCGCGAAGACGTCGGCGGTCATCGCGTGTACCGGCCGCCGCGCGGCCACCACGACGCCATCGCGGGGAACGCCAGCATCCGGGCGTAGGTGGGCCAGGGGGAGGCGCTCACCGTCTCCTTGTACCAGACGGCCGGACGCCCGGTCAGGTATGCGCGGCGCGGGCTGTCGTCGGGGTGCGTGAACTGCACGACGGCGTCGCCGCGGCCCAGGCTGACCGGCACGTGGTAGTAGCCGAACCGGAACGGCCGCGGCTGTCTGCCGTCGAGCTCGCGGGCGATCGACATCGCGGCGTGCACGCCGGTGGGCATGCCGCTCTGGCAGGTGCCGTGCAGCACGCGGTCGCCCTGGCGGACGGCGGCCGCGTCCCCGACCGCGTACACCCGGGGGTGCGAGACCGACCGCAGCGTGCGGTCGGTGACGATGCGGCCGCGGTCGTCGACGGTGAGCCCCGCGGCGGCGGCCAGCGGCGAGACGCGGGTGCCGGCCGTCCAGAGGATGACGTCGCCACCGATCGAGCCGGATAGCTCGCGGATCTCGGCGGTGCGCACCCTGATCCCGAGGCGGTCGAGGGCGGCGTGCAGGTAGCGCCGGGCGCCGGGCGTCAACGTGGCGCCGGGGGCGTCGCGCCCGATCAGGTGGACGGTCAGTGCGGGATGGCTCTCGGCGATCTCGGCGGCGGCCTCGACGCCGGTCAGGCCGCTGCCGCAGACGACCACGGTGCCCTTGCGCATCCCGGCGAGGCGTGCGGCGAGGGTCCGGGCGTCGTGGAAGCTGTCGAGGGTGTACGCGTGCTCGGCCACGCCCGGCACCGAGGCGGTGTCGGCGGTGCTGCCCAGCGCGTACACGAGCTTGTCGAAGCGCAGCACGCGCCCGTCGCCGAGGCCGACTGTGCCGGCGTCGGCGTCGACCGCGGTCACCCACCCCCGCACGAACTCGATGGTGGTGCCGGTGGTGAGGTGCGGAATGCTGAGCTCCTTGACGCCACCGCCGGCGCCGGTCGTGTGCAGGCGGAGGCGCTCGGTGAACCGGTCGTCGGCGTTCACCAGAGTGAGTCGTACGCCGGCCCGCCGCCGCAGGCGGCCGGCCAGGTTGGTGGCCGCGCTCAGCCCGGCGTACCCGGCTCCGAGGATCAGGATGTCGGTCATGCCCGCGGGACGTTCGCCGCCGGCTCCGCCGTGACCTCGGGTGACCGGCGTCACTATTCGGTCAGGTCGCGCCGGATCGTCCAGGCCGCGACGGCGAGCGCGGCGGCGGTGTAGCCGGCGAACAGCAGCAGTGCCTTCGGGTTGCCGCCGGCCGCGCCGATGAACGTGGTGAACGGCAGCGGCTGCCGGAACTTGTAGACCAGGCCCTCGGCGAAGACGAACCACATGCCGTACGCGATGAACAGCCACATCGGGCGGCGCACCACGGTCGCGCTCGCCACGCCGAACAGCGCCAGGAACGGCACGGCCGCCAGCGTCCCGAAGTACTGCGCCTTGTCCCGTGTCGACAGCACCGCCACGCCGCTGACCAGCGCGACGGCCAGCCCGATCAGCACCGCCGTCACGCACTGGGCGGCAAGGGCCCGCCCGCGCCGCGGCTGCCCCAGGAACAACAGCACGGCCGTACGGTGCTGGTAGTGCTGCGAGGTCGTGACCACCGCGGTGCCGAATACGCCCAGACCGGCGAACAGCGACCAGAAGTCGACGCTGAACCAGCTGAACGACAGCCCGATCAGCACCGCGCCGGCGATCGACCCCCAGCTCGACGGGATCGTGAGCGTGCGGTGCAGCTCGCTGCGCAGCGTGGCTATCACGCGGCCTCCGCCAGGTCGAGGAACAGCTGCTCGAGGCTGGGCGTCTCGGCCGTCAGCTCGGAGAGCGGCACCTGCACGTACAGGGCGATCTCCCCGGCGTCCTCCGCGCTGAGCCCGGTCACGTACAGCGCGTGCCCGTCCGTACTCACCTCGGCGCCGGCCTGCTCGAACGCCTGCCACAGCCGCTGCGGGTCCCGCCCGCGCACCCGCAGCCGGGTGTTGCGGGGGCCGGCGACCGTGTCGAGCGGCGCGGCCAGCCGCACCCGGCCGCCCGCGATGATCACCACGTCGTCGATGAGCAGCTCCAGCTCGGCGAGCAGATGGCTGGAGATCAGCACCGTGCCGCCCGCCCCGGCGTGCGCGCGCAGCAGCCCGCGCAGCCACGCCATGCCGGACGGGTCGAGGCCGTTCGCGGGCTCGTCGAGCACCAGGACCGGCGGGTCGCCGAGCAGCGCGGTGGCGACCGCGAGCCGCTGCCGCATCCCCAGCGAGTAGTTGCCGGTGCGCTGCCGCGCGGCCTCCTCGTCGAGGCCGACGTACGCCAGCAGGCTCTCGACCCGGTCCTTCGGCGCGCCGCAGAGCAGCGCCTGGGTGCGCAGGTGCCCGCGGCCGGACTGGCCGGGGTGCGCGAGGCCCTGTTCGAGCACCGCCCCGACCTGCCGCAGCGGGTGCTTCAGGTCCCGGTAGCGCTCGCCGTTGACCAGGGCCTCGCCCGCGGTGGGCCGCGCCAGCCCGAGCAGCATGCGCAACGTGGTGGTCTTGCCCGAGCCGTTGAGCCCGAGGAAGCCGGTGACCCGGCCCGGGGCGGCGGTGAACGTCACGTCCCGCACGGCGTCCACGCCGCCGTACCGCTTGGTCAGGCCCCTCGTCTCGATCATCGACGAGCATCATCGCAGCCTGGGTCAAGGGCTCACCGCGGATGAGTACGTGTGCTCAGCCGCGCGGCCCGGGCGCGGACGAGGATCGGGCCATGACGTTCCCGTGCCCGCACTGCGGCAACCCGATCGCCTGGCAGGACGGCCGGCCGGTGGCGCCGGTCCAGGGCCCGCCGCCGCCCCCGGCCCGCGAGGTCTCCGGCCGCACCGCGCAGAGCGTGCTGTTCGTCCTGGGCGGGCTGCTGCTGGGTGTCGCCGCGGTCGTGTTCGCCGCGGTCGCCTGGGCCCAGTTCGGCGTCGGCGGCCGCGCGCTGCTGCTGGCCGCGTCCACCGGCCTGGCGCTCGGGGTGCCGGTGCTCGCTCTTCGGCGGCGCCTGCGCGCCACCGCCGAGACGTTCGCCGCGGTGGGCCTGCTGCTGACGCTCCTCGACGGGTACGCCGCCTGGCACGTCAACCTGTTCGGCGTGGCCGACGGTTCCGGCTGGGGCTACGCGGGCGCGGTCTTCGCGGTGACCGCCGCGGTCGCCGCCGGGTACGAGCACCTCACCGGGCTGACCGGCCCCCGCTACGCCGCGCTGGTCATCGCCCACCCGGTGCTCCCGCTGCTGGTCGCGGCCGCCCACCCCGGCGCGACCGGCTGGGCGCTCACCTTCGCCGTGGTCGCCGCGCTCGACGTCGCGCTGCTCGCCGTGCGGCGCAACGGCGGCCTCGCGCTCGCCGCGGCCGTGACCGGTGGCCTCGCCGTGCTGGTCGCGACCGCCTGCGCGCTGACCGGCATGGTCGTCACCATCGACCCCGCCGACGCCGCCGCGGCGGGTGGCGCGCTGCTGCTGGCCGCGCTCGTGGTGCTCGCCGGCGCACTGGTCTCGCGTCGTCCGGCCGCCCGTGAGATCGCCGCCGCCCTGCTCGTGGCCGCCGCGGCGGTCGTGGCCGCCCGGGTCGCGGCGCTGCTCACCTCCGCCGACACGCTGCTGGTCGTCGCGCTGGTGGCGCTGGCGGTCGCCGTCGTCGCCCCGCGGGCCGGCCTGGGCGCGCGGGCTGGGGCGCTGGCCGTCGTCGCCGCGCCGGGCGTGGTCGCCGCCGCCCTCGCGGTCGAGGCGGGCATCCGCGCGGTCGACACCGCCCGCACCGGCGCGACCGGCTGGGAGCTGCCCGCCGCGGTCGCCGCGCTGGGCGCCGCTCTCGTCCTGGCGCTGCCCGCGGCCCACCGGCGGGCCGGTGCGCTCGGCGCCGCCGCCGTGCTCGCACTGACGGTCCCGGCCGGGCTGGGGCTGCCGTGGTGGACCACGCTGATCCTGGACGCGCTGCTGGTGGCGGCGGGGGTGGTGCTCGGCCGCGGCCGGTCGAGCTGGCTCGCGTACGGCCCCGCGCTGGCGGTGGGGCTGCTGCCGCACCTGGCGCCCGTCCTCGACGGCGACGGGCAGTACCTGCGCCGGCTGCTGCTGGGCGTGGCCTGCGTGGCGATCGTGGTCGCCGGGGTGGCCACGCGGTTGCGCGCGCCCGTGCTGATGGGCGGCGGGGTGCTCGCGGTGCTCGCCCTGCACGAGCTGGCCCTGGTGTGGGACCTGGTGCCGCGCTGGATCCCGCTCGCGGTGGCCGGCCTCGTGCTGGTGCTGCTCGCGACGACCCTGGAACGCCGCCGCCGCGACTTGCACCGCTTCCGCAACGCACTGCACCGGATGAGCTGATCTTCCGGCCTCATGCCGCGTGGCCCCGTGCCGATCGAGAAGGTCTGACGGACCCCTTCCCGAGATCGGAGCACGGATGTCGGCCACGCGCTTGCAGGCGTGCTTCGGCGCCTGGATCGTCGCCCTGACGGTCGTCTTCTACACCCTGCCGCAGGTCAGCACGTACTCCTGGGCGGCGATCGGCCTGTCCGCCGCCGCGGCGGTGCTGGTCGGCATCCGGCTGCACCGGCCGTCGCGGCGGCTGCCGTGGTACCTGCTGTCGGCCGTGGTCGCCTGCTTCACGCTGGGCGACACCACGTACAACATCCTCACCGACGTCCTCGGCATCGCGAACCCGTTCCCGTCGCCGGCCGACGTGTTCTACCTGGTCATCTATCCGATGCTGGCGGTGGCGCTGCTGGTGTTCATCCGGGCCCGCTCGGGCACCGACAACCGCGCCGCGCTGCTCGACGCGCTGGTGCCCACCGCCGGGCTGGGGCTGCTCTCCTGGGTGTTCCTGATCTCGCCGTACGTGCACGACGCCGGGCTCGGCTTCGTGGAGAAGGCGGTCTCGGTCGGCTACCCGCTCGGCGACGTGCTGGCGCTGGCGATGTTCGCCCGGCTGCTCACCGCGGGCGGCCGCAAGCCCGTCGCGCTGACGATCCTGGTCGTCGGCGTGTCCAGCCTGCTGATCACCGACGTCGTCTACGGCCTGCGGCAGCTCGCCGGCACGTGGCACGTGGGCGGCCCGGTCGACGCCGGCTGGGTGCTGTTCTACACCGCCATCGCGATGTCCGCGCTGCACCCGTCGATGCGCGAGCTGACGCTGGCCGAGCGGGTCACGCAGGGCGTCGCCGGCGGCCGCCGCCTCGCGACGCTGTCGGCCGCCGCGCTGATCGCCCCCGCCGTGCTGCTCATCGAGCACCTGGGCGGCGAGGTCGTCGACGCACCCATGATCGCCACCGCGTCCGGCGTGATGTTCCTGCTGGTCATGGCCCGCGTGGCCGGTCTCATGCAGTCGCAGCGCGAGACCGCCGCCCGCGAGCGCACGCTGCGCCTGACCGGCGCCCACCTGGTCGCCGCCAGCAGCGTGGCCCAGGCCGGCGAGGCGCTGCGCCGCGCCGTCGCCGAGATCGTCCCGGACGGCGAGGACCACCGCTTCTTCATGCGCGGCGTCGACGCCGAGCCGGGCACGCCGGCCGGGGTCATGTCCACCGGCCGGGTCCTCGTCGCCGACCTGCCCGCCGAGATCGCCGCCGAGCTGGGCGGGTTCGAGCAGGCGCTGGTCGCCGAGTCGATCGCCGCCGGCCGCACCGCCGACGGGCCGCCCCGCAAGCACCAGGTGTTCCTGGCCGGCAGCGACGAGCTGCTGTCGGTGCTGGAGACGTCGTTCGAGGCGCTGATGGCGCAGGGCACCATGGCCGTCGAGCGGATCAACCTCACCGACGAGGTCAACCGGCGCAGCAGCGAGGACTACTTCCGCGCGCTGATCCAGAGCGCCTCCGACGTGATCCTGATCGTCGGCGACGACGAGGTCATCCGGTACGCCAGCCCGTCCGCGCTGGCCGTGTTCGGCCGCACCGACCTGCTCGGCCTGCCGCTGTCGCGGCTCATCGCCGGCACCGACCACGCCGACCTGGCGCACCTGCTCGACCAGGTGCGCGGCGGCCGCGGCCCCCGCGACGGCGTCGACCTGACCGCGATCTCGGGCGACGACCTGCTGCTGCAGGTCGAGTGCACCTGCCGCGACCTGCGCGACGACCCCGCCGTCGGCGGCCTGGTCGTCACGATCCGCGACGTCACCGAGCGGCGCCGCCTCGAGAGCGACCTGGCCCACCAGGCGTTCCACGACGCGCTGACCGGGCTCGCCAACCGCGCGCTGTTCCAGAACCGGCTCGAGCACGCGGCCTCGTACGCCGCCGAGCGCCGGCACGAGGTGGGCGTGCTGTTCGTCGACCTCGACGACTTCAAGGAGGTCAACGACAGCCTCGGGCACGCCGCCGGCGACCAGCTGCTGATCACCGTGGGCCGCCGGATCGCCGACGTCGTCGGCCCGCTGTGCACCGTGGCGCGCACCGGCGGCGACGAGTTCGCCGTGCTGCTCGACCACGTCGGCGCCGCGGACGAGGCCGAGCAGGTCGCCGGCCGCATCGTCGCCGTGCTCGCCGACCCGATCGAGGTCACCGACGCGACCGGCGCCCCGCACCTGGTGCGCGGCGCGGCCAGCGTCGGCGTCGCGACCAGCGCCGAGGCGACCGGGATAAGCGAGCTGCTGCGCCGCGCCGACGTGGCGATGTACGGCGCCAAGACGCAGGGCAAGAACACCTGGCAGCGCTACCAGGACCAGATGCACGAGGCAATGCTGCGCCGGCTCGAGATGCGCTCGGCGCTCAACGAGGCGGTGGCCGGCGGCCAGATGCGGCTGCGCTTCCAGCCGATCGTCGACCTGCCCACCAACGAGGTGGCCGGCCTCGAGGCGCTGGTGCGCTGGCAGCACCCGGTGCGCGGGCTGCTCGGCCCGCACGAGTTCATCGAGCTCTCCGAGGAGAACGGCTCGGTGGTCGCGATCGGCGGCTGGGTGCTGCGCGAGGCGCTGCGCACGTTCGCGCAGTGGCGGCGGACCGAGGCGGGCGCGGACATGCGGTACGTCAGCGTGAACGTGTCGGCGCGTCAGTTCCGGACGCCCGGGTTCGTCGACGAGGTGCGCGAGGTGCTCGCCGAGACCGGCGCCCGGCCGGAGTGGCTGCTGCTCGAGGTCACCGAGAGCCTGGTGCTGCACGACGCCGACCAGGTGTGGCGCGACCTGCGCGAGCTGCGCGCGATGGGCGTGCGCATCGCGATCGACGACTTCGGCACCGGCTATTCGTCGCTGAGCTACCTCAGCCAGATGCCGGTCGACGTCCTCAAGATCGACAAGTCCTTCATCGACGACATCCTCGACAACCGTCAGCAGATGGCGCTGGTCGAGACCATCGTCAGCCTGGCCCGCACGCTCGAGCTGGCCGTCGTGGCCGAGGGCATCGAGCTCGACGAGCACCGCGCGGCGCTGGCCGGCATGGGGTGCTCGTACGGCCAGGGCTACCTGTTCTCCAAGCCGATCACGTCCGACGAGTTCCAGGAACTTCTCCGTTCCCGGCACTCCGCAGTCCTCAACTGACACCCTCCACCATCCGAAAGGTCTTCCATGAATCTCGCTGGATCCGGTCTCGAATTCGTCAAGCGCGACGGCCGTTGGGCCGACCTGGAGCGCCTGCGCAGCGGCAACCCGATGTACGACGCCACCATCGAGGAGGTCAAGGGCCGGCGCATCCGGGTCGGCGACCACTGGCTGGCCGACTTCGCCTCCTGCAACTACCTCGGCTTCGACCTGGAGCCGGAGATCATGGACGCGATCGCGCCCGAGGTGGCCCGCTGGGGCACCCACCCGAGCTGGTCGCGGCTGCTCGGCAACCCCGCGCTCTACCCGCAGATCGAGGAGAAGCTCACCGCGCTGCTCGACGCGCCCGACACGCTCGTCCTGCCGACCATCACGCACATCCACATGTCGGTGCTGCCGATCCTGGCAGGCAAGGGCATGATCTTCCTCGACTCGCAGGCCCACAAGACCATCTACGACGGCAGCATGGTCGCCCGCGGCCTCGGCGCCACCGTGCAGCGGTTCCGCGCCAACGACCACGAGCACCTGCGCGAGCTGCTGGCCGCGGCCCCGTCCGGCGTCTCGAAGATCATCGCCATGGACGGCGTGAACAGCATGACCGGCAACGCGCCCGACCTGAAGGCGTTCGCCGCCGTCGCCCGTGAGTACGGCGCCCTGGTCTACGTCGACGACGCGCACGGCTTCGGCGTGCTCGGCGAGCGCGGCGCCAACGAGAAGTCCCCGTACGGCCTCAAGGGCAACGCGATCGTCAAGTACAGCGGCGAGACCTACGACAACGTCGTGCTCGTGGGCGGCTTCTCCAAGTCGTACTCCTCGCTGCTGGCGTTCCTCGCGCTGCCGACCTGGCTCAAGAACCACCTCAAGGTCTCGGCCGCTCCGTACCTGTACTCGGGCCCGGCCCCGACCGCGTCGCTGGCCACCGTGAACGCCGGCCTGGACCTCAACGAGAAGCGCGGCGACGACATCCGCGCCGACCTGTACCGCAAGACCATGAAGGTGCTCGACCACGTGCGCGCCCTGGGCGTGTACACCCCGAACACCGGCACCACGCCGGTGATCGAGCTGCCGCTGGCCGAGGGCGAGGACATCGACGTCGTCGGCAAGCTGCTGTGGGAGCGCGGCATCTACGTCACGCTCGCCGCGTACCCGCTGGTGCCGCGCGACCAGGTGGGCTTCCGCGCCCAGGTCACGGCCGCCAACTCCGACGAGGAGCTGGACGAGCTGAACGCCGTAATCACCGAGCTGCACGCCGCCGGCAAGCTGCGGCGCGTCGAGAAGTGAAGCTCCCCGGCCCGCTGGCGCCGCTGCGGCACCGCCAGTTCCGGCTCCTGTGGACCGGGATGAGCGCCTCGCTGGTGGGCGACGGGGTTCTCCTCGTCGCCCTCGCGTGGCAGGTGTACGACCTGTTCGGGGTGCCCGCCGCGATGTCGGCGGTGGGCGTCGCCCTGTCGCTGCCGCAGGTCGCCACCCTGCTGTTCGGCGGGGTGGTCAGCGACCGGTTCGACTCCCGCCGGGTCATGCTCGTCTCCGACCTTCTCCGGTGCGCCGTCATGGCCACGCTCGCGGTGCTGAGCGTGACCGGCGCGCTGACCTCCCTCTGGCAGATCCTCGTGCTCGCGGCGATCCACGGCGCGGCGGCGGGCTTCTTCGGCCCGGCGTTCGACGCGACCGTGCCCAAGCTGGTGCCGGCCGACGACCTGATCGCCGCGAACTCGCTCGACCAGTTCGTGCGGCCCGCCGGCACGCAGATCTTCGGCCCGATGCTGGCCGGCGCGGTCATCGCCGCCGGCGGCACGGGGTGGGCGTTCGGGGTGAACGCGGCGACGTTCGCGCTCTCCGTCGCGTGCCTGCTCACGATGAGCCGCCTGCCGCTGGGACCGGCGGACGCCGGCGAGCCCGCCGAGTCGCTCTGGCAGGAGATGCGCGAGGGGCTGCGCTACGTGCGCAGCCGGGTGTGGCTGTGGGGCACGTTCCTGTCGGCCACGTTCACCTACCTGGTGTTCCTGGGCCCCACCGAGGTGCTGCTGCCCTACGTGGTGAAACAGGAGCTGGGCCTGGGCGCCTCGTCGCTCAGCCTGATCCTCACCTCGGGCGGGCTGGGCGCCGTCGCGGCCGCGCTGGCGGTCGGCTGGATCGGCATCCCGCGGCGGTTCCTGACCTACATGTACGGCGTGTGGGCGGTCGCCACGCTCGCCGTGGCCGGCTACGGCGCGGCCACCCAGACGTGGCAGCTCGCGCTGGCCTGCGTGCTCGTCAACGGCCTCGAGGCGGCCGGCACCGTGGCGTGGGCGACCGTCAAGCAGCACTTCGTCGCCGAGGGCATGCTCGGCCGGGTGTCCAGCGTGGACTGGTTCGTCTCCACGGCGCTGCTGCCGCTGTCGTACGCGCTGGCCGCGCCCGTCGCGCAGTGGATCGGGGTGCGCGAGACGCTGATGGGCGCCGGCCTGCTGGGCGCGGCCGTCACGATCGGCTTCCTGTTCCTGCCCGGCATGCGCCGCCTCGAGGAGGAGACCCGGTACGCGCCGCGGCACTCCCGCGAGGAGCCGCTCGCCTACATCGAGCATCCGCGGCTGCCCGCCCAGGTCATCACGTCCAGCGCCCCGCCGATCCGGGACCGGGAGGCGATCGCGGCATGACCGGCGAACGCGGCGTGACCGGCGGACGCGGCATGGCCGGCGGAGGTGGCCTGACCGGCGGACCGGCACAGGCCGTGCACGATCTCGGCGAGGCGTTCGCCGCCCGCGACCTGGCGGCGGCGCTGGCCTGCTTCGCGCCCGGCGACGACATCGGCTACGCCGGCTCCGAGCTCGGCGAGACGGCGGCCGGCCGGGCGGCGCTGGCGGCCCTGCTCGGCGACCTCTTCTCGAGGCTCGAGGCGTACGGCTGGGAGGCGCACGACGTCATCGTGCACGAGCACGGCGGCCGGGCGTACGTCTTCGCCGAGGCCCGCGGCCGGGCACGCGCCGACGCGGGCGGCGACGAGTACTTCCCCTACCGGGTGTCGGGCCTGGTGGAGCAGGTGGGCGGCCGCTGGCTCTGGCGTCACTGCCAGGGCGGCGAACCGTCCACCTGAGGCCCGGCACCCCGCCGGGCGGGGGATCGGGAAACGCGGCCGGCCGGTGAGGTGCTCACCGGCCGGCCGCGACGTTCCGGCGCCCCCTACGGTGGACGGTGTGAAGGTGAGGATCCTGGTGAGCGGCTGCCTGGGCGGGGCCGCGATCCGCTTCAACGCGACCGGCGTGCCGCTCGACTCGCCGATCTGGCAGCAGTGGGCCGAGCAGGGCCGGCTCGTGTCGCTCTGTCCCGAGCTGGCCGTGGGCTTCCCTGTGCCGCGGCCGCCGGCCGAGATCGTCGGCGGGAGCGCGGCCGACGTGCTCGACGGCCGGGCCGAGGTGCGCGAGTCGACCGGCCGCGACGTCACCGCGCTGTTCCGGGCGGCGGCCGACCGGGCGGCGGAACGTGCCGTGCACGCCGGCGTGGGCCTCGCCGTCCTGGTCGACGGCAGCCCCACCTGCGGCACCACCCGCGTGCACGACGGAACGTTCACGGGCGTCACCGTGCCCGGTCGCGGGGTGGCCGCGGAGGCCCTGCGGCGCCACGGCATCCCGGTCTTCTCCCACCGGCAGCTCGCCCGGGCGGCGGCCCTGATCGCCGAGCTGGAGACCCCCTGACCTTCGGCGGTGGTGCCCGCGCGGGCGTGACAGGGTGGTCGCATGCGACTTTCGATCTGGCCCGGCGCCGCGCAGAGCTTCGCCGAGGTGCTCGAGGTGACCCGGCACGCCGAGGCCACCGGGTGGGACGGCGTGTGGTTCGCCGACCACTTCATGCCCAACGCCGAGCCGGGGGAGGATGACACCCATCCCGTGCTCGAGTGCGGGTCGGTGGTGGCGGCGCTGGCGGCGGCCGTGCCGCGGGTGCGGGTCGGCACCCTGGTGTACGGCATGACGTACCGGCATCCGGCGGTGCTGGCGAACATGGCTGCGACCGTCGACCGGATCAGCGACGGACGGTTCGTGTTCGGCGTGGGCGCGGGCTGGCAGGTCAACGAGCACGAGCAGTACGGGATCGAGCTGCCGCCGTTGAAGCAGCGCATCGACCGCTTCGAGGAGGCGCTGCACGTGCTCAAGGGGCTGCTGCGCACGCCGCGGACGACGTACGAGGGCTCCTACTACCGGGTCGAGGACGCGGTGTGCGAGCCCAAGCCGGTGCAGCAGCCGTTGCCGCTGATGATCGGCGCCAAGGGCGAGAAGCGGATGCTGCGGGTCGTGGCCGAGCACGCCGACGAGTGGAACTGCTGGGGGCGCCCCGAGCTGATCGCGCACAAGTCGGCGGTGCTCGACGAGCACTGCGCGGCGGTGGGGCGCGATCCCGCCACGATCGCCCGCACCGCGCAGGCGCTGACCGTGGTGGACGGACCGCTGCCCGACCTCGACCGGCCCGTCATCGGCGGGTCCCGCGCGCAGCTCGCCGACGACGTGGCCGCGTACGCGGAACTGGGTCTCGACGAGCTGATCGTCCCCGACGCCTACCTGGGCACGGGCGACGACCGCCGCAAGGCCATGGACGTGATCCTCGGGATCGTCCGGGGCGGCTGAGGGGCGTCAGTGACCGCTGACGATGGCCTCGGCCACGTGGCGCAGCTGGGCGTGGTCGGGCCGGAAGCCGGCCGCGATGTCGTGGTGCAGGCCCGCCTTGGTGCCCTCGAACAGCATCGCGGTCACCTCCTCGACGCTCTGCCCGGCGTACGTCTGCCGGACCTTCTCGGTCGCCGCCTGCAGCGCCGAGGTGAGCTGTTCCTCGAGCGCCCCCTGCAGCTTCTGCTCGACGGGGCTCAGGGAGCGGGGATCCAGACTGACCTGCGGCTCGGCGGCGGTCATGCATTCCTCCAGGGACGGACGGCGTGACCCGCATACCCATCCGCGTCACGCCGTCAAACTCATTCGCTCCTGTCACGTTCACTCCCGGCCGCCGCGGGGCACCCTTCTTGAGCCGTCACCGGTGATCCCGGAGGCGCCCACCCGCTCACCGATGGAGGGATTCGGGAAGTGCCCCGTGGTCGTACGGCGGCGCGACGTCATCGGGTTCTGGGCGGCGCCGGTCGAGCTGCGCCAGGACTTCTTCTTCGACTACCTCCGCGCGCCCGGCGGCGCCCATCTCGATCAGGCGGAGCGGACGGCCAAGATCGAGGCGTACGAGCAGGCGATGCACGACTTCAAGGAGGCGGTGCAGTACGTCGGCCGTTTCGTGCGCGACGATTGGCGTGCCGAGGTCCCGCAGCACAGGGGCGGCGTGCAGATGCTGCGCCGGCACCTTGTCCGGCATCACGGGCCGCAGGGCCACGTCGTCGCAGACGACTTCGAGGCGGCGCTCGAGGCGCGCAACGCTGCCGCGGCGGCCGGCAAGCAGGCGCTGGCACAGCGCGACGAGGACCGCCGGGAGATGCAGGCCGTCCTGAGCACGGTCGCGGCGCGGGTGGCCGAGGACTACAGCGCCATCGTGGACAACGAGCACCTCGACCGGATCGACTTCGCACTCGACGACCGCTCCGGCATGGCGGTCACCGCGCACCTGGCGAACGGGCTGGCGCAGGATCCGGTGCAGACGTTCAGCGAGGCTCACCTGGACCTGCTCGCCCTGCTGATCCTGATCGAGGTGCACATCCAATGCGCCGCTCTCGGGCAGGAGAAGATCCTGGTGCTGGACGACGTGTTCCAGTCCGTGGACCGGTCCCTGCGACTACGCTGCCGGACGCGCCCTGGAGGGCGTCCTCGATCAGGCCACGCAGGCGCTCGGCGTCAAGATCGCGCGCAGGCCGGGCGACCGATACACGATCGGCGATCTGTGGGCGCCGCTGCTGGCGGACCTCAAACAATGTGACACTTCTGGAGTGCCCGAGGTCATGCACACGATCGAGCACAAGCGCTATCTGCGTAACGAGGTGGGTGCGCACTTCTCCGAGATCGCCGACACGCTGACGCTGACCGAGGCAGAGGACTTCGCCCGGATCGTCCGTGAGCTGCACGATGTGCTGTTCTGCCCGGCGTGCCTGCGGCCACGAGGGCGGTCGGCCCCGGCAGGCGGGCGGTGGCAGCTGGTCGCGGGACCGAGCTGCAAGCATCCGCCCGCTGCCTGAGAACCGAGGGCGCAGCGGCCGCCGTCCCCCGAGGTGTCAGCCGCGGCCGCGCTTGACCTCGAAGAACGTGTCCGAGCGCATCAGCGTGACGACCGGGTCCCAGAGCGCCAGGGCCTCGTCGCGGGCGGGCACGTCGCCGATGATCGGGCCGTGCAGGCCGCGGGTGGCGCCCTCCACGTGCAGCACCGGCGAGCCGATGCCGGGGCCGGCCAGCCGCAGCGCCAGCTCGTGCGACTCCCGTACGGCCTCGTCCCAGCGCTCGTCGTCCAGGATCGCCTTCGCGTCCTCGACGCCCGCGTCCTGCGCGGCCTGGTTCACCAGGGCGTCGTCGAGGGCCGCGCCGTTGTCGTGCACGCGGGTGCCGAGCTCGGTGTAGAACGCCGCGATCGTGTCGTCGCGGTGGTCGGCGCGCAGGGCCTCGACCAGGCGCAGCGCCCGCTTCGAGGCGGTCACGCCGCCGCGGTACTGCTCGGGGATGTTGTCGCCGTTGAGGATCAGCAGGCTGAACGCCCGCCAGCGCACGGTCACGTCGCGCTCGGGCGCGACCTGGACCAGCCAGCGCGACGTCTTCCACGTGAACGGGCAGGCAGGGTCGAAGAAATAGGTGGCTTCCATGCCCCCAGCCTAGATCTCTTCGATACGGCACTGGTTTGTTTCGATACGCAGCGGGGCAGGACAACCACTGCCCGTCGAGTGATCAAGATCACTCGACGTGTTCCGGCCGGATGGAGGGTCAATGGCGACTATCGACCGACATCCGCAGCGGCGCACCCTGCGTGCCCGGGCACTCGCGGCGGGAGCCGCGATCGCCCTGCTCGCACCGTTGGCAGCCTGCGGATCCGACGAGGGCGGCGTGCCCGTCCTCAACCTGTACCAGTTCCCCGTCGAGAACCTGCAGAACGTCGTCGACAGGTGCAACCAGCAGGCGGCGGGTAAGTACAAGATCGTCTACCAGGTGCTGCCGCGCGCGGCCGACGACCAGCGGGTCCAGATGGTCCGCCGGCTCGCCGCCAAGGACGACAGCATGGACATCCTCGGCATGGACGTCACCTGGACCCAGGAGTTCGCCAGCGCGGACTGGATCAAGGAGTGGACCGGGGCCGACCGGGCCGAGATCGAGAACGGCACACTGCCCGGACCGCTCGCCTCCGCCGAGTACGAGGGCAAGCTGTACGCGGCGCCGAACAACACCAACGTCCAACTGCTCTGGTACCGCAAGGACCTCGTGCCCACCCCGCCGAAGACGTGGGCCGAGATGATCCAGATGTCGCAGCAGCTCAAGAACGAGGGCAAGACCTACCAGGTCGTGACCATGGGAGCCCAGTACGAGGGCCTGGTCGTGCTCTTCAACAGCCTGGTCGCGAGCGCCGGCGGCAAGGTCGTCAGCGACGACGGCAAGACCGCGATCATGGACGCGGGCGCGGTCAAGGGGCTGGAGACGCTGAAGACCTTCGCGACCGCCGGGGTCACCACCCCGTCGTTCTCCAACGCGCTCGAGGACGACGTGCGGCTCGCCTTCCAGAACGGCGGCGGAGCGTTCCAGCTCAACTGGCCGTTCGTGTACGCCTCGATGCAGAGCGACGCGCCCGACCTGGCCAAGAACGTGGGCTGGGCGCGGTACCCGGGCATCGACCCGAACACGCCGAGCGTCACCACGATCGGCGGTTCCAACGTGGCGGTCAGCTCGTACAGCAAGCATCCCGACCTGGCCTTCGAGGCCGCCAAGTGCCTGCGCGACCGGGAGGCGCAGAAGTACCTGGCGATCAACGCCGGGCAGCCCCCGTCCATCGAGGCGATCTACGACGACGCGGACATGGCCAAGGCGTACCCGATGAAGGACACGCTGCTCGAGGAGCTGCAGAACGCCGCGCCGCGCCCGCGGACCCCGGCGTACCAGAACCTGTCCACGGTGGTCGCGGCCCAGCTCTCGCCGCCGTCGAGCATCCAGCCGCAGCAGACCGCCACCGACCTCAAGAAGTCGATCCAGGACGCCATCGACTCGAAGGGAGTGCTGCCGTGAGCATCTCCAGCACGACCCCGGGGACCTCGGCGGCCACCGACGCCGAACAGCGCGCCCTGCCCAAGCAGCGCGGCCGCCGCCGGGTGGAGCTCAGCGAGGGCAAGAAGCAGGAACGCAAGCTGGGCTGGCTGCTGTGCGCGCCGGCCGCGCTGGTCATGGTGGCCGTCACCGCCTATCCGATCCTCTACTCGTTCTGGCTGTCGCTGCAGCGGTACGACCTGAAGTTCCCCGACGAGCGGGAGTTCGTCTGGTTCTCCAACTACGTCACCGTGCTCACCAACGGCTACTGGTGGACCGCGTTCGGCGTCACCATGCTGATCACGGTCGTCTCGGTCGTGGTGGAGCTCGTGCTCGGCATGGGGCTGGCGCTGATCATGCACCGGACCCTGGTCGGGCGCGGCCTCGTCCGCACCTCGGCCCTCATCCCGTACGGGATCGTCACCGTGGTCGCGGCGTTCAGCTGGCGCTACGCGTGGACGCCCGGCACGGGTTACCTCGCCAACCTGGTCTCGCCGGAGGGCGCGCCGCTCACCGAGCGCGCCAGCGCGCTGGGCATCATCATCCTGGCCGAGATCTGGAAGACCACGCCGTTCATGGCCCTGCTGCTGATGGCCGGCCTGGCGCTCGTGCCCGACGACCTGCTCAAGGCCGCCGCGATGGACGGGGCGACGTGGTGGCAGCGGTTCACCAAGGTGATGCTGCCGGTGATGAAGCCGGCCATCCTGGTCGCGCTGCTGTTCCGCACCCTGGACGCGCTGCGCGTCTTCGACAACATCTACGTGCTCACCAGCGGCGCCAACGAGACGTCGTCGGTCTCGATGATCGCCTACAACAACCTGATCCGGGGGCTCAACCTCGGCATCGGCTCCACGATGTCCGTCCTGATCTTCGTGACCGTGGCGATCATCGCGTTCGTCTTCGTGAAGTTGTTCGGCACCGCCGCGCCCGGTAGCGACGAGGGGAGGCGCTGATGGCGGCCGTGACCACCTCAGCCAAGGTCAAGTGGGGCGTGCTCGACGCGATCGTGGTCGTGTTCGCGCTGATCCCGGTGCTCTGGATCGCGTCGCTGTCGTTCAAGACGCCCGCGACGCTCACCGACGGCAACTTCATCCCGCGCGAGTGGACGTTCGACAACTACCAGCTGATCTTCCAGACCGACCAGTTCGTCCGCGCCCTGATCAACTCGATCGGCATCGCGCTGATCTCGACGCTCATCGCCGTGGTCCTGGGCACCATGGCGGCGTACGCGATCAGCCGGCTCGACTTCCCGGGCAAGCAGCTGCTCGTGGGCGTCTCGCTGCTGATCGCCATGTTCCCGCAGGTGTCGCTGGTGTCGCCGCTGTTCAACATCGAGCGCAACACCGGCCTGTTCGACACGTGGCCGGGGCTGATCCTGCCGTACATCACCTTCGCCCTGCCGCTGGCGATCTACACGCTGTCGGCGTTCTTCAAGCAGATTCCGTGGGACCTGGAGAAGGCGGCCAAGATGGACGGTGCCACCCAGGGCGAGGCGTTCCGCAAGGTGATCGCGCCGCTGGCCGCGCCGGGCGTGTTCACCACGGCGATCCTGGTGTTCATCTTCTGCTGGAACGACTTCCTGTTCGCCATCTCGCTCACCTCGACCGAGCGGTCCCGCACGGTCCCGGTGGCGCTGTCGTTCTTCACCGGTGCGTCCCAGTTCGAGGACCCCACCGGCGCGATCTCCGCGGCCGCCGTGGTGATCACGATCCCGATCATCCTGTTCGTGCTGTTCTTCCAGAAGCGCATCGTCGCGGGCCTCACGTCCGGCGCCGTGAAGGGTTAGGTAGCGATGGCTGACATTGTTCTCGACAAGGTGACCAAGAAGTACCCGGACGGCACCACGGCGGTGCACGAGGTCGATCTGGAGATTGCCGACGGGGAGTTCATCATCCTGGTAGGGCCCTCGGGCTGCGGCAAGTCGACGACGCTGAACATGATCGCGGGGCTGGAGGACATCTCCTCCGGCGAGCTGCGCATCGGCGGGCAGCGGGTCAACGAGAAGCAGCCCAAGGACCGCGACATCGCGATGGTGTTCCAGTCGTACGCGCTCTACCCGAACATGACCGTGGGCGAGAACATGGCGTTCCCCCTCAAGCTGGCCAAGATGCCCAAGGCCGAGATCGACGCCAAGGTGCAGGAGGCGGCCCGGGTCCTCGAGCTGACCGAGCATCTGGACCGCAAGCCGGCCAACCTGTCCGGCGGGCAGCGGCAGCGGGTGGCGATGGGGCGGGCGATCGTGCGCAGCCCCAAGGCGTTCCTCATGGACGAGCCGCTGTCCAACCTGGACGCCAAGCTGCGGGTGCAGATGCGCACGCAGGTGTCGCGGCTGCAGAAGCAGCTGAACACCACGACCGTGTACGTGACCCACGACCAGACCGAGGCGATGACGCTGGGCGACCGGGTCGTGGTCATGCGGGGCGGCTACATCCAGCAGGTGGGCGACCCGCAGACGCTGTACGACAACCCGGTGAACCTGTTCGTGGCCGGCTTCATCGGCTCGCCGTCGATGAACTTCCTGCCCGCCACGGTCGAAGAGTCGCTGCTGCGCACACCGCTGGGCGACCTGCCGCTGGGCGACCGGATGCGGCGCTCGCTGAGCGGTGCGGACGCACCCAGGCAGCTGATCGTCGGCATCCGGCCCGAGCACTTCGAGGACGCGCGGCTCATCGAGGAGCACCAGCGCTCGAAGGGCTTCGAGTTCACGATGCCGGTCGACCTGGTGGAGTCGATGGGCTCGGACAAGTACGTGTACTTCACCGTGGAGGGCGAGCACGCCGCCGCGGCCGACCTGGAGGACCTGGCCGCCGACGCCGGCGGTGCGGACCTGCCACCCCAGGACAGCCTGGTGACCCGCCTCTCCGCCGAGTCCCGGGTCCGCGACGGCGCCGACGCCCGCGTCTGGATGAACCTCGACAAGATCCACCTCTTCGACCCCCGCGACGGCCGCAACATCACCCTCCACGAGGGCCAGGCCGCGGGGGTCTCCGCGGCCTGAACCCCGCGGGTGCCCGGCCTCCACCTGGCGGGCACCCGCACCCGGCCGCCCGCCTTGCCCCCGTCCGCCTTGCCCCTGCCCGTCCGCCCGCCTGGCTCCCGCCCGGCCGCCCGCCTGGCTCCCGCCCGGCCGCCCGCCTGGCCCCCGCCGGCCCCTCGCCTGGCCCCGGCCGCCCGTTTCGCCCGGCTTGGGTTGCCGCCCGCAGTCCGGGCGTGGGCGTCAGACCAGGCCGGCCTCGTTGATCAGCACGGCGGCCTGCGCGCGGTTGTTCATGCAGAGCTTGGCCAGCACGCGCGACACGTGGCCCTTCACGGTCGAGACGCCCATGCCCAGCTCGGCGCCGATCTGCGCGTTGGACCAGCCGCGCCCGAGGCCGATCGCCACCTCCCTCTCCCGATCGGTCAGCTTGTCGAGCTGCCTCTTCGCCTCCGCCCGCTGCGATCCCGGCGCCGTGGCGGCGATGAAGTCGACCACCGGCCGCAGCACTTCCGGCGACAGCACGCACTCGCCCTCGGCCGCCCGCGCGACCGCCGCCATCAGCTCCTTGGGCGGCATGTCCTTCAACAGGTAGCCGCTGGCGCCGTTGCGCAGCGCCCCGAGCACGAGCTCGTCCATGTCGAACGTCGTCAGCGCCACCACCTGCGGCGCCCCGGGCAGGCTGCGGACGCGCCGGGTCGCCTCCACCCCGTCGACCCGCGGCATCCGCATGTCCATCAGCATCACGTCGGGCCAGTGCGCCCGCGCCGCGACGACCGCCTCCGCCCCGTCCGCCGCCTCGCCGACGACCTCGAAGCCGTTCGAGCCCCCGAACAGCAACCGCAACCCGGTCCGCACCATCGGATCGTCGTCGACGATCACCAGCCGGATGGGCCGCGCGCCCCTCGGCTCCGGCCGCCCGCCCTCGGCGCTCATTCCTGCCACGGTAACCAGGCCTCCACCCGGAACCGGTCGCCCTGGGCGCCGTACTCCACCCGCCCGCCGGCGAGCGCCACCCGCTCGCCGACGCCGATGAGCCCGGTGCCCGAGCCCGGCACCCTCTGCTGTTCCGGCGGCTCGCGATGCCCGTGCTCGAACGAGTTGGTGACCAGGATCCGCAGGTCCCGCCCGCCACCACCCTCGAGCAGCACCTCGACCTCGCCGCCCGGCGCGTGCTTGCGCGCGTTGGTCAGCGCCTCCTGCACCACGCGGTAGGCCGTGCGCTCCAGCTCCTGCGACGGCGTGGCGCGGGGCACCACCCAGACGAAGTCGATCTTCATGCCGGAGGTGCGGGCCTCCGTCAGCAGGTCGGGAAGGTCGGAGAAGCGTGGCTGCGGAGGCTCCGGCCGGGGGTCGTCGAGCCCGGCGAGGGCCGCGAAGCGCTCGATCCGGGAGACGATGCCCTCCTCCGGGATCGCCTCCCCGGCGGGCGGCTCGCCGGCGGGCGGCCTCCTGCCGTCGCCGGTCTGCCGCAGGACGCCGATGACCGCGCGCAGCTCCTCGAGAGCCTCGTGCGAGCTGATGCGGATCGCGCGGGCGGCCGTCGCGATCTCGTCGGGGCGGGCGTCGGTGCGCACCTCGAGCGCCCCCGCGTGCAGGCTCACCATCGACATGCGGTGGGCGAGCACGTCGTGCATCTCGCGCGCTATGCGAGCCCGTTCGGTGAGCCGGGCCTGGTCCATCCGCAGCTGTTGCTGGGCCTGCGCGTTCGCGGCCTCCATCCGCAGCGAGGACGTCAGGTGCCGGTAGGCCCGCAGGAACATGCCCCAGCCGACGGCGCCGAGCCCGGTCATCGACCGCATGAGCAGGTCGACCCAGAGGTCGAACGGCGGATCGTGCTGCAACGCGTAATAGAGGACGCCCGTGCCCACGTGCGCCGCGGTAAGAGCCAGCGCGAGGGGCGCCCGGCGGCGGATCGCGACGGTGAACAGCGCCGCGAGGATGGGGCCGGTCGCCATCACCGAGACGGCGCCGACCGGCAGCAGCGCCAGGCACAGGCCGAGCGGCCACCGCCGGCGCGCGAAGAGGGTCAGCGCGCACGGGATGCCGATCGCCACGTCGGCCTGCCAGGGGATCGCCGCGTGCGGCGCCGTCGCGTCGCCGAGCCGCACCATGATCGCGCCGTAGACCAGGGCGCACAGGACGGCGATGACGTCGGCCGTCCGGTCGCGCACGGTGGCACGCCGGCTGCCCGGCGGACCGGGAACCAGCAAGGCGAACGGAAGCGACGACATGAGCGCAGCCTACGAGCCGCCGGCTCCGTTGAGGACCTACCAAAGTACTGGGTCGACCCCCGACCGATGGCGGCTGTGCTCCCAGCGGCGAGCCGCCATCCTCACCGGCATGAGATTTCTCCCGGCGCTTCTGTGGGCACTTCCCGCCGCTGTCTGGGGCGCGGTCGCGGGGTGGTGGACGCCGCGCGGCCCGCTCACCGCCACCCAGGCGCTCTGCTCCGTTGTGGTCAGCGCGGCGATCGGGTGGGCCGCCGGCCGGGCCGGCCGGTCCCGCCTCGTGTGGCTGGTCGTGCCGTTGTCGTTCCTGGTGGCTCTCGAGCTGGCTCGCTCGGGCGTGGCCGGGCCGTCCGCCGGGCCGCCGCACGCCAGCCCGTTCGGGCTGATCGCGCTGGTGACCGGCCGTGGTGTGCAGGCGGTGCTGACCCTCCTGCCGATGCTGCTCGGCGTGGCGGTCGCCCGGGGCGTCCGGCGGCGGCTGAGCCGGGTGCTGGTCGCGGTCCCCGTCGCGGGCCTGGTGCTTTTCGTCGCGGCTTCGGCCGTTCCTCCGCGCACGGCTCCGATTCCGGGCGGCGTCGCCGAGCTGGCCCGGGTCGGCCGGCTCGGTGTCATGATCCGCGGCAACCAGGCCGGCCTGCCCGTGCTGCTCTTCGTCCCCGGCGCGCCCGGCGGCTCCGAGCTGGGCAACGTGCGCACCCGCCTGGGGGCCGTCGAGCAGCGGTTCGTCATGGCGACGCTCGACCGGCGGGGCGGCGGCTCGTCCTACCCGGCGCTCGACCCGACCTCGCGCGTGACCCTCGACCGCATGGTCGACGACATCATCGACGTCACCGACTACCTGCGCGACCGCTTCCACCAAGACAAGATCTACCTGCTCGGCCACTCCGGCGGCTCGCTGCTGTCGGTGCTGGCCCTGCAGCGACATCCGGAGAAGTTCCGCGCCTACATCGGCTCGGGCCAGGGCGTGAACCTGCCGGCGAGCGACCGCATCTTCTATGACGACATCCTGGCCTGGGCGCGGTCCACGGGGCGCGACGAGGTCGTGCGGCAGTTGACCGAGCAGGGGCCGCCGCCCTATCCGGACGTCTGGGGCTACGAGCCGATCCTGACGTACGAGGGGCAGGCCTACGGTCAGCCGGCGCTGAGCCTCGGGCTGGGCGTGCGGGAGTTCACGCTGCTGCAGAAGGTCCACGTCATGAACGCGATCCTCGACACCTGGGACGTGCTCTATCCCGAGATGCAGGGCATCGACCTACGCAGCGACGCGCGGAGCCTGCCGGTGCCGGCCTGGTTCCTGCTGGGCGGCAACGAGATGCGCGGCCTGCGGGTGCCGTTCGACGACTGGTACGCCGGTCTGCGGGCACCCACCAAGAAGCTGGTCGTCGTGCCCGGCGCCGGTCACGCTGCTCTCTTCGAGCAGCCCGAGCGCCTCGTCGAGGTGCTGGACGATGCGCTCGCCGGCTGAGTGGGGCCGGTGGCCCAAGCGGAGGCTCTCGATCCCCTTGAACCACCGGCAGTCCTCATCGCTACCCGTTCACGGCGGGGCTAATCACTCCGGTGAGGACTTCGGGAAGAAGTTTCGCGAGCACGGCCATCCCGTCCCGGCTGAGCACCGACTCGGGGTGGAACTGCACTCCGGCGAATCCGGGCCCGCGCAGCGCGTGGACGGCGTCGTCGCCGGGGTCGCGGGCGATCTGCACCCGGCCGTACGGAGTGCTCAGCTCGTCGGCCGGCGACAGCGCGGTGAAACTCGAGTAGAAGCCGACCCGCCGCTGCGCGCCGAAGAGATCGATGTCGCGCGCCAGCCCCTGATAGGGCGAGTCGCGGCGGTGCAGGCGCAGCCCCAGCCGCGCGGCGAGGATCTGGTGGCCGAGGCACACGGCCAGCAGCGGCCTGCCCGCGGCGAGCCGGCCCTCGATCAGCGCGCGGATCACCGTCATCTTGCGGTCGTGCGGATCACCGGGGTCGCCCGGACCGGGCCCCGCGATCACGAGGTCAGCGTCGGAGAAGCCGGCAGCGGAGAGGCCCGCAGCGGAGAGGCCCGCAGCGGAGAGGCCGGTGGCGGGAAGGCCGGCAGCGGGAAGGCCGGTAGCGGGAAGGCCGGCAGCGGGAAGGCCGGTAGCGGAGAGGCCCGCCCCGGCGGGCGCTGCGCGCAGATCGGGTCCGGCCGGGGGGAGCAGGGTGGTCCACGGGGTGACGGTGACGGCCAGGCCGAGGGCCTTGAGCTGGTGGGCGAGCATCGCGGTGAAGGTGTCCTCCGCGTCGACGATGACCGCGGTCCGGCCGGCGAGCCCGGGCACGACGAGCGCCCCGGGCGCCCGGGAGTCGAGCCAGAACCGGGCCAGGCCGTCGTTGCGGGCGGCCAGCGCGGCCTGCACCTCGGGCGACTCCGCCTCCGTGCGCACGGGCTGCGGCTTCGACGCGACCGCGCCGAGCGCGGCCAGCACGCCCGCGGCCTTCGTGTGCGTCTCCGCGACCTCGCCCGCCGCGGTCGAGTGCCGCACCAGCGTCGCGCCGACCGGCACGCGCAGCGCGCCCTCGGGGGAGATCTCGGCGGTGCGGATCAGGATCGGCGCGTCGAGCGTCTGGCGGCCCTGGTCGTCGTGGTCGAGCAGCGCGAGCACCCCGGCGTAGTAGCCGCGCCCGCGGCGCTCGTGCCGGGCGATGACGCGGCAGGCGTTCTCGATCGGGCTGCCGGTCACGGTGGGGGCGAACATGGTTTCGCGCAGCACGTCCCGCACGTCGAGCGAGCCACGCCCCGCGAGCAGGTACTCGGTGTGCGTCAGGTGGGTCATCTGCTTGAGATAGGGCCCGGCGACCTGGCCCCCGTGCTCGGCGACCGTCGCCATCATCTTGAGCTCCTCGTCGAGCACCATGTAGAGCTCCTCGACCTCCTTGGGGTCGCGCAGGAAGTCGAGCAGGCGGCCGGAGCCGTTGCGGAAGGTGCCGCTGATCGGGTTCATCATCGTGATGCCGTCGGCGACGCTGACGTGCCGTTCGGGCGTGGCGCCGACCAGGGTGCGGGTGCCGGTGTGCACGAGGAAGGTCCAGTACGTGCCCCGCTCCGAGGCGAGCAGGCGGCCGAACGCGGCGCGCGCGGCGGCGACGGGGTCGCCGTCGACCCGGGCGGTGAAGACGCGGTGGATCACGAAGTTCGCGCCCTCGCCGTGGCCGATCTCCTCGCGCAGCACGTCGTCGACGATCGCGCCGTAGTCGTCGTCGGAGAGGTCGAAGCTGCCGTCGCTGATGCTCAGCGGCCCGGGCGGGAAGGCGTCCAGCGGCTCGCTGCGGGACGACCGCACGATCAGGCATTCGAGCGGTGCGCCGTCGTCCACGCAGTCGAAGCCGCGCTCGGTGATCTGGCGGTACGGGATGACGGCCAGCGTGGGCCGGCCGCGGTGCAGCGGGATGTCGTCGAGCGTGGCGACGGTGACGACGTCGCCGGTGAGCACCTCGACGTGGTCGGCGCCGTCCCGGTGGAGCAGGGCGAAAGGTTGCATGGTGGTCCTTCGGGTCTCGGCGGTGCCGACCGAGGCCCGACCACGCGAAAGCGGCCGCCTCGGGGAGGCGGCCGCGTGGTTGGTTACGCGCTGGGAAGGGGGCCGCCGGTCAGGCGGGCCACCACATCAGTCGCGCGTTCAGCATGCGGCCGAGCCTACGGCCCGCCGCCCGCCCGGCGCCAGCGGCGTCCCATTTTTCCCGCGCCGGTGGTCGGTGCCGGGCTGCGGCGGCGGTCAGGCGGCGAAGGCCGAGCGGACCGCGCTGCGGGCCCAGCGCATGCGGCCGATGGCGCAGTCGGGGTGCTCGCCGAACTCCTGGGCGACCAGTTCGGCGCAGCCGGACTCGCCGAGGCGGTTCACGGTGGCGGTCACCGCCGCGCGGATCAGTTCGGGGGTGGGGCGCTGCGAACTCTGCAGGTTCGAGACGAAGAGAGCTTCGGACCTGACGTCCGCGAGGACTGCGTTCACCGGAACCTCCTGCCGGGCTGAAGCAAGTGGGATCTGCATCCAGAACACCCCAGCGCGGCTGCAGGCCTGCTGCGCACGGGTTGCGCATCGGTTGCGGTCACCCGGCCGGGCCGGAATCCCGGAGCGGCCTCACAACCCGGACTAACCGGATAAGGTCCCGATAAGTAGCGAAAGCTGCGCAACCAACCGAGGAGGATTGCCGTGACGGTGGTCTTGGTCGCCGACGACGACGCCGACATCCGGGATCTGGTGGCGTTCAAGCTGGAGCAGGCGGGCTTCGAGGTGATCGCCGTCGAGGACGGGCAGACGGCCGTGGAGCAGGCGCGGAGCCGCCAGCCGACGCTGGCCGTGCTCGACGTGTCCATGCCGGGGCTGTCGGGCATCGACGTGTGCCGGATCCTGCGGTCCGAGCCCGCCACGGCCGGGATCCTGATCATCATGCTGACCGCACGCGTGCAGGAGCAGGACGTCGAGGGCGGGTTCAGCGCCGGCGCCGACGACTACGTGACCAAGCCGTTCAGCCCGCGTGAGCTGGTCTCGCGCATCCAGGCTCTGCTGAGCCGGGCGCGGGCGTGAGACCCGCTCGACCGGGCCCGCGCCGGGACGATGCGACGTGAAGGCACCGTCGGGGGGCTGCTGAGCCGCGCCTTCGCGGTCCTGGTCGCGCTCATCGTCGGTTCCGGGCTGACCGAGCTGGCCGTCGTCCTCGTGCAGCACCGGGCGGTGCAGCAGCTCACCGGCGAGGTGCAACCGGCGCAGCTGGCCAACGCCCAGCTGCGGGCGGTGATGACCGACGCGCAGCGCGGGCTGCGCGGCTACCTGCTCACCGGCGACGAGCGGATCCTCGGCACCTATCACGTGGCGCGCAGCGACTACGCGAGCGCCGCCGACGACCTGCGCCGGCTGAGCGGCGGGCGCGACGCTTCGGCCGCCGGCCGCCAACTGGCCCGGGCGGACAGCTGGTGGGCGGTGGCCGAGATGCAGCGGCGCGAACCGCCCCGCGGCGACTCCGCGGTCCGGGACGTCGAAGAGGGCACGCCGCTGTTCGAGGCGTTCATCGCCGCCAACGACGAGCTGCGGACGACCTTCGCCGCCCACACGGACCGGCTCCGGCGCCGGGTCGCCCTGTTGCAGGCCGTCGCGATAGTCGTCGTCTCGGTTCTCACGCCGGCCGCGACCGCGGCCGCGGTGGTGATCGCCGTGCGCGCCACCCGCCGCCTCACCCGGCCCCTGCGCGCGGTCGTCGAGGTGCTCCATCGCGTACGCGAGGGGGAGCGCGACGCCCGTGCCGACGCCACGACCGGGCCCGCGGAGGTGCGGGCGGTCGCCGAGGCGGTCAACGCGGCCGCCGAGCAGAGCGAGCAGGTCCGCCGCGACGAGGAGCAGATGATCCACCGTCTGCAGACCCTCGACACGGTCAAGACCGACTTCATGTCGACGGTGTCGCACGAGCTGCGGACACCGTTGACCAGCATCTCCGGATATCTGGAGCTGATGCGCGACGGCGGGCACGGCGACCTATCCGACGCGCAGCGGCGGATGCTCGAGGTGATCAGCCGCAACACCAAGCGCCTGCGCGACCTGATCGAGGACATCCTGACGCTCTCCAAGATCGAGTCGGGCGACTACAGCAGCGACCGGACGCCGCTGGACCTGGCCAAGGTGATCGACCGGGCGCTCGTGGCGATCGGGCCGGTCGCGGCGAAGGGGTCGGTGGGGCTGCACCTCGACGTCCGCGGGCCCCTGCCCGTGCGCGGCGACGGCGCGCAGCTCGACCGCGTCATGGACAACCTGCTGACCAACGCCGTCAAGTTCACGCCGCCGGACGGCACGGTCACGGTCCACGCCGAACGCCGGGGCGACCGGGCGGTGGTGATCGTCGCGGACACCGGCATGGGGATTCCCGCCGACGAGCAGCAGGCGCTGTTCGTGCGGTTCTTCCGGGCCACCAACGCCATCAAGCAGGCCATTCCGGGTACGGGCCTGGGGCTCGCGATCGTCCGGACCATCATCGAGAACCACGGCGGGACCATCGCCGTCGACTCCACCGAGAGCGTCGGCACCACGGTGACCCTCACCTTCCCGGCGGAGCGGTCCTGACCTGCGGCGGGAGGCGGTGCAGGCGCCGAGGGGAGACGGCCGCCTGAAGGGAGCAAAACGGATATATTCCTCGTGTTGGCGGGCGGGGAGGTGAAGCGGTGGGGCTGTTCGGCATCGCCATCCTGGGGCTGCTGGGGATCGTGGTCGGCACGGCCGCGGGGATCGTGGCGGTCCGGGTCCGGCGCCGGGTGCGCAACCGCAAGCGGGCGGCGCTGGCGGCGGGGCCGCGGCGGGCGCTGCTGGCGTTCGTGGCGGAGAACGGCGAGGAGGGCAGCGAGGACCTGATCGCGATCCCCGAGGACGCCTGGCGGGCGGCCCTTCCGGCGGCGCAGGGGCTGCTGGGCAAGCTGCGCGGCGACGCGCACGCGGCGCTCGTGTCGGTGTTCCTGCACCGCGGGGCGGCGCGGCAGGCGCTGGCGGACCTGCACGCGCGCAGCGGGGTGCGGCGGGCGCGCGCGGCGCACCTGCTGGGGGATCTCGGGCTGCGCGAGGCGGTGCCGGAGCTGTGCACGCTGCTGACCGACCGCGACCCGGAGGTGCGGATCGTCGCCGTGCGGGCGCTGGGGCGCATCGGGGACCCGAAGGCGGCCTGGCGGGTGATCGCGAGCCTCGACCGGCCCGACCCGGTGCCGTCGCTGCTGGCCACGCACGCGTTCGTGCAGATGGGGCGGGAGACCGAGGTGACGCTCTCCGCGGCGCTCGACCATCCGCAGGCGCGGGTGCGCGCGGTCTGCCTCGACGCGCTCGGGCTGCTCGGGGCGACCGGAGCGGTCAGCCGGATGGCGCGGGTGCTCGCGGAGGACGAGGTTCTCGACGTACGGGTGGCGGCCGCGACCAACCTGGGACGGCTCGGCGCGCGCGGAGCGCTGCAGCCGCTGATCGACGTGCTCGACCCGCCCCACCCGGACCGGCTGCGCGCCGCGGCGGCCCGGGCGCTCGGGGATCTGGGGTCGCCCGCGGCGGTGCCGGCGCTCGGCGCGCACCTCGACGACGGCGAGTTCCAGATCGCCCACGAGGCCGCGCACAGCCTGCGCCGGCTCGGGGCGCCGGGGCTCGCCGAGCTGCGGCGCCGCGACAACGACCACTGCCGCGAGGCGCTGGCGCTGACGCCCGCCGGGGAGCCGGAGCCGGTCGGAGCCCCGCGGTGAGGGACGTCGTGCTCGGCGTGCTGCGCGGGGCGGACTACGCGGTGTTCGCGTACTTCGTGGCGTTGAACAGCAGCTACCTCATCATGATCGGGCTGGCCTCCGTCGAGTTCGCCAAGCACCTGCGCCGGGCGGCGTTCGCGGGGGCGGACGACATGTTCCGCAGCCCGCTCACGCTGCCGGTCACGGTGATCGTGCCGGCCCACAACGAGGGCGCGGGCATCGTGCCGGCCGTGCAGGCGATGACGGCGCTGCGCTATCCGCGCTACGAGATCGTGGTGGTCGACGACGGCTCGACCGACGACACGTTCGAGAAGCTGCGCGAGCACTTCGACCTCGTGGAGGTGCCGCGCGTGGTGCCGGCCGAGGTCCCGTACGCCTCGCACGTCGTCTCGGTGCACGTGCCGCGAGACCACGCGGGTGCGCTCACGGTGGTCCGCAAGACCAACGGCGGCAAGTCCGACGCGCTCAACGTCGGCATCAACCTGGCCCGCCATCCGCTGGTCTGCATGGTCGACGCCGACTCCGTGCTCGACCCGGACGCGCTGCTCTCGGTCGCCAAGCCGTTCGCCGACGACCCGCTGCGGGTGGCCGCGTGCGGCGGCGTGGTGCGGATCGCCAACGGCTGCAAGGTCGTCGCCGGCCGCGTGGTCGACGTGCGGATGCCGCGGTCGTGGCTGCTCCGGGTGCAGGTGGTGGAATACCTCAGGGCGTTCCTGATGAGCCGTACGGGCTGGTCCCGGGTCGGCGGCGTGGTGGTGATCAGCGGCGCGTTCGGCGTGTTCCGGCGCGACCTGCTCGTCGCGATCGGCGGCATGGCGCACGACACGATCGGCGAGGACGCGGAGCTCGTCGTCCGGCTGCACCACTACCTGCGCGACCGGGGCGAGGACTACCGGGTCGTGTTCGTGGCGGAGCCGGTGAGCTGGAGCGAGGCGCCGTCGAACTGGCGGGTGCTGGGCTCGCAGCGCCGCCGCTGGCACCGGGGGATCGCCGAGATCCTCGCCAAGCACCGCCACATGATCTTCAACCCGCGCTACGGCCGGATCGGGCTGGTGGCGCTGCCGTACTACCTGATCTTCGAGCTGCTCGCGCCGTTCGTCGAGCTCGCCGCGCTGGTGCTGCTGCCGCTGGGGCTGTGGGCGGACGCGGTCGACGTCGGCTTCGCGTGGCGGTTCGCCCTGGTGGCGTACGGCTTCGGTCTGCTCGTCAGCCTGGCCGCGCTGTTCATCGAGGAGGTGTCGTTCCACCGCTACCCGCGCTGGAGCGACATGCTGCGCGGGGTGCTCGCGGCGGTGCTGGAGAACGTCGGCTACCGGCAGGTGCTCGCGGTCTGGCAGGTCCGGGGCGCCCTTGCGGCATGGCACGGGCGCCCCGCGGTGTGGGGAACGATGCACCGGACCGGCTTCGACACGCACGAGCCGACGCCGGTCGAGACGGTCGGTGCGGGCAAGGACTAGAAGCTCAGCACCGCCTGCAGCTCGTGGCGCCGCCGCTCGGCCAGGTCGTCGAGCAGGGCCGGGCCCTCCTCGAACGGCACGACGGCGGTGATCAGGTGTTTGCGGATCGGCTCGCCGTACTGCCGCAGCAGGTCGATCGTCGCCGCGGACAGCCGTTCCCGGTCCCAGGTGGGGGCCAGCCCGCGCGGCACACGCCCGATCTGCGCGCACCGGATGCCGAGCCCGTTGTGGTGGAACTCGTCGCCGAGCCGGACGTCGTCGGCCCCGCCCTGGTAGAAGGCGAGGTCGATGACCGTGCCCTGCGGGCGCAGCAGCCGCAGCGCCAGGTGCAGCGCCGACGACTGACCGCGGCACTGGAAGACCACGTCGGCCCCGCGGTCGTCGGCCGTGTGCCGCCACGCCGTCTTGAGCGTGACGGCGGGGTCCTCGCCGGACGAGGGGTCGAGCGTCTCCAGCCCCAGCGCCTCGGCCACCTCGCGCCGCGCCGGGGTCGGATCGACCACCACCACGGACGCCGCGCCGTGCGCCCGGGCGAACAGCGCGGTCAGCAGCCCGACGACGCCCGCGCCGGTCACCGCCACCCGCCGGCCCGCCACGCCGTCGCCGAGCCCGCGCACGGCCGGGCCGTGCAGGTCGGCCGCGGCGTGCAGCAGGCCGTTCGCGCAGATCGGCCCCATGTGGGCGACGTAGATGCCGAGCACCGGATCGAGGTCGTCGGGCAGCGGCACCACGCGGTCGCGCAGCGGATCGCCGGTCCAGCCCGAGCGGTGCCCGTACGTCATCGCCACCACGCTGCCCTCGGCGACGGCCGGCGTACGGCTCTGCTCGACCCGGCCGACCTCCATGTAGCCCAGCCGGGTCACCGGGTACGCGCTCGCGGGCGGCCCGCCGAACAGCCCGAGCGCGGGGTCGAAGCTCGAGTGCAGCGCCGGGTTGGTGCCCTTGACGAAGCTCAGCTCGGTGCCCGCCGAGATGCCGCTGAACAGCGTGCGCACCCGGAACGGGCCCTCGGCGACGGGCTCGTCGACGATCTCCAGACGGCCGGGCGCCGCCACCACCAGGTTGCGGTCAGACACCCGGCACCGCCACGGGCCGGCCGGACACGGCGGACGCGGCCACCGCGAGCGCCAGCGCATGGGTCTTGAGGGCTTCCGCGTACGGCACCCGCACGTCCTCCTCCTCGCCGCGGACCGCACGGATGAACGCCGCGTCGACCGCGACGCGGGCCGCGTCCGGGTCGCTCTCGACCGTGTAGGTGTCGTCGCCGTCGCGAACGCTGAGCCGGTCCTCGGCGATCGACACCGCCAGCCCGTCCGCGTAGATCTCCAGGCCGGCGCGCTGCTTCCAGCCGAGCACGCAGGTCGCGGCGAGCGTGCCGATCGCGCCGTCGGCGAAGCGGAGTGTGGCGACCGTGGTGCTGTCGATGTCGGCGCCCTCGACCGCGGGCGGGACCCCGTTGCCGACGGCGCTCACCTCGGTCACCTCGCCGACCAGGTAGCGCGCCAGGTCGAGCACGTGGGCGGCCTGCTCGACGACCGGGCCGCCGGAGCGGTCGCGGCGCGGCCACCAGCCCACCGGCGGCACCTTGTCGAGCCACGCGCCGGTCACCAGGCGTACGGGCCGGTCCGTGAGAAGCGCCCGGGCCCGGTCGGCGATCGCCGAATAGCGCCAGTGATGCCCCACTGCGGTCAGCAATTTCCGATCCGAAGCCAATGCCGCTAATTCGCGCGCTTTGTCTAGATCGACGGCAATGGGCTTTTCTACGAAAAGCGGAATACCGGCCTCGATGACGGCGCGTTCCGCGGGGCCGTGCGCAAACGGAGGAACGCAGACGTACGCCGCATCGAGCCCTTCGGAAAGAAGCGCTTCGACATCGGGAACCACCTTCATCCCGTGCGTTCCGGCGAGCTCTCCGGCCGCCTCCGGCACGACGTCCGTAACCGCCACCAACTGCACATTCGGCAAACCCGCGAGCACCCGCGCGTGGCGCTGGGCCACCCCGCCCGCTCCGACCAGCCCTACTCTCGTCGCCGCCATCCGGTCTTCCCCTCGTCGCTGGGCGATACGGCGCGGAATTTCTCCGTCGCGGCGGCAGCGAAACATCGGACAAATGTTCCGGGGGTTCGGCGTCACAGGGACTTAACCCACAATCAAGATTGGTTCTCGGCCCCCCGGGGCACGTCGCGATCTCCATTGTCGTTCCGACATCGGGGGTGTCCATGCAGCAACCGCACACGATTACGCCGGCCGCCTTGCCCGTGGTGGAGGCCTGGGCCACCTATCGCACCGGAAATGCCACTCAGTACGCGGCCGACGAGCTCGCCGCGGACCGCAGCAGCAGCGTCAGCGTGGTGATCCCGGCCCGCAACGAGCAGGAGACGATCGGCGACATCGTGTCGGTCATCCGGCGCGAGCTCGTCGAGCGGGTGCCGCTGGTCGACGAGATCGTGGTCGTCGACTCCCGCTCCACCGACGCGACCGCCGTCCTGGCCCGCACCGCGGGCGCCCGGGTGGTCGCCCAGGACGACATGACCCGCGGGCTGCCGCGGATGGAGGGCAAGGGCGACGCGCTCTGGTCGGGGCTGGCCGCCAGCACCGGCGACATCGTGGCGTTCGTCGACGGCGACCTGCGCGACTTCTCGCCGGCCTTCGTCACCGGCCTGGTCGGGCCGCTGCTCACCGAGCGGTCCATCGAGTTCGTCAAGGGCTTCTACCACCGGCCGCTGGTCAGCGCCACGGGCGTCGAGGTGGACGGCGGCGGCCGGGTCACCGAGCTCGCCGCCCGGCCGCTGATCAACCTGTTCTGGCCGGAGCTGGCCGGCTTCGTCCAGCCGCTCGCCGGCGAGTACGCGGGCCGCCGCAGCACGCTGGAGCGCATCCCGTTCGTCTCCGGGTACGGCGTCGAGATCGCCATGCTCATCGACCTGCTCGACCTCGTCGGCCTCGACGCGCTCGCCCAGGTCGACCTCGGCGAGCGGCACCACCGGCACCAGGGGATCGACGCCCTCGGCCGGATGTCCGCGCAGATCATGGTGACCGCGTGGAGCCGCCTGCACCGGCACGGCCTGGCCGCCACCCCGCTGCCGCCGACCACGCTGCTCACCCAGTTCCAGCGCGGCGGCGACCAGCCGTTGCCGCACCTCAACCGCGAGGTCGTCGTCAGCGACGTGTCCGTCGACGAGCGCCCGCCGCTGGTGACGCTGCCGCGGCCCGCGGTGCGCGCGGCATGAAGATCCTGGTCAACGCCGGCCCGTGGCTGCCGGTGCCGCCGCTGGGCTACGGCGGGATCGAGAACATCGTCGCCACCCTGGTTCCCGAGCTGCGCCGCCTCGGCGTCGAGGTGGTGATGGCCACGGTCGGCGACAGCACGCTTGCCGTCGACGAGAAGATCCAGGCCTTCCCGCACGGGCAGTTCAAGCTGCTGCAGAGGCCGTACAACCAGGTGTGCGGGGTGGTGCCCGCGCACCAGCTCGCGGTGACCCGCCGCCTCGCGGAGGGCGACATCGACCTGCTGCACGACCACGTCGAGGCCGCGGGGCTGATGACCGCGGCCGCGCTTGGGCCGGGCGCGCCGCCCGCGCTCCACACCCTGCACTGGGACCTGCAGAAACACCCCGAGCTGTACGGCTCGTTCGACGGCGGCGGCCGGGTCGCGGTCAACGGCGTCTCGGCCGACCAGCTCACGCACGCCCCCGCGGCGCTGCGCGCCCACGCGGTGGGGCACGTGCACCTGGCGACGCCGCTGGCGGCCGCCGGGCTCCCACCGGCGGAGAAGCAGGGGTACGCCGTGGTGCTGGGCCGCATCACGCCCGGCAAGGCGCAGGACCTGGCCGCCCGGCTCGCGCACGAGCACGGCTTCGACCTGATCCTGGCCGGTCCGGTCGGGCCGTACCACGACGCCGGGGCGCTGGCGGCTGCCGATCCGCAGAACCCCGACGTGGCGTTCTGGCGCGAGAAGGTCGCCCCGCACGTCGACGGCGTGCGAGTCCGCTGGGTCGGCACGGTGGTGGGGGAGGCCCGCGACGCCCTGGTGGCGGGCGCCCGGGTGGGGCTGTTCCCGCTGCGCTGGAACGAGCCCGGCGGCACCGCGATCGTCGAGTCGCTGGCGCTGGGCACCCCGGTGGTCGGCACCGCGCGGGGCTGCCTGCCCGAGCTGGTCGAGCACGGCCGCACCGGCCTGCACACCACGGACGAGGACGAGCTGGGCGAGCTGGTGCACCAGGCCGTCTCGATCGACCCCGCCGAATGCCGGGCCGAGGCCGCGCGGCGGTTCACGCCCGCGGTCATGGCCGCCGCGTACCTGGACCTCTACGAGAACCTGGTCGCCGAGTCGGCGACGCTGGCGCCGGCCGCCTCGTAGTCGCGCCGTCCGCCGTCGCGCCCCCGCGGCGCGGCGGCGGTCAGCCCGCCGCCGACCCGGCCACTGCCGCCCCAGGATGGATCACGTACCGTGCCGGGCAAGCTGCCCAGAGTGCCATCGTTTGAGTCTTCGAGAGATAGACGGCACTATGCTCCGGTGCGGCGATCCCGGAACCTCATCATTGCTGTGGCGGCAGCCGTGATCCTCGGCGGCGGCGGCCTCATCGCGCTCGGCATGCAGGACGACGGCGAGGCCGGCGGCATCCTGCCGACCGCGCTCACCGGCCGGGCGGCGAGCCCGACCGGCCCGAGCGCCGACGACAAGGCGAAGGCCGCCCAGCGCGCCAAGGCCGAGCGGGCGAAACGGGCCCAGCAGCTCGACGCCGCCCTCAAGCAGGTCGCGGCGCAGACCCCCGACTTCTCCGTGGCCGTGCTCGACAAGCGGACCGGGCAGGCGTACGCGTACCAGGGCACGGCGAAGTTCGACACCGCGAGCATCGTCAAGGCACAGATCCTCGCGTGCGAGCTGCTCAAGGCGCAGGACGCCGACCGCGAGCCCACCGCCGGCGAGATGGCGCTGGCAAAGCCGATGATCCAGCTCAGCGACAACAACGCGACCACCGAGCTGTTCCAGCACCTCGGCGGCAAGAGCGCGGTCTCCCGGTGCAACAAGCGGCTCGGCCTGACCCAAACGGTCGTGAACACCGCCTGGGGCCTGACCCGGACCACCGCGACCGACCAGGTGAAGCTGCTCAACAAGCTCGTCGACGCCCGCGGCCCGCTCGACGCGGACTCGCGCCGGACCGCCTTCTCGCTGATGAACACCGTCGACGACACGCAGGACTGGGGCGTGCCGGCGATCGTCAAGGCCGGCGAGACCGCGACGGTGAAGAACGGCTGGGACACGCGTTCGGCCGACGGCGGGCTGTGGGCGGTGAATACCATCGGCCGGGTCACCTCCCCCGACGGCAAGGTCAACGTCTCGGTGGCGGTGCTGTCGCACAACAACCCGACGATGGACGACGGCATCGCGCTGGTCGAGAAGGTCGCCAAGCTGACCAGGCAGTACCTCAAGTACTAGGGCGTGTATCGAAGTCCGTGGTGCCGGGTGGGGTTCACGGCGTGGCGTGATCGATAAATAGCGAGGTCTCCGGTAGATGGCTTAGCGACCAAGCAAAACCGGAGACCACCGGGGACCTCGTGACCACCCTAGCGGTGACGGGTCGGCATGATCTGACCGACTCGGAGTGGGCAGCGCTGGAGCCGTTGCTGCCCGCTGGGCGTCGGCCGGGTCGTCCGCCTACCTGGACGAAGCGGCAGCTCATCGACGGGATCCGGTGGCGGATCAGGGTGGGGGCGCCTTGGCGTGACGTTCCTGGCGAGTATGGGTCGTGGGCGGCGGCGTATGCGCTGTTTCGGCGCTGGCAGCGCGACGGGACCTGGACCCGGATCCTGACCACGCTGCAGGCCATCGCCGACGCGGCCGGCCGGATCGTGTGGGACGTATCGGTCGACTCGACGACAGCGCGAGCGCACCAGCATGCCGCCGGTGCGCGTAAAAGGGGGATCTGCAGGCTGAACCGCCGGGCGGTGTCACGCTCGAGCCGGTCGATCATGCACTGGGTCGATCCCGGGGCGGGTTGACCACCAAACTGCACTTGTGCTGCGAGCAAGGCCAGAAACCGCTGTCGATCGTGCTGACCGCCGGGCACCGCGGCGACAGCCCGCAGTTCATCGCCGTGCTGGCAGGGATCCGGGTGCCCCGGACTGTCGGCCGGCCGCGAGTGCGGCCGGACCGTGTCTTGGCCGACAAGGCGTACACCTCACGCGGCAACCGCCGTTATCTGCGCCGTCGTGGGATCAGGGCGACCATCCCGAGCAAGGCCGACCAGGACGCCAACCGGCGCAAGCTCGGGTCGAAGGGCGGCCGCCCACCGGCCTTCGACCCGGAGATCTACAAGCAGCGCCACGCCGTCGAGTGCGGCATCAACCGGCTCAAACGCAACCGCGCTGTCGCCACCCGATACGAGAAACTCGCCGTCCGCTACGAAGCCACCGTCACCATCGCTGCGATCAACGAGTGGCTATGACTTCGATACACGCCCTAGGGGCCTGGCGCGGTTCGCCGCGGGCGGGCAGCATGGCGGGGTGATCTTCGCCGATGCCCGCCGACAGGCCCAGCGACTCGCCGAGGCGGGGGACGCCGAGGCGGCCCGCGCGCTGCTCGACGACGTCGTGTCGCAGGGCCGGCCGCGCCTCGCCGACGGCGATCCCGAGCTGCTCGAGACGATGCGGCAGCTCGCGGGCCTGCACCGGGCGGCCGGAAATCCGATCGCGGCGCGCCGGCTGCTGGAGGAGGCGGAGGCCGCCGGGCAGCGGCCGGGCGACCCGGATCCGCTGGCGGTGATGCTGGCGTACGACCTGGCCGTGGTCGCCGAGGAGCTCGCCAACCGGCACGTGGCGCGGTCCGCCTTCGCCCGGGTGGCCGAGTCGGGGCCGGCGGCGCTCGGTGAGCAGCACTGGGCCGTCGCCCACGCGCGGGCGTACCTGGGCGGAGGCCCGCCGCCCGCCCCGGCGCCGGAGCCGGGCGCGACCGTCGCGCCGCCCGCTCCGACAGCGGAGCCGGCGGCGGCCGTCCCACCTCTCGCTGCGCCGGAGCCGGCCGGCGTCCCGCCTCTCGCCGCGCCGCAGCCGACCGGGGGCGTTCAGCGTTTCGCTGCGTCGCGGCCGTCGCGGGCGCGCCGGGCCTGGCTTCCCGCGGCGATCGGTGGGGTCGCCGTCGGGGCCGTGGTCGCGGCGGTGGTCGCCGTGCTGGTGCTGCGGCCCGCGGACGACACCCGGCCCGCCGCCTCGGTGCAGCTCGGCCCGTCCTCGGCGCCCGTCGCCGTCGCGCCGTCCGCCGTCCCACGGACCTCGGCCGCGCCGAGCGCGACCGTTCCGGCGACTGCCACCTCGGCCGCCGCAAAGCCGCCGGCCACCCGTCCGCGGACCACTCCGCCGGCGCCCCGGAAGACCACCCCGCCGCCGGCCGCACGCACCCGCATCGTCGCGCCGGCCGACAACAGCCGCGTGCCGTATCCGTTCGACGCCCGCTTCACCGTCGCGCCGGCGGACGTCACGGCGAAGGACACGGTCGTCGCGCTGCTGATCTGCGTGGCCGGCCGCTGCTACCTCGACGGCAAGCTCGACATCATCGAGGGCGTCGCCGCCCCGTACACGGTCTATCTCGGCTCCACCCGCCCGGAGGGCACCGGCGTGGCCTGGAAGCTGCGGCTCGACCGGCTGCCCGCAAGCGAGTACGCGAAGCTGATCGCCGCCCGCGACGCGGCCATAGCCGATGGCAGCTGGGGCGACAAGGGCACCCCGATGAGCGCCCTCAACCCCGCCCCCGTCAGCATCGTCACCGTCGTCAAGAGTTGAAAGGAGTACGTCGTGGAGGTCACCGGACTGGGATGGCTGGGCACCCGCACGCGGGACGCGGAGGCGCTGGCCCGTTTCTACTCCGACGTGCTGGGCCTGCGGCAGACGCACCACGAGCCCGGGTTCTGGGTGTTCACGCTGCCCGACGGGCGCAACGTCGAGGTCTTCGGCGAGGACTACCCGGGCAAGGACCACTTCGCCACCGGCCCGGTCGCCGGTTTCGCCGTACCCGACCTGCCCGCCGCGGTGGCCGAGCTGCGTGCCGCCGGCGTCGAGCTGCTCGGCGAGCCCGGGCCGACGTGGCAGCACTTCCGCGGCCCGGACGGCAACGTCTACGAGCTCGTGGCGGCCGAGTAGCCGGCCCGGAACCTGTCGTACCCCCGGCCTAGGGTGGGCGTCCTCGAACAACCGAAGGGGGAAGGCGTCATGGCACAACCGGTGGTGCACTTCGAGATCATCGGCACCGACCCGGCCCGACTGCGCGGGTACTACGGCGAGCTGTTCGGGTGGAGCTTCGACACCAGCGGTCCCGTCGCGGCGTCGGTCTCCGACCAGGGGGCGTACGGCTTCACCGACGCCGGCGGCACCATCCCGGGCGGGGTGGGCGGCGGCCCGCAGCATCGGCCGCACACCGTGTTCTACGTCGGCGTGCCCGACGTCGAGGCCGCGCTGCGCCGAGCCGAGGAGCTGGGCGGCAGACGCACGATGGGCCCCGACCGCGCGCCCGGCCGCGACCTGGTCGTCGCCCACTTCACCGACCCCGAGGGCAACCTGATCGGCCTCGCCGGCCCGGCCTGAGCGGTTCAGGGCCGTTCGAGGGCGAGGCGTGCGCCGAAGCCGATCATGGCTGTCCCGGTGATGGCGTCGAGGGCTCGCCGTACGCGGCGGCGGCTGAGCACCCGGCGGGCACGGTGCAACAGCGCGACCAGCAGCAGGAGGTAAAGCAGCGACATCACGGCGTGGCTGACACCGAGCAGGGCGAGGGCCGCCACGCCGCTGCCCGGATCGAGGAACTGCGGCAGCACCGCGACGTAGAACACGAGCACCTTCGGGTTCGTGATGTTCGACAGGAACCCCTGACGCCAGCCACGCCGGGCGGTCCGTCCGGCGGCGGGCGGCTGCGCGAGGTCGTGCCGGCCGTGCCGGGCCGACCACAGCAGCCTGACGCCCAGGTAGGTGAGGTAGGCCGCGCCCGCCCACTTCACCGTCTGGAAGATCGGCTGGGCGCCGACGACGAGCGCGCCGAGCCCGGCGACGGCTGCGGTTCCCTGGACGGCGTTCGACGTCGCCACTCCGGCGGCGCACCACAGGCCGCGGGCTCGCCCGCCGGACAGCGTGTTGCCCATGACGACGGCGAAGTCCGGGCCGGGCACCAGCACGACGACGAGGGCGAACACCAGGTAAGCCGCATACGCCGTCCGGTCCATGCCCCGACGGTAGGCCCACCTGCCGGGCTGGTCCGGCGGAAATCGGACATCGCGTTCGCCGGCGGTCGTCCCGGTTCCCCCCGCCACGGTGTGCGGGGCGGCATCGGGGTCGATCGGCAGTGGCCGTCCGGATGAATCACAACGGCCCGATCGTCGCGATAACCTGTGGCGCCGCCGGCACCGGGAAGTTCTCAGGCGGCGGCGGTGACGAGCCGATGGGATCGCTGTGGAGAGGACTCGGGTGGCAGGGCCGGCGGCGATACCGCCGTTCCGGGTGACGCGCGCCCTCGCCCTGTCCGTGGGCGTCCTCGTGGTCGCGGCGCTGTGGTTCGGCGTCGGGCTGATGCGGCACACGCCGTCCGTGCTCGGCTGGCTCGGCGTGCTCGTCGCGGTCTCGCTCGCGGCGGCCGTCTCGTGGCAGGCCTCGCGGGAGGGCCGCTCGTACTGGCGCTACGCGTCGGTCGGCATCCTGGTGATCGGCCTGGGCGCCGCGTCCAACGCCAACGACTACTACAACGGCCTGCAGGGTCAGCACATCAGCGGCCTCACCTCGGCGGTCTACGTCACCGGCGTGGGCCTGTTCATGGTGGGGCTGCTGCGCATCCCGGGCGCCCGGCGCACCCGCATCGAGTGGACCCGCTTCGGGCTCGACATCGCCACCGTGCTGGTCACCGTCGTGACGTTCACCTGGCACCTGGCCTATCCGCGCTGGGAGAGCTGGTTCGGCGGCAACCTGGCCGACTCGGGTTCCGTGCTGGTCGTGGTGTTCGCGGGCTTCATCTGCGTGTTCGCCTTCGTCAAGGTGGCCTTCACCGGCACCGGGCCGATCGACCGCCGCGCGCTGCACCTGCTCGCGCTGACCGCCGCGGTCGGCGCGGGCGGCGGGTCGCTGGCGCCGCTGCTCGCCGACAAGCCGTACCTGAACACCGCCCACGTCCTGCTGCCCGCCACCTGCCTGTGCCTGTCGCTGGCCGCCGACCGGCAGATCCGCGCCACCCGCCACGGCCGGCCGGTGCCGCGCCCTGTGCCGCGGATGCTGAGCTTCATGCCGTACGCCGCGGTGCTGGCCACCGGCGGGCTGCTGCTGTGGAGCGCCGCCGCCGGCACCGCCGACCTGCTCGCGATCGCCGCCGGCTCGGTGACCGTCACGCTGCTGGTGGCCGCCCGCCAGCTCGTCGCGCTGCGCGACAACAAGCGGCTGCTCGGCGACCTCGACGCCCGCCAGCAGGAGCTTGCCCACCAGGCCGGGCACGACGCGCTCACCGGGCTCGCGAACCGCACCGTGCTCGCCCGCGAGATCACCGACGCGCTCGCCGTCGACCCGTCCGGCGTCAGCGTCGCGCTGATCGACCTCGACGACTTCAAGGCCATCAACGACGACCTCGGCCACGCGGTGGGCGACGCGCTGCTGACAGCGGTCGCCGGCACGATCGCCGCCCAGCTGCCGCCCGGCTGCCTGGTGGCCCGGCAGGGCGGCGACGAGTACGCGCTGCTGCTGCGCGGCGACGCCGCCACGACGCTCGCCGCGATCGCCGCCCAGCTGCGCCGCCCGGTGCACGCGGCCGGGCACGAGCTGGTCGTCGAGGCGAGCATCGGCCTGGCCCCGGCCCGCGCCGGTGACACCGCGGACGAGCTGCTGCGCCGCGCCGACGTGGCGATGTACGAGGCGAAGGGGCAGGGCAAGGGCCGTCAGGTCACGTACCGCGCCGAGATGGACCAGCGCACCGCCGAGCAGTCGCGGCTGGCCGCCGACCTGCGCACCGCGCTCGACACCGAGCAGCTGCACCTGCTCTACCAGCCGATCGTCACGATGCCGGACGGCGAGCTGCACGGCGTCGAGACGCTGGTCCGCTGGAACCACCCGGAGCGCGGCCCGATCGGCCCGGACGTGTTCATCCCCGCCGCCGAGCGCACCGGCCTGATCGTGCCGCTGGGCGCGTGGATCCTCGAGGAGGCGTGCCGCCAGGCGGTGCGCTGGCGCGAGGAGATGGGCGACGACGCCCCGCGGACGGTCACCGTCAACGTGTCCGCCCGCCAGCTGCGCGAGGCCGGCTTCGCCGACGAGGTCGGGGCCGTGCTGCGGCGCACCGGCCTGCCGCCGGAGGTGCTGACCGTGGAGGTCACCGAGACCGCGGTGTTCGACGGCGGCAACGCCCTCACCGAGCTGCACGCGATTGCGGACCTGGGCGTCTCGATCGCGCTCGACGACTTCGGCACCGGCCACTCGTCGCTCGGCCTGCTGCGCAGCTGCCCGGCCGACGTGCTCAAGGTCGACAAGTCGTTCGTCGACGACGTGACCGAGGGCGGCCAGCAGGCCGTGGTCGTGGCCGCGCTGATCGGGATCTGCGAGGGCATGGGCCTGCGCGCGGTGGCCGAGGGCGTCGAGACCGCCGAGCAGGCCGCCGAGCTGCAGCGCCTCGGCTACCGCTACGCGCAGGGCTTCCACTACGGACGCCCGATGCCCGCTCCGGCGATCGTCAGCTTCCGGCCGGTCGCCGTACGCGAGGAACTGGCTGCCTGACCCGGCCGGCGTGCAGCGAGGCCAGCAGCTGGAGGCGGTCGGCGTCCGCGCTGCCGGGCGTGACGGTGAAGACCAGCAGCACCGGCCCCGGGTTGCCGGGCAGCGGATAGGTGTCCCAGTCCAGCACGATGTCGCCGACCTCGGGCACCACGAAGGTCTTGGTGCCGCTGACCGATTCCCGTACGTCGTGCCGCGCCCACAGCCGCCGGAAGTCGGCGCTGCGGATGCTCAGCTCGCCGACGACCGCGGTGGCGCGCGGATGGGTGGGGTCCGCGGCGACCGCGGCCCGCATCATCCCGATGTACTCCAGGGCCTGCTGCTCCCAGTGCGGGCACCGCTGCCGCAGGGCGGGCACCTCGTCGAACATCAGCAGCAGCATGTTGAGCCGGTCCGGCGGGTAGCCGCCCGGGTCGCCGAGCAGCGCCTCCGCGAGCGGGTTCCAGGCGAGCAGGTCCAGATGCCGTCCCAGCACCAGCGCCGGGGTGTCGATCAGTGACAGCAGGCGCGCGGTGCGGTCGGGCACCCGTTCCGGGTGGCGACGAGGCTCGGCGGGCGCCGGCCGGCGAGCCGCGCGGGCGAGCGAGAACAGGTGCCGGCGTTCCTCGTCGTCCAGGTCGAGCGCCCCGGCGAGCGCCTCCAGGACGTCGTCCGACGGGCGCACCTCCCGGCCCTGCTCCATCCGCTGGTAGTAGTCGGTGCTCAGCCCGGCCAGCAGGGCGAGCTCCTCGCGCCGCAGCCCCGCCACCTTGCGCCGGCCGCCCGGCTCGAGGCCCACGTCCTGCGGGCGCAGCCGGCCGCGCCGCGCGCGCAGGAAGTCGCCGAACTCACGGGCGTACGGGTTGGAGCCGGTCATGCCGCCAGTCTGCCGCCCCGGCCGGGCGCGACGGTAGGTCCCGTGGTCCTAGGCAACCCGGTACGACCGGCGCCTCCCGCCGCGCTCCTACGGTCGCCGCATGACCACGAACATCCCTGACCAGCGCGGCCGGGTGGCCGTCGTGACCGGCGCCAACTCCGGCCTCGGCCTCGTCACCGCCCGCGAGCTGGCCCGCGCCGGAGCCCACGTCGTGCTCGCCGTCCGCAACACCGCGGCCGGGAAGGAGGCCGCCCGCCGAATCGACGGGTCCACGGAGGTGCGCGAGCTCGACCTGGCCTCGCTCGCCTCGGTGCGCGCCTTCGCGGCCGGCTGCCGGGACGTCGACCTGCTCGTCAACAACGCGGGCCTGGTGCTGCTCGGCGGTCGGCGGACCACGGCGGACGGCTTCGAGCTGCACCTGGGCACCAACATGCTGGGCCACTTCGCGCTCACCGGGCTGCTGCTCGGCGCCCTGGCCCGCGGACGCGGGCCCCGGGTGGTGCACCTCAGCTCGATCACCCACAAGAACAAGAGCCTGGACTTCGACGACCTGATGGCCGAGCGGGGCTACAACGCCGCCCGCGCGTACGGCCTGTCGAAGCTCGCCACCACGGTCTTCGGCCTGGAACTCGACCGCCGGCTGCGGGCCGCCGGTTCGCCGGTCGTCAGCGTGCTCGCGCACCCCGGCCTCACCCGCACCAACCTGACCCCGCGAGCCTGGGAGCACCGCGGCCGGGCCGGGCGTCTGCTGGCCGCCGCCGGCCTGCTCGTCACCCAGCCCGCCGACCGCGGCGCGCTGCCCCAGCTGCACGCCGCGACCGCTCCGGGCGTCGCCGGCGGCCAGTTCTTCGGCCCGTCCGGCCCGTTCGAGACGCGCGGCCGGGTCACCGAGGTCCGCCCCAGTCGCCAGGCAGCCGACCCGGCTACCGGCAGGCGCCTGTGGGCGGCCGCCGAAGACCTGACCGGCGTCCGCTACCTGTGACGGGCTTTGGTCTCTTGCATAAAAAGATATCGATGGCTTGACTGAAAGTATGGGACTGCTGCGGCGAGGGCTTCTCGCGATCGTTGCCGGCGCCGCCGTCGTTCTCGGGGCGCCCTCGCCCGCGTCGGCCCACGGGACGCTGGCCATGTCCAACCCGGCGAACGGCGCCACGGTGACCGCGCCGGTGGGCAGCGTGGAGCTGTTCTTCACCGAGAAGGTGCCGGAGAGCGCCACCTTCGCCATCACCGCGCCGGACGGCGGGCGGGTCGACAACGGCTGGGAACACGCCTCGCCGCGGCCGCTCGACAAGCCGGTCACCGAGTACTTCATAAAGAACGGCAAGTACGAGCCGCGGCAGTACACGACCGGCTTCCCGGCGCGGGTGCGGGTCGCCCACCTGCCGGCCACGGGGGAGTACCGGGTCGACTACCGGTCGACGGCCTCCGACGGGGACGCCGTGCACGGGACGGTGACCTTCTCGTACACCGGGCCGCTGACGCCGGCGCCCGCGGGCTGGGCGCCGCCGACCGGAGCGTCGTCTGCGTCCGCGGCCGCCGCGGTGTCGTCCCCGGCCGGTGGCGGTACGCCGTGGGCGTGGCTGGGCGGCGGCGCGGCCGTGCTGGCCGTACTGGCCGCCGGGGTTCTCTGGTGGCGCCGCTCCCCGCGGCCCGCCGTGCCGGTCGTGCCGCTCGCGGTCGGCGGCGTCGTGGTGGCGTTGATCGGCGGCTACGCGCTCGGCCGGACGACAGCTCCGGAAACCCGGCCCACCGCGTACGCCGGAACCGGCCACCAGCACGGCGACGGCGGCGCGGCCACTGTGGACGCCCTCGGGACGACCGTCAGCTCCCAGGGCTACACGCTGCAGCCCGAGCGGCGCTCGCAGGCCGGATCTTCTCAGGCCGGGTCTTCGCAGGCGCAGGTCGGGTCCTCGCAGGCGCGGGCCGGATCCTCGCAGGCGCAGGCCGGGTCCTCGCAGGCGCAGGCCGGGTCCTCGCAGGCGCCGGCCGGGTCTTCGCAGGCGCCGGCCGGACCCGAGTACGCGTTCCGCATCATCGGGCCGGACGGGCAGCCGGTCACCCGCTACGCGGTCGTGCACGACAAGCCGCTGCACCTCGTGGTCGTCGGGCGCGACCTGCGCGGCTTCCAGCACCTGCACCCCACGATGGCGCCGGACGGGCGGTGGTCGGTGCCCCTGACCCTGCGGGAGCCCGGCGCGTACCGCGTCTTCGCCGACTTCACCGTGGGCGCCACCCCGCTGGTCCTCGGCGTCGACCACCACGTGCCCGGCGACGCGCGACGGGCCGAGCTGCCTGCGCCCCAGGCGATCGTCGCTGCCGGGCCGTTCTTGGTGTCGATGGAGGGCAGTCCGACGTCCGGCGCCACCGTCCCGGTCCTGTTCCGCGTCGCCCGCTCCGGCGCGCCCGGGCCGGCGGTGCTCGAGCGCTACCTCGGCTCGTACGGGCATCTGGTCGTGCTGCGCGAGGGCGACCTCGGCTACGTGCACGTCCATCCGGACGCCGAGCTCGCCGCCGGGGCCGTGCGGTTCAACGTCTCCGTCCCCGGGGCGGGGCGGTACCGGGCGTTCTTCGAGTTCCAGGTCGCCGGGAAGGTGCATCGGGCCGAGTTCACGCTCGAAGCCGACTGACCTCGGCATCTCCGGCCGTGCCGTGCTGGTCGATCTTCGGTGTGCCACCCGGACCCCCACCCACCCGGGGCAGGCTACTCCGGACCGCACCGGGGCGGCGGGTTGTCCACAGGCGGCGGACCGGGCTGTCCACAGGGGGCGGGCGGCAGTTGCGGCCGGCCGCTCCGGAGGGGCATCGTGCAGGTGCTGCTGTCACCGGCTCCAGCGGTCCCGGCCGCGAGACGCCGACGTCCGCGACGCGCCTACAGTGTCGGCGTGGCGCGGTTGTTGGTGACGGGCATGTCGGGCGCGGGCAAGAGCACCCTCCTCGAGGAGCTGGCGCGCCGCGGGCACTTCGTCGTCGACACGGACTACGACGGGTGGACGTTGCCGGACGGCACGTGGGACGAGCCGCGCATGACCGAGCTGCTCGACGGGTGCGACGAGGTCGTGGTCTCCGGGACGGTGAGCAACCAGGGGCGCTTCTCCGGCCGGTTCGACCAGGTGGTGCTCGTGAGCGCGCCGCTGGGCGTTCTTCTCGGCCGGGTCGCGGGCCGGCGGAACAACCCGTACGGGCGGACGGCGGAGCAGCGAGCCGAGATCGAGCGGCATGTGGCCGAGGTGGAACCGCTGCTGCGCCGGGGCGCCACGATCGAGCTCGACGGCCTGCGCCCGACCGCGGAGCTGGCCGACACGGTCGAGGAGCTGCTCCGGGCGCCGCTGTGAGGGGGAGACGCCGGCCGAAAAGGGCAGGTGTCGGGTCGGACGGGGAGACGCCGAGCGGAGGGAACGGGCGTCGGGTGTGAGGGGGTACCGACGGCTCGGAAGACAGGCGTCAGCTGGCGCGGTCACGGCGGCTGGAGGAACAGGACAGGCGTCAGCTGGCGCGGTCACGGCGGCTGGAGGGCAAGACGGGCGTCAGCTGGCGCGGTCACGGCGGCTGGAGGGCAGGACGGGCGTCAGGTGGTGCGGTCACGGCGGCTGAGGGGACAGGACGGGCGTCAGGTGGCGCGGTTGACGGCGGCGGTGGCCAGGTCGGTCAGGGCCTGGCGGACGGCGGGAGCGAGCGGAGCGGACGACAGCACGGTGAGGGCGGTGTCGGCGCGGACGCGGATCATCTGTTCGATCTGGTCGAGGGCGCCCGTCTCGACGATGATGGCGCGCAGCTCCTCGGCGCCCGCGGCGTCCAGGGACGGGTTGCCGAACAGGGCCGCGAGGCGGGCGGCCTGGGCGCGGGTGGCGGCGGACCGGGCGAGGGCCATCATGACGGTGGGCTTGCCCTCGCGCAGGTCGTCGAGGACGGACTTGCCGGTGACGTCGGGGTCGCCGAACACGCCCAGCACGTCGTCGCGCAGCTGGAAGGCGTCGCCGAGCGGGTCGCCGAAGTCGGCGAAGGCCGCGGTCAGGGCCCGGGGCGCGCCGGCCAGCCAGGCGCCGATCTGCAGCGGGCGGGTGACGGTGTAGCGGGCGGACTTCATGCGGATCACCGTGAGGGCGCTGGCCACCGAGCCGTCGCCGACGCCGGAGACCAGGTCTAGGTACTGGCCGGCGATCACCTCGGTGCGCATGAGCGCGAAGGCGGCGTACCCCTGGTGGATCTGCCGGGGCGGCAGGCCGCACTCGTGGAACATCTGCTCGGCCCACGCGGCGCAGAGGTCGCCGCAGAGCAGGGCGGTGTTGCGGCCGAACGCGAGCGAGTCGCCGCGCCACGAGTGCTGGGAGTGGACGGTGGCGAACGAGCGGTGCATGGAGGGCTGGCCGCGGCGGCGGTCGCTGCCGTCGATGATGTCGTCGTGGATGAGCGCGAACGCGTGGAACAGCTCGAGGGCGGCGGCCGCCTCGACGATCTGCGGGCAGTCGTCGCCTCCGCCGCCGCGCCAGCCCCAGTAGCAGAACGTGGGGCGGATGCGCTTGCCGCCGGCGAGCACGAAGCGGCGCAGCGAGTCCAGCGCGCCGCGCGGGGCGCCGTCGGGCCAGGCCGGGTCCTGCCGGTCGATGAAGCGGGCGAGCGCGGCGTCGAAGCGGTCCCGCAACCGGCGAGCATCCGGCGAGGGCCCGGCGGCGGCCGGCGAAGGCGGGGCCGGCGAAAGTGACGGCGGCAAAGGTGTGGCCCGCGAAGGTGAGGACGGCGAAGGCGAGGCCGGCGTAGGAGAGGGCGGCGGAGGCGGGGCCGGCGTAGGAGAGGGCGGCGAAGGCGGGGCCGGGGAATGCGGCGCCGCCGCCGCGAAGGCGTCCGTGGCGGGTGAGGCGTCGCGGCGGGGTGTGCGTTCCAGGGTCATGACGTCAGCCCCGCGAGCTGGAGCAGCAGGCCCTTGACGTCGGTGGCCGCGACCTCCGCCCGTACGGCGGAAGGGTCGGAACACAGCAGCACCGGCGCGTCGGCGGCGGAGGAGGGCAGCCGCCCGTGCGAGCCGCGCACGGCGCGCGCGCCCGCGTCGAGGCCGACGGGGTTCATGACGTAGCGCAGCCCCAGCTTCTTGCGGGCCACGGCGGTGATCGCGCGGCGCCGGGCGGCGGCCGGGCCGGCGGGGTCGAAGATCAGCTCCGCGGGGTCGTAGCCGGGCTTGCGGTGGATCTCGACGCTGCGGGCGAAGTCGGGCGCCGCCGCGTCGTCGAGCCAGTAGTAGTAGGTGAACCACGCGTCAGGGTCGGCCTCGAGCACCAGGTCGCCGGCCCGGGGATGGTCGAGGCCGGCCGCCGTCTTGTCCACGATGGAGCCCACGCCGGGCAGCGCGGCGCACAGCTTCGCCACGGCGGGCAGGTCGTCCGCGTTCCGCACGTACACGTGGGCGATCTGGTGGTCGGCGACGGCGAAGGCGCGCGACACCCACGGGTCGAGGTACTCCATGCCGTCCTGGACGTACACCGACAGCAGCCCCTCGGCGCGCAGCATCCGGTTGATGTCGACCGGCCGGCTGACGTCGGTGATGCCGTACTCGGACAACGCGACCACGGTCGTGTCGGGCAGGTCGAGCAGCGGCGCGAGCACCTTGTCGAGCGCGGCGGCGGCCGCGGCGGCCCGCCGCGACGACGGCCCGAACCGTTGCAGGTCGTAGTCGAGGTGCGGCACGTACACGAGCGTCAGGTCCGGCCGCCGGGTCCTCCACAGGTGCAGCGCGGCGTCGACGATCCACCGGGTGGACGGCATACCCGCGGCCGGCCCCCAATAGCTGAACAGCGGGAACGGCGGCAGCTCGTCGTGCAGCTCCGGCGGATGCGTGTAGCAGTCGGGGTCCTTGCGGCCGTCCGCGCGATAGATGGGCCGCGGCGTGATCGTCCAGTCGACCCGCGCGCCCATCGCGTACCACCAGCAGACGTTGGCCACGGTGTAGTCCGGCCGGACCTTGCGCGCGGCGTCCCACAGCTTCTCCCCGCCGACGAGCGCGTTGTGCTGCCGCCAGAGCAGGACCTCGCCGAGGTCGCGGAAGTACCAGCCGTTGCCGACGATGCCGTGCTCGGAGGGCAGCGAGCCGGTGAGGAAGGTGGACTGCACCGAACACGTCACGGCGGGCAGCACGGTGCCGAGCGGCGCCTGGAAGCCGCGCTCGGCCACGGCCCGCAGCCGCGGCATGTGGGCGAGCAGCCGCGGCGTCAGCCCGACGACGTCGAGCACCAGCAGCCGGCTCATCGGGCCGCCGCCTCGGAGACGAGCAGGTCCCGCGCGAACGCGACCTCCGCCGCGATGCCGTCGGCCAGCCCTTCGGCGTCGGCGGGCCGCAGCGACGGGGGCAGGACACCCCAGGTGTACGTCTCCACGTCGTAGTGCTCGCAGTCCGTGCGCGCGAGCACCTCCCGCAACGCCGCGCGCAGCACGGGAACCGTCGAGGTCAGCGGCTCGGCGGGCGCGGCGTGCAGCGGTACGTGGTAGTGGATGCGCCACGGCCCCGGCAGCTGCTCGGCGAGGGCCGCGTCGAGGTCGTCCGTGGCGCCCCCGAGCGACGAGCGCGTCTGGTGCAGGAACCGCGGCTCCACGTACGCCCGGAGCACGTCGGCGGCGGCGGCCGGGTCGTCGGCCTGCAGCGCCGCCGACACCTGCACCTTCACCACCGGCACGCCCGCGGCGTTGAGCCGGCTCAGCGCCGCGGACGGCTCCTCCCACGCGCACGCCAGGTGGGCCAGGTCGAGGCACACGCCCAGATAGCGCGTGTCGACGCCGGCGAGCAGCGCGGCCGCCTGGGTGGTGTTCTCGATCAGGCAGCCGGGCTCGGGCTCGAAGCCGACGCGGATCTGGCGCCCGGTGGCCGCGGCGAGGCTGTCCAGGCCGTACGCCAGCTCGTCGAGGTGCCGCATGGCCGCGCCCGACCGTGAGGTGTCCCACGGCGTGCGCCAGGCCAGCGGCAGCGACGACACCGAGCCGTACGTCGCGGTGTCCGGCATCAGGTCGGTCAGCACCGAGGCGAGGTCGAGCGTGTAGCCGAGCCGTTCCCGCGAGGTCCAATCGGGATAGTAGACGCCGAGCTTCACCACCGGCGCCTGGAACGCCTCGTACGGGAAGCCGTTGAGCGTCACCACCTCGAGGCCGCGCACGTCCAGCTCGCGGCGCAGCCGCCGCCGTTTCTGCGGCGAGGCGGCGAGCTCGGCCGCGACGGGGGCGGCCAGCCACAGCCCGAGCCCCAGCACGTCGGAGCCCAGCCGCCGCCGGATCGGCAGGGCGTACGTGTCCAGCTGCCCGATGATGCCGGCCAGGTCCTCGGCCGGGTGCACGTTGGTGCAGTAGCTCAGGTGCATCAGCTGCCTCCGCGCAGGATCGAGTTGCCGGCGAACGTCGCCGGGGTGTCCGTCGAGTCGTCCAGGGCGAGCCGGCCCGACTGCGCGTAGAACTCGACCGGGTTGCGCCAGAGCACCCGGTCGACGTCGTCGGCGGAGAAGCCGCCCGCGAGCATGGCCTCGCCGGTGCGCAGCGTGAGCAGCGGATCCGACTTGCCCCAGTCGGCGGCCGAGTTGACCAGCACCCGGGACAGGCCGTGCTCGCGCAGGATCGCCACCATCCGCTCCGGCGACATCTTCGTGTCCGGATAGATGGAGAAGCCCATCCACACCCCCGCGTCGTGCGCGGCGGCGACGGTGACCTCGTTGAGGTGGTCGAGCAGCACCCGCCCCGGCTCGATGCCGGACTCCTTGACCACGTCGAGGCTGCGCTGCGTGCCGCGGGCCTTGTCCCGGTGCGGGGTGTGCACCAGCGCGGGCAGGTCGTGGTCGAGCGCGAGCGCCAGCTGCGCCGCGAACACCTCGTCCTCGGCCGGGGTCATCGAGTCGTACCCGATCTCGCCGACCGCGACCACGCCGTCCTTCGCGAGATAGCGCGGCAGCAGGTCGAGCACCGGCCGGCAGCGCGGATCGTTGGCCTCCTTGGGGTTCAGCGCGATCGTCGCGTGGTGCCGGATGCCGAACTGCGAGGCGCGGAACGGCTCCCAGCCGATCAGCGAGTCGAAGTAGTCGGCGAACGAGCCCGGGTTGGTGCGCGGCTGGCCGAGCCAGAACGCGGGCTCCACCACCGCCCGCACCCCGGCGTCGGCCATTCGCCGGTAGTCGTCGGTGGTGCGCGAGGTCATGTGGATGTGCGGGTCGAAGATGCGCATCAGGCCTCCTTGAGCTTCTCGAGCAGGGCGAGCGCGTCCGGCGGCATGTCCCGCCCGGCCGCCTCGCGTTCACGGGCGAAGGCGCGCAGCATCTCGCCCAGCTCCGGGTCGGCGCGCTCGGTCAGCCGGTGCACCGCGGTCAGCGGCACGCCCATGAAGACGCACTTGAGCACGGCCTGGCGCCACGCCTGCTGGCCGAGACGGTCCGCGTACGGTCCCAGGGCCGCGGCCACGAGCCGGGTGTCGTTGGTGCGCAACGCGTCCTCCAGCAGCGGCACCGCGCTGTCGCCGACGTCCAGCAGCGGCAACGCCTTGAGCACGGCGAGCTTCTCGGCCGTGTCGCCGTACCGGTAGATCTCGGCTATCTCCGCGGACGGCACCGCGGCGAGCATCAGCGCGCGCGCCGCCTCGTCGGTCGTCCAGCCGTCGGTGAGCGGCTCGCGCCCGTATCGGCGGCCCGCCGCGGGGAACAGCGCCCCGACCGACCCGGGCTCCACCTCCACCGGCAGCAGCGCGCGCAGCTCCTCCAATGTGGTCACAGTGCACCTCGCAGGAATTCGAGGGATCGCGCGGCGACCGTCGGCGCCGCGTGCGAGTGCCGGGGCAGCTCCACCGAGACGAGCCCGCCGTAGTGCTTCTCGAGCGCCGCGAGCACCGGCGGGAAGTCGATCTCGCCGCCGCCGAACTCGAGGTGCTCGTGCACCCCGCGCCGCATGTCGTCGATCTGCACGTTGGCGAGGTGCCCGGCGACGGCCGCGACGCAGTCGGCCACGGGCAGCGGCTCGAGGCAGCGGCAGTGCCCGATGTCGAGCGTGATGCCGAAGTGGGCGGGCCGGCCGAGGTCGTGGTGCAGGCGCCGCCACGCGGCGATGTCGTCGACGAGCATGCCGGGCTCGGGCTCGAAGCCGAGCGTGACCCGGTGCGAGGCGGCGAACTCGGCGATCTGCCCGCACCCGTCGACCAGCCGCTCCCAGCCCTCGGGCGGCCCGATGCCGGCCCAGAACGACACGGCCTCGGCGCCCAGGTCGGCCCCGACCCGCACGGCCCGGCGCAGGTACTCCAGCCGCTTGGCGTTGTCGTCGTCCATCAGCGTGGGGGAGTGCTTGCGCCACGGGTCGAGCAGGTAGCGGGCCCCGGTCTCGATGACCACGGCCAGGTTGCGCCGGGCGAGCTCGGCGGCCACGGCGGACGTGCGCCGCGCCAGCCCGCCGTCGAACGGGTCGAGGTGGTTGGTGTCGAGGGTGAGCGCGACCCCGTCGTACCCGAGGCCGGCGATGACCGCGAGCGCCTCGGGCAGCCGGTGGTTGGCGAACCCGTTGGTTCCGTAGCCGAACCTCATGTGGGCGACACCTTCCGCGCGAGGCGCCGGCCGAGCGGCGCGGCCAGGGCGACCGCCGTCGCGTACGCGGGGAAGCCCGCCCGCGCCGCGAGGGCTGCCTGCAGCGTGGGCAGGTCGGTGATGCCGGCGCCGACCGCCGCGCGCAGGCGCTCCGGCGAGGGGTCGGCCGCCGCGCGGGCCTGCGCCAGCCCGTAGCCGGCCGCGTACCAGGCCGCCAGCAGCGCACCGGGTCCCTTCCGCGCGGCCGCGGCGGCCACCGCGACGGTCCCGGCCAGCGTCGTGAGCGGGAGCGCCGGGGTGGCCCCCTCGACCTCACGGCGCGAGAGCACGGTGACCGTGTAGGTGTGCGCCGCAACGGTCAGCGCGGCCGGGACGGCCTGCCGCATCCGGCCGCCGCTGGCGCCGAGCAGCACGTCGAGCCCCCGGCACGCGGCCATCGTTGCCGGGCCCGCCGCCGTGTTCTTCGCCCGGACGTCGTACGCCCAGACCGCGCCCGCGAGCGGCACCGCCACGGCCAGCGCCCGCCGCCCGCCGGCCAGCGCGGCCAGCCCGACTCCGGCCGCGGTCAGCCCCGCCGCCGTGAGCAGCGCGTGCGACGGCCGCACCCGCCCGGACGGGATGGGCCGCCGCGGTCGTTCGCGGGCGTCGACCTCGCGGTCCGCCCAGTCGTTGGCGGCCATCCCGCCCCAGTACAGGCACACCGAGGCCGCCGCCAGCCCCGGGGTCGACCGGCCCGGTCCGCCGCCCGCCGCCGCCCCGGCCACCGTGTCGCCGGGCACCGACAGCGCGGCCGGCGCCCGCACCAGCTCGGCGAGGTCACGCAGGCGCATGGAGCCCCCGTACGAAGCCGGCGAGCGCCGCCCACTGCCCGGCCAGGTCGTGCGGCACGTCGCCCAGCGGGTCCTTGAAGAAGAACGCGAGCTCGGTCAGCGGACCGCTGCGCCCGGCGGCGTGGGCGGCGGCGGTGATCCGGGCGAGGTCGAGTACGAGCGGCGCGGCGAGCGCGGAGTCGCAGCCGTGCCAGGAGAACTCCATCCGCATGCGGGTGCCGAGGAAGCCGCTGAACGTGACGAGGTCCCACGCGGTCTTGAAGTCGCCGATGTCGTCCACGTACTCGATGTGGGTGCTGCCCTGCGGCTGGTAGCCGAGCGTCTCGGCCAGCACCCGCTGCTTGCTCGACGCCTTGGCGGCGTTGCGGGCGGGGTCGGCCAGGTTCGCGCCGTCGCCGCCGCCGAGCAGGTTGGTGCCCGACCACGTGCGCACGCGCAGGTTGCGCATCGCGAACATGGGCGCGAGCACGGATTTCACGAGCGTCTCGCCGGTCTTGCCGTCGTGCCCGGCGTACGGCAGTCCGGCCCGCGCGGCGAGCTCGCGCAGCGCGGGCAGGCGCGCCCCGGTCGACGGCGTGAAGTCCACGTACGGGCATCCGGCGGTGAACGCCGCGTACGCGTAGAGGGAGCTCGGCGGCAGGACCACTCCCGGCGACGCCAGGTCGTCCTGCAGCCCCGCCAGCGGCCGGTCGCAGGAGAACAGGGGCTCGGTGGACGAGACGTTCACGACCACCACCCGCGACAGCCCCCGTTGCCGGCGGAAGTCGTCGATGTCCTGGGCGATCAGCCGCGTCACCTCGAGCTGGGTGGCGGCCACCGGCACCGGCCGCAGCTCCTTCTGCAGCGCCGGGAGCTGGTCGGCGACGGCCGCGGCCGGGCGTGCGGGCAGCACGCCGGCCGCGACCAGGTCCTCGACCTTCTTCTCGAGCGTGATGTCGCTGATGTCGTGGCCGCCGAACACCAGCTCGCCCCAGCCGGGCAGCGCCGCCCCGGCCAGCTGCGGCAGCTCGGTGACGCAGCCGAGCGGCTCGGCGAGCCCGGCGCGCAGTGCGGTGGCCCCCACCATGCTGGTCACCGCCACGGATCCTCGTGCCCCGATCAACCACACGCCGGTCGTCATCCGAACCCCTCTCAGTTGCCGTACACCTCGAAGTTGAAGAGCGAGTAGCCCCACGGCGTGCCGCGACTGGTGCCGAGCACCCGCACGTAGCGGCCCTGGGCGCTCAGGCCGGTGAGGTCGTCCTCGCCGCCGTTGCCGCCGGTCACCGACCGGGCGGTGGTCCAGGCGCTGCCGTCCGCCGAGGTCTGGATCTGGTACGCCGAGCCGTACGCGGCCTCCCACAGCAGCCGCACCCGGCTGATCGCACGGGTGGCGCCCAGGTCGACCTGGATCCACTGCGGGTCGCTGAACGCGCTGGACCAGCGGGTGGTCGCCGACGCGTCCACGGCGTTCGCGGCCGGGTAGGAGGCGTTCTCGACGCTGGAGGCGGTGGCCGGCCGGTTGAGCGCGAGGTTGGTGACCGGCTGCTGCCCACCCAGCTCCCTGATGCGCACGTTGCGGAACGCGGCGGTGTCGCCGGCGCCGTGGTTCTGCAGTCCGATGTAGCCGTCGAGGTTGCGCGCCGGGTCGGTGCTGGTGAAGTCGTTGATCAGCCGCCCGTTGAGGTACACCCGGATCCGCTGGCCCTCGACGAGCAGCTCGTACGTGTTCCACTCGCCCGGCGGGTTGAGCGCGGCGTCGCGGGCGGCCAGGTCGGCGGACTGGAACGTGTAGATCGCGCCGGTGGTGCGGTCGGCCGCGTCGGTGGCGTCGATCTGCACCTCGTAGCCCTGGTTGACGGCCACCCACGGGTCGTTGCCGGGGTTGGGGAAGCCGACGAAGATGCCCGAGTTGCTGTCGCCGGTCAGCCGCCAGTCGGCCTTGAGCGAGTACGAGGTGAACTGCTTGGCCGAGTACCACAGCAGGCCCATGCCGCCGACGGAGGTGAGCGTCGCGTCGGTGTTGGTGAAGCTGCCCGGCCCGGCCTGGGTCCAGCCGGTGGTGCTGCCGTTGTAGAGCGGCGTGTATCCGGTCTCGGGCCGGCAGTCGGCCTTGGCGCGGTTCGCCGCGTACCGCAGCCCGCCCAGCAGGTGGCCGCGGAAGTTCGCCTCGGCGTACGACTCCTGGGTGTGCCCGAAGCCGGTGTACCAGGACCGGCCGGCGTCGATCGTCCTGCACCAGGCGATCGGGTGGTCGGCGCCCATCGTGCCGCCCGAGTACGTCGACTCGTCGAGCGTGGCCAGCACGTGCGCGCTGCCGCGCGGGTTGCTCCGGTAGTTGTAGAGCTCGTCGGTGCGCGGCCACGCCTGCGGCAGGTGTGCCGTGCTCGCGTGGGCCCGGTCCTCGACCCGCGCGGTGACCGGCTGGATCGCCGGGTGCGAGGCGAAGTACGCGCCGACGAGCTGCCCGTAGAAGGGCCACGAGTACTCGGTGTCGGCCGCCGCGTGCACGCCGACGTAGCCGCCGCCGCCTCGGACGTACGCCTCGAAGGCCGTCTGCTGCGCGTCGCCGAGCACGTCGCCGGTGGTGTTGAGGAAGACCACGACCTCGTACTGGGCGAGGTTGCCCGCGGTGAACGCGGCCGCGTCCTCGGTGGCGGTCACCGTGAAGTTGTTCGCCGCGCCCAGCTCGCGGATCGTCCGGATGCCGGCCGGGATCGCGTCGTGCCGGAAGCCCGCGGTCCTGGAGAAGACGAGAACGTCGTACGGGGCGTCCGCGGCGTTCGCGGGGGACGCCGTGAACGTGCAGGCGGCGAGCGCGACCAGGGTGGCCGCGCCGGCCAGGAGCTTGCGCATGAGACCTCCAGTGCTGGGGAGGTGGGCGCCCGCTCGGGGGGACGGGCGCCCACGCTCGCGAGGAAGGATCAGGTGCCGTACACCTCGAAGCCGAAGAGCGAGTAGCCCCAGGCGGTGGCCCGGGCGGTGCCGTTGATGCGCACGTAGCGGGCCTGCGCGTTCAGTCCCGTGTTGTCGTCCTCCCCGCCGTTGCCGCCGGTGATCGAGCGGACCGTCGTCCACGTGGTGGCGTCGGCCGACGTCTGGATCTGGTACGCCGAGCCGTAGGCCGCCTCCCACAGCAGCCGCACGCGGGAGACCGTCTTGGTGGCGCCCAGGTCCACCTGGATCCACTGTGGGTCGCTGAACGCGCTGGACCACCGGGTTGTCGTCGATCCGTCCACCGCGGCAGAGGCCGGATAGGTGGCCGACTCGACGCTCGACGCCGTCGCGGGGCGGTTCAGCGAGAGCAGGGCGGAGGTGGCGAAGGTGAAGCTGTCCACGTCGAAGAGCGCGCCGGTGCCCGTCCCCGCGAAGGTCAGGTACAGCGACGTGGTGGCCGCGGGCGCCCCGCTGACCGTGCCGGTGACGTTGACGAACGTGTCCCACGAGCCGGTCGGCGCCACCGTGGCCGAGCCGATCACCGTGCCGGTCGGCGAGCCGGTGCGCAGCTGCAACGTGCCGCCGGTGCCCGCCGACGACACCCGCGCGGTGAACGAGGTCGCGTCGTCCAGCCGGTAGGGGTCGAACTGGATCCAGTCGCCGTTGGTGATGTCGCCGACGGTCTGCCCGCCCTCGGCCGAGGTCTTGGTGAAGCGGCTGACGCCGGACGAGGTCTTGTAGTGCTCGGCCTGCCGCTTGCGCGGCTGCAGGATGTGCTGGGCGTGGGTGGTCAGGCCGCCCCTGTCGGTGTACGCCGCGTCGAAGATCGGGAAGATGTTCGCCGCGTCGTCGTGCTCGCCGTCGGTGGGGATCGTGATCGTGCCGGAGCAGCCGGTCTGCGAGGTGATCTGGTGCGCGTGCTGATCGTGACCCAGGACGTACGCCATGGTCACCTTCGAGCAGTCGACCGTGCCGTCCTCCGGGTCGGTGACCGTGACGCTCCACGGCACGCTGTCGCCGAACGACACGAGCTGCCCGGCCGCGGGCGCGGTGATGGTCACCTTCGGGGCGGTGTTGCCGACGGTGACGGTCACGCTCGCCGTGCCGGTCGCGCCCTGCGGGTCCCGGACGGTCAGCGTCGCCGTGTACGTGCCGTTGGTGGCGTACGTCTTGCTCGGGTTCGCGGCGGTCGAGGTGGTGCCGTCGCCGAACGCCCACGAGTACGTCAGCGCTCCGCCCTCGGGATCGCTGCTGCCCGCCGACGAGAACGCCACGGTCAGCGGCGCGGCGCCGGAGGTCGGGTTCGCCGCCGCCGCGGCGGTGGGCGCGCGGTTGCCGCCGGCCACGTAGTCGTAGCGGTAGAGCGCCGAGTTGGCGTCGCCGTTGAAGTAGCCGGTGCCGTAGTCGAGGACGTAGAGCGCCCCGTCCGGCCCGAACGCGGAGTCCATCACCTGCTTGCCGTTCCACGGGAACGTGTCGATCGCGCCTCGCGTGCCGTCGGCGCCGACGACGATCGGCTTGATCCAGCCGCGGCCGAACTCGGCGGCGAAGAACTGCCCGTCGAAGCTCTGCGGGAACTTCGTGGCGGACGGGTTGCTCGGGCTGTAGCGGTAGACCGGGCCGGCCATCGGCGACTCCGAGCCGCCGCCGAACTCCGGTGGCGTGCCCGCGTCACCGGCGTACCGGATCCAGGCGGGCTGGGCCGGCGGCAGCGTGCGCAGCCCGGTGTTGCGGAACGAGTTGTTGGCCGGCCCGCCGGCGCAGTTGTACTTCGCGCCGCTCGCCCCGGTGGCGAAGTCCCACTCGTTGTAGGTCTCCGCGGTCGTGTTCGTGCCCGTGCAGTACGGCCAGCCGAAGTTGCCGGGCGCGGTGACCCGGTCGAACTCGACCTGCCCGGACGGGCCGCGCGTGGCCGACGTGGTGCCCGCGTCCGGGCCGTAGTCGCCCACGTGGACCGCGCCGGTGGCCTTGTCGACGCTGATCCGGAACGGGTTGCGGAAGCCCATCGCGTAGATCTCGGGCCGGGTGTTCGCGGTGCCGGGCGGGAACAGGTTGCCCGCCGGGATCGCGTACGTCCCGTTGGCGTTGACCTTGATGCGCAGGATCTTGCCGCGCAGGTCGTTGGTGTTGGCCGCGGTGCGCTGCGCGTCGTAGACCGGGTTGCGCTCGGTGCGCTCGTCGATGGGGGAGTAGCCCGCCGAGTCGAACGGGTTGGAGTCGTCGCCGGTCGACAGGTAGAGGTTGCCGGCCGCGTCGAAGTCCATGTCGCCGCCGACGTGGCAGCACATGCCGCGGTCGGTCGGCACGTCCAGCACGTCGACCCGGCTGGCGGTGTTGACCGTGTAGTCGGCGTTGAGTGTGAACCGCGACAGCCGGTTGACGCCCGCCCAGGTGGCCCACGTGGCCGCCGTGCCGGTGGCCGGGGCGTCGCCGGCCGGGGTGCTCAGCGGCGGGGCGTAGAACAGGTAGATGTGCCGGTTGGTGGCGAAGCCCGGGTCGACGGCCACGCCCTGCAGGCCCTCCTCGTCGTGGGTGTAGACGGGGATCGTCGCCACCACCGTCGTGGCGCCGGCGGCGTCGGTGCGCCGCAGCGTGCCGTTGCGGGCGGTGTGCAGCACCGAGCGGTCGGGCAGCACCGCGAGGCTCATCGGCTCGCCCGTCTCGGCGACGCCCTTGGCGAGCGTCACCTGCTGGAAGTCGGCCGGATCGATAACCGCGGCGGCGGGGGAGGCCAGGCCGGCCACCGTCAGCAGGGCCGCCGCGGAGATCGCCGTACATCGATGTCTGAGGGTCTGGTGGTTCACGGGGTCCCTTCCTGACGTGGGGTGCCAGGCGGGGGCGCGTGTCGCCGCGCCGCAGCCGGGGATTGCTGTGGCTCCGGGCCCGGCTCCGGCCGTCCGTGGGGGAGCGGACATCAGCCGGAAACAAACCCGTATTGCGGCTCACGTTAGGAACTTCGCGTCGGTCCTGTCCAGACTTTTAGATCGACCAACATAACTTTTGCAGCATCAGTCGAAAGCGCCGGGCAGCCGTACGGTGAAGGTCGTCCCGAGGTGGGGCCGGCTGGCGACCTCGATGCGCCCGCCGTGGTCGGTGACGATCCGGTGGGCGATCGTCAGCCCGAGCCCGGTGCCGCCGGTGGCGCGCTGCCGGGCCGGGTCGGCGCGCCAGAACCGGTCGAACACGTGCGGCAGGTCGCCCGGCGTGATGCCCACCCCGGTGTCCTGCACGGTGAGCACGGCCTCGCCGCCCTCGGCCCGCACCCGCACGAGCACCTGGCCACCGGAGTCGGTGTAGCGGATCGCGTTGGTCAGCAGGTTGCCCAGCACCTGCCGGATCCGGTCCTGGTCGGCCTCCAGCCACACCGGGGCGGAGGCGTCCACGGTCAGCGCGATGCCCGCCTCGGCGGCCACCGCCCGGTGCGCGGTCACGCTCGCCGACGCCAGCTCCGCCAGGTCGGTGGGCGTCCTGGTGTAGCTCAGGTCGCCCGCCTCGGCCAGCGCCAGCACCTGCAGGTCGTCGAGGATGCGGCCCTGCAGCATGGTCTCCTCGTGCAGCGACACGAACAGCTCGCGGCTCGGCTCGATCACCCCGTCGGAGAGGCCCTCCAGATAGCCGCGCAGATTCGACAGCGGGGTGCGCATCTCGTGCGCCACGTCCGCGACCAGCCGGCGCTGACGTTCCTCGCTCTGCTGCACCGCCTCGGCCATCGTGTTGAACGACGCGGCCAGCCGGGCCAGCTCGCCGCGGCCTTTGATGCGCACCCGCGCGTCGTGCCGGCCCGCGGCGAGCATCTGGGACGCGCCGGTGAGCCGTCGCACCGGGCGGCTGACCTGTCGCGCGATCAGGAACGTGCCGACCAGCGCCACCACCACGAGACCCGCCGCGCCCGCGATGCCGGGCCGTCCGAAGTCGGCGATGTCCACCGAGCCCCGTCCGCCCAGGAAGACCTCGAGCGGGACGGCCGTGCTGGTGACCACCGTCTCGTGGTAGGCGCCGTCCAGGCAGTAGGCGCGCATCTCGGTCACGTCCTCACCGGTGACGCGCGGACGGGCCGGCACCCCGCCGACCTTGTCCGGGCAGCGGGTGAGGTAGTCCCAGTAGCTGTCGAACCAGTACGTGTCGCCGAGCACCTTGGTCAGGGCCTTGCGCGTGCAGTCCGGCGACCGGGTCAGCTGCTCGGGCGTGACGTACGGCGCCCGGTCCGAGGCGAGGGCCGGCTCGTCGCCGAGCGTCTCGTTCAGGCAGCGCACCAGCACCAGGCCGGTGCGGAACTGAGTGGCCTGCCGCAGCGCGAGCAGCTCCGGGCTGCCGTGCAGGCGGTCGGTGGGGGCCGGGCCGAAGACGTCCCGGGGCGTGCGGACCTTGCCGAAGAGCCCGGCCGGCAACATCGCGGCCGGGTCCGCGGCGACCTGCCGGGCGGGGAACGGGTCGACGTCGTACGCGATGGCCTGCACCGGGCCGGACGACCGGCCGGCCTCGATGTCGGAGTCGACCAGCACCTCGCCGTCGGTGGTCTGCACCCGGATGTGCAAGCCGGTGCGGTCCGACAGCTCGGTCACCAGGCGGTTCACGCCGGGCCAGTTGCCGTGCCGGAGCCCGTACCGGCTGAGCTCGTCGACGATCTCGGCGCGGTGCCGGGTCTGCGCCTCGAGCGCGTCGGTCACCTCGCGCTGGGTGAGCTGCAGCGTGAGCCACGCGGTCGCGCCGATCGCGGTCACCGCCACCAGCATCACGAGCGCGAAGATCCGTACGCGGAAGCTCACTGCTCGGCCATCCGGTAACCGCGCCCGTACACGGTCTGCACGTAGCGCGGCTCGACCGGGTTCTCCTCGATCTTGCGGCGCAGGTTCACGATGTGCGCGTCGACCGTCCGGGCCGAGACCTCGTGCTCGAAGCCGAAGGTCTTGTCGATGATCTGCGCGCGGGTGAACACCCGGCCCGGCTCGCGGGCCAGCAGCTCGAGGATCGCGAACTCCTTGGCGGTCAGCGTCACGGCCTCCCCGCGTACGCGGACCTCGAAGCGGCCGGCGTCGACTTCGACCGACCCCACGCGCACGATCGAGGAAGGCCCGTCGGCCGAGCCGGCCCGCCGCAGCAGCGCCCGCACCCGGGCCATCAGCTCGCGCGGGCTCACCGGCTTGGCCAGGTAGTCGTCGGCGCCGATGTCGAGGCCCAGCAGCATGTCGTTCTCCGACGAGCGGGCGGTGACCATGAGGATCGCGACGTCGCTCTCGGCCCGCAGGATCCGGCACACGTCCAGCCCGTCGACCAGCGGCATCATCACGTCGAGCACCAGCAGGTCGGGCCGGCGCGCGCGGGCGACGTCCAGCGCCGCCCGGCCGTCACCCACCGTGATGACCTGGTGGCCCTCGCGCTCCAGGTAGAGCCGGATGAGCTGGGCGTGCTTCGGGTCGTCGTCGGCCACGAGGATACGTGCGGTCACGCCGCGATTCTGGCCGCTCGGCGCCACCCCGACCAAGGAATGTGCGATTCCGGTGAAGATCCTCCCCCGATTGCCGTGGGGCCACAAGTTCTTCACAGGTCCTCCCGCACGCTGCCCTCCCCGGACTTCTCAGGAGGACCCATGTGCGGTTTGAACGTCTTCGTCAGCAGCCGCCCGGCCGCCGGCGCGCCCGACCCGGCGACCCAGGAGGCGTTCGCCGCCGCGCTCGAGACGATGCACCACCGCGGGCCCGACGACACCCGCCTGGTGTACGCCGACGGGGCCGCGTTCGGGTTCAAACGGCTCGCCATCATCGACCGCTCCGAGGCCGCGCAGCCTGTGCACTACCGCGACCGCTGGACCGTGGTGTTCAACGGCGAGATCTACAACTACCGGGCCCTGCGCGCCGAGCTGATCCGCGAGCACGGCGCCACGTTCGCCACCGAGGGCGACAGCGAGGTGCTCGCCGCGGCGTTCCACTTCTGGGGCCCGGCGGCGCTGCCCCGGCTGCGCGGCATGTTCGCCTTCGTGGCGTACGACCACTGGACCGGCACCCTGCACGCCGCGCGCGACCCGTTCGGCATCAAGCCGCTCTACCTGCTCGAGACCGTCGACGGGCTGTTCCTGGCCAGCGAGCGCAAGGCGCTGCTGCCGTTCGGCGGCGACCCGGCCGCGGCGCTGGACACCGACGCGCTCGCGCACTACTTCACCTTCCAGTACGTGCCCGACCCGCTCACCCTGCACCGCCAGGTGCGCCGCCTGCCGCCCGGGCACCGCCTCACCTGGACCCCCGGCGGCGGCCTGCGCCAGGAGCGCTGGTTCCGCCCCTCCCTGCGCCCGTTGCATGTGCAGCCGGCCGCCGCGCACGAGGCCATCCGCGACGCTCTGCGCGACAGCGTCCGCCACCACCTGCAGGCAGAGGTGCCGGTCGGCGCGTTCCTGTCCAGCGGCGTCGACTCGTCGGCGATCGTCGCGCTGGCCCGCGAGGTCAAGCCCGACCTGCACGTGTTCACCGCCGGCTTCGCGCACGAGGGCTACTCCGAGATCGAGATCGCGCAGGACACCGCCGCGCAGCTCGGCGTCCGGATCACACCGACCGTGGTGACCGAGGACGACGTGATCCGCGAACTGCCCCGCATCGTCCAGCTGCTCGACGACCCGGTCGCCGACCCGTCGCTGATCCCGCTCTACTTCCTGGCGCAGACAGCGTCGCGCTACGTCACCGTGGCGCTGTCCGGCGAGGGCTCCGACGAGCTGTTCGGCGGCTACACCATCTACCGCGAGCCCCGGTCGCTGGCCCGCGTCGACCGCCTGCCCGCCGGCGTCAAGCGCGGCCTGCGCGGCCTTGCCCACACCATCCCCGAGGGCGTGCGTGGCCGCAGCTTCCTCGAGCGCGGCACCACCCCGATCGAGGAGCGCTACTACGGCAACGCGCGCATCTTCACCCCCGCCGAGAAGGCCGAGCTGCTGCGGTTCACCGCCGACCCGCACACGGCGATCACCTCCCGGCTGTACGCCGAGACCGCCGACGTCGACGACGTGGCGTCCATGCAGTACGTGGACCTGCACACCTGGCTGCCCGGCGACATCCTCGCCAAGGCCGACCGCATGTCGATGGCCCACTCGCTCGAGCTGCGCGTGCCTTTCCTCGACCCCGCCGTCTACGCCGCCGCGGCGGGCCTGCCCACCGAGCTGAAGCTGCCCGCGCACGGCCGCTCCACCAAGCACGCCCTGCGCGAGGCGATGCGCGGCATCGTGCCCGAGTCCGTCCGTTCGCGGCGCAAGCTCGGCTTCCCCACCCCCACCCGGCTGTGGCTCAAAGGCGGCATCGGCGACTGGGTGGGCGGCCTGATCGCCGGCTCTGGCCCCCGCCACCTCATCGACGTCGACTACGCCCAGCGGCTGCTCACCGAGCACCGCGCCGGCGCGGCCGACCACTCCCGCAAGGTGTGGGCCGTGGCCATCTTCTGCCTGTGGTGGGCCATCTTCGTCGACGGCACCATCCGCCCGGCCCCCGCCGTCCAGAACGCGACAGTCCTGACCGGTCGGGGGTTCAGCTGACTAGCATCGGTCGCGCTCGATCCGACCGAGGGGGTTCCCGAGTCATGACCTTGTCGCTCGATCCACAGGAGATCCAGGGCAACATCCTCCGCCCCTTCGGCGGCAAGCATCAGGCCTTCGTGGCGTTGTCGTTCCGGCACGACCGCGCGAGGGCGCGCGAGTGGCTCGGCCGGATCGCGGACCGGGTCACGCGCAACGACGCCGTGCCGCCCCGAGGCGAGAACCGCCTGCCCCCGGGCCGGACGCTGCTGAATGTCGGTCTCACCGCGACCGGGCTCTATCTGCTGCATCCGGAGACCGCGGGCGTCCTGGCCGGTCACGACGCCTTCTGGAGCGGGCCGCTGGGTCCCCGGCTCGACGCGTCGGGCAACGTCACCACCGCGCCCGCACTGCTCGGCGATGTCGGCACCGGCGACCCGCAGAACTGGGTGGTCGGCGGGCTCGATGTGCCGGTGGATGCCCTGCTGACCATCGCTGCCGGCGACTACCGGACGATCCGGGACGCCGTGGCCCGTGCAAAGAGCGAAGCGTGGGGTCTGCGGGTGCTCCGCGTCGAGATCGGCGAGTCCCACCGCGACAGCGACAACCGCCGCTCCGAGCACTTCGGCTTCACCGACGGCATCTCCCAGCCGACCGTGCGCGGCTTCCCCGAAACCGAGGAGACCGGCTCCGGCAGCGGCTCCCCGGTCATCGCCGCCGGCGAGTTCCTCCTGGGTTATCCGGGCGAGCGGCGACCCCCGTCGTGGGCGCCCCGGCCGGTCGCGGCGCGATGGATGCACGGCGGCTCCTTCCAGGTGTTCCGCCGCATCGAGCAGGACGCCAAGCGGTGGTGGGAACACATGGAGTCACTCGCCGACAAGAAGAAGGGCGAGACTGCCGACGACGTGGCCGCGCGGGCGCTCGGGCGCCGCCTGGACGGCACGCCGCTGGCCACGGGCGGCGACTACAAAGACAACGACTTCGACTACAAGAGCGACCCCGACGGCGACGTCACGCCGCGCTATGCGCACATCCGCAAGGTGAACCCCCGCGACGACATGGTCTTCCGCGACCGCGGCCGCAAACTGTTGCGCCGGGGCATCCCGTACGGCCCCGAGTTCAAGCGCGCCGCGCCCGACAGCAAGAAGCGGGGGATGCTGTTCAACGCGTACATGGCCAGCATCGAGGACCAGTTCGAGTTCATCCTGCGGAACTGGTCCAACTCGCCGAGCTTTCCGCAGACCGATCTGGTCAAGTACGGCCGGGTCGCCGCCGGGACGCCGGAACGGGTCGACGGGCTCGACCCCGTCCTGGGCGACAGCTCGACCGCCGCGGCCAAGCGCCTGCCCGCCGACGTCGTCCGAGACATCCCCAAGCCGGCGTACGGCGGCTTCCTCACCACGACCGGCGCCGTGTACGCCTTCGCGCCCACCGTCACCGCCCTGCGGCAACTGGCCGGCGACGACGAGCTGAATTAGTCCTCGGGCTCGTGCCGGGGCGTGCGGTCGATGCGCTGCAGCAGCGTCTCGAGGTCGGGGCCGGTCTCCGCGACGATCCACTGCGGCAGGGCGGGCAGCGGCGGGCCGGGCGGCAGCCGTACGCCGGTGAGCCGCAGGTAGGCGCGGCGGTATTCGAGGCTGGGCGCCCGCGCGTAGAGCTGCTCGTAGATGCCCGCCGCAGTCCGGCGGGCGTCTTCGTCCTCCGGGTCGGCCAGCCAAGCGGCGTCCATCAGAGCCGCGATCTCGTGCGGCTCGGACCAGCGCTCGGCGGCCTCGCGCAGCGCCGCCGCCGCGCTCGCCGGCTCCAGGTCGCCACGGTCGACCTGCTGGCGGATCGCGAAGATGTACGTGCTCACCTGCGGGTCACGCTCGTCGTGCTGCTCGGCGACCTCGCGCGCCTCGGAGTTGAGCCGCTCCGCGACGGCCGGGCGGCCGCCGCTGAGGTGCAGCCGGGCCAGTCGGTGCAGCGACTCGCACAGGTAGTAGGGCGAGTCGAGCTCGCGAGCCAGCGGGATGGCCCGTTCCAGCAGCCGTGCCGCGTCGTCCGGACGGCTCTCGGCGGCGGCGATCACGCTGAGTCCGGTCAGCTGGTCGACCACGGTCGTCCAGTCGCGCAGCTCGACGGCGATCCGCAAGGAGTACATCGCGCACGTCCGAGCTCGGAGGAAGTCGCCCACCTCGCGGTAGATCTCGCCCATGTTGCCCACGGTGACGCTCGCGGTCTGCCGCGCGCCGATGTCGCGCGCCACGTCCAGGGCGCGCCGATAGGAGTCGATCGCCTGGACGAGATCGGCGTGGCGGTGCAGGGCCAGTCCCAGGTTGTTGGCGCCGTGCAACATCCAGTTGCGATCACCGGCTTGCTCCGCCGTGCGGAACGCGCGGCTCAGGTAGTCGAGCGCCTCCTCCGCACGGCCGGTGCTGAGATAGCAGATGCCCATGTGGTTGAGCGCGCCGCTCATCGCGGACAGGTCGCCGGCCTCGGTGGCCATGGCGAGGTGCCGGCCGGCCATCGCGAGGGCGTCGGCGTACGCGCCCTGGCGGAAGAGCGCGAACGTCATGCGGTCCATCGTTCGGGAGACCCCGGCGGCGTCACGGAGGCTTTCGAACCCGGCCAGGGCACGCTGCAGCCAGCTCACCGCCTCGGCCGGCGTGCTCGTGTACATCAGCAGGTCGCCGAGCTGCCGCTGGGCGGCGGCGACGATGTCGCGGCGACCGGTGGCCTCGGCGGCGCGCAGGGCCATCCGGTAGTGCCGCTCGGCTTCGGCCCACTGTCCGACGTGGTGGTGCACGGTGCCGATCTCGATGTGCAGCGCGGCCTGGTCGGCATCCGGCAGCAACGGCAGCAGCCGCCCGTAGTAGAAGGTCGCCGCCTCGTTGGCGTAAACGGCCTTCGCGCGGTCGCCGGCCGCCCGGAACCAGACGCGCTGCTTGTCGGTGCGCGGGGTGTGGGCGTAGTGGTGGGCCAGCACGTCGACGTACTGCGCCAGCCGATCCGGGAAGTGCTCCTCGATGAACAGGGCGGCCCGTTCGTGCAGCGCGGCCCGGGTGTCGTACGTGATGCTCTGGTACGCCGCCTCCTGCGTGATCGGGTGCTTGAACTCGTACTCAGGCTCCGGTTCCGGCTCGACCTGCGGGGTCAGCTCGAGCTTGTGCAGGTGGCGCAGGTGCGCCGCGACTTGAGCGGTGGTGCCGGCCGGTGGATAGACCGAGGCGATCGGCGGCGGCTGGAAACGGCGGCCGATCACGCTGGCCACCTTGATGGCCGCCTTCTCGTCGTCGGTGAGCTGATCGATGCGGGCCATGACCAGCCGCTGCAGGCTGTCGGGCAGGTGCAGTGCGGCAAGTTCCGATCCGGCCGGATCGACGCCCCGGCCGTGCAGGTAGGCGACCAGTTCTTCGATGTAGAAGGCGTTGCCGCCGGCCTGCTCGTCGATCTGCTCGACCAGCTCGGGTGCGATGCTCGCCTGCGGGCCGTAGCGGTCGCGCAGGCGCAGCATGGCGAGCCGTTGCGAGTCCTCGCTCGACATCTGGCCCAGGCCCACCTCGACCACGTGGTCGGCCACGGCCAGCTTGCCGGGCGCCGGTTCCCGCGAGGTGGCCAGCAGCAGCACCGGCAGCTCCGCCAGGCGCTCGATGAGGAGGTCGAGCAGGCTGAGCGAGGCCGGGTCGATCCAATGGCAGTCCTCCAGCAGCAGCATGAGCGGTCCGGATGTGGTGCGCTCACGGAGGAAGGACAGCAGGAGGGCACGGAGCAGTTCGTCGCGGCCGGCGGGGTCGAGCTGGGCGGTGAGCTCGGTGTCGGGCATCGGCAGACCCATCACGGCCGCCACCAGCGGAGCCCGCTGCCCGGTGCCGTCGTAGCGGGCGACGCGCCGGGTCAGGGCTGTCCGTTGTTCGTCGAGCGGCGCGGCCGGGTCGATGTCGAGCAGCTCGCGCCAGATCGGGCGCCACACCAGATAGCTGGAACTGGTGCCGTGCGAGCGGCAGCTGCCGCCGTGCCCGGAGAAGCCCAGCGCGCCGGCCGCCCGGCACGTCTCGGCGGCCAGGCGGGATTTGCCGATGCCGGCCTCCCCGTGCAGCCAGACGACTCGGCCGCGCCCCGAACGCGCCTCGTTGACGAGCTCACCAAGCCAGGCCATCTCGGCGGTGCGGCCGACGAGCGAGCCCCGCGCGGGGGTGGGGAGTTGGCTCGCCGACGCGGCCTCGTGCAACGAGCGGACGGCCCAGGCCGCGACCGGCGTGGCCTTGCCCTTGGCGGTGACCTCGAGGGGATCGCCGGCCTCGACCAGGTCGCGAACGCGCTCGAAGGTGAGCCGGTCGATCAGCAGACTTCCGGCCGGGGCTGCCTGCATGAGACGCGAGGCGAGGATGACGGCGTCGCCGACCACCGCGTACTCCCGGCGCACGTCCGACCCGACCTCACCGCAGAACACCGGACCGGTCGTGAGCCCGCCACGGCCGGCGCCGCCCGGCAGCGCCAGCAGCTCGAGACAGCAGCGCAGAGCCCGCTCCTCGTCGTTCTCATGGCTGAGCGGTGTGCCGAAGACGGCCACCAGCACGGTCCCCTTGTCGTCGGCCATGAGATGACGCAGGTGGCCGCCGTACCTGTCGATGATCTTCACGCCCGCGGCGAGATAGCGCTGCAGCGCCTCGGCGGTGGCCGGGTCGTCGATCGAGAGGTCCGGTAGCTGCACGAACGCGGTCGTCACCTTGCGGTGCTCGTTGACCAGCTCGTGCCGCCCGAAGCGCAGCCTGGTGCGGATGGCGGGATGCAGGAACGGCTCGATCAGCCGTTCGAGCTCGGCGGTTTGCGGCGCGGGCGGCGCGTAAGGGGAGTCGACAGCCGCGGGTGAGCCCGCGGTCTCGCGCAAGGCCGGGTCCACCACGATCTCACCGCGGTCCGCCCGGTGCAGCGCGTCGATCGCGCGGTCGAGCGCCGGGCCGGCGATCAGGTGCTGCAAGCGGGTCTCCGGGTCGCCGAGCAGCATGAGCAGCAGGGGGCCGGCGGCGAGTCCGACGCGGATCGTCAAGGATCGGGAGCCGCCCGGCGTGGGAATCGGGACGACCTCGGTGGTGGCCTCGCGAATGAGCTCGGCGCAACGGATGGCCCGGCGGGCCACCGCGGTTGCGGTCGCGGGCGTGTAGTCGAACATGCCGACCAGCGCATCACCGGCGAAGTCGACCACACTGCCACCGGACGCGGCGACGGCATCGGCCGTGACGGCGAACCACCGATTGATGATGCGGGTCAGTTGTTCGGTGCCGTAGCTTCCGGCTCCGGCGAAGCTTTCGGCCAGGGCGGTGAAGCCGACCACGTCGGCGTAGAGCACCACCGCCTCGGCACGCTGGGTGACTGGCGGATTGCTGACACTCTCGGCTGTCAGGAGAAGACGGGACACGTGTTCGGGCAGGTAGGAACGCCAGGTCGCGGCCAATCCGCTCACGATCTGTGACGGCCCGTTAACCGATGGTTGTCGGGTCACGCCTTGTGTGGCCACCCTTCAAATCCTATCGTCAGGGATCAATCATCACTCTGGGCACGTCTGTCGCCAATGGGGTTAGAAGATGAATCAGGCCACCAGCGATGTAGCCTTCCAGCTGTTCGACGCGTGCGTCCACTGTCTGCGCTTCGGGTTCGGCGCTCCACTGAAATACCCGTACGCCATGCCGCTGGCCGGCCCCGGCAACAACCCGGCCCCAGCGCTGTTCCGGCGGATCCAGGCCGTGTCGCCGCCACCCGACCGCGACGGTGAGCGCTGGTACGCCAGGATGCGGGTGGGTCAGGAGCCGTTCGTCCCGGGCGCCGTGCCCGTCGACCTGAGCAAGGTCGACTGTGACGAGGGCATTCCCTCGCTCGACCCCGCCACGCCCGAGGACATCGTGCTCGATCGGTGGTTCCGCGTCCCGCGGCAGGAGGACCCGCAGAAGAATCCGGTGTCCTTCCCGGGGGAGGATCAGGGCCGGTATCTCACCTCGATCAAATATTGGAGTCCGCCCATTCCCGAAGGCGAGGACGGTGTCGACGTGGCCGTCGACTACTACGACGTCTTCACGATGGAGTGGACCCGTCGGCCCCGGAAGGGCGACTGGGTCGCGGTCAGCTTCGACGCCTTCGATCCGCTGGAGCGCGACAGTGCCGACCTGATCATCCCGATCGGCGAATGTAACCACTCCTGACCTTTCCCGGCCGCACGAATGCAACTACAGTCATCAATGTTTGGGAGCGCTCCCATGACTGTAGGAGGCAGCGGTGCGGCGTGGATGGATACCCGTAGTGGTTGCGGCGGTGCTGGTCGCGGCCGGGATGACGGTCATGCAGGCTCCTGCTGCCTCGGCGGCGGCAGCGTGCAGCGTGCAGTGGACAACCAACCAGTGGTCGACCGGGTTCACCGCCGAGGTGCAGGTGACCAACGGCGGGGCGCCGGTCACCTCGTGGACGCTGTCGTGGACCTTCGCGGGCGACCAGCGCGTCACCAACGCGTGGAACGCGACGGTCACGCAGAGCGGCAAGGCTGTGTCGGCGGCGAGCGTGGGCTGGAACGGGTCGCTGGCCACGGGCGCCTCGGCGCGGTTCGGGTTCCAGGGCACCTTCTCGGGCGCCAACGCGACGCCGAGCGAGTTCAGCTTCAACGGGGTCTCCTGCAGCGGCTCGGGGACGCCGACCTCGCCCACGCCGACGCCGACCACCCCTGCGCCCACCACGCCCACCCCGACGCCGACGGTGACCACATCGCCGCCGCCGCAGCAGGGCTGCGCATCCGCGGCGATCTGTGACGGCTTCGAGACGCAGACGGGCGCGACGCCCGGGGGAGCCTGGGCGGTCTCCACGCCGGACTGCTCCGGCGCCGGCACGGCGGCCATCGACCGTACGGTGGCCCACTCCGGCTCGACGTCGCTGCGCATCAACGGGGCCGCGGGCTACTGCAACCACGTCTTCGCCGGCACGCCGCTCCCGGCCGGGCCCGTCTGGCACGTGCGCTACTGGGTCCGGCACACCACGGCGCTGCCGGCCTCGCACGTGACGACCGTGGCGATGCGCGACTCCGCGGACGGCAACCGTGACCTGCGCTTCGGCGGGCAGAACGGCGCGCTGCAGTTCAACCGGGCCTCCGACGACGCGACCCTGCCCGAGCAGAGCCCGGCCGGCGTGGCCCAGTCCGCCCCGCTGCCCGTGAACACGTGGAACTGCGTCGAGTTCAAGGTCGACGGCCGCGACGGCACGATCGAGACGTGGCTCAACGGCACCTCGGTCCCGGGCCTGCGCAACGACGGCGTGCCCACCCACGACGTCGACGGGCAGTGGCTCAACCGCACGTGGCGGCCCGCGCTCACCGACCTGCGGCTGGGCTGGGAGAGCTACGGCGAGGGGGCCGACACCCTCTGGTACGACGACGTGGCCGTGAGCTCGCAGCGCAACGGCTGCTGACAGCACCCGCAACGGGCCGCCGACCAGCGTTTCTGGCCGGCGGCCCCGACCGGTCTTTCCCAGCGGGTCGCGCCGGTCGGACCTCATGCTGCGGCAACGACCCGCGCCGAACTCAGGCCCGTCAACGCCACGTCGATCGACGATGTGGACGCGTGCGCCAGGATGGTGCCATGAGCACGGGCACATCCGACGACTGGTCGCCGGCCGACAACCCGTATGCGATCGCGGTGTCCGAGTCGCAGTGGTGGCGCGCCACAGTCGCCGTGACGGTGACCCGCATGCACGACAACGACATCCGTGTTGGTTGGTTCAGCTCGCGGCAGATCGACGCACGCACGTTGGTCGTCGCCCTGCACCAACTGCTGGCTGCCGAGCAGCTCGAACAATTCGCCTTGAAGGACCTCGGTATGGAGGAGGCGGTCGGACTCGCCCTGGCCGAGGCGCGGCAGCGGTTCGAGACGGCGTTGCCGGACATCAAGCACATGCGAGACGGCATGCAGCGCGTGCCGTTGATGCGAGGAACGCCGGTGAAATTCGGCAGCAGGCGGTCCGTGCGCTCGTCGATGCTGCCATCGGCTGTGAGCCGCCGGCCGGCCCGGTGCTTGTTTCCGGAGGTGACGGATCGCATGTCTGGCTTTCCCTCGTCCGTGCCGCCCGGCCGGAAGCCGACCTCAGGGGCTTGGCCGAGAAGGCGATCGCGGCGATCACCCGTACCGGACTGCGACTGGAGTCCCCGACGTTCCCGCAAGCGCAGGACCTGTCTCTACGGCTGGCCGGTGGGGAAACGTTGCAGGTTCGGCGCGAGTGAGCGACAGCAATCGGCACCGTGCACCCGCTATGGCGCCGGCCGCCGTGAAGCGGGCCGGCCCGGTCGCATACGGGTATCAGTCGAACAGTGCCAGCGCCTCGGTCAGGCGGGCCCGGGTCCACGTCCGGTGGCGGGGATCGTCCTGGCCGCGGTACGCGGCCTCGACGGTCATGACCAGCGTCAGGTACACGCAGTAGAGGCGCCGCCGCAGGCGTTCCTCCGCGGTGAAACGGGTCTTGCCGTAGCCGCGCAGGAACGCCTGGGGCTCGCCGAACGCGGGCAGCTCGGTGGCGACGAAGCCGGCCTCGATGAGCGGGTCGCCGAAGAAGGCGCGCTCGTGGTCGATCACGCAGACGATCCGGCCGTCGCGGACCAGCACGTTGCTGGCCCACAGGTCCCATTCGACGAACCGCGGCTCGGTCACCGCGTCGAGGCAGTCCGCGTGCTCGTCGAGCAACGAGGTGACGGCCGCGTGGTCGAGGCCGACCCCGCGCCGGGAGCCGTCGCGCAGCACCGCGTCGACCATGCCGAGGAAGCAGTCGCGCCAGCTCGCGGCGGCGGGGCCGGTCAGTGGGCCGAACGCCGGACCGGGGATCGCGTTGAGCTCCCGGTTCACGGCGCCCAGCGCCACGTCGTACCGGTCCTGCTCGGCCGCCGACAGCGTGGACCGGATCAGCCCGTAGTTGTCGGCGTCCACGTACGGCATGACGAACCAGTCCGCGTTGCACACCGAGCGGCCGGCGTCGGCGAAGTCCACGGAGGGCACCGGCACATTCGTGCGCGACCGGACCAGCGACAGCGCCGCCAGCTCGTTGGCCATGGCCCCCTGCTCGTACGCCATCACCTCGACCCCGGGCGGCGGAGCGATCTTGAGCACCGCCTGGTAGCCGTCGCGCAGCCGGATGCGGTAGGCCACGTTGAACCAGCCGTGCCCGAGCTCGTGCACCCAGTCGTCGCCGCGGGGGACCCGGTCGGGGCCGTAGGCGCGCGACACCATCGCCCGGAGCGTGTCGAGCGACTGCCGGTTCTTGGTGATGCTCTCCATCGTGGATCAGGATCCTACGTACTCCGCGAGGTGCTCGCCGGTGAGGGTGGCGCGGGCGGCCACCAGGTCGGCGGGGGTGCCCTCGAAGACGATGCGGCCGCCGTCGTGGCCGGCGCCGGGGCCCAGGTCGATGATCCAGTCGGCGTGCGCCATGACCGCCTGGTGGTGCTCGATCACGATCACCGACTTGCCCGAGTCGACGAGCCGGTCGAGCAGGCCCAGCAGGTTCTCCACGTCGGCCAGGTGCAGGCCGGTGGTGGGCTCGTCGAGGATGTAGACGCCGCCCTTCTCGGCCATCCGGGTGGCCAGCTTGAGCCGCTGCCGCTCGCCGCCGGAGAGCGTGGTCAGCGGCTGGCCCAGCTTGAGGTAGCCGAGCCCGACGTCGGCCAGGCGCAGCAGGATCGTGTGCGCGGCCGCCACCTTCGCGTCGCCGGCGCCGAAGAACTCCGCGGCCTCGGCCACCGGCATCTCGAGCACCTCGCTGATGTCCTTGCCGCCCAGCTTGTACTCCAGAACGGACGCGTCGAACCGCCGGCCCTCGCACACCTCGCAGGTGGTGGCCATGCTCGCCATCACGCCCAGGTCGGTGTAGATGACGCCCGCGCCGTTGCAGTTGGGGCAGGCGCCCTCGGAGTTCGCGCTGAACAGCGCCGGCTTGACGCCGTTGGCCTTGGCGAACGCCTTGCGGATCGGCTCCAGCAGACCGGTGTACGTGGCGGGGCTGCTGCGCCGCGACCCGCGGATCGCGCCCTGGTCGACCGCCACCACGCCGTCGCGCGGCGCCACCGAGCCGTGGATCAGCGAGCTCTTGCCCGAGCCGGCCACGCCGGTGACGACCACCAGCACGCCGAGCGGGATGTCGACGTCGACGTTCTGCAGGTTGTGGCTGTCCGCGCCGCGGATCTCCAAGGTCCCCGAGGGCGTACGGGTCTTCGCCTTCAGCGAGGCGCGGTACTCCAGGTGCCGGCCGGTCAGCGTGTCGCTGGCGCGCAGCCCGTCGAGGGTGCCCTCGAACACGACTTCGCCGCCCGCGTTGCCCGCGCCCGGCCCCAGGTCGACGATGTGGTCGGCGATCGCGATCGCCTCGGGCTTGTGCTCGACGACCAGCACGGTGTTGCCCTTGTCGCGCAGCTGCAGCAGCAGGTCGTTCATGCGCTGGATGTCGTGCGGGTGCAGGCCGATCGTGGGCTCGTCGAAGACGTACGTGACGTCGGTGAGCGCCGAGCCGAGGTGGCGGATCATCTTCGTCCGCTGCGCCTCGCCGCCCGACAGCGTGCCCGACGGGCGGTCGAGCGAGAGGTAGCCGAGCCCGATCTGCACGAACGAGTCGAGCGTGTCGCGCAGCGCGTCGAGCAGCGGCGCCACCGAGGGTTCGTCGAGCTTGCGCACCCAGTCGGCGAGGTCGCTGATCTGCATCGCGCAGCAGTCGGCGATGCTCTTGCCGTTGATCTTCGAGGAGCGGGCGGCCTCGCTCAGCCGGGTGCCGTCGCAGTCGGGGCAGGTCTTGAAGATGGCGACCCGCTCGACGAACGCGCGGATGTGCGGCTGCAGCGCGTCGATGTCCTTGGAGAGGAACGACTTCTGGATCGAGGGGACCAGGCCGGCGTACGTGAGGTTGATGCCCTCGATCTTGACCTTGGTGGCCTCGCGGTAGAGCAGGTCGTCGAGCTCCTTCCTGGTGAACTTCTTGATCGGCTTGTCCGGGTCGAAGTAGCCCACGCCGCGGAAGATGCGCCCGTACCAGCCCTCCATGCTGTAGCCGGGGATCGTGATCGCACCCTCGTTGAGCGACTTCTCCTCGTCGTACAGCTGGGTCAGGTCGATGTCGTTGACCGAGCCGCGGCCCTCGCAGCGCGGGCACATGCCGCCCAGCAGGCTGAACGTCCGCTTCTCCTTGACCTCGCGGCCGCCCTTCTGCAGGGTGACCGCGCCCGCGCCGCTGACCGAGGCGATGTTGAAGGAGAAGGCCTGCGGCGAGCCGATGTACGGCTTGCCGAGCCGGCTGAACAGGATCCGCAGCATCGCGTTGGCGTCGGTGGCCGTGCCGACCGTGGAGCGCACGTCGCCGCCCATGCGCTCCTGGTCGACCAGGATGGCGGTGGTCAGCCCGTCGAGCACGTCGACGTCGGGCCGCGCCATCGACGGCATGAAGTTCTGCAGAAAGGCGCTGTAGGTCTCGTTGATGAGCCGCTGCGACTCCGCGGCGATCGTGCCGAACACGAGCGAGCTCTTGCCCGAGCCCGACACCCCGGTGAAGACCGTGAGGCGCCGTTTCGGGATCTCGACGCTGACGTCCTTGAGGTTGTTCACGCGCGCGCCGTGCACGCGGATCATGTCGTGGCGGTCGGCGTCGTGCATCCTCGGCTCCTCGTCGTCGCGGATCGGCTCCTTGCGGAACTCTAGGCGCGACGACGGCCGCCGTGCTTCTTCATTCCTGATCAGGACGGGCGAGCGCCGCCAGGACGATGTCGCCGGCGGCGCGGACCGTCGCCGCCAAGGCGGCGGGGCCCCGGCCGAGGCGCTCGGTGCCCGAGCGCATGACACCCGAGAGCAGGTCCACCGTGAGGGCCACGTCGCCGACGTCGCGGAACTCCCCGCGCGCGATGCCGTCGCGGACGACGCCGCGCACCTCCACCACGATCTCGTGCCACGGGCCGCCCGGCCCCTTGGGCATCTCGGTCACCGGCAGCCCCGAGCCCGGCCGGAACATCAGCTGCATGGCCTGATCGGTCGAGGCCTCCAGCACCGTCGCGACGATTTCCCGCAGACGCCGCGCGGCCGGGTCCGCGGAGCGGGCGGCGATCGCGGCCACCCGCTCGACCGCGGGCCGCCCCGCCCGCCGGATCAGCGCCAGCACGAGCGCGTTCTTGTCGCGGGCGTAGTTGTAGAGCGTGTTGCGCGCGAGCCCGGCCCGGGCCGCGATGTGGCCCATGGTGATGGCGTCGTAGTCGTGCTCGAGCAGCAGGTGCCGCATCGCCTCGGCGAGGTCGGCCCACACCATCTCGTGGTGCTGCCCGATGCTCTCTCCCCGGATCCGCGGCACCTGGTCATCCTGCCTGACCGGCGGCCGCGGGCTGCAGGTGGGCGTTGGGTGACCAGTCCTGGAGCCGGCGCAGCTCGCGGGCGACCACGCGCTCCGGGGTCAGCCGCAGCGCCAGGTCGCGCAGGGGGCTGCGGCTCTGCAGCAGGCGGCCCATCGCGCGGGCGCGGCGCGCGATCGTCTGGGTGCGCGGCCGGCGCGTCACGTCGTACGCCCGCAGGGCCTGCTCGACCGGCAGCGTCGTGAGCAGGTGGGTGAGCGTGGCGGCGTCCTCCAGGGCCATCGCGGCGCCCTGGCCGAGGTCGGGGGTCATCGCGTGCGCCGCGTCGCCGAGCAGCACGGTGGTGCCCCGGACGAAGGTCGCGAGCGGGCGGGCCAGGTCGTGGATGTCGGTGCGGACGAGCGCCGCGGGATCGGTGGCGGCTAGGACCTCGGCCAGCGGGGCGTGCCAGCCGTCGAACCGGCGGCGGACCTCGGCGTACTCGTCGGGGAACCGGGTGCCCGGCGGCAGCGAGGCGACCCCGAACCAGTAGACGCGGCCGTCGGGCAGCGGGGCGAGGCCGACGCGCTCGCCTCGGCCGACCGACTCGCCGGCGTCCCCGCGCAGATCGACGGGGCGCCGGGTGACGCCGCGCCAGCTGGTGCAGCCGCTGTAGCGCAGGCCAGGGTCGCCGGGCCACGACGCGCGGGTGCGCGAGCGCAGGCCGTCCGCGGCGACCACGACGTCGTAGCCGTCCGGCGGCTCGGCGACGGTGTGCCCGTACGTGATGGTGGCGGGTTCGAGGGCGCCGGTCAGGACCCGGTGCAGGTCGGCGCGGTGCACGACGCGCAGGTCGGGGACCGCGCCGGGCGGGGTGACGGCGAGCCACCGGCCGTCGCTGCGGCGCTGGCCCGCCCTCAGGTGCTGCCGCGGGCCGGCGATGGCGCGGACGGCCTCGCCGAGCCCCAGGCAGTCGAGCGCCCGGAAGGCGTTGCCGAACAGCGACAGGCCCGCGCCGGCCGGCGAAGCGGTGCGGTCGCGCTCGAAGACGGTGACGTCCCAGCCGTGCCGCTGGAGACCGATGGCAGTGGCGAGGCCGCCGATTCCGGCCCCGATGACGGCTACTCTACGCATGTAGAGGACTCTACGTGTGTAGAGTGACGGTGTGAAGGTGGGGTCGAACACAGATCGCCGCGCGGCGATCGCGGACGCGGCGATCGGCATCGTGGCGGCCGAGGGTCTGCGGGCGCTCACGCACCGGGCGGTGGACCGCGCGCTCGAGCTGCCCGCGGGGTCGACGTCGTACTACGCGCGCACGCGGCGGCAGCTCGTCGAGCTGATGGTGCAGCGGCTGGCGAACCGGACGGTGGCCGACCTGGCGCCGGCGGGCGACCCGGCCGAGCTGTTCGAGCGGCTGGCCGAGCGGGCCGACGACCATCGCGTCCGCTACGCGCTGATGGTCGACCTGGCGGGCGACCCGGAGCTGCACCCGCTGCTCACCACCGCGTCGCCGGCGCGGGCGGGGTTCCTCGCCGCGGCCGAGGCGACGCTCGCCCGCGCCGGGGTGCCCGACCCGGCGGAACACGCTCCCGGCTTCATCGCGCTGGTGGACGGGCTGCTGTTCGACCGGGTCGCGGGCTCGGGCGCGGCCGGTGCGGGCATCGTCGAGGCGTATCTGCGCGGGCTGCGGGGTACCGGCTGAGCATGGCCACGAAGAAGCTGGACGCCGACGACCGCAACGAGCTGCCGGACAGCGCGTTCGCGTTCCCGCGCGTCCGCAAGGAGCCGTTGACCGACGCGCGGCACGTGCGCAATGCGATCGCCCGATTCGACCAGGTGCGTGACGTCAGCGACTCCGAGCGCGACGAGGCGTTCCGGCGCATCCAGCGGGTCGCGGCGAAGTTCGGCGTCGAGATGAGCGAGAGCAGCTGGCGCGAGCTGGGCAAGCCGTCCGCGGGGCGGCGCTCCTCCGACAAGCCCCGCCCCCAGGCCACCAAGCAGGAGCTGTACGCCGAGGCGCAGCGCCGCAAGGTTCCCGGGCGCTCCCGGATGACGAAGGACCAGCTGGTCGAGGCGCTGCGCGGCTAGATTCGGTGTCGTTGTTCCCCGCGCCTGTCCGATCGGGGCGCCCGCGTTCGTAGCAGGGTGAGACGGCGCACCACGACGGGAGACGAACGATGGCGCAGTACCTGATGTCCGTGCTCGACGACCGCACCAACTCCGGCACCGACGAGGAGATGGTGGCGATCCGGGCCTTCAACAAGCAGATGCAGGCGGACGGGCACTGGGTGTTCGCGGGCGGGCTCGCGGCGCCCGGCACGGCCACCGTGGTGGACGGCCGGGGCTCCGAGCCGGTGTTCACCGACGGGCCCTACCTGGAGTCGAAGGAGTACATCGCCGGGTTCTGGGTGGTCGAGGCCGACGACCTCGACGTGGCATTGCGGCTGGCCGCCGGCGGGTCGAAGGCGTGCAACCGCCGGGTCGAACTGCGGCCGTTCCTCGAGGGATGAGCGACGCCGCCGAGGCGATCGTCCGGGTCCACCGCCGGGAATGGGCCCGGCTGGTGGCCGTCCTTGGCCGGCGGTTCGGGGACCTGGACGTCGCCGAGGAGATGGCCGCGGAGGCGTTCGCGATCGCGGTCGAGCGCTGGCCCGTCGACGGCGTGCCGCCGAACCCGGGCGCCTGGCTGACCACGACCGCGCAGCGGCGGGGCATCGACCGGCTGCGGCGCGAGGTCAGACGCGACGAGAAGCACCGGGAGGCGTTGATGCTGGCGGACACCCCCGAGCCGCTCGGCGCCATCGACGACGACCGGCTGCGGCTGATCTTCACCTGCTGCCACCCCGCGCTCGCCCCGGAGGCGCGGGTCGCGCTGACCCTGCGCCTGGTCGGCGGGCTCACCGTGCCGGAGATCGCGCGGGCGTTCCTGGTGCAGGAAACCGCGATGGGCCGCCGCATCACCCGGGCCAAGGAGAAGATCAAGGCGGCCCGGATCCCGTACCGCGTGCCGTCCCGCGAGGACCTGCCGGCCCGGGTCACGGGAGTGCTCGCCGTGCTCTACCTGATCTTCAACGAGGGCTACCTGGCGTCCGGGCCCGGCACCGAGGCGATCCGCGCGGACCTGACCGCCGAGGCGATCCGGCTGACCCGGCTGCTGCGGGAGCTGATGCCCGCGGACGGCGAGGTGGCCGGGCTGCTGGCGCTGATGCTGCTGACCGAGGCCCGCCGCGCCGCCCGGGTGTCGGCGGACGGCGAGCTGGTCACCCTCGACGAGCAGGACCGCGGCGCCTGGGACCGGGCGCTGATCGCCGAGGGGCACGCCCTGGTCCGCGAGCGGCTCGCCTCCGGCCGGGCGCCCGGCCGCTACCAGATCCTCGCCGCGATCAACGCCGTGCACACCGACGCCCCCGACGCGCGCGACACCGACTGGTCGCAGGTGCTCGCCCTCTACGACCTGCTGGTGCGCCTCGACCCGTCGCCGATCGTGCGGCTCAACCGGGCGATCGCCGTCGCCGAGCTGGACGGGCCGGAGGTGGCGCTGGCCGAGCTCGCGGAGCTGCCGCTGGAGGGCTACCACCCGTACCACGCCACCCGGGCGGATCTGCTGCGCCGGCTGGGGCGCAGCGCGGACGCCCGGGCCGCGTACGACCGGGCTCTGGACCTGGCCGGCAACACGGCCGAGAGGGCGTACCTGCGTCGTCGCCGGGGGCAGCTGGCCGGGGCGGAGTGACGCCTCTCGATGCGTCGCGTATGTTGAAGAAACTTTCGCATACAACGGGGGAAGCGATGTCCGCTGCACGGCGATTCGCCGCGATCTCGACGTCCGAGCCGCCGCGGGGGCAGCGCAGGCTGTTCCGGCAGGCGGTCGTGCTGGGTGGCAGCATCGCGGGGCTGATGGCCGCGCGGGTGCTCAGCGACCACGCCGAGCAGGTGCTGGTCGTCGAGCGCGACGACCTCGCCGGGCTCGACCTGCCGAGCGAGCGGGTCGCCGCCGAGGCCGCGCCGCGTCCGGGGGTGCCGCAGGGCAGCCAGGTGCACGCGCTGCTGCCGTCGGGGCTCAACCAGCTGCGGCGGTGGTTCCCGGGCTTCGTCGAGGAGGCGCTCGCGGCCGGTGCGGTCGACCCGCCGGCGGGCACGAACAAGTTCTATCTCGACGGTGAGCTGCGCGACGAGCCGCCGAGCGGTCCCGCCGCGCAGGCGCTGATCTCCAGCCGCCCGTTCCTCGAGGCGCTGATCCGGCACCGGGTCCTGGCGCTTCCCAACGTGCGTACGGTGCAGGGCCGCGCCGAGGACATCGTCGTGCGCGACGGCGCGGTCACGGGGGTGCGGTTCGAAGGGCGGGAGGAGCCGGCCGACTTCGTCGTGGACGCCACCGGGCGCTCGAGCCGGCTCAGCGACTGGCTCGAGGCGCACGGCTACCCCCGGCCGCCGATGCAGCGCATGGGCATCAAGCTCAACTACGCGACCGCGCTGTTCCGGCGCCCCGCGGACGCGCGGGTCTGGACGTGCATCTCGATCGCGAACCCGGGGCCGGGCAAGGTCGCGCGGATCGCCGGCTTCACGCCGATCGAGGGCGACCGGTGGACGGTGCTCGTCTCGGGCTACGCAGCCGACCGGCCCGGCCGCGACGCCGCCGAGTTCCGGCAGCGCTGCGTCGACGACTTCCCGCGCGAGTTCGGCGAGGTCGCCACCACCGCCGAGCAGGTGGGCGACGTCATCACGTACCACCAGGCCGACAGCCGCCGCCGCGACTTCCACAAGCTCACCCGCCTCCCGGCGCGACTGGTCGCGGCCGGCGACGCGGTGGCGTCCTTCAACCCGGTGTACGGGCAGGGGATGACCTCGGCGATGCTGCACGCCTCCGCGCTGTCGGAGTACCTGCGCGGCGACCCCGACCTGTCCCGCCCGGCCCGCTCGTACTTCGCCGACGTCAAGGTCGTCGTGGACGCCGCGTGGCAGGTGTCGACGATGGCCGACCTGGCGCTGCCGCACGTCGACGGCCCGTACCCCCGCGGCTACAAGGCCATCCAGTGGGTCAGCGGCCTGGTGTTCCGGGCCTCGATGCGCGACGGCTCGGTCAGCCACCGGCTCAACCAGGTCACCACGATGCTCGCCCACCCGAGCGCGCTCGCCGAGCCGCGGTTCCTGCTGCGCGCCCTGGCGATCGGCGCCCGCGCCTGACGACTATGGCCTGAGCCACACCCCGTCACGTTCGCCGCCGGCGCCTCGTCCCTGCCGCGAGGAGCCACAACGACGAAGGGACGGACGCCATGAACATCGCAGTCGCCGGAGGGACCGGCTGGGTCGGCAGGCTGGTGGTCGAGCAGGCCCGGGCCAGGGGACACGAGGTGGTGGTGATCTCCCGGTCGACCGGCGTGGACCTGACGACGGGGGAGGGGCTCGACGACGCGCTGCGCGGGGTGGACGTCGTCGTCGACGTGACCAACGTCGAGACGCTGAGCCGCAAGGCGTCCGTCGCGTTCTTCGAGACGACGACGCGCACCCTGCTGGCGGCGGAGGAGCGGGCGGGCGTACGGCACCACGTCGTCCTCTCGATCGTCGGGGTCGACCGCGTCGACTCGGGCTACTACGAGGGCAAGCGGCGCCAGGAACGGCTCGCGCTCGACGGCCCGATCCCCGCGACCGTGCTGCGCGCGACGCAGTTCCACGAGTTCGCCGCGCAGCTGCTCGACCGCGTGCCCGGCCCGGTGAAGCTCGTGCCCGCCATGCTGAGCCGCCCGGTCGCCGCGTCCGAGGTGGCCGCCGAGCTGGTCCGGCTGGCCGAGGGCCCGGCGCGCGGGCTCGCCACCGACCTGGCCGGCCCCGAGGTGCTCGAGGTGCCGGCCATGGTGCGCCGCCTGGCCCGCCGCGGCCTCGTGCTGAGCGTCCCCGCCGGCCGCGCCATGGCCCACGGCGGGCTGCTGCCCGAGGGTGACTTCCACCGCGGCGAGATCACCTTCGACGAGTGGCTCGCCGCGCGATGACCCTCACCGCGAAGCGAGGCCTGATCGTGCCCCTGGCGGTGGTCGCCGCCACCGTGGGCGTGTGGGCGGCGGCGTTCCCGCTGTCGTTCCACACCGACTTCCCCGCTCCCGGCCGCCACTGGGTGTCGGCCCTGGGCCCGTACAACGAGCACCTCGTCCGCGACGTGGGCGCCCTCTATCTGGCCCTGCTGGTCGTCTCGGTGTCGGCCTTGCGCCGCCCCACGCCGTCCGCGATGCGCACCACCGGCGGCGCGTGGCTGGTCTTCAACGCCGTCCACTTCCTGTGGCACCTGCTGCACCTCCACGTCTATCCCACCCTCGACCGGGTGGGCAACGCCGCCGGCCTCGGCGCCCTGCTCGTGCTGTCGATCCTGCTGCTGCTCCCGGACCGCCCGGCGCCGGCCGGGGCGGCGCCGACCCGGGCCGGCACGGCCCCTCCGGCGCGCCGGCCCGGGTGAGCGCCCCGTCGTCCGGACGAGACCCCCTCACCGCGCCCTCCACCCCGGCGGATGCGCTCCGGACTCGCGTGGCGGCGTTCGGCCGGGCGTGAGCCACCACAAGGCCGGTGTGCGGGAGCAGGTCCGGCGGAGGATTCTCGCGGGATCGGGGTGTGCGCCTGATCGGCGGCACGCGGACGGCTCGGTCGGGACGTCGGGGTCCTGACCGAGCCGTTCTCAGCGGGCGGCGACCAGGTCGGGCTCGGCCGCGGCCACGTCCGGGGCGGTGCGGCGCAGGAGGCGGAAGCCGACCAGGACGAAGGGGGCGCAGCACAGGGCGCCGACGACGCTGCCGGCGGCGGCGCCCAGGATGCTGCCCGCGACGGGGCCGGCGATCATGGGGAGCAGGGCGACCGGGGTGGCCCACCAGCCGATCACGCCGTTGCGGGCCAGGCCGGCCATCAGCAGGGCCGGCATGGCGATGCCCAGCACGACGCCGGAGCGCAGCCAGACGGTCAGCGACGGGTCGGCGCTGACCCGGTCGAAGACGGCGACGGCCTGGTCGGTGGTGACGATCGACGGCATGGCGGCGTTGAACCAGTCGGTCAGCAGCATGCCGGAGATCTGGATAGCGCCCAGCGCGGTGGCGAAGGCGCCGGCGGTCGCCAGGGTCCGGCCGCGCGGGCCGCGCAGCAGGGTCAGCGCGGCCGGAACGGCCAGGGCGATCGCCACCCAGTAGTAGTGGAACAGGTTCGCCGACACGATCGACAGGTCCCAGTCGCGGGCCAGCGACTCGATGTAGGCCCGGGACGAGTCGTCGTCCTGCGGCGGCGAGGTCAGCATCGCGCCGAGCAGCAGGGCGGGGGTGGTCAGGAGGGCGGCGCCGGCCAGGCGGCGGAAAAGCGTGTTCGTCATGGCTCAGACGCTATGAAGCGGACCAGGGGCTCCGGATCATCGTGCGGGGCCGATCAAGGTGCGACCGGTGGGCGGCCGGACGCGCGCGGGGTCCTCCCGGGGGAGGACGGGCGGTCGTTCCGGGAGAGGATCCGCCGGCGGCGGGCGATCACTAGCGTCGGGCGCAGAGCGGGCGAGACCGTACCGCCGAAGGAAGGGGCGCACGTGCGCGTACCGCACACCCGGCGGCAGTGGCTGCTGACCGGCCTGCTCGCGGGGCTGGTCTGGGCCCTGGTCGCGGTCGCGGAGATGACCGGCAGCAAGGTGCCCCAGGGGGCGGGCTGGGGCGAGATCAGCGCCTCGGTGGTGCTGTTCCTCTGTTTCCCGCTGGCGGCCCGGCTGCCGGTCACCGCGATGGTGCTGTCGGTGCTGGTGGTGCCGTACATCGCCGTCCTGCACCTGCCCGGCGTGGGCGGGTCGCAGCTGATCGCCCAGCTCGTGCTGGTCGCGCACGCGGCGTACCGAGAACCGGCGCGACGCACGGTGCCGGCGGCGGTTGCGGCGTTCGTCATCCCGTCGACGGCGCTGTTCGTGACCGGCGAGACGTCGTGGGAGTTCGTGTTCTTCGCGGTGCTCGAGACGTTCGGCTGGAGCGTGGGGGCGTTGCTGCGGCGCGAGCAGGGCCGCTCGGCGCAGCTCGCGCGGCTCGCGGCGGAGCTGGCGGCCGAACGGGAGGCGCGGGCGCGCGCGGCGGTGGACGAGGAACGGGCCCGCATCTCGCGGGAGCTGCACGACGCGGTTGCGCATACGGTGAGCGTGATGACGATGCAGGCGGGGGTGCTGCGGCGGCGGCTGAGCGACCGGCCGGTCGAGCGGGACGCGCTCGCGCAGGTCGAGGAGCTGGGGCGGCGCAGCGTGGCGGAGATCCGGCGGGTGGTGGGGCTGCTGCGGCCGGACGACGCGGACGGGCTGGGGCCGGCGCCGTCGCTGCGGCGCCTCGACGAGCTGGTGGAGCACGTGCGCGCGGCGGGGCTCGAGGTGGACCTGCGGATCGCCGGCGAGCCCGGGGAGCTGCCCGCGGCGCTGGACATGTCGGCCTACCGGGTGGTGCAGGAGGCGTTGACGAACGTGCTCCGCCACGCCGGGGCGAAGCGCGCGACGGTCGAGGTGACGTACGGCGGGAAGGAAGTGGAATTGACGGTGACGGACGACGGGCGGGGCGCGGTGGCGCCCACGGGCGGCCACGGCCTGGTCGGGATGCGCGAGCGGGTCGGGCTGTTCGGCGGGCGGCTGACCACGGGCAACCGCGCGGAGGGCGGCTACCGGGTGAACGCGGTGTTCCCGCTGACGGCGGCCGGGGTGAGCCGGTGATCCGGGTGGTGCTCGCGGACGACGAGGCGATCATGCGGGCCGGGCTGCGGATGCTGATCTCCGACGAGCCGGACATGGAGGTCGCGGGGGAGGCCGCCGACGGCCACGGGGTGGTCCGGGTGGTCGAGCGCGTACGCCCGGACGTGGTGCTGATGGACGCGCGGATGCCCGGCCTCGACGGCATCGGCGCGGCCCGGCTCATCGCTGAGCGGCACCCGGCCGTACGGGTGCTGGTGCTGACGACCTTCGACGAGGACGTGCTGGTGGACGGGGCGCTGCGGGCGGGCGTGGCCGGGTTCCTGCTCAAGGTGTCGCCGCCCGAGCAGCTGCTGGAGGCGCTGCGCGAGGTGGCCGCCGGGCGCGGGCTGCTCGACCCGGCGGTCGTCCCGCGGGTGATCGACCGGTACGCGGGGACGCCGCCCACGCGGCCGCGCGACCCCGCGCTGGAGCTGCTCACGCCGCGCGAGGCCGAGGTGCTGGCGCTGGTCGGGCGCGGGCTGTCGAACCCGGAGATCGCGGCCACGCTGCACCTGGGCGAGACGACGGTCAAGACGCACCTCGGGCGGGCGCTGGACAAGCTGGGCCTGCGCGACCGGGCGCGGGCGATCGCGTACGCGTACTCGAGCGGGCTGATCATGCCGGAGTAGGGTCACGGTCCGTGGCAGCAATCGACGGTGACGTGCGTGACGGCGTCGGCTTGATCACGATGAGCAATCCCGCCCGCCGTAACGCCCTGTCGACCGCCATGCTCGGCGAGCTGGAGGCGGTCGTCCGCGGGATGGATCGGGACCCGGGCGTGCGGACGATCGTGCTGCGCGGCGACGGCGGGACGTTCACGGCCGGGGCGGACATCTCGGAGTTCGCCGCGCACCACGACTCGGCGGCCGCCCGCGACACGTGGGAACGGACGCTGACCGAACTGTTCGAGACGCTCAGCGGGCTCACCACCCCGCTGATCGCGATGATCCGCGGGCACTGCTTCGGCGCGGGCATGGCGCTCGCGCTCAGCGCCGACATCCGCGTCGCGGCCGAGGGCAGCCGGTTCGCGATCCCCGCCGCCCGGCTGGGCATCGGCTACCCGTTCGCGCTCGCGCAGACGCTGGTGCACGCGGTGGGGCCCGCCGACGCGAGCGAGATGCTGTTCACCGCCCGGGCGTACGCGGACACCGAGGCCCTGGCCGCCGGCCTGATCAACCGGCTGGTGCCCGCCGCCGGGCTCGAGGAGGACGTGCTGCGCACGGCGAGCGCGATCGCGGCCAACGCCCCGCTCGCCGTGCGCGCCGCGAAGGCCGCGATCAAGGCCGCCGCCCACCCGTCGATGCAGCCGCGGGCCCTCGCGCTGATCGCGGAGACCGCCGGCTCGCACGACGAGCGGGAGGGGCAACAGGCGTTCATGCAGCGGCGCGCCCCGCGGTTCGAGGGCCGCTGACCGTCCGCCGCCGGCGCCGGATCACCGGTCGAGCGGCCGGCGGTGGCGCGCCGAGGCGAAGCCCAGCCAGGTGTGCCGGTTGCCGGCCCAGCACCAGCCGACCTTGGGTGCCCGGCGCCGGGCGACGCCGTCGCGCCCGGTGCCGCCGCTGATCCAGATGGCGGGCGTCCGGGCGTCGAGGGCGGCGCCGCTGCGTTTGCGCGAGCCGATGGTCATGAAGCAGTGGCCGGGCTCGAGCACCTTGGGCTCCTGCAGCAGCCAGCTGATGCCCTCGTTGAGGGTGAGCGGCGTCCGGCCGCGGTCCAGGATCGCGGGCAGCGCCTCGTCGGGGCTCCAGTTGCGCATGTCGTCGCCGCGGTCGGGGTCGGCGAGCAGGTAGAGCGGGCGGTCGGGCACGGTGAGGCCGTCGAGGGGCACGAACTGCTCGAGGTCGGTCAGGTCGTCGACGACGAAGCCGGGCTTGTCGCGGTGGCGCAGCAGCGGCGCGAGCTGACGCGCGGTGGCCAGCGTGGGGTGCACGACGAGCACGCCCCGGGGTTCGTCCGGCAGCGCGGCGACGCAGGCGGCGAGCTCGGCCGCGGTGGTGCCGGTGACGTCGGCGAGGCCGGCCTCGAGGAGGCGGTGCAGCTGGTCGGTGAGGTTCATGCTTCAACTCCGTATGCCGTACGGAATGGCTTTCAGATACACCGTACACCACACGGAAATCGACTTGTTTCACGTCGTGTATTGACGACTATTAGTAAATCTTCCTAACCTTTGGTGCCCGTAGTCATCCCCACGGCGCGATCCCCCGCGCCGGACACGAAGGGTCACCATCCCCATGGCCAGAAGAAGCCGGTGGGCCGCGGCCGCAGCCGCCGTCACCGTCGCCGCCGTCGGCACCGTCACGGCACTCGCAATGCAGGGCACGTCGCAGGCCGCCGTCCTGCCCAACGGATTCAAGAGCGTCGGCTACATGCCGTCGTGGGCGGGCAGCGTCACGAGCATCCAGTACTCGAAGCTGACCCACATCAACTACTCGTTCGCGCTGCCCAACGCGAACGGCACGCTGCAGCCGATCGAGAACACGGCCAAGCTGCAGCAGCTCGTCACGCTCGGGCACCAGAACAACACCAAGGTCTCGCTCGCCATCGGCGGCTGGAACGACGGCAACGACTCCGCGTTCGAGGCGCTGGCGGCCGGCGCGAGCACCCGGACGGCGTTCGTCAACAACGTCATGAACACCGTGCGGCAGTACGGGCTCGACGGCATCGACATCGACTGGGAGTACCCGGACCCCGGCGCCAGCGCCACCAACTACACGGCGCTCATGCAGCAGCTGGGCACCGCCCTGCACAGTGAGGGCAAACTGCTCACCGCCGCGGTCGTCAGCGAGGGCGGCACCGCGAACGGCGTGCAGCCCGCGGTGTTCGGCTCCGTCGACTGGCTCAACATCATGGCGTACGACGGCGGGTCGCCGCACGCGAACTACGACTGGTCGATCGCGTCGGCGACCTTCTGGAAGAACCGGGGGCTGCCCAAGGCCAAGACCGTGCTGGGCGTGCCGTTCTACAGCCGTCCCGGTTATCTGACGTACGCCCAGCTCGTCGCCCAGGACCCGGCCAACGCCAACCGCGACTGCACGCCGTCGGGGGAGTGCTACAACGGGCTGCCGACGATCCGCCGCAAGACGCAGTGGGCGCTCGCCAACGCCGGCGGCATCATGAACTGGGAGCTGTCGCAGGACGCCACCGGCGCGAACTCGCTGGTCAGCGCCATCTACGAGGTCGCCACCGGTGGCTCCACGCCTCCGCCCGCGGGCCGCACCGGCCGGATCACGGGCATCGGCGGCAAGTGCGTCGACATCGCGGCGGCCTCCAGCGCCAACGGCACCGCGGTCCAGCTGTACGACTGCAACGGCTCCAACGCGCAGAACTGGACCGTCGGCACCGACGGCACCATCCGCGGCCTGGGCAAGTGCCTCGACGTGGCCGCCGCCGGCACCGCGAACGGCTCGCTGGTGCAGATCTACGACTGCAACGGCACCGGCGCGCAGCAGTGGCAGGCCCAGTCCAACGGCACGCTGCGCAACCCGGTCAGCAACAAGTGCCTCGACGCCTCGAACAACTCGTCGGCCAACGGCACCCGGCTGCAGATCTGGGAGTGCTTCGCCGGCACGAACCAGCGGTGGACCCTGCCCTGACCGGATTAGCCCGAGCGGCCCGTCTTCCCGTCGTCCGCGGCGGGGCGGCGGGCCGCCCCTCTTGCGGGCGACTGACCTGCGGCTACGAGGTCGGCATCATCGGCGCATGACGTGCTGGGGGCCGCCGTGGCCTGGATGATGACGGCCGCGGCGCTCGCCGCCCTGGCGTGGGGGGTGTCCGACTTCCTCGCCGGGCTGCTCGCCCGGCGGCTGCCGCTGCTGACCATCCTGGCCGGGTCGAAGGTCGCCGCGATGGCGCTGGTGATCGCCGCCGCCGCCGTGCGCGGCGTTCCCCCGCCCACCGACGGCCGGCTCCTGCTCGCGGTCGCCGCCGGACTGGTCGGGCTGCCGGCGATGGGCCTGCTGTACCGGGCGATGCGGGACGGGTCGCTCGCCGTGGTGGCGCCGGTCGCCGCGGTCGCCGCGCTGGTCCCGGTGGGCTGGGGGATGCTGCACGGCGAACGGCTCGGGCTGCTCGCCGCGCTCGGCGTCGTGGCCGGGCTGGCCGGGGCCACCATGGCCGGCTGGCCGGTGTCCTCCGCGGATCGCGCGCGGCGTTCCGCCACGGTGTGCGCGCTGGTGGCGGCGCTCGGGTTCGGGGCGTACTTCGTGTTGCTCCACGAGGCGAGCGCGGCCGATCAGTTCTGGGCGACTGCGCTGGCGCGGATCAGCGGCGGCTGCGGTGCGCTGGCGCTGGTGGCGGCGCTGGGGTGGCGTCGCCTCGCGATCGGGCCGGCTCTTTCGTGTGGACGCCCCGCCGCCGGTCCGCCTTCCCCGCTTTTCAAGATCGCCGTGTGCCACCGCCTCCCCCGCCCACCCGGGTGTGGCCGCGAGCCTAGACCCGCAACGAGGGCGGCGCGGGTCATCCACATTCCGCAGTTGTCCACACCCGCCGTCCACGGCGGGCCGCCAACCTCGCCCGCGCGAGCCGCCCGCGGCCGGCTGCTCGCGCCCGGGATGGGCGCCGCCATCACGATCCTCGCGGTCGGGGCCACCGACGCGCTGGCGGACGCCTCCTTCACGGTGGCCGCGGCCGGGGCCCTCGCCGCCGCGGCGGTGCTGGCCTCGCTCTATCCGGCAGTCACCCTGGTGCTCAACCGCTCACTGCTGCGCGAACGCCTGCACACCGTTCACCTCTACGGCGTCCTGACCGCGCTCCTCGCGGTGGCCTGCCTGGCGACCTGAGCGGCACCGCGGCGGGTGCGGCCCCACGGCTTGTAGACGGACAGGACGGTGGCGAGGCTGAGCAGGGTCAACGAGACGATCGGCGGCATGACCAGGCTGCTCGTGTCGAACGCGGTGGGCGGCATGGTCTCTCCGTACGCGCGGACGGCGGGCATGCCGGGCCGCAGCAGCACGATGATCAATGTGCACAGCAGCACGTTGATGCCGAGTTTGACGGCCACCCACCAGTAGCGGATCAGGCCCCATCGGGTGCCCAGCCCCAGGAGCACTCCGGTACCCAGGCAGACGAGCCCGGAGGACAGCATCGGACACACGACGAAGGTGCCGAGCGCGCGGTAGGCCAGGCTCCGCGTGCCGGGGTCGTCGGCGAGCAGGCCGGTGCCGGCGAGAACGGCGACGAGCACGTCGATGCCGATCCACGCGCCGGCCGACACGATGTGCAGCACGAGCCACAGCTTGCGGTGCGCCGGTCGGAGGTTCATGCGTCCAGCCTGGGGCAAGGCCCGCGCCCGCGCGTCGGGCGGGGAGCGTACGCCCGCCGACGTACGCGGCGGGTGCCCGCCCATGGCACGGTGGGAACCATGCGCGTACGTGACGTGGCCGTGCCCGCCGCCCTGGCGGTGGTGGGCGTGGCGACGCTGCCGGTGCTCGACGAGCTGCGGGCCGCGGACCACACCGTCGACGGGACCGCGGTGGTGCTGGTGGTGCTCGCGGCGGCCGTCACGGGGCTGCGGCGCCGGTGGCCGGGGCCCGCGCTGCTCGCGGCGGCCGCGCTCACGTCGGCGTACCTGATCGTCGGTTATCCGTACGGGCCGATCCTCGTGTCCTTTGCCGTGTGCGTCCACGAGGTGGCGCGGTGGCGGCCGCTGCGCCCGGCGGCGGCCTGGTCGGTGGTGGCGCTGCTCGTGCTGCTGATCCACGAGCCGCTGTACGGCCTGGCGCCCGGCCTCGCGTGGGTGGTGGTGCCGTTCACGGTGGGCGCGGCGCGCCGCTCGGTCGCGGAGGCGCAGGCCCGCGAGCGCGCCGAGTCGGAGCGGCGGATCGCGGACGCCGAACGGTTGCGCGTCGCCCAGGAGGTGCACGACGTCGTCGGGCACGGGCTGGCCGCGATCCAGATGCAGGCCGACATCGCGCTGCACCTGCGCGACACGCGCCCCGGGATGGCGCACGAGGCGCTGACGGCGATCAGCGCCGCGAGTTCGGAGGCGCTGGCGGAGTTGCGCACCACGCTGGCCGCGCTGTCGCACGGGGAGGCCACCGCGCCGACGCCCGGACTGGCCCGGGTGGACGACCTGTGCGCGCGGGTCCGCACGGCGGGGGTGGCCGTCGACCTGACGGTCGAGGGGACGCCCGGCCCGCTGCCGGCTGCCGCGGACGTGGCCGCGTACCGGGTGCTGCAGGAGGCGCTGACGAACGTGGTCAAGCACGCGGCCCGCCCGTGGGCGGGGGTGACGATCCGGCATCGGCCGCGCAGCGTCGACCTGCGGGTGTGCAACGACGCGCCGGGCGCGGGGCACGCCGACGGCTTCGGCATCACGGGCATGCGCCGGCGGGTGGAGCAGGTCGGCGGCACGCTGACCGCCTCGTCGGACGCGGGGACCTTCGCCGTCCGGGCGGTCATCCCGCGGGGGCGCTCGTGATCACCGTGCTGCTCGCCGACGACCAGGACCTCGTACGCCTGGGGCTGCGCGCCCTCTTCGACGCCACGGACGGGTTCGCGGTCGCCGCCGAGGCCGCCGACGGTCTGGCCGCCGTCGCGCAGTGCCGCCGCATGCGGCCCGACGTGGTGCTCATGGACATCCGCATGCCCGGCATCGACGGGCTCGAGGCGACCCGGCGCATCGTCGCCGACCCGGCGCTGGCGGCCACGAAGGTCATCGTGCTGACCACCTTCGACCACGACGAGTACGTGTTCACCGCGCTGCGCTCCGGCGCGAGCGGCTTCCTGCTCAAGAACACCGCCCCGCCGGCCCTGCTCGACGCCGTCCGCACGGTCCACGACGGCGGCGCCCTGCTCGCGCCGTCGGTCACCCGCACGCTGATCCGCGAGTTCACCGGGCTGGCGCCGCGGGCCGTCACCCCGCACCCGTCGCTGGACCGGCTCACCGACCGGGAGCGCGAGATCGTCGCGCTGGTGGCCGAGGGCCTGTCCAACGCCGAGATCGCCGAGCGGCTGGTGGTCAGCCCCGCCACGGCCCGCACCCACGTGAGCCGCTCGATGACGAAGCTGGGCGCCCGCGACCGCGCCCAGCTCGTCGTCTTCGCCTATCAGTCCGGCCTGGCCTGAGAGGTCTGCCGCCCGCCAGGCCGGGGGTCTCTCAGTCCGGCCCGGCCTGAGAGGTCGCCCGCCCGGCGACGGCACCATGCCGGCGGCGGCCGGCCCAGGCCAGGCCCACCCCGAGCAAACCCAGCCCCAGCGCCACGAAACCGCCCATGATGCCGCTTCCGCTGCCGGGACCGCCGTCGGCGACGGCCACGACGAATCCGCCCAGTGCCGCGCCGGCGCCACCGGCGGCCAGGCCCGCGGTGGTGCGCCGGCGGCCGGGGCGGGTCAGGGCCAGCCGGCCGAGGATGGCGCCGGCAAGGGCGATGAGGGCGGCTGCGGAGCCCAGGAGCCGGCCGCCGGTGAAGGTGTACGCGTCCATGAAGGTGCCTCCTCGTGTCCTGCTCCGATCGTGTCCGCCCGGCGCCGCCCGCGCGTCGTGCCGATGTGGACACCTGCGGCTGCCGCGGTGGTGGCAGATCCCGGGAACTACTGCGTGTGCGGTATGTGGCTGCTGCCGCGTTCGCACGACTCGCGCGGGCGCGCGGGCGGCTAGGGTGCCCGCATGGGGAAGGCCCGCGATCCGGTGGTCGCCGTCGGCGTGGCGGCGATCCTGCTGATCGCCGGGCTGTCGGAGAGCCCCGGCACCCCCGCCGCGCCGCTCGGCTGGGTGCTGCTGGTCGCCGGCGGGCTGGCGCTGGCCGCGCGCCGCCGGGCCCCGGTCGCGGTGCTGGTCGTGACCGGGTTGTGTGCGGTCGGCTATCAGGCGGCCGGCTTCGACGTGTTCGCGGTGGCCTACCTCGTCGCCGTCTACGGGGCCGTGCGGGCCGGCCACCGCCGCGTGACGGTGATCGTGAGCGGGCTGATGCTGCTCGCGCTGCCGGCCGCCGCGCTGGCGCCGGGGCTGCGCGACGCCGGGGAGGCGTTCGCGCGGGCGCGCGGCGTGCTCGAGCTGGCCTGGCTGATCGCGGCCGGCGCGGCGGGGGAGGCGCTGCGGCAGGCGGAGCGGCGCGCGGACGAGGCCGAGCGCACCCGTGAGGAGATCGCGCTGCGCCGCGCCGACGAGGAGCGGCTGCACATCGCGCGGGAGCTGCACGACTCGCTGACCCACCAGATCTCGGTGATCAAGGTGCAGGCCGAGGTCGCGGTGCACCTGGCCGAGCGGCGCGGCGAGCAGCCGCCGGAGGCGTTGCTGGCGATCCGCGACGCCGGGCGGGAGGCGTCACGCGAGCTGCGCGCGACGCTCGAGACGCTGCGCCGCGACGGCCGCGGCCCGCTGCGCGGGCTCGACGACGTGCCGGACCTGGTGCGGCAGGCGCGCACCGCGGGGCTGGACGCCACGCTGACGGTCGAGGGCGCCCGCGGTGACGTGCCCGACGCGGTGGACCGCACCGCGTACCGGATCGTGCAGGAGTCGCTGACCAACATCGCCCGGCACGCGGCCGCGGCCACCGCGTCGGTGCGGATCGACTACCGGCCGGGCGCGGTGGGCATCCGGGTCGACGACGACGGCACGGCCACGCCGGAGGCCGGCGTGCCGCCGGGCAACGGGCTGCTGGGCATGCGCGAGCGGGTGGCGGCGCTCGGCGGCCGGCTGCGCACCGGGGCGCGCCGCGAGGGCGGCTTCACCGTCGACGCCGAGCTGCCCCTGGACCGTACGCCGTGATCCGGGTGCTGCTGGCCGACGACCAGCCGCTGATCCGCAGCGGTTTCCGCGCGCTGCTCGACGCCGAGGACGACATCGAGGTGGTCGCCGAGGCGGGCGACGGCCGGCAGGGGGTGGCGCTGGCCCGTCGGCACCTGCCCGACATCGCGCTGCTCGACATCCGGATGCCCGGCGCCGACGGCATCGAGGCCACCCGGCACATCACGGCCGACCCGGCGCTGGCGAGCGTGCACGTCGTCATCCTGACCAACTACGGCCTGGACGAGTACGTGTTCGAGGCGCTGCGGGCGGGCGCGGCCGGGTTCCTGGTCAAGGACATCCAGCCGGAGGACTTCCTGCACGCCGTCCGGGTGGCCGCGCGCGGCGACGCGCTGCTGGCGCCGTCCATCACCCGCAAGCTGATCGACCGGTACGTCACCCAGCCCCCGCGGCCGCGGGCCGGCGCGCTGCTGATCGGGCTGACCAACCGCGAGCGCGAGGCCGTCGCGCTGGTCGCGCGCGGGCTGTCCAACGACCAGATCGCGGCCCGCATGGTGATCAGCCCCGTGACGGCGAAGACCCACGTCAACCGGGCCATGACCAAGCTGCGGGCCCGCGACCGCGCGCAGCTGGTGATCGCCGCGTACGAGTCGGGCCTGGTGACGCCGGGGTGATGTATCAAACGCGTTTGATGTAACCTGCCGGTGTGGTCACTCCGCCGGAGTTCCTGACCGCCGCCGGGCATCCGCTGCGGTGGCAGCTGCTGACCGAGCTGGCCCGCGGCGACCTGGCCGTGCGGGAGCTGACGTCGCGCGTCGGCCAGCCGCAGAACCTGGTCTCGTACCACCTCGGCAAGCTGCGCGCGGCCGCGCTGGTGGCGTCGCGGCGCAGCACCGCCGACGGGCGCGACACCTACTACTCGCTCGACCTGGGCCGCTGCGCGCGGCTGCTGGCGGGCGCGGGCGGCGCGCTGCACCCGGGTCTGCGGCTCGACCGGCCGGCCCCCGGCGGCGCGGTGACGGGCAGCGTGCTGTTCCTGTGCACGGGCAACAGCGCACGCTCGCAGATGGCCGAGGCCCTGCTGCGCCGGCACGGCGTCGACGCGTTCAGCGCGGGCAGCCGTCCCAGGGCCGTCAGTCCGCTCGCCGTCACGGTCATGGCCGCGCGGGGCATCGACCTGAGCCGGGCCCGCAGCAAGCACCTGGACGAGTTCGCGGCCCGCAGCTTCGACCGCGTGATCACCCTGTGCGACCGCGTCAAGGAGGTCTGCCCGCCGTTCCCGGGTCACCCGCGGCCGGCGCACTGGAGCCTGCCCGAGCCCGCCGACCGCCCCGCCTTCGAGCGCGTCGCCGACGAGCTCGACGAGCGGATCGCGTTCCTGCTGCACACCCTCGCCGTCCCGTCGGACAAGGAGGCACCATGACCAGCACCACCGACAGCACCGTGCACGTCCGCTACCTGGTGGACGACGTGCGGGCCGCGGTCGACTTCTACACCACCCACCTCGGCTTCACGCCGAACACGACGTACCTGCCCGCGTTCGCCGACGTGCTGCGCGGCAACCTGCGCCTGCTGCTGTCCGGCCCGGCGAGCTCGGCCGGCCGGGCGATGCCCGACGGGCGCCGCCCGCAGCCCGGCGGCTGGAACCGCATCCACCTGCTCGTCGACGACATCGACGCCGAGGTGGCCCGGCTGCGCGCCGCGGGGGTGAGCTTCCGCAGCGACGTGATCACCGGGCCGGGCGGCCGTCAGATCGTGCTGGACGACCCCGCCGGCAACCCGGTGGAGCTGTTCCAGCCGGCGGGCGGCTGAACGGCGCGGGCCTCGCTGGGTACCCGCGGGCGTGGCCTGCCGGTCAGCTGAGCCGCTCGGTCAGGTGCACGACCACCTCGTCGCCGTCGCCCTTGCCGATCGCGCGGCGGACCTCGGCCTTGACGGGGAGCTTGTGGGTCCCGTCGCCGAGCGCCATGAACGCTCCGCGGAACGGCACCCCGTCGACCGTGCCGGCCACCTTGACCAGCCCGCGCGTGCCGAACACCTCGGCCGAGCCGGGCATCTTCACGCACGTCCAGGTGTCGCCCTCCTGGGCCTTGCCGAGCACGGCCGTGAAGGTGATGTCGAGCGGTCCTGCGTGGGAGGCCATGCCGCAGCGTACGACAATGGCGGGCGCCCGCGAAGCGGCCCGCTCCGTGTCGAGAACGGGCCGGCGGCTCCGTCCCAGGAGAAACACACAGGGAGGCAGCATGGCGATCCAGCGGATGGACAACGTCCTCATCGTGGTCGAGGACCTGGACGCGGTCATCGCGTTCTTCGAGGAGCTGGGCATGGAGCTCGAGGGCCGCGGCCCGATCGAGGGGGACTGGGCGGAGCGGGTCATCGGCCTGCGCGACGTCCGGCAGGACGTCGCCATGCTGCGCGTGCCCGGCGCGCCCGGCCGCATCGAGCTGGCCCGGTTCCACCGGCCCCAGCCGATCACGCCGGATCCGGCGGACGCCCCGGCCAACACGCTGGGCATCCGCCGCGTCATGTTCGCCGTCGACGACATCGACGACACGGTCGCCCGCCTGCGCCGCCACGGCGCCGAGCTCGTCGGCGAGCTGGTGCAGTACGAGAACGTGTACCGGCTCTGCTACGTGCGCGGCCCGGAGGGCATCGTCGTCGGGCTGGCCGAGGAGATCGGCTGACCCGGCCCGGCGTCGGGGGCGTCAGGCGGCGGACAGGCCGCGCAGGTAGGACGAGAAGCCCAGCGGCGCCCGGCCGTCCGCGCGGGCGCTGGTGACCACCGGGCAGGTGGCGTCGTCGACGACCCGGCCGCCGGCGGCGCGCACCTGCGCGATCAGCCCGCGGTCCTCGTCGTGCGCGACCGGGCGGAACCCGCCGGCGGCCAGGTAGGCGGCGGCCGCGACGCCGAGGTTGGCGCCGTGCACGTGGGCGTTCGAGGCGGCGTAGCGGCTCTCGTAGAGGCCGGGCAGCGCGTCCGGCCAGCCCGCCCAGTCGTCGACGAGCACGGTGCCGGCGAGCAGGTCGGCGCCGGCCGCGGCGTGGGTCAGGTGCCACAGCAGCCACTCCGGCGGCACGCGGCTGTCGGCGTCGGTGGTGGCCAGCCAGAGCCCGTCGGGTCCGTGGCGCAGCGCGTGGTCCATGCCGGCCGCGCGGGCCCGGCCCACGTTGCGCGCGGCGATCTCGAGGACCGTCGCGCCCGCCGCGGCGGCCAGGGCGGCGGTGTCGTCGGTGCAGGCGTCCGCGACCACGACGACCTCCACCGGCACGGGCGCCTTGGCGAGCGCGAGGCTGTCCAGGCACGCCGGCAGCAGGTCCCGCTCGTTGTGGGCGGGCACGACGACCGCGATCCGGTTCATGCCAGCCCCTCCCGCTGCGCCACCGACAGGACCGGGGGTGGCGTACGGGTGAAGACCTCCAGCAGGAAGTCGGCCTCCTCGTGCCGGACCTGCCGCGCGAGGCCGGGCAGCGCCGCGATCCGCTCGTGCACGTCGTCGCCGGAGCGGGCGTGGTCGTCGACCGGATGCCGCCAGTGCACGGCCACGAGGTCTCCGCCCGGCTCGAGCGACGCGACCGCGCGGTCGAGCAGCGTGCCGAGGTCGTGGTCGTCGAAGTAGTAGCCGAGCTCGGAGAGCACGATCAGGTCGAAGGTGTCCGCGGGCCAGTCCGCGGGCATCCGCGCGACGCCGAGCGTGACGTTGGGGGATGCGGCGAGCGAGCCCGCGGCGGTGGCGACCGCGGCCGGGACGGCGTCGACCGCGAACACGTGGTCGCAGCGCTCGGCCAGACGCGCGGTGAGCAGGCCCGTGGAGCAGCCGGGCTCGAACGCCGACCGGTAGCGGCGGGCCGGCAGCGCGGCCACCGTGAGCGCGTGCTTGCGGGCGTCGTACCAGCGGCCGGCGAAGTCCCACGGGTCGCTGCTGCGGGCGTACATCTGCTCGAAGTAGCTCTGCGGGGTGGTCATCGGAACACCACCTCGAACGGGCGGGCGAAGCGGGCGAGCACGTGCGGCGGCAGGATCGCGGCGTCGGCCGGGTCGGGGCCGAGCGGGGCGATCTGGCTGGGAAAGGCGGCGACGGCCGCGTCCTTGGCCGCCCGGGCCCCGGGGGCGAGGTCGATGCGGTGCGCCCGGTGCCAGGGCACCCGGGGGTCGTCCGGCGCGGCCCAGTGCCACGTCCAGATCGGATACTCCAGCAGCACCGCGCCGGTGGCCTCGCACGCGCGGGCCGCGGCCCGGCCCACCGCCTCGTGGTCGGGGTGCCCGTCGTCGCGCCAGGTCGCCAGGCACCACCGTCCGGGGCTCAGCAGGCCGGTGAGCGCCTCGGCCAGGCCGTCCTCGTCGACCTTGCCGTCGGGCTGGCCGAGCCGGTGCACGGTCGCGTCGCCCACGCCGAGGCGGCGCAGGGCCTCCGCGGTCTCGGCGCGGCGGATCGCGGCGAGCTCGTCCGGCGTGTGCACGGTCGAGCCCGGATGCGACGCCTCGCCGTCGGTCACCGCCACCAGCTCCGCGCTGCCCAGCGTGGCGATCAGCCCGGCCACGCCGAGGATCTCGTCGTCCGGGTGCGGGGCGACGACCAGCGGGGTCCCGGCGTCGGTCAGGGGCAGCGCGGGCCATCCGGCGGGAGCGGGCCAGGCCTGCCACAGCTGCTCCGCGGTGCCGTGGCCGGCGATCGGGGTCACCACGGCGACTCCTCGGACTCGGCGACGAGCCGGCCCAGCTGCTCGAGGTCTGTCTCGGCGTGGCTCTGCCGCAGATAGACGGTGAGGTCGGCGACCCGGCGGGCGTGCGCCTCGTCGCGGCTCAGCGGGCCGGCGCCCAGCGCGCGCCCGGTCCGGTCGATCACCTCGGTGGCGGCCGCCTCGACCGTGGCGCGCACGCGCAGCGCCAGCCGGTGCCGGATCGCGTTCGGGTCGGCGTCGATGAGCGCGGCGGCCTCGTCGAGCACCGCGCGGGCCGCGCCCAGTGCCACGTCGGCCGCGCCCAGGTGGGCCAGCGCGTGCGGGCCCCTCGCCGCGGCCGCGGCGCGCAGCGTGTCGGCGATGCCGAGCGCGCCGCCGTACCAGCAGGCGGCCACGCCGATGCCGCCGTGCCAGAAGCCGGGCCGGTTCACGTACTCGCCGGGTCCGCCCACCGGCCGGGCGGGCGCGTCGGTGAAGCGCACCGTGCGGCTGTCGCTGCCCGCCATGCCGACCGCCGGCCAGGTGCCGTCGAGCGCGACGGCGTGCGGGGCGGCGTTGGCGACCGCGAACAGCCGGATGTCGTCGCCGGCCTCGGCGGTGACGAGCGCGTGGGTGCACCAGCCCGCCCCCGAGCACCACGGCCGCTCGCCGGTCAGCCGCCAGCCGTCCGCGGTCTGCACCGCGCGCACCGACCGGGGCGTCGCGGCCCAGACACCCCAGCGTTCGCCCGGTGCGCGGGGGCCGTCGTCGCCGAGCTCGGCACGGATCGCCAGCGCGTCCGCGTGCCCCTCGCCCAGCCGGGCGGCGACCGGGTCGGCGCGGCCGAGCGCGGCCAGCCCCCGGAACCGTTCGGCGGTGGCACCCTTGCCGGGCAGGGGCAGATCCGGGGCTTCGATCATGAGCACGGGCGGGCTGATACCCCGCCACGGCCGGACCAACCTGTGTTATCGACCTCTGCTCAAACTGCGGATCGCGGCGCCCGCGGCGAGCGCGACGGCCGCCGCCGCGGCGCCGACCTGCGCCCGGGTGAACCGGCCCGGGCCGCCCTCCTGCCGGGGCCGCGAGCCGAAGACGTTGCCGTCGTACGCCTCGATCGGGCGCCGGGACAGCCCGCCGCGGCGCATGAGCGGGCCCACCAGAGCGTCGTAGACGGGCGGCACGGCGTTGAAGCCGAACTCGATGAGGCGGTTGGTGGCGCCCACCGACAGGTCGCCGCGCGGCCGGTCGGCGACCCGGACGACCCGGGAGGCCACCAGCTCGGCGGAGTCGACCGGCGGCGGCGGACGGCCCACGAAGCCCGCGTAGTTGGCCGCGCTCGTGTAGATCGGCGTGTCGACGCTGCCCGGCGCGACCGTGCAGACGTGGATGTCGCGCGCGTCGCGGGTCTCCTGCTGCAGCGTGCGGGCCAGCCCGCGCATGCCCCACTTCGCGGTCACGTAAGACGACATGTACGGCACCGCCACGTGTGCGAGCAGCGAGCCGACCAGGATCAGCGTGCCGTGGCCCTGCACGCGGAACTGCCGTAGCGCCGCGCGGGCCACGTTCGCCGGCCCGAACAGGTCGGTGGTGACCGTCCGCTCGAACACCTCGCGGGGCAGGTCCTCGAACCGGCCGTACGCCATCACCGCGGCCGTGTCGACCCACACGTCGATGCGCCCGAACCGGTCGACGGCGGCCTGCGCCACGGCTTCCACGTCGTCGGCGTCGGTCACGTCGGCCGGCACCACGAGCGCGTTGCCGCCACACTCCTCGGCCACCTTGTCGAGGTCCGCCTTGCCGCGGGCGGCCAGCACCACCCGGTCGCCCCGCCCGGCGAACTGCCGGGCCGCCTGCCTGCCGATCCCACTGGACGCCCCGGTCAGCACCACCACGCGCGAAGTCATGACGGAGCTGCATACCCCCAAGTGGCAGGGGTATCCGTATCGCCATGCGTGCACTTACCTGGCAAGGCACCGGCAAGGTGTCGGTCGAGACCGTCCCCGACCCCACGATCCAAGAGCCGACCGACGCGATCGTGCGGATGACGTCCACCGCGATCTGCGGCTCGGACCTGCACCTGTACGACGTCCTGGGCATGTACCTCGACAAGGGCGACATCCTGGGCCACGAGCCGATGGGCATCGTCGAGGCGGTGGGCGCCGAGGTCACCCACATCAAGCCGGGCGACCGCGTGGTGATCCCGTTCAACATCTCCTGCGGGCACTGCTTCTTCTGCCGCAAGGGCTTCTACGCCCAGTGCGAGACGACCCAGGTCAAGGAGCAGGGCAAGGGCGCCTCGCTGTTCGGCTACACCAAGCTGTACGGCCAGGTCCCCGGCGGCCAGGCCGAGTACCTGCGCGTGCCGCAGGCGCACTTCGGCCCGATCAAGGTGCCGGACGGCCACCCGGACGAGCGCTACCTGTTCCTGTCCGACGTGCTGACGACCTCGTGGCAGGCGGCCCAGTGGGCCGACATCGAGAAGGACAGCACGGTGCTGGTCACCGGCCTCGGCCCGATCGGCCAGATGTGCGCGCGGATCGCCCGCCACCTCGGCGCGGGACGCGTCATCGCCGTCGACAACGTGCCCGAGCGCAACGCGATGGCCGAGCGGCACGGCATCGAGGTCCTGGACTTCGACAAGGTCGACGACATCGGCGCGGCCGTGCGCGACATGACCCACGGCCGTGGCGCCGACTCGGTCATCGAGGCGGTCGGCATGGAGGCGCACGGCACGCCGTTCCAGTCCGCCGCCATGAAGGCCGCCGGCCTGCTGCCCGACCCGATCGCGCGCAAGGCCACCGAGACGTTCGGCGTCGACCGGATGGCCGCGCTGCGCACCGCGTTCGACTCGGTGCGCCGGGCCGGCACCATCTCGATCATCGGCGTGTACGGCGGCGAGGCCGACCCGTTCCCGATGATGGACCTGTTCGACAAGGGCGTGACGATGCGCATGGGCCAGGCCCACGTCAAGCACTGGGTCGACGACATCATGCCGCTGCTCACCGGCGACGACGACCCGCTGGGCGTCGACGACCTGGTCACCCACCGGGTGCCGCTCGAGCAGGCCCCGCAGGCCTACGACATGTTCAAGAAGAAGGAGGACGGCTGCATCAAGGTGGTCCTCAAGCCGTGACGACGGGCGACCCCTGGGGCGTACGGACCCCGTACGCCCCGGGCTCCTCCTGGCCCGAGCGCGTCGACCAGCACACCGTGGCCGAGCCGCAGCGCTGGGTCCGGTCGGCGTCGCTGCTGCACTCCAACGGCGACGGCATCGACATCGGCGTGCGTGACGGCCGGATCGTCGGCGTGCGCGGCCGGGCCGCCGACCGGGTCAACCGCGGTCGCCTCGACCCCAAGGACGTGTACGGCTGGCAGGCGAACGGCAGCCCCGACCGGCTCACCCGCCCGCTCGTGCGCCGCGACGGCCGCCTGGTCGAGACCAGCTGGGACGACGCGATGGGCCGCGTCGTCGCCCGCTCGCAGCAGCTCGCGGCCGAGCCGGGCGGCTGGGGCCGGTTCGGGTTCTACACCAGCGGGCAGCTGTTCCTCGAGGAGTACTACACGCTCGCCGTGATCGGGAAGGCCGGGCTGGGCACGCCGCACATGGACGGCAACACCCGGCTGTGCACGGCCACCTCGGCGGCGGCGCTCAAGGCCAGCTTCGGCACCGACGGGCAGCCCGGCTCGTACGCCGACGTCGACCACTGCGACGCGATCGCGTTGTGGGGGCACAACGTCGCCGAGACCCAGGCCGTGCTCTGGATGCGGATGCTCGACCGGCGCCGCGGCGCGAACCCGCCCGCGATGCTCGCCGTCGACCCGCGGCAGACCCCCGTCGCGCGCGAGGCCGACGTGCACCTGCCGATCCGGCCCGGCACCAACCTCGCGCTGATGAACGGCCTGCTGCGGCTGATCCTGCGCAACGGCTGGGCCGACCGCGACTGGCTGGAGGCGCACACCCTGGGCCTCGAGGACCTCGAAAAGGTCGTGGACGCGTACGGCCTGGAACGGGTCTGCGAGATCTGCGACCTCGAGCCGGCCGACGTCGAGCGCGCCGCGGAGCTGCTCGGCACGGCCGAGCGACTGCTGTCCACTGTGCTCCAGGGCTTCTACCAGTCGCATCAGGGCACCGCGGCGGCGGTCGCGGTGAACAACCTGCACCTGCTGCGCGGCATGATCGGCCGACCGGGCGCCGGCGTGCTGCAGATGAACGGCCAGCCCACCGCCCAGAACACCCGCGAGACGGGCGCCGACGGCGACCTGCCGGGCTTTCGCAACTGGGCCAACCCGGAGCACATCCGCGAGCTCGCGGATCTGTGGAAGGTGGACACAGCCACGATCCCGCACTGGGCGCCGCCCACCCACGCCATGCAGATCTGGCGGTACGCCGAGCAGGGCTCGATCAAGCTGCTCTGGATCAGCGGCACGAACCCGGCGGTCTCGCTGCCCGACCTCGCCCGGGTGCGCCGCATCCTCGCCTCGCCCGAGCTGTTCGTCGTGGTGCAGGACATCTTCCGCACCGAGACCACCGAGTACGCCGACGTGGTGCTGCCCGCGGCCACATGGGGCGAGAAGACCGGCACGTTCACCAACGCCGACCGCACCGTGCACCTGTCGGAAAAGGCGGTCGAGCCGCCCGGCGAGGCCCGCGCCGACCTCGACATCTTCCTCGACTACGCGGCGCGGATGGACTTCCGCGACCGCGACGGCGAGCCGCTGATCGGGTGGTCCGACGCGGAGTCGGCGTACGCGGCCTGGCAGCGCTGCTCGGCCGGGCGGCCCTGCGACTACACCGCCATCACGTACGACAGGCTGCGCGGCGGCTCCGGGATCCAGTGGGGCGGCGAGCGGCTCTACCCCGACGGCGTGTTCAACACCGACTCCGGCTACTGCGAGACGTACGGCCAGGATCTGAGCACCGGCGCGGAGTTCCCCGCCGAGCGGCACCGGGCGAAGCGGCCCGACGGGCGGGCGTTCCTGCCCACCGCCGACTACCGGCCCGCTCCCGAGGCGCCGGGCGAGGAGTTCCCGCTGCGCCTGGTCACCGGCCGTACGGTCTGGCAGTTCCACACCCGCACCAAGACCGGCCGCGTGCCGGAGCTGAACGCGGCCGCCCCGTCCGTCTGGGTCGAGCTGCACGAGTCGGACGCGGCGGCCCTCGGCGTCGGCGACGGCGAGGTGGTGCGCATCGAGTCGCCGCGCGGGGCGATCGAGGCGCCGGCGCGGCTGTGCGGGATCCGGCCGGGGACGGTGTTCGTGCCGTTCCACTACGCGGACGAGGCGGCCAACGAGCTCACCCGCACCGCGTGGGATCCGGTGTCCAAGCAACCGATGTTCAAGCTGGCCGCGGTCCGCGTCCGCAAGATGGGGTGAGAACGATGCAACTGGCGCACTATCTCGGGTTGCTGCACCGGGCGCAGGACACGCTGGCCGACGCGCTGCTGGAGGTCGGCAACGCGCATGCGGACGAGGCCGACATCGCGCAGCTGTGCGAGCAGCAGGCCGAACTGTGCCGGGCCCGCGCTGCGGCGCTCAAGCCGTTCGCGGACCGCTACTCCGAGGAGGCCCCGGACGAACCGGAACGGCTGCACTCGCAGCTGTTCCGCGGCACCCGCAACGGGGGCCTCGCGGTGCTGCGGGACCTGCAGGACCTCTATCTGATGGCCGCGGAGTGCGACCTCTGCTGGACGCTTGTCGGGCAGGCCGCGCAGGGGCTGCGCGACCGGGAGCTCGCCGAGGTGGTCGAGCAGGGCGAGGCCGAGACCGCGATCCAGCTGCTGTGGCTGCGGGGCCGCATGAAGCAGGCGGCCCCGCAGGCCCTGGTCGTGGCCGGCTGACTACTCGTCGCCCGAGCCCGGCTCGGCCATCTTGCGGTGCATCTCGGCCTTCGCCCGGTCCGGCATCACCTTGGAGACCGCGCCCTGCACCTTGGTCTTCACCGAGCCGGCGACGACCTTCTCCTTGTCCTTCTGCAGCGCCTCGAAGCCCTGCTCGGCGACCACCGCGGGGTCGTCCTTCTTGCTCGAGCCGACCTTGGTGTCGTCCATCTCGGCGCGGTGGAAGAAGTTCGTGTCGGTCGGACCGGGCATCAGCGAGGTCACGCTCACGCCGGTGTCCTTGAGCTCGGCGCGCAGCGACTCGGCGAACGACTGCACGAACGACTTCGACGCGTTGTAGACCGCCTGGTAGGTGCCCGGCATCATCGACGCGATCGACGAGGTGAACAGCACCTGACCCTGGCCGCGCGCCACCATGTCGGGCAGCACCCGCTTGGCCAGGTGCACGGTCGAGGTCACGTTGACGTCGATGACGTTCAGCTCGTCCTTGAGCTCGGTCTGGGTGGCGAAGTCGCCGCCGATGCCGCGGCCGGCGTTGAGCGCGATGGCGTCCACCGGGCGGCCGGTCTCGAGGATCGCGGCGTACAGCTGCTCGACACCCTCGTACGTGGCCAGGTCGGCCTGGACCGCGGTCACCTGGTTCTGCCCGTCGTGGCGCAGGTTGACGGCGGCCTGCGAGATCTCCGCGTCCTCGGCGCAGATCAGCAGGTCGTAGCCGTGCTCGGCGAACTGCCTCGCCAGCTCGTAGCCGATGCCGCTCGAGGCGCCCGTGACCACAGCGAATTCATTCGTCGACGTTGTCATGACCACCGGGATGCCCCTGGCGGGGGTGATTAACCACGGTGTTCAGCAGGAAGTCCACCAGCCGGTGCGCCTGGTCGGAGCGGGCCGGCGCGGTGGTCAGCGCGTGCATCATCGCGCCGCCCGCGAGGGTCTCCAGCAGCAGCCTGACCGACGTGGCCGGGGGCAGCTCGCCGCGGTCCATGCCCCGGCGGACGATCGCGCGGGCGGCCCGCATCTGCGCCCGGCGGGTCGTCTCGTACTGCCCGGCGATGCCCGGGATCGCGCGTCCCTCGAGCAGCAGCCGCATCGCCGCGCGGCCGGCCGGCCCGGCGTAGACGTCGAGGATCTGCCTCGCCAGCTCAACCAGGTCGCCGTGCAGGGTGCCGGTGTCGACGTCGGCGACGTGCGGCAGGTTCGCCGTCAGCGCGTCGGTCAGCAACGTCTCCTTGTCGCGGTAGCGCAGATACAGCGACGCCTTGCCGACCGCGGCGCGTTTCGCGACGGCCTCCATCGCGAACCCGGCCCAGCCCGCGTCGCCGAACAGATCGAGGGCGGCGCGCAGGACCCGCCGGTCGACCCCGGGGTCGCGCGGCCGGCCCGGCGACGTCGTGCTCACCGCCGCATCGTAGACCGCCAGGGAAAAGGCCCCTCCCGCCTCGCGGCGGAAGGGGCCCGGGTCGTCCCGTGCTCAGAAGATCAGGTTGAAGCTGTTCCAGCCCACGCCGATCTCGTTCGGGTCGCTGCCGTTGAGCCAGCTGCCCTTGCCGTTGCCGCGGTAGAGCCTGAGCTCGCCGCTGGTGTGGCGGGCGATCACGTCGGTGAAGCCGTCGCCGGTGAAGTCGCCGGGGGAGAGGACCGCGGTGAAGCTGTTCCAGCCGGTGCCGATCGTCGTGGGCGTCGAGGACAGCCAGCCGCCCTTGCCGTTGCCGCGGTAGAGCTTGAGCTCGCCCGCCGCGTTGCGGCCGATCACGTCGGCGAAGCCGTCCCCGGTGAAGTCACCCGGCGAGAAGATCAGGTTGAACTGGTTCCACCCCGTCCCGACCGTGATGTTGCTGGACGGGTCGATCCACGAGCCCTTGCCGTTGCCGCGGTAGAGCTTGAGCTCGCCGGCGGTGTTGCGCGCGATGACGTCGGTGAACCCGTCACCGTTGAAGTCGCCCGGCGAGAAGATCGACGTGAACGAGCCCCAGCCGGTGCCGATCACGGTCGGCGTGGAGGAGATCCAGCCGCCGTTGCCGTTGCTGCGGTACAACCGGATCTCGCCGGCGGCGTTGCGCCCGGCCACGTCGAGGCGGCCGTCGCCGGTGAAGTCGCCCACCGGGAAGATGTGGTTGAACTGGTCCCAGCCGGTGCCGACCTTGATGTTGCTGGAGCCGTCGATCCAGTAGCCCTTGCCGTTGCCGCGGTAGAGCAGCAGGTCACCGGCCGGGTTGCGGGCGATCACGTCGGCGTTGCCGTCGCTGTTGAAGTCGTTGCGCCAGTCGTCCAGCGGGTAGTCGGCCGGCTCGGTGCCCGGGTCGGTGACCTCGACCGGCTCGTCGGTGATCGTCAGGTCGTCGATGAGGCCGCGGAAGCCGCCCGCGTTCTTCGGCTGGTCGTAGCCGACGCTGACCGTGGTGACCTGCTTGTCGGCCAACGAGCCGAGCGGCACGACGACCTGGTTCCACTTGTCGGCGACCAGCTTGCTGCACTGCTGCGCCGGGTGCACGCGGGTGCCGCTCTGGTCGTTCAGGCCGGAGTCGCGCAGGGTGGTGCCGTCGCTGAACGTCAGGTCGATCGAGACGCAGGTGCTGTTGCGGGTCTTGACCTCCGACCGCGCGGCCGTGCTCTGCGGATAGATCCAGTACGACAGCTTGGTGGCCGGCTTCACCGTGATCCGGCTCAGCGCCATCGACTTGAGGTACGCGTACGAGGAGATGGTGTTGACGTCGGTGCCCGAGTAGACCAGCACCTTGGTCCCGCTGTGCGCGCTGCCGGTGCCGACGGCCGTGGCCGGGCTCGTCACGTTGACGACGCTGCCGTTGACCGGGGTGGTCCAGGTCGGCTGCACGTCGGCGGACTCGAAGCCGGTGGTCAGGTCGAGGTCGTACTGCCCGATGCGCAGGAAGTCGTCGAGCTGCGTCGGCGTGCCGGCCAGCGCCCGGGTGACGTGGTGCACCAGGTTGAGGTCGCCGGCGGTGGTGGCGGCGGCCTTGATCTGGTTGGCCAGCGCGCGGTCGGCGGCGTACTTGCGGTCCAGCGCGATCTGGATGTCGCGGTCCTTCGCGGCGTGGATGCCGGTGTCGATGAACGCCTTCCACACCGCCGGGTCCGAGCTGCGGATGGTGGCGACCGCGGCGGCCTGCACCTCGCTGCCGTCCTCGCTGTTGTTCCAGATCTCGATGATGAAATCGCGGTCCGGCAGCGTCAGCAGCGTGTCGGTGACGGCCAGGCCGATCCGGTTGGCCGCGGACTTCTTGGCCGCGCGGGCCCGCTCGGCGGCCTTCTCGGCCTCGGTCTTCGCGTCGTCGGCCGCGATCCGGTCGTCCACGTCCTGCCGCGCGGCGGCGGCCATCCCGGCCGCGATGAACTCCTGCCGGTCCTCGGCGCTGCCGTCGCGGGCGGCGCGCGCGGCCGCCTTCACCTTGGGCCACTTGGCGTCGTCGGCGACCCGCTCCCAGATCAGGCGCACGAAGTCGGCGTCCGTGCCGTCCAGCAGGGCGGCGTCGGCCACGACGTCGATGCTGGCCGCGGCCGCCGTACGGGCGAGGTCGCTGGCGCGCTTGGCGTCGGCCTCGACCTTCTCGCGCGCCACGTCCCGGTCGAACGCGGCGAACACGCCGGTGACGATGAAGTCGTAGCAGGCCTGGTCGACCTGCTCCGACTCCGCGGAGAACGCGGCCTCGGCGGCGAGCCGCACCTCGGCGTGGTCGGGGTCGTCCTTGACGTGGTTCCAGATCGCCACCACGAAGTCGCGGTCGGCCATGCCGAGCAGGTCGTTGTCGTCACCGAGGCCGAACTTCGTCGCCGCGGCGAGCTTCTGGTCGTAGTCCGCCAGCGAGGCGGGCGCCGCGGCCAGCGCGGCCGCCGGCTGCGGCACGGCCTGAGCCGTACCCGGCGCCGCAGCGACCAGCGTGGTCGCGGCAAGCCCGGCGCCGAGCAGGCCCCGGAGCAGCAGGGATCGGTTTGTGGGCAGCATGGAGTCGGTGTTCCCCCGTGGTAGTCCGCATCGGAAAAGGCCGATCGCCCCGAGCCCATCGCCTCGAAGCCGATCGATCCGCCGGAAGCGTAGCGGATCGACTACGGTCACGGTGTCCCGAAACCCCACCGCCCCGCCACCGCCCCCGCTGCCGCCTCCGCCGCCGCGTCCGTCGTCGCTGTCACCGCCACCGTCGCTGCCACCGCTGTCTCCTCCGCCACCGCCGCTGTCTCCTCCGCCACCGTCGCCGCCGCGTCCGTCGTCGCTGCCACCGCCACCGTCGCTGCCACCGCCGCCTTCGTCGTCGCGGCCACCGTCGCTGCCACCGCCGCCTTCGTCGTCGCCTCCGCCGCTACGTCCTCCGCCGCCGCGACCGTCGCCTCCGCCGCCGCTGTCGGGAAAGCGCCTTCCGCCCGGCGCATTGTCGGCGCGACCGCCGAGTCGCCGGGCTTCGCCGACAAGCTCACTTGCCGGGCCGCCGAACCCCGCTCGGCGATACGGTGTCGCACACACTCGGAAATCGTCCCGTCGCGACGCTTTCCCGATCGCGATGGTGGACTCTCCAACCGTTCGGCGTCGAGGTGCAGTACGCTCGCTCGACCAGCCGAATTGCGGCGAAAAAGTATTGCTTTGTGAGGCCGCTGTGCCGACGTGGACACCGCCGTTTCTTGCGCTTCGACCATGCCGACGCCGGCCCAATCGTAAAAGGTTCTGGATGGGAACGTGGCGCCATAAATCGTGCTGAATGACGTCGTCCGCCAGTTCGTTCCAGCGCGTATGCTGTCGATTACCGGCTCGGCGCTCCACGCCCAGACAACCTGGTCCGGCGAGGTCAGCATCGCTCCTGCCGGTCGACGTCGGCTGTGCCCGGCGGATGGTCGTCGGCCCGATCGTGCCTCGGCCTAATTTGTCTCGGTGGGAAGTTCTGGCCGGGGCTGTCTGGGTGCGGTGTGCCGTGGACGGTGAGGTCTGGGTGCGGTGTGCCTTGGCCGGTGCTGCCTCGGTCGGCTGCGTCTTGGCCGGTGCTGTCTCGGCCAGTCGTGTTCCGGTCGGCTGCGATGCGATCGGCTCTTGTTCGGCCGGTCGTAGCTCACTCGCCCCGGATGCGAATGAGGTCGGAGCCGGTTCAGCGACTCGGCCTGCTGTCGTGCTCGGCGTGGCAGCCTGCACCGGAGGCTCGACAAACGCGGCGGCCGTCGATCCGATGCCGGCTTGAGCGTCTCGCCGATACCCGAGAGTGCCGCCCGCAGGGGACTCCGCGCCGCCCGCGGCGGGGCTGCGCCGACCATGGATCAAAAACCCGTTCCTCTCCACGAGAACGCCCTCGTGGATCAGGCGCAGCCGCTCCTCGTGGCGTCGCCGCTTGCCCCAGGCGCGACGAACCTCGTGGCCGCGCCTGAATACGTCACGCTCGGCGGAGAAACGGCGGCCTCTGCTCCGGTCGCGCATGGCGGCCATTTCCGTCCTGCCGAACAACTGCAACTGGGCCATGCTCAATTATGGCGAACAGGAAGGAGCCGCCGTCAGTATTCGATCATGCCAATAATGGCAATTCGGGGCCGGCGTCAGCCATTCTCAGGTGGAACAATGTGCGTGTCGCTGATGCCGGAGACGCGTCGCTATGGGCGATCCGCTGGGACGTCGAGGGCACAGCTGCCGGGCAGCTCTCGACTCGGCCGGGAAGGGCCGCGTCGGAGGGAACGCCGCGCTCGCGGTGAGCACGGCGACCGCGGGCGGTTACGGGACGACGGTTACCGGCCAGTGGCCGCAGCGGGTGAGCTTGGCGCCGACGGAGCCGGCGACGCGGTGCAGGATCTTGGTGGAGCGGCCGACGATGACGGCGTCGGCGTGCACGGCGCGGGCGATGTCGAGCAGTTCGGTGTACGGGTCGCCCTGGCGCACCACCAGGCGGGCGTCGATGCCCATCTCGGGCACCCGTTCGGCGAAGCTCGCCCGCAGCTCACGCTCGACCGCGTCCTGGGTGTCGAGCACGGTTGCCACGGCGCTGCCGCCGGTGTCGGCCAGCGGCAGCAGCGCCGGGGGTGGGGTGCGGACGTAGACGACGATCAGGCGGCTGCGCTGACGGCGGGCCATGCCGGCGGCGTACGCGGCCGCGCGCAGCGACGACGTGGAGCCGTCGATGCCGACGACGATCGCGCCGGGGCCGTCGCCGCGGACCTCGCACGGGTCGGCCTCGATGCGCGGCTGCAGTTCGTCGCTCATGTCGGCCTCGCTCGCTGACGTGTCCGCTCTGTCTTCATCGGACTTTATCGCGACGGTAACCGTTCAGCAATGAAGAGATTTCCCATTGCGCAAAATTCCGTGGAGGGCGGGAGGCAGGAGGGCGGGAGGCAGGAGGGGGAGGCGGGACGGGGCGGGAAGGCGGGAGGCAGGAGGGCAGCAGGCAGGAGGTAGGAGGCAGGAGCGCGGCAGGCAGGAGGCAGAAGGCAGAAGGGCGCGAGTCAGGCGGGGGGAGGCAGGAGGGGTGCAGGAGGTAGAGGCAGGAGGCAGAAGGCAAGAGGGCAGGAGGCAAAAGGCAAGAGGGCAGGAGGCAGGAGGTAGGAGGCAGGACGGCGGGAGGCAGGACGGCGGGAGGCAGGAGGCGCGAGGGCAGCAGGCAGGACGGCGGGAGGCACGAGGCGCGAGGGCAGCAGGCAGGACGGCGGGAGGCACGAGGCGCGAGGGCAGCAGGCAGGAGGCAGAAGGCAAGAGGGGAGGAGGCAGCAGGGGGAGGGTAGAGCGGCAGGAGGGGGAGGGTAGAGCGGCAGGAGGGGGAGGGTAGAGCGGCAGGAGGGGGCGGGGAGGGCGGCGAGGGCGCCGAGCGTGGCGCGCAGGGCGAGAGTCAGCGGTTGAGGAACTGGCGGATCAGGGCGGCCACCTCGTCGACGGCCGTTTCGAGCAGGAAGTGGCCGCCCGGCAGGAGGTGGATCTCGGCGTCCGGCAGGTCCTCGGCGAACGCGCGGGCGCCGGCCGGGCCGAAGATTTCGTCGCCCTGGCCCCAGACGGCGAGCAGCGGCGGCTGGTGCTTGCGGAAGTATTCGTGCACACGCGGATACAGCGGCGAGTTGGTGGCGTAATCGGAGAACAGGTCGAGCTGAACGGCGTCGTTGCCGGGCCGGGACACCAAGGTGAAGTCGTGCCACCAGACGGTCGGGTCGATCAGCGTCTCGTCCGGCACGCCGGTCACGTACTGCCACCGGATCGCCTCCAGCGTGAGCGCCTGCCGCATCGCCGCCTCCGTGGCCGCGTTGCGCTCGCGTTGGTAGGCCCACACCTCCGCCCAGAACTCAGGGACGAAACCGGCGTCGTACGCGTTGCCGTTCTGCGAGACGATGCCGGTGATCGCGGCCGGGTCCTGCAGTGCCAGCCGCCAGCCGATCGGGGCGCCGTAGTCCTGCACGTAGATCGCGTAGCGCTCGACCCCGAGCTGCTCCAGCAGCGCCGCGGTCAGGCCGGCGAGCGCGTCGAACGTGTAGGCGAACTCGTCGGCGGGCGGGGCGTCGGACAGCCCGAAGCCCAGATGGTCCGGCGCGATGACGTGGAAGTCGCCGGCGAGCCGCGGGATCAGCTCGCGGAACATGAACGAGCTGGTCGGATAGCCGTGCAGCAGGACGATCGCGGGCTTCGCCGGGTCGCCGGCCTCGCGGTAGAAGATCCGATGCCCGGCCACGGTCGCGTACCGATGATGCACCACGGGACTAACCTCCTTGCGGACGGATGATGGTTAGACCCTGCCCCGTGGTCGTGTAACCTGTCAAGGGTGTTTAGGGGGTTAGATGGATGAGGAGCTGCTCCTCACGCTGCTCAACAGCACGCCCGTGATCGACGGCGTGCGCCGCGACACGCTCGACCTCGACGTCGACGACCCGGCGCTGCTGCGGGCGGGCCGCGAGGTGCTGCAGGCCGTGGTCCGCGGTGACGAGCCGCCCTCGGCGCTCACACCGCTGCTCGACGGGGTGAGCTCGCGGCCTTCGATCGGCGACGACGGGCGGCTGACGTGGACCGTTCAGGCCTCGGGCGCCCGTGCCCTGCTGGTACGGGCGATCGCCGCGTGGGACGAGGTCGAGCGCACGCGGCCCGGCCGGCTGCGCCCGTGCGCGAACGACGAGTGCGCCCTGTTCCTGCTCGACCGCAGCAAGTCGAACAGCGCCCGCTGGTGTTCGATGGCGGCCTGCGGCAACAAGCTCAAGGCCCGCCGCCACTACGAACGCACCCGGCGTGACTGAGGCCGCCCCGCGCGGCCTCACGGAGGCGGGCCTTCGCCGGGCGGTGGCGGAGCTCGGCCGGCGGGAGCCGCTGTTCGCCGGGGTGGTGGAACGGCACGGGATGCCGCCGCTGTGGGACCGGCCGCCGGGCTTCGCGACGCTGCTGCACATCATGCTCGAACAGCAGGTGTCGCTGGCGTCGGCGCGGGCCGCGTTCGACCGGCTGCGGGCGCTCGCCGACCCGCTCACCGCCGAGAGCCTGCTGGGGCTCGCCGACCAGCAGCTGCGCGCGGCGGGCTTCAGCCGGCAGAAGGCCCGGTACGCCCGCGCGGTGGCCAGCGCGGTCGTGGACGGCTCGCTCGACTTCGCGGCCCTGCCGGGGCTGGACGACGACGGGGTGGACGCCCGGCTGCGGGCGGTCACCGGCATCGGCCCGTGGACGGCGGCGATCTACCGCCTCTCCGCGCTGGGCCGCCCCGACGCCTGGCCGACCGGCGACCTCGCCGTCGCGGCCGGGATCGCCGACCTGTGGCGGCTGCCGGCCGTGCCGTCCGCGGCCGAGGCCCTGGGCCGCGCCGAGGCGTGGCGTCCGTGGCGCGCGGTCGCCGCCCGCCTGTTGTGGCAGCAGTATCTGGCGCGACCGCCGCGGGTCAGGGTCGCTGGCGGGCGGCCGCCTCGGCGGTGACCGGGGTGAAGAGGTTGACCAGCGTGCCGTCGGGGTCGCGGAACAGCAGCGACCGGTTGCCCCACGGCATCGTGGTGGGCGCCTGCACGAGCTCGCCGACCACGTCGCGCAGCCGCGCGTACTCGGCGTCCACGTCGTCCACCCGGAACTCGACGATGGCGCTCCGGTTGGCGGCCGGCTCGGCCGAGCCCTCGCCGAAGAGCGCGACGGTGGCGGTGCCCCCGATCGCGAGCGTGGCGCCGGGCAGCACGATCTCGCTGAAGACGGGCGTGTGGCGGCGGGCGGGCCGGCCGGTCACCTGCTCGTAGAAGCCGGTGAGGCGGTCGACGTCGGCGGTGATGAGGCGTACCGAGGCGAAGTTCATGAGCGAACGCTAGAACGGATACCGGACAGGACCCGCCCGGTATCCGCGCGAGAATGATCGGGTGACCCGGCCCACCGCCCGCGTGCTCGCGTTGCTCGAGATCCTGCAGAGCGGCGGCACCCACACCGTCGCGCAGCTCGCCGCGCGGCTGGACGTCGACGAGCGGACCGTACGCCGCTACGCCGCCCACCTCGTCGACCTCGACGTGCCGGTGGAGTCGGTGCGAGGACGCTACGGCGGCTACCGGCTGGCGCCCGGGTTCCGCATGCCGCCGCTCATGCTGACCGACGAGGAGGCGCTCGCCGTCCTGGCCGGGCTCGTGGCGGGCCACCGGTCCGGCGCGGCCGCGACGACGCGCCGGGCCGCCGAGAGCGCCGCCGCCAAGGTGCGCCGGGTGCTGCCGAAGGCGCTCGCCGGCCGGCTCGAGGACCTGTTCGGCGCCACCGAGTTCACCTCGCCGGAGCGCCCGGCGCCCACGGCCGAGGCCGCGGTGCTGCTGCAGCTGGCGGAGGCCGCGCGCCGCGGCCGGCCCACCGCGATCGACTACACCGACCGGGCCGGTCGGCGCAGCGAGCGGACCGTCCACCCGTACGGGATCGTCGTGCACTCCGGCCGCTGGTATCTGACCGCCGCCGACCCCGCGTCGGGCGAGCCGCGGACGTTCCGTCTCGACCGGATCCGGCAGGCGCGCCCGCAGGAGGGCGTGTTCACGGTGCCCGGCGGCTTCCGACCGGCCGACGCCGTGCTGACGAGCCTGGCCGGTACGCCGTGGCGCCACGAGGTGGTGATCGAGGTGCACGGCCCGGCGGGCGAGGTCGCGGCGCGGCTGCCCCGCGGGCTGGCCACCGTCGAGCCCGGCGACCCCGGCTGGGTTCTCGTACGGCTGCGGGCCGAGCGGCTCGACTGGCTCCCCGGCGTCCTGGCCGGCGTGGGCCTGCCCTTCGTCATCCGGGAGCCCGCCGAGCTGCGCGAGGTCGTGCACGCCTGGGCCCGCCGCGTCGCCGCCTGCGCCGCCGCCGTCTCACCCGAGGCGGCCCTGACCGCCTGGGACAGCCCTCAGGACAGCGGCACGACGTAGGAGTCGACGCAGGGATCAGCTCGCCGGCCGGTCGACGCGCAGCGCGGTAGGCATGGTGTCAAGATGGCCACGGCGCCGGCCGCCTGTCTGTGGAACACGGAGGAACACCATGCCCGTCGCACGCGCGCTCGCCGACCTGCCGTACGCGCAATATCTGCAACCGTTCGACGGCGAGCTCACCTACGACGGCGACTACACCGAGGCGCACCTCGACCGGGCCGAGTTCGACGGCGCGGCGGCCGCGGGCGCGCGGTTCTCGGAGAGCGCGATCACCTCGGTGACGTTCACCGGCAGCACGTTCGAGCGGGCCCGGCTCGACGACGTGTGGGTGTCGCGCAGCCGCTGGATCGGCGGCACGTGGGCCGACGTCCAGCTGCTCGGCGTGACGATCCTCGACAGCGTGCTGGCCGGGGTGCAGGCCTACAGCTCCCACTGGCGCCGCGTGGTGGTGCAGGACTGCAAGCTGGACAGCCTCAACCTGCGCGGCGCCGACCTGCGCGACGTGGAGTTCCGCGACTGCGAGCTGTCCGAGGTGGACTTCGGCGAGGCCACGCTCGCCGGCGTCACGTTCCCCGGCTCCGCGCTGCGCCGGGTCCGCTTCCCCAAGGTGACCGCCAAGAAGCTCGACTTCCGCGGCGCCCGCGAGCTCGACGTCGCGCAGGGCTGGGACTCGCTGGCCGGCGCCGTGCTCGACGCCGGCCAGCTCGCCGAGGTCGCGCCCGCGCTGGCGCAGACCCTCGGCATCGTCGTGCGGTGAGCCCGCCGCGGCGTGCGGTCCTCAGCGGCCGATCTTGTCGAGCTCGGTGAGGTCGTCCGCGGAGAGGGCCAGTCCCGCGCCGGCGACGTTCTCGCGCAGGTGCGCCACCGAGGAGGTCCCCGGGATCAGCAGGATGTTCGGCGAGCGCTGCAGCAGCCACGCCAGCGCCACGGACATGGGCGTCGCGCCCAGCCGGGCGGCCACGCTCGACAGCGCCGAGGACTGCAGCGGGGTGAAGCCGCCGAGCGGGAAGAACGGCACGTACGCGATGCCGTCCGCGGCGAGCGCGTCGATCAGCTCGTCGTCGTGGCGGTGGGCGAGGTTGTACATGTTCTGCACGCACACGATCGGCGCGATGCCGCGGGCCTCGGCGACCTGCTCCGGCGTCGCGTTGCTCACGCCGAGGTGCCGGATCAGGCCCTGCCGCTGCAGCCCGGCGAGCGTCTCGAACGCCTCGGCGACCGGGCCCGGCTGCGGGCCCTGGGCGTTGCCGAGCCGCAGGTTCACCACGTCGAGCACGTCGAGGCCCAGCCGCTCGAGGTTGTCGTGCACGGCCCGGCGCAGGCTGTCCGGGTCCCGCGCCGGGGGCCAGCCGCCCTGGGCGTCGCGGTCGGCGCCGACCTTGGTGACGATGTGCAGCGAGTCCGCGTACGGGTGCAGTGCCTGCCGGATCAGCTGGTTCGTGACATGCGGCCCGTACGCGTCGGCGGTGTCGATGTGGGTGATGCCGAGCGCGACGGCCTCGCGCAGCACCGCCAGAGCGCCGTCGGGGTCGGCGGGCGGTCCCAGGACGAAGGGGCCGGCGAGCTGCATGGCGCCGTATCCGAACCGGGTGACGGTCAGGTCTCCGAGCGTCCAGGTGCCGCCGGGTAGTGAAGTCGTGTTCATGGTGGTTGACTATGGGCGGGTAACTTTCCATCGGGAAGTAGGCACCTGGAAGTGCGTAACCCACCCGGCGGTAGGAGGAGCGGCTCATGGCGACCACGACGGCGGCTCAGCGCAAGGCCCGGGCCAAGGCCGAGTACGACGCTTTCCTGGCGGTGTGCCCCAGCCGCAAGCTGCTCGACCGCCTCTCGGACAAGTGGGTCACGCTGATCCTGTGCGCGCTCGGCAGCGGCCCCGGCGGCGCGGGCGAGCCCCGCCCGATGCGGTACTCGGAGCTGTCCCGGCTGCTGGCCGGCGTCAGCCAGAAGATGCTGACCCAGACGCTGCGCTCGCTGGAACGCGACGGCCTCGTCACCCGCACCGTGACGCCGACCGTGCCGGTCACCGTCTCGTACGAGCTCACCGCCCTCGGCGTCTCCCTGCACGGCACGGTGCGCGCCCTCAAGGGCTGGGCCGAGACCCACATGGACGACGTGCTCGCCCACCGCGAGACCTACGACACCGGGGAGGCGTGAGGCGTGCTGGTCGCCGAGCTGCTGGAGTGGCTGTCCCACCAGGACCCGCGGTCGCCGGTGTGCATCATGGGCATCAGCGGGTCCGGCGACCCGGTGCGCGAGCCCGACATCGTGCTGGGCACCGGCCAGGGCCCCACCGACGACGTCGACGAGGTGATCCTGTCGTGGACCCCTGCGGCGGAGGCCGAGATCCGCTACGAGCTGCGCCACCGGGCGTGACCGCAGGGAGGCGGCCGGGTCTTCGTGGTGCCGTCGCTGACGACGAGCTCGGCGGACGGCTCGGCGTCGGACAGGCCGCGCGCCAGCAGCTGCAGCACCTCCACCTCGAGCAGCGCGTCCCCGCGGGCCGCGACCCGGATGGCCTCGACGTGCTCGGGTTCACGATGGCCCGGACGACCATACGGGAGCCGTCAGCGGTGCGATGAGGTTGTCCACAGGGCGGCGCCGGGCGCGGCTGGCTGTGGACAGCCGGCCCGCCGATGGCTTGCGAGGCGTAGGGTCGGGCTCCTGCCCCGGGTGGGTGGGGGTATGGGCGGGCCCACCGGCGGAGATCGCCGCGCGGCCGCGGGTGACGGGTCCACAGGGGAGGTCGGCGGCGATGGCGACGGTGCGGGTTGAAGCGGTCATCGAAGTTCCGGCGCAGCAGGTGTGGGAGGCCGTCGCCGATGTCGGGGCGGTGCACCGGCGGCTGCTGCCGGGGCGGGTGGCGGACGCGCGCCTCGAGGGCGACGTGCGGGTGCTGACCATGCCGGACGGGTCGGAGATCCGGGAGCTGATCGTCTCGGTCGACCACGTCGACCGGCGGCTGGTGTACGGGGTGGTCGAAGGGCAGAAGCTGCCGCTCACCCACCATCAGGCGACGTTCCAGGTGTTCGGCGAGGGGGAGCGCAGTCGCCTGGTCTGGTGGACCGACGTTCTTCCGCACGCCATGGCGGACGCGGTGCGGGCCCGCACCGAGCGCGGGGTTGCCGAGATGAAGCGGGTCCTCGAGAGCGCCTAGCCTGACGGCATGAGAGTCGTCGTCATCGGTGGCAGTGGGCACATCGGCACGTTCCTGGTTCCGCGGCTGGTGCGGGCCGGGCACGAGGTGGTCAGCATCAGCCGGGGGCAGCACCCCGGCTACGGCGCCGACCCGGCGTGGGAGCAGGTGCGGCAGGTGACCGCGGACCGGGCCGCCGAGGACGCGGCGGGCACCTTTGCGCGGCGGGTGGCGGAGCTGGGCGCGGACGTGGTGGTGGACCTCATCTGCTTCACCCCGGAGTCGGCGGCCGCGCTGGTGGAGGCGCTGCGCGGGCGGACGGGGCACCTGCTGCACTGCGGGTCGATCTGGCGGGCGGGGCCGAGCCGCAGGCTGCCGATGACCGAGGAGAACGGGCCGCCGCCGCTGGGGGAGTACGGGATCGGCAAGGACGCGATCGCCCGGCTGCTCAAGGCGGAGACCCGCAACGGCGGGCTGGTCACCACGTCGCTGCACCCGGGGCACATCGTGGGGCCGGGCTGGCATCCGATCGGGCCGCTGGGCAACCTCGACCCGGCGGTGTGGCGCAAGCTGTCGGCGGGCGAGCCGGTGGACGTCCCGGGGCTGGGCGCGGAGTTCCTGCACCACGTGCACGCCGACGACGTGGCGCAGGCGTTCGAGGCCGCGATCGCGCGCCGCGACGCGGTCGGCGGCGAGGACTTCAGCGTGGTGGCGCCGTCGGCGCTCAACGTGCGCGGGTACGCCGCGATCGCCGCGTCGTGGTTCGGGCAGCAGGCGGTGCTGCGGCCGGTGACGTGGGACGAGTTCCGCCGCGGCGCCGGCGAGGAGGCGGCGCAGGCGAGCTGGGAGCACCTGGTCCGCAGCCACTACTTCAGCATCGACAAGGCACGGACGCTGCTCGGCTACGCGCCGCGCTACGAGCCGGAGGAGGCGGTGCTCGAGTCGGTGCGCTGGCTCGTCGAGCACGACCGGCTCGAGGTCGCCGGCCCGTTGCGGGCCTGAGGAGGACAGTCGCATGGCTCTGGTTCCCTGCACCGATCTGTCGGCGGCGGACTGGCTGGTGGACAGCGAGCTGCCGTGGCACCAGCTGGTCGGGTTCGGCCCGGAGGGCTTCGCGGCGTACTGCCGGCTGCGCTTCCTGCCCGATCCCACCTTCGCCGGTCAGGAGGAGGCCGACGTCGACAACGAGGGCCTGCCGTCGGACGGCGAGCGGCTGCGCCTGGTGCTGCGGACGCTGGCCCGGCACACCCGTACGCCGGAGGACTGGTTCTTCTGCCTCTGGGACGGGTGGAGCGATCCGCCTGAGCCGCGCGGGCCGCTGGTCGTGGTGCCGTACCGGGAGTACTTCCTGTTCCGCGGAAGCCTGGCGGACTGGGACGCCACCGGGATCTGGCACGAACCCGCGTTCGTCTGGCCGGCCGATCGGGCCTGGTGCGTCGCCCGCGACGTCGACCCGCACTGGGCCGGGATCGGCGCGACCCGCGAGGCCGTCGGCGAGCTGCTCGCCGACCCGCGGGTCGACGTCGTCCCGGCCGACCCGGGCGCCGTTCAGCCGTTCTACGGGTGAGCTTCCGCGTGCACGTGGTGGCGGCCCAGCGGCAGCATCAGCGGCTTGCCCGAGGTCGGGTCGGTGATCACCTGGCTGTCCAGGCCGAACACCGCCCGCACGCAGTCCTCGGTCAGCACCGCCGCGGGCTCGCCGGCGGCGTGCAGCCTGCCGTCGGCCAGCGCGATCAGGTGGTCGGCGTAGCGCGCGGCCATGTTGAGGTCGTGCAGCACCATGACGATCGTCGTGCCCCGGCCGTGGTTGAGGTCGGTGAGCAGGTCGAGCACCTCGACCTGGTGGCTCACGTCGAGGAACGTGGTGGGCTCGTCGAGCAGCAGCAGGTCGGTCTGCTGCGCCAGCGCCATCGCGATCCACACCCGCTGCCGCTGCCCGCCGGAGAGCTCGTCGACCGAGCGGTCGGCCAGGTCGGCGGTGTGCGTGGCGTCGAGGGCGGCGGCCACGGCGGCGTCGTCCTCGCGGCTCCAGCGCGACAGCAGCCGCTGGTGCGGGTTGCGGCCGCGACCGACCAGGTCGGACACGGTGATGCCCTCGGGCGCGATCGGCGACTGGGGGAGCAGGCCGAGCGTACGGGCGAGCTCCTTGGCCGGCATGCGGTGCACCTCGCGGCCGTCGAGCAGCACGTGCCCGGCCCGGGGCGCGAGCAGCCGCGACATCGAGCGCAGCAGCGTCGACTTGCCGCACGCGTTGGCGCCGACGATCGCGGTGATGCGGCCGGGCGGCACCAGCAGGTCGAGCGACTCGATGACCGTACGGTCGCCGTAGCCCAGCGACAGCTCCTGCACGGTCAGGGAATGGGCAGCGGTCACAGCGAGCCTCCCGCGCGGTTGGTGCGGATGAGCAGGTAGACGAGGTACGGCGCGCCGAGCACGCCGGTGATGACGCCGACCGGGTAGCGGGTGTCGAACGCGTACTGGCCGATCAGGTCGGCGGCGAGCACCAGCAGCGCGCCGACGAGCCCGGCCGGGACGAGCAGCGAGCCCGCCCCGCCGAGGATGCGCGCGGCGATCGGGCCGGACAGGAACGCCACGAAGGCGATCGGGCCGGTGGCGGCGGTGGCGAACGCGAGCAGCCCCACGGCGGCGACGATCACCACGATCCGGGTGCGTTCCAGCCGTACGCCGAGGGCCGCGGCGGTGTCGTCGCCGAGCTGCAGCATGAACAGGTCGCGCGCCTGGGCGAGCAGCAACGGGCCGAGCAGCGCCAGGGCCAGCAGCACCGGCACCACCTCGCCCCAGGTGGCGCCGTTGAGGCTGCCGGTCAGCCAGCGCTGCGCCTGCTGCAGGTCCCACTGGGCGGCCTGGCTGAGCACGTACGCGGTGGCGCTATCGAGCATCGCGGCGATGCCGATGCCGATGAGGATCAGCCGGGTGCCCGCCACCCCGTCGCGGAACGACAGCAGGTAGACGATGACCGCGACGCCCAGCCCGGCGGCGATGGCGAACGCGGACACCCCGGCCTCGCCGAGCCCGAGCACGACGATGGCGAACGCGGCGGCGGCGCTCGCGCCCGAGGTGATGCCGATGACGTCGGGGCTCGCGAGCGGGTTGCGCAGCATGGTCTGGAACGTGACGCCGCCCAGCCCGAAGCAGAACCCGGCCAGCGCGGCCAGCGACGCGCGCGGCAGCCGCAGCTCGCCCACGGTGAACGACGCGCCCGGCACGGTCTCGCCGAGGATCACGTCGAGGACGTCGCGCGGCGGATAGAAGGTCTCGCCGACCATCAGGGAGACGGCGTACGCCGCGGCGACGAGCGCGGCGAGCACGCCGATCACCAGGAAGCGGCGGCGGGTACGGCGGATCCGGCTGCCTGCGACCGCCTCGAGAGTCGCAGTGCTCACAGCTCGCGCACCTTCTGCCGCCGGACGATGGAGATGAAGAACGGCGCGCCGATCAGCGCCGTGATGATGCCGACGTCGATCTCCTGCGGCCGCGCCACCATCCGGCCCGCCACGTCCGCCGCGGTCAGCAGCGCCGCGCCGAACAGGGCGGAGCTGGGCAGCAGCCACCGGTGGTCGAGGCCGAGCAGTAGCCGGCACACGTGCGGGACGACCAGGCCGACGAAGCCGATCGGCCCGGCGACCGCGGTGGACGCGCCGCACAGCAGCACGGCGCCCAGGGCCGCGGCGCCGCGGGCCAGCGCCACCCGTTCGCCCAGGCCCGCCGCGAGGTCGTCGCCGAGCGCCAGCGAGTTGAGCGCCTTGGCGGACAGCAGCGAGATCGCGAAGCCCACGGCCAGGAACGGCAGGACCATGCGGACGCCCGGCCACGAGGCGCCGCCCACGCCGCCGATCTGCCACGACTGGAAGCCGGTCGCGATGTCCGCGCGCGGCAGCACGAACGCGCTGATCAGCGACGCCAGCGCGGCCGAGATCGCGGCGCCGGCGAGGGCCAGCTTGAGCGGGGTGGCGCCGCCGCGGCCGAGCGAGCCCACGGCGTACACGAAGACCGCCGCGACTGCCGCGCCCGCGATGGCCACCCACACGAAGCTCGCGGCCGACGACAGTCCGAACGAGACGATCCCGGTGACCACGGCGAGCGAGGCGCCCATGTTGACGCCCAGGATGCCCGGGTCGGCGAGCGGGTTGCGGGTGACGCCCTGCATGACCGCGCCCGCCAGGCCGAGCGCCGCGCCGACGACGACCGCGAGGACCGTACGGGGAACGCGTTTGACCACGGCCGCCTGGCCGAGGGTGTCGTCGTGGCCCTGCACGCCCGCGACGATGTCGTGCCAGCCCACGACCCGCGAGCCGAACGCGACCGACGCCACCGCGAGCAGCGCCAGCACGACCAGGCCGGCGAGGACCCAGAGCGTGCGCGCCCGTGCCGGGCGCCGCCGGACGACGGCGGGGCCCGGCACGGGACGGGAGGCGAGCTGCGTCATGACACCTTGTCGGCGGCGGCGGCGAGCAGGTCGACGTAGTCGTCGAGCACGTACGGGATCGCCAGGACGGTCGGGTTCGCGGCCGTCGCGAGCGGGGTGCTGCCGACCAGGCTGACCACCGAGCCGCGCTTGATCGCGGGGATCTTCGACAGCAGCGGGTCCTTCTGCAGCTTGCCGAGCATCTTGTCGTCGTCGGCGTACAGCACGATGATGTCGACGTCGTCGAAGGCCTGGATCTGCTCGGCGCTCTGGTTGAGCGTGAACGCCTCGGTGCCCTGCGACGCCTTCTCCACGACGTCGGCGACCTTGAGACCCAGGTCGTTGAAGAAGTCGGTGCGGGTGTCGTGCGAGGTGTAGTAGCCGACCTTGCTCAGGTCGGTCGGGTCGATGTGCGTCATGAACATCGTCTGCTTGCCGGTGAGCTGCGGCTTTTTGGCGGCCGCTTCCTTCATCGCCTTCTCGGTGTTCGCGATCAGCTCGTTGCCCTGCGTCTCGAGGCCCAACGCCTGGCTGGAGAGCTTCACGATGTCGCGCCACGGCGTGGCCCAGGGCGCGTCCGGGTACGCGACGACCGGCGCGATCTTGCTGAGCGTGTCGTAGTCCTGCTGGGTCAGGCCCGAGTAGGTGGCGAGGATGACGTCGGGCCTGGTGTTCGCGACCGCCTCGAACGCGATGCCGTCGGTCTCGTCGAACATGACCGGCGTCTGCCCGCCGAGCTGCTTGATCTTCTCGCCGACCCACGGCAGCATGCCGTCGCCGTCGTCGTCGCCGAAGTTCGCCTTGGCCATGCCGACCGGCACGACGCCCAGCGCGAGCGGCACCTCGTGGTTCTCCCACTGCACGGTCGCGACGCGCTCGGGCTTCTTCTCGATGACCGTGGTGCCGAGCTTGTGCTTGATCGTGATCGGGAACGAGGCGGTGGGGGCGGAACTGTCCCCGGCCGCCGGCTCGTCGGACTCGTCGGACCCGCCCCCGCAGGCGGCGAGCGCCAGTGCGGTGGCCGCGGCGACTGCCGCCGCGAGCAAACGGTTGGCGCGCATGCGCGAACTCCTGTTTCTCAAAACCTCAAGTAAGGGGTGCCTAACCTAACATCGAGGCGCGGAGCATACCGAGGGGCCCCGTCGTCGATCTCGGAAGTTTCGGAAAGTTTTCGACCCATTGACAGGGGAGTTTCGGAAACTATCGTGGAGCCATCGCGGCCGGGACGGTGGCCGCGCGCGGGAAAGGGCTCCACTCGTATGACATCCGTGTTCCACGTCGCCACCAGCGGCTCGGATGCCGCCTCCGGCTCGGCGGACGACCCCTTCCGGACGATCAACCGGGCGGCCGCCCTGGCGCAGGCCGGCGACACCGTGGTCGTGCACGCGGGGGAGTACCGCGAGTGGGTCAAGCCCCGCCGCGGCGGGCTCAGCGACGCGCGCCGCATCACGTACCGGGCCGCCGAGGGTGAGCACGTCGTGATCAAGGGCTCCGAGCGGGTCACCGGCTGGGAGAACGACGGCGGCACGGTGTGGCGGGTGTCGGTGCCCAACACGTTGTTCGGCGACTTCAACCCGTACGCGCAAGAGGTCTCCGGCGACTGGATCGTGTATGCCAAGGACGCGCCGCACAAGCACCTGGGCGACGTCTACCTCAACGGGCTGAGCTTCTACGAGGCCGGCTCGCGCGCCGAGCTGGACGACCCGCCGCTGCGCACCGAGGTCCTCGACAACTGGACGAGGACCACCGACCGCGTCCGCAACCCCGAGCAGACGCGGCTGGTCTGGCACGCCGAGGTCGGCGAGGACACCACGACGATCTGGGCCAACTTCCAGGGCGCCGACCCCAACGCCGAGCTGGTCGAGATCAACGTACGCCGGTCGGTGTTCTACCCCGAGGTGCCGCACCTCGACTACATCACCGTGCGCGGCTTCGAGCTCGCTCAGGCGGCCACCCCGTGGACGCCGCCGACCGCCGACCAGCCGGGCCTGATCGGGCCGAACTGGGCCAAGGGCTGGATCATCGAGGACAACGTCATCCACGACGCGAAGACCTCGGCGATCTCCATCGGCAAGGAGGCGTCGACCGGCCACAACTACGCCACCGAGCGCGGCGACAAGCCCGGCTACCAGTACCAGCTCGAGTCCGTCTTCTCGGCCCGGCAGATCGGGTGGGACAAGGAGCACATCGGCTCGCACGTGATCCGCCGCAACACGATCTTCGACTGCGGGCAGAACGGCATCGTCGGCCACCTGGGCTGCGTGTTCTCGACGATCGAGGACAACCACATCTACAACATCGCGCTCAAGCGCGAGTTCTACGGCTACGAGATCGGCGGCATCAAGCTGCACGCCGCGATCGACGTGGAGATCCGGCACAACCGCATCCACGACTGCTCGCTGGGCACCTGGCTGGACTGGGAGACGCAGGGCACCCGGCTGAGCCGCAACGTGTTCTACAACAACAGCCGCGACCTGTTCATCGAGGTCAGCCACGGGCCGTACCTGGTGGAGCACAACGTGCTCGCGTCGCCGGCTTCGCTGGAGATCTGGAGCCAGGGCGGGGCGTACGTCAGCAACCTCATCCTCGGCACCGTGCGCGCCGAGGCCGTCATGGACCGGGCCACCCCGTACCACCGCCCGCACAGCACCCAGGTCGCCGGCTACGCCTACATCCGCGGCGGCGACGACCGCTGGGTCGGCAACCTGTTCGTCGGCGGCGACCCCGCGGTGGCGTACGGCTCCGAGGCCGAGGGCGAGGCGGGAGCCTTCGCGGGCCTGGGCGCGTACGACGGCTTCCCGTCCTCGTTCGACGACTACCTCGCGCGCATCGACGCCCAGCCGCCCGGCGACCACCAGCGGTACCTCACCGTGCAGCAGGCCGTGTACGCCCGCGGCAACGTCTACGCCGCCGGCGCGCGCGCCTTCGACGGCGAGGCGAGCCCCGTGGTCGTCGACGGCGGCAGCGCCACGGTGACCGAGGAGGGCGACGCCGTCTACCTGGTGACCGACCTGCCCGCGGAGTTCGACGGCGCCCGGCTGGCCCCCGTCTCGGGTCGCGACCTGGAACGCGTCCGGTTCGCCGACGCCGAGTTCGAGGAGCGCGACGGCACCCCCGCCGTGCTCGACACCGACCTGGTCGGCGAGGTCAAGACCGCCGGGGGCGCCTTCCCCGCCGGCCCGGTCGCCACGCTCGCCTCGGGCGAGTCCCGCACCCGCATCTGGTGAGGCCCACGGGGTGCGGCGCCGGGCGGCGCCGTGCCCCGTGTCTCAGTCGTCGCCGTAGGTGTGGTGACGCAGCTGGACCTCCTCGAAGTCCAGCGTGGTCTGGATGCCGCGCAGCACCTCGTCGTCGATCGTGCCCTCGTCGCGCAGGCGCACCAGGGTGTCGCGTTTGTGCGCAAGCGTGGCCAGCCGCAGCTCGCGGTCCTGTTCCTGCTGCCGGCGGGCGCCGTCGCCCCCGTCGGGCCCGTCGGCGCGCAGCATCTCGAGGCGCCGGTCGAACTCCTCGCGCAGCCGGCCGGCCACCGCGCCGCCCGCCCCGACCGTGCCGGCCAGCCCGGGCAGCGCGTCGCGGGCCTCCTCGAGCGCGGTGACCTCGGCGAGGTGCCGCTCGCGCTCGGCGGCGCCGTCGCCGGTGAGCCGCGCCCAGCGCACGATCCGCGGCAGCAGCGGCGCCTGCACCAGCAGCGTCACGGCGATGACCCCGGCGGTCACGAAGACGATGACGTCGCGGCCGGCCAACGACTCCGGCACGGCGAGGGCGGCGGCCAGCGAGACGGCGCCGCGGAACCCGGCGGCGGCCATGACCGTCCGCGGTCTCGCCCCCAGCCGCAGCTCGCGCTGCCGGGGCCGCCGGTCGATCAGCCGGATCACGTACGGGCTGGTGAACAGCCACGCGAACCGCACCCCGATCACGGCCGCGGAGACCGCGACGACGGCGACCAGCGCCTGCGCGAGGCCCACCGTGCTCAGCCCGCGCACCGCCGACTGCACCTCGAGGCCCACCAGCACGAACAGCGCGGCGTTGGCGAGCGTGGTCAGGAACCCCATGACGGTCTGCACGTACTGACGCGCCTCGGCCGGGAACAGCCGCGGCGCCGTGCGGCCGACCCACAGCCCGCACACCACCACGGCCAGCACGCCCGAGGCCTCCAGCTCCTCGGCCACCAGGTAGGCGGCCAGCGGCGTGGCGAGCGCGATGACGTTGTGCTGGAACGGATCCCGCAGCCGCCGGCGCACCTGGACGCTGAGCCACGTCGCGGCCAGCCCGACGGCGATGCCGCCCAGGTAGGCGAGCGCGAACCTGCCGGACACGGTGGCGAGCCCCACGTGCTCCTCGCCGAGCGTGACCCCGACCGCCAGCGCGTAGATGACCAGCGCGGTGCCGTCGTTGACCAGGCTCTCGGCCCGCAGCGTCGTGGCGATCCGGCGGGGCAGCGCCCGCCCCAGCACGCCGACGGCGGTGGCGTCGGTCGGCGCGACCGCCGCGCCGAGCACCCACGCCGGTCCCCACTGCATGCCGAGCAGGTGCGCCGTCGCCGCCGCGGCGGCCGCGGTCGCGGCGACCAGCACGGTGCTCAGCAGCACGATCGCCCGCAGGTTCGTGCGGATCTCGCGCAGCGACGAGGTGAGGCTCTCCCAGTACAGCAGCACGGGCAGGAACAGCAGCAGCACCGCCTCCGGCGGCAGGTGCGCCGACCGGAGCGCGGGCACGAAGCCGAGCAGCACGCCCGACAGCAGCAGCAGGGCCGGCGGCGCGACCCGGAACTGGCGGGCGAGGCTCGTGCAGACCAGGACGGCGACCCCGACGGCGACCGTGAGCAGCAGACTCAGCACGGCGGGGCACCTACCCGATCGACCGGTCCGCTACACGGCGGCGAGCACGTCGCGGTAGTGCTGGTTGAGCATGACGCCGAGGACGTTGCCGAACGGGTCGAGCACCGACGCGGTCACATAGCCGGGGCCGCGCTCGGTGGGCTTGTCGTGCGGCGTCGCGCCGAGCGAGAGCAGGCGGGCGTACGCCCCCTCGAGGTCGTCGACGGCCCAGTAGACGATCGCGCCCGACGGCCCGCCGGTGGCGGGGTGCGGCGCGTACGCGGAGTTGAGCACGCCGAACTCGTGCTGGTAGTCGCCGACGCGCCATTCCAGGTACGCGCCGTCGCGCACGAAGTACGGCTCGAGCCCGAACACCTCGGTGTACCAGGCGCGCGCCCGGTCGAGGTCGTCGGCGAAGAACGTGACGTTCGTGAGGCCGCGCAGGGCGGTGGAAGCAGTCATGCCCCCATCCTGCGAGCAAAAGTGCTCACCTCCTGCGCACTTTTCCGGGCAGACTCGGGTCCATGCGAGCCGACCGTCTTGTCGCCACGCTCCTGCTGATGCAGGCCCGGGGCCGCGTCACCGCCGCCGAGCTGGCGACCGAGCTCGAGGTCTCGGTGGCCACGGCCCGGCGCGACCTGGAGGCGCTGTCCGCCGCCGGGATCCCGGTCTATCCGCAGCCCGGCCGGCACGGCGGCTGGCAGCTCGTCGGCGGCGCCCGCACCGACCTGAGCGGGCTGTCCGCGGCCGAGGCGCGGGCGCTGTTCCTGCTCGCCGGGCCGGCCGCGGAGTCCTCCGGCGAGGTGAAGGCGGCGCTGCGCAAGCTGTTGCGGGCGCTGCCCGCGCCGTACCGCACCGAGGCGCAGGCCGCCGCGGGCGCCACGCTCATCGACCCGGCCCGGTGGGGCGGGCACGGCCGCGACCGGCCCGCCGAGGTGCGCCTGCTGCAGGAGGCGGTGGTCCGGCAGCAGCGGATCCGGTTCGCCTACAAGGGCGAGCGGCGGCAGGCCGACCCGTGGGGCGTGGTCGGCAAGGACGGCGTCTGGTACCTCGTGGCCGGCACGGACCGCGGCCGGCGCACGTTCCGGCTCGACCGCCTGGGCGAGCTCGAGGTGACGGCCGAGACGTTCGCGCGGCCCGGCGACTTCGACCTGGACACCGCGTGGGACGAGGTGGTCGCGGCGATGGAGGAGCGGCGGTCGCGCACCTGGGCCACCGTGCTGATCCCCGAGCGGTTCGTGTGGGTGCTGCGCGACCACTTCGGACGGCACTGCCACCCCGGCGAGACGCTGGCCGACGGCCGCGTCCGGGTCCGGGTGGGCGCGCCGGAACCCCGCGACCTCGCCCGCACGCTCTCCGGCTGGGGCGCGACGGTGGAGGTGGAGGAGCCCCCGGCCGTACGCGCGGAGCTCGCCCGCATCGGCGCCGAGCTCGCCGCCCTGTACGCGGACCCGCGTTAAGCCGGTCTTAGGTCAGCCACAGGCGGCCCCCGGCACGGTGGTGCCATGAACAACGAGCCGAACGGCCTTCTCCTCGCCCACCGCGCCATGCTGCGCGACCTCGACCGCTGTGCCGGCCTCGCCGCGGGGCTCGCCCGCAGCGGCGAGCGGCTGGACCGCAAGCGGGCCACCGCGATCGCCGGCTACCTCACCGACTTCTGCGACAGCATCCACCACCACCACAGCGCCGAGGACGACGTGCTGTGGCCGGTGCTCGAGCGGTCGGCCGGCGCGCACGTCGACCTCACCGAGCTCACCGACGACCACGCCGTGCTCGACCCGAAGCTGGCGCGGATCCGCTCCGGCGCGGCGGCCGTCGCGACGAACCGCACCGTGCCGGCCGAGCTTGCCGCCGACCTGGCCGACCTGCGCGACACGTTGCACGAGCACATCGCCGACGAGGAGCGCACGATCGTGCCGCTGATCAAGCGCTACGTCTCCGACGACGAGTGGAACCGCGTCGAGGCGGCAATCCGCAGGCGGGGCGCGAAGATGAGCTTCGAGGTGCCGCGGATCCTCGCGGTGAGCACGCCCGGCGAGCTGGCCGAGGCGCGCCGGGAGGGCGGGATCCCGGTCGCGCTGATGATCAAGCTGATGCCGCTGCCGTTCAAGCGGCGGGAGGCGCTGGTGTTCGGAGCCGGGCGATGAGCGCCGCGGCCGAATCGGCGTACGCGGGATCGCCCGACAACGCGTGCAGCGCCGCGTCGACCGGGCCGGCGTAGAGGGTGCCCGAGTCGAGCCCGGCGACCCGGCCGGCGTACGGCAGCAGCTCGTCGTACAGCTGCGCACAGGCCTGCCGGTCGCCGAGCCGGGCGGCCGCGTGCGCCCGCAGCGCGGTGAAGCCCAGCCAGTAGTAGTTGCGGTCGATCGGCAGCCGGTTCGCCCACACCCGGCGCGCCTCGCCGGTCTCGCCCGCCTCCAGCAGCGCCAGCACGAGCGGGTCGGTGACCCGGCCGGGGTACGCGGCCTCGACCGCCCGCAGCTCCTCGAGCAGCGGCGCCCAGCCGCCCCGCGCCATCGCCGCGCCGACCCGGCCGACGGTGGCCATGGCGGCGCCGTTGAGCGCGCCGTGCTCGGCCAGCCGGCGGCTCACCTCCTCGTAGCGGCTCAGCGCCTCGTCGACGCGGCCGGCCAGCAGCTCGAGCAGCGCCGTGAAGATGCCGACGACGGCGAGCAGCCCGCTGAGCTGCCCGGTGGTCGAGCGGGCCACGGCCAGCTCCATCTCGGCGCGCGCCCCGGCCAGGTCGGTGTGCGCGGCCGAGTCGAGGAACAGCAGCCAGTGCGCGACGGCCTCGTGGTCGATCTCCCCGGCCGCGGCGGCCACGGCCAGGTACTCCTCGGCGACGGCCCGGCGTTCCGCGCGCAGGTCGGGGCCCAGGGCCGCGTACGCCCGCACGTTGAGCGCCGCGCAGCGCAGGCGCGCGTCGCCGCAGCCGCGGGCCAGCGCGAGCGCCTCGGCGCTGACCTGCTGCGCGGCGGCCTCGTCGTAGCCCTCCAGCTCGCGGAACAGCGCGAGCAGCAGCCGCACGCGGACATCGCCGGGAAGCTCGCCCGCGAGCCGGCCGCGCAGCGCGGCCAGCGCCCGCTCGGACGGCTGCCGCCCGTCGCGGGTCGTCCAGATCAGCGGCGCGTCCCACGCGACGAGCAGCGCGGTGTCGTCGTGCCCGGCGAGCGCGCCCAGATAGATCTCCCGCGCCCGCACGATGTCGCCGGCCCGGGCGTGCGCGGTGACGGCCGGCGCCAGCAGGTCCACAGCGGAGCCGGTCGCCCGGGTCCCGGCGAGCTGCCGCAGCCGCAACGCCTCCCGCCACTCGGCGGCCGCCTCCCGCCACGAGCCGGCCCGCTCCGCCGCGCGGGCCGCCGCCACCGTGTACGGGATCGCCTGCTGCGCCGTCGCCGGTCCCGCCGCGGCGGCCGCGTGCCGCGCCAGCGTCGCCGCGTCCGCGTGCCCGTCGAGCACGTGCAGCGCGCGGGTGTGCAGGCGCGCCCGGCGCAGCAGCGGGGTGTCCTCGTACAGCGTGTCGCGCACCAGCGCGTGGGTGAACCGCACCCGCCCCGGCGCCGGCTCGTCGAGCAGCCCGGCCAGCACCGCCGCCTCCAGCGTGTCGAGCAGGTCGTCGGGGTCGCGCCCGGCCACGTCGGCGAGCACGTCGAGGTCGGCCTCGCGGCCCAGCACGGCCACCTGCCGCAGCGTGGTCGCCACCGTGTCGGGCAGCCGGGCGACGCGGCGGCGCAGCACCTCGCGGACGCCCGCGGGCACGGCCGAGCCCGCGGCGCGCGGGCCCTCCGCGGCGATCAGGCGGGCCAGCTCGCGGACGAACAGCGGGTTGCCGCCGGTGCGCTCGGCGACCATCGCGAGCAGCCCGGGGCCGGCCTCGGCCAGCCCGTGCTCGCGGGCCAGCTCGGCCGCCGCGGCCGCGTCCAGGCCGCGCAGCGTCAGGTGCGCCGCGGTCGAGCCGAGCAGCGCGCCGACCGTCGCCTCCAGCTCGTCGCCGCGGTCGGTGCTGCGATAGGTGACCAGCACCAGCAGCGGGCGCCCGCTCTGCTGCGCCACCACCTGGCGCAGCAGCTGCAGGGTCAGGTCGTCGGCGCGGTGCACGTCGTCGAGGAGCACCACCGTACGGCCGGTGTCGAGCGCCGCGGCGATGGTGCGGCCCAGCTCGAACGGGTTGGGCGCCTCGCCGGGCAGCGCCCCCGCGCCCAGCGCCTCCGACCACGCCCAGCCGGGCGGGGCGCCGTCCACCTCCGGGCAGCGCCCGCGCCGGCCCTGCCAGCCCGCCTCGACCAGGGCGGCCAGCGCGGCCTCCGCGAGCGTGGTCTTGCCGGCCCCCGCCTCGCCGCCGATCAGCACGACGCGGGCGCCCTCGCGCTCGGCCTCGGCGGCGCCGGCCAGGATCGTCGCGATCTCCGCGTCGCGGCCCCGGGCCGCCTTGCGCGCCGGGGCGGGCGGCTGCGGCTGCGCCACCAGGGCCGGCTGGTCGAGCGCGGGCGCCTGCGCGAGGATGTCGCTCTCCAGCGCCCGCAGCACCGGGCCGGGGTCCACCCCGAGCTCGTCGGCCAGGTGGTCGCGGGTGCGGCGCAGCACGGCCAGCGCGTCGCCCTGACGCCCGCAGCGGTAGAGGGCCAGGGCCAGCAGGCGTACGGCCGCCTCCCGGCCCGGGTTGTCGTGCAGGTGGCGTTCCAGCTCGGCCACCACGACGGCGGCCCGGCCCAGCGCGAGCTGCGCCTCGGCGCGTGACTCCACCGCCAGCAGGCGCAGCTCGGTCAGCCGGGCCACCTCGGGCACGGCCCACGGCTCGTCGGCCACCTCGGCGTACGCGTCGCCCTGCCAGCAGTCCAGCGCCTCGGTCAGCAGCCGCAGCTGCTCGGCGGGCGCGGCGCCGGCCGCCCGCCGCATCAGGTCGTCGAACAGCCAGGCGTCGACCGCCTCGGCGGGGAGCCGCAGCGCGTATCCGGGCGGGGCGCTGACCAGCACCGTGGCCGGGGTGCGCGGCGCGCGGCCGGGCTCGAGCGCGCGGCGCAGGTGGGAGACGTGCACCTGGAGCGTGGCGAGCGCCTTGGCGGGCACGTCCGCGTCGCCCCACAGGTCGTCGACGAGCCGGTCGGCCGAGACGACGTCACCGCCGGCGACGGCGAGGCGGGCAAGGACGGCGCGCTGCCGGGGCCCGCCCAGGTCGGCCACGGCGCCACCGACGGTGGCCCGCAGCGGGCCGAGAACGGAGAGGAACACGGTGCTCTTTCTGCAGGTGACGCGGATGCCATGCGGAACGTACCGGGACCGCGTCGCCCCGTCGGCCACCCGAACGGCTGGTTTGCGCCACCGCGTCACCGTGCGGGGGCCGGCTCCGATCGGCGGGCGGCCTTGGTGCGGTACATCGCGGCGTCCGCGTCGCGCAGCAGCTGGGCGGCCTGGCGGGGCGAGCCGGTGGCCACGCCGACGCTGGCGCCCACGGAGACCTCCCGCGCGTCCGGCAGACGGATCGGCTCGGCCACCGCCCGCATGATGTGCTCCGCGCGGTCCTGCGCCTCGGCGGCGCCCGTGCCGGGCAGCAGCACGGCGAACTCGTCGCCGCCCAGCCGCACCGCCAGCCCGGCCGGCGAGCTGGCGGCGGTGAGGCGCTCGGCCACGGCGACCAGCACCCGGTCGCCCGCGTGGTGACCGTGCTCGTCGTTGACCGGCTTGAACCCGTCCAGGTCGATGATCAGAATGCTCACCTGCTCGTCCGGCGCGCCCTCGTCGAGGCGCTGCTCGAGCAGGCTGCGGTTGGCCAGCCCGGTGAGCGCGTCGTGGGTGGCCTGGTGACGCAGCTGGTCGTGGGCGCGGTCGAGTTCGGCCAGCAGCCGCTCGTTGTCGGTGAACGCGGCGACCTGCCGGCTCAGCACCAGCGCGGTGATCGCCACCGCGCCGATCGCGACACCCCACACCTGCAGGTCGCCGCCGTGGGCCAGCAGCGCCGCCACCAGCAGCAGCTGCACCGCTCCCACGCCCAGGTACGGCAGCCGGCTGGACCGGCGCCGCCGGGTCGCGCCCGCGCCGGTGCCGGCGCGGCGCATCCGCAGCTCCTGCCAGCGCATGCCCACCGGCATCAGCAGGCACGGCACCAGCTGGGACACGTAGATGACGCCCGGGTCGTCGCTGCCGGTCAGCAGCGTCACCGTGGACGCCGCGATCGCCGTGCCCGCGACTCCCGCGCTGGCCAGCAGGCCCGGGCCGCGGGCGAACGGCGCGGTGCCGCTGAGCATCAGCTTGAGCAGCCCCACGGTGATCAGCAACATGACCGCCGACGTCATCACCGCGCCGGCCAGCTCGGTGTGGTCGGCGTCGGTCACCACGCCGGCGATCACGAAGTACCAGAGGAAGACGATGACGGCCGTCAGCACCGTGGCCGCATCCAGCCACAACCGCAGGCGCTGCCGTCCCGTGCCGCCGAGCGGGTGGAACAGCATCGTCACCACCACGGCGAGCATGCCGAGCACGACGAAGCCGGTCTGCACCGGGCTGGGCTGGTGCCCCGAGAGGTGCAGCACCGCCAGAGACGTCTGGTACGCGTCCCCGGCCGCACACAGCAGGGTCCCGTACGCGACCGCACGCCAGAACCGCCGGGCGTGCCTGTTACCGGCGGTCGCCCGGGCCAGCCGCCACGCCGACACCACGATCGTCACGTCCAGGCACGTCTGCACGGCCCACGAGGTCGTCGCGCCGCCGGGGCCGGCCAGGAACCACCCGAGGATCGCCACGCTGAACGCGGCGAACCCGGCCAGGGCGGGATCGATCCTGCGGGATGGGTCGCTCATGCAGGCTCCGTTCCGCGGCCGTCCATGGTTCCGCCTATCGGCAGAAGCGCCGCCGATGTGAGCGAAAGGCCGCCGCAGCCTACCGGCCCGACCCTCAATTCCCCTCGATCCCGCCGCCGCCCGGCCGATAGCCACGCGCGACGGTTCCTTCGGCCTGGGGCCGCTCGCCCGTCCCTCGCCTGCCGTCCCTCCTGCCTGCCGCGTCGCCTGCCCGCGGCCCGCGGCCCGCGTGCCGCCTCTGCCGGCCCGCCGCCTCGGCCCATCTGCGCGTCCGCCGCTTCGGCCCGCTCGCGCAGCCGCCGTCAGTCGCCTGCGCGCCCGTCACCGCCCGTCCGGGTGCCTGCCGCCCACCTGCCGCCGCCGGGCGCCGCCCCGCCCTGGCAATTCGTCGCGTCTTGATCCCTACGCCCGTCCACAAGCCGACTCGGCTGTCCACAACGCGGACCGCCGCTGCTGCCTGTGGATAACGCTCGACAGCTCCGCGGACGGCGTAGGCTTCGGGCCCGCCCCCTGGCAGGGCGGGGTGGGCTGAGTGGAGGACCCGGACACGCCCGGCAGTCCATGCCCCCCGCGTCGCCTCGCCGTGCACGACACGGCAGTCCCACCTGGCACCCTTCGGGCAATCGTCCGACGCCGGTCCCGCCTGACGCCGGTCGCGCCCGAGCCGGTCCAGCCTGACGCCGGTCCCGCCCGACGCCGCTCCGCTCAACGCAGCCCCGCCCGATGCCGGGCTCCCCGACGCCGACCGGCGAGTCCTCCGCCGACGCCCGGACGCGGCGAACGAGACACCTCGGGCCGGCAACCCCGACACGCCGCCTCCAACGGCTGTCTTCTCTCCGACATAACAGCAACATCCCTCAGAATCCGCTCCAACCGGACGGCCCGCGCGTACCCTCCGAAAAGACCAAGCTTCAACCATTCCCACGCCAAGGGAGAACGCATGGACACGTACCGGTTTTCCGGCCCGTTCTGGTCGCTGTTCCGCTTCGTGGTCGGCTTCCTGTTCACGCTGCACGGCGCGCGCACGGTGCTGGGCCTGTTCGGCGGCGCGGACGGCACCGGCGACCCGCTGCCGGCCGGCCAGTGGCCGGGCTGGTGGGCCGGCCTGATCCAGCTGGTGTGCGGCCTTCTCGTCCTGGCCGGCGTCCTCACCCGTCCCGCGGCGGTGCTGGCCTCGGGCTCCATGGCGTACGCCTATTTCGTCGTCCACCAGCCGCAAGGCCTGCTGCCGATCCAGAACGGCGGCGTCTCCCCGGCGCTGTACGCCTGGTCGTTCCTCGCGATCGCCGTGCTCGGCGCCGGCCCGTGGTCGGTGGACGCGCTGCTGGCGCGCCGGTCCGCGGCCGCGCCCGAGCCGGCCGGGATCCGGCGCTAGACTCGCCGCCTCGACGGGCGCAGGGGTACGGGGGTCGCGAGTGGATGATCGGGAGACGCTGACCGGCGGCGGGATCAACGAGGTCGTGCGGATCGGCGCCACGGTGCGCCGCCCGACCGGTCCGTGGTCGCCGCGGGTGCACGATCTGCTCCGGCATCTCGAGGCGGTCGGGTTCCGCAGCGCGCCGCGGCTGCACGAGGTGACGCCGGACGGCTTCGAGATCCTGGACTTCCTGCCGGGCGAGGTGTCGAACTATCCCGCCTCGCCGGCCGCCGCCTCGGCCGAGGCGCTGGAGAGCGCGGCCGTGCTGCTGCGCGACTATCACGAGGCGACCGTGGACTACGCGGCGGTCGCGCCGCGCGACGGGTGGCAGGTGCCCGCGCGGGAGCCGGTCGAGGTGGTCTGTCACGGCGACTTCGCGCCCCACAACTGCGTGCTCGACGGCAACCGTACGGCCGGGATGATCGACTTCGACTTCGCGCACCCCGGCCCCCGGCTGTGGGACGTGGCGTACGCGGCGTACCGGTGGGTGCCGCTGACCACGGAGGGCGAGGCGGACCCGGGGAAGCAGGCGGCCCGGCTGCGGGTCTTCTGCGACCGGTACGGCCTCGACGACGCGGGCCGCGCGAAGCTGATCGACACCGTGGCGGAACGGCTCGACGCGCTGGTCGCCTTCATGCACGCGGCGGCCGCCGGCGGCAACGCGGCGTTCGCCGGGCACATCGCCGCGGGGCACGACCGCCTCTACCTCGGCGACGCGGCCTACGTCCGCGAGCAGCGCGCGGTTTTCGAGCAGCACCTGCGCGGCTGACAGCCGGCCGGGGGCGCTCAGCCCGGCACCGCGGATGCCGATGGAAACCGGGTGACGGTTCGGACATCGACCAGCCCACCGGGCCGTACGCGGTGACGACTTCGGCGACGGCCCTGCCCCCGCCCGCGGCGCCCGTCGACGTGGTCAAGCTGCACGACCTCGGCTACCGGCAGGGCATGGGCTTCCACTACGCGGTGCCCCAGGCCGCCCGTGCCATCCCGCTGTTCCTGGCCGACGAGGCGTTGCTGACGCCGTTGAGCTGATCGGGTTCCAGCGCCGCGGCCAGCTCGCGGCGCGAGGCGATGCCCAGCTTGCAGTAGGCGTGCGCCAGGTGCGTCTCGACCGTGCGCCGGCTGAGCACCAGCCGCTGGGCGATCTGCCGGTTCGTGAGCCCGCCCGCGGCCATGGTCGCCACCTGCTGCTCGGCCTCGGTGAGCGAGGCGGGTCCGTGCGTCGCCGACCGCCGGGGTCGCGCCCCGGCGGCGTGCAGCTCGGCCCGGGCCCGTCCCGCGAGCCGGTGCGCGCCTCCGGCGACGGCCACTTCCCATGCCGTACGCAGGGGCTCGCGCGCGGCCTCCCGGAGCCCGGCCCGGCGCAGCGCGCTTCCCAGAGCGACCTTCGCGTACGCCTCGGCCAGCCGCTCCTCGGTGCCGGCGCACACCTGCACCGCCCGTTCCACGAGCGACAGCCGCTCGGCGCGCGGCGCCACGAGCGCCATCACGCGCAGCGCGGTGCTGAGCGGGCCCGGCGCCTGGGCCGCCTCCGCGAGCGCGAGCTGCTCGCGGGCGAGGTCCGCGGCTCCCGGCCCGCCGGTCGCGAGCAGCGGCGCCACCAGGTCGGCCCGCCACGTCGCGAAGGCCGGGTGCCGTACGCCCAGCTCGGTCAACCGGTCCGCCGCGGCGCGCAGGTCGGCGATCGCGTCGCCCGGCCGCTCCTGCGCCCACCGCAGCCGCCCCCGGCTCTGCAGGAAGAGCGGACTGCTCAACGCGTACGGCGGTGGCTCGCCCGGGAACGACGCCCGCAACACCTGGTCCGCCTCCGCCACCCGGTCGGCCTCGACCAGCCCGTCGAGCAGCGGGCACAGCGCATACAGCAACCCCTCCGGCGGCGTGTTGCTGTCTAGCTTGAACTCCAGCGCGGCCCGCGCGTCGGCCAGGGCCTCGTCCACGAGCCCCGCGGGCAGCACGGCCAGCGACCGCAGGAACCGGCCGTGCGCCACGGCGCTCAGCCACCCGTGCGGCTCGGCGTCGCGGATCAGCGCCTCGCACATCGCCCGGGTCGTCGCCGGCTCGCCGTTGGCGATGAACGCCAGCCCGGCCACCGTCGGCAGCACCGAGCCGGTCTCGGCCGCGAGCACCCCGGTGTCGAGCAGCGGTCGCAGACCGGCCAGCGTGCCGGGGGCCGGCCGGGCGTCGAACGTGGCGTTGATCGCCTCGATCACCCGCCACAGCGGCAGCGCCGGCGGGTGCGCCCGGCACCGGTCGACCAGTTCGCGGGCGAGCGCGATGGTGCGGCTGTCGATGCCCGCCACGCCCGCGATCTCGGCCTCGAGCCGGTCGAGCGTCGCGGCCGGAATTCCGGCGGGCGGGGGACCGCTGCGGACCGGGTCGTCCCACGCCAGGCGGCACACCGCGATCGCCGCGAGCGGGTACGGCGTGATGGCCAGCGCGCGCCCGCACTGCAGCGCGGCCTCGGCGCGGGCCGCCGGGTCGGTGATGCGGGCGACCGCCTCGTGGGCCAGCGCGGCCGTGCCCTCTTGCCGCACGGCCGCGAGGGCCAGGGCCAGGTCGAGCCGGATCGCGACATCGTCGGCGGCCGGGGGCGGCTCGGCGAGGGCGCGGCGCAGATAGCCGGCCGCTGGCTCGGGCGCGCCCCGCCCGGCGGCCCGGGCGGCCGCGCCGCGCAGCAGGGCCACCGCGTCGGCCCGGCCGGCGGGTTCGGTCCGCAGCAGGTGCGCCGCCGCCCGCTCGGGGTCGTCGCCGCGGGCCGCGAGCAGCGCCGCCGCCCGCGCGTGCCACCCGCCGCGCTCCGCCGCCCCGAGCCCGCGCAGCAGCGCCGCCGCCATCAGCGGCCCGGACGGCGACCAGTCGCCGGCGGCGAGCACCTCGGCGGCGCGCAACGCGTCCGCGCAGGCCGCCGCGCGGTCGCCGGGGAGCCCCGCCAGCTCCGCGGCGTCGCACAGCCGTGCCGCCGGGCCCAGCACGGCCAGCGCGGTGGCGAGCGGCGCGCACCCAGGCGGCATCCGCCGTAGCCGGGGCCCGAGCCAGCGAGCCGCTTCTTCGGCGCAGGCCGCGGCGATCTCCCCGGCGCCGGCCGCGGCGATCTGTCCGGCGCCGGCCGTGCAGACCGCGCCGGCCGTGCAGACCGCGCCGGCCGTGCAGACCGCGCCGGCCGCGCCGGCGGTGGAGACCGCGCCGGCCGTCGCGACCGCGCCGGCCGCGGCGGTCACCGGGCACCCGTCGGTGTGGTCGAGCAGCATCCGCAGGAGGGCCGGGATGCCGGCGCTCGCCTCGTGACAGGCCGCCGCGAACGAGTCCGAGGCCCGCGGGAACCGCTCCCGCACCAGGCCGGCGGTCGTCCCGGCGTCGAACGGCCCGAGCTGCAGCACGGTGCCCGCGAGCAGCTCGTCCAGGGCCGGCCCGTGCGGGCGCTCGCCCGAGCGGATGGTGCACAGCAGGGTCAGGGGGAGCTCGTCCACGCGCCGGGCCAGCGCGGCCAGCCAGCGCTGTGACGGCACGTCGGCCCACGGCACGTCGCCGACGAAGAGCACGGCCGGTCGCCGCGCCGCCACCGCTGCGGTCAGACAGAACAGGCCGTGGGCCGTGCCGCCGGGATCGGAGCCGGCCAGCATGCGCGCGGCCGCAGCGGCCGGGCCGCGGCACAGCTCGTCCCAGCCCGGCGCGGCCTGCAACGGCGCGAAGACCTGCCGCGCGACGCCGTAGGCGACGTCCTGTTCGAGCGGGTTGCCGCGGGCGCGCAGCACGGTCAGTCCCCGCCGGCGCGCCTCGGCCAGGGCGCCCCCCGCCAGCGTCGACTTGCCGACTCCCGCCCCGCCCGCGACGACCAGCAGCCTCCCCGAGCCGGCGGCGGCCGCGTCCAGGCCGTCGGCCAGGGCGGCGACCTCGGCGTCGCGTCCACGCGGCTCGGTCCGGAACACAGGGCACCTCGGGGGGCGGCAAATCTCGGTATCGGCTCCACGATGAACCGCCGCGGGGTGCGGCAACAGCCTGGAGGCACATGCCCGACAGACGAGGGGACACCGCAATGACCAGGTACGTCATGGGCCGCACCGCCCAGGAGCACGAGCGGCTGCGCCGGCAGGCCGCGATCTGGCAGCAGGCCACCGGGCGGCTGCTCGACGTGGCCGGGTTGGCGCCGGGCGACCGCTGCCTCGACGTGGGCTGCGGCACCGGGGCGGTCATGCAGCTGATGGCCGAGCGCGGCGGCCGGGTGACCGGAATAGATCTCGACGCCGAGCTGGGGGAGAAGGCCGCGGCCGACACCGGCGGCACGTTCGTGGCCGCGAACGTGGAGACCGACGACGACGCGGTGCCGGCCGGCGGCTTCGAGCTGGTGTACGGGCGGCTGATCCTGCTGCACCTGCCCGACCCGGTGGCGGCGCTGCGCCGGATGTGGCGGTGGGTGGCGCCCGGCGGCCGGCTCGTGGTGCAGGACTACGACATGGAGTCGACCGAGGCCTTCCCGCGGCTGCCCGTGACCGCCGAGTGGCGGCGGGTCTTCCTGGGGGCGTACGCGGCGGCGGGCCGCGACTACCGGCTCGGCACCCGGCTGCCCGCGCTGTTCGCGCAGGCCGGGCTGGGCGCGCCCGACCTCACCGACGTGGCCGGCCGGCTCGGCACGATGGCCGACACCGCCGGCATGCTCGCCGCCACCTACCGCAGCATCGCGCCGCTGGCGATCGAGCAGGGCCTCATCACCGCCGACCAGCGGGACGCGTTCTTGTCCGACATCGATCAGGCAGGCCGCGACCGTCCCGAGGTCACCATGATGTGGCCGCTGCTGATCGGCGCGGTCAAGCGCCGCTGACGCCCGCCGCGGTCAGGCCGGCTGCACGCTCTCCCGCAAGCGCGCGGTCAGGGCTTCGGCCGGCAGCGGCTTGGCGAAGTGGTAGCCCTGCGCGGTGTCGCAGCCGATCTCCCGCAGCGCCGCGACGGCGGCCTCGTCCTCGACGCCCTCGGCCACCACGGTCAGGCCGAGCCGGTGGCCCAGCTCGACGGTCGAGGCGACCAGCGCGCGGCTGCTCGAGCTCGCGGCGATGTCCATCACGAACGACCGGTCGATCTTCAGCTCGGCGATCGGCAGCACCTTGAGGTAGGTCATCGACGAGTAGCCGGTGCCGTAGTCGTCGATGGACGCCTTCACGCCGGCCGCGCGCAGGCGGTGCAGCGCCTCGATCGCGGTGTCCGGGTCGCTCATCAGCGCGTACTCGGTCACCTCGATCGACAGCAGGTCGCCCGGCACGCCCGCCTCGGCGAGCAGCGCGGCCACCCGGCCGGGGAAGTCCGGGTCGAGCAGGCTGCGGGTCGAGACGTTCACCGCGATCGGCACCCGGTGCCCGGCGTCCAGCCAGGTCCGTGCCTGCCGCAGCGCCGTCGACAGCACCTGCTCGGTGAACCGGTGCATGAGGTTGGTGACCTCGAGCACCGGGATGAAGTCGGCCGGCGAGATCGGCCCGCGCGCCGGGTGGTGCCAGCGCGCGAGCGCCTCGACGCCGACCAGCTCGCCGGTCGCGACGGCGACCTTGGGCTGGTAGTGCAGCGTGAGCTGCTCCGGGTCGTCCAGGGCCCGGCGCAGGTCGCCGAGCAGCGACAGCCGCGCGGCGGCGTCCTGCCGGTTCTCGCAGCGGAAGCGGGAGAAGCCGGTGCGCTGCTGCTTGGCCTCGTGCATCGCGGCGTCGGCGTGCCGCAGCAGGGTGACGACGTCCTCGCCGGCGCCGGCCGTGGCAGCGCCGATGCTGACCTCCAGGTCGACGGTCACCTCGTCGAGCACGAACGACTGGTCGAACGCCTCGAGCAGCCGGGCCCCGACGGTCTCGCCGAGCCGCGGATCGTCGTCGCGCAGCAGCACGGCGAACTCGTCGCCGCCGATGCGCGCCACCGCGTCGGCCTCGCGGACCAGCGCGCCGAGCCGCCGGCCGGCCTCGACCAGCAGCAGGTCGCCGATGCGGTGCCCGAGCTGCTCGTTGACGTCGCGGAAGCCGTCGACGTTGACCACCAGCACGGTGGGCTCGCCGGCGAGCGCCTGCTGCGCCCGGGTGGTGAACGCGGTGCGGTTGAGCAGACCGGTCAGCGGGTCGGTGTCGGCCAGCGCCTCGACCTGGCGCCGGTGGGCACGGCGGGACACGCCGAAGCCCGTGAGCACGACCAGGCCGAGCAGGAAGACGATCAGGACGGTGCCCACCGACGTCCGGGAGTCCTCGACCGCCCGGGCCTGCTCGCGCCGGTAGTCGGCGAGGTGGTGGTCCCGCTCGGCGACCAGCAGCTTCGTCAGCGCCGCGAACTCCGGCTCGAGCACGTCCTCGACGACCACCGTCGCGCCCGGCAGGTCGCCGCGGTCGAGCTGCGCCACGAAACCGGCGATCACCGTACGCAGCGCACGGTGCCGCGCGGCCAGCCCGGCGGCGTCGCCCCCGTGCTCCACGTCGAGGGCGGCCATGTGCGCCATCGCCTCGTCCGCGCGACGGTTCGCGTCCAGCAGCCGGTCGCGTTCCTCGCCGCCGGGCTCCAGCATCGCGGCCTGCAGCATCACCAGCTCGGCGGTCACCTCGTACGTCGCCGTGCGGTACGCGTCCGTGTTGGTGGCCGTGGCCGCCAGGTCGCGCACCCGCAGCGCCTGCTGCCAGTTGGCCACCACGGCGTAGCCGGACAGCGCGGCGAGCAGCACCGCCAGGATGACCGGCACAGCGCGAGGCACACGCGGCAGCGTCACCCGGGCCTCCCGTCCGTCGTCGCGGCGGGTGGACCTCACCCGTCGACAGCGAGAATGGGACGCGGCGGCCCCGGGTTGACGGGGAGCCGGGTTGCGAACGAGGTGCGGCCGGGCCGTGGCTAGGCTGGGGTGATGCGCGTTCCCACTGCGGCGATCACGGCAGGTTCCCTCATCGGCGGCTGGCAGGTCGCCCGCCGCACCGGCATCCGCCCGCTGGGCGGCGCCGTCCTGGCGGCGGGCGGCGTGCTGGCCGGCCGCGAGTGGGCCCGGGTCACGAGCCCGGCGGTCACCGCCGCGCTCGTGACGACGTACGTCGGCGCCTTCGCCCTCTCCCACCCGCTGGCCAAGCGCATCGGCAGCTGGCCCTCGGTCCTGGCCGTCTCGGCCCTGACCGCCGCCGTCTCCTACGCGGCGGCCGACCGGCGCCGGGGCTAGTTGCCCGTGCCCAGGTGCTGCATCATCGCGCTCGGGTAGCGGTCGCCGCGGGCCGCGCCGAGCGGCACCGCCTTCTCGATCTCGGCCAGGTCGTCGGGCGACAGGGTGAGGTCGAGCGCGGGCAGGGCCTCGGCCAGGCGCTCCCGGGTACGGGCGCCGACCAGCGGCACGATGTCGTCGCCCTGCGCGGCCACCCAGGCGATCACCAGCTGGGCCACCGAGCAGCCCTTCGCGTCCGCGACCCGGCGCAGCGCCTCGACCAGCCCCAGGTTGTGGTCGAGGTTCTCGCCGGAGAAGCGCGGGGTCATGCCGCGGAAGTCGCCCGGCGCGGTGTCCCGGCCGGCGTTCCAGTGGCCCGAGATCAGGCCGCGGGCGAGCACCCCGTACGCGGTGAGGCCGATGCCCAGCTCGCGCAGCGTGGGCAGGATCTCCGCCTCGACGCCACGGGAGATCAGCGAGTACTCGATCTGCAGGTCGGTGATCGGGTGCACGGCGTGCGCCCGCCGGATCGTGGCGGCGTCGACCTCCGAGAGCCCGACGTGGCGCACGAAGCCGGCGTCGATCATCTCCTTGATCGCGCCCACGGTGTCCTCGATCGGCACCGCCGGGTCGAGCCGGGCGGGGCGGTAGATGTCGATGTGGTCGGTGCCGAGCCGGTTCAGCGAGTACGCCAGGAAGTTCCTGACCGCCTCGGGACGCCCGTCGTTGCCGCCCCACGAGTTGTCCGGGCCGCGCAGCGCGCCGAACTTCACGCTCAGCACGTAGCTGTCCCGGGGCCGGCCGCGCAGCGCCTCGGCCAGCAGCAGCTCGTTGTGGCCCATGCCGTAGAAGTCGCCGGTGTCGATCAGCGTGACGCCCGCCTCCAGTGCGGCGTGCACGGTGGCGATGCTCTCCCGCCGGTCGGGGTTGCCGTAGACGCCGTTCGACATGCCCATCGCACCCAGGCCCAGCCTGCTGACGGCGGGGCCGGTGGCGCCGAGGGTGACTGTCTGCATCGCTTGCTCCTTCGTCGAGGTCCTGCCACCTACCCTGCGCCTCCGGCGGCACACCCGGCAGCGGAGCGCTCATCGTGGGAGCGCGGCTCCCTGGCTGGCGGGGCCGCCGGCGGGGGAGCATGGAGGGCATGCAGCGTGACGAACTCGCCGACTTCCTGCGCCGCCGCCGCGAGGCGATCCGCCCGGCCGAGGTGGGGCTCGCCGAGGGTCCCCGCCGCCGCACCGCGGGGCTGCGCCGCGAGGAGGTGGCGATGATCGCGGGCATGTCGGTCGACTACGTCGTCCGGCTCGAGCAGGGCCGCAGCAGCCAGCCCTCCACCCAGCTGCTGGGCGCGCTGGCCCGGGCCCTGCGGCTGTCCGACGACGAGCGCGACCACCTGTTCCACCTGGCCGGCCACCAGCCGCCGCCGGCCGACGGCACGGCCCGGCACGCCCGCGCGGGCCTGCTGCGCATGCTCGACCTGCTCGGCGACACGCCGGCGCTGGTCATGTCCGACCTCGGCGAGACGCTGGCGCAGAACCGCGGCTCGCTGCTGCTGACCGGCGACCTGAGCGGGTTCCAGGGGCTGCGCCGCTACCACGCGTACCGCTGGTTCACCGAGCCGGAGAGCCGGATGGTCTATCCCGCCGAGGACGAACAGCGGCACGCCCGGGTGATCGTGGCCGACCTGCGCGCGGTGGCCGGCCGCCGCCACGGCGACCCGGCGGTCGCCCGGCTGGTCGCCGCGCTGCTCGAGGCGAGCGAGGAGTTCCGGGGGCTGTGGGCCGAGCACGAGGTCGCGGTGCGCCGCTTCGACCGCAAGGTCGTGGTGAACCCGCGGGTGGGCCGCCTGCTGATGGACTGCGAGACCCTGATGACGCCCGACCAGCGGCAGCTGCTGCTGGTGCTGACGCCGGCCGACGACGAGGCCCGCGAGCGTCTGGAGCTGCTGCGGGTGCTCGGCCTCGAGGAGTTCCACGCCGAGGTTTGAGACTCGCCCGGCGGGTACCCTTCGTACGGTCATGCCTTCAGTTCTCCCGCAGTCTCCTCCCTCCCGGCGCAGGTTGATCCTCCTCCTCGGCGCCGTCGTCCTGATCCTCGCCGCGGTCAACGTCGCCGACAAGTTCGGCCCGCACCACACCGGCCTGATCGTCGGCCCGACCATCGCGCTGCTGCTGGTGCTGATCGCCCGCCGCGCCGGCCTGACCTGGCACGACCTCGGGCTCTCCCGCCGCACGCTGATACCCGGGCTGAAATACGCGGTCGGCGCCATCCTCGCCGTGGCCGTCGTCTACGCGATCGGCGTGGCGCTGCCGTTGACCCGCCCCGCCTTCCACGACGTCCGCTACCACCTGCATCCCGGCGCCGCGCTGCTGACCGCGTTCATCGTCGTGCCGCTGGGCACCGTGCTGCTCGAGGAGATCGCGTTCCGCGGCGTGCTGCTGGGCCTGGTCAACCGGCACCGCGGCGCGGTCTGGGCCAGCATCACCTCGTCGGTGCTGTTCGGTCTCTGGCACATCCTGCCGTCGCTGCGCCTCAACAGCGCCAACCAGGCCGTCGGGGCCGCCTTCGGGTCGGGCGCCGCCGGGCGTGTGCTGGCCGTGGCGGGCGCGGTCGCCTTCACCGCCGTGGCCGGTCTGCTGCTGTGCGAGCTGCGCCGCCGCAGCGGGAGCCTGCTGGCGGCCGCGGCCCTGCACTGGGCCACCAACGGCCTCGGACTGCTGGTGGCGGCCGCCTTGGCAACGACGAGCTTCGCTTGATGGGGGTCGCGAGGTTACCGTGAGGTAATGACGCTGCTTCCCGACGGACCGCGCAGTCCCCGCCTGGTGCAGGCCCTCAGCTTCGCGGTGTCCCGGCAGGGCACGATGCGGCGGCTGCGCCGGCAGTACGGGTCGGCGTTCACCGTGCAGTCGCTCAACCTCGGCCGGATGGTGATGCTCGCCGACCCGGGCGAGGTGCGCGAGCTGTTCCAGGCCGCGCCCGACGTGGCCGACACCCCCGACGCCAACCTGGGCTCGGTGCTCGGGCCCGGCTCGTTCTTCGCGATCACCGGGGACGAGCACCGCCGCCAGCGCAGGCTGCTGACCCCGCCGTTCCACGGGCGCCGCCTGCGGGCGTACGAGTCCCTGATCGAGAGCGAGACGCGCCGCGAGACGGACTCGTGGCCGGAGGGCAGGCCGTTCCCGGTCATGCCGTCGACGATGCGCATCACGCTGAACGTGATTCTGCGCGCGGTGTTCGGGGCCGAGGGCGCGGAGCTCGACGAGCTCCGCGCGCTGCTGCCCAAGGCCGTACGCCTGGGGTCGGTGCTCGCCGTGCTCCCCGTGGCCCGGGTCGAGCTCGGCGGCCACGGCCCGGGCGCCCGCTTCGACCGCTACCGGCGGCGCTACGACGAGATCGTCGACCTGCTCATCGACCGCGCGCAGGCCGACCCGCGGCTGGCCGAGCGCGACGACGTGCTCGCCATGCTCGTGCAGTCCCGCTACGACGACGGCTCGGCGATGCGCCGCGACCAGATCGCCGACCAGCTGCTCACGCTGCTCACCGCCGGGCACGAGACCACCGCCACCACGCTGGCCTGGGCCGTCGAGCGGCTGCGCCGCCACCCCGCCGTGCTCGAGCGCCTCGCCGGCGCGGACGACGCCACCCTCGACGCGGCGCTGATGGAGGTCCAGCGGGTACGGCCGGTGATCGAGCTGACCTCCCGGCAGGTCCGCGCCGAGGCGATGCGCCTGGGCCGCTGGACGCTGCCGCGCGGCACGGTCGTCACCGCGAGCATCGCCCTACTGCACCACGACGCCACGCTGTTCCCCGACCCCGGCCGCTTCGACCCGGACCGCTTCGCCGGCGCGCGCGCCGAGACGTACGGCTGGATTCCCTTCGGCGGCGGCGTGCGCCGCTGCATCGGCGCCGCGTTCGCCGCGCTCGAGATGCGCGTCGTGCTGCGCACCATGCTGCGCGACTTCGCCTTCGAGCCCACCACCGCCCCGCCGGAGCGCTCCCACAACCGCGGCATAGCGGTCGCCCCGGCCCGCGGCGGCCTGGCAGTGGTCCACCGCCGCCGACCGGACGACGTCTCCGGCGACGGTGCTGCCGCCCACCCGCACCGCGCCGCCGACCCGGCGGGCTGATCAAGTACCGGAGCTCCTTCAGTAACTCCTGGCGCCTGCGGTCCTGCGGCCTGACCCGATCGGCCTGCTGCGATCGGTCCGGGTGGGCGGATCTCATCGTCGATCGGCCGTCATCGCCCGAGTCGATCACTCAAGGCGGCGCGTCGCCGGCCGAAGATGGACGGCGGTTCCGTCCGTCCGTCACCAGGAGTGTTCGTGTCCTACCAGCCCTACCCGCAGCCCCCGGCGAAAAAGAAGCGCCTGCCGGTCATCCTCGGCAGCGTGGGCGCGGCCGTCCTGCTCTGCCTCGGCGGCGTCGCGGTGGCGGCAATCTCCGGCGGCGACGGCGACGACGACGGCAGCTTCGCGGACGGCTACGCCCAAGGCGTCGCCCAGGCCCGGAGTGCGGCGGCAGCCGCGACCAGCCCGACCACCGCGACCAGTCCGACCGCCGTGGCCACCCAGGCGACCACCGCGCCGCAAGCCACCGCCGTGGTCACCGCGGCGCCCGCGAAGACGCCCGCGAAGGCTCCCACCACCCGGCCGGCCGTGAAGAAGCCGACGACCCTCAAGGTTCCCGACGGCGTCGGCCTCGACTACCAGTCCGCGCAGGACCGCTGGCGGGCAGCCGGACTCGTCGTGGCCCCCGCGATCGACGCCACCGGCGCGCACCGGCTGCCGGTCATCGACGCGAACTGGGTCGTGCTGGCCCAGGACCTCAAGGCGGGCTCGCGGGCCGCCGCCGGATCGGTGATCACCGCGACGGTCAAGAAGTACAGCGACGACTGACGCAGCCGGACCGCGTGTGCCACCGTCCGGCTCCGGTGGGTAATATCGTTCTCTGCGGTCGGCCTCGTCGAAGGCCTGCCCTCCGGCGTCAAGCAGCGGCGCGGAAAAACGGCATTCAGGGTTCCCTGGTGTCTTTCCCGCCCATCCGGCCGTTCCGCGGCCCGCACCGCTGCAAGGACTGTTCGACATCCATGACGCACGACCAGAGTGCCTCCGCTCCGCTCGCGCACATCCGGTTCGAGGACACGACGCTCGACGGCTTCCTCGACCGGGTGGCCACCCTCGCCCGCGAGGCTGTCCCCGGCGCCGACGAGGTCTCCATCACGCTGGTGGCCGACGCCGGCGCGTACACCGCGGCCTCCACCGGTGACCTGGCCCTCCTGCTCGACCTGCTGCAGTACGAGCACCAGCGCGGCCCCTGCCTGCAGGCCGCCGCCGCCGCGTCGACCGTCTCCGCGCCCGACACCCGCACCGACAGGCGCTGGGGGCAGTGGGCGCCGCGCGCCGCGGCCGCCGGGGCGGGCAGCGTGCTCTCCGTCGGCATGCCGATCAGCGCGGGGCTCGGCGGCGCGCTCAACATCTACGGGCGCGAGCCCGGCGCCCTCACCGGCGACCACGCCGTACGGGCGGAGGCCTTCGCCCGGCATGCGGCCGTCGCGATCGCCAACGCCCACCAGTTCTACAGCGCCGCGACGCTGGCCGCGCAGCTTCAGGCGGCCATGCACAGCCGCGCCGTGATCGAACAGGCCAAGGGGGTGATCATGGCGCAGCGGCGGTGCACACCCGACGAGGCGTTCGCCTACCTGACCCGCGCGTCGCAGGACACCAACCACAAGGTGCGCGACGTCGCCGCGGCGCTGATCGCCGACGTCGCTCGCCGGTCCGGCTGAACAACCGGCGACAACTCATCCTTTTGGTTGGCAACGCACTGGACCTTCGGGTAGCGTCCGGTCATCGGTCAAGAAGGTGCCGAGCTCGACGTGCGGTTGACAGCGTCGTGGTTCGGTGCGCCCTGACCCTGGTGTGCTCCGCGATCACGCCCGATCGCACGCCGCGGCGACCAACCGACGCGACGTGACGAGGAGACATCGTGGCCACCATCACCCGAGAAGCCGACCGGCGCAGGACAGAGGCCACCGAAGCGGACATCCGGGCCGCCGAACTGGTCGACGCGATGGCCGCCCTGCCCGCAGCCCACCCCGACCGGGCCGCCCTGCGCGAGCGGGCGATCGAGGCCTGGCTGCCGATGGCCGCGCGGCTCACCCGCCGCTACGCCAACCGCGGCGAGCAGTTCGACGACCTCTACCAGACGGCCACGATCGGCCTGATCAAGGCTATCGACGGGTACGACCCCGGCCGCGGCAGCGACTTCGTCAGCTACGCGATCCCGACCGTGCTGGGCGAGATCAAGCGCTACTTCCGTGACCGCACCTGGACGCTGCGCATCCCGCGCCGCCTGCAGGAGCTGCGCCTGGCGATCAACGAGGCGCGCGCCGACCTGGGCCACAAGCTCAACCGGGCGCCCACGGTCGCCGACATGGCCGCGCACCTGGGCGTCGGCGAGGAGGAGATCCTCGAGGCGCTCGAGGCCGGGCACGCCTATCGCCCCGCGTCGCTGAGCGCCCCCGTGGGCGACGCCGAGGACATGTCGCTCGGCGACACGCTGGGCGCCGAGGACCGCAACTTCGAGCTGGCCGAGTTCGCGGTGGCGCTGCCGCCGGCCATGGCCTGCCTGAGCGAGCGCGAACGGCACATCATCGCGCTGCGCTTCTACGGCAACTTGACGCAGTCGCGGATCGCGGAGCGGACCGGCATCTCGCAGATGCACGTCTCGCGTGTGCTGAGCCAGGCGCTGGGTAAGCTGCGCGCCCAGTTCGACGGCAGCTGCTGAGACCGGGCCGGCCACCACGTCCGCGACTGTGAGCGGCCGCGGCGGCGGCGGCGGCGGAAGGACAGGCAGATGAGCACGACGGGTCCGGCCGGCCCGCACGAGGCGTTCGCCGAGCTGGGGCGCATCCGGCTCAGCGAGGTCTCGCTCGACGACGTGCTGACCAGGGTGGCGCACTTCGCCCGGGCCACGATCGGCAACGTGGACGATGCCTCGGTCACGCTGGTCGGCCCGGTGGGGGCCCGTACCGCCGCCTACACCAGCCCGCGCGCGCGGGAGCTCGACGACTGGCAGTACGAGAACGAGGGCGGCCCCTGCCTCGAGGCGTCCGCGTCGACGATGACCGTGCTGGTGCGCCACACGACCCGGGAGGACCGGTGGCCCCGCTACATCGCCCGGGCCACCGAGGCGGGCGTGCGCAGCCTGCTGTCGGTGGGCCTGCCGGTGCAGGAGGCGGTCACCGGCGCGCTGAACATGTACTCGTTCCGCGACGACGCCTTCGACGACCACGCGATCACGGTGGCGCAGAACTTCGCCGGCTACGCGGCGGTCGCCCTGGCCAACGCCCAGTCGTACGACTCCACGGCCACGCTGGCGCGGCAGATGCGCGAGGCGATGGCCCACCGCGCGACGATCGAGCAGGCCAAGGGCATCCTCATGGCCGAGCACCGGTGCACGCCCAAGGAGGCGTTCGCCCGGCTCAGCCGCCTGTCGCAGGACGCCAACCGCAAGCTGCGCGACGTCGCCGCGGCGCTGGTCGCCGACGCCTCCCGCCCTCGGTAGCCTGTGCCCGGTGAAGATCGGGATCAATCTGCCGCAGACCACCGCGTACGATCTCGCGTCCGACGTGACGACGTTCGCCCGCGAGGCCGAGCGGCTCGGCTACGACAGCCTGTGGGCGTACGACCGGGTGCTGACGCCGCAGGACCAGAGCGGGTCCCACGGCCTGTACGGGATGCCCGGCGTGCCCTGGCCGGAGCGGTACGCGCACACGACCGACCCGCTGGTCACGCTGACGCTGGCGGCCGCCGTGACCGAGCGCGTCGAGCTGGGCACGGGCGTGCTGGTGGCGCCGCTGCACCTGCCGGTGCGGCTGGCCCGCATGCTCGCCGCCCTCGACGTGGCCAGCGGCGGGCGCCTGATCGCCGGGCTGGGCGCCGGCTGGTCGATCGACGAGTTCGAGGCCACCGCGCCTCGGCCGATCGGGGAGCGGGGCGCCGCGCTCGACGAGTTCCTCGACGTGGCCGCCGCGGTGTGGGGGCCGGACCCGGTGGCGTACGACAACGGGCGCTACCGGATCGCGCCGGCGCGCATCAACCCCAAGCCCGCCCGGCGCATCCCGGTGCTGCTCGGCGGGTTCGGCGAGCCGGCGCTGCGGCGCGTCGCCCGGCGCGCGGACGGCTGGCTGCCCACCGGGTTGCCGCCGGCCGAGGTGGGGCGGACCCTGACCCGGCTGCGCGAGATGGCGGCCGCGCACGGCCGGGACCCGTACGCCCTGCGGGGTTTCTCCCAGGTCGGCGTCGCCGGTCCCGCCGATCTGACGCGCGTGGCGGACGACGTCGCGGCGCTCGCCGAGGTGGGGGTCGAGCACGTGTACGTGACCCTGCCGTCGGCCACCCGCGACCTCGCCGAGCTGCTCGAGGCGGCGGCGCGCCTGATTGCCGAGCTGGGCCGCGCGGGGCAGGATCACTGAGTGCTGGCGGACGAGGACTACTACGACACGTCGACGCTGACCGAGCGGCAACGCCGGATCCTCACCGTCATCCACGACTGGGCCGTGCGCCACGGCTACTCGCCGTCCACCCGCGAGATCGCCGACGAGGTCGGGCTCGCGTCCCCCTCGACGGTCGGGCGGCACCTGCGCGCGCTGGAGGACCTCGGCTTCCTGCGCCGGGGACGCTCGGCGACCCGGCCCATCGACGTACGCATGTTCCTGCACCCCGGCGAGCCGCGCCGCGCCGGGGAGCCGACCGTCGGCGTGCCGGTGCTCGGCGACATCGCGGCCGGCGCGCCGATCCTGGCCGAGCAGACCTCCGACGAGGTGCTGCCGCTGCCGCGCGACCTGGTGGGCCGCGGCACCCTGTTCGGGCTGCGCGTGCGCGGCGACTCCATGGTCGACGCCGCCATCTGCGACGGCGACCTCGTCGTGGTGAAGAAGCAGCACGAGGCCTACAACGGCGACATCGTGGCCGCCATGATCGACGACGAGGCCACCGTGAAGGTCTACCGCCGCCGCGGCGGTCACGTCACGCTGGAGGCCCGCAACCCGGCCTACGCCGACATCCCCGGCGACCGTGCCGTCATCCTCGGCAAGGTCGTCTCGGTCCTGCGCCGCACCTAGACCCGCCGCCGGGCGCGCGAGGCGCGCAGGTTCATCGCGTTGCCGCAGGTCTTCATGTCGTGCCAGACGCGGGTGCCGTTGCGGGACAGGTCGTAGAAGGCGGCGCCGCAGGCCGGGTTCTGACAGGTCTTGAGGCGTGCCAGCGTTCCGGTGCGCGAGGCCAGCAGCACCTCGACGTGCACCAGCGACGCGAGGTCGTCGGGCCGGTAGCCCACCCCCGATTCCGCGAGCGACAGCCCGAGGCGCACCGGGCGCGGCTCGTCGTCCTCGAGACCCTTGGCCAGCCAGTCGCGCAGGCGCCCGCGCAGCGCTCGCAGCGGAACCAGGTCGCGCCGGGCGACGGACAGCTCGGGAGCCGGCTGACCGGTCTGCGCGGCCCAGGTCTGCAGCGCCGTCGCGAGCCACAGCCGCGCCGGGGCCTCGTCGTCGAGCAGGTCCGGCACGTCCGCGTACGCGATGGCGGCCGTGTTCAGCAGGTCCTGCACCACGCACAGGCCCCCGGGCGCCGGCGGCAGCCCGAGGCGCCGCGTCCCCCCTGCTTCGTCGCTCGTCACGCGGGCCAGCGTAGACGACGCCCACCGACATGTCCAATAGCCATTCAAGTGCGTTGTGCGACATTGTCGTAAGCCGTACGGCCATGTCACGCTGAGCGCCATGAACAACCGAAGCAAAACCATGACCGCCCTCGTCACCGGCGCCGGCAGCGGCATCGGCGCAGCCACCGCCGTCCTCCTGGCCGAGCAGGGCGTCACCGTCGCGCTCGCGGCGCGGCGCAAGGACCGGCTCGAGGAGACCGCCGGGCGCATCCGGGCCGCCGGCGGCACGGCGCTGGTCATCGAGGCCGACCTCACCGACCGGGCGCAGGCCGCCGGCGCCGTCGAGCAGACGGTCGCCGCGTTCGGCGGGCTGGACATCCTCGTCAACAACGCCGGGCTCATGCTGCTCGGGCCGGTCGAGGGCGCGCCGGTCGAGGAATGGGACCGGATGATCGCCGTCAACCTGCAGGGCCTGCTGTCCGTGACGCACGCGGCCCTGCCGCACCTGCTCGCCGCGGCCGGGGGAGCGCGCGGCACCGCCGACATCGTCAACGTCAGCTCGGTGGCGGGGCGTTACCCGCGCGAGGGCTCGGCCGTCTACAGCATGACCAAGCACGGCGTGGGGGCGTTCAGCGAGGCGTTGCGCCGCGAGCTCGCCGCCCGGCACGTGCGGGTCTCGCTCGTCGAGCCCGGTCCGGTCGCCACCGAGCTGTTCGGTCACATCCGGCCCGAGGTGCTGGCCGCCAACCGCGAGGCGTGGGCGGACGCGACGCTGCTCGAGGCCCGTGACGTCGCCGAGACGATCGCCTTCGTCGTCTCCCGGCCGGCCCGCGCGGTCGTCAACGAGGTCGTGATCCGGCCGGACGGCGACATCTGGTAGGCGCGGGCCGGCGCCCCCGGGCGACCGGGCCCGGGGGCGGGAGGCTCAGGGCGTGAAGACGGCCCGCACGCAGCCGTCCTCCTTCTCCTTGAACATCCGGTAGCCCTCGGGCGCCTCGTCGAGCGGCATCGTGTGGGTGGCGAGGTACTCGGGGGTCAGCTCGCCCTTGGCCATCCGCTGCAGCAGCATCGGGATGTAGCGCTGCCCGTGCATCTGCGCGCCGCGGACGGTCAGGCCCTTGTTCATCAGCGCGCCGAGCGGGAACTTGTCGATGAAGCCCGCGTAGACGCCGAGCACGAAGACCGACCCGCCCTTGCGGCAGGCGTGAATGGCGTCGCGGACGGCCGAGGGCCGGTCGGTCTGCAGCCGCAGCTGCTGCTTGACCTGGTCGTAGACGTTCTGCGGGCCGGGCGTGTGCGCCTCCATGCCGACCGCCTCGATGCACACGTCCGGGCCCCGGCCGCCGCTGCGTTCCCGCAGCTCCAGCGCGACGTCCGTACGCTCGTAGTTGAGGGTCTCGGCGCCGGCGTGCTTGCCGGCCTGGCTCAGCCGGTTGTCGTACCGGTCGATGACGATCACCCGGTCCGCGCCGAGCAGCACCGCGGCACGCGCCGCCATCTGGCCGACCGCGCCCGCGCCCCAGACCGCGACCACGTCGCCCGGCTTCACCCCGCCCAGGTCGGCGCCCATCCAGCCGGTCGACGCCGAGTCCGAGGCGAACAGCGCCCGCTCGTCGGTGACCTCGTCGGGCACGGTGAACGCGCCCACGTCGGCGAACGGCACCCGGATGTACTCGGCGTGGCTGCCGGGGTTGCCGCCCATCGCGTGCGAGTAGCCGAAGCAGCCGCCGGGCGCCTGGCCCCACAGCGTCTCGGTGATGGCCGGGTTGGTGTTGCCGTTGTCGCACAGTGAGAACAGCTGCTGCGAGCAGAAGTAACACTTGCCGCACGCGATGAACGACGACACCACGACCCGGTCGCCGCGCCGGTGCCGCTGCACGTCCGCGCCCACCTCGACGACCTCGCCGACGAACTCGTGCCCGAGCACGTCGCCCTTCTCCATGAACGGGATGTAGCCGCCCAGCAGGTGCAGGTCGGAGCCGCAGGTGACGGTGCGGTTGACCTTCACGATGACGTCGCCGGCGTTGCGGATCTCGGGGTCGGGCACCTCGCCGACCGCCAGCTTGTTGACGCCCTGCCACTGCAGCGCCTTCACAGCAGACCTCCCGTACGGGTACGCCGGGTGATCGCGCGCAGCGAGGCGTTGAGCGGCGTCGGGGTCGTGGTGGGGCCGCCGGGCCGCAGCACCTCGCCGACCTCGAGCAGCGACCGGGTCTCGCGCAGGATCCGCTGCACCTCGGCGTCGGGCACCTCGCCGGCCGCCGCGCGGGCGTGCACCTCGGTGCCCCGGTCCTGCGGCGCGGGGGTCAGCTGGACCTCGAGGTCGCGCAGGTCGTCGGGGAGGTGCTCGGCGACCTCGGCCGGCGAGCGGAACACGGTCACGGAATGCCATCGGCCTGCGCCGGCGGGCGTGCTGCTGCGCCGCCGGGCGAGCCGGAACGCCGCGGCGCCACCTGCGACGGCCGCCGCCCCCAGGAGGGCGGCTCGGGGGGTTGGTCTCATGGATCAACGGATACCGGCGCCGCGCGTTTCCAAACTCGTCAATCTCAGGCGCTTGTCGCGCAGCAGCGCGACCGTCCACACCGCGGCCAGCGCCAGCGCCAGCACGGCGGTGAGCGGCCCGTGGTCCCCGCGGATCAGCAGGACGGCGAGCCAGCAGACCAGGATCAGGGAGCGGTACATCATGGCTGGGGGGTTCCCTCCGGTGACGGTCCGGCGGGGCCATCGGTGGCCCCCGGGGGTCAGTCGCGGTGGCGGGGCAGGTCCACCTCGACGGCCAGCCCGGCCGGCGACAGCGCGCGGGCGCGGATCGCGCCGCCGCGGGCGGCCACGAGCTGGCGCACCACCCACAGGCCCAGGCCGCGGTCGGTGGCCGGCGGGGTGCGGCGGCGCAGCGCGGTGAACAGCTCCGGCGTGGGCTGCCCGGGGTCGAGCACGCTCAGCCGCAGCCGGCGGCCGCGGCGGCGCGCGACCAGCCGCACCGGGCCGGCGGAGTGCCGCGCGGCGTTGCCGATCAGGTTGATGAGGATCTGCCGGGTGTGCTGCGCGTGCAGCGGCCAGCGTGCCGCCGTCCGGCCGATCTGGACGGACAGCCGCCCGTCGCCGGCGGCCGCGGCCACCCCGGGCAGGATCTGCGCCAGCGTGTGGGCGGGGGCGGGCTCCGGGTTCAGCCCGCTGACCGCGGCCGCCGCCTGGCCGAGCACGGCCTGCGCGTGGGCCGCGTGCTCGGCGGCCAGGCGCGCCAGCTCGCCGCGGTGGGCCGCCGGGTGCTCGCTCTCCAGGGCGCGCACGAGCGCGGTGAGCGTGGCCATGGGGGGTCGCAGCTCGTGGCAGACGCTGCGCAGCAGCAGCACGCCCGGGTCGGGGGAGCGCCGCGGGCGAATCAGGCGCATGAGTGGGCTCCCGAGGGGCACTCGACGCCCATGGACAAGACGGTTCGGGTGGCGGTCATCGATGACCATGAGTTGTTCCTCCGCGGGTTGGAGCTGCTGCTGCCCGAGGTGAGCGGGGGGCGGGCGACCGTGGTGGCCACCACGTCCGACGCGACGTACGCCGCGAGCGTGGTCCGGCACGCGGTGCCCGACCTCGTCCTGGTGGACATCCACATGCCGAAGCCGGGCGGGATCCGCACGATCGCGGCGGTCCGCGGCGCGGCGCCGCGGGCCCGGGTGCTCGCCATGTCCGGCGACGACGACCCGGCGACGGCCGTGGCGGCGCTGCAGGCCGGGGCGGTGGGCTTCCTGCCCAAGAGCAGCGAGCCCGCCGTGCTGCTGCCGCCGCTGCTGGCCGCGATGGAGGGCTGGGCCGTGATGCCGGCCGCGCTGCTGCCCACGCTGGTGGGCACGCCGTCGCCGCACCCGGCCGCGGAGGCGCTCACCGAGCAGGAGCGCCATCTGCTCAAACTCATCGCGTACGGGGCGTCGACCGTACGGATCGCCGCCGAGCTGCACGTCTCCGAGCGGACGGTCAAGCGGCTGACCGCGGCGCTGCTGCGCAAGCTGCGGGTCTCCAGCCGCACGGAGGCCGCCGCGCTCGCCGGCAGTGCCGGGCTCCTCTGAGACATGGGCCCCGGATCCCCCGTACCGGACGAATCAATCACCCGAAGGTCTGGATCACCAGGAAAACGTTGAGGGCGATGATCAGGGCGGCGACCGTGATGGCCACCGCGGTGGTGACCGGGTGGTTGCGGTGCTTGCCCAGCACGTCCGGGCGCCGGGTCAGCCAGATCAGCGGGACCAGCGCGAACGGCACGCCGAACGACAGCATCACCTGCGACCAGACCAGCGCCTGGGTCGGGTCGATGCCGAGCAGCAGCACGACCATCGCGGGCGCCATGGTGAGCAGCCGGCGCAGGGTCAGCGGGATGCTGCGCCCGATGAAGCCCTGCATGACCACCTGACCGGCGTACGTGCCGACGCTCGAGGACGCGAAGCCCGACGCGAGCAGGGCCAGCGCGAACGCCACCGCGGCGGGCTGGTCGAGGACCACGCCCAGCCCGTGGTGGATGCCCTCCAGCGTGTCGGTGCCCAGGATGCCCGAGCCGAAGAACAGCTGCGCCGCGATCACCAGCATGGCGAGGTTGACCAGCCCGGCGGCGCCCAGCGCGATCAGGGTGTCGGCGCGCTGGTAGCGCAGCGCGGTGGCCAGCCGCTGCGGGTCGGCGGTGGAGCGCGAGGTGGTCAGCGCCGAGTGCAGATAGATGACGTGCGGCATCACGGTCGCGCCGAGGATGCCGGCCGCCAGCACCATGCTCTCCGCGCCGGAGAACGTGGGCACCACGCCGCCGGCCAGCGCGCCCGCGTCGGTGCCCGAGCGCAGTCCGTTGTAGAGGAAGCCCAGCAGGATCACGCCGAGCAGCCCGCCGATCGCGGCCTCGAACCGGCGCGCGCCGCGGCGGTGCAGTCCGAGCAGCGCGAACGCCACGATGCAGGTGATCAGGCCGCCGATCGGCAGCGGGATGCCGAACAGCAGGTACAGCGCCAGGGCGCCACCGATGATCTCGGCGAGGTCGGTGGCCATGGCGACCAGCTCGGCCTGCACCCACAGGCCGGCGTTCACCGGCTTCGGGAACCGCTCGCGGCACCACTCCGGCAGGTTACGGCCGGTGACCAGGCCGAGCTTGGCGGACAACGACTGGATCAGCATCGCCATGACGTTCGCCGCGACGATCACCCACACGAGCTGGTAGCCGAAGGTCGAGCCGCCGGTGAAGTTCGTCGCGAAGTTTCCGGGGTCGGCGTACGCGATCGCGGCGACGAACGCCGGGCCGAACCACGGCGCCGCGCGCACCACCCGCTTCTTGAGGGGTGCAGCCAAATCGAGAACCACCATGCCGCCGGGAGTGCCCAGGGTCTGTGGACCTTGCGGGCCACCGACGGCCCCGCGGGGCCCGCGCCCGGGGCAATCACTGCGGCGAGCCACCCCATCGAGAGGAGCAAGTGAGCCATGTTCAAGCACGTGGACTACCTGCAGTTCCAGGCCAAGCCGGAGAAGCCGGACGCGCTCTTCGCCGCGAAGATGCAGGAGCTGGTCGGTGGCCAGTTCGGCGAGATGACCGTGATGATGCAGTACCTGTGGCAGGGCTGGTCGTGCCGGGTGCCCGGCAAGTACAAAGACATGATCATGGACATCGCGACCGAGGAGATCGGTCACGTCGAGATGCTCGTGACCATGATGGCCCGCCTGCTCGAGGGCGCCCCCAACGAGGCCACCGAGAAGGCCGCGGCGGCCAACCCGCTGCTCGCCGCCGTGCTGGGCGGCATGAACTTCCAGCACGCCATCGTCACCGGCGGCGGCGCGATGCCGACCAACAGCCAGGGCGTGCCGTGGAACGCCGGCTACATCGTGGCCAGCGGCAACCTGCTCGCCGACTTCCGCTCCAACGTGTCCGCCGAGGCGCAGAGCCGCCTGCAGACCAGCCGCATCTACAACATGACCGACGACCGTGGCGTCAAGGACATGCTGCAGTTCAACCTGGCCCGCGACACCTACCACCAGCAGCAGTGGCTGCTCGGCATCGAGCAGCTCATCGCCGACGGCTTCACCGAGAACGGCATCGAGAACTCCAACGGCGAGCACGAGCACCCCGAGGCCAACCACACCTTCTACAGCTTCGACCCGGAGAGCACCGCGGGCGAGGGCCGCTGGGCCCAGGGCCCGGCGCTGAACGGCAAGGACGAGATCGTCTACGTCGCCGACGCCCAGCCGCTCACCGACGACCGGCCGCTCGGCCCCGCCCCCGACCCCAAGCTGTTCGTGACCTACGACGGCTCCATGGGCAAGGGCAAGCCCGGCACCGGCGCCGGCGCCCACGCCCAGGGCATGGCCAACGTCGTCAACAAGATCAAGGGCGCCCTCGACTGAGGTTTCCCCGCATACGGTTCCGGGCCCGGTCGCTGTCGGCGGCCGGGCTCAACCGTGCCCGCCCCGCTCAGAACGTGTGGTGGTAGAGGGAGCAGCCGCGGCAGACGTCCGGGGGGTCGGCGCTGTCGAGGCGGCGGCGGAAGTCGCGGTAGGCCTCGCCGTACCAGATCTCCGGGAACGACGACTCGGTGAGTGAGCCCAGCGCCACCCGGTCGTCGCCCATCACCATGCAGCAGGGCTGCACGACGCCCGCACTGGTTATATAGGCGGCGTCCCACGGCCACGTGCAGTTGCCGCCGCCCTGGTCGCTCAGCGAAGGCAACCGCAGGTTCAGCCCGAGCTCGCGGGCCACCTGCGAGGCCTCGGCGAAGGACGCCCCGGCGCGATCGCGGTCGGCGCCCGACCACAGGGCCTGTTCGAGGGTGAACGACCGGATCGCGTCGTACTCGCCGGCGGTGTCGCCGAAGTCGTGCGACAGGTTCTGCACGCGCAGCTCGTCGACGCCGATCCCGCTGAGCAGCCGGACGAGGGCGGGCAGCTCGCCGACGTTGTCGCGCATCGCCACGAACACGACCCGGATCCACGGCGTGGCACTGCCGGCCGTCCGTTTCGCCTCCGCCAGGCCGGCCAGGTTGGCGATCACCTGCCGGAAGTCGGCGCCCTCGCGGATCGCCTCGTAGACCCGCGGGCCCGCGCCGTCGAGCGACACGTGCAGCCAGTCCAGGCCGCTGGCCACCAGCTCGTCGGCGCGGCGGCGGCTGAGCAGCGTCGCGTTGGAGTTGAAGCCGACCCGGATGTCGTTGCGCACCGCGGCGCCGACCATCTCCATGAGGTACGGCGACAGCAGCGGCTCGCCCAGGCCCTGCAGCGTCAGCCGGCGTACGGGAACGTCGGCGATCAGGCGGTGGAACAGCTCGGGCCGCATCGCGCCCGCCAGCTTGTTGACCGGCGGCCGGTAGCGCACCAGGCACATCGTGCACCGCAGGTTGCAGGCGGACGTGACCTCGAGCTGCAGGTGGCGCGGAAGCGGAGGATCGGGCACACCCGGCGCGTTCCCTCACCGGTCGGACGCAAACGGGCGGCCGCGAGCCGCGCGCCGGGGGTGGGCCGGATCACTTCGCCGGGCCGCATGGGTGAAAACGCGTCCGTCTTCGCCCGGTTTGGGTTGCCTCGGGACAGTGGCCAAGCTGAATGCGTGCTCCCGCCGGGGTGGCGATCACCCGTACGATGCTCTCGCGAAGCTGGCATCACGACGTACGCGACCCCTTGAACCCTGTTGTCCGCTTCTTGCGGGGTCGTGTAATAAAGAGATCCATTTCGGCGACGACGAGGACAGATGAACCCCTACGGTGATCCGCAGTCCGCGAGCGCCCGGGCCGGTGTGCCCGGCTCTGCCTCGGCCCCCGTGCGTGGCACCGGCAGCCCCGTCCCGCCGGGCGGCCGTGCCTCCGTGGGCTCGGCGTCGGTGGGCTCGGCGTCCGTGGGTGGTCGCGCGCCGGCCGGCTCCGCGAGTGTGGGCGTGGGCTCCGCGAGGGTCGGCACCGCCAAGGTCGGCACCGCGAGCGTCGGATCGGCGAGCGTCGGTTCGGCCGGTGCCGGCACGGCGAACGTCGGTGGGCGGGCCCCGGCCGGCACGGCGTCGGCGGCCGTCGCCCGCGCCGCGGTGCGGCCCAAGCCGGTGACCGGCGAGCCGCCGTCGCCCCAGCGCAAGGACAAGTCGGCCAAGAAGCGCCGCCGCACCAACCTGCTGACCATCGCCGCCGCGCTGCTGGTGATCGTGCTCGGCGCGGGCGTGGTGGGCGCGGCCTGGTTCTTCGACGACGTGCAGTTCACCGAGCCCAAGGCTGAGGACCAGGTCAGCCAGATCTACGCGGCCGACAACACCACGCAGATCGGCAGCATCGGCACCTCGAACCGCTCGCTCGTGCCGTACCAGAGCATCAACCCCGTCATCGGCCAGGCCGTCATGGCCGCCGAGGACAAGAACTTCCTCGACCACCACGGCATCGACATGAAGGGCATCGCCCGCGCCGCCTGGAACAACTTCACCGGCGGCGACAAGCAGGGCGCCTCGACGATCACCCAGCAGTACGCGCGGCACGCCGCCGAGCTCAAGGAGATCAGCTACAACCGCAAGCTGCGCGAGGCCGTGATCGCCCGCAAGATGGAGGACCACTACTCCAAGGGCGAGATCCTGGGCCGCTACCTCAACTCGGTGTACTTCGGCCGGGGCGCGTACGGCATCGAGGCGGCCGTGAAGGCGTACTTCGGCAACTCCCGCTCGTCGCTGACCCCGCCCGGTCAGAAGGGCGCGATCACCGCCGCCGAGGCCGCCGTCATCGCGTCGGTCATCAAGCAGCCCGAGCCGTCGACGACGCACCGCGGCTACGACCCGCAGAACAACATCAAGGACGCCAAGATCCGCTGGCAGTACACGCTGAACAACATGCTGGAGAAGGGCTGGATCAAGCAGCTCCCGGCGGCGTACCCCAAGGTGCAGAAGTTCGACGCGGACGCGTGCCGCACCTCCTGCGGCAACGACAAGGCCACCGGCAAGATCGTCAAGTACGTGAAGCAGGAGCTGCGCGCGATCGGCATCAGCGACGCCCAGCTGCAGAAGGGCGGCCTGCGGATCACCACGACGATCAACCCCGCGGTGCAGAAGGCCGCCGAGACCGCGGCGAACCGCACCAGCAGCAAGTCGCCGCTGCGCAAGCTCGACGCCACGTACAAGACCGCGCTCGTCGCCGTCGACCCGGCGACCGGGCACGTGCTCGCCTACTACGGCGGCAACGACGGCGTCGGCTGGGACTACGCGGGCCCCAACTACAACTCCGACGGCGAGTTCATCGGCGGCGGCCGCCCGCCCGGCTCGACCTTCAAGATTTACACGCTGCTGGCGGCGCTGAGCGACGGCTACGGCTTCGACACGACCTGGGACGCCGACGCCAAGAAGGTCGGCGGCGACGCGATCAACAACTCGAGCCGGACGAACTTCACGTGCGACCGGCGGCGCTGCCCGCTCGACGAGGCGACCATCCAGTCGTACAACTTCCCCTTCTACCACCTCGCCGCGAAGCTCGGGCCCGACAAGATCGCCGAGGCCGCGCACAAGGCCGGCATCCAGTACATCGCCAGCCCGACCAAGATCGGCGTACGGGTCGACCTGAACAAGACCAAGGGCGACGCGCTCAAGCAGTTCGGCAACGAGATCGGGTACGGCCAGTACGCCATCACCGCGCTCGACCACGCCAACGGCGTCGCGACCCTGGCCAACGACGGGCTGTACAACAAGGCCCACTTCGTGAAGTCGGTGCAGAAGCGCGACGAGAAGACCGGCAAGTTCAAGCCGTTCCACACCGAGCGGATCAAGGCGACCCCCGTCTTCGACCCCAACGTCGTGGCGGCCATCGACCACGTGCTGCAGAAGATCCCCGGCAAGAACGACCGCGCCCTCAGGAACGGCTACGACGCCATCGGCAAGTCCGGCACCTGGGAGTACCAGGACGGCAAGTCCGGCGAGAACGGCGACGCGTGGTGGGTCGGCGCGACCAAGCACATCGCCGCGTCGGTCTGGATCGGCCGCGAGAAGGTCGAGAAGGACAAGATGAAGCTGCTGCCCATCTACAAGCCGGGCACCAGGAAGGGCATGACCGGCGGCTCCACCCCGGGCGAGACGTGGAAGGTCTTCATGGACCTCGCCAACAAGGCCATCGACGCCGAGAAGGACAAGTTCCCCGACAACGTGCAGGTCGGTGACCCGAACAAGAAGGGCAACGGCCTCGACCCGCTGCCCCCGCCCCCGCAGAACGACGGTTGCCTGTTCGGCGGCGCCGTCTGCCCCGGCGGCCAGCCGGGCCAGCCCGGCACCGGCCAGCCCGGCCAGCCCGGGACGGGTCAGCCGGGCACCGGCCAGCCGGGGACCGGCACCCCGCCGATCAACAACGCCAACCGGGGGATCGTCCCCGCGCAGTGACGCGGCCCGGCCCGGCCCGGCTCAGCGGGCGGCGACGAGCCGGCGCAGGGCCAGCCGGGCGAGCGGCAGATAGAGCAGCACGGCCGGCGCGAACCCCTCGAGCGCGAGCACCGTGCGGCTGCCCTCCGCGGTGGCCTCGACGGTGTGCCACAGGTTCATCCAGACGCCGGCCGCCGAGACGGTCCACGACCAGGCGTACGGCGCCCGGACCTTGAGGACCTTGAAGTGCACCGGCAGCCCCAGCGGCCCGTGCACCGTTCCGCCGGTGCCGGGCTGCAGCATCGGAACGGGATAGTCCACCGACCGGATCTGCGGCGACCACTCCGGCCACCGCGCCGGGCGCACGTAGCTCTCCCACACCTCGTCGGCGGGCCGCGGGCCCCGCACCTCCACAGCCCGGCGTAGCACCGGTCGGATCAGCTCCACGGACCCATGATTCCGCGAAACGGCCGTCGCTAACCTCACGACGGCCAGGGGGAGTCCTCGATGACCCGGACGAAGTCGATGTGGCGGAAGCCGGGCACGCGGTGCTCGAGCACGTCGCCGTTCACGGTGCCGAACGTGGTGGCGGGGCGGTGGCGGAAGCCGTTCGCGAACGCGTCGACGATGGCGCGCTTGAAGTCGCCCCGCGGGTGCGCGGCGGTCACCGCGGCGATGTCGGCGGGGGAGAGGTCGGCGTGGCCGATGCCGAGCACGTCGGTCTCGACACCCGCGGTGACCAGGGCGACTTCGGGTTCCAGGCCGTACGGGACCTCGGGCGTCGTGTGCAGCGCGATGCCCTCCCACACCAGGCGCGCCTCGTGCTCGCCGATGCCGTGCGAGCGCAGGAAGCGGCGGGCCTCGTCCGCGCCGTCGAGCTCGAAGCGCTGGTCGTCGCGGCGGTAGCGCTCGGTCAGGCCCAGGTCGTGGAACATCGCGCCCACGTACAGCAGCTCGGGATCCGCCTTCAGGCCGCGGCGCAGGCCCTGCAGCGAGCCGAACAGGAACACCCGGCGCGAATGGTGGAAGAGCAGGTCGTCGGTGGCCTCGCGGACCAGCTCGGTGGCCTCGCGGGCGAGGGCGGAGTCGGGAATGTCGATACCGGCGATGGTCATGCGTCGAGCCTCACGCCCGCGGGCCGCCCACGGCCCCGTCCGTTCTGCCATGCTCCCCTCGGATCGGGACATGGAGGGTACGGGTGCACAGGATCACGGCGCTGGTGTTCGACGGCATGAAGCTGCTCGACCTGGCCGGGCCGTTCGAGGTCTTCGCCGAGGCCGCGAAGTTCGGGGCGTCCTACGAGCTTTCCGTACGCTCACCCGGCGGCGCCGCGGTCGTGTCGTCGACCGGCCTCCGGGTCCCCGTGGACGGCCCCGCGAGCGGCATGCCGGGCGGCGGCACCGCGCTGATCGTCGGCGGCGACGCCCTGCCGACCACGCCGCCGGACCCGGCGCTGACCGCCGCGGCGACACTGGTGGCCCGCCGCGCCGACCGTGCCGCCTCGATCTGCACCGGCGCCTTCGTGCTCGCCGCCGCCGGTCTGCTCGACGGCCGCCAGGCCACCACCCACTGGCAGCACACGCGGTTGCTCGCCGCCGCCTACCCGCGGGTGAGCGTCGAGCCGGACGCGCTGTTCGTGGCCGACGGCCCGATCGTCACCTCGGCGGGGGTCTCCGCCGGCATCGACCTGGCGCTGGCGCTGGTCGAGCACGACCACGGCGAGGAGGTCGCCCGGGCGGTGGCCCGCTCGCTCGTGGTCTTCCTGCAGCGCCCCGGCGGCCAGTCGCAGTTCTCGCCGTCGCTGGCCGTGCCGCGGCCCTCGGCACCCGCGCTGCGCCGGGTGACCGACGCGGTGGCCGCCGATCCCGCCGGCGACCACTCGGTGACGGCGCTCGCCGCCCGTGCCCACGTCAGCCCGCGCCACCTCTCCCGGCTGTTCCGCCGGGAACTGCGGACGACCCCGGCCGAGTACGTCGAGAGCGCGCGCATCGATGCCGCGGTCCGTCTGCTGCACGAGGGCACCTCCGTCACGGCCACCGCCCAGCGCACCGGCATCGGCAGCCCGGAAACTCTCCGGCGCGCCTTCGTGGCCCGGTTCGGGGTGTCGCCGAGCGCCTACCAGCAGCGTTTCCGCTCCACGCCGCCCGGCTGAGCGCCCGGCCGCGAGCCGTGATGAGTGCACGGCCGGCCCGTCGTCAGGGTCTGCCGCGGCGGCTCTTGGGCGCGCGGGGCCGTTCCCGTCGTGGGGGTCTGCTGCGGGCGGCTTCCGGGTGCACGGTTGGAGCGGTCGGCGGGGTGCTTCGGCCGGCCGTGGTGCATGCACGGCCGGCCGAGTCAGTGGGGGAGGCCTTAGGCGGCCGGGATCTCCGCGGTGGCGACGATCGTGGCGCGGGCGAGGACGTGGCCGAACATCGTGAAGCCGAGCAGCGCCGGCGTCGCGTCGCGGGCGACCCCGAGGTCCTCGACGTCGAGGGCGTGCACGGTGATGAAGTAGCGGTGCGCGCCGTGGCCGGCCGGCGGGGCCGCGCCCACGAAACGGGCCGCGCGGGCGTCGTTGGGTAGCTGGAACGCCTCTGCGGGCAGGCCCGAGCCGGTGTCGTCGCCCGCGCCCTCGGGCAGGGACGTCGTACCGGCCGGGATGTTGGCGACCGCCCAGTGCCAGAAGCCGGAGCCGGTGGGGGCGTCCGGGTCGTACACGGTGACGGCGTAGCCGCGGGTGCCCTCGGGCGCGCCGCTCCAGCTCAGCTGCGGCGACGCGTCCTGACCGCCGGGGACGCCGAACATGCCGGACATCTGCGCGTCGGGCAGCGGCTCGCCGTCCTTGACGCTCGTGCTCGTGACAGTGAAGCCCGCAACCTCGGGCAGCCGCGCGAACGGGTCGTTCATGTGCTCCTCCTTGATGATCACCTACGATCGACTACCGTACAGATAATCGATTATCTGCGGTAGGGTGATCGGCATGACACCGTCGGAGAAGGTGTACGCGTCGTTGCGCACGGCCGTGCTGCAGGGCGAGGTCGCCCCGCGGCAGGCGCTCAAGCCCCAGGAGCTCGCGACCCGCCACGGGGTGAGCCTGGCGGTCGTACGGGAAGCTCTCCTGCGTCTCGTCGGCGAGGGCCTGGCCGATCGGCTGCCCAACCGTGGCTTCGCCGTGCCGGCCGTCGACGCCGAACGCTGGCAGCAGATCGCCGAGGCGCGCGGCATCACCGAGCCCGCCGCGCTGCGCCTGGCCATCGAGCGGGGGGACCTGGAGTGGGAGGCCCGCGTGCGGGCCGCGCACCACCGGTTGGCCGGCACGCCGTACCGGGACGGTGGTCGTCTCAGCGAGGCGTGGGCGCAGGCGCATCGGGCGTTCCACCGCACGCTGCTCGAGGCGTGCGGCAACGACGTGCTGCTGGCGACCTTCGACCGCTTGTGGACCTCCAGCGAACTGGCGCGCCGGTGGGCCGCTCCGGGCGATCCCTTTCGCGATGCCGACGCCGAGCATCTCGCCCTGGAGGAGGCCGTCCTGGCCCGGGACGCCCCCCGCGCCGCCGCGCTGCTGCACCGCCACATTGTCCGAACAGCAGCCGCGCTGGGCGCCGGCAGCGACTGATCCCCGCCCGCAGAGATAGCGGCACCCGTGACGGCACGGCCCCCTTAACGTGACGCCGCCCTTACCTTCACCTCACCTAGCCACGTCGCGCTCCGCCTCGACTCACCTGGCCGAGTCGCGCTCCACCTCGATTCTCCGGCCGCGGCCGCCTCGCCCTCACCCGGCCGATGCGCGCGGTCTTGCGGTCGACGCGGACCGCCTCCCTCGCCCGGCCGCATCCCGCCTTGCCTCGCGTTGCTACCGGCGTCGTGCCTCGCCTACGTTCCTGCCGGTGTCCCGTCTTGCCTCGCTACACCTCATCCTGCCCGCCTCGCTACACCCGCCTCCCGCCTCGCCTCGGGTCCCGCCTCGACTTGCCCAGCCTCCGCCTCGCCCTGCCCCACGTCCCGCCTCGCCCTGCCCGACGTCCCGCCTCGCTCGGGGCCCGCTCGACTTGCCCCGCGTCCCGCCTCGCCTCGGGTCCCGCCTCGCCTTGCCCCGCCTCCCGCCTCCCGCCTCCCGCCACGCGTCGTCCGGCCCGTTTCACCTCGCCGAGCCGTCTCCCGAAACTGAGCGACCGCTGCTACCTGCCGATTCAGTCCATCGCCTCAGTTCTCTATCCGAGGAGCCTAGCCTCCTAGGATGCTGACGCAGCGTGTGCGGGGCAAATGATGTTGCCGGTCGAGCAAGACACGGTGATGGCAGCACTCCGAAGCGCCGGACGTGACGTCGTACTGGCGACATTTGATGTCGCAGCAGCCGATGACGTCGCCGTGCCGGACGAGGAGGTCTGCGGTGAGGGGCGTGCTGATCACTGCTCCCGCACTGCAACGGCCGGTCCGTACAGCCGGCGGCTTGCGCGCCGATTGTTCGCGCTGCCGGGTCGGGAGCGTACGGGGGAGAGCAGCGATGGTGTCGTTGAGTGTGGAACCGCGCCATCTCGCGGCCGGGAGCTACCGGGCTGCGGTTGCGGACGTGCCCGAGGTGCTCGAGCTGGCGGCGGACGTCTGCCAGGCGCCGATGGCCGCGCTCAAGGTGGCCGACGAGGCGTACGCGCACTTCGCGGCGACGCTGGGCCTGCCGGTCGCTCTGGACGTGCCCAAGTCGCGGTCGCTGTGCGACATCGTCGCGGGCACGCACGACACGATGGTCGTCGACGACGCGCCGCACGACCCGCGAGTCGCCGGGCACCCGCTGGTCGCCGGGGCCACGCACGTCAACTTCATCGCCGCGGCCCCGCTGCGCCACGACGGGCACATCGTGGGGGCGCTGTGCGTCTTCGACAACGACCGGCGCAGCCTCGACGCGGAGACCACCCGCCGCTACCTGGAGCGGCTCGCGCGCCGCGTCGACACCGAGACGGGCCTGCGGCACCTGCTGAAGCACCGGTCGCCGTACGAGCTGACTGCGCAGGACGACCTGCTCGCCACGGTCTCGCACGAGTTCCGCACGCCGCTGTCCGCGATTCAGGGCTACGCCGAGCTGCTCACCGACACGCCGGGTGCCGTCCCGCCCGCGTACGCCCATCAGCTCGAGGCGATCGGCCGCAACGCCGGGCGCCTCCGCCGTACGGTCGACACCCTGCTGCGCGCCGTGCACCAGCACCGGCACGAGCCCGTCGGGAACCCCCGTACGGTCGACCTGGCGTGCCTGGCCACCTCGCTGGCAGCCGGTTTCGGCGACGCAGGTTCGCGCATCGTGCTGGAGCGGCCGGCTTACCCGGTGCCGGTGTGCGCCGACCCGCACCTGCTCGAGGTCGCGATCGGACACCTGCTGAGCAATGCGCTGGGCTTCAGCGAGCCCGACCGGACCGTGACGGTGTCGGTCACCGACGCCCCGCACCCCGTGCTCGAGATCCGCGACCAGGGCCCGGGCCTCGGCGCGGACGAGATCGGCCTGTTGGGTACGCCGTTCTTCCGCGGCGCCGACGCGCGCCGCAACGAGGCGCCCGGCATGGGTCTCGGGCTGGCCGTCACGCGGCGCATCATCCAGGCGCAGGGCGCGGACCTCACGTTCGCGAGCCCCGCCGGGGGTGGCCTGAGCGCGCGGGTCACTTTCGTCTGAGCGGCTGTTTCGCCGGGGAGCGGGCCGGGCACCTGACGTGCATGTTCCCCGCTGAGAACCTGCGCGACTGGCGCGGCGAAAAGGTCATCGACCCGGACGGCGACAAGATCGGCGACTTGGAGGCGGTGTATTTCGACACCGCGACCGACCAGCCGGCGTTCGCCACCGTACGTGTCGGCTTCATCGGCCGGCACAAGCTCGCTTTCGTGCCGCTGGACGGCGCCACCGTGAAGCCCGACGCGGTGCGGGTGCGCTACGAGAAGAAGGTCGTCGGCGACGCCCCCACGATCGAGCTGGACGGCGAGCTGACCGCAGCCGACGAGCCGCGCGTGTTCGCCCACTACAACCTGCCCTACCAGACCGGCGCGGCCGGCGAACGCCGCCTCGCTCGTCGCTGAATCAGCCCTGCCCCGCCCACCCAGGGGGCGGACCATATCGCAGTTCCCTGAGCCGGCGCTGACCGTTGTGGACAAGCTGTCCTTCGTCCACAGGCGCGCCGGCTCGATCGACGGAGACCTCCGGCGCGGTGGAGAATACGGCCGGAGGTCTCGTCGCACACCGGCGGCGCAGTCTCCGCCCATGGAGAGAAGCTGGGCGTGAGCCGCCGGTGGCGAGCCGGATCGACGGGACGCGGCCGGCCGACCGGTCGGCGCGGGCGGTGGGTGAGGCGCATCGCTGCGGGCCGCAGGCTGCGTTGCGCGGGCGCAAGCTGAGCGGCGAGCTGCGCGGTCGCGAGCGCTGAGCGGCTTGTGCGGTCGCGAGCGCTGAGCGGCTTGTGCGGTCGCGAGCGCTGAGCGGCTTGTGCGGTCGCAAGCATTGGGCGGGTCGCGGTCGCGGGCGGCAGGGAGCGTTGCGCCGTGGCACCTCACTGGGCCGGGTCGCCTTGTGGGCGGTTGCCCGTAGCAGCGGGCAGGCTGGATCGGGGACGAGCTCGATGTCCGGAAGGGCCGCATCAGGAGCCGAGAGCTGCGTACGCGTTGGCCCTGTGCGCCGCGCTGGGCGGCGGGCCGCTCGCGAGGAGTAGGCCGGGCGGCGCCATCGCGAGTGACCCCATTGCGCGGTCGCGAGCACTGGGCGGCCTGTGCGGGTCGCGGACCGCAGGTCAGTCACGTTGTGCGGTTGCAGGCGCTGGGCCGGGTCGCCCTCGTGGGCGGAGGGCTGCTGTACGCGCGGGCGGCGCGTTGGATTGCGCTGCACAGGGCACCTGGCTGGGCGCGCGGTCGCAGGCGACTGGCTGGGCGCGCGTCGGCGGCGGGTGCCGACGTCGGCGTCGGCGCGAGCGGCTAAAGCAGCGCCCGCGCGGCGGCCAGGCGGGCGGGGGCGGAGCGGGGGGAGCGATCCCCGGAGACGTCGTCGGCCCAGGTGAGCAGACGGTGCAGGTGGGGGTCGGCTACCGGGAGGACGGTGCCGGGATTGCCGAGAGCTACCGCGCCGCTGGAGCCGTCGATGGTGAGCAGGGTGCCTTCGGTCAGGTCGTCGAGGCCGGCGGCGTCGACGACGGCGGGCTTGCCCAGGGCGCGGGCTACCACGGCAGCATGGCTGGCCAGGCCGCCGCGGCTGGTGAGGACGCCGGCGGCGGCGGCGAGGCCGGGCAGGTCGAGCGGGGAGGTGACCGGGCGCACCAGGATGACGGGGCCGGGCATGCGGGTGGCGCGCTCGGCGGTGAGGGCTACGCGTCCGCTGGCCACGCCGGGGGAGGCGCCGCGGCCGCGGGTCAGCAGGGCGTGGTCGAGCATGCGCGGGGTCGCGGCGGCGCGCAGGTGCCGGGGGGTGATGCGCCGGAGGGCTTCGCGGCGGTCGATGAGGTGTTCGTCGGCGAGGTCGACGGCGACCCGTACGGCGGCGCGCGGGGTGAGGCCGCCGGGGCGCACCTGCAGCAGCCACAGGCGGCCCGACTCGATGGTGAACTCGACGTGGCAGGCGTCGCGGTAGTGCCGTTCGAGCCGGTCGAGCGCGGCGGCCAGTTCGGGCAGCGCGGGCAGCGGCCCGGTGCTGAACCGGCCGGACACCACGTCGTCGCCGCGGTGGCCGGGCAGGTAATCGCCGTACGGGGTCGGCTCCCCGGTGGTGGGGTCGCGGCTGAAGGCGACGCCGCTGCCGCTGGCGGCGTCGCGGTCGCCGTACACCATGGACTGCACGATCACGGCGGTGCCCAGGTCGTGCGGGATGCCGTGCAGTGAGCGGTACGTGATGGCGCGCGGCGTGTTCCACGAGGCGAACACCTCCCGTACGGCGTCGGCGACCGACCCGCGCACGTCCAGCGCGGTGGTCATCATGCCCGGCATGGACACCGCCGCGCCCGAGCGGACGGACACTGCTTCCGCCCCCAGCCGGGAGACGGCCGCATCGAGCCCGTCGGGCAGCCGACCGTCGCGCAGATAGGCCCGGCAGGCGTCGACGCTCACGACGAACCCGTCCGGCACCGGCAGCCCGAGCCGTCGCAGCACCACCAGGCCGTACGCCTTGGCACCGATCACCTCCGGGGGCGCGTCGAGGTCCGCCGTCAGCGGGAAGATACTCATCGGCGCGGGATCCCGAGCGTGGCCAGCAGGTCCTCGTGCAGCTGGAACCACACCACGTGGTACGAGGTCAGGCTGTCGGCCAGCTCCCCGGTGTCGCCGGCGCGGGCCCGGTCGAGCGCCGCGCCGAGCCGTTGGCGGTAGCGGTCCAGGCGGGGCAGCGCGCCGAAGACGACCTGCGCGCGCCCGTCGAGGTCGGCGAACCGGTCGAGGACCCGCGCGTCGTACGCCGCGTCACGGTGATCGTTGGGCGTGGTGATCCCGTCGAGCGTGCGCAGCTGCCACGCCGAGCAGAGGTCCAGCAGTTCGGGGTTGAGGACCAGGAACTGCTCGTACGCCGCCTCGACCGCCGGCCGGGCGCCGCCGGCCTCGAGCTCCGCGGCAGTCTGCCTGGCGTCCTCGGCGCGCCCGGCGTCGGTGAGCCCCCACGCTCCCATCGCGCGGGTCACCAGCCCGTCCACGGCCAGGTCGATGAGCTCGGACTCCACCTCGGCGGCGGGCAGCCCGGCGGCGTCAGCGACGCGGCCGAGCTCGGCGTGGCCGATGCAGCGCAGCGTGTGCAGCACGGGGTTCATGAGCGCACCGCCACCGCGTGGGCGGCGCCGCGGCCTTCCGCCCGTGCCACGATGTGGCCCGCTGTCAGGCGTACGGCCGCTTCGGTCCGCCGTTCCGCCGGTGCGCCGATCGCCGCGGCGAGCGTGCCCCGGTCGTCGAGGACGAGCCGCAGCCCCGGGTGGATCGCGGGCCCGGCCACGCGGCGCAGGCAGGCGGTCAGGTCAGTGACGCGCAGCCGCACGAGCGCGCCGGTCTCGGCCGGGTCGTCGGTCACGAGCGCGACCACCACCGTGTCGCCGGGCCGGGCGGCGCGCACCGCCTCCTCGGCCGCCTCGAGCCGGTCGGCGCCGAGCACCACGACCAGGCCGTCGCCGCCGAGGTCGGTGGGCAGGCCGGTGAGCTCGTCGGTCGGCGGGTCCGGCGGGGTCCACGGCTCGCGGACCGGCCGCGCCGGGGAGACGTACGGCAGGTGGGGCGGGTCCCAGGCGTCGGCGAGTTCCAGCCCGGCGAGGTGCCGGCAGGCGCGCGCCACGTCGAAGGGGTCGCCGAAGCCGGGCGCGGTCTCGGCCAGGTGGGCGGCGCCGTGCAGCAGCGTGAGGATCAGCTCGGCCAGCCGCTCCCGGCGCCCGGCGGTGCGCCCGCGGCGCGATTCGAGGGTGAGCGCCAGCAGCAGCGCCTCGAGCCGGGTGAGCTGCGCCAGCGCGGTGCGCCCGGGCTCGTCGTCGAACACGCCGGTCAGCGACCGGCCCCGCAGCCGTCCGGGCCCGGGCTCGTCGGTGGTGAGGGGGAGCCGCTCGAGCCAGATCCGGGCGAAGGCCTCGGCAGCCCCCGCGAGATCCAACGACTGCACCGGGGACGACAGACTGACGACATCCCAGCTCCCGGACGACTGAAGGCCGGCAGACGCCGCGCCGGAAGTGGGCGGCCCGGAAGTGGGCGGCCCGGAAGGCGGCGGCCCGGAAGGCGGCGGCCCGGAAGAGGGCGGCCGGGAGAAGGGCAGCCCAGGAGATGACGGCCCGGAGGACGGCAGCCCAGAAAGTGGCGGCTCAAGAGGCGGCTGCCCAGAGGATGGCGGGTCGACCGTGCCGAGCAGCACGGCCAGATAGAGCGCCCGCTTACTGGAGAAGTTCGAGTAAACGGCCCCCCGCGTCAACTCGGCCCGCTCGGCGATCCGGTCGACCTTGGCGTCGGCATAACCGTGCTCAGCGAACTCCTCCCGCGCCGCCGCGAGGACGAGAGCCCGCGTGCGCGCCTGCTGTTGAACCCGGGTCAGCCGAACCATGCCCGGAACGATACACCCACCATCCGGATGATGGCGACATCCGAATCAGAGCCGGGCAGCCGCCAGGACGAGCCCCGCGACCGCCCGGGAACGGCTGTGCGGCGGCCACGCCAGGACGGTCGTGACCAGCGGCGCGTCCACCACCGGCACGGTCGTGACGCCGTCGCGCAGCATCGGCCGGACCGACTCGGGCAGCACGGCCACGGCCCGCCCCAGCGACACGAGCTGCAGCAGCTGGGTGTTGTCGCGCACCTCGGGGCCGGTCCCGTCGCCGTACGTGCCGTCGGCGCCCGGCCAGCGCGGCAGCGACAGTTCCGCGATCTCCGACATCCGTACGCCGGACCGGCCGCTGAGACGGTGACCGGCGGGCAGCAGTAGCACCTGGCTCTCGGTGTGCAGCTCCTCGCTGTCCAGGCCGGCGACCGAGTCGAACGGCAGGTGCAGCAGCGCGACGTCGGCCCGGCCGTCGCGCAGCCACTGCTCCTGCTGCCCGGGCCCGCTGAGCGCCACCTCGACCGGCACGGCGCCCGGCTCCGCGGCGTACGCGTCGAGCATCTTGGCCAGCAGCTCCTGCGACGCGCCGGCCTTGGAGACGAGCACCAGCGCGGCGCTCTCCGCGGCGCGGCGCGTACGCCGTTCCGCCGCCGCGACCGCGTCGAGCGCGGCCCGTGCCTCGCGCAGCAGCACCGCCCCGGCCTCGGTCAGCGTGACGGCCCGGCTCGTGCGCCGCAGCAGCTCCACCCCGAGCCGGCGCTCCAGCTGGCTGATCGCCCGCGACAGCGGCGGCTGCGCCATGCCCAGCCGTTCTGCCGCCCGTCCGAAGTGCAGCTCCTCGGCCACGGCCACGAAGTAGCGCAGCTCCCGCGTTTCCATACCCTCACGGTATCGCTGCCCACCGACATGGTGTTGGCCCCGCGGCCGCGCACGGCGAACGATTCGAGGCATGAGCGAACAGACGATTGCGCTGGTCACCGGCGCGAACAAGGGCATCGGGTACGAGATCGCGGCGGGCCTGGGAGCGCTGGGCTGGGCCGTCGGTGTGGGCGCGCGCGACGATCAGCGGCGCGAGGCCGCGGTGGAGAAGCTGCGCGCGGCCGGCGTGGACGCGTTCGGGGTGCCGCTGGACGTCACCGACGACGCGAGCGTCACCGCCGCCGCGGCGCTGCTGGCCGACCGTGGCGGCCTGGACGTGCTGGTCAACAACGCGGCGATCACCGGGGGGTGGAAGCAGGAGCCCACGGTGGTCGATCCGGAGACCCTGCGGTCGGTCGTCGAGACCAACGTGATCGGGGTCGTGCGCGTCACCAACGCGATGCTGCCGATGCTGCGCCGCTCGGACGCGCCGCGCATCGTCAACATGTCCAGCAGCGTGGGCTCGCTGACGCTGCAGTCGGACCCGGCGGGCGACACCGGGCCGATCTCCGGGGCGTACGCGCCGTCGAAGTCGTTCCTGACCGCGATGACGGTGCAGTACGCCAAGGAGCTGCGCGGCACGAACATCCTGATCAACGCCGCCTGCCCGGGCTTCGTGGCGACCGACCTCAACGGGCACCGCGGGCACCGCACCCCCGAGCAGGGCGCGGCGATCGCGATCCGCCTGGCGACGCTGCCCGCCGACGGGCCGAGCGGCGGCATCTTCGCCGACTCGGGCCCGGTGCCGTGGTGACCGTCAGGGCTTGCGGCCGACCGCCGTCCAGATGTTGACGTCGTTGCGCGGAGGCAGCTGCGTGCCCGGCTCCGGGCGCCACTCGCTGGCCGGCACGACGCCCGGCTCGACGAGCTCGAGGCCCTCGAACAGCTCGGCGAACTCGTCGTGGCCGCGGGTCCACACGTCGGACTTGCCCTGCTCGACGAGCTGCCGGTAGAGCGCCTGCTGCTCGGGCGTGCCGAAGTCGGAGGTGGCGTGGGTGGCGACCAGGTAGCTGCCAGCCGGCAGCGCGTCGAGCAGCTCGCGCACGATCGGCCGGGCGGCGCCGTGGCCGTGGATGAAGTGCAGCACGGCGATCAGCATGAGCCCGACCGGCCGGTCGAGGTCGAGGGTGTCGCGCAGCGCCGGGTTTCCCAGGATGGCGCGCGGCTCGTTGAGGTCGGCCTCGATGTACGCGGTGCGCCCCTGCGGGCTGCTGGTCAGCAGCGCGCGGGCGTGCACCATCACCAGCGGGTCGTTGTCGACGTAGACGATCCGCGACTCCGGCGCCACCCGCTGGGCGACCTCGTGGGTGTTGTCGGCGGTGGGCAGCCCGGTGCCGATGTCGAGGAACTGGCGGATGCCGGCCTCGGCGGCCAGGAACCGGGTGGCCCGCTGCAGCATCGCCCGGTTGATCAGCGCGCCCTGGCGCACCGCGGGGAACAGCCTCTCGAGCGCGTCGCCCGACTCGCGGTCGGCGGCGAAGTGGTCCTTGCCGCCGAGCCAGTAGTTGTAGCGCCGGGCGGGGTGCGGGACGCTCGTGTCGAGACCTGCGGATGCCGCGCTGGTGTGATCCACAGCCGCACCCTACCGCCGGTTCCCCCGCACCGTCATCGGGGTCCACAATAGAGGCATGGACGAGCAGCTCGACACGAGCGTGCCGCAGACGGCGCGGATCTGGAACTACTGGCTGGGCGGCAAGGACAACTTCGCGGTCGACCGGCAGGTCGGCGACCAGATCCGCGAGGCCTTCCCCGACATCGTCGACAACGCCCGCGCCTCGCGGGCGTTCCTGGTGCGGGCCGTCACCCACGTGGCCGCCGACGCCGGGATCCGCCAGTTCCTCGACGTCGGCACCGGCCTGCCGACCGCCGACAACACCCACGAGGTCGCGCAGCGGGTGGCCCCCGAGGCCCGCATCGTCTACGTCGACTTCGACCCGCTGGTGCTGGCCCACGCGCGGGCCCTGCTGACCAGCACCGCCGAGGGCGTCACCCAGTACGTCGACGCCGACGGGCGCGACGCGGCCAAGGTGCTCGGCGAGGCCGCGCAGACGCTCGACCTCAGCCGCCCGGTGGCGCTGATCATGTCGGGGCTGCTGGGTCACGTCACCGACGACGACGAGGCGCTGGGCATGGTCCGTGCCTACGTCGACGCGCTCGCGCCCGGCAGCTACTTCATCGCGCTGGACGGCTCGCACAGCGTCGAGCACGGCGAGGCCGAGAAGATCTGGAACGAACAGGCCAACCCGCCGTACGTGCTGCGCAGCCACGCCCAGTTCGCGCGGTTCTTCGACGGCCTCACGCTGGTCAGCCCCGGTGTCACCTCCGCGCCGCTGTGGCGGCCCACCGAGGAGGCGCCCAAGCCCCTCGACGTGGTCTGCGGGGTCGCGGTCAAGTGAGCCGTACGGCGGTGGTCACCGGCGGCCTGAGCGGCATCGGCGCAGCCACGGCCGCCCGGCTGCGCGCCGACGGCGTCAAGGTGCACACGCTGGACGTCGCCGAGGGCGCCGACCTGCCCGCCGACGTCTCCTCCGCGGAGCAGATGCAGGAGGCCGCCGCGCGGATCGGACCGGTCGACATCCTGGTCAACTCGGCCGGGATCGTCGGCCCGGGCGCGCCGCTGTGGGAGATCGCGCCCGAGGACTGGGAACGGGTGTTCGCGGTCAACGTGCGCGGCACCTTCAACGCGTGCCGGGCGTTCGTGCCCGGCATGCTCGCGCGCGGCTGGGGCCGGATCGTGAACCTGGCGAGCATGGCCGGCAAGGACGGCAACCCGGCCATGTCGCCGTACTCGGCGTCCAAGGCCGCCGTCATCGCGCTCACCAAGTCGCTGGGCAAGGAGCTGGCCACCAGCGGGGTGCTGGTCAACGCGGTCGCGCCGGCCGTCATCGCGACGCCGATGAACGCCGGCACCGACCCGGACGCGCTGGCGCACATCACCAGCCTGATCCCGATGCGGCGGGTGGGCCGGCCGGAGGAGGTCGCCGAGCTGATCGCCTGGCTCGCCTCCGACCGGGTCACCTTCTCGACCGGCGCGGTCTACGACATCAGCGGCGGACGAGCGACCTATTAGTCAGGAACGCCTGCAGCCCGGCCAGGTCGTCGGTGTTGATGTGGTCGACGTCCGCGGCCACCAGCTCGCGCCACACGGCCTCGCGCTCGGGCCCCGGCACGTCCGGCGTCGCCCAGAAACGCACCCGCTGCCGGTTCGCGTGTGCGTCGCGGACGAACTGCCGCAGCTTGGCGCGCTCGGCCTGCGGCATCGGTCCGGCGCCCTCCCAGGTGAACAGCGTCGTCCAGTTGTCGCTGATCAGCGGGATGAACGTCGCCGGCGCGCCCGAGTTGAGGTCCGCCGCGCGCCCGTCGTAGAAGGCATGGCGCACCCGTTGCGCGCTCATCAGCTCGCGGGGCCGGTCGCCGCTGACGACCACCGTCACGGCGTCCTTGAAAACCCGGCCCCAGGCGTACGTGGTGAGGATGCTGCGGTAGCGGCGCAGCACCCGGTCCAGCTCCGTGTAGGTGGCCGCACCGGTGTTCTTGATGTCGACCAGCAGCTGCAGCGAGATCGGGCTGCCCCGGTAGACGCGGCCGTGGTTGGCCCGCACCCGCTGCACGAGCGGGTCCAGGTAGAGGCTCTGCAGCGTACGCCCGGCAACGACGTCCCCGGGGTCGTGCGCGACCAGCAGCTGGCCGCCGACCAGGTAGATGTCGGCCTCCACGCTGGTGAAGCCGTGCGCCAGCGCGTCCGCCAGCGGGCGCTCGTGCTCGTAGTCGTTGTGGGCGTGCGCGCGGGGCAGCGGGCGCACGCCGTGGCGCACGTCCGCTTGCGCGACCGCGGGCGCGAGGGTCAGCATCGCGCACACCGCGGCGAACAGGGTCAGCACTCGACGGGTCATGCGCCCGACGCTAGACATCCATCGTGAAGTGTCAATGACGCAGACCGGAACGGCCGTTGAGCATGCCCAGCAGGGCCACGGCGTCGGCGCTGGGCGAACCCGGCTCGGCGGAGTAGACCGTCAGCTCCTGACCGTCGGTCCCCCGTACGGCGAAGGTCTGCACCCGCAGCGTGAGCTCGCCGACCTCGGGGTGGCGCAGCGTCTTGACGTCGATCGTCTTGCCGCGGGCGTCGTGCTCGCGCCACAGCGCCGCGAACTCGGGGCTGCGCTCCAGCAGCTCGGCCAGCACGGCACGCACCCGGGGATGGCCGGGCGCCTCGCCGAGCCGCACGCGGAAACCGGCCACCGAGTTCGCCGCCACCGCGGGCCAGTCGGCGTAGAACTCGCGCGCCCGCGGGTCGGTGAAGACCGCGAGCATGAGGTTGCGCGACAGCCCGGCGAACAGCGCCTCGCCCAGCGGGTTGGCGGCCAGCACGTCGTACGCGCGGCCGAGCACCAGTGCGGGCGTGGCGGGCCAGGAGTCCAGCAGCTCAGCCAGGGCCGGGTCGACGCGCTCGGCGGCGTGCGAGACGCGATCGCGCGGCGCGAGACCGGCCAGCCGGAACAGGTGCGCGCGGCCGTCGTCGCCGAGCCGCAACGCCACCGCGAGCGACTCGGCGACCTGCGCGGACGGGGTGCGCTCGCGACCCTGCTCCAGGCGTACGTAGTAGTCGACGCTCACCCCGGCGAGCAGCGCGACCTCCTCACGGCGAAGCCCCGCCACCCGCCGGTCGCCGTGCTCGGGCAGCCCCACCTGCCCGGGCCGCACCGCGGCGCGGCGGTGACGCAGGAAGTCGCCCAGCTCGGAGGTCGGCATGCCCCGACTGTAGGCCCGCGCCGGCCGGACCGTGACCTACCGGCGCTGGTCGTGAGCCCGCCACTGCTGGGCCAGGTGCCCACTCTTCTTGTCGCACACCTCCAGCCGCAGCGTGGTGTCCTGGTGAGGAGCCGCGACCGGCCGAGCGACGCAGAACTCGTCCGCGCCGGCGTAATGGATCTGCCAGTACCGGTCGTTGCCGTTCGTGCTCTCACCCCAGTCCTCGAAACGCCATGCCGGAGCCGACGCGCAGTGGTCGAGGACGAGCCTCCGGTCGACGACACGTTCGTCCGCGGTGACCGCCAGGCACAGATCCGGGGCGTGTTTGAACTGCAGCTTCCACCGGGTTCTGTCCTGGCCGCCGGGGTGCAGCGCGATCAGTTCCTGTCTGTCACCCGGTCCGCATGGGGAGCGGCCGACACCCGCCCCGGCCTCCGCCAGCCCGCCCAGCGCTTCGATGCACCGCGGACCTTCAGCGATCGGGCCGTCGGTGCTGACCACCTGCCCGAGATAGCCGTCCCGCAGAAGCGCGCCGGTGTATGCCGGCGAAGGTGTGGCTGTGGTCCCCGGCGTGTTGCTGCGGTCGTTCAATGCGTATGCGGTCGCGCCGCCGATGAGCGCGACTGCAGCTGCGGCCGGCGCCACGAGCCGGTAGCGCCGCCGGGCCGCAACCCCGGCCGGTGGGGGACCGTCGGCCGCCCTCGCGAGGTCCTCGAGGAACCGCCGGTCGGGCAGCCGGCCGTCGTGCGCGTCGAAGTAGTGCCTCCCGGCCACGGCATAGAACTCCTCCCCGGACAACAGCACGGGGAACACCGGGATCTTGAGCTTTCTCGCCCAGGCGAGTTCGTTGCCGACATGGTCCGATCCGGCGGAGTCCGGCGTCATCACGACGACCATCGCGGCCGCGCCCTCGATCCGCCTGCGGATCTCGTTCTCCCACTGCGAGCCGTAGTGGATCTCGGTGTCGACCCACACCTCGGCACCCGCGGCGCGGAGATGGCGGACGAGGTCCATCGTGTAGGTCTTGTCGCGGCGGCTGTAGCTGACGAAGACGTAGCCCGGCACCGCCCCATCAGAGCAGCCGTCGCGCAAGGTCACCAGTGTCGCCGGCCATCCGTCGTTCGGGCGATGGGCATGTGACCAGGGGTTGCGCGGTCGTGACGCAGAGGAGTTTGGTGGGAGCGCGACGACGGGGAGGCTCACCGAGGCTGCGATGCTCACAACCGCGATCGACCGAAATCTGAACAGCGGCATCACGACGGTACGCCTCGCCGGCACCCTGGCGCTGGGCACCGTGCCGGAGGTCCGCGGGGCGATCGCCAAGGCCGTCGCGGAGTGCCCGGCCGCGGTCGTCGTGGACCTGCAGGGGCTGCGCCACGACGGCGACGCGCTGCTCGGGGTGTTCGCGGCGATGACCCACGACGCGCAGCTGCACTGGGGAGTTCCGGTGCTGCTGTGCGGGGCAGCCCCCGAGGTGCGCCACGCCCTGCACGCCTTCCGCACGTACGTGGCCCTCTACGAGGACCGCGCGCACGCGTCGCTGGCCGTGCACGCCAACGTGCCGCGCTGGGTGCGCCGGCATCTGCCGCCCGTGCCCGAGAGCGCGGCGGTCGCCCGCACCGTGACCGGCGAGGCGTGCCTGACCTGGGGCCTGACCGATCTGCGCAACCCCGCCCGGCTGGTCGCCTCGGAGCTCGCCGCGAACGCGATCCTGCACGCGGTCACCGCGTTCGACCTCGTGGTCGTCCACACCGGCCGGTTCCTGCGCATCGCCGTGCAGGACGGCAGCACCACGCTGCCGCGGCTGAGCGGGGACCCGCCCGCCACCAGCACGCTGATGCGTCCCGGCACCGGCCGCGGCCTGCGCATCGTCGCCGCCGCGAGCACCCACTGGGGCGTCACGCCGCTGCCCACGGGCAAGATCGTCTGGGCGCTGATGCGGTCCGAGTGACAGTGCATCCGAGTGGCGGTGCAACAGCCCGGGGCCGTCAGTCCGGGGTGACCAGGCCCTGCAGGCCCACGACGACGGCGATCAGGCCGAAGACAGCGAGCAGCAGCGCCGGCGGCGCCTTGCGGCGGGTCAGGCGGTCCCACAGCAGCGCGACGCCGACGAGGATGCCGACGACCTCGAAGTGGAAGACGTGCGGGCCGTTGAACAGGTGCACCAGCAGGTAGAAGCCGCCGGCGACCAGGGCGGCCACGCCGACCACCCAGCCGAAGGGGGCCACGCGGTCGGCGGCGCGCTGCAGGGTGTCGCCGGCGCGGGGCAGGCGGCGCAGCAGCGAGACGGCCAGCAGGAAGCCGCCGACGATGTTCGCGAGATCGAGCAGGAGGGCCATCAGCACGGCGCGTCGTTTACCCGGGAGCGCTCCCACGGGAAACATGGACCCCATGGACGCCGAACTCCGCGACTTTCTGTCGACCCTGCACGCCGAGGGCGCCGCGCGCGACGCCGCCGAGAACGACCGGCTGCGCCGGCTGCGCAACCTCGAGCCGGCGACGGCCGAGCTGCTCACCTTCGTGCTGCGCGCCGCCCGGGCCCGCGACATCGTGGAGATCGGCACGTCGAACGGCTACTCCGCGATCTGGCTGGCCGACGCGGCCCGCGACACCGGCGGCACGGTGACCACCGTGGACGTCAAGGAGTGGCCCGGCGTGGTGGAGAACCTCGAACGCGCCGGCGTGAGCGTGCGGCGCGAGATCGCCGACGCCGCGGACTTCCTCGCCGCCCGCCCGGACGCGAGCGTCGACCTGCTGTTCCTCGACGCCGAACGCACCGAGTACGCGAGCTGGTGGCCGCACCCCGCGCGCGTGCTGCGGCCCGGGGGAGTGCTGGCCGTCGACAACGTGCTCTCGCACCCGGAGGAGGCCGAGGCCCTGCTGTCGCTGATCGCCGCCGACGCGAACCTGGTGCCCGGCACCGTCTCCGTCGGCAAGGGCCTGCACCTGGCCTGGCGGCGCCTCGCCGACTGAGCAGGCCGTTTCCGGCCGGCTTCAACCCGGGGGCCGACGTCGGCCCACGGTATGAGCCAACCGCTAGTGCCGATCGATGCATCGAGATTCATAAGATTCATCGATCGGACGCGAGGCGGAAACGACGATCGACGAACGTGCTCGCGGTCCGGCTTGCGCCTACCGGCAAAGGAGCACTCGTTGAGGAACCAGTTCACCGCCGTGCTGGCCGCCGTCTCCGCGATCGCGGTGACGGCCGGCTTCACGGCAGCGCCCGCGGCCGCCGCACCCGGCGCCGCGGACCGCCCGGCCGAAGCGTCGCTGGGCGAGGACAACCTGCCGCACCCGCTGGGCGAGCAGCGGGAGGCCGAGCGCACGGAGGCGCTCGAGAAGCTCATCGCCGGGGAGGTGACGACCGAGCGGCGTACGGGATCCGACGTCATCAGGCTCGGCGGCAACCGCTTCGTCGAGTACCGCAAGAAGGAGACGAAGACCGACCCGATCCTGACCTTCCTCGTGGAGTTCGGCGACGCGACCCACCCGGCCGCCGGGGGCGCCGCGGGGCCGCTGCACAACCGGATCGCCGCGCCGGACCGGGCCGACGACAACTCCACGATCTGGGCCCCCGACTTCAGCACCGCGTACTACAAGGATCTCCTGTTCGCCAAGAACAAGGAGTCGATGACCACGTTCTACTACAAGCAGTCGGGCGGCCGGTACACGGTGGGCGGCGACGTCTCGGACTGGGTGAAGGTGCCCTACAACGAGGCGCGCTACGGCAGCAACGAGGTGCCGGAGGACGACGGCTACTGGAACTTCGTCAAGGACAGCGCGACCGCCTGGTACGACGCGCAGGTCGCCGCCGGCAAGTCCCCCGAGCAGATCAGGGCGTACCTCAAGACCTTCGACATCTGGGACCGCGACGACTTCGACGGCGACGGCGACTTCAACGAGCCGGACGGCTACGTCGACCACTTCCAGGCCATCCACGCCGGTGAGGGCGAGGAGGCCGGGGGAGGCGCGCAGGGCGCGGACGCCATCTGGGCCCACCGCTGGTACGCCTTCTCCGACCTGGCCGGTGTGGCGGGCCCCGAGGGCAACCTCGCCGGCGGCGTGCAGATCGGCGACACCGGCATCTGGATCGGCGACTACACGACCGAGCCGGAGAACGGCGGGCTCGGCGTCTTCGCCCACGAGTACGGCCACGACCTGGGCCTGCCCGACCTGTACGACACCGCGGGCGGCGACAACGGCACCGGCTTCTGGACGCTCATGTCGGCCGGCTCGTGGCTGGGCCACGGCGCGCCGACGATCGGCTCGACGCCCGGCTACATGGGCGCCTGGGAGAAGCTGTTCCTCGGCTGGTCGAACTTCGTGACCGTCAAGCCCGGCAAGGCCAAGTACGTGACGCTGGGCTCGGCCGCCAACGCCTGGAGCAGCGCCCTGCCGGAGACCGTGGTGGTGCCGCTGGCCGACGGGTCGTACTACGCGGCGGAGTACCGCTCGTACACCGGCTACGACGAGGTGCTCCGGACCGGCCCGTACAACTGGGGGTGGCAGAGCACCCGGCCCAAGTGGGCGGAACGCTTCCCCTACCAGGACGGTCTGCTCGTCTGGTACGTCAACCCGGCGGCCGGCAACAACAACACCAGCCGCCACCCGGGCACGGGCCTGAGCCTGCCGGTCGACGCCCGCCCCGCGCCCGTCGTGTTCCCCGACGGCACCCTGCTGAGCAACCGGCGGCAGCCGTTCGACGCGACGTTCGGCCTGCAGCGCACCGACCCGGTCACGTTCCACCGCAACGGCGAGCCGGTCTCGGTGCCGCGGCAGCCGGCGATCCCGGTCTTCGACGACTCGGACCCGCTGGCCTACTGGAACGCCGCCAACCCGCAGAACTCGGTGAAGGTCGCCGGCGCGGGCGTCAAGCTGGAGGTCAAGACGCAGGTGGGCGGGCAGGTTCCGCTGATGACGCTGAAGGTGACTCCGCCGGCGCAGTAGCCGGGGCGGGCCGGGCCCGCAGACCGGCCCACAGCAGCAGCAGGCAGACGCCGATCAGCACGGGCTCCAGCGCGAACGCGGTGACCAGCCCGTGCCGGTCGGCCAGGGCGCCGAGGGCGTACGGGGACACGGCCGCGACCAGCCCCAGCACGAGCTGGGACCGGGCGTTGGCCGTGTCCTCGCGGCCGTCGGCGGCGTCGAGGGTGAGCGCCAGCGCGAGCGGATAGAGGTTCGCGATGCCCAGGCCGCACAGGAACAGGCCCGCGACCGCGGGCGCCGGCCGGTCGGCCAGCCAGAACAGCGCGAAGCCCGCGCCGGTGAGCGCCAGCGACCCGTACAGCACCCGGACGCCGCGGCCCGGGCGGCGGGTGATCCGCGAGCCGAGCACCCGGCCGACCAGGATGCCGAGGTAGTTGCCGCTGAGCGCGGTGCCCGCGGCCGCGGCGGACAGCCCGGTGCCGATCAGCATCTGCGGCCCGAAGTAGACCAGGCAGAACTCGATCGCCGAGCTCACCGCGGTCAGCACCGCGAACAGCCAGCACGCCAGGGGCAGCCGCCCGCTGCCCGCCGCCGCGCGCTGCTGGGGCCGGGCCGGCAGCGGCCGCCGCCGATACGTCAGGAACAGCACCACGAGGACGGCGGCCGGCAGCGCGAACGTGACCCGCCAGCCCAGCGCGCTCGCCGCCAGCGCGCCGAGCACGAGCGGCGCGACCACCGCGGACGCGCCGGCGCCGATGTTGGCCTCGGTCAGCGCCCGGTCCCGCAGCGGACCGTGCCGGTCGGACAGGATCGCCTGGATGACCGTGAGCAGGGTCGCCCCGGCCATGCCGAACACCAGCGCGCCGGTCAGCGTGACGGGCACGGTGCCGCCGAGCGTGTAGAGGGCCGCCCCGGCCGTGGTGCCCGCCGCCGAACCCCAGAACAACGCGCCCCGGGACAGGCGCCGCGCCGCCCACGCGAACCCGGCCCCGGTCAGCGCGGCGCCCACCGACCACACCACCGAGTAGATGCCGAGCAGCGTGTACGAGAACCCGAGCTCCTCGCGCAGCAGCGTCACCGACGGCCCGAAGGCGTACAGCCAGAACGTGAAGCACCCCAGCGCGGCGTAGGACAGCACCGTCGGCCCGTCCCTGTCGAAAGTCTCTGTGTATCGATACACACGTCGAGTGTGCGCCGGTCGCCGGCGAAACGCAACCTCCGGAAGTCCTTGGAAGTGCAGCGGAAGTTTCGGTTGCTCTATTGACGTACGTCGTTTCCGATCCCTAGCGTGCGAGGTGATCGCCGTCCGAAAGATTCGCTTCCGCAAGGAGGGGCCAGCCATGAGAGAACGTCGTCTCCGGCTCACCGCGCTGCTCGCCGCCTGCACGCTCACCCTCGTCGGAGCCGCCGGAGCCTCGCGCGCTCCCGCGCACGGCAGGTCCTGCGCCAACGGGTACGTCGGCCTCACCTACGACGACGGGCCGAGCGCCACCACCGACCAGCTGCTGGCGGCGCTGCGCAAGAACAAGCTGCGCGCCACCTTCTTCAACCAGGGCAACAATTCGCTGGAACGCCCGGAGCTGGTCCGCGCCGAGCTGCGCGCCGGCATGTGGGTGGGCAACCACACCTTCACCCACCCCCACCTCACCCAGATCGAGGACGCCGCGGCCTTCCAGGAGATCGCGAGCACGCAGTGGGTGCTGCGCGACATCACCGGCCGGGAGCCGACCCTGTTCCGCCCGCCGTACGGCGAGACCGACGAGCAGGTCCGCGCCGACGCGAGCCGCATCGGGGTGCTCGAGGTGCTGTGGACGGTCGACTCGCGCGACTGGGCCGGAGCCACGGCCGAGGAGATCGCGGCGGCCGCGCACACCCTGCAGCCCGGCGGCATCATCCTCATGCACGACTGGCCGCCGGCCACCATCGAGGCCGTCCCGCTGATCGCCGCCGACCTCGCCGCGCGCGGTCTGTGCGCCGGCCGCATCGCCTACACGCCCGCCGACGTCCCGTTCGGCACCCAGGTCTTCCACGCCAAGGCCGTACGGCCGTAGGGGTGCAGGCCTTCCCCGGACCGGGCGAGCGCCTCAGGCGGCTGGCGGAGCTGCGCGGAACGGCCCTGCCCGGCGGCGGGCCCGACCCGGGGCTGCTGCGCCGCGTGGCGCCGGCCCTGGGTCTGCACACCAGCGACCTGTTCGTGATCGTGGACGAGCCGGTGCCCGACGACCTCACCCCGCTCGACACCACCGGCGGCGCCGCCCTGCTGGCGTGGCCGATGACGTACCTGCCGGGCGCCGTGCCGCGGCTGCGGGAGTTCGTGGCGTCCTTGCCGCAGCTGCCGCGCCCGCCGGGGCCGCGCCCGCCGGTGCCGTCGTTCCAGCACTATCCGGACGGTCCCGGCGGGCTGCTGCTGCGGCTGCTGCACAACCGCAACCTGACCTGGACCGGGGCGGCGAAGTACCTGCTCGGGCTGGGGCGCGGCGACGCGCTGTCGGCGTCGACGATCGGCATGATCGGGCACGGCCGCAAGGCACTGACGCCGGAGCTGCTGACCCGGATCGCCGCCCTGCTGGACATCCCGGCGCGCGACCTCAGCGCGCTGACCGGCGTGGACGTGGCGGTGCTCGACCGGCCGGTCCACCCGGACGCCGCCGGGGCCGCCGCCCTGCTCTGGGAGGCGCGCCGTCTCACCGGCGCGCAGCTGAGCCGGGTCCACGACCGGGCCCACGTCCTCCGGCACGAGTGCGCCGACGAGATCGACCCGCTCCTGCGGTGCAGCTGTCCCGGGCCCCGCGATCCGTGAGCTCACGCCGCGGGAACCCGCGACGCCTCCGCGGTGTCAGCCGGACATGAGGACCCTCGCCGCTGTCGCCGTCGCGCTGCTGCTGCTCGCCGGATGCACGTCCACACCGCCGTCCACGCCGGCATCCACGCCGCCGTCTGCGCTGTCCGCGCCGCCCTCCGCGCCGTCGTCGACGCCGGTCGCCTCCGCCGCCTGCGGCTCGCCGGTGCGCACGGGTCCGCTGCCGGAGTGGGCGCGCGCCGGCTTCAGCGACGACGGCAGCGGCGTGCCCCAGGTCTACGGCGCCGCCGGCGACATCGTCGCGATCATCTTCGGCCGGCCCCTGCAGGCGTCGCCCGCCCCCGACCGCGGCAACAAGATCCTGTGGGTCGCCCGGGAGCCCGTCGAACGCGGCAACGACCTGCACATCTCCGCCGTCCTCGACCGCGCCGACGTGCGCCACGAGCAGACGGTCGCCGGCGGCCCCGGCCCTTCGCTGGTCGACCTGCCCCGCGCCGGCTGCTGGCACCTGACCCTGACCTGGGGGGACCACACCGACACGCTGGACCTGACCTACGAGCCCTGACCTACGAGCCCTGACCCCGACTCGGCGGCGGGCATCCGAAGCCCCTCTACCTCCAGACAACCAAGGTGGACCGGCAAGAACAAGACTTGATCGTGCTGAAGATCGGGGTCAGGGTCTTGTCATGCATGGGGATCTCTGCACGACCCTGCGACGGGCCCTCTGGATCGGTGGCGGGCAGTGGGCCGGCAAGACGACCGTCGCCGGGATTCTCGCCGAGCGGTACGGCCTCATCCACTACCACTACGACTACCACGACGCTCGGGGCCACCTCGACCGGCGGATGGCGGCGCAACTACGGCGCGGCGAACGGCCCGTCGAGCCTTCCGCGGAGGACATGTGGGTCCGGCCGACCGTCGAGCAGGCCGTCGAGCAGGCCGTCGAGCAGGCCCGCGACATCTTCGTGGAGCGCTTCGCGTACGTCCTGGACGACCTGCGCGCTCTCACCTCGCCGCGCCCCGTGGTCGCCGACGGGTGGGGACTGCGGCCGGAACTGGTCGCGCCCCTGCTGTCCACGACGCGGCGCATGGTGGTCATGGTGCCCACCGAGGACTTCCGGCAGCGGCAACTCCGGGAGCTGCCCCGCGCCGGCGCCCTGCGGGTGAACGTCAGCGACCCGCAGCTCGCCCGGCGGAACCGGATCGCCCGCGACCGGCTGATCGCCGACGACGCGGTCCGCAACGCCGAGCGCCTGACCATTCGCGTCATCGAGGTGGACGGGTCCCGCGACGCCCGGGCCGTGGCCGATGTGGTGGCCGAGCACTTCCGCGAGTTCCTGCCATAGGGGGCGGGGACCGCAGGCAAGACATCGATGCATTTCCATAAATCATTCCGATCATGGAGTGGGCTTCGCTAGGGTCTCGGACGGCAATCGTGGGAGTTGCGCCGCATTTGTGACCACCTGTGGAGGTTCTATGGCCGCGCCCAGGGCGACCCGTACCCCGTACGCCTTCGACAACGACGAGCCGACGGCGGCCGGCATGCTCGCCGCGCTCGCGGCCACGCTCGACGAGTTCACCATCGCGCGCCTGCGGCAGGCGGGCGCCGCCGAGGGGATGCGCTGTCTCGAGATCGGCGCGGGCGCGGGCACGATCGCGGTGTGGCTGGCCGAGCAGGCCGGCCCGCGCGGGCGGGTCGTCGCGACGGACCTCAAGCCGCAGCACGTCGCGGACCACCCGCACCTGACCGTGCTGCGGCACGACGTGGTCGGCGAACCGCTGCCCGAGGGCCCGTTCGACCTCATCCACGCACGGGCCGTCCTGCAGCACCTGCCGCAGCGGCGCGAGGTGCTCGCCAAGCTGGCCGCCGCGCTGGCCCCGGGCGGCGCGCTCGTGGTGGAGGAGCTCGAGGCGGGCTGGAGCCGCGCGGTGCTGGCCACCCCGGACCCCCGGGCGTACGACGTCTTCGCCGCCTACGAGAGGGCGCTGACCCGGGTGCTGACCGCCAGCGGCAACGACCGGACGTGGAACCGGCTCAAGCACGCCGCGATGCTCGAGATCGGCCTCGAGGACGTGGACACGCAGAGCTGGCAGGGGTCGTTCGCCGGCGGGACGGGCGTGTGCCTGCTGGCGTACTCGGGCTCGAAGGAACTGCACGACCGGCTCGTCGAGGAGGGCATGCCCGCCGAGGACCTGGAGACGTTGCGGCGCCTCGCGCTGGACCCGCGGCTCGTGCTGCGCGGCATCCTGCTGCTGTCGACGATCGGGCGCAAGCCGTGAGGCGGCGCGCGCTGCTCAGCGCGCCGCTGCTCGCGCTCGGCGCGGGCTGCACCGCGCAGTCCGACGGCGACGGCGACGGCGATCGCGGGAGCGGCATCGAGCGGGTCAAGTTCCTCACCGGCGCCAGCATTCTCGGCCGGGAGGCGTACGTGTATGTCGCCTCGGAGAAGGGCTACTTCCACGAGGCCGGCTTCGACGTGGAGGTGCAGGCGGGCAAGGGCACGGGCCCGAACCTGCAGCTGCTGCAGAGCGGCCAGGTCGACTTCGCGGCGCTCGACATCACCGCCGCGCTCATCGAGTACGGCAACGGCAGGTTCCGCGACTTCACCATCGTCGACGCCATCCAGCAGCGCAACCTGCAGTGCATCATGGCGCTCGAGGGCAGCGGCATCGCCGGCCCCAAGGACCTCGCCGGCAAGAAGATCGCGTACCTGCCCGGCGGCGTGGCCAAGTCGCTGTTCCCGGCGTACGCGAAGCTCGCCGGCATCGACGCGTCGCGCATCCGGTGGATCAACATCCCGCTGGAGCAGCATCCGCAGAACCTCGCCGCGGGCACGGTCGACGCCGCCACCCAGTTCGCGGTCGGCAAGCCGGGCATCGAGCGTGTGGCCAAGGGCCGGGCCATCACGGTGCTGCCCTACACCGACTACCTCACCGACCTCTACGGCGTCGGCATCGGCGTGACGCGCAAGGCCGCCGAAAAGGACCCCGAGCGCGTACGCCGATTCAACGGGGCGCTCCTCAAGGGGCTCAGCGACGCGATGGCCGACCCCGCCGAGGCCGGGCGGATCTACGCCAAGCACCAGAAGATCCAGCCCGAGCCGGTCGCCGCCGCGGAGAACACGCTGATGGTCCCGTACGCCAAGTCGGCCGCCGGGGGCACGCCGGTCGGCGCGCTCGACCCGCAGCGGGTCGCCCGCAACATCGCCATCCTGCAGGGCGCGGGCGTCATCTCCGACGTGTTCGACCCGCAGGAGGTGGTCGCCGCCGACCTGCTGCCGGGATGACCCGCCGGGCGGGGGCGGTCGCGCTGGCGGTGCTCGGCGGCGCTGTCAGCGTCGGACTGTGGTGGCTGGCGATCGTCGTGTTCGGCGTCGAGTCGTACACCGCGCCCACGCCTCCGCAGGTCGTGGCGGCGTTCGGCCGGATGCCCGGCTATCTGGTCGGCAACGCCGGGATCACGCTGCTGGCCACGGTGCAGGGCTTCGCGACGACCGTCGTGCTGGGGCTGCTGCTCGGCGCGCTGCTGGGCACCTCGCGCACGCTGGAGCGGGCGTTCCTGCCCTCGCTGGTGGCGCTCAACGCCGTACCGAAGATGGCCTTCGGCCCGCTGCTGCTGGTCTGGTTCGGGGTGGGCCGCACGCCCAGCGTCGTGATGGCGGTGCTGCTGTGCTTCTTCCCGATCGTGCTCGCCGTGGTGACCGGGTTGTCGCGTACGCCCGGCGACCTCGCGGAGCTGGCCCGGTCGATGGCCGCGGGCCGCTGGCAGACGTTCACGCGGATCCGGCTGCCCGGCGCGCTCCCGCAGATCTTCGTGGGCCTCAAGCTCGGGCTGCCGCTGGCCGTGATCGGCGTGCTGCTCGGCGAGCTGTTCGGCGCGGGTTCCGGGCTCGGCTACATCATCACGACCGCGGGCTCGGACACCGCGCTGTCGTTCGCCGCGATCGCCCTGGTGGCCGCGCTGAGCATCGCGCTCTATTACCTGCTCGTCGCGGTGGAGGCCGTGCTGCTGCCGTGGGTGCGGGAAACCACGGAATAGGCCGGGAGAATGGTCACTCCGGGTGCAGTTGTGGTGACTCTGGATAGCCGGTCGGTTGTCATGATCCGTACGTCCGACCGATGGGCGCGATACGCGTACGGAGAAATCTTTGAGGCATCGCAACGGAGCGTCCGGCCTGCTGGAAGCGCCATTGTGGACCATTCCTCCCGGCCGCGGCGGAAACGCATTCCGGCGAGCCGGCTACGGAAGGAAAATGGCGATGGCCGACGAGGAGCAGCTCGGTCGCGACTACCGCCTGCGCGAGGAAATCGGGCGGGGACCCACGGCGGTCGTGCGACGGGCGACGAGCACACTCGGCGGCGCGGACTACGCCGCCAAGCTGTTCGGGCCGGACTTCGCCGCGGACCAGCGGGTCCGCGAGGTCTTCCTGCGCGAGGAGACGGTCCTGCGCGAGCTGCGCCACGAAAACATCGTGGGCGTCCGCGGCGTGGTGGTGGAACAGGTGCGCATCGCGCTGCTGCGCGAGTACGTGGACGGGGTCAACCTGCGCCAGCACCAGGCCCGCCGCGGCGGCGTGCTGCCCGCGACCGAGGCGGCCGGGATCGCCGCCCAGGTCGCCGCGGCGCTGGCCGCCGCGCACGCCCGGGGCATCTCGCACCTGAGCCTCGTGCCCGAGAACGTGCTGGTCACCGGCGGCGACCCGGTCACGGTCCGGGTCACCGACTTCGGCCTGACCACCCTCATGTGGGACGCGGGGCGCCCGGCCAACCTGACCAACGGCTACGCGGCGCCGGAACTGTGGACCGGCGGCGCCCCCACCCCCGCGGCCGACCTGTACTCGCTGGGCGCGATCTTCCTCGAGCTCGTCACGGGCATGCACCCCGGCGCGGGCGGGCCCGGCCTGTCCGCCGTGCCGCCGCAGCTGCGACCGCTGGTGCAGCAGATGCTCTCCGCCGACCCGGCGCAGCGGCCCTCCGCGAGCACCGCGGCCGCCCAGTTCCGCGCGGCCGCCCCATCCTCGGCGGCCGCCGGCTATCCGACGGGCGCCGGCTACGCCACGGGCGACTGGCCCACCGTGGCCGATGCGCCGCTGTGGCCGCCGCCTCCCATGGCGCCGCCCTTCTCCGCTCCGCCGTCGCCGGCGCCGCCCTATCCCGGGCCGATCCCGCCCCATCCCGCGTCGGCGCCGCCCTATCCCGGGGCGACCCCGCCCCATCCCGCGTCGGCGCCGCCCTTCGCCGCCTCCGCGGCGGGTTCCCCGTACGCCGCCCCGGATCAGTGCTCGTCCGCTCCGGCAGCGCGCCCGACCTTCCCGGCCCAGTCCGCGCCGGCGTCGCCGTCGGTGGTCTCGTTCGCGCCCCAGGACAAGACGCTGCACGTCTCGCTGACCGGCAAGCACGCCGCCATCCTCGCCGCGGTCATCGCCGTGGTCGCCGTGGCGGTGCTCGCGTTCCGGCTCGGCGACGCCAACGGCAACGACACGATGGCCCAGCCCACGCCCACCGCCACGGCCACCACCACGCCGTCGCCGACGCCCACGACGGCGCCGACCGACGTCGTTGCGCCGCCGGTGACGAAGGAGACCGTGGGATACCCCTCCCGGGAGACCTACGCCTCCCGCCTGCCCGGCGGCTGGGGCACCATCTACATCGCCGTCCGCGACGGCACGGTCGTCGCCTACCTGTGCGACGGCAACACCCTCGAGGCCTGGTTCAAGGGCTCGATCGACGGCGGCGACCTCACGGCGAGCAGCAAGAAGACGGGCGGCAAGCTGACCGGCTCGTTCAGCGCCGGGCGGCTGAGCGTGGAAATCACGGTGGAGGGCGAGACCCACACGTACCAGATCCCGGCCGTCAAGAAGCCGTCCGGCCTCTACCGCGCCTCCGGGCGCGTCCGCAACGCCGAGGTGAGCGGCGGCTGGATCGTCCTGTCCGACGGCAGCCAGGTCGGCGTGCTCGCCGTCGGCGGCACCCCGCAACCCGCGCCCCGGCTGGACACCACCAGCAAGTCCGCGACCGTCGACGGCACGGCGGTGTCCGCCACCGAGGTGGATGTCCAGAGCGGTACGGGCTTCTGACCCCGCGGCCCGGTTGTGACCCCTCGCCGCGGGGTAGCACAGGGCGATGACCGACGAACACCACGCGCTCACCAACGAGCAGGCCGCCGACATCCTCCGCAACGACCCGGTGCTGAGCGCCGGCTCGGCGGGCGGCCAGGACGACGAGGACCGCGGCGCGGAGCCCAACGACCAGGGCACCGACGACGACGCCACCACGCCCGACCGGGCGGTCACCGAACAGGACTGACCGGGCGCGCCTAAGGCCGGCGGCCCTCGAGCAGGCGCTGCTCCTCGGCTCGTCGGACCTGATGAGCGATGTCCCGGGAGCTTCGCGGGGCGCTGCCGGGCCGCTGCCGCCGATGGTCGGCGGCGGGCCTGAGCAGCAGTCCGATCAGGTGGTCGAGTCCGGTGGGCATTGTGGTCTCCTCGACGTCGCCTGCGGCTCGGCGCCGGAGCCCGGCGCCGTGCCGGTCCCTGCGACCGGCACACACCACGCTGGGGCCTGACCCAAGGTCAGGGTCAAGGGAGCGGAACCGCGCCCGACAGTCAGTCGTGGCCTGTGCCGGCCTTTCGAGGCGCGCGGCGGCTTCGGTGTGGCGGCGCCGCGTCGAGGCGGGCGCGGGCGGTCAGTCGCGGCCGGCGCCGAAACCCGGGTGGCCCGGCGCCCACTGTGGCTGCACGCGGACCGCGCGGCGCGGCCATCCGCGTTGCTCGACGAGGTGGCGCTGCAGCAGCCGGCACGTGCCGGCCTCCCCGGCGAGGTAGGCGGCGCCGGGGCCGGGCGGCAGGTCGAGATCCTGGACGGCGCGCAGCAGCACCCGCGAAGCCACCGGTGAGGCGCCGCCGCGGTGCACCCACGGCAGCGGCGCGACGCCGGCCGCGCCGGGAACCTCGTCGGCAGGCTGCGCCGCCTCGAAGACGCCGTGCACGCTGGCCGTCGAGCCGCGCAGCGCCGCCCGCATCGCCAGCAGCGGCACGGCCCCCGTCTCGTCGCCCGCGAACAGATGGAACCGCGCCGTCCCGTCCAACGTGATCTTGCTGCGGGGCGGCTCGAGCGTGACCCGGTCGCCCTCCGCGACGCTGCGGGCCCACGTACACCCCGGCCCGCCCGCGTCGTGCAGCGCTACCCGGATCGAGAGCGACGCCGCCCGCGGGTCGTGCCGCCAGACCGAGTAGACCCGCCGCTGCGGGACGTGCACCACCACGTGCGCGCCCGGTCGGCAGCGCAGGCGCGGCACGTCGGGCCCCACGAGGTCGATCTGCCGCATGTGGCCGGTCACGTCGAGGACCGCCCGCACCCGGGTCGGCAGCGAGGCCCGCATCCGTGCGACGTTATCGGCGCTGGCGCGTGGTTGCTAGCGTGCCGGGCATGACCTGGCTGGACGCGATCTGGTGGCTGGTCGGCGTGCTGACCGACGCCGGGCCGTCCGGGCTGGCGGGCGTGCTGCTGATCGCCGCGGTCGCCGCGGTGCTGCTGCTGACCGGGCGCGTCACCGCCGCGGATCCGGCCACCGCCGGGCTGGCGCTGCGCACCCGCGCCCGCCGAGCGGGCGTGCCCCGCCACCGCGATCCCGACGCCGCGGGTCGCACCCGCCCGAGAGGACCCACCGAGCGGCCCCCGGCGGCCGCCTGAACCACGCGCGGCCGCCGGCGACACCTGTCCGCCGTCGTCCTCACCTCTCGAGGGGTTCCGCGTGTCCATCGTCTATTCCGGCATCTCCGCGCTTCTGCTGTTCTGGCACTCCGCCTGGGCCGCCCTGCTGGGCGAGCAGTCCGGGCTCGGCACCGACTGGGCGTGGGTGCTCAGCATCGTGTTCCTCGTTCTCACCGTGCGCGTCGCGCTGCTGCCGCTGTTCGCCCGGCAGGTCCGCTCGCAGCGCGCCCTGCAGCGCCTGCAGCCCGAGCTCAAGTCGCTGCAAGCCCGGCACGGCAACGACGTGCGCGCACTCGGCACGGCCGTCCAGGACCTCTACCGGCGCGAGCGCGTCAGCCCGTACGGGAGCCTGATGCCCTTGATCCTCCAGGCGCCTGTCTTCCTGGGGTTGTTCCACGTGCTGCGCCACCTGCGGCCCACCACCACCGACCCGGCCACCCGGACCCTGTACGGCTGGACTGCCGCCCAGTTCCACGACGCCTCGCACGCGCACCTGCTCGGCGCCCCGATCGCCGCGAGCTTCAGCACCGGTGGCGCCCTGGTCGCCGCACTCCTGATCGCCGCCATGGTGACCACCACGTTCCTCACGATGCGCCTGTCCGCGACCCGCGCCGACGACCCCCTGCAGCGGACGGTCCAACGGCTGATGACGTACGGGGTCCCGCTGTCGCTGCTCGTCTCCGGCGTCATCCTCCCCGTGGGCGTGCTGCTCTACTGGACGACGCAGAACGTGTTCGCGCTCGCCCAGCAGGCGTGGCTCCTGCGCCGGTACCCGCCGCTCACCTGCGAGCGGCCGGCCCCGCCAGATGGTCCTTCGCGGCGCGCACGAACTGCGTGACGAGGGGGTTCGGGTCCGCGCTCCGGGTGGCGACGACGACCCGGCAGGGCTCGACGCCGTCGAGCGCCACGGTGACCAGGCCGGGACGCAGGGTCCAGCGCCGGTCGCCGGCCGGGACGACGGCGATGGCGGTGCCGTCGGCGATCGCCTCGAGCTTGTCCTCGTGGGTCTCGGCCAGGGCGGGACCCACCGGGGCGTGGCCGCCGTCCGGCCGCGGTTCGAGCCGCCAGAAGCTCGTCCACTGTGCCCCCATGCCGGTGCAGCCCACGAGGGGCTCCGCGGCGAGGTCGGCCGCCGTGACCGCCTCCCGGCCGGCGAGGCGGTGCGACGCGCCGACGAGCAGCACCCGCGGCTCGGCGTACAGGACCGTCACCGCCAGGCCGTCGGCCGGGATCGGCAGCGGCGCGCGGGTCACCAGGGCATCGATCTGCCGCTCCGGCAGCGTGACGGCGTCCTGCGAGCCGAGGTGACGGGTGCGGACATGGGCGTCCGGACACCGCCGGCGCAGGGCGCGCACGGCGGGGGAGACGACCAGGTCGTCGGCGTACCCGATGGTGATCGTGCGCGCCGGCGCCGCGGCCAGGGCGGTGCGGACCGCCTGCTGCGCGCCGTGCAGCAGCTGCTGTGCCTGGGGCAGGAAGGCCGCGCCCGCAGCGGTGAGACGGCTGCCCTGGGTGGTGCGGTCCAGCAGGCGTACGCCGAGGGTGTTCTCCAGCCGCTGGATCTGCCGGCTCAGCGAGGGCTGCGCCACCCGCAGCTCCTCGGCCGCCCGGGCGAAGTTCAGCTGCTCGGCGACGACCGTGAAGTAGCGGACCAGCCGGAGGTCGAGATCGGGAACCACGATCCCAGGCTAGTCCCGCGTCATGCGTTTCCGGCATCACGGGTTGCCAGGCAGGTCTTGGACACCGGGGCCGGACCGTTGCTGTCATGTCCGGCATGACCAGCATGCACATCCCGGACCAGACCGGCCGGACCGCCATCGTCACCGGCGGCAGCAGCGGCATCGGCAGGGCCACGGCCGCCGCCCTGGCCGCGCGAGGGGCCCGGGTCATCCTCGCCGTGCGCGACCAGACCCGCGGCCGCGCGGCAGCGGAAGGGATCGGCGCCAGCGCCGAGTCGCGCCCGCTCGACCTCGGATCGCTGGCCTCCGTGCGCGCGTTCGCCCGTACGGTGGAGGGCCCGGTCGATTACCTGATCAACAACGCCGGACTCATGACCGGCGCCCGGCAGTCCACCACCGACGGCTTCGAGAGCCAGTTCGGCATCAACCATCTCGGGCACTTCGCCCTGACCAACCTGCTGCTGAGCCGGATCACCAGGCGGGTGGTGACCGTGTCGTCCGCCGCCTACCGCGGCGCCCGCATCGACTTCGACGACCTGCAGTGGCGCCGGCGGCCCTACCGGCCGTTCGGCGCCTACGGGCAGAGCAAGCTGGCCAACCTGCTGTTCACCCGGGAACTGCAGCGTCGCCTGGACGCGGCCGGATCGCCGATCCTGGCGACGGCGGCGCATCCCGGCTGGGCGTCCACCGGGTTCACCATGACCACCGGCCGGTGGCTCCTCGACCGTACCCTCGCCCTCGGGACTCGATTGCTGGCCCAGGGCCCCGAAGCCGGGGCACGGCCCACCCTGCTGGCCACCGCCGGCGCCGTCCCCGGCGCCGGGTTCGCCGGTCCCAGCCGGTTCGGGGTGCGCGGACCCGCCGCCGTCGAGACCCTCTCCGGCGAAGCGCTCGACGACGACGCCGCGCGCCGGCTGTGGGAGGTCTCCGAACGTCTCACCGGGGTCGCGTTCCCCCTGTCCGCCGTCTGACCGGCGTCGGCACGTGCAGGGCGGCGAGCACGACGTCGTCGACCACCGAGACGAAGAAGTCGCGCCGCACGGGCCCGCGGCCGGTGCTCAGGCGGTGCGTGCTCATCGCGGGGATCACCTCGGCCAGGACGGGGATGCTCGCGGCGAAGGCGGCGGAGACCTCGCCCCGGTCGACCGCCCGGTGCAGCAGGCGCCGGTAGACGTCGACGTACGGCTCGGTCACCTCGGAGCGGACGACGTCGCCCAGCCGCTGCGAGCCGCGCGTGGCCGAGGCGAGGCCCTTGAAGATCGCGAGCCGCCGGTCGGAGCCGCCCAGCCACGGGGAGTCGACCACCGCGAGCAGGTCCGACCGGAGCGACCCCAGGTCCGGCAGCCGGTCGGCCTCCGGCGGGCGCCCGGCGGCCCGGATCGCCGCGAGGACGAGGTCCTCCTTGGTCGCCCACCGGCGATAGAGGGTGGTCTTGGCCTTGCCGGTGCGGGCGGCGACCTCGTCCAGGGTGACGCGCTCGTAGTCGCGCTCGGCGAGCAGGTCGAGCGTGGTCGCCAGGATCAGCGCGTCGCTCGAGTGGTCGTACGGGCGCCCGGTCCGGGGACTCGAGGTCTCCATTCACGGCAGGGTAGGCCACGCCGCGTGACTTACGCTACTCCGCAGTAGCGCTTTACGATACTTGGCAGTAGCGTAACGATCTCCGCGAGCAAGGAGGATCAGTGGAGATCAAGGATTCGGTCGTCGTGATCACGGGGGCCTCCTCCGGTATCGGAGCCGCGACGGCTCGGGCCGCGTCGCTGGCCGGCGCCCGCCTGGTGCTGGCCGCCCGGCGCGAGGAGCGCGTCCGCGATCTGGCGGACGAGCTGGGCCGGGCCGTCGCCGTGCGCTGCGACGTCACCGACCGGGCGCAGGTGGGCGCCGTGGCCCGCGCCGCCCTGGACGCGTTCGGGCGTATCGACGTGCTCGTCAACAACGCCGGTCAGGGTCTGCAGGCCGGGATCGAGCAGATCTCGCTGGACGAATTCCGCGCCGTGCTGGAGCTGAACCTCGTGGCGCCGCTGGCGATGATGCAAGCGGTGCTGCCGGCGATGCGCCGCCAGGGCGCGGGCAGCATCGTCAACGTCAGTTCCGGCACGACCTTCGCGGACGTCCCCGGCACCGGCGGGTACGTCGCTTCCAAGATCGCGCTCGAGCGGCTCTCCGCGATCGCCCGCAACGAGCTCGACGGGACCGGGATCGCGGTATCGACCGTCATCCCGTTCGTCACCGGCACCGAGTTCCTCACCTCGATGCGGGCCGGCCGCGCCGAGGCCGAGGCGATGACGGCCGGCGCCGCCTTCGACACGCCCGAGCAGGTCGCCGCCGCGATCCTCGACCTCGTCAGGAGCGGTGAGCCCCGGGCCGACCTGGTTCCCGCGGCGTACGGCGGCACACGCCGTACGCCCTAACGGCTCTCGGGGACCACGACCGGCAACAGGCGCTCGGGGGCCTCGAGCTGGGGCAGGTGCCCGGCCTCCGGCAGCGGGATGAACACGGCGCCCGGGATGGCGTCGGCGTAGGCGCGGCCGTAGGCGGGCCCGGCGATCCCGTCGGACTCGCCCCACACGACCTGCACCGGCACGTCGATGCCGGGGAGCCGGTCGCGCAGGCTGGGATCGGTCATCCGCATGCTCGTGTAGGCGGCCAGCGCCCGGACGTCGGGGCCGGGGCGCGGCGAGCCGGGCGGGAGCGCGGGCGGCCGGTGGAACGACAGCGCGGTCAGCTGGGCCGGGGTCAGCCCGGACACGTCGGTGATCGGGTGCTCGGGCACGTCGAGGCCGACGGCGTTCACCAGCACGACGCGGGCGAGCCGGGAACCGTCGGCCAGGGCGAGCTCCGCGGCGATCCAGCCGCCGATCGAGTTGCCGATCACGGTCACGTCGTGGACGTCGAGGTCGCTCAGCAGGCCGGCGTAGAGGCGGGCCAGGCCGGCGATGCTCGTCAGGTCGTCCGGCCGCGGGGTGCCCGCGAAGCCGGGATGGGTGGGCACGAGCACCCGGGCGTCGAGGCGCTCGGCGAGCAGGTGGGCGAACGGCAGCACCGAGACGGGCCCCGCGCCGCCGTGGAGCAGCAGAAACGTCGGGGTACGGTCGCCGTTGAGGTCGAGCACGGTCGGTGTGGTCACGCATCGAGCATCAGCCGCCGGGCGGCGCGGCGGGAGAGGACAGATCATCGTGGGACCCGCACCACCACCCTCGCCGGACGAGGCCCGGCGCCGCCAGCTCGCCGACTTCCTGCGCACCCGGCGGGCGGCCCTGCGACCGGACACCGGCGACGCGGGCCGCAGGCGCACGCCCGGCCTGCGGCGCGAGGAGGTCGCGCAGCGGTCCGGGGTGGGCCTGTCCTGGTACACCTGGCTCGAGCAGGGCCGCGACGTCAGCCCGTCCGACCAGGTGCTGCTCGCGCTGAGCCGGGCGCTGGAGCTGTCGCCCGCCGAGCGCGAGCACCTGTTCCGGCTGGCGGGGGTGGCGCCGCCCGAGACGGCGGCGGGGCCGGTCGACGAGCAGACCGCCGCGCTGGTCGAGGGGTTGCTGCCCCATCCGGCCTTCGTGCTGGGGCCGCGCTTCGACGTGCTGGCCGCCAACCGCGCCGCCGCGCTGGTGCTGGCCGGGCTGGTCGCCGCGCCGCCGGAGGAGCGCAACCTGTTGCTGTGGCTGTTCGGCGGCGGCTGGGACGAGACGGCCGAGGCGTGGCAGCAGACCGCGCAGGCGAACCTGCTCGACTTCCGGGCCGAGTTCGCCCGCCACCCGGGCGACCCGGGCTTCGTCGCGCTGGTCGACCGGCTCACGTCGGCGAGCGGGACCTTCCGTACGTGGTGGGCCCGCCACGACGTGCACGCGCTGGAGCCGGCCCGCAAGCGCATCGACCACCGCGAGCTGGGGCCGCTCACGTTGCTGTCGGTGCAGAGCCGCCCGAGCCACGCGCCGGGGCTGCGCCTGCGGATCCTGGTGCCGGGCGACGACCGTACGCGCAAGGCTCTCGGCTGATAGAAAGGGGCGGTGACCGTCGATGCGTTCGCCGACCTTGATGCCTACGTCCGTGTGCCCCGCCTGGCCGGGCTGTGGCTGTCGCCGGACGGGCGTCGGCTCGTCGTGGGCGTGGGCACACCCGACCGGGAGAACAGCCGGTACGCCACCGCGCTGTGGGAGGTCGACCCGGCGGGGGAGCGGCCCGCGCGGCGGCTGACCCGCAGCGACAAAGGCGAGGCGGCCGCCGCGTTCACGCCGGACGGGGATCTGCTGTTCACCTCGGCGCGGCCCGTGCCGGACGGGGCGGACGACGACGACAAGCAGGCGGCGCTGTGGCTGCAGCCGGCCGCGGGCGGCGACGCGCGGGTGCTCGCGAAGCTGCCGGGGGGACTGCACGGCGTACGGGTCAGCGCGAGCGGCACGCTGGTGGCCGGCTCGTCGATGCTGCCGTCCGCCGCCGACGTGGACGCCGAGAAGGAGCTGCGCCGGCGGCGCAAGGAGGCCGGGGTCTCGGCGATCCTGCACGAGCAGTACCCCGTCCGGCACTGGGACCACGACCTCGGCCCCGACCGGCCCCGGCTGCTGACCGGCGTCGTCGAGGGCGAGCAGCTCGAGCTGCGCGACCTGACCGGGGCCGCCGGGCACGCGCTGGACACCGAGGGGGACTGGGACGTCACCCCGGACGGCGCCACGGTCGTCGCCGTGTGGAAGGTGGACGATCCCGGCGCGTCGCAGCGCACGACGGTGGTGGCGATCGACGTGGCGACCGGCGAGCGCCGCACGCTGGCCGGCGACGCCGAGCACGAGTACTGGGCGCCGCGGGTGTCGCCGGACGGCAGCCGGGTGGCGGTCGTCGTACGCCGTCTCACCTCGGTGGACGACCCGGGCGACAGCTGGCTGGCCGTCGTGCCGGTCGCCGGCGGCCCCGTCGAGCCGCTGACCGACGACTGGGACCGCTGGCCGGACGGCGCCCGCTGGACCCCCGACGGCGCCGCGCTGGTCGTCGCGGCCGACGACACCGGGCGCTCGCCGCTGTGGCGGGTGGACGCGGCCACCGGCGAGGTGACGCGGCTGACCTTCGACGACGGCGCCTACACCGACGTGCGCATCTCGCCGGACGGGCGGTGGGTGTACGCGTTGCGCAGCGCGATCGACAGCCCGCCCGCCCCGGTGCGCGTGTCGTTGGCCGGCGACGGCGATGTGCAGCCGCTGCGCGGCCCGGCCGAGCCACTGCCCGTACCGGGTCGCCTGGAGGAGGTCGAAGCGGTCGCCGCCGACGGCACCCCGCTGCGCGCCTGGCTCGCGCTGCCGCCCGAGGGCGAGCCCGCCCCGCTGCTGCTGTGGATCCACGGCGGCCCGTTCGGCTCGTGGAACGCGTGGTCGTGGCGCTGGAACCCGTGGCCGGCGGTGGCGCAGGGCTACGCCGTGCTGCTGCCCGACCCGGCGCTGTCCACCGGCTACGGCTTCGAGTTCTTCCGCCGCGGCTGGGGCTCGTGGGGCGACGCCCCCTACACCGACCTGATGGCGCTCACCGACGCCGCCGTCGCGCGCTCCGACATCGACGCCACGCGGACGGCCGCGATGGGCGGCTCGTTCGGCGGCTACATGGCCAACTGGGTCGCCGGGCACACCGACCGCTTCTCGGCCATCGTCACGCACGCCTCGCTGTGGGCGCTCGACCAGATGATGACCACCACCGACGCGCCGTTCTACTGGCTGCGCGAGCTCACCCCCGAGCGTCTCGAGGCCAACTCGCCGCATCGCTCCGCCGGCGCCATCACCACGCCGATGCTCGTCATCCACGGCGACAAGGACTACCGCGTGCCGATCGGCGAGGCGCTGCGCCTGTGGTGGGACCTGTTGTCCCGGTCCGACCAGGACGGCCGGCACAAGTTCCTCTACTTTCCCGACGAGAACCACTGGATCCTCAAGCCCGGCAACGTCAAGGTCTGGTACGAGACGGTGTTCGCGTTCCTCGACCACCACGTGCGCGGCGAGAAGTGGCAGCGCCCCGAGCTGCTGGGCTGAGACGCGCGCCTGCCGTGCCCCGGCTCGTGATCCTCACCGGCCCGATCGCGGCCGGGAAGAACACCGTCGCGGCCGGGCTCGCCGGCCACCTGACCGGACGCGGCAGGACGGTGGTCGTTGCCGACGTCGACGACGTCGCGGCGATGGTGGGACCGCCCGGTGCGGCCGCGGCGGGCCTGTGGTTCGCCGCCCACCAGGCGCACGGCGCGCTTGTCGGCCGGTGGATGCGCTCGGATGTCGAGTACGTCGTGGCGGTGGGACCGATCTACTCGGCCGAGGAGCAGGCGGCCCTCATGCGACCGCTGCCGGACCGCGCCGCCGTGTTGTGGATCGTCATTGACGCCCCGGTTGCGGTGACGTTCCGGCGTGCGCAGGCCGATCCGGGGCGGGGGCTGTCACGCGAGCCGGAGTTTCATCACGCCGCCCACCGCCGCTTCCGGCAGCTGCTGCCGGGGATCCCCGCCGACCGCGTCTTCGACTCCGCACAGCTCGGCGCGGACCGGATAGCGTCCGGGATCGCGGCGATGCTGGGCGTCCGATAGTCGGCCGGAGCGTGACGCCTCACGCCGGGGCGGTCACCGCGGGCAGGACGACCCGTTCCAGGACGGCCTGGGGCGTCCGCCACTGCTCGGGGTGGTCGTAGTTGCCGGCGGTGACCGCGACCACCAGATGCAGGTCGGGCAGGACGTAGAGGCGCTGGCCGCCGTTGCCCATGCCGGCCACGAGATGGTGACCCGCGACCGGCTGGATGTACCACTGGTAGCCGTATTGCGCGTCCCACGAGGTCTCCAGCCGGGGTTCGAGCATGGTGCGCAGCCAGTCCTGCGGCACGATGCGCCGGCCGTCCCACACGCCGCCGGCCAGCACCAGCTCGCCGATCCGGGCCAGGCCGCGCGGCGTGAGGCGCAGGCCCGAGGCGGCGGAGGGCGTGCCGTCCCGCCCGGTGATCCAGTGGTATCGGTCGATGCCCAGCGGGGTGAGAAGCACCTCCTCGGCGTACGCCGGAAGCGACCGCCCGGTGCCGTCGGCGATCAGCCGGCCCAGCAGCGCGGTCGCGCCGCCGGAGTACGCCCACCGCACGCCCGGCGGCTCGGCGATCGGCCGTTCGAGCACGAAGCGGTACCGGTCGGGGGCGAGCTCCATCGCGATCTCGGCGTTCGCGGGGCTGTCGTACGGCGGGTCCTCGCGCCACTCCAGCCCCAGCGACATGGTCAGCGCGTGCTCGACGGTGAGCGCGGCGCGCCGCGGGTCGGCGGCCAGGTCCGGGTACTCCGGGAAGTGCGGCAGCAGCGGGTCGCCCGGCGGCGGGACGAGCCCCTCGCCCAGCGCGATGCCGTACAGCAGCCCGGTCACGCTCTTGGTGACCGAGCGCAGGTCGTGCAGCGTGTCCGGTCCGAACTCGACCACGCCGAGCCGGTCGGCCCAGCTGGCGTCCTCGCCGGTGCCGTAGTGCTCCAGCAGCGTCCGCCCGCCCTGCAGCGCCACGACGCCGTGCAACCCGGGCGCCTCCCCGGCGCGCAGGACCTCGTCGAGCCTGTCCCGTAGCATGCCGTCGAGCTTAGGCGGCGGCGTCGAGGCGTGCGCGCACCTCCGCGTCCAGCTTCAGGTCACGGGCGGCCATGACCTCGTCGAGGCGGGCCGGCGTGCTGGCGCCGACGATCGGCCACACCGGAGTGTCCCCGCCGAGCAGCCAGGCGAGCACGACCTGGTTCTGCGTCGCGCCCAGCTCACGGGCCACCTGCGCGAGCACCGCCACCCGCCGCGTGGTGCCCGGGTGGGCGTACGCCTGTTCGAGCGGCCGGTCGGCGCCGCCGTACGCGCCGTTGACGAGCGGGGAGTACGCCCACAGGTCCAACCCGCACGACCGCACGTAGTCCAGCGTCTCGGGGAACACCTGCCGGTGCGCCCACGACTCCAGCGGAGCGCCCGGCCGGGGCTGCACATAGGAATGCCGCAGCTGCAGCGCCGCCCACCCGGGCACGCCGAGCCCGGCGGCCAGCCCGCGCGCCTGCTCGACGCGCCACGCGGGCGTGTTGGACGCGCCCACCCGTACGGCCAGCCCCTCGCCGGCCAGCTCGCCGAACGCCGCCACCGTCTCGCCCAGCGGCACCGACCGGTCCTCGACGTGCGCCCAGTACAGGTCCACGCGGTCGGTGCCGAGCCGCCGCAGGCTGCCGGTCATCGCCGAGCGGACCACCGGCGCCGACAGCCCCTCCATCGCGTCCAGCCCGCGCGCCGGGTCGGTCGGCTGCGCGCCCACCTTGGTGCTGATCGCCACCCGGTCGCGCATGCCCGGACGGCTCGCCAGCCACCGGCCGATCACCTGCTCGCTCTGCCCGCCCAGCCCCGACGGGTCCGCCCAGAACGCGTAGTTGTCCGCCGTGTCGATCCACCTGCCGCCGCGCTCGACGAACCGGTCGAGCAACGCGAACGACTCCGCCTCGCCGATCCTGGTCCCGAACAGCATTGCCCCCAGCACGATCTCAGCCATGCCGGTGATCCTGCGACCTCGAGCGCGCTCGAGGTCAAGCCCGGCGCGCCCGGCGCACGGTCCGGCGCGCGTCGCGCCAGGCGATCAGCGCGGTCCGCAGCCGCGGCGAGGCGACCTCGTGCCCCTGGCGCCGCGCGCGCAGCTGGGCCCTGAGCCAGGCCGGGGCGTACGCCTGCTCGACCGCCTCGGTCTTGGTGAGCAGCGCGCCCGTGCGCAGCGCGTGCCGGCCGCGGGCCATCGACGTGAGGCCCAGATCGGCGAGCACGGGATCCCACCACAGCCACGGCCGCCGCGCCGCCCACGCCCAGTAGCCGGTCAGCTCGGCCCGCGCCGCCTCCCGCACGGCCGCGTCGTCCATCGGCGGCAGCACCTCGCGGGGCTCGGGCCCGAACACCGCGTATCCGTGGCGGACGAGCTCCGCCCGCGTGATGCCCGAGAGGATGCGCTGCACCAGCCGCCCGTGCGTCCACGTCGGATGCTCGGCTCCCGCGTCGCCGATCCGGGCCGCGTCGACGTAGACGCACCCCAGATCGAGCCCGCGTCCCGGGCCGGCGTCGATGCTGCGGTGCACCGCCGTCAGCTCGGCCGTGCGCTGCTCGCCGACGGGTCCTTGGGCGAGCGCCACCAGGTCGAGGTCGCTGACCCCGGGCCGGTAGTCCCCGGTGGCCAGCGACCCGGCGACGTGCAGGGCGCTCACCCAGCCCAGCTCCCGCAGGCGTACGCCGAACTCCGTCACCACCGCCGGCGAGGTCGTCATGACCGAGACCCTAGCCAGCCCGCGCCGTGCGGTCAGTCGGACAGCTTGACGCTGGAGGCAGGCACCGAGATGTAGTAGCCCTGCTCGGTGAGCTGGTCGGCGCCCTCGGCGGCGGTCACACCGGTCTTGGCGGCGAAGCCCTCGGCCGCGCGGGTCACGGTGCCGCTGAAGTTCACGGTGTCGTCCTGCTTGACCTTGTAGTACGACTCGCCGTTCGTGCCGGTCAGCTGCACCCACACCCGGTCCTGCTCGCTCGAGCCGACCCAGAAGCCCTCGTCGGCGGGCACGGACTGCACCTTGACGCCCTGACCGGTGGCCTGCTTGCCGTCGTTGGCGCTCAGGTTCTGCGCGCCGCCGGCGCCCAGCAGGCTCGCGCCGCCGGCGGTGACCGTGCCCGCGCCGTCCTCAGCGGTTGCCGTTGCGGTGTCGGTGGCGGTGCCCGGCGTGGCCGCAGCCGATGTGGCGGCGGCGGTGGGCGTCGCCGTCGTCGTACCGGCCGAGGTGTTGTCGTCGTCGCCTCCGCACTGCGACAGAAGCAGCAGCAGCGCGATCAGGACGACCAGAGCGATGATCAGAGGCACCAGCCACTTGCGCCGCGACGGGCCGGCGGGCACGGCAACGGGACGCGCACTCGGGGTGCGAGAGTTGTCAGACATGGGCACCTGAATGCCCCCAAGATCACTTTCGAAACGACAAAACACCAGGTCAAGTACCGGACAGCGAGGCATCGGAGGACGATTTCGGCCATGACGGACTACGACTCCGAACTGATCGGATACAACGCAGTGCTCCGCCGTGCCTGGGCGATCCGGCCCGGCGACCGCGTCCTCGACATCGGCTGCGGCGCCGGCGGCACCACGCGCGAGGCCGCCCGCCTGGCCCCCGCGGGCAGCGCCCTCGGCGTCGACGTGTCGGCGCCGGCCATCGAGCGCGCCCGCCTCGCGCCGGGCCCGCCCAACGTCGCCTACGAGTGCGCCGACGCGCAGACGTACGGCTTCACGCCCGGCTCCTTCGACGTCGCCGTCAGCCGGTTCGGCACCATGTTCTTCGCCGCCCCGGTGGCGGCCTTCGCCAACGTCGCGCGCGCCCTGACCCCGGCCGGGCGCCTGGTGATGCTGGTCTGGCAGGCGCACGACCGCAACGAGTGGAGCGTCGCCCTCGCCGAGACGCTCGACGCCCGGGTGGACGCCGACGGGCCGGACCCGTTCTCGCTGGCCGACCCCGCGACCGTGCGCGCGACGCTGGAAGCCGCCGGGTTCGCCGCCATCGAGCTGACCGACGTCGGCGAGCCGCTGTGCTTCGGCGCCGACGTGGACGCGGCCGAGGCGTGGGTCCGGGGCTTCACGTGTACGTCGGCCGCCCTCGAACGCCTCGCCCCGGCGGCGCGCGAGGCGGCCCTCGCGCGCCTGCGCGACCTGCTCGCCGCCCACCTGCGCGACGACGGCGTCTGGTTCGACGCCCGCGCCTGGCTGGTCACGGCGCGCCGCCGGTGAGCACCGGGGCGGCGGCTACCATGTGCCGGGTGAATCCGATTCGGTCCCTGCGGTGGTACGGCGGGCTTGCCCTGGTGTTCTTCGGCATCGTGCCGACCGTGATGGTGGCGCTGCTGGTCGCCCAGGGGCGGACGCCCGGATCGGTCGGGCTGCTGCTGATCGGCGGTGTGCCGCTCGTGCTCGCCGCGCTCGTGCTCGCGATCCGGGGCATCACCGGCCCCGACCCCGAGCAGGCGACCCGTCAGCTGCACCTGAGCATGGCCTTCGTCGCCGGGGCCGACGTGCTGCTGCTGGGCGGCAACGCGCTGATCCGCATGGGCGCCTCGTGAGCGGGCAGTGGCCGCGGCTGCGGGTCGCCGACTGGGCGGACACCCGCGACACGCTGCACATGTGGATGCAGATCGTCGGCAAGGTGCGGATGGCGTACGCCCCGCCCGTCAACCACTGGTGGCACGTGACGCTCTACCCCAGCGCGCGCGGGCTGACCACCTCGGCGGTGCCGCACGGCGACGGCGTGTTCGAGCTCGAGTTCGACTTCCTCCAGCACCGGCTGCACGCCCGAGCCAGCGACGGCCGCTCCCGCGAGGTGCGGCTCGAACCCAAGCCCGTCGCGCAGTTCTACCGCGAGACCCTCGACGCCCTCCGCGCGCTCGGCCTCGAGCCGCGGATCCACGCCGTCCCCAACGAGGTCGAGCCCGCCATCCCCTTCGCCGAGGACCAGACCCATTCCGCGTACGACGGGCAGGCCGCGCAGCTGTTCTGGCGGCAGCTGCTGCAGGCGTCGCGCGTGTTCGGGCAGTTCCGCTCCGAGTTCACCGGCAAGGCCAGCCCCGTGCACTTCTTCTGGGGCGCGATGGACCTGGCGTACACCCGCTTCTCCGGCCGCACCGCCCCGCCCCACCCCGGCGGCGCGCCCAACTGCCCGCCCGAGGTCATGCGCGAGGGCTACTCGCACGAGCTGGCCAGCTTCGGTTTCTGGCCCGGCGGCGGCGAGGAGGGCGCCTTCTACGCGTACGCCTACCCCGAGCCCGCCGGCTACCCCGACCACGCCGCCGGCGCTTCCTACGACCCCACCCTGCGCGAATACCTGCTGCCGTACGAGACCGTCGCCGCTTCCGCCGACCCCGACGCGACCCTGCTGGCCTTCCTGCGCTCCACCCACGCCGCAGCCGCCGACCTCGCCGCCTGGGACCCCGGCACCCCGCGCTAGGCAGCGTCTCTCGCTGCATCACGGACGAAGCCCAGCACCTCTCGTGCGTTCAGGGCCGCCTGCCAGCAGGCCGGCCCGGTGCGCCACGGTGGCGGCCTGGGTCCGGTTGGCGACGTCCAGTTTGCGCAGGATGTTGGTGACGTGGACGCTGGCGGTCTTCTTGCCGATGAACAGCCGCGTGCCGATCTCAGCGTTGCTCAGCCCGTCGGCGACCAGCCGCAACACCTCCAGCTCGCGGGACGTCAGCCCGTAGGGAACCGGCGGCGGCGCGGCCGCCGCCGGACCGGCGCGCAGGTCGAGGCGGGCCAGGCGGGCGAGGGCGCGGATCTCGGCCAGCAGCGGGGCGTGCTGGTCCGCGGCCGCCGCAGCGGCGCGCAGGCAGTCGCGGACCCGGGCGGTGCGGCCGGTGGAGCGCAGGAGAGCCTCGGCCTGGCGCCACCGGGCGTACGCGCTCCGGTGGGGGCGACCGAGCGTCTCCCACGCCGCGGCGGCTTGCGCCCACGCGTCCGGATCCGATGCACCGGCCACCCGGGTGAGCTCGGCCCGCCACAGCGCCCCGTCGGCGGGCGCCCAGCTCCAGTACGGGTGCTCGGCGAACGGGTCGGGGTCCAGGGCGGCGTGGGTGTCGACCAGTTCGGCGGCGTAACGGCGGACGTCGGCGAGGGCGGCGTCGTCACGGGCGGCCCGGGCGATCTCGGCGGCGTCGGCGCAGACCCGGGCCGCGGTCCGCAGCAGCAGGCCGGTCCAGCCCCATTGGAAGCTCGGGTCGAGATCGGCCTGCCGGATGCGGGCCAAGGCCTCGCCCGGCCGCTTCCGCCACAGATCGATCTCCGTGACCGGCACCAGGTAACTCCCGTAGAGACGGTTCTCCTCCGCCACAACGGCCAGGCTCGCCGCGAGCCGCTCGTCGGCGGCGTCGACGTTGCCGGCCAGCAGGTCGAAGTACGCCCGATCGATCGCCGCTGCCCCGGTCCGGGTGGGCTCGGCCCAGGCGGGCAGCGCGGGTTCCGCCTCGGCCGGACGCCCCAGGTCGGACAACACCTCGAACAGGCGGGCGCGCAGGAACTCGGTGTTCGAGTCCTCGTCCAGTCCCGCCCGTTCCGCGACGCCGAGCGCAGCCCGGCAGACAGCGGCGGCCTCCTCCAGCCGGTTGAGCACCCAGAGATGATCGGCCCGGCTCAGCATGACGCGGACCGTGACGACCGGATCGCCGAGCAACGCCGCCAGCTCCCCGGCCCGGGCCATCCAGCGTTCGCCGCCGGCGACGTCGCCCGCGTGCAGCGCGCAGCCGGCGAGGTCGGCGACGATCTTCACCTTGATGTCGGCTGCGGACGGCCCGGCGGCGTCGGCCACGGCCAGGGCCTGAAGGAACTGGGGCTGCGCGACAGGCGGCTGGTTGGTGTCGGTGATCCGGGTCGCGTAGGAGTGCAGCACGAGCGCCAGCTCCCGGCTCGGCGGCAGGTCGCGGAGCAGCTTCTTCGCCGTCTCCAGCGGCTCGAACGTGTCCGTTCTCCCGTCGATCCAGCGGTAGGTGGACACCCGGTCGTGGATCAGCGCGAGCCGGCGAGGATCGGCGTCGGTGAGCACGCGGACCGCGCGCTCGGCGAGGGGGGAAGCCGCCCGGCTGTCGCCGCAGCGGTCGAGGGCGGTGAGCGCCCTCAGGTAGGCCTCGGCGAGGTCCACCCCCGGCGGACGATCGGCTTGCGGCCACAGGTCGATGACCCGCTGCCAGTGACGGGCGGCTTCGCGGTGGGCGTACACCTGCTCGGCCCGGCCCGCCGCCGTGACCCGCCACGGCATCTCGTCGCCGGGGCGGCCGGCGGCGGCCCAGTGCTCGGCGATCTCCCCGGCGACGTCGGCCGGCAGGCAGCGGGCCACGGCGCCGTGCCGCTCGCGACGCTCGCCGGCGAGCAGATCGGCGGTGACGACCTCGCCGACGACAGCGTGCCGGAGCCGGTACTCGCCGTCGGCGCCGGGGCGGTCGATCAGACGGGCGCCGACGAGTTCGCGGACCGCACCGCCGAGCCGGGCCGGTTCGAGGCCGGTGACCGCGGCCAGGGCCGTGTCGGTCAGCCCGCGTCCGGCGACCGCCAGCGAGGCGAGGACCTCGCGGCCGTCGTCACTGACCGTGCCGGCCCGGGCGAGGACCAACTGGACGAGGTCGTCGGGCAGGCCGGGTTCGTGGCGCACGGCCGCCGCGACGAGTTGTTCGGTGAAAAACGCGTTCCCGCCGGCCCGCCGGAACACCTCGTCGACCAGGGCGCGGGGTGTGGTCGTGCCCAGCAGCCCGGTGATCTGCTCGGTCACCTCGGCGTACGACAACCGCGCCAGCGTCACCCTGGTCACGCCCGGTCGCCGGGTCAGCTCGCCGAGCCGGCGCCCGACCGGCCGACCGGCGCCGGCCTCCTCCTCGCGGCAGGTCAGCACGATCGGCGCGGCGGTGCCGCTCGCGTACACCAGGAAGTCCAGCGTGGTCTCGTCGGCCCAGTGGACGTCCTCGACTACCAGCGCGCACCCGGCCGAGCCGAGCAGGTGGCGCAGTGCCGCGAACAGCCGGCCCCGTTGCCATCCCTCGATCGGGCCGGACGTCTCCGGCGCCGGGCCGTCGGCCCACTCCGGGACGAGCCGGGCCAGATCGGTGCGCCACGCCGGGGAGGCTCGCCCGGCCACCTCCGGGCCCAGCTCGCGCAGCGCCTCGGTGATCGGCAGGAACGGCACCGTGCCGGTGAGCGGGAGGCAGTGGCCGAGGAGAACGGTCGTACCGCCCGCCCGGGCCCGGTCCACCGCCGCACCGAGCAGTCGTGTCTTGCCGACGCCGGCCTCGCCGGCGAGCACGACGGTCCGTGGCACGGACGGGCTGGCCATTGCGTCCGTCACCAGCTGCAGCTCAGCGCGGCGACCCACCAGGGGAGGCACCCCGGTCACCCGCTCAGCAGAGCAAACCGTCGAGCCTGCGTCAACGGGGGATAAGGCGTACGCCGGCCGACCCGTACGCGATCGCTCCATGCGCCCCGGGGGGCCTTAGCCGAAATCTCGGTGGTGTCCCATCCCGACCCCGAGGAGCACATCATGATCGCCGCACTCGTCGCCGTCGTCCTCGCCGCCGCTCCCGCCCCCGTCGGCGACCGCGCTCCCGCCCCGTGCCCCACCCGTGTCGACACCTTCGCCGCCGCCCTGCGGGCCGGCGGTTCCGATCACCGGAGCGCGCAGAACTTCGCCGTGCTGACCGTCCGCGACTGCGCCGACCAGCGCATTGAGCGCGGGCTGCCCCGGCGCTGACTACGCGGACGCGCCGGGCCGTGGGCCGGCCGGCTCACCAGCCGAGCTCCGGGCCGGCGAGAACCCGGGCGCCGACCGCCGCGGCCAGCTCGTGCGCCTGCTCGTCGTCGGAGACGTGCACATAGAGGCTGTGTCCGGGCGGCGGATCGGGGACGTAGAGCTCCCGGCCGTTGAGGCCGAGCTCGAAGCCCTGGTGGGAGTGGTTGAACGTCCAGCACACGTTCCAGGCGATCCTCGCGGGGTCGCCCCCGATCACGGTCAGCACCGCCTCGGCCAGGTCGCGGTCCAGCGGCAGCTCGGTCGTCTGCACGTCGACCGCCATGGGCGGCAGCTCCCGCAGGGCGGCCACGACGGCCGGCGTGAGGTCCGTCATGAGCCACGCGCTGCCGTCGCGGTGCCGGTGGGGTATGTGATCGTCCGGCCCGAGATGCGGCTCGAGCGCCGTGACGGCGTCGGTGAACAAGTGCGCCGGGATGCTCACCCCGGCCCACACCGTCTCGATGCCCAGGAAGCGCTCCAGCGACCGGTGGGAGCCGGTGTCCACCGAGACGCGCACGTCGTGCGGGCAGCTGCAGGTGGTGTCCCGCTGGGCCAGCAGGCGTTGCGCCATGCCGTACGCGTCCCGCAGCTCGTCACCGGTGTGGATGCGATAGACCCTGGAGTTCCCCACGCCGGGCAGTCTTGCCGTTCAGGACTCGCCCGGCACGCGAGTATCGCGGCCGCGGAACCGGGCCGGGCGCAGGCCGGCGAGCTCCGGGGCCTCGACGCCGTCGACGAGCTCGGCGGCGATCAGGCGCGCAGCGCTCGGGCCGAGCGTGATGCCCGAGTGCATGACGGCGACGTAGGCGCCGCGGGGACCGGGGCCGATCACCGGCAGCCCGTCGGCCGGCATGGGCCGCTGTCCGAGCCGCTCCTCGACCAGCCGGACGTGGCGGGCGTCGAACGCGGCGGTGAGGCGGCGCAGCATCTCCGCGCCGCCGACACCGGGGACGGTCGCGACGAGAAGCTCGCCCTCGGCCGCCTGCCGGACCTCCAGCTCGGGGGTGGCGACCAGCGTCCGCACGACTCGCGGCGGCGCGGCGAACCGCATCAGCACGGCCGGCGACGCCTCGACCGGCAAGCCGGGGCACAGCTGGGGTGTGCCGGTGCCGGCGGCCACGACGACGGTGTCGGCGGGCAGCCGGCCCGCGGACGACTGCACCCCGCCGGCGTCCACCGCGGTCACCGCGGTGCCGGTGAGCAGCCGCGCGCCGTGGGTCTGCGCCGCCCGCACCAATGCGCGGGTCACGGCGACCGGGTCGACGGCCGCGTGGCTCGTGAGGTGCAGGGCCCGTGCCGGCCGGGCGCGCAGCCGCGGTTCGAGCCGGCGCAGCCCGGCCTCGTCGACGATGCGCTCGTCGGGCCCCTCCGCGGTGAGCGGCCCGTCGCCCCACAGCAGGGCGCCGCGCCACCCGACCCGTACGCCCGGAACTTCTCTTTCCAGGCGCCGGTAGTCCGCGAGCACGCGCTCCCGCAGCGGGGTGCTCGCGTCCGGCGCCTGTCCGGGGCGGGCGCCGCCGATCCAGGCGAACGAGGCCGCGGTCACGCCCGAAGCGGGCAGCGCCCGGTCGACCAGGACGACATCGGCGCCCTTGCGGGCGGTCTCGTAGGCCACCGCGGCGCCGACGATGCCGGCGCCCACGACCACCACGCGCGGCCGGCTAGTGATGGCGGCGGCGGTGGTCGAGGAGCACGTCCAGGCCGAAGTCGCTCGCCGGGTCGCGCCAGACGGAATGGGCGTGGTTGGCCCGGCGCTGGGTGTTGTCCCACTCGAGCAGCAGCCGCGGGCCCTGCACGCGGTAGTAGTGCGGCGCGCCCGGCTCGGTCGGTCCCGCCCAGGCGAAGTGCACGGCGTCGAGCGCGGCCTCGTCGTACGCCGCCATCGGGGAGACAGCCTCGGGCACGCGCCCGAAGTACGTGCCGAGCAGGGAACGCAGCAGGTCGCGTTGCCCGGCCGTGAGCGCGGCGCCCGCGATGCCCTGGGGCCGTGCGGTGTACTCGACCGCCCGGTCGCTGGTTTCCGGAGGGTCGGCGATCGTCGTGCGGTTGCCGGTCACCACATCCGCGGGCGCCTCGGGGGAGAGGAGGGCGCGCCGCTGTTCCTGCGGGCCGAGCGACCGTACGAGCTCCCGCGCCAGATCCTCGACCCGGGCGAGCGGACGGTTCACCGCCCCGCCCAGCAGCTCGGAGACGGCTGGGTCGGCGCCCAGGAAGCACGGCGTGGTCGACACCAGCTCGCCGTCCACGACGAGGTTGTTGAGCGACACGTGGTGCCCGCCGAAGCGCCAGCCCCACGTGCCGCCGCTGCGCGGGTCGCCGAAGACCCGCAGGTAGTACAGCCCCGGGTCGCGCCTGCGCTCGCGGTCGCCGCGGGTCGTGAACCCCTCGGTCCGGTCGAGCACGTTCTCCAGCCCGATGGTCGTGGCGACCGTGACGTAGCCCGCGCGCGACAGCCCGGAGGCCACCAGCCGCATCGCCGCCTGCTGCTGCGCCGGCCGCTGCTGGTGGAAGGTCAGGCCACCGTGGTCGGTCGGCGTGTAGAACCAGCGCCGCCGCTCCCCGTCGTCCGCCGCGTCGCCCGACGGCCCGTTGCCCACGGCGACGGTCTGCTGGTCGGCGCCGAGCAGCTCCAGCCACTGCCGCGCCGCCTCGGCCATCGCGTCCGCGACCCGCCGCCGGCCCTCCCCGGCCCGATCCACCATGCCCTCAACCTATCCCGGCGCGCGACGCCGACCCGTCCGTAGTCCGGCAGCGCCCCGGCACGCCGCGACCGCCGCGGGGCTGGGTGAGAATCGGGGCATGAAGGCCATCATCTATCGCGACAACGGCGGACCCGACGTGCTCGAGCTGGTCGACCGGGCGACCCCCGAGCCGGGCCCCGGCGAGGTGCGCGTGCGCCTGCACGTCTCGGGCGTCAACCCGACGGACTGGAAGACCCGCTCCGGCGCCACCAACCCGAAACAGTTCCCGGAGGTCACGCCGCACCTGGACGGCGCCGGGGTCATCGACGCGGTGGGGGAGGGCGTCGACGCGGGCCGGGTCGGGCAGCGCGTCTGGCTGTTCATGGCCACCGCCGGGCGGCCCACCGGCACCGCGGCGGAGTTCACGGTCGTGGACGCCGAGCGGGCGGTGCCGCTGCCGGAGCAGGCCGGCTTCGAGCTGGGCGCCTCGCTCGGGGTGCCGGCGCTCACCGCGCACCGCGCGCTGACCGTGGCGGAGGACGGGCCCGACCGGCTGCGTCCCGGCGCGCTCGACGGCAAGGTGGTGCTGGCCGCGGGCGGCGCCGGCGCGGTCGGGCACGCGGTGATCCAGCTCGCGCGCTGGGCGGGCGCCACGGTGATCAGCACGATCAGCGGTCCGGAGAAGGCCCGGCTGGCCACCGCCGCGGGCGCCCACCACGTCGTCAACTACCGCGAGGGCGACCCGGCGGCCGTGATCCGCGGGATCGCCCCGGACGGCGTCGACATCGTCGCCGAGGTGGCGCTGGGCGCGAACCTCGCGCTCGACCTGGCCGTGCTGCGCACGCGGGGGGTCATCGCGACGTACGCCAACGACGGCGGCAAGCCCGTGCAGCTCGACGTGCGGCAGAACATGATGCTGAACACGCGCTTCCAGTTCCTCGTGCTCTACACGCTGGGCAGCCGCGCGCTCACCGCCGGCGCCGAGGACGTCGCGGCCGCGGTGGCCGACGGCGCGCTGCCGGTCGGCGAGGAGCACGGGCTGCCGCTGGTCCGCTTCCCGCTCGAGCGCACCGCCGACGCGCACCGGGCGGTCGAGGACGGCACGGTCGGCAAGGTCCTGGTCGACGTCACGCCGTGAGCTTCGCGGGCGGCCGTGGCGGGCACCCGCGCCCGCCACGGCCGCCGCCGGTCACGTCGGGTCGGCGGGGAACACCCCGGCGAAGCGGAACAGGTCGGTGATGGTGACGATCGGCTCGCCGTTGGGGAGCCGTACGCCCTGGGCCGGGTTCCATCCGCGGTAGCGGCCCAGGTACGACTCCGGGTCGGCGCGCAGCTGGCCGATCAGGGTCTCCGCGACGATCCGGCTGCCCACCTCGCCCAGGAAGTTGCCGTGGCAGCGGACCTCGGCCTCCTTGAGGATGTAGAACCACAGCGGCGTGTTCTCGAGGAAGGGCTGGAGCAGGTCGTTGAGCTCCTGGGTGTTGCCGCGCTGCAGCTCCTGCGCGGTCAGCACCCGCGCGCCCACCTTGCGGGCCACGGCCTGACCGGTCGGCAGGCTCAGGTGGTAGCCGCGCAGCAGGTTGCGGATCGCCAGGCCCTGCAGCATCTGCTTGATCTGGTCGGAGGCGTTCTCGTCCTCGCCCGAGACCTGGTTGACCATCTCGGACAGCGGCAGCGCCAGCCGGGTGTCGATGCGCCGCGCGAAGTGGTCGGAGACGCCGTCGCCCTTGTCGACGAACCGGTTCCACTCGATCACCCAGTTGAACGGCAACGTCGGCGTGCCGGTGCCGGCGAACGGGCGCTTGTGGCCGCCGGTGAAGGCGAACAGCTGCCGGAAGGTCGCCAGGTTGGTGACCACGCCGTCGCCGTCGTCCTTGCGGCCGAAGTTGCGGTTGTAGTCGTAGACCGCGCGCACCATGCTGTGCCCGAACCGGTACGCCGCCACGGAGAACTCGATCGGCATGTACGGTTCCTGGCCGTCGGCGAGCACGAAGTGCCGGTTGCCGTCGAGCAGCACCTTGTCGACCACGCCGGGCATCGCGATCGTCTTGAGGTAGTCGTGCACGACCAGCCACTGGTAGTGCCACCGCACCAGGTCGCGCGCCTCGAGGAACAGCTCCTGCTCGCTCTTCTGGTAGCCGTTGCTGGTCTCCCGCAGGTGCTGCACGACCCGGTTGTGGAAGCGCAGGAACGCCACGTGGAACTGGGCCACGATGAGGTTCTCGTCGTTGCGGGCGTCGCCGATGACCGCGGTGGTGCGGTGGATCGCCTTCTGCTCGTCGGTGGCGCCGGGGTCGAGGCCCGCGTCGCCGCGCCGGGGCAGGTCGTGGTCGAGGTCGTCGACCGGCGGGATCACGTCGCCGGGGATGCGGTCGTTCACCGTGACCTTGTCGATCCGCAGCTCGATGCCGTTGTAGAGCGCCGCGGACTCGGTGCCCTCACCGGTGAAGTCCGGCCCGTCGCCGTAGACGGAGTCGAGGTTGAGCGTGGGCTGGCGCAGGTTGCGCAGCTCGGTGCGCACGACGTTCGGGTCCAGCGGCGGCAGGTCCGGCTTGCGCAGGTCGGTCAGCTCGTTGTTCCGGTCGGTGTTCGCCGTGATGTCGTGGTCGATGAACTGACCCCAGTACGTGTAGACCGGCGGGACCACGGAGTTGTCGATGCCGCCGCGCTCGTCGTCGGCGGCGGGCTCCTCCTTGGCCATCGCGATGCCCAGGGCCGTGAGCTGCTGCCGTACGGTCGCGGGGTCGCCCGGGATGTGGTGCGCCGGAAACTCGGCCGCGAGGTCGCCGAACAGGTAGTCGAACGGGCTGGTCACCTCCGCCAGCTCGAGCTGCGCGCTCACCGGCAGATCGGCTGCCTCGCTCAGCAGCGTGACGCTCTCGATCCGCTTCGCCGTCTCGGGCGCCTGCGGAGCGGTGTCGGCCACCACCTGGCTGCCGTGCCGGACGTTCTGCAGCATCCGCCGGTAGTGCTTCTTCTCTGGTGCGGTCATTGCGTTCCTTCCCCCGAGACGAGGCGTCCACATAGGGCGCACAACCACGTTTGCCGTCGCGCGGGGGCGGCCGCCAGGGTTGTGTCGCATTCGCAGCAGAGCTGGGAATCCGACGCCCGGCTGCATCAGGCGGGCTGGGAGTCCAGCAGGTAGTGCCGCACGGCCGGGGCGGTCCAGGCGATGACCTCGGCCCGCTCCATCGCGGCCACCGGCGGCAGCCTGAGCACGTAACGGCACAGCGCCAGCCCGAGGATCTGGGTCGCCACCAGCGCGGCGCGCACCCGGGGGCGGTCGGAGGTGAGCCGCTCGGCGACGGGCACCAGCTGGGCGGCGAAGATCTCGCGCATGCGGTCCGCGGCCGCCGGGTTCGTCGCGCCGGCGCGCAGCAGCGCCGTCAGCGTCTCGTCGCCCTCCCAGCGGTCGAGGAAGTGCCCGACCAGGACGGCGGCCGCGTCGTGCGCCGGCATCCCGGACAGCTCGGGCAGGCGCAGGTCGAACTCGGCGGCCGCCGCGAACAGCCGCTCCTTGCTGCCGTAGTAGCGCATCACCATCGACGGGTCGATGGCGGCGTCCGCCGCGATCGCCCGGATCGTGGCCCGCTCGTAGCCGTCGGCCGCGAACCGCTCCCGGGCCGCCCGCAGGATCGCCGCCCGGGTGGCGTCGGAGCGCCGGGGTCGTTGCTCACTCATGCCCACAACTGTAGGCCAACACCTGTTGACCCCGGCGGTAAGCCGGGGCTACGGTTATGCCAACAAGTGTTGGCAAACGGATGTTGGCAGGTGAGTCGAGATGCTTCCCGAAACCACTACCGTCCTGGTCGTCGGCGCCGGACCCGTCGGTCTGGCCACGGCCACCGCGCTGGCGCAGGCCGGCGTCGAGGTCACCGTCGTCGACCGCGCGCCGACCGCCGCGCACACCAGCCGCGCCGCCGTCGTGCACGCGCGCACCCTCGAGGTGCTCGACCGCATCGGCGCCGCGCAACCATTGGTGGCCGCCGGCATCCCGGCGCCGCGGTTCACCATCCGCGACCGCGACCGCGTCCTGGTGCCGGTCACCTTCGGCGACCTGCCGACCCGGTTCCCGTACGCGCTGATGGTCCCGCAGTCGACCACCGAGAGCGTGCTCGCCGAGCGGCTGACGGACGCCGGCGGCCGGGTGCTGCGCGGTGTCGAGGCGGTCGGCCTGGCCGGCGGCACGGTCACGTTCGCGGGCGGCGAGCGGGTGACCGCTGAATACGTGGTGGGGGCCGACGGCATGCACAGCACGGTCCGCCGCCTGGCGGGCATCGGCTTCGGCGATCCCACGGACTCCGGCGGCGAGTCGTTCACGCTCGCCGACGTCAAGGTCGACGGCGGGCCGCCCCGCGACGAGGTGGTGCTGTACTTCTCCCGCGCGGGCCTGCTGGTCTGGGCGCCCCTGCCCGACGGCACCGTACGGATCGTGGCCGCGGTCGCCGACGCGCCGGAGCACCCCGATGCCACGTACGTCGACGACCTGCTGCGCCGCCGCGGGCCCGCCGCCGAACCCGCCCGGGTGCGCGACGTGGTCTGGGGTTCACGGTTCCGGGTGCACCACCGGGTGGCGGACACCTTCCGCGCCGGCCCGGTGCTGCTCGCCGGCGACGCCGGGCACGTGCACAGCCCGGCGGGCGGCCAGGGCATGAACCTCGGCCTCAAGGACGCGCTGGCCCTGGCCGACGCGCTGCGCGAGGGCGGGCCGGCGCTCGACCGGTACGCGGCCGAGCGCCGCCGGCAGGCGCAGGAGGTCGTGCGGTTCGCGGCCCGGCTGACCCGGCTCGCGACCGTGCCGGCGCCCGTACGCCCGCTGCGCAACGCCCTGCTGTCGGCGCTCGCGAGCCGGTCCGCCTTCCGCAGCGGGCTGGCGTACCGGCTCTCGGGCCTGCCTCACTCGGCGGCGAGCTTGCCCCAGACGTGATAGCGGTCGATCTCGACCCGCACGCTCACCCGCGGGCTGGTGCGGTTCGGGTACGCCCCGCCGGTGTAGGCCGTGGCCAGGCGGTCGATGTCGCGCAGGTCCTCGTCGTCGGTGACGGCGACCACGCGGCCCTGCAGGCTCACGTGGGTGTACCAGTCGTCAGGGGCCAGCACGGTCAGCGCGACCCGCCCGTCGTCGCGCAGGTGCTTGAGCCGCGCCCGCGTCGCGTCGAGGTTGAGCAGCACGCGGCCGTCGTCCTCGAGCAGGTACCAGGTCGCCACGGTGACCGGGCGGCCGTCGGCCGCGACGGTGGCCATGACAGCGGGATTGGGCAGCTTGAGCAGGTCGACGGCCTGCTGGGGGAGCGGAGTCTCGGGCATGGTCAAAACCCTATCGAGCCGTCAGGCTGTCCAGCAGGCCGGTGACCTCCAGCAACCGGTGCACGCCCTCCTGCAGCCTGATCACCCGCAGCGCGACACCGCGGACGGCCGCCTCGTGGTAGGCCCGGTCGAGCGCGGCGACGCCGGAGGAGTCGCAGAAGCCCACGTCGCCGAAGTCCACGAGGATCCGCGGGGTGCCGTCCACGGCGACGGCTCTCGCCAGCGCCTCCTCGAACTCCTCGATGGTGGCCAGGTCGATCTCGCCGGCCACGGACAGGTGGATGGTGCCGTCGGAGGTCACCAAGATCTGGACGATCATGCAGGGGCCGGGTTCCGCTCTGGTGCTGTCATGGCGGCCGGGCATGCCCGCAATTCGGCGGGCCAATCAGTCAATTTCGGCGCGCGGGCTCCGACTGCTGGACGAGGCGCACGACGTCGGCCGCCTCACCCCACGAAAGGGTGAACCCGGCGCCGCCGTGGCCGTAGCAGGCGATCACCGGGCGGGCGTGGCCGTCCACCCGTTCGAGGCGCACGCTGGTGCGCGCGGGACGCAGGCCGGCCGCGCGCGAGAGCACCGGCTGCCCGGCGAGCTCGGGCACCAGCGCGGTCACCCGGGCCAGCACGGCCGCCTCGACGTCGGCGTGGGTGCTCTCGTCCCAGGAGCCGACGTCGTCGGTGCCGCCGCACACCACGTCGTGGTCGCGGGGCACCACGTACGTCAGCCCGGCCGGGTTGTCGCCGTCGAGCCACCAGTCGGTCAGGCCCGGGTTCGCCAGGCGCACCACCTGGCCGCGGATCGGGTACAGCTCGTCGTCGCCGCCGAGCAGCGCCGCCGAGCCGAGCCCGGCGGCCACCACCACGACGTCGCCGGCCACGTCGTCCAGCGACGCCACCGTGCGGGCCTCGAACCGTACGCCCAAGCCCTGGACCTGCTTCTGGAGCCAGGCCAGGTACGCGTCGGTGACCGCGAGCGGCAGCAGGCACCGTACGCCCGTCGCGCCCTCCGGGACCGTCTGGGCCACGGCCGTCCCGGGCACCGCCGACGTCCAGCTCAGGTCGGGGTCGGGGCGCCGGTGCACGACCGTGCCGTGCCGCAGCCGCACGCCGGTCGACGGGTCCGCGGCCAGCTGCACGAAGCGGCGGTACGAGGCCTCGCCCGAGGCGAGCACCCGCGGCGTGGGCGCCACGTCGTGCGGGAACCAGATGGCCGCGGCCACCGACGACACGGACGCGCGATGGTCGCGCGCCGCGATCACGGTGACCGCGTGCCCCTCGGCCGCCAGCTCGTGCGCGACGGTCAGCCCGATGACGCCGCCGCCGACGACCGAGACGTCACTCACCGGTGAGGTCGCCTAGCCCGCCCAGGGAGCCGCCGATGGCCGGCTGCGGGAGGTTGCCCAGGTCGACCTTCGTGGCGCCCTCCGGGGTGGCGATCGGCGCGCCGGTGGTCATCTCGAGCCGCGCGGCGACCCGGCCGGTGGCCCCGTCCGCGAACTGCAGCACGTTGATCTCGACCGCGGTCAGCTTGCCGCCGTCGATCCACAGGTCCAGCACGATCGGGCGGTCGGCGGGCGCCTTCGGGAACTCGCTCGCCAGCGACGGCTCCACCGCGGTGGCCACGCGCTTGGCCTCCGCGTACGCCTTGGCGGTCGACGACGTGGCGATCAGGTGCTTGTCGTCGGCGCTGTCACGCACCACCTCAGCGCCCTCGAGCAGGTTGGTGGCGGCCTTGGTCAGCTCGTCCACCGCCTTGCGCGACTGTGCGTCGGGGGTGGGCTCGGCGCCGGTCAGGCCGGTCAGCTCGCTGGTGTCGACCGACACCCACTTGCCGGCGAACAGCGCGTCGGTGCCCGGGTTGCTGCCGGCCCCGCTGAGCTGCTTGAGGTCGGCCGGGGTGGCGCCGAACTTCTTCGCCAGCTCGGTGACCGGGGCCTTGGCGTACAGCGTCCGGCCGACGTAGCGGATCTCGGTGCCGGTGACGCCGTCGATGGTCGCCGACAGGCTGGAGGCGTCGTCCTCCGCGCCGGCGCCGCCCTTGTCGTAGGCCATCGTGATCGAGGAGTTGAACAGCTGGTCGACGGTGGCGGCGTCGGCCTCCTTGCCGACCGCGGCGACCAGGTCGGCCGGGTTGCCGGTCAGCTTGATCGTGAAGCCGGCCTGCTGCGCGTCGGCGAGCTGCTGAGCGGCGTTGCGCAGCTCGAGCTTGGGCTCCAGCGCCTGGATCTGCTGCGCCGCGCAGCCGCCGGCCAGGGTGAGGGTGACAGCGCCGGCGACGACGCCGGCCACAGAAGTACGCATGGATCTCCGTCCAATGATGGGCCCGCTCAGGGTAGGGTGCCGCCTCAACCCGGCGCGTCCGCTTTTCGGGCCTGTGTAGGGTGCTGCCGCATGAAGATCACGCGCCGCGGGCTCGCCACGACGTCGCTCACCGTCGCCGCGCTCGGCCTCGCCGCCCTGGTCGGCTGGTCGACGGCCGGCGAGCGCGGCTCGGTGCCCGGGCTGTCGAGCTTCGTGCTGTACGGCATCGTCCTCTGCGCCGGCCTGGCGACGTCCACCACCCTGCGCCGCTGGTCGGGGCGGCACGTGGTGCTCGACGCGCTGATCTTCGTGCCGCTCTGCTACTGCGCCCTGCTGCTGGTCCCGGCGCTGTCCTGGTGGGCCGCCGCCCTGATCGCCGTGGCGGCCGGCGTCGCCCTGGTGCCCCTCGCCGCACGCCGCCGCCGTCGCGCCGGCCCGGCATCCTGACCTCGGGCGCTACCTCGTGCTGACCGACCCCGAGCGGCTCAGCGCTCGGATCGACGCCCTGCTCAACCGCCCGCCGCGCCGCTGACAGCCGGCGCGGACGGGATAGCCTGCGCTGGTGACGGCACAGGAACGCGGCAAGCGCATCTCCGGGATCGCCTTCGGCGCCGTCGTGGGGGCGCTGGCCGGGGCCTCGGTCGCCGGGCGCCGGCGGCCCGGGGTGGCGCCGGTCGGGGCCTCGATCGGCGGGCGTCGGCGGACAGGGGCGACGCCGGCCGGGGCCTCGATGGGCGGGCGTCGGCTGGCCGGGGCGGCGCTGGCCGGGGCGGCGCTGCTGGCGGCGACCGAGGCGGTGGCGCGGGCCCGGCAGCGGCCCGGCGAGATCCCGGCGTGGTGGTCGCGGGTGGCGATGAGCGGCGCGCTCGCCGCGCCGGCGGGCCTGCTCGGGGCGCGGCTGACCCAGGCGGGGCCGGTGGCGGTGGGAGCGGCCGCGGGGGCGGTCGCGGGCGCGCTCGGGTTGCGGCCGCAGAAGGTGGCGCTCGGCCCGGTGGTCGGCGCTGCCGTGGGCGCGGGCTGGCGGGCGGCGGCGGGCCGCGAGGCGGCACCGGCGGCCGTGGCGGCGAGCGCGGTCGTCGGCTTCCGGGTGGTGTCGGCGCTGCTGTTCCGCGACCCGCAGGTGAGCCTGCTGGCCGACCGGGTGCCGGCGTCGCAGCTGCCGTTCGTCGTGCCGCTCGAGGCCCGTACGCGCTATGTCGGCACCGGATATGTGCGCCGGCTGGCCGAGGCGCTCGGCGGCACCTACCAGCCCGACGCCGCCGACGTGGGCATCGTCGCATCGCTCGACGACCTCGCCGGGCCGCAGTTCGACCCCGCGGCCGTCGACCCGCTGGTGCGCGAGTTCTACGAGCACACCACCCGGTTCCGGCTCGACATCGTGCCGCGCTGGCGGCCGTGGGTGCGCCCGGGCTACCTGCTCTACCGCACGCTCGTGGCGCGGCCGCTGGGGCAGGCCAACGTGCCGATGAACCAGCGCGAGACCGTACGCGGGGTGCGCAGCCGCATCGACACCATCACGCCCGAGGGCACGGACCTGATCGGCGTACGGGGCTGGATCCGCTCGTACGCCGACACCGACGAGCCCATCTACGTGGGCATCTACACCACGTACCGGCACGGCGGCCGCGGCTTCGTGAGCGTCGGCTTCCCCGTGCCGCAGGGCAGCTTCACCGCCACGCTGCTCCCGTTGCCGCGCCCCGGCGGCGGGCTCGTGCTCACCAGCCGCAGCGACCAGCCCCACCCCGGGCACTATCTGTCCTACGTCGACCCGGCCACCCGCGAGCTGACCACGCTGGCCGTGCACGGGTTCGCCGAACAGCTCGACGTCTTCACCGACGGCGGCGACCTGCGCGCCGAGCACGCCTTCTCGCTGTACGGGCTGCCCTTCCTGGTGCTGCACTACACGATCCACCGCAAGACCGTAGGGTCCGTCCATGACGATCACCGACCACGCGCTGGCCGTTGAGGCCGCCGAAGCCGGAGCCGCCGTCGTCCGCGCCCACTACGGCTCGTCGCTGACCCGGTTCGCCAAGACCGCGGGCGACTTCGCCACCACCGCCGACCTCGAGGCGGAGAGGGCCGTGCTCGACGTGCTGCGCCGGGAACGGCCGGACGACGTCGTGCTGGGGGAGGAGAGCGGCCGTACGGGTGTGGACCGCAACGGGCGCATGTGGATGGTGGACCCGTTGTGCGGAACGCTGAACTACGCCGTACGCACCATGCTCGCCTCGGTCAACGTGGCGCTGCGCATCGGTGACCGCGTTGCCGCGGCTGCCTCGGCCGACCCGTTCGCCGCCGAGGTGTTCTGGACCGACGGCGCCGCCGCGTACGTGCGCAGCGACGGCGCGGACGAGCGGCTGCTGCCGTCCGCCGAATCCGTGCTGGTCGACCTCAACCTCGACCCGCCCTTTCCCAACCGGGAGACGTTCCTGGCCGCCCGGATGCTCGCCGACGAGGCGTTCCTGGCGCGGTTCCGCCCGCGCGTCGTCTCCACCACGCTGGCCGTCGCCTGGGTCGCCGCGGGCCGCCGCGCCGCGTACGTCACCGACGGCCACCTGCGCGACAGCGTGCACTTCGCGGCAGGGATCGCCCTGTGCCGGGCCGCCGGCTGCGTGGTCACCGGCCTCGACGGCCGGCCCCTGCACACCGGCGCCGGCGGCCTGCTCGCGGCCGCCGACCCCGACACCCACGCCGCTCTGCTCGCCGTCATCCGCACCCAGCGCGCCCCCTCCGGCTCCGGCTCCGGCTCCTGAACGCTCCCGGTCGCCTCGGATCGTCCGGACGCCGAGTTGCCGGGCCCGGTCGCCGCCCCGACGATGGGGTGGTGGACGGCGCCGAGGTGGAGAAACTCGTCGCGCTCGAGGATCGCCACTGGTGGTATCGGGAGCGGCGGGCCCTGCTCGGCCGCAGCCTGCGCCTGCTGCCGGGCCCTCCCGGAGTCGCCCTGGACATCGGTGCGGCCGGCGGCGGCAACACCCGGGTCCTGCGGCAGCATCGCTGGTCGCCGATCGCGGTCGAGTACGGCTCGCACGGCGCGGCCGTGGCGCGGCGGCGCGGGCTGACGACCGTACGGGGAGACGGCCGTCATCTGCCCTTCCGGTCGGGCTCGGCCGATCTGGTCGTCGCCTTCGACGTGCTCGAGCACATCGCCGACGACCTGCGGGCCGTGGCGGAGATCCGCAGGGTGCTCAGGCCCGGCGCGAGCGCGCTCGTCACCGTGCCGTGCGACATGCGGCTGTGGTCGGCGCACGACGTGGCCGTCGGGCACGTCCGGCGCTACACCCGCGACAGCCTGCGCGCGGTGCTGCGCGACGGCGGCCTGCGGGTGGAGCAGCTGTGGAGCTGGAACGTGCTGCTGCGCCCGGCGGCGGCGTGGGTGCGGCGGCGGTCCACCAGCAGCGACCTGCGCGAGGTGCATCCGGTCGTCAACGCCGTGCTCGGCTCGGTGGTCAGGGCGGAGCGCTTCCTGCCGGTGTCGTCGCTGCCCGGCGTGTCGCTGGTGGCCCGGGCGGTCCGGGCCTGATCGCCTACCATCGGCTGCTGTGCGGATCGTGACCTTGAACGCGTGGGGCGGCGCCCGGCACGACGAGCTCGTCGCGTGGCTGCCCGCCAGCGGGGCGGACGTGCTGTGCCTGCAGGAGGTGACCCGTACGCCCGGGTTGCGCGGGTGGACGCGCTTCGAGGACGCCGATCGGGTGCTGCCGCAGCGCGCCGACCTGTTCGACGACGTGCGCGCCGCGCTGCCGGGGCACCAGGCGATGTTCCTGGCCAGCGACTCCGGTCCCGTGCACGACGAGCAGGGCGGGCGCCACCGGCAGGACTTCGGCGTGGCCACCCTGGTCGCCCCGCGGCTGCCGGTGATCGGCGTCGACTCCGCCTATGTGCACGGCGACTTCACCGAGCACGACGAGTGGACGGTGGGGGACCGCCCGCGCAACGCGCTCGCCGTGCGCACCGTCGACCGGGCCACGGGTCGCACGGTCTGCGTGGTGCAGGCCCATGGCGTACGGGACCCGGCCGGCAAGGGCGACACCCCGGCCCGCCGCGAGCAGGCCGTACGGCTGGCCGCCCTCGTCCGCCGCGTGCGCCGCCCCGGCGACCTGGTCGTGCTCGGCGGCGACCTCAACCTGCTGCCGGGCAGCGAGACGTTCTCGATCCTCGCCGGGGCGGGGCTGACCGACCTGGTGGGCCCGGCCGACACCCGTACGTCGCACTACCGCAAGCCGGTGCGGCACGCGAGCTACCTGCTGGTCTCCGACGTGGCCGCCGTCAAGCACTTCGAGGTCCTGGCCGAGCCGGAGGTCTCCGACCACCGCGCGCTGGTCCTCGAGCTCTGACCCCGGGCTCTGTCGGACCTTGTTGCGTCGATTCGCCAGCTGTCCCCGGAGGGCCAACATGGGGGCCAAAACGATAGTTGCGTCGATTGCTGTGCATGGGGGCCGGGTCGCCGGGTATCCGCGCACCGTCCCCGAGTGAATGGAAGAGATCGATGTTCATGCGACGTCTGGCGGCCATCGCCGCCGTTTCCGGGCTCCTGCTGGTGCCCGCCACCGCCGCCCAGGCGGCACCCTCCGACCAGGACGCGGCCTACCTGAAGGCGGCGCACCAGTCGAACCTCACCGAGATCGCCGGCGGCAAGCTCGCCCAGCAGAAGGCCGCCAGCCAGGCGGTCAAGGACCTCGGCGCCCGCTTCGTCGCCGACCACACCAAGCTGGACGCCTCGCTGCGGCAGACCGCCTCCGACCTGGGCGTCGACCTGCCGTCCGAGCCCAACGCCGAGCAGAAGGCCCTCGCCGCCCGCTACCAGGCCGCCTCGGGCGAGGACTTCGACGCCCTGTTCGTGCCCACCCAGATGGACGCGCACATGAAGGCCATGCAGCTCGGCCAGACCGAGCTCTCCCGGGGCAGCGACGCCAACGCCAAGAAGGTCGCCCGTTCCGCCGCGCCGGTCGTCGCCGCGCACCACGACCTGATCCGTGCGGCCGCCCGTGAGATCGGCGTTCCGACGGGCGTCAACAGCGGCACCGGCGGCACCGCCGACAACGGTGGCCTGAGCACCACCGCGATCAGCCTGGTCGCGCTCGGCGCGCTGCTGGTCGGCGCGGCCGCGATGTTCCTGCTGCGCCGCCGTACCGTCCGCGCATGAGCATCCGCGATGCCGGCGGCCGGCGGGCGCTCGGCCTCGGCCTGCTCGCCGCGGGCGTGTGCGCGCTGACCGTCGGCATCGCGACGCTGCACGAGCCCGGGAGGGTCCCCGCCGCGGCGGGTACCCTTCCGGCGCCGTCCTTCACGGTGCCGGGGCCGGCGTCCTCCGCCTCGGCGCCGTCGGTCGCTCCTTCCCGCTCCGCGACGCGCGGGGCCAGGGACCTGCCCGCGGCCGTCACGATGCCGACCCGCGTCACGATCGGCGACCTCGACGTCGACGCCCCGATCGACCCGGCCGGCGTGGCCCGCGACCGCGAGCTGCGCATCCCCGAGGACCCGTCGCGGCTCGGCTGGTGGATCGGCTCGGCCCGCCCCGGCGAGCCCACCGGCACCGTCCTGATCGCCGGCCACGTCGACACGGCCGCCGACGGCCGCGGCGCCCTGTTCGAGCTGGAGAACCTGAAGATGGGCGCCCGCATCCAGGTCCGCTCGGGCGCGACCACCCACGAGTACCGCGCCGTGGCCCGGCGCAGCTACGTCAAGAGCCGCCTGCCCGCCGACCTGTTCCGCCCCGCGACCTCGCCCCGCCTGGTCCTGATCACCTGCGGGGGCGACTTCCACGACGGCGCCTACTCCCACAACGTGGTCCTCTACGCCGAGCCCGTCGCCTGACCGGACGCTTCCTCGGCGTACGCGTCAAGACCGACCTGCACCACCCGAGCCAGCCCGGCGCGGTCGACCGCCCGCACCACCCCGTCGGCGGCCAGCACCAGCCCGAGCCCGCTCATCTGCGCGGCACACTCGAGGGCCCGCCGCCGGCGCCGCGGGTCGAACCCGTCCAGGTCCACCTCGTTGCTCGAGAGCAGGGCGTACGCCAACCGCCGCCCGGTCGACCGCAGCGCCTCCGGCGTGAACCCGCGCGTCGTCAGATGCCACGCGAGGCCGCCCGGGCACCGATAGACGGTGACGCTCTCCCCGTACGCCGCCGCGTCCTCATCCGCGGCCGCCAGCGCCGAACTCTCGTCCCGGTAGCGCTTCTTGCCGCAGGAGCAGTTGTACCGCCGGCCCGGCATGCCCCCACGCTACCTGCGCCGGCGCAGCGGCCCCGGGTGCACGCTCCACCACAGCCGCCGCCACCACGAGCGGCGCGAGCGCAGCGCCTCGGCGTACGCGATCGCCTGCTCACCCGCCCGGCTCGCCTGCGCGTCGCCGGCCGAGCCGGGGGAGAAGCCCACGGTGTTGATCCCCGCCACCAGCTCGTCCAGCGGCGGCAGGTCCCCCGCGTCGGGCACCGCCTTGCGCAGGAGGTGCGGCTCGTGCGCGTACGCCGCGGCCTCCGTCGCCGCCAGATGCGCCGGCACCGGCTGACCCGCCAGCCGCAGCGCGTCCCGGAACTCCGCCCACGCCCCGGTGATCCGGTCGTCCGGGCTGCCCGCGGTCAGCCGCCGGCGCCGCAGCGAACGCCGCATCAGCACGATCGCCCCCGCCGCAGCGACCAGCACGAGCAGCACGGACCCCGACGCGCCCCCGGCGACCACCACGGCCGACGGCCCCCGATCGTCCGGGGCCGCGAGCGCCGCCGGCGGACCCGACGACGACGGCGTCTCCGTGGGCGTGGGCGCCTCGGACGGCGGGGACGGCGGCTTGGTCGGCCGCGGCGTGAAGTCCTCCTCGACCGGCCGCGGGTTCCTGCTCTTGGGCATCGGGTCGAACGCCACCCACCCCAGCCCGTCGAACAGCACCTCCGGCCACGCCAGCGCGCTGCCCGCCGTCACCGTGCCGCCCGCGGCCGGCGCGTCGAAGCCCACGACCACCCGGCTGGGCAGCCCGGTCAGCCGGGCCAGCACCGCGAACGACGCCGCGAACTGCTCCGAGGTGCCCACCTGACCGCCCTGCCCGCGCGGCCCGAACAGGAAGAAGCTCAGGTTCGGGTACGCGTGCCCGCTCGGCGCGTCGGCCACCCGCCGGTAGTGCTCGGCCAGGAACTCCTCGATCGTGACCGCCCGGTCGTACGCCGCGCCGTTGCCGTCGGCCAGCTGCTCGGCGAGCCGTTGGATGGCGTCCGGCACGTCCGGGCCCACCGCGAGATAGCGCGCGACCGCCTCACCCGACGGTGACTCCGCCGTGGGCAGCAGGTTGAGGTCCGGCGTCTGCAGCTGCGAGGTCACCACGTACTTGAGCCCCGGCGTCAGCCCCTCGGGCCGGATCATCGTGCCCGTGGCCGCGTCGAAGGCCACCCGCGCCCCCTGCACCGCCGTCGGCGTGGGCACGACCGGCAGCAGCCGGCCCGTCAGCCCGTTCACGATCACGCTCTGGTGCACCTCGGTCAGCTGCGTGTCCGGCAGCCGCGGCTGCGCCGGCAACACCCGTCCCGCGTTGCGGTAGGTCGCCCCCACCCGCCACGTCACACCGTCGTAGTCGGGCAGCACCGCCAGCCGCAACCGCAGCCTCTTGCCCGGCGACGCCGACGCCCGCGACACCTTGAGCAGCGGTTCCTTCGGCGTCAACGCCCATCCGGAGATCCGGTTGAGCGGGCTCTCGTCCAAGCTGTCCACCTGCGGCGGTTGCACGTACTGCCGCGGATCCACCGGCGTCGTCCCGACCCGTCCACCGATCCACGGCCCCACCGCGACGATCAGCGCGAGCACCGCCGCCAGCCCCGCCGCGGCCCTCGCCCGTACGGGAACCCGGGTCTTTCCCGGCCCGCCGTCGCCCCGGTCCGCGCTGCGCGCACTCGCCGCCAGCGCCACCACCGCGAGCCCCGCGAAGACCAGCGTCGGCGTGCCGCTGGTGTCCGCGTTCGGACCCACCACATAGAGCGCCCCCGCATAGAGACCGGTCACCGGTACGAGGCCCAGCAGCACCCGCCCCGCGCGGACCCCCACTTCCGCCGCCGCCAGCCCCGCCAGCCAGGCCGCCACCACCGGCACCACCACGGTGTCCGGCGTGGCCTCCACCGGGATCATCGCCGTCAGCAGCCGCGGAATCCCGTTGCGCACGCTGTCCTCGACCACCTCGGCCAGCGGCTCCACGTTCCCCGCCCGCGCCGCCGCGATCTTCAAGGCCACGACCGTGTACGCCGCCATCAGCACAGCCGACAGCGGAGCCACCACCCAGTTCGGCAGCCGCCGGCACGCCAGGCTGAGCCCCACCGCCCCCACGCCCGCGCCCGCCATCAGCTCGACGAGCAGCGCCCCCGCAAAGATCCGCCCGAGGACGACCCCCGCCAGCCCGATCATCCCCGCCAACACCGCCGCGACGACGGCCGCCCGCACCCACCTACCCATCAGCGCAGCCCCGCCCGGGCGCGCGGCAGCCCGCCCTCCGCCTCAGTCCTCGAACAGCGTGCCCGACGACCCGATCCAACGCCACGGAGCCGTACCGCCTGAGCCGGGCCACTCGCCCAGCCCGTCCGGCACGCGGGTCCCTCTGTGCCGCTTCTTCCGGAGGCGCCTTCTCGGGGCGCGCTTCTCCCGGGCGTGCTGCTTCGTCCGGGAGTGCTGCTTCTCGGCGTGCTGTTTCTGCCGTGCGCGCTGCTTGCGTGCGTGCTGTTTCGTGCGGGCGCGCGGCGAGGTCCGGGCGTGCTGTTTCTGCCGCGCGCGTTGGTTGCGGGCGTGCTGTTTCGTCCGGGCGCGCTGTGTGGTCCGGGCGCGCTGTTTCTGCCGTGCGCGCTGCTTGCGTGCGTGCTGCTTCGTCTGGGCGCGCTGCGCGATCCCGGCGCGCTTTGTCCCGGCGAGCTGCGGGCGCAGATCGCCGCGCCGCCGACCCAACCGGGTGGGTCACCGCCCTCCACGGCATGGGTGCGCCCGGAGACGCCCGCCGGTCGTCCCGCGTACTCACCATCCGCGGACCCCGTCCCACGCGGCCGCGAACTCCGTGCCGTCCGCCGCCTCGACCACGATCAGCCCGTCCCCGCCCGACACCGGAGCCCCGTCGCGGTCGCCGAACAGCCCCGCCATCACCACCGGGTACGGCCCCCGCAGCGCGCTGACCGCCCCGAGCTCGTCCCGCCCGCCCGGCCCGGTGAGGAACACCAGCGTGTCCCCGAGCCGCTGCGCCCGGACGCGCCGCAGCGTCGCCGCCAGATCCCCCCGCTGCAGCGTCGCCTGCGTCAGCACATCCAGATACGGCCCGCTCGCCACGCTCGTCACCAGGTGCAGGCTGACCGGAATGTCCTCCCGCACCGCAGCCGCCACGATGGACGCCGCCGCCTCGCACGCCGACTCGAACGAGTCCGCCACCCCGTCCCGCACGTCCGGGTGCGCCTGCGCCCGGTCGTCGAGCAGCACCACGATCGTCGGCTCCGACGTGTCGAGCTGCTCGCGCACCATCAGCTCGCCGACCTTGGCGCTCGACCGCCAGTGCACCCTGCGCAGCTCGTCCCCGACCACGTACTCCCGCAGCGAGTCGAACGTGATCGTCCCGTGCGGCACCTTGTCGATGCGCCCGTCCAGGCTGCGCGCCATCCCCGCCGGCACCGCCCGCAGCAGGTGGATCCGCGGGTGCACCCACACCTCGGCGATCCCGCCGTACGTCCGAGCCAACGTGACCAGCCCCAGCGGATCCCCGCGCGTGACCCGCAACGGCCCGACCGGCACCACCCCGCGCCGGCTCGTGGGCACCGGATAGTCCACCGTCGTGTCCTTGCCCGGCCGCAGCCGTAACAGCGGAACCGCCACCGCCCGGTTCCCGCACCGATCCGAGGCCACCAGGTTGGCCGCCCGCAGCCGGCTCGCATTACGCACCGTCAACGTCATCCGCGCCGGTTCGCCCCGGGCCACCCGGTCCGGTTCCGCCACCCTCTCCACCCCGAGCCGCGGCCGCCACAGCGCCACCACCACCGCGCAGGCCAGCGCTATCCCCGCAGCCGCTCCCAGCAGCGCCAGGTCCGGATACCCATACCGAAACCCTGCGACCAGCAGCCCCACCGTCGCCAGCACCACGCCATACCCACGCGCCGTGATCCCGGTCGCCCGCCGCCACTTCCGCAGCCCCTTGCCCGCCCGCCCCGGCATCCGCCCGCGCTGCCTCCTGCCGCGCGCGGCTTCCGACGTACGCGGGGCGCCGCCCGTCGCGCTCCCGGCACCCATCTCAACCTCGGCGCCTGGAATGTTGTGGGAGCCCATTCCGTCTCCGGTGCCCGCCGTGTTGTGGGGCGTCGCGCCGGTTCCGGTGCCCGCCGCGTATCGGGGTTTCGCCGCAGTTTGCTTGCCCGGAGCACCTCCAGTGGCCGGCGCTGTCCCACCGCCCACTGTCACCCCACCGCCCGGCGCGATCCCTTCGCCCGATGCGGGCGCGGGCGCGGAGGGGCCGCCGCCGGTCGGCGGAGCGCTGCCGTCCGGCAGCGGCGGCTCTCCGTCGGCTCCCCGCGCGCTCACGCCCCCGCCGCGACGCGGTTGCTGTCCGGCAGCGGCACCGGCACCGACCGCACCGCGTCCGCCAGCACCTCGCCCGCGGTCACCCCCCGCAACTGCGCGTCCGCCGACAACAGCACGCGATGCGCGAACACCGGCTCGATCAGCTCCTTGAGGTCCTCCGGCAGCACGTACCCCCGCCCGTTGATCAGCGCGTACGCGCACGCCGCCCGGGTCAGCGCGATCACCCCGCGCGGGCTCACGCCGACCCGCACCTGCGGATGGTTGCGCGTGGCCGCCGCGAGCCGCACCGCGTACGTGTAGAGCGGGTCCGCGATGTGCACCCGCATCGCCATCCGCACCATCTCGCCGACCGTGGCCGTGTCCGTGATCGGCTCGAGCGCGTCGGGGGAGCGCAGCGCCGCCCCGCGCAGCACCTCGACCTCGACGTCCTCGCTGGGGTAGCCCACCGACAGCTTCACCAGGAACCGGTCGAGCTGCGCCTCCGGCAGCCGGTACGTGCCGTCCATCTCGACCGGGTTCTGCGTCGCCACCACCAGGAACGGCTGCGGCACCGGATGCGGCACCCCGTCCACGGTGACCCGCCGCTCCTCCATCACCTCGAGCAGCGCCGACTGCGTCTTGGGCGACGCCCGGTTGATCTCGTCGGCGATGACGATGTTCGCGAACACCGGCCCCGGGTGGAACTCGAACCCGCGCGACGCCTGGTTGAAGATCGTCACGCCGGACACGTCGGAGGGCAGCAGGTCGGGCGTGAACTGGATGCGCCGCCACTGCCCGCGGATCGACGCGGCCAGCGCCCGGGCCAGCGTCGTCTTGCCCACGCCGGGCACGTCCTCGAGCAGCACGTGCCCCTGCGCGAACAGCGCGGTCAGCGCCAGGCGCACCACCTCGGGCTTGCCCAGCACGACCGCGCCGATCCGGTCGGCGAGCGCGGCCGCCACCTCGGCGAAGCCCTGGACGTGCTGCGGCGGCAGTGGTTCTGTCACGTTCTTACCCTCATGTGGCTCAGCAGGTGGGCAGGTCGTTCAGGTCGTCGCCGCCTTCGAGGTTGAGCCACGCCCACGGGATGTAGTTCTTGCCCTTGTAGTTCACCTGAATCCACCAGGGACTGCGCTTCTCGTTGTTGTAGATGTACGCGTAGATCGACTCGCCCGACTTCTTGCAGTACGCCTGGAGCCGTGTGCCGGGCTTGGCCCAGCCCACCTGCTTGTCGTTGTCCTGTCGGGCCACGCTGAAGATCTCGTTGCCGTTGCGCCCGTCCACGTCCTTGTCGCAGTACGTCGCTTCCTCGCCCGACGAGCCGTTCTTGCACGTGGCGATGCCGTAGAGCGCGTCGGTCGTCGCGGTCGTCGTCGCCTTGACCGTGCCGGCGGCGTTCTTGGCCGTGACCGTGAACGTGTATTTGGTGCTCGGCTTGAGGCTGCCCACCTTGAGGCTGGTGCAGTTGCCGTCCGCCGAGCCCGCGCCCGAGGCCGCCACCGAGCAGCTCGCCGTGCCGCCGCCCGCGTCCACGCTGAACGACACCGTGGCCGTGTTGAAGGTCGGGTTGACCCCGGTGACCGTGATCCGGGGCAACGCGACCGTACGCGCGGTGGCCGTACCCGGCTCGCTCTCGCCCGCCTCGTTGACCGCGCGCACCTCGACCGCCACCGTGGCGCCCGACTCGAACCCGGTCAGCGTCGCCGCCGTGCCGTCCACGACGTCGGTGTTCTTGCCGCCCGCGCTCACCACGTACTTGGTGATCGGCCGCCCGTTGTCCGCCGACGGCTGCCACGCCACCGAGATCGAGCCGGCCTGGTCGCCCGCGGTCGCCGCGTCCACCCCCTCGGGCTTGCCCGGCTTGGTGAACGGCACCACGCTGCCGCTGACCGGCGACGCCTTCGACCCCGCGCCGCGCTCGTTGACCGACACGACCGTGAACGCGTACTGCTTGCCGTACTCGAGCTGGCCGTCCTTGATGGTCAGCGTCGGCTCGGTGGTGTCGCCGATCGGCGCGCTGCCGCCCTCGGAGATCGCGGTCACCGTGTAGCGCCGGATCTCGAGTCCCTGCCCGTTCGCCGGCGGCCAGCCGACCACGACCGTGCCGTCGGGCTTGGCCTCGGCGGTCACCGCGGTCGGCGCGTCGGGCACCTCGGAGGTCGGCCGCACGGCGTTGCTCGTACGGGCGGGTCCCTGCCCCTTCTTGTTCACCGCGGACACCGCGAACTGGTACGTCTGCCCGTTGACCAGCCCGGTCACCGTCAGCGCCCGCTGGTCGGCGCCCACCTGGAAGCTGCGCCCCGCGCCCACCACGACGTACCGGGTGATCGCCGCGCCGTTGTCCTGCGCCCGCTGCCAGGTCACGCGCGCCTCGGCGTTGCCCGCGGCCGCCCGCACGTTGCGCGGCGCGCCCGGCTTGGTCACCACCGGCTTCTTCGGCTTCGGCGGCGGGGGAGGGGCCTGCGGCGGCGTCGGCGGCTTGTCGCCCCCGAGCACGTCGTCGGCGTACTTGTCGACCGTCCGCACCGCGTGCGAGCTGTCCACGACCCGCGCGCTCGACGAGCCTGGCGCGTTGATGAACAGGTAGCCCTCGCGCACCTCGAGCTCGAGCTTGCCGCCCGGGTCCGGGAAGCTGATGCCCTTCTGCGGCTTGCCCGCCGCGTCGAACACGTGCACCCGCCCGCTCGCGTCGGCGACGTAGAAATAACCCTCCCACGCCACCGCCGGCTGCAGGCCCTCGCCGTCGCCCGGCACCACGAACTCACTGCGCAGCCCCTGCTCACCCACCACGTAGACGTGGCGCGAGTCGGTCACCGTCACCGGCACCTGATCGCCGTCGGTGTGCGGTGCCAGCGACCCCGGCCCGGCCAGCGGCAGCTCCCGCTTGTCGGCGCCCGGCTCCCCGTCGCGCACCGTGGAAAGCATGTTGTTGGTGCGGTTGAGCACCGCCACACCGTCGTCGAGCGTGGACAGCGTGAGGTCGTGCGCGGGCGGCGCGACGGACTCGGTCCGTACGCTCTGGGGACCCGGCGCCGCCGCAGCGCCCGTGCCCCCGCCCTCGGCCGGCGCCGCCGACGAGGTCGCCCCCGGCTCGATCGCCGTGACGGTGCCCTCGCTCGGCGAGGCCACCCACAGCTTGCCCTCGCCGTCGAACACGCCACCCGCGAGCCCCGGCGCGAACCTCAGCGGACTGCCGATCGGGCCCAGCGTCTTCGGGTCGAGCTGCTGCACCTGCCCCTGCACGGCGTCGATGACGAACACCGCGTCCTCGTGCAGCGCCACCCGCACCCCGATGCCCGAGGTGGAGGTCGCGTTCCAGTACTCCTGCAAGGTCGTCAGGTCCATCGAGCCGATCGCGCCCGTGTTCACGTCGCGCAGGATCACGAAGCGGTCGTTCTGCACCACCTGCAGTTCGTGACCACGCGCCTTGGGCACGTCCACCCGCGTGTCGACCTTGGCCGTGACGCCGTTGATCCGCGCCACCTCGCCCTTGGCCCGCGACCACACCCACGACGCGGCATCGAAGCTCGCCACCGCCTGGTCGGCCGAGCCCAGCCCGAACACGGTGAGCCCGAGACCGCCCGCCAAGCTCAGAACGGTGGCCATAGTGACCAGATAACCGCGGCGCCATCGACGCCTCGGCCGGTCCACTGTCACCTCGTCTGCGCTGGTCACTGCGGCTTCCTCCCCCGTCGGCCGGCTGTGGTGCTCTCCAGGACCCGGCCATCATAGGGGGACTGCCGTCGGCGTCGATAGTTCGCAAGTGACTCTTGTGGATAACTCCCGTCGCGGTCCGTGATCAACCTCTCGGAGAGCGACGACCCTCTATCGCGGCGTAGCCGACGCCCGGCTCGTACACGCCTGCGGCGACGTCGCGAACTGGTTACCGCTGTAGACCGCCACCACCGCGAAGCAGTAGTTCAGTGTCCGATTGAGCCCACTCATCTCGAACGATGTCCGCCCAGGCACCAGCGTCCCCACCGGCTTCAGCTCCTGCTCCGGATGACCCATGATGACCATGAACGACACGGTGCCGTCCGTCGGGTCCTGCCACGCGATCCGGACAGCCGTCCCGTTGTCGGTAAGCTTGACGTCGCTGGGCGGGGGACCGGCCAGAGTTGGCACATCGGGCCCGTTGCCCGGGTCACTCGTCCGGTTGGCGAGCACGAACACCAGCGCCGCCACCGCGATCACCGCCGCCAGCACCGCGGCGATCGCCGCGAAGACCCCGAGCCCCTTGCGCCCCGTCGTGGTCGCGCTTCCTTGCCCGTACGCGGTGACGCCCCCCATCGCCGCAGCCGGGCCGGGCTGGGGAAGTCCCGGCATGTTCCCGTACGCCGGCCCGCTGCTCGGCGGGTTGGGATAGGGCGGCGCGCTCGAATAGCTCGGCCCGCTGCTCGGCGCTTCCGGATATGCCGCCCCGCTGGCGGGCGTGCCCGGGTAGCCGGGTGTCTGCCCGCTGGTGGGTGCGCTCGGATAGCTAGGTGTCTGCCCGCTGGTGGGTGCGCTCGGGTATCCCGGCGTCGCCCCGCTGGAAGGCGTACCCGGACGGCCGGGCGCAGGCCCGCTGGTGGGCGCGCTCGGATAGCCCGGCGCCGACCGCTGCGTAGGCACGCTCCCGACCTGCGGCGGCGCTTGATACCCCCGCGGCTCGACGACCGGCTGGGCGACGGTCGGCTCGTCGATCGGACTGCTCCGCGGCGCAGGCACCCTCCTCCCCGGCGTCGCGTCGGCCGGCGGCCCCGTCCACACGTGCTGGTTGCCCGCAGACGGCGGCTGCACAGTCTGCCCGCGAGGCTCCGCCGGCACCGCGCTGATCACAGTTGTCGGCGCGTCCTCCTCGCCACGTACGGGAGCCCCCAGATACGCCCGCGCTCGGGCCACCGCCGGATGCTCCCCACCCAGCGCCGCAGCCCCTAGCTCCGCCACCCGCCCGAACGCCTTACGCGCCTCGTGCCGGTTGCCCAGCTCCTCCGCCACCACCCCGATGTCGTGCGAGATCAGCACCATCAGCGGATCGGCGTCCCCCAGCCGCCACTGCCCGGCCGCGTACGCCTCCTCCAGCACCCGCCTGGCCGCCGACGGATCGTCCGCTTGCTGCAGCACCGTGCCCAGTTCGTAGGCCGTGCGCAGAACGTCCGGATCGTCCTCGGAGAGGTTCACCTTCCCCAGCTCGACCGCCTGCTCGAGCAACGCCCGGGCCGCCGCCAGGTCCCCGGCCGAGGCCAGCGCGTGCGCCCGCTGCCGGGCAGGTGCGAGGGGTGAGGGCTGAGACACCCCGCCATGCTGCCCGCTACCTTGCGTCAATGCCAGGCCACCCCCGCCGGCTCCCCGCCTATGCCCCGCTTTGTCCCCACCCCCACCCTCCCTGCATCCCCCTGTCGAGGCCGTGTACAGTTCTCTCCTGTGCGGCCCGCCGGGACGCCGACTCCGTCGGCCCCGACAGGCTCGCAGTGCAGGTCCGGGTGGCGGAATGGCAGACGCGCTAGCTTGAGGTGCTAGTGCCCTTTATCGGGCGTGGGGGTTCAAGTCCCCCTCCGGACACACACCAAGCAAACGGCCGAGGTCGGCGATGACCTCGGCCTTCAGCGTCTTTGAACTCGGTTTGCAGGTCATCCGGAGCCCAATGCGGCTGTAGAGTTCCGCCTTGTCGCGCGGGTCCGGCCTCCCGAGGACAGTTCCTGCTCGTCGCGGCGGTTGGTGGCGATGTCGCCGCCTTGCCGTAAAAGATGACGCAGTCGGCGCGGTTCCCGGATTCGACGACGTTGAGGTTCTCGAGTTCGCGCGGGCGCGCCATCCGGCGAGCACCCGTGTGGCGACGTCGTCGAACAGATCACCGGGCAAGCCGATCGTCCGGGTTGCGCACAGCTTGCGGATTTCGGCGACTATCGACTCCAGGCTCACGTTGCCCGACACCGAGTTGAGCAGTGCAAGCAGCGACTCCTCGCCGGCGTCGTCGTCCGGGACGTCGACCGCGACCAGGTGCGTACGTGGCCCGCGACGGCAACTGGCGGCCTAGCCGCGATCGGGGCGGTCAGTGCCTGGACGGCCTGGTGCGGCACCGAGCGCACGCTCCGGTCGATCCACCCGGTCGCAGGCGGCTGGATCCGCTCGGCCGGGCAGCGCACCAGCACCTCGTCGCAGCCCAGCTCTGGGTGCCGCTCGACCTTGCACACTGCGGCGGCCGTGCGAGCAACCAGATCCTCAGCTGGTCAGGACCCATTCGGCGCGCACTCATGGGCAGCGGGCGAAGAACTGCTGCGGCGTGCGGCGGATAGCATCGATGGTAATCGTCACGCACGCGTTGTGGTCGAGCATTCTGTTGATAAGAATGATGTCCGCGCCGATGGTAGCGGCGGTGATTTTGCCGATACCCGGGATGAAGCCGGATCCGATGCCTACGACGCCGATCCCGCCTGCGAAATCTCTTGTCTCCCTCTGGTCCAGGTACCAGGTGCACTTGACGCCGGACCAAGTGCACTTGCGCCTGGCGGCTTGGGCCGGGGCGGCCGGAGAGGCGAGCGTGAGGGCGGTGATCGCCGCAAGGGAGGCCGCGGCGGTAGCCGGCATTCGGCGCCTGAGGATGCTGGAAGACATTCGATTCCTAAGGTCAAAAGTACAACTTTTCCAATCGTCTCAAATCACAATATTTGCCGCATCTCTCTCAAGGATGATCACCCGGGCGGTGATCACGACGATCTGGAGCGGCTGGTCGCTGCGCCGGCGGAAGGGGCATCAGGGCGCCTGGCCGGCATCATTCGAGCCCTGGGCGACGTGTTCTCCTCCGTCGCCGGCCATCGTCACCCTCGTCGCTGTACTCAATTCCCGCAGCGGCGACTGGCCCCGGAACCAATCGGATCCGATGAAGGCCGGAAGGCAGGTTTGGAAAGGTGCGCGTCACGATTACCGGGTGATGAGCATTGCCTGTGGCTGCGCACACGTCGTCAACGTCGCCCGCGAGAAACGGCACGGACCAGTTCGACAGGCGCAGATCTCTCACAGGCTTGAGGCAGTTCGTTGAGCGCCTTGATCCGATCGTCCCGTCGGATGCACGGGTCATGGCCTGCTGAGCGCCGCGGTGGTGCGCCGGACGGCCAGGGTGGGCGACAGCTTCACGTGGACCGTCCGGCGTTCCCGGTCGGCGATGCGGGCGACGAGCAGCCGGGCGGCGTCGGCGCCCATCTGGCGGCCGTCCTGGTCGACGCTGGTCAGCGAGACCGGGCCGAACGCGGCGAGCGCGCTGTTGTCGTAGCCTGCCACCGAGATGTCGCCGGGCACGGACAGGCCGGCCTCGGCGATCGCCTCCAGGGCGCCGAGCGCGACGACGTCGGCGCCGGCGAAGATGGCGGTGGGCAGCCGCGGGCGGGCCAGCAGTTCCTTGGCGCCGAGGTATCCGCCCTCGTGGGTGTAGCTGGTCGAGGCGATGTCGATCTCGGCTTCCAGGCCGCGGCGGCGCATCGCGTCTTTGTAGCCCTCGGCGCGCTGGGCGTTGGGCATCTCGGCGAGGCGTACGCGGTCGGTCTCGTGGTGTTCGATGTGTGCGATGCGCCGGTGCCCGAGGTCGGCCAGGTGGTCGACGACCAGGGCGGCGCCGGCGACGTCGTCGTCGGTGACGGTGTCGTAGGCGGGTGACGAGCCGTGCCGGCCGACGACCACCGTCGGTACGCTGCAAGCCACCTCGGTCAAACGCTTCTTCGCCGACACCGGGGCGATGAGGATCAGGCCGTCCATGTTCCGGTCGGTCATCGCGTCGATGACGCGGGCCTCGGCCTTCTCGCCGTTGCAGCCGGGCGCGATCAGCACCTGGTAGTCAGTACCGCCGAGCTGGGCCGTGATGCCGTCGATGATGTCGGCGAAGAACAGGTTGCGCAGCTCCGGGATCATCACGCCGATGGTGTAGGTCTGCCCGCGCAGCCCACGCGCGGCGGCGGAGGGCCGGTAGCCGAGCTCGGCGATCGCCTGCTGCACCTTGGCGCGCATGGCCGGGCTCGCCCCGTACGCGTTACGCAGCACCTTGGACACGGCCGTCGTGGAGACCTGAGCGTGGCGGGCGACGTCGACGATTGTGATCCGCCTGGTTGACGGCTTGTCCATGGGTCCGAGCCTACTGATCACTCGGCCGCACCCGCCGTCGAGTGCCGAACGACCAACTTGGGGGAGAGCCTCACCTGGGTCGTCGGACGAGCGGGGTCGGCAATGCGGTCGAGCAGCAACCGCGCCGCGGTGGCGCCGATGCGGTGCCCGTCCTGGTCGACGGTCGTCAGCGAGATCGGCCCGAACGAGGCGAAGGCGATGTTGTCGTAGCCGGCCACCGAGAAGTCTCCGGGTGCCGACAGCCCCGCCTCGGCGAGAGCGTCGAGCACCCCGAGGGCAACGACGTCGGCACCTGCGAAGATCGCCGTCGGCGGCCGCTGACGGGCGAGAAGCGCACGAGTGCCGAGGTAGCCACCCTCGCGGGTGTACGACGTGGAGACGACATCCTCGGGCAGGCCGTGAGTGCGCATGGCGTGGCGGTAACCGTCGGCTCGCACCGCATTGGGCATCTCCGCGAGGCGGACCGGATCAGTCTCCGCATGTTCGATGTGAGCGATGGCGCGGTGTCCAAGACCCACGAGATGTGTCACCACGAGCCCCGCGCCACCGAAGTCGTCGTCGGCGACGGTGTCGTATGCACCGGAGTTGCCGTGCCGGCCGATGACCACCGTCGGCACGGTACGCGCGACGTGCTCGAGGCGAGAGCGCGCCGATATCGGCGCGATGAGGATGACGCCGTCCATGCTGCGGTCGATCATCGCGTCGGCGACGCGGGCCTCGCTCTCCTCGTCGTCGCAGCTCGACGCCATGAACAGCTGGTATTCGGAACCGGCCAGGTGGTCGGCGGCGCCGTCGAGCACGTCGGCGAAGAAGGGGTTGCGGACGTCGGGCAGCATCACGCCGATCGTGTAGGTGCGGCCGCGCAACGCACGCGCGGCCGCCGAGGGGCGATAGCCGAGCTCGTCGATCGCGGCGCGTACTCGGCTGCGCATCTGCGGGCTCGTGCCGTACGCCTCCCGCAACACCTTGGAGACCGCTGTGGTGGAGACGCCTGCTCGCCGGGCCACGTCGACGATCGTCACCCGTTTGACCATGCGCACTCCTCATCGTGTAAATCGTTGCCCACTCTAAGGACTGCTGCCGGAGAAGGCCAAGGCCAGGAGAGCAGACGAATCAGCCACGTCGAGGTCTTGACGGCGTTCGGCACGCGCTCGTAAGGTCGGCGAAACATTTGGAAAACGTTACCCACGTCTCACCCCCCGCATCTGAAACGCTTCAACGAAGTGGGTTCCCGTGACACTCGACGTGAAAGACCCCCCGGCGGCCAAGACCGTCACCGCGGCCCGATCCGGTGGCCGGCGCACCGCACCGCCCTGGTGGTTCGTCCTTCCGGCCCTGTTGCTGTTCGCGTTCGTCGTGCTGGTGCCCAGCGCGCGTGGCGTGTACTACGCCTTCACCGACTGGGACGGCCTCGACCCCGACTTCGCTGTCATCGGCCTGCGCAACTTCACCGACATGCTCAGCGACGGCGACGCGTTGTCGGCCGTCTGGCACACCGTGATCATCGCGGTGGCCATCACGGTGATCCAGAACGGTATCGGCCTGCTGCTCGCCCTCGGCGTCAACAGCATGATCAAGACCCGGAACTTCCTGCGCGTGCTGCTGTTCGCGCCGGCGGTGGTCACGCCGATCGTCACCGCCTACCTGTGGCGCAACCTGCTCGGCCCGGACGGCGCGGTCAACAGCCTGCTCGGCGCGGTCGGCCTCGGCTCCTGGCGGCAGGACTGGCTCGGCGACCCCGACCTTGCCCTCTGGATGATCGTGCTTGTCGTGGTCTGGCAGTTCGCTGGCTACTCGATGGTCATCTTCCTGGCCGGCCTGCAATCGATCCCGCGCGAGATCTACGAGGCGGCCGCCATCGACGGCACCGGAGCCGTCCGCCGCTTCTGGTCCATCGTCCGGCCGCTGCTGGCGCCGGCCATCACGATCAACCTGATGCTGTCGATCATCGGCGGCATCAAGCTCTTCGACCAGGTGTACGCGCTGACCGGCGGCGGCCCGGGCCATGCCACCGACACCATCTCGACGCTGATCTACAAGGACGCCTTCACGCTCGGCGAGTTCGGCTACAGCATCGCCCTGGCCGTCGTCCTGACGATCATCGTCGCGATCGCCTCCGGCGCCCAGTACACCGTCCTCAACCGCAACGAGAGGGCGGCGTCATGAACCGCTACACCAGGCGCACGTTCGCCCTCGAAATGGTCATGGTCGCCGTCGGCATCATCTTCGCCTTCCCGGTCTACGTGCTGGTCAACCTCGCGATCCGGCAGCCCTCGGACAACTCGTCGCCGATCAGCCCGACCACCTCGCCCACATTCGCCAACTTCAGCGGGGCGTGGCGCGAGGCCGGGCTCGGCGGCGCCCTGATCAACAGCGTGGTCGTCACCGCCGTCAGCACGGCTATCGTCCTCGCCGTCTCCGCGCTCGCCGCCTACCCGCTGGCGAGAAGCGCGGCTCGCTGGTCGCGCGGCACGTTCCTGCTGATCATGCTAGGGCTGATCTTGCCGTTCCAGCTGGCGTCGTTGCCGCTCTATCAAACGGTGCGCGATCTGGGTCTGCTGGGCTCGGTCTGGTCACTCGTGCTGTTCTACGCCGGCCTGCAGGTCCCCTTCACGACCTTCCTGTACGTCGGGTTCCTGCGCGCCCTGCCCCGCGACTTCGAGGAAGCGGCGTCGATCGACGGCGCCACGCCGTTCACCACGTTCCGCCACGTCGTGCTGCCGATGCTCAAGCCGATCACGGTCACGGCCCTGGTGCTCAACGCCGTCGCGGTCTGGAACGACTTCTTCACCCCGCTGCTCTACCTCAGCGGCAGCGACCAGCAGACCGTGCCGGTCGCCGTGGCGGGCTTCGTCGGCCAGTTCGTCTCCGACTGGAACCTCATCTTCGCCGCCCTGCTGATCAGCATCATCCCCGTTCTGGCGGTCTACCTCGCGCTGCAGCGCTCCATCATCAACGGCTTCGCCGGAGGGCTCAAAGGATGACACCGTACGGCCTCACGACCGAACAACTCACCGAGCCGCTCGGCCTCGGCGAACCCCGGCCCCGGCTGTCTTGGAAACTGCGATCCGACCGCCACGGCGCGGCGCAGAGCGCGTACCGCATCACCGCGACCGTGGAAGGCCGGCTGGTGTGGGACAGCGGTCGGCGCGACAGCGACGAGACACTCCTGATCGAGTGGGACGGCCCCGCCCTTCAGTCGGCGACCCGCTACCAGTGGCGCGTCGAGACGTGGGACGAGAACGGCCGACCGGCCGGCCACGCGCAGAGCTGGTTCGAGACCGGCCTCCTGCACCGCGAGGACTGGACCGCCGTGTGGATCGGCCGCGACCCGGTCGGCCTGCCGATGGTCGACCCGCCCAGCGACGAGGAACGGTCGTTTCCCGATCCGGCTCTGGCACCGCTGTACCTGCGGCGCAGCTTCGAGGTGGCGGAGCGGCCGGTACGGGCCCGGCTGTACGCCACTGCCCGCGGCGTCTACGAGCCGAACCTCAACGGCGGCCGCGTCGGCGACCTCGTGCTGGCCCCCGGCTGGACCGAGTACCACCACCGGCTGCAGTACCAGACGTACGACGTCACCGAGCAGGTACGCGTCGGGACCAACGAGATCGGCGCGATCGTCGCCGACGGCTGGTGGAGCGGGCACGTCGGCTTCGACCCGAGCCGGCCGGCCCGCCACTACGGCCTCGCGCCGGCCTACCTCGCGCAGCTCGTCCTCGATTTCGCCGACGGATCCCGCCGGGTGATCGCCACCGACAGCACCTGGCAGGAGGGTCCCGGTGCCATCCGGGCGGCCGACCTGCTCATGGGCGAGTTCGTGGACGCCCGGCAGTCGCCGCAGTTCCGGCCGGTCGCGGAGCTCGACCGCGAGCCCGGGCCGCTGGTGGCCGAGCCGGACCGTCCGATCCGGGTCACCGCCGACGTTCCCGCCGTGGCGGTCGACGGCAACATCGTCGACTTCGGGCAGAACCTGACCGGCCGCGTCCGGCTGCGGATCCGGGGCGCTCGGCCCGGGCAGCGGATCGTGCTGCGGCACGCCGAGGTGCTCGACGACGGCGAGCTCTACGTGGCCAACCTGCGCCGGGCCAGGGCCACGGACACGTACGTGTGCGCGGGCGGCGACGAGGAGCTTTTCGAGCCGCGGTTCACCTTCCACGGCTTCCGCTACGCCGAGATCACCGGGTATCCCGGCGAGGTGACGGCCGATGACGTGACGGCTCGCGTTCTGCACAACGACACGCCCTTCACCGGGACGTTCACGTGTTCCGACCCGATGGTCGAGCAGTTGCAGGCCAACATCGTGTGGGGGCAGCGGGGCAACTTCGTCGCGGTACCCACCGACTGCCCGCAACGCGACGAACGGCTGGGCTGGCTCGCCGACGCCCAGGTCTTCGCGCCGACCGCGACCCGCAACGCCGACGTGTCCGCGTTCTTGGCTCGCTGGATGAAGGACGTGGTGGACGGCCAGGACGCTGACGGCGCGTTCCGCGACATCGCGCCGGTCATGGTGTTGGACCGGGAGGGCGCGCCGGCGTGGGGCGATGCGGGCGTCATCATCCCGTGGCTGCTGTGGCGCACGTACGGCGACCGGCGCACGCTCGAGCGCAGCTTCGACGCGATGGCGGCCTGGATCGGGCACATCCGCCGGCACAACCCCGATCTGTTGTGGCGCAACCGCACCGGCAACTCGTACGGCGACTGGTTGCAGGTTGACGCCGAGACGCCGCGTGACGTTCTTTCCACCGCCTACTTCGCGTACAGCACGCGGATCGTCGCCGACGCCGCCGACGTGCTCGACCGGCCGTCGTCGGAGTACCGGGCTCTGCACGCCGCAATCAAAGAGAAGTTCATCGAGACGTACGTCGGGGACGACGGCAGCGTCGAAGGCGGTACGCAGACTGCGTATTTGCTGGCCCTGGCCTTCGATCTGCTGCCGCCGGATCTCGTCGGTCCTGCCGTCGAGCATCTGGCCGCCGACGTCGAGAAGCGCGGCAACCGGCTCACGACCGGCTTCGTCGGGGTGTCCCTGCTGTGTCCGGTGCTGACCGAGCACGGCCGCGCGGACCTGGCGTACGCGTTGCTGCACCAGGAGGAGTTCCCGTCCTGGGGCTACTCGATCCGGCACGGCGCGACCACGATCTGGGAGCGCTGGGACGGCTGGACCGAGCACGGCGGCTTCCAGTCGGCCGCGATGAACTCGTTCAACCACTACAGCCTGGGCAGCGTCGGCGAGTGGCTCTACGGCCGCGTCGCCGGCATCGACCAGGCGCCGGGCTCGGTCGCCTACCGGGAGCTGCTGCTGCGGCCCACGCCGGGCGGCAAGCTCACCTGGGCCCGGGCCGAGCAGGAGACCGTACGCGGTTCGGTCTCGTGCGGCTGACAGGTGGACGGCGACCAGATCACCGTCGTCGTCGCGGTGCCACCCGGCAGCACCGCCGTCCTCGAGATTCCCACCCCCGACCCGGGAAGCGTCCGCCACGACGACGCTCCCGTCGCGGCCGAACCTTCCGCCCACGGCGCCACCGTGCGGCTGACGTCCGGCCGTTTCACCCTCACCGCCACCTCTCATTGATCTCCAACGCAGGAGCGATCATGAAGACACGTAGATTCGCGGCCGTCGTCTCCGCCTTGACGGCGGTCACCCTTGCCGCAGCGTGCAGCAGCGGCACCAACGCCAACTCCGGCTCCGACAGCGGCGGCGACAACAAGACCCTCACCCTCGCCTCGGTCGACCAGGGTTCCATCGAGGAGGTCATCAAGGCGTTCGAGGCGGCCAACCCCGGCGTGAAGGTCAACTTCACCACCAGCGGCGCCGACCAGTACCAGGCCCAGATCCGCACCCAGCTGTCCTCGGGCACGGCGCCCGACGTGATGACCGTGTGGCCCGGCAACGGCAACCCTGGCGCCACCTACGTGCTGGCCAAGCCGGGCTACCTGCTCGACCTGTCCGACCAGCCGTGGGCGGCCAAGCTACCCGACGCGTTCAAGCAGGTCGCCCAGTACGAGGGCAAGACCTACAACGCGCTGTTCGGCCTCAACGGCATCGGAGCGGTTTACAACGACGAGGCCCTGTCCAAGTCCGGCCTCAAGGCGCCGACGACCTGGACCGAGCTGCTCGGCTTCTGCCGCGACGCCGCGGCCAAGGGCACTCCCGCGTACGCGCTGGGCATCCAGGACAACTGGGTCACCCAGTTGGTGCTCTACGGATTGGCCGCCACCGTGGTCTTCGGCCAGGACAAGGACTTCAACACCAAGCTCGCCGCCGGCCAGACCACTTTCGCCGGCTCCGCCTGGACCCAGGCCATGGCCAAGTACCAGGAGATGAACACAGCCGGCTGCTTCCAGAAGAACCCCCTCGGCACCAGCTACGAGGCCAGCCAGACTCTGGCTGCGACCGGTAAGACGCTCGGCATCGTCCAGGGCAACTGGATCATCGGGCTGCTCAAGGGCAAGAACCCCAACGGCAAGTTCACGATGACTCCGCTGCCGGCCACCGACGATCCGACCACCTTCCTGATGCCTGCCGCCGCGGGTGCCGGTTACGGCGTGAACGCCAAGGCCAAGAACAAGGAGCTGGCGCTCAAGTTCATCACCTTCGTCATGTCGCCCGAGGGCATGAAGCTGTTCAACGAGAAGCAGGGCAGCCTGCCGACCCTGCCCGACGCCGGCACCACCGTCGACCCGGGCCTCAAGCAGCTGACCACCTTCGTGCAGGAGAACCGCACCGTGCCGTTCATGGACCAGCTGTGGCCCAACGCCAAGGTGCAGCAGACCATGCTCAGCGGCCTGCAGGAGGTCTTCAGCAACCAGGCCACCCCCGACGCGGTGCTCAAGGACATGGACGCGGAGTACAAGAAGGGCTCCTGAGGTGACCGATTTCCCGGAGGACTTCCTGTGGGGCGCCGCCACCGCTGCCCACCAGGTCGAAGGCGGCAACACGAACAACGACTGGTGGGACTTCGAGCACGATCCCACCACCGCGGCCCGGGAGTCCTCCGGGGACGGCATCGATCACTTCCACCGCTACTTCGAGGACTTCGAACTGCTGTCCTCGCTCGGGCACACCGCGCACCGCCTCTCGGTGGAGTGGTCGCGCATCGAGCCCGCGCCCGGCGAGTTCAGCCGGGCCGCGCTGGCCCACTACCGGCGCGTCCTCATGGCGCTGCGCGACGAAGGTCTGACCGCCTTCGTCACGCTGCACCACTTCACGCTGCCGCGCTGGTTCGCCGCCCGCGGCGGGTGGCTGGCAGCCGACGCCACCGCCACCTTCGCCCGCTACGCCGGTCGCGTCACCGCCGAACTGGGCGAGCTGATGCCGTACGTCTGCACCATCAACGAACCCCAGATGATCGCCCTGCACGGCTATCTCGAGGGCTACCACCCGCCTGGCATCGCGAACCCGGTCCTGTGGAGACGGGCCGGCGAGGCCTTGCTGGAGGCCCACTTCGCCGGCGTCCGGGCCGTGCGCAAGGAAGCGTCCTCGTTGACCGGCCTCGCGGTGCAACTGCCGTTGCTCGCGCCGGCCCGCGAGGACGACGCCTGCCGAACCCTGTACGAGCACCTGCAGTACGAGATCGTCGACCGGTACCTCGACGGGCTCACCGGCCCCGACCGCGGCGACTGGCTCGGCGTGCAGTACTACCGCAAACAGTGGGTCGACCCGGCTTCGCCCACCTGGTTCGGCACGCCACCGCCCGGAACCGAGACGACCCAGATGGGCTGGGCCGTGCACCCCGACGGGCTGCGGCAGATGCTGCACCACGCCGCCCGCACCGGACTGCCCCTCTACGTCACCGAGAACGGCATCGCCACCACCGACGACACCGAACGCGTCACCTACCTGCACACCCACCTGGCCGCGCTGGCTCAGGCGATGGCCGAAGGCGTCGACGTGCGCGGCTACCTGCACTGGTCGGCCTTCGACAACTTCGAGTGGAGCGAGGGCTACCGCCCCAGGTTCGGGTTGATCGCCGTCGACCGCGACAACGACTTCGCCCGCATCCCCAAACCCAGCGCCCACGCCTTCGCCCGCGTCGCCGCCACCCACCGGCTCGACGCCCTTCCCAGGCTCGTCAGTTCCCCACCACGGATGGAGTAGGAATCTGATGTCCCCGATCAGAAGACCCGTGATCCTCACGACGACAGCGCTACTGCTCACCCTCGGAGCCGCCGTGCCGGCCCAGGCCCACTCCGGATCCGCCGGCGGCGTGCGTGTTACCCGGCTCAGCGTCGACGGCCGCTACGACTCCCCGCTGGGCCTCGACAACGTCCGCCCCACTCTGGCCTGGCAGATGACCCAGACCGGCGACTGCCGGCAGCGGGTTTGCGCAGCCGACCGGCAGACCGCGTACGAGGTCCAGGCTGCCTCCACCGTTGCCGAGCTGCACGCCGGGCGGCTGCTGTGGCGTACCGGAAAGGTCGCGGGCGACAACCAGCAGGTGCGCTTCGGCCGCGACCTGCGCTCCCGGGACACCGTCGCCTGGCGCGTACGAGTATGGGACGCCAACCGCAAAGCCTCCGCCTGGTCAGCCGCGTCGACTTGGACCACCGGCCTGCTCAACCAGGCCGATTGGGGCACGGCGCGCTGGATCGACTACCCGGACCGCGCCGAGAACCAGCCGATGCCGATCTTCGCTCGCCAGTTCGCCGTGCCCCGGAGCAGGAAGGTGGCCGACGCCCGGCTCTACCTCTCCGGTGTCGGCCTGCACCACGCCACCGTCAACGGCCGCGAGATCACCGACGAGGTCCTCGCCCCCGGCAACTCGAACTACCAGCTGTCGAGCGAGTACCGCACCTACGACCTGACGTCCGCGCTGCGCTCCGGTGCCAACGCCGTCGGCGTCGAGCTCGGCAACGGCCCGGCCTACGTACGCCGCAGCGTCACCAACCCGGCGGTCGGCCGCACCTCGCCGTACTCGTGGTGGCAGAGCCAGCTCAAGGGCAACGGCACCCTCACCGCCGACGCCCCGGCCGGCGCCACCAGCATCGCGGTCAGCGACACGGCCGGCTACCACGTCGGTGGCACCGTCAACGTCGACACCGGCGGGGGAGGCGACCGGCTCGAGTCGCGGGTCATCACCGCTGTTTCCACCGGGACAATCGCGTTCACCCCAGGTCTGACCGGCGCGCATGAGGCCGGTGCCAAGGTCACTGGTTCGGGCAACAACATCGCCGCCAGCGACGCCTCGGCCGGAGCGGCCGTCACCCCGCGCTTCATCGGCCGCCTCGAGATCCGGTACCGCGATGGCAGCCGCGAGACGATCGTGACCGACCGGTCCTGGCGTACGGCGCTGGGCCCGCTGGTCACCGACGCCTGGTACTCCGGCTCCGACTACGACGCCCGCCGCGAGCAGCCCGGCTGGAACACGCCGGGCGCCGACCTCGGCGCGTCCGCGAAGCGGCGCGACGGCACCGCCACCGGCTGGATCGCCGCCGGCATCGCGCCGCCGCCCAACCTTGCCACCAAGCTGGTGGCCCGCACCGCCGAGCCGATCACCGTGCAGGAGACGTTCAAGCCGGTGTCGGTGACGAACCCGGCCCCGGGCACCTGGGTGTTCGACTTCGGCCAGAACATCGTCGGCTGGCCTCTTCTGCGGGCGAATGAACTCCCGGCCGGCACGACCGTGAAGATGCAGCCGGCCGAGTCGCTCAACCCCGACGGCACGGTCAATCAGGCCTCGCTCATGGGCGGGGGCGGCTCGCGCGGGGTCGACCTGTTCAACACCTACACCGCCGCGGGCGGCCGCACCGAGACGTGGCACCCGAACTTCAACTACTTCGGCATGCAGTGGGTCCAGGTCAGCGGCCTGCCCGCGGGGTTCACACCCACCAAGGACCTGATCACCGGCGTACGCCTGCAAGCCGACACGCCGATCGCCGGCACGTTCAGCTCCTCCAACGCGCGCGTCAACCGTGTCCACACGATGTCGCGGTACTCGTTCGCCTCGAACATCATGAGCGTGTTCACCGACTGCCCGGGCCGCGAGAAGCTGTCCTACCCGGCGGACTACACGATGCCGATGGGCGCGATCCACCGCGACTTCCAGCTCAACGCCTTCATGAAGACAACCATGAGGCACCTCGTCGAGGGGCAGTCCATCGCGGACACGCCGATGGCCGGCAACGTCGCGCTCAAGACGCCGGTGTACGACTGGGGCTACAGCGGCCGCTTCGGCGACGAGATCAACTGGGGCAACGCGATCGTGCTCGTCCCGGCGATCCTGCATCAGCTCTACGGCGACACCGCCACGATGAGCGCCTCGTACGACCGGCTGGTGCGCTTCGTCGACTACATCCAGCGGCAGAAGGTGGTCGACGGCTACTACGTCGACGCCGCCCTGGCCGACTGGGTCAGCGCCGAACCGGTCTCCGGCCGCATCACCGGCACCTGGGGCTACTACCTCACGATCCAGTCGATGGCCCGGATCGCCGCGCTGACCGGGCACACCGCCGACGCTTCCCGGTATGCGGCGTTGGCCGAGGAGATCAAGGCGGCGTTCAACCGCGCCTTCTTCGACGCTTCGGCTGGGCGCTACGCCGGGCCCCAGACAGCGCAGGCGCTGGCCCTCGACGCCGGGCTGGTGCCGGCGGGGAGCGAGGGCAAGGTGCTCGACGCTCTGGTCGAGCAGATCTATGCGTTCCACCCGAATGGCACCGGGCCGCACTTCAGTGGCGGCACCATCGGGATGGGCCCGATCGTGCGGGCGCTCATGAACGGCGACCGCGACGACGTGCTGTGGGACGCTCTCCAGCAGAACGACGAGCCGAGTTACGGCTACTTCATGGAGTCGACGCCGGCCAACCCGGGCGGCATGACCACCATCGGCGAGCGCTGGAACCGCGGCGACTCGAAGAACCACATGATCCTGGCCCAGATCGAGGAGTGGTTCCACGCCGGCATTGCCGGGATCCAGGCCGCGCCGGGCTCGGTCGCCTACGACCGGCTCGTCTTCAAGCCCAAGCCGGTCGGCGACTTGACGAAGGCGAGCGGCTCCTACGAGACCCCGGCCGGCTCGGCGCGCTCGGCGTGGACGAAGACCGGCAACCACTTCGCCCTCTCGGTCACCGTGCCGGCCAACACCCAGGCCGAGGTATGGGTGCCCGCGACCGACAAGCGCCTGGTCGACGCGTCGAGCCGGGCGGTGTTCCAGAGCTCCCAAGGCGCGTACGTCGTCTACACCGTGTCGTCCGGATCGCACACCTTCACGGCACGTTCGGCTTCCTGATCCGCATCACCCGGGGCGCCGCCGTTCGCGGCGCCCCCTCGACTCGAGGAGATCCCTTTGAAGATCACCCGCAGGGCCATGATCGGAGGGTCGCTCGCCGCGGCCGCTGCAGTCGGCCTGCCGCTGCCGGCGCAGGGGCACGGAAGGGGCGGGACCGACGAGGCTGTCACCCGGTACGGCCGCGTGCGCGGCCGGCGTGAGGACGGCATCGTGAAGTTCCTCGGCGTCCCGTACGCCACGCCGCCGCTCGGCAAGCTGCGGTTCAAGGCTCCGAAGCCGCCGCGACCGTGGTCCGGCGTCCGGGACACGGTCAACTTCCCCAACCGCGCCTACCAGGTCGCCGGCGCCGAGATGGGCACCGGCCGCATGCCGGCACCCTCCGAGGACTGCCTCTACCTCAACATCTGGACACCCGCCGCCGACCGCAGGCGACGGCCGGTGATGTTCTACAACCACGGCGGCGGCTACATGATCGGCTCCGGCTCCGCCACCGGCCAGGACGGCACCAACCTCGCCAGGCTCTACGACGTCGTGGTGGTCGAGTCCAACCACCGGCTCGGCCTGCTCGGCTACCTGTTCCTGGGCGACCTCGCCGGCGGTGACCACGCCGCCAACCAAGGGATGCTCGACATCCTCGCCGCGCTGCGCTGGACCAGTGAGAACATCCAGCACTTCGGCGGCGACCCCGACAACATCATGGTCTGGGGCGAGAGCGGCGGCGGCGCCAAGACCGCAGCCGTCTACACCATGCCCGCCGCCGCACCGCTGTTCCGCAAGGCCTCCATCGAGAGCGCCGCGCCGCTGCGCTTCCCGACCCGCTCCGGAGCGACTGCCCGCGCTGAGCGCACGCTGTCGCTGCTGGGCCTGACCAAGGCGGAGATCCCCAAGCTGTACGACATCCCGGCCGCGCGGCTGCTCGAGATCCAGCAATCCGAAGCGGCCAACGGCGTCGCACCCTGGGGCGACCCCGCCCCGCTGCCCGGCTTCGGCGCCTTCGTCGACGGCCGGATCATCCCGCGGCACCCCTTCGCCGACGGCGCCGCACCCTGGTCGGCCGGCAAGCCGCTGATGGTCGGCACCTGCCGCGACGAGACGGTGTTCTTCAGCCTCTTCGGGCCGCCCGACATCTTCCGCATCGACGAGGCCGGCCTGCGCAGCCGGCTCAGCGGCACCTATCAGGGCGCCGAGCTCGACCGCATCATCGCCACGTTCCGCCGGTCGCGACCGGGGGCGACGCCGGCCCAGCTCTACTTCGCCATCACCACGTCACCGATCTGGCGCGACGCCATCAAGATCGCCGAAGCCAAGGCGGCCCAGCACGCCGCTCCGGTGTTCATGTATCAGCTCGCCTACCGGAATCCCACCGTGGTGCCCGGCACCGACTTCCCGCTCGGATCCCCGCACGCCTCCGACATCAACCTCAAGTTCGCCAACACCGACAAGAACCTCGACGACATCCTGTACGCCGACCGGTCGCCGGGACGGCTGGCCACCGCACGGCACATGAGCGGCTTGTGGGCCGGCTTCGCCCACACCAGTCGCCCGCACGCGGCCGGCGTACCGAGGTGGCCGTCGTACACGCCGAAGACCCGCTCCACGATGTGGATCGACGCGCAATGCCGCATCGTCGACGACCCGGATCGGGCTGAGCGCCTGTTCTGGGAGAACCGACCCTCCACCGCAGGATGACGGAGCGAGGCTGAGGGCCGGCCGTCACCGCCCCTCAGCCTCGCTCGTGTTGTCGATGGCCGCCGGCGAACCGCGGATGCCGAGGCCAGGCCAGACGCCTTCCGCTGCGCTCGCCACCCATGCTACGACGCAGACGGCGTAGCAGGGACGCACTATCGGTACACCCTGCGGACAGCTCGGAACGAATGAGGCGGTCGCTCGGCACCGCCGCCAGGGGGAGGTCACCGGTGGTGAGGCCGTCGTCCTCGCGGTAGCGCTCATACAGCGGGATCGGCGCCCCGGACGCCACGAAGACAGTGACCAGCGGCGCCACGGCGGCGTTGAAAGACAGAGGCCGGCGCGCACCGGGAAAAGCGACGTTCGTGGTCACCGCTTGTTCGCGACCTCGTACACATGGTCGGCGACCGGCTCCAGCCACGTCGTCGGGTCACTGCCGTCCGGGTTCGCCTCGAGCATCGCGAAATGGTTCATGAACGTGTCAGCGGTTGCGCCGTGCCAGTGCTCCTCGCCGGGCGGGCAGATCACGGTGTCGCCGGCCCGGGCGCGGACCACGCTGCCGTCGCGGGTGCCCACCAGGGCGACGCCCTCGGTGACGTGCAGGGTCTGACCGACGTCGTGCCGGTGCCAGTTCGTACGGGCGCCGGGCGTGAACCGCACCAGCGCCACGGTCATCCGCGACGGGGCGGACCCGAAGTAGATCGGCGTCATGTAGACGTCGCCGGTGAAGGTGGTTCCCGGCTGCTTGACGGTCGGGCTCACAGTCTTGAGTTCCATGGCTTTGGACAACTCCAGTCATCGGGCTCGTGGGAGGGCTTGGCGAAGCACGGCCCGTCTACGCTCTGCGACGTTGCATGACAGCCGACCTCGCATTTCGATCAACAGGCAAGGCGCAGCCCGCACCGAGTCGGTTGAGGCTTCGTTGTGCGGCCCGGCTGGTAACCGGTGCGGCAGGACCGTGCCGCGCGATTCGCACGAGCTCGTCCGGCGCCTGGTCACGAAGTCGCGCGTACTTCCGACCGGCTGTCGATGCGTCGAGCCTATGCCGCTCGACAGCGATCAGGGATTCCCTGTCGGTACACCCATCATCAAGGACTTCTTCGTCTGTGGGCGGGCACGTTGACTCGATGCGTAGGCCCTGGGGGGCGAGCCCGATCTGAGTGAACGGAGCACACCACGATGCGTGGAGTCGTCATGTACAAGCCCGGGGACGTACGGGTGGAACAGCGCCCGGACTCGGTGATCGTCGAGCCGACCGACGCGATCGTCCGGCTGGCCGCGACCTGTATCTGCGGCAGCGACCTGTGGCCCTACCGCGGCACTGAGCCGGTCGACCACCAGGTGATGGGGCATGAGTACGCCGGTGTCGTGGAGGCGGTCGGGTCCGAAGTACGTACCGTGAAGGTCGGTGATTTCGTCGTTGGCTCCTTCTGGGCGTCGGACAACACCTGCGAGATCTGCCAGGCCGGCTACCAGGCGTACTGCGTGCACCGCGTCCTGATGGGCACCATCGGCACCCAGGCGGAGTTGGCCCGCATCCCGCTGGCCGACGGTACGCTCGTCGCCACCCCGGGGCAGCCGTCGCCGGATTTGATTCCTTCGCTGATGGCGGCCTCTGACGTGCTCGGGACCGGCTGGTTCGCGGCCGTCGCCGCCGAGGCGGGGCCTGGCAGGACCGTCGCGGTCGTCGGGGACGGTGCGGTCGGCCTGCTCGGTGTCCTGGCCGCCCGGCAGCTCGGCGCCGAGCGCATCATCGCGGTCAGCCGCCACCCCGACCGGCAGGCCTTGGCGCGGGAGTTCGGCGCCACGGACATCGTCGCCGAACGCGGCGACGCCGGTGTCGCGGCAGTCAAGGAACTGACTGGCGGCCTCGGCGCGCACAGCGTGATCGAAGCCGTCGGCACGCAGCAGGCCATGATGCAGGCCATCGGGTCCGCCCGCCCCGGCGGCCACGTCGGCTTCGTCGGAGTCTCGCATGACGTCGCCATCCCCGGTGACGAGCTGTTCGGCTCCGGCGTGCACCTGCACGGCGGCCCGGCGCCGGTCCGGCGGTTCCTGCCCGAGCTGATCCAGCTGATCTGGGACCGAACGATCGACCCGGGCAAGGTGTTCGACCTCTGCCTGCCGCTCGACCGGGCAGCGGAGGGCTACCAGGCCATGGACCAGCGCACCGCCACCAAGGTCCTGCTCACCCTTTGATCGGGAGATGCCATGGTCACCGCACGCACGCACGACCGTCCGCGTGGCGTTGCCGGCGGTCCTCGGCCTGATGCTGGCCGCCTGCGGCGGCAACGGTCGGGCCGGCGCCCCCGGCGACGCAACGCCCACGACGGCGCCTGGCAGCACCAGCCCGGCCACAGCAGCGCCGAGTGCCACCGCCGCACCTCGAAGAGAGCAGATGAAGATCCAGATCACCATCAGCGGTCAGCGCCTGCAGGCCACGATCTTCGACAGCGATGCCGGCCGCGACCTGTTCGCCCAACTGCCGCTGACCATCGACATGACCGACCACGGCGGCGTGGAGAAGACCGGCCCACTGCCATCGCCCCTGTCCCTGGACGGCCAGCCGGAAGGTGCTGACCCCGGCGTCGGCGATGTCGGCTACTACGCCCCCGGCAAAGACTTCGTCCTGTACTACGGCGACCAGTCGTACTTCCCCGGCATCGTGGTCATCGGCCACCTCGACGGCGATGCCGCGAGCCGCATCGCCGACATGGGCGGCGCCGTTACCGCGACCGTCGAACCCGCCTGACCTCTCCGGGGGACATCATGAACCCCACCTAAGACCTCACCGGCCAGGTCGCCATGGTGACCGGTGCCGGCTCCGGCATGGGGCCGGCGACCGCGCAAGCGTTCGCTCAAACCGGAGCCGCGGAAGCTCGTCGATCGCTGCTGGTTGAGGCTGCAGCCGGGGGAAAGGCAAACCACCGGATTTGCGGATTCGCTCCCTCGCACTCTGTCAACGCCTCAGTGAGCAGACGCGTTTTGCCACGGCCTCCGGGCCCGGCAACCACGACGACTGCGGGATAATTGTTCGATCGGTCGAGCGCAGTCCGCAGGGCGGCAAGTTCGGCGTCCCGTCCGATGAGGGGTCCACGGTCGTTGAGCGGCGCGGACCTGCGCGCACATCGCGGCGCTGGTGCGAAACCGGGAGCGCAGCACCTCCCGCTGTGACTGGTGCCCGAGCAGCAGAAGCAGCGCCTGGTGGGCGGGGTCGGCCAGGTCGATCGTTCCATCGGCTTCAGGGAGCCAGACGGCGATGTTGTGCCGTTGGAAGAACGGCATCAGCTTGTGGAACTGGCGTCCGTAGAAGGCAAATCGAAGCCGGCCCGGGGCGGGCGTCGCGTGCTGTCCTCGAATGCATTTGCGGGCGGCGGTCTGCAGCCAGCTGTCGAGGAGGTCGTTGTTGTTGGCGTCAACAGGGGCGTCATCGCGATCACCTCATCCAGAGCCTGATACAGAACCAGACCTGGTTTCCCTTCGTCGATGACGCGATCCCAGCCGACGTCACCCAGGCGGCAACGACACCCGTCCGCTGAATTGACCGACGCCGAGAGGTCCCCCGTGCGCTGGTCTTCAGCGTTCGCCTGATCAACTGAACTGGCCAGTGAGCTCGTTCCATCACCGGACCGGCGAGTGGTCGCCGCCCCCTACGTAGGCGTCGACGGGTGCCATTTGAGAGTCAGGTGGCCTGTCCGGCGATGGTCACGCGGCTGTCTGTACATGTGTGATCACTGTCGCTCGGGCTGACGCCGGCTGTTGCTTTGTCCGGGCGTGCCGCGACGCCCCGCGTCTCCATGCCCATCCGCGCCAGCAGCGCGTCCAGGAAGCCCCGGGACGGGCACACGTTCACGCTCGACCTCGAACCGAGTGACAAGCTCACCGATCTGTCCGTACGGGCGGCCGGCAAGCGCGCCCATCTTCTCCCGGAGTTGTTCCGCCAAGCCGGCGCTGGGCGCATACGGCCGATGCGCCTGGCCAGGATGGGCTGGCTCCGGCCGGCGCCCTGGCTGCGACGATAACTATTACAGTCGCATTCGTGAGCGCAGATCAGGGTCTTGTCCGGGTGTCCGATTCGTTCGGCGTACGCCGTGCCCGAGCTGGATCAATCCTTGCGGATGACGGGACGAACTATCAGGTCAAGTGGGATGACACCGGTGAGGAAGAGCTTGTCCCACGGGGCGCCGGCGTTCACGTCGCGACGAGGGGTTCGCTGCGTTTCCTGGCTCTGTCCGACTCCCGGCTGTTCCACGCCGTCTTCGCCCAAGAGCCCCTCGCGGTGGTTCTCCACCTGTTGGCCGAGTCGTCGGTCCCGCTGAAGGTGCGGGAGATCCGGGAGCGTCTGGCCGAGCTCGGTCTCCGGAACGAGACCTGGGCCCGGCACGGGCCCCGGGCGCTGGCGGTTCTGCCCAAGTGGCCGAATGTCGTCCGACGGCAGAAGGGCGACACTCTGGCCTACGCCTGGGTGGGGGACGACCTTCCCGAACTCCCGTCAGCGGCCGAGCCTGACCCGGGGCCGGCACCTACGCCCGCGCCTGTGTCGAAGCCTGCTCCTTCTCCCGCCAAGCCGATCGCGGCTGCGACACCGGCCGAACCGGCTGTGCCGTCCGCCGAGCGCCTTGGGCGCCAGATGAGCGCCGCGCGGAGCCTCGGCGAGGTCGCTCGCCTGCTCACGCTCCCGAGAGAGTTCGTGGCTGAGTTGTCACCGGAGGTGGTCGCCTCCGCGCTCCGGCGGGTCGCCGCTGAGGACCGGCTGGTCGCGGGCTGGCTCGACGCCCTGACCGCCTCCGGGCCGATCGGTGCGCTGACCGAGGAACTGGCGACGGCCCGGGCGGCGAACGCCGCACTCCAGAGCCGGGTCGATGAGCTGGAGGAGTGGTGGACGGCCCTTGAGCAGAGCACCGATCCGGGCACCGCAATCCGTCAGCCGGGTAGCTGAGGAGCTCCTGGTGCGCCGGCTCGGAGTGCTGGCCTGGTTTCGCTTACCGCGCCAGGGCCGCGAAAGTTGAGGCCGTCGCCCGCGCCTTGCTCCTCGAACTCGACGAAGGCATCTACCGCGCCGTAGCCGCCACCACCCCTGGCGGCTACCCCGGCCTGCGTTGCGGGCAGCGCGCCTACGCCGTGCCGTTCGCCGCCGATCCGCCGCAGCGAATCCTTATCTCTCTGTCGTTGTCATCGGTTGAACACGCCGACCGCTGACAGCAACGCGGTTGCGTCCGGACCGCTTGGCGGCGTAGAGCGCCTCGTCCGCCGTCCGGACCAGCTGCGCGCCGTCTACGACGTGCCCGAGCCCTGTTGCCACGCCGACGCTGACGGTGATCGCGCAGTCCCAGTGTTGCGACTGCTGCTCGACATTGCGCCGCACCTCCTCGGCGAGCCGTTCGGCGTCGTGGGCCGAGCAGCCCGGAAGGATCAGCCCGAATTCCTCGCCGCCCAGGCGGGCCACCAGGTCGGTCTTGCGGGCTGTCCCCCGCAGCACCCCGGCCACCCGGGCGAGCGCGTCGTCCCCGGCGGCGTGGCCCCGGCTGTCGTTGAGCTTCTTGAAGTAGTCGAGGTCGAGCACGAGCACCGACAGAGGCGAGTCCGGAAGGTGCTGGCGGGCGCACTCGTGGGCCAGCCTCTCGTCCCAGCCCCGCCGGTTGTACAACCCGGTGAGCCGGTCGGTCCGGGCCTCCAGCTCGCTGGCCGCGAGCACCGCCGCCAGCCGCCGGCGCAGATTGGCCACGATCAGCATGGTCACGACCGACGTACCGACCAGGTACGCCGCCGGAGTGATTCCCGGGTTGCCGAGCAGGTTGATGGCCATCGGCGGGTACAGCAGGGCGATCAGCGCGACGTTGAGCAGTGCCGCCCGGATCGACAGGAAGTAGGCCGCGTACAGCACCGGCCAGATGTAGAGCAGCTCGCTGCCGTCGGCCGCGCTCGAGTTCAACACCGACGCCATCGTGATCAATAGCGTCCCGAACGGCGCCAGGACCTGAACACCCATCGGCGGCACCCGCTGCGGCACGGCCATGCAGAACGCGCCGAACACCACTGCCAACGACCCGAGGACGAACGTCGGCACCAGCCGCCCGTTGGCGAACGACTCCACGGTCAGCGCCAGCATGAACGGCAGCAGGCCGCCCGTGAAGAGCATGGCGCCACCCACGCGTGCAGCGATCTGCGCTTCGCGCGCCTCCCGGCCGAACATCACCTGCTTCACGCCTGAGTCATCGGCAGACCCCCCACCGACGTGAGCAGGTCGCCCTCGTGGCTTCGTTCGCGCTTCACAGGAAAGAAGCCGATGTGCCGCCCGGATGATCGCTCCGGGCGGGGGCGCCGGTCAGACCGTGTTCTGCAGCGCGGGACTGCGGGCGTACGGCAACGTCTTTCTGCCTTGTCGCAGCAGCACCGCGAAATATCAGGCCGGACAACAGTGACGGGGTGCCCGGTCAAGTGCCCGAACGGGTGAAAGCACTCGATCGCGTAGCCGTAAGCCGACGGCCGTACGGGCGGAACTGTGGACGGCGGCCGGTGCGGAGCAGAGCCCTGTGTCGATGCTGCGATCTCCCGAAAAGGATTAAGGCTCAACTACTGCGGCAATTCGGTCCGGCTCGCCTTCCCGCGGGTGACGGATGGTGACGAATGCGAGCTGAGCAGCGGTGATTCTCCGGTTGTACAGTCGTGCGGATCTATTGCGACGGAGCGAGGCGGAAGGCAGATGGCTAAGCACCGCGCCAAGGTGACCCGGCGATGGGTGTGGCCGGCGGCGGCGCTGCTCGCTGTGGGGGGGCTTTACCTCGCGGGCGTCCTGGTGTCGGGCGGGCGCTCGAACGGGACCGGCGCGGTAGCCCAAGCCCCCTGTGACCGGCCGGTACGGGTGGTCACCGCCAGCTCGTACGCGCCGGTGCTCGCCGCCCTCACCACTGGTGCCCGGGCGCGCGACTGCCTGCAGGTCGAGGTGACCGAGGCGGACGGCCGGGGCGCGGCGAAGCGTGCCGCTGATGTGAACGCTGACGTCTGGATCGCCGACGACAGTTCGTGGGCCGCCGACGCGGGCTCGGCCGGCCTGGCTCAGGCGCCGACGGCCGGCACCGGAACGGTGCTGGCGACCAGCCCGATCTACATGGTGACCGACTCGGCGACCGGGGCCTCGTTGCAGAAGGCCGGTGGCGGCTGGCTCGGGCTGGCCCGGCTTGTCAGCGAGAAGGCGGCCCGCCTGGTCGTGCGTGATCCGGAGGGCTCCGGCGACGGCCTGGTGAGTGCGGGCTCGGCGGCCGAGGCGGTCTGGCTGGACAAGGACATGGACGCCTCCGCGCTGTGGCTGGCCGAGGCCAAGCAGACGGCCCGCACCGTGACCGGCGACAGCCCGGCTCTGCCCGCCAAGGCCGGTGAGGTGGGCCTGGTGCCCGAGTACGAGCTGCTGCGCGACCCGAAGGCGGCTGCGGATCACGCTGTCCTGCCGGGCACCGACCACACCGCCCTGCTGCGCTACACGTGGCTGCCGCTGGCCGCGGCCACGGCCGACCCGGCACGTGCGGCCGCGATGGAACGCCTGCGCACCCGGTTGACGGGCGACGACGCCGCGGCCCAGGCGCGGGCCGCCGGGCTGCGGCCCGCGGACGCGAGCCGGACCGCCGGCGACGACTCGCTGCCCTCGCCCACAGCGGCACCGTTCGACGTGCTCGGCCCGCACCATGTCGACCACGTCTTCGCCACCTGGTACGCCGTCGACCGGCGGACAAACCTGCTGGTGGCGGTGGACATCTCCGGCTCGATGGCGGCGCCCGCGGTGGGTTCGGCCTCGTCCCGCATCGAGCTGGTCCGGCAGGGCTGCCGCTCGGTGGCCGGCCTGCTCCCGGACGACTCCCGGATGGGATTGTGGGAGTTCGGCAGCGAGCTGGACGGCGCGCGGGACTACCGCTCGCTGCTGGCGATGACCCCGCTGACCGCGCAGCACCGGTCCGCGCTGGCCGGCGCCGTGACGGAGCTGACCTCGCGCCGTACGGGCACCGGCCTGTACGACACGATCCTCGCGGCGTACACCTCGGCGCGGGACGCGTTCCAGGAAGGTGTGCCCAACCAGGTTCTCGTGCTCACCGACGGCCGCAACGAGTCGGACAAGAAGACACTGACCGCCGCCCAGCTCTCGGCGGCACTGCTCAAGGCGTCGGACAAGAACCGGCCGGTGCAGCTGAGCGTCGTGACGTTCGGCACGGCCGGGGACGCCAAGGCGATCACCGATGCGGTGGAGCCGATCGGCGGATATGTCGACAATCTGTCCACCGCCACGGAGGTCGCGGCGGTGTTCATCCACGTGGCAGCCGGAGGCCTGCACCACTGAGTGGCCGCGAGCCGAGGGTGGCGCCGAGCAGCTCACCAATTGATCGAGCTGAGCCTCGACCAGGTTGCACCGAAGAGGTCTGCCCTTTTCTCAGTGCAGGACTTGTGCCGCCGCTTCGGCGAACTCGGCGGGCTGCTCGACGTGCCCGAAGTGACCGCTGCGCGCGAGCACTCTCAGTTCGGCTCCCGGGATGCCGTCGGCGAGTTGAGCGGTCCAGGTCGGGCCACAGATGAAATCGTGCCGGCCCGCGATGACCACGGTGGGCGCGGCGATCTCGGCCAGCCGCGGGCGCAGGTCGAACGGCTCCGGGTCCTCCGCCCCGGACGGCTCGGCCCAGGCGCGGAGACCGGCGCGGAACGGCGCGAACTCTGCTTGCCGAGACCAGAAGTCGGCGAAGTAGATAGGCACGGCGGCGGCCAAGGCGCGGCTGACGGTGTCGTCGTCGGTGGCGGTCTCCAGTTGCTGGAATGCCGCCGGGATGGCGGCCGCCTCCGGGTTGTCCGGGAACTGCTGCGGGTAAGCGGTCACCGCATCCGTCGCTGCCGCCCAGAAGTCGGGCCCGGTCACGGGGGACGTGGAATACAGAATGAGGCCGGCCACTCGGTCGGGGTGCTGGAGTGCGTATTTCATGACGACGAAGCCGCCGTGTGAATGGCCCAGCAGGTACACGGGGTCTTGACCCAGATGATCGATGACGGCGGCGAGGAAGCGGACGTAGGTGTCCAGGCGATAGTCGTCGGCGGTGGCCAGCGGGCCGGACTCGCCGGTGCCGACCGGTTCCAGGTAGACCATCGTGAATCGTTTTTCGAGCTCCGGCGAGCGTAGGTAGGCCCAGTGCATGCCGGGGCCGCCGGGGTGCGCAACGCAAACGGGGCCACGCCCTGCCACGTGATAGACCTGCCGTATCCCGTCCACGCTGAGAACCTGCATGAATCTCTCCCGATCGACTACTTGACCCGTTCGTCCTCAACGGGATGCTGAAGATCCTTCTCGGCCGCCACTCCACCCTGCCACGCAGCGGCATGACCGTCGATCAGCCGAGGGACGTGTCCTCCCTGACGTGGAAGGCGATGCTGCTGACGCCGGCGCGTCACTTCGCGGGCACTTTCGTTCTGAACAGTTTTTCTGCGTTTCGGAACGCTATCTTTTCCTTGTCCTCGCGTGGCAGGTCGACTCCGCGGAACCAGTCGGTCTGCGCCTTGATGTCCGCGAACGGGTAGTCGGTTGCGAACATCACTCGATCCACGCTTATGTGCTTCAGCAGTAGATCGAGCAGTTCAGTCTGGGGGAATGCGCTGGTGGTGACCCAGAAGTTGTCCCGGAAGTACTGCCCGAAGGGCTTCTTGAGCGAGTCCTCGGTCGGCTCGCCCATGTCATTGACGATCCGCTCGTAATAGAAGGGAAGGCCTTCGCCCATGTGGCCGATGATTATCTTCAGTTTGGGGAATCTGTCGAAAACCCCGTACGTGATCATCCTAATGCATTGGGTCAGCACCTCCTGGTGCCAGCCGTATCCCGACCCGCTGAAAATGTAGGGTTGGAACTCTTTCGTGTATTGAGACCGTGTGGTGCTGTAGAGAATCTTGAAGATTTCGTCAGCCGGATAGCCGGGATGCAGGTAGATCGGCACATCGAGAGCAACGGCACGTGCCAGCACGGGTTCGAAATCGGGATGATCGAGATATTTCTTCGTGATGTGTCCGTTGGTGAGTGCGCCCAGGAAGCCATCTTCCCGAACCGAGCGTTCCAGTTCATCGGCCGCCGCCTCCGGGCTCTGCAAGGGCAAGGTGGCGAAAGCCTTGAAGCGGCCCGGATACTTGGCGATCGGCCCGTCGACAAGTTGCCGGTTGAGACGATAGGCAAGGTCGATGCCCCTTCGCCCCGGGATGTTCTGTACGGACGGTGTATGAGCCGAGAGGATTTGAACGTCGAGTCCCCCCGCGTCCATGTCGCCGATGCGGCGTCGGCCCAGATCCGCAAGACCGATCTCCTCGAGGAACGCCATGTGATCCGCGTTGATGGAGTTCAACTTCAACAACGCAGGAGTCGAAAATGTCTCCTCCGTGCCGATGAAGGGCAGGTCGCGGTCTCGCTGGTAAATTTCCGCGGTCTTGTCCGCGTTCTGGTCCGGAGCCTGGTCCGGAGTCTTTTTGCTGTCGCTCGCTGCCGAGGCAATGGCATGCGAGGACACGCCGGCGCCGATGCCGAGTGCCGTGGCGGCGGCCAGGAAGCTGCGGCGTCCCATGGGCTTCATGTCAGTCTCTCTTCCGGTGTCGTGTGATGGGGTATCCGTACGGCATCCGTTGGCGAGATGCTCCAGATCGAGCCTTCGTCGCCCTCGGCGCCGACGGATTACCTCAGTTGTCGGACGCCGACTTCGTACCTGGCGAATCTGAGACGATCGTTAATGCGGTGCTCAGGCCGGTTGTCGGAACCAGGTGCTGAGATGGAACGGCTTCGCCAGGCTGCCGCCACCGCAGCGCGGAGCGGCTATCCCGGCCGCGGACGTCAATGCCCGGATGCGCCCTGACGCCGGCAGCGCGCAGTCGCGGAGCGCCGGAGAGATTAATGATCGTCTCAGATTCACTCGGTACGAATTCGGCCTCGGACAAGCGATGTGACGCCTGCTCAGGAGGATCGATGAAAGTCAACGTAGCGTCGACGAAGGAAACGCCGCCCGGCCGGTGGGTGCCGTGGTTGGTGATCGGGTTGTGGATAGCCCTGGCGGCGGTCATGGTGCCGTTGAGCGGAAAGTTGAGCTCGGTCACCACCGACAAAGCCGTGGACGCCCTGCCGGCCGGCGCCGAGTCCACCAAGGTGGCGGTGCTGGAGGAGAGCCTCCCGGGCGCGGAGGACAACACGTTCGTCTTCGTGTACCACCGCGCCGGCGGCATGACCGACGCCGACCGCGCCACGGTCGAACGCCACTACGACACCCTGGCCAAGCGGTACCCGCCGAAGTCGGCGACGTCCGGCGAAGAGGATGACGACGGTCCCCCGATCAGGCCGTCCACCAACGGCAAGGCGATGATGTTCGCCCTCGAGCTGAGCACGACCTACGGCCCGCCGGAGGAGCTCGTCGGCCCGTTGCGTGACGCCGCGAAGGACCGCCCCGCCGGCCTGCAACTCGAGGTGACCGGCCCGGCTGCGATCGACGGCGACCTGGACGCCGTCTTCGACGGCATCGACCTGCAGGTCTTCCTCACCACGGTCCTCGTCGTCACGATCCTGCTGATCCTCACCTACCGCAGCCCGGTGTTGTGGTTCGTCCCGCTTGTGGCCGTGGGCGTGGCCGCCCTGACCTCGATGGCGACCGTCTATCTGCTGGTCAAGGGCTTCGGCATCGTGGTCGACAATCAGAACTCGGCGCTGCTGACGATCCTGGTGTTCGGCGTCGGCACGGACTACGCGCTGTTGCTCATCGCCCGATATCGGGAGTCACTGCACCACCACCAGAACGTCCGGGTCGCGATGGTCCACGCCCTGCGCGGCGCGGCGCCGGCCATCGTCGCGTCCGCGGCCACCGTGATCGCCGGCCTGCTCTGCCTGCTCGTCGCGGACCTGAACAGCATCAGGGGGCTGGGCCCGATCGGCGCAGCCGGCATCCTGTGCGCGCTGGTGGCCATGCTGACCCTGTTCCCGGCGGTGCTCGTGGTGCTCGGCCGCCGGATCTTCTGGCCGGCCATCCCGCGGTTCGGCACGGCCATGCAGGAGAAGCCGGGGCTGTGGGGACGGCTCGGCACCGCCATCAGCCGCCGCCGGTGGGTGGCGACGCTCGGCTCGTTCACCATCCTCGCCGCGCTCTGCATCGGACTGACGGGCAACACCGGCGCCCTGCGGGAGCAGGACCAGTTCCTGTCCGCGCCGGAGTCGGTCACCGGCTTCACCGTTCTGCGCCAGAACTTCCCGGAGCTCGGCGGGCAGCCGATGACCATCTACACGCGGCCGGCGTACCAGGAACGGGTGCTTGACGTCGTCAGGCGCATTCCCGGCGTGGCGCAGGCCGAACCGGGCCAGACCGTTCAAGGCTGGACCGACATCTCCGTGTACCCGACCGACGCCCCGGACACCGTCGCGGAGTACGACACCATCAAGCGGGTGCGCACCGCCGTGCACGCGGTGAACGGGGCGGAAGCGATCGTCGGCGGGCCGAGCGCGGAGAACCTCGACACCGAGGTCACCACCAGCCGCGACGAAAAGCTGGTGATCCCGCTGGTGCTCGCCGTGGTCCTGATCGTCCTCGGGTTGCTGCTGCGGGCGATCGTGGCCCCGCTGATCCTGATGGCGACGGTGATCGTCTCGTTCGCCGCGGCCTTCGGCGGCAGTGTGTTCGTCTTCGAGACCATCCTCGGGTTCAAGGGCGTCGACTATTCGGTGCCGCTGCTGGCATTCCTGTTCCTGGTGGCGCTCGGGGTCGACTACAACATCTTCCTGTCCAGCCGGGCCCGGGAGGAGACCGTACGTCTGGGCACCGGAGACGGCATGCTCAGAGCCCTGTCCGCCACCGGCGGCGTCATCACCTCGGCAGGCCTGGTCCTGGCAGCGACGTTCGCGGTGCTCGTTTCACTTCCGCTGGTGATGCTGGTCGAGGTCGGGTTTCTGGTCGCGTTCGGCGTGCTGCTCGACGCCCTGCTGGTGCGGTCGGTCCTGGTGCCCGCCCTCACCCTGCTGATCGGCCGGCGGATGTGGTGGCCGAGCCGGCTGTCCCGTCCCGTGGCGGAGCCGCCGGACGGGCGGCACTCGCCGGCCGACGACGAGGAGCCCGCGCTGCAACGGTGAGCGCGTCCGCACGGAGGAGATCCGGGACGGGAACCCAGGCCCGTTCCGGATCTTCTCCCGGGCGACCACCTCCTGCCGGCGTTCCCCGTACATGCAGACCAGGGCTACCGTTCCTGTTGCCGCGGCTCGTCGATCAGGACAGAGCCCGGTAGACGGCGCCGACGTAGTCGCGGCTGCGGTCGGATCCGAGAATGCCGGGTGCCATCTTGTTCATGACGTAGGCGATGGTCACCTGTCGGTCGAGGTCGACGATCGCCATCGATCCGCCCCAGCCGCCCCAGTAGGCGATCCGCCCCTGCGGCACCCACGGCAGCGTGCGCGGGTCTGTGACGGCGAAGCCGAGGCCCCACCGCAGGAACAGGCCGTTGACCCGGTCGACGCCTTCGGTCCGGACATCGAGGATCGAGGCCGCCGTGCCCTTGCGAAGAAGCCGGCCGGTGCCGGTCCTGCCGTCACGCGCCAGCGGGGAGAGGATCGCGGCGACGCCGCGGGCGCTGCCGTGGCCGTTCGCCGCTCCGATCTCCGCGGCGCGCCAGCCGGGCGTGTTGGCGTCGTCGGCCGAGAACGCGGGCCCGGTGAAGGTCTTCGCCGCCGGACTGCCGGGGTCGACCTCGCCCAGCGGGAACGGCGGGGGAGCGATCACGTCCGCGACCCGCGGAAGGTCCCGGGCGGCGACACCCAGCTGGAAATCCGCGCCCAGTGGCCCGGCGAGCTCCTGCGCGATGAAGGCGCGCAGGGGGCGCCCGTCGACGCGGCGGACGATCTCGCCGAGCAGGTGCCCGTAGGACAGCACGTGGTAGCCCGAGGCGCTGCCCGGTGTCCACCACGGTGCCTGGGCGGCGAACCGGGCGGCGGCGCGCGGCACGTCGTAGAGGTCGCTCAGCGTTGCCGGCTGCTCGAGGCCGGAGACCCCTGACGCGTGGCTGAGCACCTGCCGCACCGTCACCCGCTCTTTGCCCTGGGCCGCGAATTCGGGCCAGTAGCGGGCGATGGGCGCGTCCACGTCGACGACGCCGCGATCCGCGAGCACCAGGACCGCGAGCGCGGTGACGGTCTTGGAGATCGACCAGACGTTGGTGATGGTGTCGCGCTGCCAGGCGCTGGTACGAGCGGCGTCGCGGTGACCTCCCCAGAGGTCCACGACGGTTTCGCCGTCGACGTCGACCACGATCGAGGCGCCCACCTCCTCGCCGTTGCTCAGATTCTTCTCGAGGAGGTCGCGGACGGGGGCGAAGGCTGGATGCACTGTTCCGGAAGTCATGGATGGAGCGTCCGGCCGTGACATCAGTGTCAAGGTCAACCGGATGTCGTGCGGCTCACTCTCTCGGCGTAGGCGACGATCGCCTTGTGCCGGGCGGTCAGCTGGTCGATGCGGGCCTGCAACGCCGTCGCCTCGTCGCACAGGGCCTGCAGCACGTCGCCGGCTGGACCGCTCAGGTGCGTGATGTCGGGGCCCTCGAGCCGGGGGAGCAGATCACGGATCATGCGGGTCGACAGACCGGCGTCGAGCAGGGCCCGGATCTGCGCGATCCGTTCGACGCCGAGAGCACAGTACTGCCGGTAACCGTTGACGTCGCGGCCCGGCGTGATGAGCTGCTGCTGCTCGTAGTAACGGAGCAGGCGCGCCGCGATGCCAGTGCGCTCGGTCATCTGCCCGATCGTCATGGTCACAGCAGCCGAGATTAGCTCGCTCAGTCCTTGCAGGCCGCGGCCAGCGCCTCCAGCTCGCGCATCAGCCGCTCGGTGCGCTCGGCGCCGAACGCCGCGGAGACCCGGGCCTGGTGCGAGGCGACCCGTCGGTCGAGCCGGGCGACCAGGTCACGGCCGAGGTCGGAGAGGTAGACGGCGACCCGCCGCCGGTCGGCGGTGTCCTGACGGCGGTACACCACCGCGTCGTCGACCAGGCGGTCCACGGCCTTGGTCAGCGTGGGGTGCGGCATCAGCACGGCCTCGGCGAGGTCGGTCATCGAGTGCCCGTGCCCGTCGGAGAGCGCCCGCAGGATGCGCCACTGCTCGACGCTGACGCCCTCGGCCGCCAGCCCCTCGGCCAGCTGCCGGTTCAGCTGGCGTTCCACCTCGCTCAGCAGGTACGGCAGGGATGTGCGCAGTGTCGTGTCGGTCATGGCGCCGCCCCCTTTTGCCGTCGGCCTGCAAGCGAAGATACTCGGCGGATGCCGCACGACGTCGTTCTGATCACCGATCCGCTGGAGGCGCTGCTCATGGCGCCCCCGCCGGATCAGGCGGTGCGGGTCGGGATCGTGGTGCCGGCGTCCGGCACGCTGGGGCTGCTCGCCCCGTCGACGCTCAACTGTGCCGCACTGGCCGCCGCCGAGCTCAACGCAGCGGGCGGCGTGCTGGGCCGGCCGGTGGAGCTGGTGCTCGTCGACGGGGGCCGGCCGCCCGCCGAGGTGGCGGCCGAGGTCGGCGGCCTGGTGCAGGCTCGTGCGCTGAGCGCCCTGGTCGGCACGCATGCCAGCGACGTGCGGGTGGCCCTGGCGTACGCCGTGGGCGGCGCGGTGCCGTACGTCTACACCCCGCCGTACGAGGGCGGCGAGCGTACGCCCGGGGTTTTCCTGCTCGGTGAGACCCCGGAGCGGCAGCTGCGCCCCGCGCTGGACCAGCTGGTGGCGGCCCGCGCGCAGCGCTGGATGCTGCTGGGCAACGACTACGTGTGGCCGCGCCGGGTGCACGCGGCGGCGCACCGTCAGCTGGCCCGGGCCGGCGCCCGGGTGGTGGCCGAGCGCTACGTGCCGCGCGGCGGCGCGGACGCCGCGGAGCTGGTCGAGCAGGTGGCCACGGCCCGGGTCGACGCGGTGCTGCTGAGCCTGGTCGGCAGCGACCTGGTGGCGTTCAACCGGCAGTTCGCCCGCTCGCCGATGGCCGGGCGGGTGGCCCGGGTCTGCGCGGCGCTGGAGGAGAACGGCCTGCTCGGCGCGGGTGGCGACGGCAGCGGCGAGCTGTACGCAGCGATGGGCTACTTCGCCGCGCTGGCCACCGACGCGTCACTCGCGTTCGGCGAGCGGTACGCGGCGCGCTTCGGACCGGATGCGCCCGTGCTGAACGGGCACAGCGAGGGGGCGTACGACGGCGTGCACCTGCTGGCCACCCTGGCGCGGCGAGCCGGCACCCTCGCTGCGCCGGCCCTGGACGCGGTGGCCGACGGCACCCGGGTCGCGGGCGGCCGGGGCCCGTTCGTGATGCGCGGGCGGCACGCCGAGCAGCCGGTGTACGTGGCCCGCGCCGACGGGCTGGACTTCGAGGTGATTGCAAGCGGGTAAAAGCTTCCGGCAGAAATCTTTTCTGTTTCAAGCTTTTGGCATAGCGTGCGCCCTCAGACGTAAGGAGGGCCGTGCGATGGCTCAACCCCCGGAGGCACCCGCCGCCGCCGATCTGCAGAAGTTCGGCTACAAGCAGGAGCTCAGCCGCTCGCTGAGCTTCAGCGACCTGCTCATCTACGGGCTCATCTTCATGGTGCCGATCGCGCCGTTCGGCATCTTCGGCAGCGTGTTCAACGGCTCGGGCGGCATGGTCGCGCTGGCCTACGTCATCGGCATGGTCGCCATGATGTTCACCGCGCTGTCCTACAGCCAGATGGTCAGGGCCTTCCCGATGGCCGGATCGGTCTACACCTACGCCGGGCGCGGGATCGCCCCGCCGGTCGGCTTCCTCGCCGGCTGGGTGATCCTGCTCGACTACGTACTGGTGCCCGGTCTGCTCTACCTGATCGCCGCGGTCGCCATGCACTCGCTGGTGCCGGCCATCCCGGTCTGGCTGTGGCTGGTCGGGTTCGTGCTGCTCAACACCGTGGTCAACTACATGGGCATCCAGATGACCGCGCGGATCAACAAGTACATGCTGATCGCCGAGCTGATCATCCTGGGGATCTTCCTGGTGGTCGGCGTCGTGGCGCTGGCCAACGGCAAGGGCAACGGGTTCTCGTTCGACTCGTTCTACAACTCCGAGACCTTCTCGTGGTCGGTGGTGTTCGGCGCGGTCTCGATCGCCGTGCTGTCGTTCCTCGGCTTCGACGGCATCTCGATGCTCGCCGAGGAGAGCCGCGAGGACGCGCGTACGATCGGCCGGGCCATGGTGGCCGCGCTGCTGCTGGCCGGCACGCTGTTCGTCGTGCAGACCTGGGTGGCCTCGCTGCTCGTGCCGGACACCGCGGGCCTGCTGGCCAACGGCGACCCGGAGGGCACCGCCTTCTACGACGCCGCGCGCGTCGCCGGCGGCGGCTGGCTGGCCAGCCTCGCCGCGCTCGCCACGGCGATCGCCTGGGGCTTCGCGAACTCGCTGGTCGCGCAGGCCGCCACCAGCCGGCTGCTGTACGCGATGGCCCGCGACGGGCAGATGCCGCGCTTCCTCCGCAAGATCAACGAGAAGCACAAGGTGCCGGCCAACGCCACCCTGCTGGTCGCCGCGATCTCGCTGGTCCTCGGCCTCTACATGGCCAGCCGCGACGACGGCATCTCGCTGCTCTCCACGCTCGTCAACTTCGGCGCCATGACCGCGTTCCTCGCGCTGCACGTGGCCGTGGTGGTGCACTACGTCGTGCGCAACAAGAGCCGCGACTGGTGGCGCCACCTGGTGGTGCCGGTGATCGGCTTCCTGATCCTGCTGTACGTGGTGATCAACGCGAACATCGCCGCCCAGGTGCTCGGCTTCGCCTGGCTCGGCATCGGCGTGATCGTGCTGATCAGCTTCTACGCCACCGGGCGGCGACCCGTGCTGGCCGGGCTGAACGAGACGGAAGGGAGCAACGCGTGACCGACGTTGTCAACTATCGCCCCGCCGAGGACGAGCTGTCCTACACCTTCGGCGGCCGTGAGGCGGTGCGCCGGGTCAAGCCGGGCACGATCCTCGAGCTCTACACCGAGGACTGCTTCGGCGGCCGGGTCCGCGGCGTCGACGACCTGCCGTCGGTGGCCTGCGAGTTCCCGTTCCTCAACCCGGTCACCGGACCGATCCACGTCGAGGGCGCCGAGCCGGGCGACACGCTCGCGGTGCACTTCGTCGAGATCGTGCCGGCCCGCGACTGGGCCGTCTCCTCGACGTTCCCGCACTTCGGGGCGCTGACCGGCACGCACACCACGGCCACCCTGCACCCGCCGCTGGACGAGGTGGTCTGGCGCTACGACGTCGACGTGGCCGCGGGCATCGTGCGCTATCACGCCCGGCGCGGCGACTACAGCGTCGATCTTCCCCTCGATCCCATGCACGGTACGGCCGGAGTCGCGCCCGCGGCGTTCGAGAGCCGGGCGACCATCGTCCCGGACGTGCACGGCGGCAACATGGACACGCCCGAGCTGCGCGCCGGGGTGACGGCGTACTTCGGCGTCAACGTGCCCGGCGCGCTGTTCGCGCTCGGCGACGGGCACTGCCGGCAGGGCGACGGCGAGGTGTGCGGCACCGGCGTCGAGGCGGCCATGAACACCGTGGTGATCCTCGACGTCATCAAGGGCGCCGCCACGCCGACGCCCCGGTTCGAGACCGACGAGGCGCTCATGTCGGCCGGTTCGGCACGCCCGCTCGAGGACGCGTACCGGATGAGCCAGCACGACCTGGTCACGTGGACGGCGGACCTGATCGGGCTCGACGTGCTCGACGCGTACCAGCTGATCAGCCAGGCGGGCGAGGCGCCGGTCGGCAACGTGTGCGATCCGAACTACACGATGCTGGCCAGGGTGGCGAAGAACTACCTGGGCTCCGCCTCGGCGTACGAGGGTGTGCACGGCCGGCTGCGCACGTCGGCGCAGCGCTACCTGGCCACGCGGTGAGCGGCCCGGGGGCCGCGGCGTGTGCCGCGGCCCCCGGCGCCGATCAGCTGTAGCCATACGGCCGAGGTCGGCGATGACCTCGGCCTGATCCTGGTCGATCCAGTTCCGCAACGCCTCAGGATGCACCCCGAGCTGCTCGGCCAGACGTCGAATCACCGGCTTCGGATCCGACTCCCGGGGTACGCGATCCAGCGCTGCTGCACCTCACGGATGGGAACCGGGTTCCGGTGGTGCCGCTTCCCCGGCCGTGCTGGACCGCACTGATCAGGTCGGCGTCCTGCGGCATCCCCGTCTGCCGGGTCATGAGTGAGAACCGTTCCGTCCCCATTGGTGGGCTCATCCATGACCGGTGTATTCGGGCCTGATTGCCCTCGATGCGTCCGGGGACGCACGCCGATGAGGGTGCGGAGAGGACTCCGCCCCGCGGCTCCCAGGAGGCACAATGTCAGTGCGTACCGTCGCGGTCCTCGGCCCCGTCCCGTTCGACCGCATCACCACCCACCGAGACGAAGTCCTCAGCAAGTACGGGTGTGCCCTCTACACCGTGGCCGCGCTGTCGGCCCTGTTGGAGCCGAGCGACCGCATCTGTCCCGTCGTGCACGTCCGCCGGGTCGACGAGGAACCGATCAAGGAACTGCTGTCCCAGTTCCCCAACGTCGACCTGACCGGCGTGCGCTCCGACACCGACCGGGGCGACGCGGTGGAGCTCGTCTACCTCGATCAGAACAAGCGGGACGAGCGTCAGACGCACTTCATGGCCCCGATCCTGCCCGAGGACGTGGAGTTCGTGCTGGACGCGGACGCGTTCGTCTGTGTCCCGATCACCGATTACCAGGTGAGCCAACCTACGCTCCGGTTCATCCGGGAACGTAGCTCGGGTTTCATTCTGCTGGACGGCCACGGACCGACAGTCGCGCTCACCGGCGGGGGCGAGCGGGTCCACCGCTTGTGGATCGACCGTGACATGTGGTTGCCGTACGTGGACATCTTGAAGTTGAACCTGGAGGAGGCCGGCTGCGGCTGGTTCCCGCCGGGGTCCGCCGACAGCACCACGTCAGCCGCACCGCTCACGGTGCGGGATCTGCCGCGCTTCGCGGAGCACTGCCTGGACCGGGGCGTCCGCTCGCTGTGCGTCACCCTCGACGAGCACGGCTGCGCGGTGTACTACAAGGACGCCGACGGCGTCGTGCGCGAGGAACTCGTCGACCGCCTGCCGGTGGAGAACGTGGTCGACACCACGGGCTGCGGTGACTCGTTCGCCGCCGGCATGGCTTTCGGTTATCTGCACCGCAACGACTATGTGCGAGCGGCCCAGTACGGCAACGCCATGGGCGCCCAACGCTGCGCCAGCAGGGAGCTGAAGGGCTACAAGTCCCTGGCCGAGACGGACCGTCAACTGGCGGAGGCGTACGGGATATGAGGGATCAGCTCAGCGACGCGGAATGGCTGATCAGGGAATCGGGTTTCGATCCTCTGCGGGCCAACACGTTCGAAACACTGCTCACCGTCGGCAACGGCCACCTCGGTACTCGCGGCACGTTGGAGGAGGGCTGGGTCGGCGAGCGCTCGGGAACCTTCCTGAGCGGGGTCTACGACAGCCACGACGCGACGGTGATCGATCTCGTCAACGCACCCGACTGGCTTCCGCTGGTCGTCTTCGTGGATGGTGTGCGCCTCGACGTCGAGACGTGTGAAACGGTGGAACACGAGCGCGCTCTCGACATCCGGCAGGGCGTCCTCTGGCGGCGCACGATTTTTCGGGACCGGCGCGGCCGGCGCACCCGGATCGAGAGCCTGCGCTTCGCCAGCCTGGCCGACCGCCGGCTGTGTGCGGTGCGGCTGGAGGTCACCCCGGAGGACCACTCCTCGACGATCACCGTGGAGAGCGGGATCGCCGGGCGACGGCGAAATCTGGACCGCCTGCCGTTCTATCCCGAGGGCACCGTCTTCGACCCCGAGGTGCAGTGGGAGAAATGGGCCTGGTCGAACCACCTGCGGCCGGTGACCGTCGATGCTGCCGACGACATGCTGTACCTGGAGACCCGCACCATCGCCGGCGGGGTGAGCCTGGGCTACGCGGCCTCGCTCGACGCCGGCCCGGAGCCGCTGCGGCGACGGTTGCGCCTGAGCGCCGAGCACGCCGAGGAGCAGGCCGACTTCGTCGTGGCCGCGGGGGAGACGCTGCGGCTCGACAAGCTGGTCACCATCGTCACGTCCCGGAACCACCCGGAACCGGTGCAGCGGCGGTGCCTGGAGACGCTGCAGGGCCACCGCCGGACGGGGTTGGACGCCGCGCTCTCCGCCAACAGGCAGGTGTGGGAGTCGATGTGGAACGACTGCGACTGCCAGGTGGTCGGCGACCCGGTGGCGACGCAGGCTGTGCGGTTCGGCGTCTACCAGCTCCTCATCGCCGCGAACGGGGAAGACCCGACGGTGAACATCGGGGCGAAGTCGCTGACCGGTGAGGGCTACCGCGGGCACGTCTTCTGGGACACCGAGATCCTGATGCTTCCGTTCTTCATCTACACCCAGCCCGACACCGCGCGGTCGCTGCTGCGGTATCGGCACCACACCCTGCCCGGAGCGCGCGAGGTGGCCCGCGAGAGCGGCTTCCGCGGCGCGCGTTTTCCCTGGGAGTCGGCGGACAGCGGACGGGAGGAGTGCCCGCGGTACACCACGGACGGGGCGAACCGCTTCTGGACCCGGGACGAGGAGGTCCATGTCTCCGCCGACGTCGCCTACGGCATTCTCACCTACGTCGCCGCCACGGGTGACCACGACTTCCTCGTCGACTTCGGTGCGGAGGTGCTGTTCGAGACCAGCCGCTTCTGGGTGAGCCGGGTCGAGCATGACCCGGCAACGGACCGCTACGCCCTGAAGCAGGTCATGGGCCCCGACGAGTTCCACTCCCACGTCGACAACAACGCCTTCACCAACCGGTTCGCGCAATGGCACCTGGACCAGAGCGTTCAGCTGTACGAGGACCTGTCGGCTCACCATCCGCAAGCCCTGCGGTCGATCGAGGCCGCGATCGGGCTGGACGGCGCCGAGGTGCGGCACTGGCGGGAGGTGGCCGAGCGGATCATCCTGCCGATCGACCCCGAACGCGAACTGGTCGAGCAGTTCGAGGGCTACTTCGAACGTAAGGACGTGCCCATCACGCAGTGGGACGCCAACAACATGCCCCGCTACCCGGCCGGCTACCACCACTTCAACTGCGAAGACACCATGTTGTTGAAGCAACCCGACGTGGTGATGCTGATGTACCTGCTGCCGGACGACTTCACCGCCGAGGTGAAGCGGGCCAACTTCGAGTTCTACGAGGCTCGCACGCTGCACAAATCCTCGCTCAGCCCGGCGATCCACGCGATCATGGGCATCGAGGTCGGTGACCATGATCGCGCGCTCGAGTATTTCTACCGGTCGGCGCTCGTCGACCTCGCCGACAACCAGGGCAACACCGCGTACGGCATCCACATCGCCTCCGCCGGCGGTACGTGGCAGACCCTGGTGAACGGCTTCGGCGGCCTACGGCTGAGGCACGGGCGGCTCACCTTCGACCCGTGGCTGCCCGAGCAGTGGGAGGAGATCCGCTTCCGGCTGCGCTGGCGCGGCAACTCCCTCTCGGCCGCCATCCGGCAGCGGGATGCCACCTTCTGCCTGCACGGACCTGCGGCGGCCACCGAAGAAGTGGTCGTGGCGGGAGCACCTCTGACCTTGACGGCAAACGAACCGGCGACGGTGTCGACAGCGAAGGGAGCACGGACATGAGCCACGGCGGTGCGGTGGGCCCGGAAGCCTCGATCTACGACGAGGGCGACGTCAAGGGCAGCGGCGTAGTCCGGATCGCGGTAGTCGCGGCCCTGGGTGGTTTCCTCTTCGGCTACGACAGTGCCGTGATCAACGGCGCTGTCTCGGCCATCTCGGACCGGTTCGACGTCTCCGCCGCGCCACTGGGCTTCGCGGTGGCGTCCGCTCTGCTCGGCGCGGCCGCCGGTGCGCTGCTGGCCGGCCGGATCGCGGACCGCGTCGGGCGACTCGCGGTGATGCGCATCGCCGCGGTCTTCTTCCTGGTCAGCGCGATCGGCGCCGGCGCGGCCAACAGCCTGTGGGTCCTGGTTGTCTTCCGGGTGATCGGCGGTCTCGGCGTCGGCATGGCTTCGGTCATCGCGCCCGCCTACATCGCGGAGATCTCGCCCGCCCGGATCCGCGGACGTCTCGCCTCGCTGCAGCAGCTGGCCATCGTCTCGGGCATCTTCATCTCCCTGCTGGTCGATTTCCTGTTCGCCCGGGCGGCCGGCTCGTCGATGGATCCGTTCTGGTTCGGGTGGGCCGCATGGCGCTGGATGTTCCTCGCCATGGCGGTTCCCGCGCTGATCTACTTCGCGCTGTCGCTGACCATCCCCGAGTCACCCCGGTTCCTCATCGCCAAGCACCGCATCCCGGCCGCCACGGCCATCCTGACGAAGCTGCTGGGCGAGGCCAACATCGAGCTCAAGATCAAGCGGATCCGGGAGACGATGGAGCGCGACACCGAACCGTCGTGGAGGGACCTCAAAGGGCCGTCGGGCAGGATCGCGGGGATCGTCTGGGTCGGCCTGCTGTTGTCGGTCTTCCAGCAGTTCGTCGGCATCAACGTGATCTTCTACTACTCCAACGTCCTGTGGGAGGCCGTCGGGTTCAACGAGGGCCAGGCGTTCATCATCACCGTGATCAGCTCAGTGATCAACATCGCCACCACGCTGATCGCGATCGCGACCGTCGACAGATTCGGGCGCAAGCCACTGCTCATCATCGGGTCCATCGGTATGACGATCACCCTGGCCACCCTCGCCGTGATCTTCGGCAGCGCACCTGTCGTGAACGGCAACCCGGTGCTCGAGGGCGCACAGGGCCCGTTGGCCCTGATCGCGGCCAACCTGTTCGTCGTCGCGTTCGGCATGTCCTGGGGACCCGTCACCTGGGTGCTGCTCGGCGAGATGTTCCCCAACCGGATGCGGGCGGCTGCGCTGTCGCTCGCCGCCGGCGGTCAATGGGTCGCCAACTGGCTCATCACCGTCAGCTTCCCCAGCCTCAAGGACGTCTCACTGGCCCTGGCCTACGGCCTTTACGCCATGTTCGCGTTGCTGTCGCTGTTGTTCGTGGCCAAGTTCGTCGCCGAGACCAAGGGCAAGCAACTGGAGGACATGACCGCGGACCGCCCCGCCGTCCCCGTGCGCAAAGGGTAGACACGGCACCGCAGAGGTGTGACGGCAGCGGGCTCCGGTCGTCCGGAGTCAGCTGCCGATCCCCGTCCAGTCGGCGTCGAAGGCGACCATTGCGCCCAACGTCCAGGCCTGCACCCGTGTCGAGATCGGCAGCTCGCGCAGTTCACCCGTCCGGGTGACTGCGTAGAGCTCCGGGAAGCCGCCCAGTTCGGTGAGGGCACGGCGGACACCAGCCCGGACCCGCTCCGCGTCGTCGTGGCGGCCCGCGGCGCGCAGGCCACCCCAGGCGAACCAGTTGTCGAACGGCCAGACCGAGCCGCGGTGGTAGCCGTCGACCTGGAACGCGGGTTCCGACGCCGCGAGCGTCCGCACCCCGTACGGGGTCAGGAGGTCAGGCTGAGTGAGCCGTTCGCTGTGGTCGAGCACGCCCGACCACAGCAGCCAGCCAAGCTGCGACCCCGCGCCGACGACGGTCCGTCCGGTTCCGTCGAGGGCCATCACGTCTGCGGTGAACGCTGCCCGTACCCGTGCTGTCAGCTGCCCCGCAAGTGCCGCCCACTCCTCTCGTCGCGGCACGTCCAGCCTGGCCAGCGCTCGCAGGGCGACAATCGCGGCGGCTTGCGAGTCGGCATCCGCCAGCGGTGGTTCCGGCATCGACCCGTCGGGGTGCACGATCCCGCCCCCACCTGTGTCGTGGGCGGGGTCCCGGCTGTCGCGCCAACCCTGTTGGGCGAGACCCCCGGGGTGCCTGCGCGGCCCGCACCGCACGAATCCGTCCCCGACCGCCCGTCGAAGCCACCCGGCGGCTGCCTCCCGCGCCGGGCTGAGCTCGTGCTGCAAGCTCGGGTCACCGGTGGCGTCGAGCAGTATCAGAAACCACGACGTCGCATCGGATGTGCCGTAGTACCGGATCGCTCCGTCGCGGACGGGCCACCCGTGGTCGACGAGGTGCTGTGGCGCCACGGGGCGGTATTCGTGCACGATCCGGCCCGGCTGTTCCTCGGTCTCCGGGTCCTCGACGCGCCCCTGCAACCGGGCGTGCACTCGCAATGTCGCCGCGGCCACGTCCGGTCGCACCGGCAGCACCTGAAGCGCGAAAATGAGCGAGTCCCGCCCGAACAGTGCGTGGTACCGGCCAGGGACGGAGGCGTACGCCCATCCGTCCGGCGACAGAACATCGTCAATCCGCATGCCCTCATCATCCTGCCGGCTGTGGTGAATCAGCGCCGCGCCGGAGCTGCACTCGTCACGGTCCCTCCACCGGGTTCGAGCCGCCTGCCGGTGCAAGTGCCGAATCCGGAGTCCGGCATCGCGTTCCGCTCGTCCGATGTCGTTCTTGGCCATGCCGCCTGGTCACTCGCGCACCTCGACGGTGAAAACGGTGGTCAGGACCTTTCCGTCCGCGTCACGGAACTGGCCCCACAGCCGGTACAAGCCGGGCCGCGGCAGATCGGTGTGCACCTGCAGTGCCGGGCCGAACCGCCGACCGGGCATCGCGAACACCGGCCGGCCACGGTCGTCGACCGCCTCGGCGTGCTCGTGCGCGAAGCCGGACCCGTCCAGCGGCATGACCACGATGTGCCCCGCCGCGGCCAGGTAGGGCCGCAGGCCGGCGACCGGCTCACCGGTCGCGGCGTCGGCGAACCGGTAGGTGAAGCTGCTCTCGCCCAGCGACGCGTCGCCCTCCAGGGTTACCCGCAGGCCGCCCACGACCTGCGTCCGCGGGGAGGCCGACGCGGGCGTACGCGGCAGCAGCCCGTCCACCACCACCTCCTTGCGGGCGACCAGGTCGCTCATCGCCCCGCGGCGGCGGAACTCGGTGTGGATCAGGTGCCGTCCCGCGGTGGGGAAGGTCAGCCGCACGGCGAAGACCCCCGGCTCCCCGGTCGGCTCCGGGTGCAGGTGCTGGAAGGTGACGAGGTCCTCGCGGGTGACGATGAAGTGCATCCACGCCTCGTGACTGCGCCCGACGTCCTCGATGGGCCGGCCGGTGCCGTCGGTGAGCCGGATCCGGGCGGTGACCGGACGGCCGGGCATCGTCCCCGTGGGAACCTCGACGGCGACGTGCACACCGTCATCCTCGGCGTGCCGCGGCGGGGCGTCGGCCTCCATCATCACGCTCATGGCCGGGCGCATCGGCATGCCGGTCTCCTGCACCCAGGCGAGTGCGCCGTTCATGCCGCGCTGCGCGGCGTCCGTACGGCTGAGGGCGGTGAGCCCGGCGCCCACCGCGACGGCCAGCAGAGCCACCCCGGCGAGATAGGCGTAGTCGCCGATGCGGGCCGTGGCGCGGCCGTCGAAGCGGCGCAGCCGGGCCGCGTTGGTGATCACGCTGACCGAGCTCATCGCCATCGCGGCGGCCGCCAGCGACGGGTCGAGCAGGGTCGGGTACAGCAGGCCGGCCGCGATCGGGATGAGCAGCACGTTGTACGCGAACGCCCAGAGCAGGCCCTGCTTGATCGTGGTGACCGTACGCCGGGACAGCGCGATGGCCGTGCCGATGCCGCGCAGGTCGCCGCCCACGAGGGTGATGTCGGCGGCCGCGATGGCCACGTCGGTGCCGGTGCCGATCGCGATGCCGAGGTCGGCCCGGGCCAGCGCGGGCGCGTCGTTGATGCCGTCGCCGGCCATCGCCACCACCGCGCCGCGCTCCTGCAGGCGGGCGATGTGGGCGGCCTTGTCCTCGGGCCGTACGTCCGCGATGACCTGGTCGATCCCGACCTGCCGGGCCACCGCGCCGGCGGTGATCGGGTTGTCGCCGGTGAGCATCCACACGTCGAGTCCCTGCTCGCGCAGCCGGGTCACGGCCTCACGGGCTTCCGGCCGTACGGTGTCCGCGACCGCGATCAGTCCGGCGAGCCGGCCGTCGACGGCGACGTACATGGGGGTGGCGCCCTCGTTCGCCGCGTGGTCGGCGTCTTCCGAGACGTCCGAGATATTGATCTGGTGGCGCGACATCAGCGCGGCATTGCCGATCAGCACGGCCCGTCCGTCGACGCGGGCCTCGACGCCGTGCCCGGGCAGCGCCTCAAAGGACTCGGCCCGCGGCGCGGCCGGGGCGTGGGCGACGATCGCCGCACCCAGGGGATGCTCGGAGCCGGTCTCTGCCGCCGCGGCCAGGCGCAGCATCTCGTCCTCCGGCAGCGGGCCGGTGGTGACGACGCGGGTGACGGCCGGGCGACCCCGGGTGAGCGTGCCGGTCTTGTCGAGCACGACCGTGGTGAGCCGCCGTGCCTGTTCGAGGGCCTCGCCTCCGGAGAGGAGGATGCCCAGCTCGGCGGCCTTGCCGGTGCCGACCATGACGGCCGTCGGGGTGGCGAGCCCCAGCGCGCACGGGCAGGCGATGATCAGCACGGCGATCGACGTGCCGAGACCGAGGGTGACGGCCGATCCGGTGGGGCCGAGCAGCGCCCAGCCCGCGAAGGTCAGCACGGCGGTCACGATCACCGCGGGGACGAACCACGCCGACACCCGGTCTACCAGGCGCTGCATGGGCGCCTTGGCGTTCTGCGCCTCCTCGACCAGCCGCACGATCTGCGCGAGGGTGGTGTCGGCGCCGACCGCGGTGGCCCGCATGAGCATCGACCCGGTGCCGTTGACGGTGGCGCCGATCAGCACGTCGCCGGCAGCCTTGCCGACCGGCAGGCTCTCGCCGGTCACCATGCTCTCGTCCACCGCCGACGCGCCCTCGGCGACGACGCCGTCGACCGGCACCTTGTCGCCGGGCCGGATCCGCACGATGTCGCCGACGACCACCTCGGCGAGGGGGATCTCGGTCTCGGTGCCGCCGCGGACCACCCGGGCCGTGGGCGGCTGCAGGTCCATGAGCGCGCGGATCGCGGCGCCGGCCCGGCGCATCGCCCGCGCCTCCATCCACCGGCCCATCAGGACCAGCGCGATGACCACCACGGAGATCTCGAAGTACACGTGCAGCGGCAGGCCCGCGCGCTCGGCGGCGGCCGGCCAGAGCGTGACGAAGGCGCTGTAGCCGTACGCGACCGTGGTGCCCAGGGCGACGAGGGTGTTCATGGTGACCGCTCGGTGCCGCGCCGCCTGCCAGGCCGCCTCGTAGAGCGGGCGGCCCGCCCAGAACTGCACCACCGTCGCCACCACCAGCAGCACCGGCATGAGCCAGTCCATCGTGTCGAGCGGCAGCGGCAGGTACATCAGGATCATCATGGACAGGCCTACCGGCAGGGCGATCTGCCAGCGCCGGCGCAGGGCCTTCACCGGGTCCGTACGGGGTTCGGCGGGCTCGTCGGGCGTGGGCGTCGCCGTAGGAAGCGCGGCCTGGTAGCCCGCCGCCCGTACGGCCTCGGTCAGGGCGTCCGGCCCGACCGCGGCCGGGTCGTAGTCGACCGTGGCCGTCTCGGTGGCGAGGTTCACCGAGGCCGATGCCACCCCGTCCAGGCGGGTCAGCGCCTTCTCCACCCGGCCCACGCAGGAGGCGCAGGTCATCCCGCCGATGTCCAGCCGGCAGGACACCACCGTCGGTGTCGTCATGTCGAACTCCCTCGTCTCGTGGGCTGATGCCGCCGAGGGTGCGCCGGAGGGCTGTCCACCCGCTGTCGTGGGCGGACAGCGGCCGGACAGCGCAGTCCCGCACGGTGATGTCCATCGGATCCACCGAGTGAGGGAGTCACCATGAACGACCTGCTGTTCTCCGTGCCGGGCATCGCCTGCGGGCACTGCGCCGCCGCCATCCGGGACTGCGTCACCGACGTGCCCGGCGTGCGGGCCGTCGACGTCGACGTGCCGGCGAAGACGGTCCGGGTCGCGGGCGGCGCCGACGCCGCCGCGGTGCGCGCCGCCATCGCCGAGGCCGGATACGAGGCCGCCTGATGGACACCGTGATCATCGGCGGTGGTCAGGCCGGGCTGGCCACCGCGTACCACCTGCGCAGGAACGGCGTGGAGTGCGCCGTGCTGGACGCCCACCCGCGCGTCGGGGAGGCCTGGCGGCGGCGCTGGGACTCGTTGACCCTGTTCACCCCGCGGCGGTTCTCCGCCCTGCCCGGCATGGTGTTCCCCGGCGACCCGGACGGCCACCCCGGCAAGGACGAGACCGCCGACTACCTGGCCGCGTACGCGTCGCGGTTCCAGCTGCCGGTTCATCTGGACACGACGGTGACAGCGGTGCGCCCCTCGGCGGACGGGTTCGTGGTCGAGACGAACAACGGCACCTGGGCGGCGCGCCAGGTCGTGGTGGCGTCCGGGGCCTTCCACACACCGCGGGTGCCGGCGTTCGCCGAGCGTCTCGACGTGGTCCAGGTGCACAGCAACGACTACCGCAACCCCGCGCAGCTGCCCGACGGTGACGTGCTGGTGGTCGGCGCCGGAAACACCGGCGTACAGATCGCCGGTGAGCTCGCCGCGGCCGGGCGCCGGGTCACCCTCGCGTACGACGAGCTGGGCCCTCGCCTGCCGCAGCACCTCCTGGGCCGCGACATCTTCTGGTGGTTCTCGGCGCTGCGCACCATGGGTCTGTCCGGCGACAGCCGCATCGGCGCCCGCATCCGGGCCACCAACCCCATCATCGGTACGGACGTACGGCGGTTGCTGCGCGACGTCCGCCGAGCAGGCCGCATCATGGACGCCGAAGCCCGGGCGCTGCGATCCGCCGACGGCACCCGCCACCCGGTCGGCGCGGTCGTCTGGGCGACCGGCTTCCGGCCCAGCTACCCGTGGCTGCACGTGCCGGTCCTCGACGACCGCGGTGCGCCCGTGCACCGCGGCGGGTTCACCGCCCATCCGGGCCTGTCCTTCGTGGGACTGCCCTGGCAGCGCACCCGCGGGTCGGCCGTGCTCGGCTGGGTGGGCCGCGACGCCGAGATCATCGCCGCGGCGGCCGGGCGCAAGGCCGTACGGCTCTGCGTATGATGACCCGCGTCATGGGTGATCGATGGTAGAAGCGCTGATCAGGGTGCTCGGACCGGTCGAGGTCCAGGCAGTCGGGCACCCGCCGGCCTCGCCCGCGCCGGCCCTGCGCGCCGTGCTCGCGCGGCTGGCCCTCACGCCGGGCCGCGTGGTGTCGGCCGACGCCCTCACCGACGCGCTGTGGGGCGAGGACCTGCCCGCCGACGCCGCGAACGCCCTGCAGATCCGCGTGTCGAAGCTGCGCCGGGCCCTGACCCGGGCGGGTTTCCCGGACGACGTGATCGTCACCCGGGCTCCCGGATACGTGCTGAACGTGCCGCCCGGCGCGGTCGACGCCCACCGCTTCGAGGAGGCGGTCGCTGCCCGCCGCCACGACGAGGCGCTCGCGCTGTGGCGCGGCCCGGCGCTCGCCGACGTCGGCGAGACCGACTGGACCCGCGCCGAACGCACCCGCCTGGAAGAGCTGCGGCTGGCGGCCATGGAGGACCGCTTCGAGCTGCTCGTCGACGCCGGCCGCCCGGCCGAGGTGGTGGCCGAGCTGGAGCGCCTGGTCGCCGAGCACCCGCTGCGCGAGCGCCCGCACCGGTTGCTCATGCTGGCGCTGTACCGCGCCGGCCGCCAGGCTGACGCCCTGGCCGTCCACCAGCGGTTGCGGCACCGGCTCGCCGAGGAGCTCGGCATCGACCCGTCACCGGAGCTGCAGGCGCTGACGGAGGCCATACTGCGCCAGGAGGTGCCGGCCGCTGCTCCGCGAGCGCCTGGCTTGGCGCAACCGCAATTGCTGCCGCCGCCGCGACCGTCTTCGCCGCAGTCGCCGCGGTTGCCCGTGCCGGCGGCGCCGGTGCCGGCTCGGCTGGCCTCGTTCATCGGGCGCGACGACGACCTGCGCACCACGCTCGAGCACCTCAGCGAAGCACGGGTCGTCACGCTGACCGGGCCGGGTGGCGTCGGCAAGACCACCCTCGCGCTCGAGGCCGCGCGGCGTGCCGGGCCGGAAATCGCCGACTCGGTGCACGTCATCCGGCTCGCCGCGGTCGGCCCGGACGCCGACGTCGCCGAGGCGTTCGCCGTCCAGCTCGGACTGCAGAGCGGCGGGCCCGCCGCCGAAGCCGTCGCCGAGATGCTGCGGACCCGGCGGGCGTTGCTGGTGGTGGACAACTGCGAACACCTCGTCGACGCGGCCGCCGCCATGGTCGACCGGCTCGTCCAGGCCGCGCCCGGCGCCCGCGTCCTCGCCACCAGCCGGGAGGCCCTCGCGGTCGCCGGCGAGACACAGATCGCGGTCGGTCCCCTCGACGTCCCGGACGAGACGGCCGGACCCGCGGAGATCGCGAGTGCCGCGGCCGTGCGGCTGTTCCTCGACCGCGCCCGCAGCGTGCGTCCCGGTTTCGAGGCGGACCTCGAAGCGGTCGCCGGCATCTGCCGCCGGCTCGACGGCATTCCGCTCGCCATCGAGCTGGCCGCCGCCCGCACCAAGGCGCTGCCGCCCGCCGAGATCGCCGCCCGGCTGCGGGACCGGTTCGCGCTGCTGACCGCCGGCCCGCGCAGCAGCGAGGCCCGACACCGGACACTGCGCGCCACCATCGACTGGAGCCACGACCTGCTCGCCGAGCCGGAACGGCAACTGCTGCGCCGTCTCGCCGTGTTCCGCGGCGGCTGGACCCTCGACGCCGCCGAGCAGGTGTGCGGGCCCGGCGACGTGGCCGACCTGCTGTTCCGGCTGGTCGACCGGTCGCTGGTCAGCGCCGACCCGGCCACCGGCCGGTTCCGGCTGCTGGAGACGATCCGCGAGTACGCCGGGGCGAAGCTGCGCGAAGCCGGCGAGGAGACCGGCGTCCGGCGGCGGCACCTGGCGCACTACACCGAGGTCGCCGAGACGTACGGCCCGCAGGTGCGCTTCGTCGGCCCGGCCTGGGACCTGCTCGCCGGGGAGCAGGACAACCTGCGCGCCGCCGTGGACTTCTGCGTCGAGCACACCGACGAGCCGCCGGAGACCGGGCTGCGGCTGGCCGCGGCGCTCGTGCAGTTCTGGAACTACGGACCCCGGTTCGAGGGCGTCCGGGCGATCACGGCGCTGCTCGAACGCGGCGGGTCGGAGCGCGCGCGGGCCCGGGCCCTGCAGGGGTACGCGTTCCTGCACGTGTACTACCCGACCGACGCGTCCCGGTCGGCGGCGCGGGAGAGCCGCGCGATGTTCGAGGCGCTGGACGACCGGGCGAACGTCGCGATCTCCGACCTGATCATCGCCTTCGAGGGCCAGTACGGCGGTGACCCCGCGGAACACCGCGCGCTGGTGCACCGCAGCCGCGACGTGCTCGGCGAGACCGATCGCGGCTGGTGGCGGGGCATGACGTACTACCTGGAGGCGCTGCTCGACCTGCGGTCCAGCGACTTCGTGGCGTCGGTGCGGCACTGGGAGCGCTGTCTGGAACTCCTCGGCGCCGCGGGCGACCGGATGATGAGCAGCGCGGCCGAGGCCCACCTGGGCATAGCGCTGCGCGAGTCCGGCCGCCGCGACGAAGCCCTCGCCCTGCTGCGCCAGGCGGTCGCCGACTGCCGGGCGCGCGGTTCCCTGCACGGCTTGGCCTTCGCGCTGGTGCATCTGGCCCACACCCGCCTGGACCGCGGCGAGCCCGCGGGCGTCGAGGCGGAGCTGGCCGAGGCCGACGAGGTGGCGCAGCGGGTCCGCAACCCGCGCAACCCGGCGTGGGCGGCGTGGGGACGGGCGCGACTGGCCCTGTCCCGGGGTGACGCCGCCGCCGCGGCCGACGGCTGCCGCCGAGCCATCGACCTCCTCGCGGACCGCGAGTTCCCGTGGGCCCGGGCGCGCCTGTGGGCGACCTACGCCGAAGCATCCCAGGCCGCCGGCCGCCCCGCGGAGGCGGCCCGGGCACGAGCCGAGGCATCCGCAACGGCGTAGCGCCACAATTCCGCCCCCACACCTGGGTTACAGCCGGCAGCTTGCGCGGTCGCGGGCGGACAGCAGCGCGGCCCGGTCCACCTTGCCGGTCACCGACAGCCTGCCCCGCGCCGCCTCCACCTCCAGCGACACCACGCCCGGCAGGTCCGAGACGTAGTGGCTGAGACGTCGCACGCAGCGACGGCACAGGCCCATGGGCACCGGGACGGACGTCTGCTCTCGCATGCGCCCATGCTCCCGGCGCGCGCTGTCCGTTCGCTGTCCGCCCATGGCCAGCCCGCGGACAGCGGCCTCCCCCAAGCTCGGCGTCGTCAGTCACCGCTGTACGACCCGGGAGGAGATCCCCCATGAGCATCAGCGCCCGCAACCTCGTCAAGACGTACGGCCGGGGTGACACGGCCGTCCGTGCCCTCGACGGCGCGAGCCTCGACATCCCCGGCGGGACAGTTCGCCGCCGTCATGGGCCCGTCCGGGTCCGGCAAGTCCACCCTCATGCACGTCCTCGCCGGCCTCGACGACGCCGACGCCGGCGTGGTGCGGCTCGGCGACGTCGAGGTGACCGGGCTGAGCGAGCGGCGGCGCACGCTGCTTCGCCGGGACCGCGTCGGGTTCGTCTTCCAGAGCTTCAACCTGGTGCCGACGCTCACCGCCGCCGAGAACATCGCGCTGCCACTGACCCTCGCCCGGGCGGCGGCCGGACGAGGAGTGGCTGCGCCGGCTGGTCGCCACGCTCGGGCTGGCCGAGCGGCTCGGCCACCGGCCCGCCCAGCTCTCCGGCGGCCAGCAGCAGCGGGTCGCGGTGGCACGGGCGCTGATCGGGCGGCCGGAGATCGTGTTCGCCGACGAGCCCACCGGCAACCTCGACTCCCGGTCCGGGGAGGCGCTGCTCGGCTTCCTGCGGTACGCGGCCGGAGAACTCGGCCAGACGATCGTGATGGTCACCCACGACCCGAACGCCGCATCGTACGCCGACCGGGTCGTCTTCCTGGCCGACGGCCGCGTGGTCGACGAGGTCGCCGCGCCCACCGTCGGCGAGGTCCTGTCCCGGATGACCGGGCTCACCACCACCTCCGAGGAGCTCTGAGATGCTGCGTCTCATCGTGCGCAACACCCTGGCCCGCCGGGCCCGCCTGGCGTTGACCGTGTTCGCCGTGGTCCTCGGCGTCACGTTCGTGAGCGGTGCCCTGATCCTCACCGACACGTCGCGCCGGGTGCTCGACGACCAGTTCCGCACCGCGACCGCGGGGGTCGACCTCACCGTCCGGGACGCCGCCGCCTTCGGCTCCGCCATGGGGGTCGAGGTGAAACGCGACCCGCTGCCGGCGGAGATCCTGGACCAGGTCCGCGCGGTGGCCGGGGTGGCCGCCGCCGAGCCGATCGTCCGCGGCTCCGGCCTCGTCAACAGGATCGTCCCGTCCGGGCCGACGCTGTTGCAGTCCTGGACCGCGCCGCCGGTCGGCGCGTTCCCGCTGCGCGCGGGGCGGGCGCCCGCGGCCGACGGCGAGGTGGTGATCGACGTGGCGACCGCGACGGGTCACCGGATCGCGGTCGGCGACAGTGTCACGGTCGCGGGGGAGCGGGCGCGGGTCGTCGGCCTGGCCGGGTTCGGCGACCGGGACGGCCTGCCGGACAGCACCGTCGCGCTGGTCACGCTGCCCGCCGCCCAGCGGATCCTCAGGACCGGGATGACCGAGCTGGCCGTGACCGCGGCCGGCGGGGTCGATCCCGCCGGCCTGCAGCGGCGGATCGGCGCGGCCCTGGGCGCCGGATACGAGGTGACCGCGAGCCGTGACCTGGCGGCCGCCGCGTCGGCGAGCGCGCAGAACCAGATCGGCTACCTGCAGGTCATGCTGCTCGCCCTGGCCGCGGCCGGCCTGCTGGTCGGCGCGTTCCTGATCGCGAACACCTTCTCCATCGTGGTCACCCAGCGCACCTACGAGCTGGCCGTGCTGCGCGCCACGGGGGCCACCGGCCGCCAGGTGCTCGGCTCGGTGCTGGGCGAGGCGCTGCTCACCGGCGTCGTCGCGTCGGCGCTCGGCCTGGCCGCCGGGACGGGCGCGGCGTCCGGGCTGCGCGCGCTCGCCGGCGCGTTCGGGATCGCGCTGCCGGACGGCGCGATGGTGGTCGGCGCCCGTACGGTGCTGCTCTCGTTCGCCGTCGGCGTGCTGGTGACCGTGCTCGCCGCGCTGGGACCGGCCCGCCGCGCGGCCCGCGTCGCGCCGGTCGAGGCGATGCGCCGGTCGACGGCCGCCGAGCCGATCGGCCGGGCCCGCACGATCGCCGGGCTGATCGCCGTGGTCGCCGGTGTTGCCGGAATCGCCGTCGCCGGCACCATGGCGCTGCTGGGCGCGGCCGCGGTGACGCTGATCGTGGGGCTGACCCTGGCCGGTCCGGCCTTGGCGCCGCCGGCGGCCCGGCTGCTGGGCCGGCCGCTGCACGCGCTCGGCGTGCCGGGACGGCTGGCCCGCGAGTCGGCGGCGCGCACGCCCCGCCGTACGGCCGCGACGTCTCTGGCCTTGGCCCTCGGGCTGGCGCTGGTCAGCTTGACGGCGGTGCTCGCCACGTCGGTCCGCGACTCGGTGAAACGAACCTACGCCGAGACCATCACCGCGGATTTCGTGGTGGAGAGCGCCCGCAACGAGATGCTCGGCGGACTGCCGATGGCCGCCCATCACCACATCGCCGAGCTGCCCGAGGTCGCGGTGGCGTCCCGGCTGCGGTACGGGCACTGGAAGGACGGCACGACGACGGCCGCGCTCACCGCGGTCGACCCGGACACACTGCCGGAGGTTGCCACGCTCACGCTCACCGCGGGGCGGCTCGACGCGCTCAAGTCGGGCGGGATCGTGCTCGCCGAGCACGTCGCGGCCGAGCGCGGGATCGGCGTGGGTGACGCGCTGGCGATGACCTTCTCCCGTACGGGAGACCAGAAGGTGAAGGTCGTGGGCCTGTTGCGGGACCGGGACGCGCAGGCGCTGCAGACCGACTACGTCATCTCGCTGGCCACGTACGAGCGGCACTACGCGGAGGACGTCGACGCCGGCGTGTTCGTGAAGCTGGCCGGCGGCGTGCCGGCCGAGGCGGGCGAGCGGGCGCTGACGGCGGCGCTGGCGGACCTGCCGACCGTGCAGGTGCGTGACCAGGCGGCCGCGGTCGCCGGGCGTACGTCCACCATCGACCAGGTGCTCGGCCTGGTGACCGCGCTGCTGCTGCTCACTATCGTGATCGCGCTGCTCGGCATCACCAACACCCTGGCCCTGTCGGTGTTCGAACGGACCCGGGAGATCGGGCTGCTGCGGGCGGTCGGCATGACCCGGTCCCAGCTCCGCACGACGATCCGTGGTGAGGCCGTGCTGATCGCCGCGGTGGCGACCGTGACGGGGGTGGTGCTGGGCGGCGGGCTGGGTGCAGCAGCGGTGACGGCGCTGGGCTCGACGGTGGGGGCCTCGGTGGTCCTGCCCGCCGGCCGGCTGGCGCTGATCGTCGCGCTCACCCTGGCCGCCGGCCTGGTCGCGGGGCTGCTGCCGGCGCGGCGGGCGGCCCGCCTGGACGTCCTCGACGCGATCGCCGCTCAGTAGACCCAGCGCAGGTCCGCCGCGATCGCCGGCGGGGACACGCCGCGGTAGCGGTCCGCCTCGGCACGGCGGACCGCTACCACGGGGTCTTCGGAGAATGACGCAGCAGGACCTCGATGCAGACCCGCCGGGCCCGCGACCCGGTCACAGCGAACTGGAGGTGGCCACCCTGCTCGGGCGCGCGGTGGGTGACCTGTTGGAGTGTGACCGGCACCGGACCCGCCACGTCCTCACGGGACTGCCATCACCGCGACCCGAGAACCGGCTGGAATGTCGGTGAACCGCCGAGTCAGCGCCGAGCCGGCCGCCGGCGACGCTTGAGGGCAGGGTGGGATCGGGCCAGGCGCCTGCATCATCGGCACGACACCCGGCGCCGTCACCGGCCTCCCAGATCCGGCAGGTTCGGCAGCCCGGTGACGATGGTCTCCGCGACCTCGCTGAGGCGCCGATTGCGCCGACGGGCGAAGTCACGGATCTGCTTGAACGCGTCGTCGGGACTCACACCGCGGGCCTGGGCGACGATGCCCTTCGCCTGCTCGATGAGGACGCGACTGTGCAGGGCGCCCTGCAGCTGGCTGGTGAGCACTTCGCCGCGGCGGATGGCGCGTTCCTGCAGCAGGCCGATCACGGCGACGTCGGCCAGTGATTGCACGATATGGGCGTCCGCCTCGTCCAATTCGGTGGTGCTGCCGAACACGCCCATCGCGCCGATCACCTCCTTACGCAGCCGCAGCGGAAAGGCGTGCACCGACTCGAAGCCGGCCAGGGCAGCGCGCGGTGCGAACCCGGGCCACTTCTCCGTCGCCGCGGCCAGGTTCACGTTGGTCACCGGCCGAGCCGTGCGGAACGCGTCCAGGCAGGGGCCGTCGCCGTACTGCAGCTGGAACAACTCCATCAGGCGGGCGCTCTCGTCGGAGGCGGCCATGAAGGCCAGCCGATCGCGGTCGTCGGCGAGCATCAGTCCGACCTCACCGGTCTCGAACAGGTCGGCCACCCGCCGGGTGAGCATCTGCAGGAACTCGACCACGTCGAACTCGTCGACGAGCGTGTCGGCGACGTCGACGAACAACGTGGCCAGCCGCTCGGCGGAAACAGTCGTCACAGTGGTCTACCGCCCCTTCTGGCGAATACCGGACCGACGGTGGTCACGACCGGCCGTCATCGAACCGAACCCTACGCGTCACCACGTCGAACGCGATGTCTCCCAAGGGTTTGTCCTCGGCGTAGGCGTAAGCCCGCAACCGGGCCAGCGCATCCGCCAGGGAGATACCCAACTGCACCGCCACCATCCCTTGCGCCTGGAACAGTTCCGCCCGCTGCCCGACCACCTCGTCGTCCAGGCCGTCGGCGGCCGTTCCCGGCGCCGCCCGCGCCTGACCGTCGAGCAGGGTCGTCACCGCCACGTCGGCGAAGGTCAACGCGTCACGGAGCTCATCGGCCGTCAAGGAGCCCACCTCGCCGCGGAAGACGTCGAGGGCTCCGAGGCGGGCCGCGCCGATCTGCAGCGGGAAGGCGAACACCGCCCGAACCCCGTTGTCGTGCAGCGCGGCGGCGTAGCCCGGCCATCGCTTCACCGCCCCGGCCGAGAGGTCGGGGACGAGCAGCGGGCGGCGACTGGCCATCGCGTCCAGGCACGGACCCTCGCCGAGCGAGAACTGCAGCTCTTCGAGCGGCTCGTAGGCCGGCTGCGACACCGCGGCCACGCCCGGCATCCCGTTGCCGGCCAGCACGCTGACGCCGGCGCCCGAGGCGAACAGGGCCCGCTCGGCAGCGCTGCACAACCGGCGCAGCGTCCCGGCGACGCCGCGGCCGTCGGCGGGACGTGTCGGCTCGTCCGTGACCAGGCGGTTGACTCGGGCCGTGCGCTCATCCACGCCGGTCACCCGGTGGTCCGTCGTGCTGCGCCCGTACGGCTGGAGGATGGGAGTGGCTCGTCATGGCGGTGCCTTTCCCTAGGTGGGGAACCGCCGGGGACCAGGGCAGCAGCATGTCCGATGTCAGCTGGTGGGCGTCACGCTACGCCGCCGGCGCAGCCACGTCGTGGGGCGGGTGAGAGGTTCGCTCGAGCCACCGGAGCGTACGGGTCCGGCGGCGTTCCGGATGCTGTCGCGGGCGGCGGTGGCGACGGCTTGCGGGGCCTTCGAGCGGCGACCGGTGAGCTGGGCAGGAACGGAAAGAATGGGGTGGGGCGTAAATGCCGAACGGCGACCCGCTGAACCAGTCGGGCCGCCGTCAGACAAGACTCATGATCAGAGCGTGCGAATGTTTTCCGCCTGCGGGCCACGCTAAAAACGGAAAAGCGCCTGGATGGATCTTCGATCCATCAGGCGCGAAAACGTCTACGGAAATCAAAACTGCAACAAGGGTCACCGTAGCACAGAAATGGCTCGGATTACGGCTGGCCGCTTCGCAGTTTTCCGCACGGCACCGGTTCGGCTGATCACGCGGCCGCAGAGTGCGGCCCCGCACTGGTGGTATCGCTGTTCGGGCATCTGCTGGGCCACCGCCTGCACGGCGGGGACGGCTACGGTGAGGCCATGACGACCTACTCTGGCCCGGCAACGCTGGTTCTCGTCGACGGAGCGCGCGTCGCCGGGGTGGCCTCGTTACGGACGAACGATCGTGGAGACCTTTTGGGCTGGACCGGTTCCTTCCGGCCGGACCACGTCAGCGACGAGCTCCGCAGCGCCACCGACGGACTGGAGCTGGAGCTGCCTGACGAGGGAACCGGGAAGGTGGGCGTCACCGGCATGCGGCGTCTCCTCGCGACTCAGGTCCTGCTGTCGCTGGTCGGCCGCGGGCCGGCACCGTTCTGAAAACGGCGGTGCCTGCTTTGTCCTCGTGAAGCTTGCGTTCGCAGGTGCCACCGCCTGAGAGCGACGACCTTGGTCCGGTTGTATGTTTGTCCCACGTGGGGGAGACCTTTCCTCGCCGGCTGCTCCGGTCCCTGGCAGTGCACCCGTACTGACAGAGTGCCCGGGAGTAGCCGTGCTTGGGGATCATCGTCCCGTTCCGCTTGATCATGCCACCATCCCTGGGCGCGATGGCGAGGCTCCGCCGGAGTCTCCTTATCTGCTCTCCACCCGGGCCGACGGGCGCGGTGTGGCGGTGGCCTTCACCGCCGACGCGACCTCCGCGGTGGTCGAGATGACCCTGCACGGAGGGTGGTCACCGCACTTCGGGGATCAGATCTCCGCCTGTTTGCGGCTGTGTCTGGCCGGACCGTCCGTCTCCGTCATCATCGACCTGCACCATCTCGATGATCCGTCGGGCCTCAGCATGCCGTTCTGGATGGCGGCGTGGGACCGCGCCCGGCTCGCCGCGTCGCCGGTCGACCTGGTGTTCTGCCTGTCCGGCACAAGTGCGCTGGGCCGGCGGTTGCGCGTGGCCGAAGGGCCGCGATCGCAACTGTTCGCCGGTGTGGCGCAGGCGCGGCTTGCCGTCGCCACGCTGGTGTCCCCACGCGACCGGTTACAGGCGCGGCTGGCGCCGCGACCCGAATGTGTCCGCGCTGCCCGTGATCTCGTCAAGCAGGCTTGCCGAGCCTGGGACCTGTCCCATCTGCTGCTCGACACCTCGCTGATAGCGTCCGAGCTGGCCAGTAACGCCGTCGAACACGCCCGCACCGACTTCGTCGTCACGCTGTTCCGGCAGGGCGGCCGGCTGCACGTAGCGGTGCACGACGGCGCGGCCGGGCTGCCGCGTCTGCATCGATCGGCGCCGGCCGGTCCCACCGCATCGCCGCGTGGTCGCGGCCTGCCGCTGGTCCATGCGATTGCCGCCGCGTGGGGGGCCATGCCGGCTCGTGGCGGCAAGGTGGTGTGGGCCACGCTGACGTGACCGGGTCGGTTCCGCTCGCCGTCAGGCCGGATTTCTGGCCCGCGGGCCGAGTAGCCGGTCCGCGGCGCATCCAGGTACCTGCCGCCGCCCGACCTGGGGTCGGCGATCCGTGTCGCGCCGGGCACCCACAGGTCGGTGCCGCCGATCTCGTCGACGGCCTGCCCAGGCCCCACGTGCGCGAGCGGGAGCCGGACCGGATCGGCCGGTGCGAACGGGGACTCGAACGTCTCGTCGAGGCTCCCGGTCATGGTCGTCCCCATGCCTTCTCCACGGTTCCGGTCAGGTGCGGCGAAGAGGCGGAAGCGGTTGGCGGCATGGACGGCACCTACCGCGACGTCCGACGGGCCGGGACGCCCGTGCCGCTTCGGATCAGGTGGTGGAGCTCGTTCCGGAACCGGGTCATCCACTGATCGATCTCGGCTCCGGCCCACCACAGCCGCCGGGGTGAGTACTCCCAGACGATGCGGGTCGTGCCGCCGACGACTGCGCATTCGACGTAGAGCGGCGCTCGCCGGACGCCGGCCCCGGGCTCACGCACGTCACCGATCGCGGCCGCGCTCAGAGAGAAGAGGCCGCTGCGGCTCCGCGTCGGCATCTCGCCCCGGAAGTTGAACGAGAGCGTCGGAGCCGGCGCCTCGCGGATGCTCTGTCGCAGGTCCGGATCGTCGTTCAGATATTTGAGGCCTTCGAACGACAGACCGGCGGACGGGACACCGGCGAGCCGCTCGCTCACCGCGGTCAGCGTCTCGGCCGGCGCCTGGGACCGGCTGTCGTCGAAGGCGAGCGGGAAGGTGCAGTGCAGATCGCCGGCCGTCCGCGAAAGATCGAGGCCGTGCACCGCTGTCTGTCTCCCCGAGCCGGAGAGCTCGACCACGAGACGGCCGCAGCTCCACTGGCGCTGAGCGGTCCGCACCAGCGCCGTGAGCAGGGTGGTGGCGAGCGGTGCCCGGCCCGCCTGCGGCCCGGTCCTCCGTACGTCGCGGAGCGCGCGCGTCTCCTCGGGCGGCAGGCTGTGGCGGGCGGTGACCAGGTCCTCCATCTGCACGCCGGGATGCGCAAGCGGGTCGAAAGTAGCCGGTGGTGGCACTGCCAGCTGGGTACGCCAGAACTCCAGATCCGCCTTCGCGCCGCGGCGGGCGAAGTCGTTCATCCAGCCGGAGAACACCTCGAAGCGCGCCGATGTCCGGGCCGGCCGCAGGGCCTCGCCCTGTTCGTCCAACCGGCAGAGCTGGTCCAGGTCGTCCAGCAGGATGCGCAGCGTGACCCCGTCCATGACGAGGTGGTTGACCGCGAGGAACAGTCGTTGCCTCGAGCCGTTCTGGATCAGAAGGAGACGCATCAGCGGGCCGTGCTCGACGCTGACGCGGCGGTGCTGCTCGGTGAGGAGCGGCGGTAGCGCGTCCGGCCGGTCGAGCGTGACCGACTCGACGGTGAAACTGCCCTCGATGTCGCCGTAGCGCTGCGTGAATCGGCCGTCGTCCCGGCGGAACCGCAGGCGCAGCGCCTCGTGCCGGGCGACCAGCGCGAACGCGGCCCGGCGGAGGCGGTCCGGGGTGAGCCGCCGATGGACGTCGAGCATGACCGTACGGGTCCACCCGTCCCATCGCCCCAGCTCCAGGGCGTGCTGCTGCGCGGCGCTGAACGGGACGTCACCGGAGTCCGGAGCTTCGACCGGCTCGGACGGCGCCGGCTCGAAGTGCCGTACCACCGAGATCGCTATCGCCCGCAGGGTCGAGTCGTTGCTGAAGCTCGCCGCCGGGATGCGCGCTCCGGTCCGGTGCTCGACGCGCTGGGCCAGATCGATCAATCCCAGCGAGTCGAGGCCGACGTCGAGGAGCGGCCGATCCACCGATACGTCGTTCGGGTCGGTCAGGTGCAGCACCTCTGCGACTTCGGTCTGCAGCAGCCGGAGCACGTACTCCGGTTCGCCACCCGGGCCCGCCCGGGGCGACGTGTCCCGCGTCGGGCGCTGTTCCAGGATCGCCGACGAGCGCAGCGAGCCGACCGTCCACTGGCGCTTGCACTGTGTGCGCCGCAGCTTCCCGCTGGTCGTCTTCGGAATGCTGTCCGGTCTCATCAGCAGGACCTCATGACACTGCACCCCGCAGTGCGAGGTCACCGCGGCCCGGATCGCCGAGGCCGCGCGGTCCAGCGGGATCGCCGCCCCGCTCCGCAGGACCTTCCTGCGCAGCTCGGCCGCCACCACGACCCGCTCGACGCCGTCGACCCGCACCCCGAAGGCGACCGCGTTGCCCGGTCGCAGAATCGGGTCGGCCGCCACGACCGCCGCTTCCAGGTCCTGCGGATGGATGTTGCGGCCCCCGACGATGATGAGGTCCTTGAGGCGGCCGCAGAGGAATACCTCGCCGTCGTCGCCGATCACCCCGAGGTCACCGGTCCGCAGGAAACGGCGCCCGTCGTCCGGGCCGTTCCCGGTCGCCGGGCGCGCGGCGAAGACGGCCGCATTTTCCTCCTCGGTCCGTCCCCAGTAACCGCTGGACACACTCGGACTGGAGATCCACAGCTCACCGACGGCGTAGGGTGGCCGCGGCCGCCGGGTCACGGGGTCGACGGCGATCACCGAGACACCCCACTCCGCGTCGGGCACGCCGCTGCCCACGAGCGTCACCGTGGGTGCGCCGGGGGCCGGCGCGACGATCACGCCGTCGCGATCCAGCAGGGCCCGATCCCCGTGGAGCAGCGTCGGCCGCCGGCCGACCCGGCCGCAGACGAACAGCACGGCCTCGGCCATGCCGTAGACGTTGCCGAACGTCGCCGGATCGAAGCCCATCCGGCCGAGCGCGGCTTCGAAGCGGTCCATGGTGGCGACCAGCATCGGCTCACCGCCCTGCAGGGTGGAGCGGACCGACGAGAGGTCGAACGCGTCGCCGTCGCGCAGCCCGCGCAACACGTAGTCGTAGCCGAAGTTCGGCCCGGCGATGTGCGTGCCGCGGTAGCGATCGATCGCCTCGAGCCAGAGACGCGGGGCGGCCAGGAAGGTCGTCGAGGAGAAGGCGATACAGCGCGCCCCCGTGTACATCGCGTTGAGGATCCCGCCGGCCAGCCCCATGTCGTGGAACAACGGCACCCAGCCGACGAGCACCGACTCGCTGTCGACCCGGGTGTTGCGCGCGATCAGCTGAAGATTGTGCGTGAGGTTCCGGTGCCGCACGACGACGCCCCTGGGCGCCGACGTCGAGCCGGAGGTGTACTGCAGGTACACGACGTCGTCCGGGCCGAACCGGGCGGCCGCGCGGGCCAGCCGGGCAGCGGCCGCCTCCGGATCGGCGCGTTGGACGCGATGGGACAGCAGCCAGGCGAGGTCGGGCCAGCTCGACCTCTCGCGGCCGCGCCAGCGGCCCGCCACGCCGTCGCGTACCGACGCCAGCGTGGCGAGCGCGCGGTACCTCGCATGGGTGAGGGCGACGCGGGCGCCGCTGTCCTCGGCGATGTGCCGGAGCTTCGGCAGCTCCCGATCGAGATGCCGCGGGTCGGGGCTGGCCACCGGGACCGCGATAGCGCCGAGGAGCATGCACCCGAAGAAGCTCGCGACGAACTCCAGACCGTCGGGCGGGAAGATGAGCAGCACGCGGTCGCCGGGCGCGACCCCGGCCTCCTGCAGCAAGTCGGCCGTGCCGGCCGCCCGCCGCACGATCTCCTGGCGGTCCGCCGCGTCGATCTCCCGCCCGTGGCGATCGAGAAACGTGTAGAGGGGCGCCCCGGGAGCGGCGTCGAGGCGCTCGACCATGGTGGTCAGCAGGCTCGCGGACATCCGGCACTCCGATGGACGGGGAAGTGACTCGTTTGGACGCTACACCTGTCAACCTGCAGGGGGACCGGTCCTGCTGTGGAGCGCGTCCACCGTACGCCTGTTGCCGCGGCCGAATAACCGGATCAACTGTGCCCCTTTGATCGACGCGTACGGTCTCACGGTCCGGCTCACCCGCCCTGTCCGAGCCGCAGGGTGCCCGCGATGCGGGTGCCGGCGCCCGGCGCGGCGTCGATGCGGAGGACGCCGCCCACCGCGTTCAGCCGGTCGGCCATCCCGACCAGGCCCGTGCCGTCGCCGGCTGCCGCCGGGTCGAAGCCCGGCCCGTCGTCCTCGACCAGGAAGTCCAGCCGCCCGCCGGTCGCGGTGAGCCGCACGGTGATGGTCGCGCCGGCCGCGTGTTTGACCGCGTTCTGCATCGCCTCGAGGATCGTGAAGTAGACCGCCAGTTCGGTGTTCTCCTCCAGCCGTAGGCCGGCTGCGCCCGGGTCGGCGTCGACGCGCACGGTCGCCGGCGCGGTCCGCGCGCGGGCCCGCAGCGCCGCGGCCAGCCCGCGGGCGGCCAGGACCGGCGGGTAGATGCCGCGGGCCAGGTCGCGCAGGTCCTGCAGGCAGCGGTCGAGGTCGTCGCGGGCTCGCTGGAGCGCGGCCGGGTCGTCTCTCGCCGCGTTCAGGCTGACCGCCAGTGCGGTCATGTGCTGCTGGACCCCGTCGTGGATGTCGCGTTCGAGGCGGCGTCGCCCGCGCGCCTCGGCGGTGACGATGCGGCGCCGGCTGGCGTCGAGCTCGTCGAGGCGGGCGGCCAGCCGGCCGGCCAGGATCACCCCGCGCAGCGCGGGTCCGGCCTGGGTGGCCAGGTCGGCCAGCAACCGCCGGTCGCCGGCCGACAGCGGCCGGTCCGGCGACGGCCGTACGGCCACGTCGCCGACCAGCTCGCCCAGGTGCCGCACCGGGATCTCCACCAGGTCGTCGGGCTCGTCCGGCGCGGCCGGGAACCACACCTCGGCGGCCGCGTCCGTCCCGGTGAAGGCGCGTACCCGGGCGGCCGGGACGCCGAGGCCGGAGGCCAGCGTGCGCGCGGTCCGCGGCAGCACGTCGTCGACCGCCGGCGCCTCGGCGAGCTGCTGCGGCAGGGCGGCCAGCACCTCGTACGGGGTGGCTCGCACGCCCAGCACCAACCGCCGCGCCGCTCGGCCGATGCGCTCCTTGACCGGCGCGAACAGCACCGCGACCAGCGCCGTGACCACGACCGTCGGCAGCAGCGCGGGCGCCGTCGTCGCCGAGCCGGCCAGCCGGGCCGAACCGACCACCACGCCGACGTACACCGATGTGATCAGCACGGTCAGCGCGGCGTACACGATGGCCGTGACCAGCACCTGGTCCAGATCCCACACCCGGTAGCGCAGGGCGCCGACGATCAGGGCGGCGGGCAGCGCGACCGCCACCGCGGCCACGAAGCCGGCCACACCCACGCCGTGCAGCCCGGGCAGCACCTGCACGATGAGGAAGATCGCGGCGAGCGCACCGGCCAACGCCACCGGCACCAGCCGGCGGCGCTCCTCGCCGCGGGCCCGGGCCAGCCGGACGACGAGCTCGACCACCGCGGCGAGCAGGAGCAGCAGGCCGAGGGAGGTGATGATCTCCAGCAGGCCGGCCACCCGGTCCGCGGCGGCTACCGGCAGAAGGCCGCGCCACGGCAGCTCACGGCCGTACGACTCGTCGGTGACCGGGCCGGGGCGGATCAGGTTGAGCACGACCGCGGCGGTGATCAGCAGCAGCCCGGCGGCGACGGCTGGGCGCCACCGACGCGAGGGCAGCCGGCCGTCCGGGAACAGCAGCAGGAGCAGCGCGACAGGCACCGGGAAGAACAGCGGATCGAGGGCCAGGCCGAGCACGCCGAGCAGGGTGGGACCGTCCACCGCGTACGCCCGCAGCCCGAACTCCAGGGTGACCGCGCCGCCCGCCGTGAGCAGCAGCGGGCCCAGGATGTTGGCCGGGCGCAGCGCGGTGAGCAGCGCGCCGGTGAGGCCGAAGCTGAGGCCGGTGGCCAGCGAGGTCAGCACGAACAGGTGGGCGCCGATCCGGATGTCGAGGACCGCGCCGGTGACCGCGGCCACGGTCAGCAGCGCGGCGCCGCAGGCGCTGAGACGGGCTCGCGTACTCATGGCTTGCAGTGTGCCGGTCGGTGCGGCGGCGACGCAGTGGTGCACGCACCACGATCTATTGTCGTGCGGTGAGCGTGCGCGTGGTGATCGCCGAGGACAGCCTGCTGGTCCGGGCCGGTCTGCAGAGCCTGCTCGAGGCCCACCCCGAGGTGAGCGTCGTGGCGGCCTGCGCCGACCTGCCCGAGGTGCTCGTCGCGGTCGAGCGGCACGAGCCGGACGTGGTGCTCACCGACATCCGGATGCCGCCGTCGATGACCGACGAGGGGGTCCGCCTGGCCACCCGGCTGCGCCGCGAGCGGCCCGGCACCGGCGTGGTGATTCTCAGCCAGTACGACGATCCGGAGTTCGCGCTGGCCGTGCTGGCCGACGGCTCACCCGGGCGGGCGTACCTGCTCAAGGAGCGCATGTCGGACGCGCAGCAGCTCGTCGGCGCGGTGCTCGCGGTGGCCGCCGGTGGCTCGGTGGTCGATCCCAAGGTGGTCGACGCGCTGGTGCGCGGCAGTGCGGGCCGCTCGCCGCTGGCCGCGCTGACCGCTCGCGAGCGTGACGTGCTGGCGTTGATGGCGACCGGGAAGGACAACCGGGCCATCGCGGCGGCGCTGTTCCTGACCGTGCGCGCGGTGGAGAAGCACATCAACGGCATCTTCGCCAAGCTGGGGCTGGCCGAGGAGGCCGAGGTGCACAAGCGGGTGAAGGCGGTGCTGCTGCACCTGGCCGGATAGTGGTGCCTGCACCACCGTCGTTCTCGTGCCGGCACACTGCTGCCGGGGGCGCCGTGGCGGAAGTCTGTGGAGGCAGACAGCAACCTCCACGGAAGGACCACGATGTCCACCCAGCTCGAGACCCCGGCCCGTACGCGATTCCGGTCGATCCCGGCCCGCGTCGGCATCGCCGGCCTCGCCACCTTCTTCGCCGCGTCGGTCGTCGCCGCGGCCCTGACCCCCGGCTACCGCACCACCCGAGACCCGATCAGTGCCCTGGCCGCCCACGACGCCCCGTACGCCGGTTTGATGATCTTCGGGTTTCTCGCCGCGGCGATCGGACTAACCGGCACCGGCCTCGCGCTGGCCCGGCGCTTCGGCGCCACGCTGTCGGGGCGGATCGCGACCGGCCTGGTGCTGCTCGCGGCCGGGTCGATGGCGGTGGCCGGGGTGGCCCGGCAGGACTGCAACGCCGTCCTGCCGACCTGCGTCGACTACGACGAGGCGGCGCTCGCGTCGACCGGCTTCTGGATCCATCAGTACGTCTCGCTGGGGCTGTTCCTGCTGCTGGTGATCGCGATGTTCGTCCTGGTGCGCGCCGTGCGCCGAACCCCTGGCCTCGAGTACCTCAAGGTCCCGGCGCGGGTCGTGGCGTACGGGTCGCTGATCCTGACCGTGGCGACCGTGACGGTCGGCTTCGGCGACTACAACGGGCTCGTGCAGCGTCCCTACCTGGCCCTGCTGTTCGGCTGGCCGCTGCTGCTCGCGACCGTCACCGGCCGCGGGTCCTCGTCGAGCCCCAGCAGGTAGAGGGCCACTCTGCCCTCGTCCACCGTGTCGACCAGGCGGCGTGACGCCTCGTCGCCGGCATCCGTGCCGGCGCGCGGGCGTCGCGCCGCCCGGTCGCGGCGCAGGCGCAACTCGAAGCCCGCCGGCTGTTCCCGGATGATCAGGCCGCTCGCAGGACGACCACGCAACACCGAGCGAGCCGAGCGCTCAGGTCGAGCCGCGCAGGATCAGCGTGGTGGGCAGCGTCGTCGGTTCCGGTGGGGTCGCCGTGCCGGTGAGCATGGCCAAGAGGGACTCCGCGGCCGCTGTGCCGAAGCCGGTCTTGTCCTGCGTGACGGTGGTCAGGCCGGGCGGGATCAGCGCCGCCACCTCGATGTCGTCGAAGCCGATGACGGCGACGTCGTCGGGGACGCGCAGGCCGGCCTCGCGGATCGCCTTGATCGCGCCGACCGCCATCTCGTCGCCGGCGGCGAACACGGCGGTCGGGCGGGGGTCGCGGGCCAGCAGCCGCGTCATGGCGGCGTGCCCGCTGTCCAGATAGAAGTCGCCGGCCACGACGTCGTCCTCGGCCAGGGCAATCCCTGCCTCGGCGAGCGCCTCCCGGAAGCCGGCCAGGCGTTGTGCGGCCGGCCAGTTACCGGCCGGGCCGGTGATGGTGGCGATGTGCCGGTGACCGCGTTCGATCAGGTGTGCCGCGGCCAGCCGGCCGCCCCCAGCGTTGTCGGACGTGATGTAGGTGCAGGTCGGCCCGGTGAAGCGCAGGTCGAGGGCGACACAGGGCACCTCGGCGTCGACCAGGGCCAGCACCGCGGGGTCCCGGCTGCCGTTGTCGATGATGACCACGCCGTCGACGTTGTGGCGCTGGACGGCGCGCAGGAAACGCCGCGGGTCGGCCGGGCCGGCGCCCGGGTCGGGAGCGAGCATGAGCAGGTGCAGGCCGTGCGCGCTGAGCGCGCTCTTCAGCGCGACCAGGATGTCCTGCAGGAACGGATGCCGCCAGCCCGGGCGGCGATGGTCGGTGTCCCAGACGAGGCCCACCATGTTGGACTTCTTGGTCGCGAGGGTGCGGGCCGACTCGTTCGGCAGGTACCCGATCTCGACGGCCATGCCGAGAACGAGCTGGCGCGTCTGCTGGCTGACCACCTCCGGAGAGTTGAAGACGCGCGACACGGTGGCGACGGAGACGCCGCACCGACGCGCCAATTCTCTGATGCTGGACACGGCGAACACCCTAATGTAACCGGTTTCAAAAACGTAACAGCCGGGCGTCGCGCGAGTCAACACAGTGGATCGCGTTACCGTTTCGTGACTTGACGGAAGCGGCACCGATCGATGCAGACTCTTGGCTCAAGGGGCGACACCCACCCCCTCGAAGCGATTCTCCGGCCGCATCCACGCCGGCCTCTCTATCGACTCAGCTCGTTCGAAACTCCAGCTCTGCAGCATGTAACCGGTTTCATGTAACCGATTACATCAGATGAAAAGGGGAGAATTGTCATGCTCTTGTCTCGATCCGTGCGGGCCCTGACCGCGGCGGCGGCCGCCGCGGTGATGCTGACGGCCTGCGGCTCCGGCGGCGATGAAGGCGGCGCCGGTGACGGTGGCAACGTCACGCTCAACGTCAACCTGTTCGGCAACTTCGGCTACGAGGAGCTGTACAAGGAGTACGAGAACGCGAACCCCAACGTCAAGATCAAACAGAGCACGGCCGCCTACAACGATCACCACCGCAACCTCGCCACGCACCTCGCCACCAATTCGGGCGCCGGCGACATCGAGGCTGTCGACACCGGCTTCATCGCGCAGATGCGCGAGGCCGGCAAGCAGTTCACCGACCTCGGCACCGAGCGCCAGTCGGAGTACCTGCCATGGAAGTGGCAGGCGTCGCTGACCAAGGACGGCCAGCAGATCGGGTACGGCACCGACGTCGGCGGCCTGGCCATCTGTTACCGGCGTGACCTGTTCGGAAAGGCCGGCCTGCCCACCGACCGCGATGAGGTCTCCGCGTCGTGGGCGAGCGGCTGGGACAAGTACATCGAGCAGGGGAAGAAGTACACCGAGAAGGCGCCGGCCGGCACCGCGTTCTTCGACGGCGCGGGCGCGCTGTACAACGCCGTCATCGGGCAGGCGCCGGTGGGCTTCTACAGCGAGGACAACACCGTCGTCGTCGGCAGCAACCCCGAGGTGCGCAAGGCCTGGGACCTGGTCGTCCGGGCGGTGCAGAGCGACCTGTCCGCCAAGCTGATCGAGAGCTCCCCGGAGTGGAACAACGGCTTCGCCAAGGGCCAGTTCGCGACCATCGCCTGCCCCGCCTGGATGATGGCCAAGATCAAGGACCAGTCCAAGAACGCGGCCGGCAAGTGGGACGTGGCGGCCGTGCCCGGCGGCGGCGGCAACTGGGGCGGCTCGTACCTGACCGTGCCCAAGCAGGGCAAGCACGTCGAGGAGGCGAAGAAGCTCGCCGCCTGGCTCACCGCGCCCGAGCAGCAGGCCAAGGTGTTCACCTCGAAGGGGCTGCTGCCCTCCATCCCGGCGCTGTACGACAAGCCGGAGATCGCGCAGTACAAGGACCCGTTCTTCAACGACGCGCCGGTCGGCAAGATCTTCACGACGGCCGCGAAGGAGTTGAAGCCGCAGTACCAGGGCCCGCGCACCGGTGACATCCAGACCACCATCCGCGACGGCCTGGTGCGCATCGAGCAGGGCAAGCAGAGCTCCGACGAGTCCTGGCAGCAGACGGTCAGCGACGTCGAGCGCCTCGCCAAGTAGCCCATCCGCACGGCCGGCGGTCCTCGAGGATCGCCGGCCGCCCCGGCGAGAAAAGGATCGACCATGGCCATCCCTGCGCTGACCGCCCGCCGGGCGAGACTGAACCGGCTCGACACCAAGGGCTCGCCCTACCTGTACGTACTGCCGTTCTTCCTGCTCTTCGGCGCGTTCGGGCTCTTCCCGCTGATCTACACCGGATACGTCTCGTTCAACGACTGGAACCTTCTCGACGCCGGCGAGCATGAATGGGTCGGCCTGGCGAACTACCGCGAGCTGCTGCAGGATCCGTACTTCTGGAACGCGCTCGGCAACACGCTGAGCATCTGGGTGCTGTCCACGGTGCCGCAGCTGCTCGCCGCGCTCTGGATCGCGCATCTGCTCAACCACAAGCTGCGGGCCCGCACCAGCCTGCGCATGGGCGTGCTGCTGCCGAACATCACGTCCATCGTCGCGGTGACGATCGTCTTCACCCAGCTGTTCGGCCGCGACTTCGGCATGGTGAACTGGCTGCTCGGCGTCGTCGGCATCGGCCCGGTCGACTGGCAGGCCGACACGTGGAGCTCCCACCTGGCCATCTCGATCATCGTGGCCTGGCGCTGGACCGGCTACAACGCGCTCATCTACCTCGCCTCCATGCAGGCTGTTCCCCATGACCTGTACGAGGCCGCGGAGCTTGACGGCGCGTCGTCGGCGCAGCAGTTCTGGAAGATCACGGTGCCGATGCTGCGTCCGACGATCATCTTCACCGCGGTGATCTCGACGATCGGCGGCCTGCAGATCATCGCCGAGCCGCTGCTGTTCGCCGGCAGCTCGACGCCCACGGGCGGCTCCGACCGGCAGTTCCAGACGGCCGCGCTGTTCATGTACGAGCAGGGCTTCCGTGAGTTCCGGTTCGGCTACGCCTCCGCGATCGCCTGGACGCTCTGCCTCGTCATCGCGGTCTTCGCGATCGCCAACTACCTGATCACCCGGCGCATCGCCAACGACGAGGAGTAGTCGTGACCGTTCTCGCCGACCCACCGTCCACCCGCGCCGAGACACCGGCGCCGCACGGCCGGGCACGCCGCCGCAGTTTCGGCTATCCGCGCCGGGCCTCGGTCTGGACCTACGCCGCCCTGCTCGCCGTCGTGGCCGGATCGGTCTTCCCGCTCTACTGGTCGCTGGTCGTGTCGTCGCAGACCAGCGATGCCGTCGCCAAGGTGCCGCCGGTCCTGATCCCGGGCGGGCACCTGTTCGACAACATCGCGCGGGTCTTCGACTCCACCGACTTCGCCGAGGCGCTGCTCAACTCGTTCATCGTCAGCGGCTCGGTGACGCTCTCCGTGGTCTTCTTCTCGACGCTGGCCGGATTCGCGTTCGCCAAGCTGCGCTTCCGCGGCCGCAAGGTGCTGCTCGTCGTCGCCATCGGCACGTCGGTGGTGCCGCAGCAGCTCGGCATCATCCCGCTCTACCTGCTGATGGCCGAGTTCGGCTGGACCGACCGGCTCGCCGCCGTGATCGTTCCCGGCCTGGTCACCGCGTTCGGCGTCTTCTTCATGACGCAGTACCTGGGGCGGGCGGTGCCCGACGAGCTGCTGGAGGCCGGGCGGATCGACGGCTGCGGCACGTTCGGCCTCTTCTGGCACGTCGTGCTGCCGGCCGCGCGCCCCGCGGCGGCGGTGCTCGGCCTGTTCACCTTCATGCAGGCGTGGAACGACTTCTTCTGGCCGCTGGTCGTGCTGCAGGACAACGCCACGGTCCAGGTCGCGCTCTCCTCGCTGGCCAGCGGCTACACCACCGACTACACCCTCACCCTGACCGGCACGCTGCTGGCCACCCTGCCGATCCTGGTGATCTTCATGGTGCTCGGCCGGCAGATCGTCGGCGGCATCATGCAAGGAGCGATCAAAGGATGACGGACTCGGAACTGCCGCGGATGCCGGCCGGGTTTCTCTGGGGCGCCGCCACGGCGGCGTACCAGATCGAGGGGGCGGTGGCCGAGGACGGCCGAGCCGACTCCATCTGGGACACGTTCAGCCGGCGCCCGGGCGCCGTCGCCGACGGGAGCTCCGGGGCTCATGCCTGCGACAGCTACCACCGCTGGCGCGACGACGTGGACCTGCTCGACGGCCTCGGCGCGGACGCCTACCGGTTCTCGGTCGCCTGGCCGCGGATCGTGCCGTCCGGCGACGCCGAGGTGAACAAGCCGGGCCTGGACTACTACGACCGCCTCGTCGACGCCCTGTGCGAACGCGGCATCCGGCCGTTCGTCACGCTCTACCACTGGGATCTGCCGCAAGCGCTCGAGGACCGGGGCGGCTGGCGTGTGCGGGACACGGCGGAGCGCTTCGCCGAGTACGCCTCCGTGGTCGCCGGGCGGCTCGGCGACCGGGTGGGCGACTGGATCACGCTGAACGAGCCGTACTGCTCGTCGATCGTCGGCTATGCCGAGGGCCGGCACGCGCCGGGCGCCACCGAGGGCCACGGCGCGCTCGCGGCCGCCCACCACCTGCTGGTCGGGCACGGCCTGGCGGTCGCGGCGGTCCGGGCCGCCTGCCCGGGCGCCCGGGTGGGCATCACGCTCAACCTGTCCCCGGCCGTGCCGGCGAGGGACACCGAGGCGGATCGGGAAGCCGCGCGGCGGATGGACCTGATGGTCAACCGGCAGTTCACCGATCCGGTGCTGGGTGGCGCCTACCCGGACGGGTTCGACCGGCTGTACGCCGGGGTGAGCGACCTGTCGTTCCGCCGTGCCGGCGATCTCGAGCTCATCGGCGCCCCGCTGGACTTCCTCGGCGTGAACTACTACTACCGGATCCATGCCGCCGCCGCGCCGTACGAGCAGGCTGATCCGGCGCTGCGCACGGCCTGCGACATCGGCGTACGGTCCGTGCCGCGCGAGGGGGTGCCGGTCACCGACCTGGGCTGGCCGATCGAGCCGCGGGGCCTGACCGACACGCTGACCGATCTCGCCGGCCGCTTCCCGGGCCTGCCCCCGATCTACGTCACCGAGAACGGTGTCGCCGAGGTACGCGAGGATCCCGGCGCGGATCCGGACCGCATCCGATTCATCGCCACGCACGTGGCTGCCGCTGCCGAGGCTGGCGTGGACCTGCGCGGCTACTTCTACTGGTCGCTCATCGACAACTTCGAGTGGGCCCGGGGGTACGGTCCACGCTTCGGCCTGGCCCATGTGGACTATCGGACCGGGAACCGCACACCGCGGGCCAGCTACCACTGGCTGCGGGACCAGCTGGCCCGGCAGCAGGCCACCACCGTGTGACGACGCGGCCGGCGGGCGCCGAGCACCCGGTCGCCCGCCGGCCCGCGCTCAGCGCCGTTCCAGGACGGTGGCGAGCCAGATCTGGGTCTCCGCGCCCTCCACGATCTGTTCGGCGAGGTCGGTGGCTTCGGTGCCCGCTGCACTCGGCAGCAGAACAGCGAACTCGTCACCGCCCAGCCGCGCGACCGTGCCGGCTTCGCCGACCGCGCGCTCGAGGCGGCGGCCCACTTCGATGAGCAGCGCGTCACCCGCTGCGTGTCCCAGCCGGTCGTTGACGCCCTTGAACCCGTCAAGGTCGATCAACAGGACCGACGGGGGCCGCTCGGCGGACACGGTGGCGCACGCGGCGGACACACGCTCGTAGTAGAGGGATCGGTTCGCCAGGCCGGTGAGCGGGTCGTGGGTCGCCTGATGTTGCAGCAGGCTGCGGTGCTCGTGCAGCGTGGCGATCAGCCGCGGCTTGTCCCGGAACGCCAGCACTTGGCGCCCCACCACCAGCGTGGTCACCACGACCGAGGCGACCACCACCGGGATGCTGTACCGCCCGGTCGTCGCGGTGGTCAGCAGCAGCGCGTCGATGGCCGCCACCGCGGCGTACGGCAGCAGGTTGAACCGCCGGCCGGAAGTCTCTCGCAACGCGCCGGTGGCAGCCTGCGGTTGCAGGGCCGCCCATCCCACCAGGACGCCCTCGACCGTGCTGATCAGGGGACCGACGCCGAGCCATCGGGCGTCGCCCTCCAGCAGACGCGTGACCGCCGAGCTCAACGCGCCGACCAGCACGAGCAACCCCAACGCCTGCAAGGACGGGCGGGCGACGGCGTCCGTGCCGGCGATCACCAGCTTGACCACGGCCAGCACGGCGACGAGGCAGATCACACAGAGCACCAGGGGGACGAGGATGGTACGCAGCTGGGGGTCCGAGCCGATCATCGGTCGGATCTGGAACTCCCACAACACGGTGGCCGCCACGGCCATGACAGTCGCCGCGTCGAGACCGAGCCGCAGGGTCTCGCTCTGGCCGCGGCGTGCGGCCGGCAGCCGCAGGGCCGCCCAGATCATCACCAGCAGGCCGATCCCGATCGGGACGACGGCCGCGACGATCAGCGGGACGGCCGCCCGTACGAGATGGGTGTTGATGCCGTTGAGCAGGCAGGCGCCGGGGGTCACCAGGGCCGTGGCCACCGCGATGTGCCGCCAGAACCGCGCGCCCGCCGGGGCCAGGCCCGCGGACTTCGCGGTGCGCCAGGCCGCCCCGGCCCCGACCGCCAGCGCGACACCGCCGGGGAGCCAGCCGAACCACGTGAGGGTGCCGGGAACGAGCGCCTGCACCACCAGCCACAGCAGAGCGGCCGCGGTCGCCGACCACAGCCATGCCTCGGTGACGCGGAACTGCATTCTCTGGCCTCCTGATTCGCAAGCGCCTATCGGCATCCCGCGACCGCGGATGAGAAGCCGGGACAAACGTGGCCCGTAACGCGGAAGCGTTCGGACCGGCGAGTGAGCGGGCGCGTATCGCCGCGCCCGCCGGTAGGACCGATGATCAGTACGCTTGGGCCATGTCGGTGACCCTCGACGAGCTGTTGCGTGCGCTCGCCGCGGCGGGTCCGGGTGAAGATGTGTCGCCGCTCATGGATGACATCGAAGCGCTCGTAGCAGAAGACCCGGACGGTAGCCGCTCCGCGGTCTTGTCCTTTGCCGATGACGGGGGAGTGCGGCTGTGGTTGGTCGGCTTGCTCGCAGATCCGCGTGATTTCGATGTTCTCGCGGCGGCCCTGGCCGATCCCCGGCTGCGGGCTACGGCGTTGGAAGGCCTCATGAACCAACCCGACGTCGACCGGGTCGACGCTGTGGCTCGGAGGTTGCTCGACGACGCCGACCCGTTGATCCGCTCCCGGGCTGCGGGCATGGTGGCTTTCCGGGCGGGACCCGGGGCGCTCGACGTGTTGCTGCCGCGGGCTGACGATCCGGTTGCGCATGTTCGGATGGTTCTCGGCTGGTACCTGGGCGGGCTGGGTGACCCGGTGGCCGAACCCACCCTTCGTGGGTTGCTCGCCGACCCGGACGACCAGGTGCGAGCGTTCGCCGCTCGCGGCCTCGCGAGGCTGAACAGGCAGGGGTCTCTCCCATGACTCGGCTGGTTCAGCATCCCGCTGCTCATCGGCGCCGAGAACGCGCTCGACGCCGGCCAGATGTCGGTGTTCTTCTGCGATGCCCGCGACGACCTGATCCGCGAGCAGAATTACCTGCGCACGCTGCTCAGCCGCGTGTACGCGTTCATCAGCTCGGCCGCTCCGGACGACTGCTCGTCGTGCGCCATAGTGCTCCTTGAGAGAAACGGGAACGGCCCCACACTGAGTCACCGCACGTAGTCGGTGCCGGCGATGTCCACGGTCGCGCCCCGTGCTGCGCCGGGAACGACCCGACGCCAGAAAGGCGATCACCTCCGCGACGTCCTCCGGCAGTGTGGGCTCGTCCAGCGGAGGGCATTGCGCAACTCGTCGTCGAGCTCGCCAGCGGAAAGGCCGATCGCCACCCACCGTGGCGCAACGACTACGCGAGGATGGGACGCTGTGCAGGCTTCACCGTGTCGATCCGGTAGTCGATGCTGCGTCTGCGTCTACTCGCGTTCCGGTGCTGAGCGTCCAGGACACCGGCGGCCGCTCGCCGGGTGAGCGCATTGACCTGGACGCGGCGCCCGTCGTGGCGGCCGCCGAACTGCCACTGCCACGGCTTGGTCGCCAACGGCTACAACGCCAAGCAGATCGGCCTCTACGGACTGTTCGGCTCGGCGGCCGCCGGTTTCTCGCCGACCAGTTCGGCTCGGATCTCCCATGGTGGCTGATCACCTTCATCGCCATGGCCATCATCGCGGTGCTCGGCTACCGGCAGGTCGACCTGTCGGTCAAGGTGCTATCCGTGCTGGTGGCGGCAGAGTTCGTCATCCCGCCGATCCTGCCGGCTCCAGTGCCAGAAACCGTGTTGAGATTGCCCACACATGCGGATTCTTCAACCAGTCTGCGCCGCGTAACTGCGGTGATGTACCCGGCGATCGCCATATCATACGGCGTACCCGTCCACACTCCCTGCCCCGCCCGGCAACAGCTGCGCGATGAACGGCGTACCGCGCCGGCGCCTCCGCTGAGGAGGCTGATGGCATCACTTGAGTCAGCAGGCGCAGCCGACCGACTCATCCATGCAGCCGTAGCAGGAGCCGTTCGATCGGACCGCAAGCGGTGTTATCGAACGGCACCTGACCGTGGCCCCACGGCTCGGTGCCGTAGCTCAACGATTACAGCGACGGGCGTAATGCGCGAAGGTGGCTCAGGACTGCTCACTTACGTACCGCTTGGTTCGAGCCGGAGGATTCTAGCGGCGGTCACCCCATGACCTATTTCACCAAGTATTTTACCGAGGTGGTGGGAGAAGGTATTGCCAGTGAGCCTTCTACGCTGCGTCTCAACCCGATCTACCTGGAAGTGCATGCACGTCTGGTATCTGACGGCAAGCCCGCCCCCACTCGCCGAGCCTCTGATACCGCGGACGAGTTTCCCTTCGCTCGGAACGTATCGACGGTGGCGCGGGTGACTGGTCCCGACCGTATCAACCTCGAGTCGAGTCTCGCCGCTAAAGAGAAGGAATTGGAAGACGCTCGATTGGAGCGGCGGCAACTCGCCGAGCAACTCGCTGAGCTGCGCATGCTCCTAGACGCGACGAGGCAGCGACGTACAGTATCTTCAGATAACGCTTTGGCCGACGTCGAGCAGCAGGCTGGCACTCTCGCCGAGGAACTCCACCAGGCCGAGCGCCGAGTCCATCAAGATGAGCTGCTGGTTGAGGAGATGAGCCGTGCTGTTGCTGGCGAGACGTCTGCCATGCCACACCAAGAACCAAGGCCGACTCGCGAATGGATCCGGCGCAACGCTGCCCGTTTTGCGGTTGCTGCCCTGGGCGTCGCTGTGCTCATCGTCACCGTGATTCTCATCGCGAATAAACAGTTCGATCGCGGCAATGCCACTAAGTCAGGCGACGTTCCCGTCAACTTGCCGTCCCGTGATCAATCCGGCAGAGCCGCGCCTTCGTCAGCCAATGACGGCATTTCAGCCACAGGGGTATCGAGCGGTGAAACCGCTTACTTGCATGAACCATCGGTGCTTTACATGGCCTCGGCCCCGTGGCGCCTACAAGTTACGGGATCGTCTTGTTCGGTATATCTGCTGAATGACAACAACGAAGAAGTGGGCAGCGTTTACAGCCGGAGCGAAAAGTCAACAACGCACTGGTTGCAAGTTCGCCAGACGGGCCTCTTCCGATACCAGGTCTCCAAGCAGTTTGACTGCAAGGCGCGCGTCGTTCCAGGCGCAAGTGTGGCCTCGTTGCCGGCTCGCATCATCAGATCCGCATCCGACTCACTAGAAATCAAGGTCGTCGGCAAGATCCACGTCGTCGCGACGCCGGTTGAAGACCAATGCGATGTCACTGTCCGTGACAGTAGCACGGGCAATCCGTTGAAATTTAAAATCGGTCTTCCTGGTGAAGTGCTTAAGTTCGACGCTGACACGGGCGGGAAGAAATTGTACGTCAGTGCGGGTGTAAGTAATTGCACGGTTTCCGTCAGTGGGATCGCCACCTGACGGCGCAGATTGCGTTCCTTCATCTCTGCTTTCGGAATTGCTTCCAGTAGTAGGTGATCGAGCGAGCGAAATGGTCACCGCTCTGGACCACTTGCATCAGGTGGCACCTACTGTGCGCTCCTCTTGGAGTGACCGCATGAACACTCGGGAAAACTGCGAGCGTCAGAACTAAGGGTCAATTCGCCTCCGTATACAGACTGAGCCATGACGGTGCGCGCGTTCATTGCTTGAGCATGCATCGGTGCTGTTGGTAGGTGTTGGACATCATCAGTGCGAGTCCCGGTGGATTCGGCTCGGCGCGGGAGCCGGTCCGAGTCGCCGGCTGGGCAGCTACTCGACCGGCTCGTCGTACCGGTCCCCGCCCTGGGCATCGACCGTCGCGATGCGCACGAGCGGTTATGATCCCTGCTCCGAGCGACCACGGGGAGATCAGATGCGGCACATCGGCAAGATTGTCACGGCACTGCTGGGGGCCGGTGGGCTCGTCGCCCTCGTGGCGGTGGCGACACCGGCGCAGGCCGCCACCAACGGGCTTGCCACCGTGGTCGACGGAAAGATCGTGCAGTACCAGGCCGGCAAGGGCCGCGTGAACGGCGTGGTGTTCAGCCGCTCCGGCAACACGGTGACGATCGACGACCGTACGACGATCACGCCCGGCAAGGGGTGCAAGGCCGTGGACGCGACGACCGTCCGATGCTCGGCTGCGAGAGTGTGGTGGGTGCGGGCCTATCTGTACGACGGCAACGACACCGTGGTCAACAAGGCCGACGTGCCCATCTCGGCCGACGGCGGCACGGGCAACGACAAGATCGTCGGCGGGCCGTGGACGGACATCCTCAAGGGCGGCGCCGGCGCCGACGCCATCTGGGGCATGGACAACCACGACGAGATCGACGCGGGCGACGGCAACGACCGGGTGTCCGGCGGGAACGGCAACGACACGATCAAGGACGGTCCGGGTACGGACATCGTGCTCGGCGGCAACGGCAAGGACGAGTTCCTCGCCGGCCCGGGCAACGACACGTACAACGGTGGCCCGGACGGCGACGGGTTCGTCCCCTCCCAGCCCTCCAGTGACCAGGTCAAGGCGGATGCGGACCGGTTCATCGGCGGCCCCGGCCCGGACGGGATCAACTATTACAATTACCGCACCGGGGTGCGCATCGACGCGGACGGCGTGACCGGCGACGACGGCATGCCCGGCGAGCGCGACACGATCGGCGCCGACATCGAATCCCTGGTCGGCTCGAAGGGGGCCGACTGGATCGGCGGCACCGCCCGCAACGACGACCTCACCGGCGCGCTCGGCAACGACACCATCTACGGCTACGGCGGCAACGACTCCGTCGACGGCAATCAGGGCGCCGACAAGCTGTATGGCGGCGACGGCGACGACGTCCTCAACGGCACGGACGACGACGACCCCGACACCGCCGACCGTCTCGAGGCCGGCGCCGGCGTCGACACCTGCTACCTGACCGCCGGCGACGTCCCCGTCGACTGCGAGCGCACCGTCGGCCCACAGCTTCCGTAGGTCAGCGGAAGGTGGTGGCTGGCACGAGCATCCCGGGCGCCGGCACCGGGGAGTAGGGGGTGAAGTCATGGACCGGCTACAGATGTCCAGCTTCCTGCGGGTGCGCCGCGAGGCGCTGCAGCCGGAGGAGGTGGGGCTGCAGCGGGGGCCACGGCGCCGCACCGGTGGGCTGCGGCGCGAGGAGGTGGCCGCGCTGGCCGGCATCTCGGCCGACTACTACAGCCGGATCGAGCAGCAGCGCGGGCCGATGCCGTCCGAGCAGTTCCTCGCCTCGCTCGCCGGGGCACTGCACCTGAGCCCGTTCGAGCGCGACTACCTCTTCCAGCTCGGCGGTTTCGCGACGCGACCGCGTGACCACCACGACGGCGTCAGCTCCACCCTGCGGCGCGTCCTCGACGGCCTCACCGATGCGCCCGCGCTCGTGATGACCAATCTCGGCGAGGTGCTGATGCAGAACGACCTGGCCAAGGCCCTGATCGGTGACTACACCCGATTCACCGGCCTGTCCCGCTACCTGGTCTACCGCTGGTTCACCGACCCGGCGGCCCGCGACCTGTTCCCGGTCGAGGACCACCGCAAGCGGGCCGGGTCTTCACCGCGGACCTGCGGATCGAATATGCGGCCGACCCACCGGCCGGCCCGGCGAGATCGTCGCGGCGCTGCTCGAGGCGAGCCCCGAGTTCGCCGAGATCTGGCAGCTGCACGAGGTGGACGTCACCCACTACCTCGACCTCAGGCGCTACCGGCACGCCACGCTGGGCGAGCTGGAGCTGTACGCCCCCGCTGCTGGACGTCGACCACGCCCAGTACATGCTGGTCTACGCCGCCATTCCGGGTTCCCCGAGCGACGACAAGCTCAAGCTCCTGCCCGGCCTGGTCAGCGATGTATGCCCTCGTCATGGCCGGGTACATCCCCAGTGTCGAATCCTGGAGACGCCATGACCAGTGAACCGGTGGACCACCAGCACACTGCCGCTCGTGTCGACGAGCTGCTCAGCCGCATGACGCCGGCCGAGAAGGCCGGTCAGCTGACCCAGTACTTCTACTTCAAGCTGCCGGCCGGCGCGCAACCCGACGCCGCGCTCGGCATCGATCCCGACGCTCAGCCGCGTGCGGTCGAGGAGGCGCTGGCCCGCGGGGAGGCCGGGTCGCTGTTGTTCGTCACCGACCCGGCCGAGATCAACCGGCTCCAGCGGCTCGCCGTCGAGGGCAACCGGCTCGGCATCCCGGCGCTGTTCGGCTTCGACGTCATCCACGGTCTGCGCACCATCTTCCCGGTGCCGATCGCGATGGCCGCGTCCTGGGACCCGGAGATCATCGAGCGTGGGCAGGCGGTCGCGGCCCGTGAGGCCCGCGCGGTCGGCATCCACTGGGCGTTCGCCCCCATGGTCGACGTCGCCCGTGACCCGCGCTGGGGCCGCATCGTGGAGGGCGCGGGCGAGGACCCGGTGCTGGGCGCCGCGGTCGCCGCCGCCCAGGTGCGCGGCTTCCAGAGCCCGGGCGGCATCATCGCCGGGCCGAAGCACTTCGGCGGCTACGGCGCCGCGCTCGGCGGGCGGGACTACGACGAGGTCCACCTGTCGGACGAGGAGCTGTGGAACGTCTACTTCCCGCCGTTCCAGGCCGCCGTCGAGGCCGGCGCCGGCAACGTGATGACCGCGTACATGGACCTCAACGGCGTACCGGCGTCGGCCAGCCACTGGCTGTTCACGCAGGTGCTGCGCGACACGTGGGGCTTCGACGGGTTCGTCGTCAGCGACGCCAACGCCGTACGCAATCTGGTCACTCACGGCTTCGCCCCCGATCTGACCGAGGCCGGTGCGCGGGCGGTGACCGCCGGCGTCGACATGGAGATGGCCATGACCGACCCGGCCTACGCCCACCTGCCCGACGCGGTGCGGGACGGCACGGTCCCGGAAGAAGTGCTGGACCAGCGGGTACGGCGGGTGCTCGAGGCGAAGGCCCGGCAGGGGCTGCTCGACGATCCGTACGTCGACGAGGAGCGCGCCCGCGAGGTGCTGGCCGATCCGGCCCACCGGGAGGCGGCCCGCGAAGCCGCCCGGCGTTCGGCCGTGCTGCTGCGCAACGAGGGCGACCTGCTCCCGCTGGATGCCGGGACGCTGACCTCGATCGCCGTGCTGGGCCCGCTCGCCGACTCGCGCCGCGACACGATCGGGCCCTGGGTGTTCGACTACGACCTGGACGAGACCGTCACGGTCCTCGACGGCATCCGCGCCGCCGCCGGTGACCGGGTGCGCGTCGACTACGCGCAGGGCGTCCCGGTCGTGTCCCGTACGTTCCCGTCGCTGTTCGACATGTTCGGCGGCAACACGCCCAGCGACCCGGAGGGTTTCGACCCCGAAGCCGAGCTCGCGCGGGCCGTCGAGGTCGCCGCCGCGGCCGACGTGGCCGTGGTGGTCGCCGGCGAGTGGCAGAACATGATCGGGGAGGCCGCGTCCCGATCGTCGATCGAGCTGCCCGGCCGCCAGCTCGAGCTGATCCGGGCCGTCGTGGCCACCGGCACCCCCACCGTGCTGCTGGTCATGAACGGCCGCCCGCTCGACCTGCGCTGGCCGGCCGAGCACGTGCCGGCCATCCTCGACATCTGGTACCCCGGCAGCCAGGGTGGCGCCGCCGTCGCCGACCTGCTCTTCGGTACGGTCTCGCCCGCCGGCAAGCTGCCCTTCACCTGGCCCCGCACCGTCGGGCAGATCCCGATGATCTACTCGCACACCCGGTCCCACGAGCCGGAGAACCAGGCCCGCCGCTACTGGGACGAGGCGAGCACCCCGCTGTTCCCGTTCGGGCACGGGCTCAGCTACGGCCGCTTCACCTACACCGACCTCACCGTCGACCAGCCCGGCGTCGACCTCGACGGCACCGTCACCGTGACCGCCGAGGTCACCAACACCGGCGACCGCGAAGCCGCCGACGTCGTGCAGCTGTACCTGCACCAGCGCCACGGCACGGCGTCGCGGCCGGTGCGTGAGCTCAAGGGCTTCCAGCGCGTCGTCGTAGCGCCCGGCGAATCCCGGCGTGTCACCTTCACCGTCGGCCCCCAGCAGCGGCGCTACTGGCACACGTACGCCCGTGACTGGGCCCTCGACCCCTCGACCTTCGACGTCTGGGTCGGCGGCGACTGCACCGCCGACCTGCACGGCAGCTTCGAGGTGGTCGCCAAGTCCTGACGCCCACGACACAACGTCGGCGACTTCATGGCGCGCCCCCGGACGGGCCGGCCCGCGCGTGATGGTTGAGTGATCGGCATGCGGATGCCGGGAATCGTCAGTGTGGCGCTTGTGGCCGTCGCCGGGCTGGGTGGCGTGGGAGCCTGCGGCGGGAACGACGACAGCACGCCGCAGCGGCGGATCGAGGTGTGCGTCGCGGCTGAGGGGCAGCGGCGCGACGGTGATCGGACCGAGGTGGAGTTCCGGCAGGACGGCGCTGTGCTGGCGCACGGAGCGATCGAGGTGGGTGGCAGTTTCGCCGCTCCGGTGCCGGCGGACGCCTCAGTCGGCATCTTCGTGGACGGCAAGCCGTACGGCGACAGCCCCGCGAGCTCCGGCGACACCTCGTTCGGGTGTCCGGCCGCTTGACCCCGCTACGCGCCGCGTCGAGCAGAAGCAACCCCCAGGCTGTCCCCGTCCCGTGGCGGAGCCGCCGGACGGGCGGCACTCGCCGGCCGACCGGGAGGAGCCCGCGCTACAACGGTGAGCGCGTCCGCACGGACGAGATCCGGGACGGGCTCAGGCCCGTCCCGGATGCGGCCGGAAGGTCGACCCGCAGCAGCGCGCCACCGCGTGCGGATCGGGCGACGGTGACCCGGCCGCCGTGCGCGTCGACGACCCGCTGCACGATCGACAACCCCAGGCCGGATCCCGGCAGTGCCCGGGCGCTGTCGGCACGGTAGAACCGGTCGAACACCCGCGGCACGTCGGCGGCGTCGATGCCCGGCCCGGCGTCGTCGATCTCGAGCACCGCCGACGCGCCCTCGGTGCGGAGCCGGACCTGGACCGGCTGATCCGCGGGGGACCACTTGCCGGCGTTGTCGATGAGGTTGAGCACCGCCCGCTGGAGCGCGGCGGGACGCCCGCTCACCCACACGGGCGTGACGTCGAGCGCGATCTCGATGTCGGGCGCACGGGAACGCGCGCGGGTCACGCCGGCCACCACGACGTCGGCGAGGTCGAGCAGCTCGGTGCTCTCGTCGGTGACGTCACCGCGCGCCAGGTCGGTCAGCTCGGCGGCGAGGGTGCTCAACTCGGCCACCTGGGCGCCGAGGTCGTTGAGCAGCCGGGTCCGGCTCTCCGCCGGCAGCGCGCTGTCCAGGGTGCCCCGCCGATCGAGCCGGATCAGCAGCTCGACGTTGAGGCGCAGGCTGGTGAGCGGGGTCTTGAGCTCGTGGGCGGCGTCCTCGGCGAGCAGCCGCTGGGCCCGCCGGGAATCCCGGAGCGCGGCGAGCATGTCGTTGATCGACTGGATCAGCCGCCGGATCTCCCCGCCGCCCTCGTCCGGGATGTCGGCGTCGAGGTCCCGGGTGTGCGCGACGCGGACCGCGGCGGCGGTCAGCCGGTCGATCGGGGCCAGCCCGGCCCGCGCCACGGTCCGCCCGACGAAGGCGCCCCCGGCCACGCAGAGCAGCCCGATCAGCAGCATGCCGAACCCGAACTGGTTGATCGGGCTGTCGTCGGCAAGGTCGGCCACCTGGACCGCGCCGTCGCCGACCCGCAGCGTGTAGACGCGGTATCCGTCGTTCCAGTCGGTCGACTCCAGCAGGTCGGTAGCCGCGCCTTGCGCCACGCGCCGGGCGTCCTCGCTGACCGGGGGCAGCGCGGGCTGGCCGGCCGGCGTCCGGGTCGAGCCGTCGGGCAGGATGACCCGCACCAGCCTGCCGGATCCCGGGTACGGCGGCAGCGGGACCTGCGCCAGGCCGGCGCGCTCCGCGTTCGTTGCCAGGACGCGGGAGTCGGCGTGCAGCTGATCCGCGGCGGTGGCCCGTAGCTTGCGGTCCATCAGCTCGCTTGCCACCTGGAAGGACACGAACACGCTGACCGCGATGGCCGTCGCCGCGATCACCGTCATCCTGGTCCGCAACGACTGCCGGCGCCACCACCGGGTCCACCGGCGCGGCCCCCGGCCCCCGGACCCGGTCACGGAGGGGTCTCCCGCAACGTGTACCCCAGGCCGCGCAGCGTGTAGATCAGTCGCGGCTCACCGTCAGCCTCCAACTTGCGGCGCAGGTAGCTCACGTACACCTGAAGGTTGTTGGCGGTGGTGCTCATGTCGAAACCCCAGATCGCTTCGAACAGCGCGTCCCGGGTCAGCACCCGGGTCGCGTTGCGCACGAGGACCTGCAAAAGGGAGAACTCGGTCCGGGTCAGGTGCAGCGACCGCCCGCCCCGCCACGCCTCGAACCTGTCGGGATCGAGCCGGACGTCGGCGAACGTCAGGAGCTGTGAGTCGTCGTCGCCCGGCACGCGGCGGCGCAGCAGGGCCCGGACCCGGGCCAGCAACTCCTCGGTGGCGAACGGCTTGGGGAGATAGTCGTCGGCGCCCGCGTCCAGCCCGGCGACCCGGTCGGACACCTGATCCCGGGCGGTCAGCATGAGCACCGGCAGATCCCGGCCCGCCGCCCGCAAACGCCGGCAGGTCTCCAACCCGCCGAGGCGGGGCATCATCACGTCGAGGATCAGCAGATCCGGCCCGTCGCGACCGACCCCGTCGAGCACGGCGAGACCGTTGGCGACGGTGCTGGTGTCGTAACCCTCGACCTGGAGCACCCGCTCCAGCGACTCACGGATGGCCGCCTCGTCATCCGCGATCATGATCTGCACGTCGGCCCGCCCTTCCCCCTCGGCGCTTTCCGCTCATCCTCCTCGATCAACCTGAGGCCGGCATTAAGGTTCAGGCCTGCCGCATCGCGCTGGTGGGGGAGACGGTCACCTCGTCCAGCGGTACGGGATGACCCTCGGCGCACCTGACGGAGATCTTCACGGGCGCGCCGCACTCGGAGTGGCTCAGTTCCACCGGTGGCAGGCCGTCCGGGAACAGGTACTTCGACCCCCAGCGGTACAGGCCGAGGATCACCGGCGACAGGTCGCGCCCCATGCGGGTCAGCCGGTACTCGTACCGGGTCCGCCGGCCCGGCTCCCGGTACGGCTGTCGTTCCAGCAGGCCGGCCGCCGTCAGCTCGCGCAGCCGGGCGGCGGCGATCGCCTCGGTGATGCCGACCCGCTGGGTGAAGTCGTCGAACCGGGTCGTGCCGAAGTACGCCTCCCGCATGATCAGCATCGCCGACCGCGTCCCGACGATCTCCAGCGCCCGGCCGGCCGGGCACTGGTCGGCGCTCCAGGACAGCCGGTCCGACAGCTCGTCCACGAAGTTCGCGTGACCCTCACTCATCGCCCCAGCGTAGCCACGGACATCGGCGGTGCGGCGAAGGCTGGCTTGACACCACTAAAGTCAGCTTCTAGCCTCCGTTGCAGACAGCGACGGAGGGGGACCCTTGAGCTACCTGCCGTACGTCAGTGACCACTACCTTCCGGTGCCCGACGAGATCGAGGCGACCGACCTGAAGATCAGCGGCGTCCTGCCGCCCGAGCTGAACGGCCGCTACCTGCGCAACGGCCACAACCCGAAGCCCGGCATCACCCCGGCGCACTGGTTCCGGGGCAGCGGGATGCTGCACGGCGTCGAGCTCGCCGGAGGCCGCGCCCGGTGGTACCGGAACCGGTGGGTGCGGACGCCGGCCCTGGACGGCGCCCCGCTGGTGCGCCCGGACGGATCGGTGGACCTGACCGCCAGCGTCGCCGGCACGCACATCATCGAGCACGGTGGACGGCTGCTGGCCCTGCAGGAGGCGAACCTGCCCTTCGAGGTCACCCCCGGCCTGGACACGGTCGGGCCGTACGACTTCGGCGGCAAGCTCACCTCGGCGATGACCGCCCACCCCAAGCAGGACCCGGTCAACGGCAACCTCTACTTCTTCAGCTACTCGCCGTTCCCGCCGTACCTGACCTATCTCGTGGCGGACGCCGCCGGGACCATCGTGCGCAGCGAGGTGGTCGAGGGCGCCGGCCCCAGCCTCATGCACGACTTCGCGATCACCGAGACCAGGGTGGTCTGGCTCGACCTGCCGGTCGTCTTCGACCCGGCGGAGACCTCCGGCATCCCGTACCGATGGCACGACGACTACCCGCCCCGGATCGGCGTGATGGCGCGCGACGGCTCCACCGAGGTCACCTGGATTCCGGTCGAACCCGCCGCCGTGCTGCACACCACGAACGCCTACGACGGCCCCGACGGCACGGTCGTCCTGGAGGGCCCGCGGTACGACCGGGCCGGCTGGGAGACCTCCTGGAAGTGGTGGGTCGGCTCACCCGGCTGCCCCGACGTCCCGGTCACCGGCGCGACCGCCACCCGCTGGGTGCTCGACCCGGCCCGCGGCACGGCCGTGCACACCGAGCTCGACGACCTGTCCACCGACTTCCCGACCATCAACAACGACCGGTTGGGCCGCGCCAGCGCGATCAGCTACCACGCCGGCTTCCCCGGCGCCGGGCTGCACGAGTACGCCCTGGTCAAACTCGACACCCTGACCGGCGAACGTTTCGTCAGCCCCGCCGGTCCCGGCCGTCAGCCCGGCGAGGCGGTCTTCGTGGCGGCCGAGCACGGCGTGGCCGAGGACGACGGCTGGCTGCTCACCATCGTCAGCGACCTGCGCGAGAACGCCTCCGAACTGCTCGTCCTCGACGCGCACGACCTGTCCGTGACGGCGTCCGTCGCCCTGCCGCGGCGGGTGCCCAGCGGCATCCACGGTTCCTGGATCCCCGACTCCCGCCTCGGTTGACCCGATGACAGACGTACGGGAAAGCACCGGCCGCAGCGCCTGGACCGCGCTCACCTTCCTCGCCGCGGCGCAGTTCCTCGTCGTTCTCAGCACCTCGATCGTGAACATCGCGCTGCCTCAGGTGCGCGACGGCCTGCACCTGTCGGCGTCCGGACTGTCCTGGGTGGTCAATGCGTACGTGCTGATCTTCGGCGCGCTGCTGCTGCCCGGCGGCCGGATCGCCGACCTGGCCGGCCGCCGCCGGCTCTTCCTGGGTGGGCTCGCGCTGTTCACCGTGGCCGTGGCGGTCGCGGGTCTGGCCGGCTCCGGGGCGCTGCTGATCGTCGCGCGGGCCGTGCAGGGCATCGGCGCTGCGTTGCTCGCCCCGGCGGCGCTCGGCCTCGTGCTGGCCACCTTTCCGCCGGGCCGGGAACGCGGGCGCGCGCTGGGCGTGTGGGGTGCCGTGTCCGGGGCCGGCGGCGCGGCGGGGGTGCTGCTCGGCGGGGTGCTCACCCAGGCGTTCGGCTGGCGCGGCATCTTCCTGGCTACCGTCCCGCTCGGCGTCGCGGTGCTGGTCGGCGCGGCGCTCACGGTCCGGCCGGACCGGCCCGAGCCCGGGCATCGCCTCGACCTGCCCGGCACGGTCTCGCTCACCGCGGGGCTGTTGCTGCTCACGTACGGGGTGGGTGGCGTGCCCGCGGCCGGGCCGACGGTCGCGCTGATCGGCGGCGTCGTGCTCCTGGCGGTGTTCGTCGCCTGGCAGGCCCGCGCCGCCGATCCGCTGATCCCCCTCCGGGTCGCCCGGATCCGTGCGGTGGCCGGCGCGAACCTGACCATGCTGCTGCTCGGCGCGGTCTGGATCGGCCTGTTCTACGTGCTGCCGCTGTATCAGCAGCAGGTGCTGCACTACTCCCCGTTGAAGGCCGGCCTGACGCAGCTGCCGATGGCCATCATGATCATGGTCAGCTCCTGGGTCACGCCCTGGCTCGGCGCGCGTTTCGGCGCCCGTGTCACGCTGACCGGCGGGTTCGGCGCGCTCGCCGGGGGTCTGCTGTGGATTTCCCGTACGCCGGCCGACGCGGACCTGCTCCTCGACCTGATCGCGCCGACCCTGCTCGTCGGCCTCGGCCTGGGCATCGCGTTCGTCCAGCTCACCGGCCTGTCCGCGAGCGGGGTGGCGCCGGCCGACTCGGGGCTGGCCGGAGGCCTCATCAACGCCACCCGGCAGATCGGCGGTGCGGTCGGCCTCGCCGTGCTGACCGTCCTCGGCGGCTACGGCCGGCCGTTCGTGGCCATGGCCGCCCTCGGCGCGGTGGCCCTCGTGGTATCCGTCGCCGTCATCCGGCAGCGCATTCCGGAGAGGTAATTTACCCGGGTGCAACTGGATCTGAACCTGCTGGTCGTCCTCAACGCTCTGCTCGAGGAGGGAAGCGTGATGGGCGCGGCCGAGCGGCTGCACCTGTCGTCGCCCGCGATCAGCCGCAGCCTCGCGCGGCTCCGGAAGCTCACCGGTGACGACATCCTGGTCCGCGCGGGAAACACGATGGTTCCGACTCCTTATGCAACGGCGATCCGGGACGACGTCGGCCTGGCGCTCCGCCAGGCACAAGCCGTGCTGGTGCCGAACCGCATGCTCGATCTCGACCGGCTCGAGCGCACTTTCACGCTGCAGTGCCACGACGGGCTCGCCACGGCGCTGGCGCCGGCGCTGCTGCGCAACGTGCAGGAGGCTCCCGGCGTGCGGCTGCGGATCCTGTCCGAGAACTCCTTCGACACGGATGAGCTCCGGCGCGGACGCGTCGATCTCGAACTCCGTCAGGACCGCCCGGAGTTGTCGGAGTTCCGCTCCGAGACGCTCGGCTCCGACCCCCTGGTGGTGGCGATGCGGTCCGGGCATCCCTGCGCGGAGCACCTCGATCTGCGCGCGTACGCCTCGTATCCGCATGTGGTCGTGTCGAGGCGGGGCCGCCTCACCGGGCCGATCGACGAAGTGCTCGCCGCGGAAGGCCTCCGGCGTCAGGTGACCGCGGCGGTGACAACCGGCACCATGGCCCTGCACGTGGCCAGCCAGAGCGACCTGCTGGTCACCACGACCGCGCTGGTCAGCCGCCCCCTCGTCGAGGCGTTCACCATGATCAGCCGACCGTTGCCGGCCCCGTTCCCGCCGGCCTCGATCAATAGCGTCTGGCACCAGCTGCACGACTCCGACCCGGCCCACGCGTGGCTGCGTGGCCGGGTACGGGCCGCGGTCACCGAGGTCGTCGCCGCTCAGGCGGAGAGCGGCACGGCGACGGCGCCGTAGAAGCGGGACGTCTCGGCCTCGTCGAGCATCGCCGCGGCGACCGTCGCGCGGGAGATCTTCTGGGAGAAGTCGAGCGGGGGCGCGTCCGCCAGGCCGACCGTGCGCCGGTCCGGACTTTCCGGCCCTTCGCCGAGCAGGCAGGCGTGAAAGACCGTGCCGCAAGCGGCAAGCACGAAATCGTCGGCCCGCACCTTGTCGGCCAGGCGATCACCGAGCATCGCGCCGAGGCTCTCGGCCGCCTTCCCCGCCGCCCCGGCTGACCTGCCCGTGCCGTATGCGCCGAGCCAGATGATGCGCCGGGGCCGGGCGGCGATGACCGCGTTGGCGCCCGCGGCGAGGACGCCGGCTCGATCTGTGCCGAGAGCGGACAGGACGACGGAGTCGGCGTCGATGACGGCGGCGATGCTCCCGGCATCTTCGACGTCGGCGGCGGTCTTGCGCAGGGCAGGGGAGTCCGCGACGGCGATGCGTGCCGGATCGCGCGCGATGGCGGTGACGGTGTGGCCGCGTCGCAATGCCTGCCGGACGAGCTCCGCGCCGGTACGCCCGGACGCGGCAAGAACAGTGAGATTCATGCCGGCCACGGTAAGCAGCCACCATCGGATATATCCAATGCGTATTCGTTAAGTGGCCGTTAACCGCCACGCATGTGCGGTCCGGCGCGCGATTGCGTGGCAGTAAACGGCCGCTTCACCAGAGCGCACTGGCCTTCCCGGGAGGCGCGTCCTAACGTTTTCGGCGAGGCGGTCGCCGAATTCTTTTGTGTATGCGGCCGGACCGTCACTATTCCCAGGGATATCGGCAACCATGGTTGGACACGTACTCCTGCTGCTTGTCGCCGGCGTGGTCGCCGGTGGAATCAACGCCCTGGCCGGTGGCGGCGCGCTGATCACCTTTCCCGCTCTGATGGCGACCGGCCTGCCGTCGGTCCAGGCGAATGTCACCAACTCGGTCGCGGTGTTCCCCGGCGTCGTCTCCAGTGTGCTGGGCGGCCGCGCCGAGCTGGCCGGTCGGTGGTACCGCATTCCGGCGATGATGCCTGCCTGTGTCGCCGGCTCGGCGGCCGGCTGCGCCCTGCTGCTCAGCACGCCCGCTCGCACGTTCGAGCTGCTCGTGCCGTTCCTGGTGCTGGGCGCGGCCGCGACGCTGTTCTTCCAGGAGCGCCTGCGCGGTCTGGTCGGGCAGCCGCGGACGCAGAGCCCTCGCCGCCGGGCGGTCACCCTGCAGGTGGTCGTCTTCGCCGGCGCCGTCTACGGCGGCTACTTCGGTGCCGCGCTGGGCGTGATGTACGTGGCCGCGCTGGCCCTGGTGCTCGACGAGACGCTCACCCACATCAACGCCCTCAAGAACGTTCTCACCGTCACCGTGGGCGCCGTCACCGTGCTGGTCTTCGCCGTCTTCGGACCGGTCGACTGGCCGGCCGTCCTGATCCTGGCCCCCGCGGCGGTGGTCGGGGGCTACGCGGGCGCGGTCCTGGCCAGACGCCTGCCCGGCCGTCTCCTGAAGGCCCTCATCGTCACCTTCGGCACCACGATCGGCCTGGTCTTCCTGGTCCGTGCGTTCACCTGAATCCACACCGAATAAGAAAGGGTCTCCATGAGAAACAGAGACAGAGCACGACCGGCCCCGTTGTGCCGGCCTCGAGCCTCATGATCAACTGGATCGAGCTGGCGGAGTCGTTGGCAATCTCCCCGTGGCTGTACCTGGTTCTCCTGTCGGTGTCGCTGCTGGACTCGTTCCTGCCGCTGATCCCGAGTGAGCCCGTCGTCATCATCGCCGGCGTCTTCGCCGCCACGGGCACCACCGACCTCCTGCTGGTCATCGCGGCCACGGCCGCCGGTGCGTTCCTCGGTGACCAGGTTCCCTACGCGCTCGGCCGGGGGCTGAGCACCCCCATCACGAGGCGGCTTCCGCCCGGCTCCAAACGGCGCGCGACGCACGACTGGATTTCCCGGCATCTCGCGACGCGAGGCGGATTCGTCCTCGTGAGCACCCGGTTCATTCCGGTCGGCCGCTATCTCGTCACGGTCACCAGTGGGATGGTGCGATACGACTACCGGCAATTCCTCCTGTACACCGCTCTCGGAGGGACTGCCTGGAGCACCTATACCGTCCTGACGGGTTATCTGGGCGGCACGCTCTTCCAGGACAACGCATTGCTGGCCTTCGCCTTCGGTCTGGGACTCGCTCTCGTGCTGACCGGCGTGGTGGAGGCGATCCGGCGGATTCGCGTCCGCGACGCTTAGGAGCTCAGAATGTTTTACGAGATTCGCCGCGAGACGGCCCTGCCGGGGTGCGGCAAAGAACTGGCCCGATGGATGGACGAGCAGACGATTCCGTTCCACGAGGCGCACGGGATGACCGTCACCGGGGCGTTCACCGAATCGGGCGAGGAAGACGTCTTCGTCTGGATCCGCCGATTCCACAATGACGAGCAACGACAAGAAGTCCTGGAGCGGGTGCACCGGGACCCGCTCTTCGAGTCCGAGATCAAGCCTCGGATCGGGGAGCTTCTGGCAGCCGACGCGGTGACCGTGCGACTGGTGCCGACCGCGCACTCCCGGCTCCGCTGACGACCGACCGATGATGTCCAGTCCATTCAGGAGGTAAGAGACGTGCGTGCAGTAATCGCCGGAGCCGGGGTCGTCGGGCTCACCACCGCCATCGCGTTGCAGAGGTCCGGCATCGAGACGGAGGTCCACGAACAGGCACCCGAGATCCGGGCGGCCGGTGCCGGGCTCGGGCTGTGGGCCAACGCCTTGGCGGTCTTCGACGAGCTGGGACTGGGTGACCGGCTACGGGCCATCGGCAAGCCGGCGGAGATGTACTTCCGCGACCACACGGGCGAGCTGATCCATCCGCCGGGCTTCTCGGCGGACGATCACCGGTACCTGCTCGTGCACCGCGCCCGGCTGAGTGAACTGCTCGCCGACGCGGTCGGCAGGGACAACATTCGCCTGAACTCGCGACTGATCGGCTACGACGAGACCGATGCCGGCGTGGACGCCCGCTTCGACGACGGGACAACCGTCACGGCGGACCTCCTGGTCGGCGCGGACGGCGCGTACTCGGTCGTTCGTTCCCTGTTGCTGCCGGGCAGCGACGCCGTGAAGCACGAGGGGCATCACGCCTGGCGCGCGGTCGTCCGGCCGCCGGACGGCGTCACCATCGAGCGGGGCGTCATCGTGCTCGGGGAGAAAAGAACCCGCGGCGGGTACGTGCCCACCGTCGACGGCACGGTGTACTGGCTGGTCAACCAGTTCGACGCGGAACCGCTGCACGGTACGCCGAAGGAGCAGGCCGCGGAACGCGCCGCGTTCCTCGACACGACGGGCTGGAATCCGGCCCTGCCCGCCCTGATCGAGGCGACGCCGGACGACCAGGTGCTGCACAACCAGATCATGCTGGTTCCGCCGTTGCCGCGGTGGGTGTCGCACCGGGTGGCTCTGGCCGGGGACTCCGCTCATGCGCTTTCCCCGCACATCACCGCGGGTGCGTCGCTGGGAGTCGAGGACGGGCTGCTGCTCGCCCGGCTGCTCAGCTCGTCCGACGGGGTGCCCGGCGCGCTGGCCGCCTACGAGCAGGACCGGATTCCGCACTACCGCAGGGTCAACGAGTTGTCCAAGAGGGTGGAGGACTCCGCGACGCCGGAGGAGTTCGCGGCCAACTACGTAGCCTTCAGCCACTGGATGATCAGTCGATGATGGCGCCGGACAGGGATGGCCCGATGGGCTTGTGCATAGACACCGCCGTCGCCGTGCCGATGTGCGACGGTGTCACGCTGGCGACCGACCTGTGGCGGCCGGCCGGAACCGGTCCGTGGCCGGTCCTGCTCGCCCGTACCCCGTACGGCCGGACCTCCACCGCCCACCTGGGAAACCCGAAGCTGCCCGACATCCGCGCCCTCGTGGACAGCGGCTACCTCGTGGCCGTCCAGGACGTACGGGGCACCGGGGCCTCGCCCGGGCTGATGGAACCGCACCGCTTCGACCGGAGCGACACAGTCGACACGATCGCCTGGATCGCCCGCCAGGCGTGGTGCGACGGCACTGTGGGGATGTGGGGTGCGTCGTACATGGGATTCGCGCAATGGCGGGCGGCAGCCGAGGCCCCGCCGGCGCTGCGCGCGATCGCTCCGATGATGACTTCGGCGGACATGTACCGGGCCTGGTACTCGGCCCAGGGCGCGGTGTCGCAGGGCACGCTGTTCAACTGGTCGGCGCGCATGGCGGTGGCCAACCTGTCGCGCCCGCAGAGCAACGGCCCTTCGGATCAGCGGGACGCGGCCGAGATCCGGGCCGCGCTCGATGACGCCGGCATCCTGTACTCGCTGCCGGTCGGCGTCCGGGGCGCGCTCCTGCGGGGGCTGCCCTGGCTCGGGGAGATGCTCGCCCACCCGGGCTACGACGGCTACTGGGAGGCACAGTCGGCGTTGGAGCGCAGGTCGGCGATCACCGTCCCGGCGCTCAACGTGACCGGCTGGTACGACGTGTTCGCCGGTGAGGTCGTCCGCTCGTACACCACCATGCGACGCGCCGGCGGCAGCGTGGCCGCCCGGGAGGGTCAGCAGCTCATCATCGGCCCGTGGGGCCACGGCGACGGCGCCGACCAGGGGATCTTCCCCGATCGCTCGTTCGGGCTCGCGGGGTCCGTCAAGGCCGCGGCGATGACGCAAGCCCATCTACGGTTCTTCGACCGGTGGGTGCGGGGCCGCACGGGGGTGGATCCGGGTGCCCGGGTACGCATCTTCGTGATGGGGCTGGACCGGTGGCGCGAGGAGGACGATTGGCCGCTGCCCGACACCCGGTACGAGGACTACTTCCTGCACGGTTCGGGACGGGCCAACACCTCGGAGGGCGACGGCCGGCTGCACCGCAGTCCCGCCACCGACGCCGCCGCCGACCTGTTCTCGTACGATCCCCTCGACCCGGTCCCGACCGTGGGCGGAGCGACGCTCGGCGCCGACGGACCCGCCGGCCCCGCCGATCAGGCGGCCGTGGAAGGTCGCGGCGACGTGCTCTGCTACACCAGCGACCACCTGGAGCAACCGCTCGAGGTCACCGGTCATGTGGCCCTCACCGTGCACATGTCCTCGACGGCGGTCGACACCGACGTCACGGGAAAACTGGTCGACGTCTTCCCGGACGGTCGTGCCGTCATCCTCTGTGAAGGCCTGTGCCGGATGCGGTATCGCGCCGGCGTCGGCCGGCCACAGCCGCTGGAACCCGGGGCGATCGTCGAGGCCACGGTCGACATGGGCATCACCTCGAACGTCTTCGGTCCCGGCCACCGCATCCGGCTCGAGGTGTCGAGCAGCAATTTCCCGCGGTACGACCGCAACCCGAACAACGGCGGCACCCTCGCGTCCACGACGGCGACCCGGGTCGCCCTGAACCGGATCTTCCACGGACCGGCCCACCCCAGCCGGCTGACGCTGCCGGTGATCACGAGGCCCGATGAGCGCCTGTGAAGGCGATCGGGGGGTTCGGGCATTCATGGTTGTCCGAAACCACGGAGCCTGGGAGGCCCGCCTCGTGAACCATCCTTGACCGCCCTCGACGCCCGCCGGCTGCGGCGCCGGGCCGGCAGCGCCCAACCGGACGCCGCCGGCCAGGACGCCGCGGCCGTGCTCGCCTCGCGGGCCGACCCCGACCGGTTCGCTGTTCTGTTCGACCGGTACTTCGCCGAACTCCGCAACTACGCGGCCGGCCGGCTCGGCGCCGAGCGGGGCGACGACGTGGCAGCCGAGACGTTCCTGGTCGCCTTCCGCACGCGGGAACGCTTCCGGACCGACATGCCGGGCGGCGGCAACGTCCGCGCCTGGCTCTACGGCATCGCCACCAATCTGATCCACCGGCAGCGCCGCGACGAGGATCGTCGCTACCGCGCCCTGGCCCGGGCGGGCGCCGTCGCCGAAAGCGCCGTGCCCGGCGACGACGCGACAGTCGCCCGCGTCACGGCCGGCGCGCTGCAGCCCGCGCTGGCGCGCGCTGGCCGCCCTGCCCGCCCGGGATCGCGACGTGCTGCTGCTCACCGCGGTCGCCCAGCTCGACTACGCCGAGGTGTCGCTCGCGCTGGGCGTGCCGCCGGGCACGGTCGGTTCCCGGCTCACCCGCGCCCGCCGCGCCGTCCGCGCGGCACTCGGCGGCGACGACCCCACCCGCATCGACGAAGGGAAACCGTGATGGAACCCGAGAACCAGATGATCCGCACGCTGCTCGCCGTTCCACCGCCGTCCGCGCACACCACGACCGCCGCGCGCCGCCGGCTCACCGACGCCATCGCGGGCCGGCGACCGACGCGGCGGCGCACGCCCTCGTGGCGGTTGTCGCTGGCCGGCAGCGGCCTGGCCGCGGTTGCCGCCGCCGGTGTCGCTCTCGCCATGGCGGCCGGGACCGGAGGCCCCGCCGGGCTCGGCGTGACCGGCAGCGGCGGCGCCCCCGGGGTGGCGGCGCCACCGGCCGGCCCGCAGGCGGACGCCGGCGCCCCCCAGCTGCTGCTCGCCGCGGCCGAGCGAGCCGACAGCACCGCCGGAACCGGTCGCTACTGGCGGGTCGCCCGGATCACGCAGGGCGCTCTGTATCTGCCGGTCCATGCCGAGGGCGAGACCTTCTTCGTCTCCGAACGCCGGCTCACCGAGACGTGGACGCCGCGCGACCACCGCGAGCCGGCCTGGGAGGGACGCCAGTCGCTGGGCTTCCGGCCCCGCACCGCCGAGGATGTGGCGGCCTGGAAACGCGCCGGTTCGCCCCGTACCTTCGACCTCGGCCCCGCCGACAGCGCGGGGGGCGGCCACGTCATCCGCCGGATGGGCCCCGGCAAGGCCGAGCTGACCCGCACCACCGGCGACTACGCCAGCACGTACGGCCCCCTGGCCCTGGCCGACCTGCCGACCGACGCGGCGAAACTGCGGGCCGCCGTCGACACGCTGATCGAGAAGCGGGGCGCCGAGGCCACCGACCCCGCAGTGTTCGCCCTGCTGGGCACCCTGCTGACCGACGCCCCAGCGCAACCAAAGCTGCGCGCCGCCGCTTTCACCGTGCTGTCCACCCTGTCCGGCGTGATGAACGCCGGCTCCCGCGCCGACGTCACCGGCCGCACGGGCGTCGCGCTCGAGCTGAAGCAGGCCGTCAAGCAGCCCGGGGGCGGAACGTTCGTCGACCGCTCGTGGCTGATCCTCGACCCCCGGACATACCAGCTGCTCGGCGGCGGCATGCAGGGAGCGGTGACCGGCAAGGACGGCAAGCCCGACATCTCCAGCGGCGGCAAGGAGTCCTCGACGGCGGTCGTCACCGCGCAGTGGACCGACCAGCACCCGGCCGCCCCGCGCGGCCGCTGACCTCCGTGCCAGGCGGGCCGGGCGATCAGCTCCGGCCCGCCGAAGGCCTTCGCGAGAAGAAGCCGGTTAACTGGCTCGCCGCGGGTCGACAATCGGCGGAGATCCGCCGGGGTGACAACGGCGACAAGTGTTTGTGGCCTGACTTGTATGTCACCCCTCGGTCGATCTGGCCGTCGAGCTCCGCCCGATCGCGTGAACCAGCGTCGTCGAGGAGAAGCAGGCTGGTGAAGGCGTCCGTGATGGCGTCGAGCTGATCGGCGCTCATCGGCTGCGGGGGTGCCTCGGGGGTCAGCGCCATACCTCCGGTGGCGGCGCCGTGGTCACTGTCCCATGCACCCTCGGTGCAGCATTCCAGGCTCAGTAACGCACACTCCCCGGCTCTCCGACTCGATCGCCGTGGAGACCCCGCGATGACCAACGACCGCGCCGCCGATACCGACCACCTCTACGCCTACTCGACGACCGACCCGGCCCGCATTGACTGGAGTCGCTACTTCACGAGGAAAGCCAACGACATCCCGCGCCACGGTGTCCGCTTCTCCTCCGAGCCGGCAGAAACCCGTGCTGACGGCTCTTTCCGTGTGGTCCGCGTCGATATCCAGGGCTTGTCCGCCACCAGCGGCGCCACGTTGAAGGGCCGGTTGGCCCACCAACCGCGGCTCCGTCGGCGGTCGTCACCCCGACGGCGGCGCCCACCGCGGCAGCATCTTCCTCCACCACGTTGGCAAGACCCTAGCTAGTTCGCAACACACACTTAGCTGCGGAGGGGATATTCCCGGTTAGCGCAAGGTTCCGCCAATCGAGTCAGATGCCTCCGTGTCATGCCGAATCAGCGGCGGGAACGACGACGTCGCTTTTCTTGTCTGACACTACGACGCCATATTGGATAAGGTCCTGCCTGCTGCGCACAGAAGCATCAGGAACCCGCAACGAGATGAGTCCTACAACGTCAGATCGATCAACGTGGGTCTGCTCCGTGGTTTCGGGCTGGTCGGCAACGAGTGAAATGACCAGCACGCCGCGGGTGCTGCTCTTGCCGAGCTCCGGGAAGTCTTTCCCTTCGGCCACCGGGCTCGCAGACAGGAGGTTGCGCTTGTTTTCACCGGTGAAGTCGATGCGGGGAGGTTGACGACGCGCACGTTTCCAGATTGGTGCTTCTCTGCCCAGCTCATCAAACCACAGCATGCGTCCAGGGGATTGCCTTTGCGGCCAGACGATTGCCCAGTCCGTGATGCGGCCGTTCTTGGCTGCCGTGACGATGAAGTTTTTCAGTGGTTTGATCACCGTGGAATAGTCAGGGTGCCAGTTGAGCGACTCAAAATAGGTAAGGAAGTTGGCCGCGTCAATAGTACCGACTTTGGCCGTCTGAGTCCTAGGGAATCCGTCGTCTGTGTATGGCAGGACCGCGTCTTGGGTTGCAATTCTCAGCAGCGGCAGGATGACGTTTTCTAGGTTGGCCTGGTGCTTTTCTTTCTCGTCTCTGGGTGGAATTGAGTACAGCTGATGGAAGGTACCGACCGATGCGCGGGACTTTACCACGGCATTGAACATTTTGTTCCTCGCGGTCGGTTTAAGCCATGGTAAGTGTTGGCTTACCAGCGGCGGAATCTGCCGCGGCTCGACGAGAGGCTGACCGTCCTCGTCGAAGCCGGCGTACTTGGCCAGCTCGTCGCGAAAAGTTTCTTCGTCAAGGAGCAGGGCTTCGAACGCCTCGTACAGGTCAACCTTTGAGTCGCGTCGAATGTACAGCCGTACCAAATCGCGATAGCCCTGCCGAAAGCCGAACCAGCGCCCGGCTTGCATGAGGGTGTCGGCCTGTCCAGCTTTGCGGCGGAAGAACGACACTGTTAGGCCTTCGACGGTGAACCCGCGGCTGAGTTTCGTGCCGCCGACCAAAATGCGCCAAACCATGCCTGCGTCGAAGTCGAGCGCCTCTTGCTGGTCTTGGACGGCTTTATCTGAGTTCACAACGAGGACGGGGTCTAAGCCTCCGCTCGTCATCTCAGCGGTGGCTTGTGCCACAAAGTGTTTTATCTCGTCGAAGCTCGCCGGCGTCGGCTCGCCGTCAGCGCGGGCGGCCATCACCGGGAGGAAGTCGTCGTCGAAAAGCTTGCGTAGCCGTGCCAGCCCTTCCCCGGAAGTAAATTTGCCGTTGTTCCATAGTGAGCGCATGACAATGGCCGACTGATGTTGAGCGATGTTGGTCACGTCTTCGTGTACTAGCATCGTATGGTGCCTGTAGCGGTGGCCGTTTATGGATTCCCGATATTTCTTGATGGCGCCGCTTAAGACCCAGGCATCGAGTGCTTCGCTGAGTTCATTTCTGCGCAGGTCAGGATCATGGTCGGGGTTGCCTCGGACAGAACGAATAAACGCTAATTCGTTGGAGGTAGCGACCGTCTTTTGGACGTTTTCCCAGTCGCGGTCTACGTCGTGAAACTCTTGCACGCCCATATATCCGTCGGGCCGCGGCAACGAGAGCACGAAGTCTGATGGGAATAGGTCGCTGTCGTCATCAGGGTCAATGAATACGTTGGCGAATGGGGTAGCAGTATAGCCGACATACTGCGCGCGTGGCACGATCCTCATCATCTCTGTGATGAGTTTGTTGATTGTCGTCCGGTCCTTGGATTTCTTTGGGTCCGTGGTGTCGATCGACGCGAGGTCTGATTCGTCATCGACGATGAGCGCGGGGAGCTCGTTGAGCATGGTTTGCAGAGGCCGCAGATCTTTGATGAGCTTCCTGAGCGGCGCCGGGTTTTTCTTCACGACGACCACGTAGGCGTCTACGTGGAAGAGGTTCTCCGGAGCGTTAAGAGGCTTAGTCTTGTCGTGCCGCTCGTAGCGAAGCTGCGACATCCCTTGGGGAAGGCTCTTGTAGTCGTGGTGATGTGTTGTAACGCGACGGATCCGTGCGACCCCAGGCTGGTTTAGCGCTATCTCGGAGTGCCGGACAAACTTTTCGGCAATCCAGTCTTCGTCCTGCTGGTAGTCAAGGCCCTTCGCGACGTCAGGGTCGGTGGGATCCTGGCCGGCCAGCACGTTCTCGACGCCAATGAGTTCCATGTCGATACGGCGCTGGGTCTGAGCACGAAGAATCTCAATCGTGCCGGTCATGACAACGATCAGGCGGTATCCAGCGTCGATCGCCTTCGCGATGACGCCGGTGAAGTTTGCCGTCTTACCGCTCTGCACGTAGCCGACGACAAGTCCCTTGGTCTGCTTGACCTCGGCCCGCGTTGGATCGGTGAGGCGCTCGACCACCGAGCTGGTGCTCCGATCAAGCGTGATGATCGACGACGTCGGCCACTTCTTAACCTCGGCGAGGTACTTTTCGTAGTCGTCCCAGTAGAGGCTACTTCGCTGTGGCCTGGCCTCGTCGTACCAGGGCTCAAACTTCCGGCTAATATTAATGATGCCTTCGCTGTGGAGCGGAATGATGGCCCGAATCGCCTCCTCGGCGGCAGGTGATAGCTCCAACGCCTTGGCCACCGCGAGCCGCCGGGCGATCGTTCCTGAGCTAGTCTCGGCGCCATCGGGCCCAGGCACCATGACGTCATCGCTGGCATCCCACTTGGCGAAGGCCAAGCGCAACGCGATTAAGGCGTTGTCGTTGACCGGCGCGGTCTGAACAAAGTCGACCAGTTCCTTCTCCGAGACTTGACCGCCGAACATGGCGAGTGCCGGAAGCAGCGGTCGAGGAGCTTGCTCAGCGAAGCCTTGGAGTAGGTTGCGCAATGCGATCGTCCACGCTGGCGTCGCCTCACCTTGAGCCTCGGGCATCAGTGGTCCTCCTCAAGAGTGACAAAATCGGCGAGCGGTTCGGGCAGTGCGCTGGGCGTGAAGTCTGTGAGGTCGAGGCGGTAGGAGAGGTCGGAGATCGCCTTAAAATTCGGGATGACTTCGGCGAGTCGTGCCGCTGTCAGAGCGGGGAAGCGGTCATCCACGCCGAAGGCGCGGGGATGGTTCCGTTTCATCCAGTAGGTGTTGTAGAGCCCCACGTCCGCGTCCTCCCACCCCATTGCCTCAAGGGCGGCGTCCACCTTCGGGCGATGGCCGCCTGACTTCGCGCGAACGCTGGAGACCATCTGGCCGAGCGTCGCTCCGCCCTGATGGTTGCTGCGAGTGAGCTGTATGGAGATGACACTCAGTGGAACATTTCGCAGCGGCACCAGTTGTGTGAACCCGTGCATCATGTGACGTCGGTGCTCGCCTGAGGTGGTCTTGACCTCGAGGTGGACGTCGCTGAACACGAAATCGTGCTCTTCCGACAGCGGGCCCTGCCAGGCTTCCACAGCGGGACCTGCGCCGATCTTCTCGATAAGGAAGTCGAGGACGATCAGCTCGCCGAAGAGTCCGACCTCCTGCTCGGCGCTAAGCCCGGCCTTTCCCGCGAAAAGATCGCGGTGTTTCGCGATGGCCGTGGCCACTGCGGCGGCCAACGGCTGCTGGTGCAGCTGTAGCTGGTCGGCGACGCTGGTGAGCAGGCCGTACGCACCGTGCACGTTGCCCTCGACCGAGACCGTCAGCTCGCCGACGTTCTCATCGTCGGAGTTGACTGGACTAAAGGAGATGTTGCGCCACTTAGCGACGTCGGGCTCTGGAGGCGTAAAAGCGGTGAGGAGGGTGATGGTCCCGTGGACCGGGTGGAGGTCAAGTTTGCACAGCGGCGTCCCCGCAATCGGCAGCACCATTGGATGGCCGGACGTCCAGATGATGTCGACGTTTGCCATGGATAGGTGACGGGCGTCGTCCGACTGTTCAGTCATCCCTCACTCACCCCGCATCTCCTCTTCAGCGGTGACAGCCGCGCTGAGGATCGCGCGCCACAGCGAGATATTGTCTTTGTCTTTCGGTCCCAGGTGCGAACCTTCGAAAACTTCATGTGTCAGGAGGAACAGCAGCGCCTTGACGAGCGGCGCGTCGTTCAGGCTTCCCCGTTCCGGAGCAAACAAGTAGCGATAGCGAGAGTTGATCCAGAGGGTGCTGTTGCTAAAGTCTACGTCGATGAACTCCCCCTCGGGGAGCTTCTTCCATTGCAGGTTGAGTGAGTCCGACCGAAGCAACGGCAGCTCTGCCTCAATTGATCTGCGTAGCTTCGGCGCGAATCCCTTCTTGGGGGCAATAACGGGCTGTCGCTTGCTGACCCGTCGATTTCCCTCTGCGTAACAGGTCTCGGCATCCTTGAGATACGCGTCGAAGGTCGTGCCGTCCGCGGCTGCGGCATGCGCCAGCGCATCCCGGAAGATCGGTTCGAATCGAAGGCCGGCCTTCTCAGGGTTCATGGTGAGGAAGAAGCCGATCGCGGACTCGTCGTCGAGCACCACACGTGCGAGCTGCCGCTGGACCGAGGAGTTGGCGGCCTGCGACCACCCACCTACTTGAAGGAGGCGATCATTGCGGTAGATGTAGAAGCCCTGGAAGCGCTCACCCGACTTACCCTGAATCCGAAAGCCCGGAATGTCGACCTTAGGCGGCCAGATGTGGCAAAGCAGCGCTACCTTTTGCCCACCAGATTCGGCGACGATGGTCTTAGGGTAGTCGGGATGCCCAGATCTGGCGTAGCCGAAGGGGTCAATTGCCCTCACGGGCATGCCGATGCCCTCGTCGGCGTACTGCACTTCATCCACGAGGATCTCGATGGTGAGCGCGTCCTTAGTGATAAGGCGGTGGAAGGTCACGCCTAGGTGCGAGCGTAGGCTACGTTCCGCGTTCGCCATCCACGTGCGAGCCTCCTCGGTGTTGGCGCCGTGGTAAGCGCCACGAAGCTCGCTCCACACAACCGACGTTCCGCGGCCGGCTCCTGTTACGCGCTTGCGCTGAGCCTTCGCGTCCGCGGCGGCTTCGTCCGACAGAATTTCACACGAAAAGTCTTTGGAGAAATCAGTTCGCCGGATACGGCGCCCGACGGGCGTCGCTCCATCCTTCGACGACCAAATGGTCAGGACATCGGCGTGCCCAAACGATGCAGCCTTCATACCGATGCCAAAATGGCCGAGGTCATTGATGGCGTACTCGCGACGGTGGCCCAGAGTCATCGCCTTGTCCGCTGCCGCGCCGTCCATCCCTGTACCATTGTCGATCACTTGAACCTGGACGAGTCGGTCGGTTTCGGTTAGGAGACGGATGGTCACCTTGGTCGCCCGAGCGTCCAGGCAGTTATCGACGAGGTCCGCGATCGCTGACTCTAGGCTGTAATGGGCGCCGAGGCTTTTGACCAGGCCGGCATCCGGTTTTAGCCTGATGGTCTCAACGACATCCTCGCCGCTTACCATACGACATCCTCACATTCCTCATTCGCCAGTCGAACATTCGACCGTCTTCCTCGAATCACCCTGCCGGGCCCGTGCTGATCCAGCGCAGCTCTCCGCGAGGACCCTTAGCGCGAGCTCGGCGCCTTCGATCCCTGTCAAGCGCGACCTTACGGCGGACGGCCCCACCCGCTGTCTGTCGGCCTTTGTCTGCCATCGCTGCAGGTTCGGCGAGGCGAGTCTCGCATCCGTGCTTGCATAAAGCACGCGCGACCCGGATGTCTTTCGCTCCATCGGCAGCACGAAGCATTGATGGTCGGGGCAAGGCCGACGATAGGTATCGTCGATTCGGTCGCGAGCGGCGTCCGCACCCCACGCGGGCCTGCGCTGCGCGCGACTGTGTCGAACGACTGCATCTGCCGGCACGAACGCGAAGTGTGCTGGGCAGCGGGGCGTTCGCGCCGGACGCCTTTGTTGGTGGCGCGTCGCCCGTTGGCAGGTTCTCGCGGCAGCGTAACTTCGATCAGCGTAACCTTCTGCGGCACCTTACTCCTCGCCCGCGGCGCTCATGGCCTGTGATCCCCTTTGGCATATAGCGTACCGATAAGCGTTGCCGCGACACGGGCAGTGAGCCCGGTCGGATTTGGCCGCTGAACCTGTAATCTGAAGCCTCGACCGACATGTGGCGACGTTTGAGACTGGAGTGGAATCTGAGTTCGTTGCTTCGTCTTGGATGTAGCACGGGCCCGACGACGGATCTGCGTAGCGTCATGGGCTGATGTTGATACCGTCACTGCATGGTCAACTCGTGGAATCTCTTACCGGGCGACTATCTAACCAGGCAGGAACGAGCTGTCCGGTTCGGGGGTTCGACCATGGGCGGAATTCAGCCGTCAGCCAGATCGCCCCACGTGTTCGTGTACAGCGACCCGGCTGAAGGCCATCAGAACGGATACATCTTCGATGGCTGGTCTAAAGACCGGTCGGTCTTCCTCTACACCGGCGAGGGACGACACGGAGATCAGAAGCTAATCTCAGGAAACGCGGCAATTCTCAACCATAAGCAGCAAGGACGAGTCCTGCGTGTCTTTGTGGCCGACGGCAAGGTGGAAAACAGCGGCGCCAAGAATCAGCTCTATATCGGCGCCTTCGAGGTTGACAACGAGATCCCCTATGTCGTCGAGCGGGCCCCCGACGCCGACGGCATCCAACGTTCCGTCATCGTGTTCCGGCTTCGTCCCATGTCGGACCCAATCATTCGTGAGGCCGACATCAGCGAGACCGACGACGCGCCACAGGACACCGAGTCCGCCCTGGTAGACCTCAAGGTGCCAGTACCGGTGGGTTTTAGACGCGTGAGTCAAGAAGAGGCGGTGGTAGAAAGGCGGGAAGCCGATCTGGTTCAGCGTTATGCGCGGAGTCTGGGCCCCGCGGGCTTGGAACTGAAGCGGTGGAGAATTCGGCCCGGGGGTTCCCTGCTCACCCTGTACACCGGTCCGTACTACGTCCAGAAACGCGAGCTGTACGAGGCGAAGGCGTCCAGTACACGCGAGGACATCCGGATGGCGTTGGGCCAAATATTTGATTATGAGCGATGGATCTCGCCGCGGCCCATCAAGAAGGCCGTTCTCACGCCGAGCAAGCCGGCCCCCGATCTCATCGACCTTCTTCACCACTTTGACGTCGGTGTCGTCTTCGAAACAGCGGACGGGACGTTCCGACGACTCGACCCGCCCCTGCGGTGACCAAACGCTTCAGCGGCAGGGAGGGTCGCAAGAACCTGCGTGCCTCTGGATCCACTGCTCGCCTCTACCGGCGACGAAGTTTCTTCATAACCTTCGCTACTCGTTCGAGAATGGCTGTTTGCTCCTTCCGCGGGCGTTCCGGCCGAAACTACCGCTGATGTGGCGAGGCCGGCCACATTCGGTCAGGGGAGTCGTTGTGCTGCCTCAGCCAGGGCCGCGCGGGCGCCGGCTACGTCGTAGGCCTTGCTCGCGAAGTCTCGGATCGCCAGTGCCTTCGGCAAATAGTGGCCGTACTTACCGACGGCCTTCTCACCGACTCGGGTGACGAGCATGTCTGGCGACGGCTCGTCGTCGTCGAGCAGGTCGTGCACTGTTTGCTTCACGACATCGACAGGTGCATCGAACTCCAAGCCCACGGGGCTGGCTACCACTTCGAGGCCGCCGTGCGTCGAGATACGGCGGCACGGTGTCGTCGGCGTAGATTGCGCGCATTCGGCGGCGAACTGCCTTATGCACAGGCGGACCGCCCTTACCTGACCAGGTAACCGGCTGTCCATGCCCGGCGGGTTCGACATCAGCCGACCACCCGCTCTCGTGTACGGCAACCACACGCCACGGCATGCCCCCGAACGCAATTAGATCATTGCCGCGCAGTGGGTGTTCGATGCCGATCGAGCCGAGTGGTCGTCCGCGATGCAGCAACGTCAGTTCGGGTTGCGCGGCGAACGCGACGACGAAATCACGGTCGTTGACTATCGCGTGGCCCGCCTCGTCGAGCAGCAGCAGGCCAAGCCGGTCTTGTCGGATGAGCTGCTTGGCGGCCATCGCTCGCAGCAACGCCTCGAAGTCGGTTGGGCTGATGCTCCGCCATGGGCCTGCGGCGCACAGTAGGCGCCATGCCTGCCGGGCGGAGCAACCGTTGGCGTCGGAGAGCAAGGCTAGGACCTGCTGGACCAAGGTGGATAACCCTAACGGCGCCAAGTCGGGCGGCTCCACCCAATCCTGCTCATTGATTAAAGCAATGATCGCGAGCGTTTCGACAAGTCCAGCTCGGAGAAGATCGGCAATGGCCGGGCCATCGTCGGTGGGCTTCTCTGTGACGTGCACACGAAGAGTGGGGCGGGCGCCGTCGCGGCGTCCGCTGCGTCCCAGGCGCTGCCGCAACGACCCGGCGGAGACGCACGCGTCAACTTGAATCACGCGGTCGAGGTCGGGAAGATCAACGCCCAGTTCCAGGGTGCTAGTGCAGACCACCGTGGCGTCGGCAACGGTGTGTATGGCGTGTTCGGCGGCGTGCCGTAGAGCCGGGGAAAGCGAGCCGTGATGGGTGAAGAACCTGTCGGCTCGGTGGGTACCGGTGACCTCGGGGTCACGAAGGAGTGCCGCCAATTGCTCGACCTCGCGCCTGCTGCGGGCAAATACCAAGCTGCGGCGCCCGCGAGTCTCAGCATCCACTCGCCGGGCAATCTCGAGACGTTCGCGAGGCGCCACGTCTTTAGCTCGGAGTGCCTTCTGCTGCTCGTCGGTCATGTTGTAGCTGTCGACGTCGGCGTCTTGGTGGTCGTAGCCGTAGACAACGACATCGAGGTCGAAGCCCTCCGGATTGTCGGCACGCAGCACGAGTACCTTTTCGCCTCCGCCGGGGCGCAGAAAGCTCGCCATCGTGGCTGCGTCGGATACCGTGGCGCTAAGCGCGATGCGCGGGATCCGGCGAGCGAGGCGCAGGTCCATATGACTGAGCAACGCCTGCAGCTGGTGGCCGCGGTCGGTACCCGCGAACGCGTGGATTTCATCCACCATGAGATAGCGCAGGTTGCGCGCAGCACGCATGAACGTCTCCGGCCGGCGGAGTAGAAGGCTTTGCAGCGATTCCGGCGTGATGAGCAGAGCAGCCGGCGGGTGGCGCAAGGCCTCGCTCTTCCGAGCTTGTGAAATGTCGCCATGCCAGGGCTTGACGCCGAGATTGAGACGCTGACCGTATCGGCTCAGTCTAACCGCTTGATCATTAATCAACGCTTTGAGTGGGCTGATGCAGATGGCGCCGATCCCGCCATGGTCATCGTGGAGCAGTCGGCTGAAGACGGGCAGCCAGGCCGCCTCGGTCTTGCCGCTCGCGGTTCCAGAGATGATCAGTACGTCTCGGTCAGCGGCTAGGACAGGCGCGGCGGCTTGGATTTGTATGGGCCGGAGGTGACGCCATCCAAGGTCGGCTCTTACTAGCTGCTGCACCCGCGAATGCAGGACACGGAAAGCGGCTTGCTCACCGGCCGAGTCCGTGATGGCGCTAGAGTGTGAAATGGGAGAGCTCATCGCCGGCCTGTTCTGACGACTGCGCGGCCAAGGCGGTGAAATTATGGTCCATCCACTCGGGGCCGTCGCCTATCTGATCCCGGTCTTCCTTGACCTCCACCTGACCCAGGAGGTCGTGCCACTGCTGCCCGCGGTTCTGCGCGAGGATGTCGAGAAAATGCAGCCAGGTGCGGGTGGCCTCGCGCGGAGTCACGCTGCTCAGGCCACCCAACTGGTTGCCGGCGTGCGTGAGGAAAGCCCGCAGCGCGGTCTGTAAGTCAGGAAGAGGATCACGGTTGTTGTTGCTGCAGTAGACGCGATGGACATTTTCTAGCAGCACCCACAGATCTTCGGGTGAGAGCTGGTCCAGCCGCAGAACCGGGGAGGCCGTATCACGAAGACCGGGACGGTGGAACTCATTGTGGGACAGGCGCTGCCGCAACGCGCCGTAGCTATACAGTCCCCGGATCGGATCTGTCACGAAGTCGGGCGTGCCAGCCAAGATCACCATGAGGTTGGTGGCGTGTCCACCGTGCAAGCTGTTGACGATCGACAAGATTTGTTCGTAGTTCTGGTCCCGGGTGGGCTTATTCAGACGGGCCAGCACCGCCAACTCATCCAGCAGCACGACCAGACCGCCATAACCGGCCTTCTTCACAAGAAGCGCCATCAGCCGCAACATCGGGTACAGGTCGGCGTCACCGATGATGCCGCGCACGCCGAGGGCTTGGCGGGCCTCGGTGGCGGTTCGGTACTCGCCGCGCAGCCACCGCAGGGCGGCCTCGCGTAAGTGGTCGTCGTGCTGGCGGACGCCGCGCCAGTAAGCGAGCACGACATCGGCGAACTCGTGGCCGCTGCGGTACTGCGTCAGGTCTGCGAGTCGCTCACGGACAATGTGTTCGACGTCGCGCTCGACGCGGCGGCTTTCTTCCTGGGCCGAGCTGACGAAACGTTCCAGCACTTCCGCCATGCCGCCACCGCCAGGCTGGCTCTTCGTGCCGGCAGAGGCGACGAGAGAGGAGAAAAGGGTGCGAACCCGTCCTCCGGTGCCGTAGAGCCGGGCGTCCTGCGTGACATCGGTGCTCATCGTCACGCAGCCAGCGTTCTGCGCCGCATTCTTAATTACTTGCAGGAAGAACGTTTTGCCGCTTCCGTATTCACCGACAACGATGCGAATGGCCGCTCCGCCGTCGCGTATTGCGCGGATGTCTTCTGAGATGGCTGCCACTTCGTCGCCGCGGCCGACTTGAAGGTGGTGCAAGCCCCGCCCAGGCACCACGCCGGCTCGGAGTGCATTCAAAATGAGTTGGCGATCCCGCTGGCGCACCGGTGTGCTCATGCCAAGAGTTCCTTGAGGTAGTCGTCGATCCAGAGGCAGCCGTCGTCTTCGTCGACCTCGACCACCGCGGTCTCGACGCCGGCGCCGGCGGCCTCGGATTGTTCGACTGCCCAGTCGTTGATCCGGCGGATCACCTCGAGCGGCACCAACCCCAGCCGTTCAGCGTGCAGGCGAAACTCCGACAGGCCGAACCGGTCAGTACGGCTGAGCATCGTGGCGAGCGCGAGCAGACCAGGCGATAGACCCGTAGGTGAAGAGTCTGCCGGGAATGGAGCGTCACCTGGCCGTGCTCGCTCCTCCGCTTCCTCTAGGGCTGCGAGCGTCGCCTGGGCGCGCTGAGTTTCCGCTCGAATGACTTCCAGCCGTTCCGTATCCACCAACGTGGCGAGATTTTCCGCGCTGATGCTGACGGGTGTGTCGGCGTGGACAACGACGGGGATGTCTGCCGCGGTCGGCACGAGTGTCTGCGCACCGTTGTCGAAGGCCGCCGGCATAGCAAACACTGCCGGCACGGCGGGCGCAGGGGCCGTGGGCGGCGCACTCTGGCTTAGGTCCAGTCGGGTTAGAACGGCGAGCGCCGCCGCCCGGACGTCGCGCATATCGCGCAGCAGCCGTTGGGTCTCACGTTCTAGCTCATCGAGCGTGCTCAGCATCGTGATCGCGGTCTTGAGAGAGGTGTTGGCGCTGCGTACCATCGCGGGTATCTGAGCCGCGGTAGGTTCGGGGATTTCAGGTGGCTCAAGGCGAGCTTCGCCGCCATTCTCCATCTGGTCTGCTTTGACCACATCGACACGGACTTCATCGACCGACGCTGTGACGTCAGCCGGTGGCCTTGACGGGCTCGGATCGTGTACGTGCCCCGAGAACGCGTTGTCCCGGAAGCTGGTCTGGTCGGCTGGCCAGGCGTAGGGCACCAGGCCCAGAGAGCCGAGCATGTCTTCGTCTGCCGGTCCCAGGTCCTCGGCGCCGTGTGCCAACAGCCAACGAGTCAGCGCGGCCAGGGTTTCCCGATCTGCGAGCTCATCGCGGCTTGCGCGCTGGAAGTTACGCAGCCGAAAGACTGTCTCGTAGTCGCCAGGCCGATTCGTGGGACCGCAGATGGCGACGAGCTGACGGTGAGGCTGATTGACGACGTCCACCCGCCTGCCTTCTACGAACAGGGCGTCGTCTCGCTCCATGACTACGCTCCTAGCTGGCGTCCCCTTGCCCGCGGGGGTCGGTCCCCTCACCGTATACGCCTCTTCGGGTGCCTTATTGCTCTTTCAGTGAGTTAAGAGCGATGTTGCCGGCCAACGGGAGGCTTATGCCGTCCTCGCCGATGGGCTGCTGACCCCCGATGACGACCGAGTGCCCAAGAGATCGCCTCGCTCGAGCTGACACCGCCATCGTGCGTGTTGTCGGCCAGCAATTGGTCACCCTCGGGCACGGCGGCGCGTAACTATCGCCGCCTAGCCCAAGCTGGTCGTAGGGCGACCTCCGTGTCCGCCAGGGGCCTGACCGCCAGCGAGATCCGGACCCACCTAGCCGAGGTTTACGGCACTGACGTGCTGAAGCAAACCATCTCCACCATCACCTATCGCGTCCTGAAGCGATGGACGGAATCGCGGCGACGGCAAGGTTGCCAACCGGCTCCTGTATGTCGCACTGGCCGTCACCGTCGAAGGCACCCACGACATCCTCAGACTGTGGCGATGGTAGCGCCGAACATCGCGGAGAAGGTGTGCCGTGGTACGCCGAGGCAGTCGGCCCGGGCCCCGTACTCCCGGGTCTCATCGACAAGCACTCATCCACGTCGAACGCCCATGACACGGATCGTAGGTCGCTCCTGGACCGGCAGGATGCGATGCGGCCGCGAGAGTCGGACTTGCAATCTCGCACGAGCTTGGCCGGATCAAGAACAGCCGCAGATCCGAGATTCCAGACGGCCCGGCCGCAATTGGCGCACTTATCCGGGTCGAGGCGCTCCGGGATATCGAGAGTGCGTTCGCGGCGGGCGCTATTCGGCATGGCAACAGTGGCATAGCGAGGAACCTCAGTATGGCGGGCCTTTCGTGTTTGCTGCACCTGCCGACGCGGTCGCGCCGCCGCCGCTCCGCCGAGTGAGGCCTCGACCACATTCGCGCATTCGTCGGTCCGCCCGCCGCGGCCAGGTGGGCGACACGCCGCTGCGGTGGCGGTCACGAGATGATGCGGTCGTGGCTCAGCGACGACCGGGCCGTTTCGCGGGCGGCCACCACCGCGATGACGGTGAGCAACGACGCGACCGACATGTAGATCGCGACGGCGGTGGTGTTCGGGTGCTCCGTGCTGCCCAGCAGCTTCACGGCGACGATGGGGGCCAGCGCCCCGGCGAAGACCGAGGCGAACTGGTAGCCGACGGAAGCGCCGGTGTAGCGCACAGAGGTGCCGAACAGCTCGGAGAAGAAGGCGGCCTGCGGGGCGTACATGAGGGCGTGCAGGAGCAGGCCGACGATCACGGCGACGGTGATCAGACCCTCCGACCGGCTGCCGACCAGACCGAAGAAGACGAACGACCAGACGGCGACGCCCACGGCGCCGGCCAGGTAGAGCGGGCGGCGGCCCACCCGGTCGGACAGGGCGCCGATGAGGGGGATCGCCACGAACTGCACGACGGATCCGATCAGCAGCGCCTGAAGGATCGTGCCGCGGTCCGAGGAGGAGCCGGCGTACGTGGTGAGGTACGTGATGGAGATGACGGTGAACAGGTAGTACGAGATGTTCTCGGCCAGCCGCATGCCCATGGCGACGAAGACCTCGCGAGGGTAACGGCGGACGACCTCGAGCAGGGGCTGATGGCGTTCGGCGAGCCGGTCGCGGGCCGCGAGGAACAGCGGTGACTCCTCCACGGACAGCCGGACCCACAGGCCCAGCAGCACCAGGACGGCGCTGAGCAGGAACGGGATGCGCCAGCCCCAGGCGTTGAACGCCTCGTCGGACTGCACGGCGGCCAGCACCCACAGCACGCCGGTGGCGAGCAGGTTGCCCAAAGCCACGCCCGCCTGCGGCCAGGAGGTCCACAGTCCGCGGCGGCCGTCGTCGCCGTGCTCGGCCGCCATCAGGACCGCACCGCCCCACTCGCCGCCGACGGCGAAGCCCTGCGCGAGCCTGCAGGCGAGCAGCAGGATGGGCGCGGCCACGCCGATGGTGGCGTAGGTGGGCAGCAGACCGATCGCGACGGTGGCGAGGCCCATCGTCATCAGCGAGACGATGAGCATCTTCTTGCGGCCGACCCGGTCGCCGAAGTGGCCGAAGACGATGCCGCCGAGTGGACGGGCGACGAACCCCAGGGCGTACGTGCCGAAGGCGAGCAACGTCGCGGTGGCCGGCTCGGAGGTGGGGAAGAACAGCTTGCCGAAGACGAGCGCTGCGGCGGAGCCGTACAGGAAGAAGTCGTACCACTCGACGGCGGTGCCGACCAGCGACGCGAGAACCACCTTCACCAGGGAGGTGCGCGGGGTCGTGGTGTTCGTCGACATCAGATGCCTCCTCGCGGCTGGGTCTCATCGGTGAGCCCGAAGAACCGGGCGACGTGGTACGACGAGCAGATGGAGTCCGGATAGTAGGCGCCGGTGACGCCGCACTGGTCCTCCGCGCTGCCCGGGTGGACCGGCGTGCCGTGCCCGATGCCCGGCACGCGGTCGAGCTCGACGGCGGGCTGCCCGTGCGGCCCGGCGTAGCGCTCCTGGACGGTGCCGCCGGGAAGGGTCGTCGTGGTGGTCGGGGCCTGGGAGATCTCGTGGACGTCGGTCCACTGGTCGCGCAGCTCGGTGGCGTTGGCCGGAACCACGGTGGTGTCCGCCGTGCCGAACCAGATCGCCGTACGCGGCCACGGCCCGGCGTATCCGGGATGAGCGGCCCGGACCAGGTCGCCCCACTGCGCCGGCGTACGGGTCTGAGCCTGGTACTGGCAGATGATGCCGCAGCCGTAGGGCAGCCCGGCGATCACCGCCCCGGCGGCGAACACGTCAGGGTAGGCGGCCAGCATGGCTGCCGTCATCGCCCCGCCCGCCGACAGCCCGGTGACGTACACCCGCTGCGGATCGGAGCCGTAGTGGGTGACCGCGTAGTCCACCATCTGCCGGATCGACAGCGCCTCGCCCCGGCCGCGGGTGATGTCCCCGGCGGTGTACCAGTTGAAGCAGCGCAGCGGATTGTTGGCGGCGGTCTGCTCGGGCAGCACCAGAGCCACCCCGTACAGGTCGGCGTACTTGTCCCAGCCGGAGTGGGTGTAGTACTCGTCGGCGCTCTGCGTGCAGCCGTGCAGTGCCACTACCAGGGGACGGCCCGGGGGCAGGCCCGCCGGCACATGGCCGAACATCCGCAAGGCCCCCGGATTGGTGCCGAATCCGTGCACCTCGGTGAGCGTGGAGGCCGGCGCAACCGCCGATCCCAGGATGAGCGCGGCCACCGCCGTCGCGAACCAAGCCCGCACGTCCGACCGCCTCCTGTGATCGGGGACACATCGTCAAGCGACGATATTCCTCCCGCGTCGCATTTCCGATGGCTGATCAAGCCACATGGACCCGAGCCCTTATATGGCTGATCGACATGCTGCTCAGCCCGTGGGCGGCCGGAGGCACCCGCGCATCCGGTGCAACCGGAGGGCGAGCCTGACGTCGAGCGAACGGTCCGGATCCTGCCAGCCCGCGCCGAGCAGCTGACCGATGCGGTCCAGCCGCTGGCTCACCGTGTTGACGTGCACGTGCAACGCCTCCGCGGCGCGCGCCAGGCTGCCGCCGGCCGCGAAATAGGCGTCCAGCGTCGGCACCAGCGAGGTGCCGCGCCGCCGGTCGTACTCGATCACCGGCCCGAGCACGTCCGCCAGGAAGCCCGCGGCGTCGTACTGCCGGCCCAGCAGGAGGCCGACATAGCCGAGGTCGGCCGTGCCCGCGCCGGCGCCGGTCCGGCCGAGTGCCACCAGGGCCTGGACGCAGTGGTCCGCCTCCCGGCACGCCGTCGCGACCGCGGCGGGGTCGCTGGTGGGTCCGGCGCCGCCGGCGGTGACCGGCCGGCCGAGACAACGGGTCGCCTCCCTGGCCACCAGCCGCGCGGCCTGCCCGGGGTCGGCGCCCGGCAGCAGGAAGGTCATCCGCCCGTCACGAGCCATCGCCAGGCCGCTGTGCGAGGCGGCGAACCCGCGCGCCCACGAGGTAGCCTGCTGCCGGGACCCGGCCTGGGCCTCCTCGGCGACCACCACCACGTGCGGCGCGTCCAGATCCACGCCGACCCGCCGGGCCCGCGCCCGCAGCGCGTCCGGGTCGCGGGCGGGCCGGCTGATCAGGTCGTCGAGCAGCTCGCCGCGCACCTGGCCCTCGGCCTCGGCGACCGTGTGCCGGAACAGCAACAGCAGCGCGGTGATCTGCGCGGCCCGTTCCAGCGTGCGCTGGTCCGCCTCCGCCAGCGGCTGCGGCGGCTGAAAGACCAGCGCGCCGAGGTTGTCGGCGCCGGCCACCACCGCCGCGACGTACAACTCGCCGCGGCGCACGCTGCGCCTGGTGCCGCGCGAGGCCGCGACCGCTTCGGCCACGGCCTCCGGGTCCAGCGCCGGCAGGCCACCGGTCCAGGACGCGGACTTGGCGGTCGCCAGTTGCCGCCCCTGGGCGTCGAACACGAGCAGCGCCCCGTCGAGCACGTCGACCAGGTCCCGGGCCACGTCCTCGACCCCGCCGCCGCGCAGCACCAGCGCCGTCATCCGGTCGTGCGCGGCGGCGGCCCGTTCGACCGACTCGCTGTGCGCCCGGATGACCGCGTTCGCGGCGGACAGCTCCGACAGCGCCGTCTGCGTCTCGGTGAGCAGCCGGGCGGCGTCGATCGCCACCGCCGCGTGCGCCGCGAGCGACACCAGCAGCGAGACCTCCTCGCGGGCGAAGGGCCGCTCGGTGCGGTTGGCGGCGAACAGCACGCCGATCACCCGGGACCCCAGCCGCAGCGGCACGCCGAGGATGGCCACCAGCCCCTCGTCGGTCACGCCACCGTCGATCTCGCTGGTGTGCTGGAACCGCGGGTCGCCGGCGTAGTTGGCGGTCGCGTAGGGCGTGCCGGTCAGCGCGACCAGTCCGCCCAGGCCCGCGCCCGGGGGCAGGCGCAGGCTCTGGAAGCTGGCCGCGACGGAGCCGTCGGTGATTCGCATGTAGGTGTCGCCGCGGTCGGGGTCGTTGAGCGTCAGGTACGACACGTCGGCGTTGAGCAGGGTGCGAGCGCGGTGCACGATGGCCCGCAGGACGGCGTCGAGCCCGCGGAGGCCGGCCAGGTCACCGGCCGTGTCGTACAGCGCGGACAGTTCCTCCTCGCGCCGGCGGCGACGGTCCAGCAGGGCCCGGACCTGCAGCGCCCGCAGTTTGATGCGCTCGAGTTCCGCGAGGTCGTCGGCCGGCTCGCCGCGCATGCGGGCGGCCAGGAGCGGCTGCTCGAACTCCACCGGCGCCGCTTCCCGGGCCAGCAGATCGAGGAACTCCAGCGCGGACCCCATGGGAGGCATTCTGCGCGAACCGGGCCGCCGTGTCAGTGCGCGGTCCAGCCGCCGTCCAGCGGGATCGACGCGCCGGTGATCAGCGTGGCCGCCGGAGTGCACAGGTAGGCCACCAGTTCGGCCACGTCCTCCGGCTCGATCAGCCGCTTGATGGCGGCGCGCTCCAGCATGACCTTCTCGATCACCTCCGCCTCCGGAATGCCGTGCGCCGCGGCCTGGCCGGCGATCTGCCGGTCCACCAGCGGGGTCCGGACGAAGGCCGGGTTGACGCAGTTCGACGTGACGCCGCGGCCCGCGCCCTCGAGCGCGATCGTCTTGGACAGGCCCTCCAGGGCGTGCTTGGCGGTCACGTAGGCGGCCTTGAACGGCGAGGCGATGAGCCCGTGCACCGACGAGATGTTGACGACCCGGCCCCACCCCCGGGCGTACATGTGCGGCAGCGCGTGGCGGGCCAGCCGGAACGGCGCCTCCACCATCACCTTCTGCAGGTGGGCGAACCGGTCGGGCGGGAAGTCGGGCAGCGCGGCGACGAACTGCAGGCCGGCGTTGTTGACCAGGACGTCGACCTCCGCGTCGAGGGCGTCGACGGCGTCCGGATCGGCGAGGTCCGCGGTGACGGCCCTCCCGCCGATGGCCGTCGCCACCTCCTTGGCCGAGGCCTCGTCGACGTCGACGACCAGCACGAGCGCGCCGGCGGCCGCCAGCCGCGCCGCGCAGGCCCGCCCGATCCCGCTGCCGGCGCCGGTCACCATCGCGGTGCGCCCGGTGAGGTCGAGGGCCACCACCTCTGTCGTCGTCATGGCGCCGAACCCTACGACGACCCCGCCGTACCGGCCATGGCCGCCGGCCACATAGCACGGCCCGCTTGTGTGGGTTCCGCGGCCATGGATCGGTCTCGATGTTCGTCCTAGCGTGGGCCAACGCAGAACGTCGATGGAACGAGAGGCCTCCGATGAGTGGATCGGCGACATCCCGGCGCGCACTGCTCGCCGGTGCCCTGCTGACCGCGGCCGCCGTCGTCACGGCGGGATGCGGCAGCCCGCAGGAGGCGGCGACCGGGGGAGACGCGCAGGCGCCGCTGAGCGTGGGGATCGTGTACTCGAAGAGCGGTCCGCTGGCCAGCTACGGGCAGCAGTACGTGGAGGGCTTCCAGGCCGGCCTCGCGTACGCCACCGGCGGCACCGGCAAGGTCGGCGGCCGCGACGTCTCGGTCACCTACGCCGACGACGCCGGCGACCCGGTGAAGGCCGTGGCGGCGGCCAAGGACCTGATCGGCAAGGGGACCAAGGTGCTCGCCGGCTCGACCGCCTCCGGCGTCGCGCTCCAGGTGGCGCCGCTGGCGGCGACCAACAAGGTGTTGTTCGTGTCCGGGCCCGCGGCGGCCGACGCGATCACCGGCCTCAACCGGTACACGTTCCGCTCCGGCCGGCAGTCCTTCCAGGACGTCCAGACGGCCAGGAAGTACCTCGGCGCCGGCCGCAAGGTTCTCGTGTTCGCGCCGGACTCCGCCTTCGGCAAGTCGAACGTCGCCGCCGTCAAGGCAGTCCTCGGCGGCGCCGGCGCGACCGTGAGCGACATCGCCGTGCCCGCCACCGCCACCGACTTCACGCCGTTCGCCGGCCAGATCAAGGCGGCGGCGCCCGACCTCGTCTTCGTCGCCTGGGCCGGCAGCACGGCCAGCGCCATGTGGCAGGCGCTGGACCAGCAGGGCGTGCTGTCCTCGACGACCGTGGTCACCGGACTCGACATCCGGGCCACCTGGCCGGCCTTCGGCGCGGCCGGGGCGAAGCTGAACCTGCTCGCCCACTACTTCGACGGGGCCACGGACAACGCCGCCGAGCAGGCGCTGGCCAAGGCGGTGCCGGGCGGCCGGACGGACCTGTTCCACCCGGACGGCTTCGCCGCCGCCCAGATGATCGTGCACGCGCTCGAGGCCGGCGGGGGAGACGTGGAAAAGATGATCACCTCGCTGGAGGGGTACAGCTTCGAATCCGTCAAGGGCAAGCTGACTGTGCGCGCCGGGGACCATGCCCTGCTGCAGCCGATGTTCCAGGCCAAGCTCACCGGCAGCGGCGACGCGATGACGGCCACCTCGGTCGCCACGGTCAGCGACGCCGACACCGCGCCGCCCGCGGCGGCCATGAAGGGCTGACCCGGTGACCGGACCGGCCATGACCCGCGGGCACACGGCGTCCCCGCCCACCGGCGAGCCCGCCGCGCTGCTCGTCGACCGGGTGTCCTGGCAGATCGGCGGCGTACGGATCGTCGACGACGTCACGCTGCAGGTCGCCGCGGGGGAGTTCCTGGCGCTCATCGGCCCCAACGGGGCGGGCAAGACGTCGTTGTTCAATCTGGTCAGCGGGCTGACCCGGCCCACCTCGGGCCGGGTCGTGCTCGGCGGCGCCGACGTCACCCGGGCCAAGCCGCACCAGCGGGCGCGCCGCGGTCTGGGACGCACCTTCCAGACCTCGGCCGTCTTCGGATCGCTGAGCGTGGCCGAGAACGTCGCGCTGGCCCTGCACGCCCGGCGGGGCAGCGCCGCCCGGCCGTGGGGCCGGCGGGCGGACCGGGAGGTCACCGCCGATGCCGGACGCATCCTCGCCGAGGTCGGCCTCGACAGCCGAGCGGGACAGACGGCCGCCTCGCTCGCGCACGGCGACAAGCGGAAGCTGGAGATCGCCCTGGTGCTCGCCGGCTCACCCCGCCTGCTGCTGCTCGACGAGCCGATGGCCGGGGTGAGCGCCGAGGACGTGCCGGGGCTGGCCGCGGTCATCAAGGGACTCACCGCGGGCGGCGACCGCAGCGTGCTCATGGTCGAGCACCACATGGACGTGGTGCTCGAGCTCGCCGACCGGGTCGCCGTGCTGCACCACGGCGCCCTGCTCGCCTGCGACACGCCGGCGGTGGTCATGGCCGACGCCGGCGTGCAGGAGGCCTACCTCGGGGAGCCGTTGTGATCCTCCGCGTCCGCGACCTGTCGGCACACCTGGGCGGCTCGCACATCCTGCAGGGGGTGACCTTCGACGTCGCCCCGGTCGGCGTGACCGCGCTGCTGGGCCGCAACGGCGCGGGAAAGACCACGACGTTGCGGGCGGTGCTCGGCGAGGTCCCCGCCGGAGGCTCGGTCGAGTTCGGCGGCGAACAGGTCCTCGGCCGGCGCACGCACCGGCTGGTCCGGGCCGGCCTCGCGTACGTGCCGGAGGACCGGTGCGTGTTCGCCGGCCTCACCGTCGCCGAGAACCTGCGCCTCGCGGTCCGTACTGCAGACCCCGACTACGCCACGGTGTACGACCTGTTCCCGGAACTGCGGCAACGCTCCGGCCAACGGGCCGGCACCCTGTCCGGCGGGCAGCAGCAGATGGTCGCGCTGGCCCGGGTCCTGCTCAACCGCAACCGGCTCCTGCTCGTCGACGAACCCACCAAAGGCCTGGCGCCCGCGGTCGTCACCGCGGTCGCCTCCGTGCTCGCCAGGGTCGCCGAGCGGGTGCCGATCCTGCTGGTCGAGCAGAACCTCGCCGTCGTGCGCCGGCTCGCCACCGAGGCGGTGGTGCTCGCCGCCGGCCGGGTCGCCTGGACCGGCCCCGCCGGCGACCTGCTCGGCGACGCGGGCCGGACCAGGACGCTGCTCGGCGTCGGCACGACGACCCGGGGAGCCTGAATGGCCACAGTGACCCTCCTCCTGCTGACCGGCCTGGGACTGGCCGCCCTCTACTTCCTCATCGCGTCCGGCCTGTCGCTGGTGTTCGGGCTCGCCGGGGTCCTGAACTTCGCCCACGGGCTGTTCCTGTCGGTGGGCGCGTACGCGACCTGGTGGGCGGCGCCGCGCTGGGGGCTCGCCGCCGCCGTGGCGGTGGGCGTCGCCGCCGGCGCGGTCACCGGAGCGCTCGTCGAGGTGGTGCTCATCCGCCCGCTCTACCGCCGCCCCACCGAGCAGGTGCTCGTCACCGTCGGACTGTCCCTGGCCGGGGTGGCCCTGCTGCAGTCCGTGTGGGGAGCCGATCCCCGGTCCTACCCGCGGCCCGCCTGGGCCTCGCGGGTCACCTCGGTGGGCGACGCTCAGGTGCCCGACGACCGGTTCCTGCTGATCGGCACCGCGCTGGTCGTTCTCCTCGCCCTGCTGGCCTTTCTGCGCTGGACCCGCTACGGGCTCATCATCCGGGCCGGGGTGGAGAACCGGGCCATGGTCAGCGCCCTCGGCATCGACGTCCGTCGCGCGTTCACGCTGGTCTTCGCCCTCGGTGGCGCGCTGGCCGGCACGGCGGGGATCCTCGGCGGCATGTACTTCGGCTCGGTGTCGCCGGGCCAGGGCGGCTCGCTGTTGATCTTCGCGTTCATCGTGGTCGTCATCGGCGGGCTCGGGTCGGTCACCGGATCGGCGGTGGCCGCCGTCGCGGTCGGACTGCTCCAGCAGTTCGTCAACTACTACGGCGCCGCCGGAGCCGGGGACGTCGCCGTGGTCGCCCTGCTCGCGGTGGTCCTGCTCCTGCGCCCGTCCGGCCTCGCGAGAACGGCGGCACCGGCATGACGAGACTCCTCAGACGCGCGCTGCCCGCGCTCGTGCTCCTGGCGCTGGTCGCCCTGCCGTACTCCACCGTCGGGGTGCCCGTCCTGTTCGACGGGGCGCTCAACGCTCCCGGCACCCTGCAGATGCTGGCGATCTGCCTCGTCTTCGGGGGCCTCGCGCTCGGCTACGACCTGCTCTTCGGCCGGACCGGCCTGCTGTCGTTCGGCCACGCCCTCTACATAGCCGCCGGCGCGTACGGCACGGGCATCCTGGTCACCCACGCGCGGTGGCCGCTGTGGGCGGCGGTCGCCGTCACGGTGCTTGCCACGGCCGCCTTGGCGGCGCTGCTCGGTGCTGTCGCCCTGCGGACGACCGGGATCGCGTTCGCCATGGTGACGCTGGCCTTCGCCCAGGTCGCCTGGATCGTCGTCGGCCGCGACCCGGGCGGGCTGACCGGCGGGGAGGAGGGCCTGCCGCTGGACGCCGCCGGGCTGCCCGCGGCGCTGGTCGGCGTGGCCAACACCGCCGACCTGTACTGGCTGGCGCTCGCGTTCCTGCTCGTCGTGGTCGTCGTGGTGCACGGCATCGACCGGGCGCCGCTGGGCCGGGTGCTGACCGGCCTGCGCGACGACGAACGCCGCGTGGCGGTGCTCGGACTCTCGCCGTACCGCCTGAAGCTGGGCACCTTCGTGCTGGCCGGCGCGCTGGCCGCGCTCGGCGGGGCGGTCCACGTGCTGATCGTGGGCGGGGCGTCGCCGCACCTCGCCTCGGCGGACCTGACCCTGTCGCTGATCGTCATGACGGTGCTCGGCGGCGCGGGCACCCGCTGGGGCGCAGTGGTGGGCGGGGTGGCGTACGCGTACCTCGATCAGCGGCTCACCCAGGTCGGCGGTGGCCTGCCCGGCCCGTTGGGGCAGCCGCTGTTCATCCTCGGTGCCCTGTTCGTCCTGGCGGTGTACTTCGCCCCCGCCGGCCTGACCGGCATCGCCCGGCTCGTCCGCCGGACGGCGTGACCCCGCCTTTCGCGCCGGGCTCGTTCCGGCCTCGGACACGAGGCCGGCTCGATCTCGAGGTCGCCGAACGGTGAGCCCCTCGTCGCTCGGAGCCGCTAATGACGCCGTGGGCCGCGCCGCTCGGTACGTGCCTTCCCGGACCTGCGCGGCCGCGCCGGCGGGTCGGATGGGGCGTCGACCGCGCCGGGACTGGAGAACATTATCGGAGCAACCGTGGGGCGTACGGGCTCCGGCGGTGGCCAGGACGACGCCACGATCATGGTTCCGGTGACCGACGCGGAGGGTGCGACGACGTCGAGCATCTGCTGCGCCTGTCCGGCGTCGATGCCCCGGCTCGGATCGATGCGCACGCCTGCTGCATCGGCCACATCCTCGACATCGTGGCTGGTGACCGGTGCGGCGACGAGATCGCTGAGCCGTCGGGCCAATTCCTGCACGCTGATCATGCGCTGCGTTCCTTTACTGCTGATGACGTGACAGAGCCAACACCGCCGCCGGTTCGCTCCAGAACCTCTGCACAGGCTAGGCGTGCAGGCCCGCCGCGCGCTGATGGGATGCACGGCGGAGCAGCGGAGAAGTCGATAGAGGCCGCTGCGGAGGCCGTCGGGCGCGTTCGGCAGCGCTTCTGGGCCGGCATGGTGACCATCGCCGTCCGGAACCGGGCGGTCATTTCCTACCCTACTGGTCATTCGACGCCGCGTGGTAGGGGGGTCCGGACCGGTCAGGTCGCCGGGCGTCAGAGGACTTCGCCGAGGAAGGATCGCAGATGGTGACCGATCTCCGTGCCGTGCGTCTCGAGCGCGAAGTGGCCGGCATCGAGCAGGTGAATCTCGCCGTCCGGAAGGTCCCGCCGGAACGCCTCGGCACCCGCGGCACCGAAGATCTCATCATTTCTGCCCCAGGTGACCAGCAACGGCGGCTGGTGCATGCGGAAGTACTCCTGGAACGCGGGATAGGCGTCGAGGTTGAACTGATAGTCCCAGAAGAGCTGTAGCTGGATCGCATCATTGCCGGGCCGGTCCAGGGCCGCCTGGTCGAGCAGCCAGGTCTCCGGCGCTATCCGGTCGAGGCGTTCGACCGGGACGCCATGCGTGTATTGCCAGAACGTGGTTTCCTTGGTCAGGTATCTGCGGACGCTGGCCTCATTGGCCGGGCGGTCCTTCGCGTGTGCGAACAACCTGTCCCAGAACGGTGTGAAGCCCTCGACGTAGGCGTTGCCGCTCTGGCTGATCAGGGCGGTGATCCGGTGTGGGTGGCGACTGGCGATCCGCAGACCGATCGGTGCTCCGTAGTCGTGGATGTAGACGGCGAAGCGCTCCAGGCCGAGCTGATCGATGAACGCGTCGGTGACCTCTGCGAGAGAGTCGAAGCTGTACGTGAATTCGGTGACGGACGGCATCGATGACCGGCCGAAACCGATGTGGTCAGGGGCGATCAAATGGTATTCGTCCGCCAGGGAGGAGATCAGGTTGCGGAACATGTGTGAGCTGGTGGGAAAGCCGTGCAGAAGCAGGAGAGTCGGTTGTGACGGGTCGCCGGCCTCCCGGTAGAAGACCTCCAGGCCGTTCACACTCGCCGTCCTGTAATGAGTGCCGAAGGGGCTCATTGCTCTTCCTCCTGGTTCATGGCGGCTACTCGTTGATGCCCACGGCTGCGGCGGAGATCGCCCAGATGCGTTCGGCGTTTTCCGGGTTCAGGGAGTACGGCGCGACGCTGCGGTTGAGCTCGTCGACGTCGGCGGGTCGCTGGTCGGTGGGTACGGCTTCCTGGTTGTCGTTGAAGTACCGTCCGCTGATTCCTTCCAGCTGCGGCGAGGCTGCCAGCAGGACGGACGTCGAGGCGCCCTGCTCGGTGGTCTTCTGCAGTTCCACCGGGGTGGCGAGCTTGCCGCCGACATGGCGCTGCAACGGGGTCGCGATGGCACCGGGGTTGACCGCGTTCACCGTGATGCCGTCGTCGCGCCAGCGCGCGCCTGCCGCCACGGCGAACAGATTCACCGCCGTCTTCGATTGGGCGTACGCGAGCGTGGCGTCGTACGGGCGGAACTTGAAGTTGATGTCGTCGAAGACGACCGGCGAGAACAGGTGGGCGGACGAGCTGAGGCAGACGACCCGGGCCCCGCCTGCTGCAGCGAGGGCGGGATGCAGCCGCGTGGTCAAGGCGAAGTGACCGAGGTGGTTGGTCGCGAACTGGAACTCCCAACCCTGCGGGTCGGGTGTCAGCGACGGCAGTGCCATGACGCCTGCGTTGTTGATCAGCAGGTGCAGCGGCCCACGCCACTCGGCAGCGAATGCGGCGATCGACGCGTGGTGGGTCAGTTCCAGCTGCCGGACCTCGACGCCGCGACCGATGTCCTCGGCCACCTGGCGGCCGCGCTCGGTGTCGCGGACAGCCAGGGTGACCGCTGCGCCCCGGCGAGCCAGCGTGCGGACCGTCTCGACGCCGATGCCGGAGGCCCCGCCGGTGACGACGGCCCGCTTGCCGGTGAGGTCGATGCCCGCAGAGACCTCGTCAGCCGTCGACCTGGCCCCGTACGGCGTGGTGATACGCATGTCTTCTCCTGGCGGAAGGGGAATCCGGCGGCTGGGACAATCCTCAATCCGTGGTGGATCCCGCGGCCCGTGCCAGATCGCCGGCGTCGGCGGAGGCGACGTGCTGGTCACGGATGGCAGGTAGGAGGCGTTGGCGAGGCGCCGGACGGTGCGGACGCCCAGCGCCGCGACCGCGAGGGTGAGCACCGCGAGGAGCGCCATGGCCCAAGCGGTCCGGTCCGGGACCTGCTCGGCGCCCAGCCAGTTGACCGCCAGGGAGAAGGCGGCCGCGTACGAGAACGAGTAGGCCCACCAGCCGGGGCCGAACGGAACTTGCCGATAGACCGGGAACAATCGCAGCTGGACCAGGGCCATCAGGGCGGCGTAGCCGGCCAGCCCCGCGGCGACCGCATCGATGCGCCCGCCGTTGACGAGGAACCACGCGTTGCCCGCCACCACCGGAGGTGCCATCTCGATCGCGATCGTCGGACGCAGTGCCGACGACAGGGCGGGCGCGGTGAACAGGCGTACCAGGATGATGGAGCCCAGAATGAGCCAAGAGATGGTGCCGTAGCCGAACATCACCATGGCCAGGGTGTCGTAGCCGAACACCGCGCAGCCGCCGGCGGCGATCAGGCCGCCGGCGACCGTCGGCAGCAGGTATCCGGGGTGCCATTGTGCGAGCTGGAGATCGGCGACGATCCATTGACCGGAGAACCAGCTGCCGGCCGCCACGGTCAGCACCAGGGCAACCACGAAGACGGCTTCACCGGCGGCCCTGGCGTGGCCGCCGAGGGCGATGCCGAGCAGCATCGGCACGATCACGATGAGAGCGGTGAACGGCGCGAAAGCGGGGTCGCTCACCTCTGTCCGCAGCCGGCCACCACGGATGACGTTGTCGGCGTACCAGATCAGGGTGGCCAGCCAGACAACCGCCGCAATGATCCACAGGGTGTCGGCCGGCCACCGCGGTGTCCCGGCGACGGCATGTCCGGTCGACCAGGCCTGGGCGAGACCACAGACACCGAAGGACGTCCCGAACGTGTTGGGGGTCACCCGGTATGCGGGCTTGCGGGTCGGCCTCACTGTGTCCAGCCTTTCGGGAGAGGCGATGCCGGCGTGGTGCGCGCTCACGATGGGACCTCGCTGTCCCGGTCGGTCAGCGGATGAACTCGAGCAGCTCCGCGTTGAACTTCTCCCTTTCGTCCACGTAGACGGCGTGGCCGGCGGTGTCGAACGTGACCAGTCGTGCGTCACGGATGCCCGCCGCCAACGCCCGGCCGTGATCCAGGGGCACGATCTTGTCGTTGATGGCGTGGAACACCCGCGTCGGCACTCTCACCCGGGCCATGTCCGGGGTCAGATCGTCGTCGCGCAGGGCGATCAGACCGGCCCGGCTGGCCTGCAGCGAAGCCTGATCGAGGCATTGCCGTTCGAAGAACTGCAGGAAGGGGTCCGAGGCGATGTCGGTGTGGGTGGAGAAGAAGTTCGCCGTCAGGCCCCGGATCGTGGCCGCCCGGTCGGTGGCGTAACCGGAGATCAGGCCGGCGATCCCCGCGGCGAGGTCGGCGGATTTCGGGCCGTACACGTACCGGGGCGCCGAGGCCTCGGCCAGCACCAGCTTGCCCACGCGGCTGCCGAAACGTGCCGCATGGCGAAGCGCGATCGCGCCGCCCATCGAGTGCCCGACGAGCGTGACGTCCCGCAGCGACAACGCCTCGAGCACCTTGAGGATGTCGCGTGCCCAGACGTCGTAGGTGTACGGGCCGTACGGGGCGTCGGACAGCCCGAAGCCGCGCAGATCCAGGCCGATGGCCCGGTATCCGTGGTCGGCGAGGAAGAGATAGTTGTACTCGAAGGTCGTGGAAGCCAGCGGCCAGCCGGGAACGAACACGACCGTGCCACGGCGGCCGCCGTTCAGGTCGGAGACGTTGACCTCCACTCCCGGGGCCACCGGGATGCGGGTGCCGCCGGGGCCGCCCGAGGTGCGGGACGCGCCCTCCGCCGGCGACGCTCCCGTCCCGGCCACGGCTGCCGCCGTCAATGCGGCTCCCGTTCCGGCGCTCAGCACCGCGCGGCGGGAGGCCCCACGCCGGCCCGCCGCGTTCTCGTCCGGTTCGCTCTGCTGGTTCATGGGTGTGCTGCCCTTCGTCGTGGTGGTGCGGTCCTCGCCAGGCGTCAGGCGTCGGCGAGGTCGCTGCTGGCGGCGGCGTCGAGGATGATGCGGGCGGTCTCGGCCGGATGCGAGATGCCGACCACGTGAGAGGCGCCCGCGATCTCGACCGTGCTGCGCGCCTTCGCCCGGGCTGCCATGATCCGATGGGCGCCGACGGGAATGTTGTGGTCGAGCTCGCCGAACAGGAACCAGCTGGGCACCGACTGCCACAGCGGCTGATCGCCCGACGGCTCGGCCAGGGCGCGGTCGGTGACCGGACGCTGGGTGATGGCCATCAAGCGGGCCTGCTCGGCAGGCAGATCCGCGGCGAACTGATGGTGGTACCTGTCCGGTGCGATGTAGGTGTCCGCGCCGCCGGCGGCCGACGGCACGGGTACGAGCGTCTCGGCGAGGGTCGACCCGGGTGCCAGCGCTGACGCGTCAGCGCAGCTCTCGCCCGGTTCGAGAGCGAAGCCGGCGATGTAGACGGCGCCGACGACGTGGCCCGGTTCCGCGGTGACGTTGGTGATGACCGCACCGCCGTAGGAGTGACCGGCCAGAAGCACCGGGCCGTCGACGGTGGCGACGAGCTCACTCAGGAGCGTCGCGTCCGTGGCGACGCTGCGGAGTGGGGTGGCGAAGGCGATCACCCGGTGTCCCGCAGTGGTCAGGGGTTCGAGTATGCCGTTCCAGCTGGACGACTCGGCGTAGGCGCCATGAACGAGAATCACCGTCGGTCTCATCGTGTGTCCCTTCCGGAAAGCCCGCCACGTCGACGGGCGATGCGAGGTTGGCGAGGTGCGCGGGCGGCAACTGTCGGGCCCCGCCGGCGGCGGGCGTCAAGGCACGAACGTGGCCAGGGGTTGTCCGACCTCGACGAGGTAGGTCGACAGCATCACCCCGGTGTCCGGGCCGAGGTCGGTGGCGTTGTGCGGGGTGCGAGGTGGGATCAGGAAGCCGTCACCCGGATGCAGGGTCAAGGTCGTCCGATCGCGGATCTCCATCCGGACCGTGCCGGCGACGATGTAGCCGACCTCCTCACCCGGGTGCACGTGCCAGCCGGACGAAACACCGGCGGGGATCTCGGTGCGCACCTGGACGATCTCCCGGCCGGGTACGGACGAGCTCCGGCGCAGGGTCTCGGTGCGCTTCAGGGTGGCGGCGAGCTCGTCCGCCTGGTCGACAGCGTCGGATGACATGGTGAAACCTCCTGAGGTCACGCGCTCGGAAAGGGTGCCGGCCGGCGTTCGAGAAAGGCGGACAGGACCTCCGCGGTCGCCTCCGGCTGGTCCTCGACGACGAAGTGGCTGGTAGGCATCGCGCGGCCGGTGACGTCCTGCGCCCAGGGCCGCCAGACGTCGAGCACGTCCCCGTAGAAGCGGGGCAGTGCTCCGTCCGCGCTCCACACCGCGAGCAGGGGGCAGCCGATTCTCCGGACGCCCCGGTCGGCGTCGTCGTGGCGGCGATCGACCGTCGCGCCGGCCCGGTAGTCCTCGCAGATGGCCCGCACGGTGCTCGGGTCGTCGAGCAGCGCACGATATCCGGCCATCAGCTCGGGCGGGTACCGGTGCGGTGCACGGCCGAGTCCCAGGGCGCGGACGTGGAAGTCGAAGAAGGCGGCCGGGTCGGCGGCGATGAGCCTCTCCGGCAGCGGCGCCGGTTGGGCGAGGAAGGCCCAATGCCAGTACCCGAGCGCCATCTGCGCGTCGGCGCGCGCCCACACCTCACCGGTGGGCACGACGTCGATGACGGCGGCGGCGCTGACGCGGTCAGGGTGGTCGAGAGCCATCCGGTACGCGACCCGTCCGCCCCGGTCGTGCCCGGCGACGGCGAACTGCTCGTGGCCGAGCAGGCTCATGGCCTGGACGAGGTCCGCGGCCAGCGCCCGCTTGGAGTGCGGCACGTGGTCGGCGGCCGGTGCCGGGCGGAAGGATCCCCCGTACCCGGGCAGATCCGCCGCGACGACGGTGAAGCGTTGCGCCAGCATGGGGGCGGCGGCGTGCCACATGGCATGGGTCTGCGGGTAGCCGTGCAGGAGCAGCAGTGGCGGTCCCTGCCCCGCCACCCGGGCGAAGATGGAGCCTCGGGCGGTCCGCAGGCCGTGCTGCACGAATCCGTCGAACATGACGTCGTCCTCTCACTTCGCGGCGAGCGCCGCGCGCCGGAAGTGGGCGGCCCGGTCGACGGACATCAGGACGCTCCGAGAAAGGCGAGGAGTTCGCGGTTGACCTCTTCGGCGTGGGTGAGAGACATCAGGTGCGGGCCGCCGTCGATCTCGACGTAGCGCGCGGCCGGCAGGGCCGCGTGCATGCGCCGTCCCTGACCCTCGATCGACAGGATCCGGTCCGCCGTGCCGTGCAGCACGAGCGCCGGGATGTCGATGCGCTCGAGGTCCTTGTGAAAGTCGTCCAGCCAGGTCACCGGGCACGCCCAGGTGGCTTCCGGGGACGCGTCGGCGCCGGCGTTCCACAGGTTGCGGACGGCTTCCTCGCTGACCCGCTTGCCGAGCAGCTCGTCGAGGTTCACCATGTCGCCGATCAGGCCGGTGAGCCAGGCCGGCCGGTCGTGCAGGATGGCCTGCTGCACACCGTCGACGCCGGCCCGGTCGACACCGTTCGGGTTCTCCTCGGACTTGCCGAACGAGGGGGCGAGGCTCTCGATGAACACGCAGGACCTGAGCCGCCCGGTGCCGTTGACGCCGATGTACCGGGCGACCTCGCCGGTGCCGAGGGACAGGCCGACCAACGTCACGTCGTGCAGGTCGAGCGAGGTGAGGACCTTGTCGAGGTCCGCGGCCAGCGTGTCGAAGTCGTAGCCGCCGGCCGGCCGGCTGGATCGCCCGAAGCCGCGCCGGTCGTAGGTGATCACCCGGTGACCCGCGGTCAGCAGCGTGTGCACCTGGGGCTCCCAGGAACGGCTGTCGAACGGCCAGCCGCTGATCAGAACGACGGCCGGTCCGCTGCCGTGGTCCTCGTAGTAGAGGTCGATCGATGTCGTGTTCTCCGCGCCGACGGTGATGGTGGACATGTGTGCTCCTCGGTCGTCCGGTCTGATCTCAACCTCGCAACCACCGGGCCGGCCGAACAGCCGGTGCACCGGAGAAAGGGTCCGGTCGTCCCGGAACAGGAATCCGGCTGGCCTGGTGATCTGCGTCGATTCGCTTCCCGGGCTCCGCCGGACCGTCGGCGGCCGCGACACCGGATCGGTGGCGGAAGGCAGTTTTCCGGCCAGCCCTACCGTCACCGTGGCGCTGCGCTGGGAGGATGAGCTGATGCAGGGCTCGATCCTCGTCGTCGACGACGACCCGTCCCTCCGCGGGCTGGTCGTGCGCATCCTGCGGAGCTGGGGGCACACCGAGGTCGGCGAGGCCGGCTCGGTCGCCGAGGCACTCGCTTACGCGAAGGTCAGGCATCCCGGCATCGTGCTCGTCGACATCGGCCTGCCGGACGGTGACGGCTTCTGCCTCACCCGGCAGCTGACGGAGCGGGTCGGGGCCACCCGCGTCGTGATCTTCTCCTCGGACGCCGACCCGTCGAACACGGTCGCCGCGGCGCGGGCCGGAGCGATCGGCTTCTTCCCGAAGGACGAATTGCTGAGCCCCGCCTTGCAGCACCTCATCGAGGAACGGGCCGATGAAGACCAATGACGCCGGGCGACCGCTGCGGGTAGCGATCGGCGAGGACGATGTGCTGCTCCGCGAGGGCGTCGCCCGCATCCTCACCGGCGCCGGGCTCGACGTCGTCGCCCAGTCCGGCGATGCCGACGACCTGCTGCAGCGCACGCTCGCGTACCGCCCCGACGTGGTCGTCGCCGACGTCAGGATGCCACCCCGGCGGGAGGACGACGGCTTGCGCGCCGCGATGGAGCTGCGCCGGCGGTCGCCGCAGATCGGCGTGCTGATCTTGTCTCAGTTCTGTGAGCCGGCCTACGTGATGGATCTCGTCGGTGATCGGCCCGAAGGCGTCGGGTACCTGCTGAAGGAACGGGTGGGCGACGTCGCGGCTTTCCTCGATGCCGTCACCCGTGTGGCAGCCGGTGGCAGCGCGCTCGATCCCGAGGTGGTCGTCCGGATGCTCGGCCGCCGGGCCAGAGAGGGCCCGCTGAAGCCGCTGACGCCGCGTGAGCTGGCGGTGCTCGCGGCGATGGCCGAGGGGATGTCCAACTCGGGAGTGGCGGAAAGCCTGCTCATCAGCCACGCCTCGGTCGAGAAACACGTGACGTCGATATTCCGCAAGCTGCGCATCGCCCCGACCGACGGCGAGCACCGGCGGGTTCAGGCCGTCCTGACCTACCTGCGTGCCGGCGACCGCGGGCGATGAGGCCCGGCGTCGCGCAGAGCCAGGCGGCCCTGCGGCGGGTGACGGCGATCGCGGCCGCGGGCGAACCGCCCGAGGCGGTCTTCCAGGCTGTCACCGCGGAGATCTCCGCACTGCTGGACGGCGCGCTCGTCGCACTGACGAGGTTCGAGGGTGATGGCACCGACTCCGTCATGGTGGCGCAGACCGGTGGTCACGTTCACGTCGGTGCACGGCAACACCTGGCGGGCGACGGAATCGCCCTCCGGCTGTGGAGGTCGGGCCGTGCCGAGCGTATCGACGACTACACCCGCGTCTCCGCACCGACCATGGCGACGGATCTGGGTGTACGGGCCGTCGTGGCCGTTCCGGTGACCGTGGACGGAAGTCTCTGGGGTGCTCTCAGCCTGAGCTCCACCACCGATCCGCTGCCGGCCGGCACCGAGGACCAGCTCGAGCTGTTCGCGGAGATCGTCGCGGCGGCCGTGGTGAGCGCAGCGGCTCGAGAAAGCTTTCACGCCCTGGCCGACGAGCAGGCCGCGTTGTTGCGTGTCGCGGCGCTGGTGGCACAGCGGGCGGGCGAGAACGAGATCTTCGAGGCCGTCGCCACGGAGGCGGCCGGGCTCATGCACGACGAGCCGACCACGTTGGTCCGGTACGAAGGCGGCCGTACGTTCACGGTGCTCGCTCACCGCAACGGGCGCGCTCCGGTCGGCACCCGGTACACGGTCCCGGTCGACGACGCCGGCACCTCGGCCGAGGTGTTGCGGACGCTGAGACCGGCCCGGCTGGATCGCTACGATCTGGTCGCTGAGCACAGTTACGCCTTCCGGAACTTCGAGTGCGGGTCGAGCGTCACGGTCCCGATCATGGTCAACGGGCGGCTGTGGGGTGCACTGGGCATCCTGAACGATGGCCGGCGGTTGCCGGCCGACACCGAGCAACGCCTCGGCAAGTTCGCGCAACTGGTGGCGTCGGCCCTGGCCAACGTCGAGGCACACGCCGAGCTCGAGCGGTTCGCCGCCCGGCAGTCCGCCCTGCGCCGGGTCGCCGAACTGGTCGCCCGCGGCGCCGACCTGGACGAGGTCTTCGGCGCCGTCGCCACGGAGGGGTCGAACATCCTGGGCGAACTGGCCGCGAACCTCTTCCGGTACGACGGCATTCACTGCACCGTGGTCGCCTCGTGCCGGAGTTCCGTGCCGGTCGGGTTCCGAACCCGCGCCGACGGTGACTCGGCCGGCGCTCGCCTGCGTCGAGCAGGGCGGCCGCTGCGGTTCTCGACGCTGGACGGGACCGATTCCGCCGGGAACGCCGGCGCTCTCGGCATCGCGGCGATGGTGGCCGTGCCCATCCTCGTGGAAGGGCGCCTGTGGGGCGGAGTGTCGACCACCACATCGGGGGAGCCGCCGCCGGCCGGCGCGGAGGAGCAGCTCACCGAGTTCGCCGAGCTCGCGGCGGCCGCCATCGCCAACGCCGAGAACAAGGAGAAGCTGCGGGCGTCGCGGGCGCGGGTGGTGGCGACGGCCGACGAGGTACGGCAGCGACTGCAGCGTGACGTGCACGACGGCGCCCAGCAGCGGCTCGTCCAGACGGTGCTGTTGCTGAAGCTCGGCCTGGACGCGGCCGGCCGGGGCGAGGACGTTGTCGCTCTCATGCGCGAGGCCCTCGTGAACGCGGAGCGCGCGACGGTGGAACTGCGCGACATCGTGCACGGCATCCTCCCGCTGGCACTGGCCCGCGGCGGCCTGCGCGCCGGGATCGACTCGCTGGTCACCGCGGCCGCAATTCCCGTCGACCTCGACCTCGCTCTGCGGCCTCTTCAGCGGTTGCCGGGTGATGTCGAGGTGACCGCCTACTTCGTGGTCGCCGAGGCGTTGACCAACGTCGTCAAGCACGCCGACGCGACCCGAGCCCGGGTGGCTGTCATCGGTGGCGCCGACCGGCTCGTGGTCGAGGTCACCGACGACGGCGCCGGGGGCGCCGACCCGCGCGGTGGCTCGGGTCTGACCGGCCTGGCCGACCGGGTCGACGCCCTGAACGGCACGATGACGCTGACGAGTCCCGCCGGCGGGGGCACGACGGTCCGGGTCAGCCTGCCTGTTCCGGGCTCGGATCCGGCGTGAGTCACGCGGTGGAGGCGGGCGGGTCGCCGATCGGCAGCGTCGCCTCGACGGTCGTGCCCTGCCCCGGCGGGCTGCTGATGCGCAGCTGACCGCCGCGCGCCTCGACACGGTCGGACAAGCCGGTGAGACCGGAACCCGCTCCGGCGCGGGCGCCGCCCACGCCGTCGTCGCCCACCACGATGCGGATCGCTCCGGCGTCGAGGCCGGCCCGGACCCAGGCGCGGCCGGCCTTCGAGTGTTTGACCACGTTGGTGAGCGCCTCGGCGACGATGAAGTATGCTGTGGTCTCGACGTCCACGGACAGGCGCGGCACCTCGACGGCGATGTCCACCGGCAGTGCCAGGTCATCCAGGAGCGACTCCAGGCCTCCACGAAGGCCGCCCCGGGCGAGCGCCGCCGGAAGGATCCCGCTGACGATCTCGCGAAGTTCGTCGGTGGCCCGCTGGGCGTGCTTGAGCGCGTCCTCGACGTAGTGAAGGCCGGCCGGCACGTCGCCTTGGACGAGAGACTGCCGCGCCAGCTTCAGGGTGATGAGCGTGTGGACGAGGCGTTGCTGGGCGCCGTCGTGCACATCGCGCTGCAGCCGCCGTCGTGTCTCGTCCGCCGTCGCCAGAACCCGTGCCCGGGAGGCGACGAGCTGAGCGCGGCCCGTCGCGTTGCCCACCGCGGTGCCGACCAGGTTGGCGATCCGCTGCAGCCGGTTCTCGCTGCCCCGGGCAAGTGGCCGGTCGGCCGAGGTGGCGGCGAGCATTCCCCAGACGTGGCCGTCCACGATGATCGGTGCGGCGACGCCGGCCGCGAGGTCGTGCTGCCGGGCGAATGCGGCGTTCGGTTCGACGCTGAAGTCGTCGACGCGCACAGCCCGCGCTGTCCGCCGGACGCGGTCCGGCAAGGTCGCCGGCGCGTACGCGATCCGGGTCCCGGGTGGCGCCGGCCCATCGCGCCGGCTGATCACTGTCATGGCCTCGCCCTCCTCGAATCGGGCCAGGGTCATCGGCCGGCCGTCCAGGAGTTTCTGCGCCTCGGCGGCGACGGCTGCGAACACCGCATCGGACGGTCCGCCGCGAGCCACCTGTTCGGCGACACGCAGCAGGGCCGCCTGTTCGTCGGCGAGCGCCTGGACCTCGGCCCGTGCCTGCGAACTGGTGATCGCCGTACCGGCCACCTCCGCGAAGCGCGACAGGGTCTCCTCGGTCTGCGGCGGAAGCGCACGACGCCCCGCCGCGACCAGTACTCCCCACAGCCGGTCCTCCGCCATGACCGGAGCCGCCGCGCTGGCTCGGTAGACGGCGGCCACGCGCGCCCACCCGCCGGACATGTCCGTCAGGTGGTCGACCCGGGCCGCCCGCCCGGTGCGCCAGACCTGCTGGGTAGCGCCGTCACCGCCGCCGTGGGCGCTCATCCCCACCACGAACCCGTCCGGCGGATGGTGGACCGCGACGACGTCGGTGGCTCCGTCCGGCCCGAAGCGCAACAGCGTCGTGAACGACACGCCGACCAGACCCGCCGCCTCGGTGACGACCGCTTCGAGCACCAGCTCGGGCGAGGCGTCCCGCGCCGCCAGCCTTGCCACCCGCCGCAGCGCCTCGGCCACCCGTTCGAGCTGCTCGCGGCCCTGGGCGTTGGCGATGGCGATGGCCAGCAGCTCGGCGAACGGGACGAGTTGCCGCTGCGTGCCCGGCGGCAGCGTCCCGCCGTCCGTCACACCGACGGCGATCACGCCCCACGCCTGCCCGTTGACGATCACCGGGGCGCCGGCCGACGACCGCGGGCCCCAGCCCAGCACCAGGTCGTCCGGGGCCCCCGCTGGGTCCCGGTGGTCCGTGATCTCGCCCGGTTGCCGGATCTGCTCCGTCAACCGGGCGAGGGTGCCGGATCCGGATGGACGCCGCACGCCGATGCGCCGGTATCCGGTGGACCCGGCCCACCGGCCGATCACCGTGACCGTGTCGTCCCCGTGCTCCTGCACCAGGACGGCCTCGGCCGCGACCAGCGAGCCGACCTCGGTCACCACTGCCTCGAACAGCTCCTCATGGGCGGGCCCGCGAGCCACCAGCGTCGCCACCCGCCGCAGCGCTGCCTGCTCGGCGGCTGAACGCCACGGATCCGATTCGTCTGCCATGGATACCCCCGGCTCATCATGCGCCCGGGTGCCGGTCCGGCTCCAGCGTCGACCGGCCGCACCGACTAACGGGGCGAACTGAGGGCGGACGAGACGAGGGTGTCGATCTCCCGCACACTCGCCGCATCGAGGGGGCCGAAGCTGAGGGCCGCCGCGTTCTCGACGGCCTGCGCGACGGTCCGGACACCGGGGATCGGGACCACGGCGGTGCTCTTCGCCCACAGATAACCCAAGGCCCCCTGTACGGGCGTCCGCCCGCCCGCGGTGAGGATGTCCAGCACGCTGTCGCGGGCCCGCAGGTATCTGGCCATGCTGCCCGCGCGGAAGTAGTCCCAGTGCGGCGTGACGGCCCGTACGTCGTCCGGTGTGTCGATGCCGTCATGGCGGTACTTCCCGCCGAGAAGCCCCATGGCCAGAGGCGACCTCGCGAGGTGGACCCAGCCCAGCGAAGCGGCGCGCTCGGCGAGGACGAGGTCGCCCTCGAACAGGTTGAACTCCGATTGCACGGCCGCGGCGCCGGCCGAGAGCGCCAAGCGGCCGACCACCCTCCCGGCGGGATCGCTCGTTCCGAACCACCGGATCTTGCCGGCGTCGACGAGTCCCTCCAGCGCCGCCACCACCTCGTCCAGGTCGGTCGACTGCTCGATACCGCCATGGATCTGGTACAGGTCGATGGCCTCCACGTTCAGACGGCGGAGGCTGGCCTCGCAGGCTCGGCGAATGTAGGCCGGCGACACGTCGCTGCCGCCCGCGCGACCGGTCCCTTCGTCGAAGGTGAGCCCGAACTTCGTCGCCACACGGACGCGGTCCCGGCGCCCCGCGAGTGCCTTTCCCACCACCCTTTCGCTTCGCCCGGTGCCATAGCTGTCGGCTGTGTCGATCAGCGAGACGCCGCCGTCGATGGCGGCGTGAAGGGCGCGCACCGACTCGCCGTCGTCGACGGCGCCCCAGCCGGCCTGTCGGCCCCCGTAGGTCCAGGGGCCGCCCAGCGCCCACGTTCCGATCCCCAAGGGCGAAGCCGGATCGAGCTTCGACGGTGTCATCGTCCACTCCTGAGAAACTCGAGCCCCTTGGCCGGGGCATCGTCGGGATCGCATTCGACGTCGGGCCGGACCCCCTTGCCCTCCCAGTTCGTGCCCGTCCGGGTGTCCGTCACCGTGGCCTCGGGTACGAGAGCCCGGACGTACGGAGTGAGTCCGATCGGCGTCACGTGGTCGGCCGCGCCCGCTGTCGCCTCCCCGAGCACCGAGGCCCGCCCGAAGGTCTGGAGGTGGTAGGCCAGCGCTTCCCCCGAGGAGTAGGTGCGGCGGCTGACCAGCACGACCACTGTGGCGTCCGGCTCCAGCGCCGCGCCCGACGGCTGGGGGGTGGTCCACCATTGGCGGGTCTGCCGGCGGGAGGTCACGGTCGAGATCTGCTGCGCCTGCTCGCCCAGGAGGTGGCTGATGATGTGGGCCACCGTGCCGGGGTCGCCGCCGCCGTTGCGGCGCAGGTCGAGCACGAGGCCGCGCGAGCCGCGGATCAGCCGGAAGGCGGCATCGAGGTAGGGAGCCGCATGGACGATCGGGTCGAGGTTGTCGATCGTCAGGAGCGCGTAGTCGTCCGCGGTCCGCTCGACCTTGCTGACCCATGCCGCCCTCGTTTCGACCTCGGCGCGGGTGACGGGCGGCCAGCCCTGCGGCTCCCGGTCGACGGCGAGGGTCCCGTCCGGCACGTACTCGAGGGTCAGGTGTCGCGCGTAGCGGTGGATGACCTGCTCGAGCTCCGGGAGCCGGCGAGCGGTGACCGGAGTCGGGTCGCTGCCGAATCGGCTGGTCAGCTCCGCCGCGAGAGCCGAGAACCGCTGTTCCTCGGGGGCGAGTTCCCGAAGCCAGAACACCAGTCGCTCGACCAGGGTGTCGAGGCCGGTAGGGATCGCTGACGGATGATCAGTGTGCATGTGCAGTCCTGTCTGTGGTGCTGTCTCGTTGCCGGCGTGAGTGTTGCGTGTCCGCGCGGGCCCTCCCAGCGAGTTCTCACTCCGCATGCCGCATGGCCGCGGCCGACAGCGGCACGAAGCACGCCGCGGCCAGGACGGCGGCGACGACCGTCACGGCGCGCAGGCCCAGCAGTTCTCCGATCGCGCCCGCGAGCAGGGTGCCGACCGGCAACGCGCCCCACGACGCGAACCGGTGTACCGAGGTCGCGCGGGCCCGCATGGCCGGAGCGCTGTGCACCTGCCGCAGCGTGACCGCGTTGACCGCGAACGCGCCCTGCCCGACCCCGATGACGAACACGCCGAGTCCCAGGACCGCTTGCGCCGGCGCTCCGGTCGCCGTGCCCGCGATCGCGATGCCGAGAACCGAGGGAAAGGCGGCGAGCAGAAGGATCATGCCCCGGCCGTACCGCCGGTTGAGGGGTGCCGAGAGGATGCCGCCCAGCGGATAGCCGCAGGCGCCGACGCCGATGGCCAGGCCGAGCCGGCTCGGCGACAGGTGAAGGTCGCGAACGGCGAACAGGACGAGCGTCGCCTCGAACATGGCGGACCCGATGTTGTAGGTGGCGCCCGCCCACATGATGCCCCTGAGAACCGGTCTGCCGTTGACGTATCTGAAGCCCTCGGTGATCGCGGCACGCATCCCGATCTTCGCGATGGCCGGCTCGACGGAGGGTCCCGCACGCCGTCGGTACGACACGGCCAGGGCGGCGAGCGTCACGACGCTGAGGACGTACGTTCCCACGTCGAGCACGAGGGCGCCGACCAGGGACACCGTGCTGATGAGGAACCCGCCCAGGGCGGGCCCGGCGAGCAGGCTGGTGGACTCGGAGAGCGAGAGCCGGAGGTTGGCGGCGTGCCAGTGTCGCGGATCCTCGACGACCTCGGGGACGTACGACTGATAGGCGACCTGGAAGAACACGGTCGCCACGCCGACCGCGGTGACGGCGCCGGCGAGCGCCACCAGCGAGATGCGCTCCTGCGAGGCGAGCATCAGGACGACGACGGCCAGTGCCGTTCCCCGGGCGACGTCGGCGCCCATCATCGACCGGGCCAGCCCCAGCCTGGTCACCCAGACGCCGGCTTGCAGCCCGATGACCAGAAACGGCAGCTTCAGCAGGGTCGCGAGGACGCCGACCTCGAAGGTCGACGCGCCGGCATGGACGGTGGCGACGAGCGGTAGGGCGATCAGCGTGACCTGGTCCCCGAGGAGCGAGGCGGACTGTCCGGCCCACAGCAGGGTGAACCGATGTCCGATCCGGGAGGCAACGAGCGACGGGCGACCAGGCATGGTCATCAGAGTCGCCGAGGTTGCCGCGACCGAGCAGGGGCCGGCAGGCCACCGTGTGATCGCATCGCGCCAACCGTGGGCGCCCCGTCGGGATTGTTTTCGGCCGAATCCGGGCGGCCCGTGACCTGCGTGCCCCTGTTCGGCCCGCCGCACGATGCCGAAGGCTCGACCGCAGGACTGCCGAGCATCCCGGAGGCTCCCGTGGACCCTGACCGCCGACCCGACCCCGTGCCCGCCCGGCTCGAGGGCCGTGGGCTGCCGCCGTGGGAGGTGCCCGGCCCGCCCTTCCTCCTCGACGGCGGGACAGGGTTCGAGGGGCGCCTGTGGGCCGAGCTCGTCCATGCGATCGTCGACCAGCTCCTCGACGAGATCTTCGGCGTCGACCCGCTGGGGGAGTGCTATCCCGAGACGCCCGCGGAGGCTCGCCGTCTCGTCGATTGGCTCAGCCGTCACTGCGACACACCGCCCATCCTCGAGGGCGGCCCCGACGACGGCCGGGTTCTTTGGCTGGATCCGAGCATCGGCCGTCGCTCGCGGATCTCCCGCGACGATCGCCGGCAACGAGATCCTCGGAGCAACACAGCAGACCTCAGGAGGAACGAGATGACCCTGGTCACCCCCAACCGCACCGTCGAGATCCCGGCCGCCGCCCCGGAGGTGGCGGCCCGGCACTTCGAGGCCCGGCTCGCCTTCGAGGCCGACCCCGCCGACGTGGCGTCGGCACTCGCCTCCGGCACGCCCGGCTTCACGCTCATCGACTGCCGCCCCGAGGGCAACTACACCAAGGCGCACATTCCCGGCGCCATCAACGTCCCGTGGCCGACGATCGACGACGCGGTCGCCGCATCGCTCCCGGAGGGACTGCTGATCACCTACTGCTGGGGGCCCGCCTGCAACGGGGCGACCAAGGGCGCGATGCTGCTCGCCGCCTCGGGCCGGAGCGTCAAGGAGATGATCGGAGGCCTCGAGTACTGGATCCGCGAAGGCAACCCGACCGAAGGCAGGCGGCCGCTGACGGACCCGCGGCAGGCGACCCCCGCCGACTTCGGTCTGGTCGTCTGACGCGAGGCGCCGGTCTGCGGCACCGCCACGGCCGTCGAGGTGAGAAACCCTGGCCGGATCTGATCGAGCGATGGCGCTGCAGCCCTCCGGCCGTGGCCGCGCCCGACCGTACGATCGGATCGTGCCAGATCACCGAGTTGCCGTCGTGGTGCCGCAGACCTTCACGCTCTTCGAACTGAGCGTCGCGATCGAGGTGTTCGCCGTTCCGCGGCCCGTCTCCGCGCGCACCGACTGGTACGACGTCTCGATCTGTACCGGCCGGCCCGGGGGCGCGGCGGCGCGCGGAGGGCTGTTCACCGCCGTCATCCAGCACGGCATGGAGGCCGTCGACGCCGCCGACACCGTCATCGTTCCCGAGGCTCGCTCCGTCGACGACCCGGCCGACCCCGAGGTTCTGGACGCGCTGCGACGGGCCCACGCTCGTGGCGCTCGAGTGGCGTCGTTCTGTTCGGGAGCGTTCGTTCTGGCTGCCGCCGGCATCCTGGACGGGCGGCGAGCGACCACCCACTGGAGGTACGCCGCCGACCTGGCCGCTCGCTACCCGCGCGTCCGGGTGGACCCGGACGTCCTCTACATCGACGAGGGCAGCGTGCTGACCTCGGCCGGGACGGCGGCGGGGGTCGACCTCTCGCTTCACATGGTGCGGCACGACCACGGAGCCGGCACCGCTCGCGAGATCGCCCGGGCGATGGTCGTGCCGCCGCACCGGGAGGGCGGCCAGGCCCAGTTCATCATGACGCCGATCCCCACCCGGTCCGACAACGGCGACGGGGTGGCGCAGGTGCTGGAACACGTGAGCAACAACCTCGACCAGGACCTGTCCCTCTCGGAGATGGCGTCCATGGCGTTCATGTCGCCCCGCAACTTCTCCCGCCGGTTCCGTGAGGTCACCGGCACCACCCCGAACCGGTGGCTGTTGCAGCTGCGGCTGACCCGGGTCAGGGAGCTTCTCGAGGAGACCGACGAGCCGATCGAGCGCATCGCGATCGCGGCCGGCTTCGGCAGTCCGGTGACCCTGCGCCACCACTTCGCGGCCGCGCTGCACACGTCGCCGAGCGCGTACCGCAAGTCCTTCCGGACGCACGCGGCCGGTGCTCGCGCCTCCTGACGGCAGGGGAGCCGGGTGTCCGGATCCGGCCGCCCTCGGGCGCGGGAGCCACTGTCGGCGACAGGCGCCGGTTGACACGATCGGCCCATGATCGATGACGACGTCGCCTGCCGGCGGCTGGCGGAGGTCCTTGTCCATCATTCCGTCCGGGTCCGGCCGGGGGATCTCGTGCTGGTCAGGGCGACGGGGCCGGAAGCCGAACCTCTGGTACGCGCGCTGGTGCGCCGTGTGCTGGCCAGTGGGGCGACCCCCGTGCCGTACGTCCACCTCGCCGACGAAGACTCCTTGATCCTGGACGGTACGGCCGATCCCGAGCAGTGGCGGGCGCCCAACCCGCTGCTCGCATGGGCCTACGACCACGTCGACGTCGTGATCCGGATCGATGCGGACTCCGACCCGGCCGGCTTGCGCACGAGAACACCGCAGGAGCAGCAAGCGCGCCAGAACACCCGCTACTCCCTCATCTACCAGCAGCTGCGCCGCCTGGAAGAGGGAACCCTGCGTCGCGTCACCACCCACTACCCGACCAGGGGCTACGCCGCGATGGCCGGCCGGGATCCCGAGCGGTACCGGGCCATGGTGTGGTCCGCCATGCTGCTCGACGCCGAGGACCCGGTCGCCGAGTGGGAGGCGATGCACGCCAGGATGGCCCGCCGCGCCGCCGTGATCCGGGACGGGGCGGTCATGCGCGTCGAGGGCGACGGCGTCGATCTGACCATGGACCTCGGGCAGCGACCCGTCGACGTCGCGCACGGCAGGCAGAACATGCCGGACGGCGAGATCGACTTCGCGCCGCTGGAGACGAGCGTCAACGGATGGATCCGCGCCACGGAACCCGCCTTCATCCACGACGCCCGCGTCGAGGACCTCTGTCTGCGGTTCGAGCAGGGGCGGGTGGTCGAGTGGCGCGCGTCGACGAACGAGCAGGTCCTCGCGGCGAGCCTCGGGTTCGACGACGCCGCCGGCCGGATCGGCGAGATCGGCCTCGGCATGAACCCGCGGCTGGTCGAGCCCGTGGGGATCGAGCTGTTCGACAACAAGATCGCCGGCATGTTCTCGGTGTCCCTGGGTCAGGGACACGTGCCCACCGGCAGCGCCAACGCCTCCCCGGTGCACTGGACCTTCCTGCACCTGCTCGACGGCAACACGCGGATACGGGTCGACGACGTCGACCTCCTGGAGGCGACCTGACCGGCGGCCCCCTGGCCGGATACGGCCCCTCCACGGCGCGTCCGCCACTGTCAGGCGGCGACGACAGTCGGCATGATCGACTTCATGAACCACGATCACCACCTGTCACTGTTCGAGCCCCTGACCCTCGGCCCGATCACGCTGGCCAACCGCGTCGTGATGGCCCCCCTCACCCGCATGCGGGCCGACCGGCCGGGCGACGTGCCCAACGCGCTGATGGCCGAGTACTACCGGCAGCGGGCGAGCGCGGGGCTGATCATCTCCGAGGGCACCCAGATCTCCCCGCAGGGCAAGGGGTACATGGACACGCCCGGCATCCACACCGACGAGCAGGTCGCCGGGTGGCGGCGGATCACCGGGGCCGTCCACGCCGAGGGCGCCCTGATCGCGGCGCAGCTGTGGCACGTCGGTCGCGTCTCCCACGAGTCGTTCACCGGCGAGCTGCCGGTCAGCGCGTCGGCCGGCCCCTACCGCAACCGCACGACCGTCCGCGGCGCGGACGGCTCACCGACCCGCGTCGACTGCCCGATCCCGCGCGCCCTGCGGCTCGACGAGATCCCCGGCATCGTCGGGGACTACCGCCGCGCGGCACGCAACGCCCGGGACGCCGGCTTCGACTTCGCCGAGATCCACGCCGCGCACGGGTACCTCCTCCAGCAGTTCCTGGCGGCCGACAGCAACCAGCGCACCGACGAGTACGGCGGCAACCTGGCCAACCGCGCCCGGCTGACGCTGGAGGTGCTGGACGCGGTCATCGAGGCCTGGGACGCCTCGCGGGTCGCGATCCGCATCTCTCCCATCGGCGCGTTCAACGGGCTCGAGGATCCCGAGGGCGCGGAGATGGGCCTGTACCTGGCCGAGGAGATCGGCAGGCGCCGCGTCGCGTTCCTGCACCTCTCCGAGCCGGACTGGGCCGGCGGCCCGGTCCTCGACGAGGACTACCGCAAGCAGCTGCGCGCGGCGCACCCCGGCCCGATCGTCGCGGCGGGCAACTACACCGCCGAGAAGGCCACGTCGCTGCTGCAGGCGGGCCTGATCGACGCCGCCGCCTTCGGCCGCGCCTTCATCGCCAACCCCGACCTGCCGCGCCGGCTGCGCGAGTCGCTGCCGCTCAACGCGCCCGACCAGGCCACGTTCTACGGTGGCGGCTCCGCCGGATACACCGACTACCCGGCCTGGAGCGCGTGATCCCGACCGGGTGACTTCGGCCGGCGGGGGCTCCGTCCGCCGGGGCGGTGGGTATGGCGGGGCGATGGGCATGATGACTGGTTACCGGTGGCGTCGCGGTGCCGCCGCCTTCGCGCTGACCCTGCCGGTGTGGGCGGCGACCGGCTGTGACCAGCGGTCGGTGCTCGTGGCCGAGTCCTCGCACGCTTCCGCGGCCGGGCCGGATGCGAGCGAGCGGGAGGCCTGCGCGGAGTTCCGGTCGGGGTGGCGGCGGGCCACCGACACACCGGCGCGGTTGCAGCTCGCCGACTCGGTCGACCGGCGGGCGCGGGGCGCCGACAGCCCGGCGCTGACGGAGAGTGTCGCGGCGATGGGGCGCAGTGCCGACGACGGTGACCGGGCCTGGCGTGCCGCGGCGGCCGATCTGCTGCGCACCTGTGGCCGGGCGGGGTCGAGCACCACGGCACCGGCACTGCCGGTCACCGGTTGAGTGCGGCCCCCCCCCGGCGGTCGGTCGCCGGGTGACCGTTCGGTCGAGGCGGGCAACCGACCGGCCACCTCTGCGGCAACTCGTTCACAACCGGGGCAACGCTGCCGACGGGGCGGGGCACACAGTCACGTCGTCGAAGGAGCAGCAGTTGAGGAGCAAGGTTCGTCTCCGGGCAGCCGGGGCGACCGTCGTCACCGCGGCCGCCCTGCTACACCCGGGCATCGCGGATGCCGCCACCACGACGTCGCCCAGCGACTACAACTACACCGCCACCGCGACCGCGTTGCCCGACGTCCGCCGGATCATCCGTGACGACGTGGCGGCCGCGGCGGGCTACACCGGCAAGGGCGTCGGGATCGCGCTCATCGACACCGGTGTCGTCCCGGTCGCCGGGCTCACCAGCGGCAACGTGGCCAACGGGCCGGACCTGTCGCTGGAGTCGCAGATTCCGGGGCTGCTGCGCCGCGACACGTACGGTCACGGCACCCACCTGGCCGGCATCATCGCGGGCCGTGACGCCGCCGGCGGCACCTTCACCGGCGTGGCGCCCGACGCCAAGCTGCTCTCCCTCAAGGTGGGCGCGGCCAACGGCGCGGTCGACGTCACCCAGGTGATGGCCGCCGTCGACTGGGTCGTGGCGCACCGCAACGACGACCCGGCCAACCCCATCAAGGTGCTCAACCTGTCGTACGGCACCGACAGCACGCAGAGCTGGGTGAGCAGCCCGCTGAGCGAGGCCGTGGAGAACGCGTACCTGGCCGGGATCAGCGTGGTCATCGCCTCCGGGAACACCGGCGGCAACATCCTGAACCCGGGCTCGAACCCGTACATCATCACCGTCGGGGCGACCGACCCGCAGGGCACCACCAACCCGGCCGACGACACGGCGGCCTCGTTCAGCAGCCTGGGCGCCAACACGAAGGAGAACGCGCCGGACGTGATGGCGCCGGGCCGCTCGATCGTGTCGCTGCGCGACCCCGGCTCGTACGCCGACGTCAACTACCCGTCCGCCCGCGTGGGGGACCGGTTCTTCAAGGGCAGCGGCACCTCCCAGGCCGCGGCCGTGGTCAGCGGCGCCGCCGCCGTGCTGCTGCAGAAGTATCCGACGCTGTCGCCCATGCAGGTCATGTGCTACCTGAAGGCCACCGGCACGCCGGTCGCCGGCTCGTTCGCGCCGCAGATCAACCTGCAGACGGCGATCCGGTCGACGCTGACCGGGTGCAGCCAGAGCGGCAGCACGATCACCGGCACCGGCAGCATCCAGAAGGACCGCGGCTCCTCGCAGGTGACCATGGGCGACGGGATCGCGCTGACCGGCGAGCGGGACATCTTCGGACCGCTGAGCACCACGACCTGGGCCGCCGCGAGTGCCGCCCGCACCTCGTGGAACGGCGGCGACTGGATGGGCCACTCGTGGACCGGCGCCGGGTGGACGACCACCACGGACGGGCAGGCGAACTGGTCCGGAAAGGCCTGGTCGGGCAAGGCGTGGTCGGGCAAGGCCTGGTCCGAGGTCGCCTGGGCGGGGCAGACCTGGTCGGGCAAGGCGTGGTCCGGCAGCTCCGGAACCGCGCCGAACTGGAGCGGGGCGGCCTGGTCCTCGACCGGCTGGCTCAGCGCCGGCGACAAGGGCTGGTTGTTCTGACATTCCCCCGGACGGTGGGTGCCCGCACGCGGGGCACCCACCGGCCTTCGTCACGGAGCTCGAGCGCCGGACGTTCGCGACTTCCGGCGCTGGTTCAATGACCTCGAGAAGTAGTTCGCACCAACACCCTGCGGAGGTTCCAGCAACCGGTGGACCGTAGAGATCATCTCCATGAGTTGCTCCTGCGGATGCTGGCCCCGCTGGTGATGGCGCCGCTGGGACCACGGACCGTGGATCAGGTGCGCCTCGGGGGTGTCGTTCGCGCTGGTGCCGATCGGACGCGAGTCGTCCTGCTGGCCGGTGCTCAGGCGCAGGCCGGCGTCGCCGTCGAGTTCTCTCTCGTCGCCGAAGACGGCACCGAGCTCGACGTGGACGCCGCGACCGACTGGCTACGCACGCTCACGGCCGCTGCCCTGCGCGCCGGGGCGGGTCAGCGCGACAGCCACGGCAACGTGATCCTTTCCGCCGGCGAGCTGGGTTTCACGCCGCGTCATCGACCCGTCGAGTACGACGTCAACTACTTCACCATGCTGCGCCAGCTGCTCTACGGCGGTGGGATCCTGTGGTTCGAAGACATCTGCACCCTGGAAGGGTTCCTGCTCGCCGGGCCCGGACGGCACCGGCTCTACATCAAGAGCACCGATACCGGCATGATCACGGGGATCGACCTGCCCCTGACGGCAGCCGACGGCACCGTCCGACCCGGCCAAGGCGGCACCTTTCCGACGGTGCTGCCCTCGCTGGTCCGCGATGGTCAGCTGCGTTGTCAGCCCGAGGTCGCGGCCGCCGACGACTACTGCTCGACCCTCTACGACCTGAGCGGCTGGGTGGGCGACGCGGTGGACGCCGGCTGAGCCCGTCGTCCTCGGCGAGTGGCTCGGCAGCGCCGGGCAGGCCGACCTGCCCCGCATCAAGCGGTTCGGCTCCGAATATCGCTGTCGTGCACTGCCGGCGGCTTCCTATGGTCCTCGGATGAGGATCACGCTGCGAGCTCTGACGGACAGAGACATCGAGGCGCACAACGCGGGCGAGGACGAGCACACCGTTCGCTGGCTGAACGGCGCCCCCGGCACCACCGAGACGACGGCCGCCCACTTCACCAAGCTCGCCGACAACGCTCGCGCGGGGTGCGGCAAGCGAGGCTTCGGCGTGTGCCTCGATGACCGTCTCGCCGGGTACGTCGACTGCGACCCGGATGTCGTCGACGGCCTGGAACCCGGCGATGTCAACATCAGCTACGCCGTCCACCCGTGGGCCCGCGGACGCGGAGTCGCCGGTGAAGCAGTACGCCTCATCCTCGAGTACATGCGTGAGAACCGGATCGGCACGCGCGCCGCCATCCGAGTCGACCCCGGGAACGTCGCATCCGTCCGCGTCGCCGAGAAGTGCGGCTTCATCTACGTCCGCGACTTCACGTCCGGCACCGACGAGCAAGCCGATGGGACCCCGGCAAGAATGCGGCTCTACAGGCACGACTTGTAGGCACCCGGCTGCCTCGACCAGCCCCGGACTTGAGGATCAAGCACTCTTCCCGGGACAGAACCCGGACTTCACGGACGAAGCCCACCCGCCGTCCGTCTTCCTCAGTGAGGGAAATGCAACCGGAAAACCCTCGCGACGGCGGTCCGGATGTCGATACGGCTGGCATGAGTGCGGTCGGCAGCGAGGTGGGCGCTGACGCGCTTGCCCGGCTGCTGGATGATCTTGAGGCGTATCAGGGTCATGACATCGAGGCCAACCTGGCGTCGGCGACGGCGATCGAGCAGGCGGCCCGCGAGGGCGGAGACGTCGTCCTGCAGCTGCGGGCCCGGCTGGTGCAGGCCGACATGGCCCAGCGCAACGGGGACCGCGGCGGCGCCGCGCAGGTGTTCCTGGAGGTTCAGCGGCGGGCGCAGGACATGCAGGCGCCCGCGCTGCTGGCCCGCAGCCATTTCCACCTGGCGCTGACGTACAGCTACCTGGGCGACCACGCGGCGAGCCTCGAGCACGCGATCAGCGCCGTCGAGCAGCTCGACGACCAGGCCTCGCCGGGGCTGCGGCTGATGTACCTCATCCGGCTGGCGAACGCCCTCGGCGACGTGGGGTCCATCGACGCGGCCCGGGAGCGCTACCTGCAGGCCGAACGGCTGGCGACCTCGATCAACGACCTCACGCGGCGCCTGCTGGTGCTCAACAACCGTGCGTACACCGAGTTCGAGGCAGGCGAGCTCGCGGCCGCCGCGGCCGTCGTCGAGCGCATGCACCCGGTCGCGGCGGCGCTGGGCCGCGACTTCCTCATCGTCGAACGCGACACCATCGCCAACATCCAGATCGGGCTGGGGGAGTACGCGGCGGCCGAGCGGACCCTGCTGTCGGTGACCGACTCGCCGCTCTGGTACGAGGTGCACGACCTCGCCGAGGCGACCCTGACGCTGGCCGGCGCGCAACGTCGTCTCGGCGCGCTCGACCGCGCCCAGCGGAGCCTGGACCGCGCCCGCACGCTGTGCGAGGAGCGGGAGCTGACCGGCGTACGGGTGCGGGTCATGGCCGAGCAGGCGGAGCTGCACGCGGCGACCGGCGCGTTCGAGCAGGCGTTCGCCGAGTACAAGCGCTACCACGCCGCCGGCGAGGAGCTGCGGTCGGCGCAGCAGGAGGCACGGGCGCACACCCGGCAGGTGATGTTCGAGACCGCGCAGGCCCGCGACGACGCGCGGCGCTACCGCGAGCAGGCGCTGCGCGACCCCCTCACCGGGCTGCGCAACCGGCGCTACGTGGACGACCACCTGCCCGCCGCGGCCGCGCTGGCGGCCGAGACCCGCTCACCGCTGACCCTCGCGCTGGTCGACGTCGACCACTTCAAGCGCATCAACGACACGTTGTCGCACGACGTGGGCGACGAGGTCCTGGTCGCCGTGGCGCAGGTGCTCACCTCCGTGCAGCAGACGGTGGCGGACAGCGGCTTCGTCGCCCGCATGGGCGGTGAGGAGTTCCTGGTCGTGCTGCCCGGGGTGGCCGGCGGGCAGGCGGCCGGCCCGTTGGAGGCGCTGCGCAGGGCGGTCGCCGCGCACCGGTGGGCCCCGCTGACCGGCGAGCTGCCGGTCACGGTGAGCATCGGTGCCACGACGACCGCCGGCGACGACGCCCTGACCGCCCTGCTCGCCGACGCCGACCGCATGCTGTACGCCGCCAAGCGCGGCGGCCGCGACCGCGTGATGGTGCTGCCCCGCGCGGTGTGACGACACGCGGGGCAGCTCGCCTACTGTCTCGCCCGGGTCAGGACGAGCCGGGTCCGGTCCCCGGCCCAGGCCGCCTCGAGAAGCGCGGTCAGGCCGGCGGGGTCGGTCGGGCCCGGATGGTTCTGGATCAGGCGGGTGACACCGCCGGCCATCTCCGCGAAGCGCGGGAGATCGGCGCGGGACACGCCGATGTCCGCCAGGGTGGCAGGGATGCCGATGTCGGCCAGGAGCTCGTCGAGCCAGGCGAGGAACACGTCCGCGGCCTCGGCGTCCGAGGCGCCGGTCACGTCGAGCCCGCACACCCTGGCCAGGATGGCCAACCGGTCGCCGACGGCGTCCCGGGCCGCCTCCAGCGCGTAGGGCAGCAGCAGCCCGACGCCCAGGCCGTGCGGCGTGTGCGTGGCTGCGCCGATGGGGTACTGCAGGGCGTGCGGGGCCCCGTTCCCGGCGTGGGAGAACGCGAGCCCGGCGAGCATGGACCCGTACGACATGTCGGCGCGCGCCTCCGTGTCGCCTCCGTCCTTGACGGCTCGGCGCAAGCTGCGGGCGATCCGCTCCGCGGCCTGCAGCGCATAGTGGTCGGTGATCGCGTTGCGCCCGAGGAAGACCTGCTCCACCGGGTCGCGTGGTCCGTGCGGCCGGGGTCGTGCGGTGTAGCTCTCCACCGCGTGGCAGAACGCGTCGATGCCGGAGTGCGCGGTGACGGTCGCAGGGCAGCTGTAGGTGAGCTCGGGGTCGACGATGGCGAAGTCCGGCACGAGGTGGACGCTGGAGACCCCCACCTTCAGCTCGCGGCCGGGGTCGGTCAGCACCGAGACGGGGGTGAGCTCGGAGCCGGTGCCGGAGGTCGTCGGGACCGCGACGAGAGGGGTCGTCGGCCCCGGCACCTTGGACTCGCCGTAGTAGTCGCGCGGCGTCCCACCGTGGCACCGGACGACGCCGACGATCTTGGCAAGGTCGATCACCGTGCCACCCCCGATGGCGAGGATGACATCGGCGTCCACCTCGGCGGCGGCCGACACGGCGAGGGCGACGTCGGTGAGCGGCACGTCCGGGGTGGCGTCGGAGAAGACCTCGACGGCCTGGACCTTCTCCCGTACGGCGGCCACGATGCCGGCCACGCCCGGCTGCCGCAGGAGGACCTGGTCGGTCACGATGAGGACGCGCGAGCCGAGCTCGGACACCACTCGGGGGATGTTCTGCGCGACCCCTTCGCCGATGATCAGCTGGCGCGGTCCGCGGACGGTCTCGAGCATGTCAGAACCCCTCAGGTAGGTCGATCGCCGCGTAGGTGAGGTCGAGGTACTCGGAGATGCCCTCGTGCGACCCCTCCTTGCCGATCCCGGACTGCTTCACGCCGCCGAACGGGGCGGACGGGTCCGAGATCAGACCGCGGTTGATGCCGAGCATCCCCGTCTCGAGCCCCTCGGCGAACCGCAGCGCCCGCTGCAGGTCGCGGGTGAAGACATAGCCGACCAGGCCGTACTCGGTGTCGTTGGCCTTGGCCATCACCTCGACGTCGGAGGTGAACGAGACGATCGGCGCCACCGGTCCGAAGATCTCGGTCGCCAGCATCCGCGCGTCCTCGGGCACGTCGACGACGACCGTGGGCGGGTAGAAGTGGCCCGGCCCGTCCGGGCGCCTGCCGCCCACCACGACCCGGGCGCCGCGATCGACCGCGTCGGCGACGAGCTCGTCGATCTTGGCGACCGAGGCCTCGTCGATCAGCGCCCCGACGTCCACGCCGGCGTCGAGACCGTGGCCCACCGACAGCGCGGCCATCCGCTCGGCGAAGCGGGCCGTGAACTCCTCGCGCACCGGCTCCTCGACGTAGATCCGGTTCGCCGCGATGCAGGACTCCCCGATGTTGCGCATCTTGGCCACCAGGGCCCCGGCGACCGCGACGTCCAGGTCGGCGTCGGCACACACGATCAGGGCCGCGTTGCCGCCCAGCTCCATCGAGGTGCGCAGCACGTTGTCCGCGGCCTGCCGCAGCAGCACGCGCCCGACCTCGGTCGACCCGGTGAACGAGAGCTTGCGGGTCCGGCCGTCGGCCAGCAGCGCGGAGACCACCTCGCCCGAGCGCTTGGTGGTCACCACGTTGACGACGCCCGGGGGAACGCCGGCCTCCTCCATGATGCGGGCCAGCAGCAGCATGGTGAGCGGCGTCTGGGCGGCCGGCTTGGTGATCGTCGTGCAGCCCGCGGCCAGCGCCGGGGCGATCTTGCGGGCGCCCATGGCCAACGGGAAGTTCCAGGGCGTCACGAAGACGCACGGCCCGACCGGCTTCGGCACGGTGAGGACGCGATAACCGCCTGCGGGGGCGGTGTTGTAGCGCCCCTCGACGCGTACCGCCTCCTCAGCGAACCAGCGGAAGAACTCGGCGCCGTACGCCACCTCGGCCCGGGCCTCGGCGAGCGGCTTGCCCATCTCGAGCGTGATCAGCCGGGCGACCTCCTCGGACCGCTCGGTCAACGCCCGGTACGTCGCGGTCAGCAGCTCCGACCTTGTGCGCGGCGGGGTCGCCGCCCACTGCGCCATGGCCTTGCTCGCCGCGTCCAGGGCGGCCAGCCCGTCGGCCACGCCGGCGTCCGCCACCTCGGCGATGGTCCTGCCGGTGGCCGGGTCCTCGACGGCGAAGGTGGCTCCGCTCGCGGCGTCGCACCAGGCGTCGCCGATGCGGAGCCGCCGGTGCTCCGGGGCCAGGACGTTCGTGGGGTCACTCATCGCGTCGCCTCCTGCAGCGACAGCCCGCTGCTCGCATCGAACAGGTGCGCACGGTCGAGGTCGACCGTGACGTGCAGTCGCTCACCCGGCGTACCGGTGACGGTGGGCCGAGCCTTGACCTTGAGCATCTCCGTCCCCACCCGGACGTCGACCACCGTCCGGTCCCCGAGCGGCTCGATCCCGTAGAGCTCGCCCGGCAACGACACGTCCCCGCGGTGCTCGACGGAGACGTCCTCCGCCCGCAGGCCCAGCAGCAGCGGACGACCGTTCTCGGCCGTGGCCCAGCGCGGCCGGGGCAACGTCCAGCCCTGCGCACCGACCAGGCGGTCCCCCTCCGCGTGGCAGGCGAGCAGGCTGATCGCCGGGCTCCCGACGAACCCGGCGACCCACTGGTTGGCCGGCCGCTCGTACACCTCGGCCGGCGTGCCGACCTGCTGCACCTTGCCCTCCTTGAGGACCGCGACCCGGTCGGCCATGGACAGGGCCTCGACCTGGTCGTTGGTGACGTAGACGAAGGTCGCTCCGAGGCTGCGGTGGATGCGGGTGAGCTCGGTACGCATCTCGACGCGCAGCTTGAGGTCGAGGTTGGTCAGCGGCTCGTCCATGAGGAACGCGCGCGGGGTGCGGACCAGGGCCCGGGCCAGGGCGACCCGCTGCATCTCACCGCCCGACATCTGCGCGGGACGACGCTGCAGCAGCCGTTCGATGTGCAGCAGGCTCGACATCCGGTCGACGGCGGCGGTTATCTCGCTCGAGGAGCACCGGCGGGCCCGCAGCGGCGAGGCGATGTTCTCGTACGCCGTGCGCCGCGGATAGAGCGCATAGTTCTGGAAGACCATGGCCAGGTCGCGGGCGGCCGGTTCGTCACCGGTCGCGTCCCGCCCGTCCAGATGCACCGACCCGGCGTCGAGCTTCTCCAGGCCGGCGATCGCTCGCAGGGTCGTCGTCTTCCCGGCCCCCGAGGGTCCGAGCACGACGAAGAACGATCCCTCCGGCACCTCCAGCGTCACCCCGTCGAGAGCCTGGACCTTGCCGAAGGACTTGCGCAGCCCGTGCACTGCCACGGTTCCCATCAGGCCACCAGCTCTTCCGTGCGTACGTCGTACACCGCCGGGGTTCCACCGGTGTGCCGCAACCCGACCGGCGCGTCGGCGGCGAAACGAACGGTCGGCGCCATCCGGACCCGCACGTCGTGCCGGCCGCCGTGGTCGACCACGTAGATGATCTCGTCGCCCAGCCACTCCGCCGAGATCACGCGGGCCGGGATCGTACGGTCCGCCCCCGGTGCGGTGACCTCCAGCGCCTCCGGCCGGACGCCCGCGACCAGCTGCCGGTCGCGCGGCAGCCCGGACGGTGGCGTGAGGGCCAGCCCGCCCTGGCCGCGCAGCTTCCCGTCGGCCACCTCCACCTCGATCAGGTTCATCGGCGGGGAGCCGATGAACGCGGCGCAGAACAGGCTCGCCGGGCGGTTGTAGACCTCCAGCGGCGTGCCGACCTGCTCGACGCGGCCCTTGTTGAGGATCGCGATGCGGTGCCCGAGCGACATGGCCTCGACCTGGTCGTGGGTGACGTAGACCATCGTGGTCCCCAGCTCCGCCTGCAGGTGCTTGATCTCCGTACGCATGTCCGCCCTCAGCTCCGCGTCCAGGTTGGTCAGCGGCTCGTCCATGAGGAACGCGCGCGGTCGTCGCACCAGGGCGCGAGCCAGCGCGACGCGCTGCTGCTCCCCGCCGGACAGCCGGCTCGGCCGCCGGTCCAGCAGCGGACCGAGCCGCATCAGCCGGGCGGCCTCGTCGACGCGCTCGCGCACCTCCGCCTTGGGCAGTCCCTCGGCCCGCAGCGGGAAGGCCAGGTTGTCGCGGGTCCTCAGGTGCGGGTAGAGGGCGTAGAACTGGAACACCATCGCGATGTCGCGCTCGGCGGGCGGCAGGCCGTTGACCAGCGTGTCGCCGATGTGGATGTCGCCGGTCGTCTGCCTCTCCAGGCCGGCGACGGCCCGCAGCGTGGTGGTCTTGCCGCAGCCCGACGGGCCGAGCATCACGAACAGCTCGCCGTCGCGGATCGACAGGTCCACCTGGTCGACGGCGACCGTGCCGTCCGGGTAGCGCTTGTGCAGGGCGGTCACCTCGATGCCGGCCATCAGCGTCGCACCGCCCCGAGCGTCACACCGGCGACGAGGTGCCTGCGCACCAGGTACGCGAAGACGAGCACCGGCAGGGCGAACACCACGGAGGAGGCGGCCACCAGACCCCAGTCCACGGTGGTGCCGCCGATGAGCCCGGCGATGGCGGGTGGCGCCGTGCGCACGCTGTCGCTGGAGGTGAGGAAGATGGCGAACACGAACTCGTTCCACGAGAAGATCAGGGCGAAGACCGCGGTCGCGGCGATGCCGGGTACGAGCAGGGGGAGGGTGTACTTCCAGAAGGCCTGCAGGCGGGTGTAGCCGTCGAGCATGGCGGCGTCCTCGTACTCCGCGGGCACCTCGTCGACGAAGCCCTTCATCATCCAGATCGTGAACGGCAGGTTGAAGGCGGCGTAGATGAGGATCAGGCCCAGCTTGCTGTCGATGAGCCCGACCTGGCGGTACATCAGGAAGATCGGGATCACGACCACCACCGGCGGCATGAAGCGGGTGGACAGGATGAAGAAGAGCTGGTCCTTCTTGGCCTTCAAAGAGAAGCGGGAGTAGGCCCAGGCCGCCGGGACCCCCAGCACGGTGGCCAGCACCGTGGAGACCCCGGCGACCACGACGGAGTTGAGGAACGCCGTGGACAGGGCCGACACGTCCCTGAAGTGCTCCAGGGTGACGGCGAAGTGGAAGAACTTGGCCGGGACGGCGTAGACGTCGCGGTTCTCCTTGATGGAGGTCTCCAGCATCCACAGCGCCGGGAAGAGCATCACGACGGCCAGCACGACCAGCAGCGTGAGCTCCAGCGCGGAGCGGCCCCGGCCGCCGCGGCGGCGCGCGGGGGGCGCGTGGTCCCGGACCGGACCGGGGGACACGGCCTCGTCGACGGAGACGGTCATCAGTCCTCCTTGAGCTTGTTCAGGTAGCGCAGGTAGAGCTGCGTGAGGACGATGACGACGAGGACCATGAGGATCCCGTACGCCGAGGCGGTCCCGGTGTTGAAGCCCAGGAACGCGACCTTGTAGACGTGGAACGACAGCGTCTCGGTCGAGACCCCCGGGCCTCCGCTGGTGAGGATGTAGACCAGGTCGAACAGCCGGAAGGCCTCGATGGCCCGGAACAGCACGGCGATGAGCAGCAGCGGCCACACCAGCGGAAGCGTGATGGTGCGGAACCGGAACCACTCGGACGCCCGGTCGATCGACGCGGCCTCGTACAGGTACCGGGGAACTGCAGTCAGGCCGGCCAGGGCGATGAGCATGATGAACGGCGTCCACTGCCAGGTATCGACCACGATCAGCGAGATCAGGGCCGTGCGCTGCTGGGTGAGCCACTCCACCTGCCCCAGGCCGAGCGAGCCGAGCATGCTGTTGATCACGCCGAACTGCGCGTCGAGCATGAACTTCCAGAACAGCCCGACCACGACCGGCGACAGCATCATCGGCACCAGGAACAGCGTGGTCAGCAGCCCCCGCCCGTGCGTGCGCCGGGAGATCAGGTAGGCGATGGTGAAACCGAGCCCGGTCTGCAGGACGACCGCGCCGACCACGTAGATCACCGTCGTCAACGCCCTCAGGTGCACCTGCGCCGACGTCAGGATGGCGGTGTAGTTGCCGAACCCGACGAAATGGGCGGCGCCGCCGCGGGTGGCGGAGTAGTCGGTGAAGGACAGGTACAGCGCCCACAGCAGCGGGAACACCGACATGGCGAGCAGCAGCAGCAGTGACGGAGCGATGAAGACCACGGCCAGCCGGCGGTCGCTCAACCACCGGGACCGGCCCCGGGTGGGCGGCGTCGCGACGCTCACAGCCCGCCGCCGCCCTTGCCGTTGCCCGCGTCGAGCACGCCCTGCTGCTCCTTGGCGATGTCGTCGAGCGCCTGCTTCGGCTCCTTCGCGCCGTTGAGAGCCGCGTTCACGTTGGTGTTCTCGATGTTGATGAGGCGCGCGTACTCGGGCACGTTCCACATGTCGCGCATCCGCGGGACCGAGTCGGCGTACACCTTGTTGAACGGCCCGGCGTTGAGGAACTCGGGTGACTGGATGGCGTCCGTCCGCGAGGGCACACCACCGGCCGCGGCCCACTTCTTCTGGACGTCGGCCCGCTCGAACCACTTCATGAAGTTCAGGGCCTCGGCCTGGTTGGCCTGGGCGGAGTAGGCCGACACGTGCATCCCCATGCCGCCGAGCGGGACCAGGTCGGTCTTCTGCTTCGGCAGGGTGGCGAAGCCCAGCTTGCCGAGGATCTGCTCGCGCGTGGTGCCGAGCGTCGACTGCTTCGGATCGAGCAGGCCGCCGCTCGCGGCGATCCAGTTGAACGCGATGCAGGCCTTGCCCTGGGCGACCGCCGCGTTCACCTCGTCGATGAACCAGTTGCCGGAGCCCTTGGCGGTCAGCGGCTTCATCTTGTTGACCAGGACGTCCATCGCCTCCTGGCCGGCCGCGTCGTTGATGACGCCGTCGATCTTGCGGGCCTTGGAGTCCCAGAGGTTGCCGCCGTAGACGCCGTTGACCGTGTTGTAGGTGACGGCCGCGGCGTCGGAGCCGTTGGCCTGGTGGAAGGCCAGGCCGCTGACGCCGGGGTGGTCCGTCTGGCACTTTTGGGCGACCGAGATCATCTCGTCCCAGGTCTGCGGCGGCTTCTCGCCGATCAGGTCCTTGCGGTAGATCATCGTCCAGGTGTCGCCGAGCAGCGGGAGCCCGTACAGGCTGGCGTTCTCGTCCCGCTGACCGGTCTCGGCCTGCGGGAACTGGCCGTAGGCGGCCAGGAGGTACGGGTTGTAGGCGTTGACGTCGACGTTTGCCTTGACGAAGTCGGTGAGGTCGAGGATGTTGCCGTTGGTCACCGCCTCGCCGATGTGTTGCGAGTCCAGGATCGCGATGTCGAAGTCGGTCTTGTGCGCGGCGAACTGGGTGAACATGGCGTCGTGCCAGTTCGCGTTCGGCACGGTGTTGACCTTGATCGTCGTGTTCGGCCGTTCCTTCTTGTACTCGGCGTTCGCGAAGTCCTCCAGCGCGTGCGCGGGGGGCCAGTCGAACCAGATGAAGCTGAGGGTCAGCGGGTCCTTGGTGAGCTCCGGGATGGTGGCCGGCGCCTTCGGGGCGCTCGCCTTGGCGCTGTCGTCCTTGCTGCCGCCGCAAGCCGCCACAGTCGTGGCCATCAGCAGCATGGCCGCCGCGGCCAGCTGTACCCGGCCGGGAACGGACCTGCGTCCTCTTCGCTGGAGATACCGCATCTTCTTGCCTGCTTTCTGGTTTCCGGGAGGAGCGACCAGGGCTGTCCGGCGTGTCGCCCGGATGCCGCGAGGGCCGCGGGAGTCTTTCGTCCGTCCGCGACCCGTGGCGGAACGGGGGAGACGGCGAGCATGCTCGGGGCAGTGCTGCATGATCGAGAGAGAGCAATGAGGTGGCGGTTCCGCGACGGTGCCGGATGGCGGGCGGCCGGCGCGTTTCCTATACGATCCGGTGGTGGGCGTCAGCATCCCGCAGCGTTGTGACTGATGTCAACAGGTTCGCGAAGGCGTAAGAGAGGACCCCACATCACGATGGACGACGAAGCGATGACCGCCCGGGGCCGCCGGGTCATGACGGGCGCAGTGCCGCCGGGACGATCCGGCGGCCGGCTGGCCGACGAGGTGTACGACACCCTGCTCGGCCAGCTCATGTCGCTGCGGATAGAGCCCGGTTCCCGCGTCACGATCGACGCCCTGGCGCGGGAGCTGGGCGTCTCGCAGACGCCGATCCGGGACGCCCTGAACCGCATGGAGGCCGAGGGGCTGGTCGTGCGGGTGCCCCACGCCGGCTACCGCATTCCCCCGCAGATCACCCGGCACCGGTTCGAGGACATGCTTGAGGTCCGGCTGCTGCTCGAGCCGGCGGCGGCCCGCCGGTCCGCCGAGCGCGCCTCGTTGGAGCAGGTGGCAGCCCTGCGGCGGATGCTGGAGGAGATGGCGGAGCTGGAAGGCGGCAGCGGCCCCATGGCGTACGGCGCCTTCGGACTGCGCGACGCCGCCTTCCACGATCTCATCGCCCTGAGCGCGGAGAACCAGGTCATCCGGGAGTCGCTCGCCCGCCTGCACAGCCACGTGCACCTCTTCCGGCTGCACCGCGACACCCAGGTGACGCACCTGGCCATGGACGAGCACGAGCAGGTCGTGGCCGCGATCGCCGCGCGCGACCCCGACGCCGCCGCCTACGCGATGCGCCGGCACATCCTGCGGTCCGGTGAGCGCTTCCGGCGCCTGTTCGACGAAATCGAGGACGCCGAAGCGGTGGCGACGGACGCTTGACGGGCGGGCCGGCTCGGGTAATGCTTGCCACATCAGATCGGATCGGATTGGATCCGCTCTGCCGCCCCCGATGCGAGGAGAAGCAGGTGCCCAGAGCGCTGCTCCTGACCGGCGACGCCGCCGAGGAGCTCGACACCATGTATCCGTACTACCGCGTGCAGGAGGGCGGCTGGGACGTCGACGTCTCCTCCCGGACGACGCGCGACGTGCAGCTGGTCATCCACGAGTTCGACCCGAACTCCGACGCCTACGTGGAGAAGAACGGCCGGAAACTGCCGGTCGACGTGCCCTGGGCCGAGGTCGACGTCGAGCGCTACGACGCCCTCATCATCCCCGGGGGACGCGCCCCCGAGTGGATCCGGGTCGACGCCGACGTCCGGCGCATCACCGAGCACTTCTTCGCGCGCAACCTCCCGATCGCCCTGGTGTGCCACGGCGCGCAGGTGCCGGCGGTCTACGGGCTGCTGAAGGGTCGCAAGACGGCGTGCTTCCCCCCGATCACCGGCGACATGGAGAACGCGGGCGCGACGGTCATCGACGCGCCCGACGTGGTGGACGGCAACCTCGTCTCCTGCCGGGGCTGGCCCGACATGCCGCAGTTCGGCCGGGCGATGATGGAGGTCTTCTCGAAGTCCGTCAACGCCGGGTGACGACACCCCGGACCGTCACCGTCGGCGGTGCCCCTGTTCACGTGACGGAGAGCGGAACCGGGCCCGCGGTGCTGATGCTGCACGGCTCCGGACCGGGCACGACCGGGTCCGGAGCCTGGGCGGCGACGGTGGAGGCGCTCGGCCCGGCCTGGCGCTGGGTGGCTCCCGACCAGGCGGGATTCGGGCGCACACCTCTCCCGGCCGGCTCCCGGGGTGGGCTCCGGTTGTGGACGGAGCAGGCCGCGGGCCTGATGGATGCCCTCGACGTCCGGCAGTACGCCGTGGTGGGTCACTCCATGGGCGGTGCCGTGGCGCTGGCGCTGGCGGCCGCGCGCCCCGAGCAGGTCACCCGGGTCGTGGCGGTCTCCACGATGGGCGCGCCCGGGGCGCCGCTGTCCGCCGACCTCGACGCGGTCTGGGCTGCCCCCGCCGGCGAGGCCGGGGCGCGGGACATGCTCAGCCGCCTCGTTCTCGACCAGACGCTCGTGACCGATGCGGCCGTCGAGGCCCGCGCCGCCGCAATGCGCGAGGGCGAGGCCGCGTACGCGTCGTTGTTTCCACCACCCCGGGCACGGTGGGCCGCCGATCTCACCCTGCCGGCGTCGGCGCTGGCCGCGATCCGGGCGCCCGTGCTGCTCGTGCACGGCGCCGAGGACCGGCTCACCCCGCTCCGGACGGCAGCCCTGCCCCTGCTCGACCACCTGCCCGACGTCCGTCTGCACGTGCTCGGCCGATGCGGCCACGTGCCCGCGCTCGAGCACCCGCGCGAGTTCCGGCAGCTCCTGTCGTCCTTCCTCGCCCCCGAGCGGTGACGCCGTTCAGCGCCTGCGGCCGCCACCGCGTCTTGCCTGTGTCACCAGGCTCTCCAAGGTGGAAGCGGCGGCGGCCGCACCGTCGGTCGCGCGCAGCTGCTCGCCGAGCCGGGCGGCTTGACGGCGTAGCTCCTCATCGTCGACCAGCCGGAGGATGCTGCTGCGGATCCGGGACACCGGCGCCTCGCGGGGCAGGGCCAGGCCGGCGCCGGCCGCCGCCACGGAGGCGGCCACGAGCGGTTGGTCCGTCTGGCCGCTCATCGGAAACATCAGGACCGGGAGGCCGTGAGCCAGCGCCAGCATCGTCGTGCCGTGCCCGCCGTGGCCGATGACCGCGCTCATCCCGGGCATCATGCGCGCGTGCGAGGCAAATGGCCGCACCGTGACGTTCGACGGCGCGCGCAGCCCGCTCGCGTCCACCGATGAGCCGACCGTGGCCACCGCGCGTACCGGCAGGCCGTCGAGCGCGTCGAGGATGCGTTGCAGGCAGGCCTGCTGACCCGGATAACTGATCGTGCTGAGGCTCACCAGCAGGGGAGAGTCGCGGCCGGCCCGGGCGGCGGAGGCCGGGACCGGGCCGAGGACCGGACCGGTCTGGACCGTCGTGGCCTTCAGCAGCCCTCGGCCCCGCGGGATGACGTCGAGCTCAGGCAACGTCGTCACCACCAGCAGATCAGGCAACGCTCCGCGTCGTCCCGGATGGGCGCCGGTCATTCGCAGCCACCAGCCCATCGGGCGGCGAGGCGACCATTGCGCGCGCCAATAGCCCGAGTAGGCGTGCACCAGCATGGCCACCGGGACGCCGGTGGCGCGGGCCTGCCGCAGCGCTGCCGGAATCATGCAATCGGACAGCACCAGATCGACCCGATCCGCGTCGACCGCTGCCGCGATGTCGCGCCCGTAGCCGGGGTCGGACGCGAGCGGCAGCCAGGAGAGCAAGGTGCGCAGATCGGGATGGTCGGCTCGAGGGCTCCACGGGCGAGCGCTCGACCACTCTCGCAGGCCTTGACCGGTGGCGGCGAAGGCCGCCCGTTGAGCGCCGTGACCGAGCACGATGACCTCGTGGCCCCGGCGTGCCAGCTCGGCCGTGATCGCCACGGTCGGCGCAGTGTTGCCGCCCGCGTCGATCGTCGCTGTGAGGACTCTCATCACATGTCGATCCGTGCCGCTGCCGCCGGCTGCGCGCCGGCGGCAGCGGTCGGATGGTCAGCGGCGCGGCGCGCCCGAGGCGAGCGCGAGATCCTGCTGCAGCACGTCGTACTGGCCCTTCGGGTTCAACTGCTCGTCGTAGATCAGAGCGGCGCCCTCCTGCGGGTCGGTGAACCAGCCGGGCACCCACGAGTAGGCGTCGCCGAAGCCCCACGGCGTGAACGAGATGCAGGCGCGGACGGCCAGGCACGCTTGCAGCGTGCGGGACCAGTAGCTTTCCTGGGCGTACGGGGCGAGCGCGTCGACCGGCTCGTTGACGGCGTCCGGCTTGGTCCGCGTGCGGACGTCCACCTCGGTGAGGGCGACCTTCAGCCCCAGGGCGGCGAAGCGCTCGAGGTTGTTCGCGAGGTCGGGGTAGCCGTACTCGGTGGAGAGGTGCCCCTGGAACCCGACGCCGTGGATCGGCACGCGCTGCGCCTGCAGCGAGCGCACCAGCGCGTACACGGCGTCGCTCTTCACCCCGGTGAACTCGAGGTTGTAGTCGTTGTAGAACAGCAGCGCCTTCGGGTCGGCCTGGTGCGCCCAGCGGAACGCGTCGGCGATGTAGCCGGTCCCGCCCCACGCCTTGTACCAGATCGACTGGCGGGGCTGGCCGTTGTCGTCGAAGGCCTCGTTGACGACGTCCCACTGCCAGATGTCGCCCTTGAAGTGGCGGACCTGGTCGAAGATGTGCTTCTTGAGGACCGCCTTCACCTCGTCGTTCGACAGGGTGGTCGTGGTGCCGTCGGACGACAGCCATGCGGGCAGCTGGTTGTGCCAGACGAGCGTGTGGCCGCGTACCAGCTGCTTGTTCTTCTTCGCGAAGGCGACGAGCTGGTCGGCCTTCTCCCACGTGTAGGTCCCGCGGACGGCCTCCACCTCGGCCCACTTCATCGCGTTCTCCGGGGTGACCGAGGAGAACTGCTCCGCGGTGATCTGCGTGTACTTCTCGTCGGTGCCGAGCAGGTCGGGGTTCACGGCCGTGCCGATGCGCAGGCCCACGCGGGCGGCGAGCGCACGGAGCGAATCGGCCGGGTACGCCGGCGAAGGTTTCGCGGCCGGCGGCGTGGCGCTTGCCGGGACGGAGCCGAGGAAGGCCAGCTGTCCGCCGAGCACCGCCACGGCGCTGACAACAGAGAGGGCTGTTCGAAAACGCACCGGAACTCCTTGCAAGAGGACGACGAGGACGAGGCGGGTCCGAAACTTCCGGAAACCTTCCGGAAGTAATGACTGGAATCTATGCGTCGTCTCTCGGGCCGGTCAAGAGTTCCGTCCCCGGACGGCAAGGAGCCGGCCGGGCGAGGCCCGGCCGGCTCCTGTCTCGATGGGTTCGGAGGCTGAGCGCAGCCTCAGCTCTGCTGCTCGGTGCTCCAGAGCTGCCACACCGTCGTGCGCACCGAGCGGGGCTGCTCCAGCACGACGCGGATCGTGTGGGCGACGTCCTCGGGACGCAGGTAGGCGTCGAGGTCCGGGGAGCCTTCGGTGCGGCCGGCGCCGATGGCGAACTCGGTGGCCGTCCCGGCCGGGCAGATCAGGGTGACCCGGGTGCCCTCGGCGCGCAGCTCGCGGTCGAGGGAGCCGGCCAGCCCGACCTGGGCGTGCTTGGTGCCCGCGTACACGGCCTCGTCGGCGCCGCCCCGGAACCCGGCCACCGAGGAGACGATGATGATGTCACCGCTGCCGTCCTGCGAGCGGAATTGCTTGACGGCCGACCGCACGCTCCAGACCGTGCCCAGGTAGTTGGTCTGGACCATCTCGGTCAGGGTGTCGTCGTCGAGGTCGAGGATGCCGCCGTACGCGCCGATGCCGGCGTTGGCGACCATCGTGTCGAGCCGGCCCCACTTGCCGACGGCCGCCTCGACCAGGGCGTCGCTCAGGCCGGGGTCGCGGACGTCGCCGACGACCGGCACGACCTTGTCCTCGCCGAGGTCACTGACGATCTTCGCCAGGCGGTCCTCGCGGCGGGCCGACACGGCCACCCGCGCACCGGCGTCGACCAGCGAGTAGGCGGAGGCCGCGCCGATGCCGGCGCTGGCGCCCGTGATCGCGACGACGGTGCCGTCCAGGGAACGGGTGGTGGCATAGGGCATGAGAACTCTCCCGGTTGAGATGACGATCTTTTTGTACGGCGCTTACCCAGTGTCTGCCGAAGTACGACTGCAGCCGGCTGCAAATCTGATTTCTCGCCCGGATGGCGAACGAGTCGGCGGGGCAGGGAACCGGAGATCGAGGGTCTAGAGTGGACGCGTGCTGGGAGTTGTCGCGGCCGCGCTTGGCGGGCCTGAAGTGTTGCAGGTGACCGAGCTGCCCAAGCCCGAGGCGGGGCCCGGGCAGGTGGTCGTCCGGATCCGCGCGGTCTGTGTGCACCCGGCCGACGTCGCCGCGACCACCGGGGAGATCCCGCTCGGGCCGGATGTGCCGCCGTTCTCGCCCGGGTGGGACATCGCCGGCGAGGTGGCCTCGGTCGGCCCCGGCACGGCGGACTTCGGGGTGGGCGATCGCGTCGTCGGGATGATCCCGTGGTACTCGACCCGCGGTGTGCCGGGCGGGTACGCCGAGTTCGTGGCGGCCGACGCGGACTGGTTGGTGCGGTTGCCGGACGGGCTCGACTTCGTGTCCGCGGCCACGGTGCCGCTCAACGCCCAGACCGCGCACCAGGGGCTGTCACTGGTGTCCCTGGCCATGCTTCCGGCCGGCAGCAGCATTCTGGTCACCGGCGCCGGCGGCGGTGTCGGCGGTTTCGCCACCCAGCTCGCCGTTCAGAGCGGCTTCCGCGTCCTGGCCCAGGCCGGCCACGCCGATGAGCAGTGGGTGCAGGAACTCGGCGCTCACGAGGTCGTTCCCCGTTCCGTCGACCTGTCCACGGTCGGGCCGGTGGCCGCGGTGTTCGACGCGGTCCCCGTCGGCGAGGCGGCAGCCGCTGCGGTCGAGGACAGGGGAGTCGTGGTCGCGACCCGGCCCACGCCGGCCATCGTTCCGGCCCGCGGTGTGCGCCAGGAGCTGCAACTCATCCGGCACGACCGCGAGCTGCTGGCCGACCTGGTGGAGCAGGTGGCGGCGGGCCGGCTGCGCACGCGCGTGGCGGCCACGATGCCGCTGACCGAAGCGGCCGACGCCCACCGGCGGGTGCTGGCCGGCGGCCTGCGCGGAAAAATCGTGCTGACGGTGGACTGACGCGCCGTCGTCACCGGTGAGGCGACGACTCCCGGTCCAGGTACGGATCGGCTTCGGCCCGGACCGTGAGACAGCTCGTGGGGATCGTGTCGACCATCGTGCCCGCTCCGTTCGGGCACCGGTAGCGGACCAGGGCCGCCCATTCGCAGGCGCTCTCGACCACGCCCGCACGACGGGCGCCGCTGCGGTGCACCCACACCGGGTCACCCGGCCGGCACGCGACCGCGGTCGGCGAGGCGGCCGGCCGGTACGTCCCGGTGTGCTCGCCGCTGTCGGTGGCCACGACCCAGGTGATGCCGGCCTTGTCGGTGGCGCCCGCGTGTCGCTTGGCGCTGAACATCGCCCGGTCCGCGCGGCGCAGCAGGCCGGGAAGGTCGGCGGAGCGCCCGGCCGGTACGACGCCGATCGAGGCGGTGACGGACAGGGTGTGGCCCTGCACGTCCATCGGGGGCGCGATCGCGGCGCTCAGCGAGCCGGCCACCCGGTGCCACCACGTCTCCGGGGCGTCGGCGTGCGGGGCGCGCGGCAGTGCGGCGAACTCGTCACCGCCGAGCCGGGCCACCAGATGGTCGCCGAGGCAGGCGGCCATGCGCCGGGCGACCACGCGGAGGACCTCGTCGCCGGCGTCGTGCCCGTACGTGTCGTTGATGGGCTTGAATCCGTCGAGGTCGAGGACCAGGACGGCCGGCGAGCAGCCGTCGCCGCGCAGCAGGTCGGGGGCGAGCGCGTGGAAGAGGCGGCGGTTGGCGAGTCCGGTGAGCTCGTCGTGGCCGGCCATCCATCGCAGCGAGGCGCGCTCCTGCTCCAGCCGCTGGACGTGCGCCGCGAGCTGGTCGATGCGAGCTTGCAGGCGCGCGATGTCGTCATCCGGCGGGGCGCCGCCCGTGTCGGCGGCTGCAGGGGCGAGGATCCGCATCGGCCGTCCTCTCAGAACTGCGGCGGACCAGCTGGAGCTGTCGAGTCGACGGCGAGGGATCGCCAAGCGCCACAAGGGAATCATGTCAGCCGGTCGAGGCGCGTGCAAGATTTCACGAGGACAGGTGTCACGGTGACGTGATGCATCGGAGGCGGGTTTCGGCTACTCTGAGTGCCGCCACTTTCGTGGTGAAAGGGTCTCGCGTATACCTAACGTGCATGTCTGCACGTCAAGGGGTCGCCGGACGGGGTGAAACGTCGCTTACCCACAGTGAGCAACGCCAGGGGGAGGGCACTGATGAGCAGCGAAACCGGCTGGGTCATCTCCAGCAGGTCGACGGGTAACGGCGGCAGTTGCGTCGAGGCGCGTCGCCAGGACGGCCGCATCGAGGTCCGTAACAGCAAGGCCCGCGAGGCCGGCACCGTGGTGTTCACGACCGAGGAGTGGGACTCGTTCCTGTTCGGCGCCAAGCGCGGCGAGTTCGACCGGCTCCTGACCGACTGATCACGGCAGGCGGCTCACCCCCACGGGAAAGAGAACTCCCCGACCGGTACGGAATCCCTGCGGATCAGCTCGAAGATCCGCCGGTACTCGTCGACCTCCACCTGCTCCTCCAGATAGAGCGCGCCGACGTGGGACTCGAGGTAGACCACGTCGGGATCGTCCGGGTCGTCGAACTCCAGGATCCGGAAGGCGCCGGCCATCGCCGCGTGCGCGCCGACCGCGAACGGCAGCACCCGGATGTCGATCGAGTCCTGCCCGGACAGCCGCCGCAGATGCTCGATCTGCCCCTTCCTCACCTGCTCGCCGCCGACCGGCCGGGTCAAGGCCCCCTCGCCGAGCACCGTCACGAGGCGGATCGGCGGGTTGCGGGCGAAGAGCGTCCTCTGCCGCTGCATGCGGAGGTTGATGTGGCGCTCGGCGATCTCCGTGTCGGCCGGCTGCTCGGCGCCGAAGATGGCTCGCGCGTACTCCGGGGTCTGCAGCTCGCCGGGAACGACCTCGCCGTCGTACCCGAACATCCGCGCCGCGGACGCCTCCAGCCCGACGTACAGCTTGAACCACTCGGGGATCACCGGGCTGGCGTCCCACCACTCCTGCTGCGACGTGCCCAGCGCGAGGTCGGCGAGCGCGTCGGTGATGCTCTGGTCCGCGCCGTAGAGCCAGCAGAGCGCGCGGACGTTGGCCCCGGTGACCGGCACCTTGCCCGTCTCGATGCGGTGCAGGGTCGGCTCCGAGATGCCCAGCCGCGCCTCGACCACGTCGCGCCGGCTCATCCCGGACGCCGTGCGGAGCCGCGTCAGCCGCCGCCCCAATGCCCGCCGCACGACGCGTTGGCCCGTGACCGGCACGCCTTACCTCCGCTCGGCCAACCCCTGTGGACGGTGACGCCGACTACCGTACCTGCGGCGCCGCGTCGCCGACAGCCGGGAGCTCGACGCCGGTCAGGTCCGCGCAGAGCGCGAGCAGCTGCTCCTGCAGGCCCTCGTCGTACGCCTGCGGGTTGGCCGGCAGCGACGTGCGGCGCTTGAAGTAGTGGCCGGTCACCGTGGCCGCCGGCTCGTCCGAGGTGGCGAGCCAGACCTGCGTCTCCGCGCCCTCCGGCAGGTCGTCGGTGGCGTCCGGGCCGCCCAGCCGGGTGCGGATCCAGCCCGGGTCGACCGCGTTGCTCAGGGTGCCGGGCCGGAGCCGGGCCACCGCGAAGGCGAGCATCACGTCGTACAGCTTGGAGTCGCTGTAGGCCTGCATCCCGTCCCACCGGCGGGCCTGCCACTGCGGGTCGTCGAGGCGCACCCGGCCGTCCGCCTCCAGCCCCGAGGTCAGATAGATCAGGCGGGCCGGCGTCGGCATGAGCGCGGTCAACAGGTACGGGGCGAGCGTGTTGACCTGGAAGATCCGTTCCAGGCCGTCCTCGGTGACCACCGGGGCGGACTGCCCACCGCCGACGCCGGCGTTGTGGATCACCACGTCGAACGGGCCCGCCCCGATCGCCCGGGCGGCCAGCTCGCGGGTCTGCGTCAGGGAGGCCAGGTCGCCGACGATCACGTCGTGCGCCTGCGGAACGGCCTTCCGGGCGTCCTCGGCCCGGCGCTCGTTGCGGGCGTGCACCGTCACCCGGTGCCCGTCCGCCGCCAGGATCTCGGCCGTGTGCCGCCCGATGCCGTCGCTGGAGCCGGTGATCAGAATCGTCGCCATGGCAGCCATCCTGCCGCATGCCCGACGGCCCGAGCCGCCTCGGGGAGGATCACCAGCCCATCGTGCCCGGGCCGCCCTTGAACGGACCGGCGATGCCGGAGGTGATCCAGCCCCCGTAGAAGTCGCCCTCCTGCGGCCGGACGAGCTCGCCGTCGACCCGGCATTCGTCGACGCGGCTCGGATAGAAGGCCACGGCCCCGGCCATCTCCGCGTACGCGGGAGTGGGGCGCTCGTACGACCAGCCGGCCCGGGGCACCCGGCCGTCGCCGACGGTCAGGTCCCAGTACGTCGCGTCGCCCTTGAACTCGCAGAACGAACCCCCGGCCGCCCGCGCCAGCACACCGGCCGCGATGTCGTCGCGCGGCACGTAGTAGACCGGCGGGTGCGAGGTCTCCAGCACCCGCCAGCAGCTGTCGCTGTCGGCTATCACCTGCCCCGCGTGGACCACCGAGACCCGAGCGGCCGTGCGCTCGAGCCGGGGCGGGCGAGGGTAGTCCCAGACCGATTCCATCGGCTCACCTTTCCACGCGAATGCATGCGTTCGCCGGCAGGGCCGCCTCCCGGCCGCGACGTTTCGGGGGTCAGCCCACGGCGGTGACGGTCAGGGTGTTGCCGCGGGGGCACAGCAGGTAGCCGGAGACGCCCTGGCAGGTCTGCTCGGCGAGCCGGTCGACCGTGCCGAGGGTGGTCTGCCGGCCGTCGGCCAGGTCGAGACGGTTCACGGCGGTCCGGTCGTACGGCGTTCTCGTCGCTCGCAGCAGCATCAGCGAGCCGGCCGGGTCGACCACGAACGCCTCCTGGCCGCCGAGCGGGCGGCCGATCGTGCGGCCGGTGGTGGCGTCGACCAGCACCGTCGTGGCCGAGGCCAGGTTGGCGGCGGCGGAGAGCAGCAGGCGGTCGGCGCCGAGGTCCCACACGAACCGCATGTCGTCGCGCCGCCAGGTCTCACGGCCGGTGACGGGATCGCGGCCGGCCACACCGCGCACGCCGGCCGTGCAGATCAGCGGGCCGCAGCCTGTGACGTAGCCGATCAGCTCGTCGGAGTGCCACAGCGGGCGCAGGTCGGCAGCGCGGTAGATGGTGGCAGCGGTCTGTGCGGACGCCGTGCGGACCACCACGAGCTGCGCGCCCGCCGGAAAGACCGTCGCGGAATACACCCCGTTCCAGGGGATGCGGCCGCGGTGGCGTACCGCGCCGTCGTCGTAGTCGTAGACGGTGGCATCGCCGGTGGCCGTCACCGAGACGACCGAGGCGGGCCGGCCACCCTCCGTGAGGACCGTCCACTCCTCGGCCGGGACGATCGACCGTCGCCACACCTGGCGGCCGTCGCGCAGCCCGAGCAGGCGCAGACCCGTTGTCGCGCCGGAGCGGCCGGTCTCGGCGAGCAGGACCTCGCCACCCACCGACGAGGGGGAGGAGGCGCCGGTGGCCTGCCAGAGCCGCGCGCCGGTCGCCGCGTCGAGCGCGATCGTGCGGGGTCCCGGCGAGGACGCGGGCGCATCGATCGGCAACGGACCGGCGGTCACCAGCACGACACCTCCGGCGGACCGGATGCCGTACGCGTCGCCGGTCGACGTGCTCCATCGCAGGCGGCCGGTGTGCAGGTCGTACGCGACGACCTCCGCTGGCCCGGAAGCACTGCTGCGGTTCAGGTAGACGGCTCCGCCGTCCATGGCCACGGTGTCGCTCGGCTGGAACGCCGTCGTCCAGAGCGGTCGCACCAGCGACGGCACGGGCGGCGCAGAGGCGGTCATCGCGGCCAGCCCCACCGCGGTCAGGACGGCCAGCACCAACCGGCGCAGCCGCGGCAGGTCGACGGGCGCGGCAGACGGCTCGGCGGCAGTCCCCGCGTCACCGAGGTCAATCAGAGTCATCGTCAGCCGACCACCGTCACCGCGCACCCGTCCCGCACCTGCTAGGCAAGATAGCTCGCCGACGCGGGCGGGACCAGCGCTTTACTATGAAACTAGGAAAGCAGTAAGGTGCCACCGTGTTCGTCTTCCGGCTCGACACCCACTCCGGCGTGCCGCCGTACCTGCAGCTCGTCCAGCAGGTCCGCCAGGCGGTGCTGCTCGGCTTCCTCCGGCCCGGTGACCGCCTCCCGCTCATCCGCGAGGTGGTCGAGGACCTGGCCATCAACCCGAACACCGTCGCCAAGGCGTACCGGCAGATGGAGCAGGAGGACCTGGTCACCGGCCGTCCCGGCCAGGGCACGTTCGTCAACGAGCAGCAGTCGGCCGTGATCCCGCCCTCGACGTACACGTCGCTGCGCCGCGGCCTGGCGACCTGGCTGCGCCGCGCCTACGCGGCCGGCCTCGACGAGCAGGCGGTCGACGCGCTCTTCACCTCCGTCCACCAGCAGACGCGAAACGAGGACGTGGCGTGACGGCGACCGGGTTAGCGCTGCGCACCGACGGGGTGGGCAAGCGGTACCGGAAGGGCTGGGCGCTGCGCGACTGCACCCTGGCCCTGCCCGCGGGCGGCGTGATCGCCCTGGTCGGTCCGAACGGCGCGGGCAAGACCACGCTGCTGCGCCTGGTCGTCGGGTTGCTGGCGCCGAGCACCGGCACGGTGGAGGTGCTCGGCCACGTCACCGCCGGCACCCCGCAGACGCTGTCCCGGGTCGGGTTCCTGGCCCAGGACCACCCGCTGTACAAGCGCTTCACCGTCGCCGAGATGCTCCGCTTCGGCCGGGCCTGCAACCTGCGGTTCGACCAGGGGCTGGCCGAGCGCCGGCTGGCGAGGCTGGGCATCCCGCTCGACCGCCGGGCCGGCACGCTCTCCGGCGGCCAGCAGGCCCAGGTCGCGCTGGCCCTGGCGCTGGCGAAGCGGCCGGACCTGCTCGTCCTCGACGAGCCGGTGGCCAGCCTCGACCCGCTGGCCCGGCACGAGTTCCTCCAGGTCCTCATGGGCGCGGTGGCCGAGGGCGGGGTGACCGTCCTGTTCTCCTCGCACGTCGTGCACGAGCTGGAGCGCGTCTGCGACCACCTGATCGTGCTCAACCAGGGCCGGGTCACGCTCACCGGTGACATCGACACCCTCCTCGCCGAGCACCGGCTGCTCGTCGGCCCGCGCACGGCCACCGACCCCGGCCGGGCCGGCGCCGTCGTGGAGGCCGTCCACAGCGACCGGCACACGACCCTGCTGGTGCGCGACGGCGGGATCCCGGCCGCGCCGGGGTGGCAGGCGCGGCCGGTCGCGCTCGAGGACCTGGTGCTGGCGTACCTGCGGCGGCCGTCGGGGGTGGCGGCATGACGTGGCTGATCTGGCGCCAGCACCGGGCCGAGGTCTGCGTCCTGGGTCTGCTCGTCGGCCTGTTCGGCATCGTCCTGCTCGCGCTCGGGACGCAGGCCCACGACCTGTTCCCCGGCGGTGCCGCCCGGTGCGCGGTCGAGGACTGCGCGGCCTCCTTCCGCCGGCTCGACGAGCAGTACGGGTACGTCGAGAACCTCCTGGCCGCTTTCTACCTGGTCCCCGTCGTCATCGGGGCGTTCCTCGGCGCGCCCCTGCTCGCGCGCGAACTGGAGGACGGCACCTGGCAGCTCGCCTGGACGCAGGCCGTGCCGCGGATGCGCTGGCTGGCCGCCAAGCTCGCGGCGCTGGCCGCGGTCACCGTCGTGCTCACCGGGACGTTCACCGCGGTGCTGACCTGGTTCCGTGAGCCGTTCGACGCGTGGGAAGGGCGTTTCCAGTACGACGCCTTCGACCTGGAGGGCCTCGTTCCGATCGCTTACGCGCTGTTCGCGTTCGGCGTCGCCACCGCCGCCGGGGCGATCCTGCGGCGCAGCCTGCCCGCGTTCGGCGTCGCGTTCGGCGCGTTCCTCGCCGCCCGGATGTCGGTGGCGCTGCTGGCCCGTCCCGCGTACGCCACCCCGCTCACCACCGAGGCGCCGGTGTCCGCCGACAGCTCGAAGGACCGCGTCGCCGACTGGGTGATCGAACGCGGCTACGCCGACGCCACCGGGCGCCGGCTGAGCTCGGCCGAGTACCACGACCTGGAGGCCGCCGCCGACCGGGCCGGCGCCAACCTCAACCAGTTCCTGCACGCCCGGGGCGTCCAGCAGGTCACCGTCCACCACCCGGCCGACCGGTTCTGGACGTTCCAGCTCATCGAGGCGGCCCTGTTCGCCGCCGTCGCCGTGGTCCTGATCGGCGTGGTGGTGTGGCGCGTCCGGCGCCGTACGATCTAGCACCGGGGGCGTCTCGCACATGCGCCGGCACTAGCATGGCCGGATCGCATCGACGGAAACGGAGACGATGATGGGTAGCGACGAGGGCAGCGAACGGCTCGGCCGGCCAGATCTCGACCCCACCCGGCCGCACCCCGCGCGGCGCTACAACTACTGGCTCGGCGGCAAGGACAACTTCCAGGCCGACCGGGACGCCGGTGACGCCATCGCCAAGGTGTTCCCGCACATCCGCACCGCCGCCCGGGAGAACCGGGCGTTCATGCAGCGGGCGGTGCGTCACCTCACCCGCGAGGCCGGCGTCCGGCAGTTCCTCGACATCGGCACCGGTCTGCCCACCGCGGACAACGTGCACGACGTGGCGCAAGGCATCGCCCCGGAGTCGCGCATCGTCTATGTGGACAACGACCCGCTGGTGCTCAGCCATGCCCGGGCCCTGCTGACCAGTTCGGAGGAAGGCGTCACCGCCTACATCGACGCCGACGTGCGTGACCCGGAGAAGATCCTCGCGGACCCTGCCGTCCGCAGCACCTTGGACTGGTCCCGGCCCATCGCGCTGCAGCTCGTGGCGATCATGCATTTCGTCGAGGACCATGAGGATCCCTACGGCATCGTGAGCCGGCTCGTCGCCGCCCTGCCGGCCGGCAGCTACCTGATGTTGTCGCACGCCACCTTCGACCCGCTCGACGCCGAGACGATCGCCGCCATGAACGCGATCAACGAGAACATCAAGCCCCGGTTCTGCCCGCGCACGCTTGCCGAGGTCTCCCGCTTCTTCACCGGTCTGGAGCTGCTGGAGCCGGGAATAGTCTCGGTGTCGGACTGGCGTCCCGAGCCGGGCCCGCGACCGACGGCGGCGGAAGCCACCGGCTACGGGGCGGTCGCCCGAGTCGGCTGAGGACCGGCGCCGGCTTCCCGTGCGGCACTCACCGTCCCCCGCGACGGTGAGTGCCTGACTTGTCCGCCGCACGGCCGCCGGTGATCGTGGCCGCACCTCGGTCAGCGCAGCAAGGCCTGGGACAGATCGGTGCCGAGCGCGTCGACGGCCGTCAGATCGAGGCGGTAGAGCACCGATCGGCCGTTCCGGTGGCGGTCCGCCGGCCCGGCCTGGTGCAGCGTGCTCAGATGCCGGGCCACACGGCTGCGCTGCAGGTGCCACTGGTGCCGCTGCTCGCCGACGACTTCCACCTCGTCGTCCCGTCGATGCCGGGGTTCGCCTTCAGCACTCCCGTCGTCGGCAGCGGCTGGACGATGGACCGGGTCGCCCGCGTGTACGACGTGCTGATGCGCCGGCTGGGCTACGACTCCTACGGCGCGCACGGCAGCGACGGCGGCGCGATGGTCGGCCGCGAGCTCGCGGTGCTCGACCCCGACGGGTTCCTGGGCGCGCACGTGCTCCAGCTGTTCTCCTTCCCCTCCGGCGATCCGGCGGAGTTCGAGGCGTTCGGGCCCGTACCAACACCTCGGCCGGCGCGGTTCGCTACCACTACGCCGAGCAGCACCCGCCGCGGGAGACAGTGGTCAGCCACGGCCGCCTCGGTGTCGCGATCTTCAAGGACGACTTCCGGACCATCCGACCGCTCGCCGAGCGCGACAACACCGGAATCGCGCACTGGGGCGGAGTTCGATCGCGGGGGCCACTTCGCGGTCCTCGAGGTGCCCGAGCTGGTCGCCCGGGACCTGCGGGCCTTCTTCGGCTGACCACCGGGGACGGCCCCGAGACGTACGTCGAAATACGCGTCGGCGTTACGCATATTTCTCCACCATGCTCGTCGCGGGATAGAGGAATGCAAGTCGTTCGTGATATTCCTGGTGGCACATCACCGACGGAAATCACGGGGGAACAGTTGAAACGTTGGGGTGCCGCACTGGCGTGCGGCCTGATTCTGGCGTCCGGGCTCACCGGCACCGCGTACGCCGCCGAGCCGCAAGCCGCCGCGGCCGCGGAGCCGGTCGCCGCCGCGGCCGCCGAACCCACCGCCACACCGACGACTCCGCAGCCGTCGCCGACCACCGCGTGCGCGTCCCTGGTCGAGGGGCACTTCGGGCGGCTGGCGGCCGACCAGATCGGCTCCGGCACGATCGCCCGCGGCGAGACCCGCTGCCACGCCGTCCGGCTCACCGCCGGCCGCCACTTCATCCAGTTCACCGGCTTCACCGCGCTGCGCTCGGCGACCCTGCAGAACGCGCAGGGCGCCACGGTCTGCACCGCCCCGCCGGGCTACCAGTGGGAGTGCGACGTCCCGGCGGCCGGCGACTACACGGTCGTGGTGCAGAACCTGCGCGGCCCCACGCCGGTCGACTACAAGGTCGCGGTGACGTCGGAGGACCCCGCCCGCTGCACCACGCGCGCCGGCACGGCGTGGAACGCGGCGCCCGTCCGCATTCCCGCGGTCGGCGTGGAGGTGCAGTGCGTGCGGTTCACCGGATCGGCCGGCGAGCGGATCCTGGCGTACAGCAGCTCCGGCCGGATCGCCATCCGCGACGCCGCCGACCAGCCCGTCTGCACCGTGCCCACCGAGCGCAACGCGCCGTGCGAGCTCGCCGCCGACGGGCTCTACCGCGCGATCTCCGTGGCCGAGCCGGGCCGGACGACCAGCGAGATCCAGGTCCGGTCGCTCAGCCCGGTGAAGGGCTGCCCCACGGTCCGTCCGGGCAAGTTCGGCGCGACGCCCGGCGACCGCAGCGCCGTCCGGTGCCGCACGCTCAAGGTCACCGAGCCCGGCACATACTTCGTCGGCACCGTGGACGCCACCGGGGCCGACCAGACCTTCGTGATCATGGCCGCCGACGGCGGCCTGCCGTGCAGCACCAGCGGGTACCCGTACGTCGACGGGAACACCTGCACATTCACCGCGGCGGGCAGCTACACCCTGATCATCGACAGCCTGAGCTCCCGGATCTGGGACGCCCCGTTCACGACCACCTTCGTCCCGTACGCGACGGCGCCGGGCTGCACGACCATCTCCGCGTTCGGCCTGGACGAGCCGGGTAAGCGCGGCCGTTTCCGGGCGGCCGGTCAGGTCGACTGCTACCAGTTCGAGATTCCGGACGGCCTGGAGACGCACCTGGTGTACCCGGCCGGCGCGACCGGCGCGGCGAGCCCGCTCCCGCGCGTCTACGGTGACGACGGCACGCTGCTCTGCTCGTCGCTCGACTGCCCGCTGAGCGGCTCCAAGACGTACCAGCTGCTGTTGACCGCCCCCGGCGGCGCGACCGGCGACTACGTGTTCGCCCTGCGGCGCAACGCGATCAGCGAGAGCTGCCGGCCGTGGACGCCGGACGTGGTCGCCCAGTTCGGCCGGGACAGGTTCACGAACTGCTTCACCTTCACGCCCGACAAGAACGGTGAGATGGACATCGCCATCGAGCGGCTGTCCGGCTCCAACACGGTGGACGCCGTGGTCGACTACGGCGCCGGGCCGCCCTGCGACATCGGTACGGCGACCACGGTCACCTGTCCGCTCCAGACCGTCCTCACCACCACGCTCGTGCTGACCGGCCAGCCGTCGGCGGCGCGCTACCGCATCACCAGGACCGAGCGCGGCGAGACACCGCCGCCGCCGACCGATCCGCCGCCGCCGGCCACGTGCGGACCGGTGTCGTCGTTCAGCGAGAGCCGCTACGGACCGCTGTCGGCCGACCAGATCGCCACGGCCACCGTCCCGCCCGGCAAGCTCGGCTGCCACCCGATCCGGCTCACCGCCGGGTGGCACACCATGCGGATCGACGGGCCGCCGCTGCCCGGCTGGGGCTTCGTCCGCGACGCCGACGACAATGTGGACTGCCTGCTGCAGCGGGGCAGGTTGTTCTCCTGCCACGTCAGCGCGACCGGCGACTACACGATCCAGCTGAGCAACGCCTCCGGCACGACCGATTTCAGCTATCGCCTCGTCGCCACCTACCGTGACCCGGCGGACTGCACCACCGGGATCAGTACGGCGTGGAACGCGCCCGCCGTGCGGCTGCCGCAGAGCGACCCGCTGGAGTCGCACTGCGTACGGTTCGACGCCTCCGCCGGTGAGAAGGTGATCGGTTTCGCCGAGAACGGCAGCGTCGAAGTGAACAAGGCGGACGGCACCCCGGTTTGCGGCTTCCCCTGGCGCTCGACCAACCCGCCGTGCGAGCTGACCGACGGCGGCACCTACACGGCGTCGAGCCACGGGGCCGCGGGCAAGGACTCCGACGAGATCCAGATCCGGTCGGTCACCGCGCCGGTGGGCTGCCCGGTGGTCGAGCCGGGCACGCCGTCGCGCGACCCGTTCAGCGACGTCCGCTGCCGGCGGGTCACGATCCCGGCGGCCGGCACCTACGAGGTGCGCGCCGTCAGCGAGTCGGGGGAGCAGCGGTCGGTCGTCGCGCTGACCGAGCAGGGCACCCCGGCGTGCGGCTCGAACGGCACGGTCACCGACTCGAGGTGCGCCTTCCCGGCCGCGGGCACGTACACGCTGATCATCGACGGCAACACCGCAGCCATCAAGGGCGGCGCCTTCTCGGCGACGGTCGCCGCCGTCGAGTAACCCGGTGCAGAGGCCGGCTCGCGGGATGCGGGCCGGCCTTTTGCATGCCCGGCCTTCTGCCGATGAGTGCTTGGAGCGCCGCCGTGACGCCGAGCCCGGGCGATCATAGGCCGCCGGACGGCCATATGTCGACATGACATATAGGTTCAGTAGGAGATTGCGCTAATCCCTATTACTCCCATAGGCTTTGCAGCACCTCCTCCTGGCGCACCGTCCGAAAGGTCGTCCCATGACCACCACTGAACCGACCGCGGCCGCGGCCGCGCCCGCCTCCACCGGGCCGAGCGACGAACTGCCCGCCGGCGCCGTCTCCGGCCTCGGCGTCTTCGCCCAGGGCCTCGCAGCGGCCGCGCCCAGCGTCGCCATCGCCAGCGTCCCCGGCTCGCTGTTCCTCATCTCCGGCAAGGGCGCCTTCTGGGCGGCGATCGTCGGTGGCGCGCTCGTCTATCTCATCGCCGCCCTGATCGCCTTCCAGGCTCGGCGGACCGTCTCGTCGGGCTCGCTCGGCACGTACGCCGGAAACGGCCTCGGTCCGGTCGCGGCCTTCGTCACCGGGTGGGCTCTCATCCTCGGCTACATCGGCTTCGCCGCGGCCGGTGTGCTGGGGGCCGTGCTCTACTTCAACGCGTTCCTGCAGGAGATCGGGCTGCCCACCGATCACCTCGCGGTCAAGGTGCTCCTGCTGGTCCTGGCCTCGGCGGCGGCGTTCTACTTCCCGTTCCGCGGGGTGAGCGTGTCGGTCAAGCTGGGCTTGGCCTTCGAGGTGGTCTCGCTGACGGCCATCTTCGTCATCCTGGTCGCCTCCTATGTGCACTACGGCGCGAACCTCGACGCCGAGCAGTTCAGCCTGAGCCATCTCGGGGCCAGCACCACGCTGATCGCGGCGGTCACCGCTGTCGGCTCGTACGCCGGATTCGAGAGCTCCGCCTCCCTCGGCCACGAGGCCAGCAACCCCCACCGCAGCGTTCCGCGGGCCATCCTGCGACTGGTCGTCATCCTGTCCGCGCTGTACCTGTTCGCCACCTACCCCGAGGTGCTCGGCTTCCAGGGTCCGCGGCTGCTCGACGCCGACAGCACCCCGCTGCCAGTCGTCGCCGAGAACGCCGGCGTCAGCTGGGTCAACTACGCCGTCACGCTCTCGCTGGGCACGGCGATGATCGTTTTCTCGGCGGCCGTGATCAATTCGGGCGCCCGGAGCCTCTTCACGCTGGCCCGCGAGCGCGCGTTGCCCGCTTCGCTGAGCAAGGTTCACCCCAGCTTCCGTACGCCGTACGTCGCCATCGCCTTCGTCAGCGCCGTGGGCTTCGTGCTCGGGCTGATCGGCACGCTGAACTCGGTCGGCCGGTTCCAGTGGGACGTCTACGTCGGCGTCGTCTCCAGCTACGCCTACCTGTTCGCCTACCTCCTGGTCGCCATCGCCACCCCGCTGTGGCTGCGCAAGATCCGGGCGCTCACCCCGGCCGCCGTGGTGGTCGCCGTGCTCGCCACCGGCGGCATCCTCTACGTGATCTACAAGAACCTGATCCCGGTCCCCGAAGGCGCCTACCGCTACCTGCCGTACGTGTTCGTGGCTCTGCTGCTGGTCGGCCTGGTCCGCTTCCTGCACCTGCGGGCCACCCGCCCCGAGGTCGCCCGCCAGGTCGGCTCGATCCAGACCCTGTCCGAGGCCGAGCAGGAGCGCCTGGCCGACCTGGGGCTCCTCGACGCCGTCAACGGCAGCCACCGCCCCGCGGCGGAGGTCTGAGTCGTGCCGATCCACCTGCACTGGTATCTGCCGACCAACGGCGACAATCGGGACATCGTCGGGTCGGGCGACGGCTCGCAGAAGAGCCTGGGCGCGGTGCGCTCGGGATTCCGGCCGCCGACGATCGACTACCTCGGCGGCATCGCGCGGGCGGCCGAGCAGCTCGGCTACGAGGCGGTGCTCACGCCGACCGGGACGTGGTGCGAGGACGCCTGGATCACCACGGCGGCGCTGTCGGCCGTCACCACCCGGCTCAAGTTCCTGGTGGCGTTCCGCCCCGGGCTCATCTCGCCGACCCTCGCCGCCCACCAGGCGGCGACCTTCCAGCGGATCTCGGGCGGGCGACTGCTGCTCAACGTCGTCACCGGCGGCGACTCCAACGAGCAGCGGCGATTCGGTGACCACCTCGACCACGACCAGCGGTACGCGCGGACCGAGGAGTTCCTCACCGTGCTCCGCGGGGTGAGCGACGCTGCCGAGCCGTTCGACTTCCACGGTGAGCACTTCGACATAGACCAGGCGTCGATCCCGTTCGCCCCGCACGAGCCGCCGGCCATCTTCTTCGGCGGGGCCAGCCCGGCGGCCGAGCGGGTGGCGGCGCGGACCGTCGACACCTACCTGGCCTGGGGCGAGCCTCCGGCACAGATCGCCGAGCGGCTGGCCCGGGTCCGCAAGCTCGCCGAGGAGGCCGGGCGGAGCATCTCGTACGGGATCCGGTTCCACGTCCTGAGCCGGGACACGTCGGCGCAGGCGTGGGCCGAGGCGGACCGGCTGCTCGAGCGGATCGATCCCGACCGCGTCGAGCAGACCCAGAAGCTGCTGGCCGCCAGCGAATCCGTTGGCCAGCAACGGATGCAGGCCCTGCACGGTGGCGACCGGCGCAACCTCGAGATCTACCCCAACGTCTGGGCCGGCTACGGCCTCGTCCGCGGCGGGGCCGGAACCGCCATCGTCGGCAGTCACACCGAGGTGGCCGACCGCATCGCCGAGTACCACGACCTCGGGATCGACCACTTCATCCTCTCCGGGCAGCCGCACCTCGAGGAGGCCTACTACTTCGCCGAGGGCGCCGCCGCGGAACTGCGCAGCCGCGGGCTGATCAAACAGATCGGAGCACCGTCATGACCATCGCCAGCTCCACGTCCCCGCTGTTCGAGAAGGCCGAGCCGTCGGCCTTCCTCAGCGATGACGACTACCGGAGGTTCCACGACCGGGCCGCCGGCTACGACCGGGAGAACCGCTTCTTCATCGAGGACTTCGAGGAGTTGCGGGCCAAGGGCTATCTGCGCGCCGCCCTGCCGGCCGGGCACGGGGGCGGCGGGCTCGGCATCACCGCGCTCTCCCGCGAGCAGCGCCGGCTGGCGTACTGGGCGCCGGCCACGGCCCTCGCCGTCAACATGCACCTCTACTGGACCGGGCCCGCCGCGGAGCTCACGACGACCGGCGTACAGGACCTGGACTGGCTCCTGAAGGCCGTTGCGGACGGGCAGGTGCTCGCGGCGGGGCACGGCGAGCGGGGCAACGACGCCGGCCTCGACGACTCGGTCACCCGCGCGACGCCCCAGCCCGACGGCTCGTACGTGGTGAGCGGGCGCAAGACCTTCACCTCGCTCTCGCCCGTCTGGGACAGGCTGGGCATCCACGCCCGCGACGACTCCGACCCCGGCCGCCCGCGCATCGTGCACCTGTTCGTGAACCGCGCGTCGGCCGGCGTCACCACCGAGAAGACCTGGGATGCCCTGGGCGTGCGGGCCACGGCCAGCGACGACACCGTGCTCGACAACGTGCACGTCCCCGCCGATCAGGTCGTCGCCGTGCACGAGCCGGGACAACCGTATCCGCCGTACGTGGCCGGGATCTTCCAGTGGTACCTGCCGCTCGTGGCCAACGTGTATTTCGGCATCGCGCGCCGGGCCCTCGACCTGGCCGAGCTGACCGCGCAGGAACGCGATTCGCTGGCGCTGAAGGGGCAGAAGCACGCCGACAAGCCGGCCGTCCAGCGCCAGGTGGCCCAGGGCGAGATCCTGCTCGACGCCGCCTGGTCGCTGCTGGAGCGGGCCACGGCCGACCTCGACGCCGGCGCCGACCACGGCGACTGGTGGACCCCGAGGCTGTTCGCCGTCAAGGAGTTCACCGTCACCACCGCGCGGCAGGTGGTCGACATCGCCGTCCAGGTCGTCGGGGCGTCGTCGGTGAGCCGCGCCAACGAGCTCGAGCGGCTCTACCGCGACGTCCGCACCGGCAGCCTGCACCCGCCGAACACCGACCTCGTCCTGGACGTCATCGGCCGTACCGCCGTCCACCGGTTTTCCTGAGAGGCGTCACCCATGTCCATCGAGATCAGGCCGTTGACCACCCCGGACGAAGTGAACGCCGGGTTCGGCGTCTTCCTGCGGGCGATGGTCGGCCTGCCGTTCCGCGACCTCGACGCCGGGGAGCTGACCGAACCCGGTCGCTACCTCGGCGCGGTGGAGGCGGGCCAGGTGGTCGCCAGTGCCGACTCGTACACGAGCTGGCTGGTCGTCCCCGGCGGCGCCCGCGTCCCGCACGCCGCGGTCACCCACGTCGGCGTCCTGCCCACCCACCGGCGGCGGGGGATCGTCAGCGACCTCCTCGCCCGCCAGCTGCGCGACGTCGCCGGCCGCGGTGAGGTGGTCGCCTCGTTGCGCGCCTCGGAGGCGGTCATCTACGAGCGTTTCGGGTACGGCGTGGCGAGTTCCGCCCAGTCCGCGCGGGTACGCCTCCGGCGGGCCGTGCTCCGCCCGGAGGTACCGCCGGGCGGGGCCGTCCGCCTGGTCGACGGCGCCGTGACCACGGACCTGCTCGACGGCATCTACTCGCGGGCTGCGTGGACCGGGGCGATCCGCCGGCCGGAGGGCTGGTGGCGGCTCGAGCAACGTCTGCGCGAGGCCGACAGCGTCACCAGCTACGTGGTGGTGCACAGCACGGACGGGGCCGACGACGGCTACGCGATCTATCGCCCCGAGAACACCGGCAGCTGGTTCGGCAGCCCCGAGAAGGTCGTGACGGTCGGCGACTTCGTGGCCCTCGACGACAACGCGCGGACCGGGCTGTGGCGCCACCTGCTCTCGCTCGACCTCGTCGATGTGGTCGCCTTCACCGCGCTGGCGGTCGACGACCCGCTGCCGCTCGCGGTGACCGACCGGCGGGCGGTCGAGCTGGGCGGCGCGCACGACGAGACCTGGCTGCGGCTCGTCGACGTCGAGGCGGCCCTGCGTGCCCGGACCTTCGCCGACGAGGAGGCCGTGGTGATCGAGGTGACCGACGCCGTGCTCCCCGCCAACCAGGGCAGCTACGAGGTCGGCCCGAAGTCGGTGTCGCGCACCACCGCGGCACCCGATCTCACCGTCGACGTGGCCACTCTGGCCGCCACCTATCTGGGCGGCACGAGCTGGCGTCACCTGGCGGCGGTGGGCCGGGTCGACGTGCACACGCCCCAGGCCGTACGCCGGGCCGACGCGCTCTTCGCCGTTGACGCGCAACCCTTCGCGGGCACGGTGTTCTGATGATCCTCTCCGCCTTCACCATGTCGACGGTGTCGCACGGCAACGCCGGCCTCTGGCGGCATCCGGACGACCGGACCGCCGGGTACACCAAGCTCTCCTACTGGGTGGACCTGGCCCGCCGGCTCGAGGCGGGCGGCTTCGACCTGCTGTTCATCGCGGACGCGGTGGGGCAGCTCGACGTCCACGGCGGCGACGCCCGGGCCGCGCTCGAACGGGGTGTGCAGACGCCGGTGACCGATCCGCTGCTCGTTGTCTCGGCCATGGCGGCGGCCACCGAGCGGCTCGGCTTCGGCGTCACCGTCTCCACCACGTACGAGCATCCGTATCTGCTGGCCCGCAAATTCAGCACGCTCGACCACCTCACCGGCGGGCGGATCGGCTGGAACGTCGTCACGTCGCTGCTGGACAGCGCGGCCCGCAACATCATCGGCCGGGACCGCCAGATCGGCCACGACGAGCGCTACGAGATCGCCCAGGAGTTCCTCGACGTCACCTACCAGCTGTGGGAGGGCTCCTGGGAGGACGACGCGGTGGTGCGCGACCGCGAGCGGGGCGTCTTCACCAACCCGGACAAGGTGCACGCCATCGGGCACAGCGGCAAGTACTTCTCGGTTCCGGGCGCCCATCTGGTCGAACCGTCGCCGCAGCGCACACCGCTGCTGTTGCAGGCCGGCACCTCCCCGGCCGGCCGCGCCTTCGCCGCCCGCAACGCCGAGGTCGTCTTCGCCGCCGACCCCCGGCCGGAGGTGCTGCGCCGCAACATCGCCGACATCCGTGAGCAGGCGGCGGGCTTCGGGCGCAAGCCGGAGCATCTCAAGTTCCTCACGTCGGTCACGGTCGTCGTCGACCGGACCGACGAGGCCGCCCGGGCCAAGGCGGCCGAGCTGCGGCGGTATCGCGACACCCGCGGCGCGCTCGTGCTGCTGTCGGCCCTCACCGGGGTCGACTGGTCCAGGTACGACCTGGACCGGCCGATCGAGCAGTTCGAGACCGACGCCAGCCGCTCGGTGCTGGCCGCCGTCGACGATCCCTCGCTGCGGGAGCGGCTCACCCTGCGCGATTACGTCGGCGGGCTCAGCGGGTTCGGCGGCGAGGCCGTGGTGGGCAGTGCCGCCACCGTGGCCGACCGGCTGGAGGCGTACGCCGAGGCGACCGGCGTGGACGGCTTCAACTTCGCCTATCTGACCACGCCCGGCACGTTCGACGACATCGCCGAGCATCTGATCCCGGAGTTGCGGCGCCGCGGCCACGTCCGCGACCACAGCCGGCGTGCCGGTGTGCGGGACGCCGTGTTCGGTGCCGGCCCGCGGCTTCCCGACGACCACCCCGGCGCGGTCCACCGCCGTACGCCCAGCCCCGCAGGAGAGCCCCGATGACCCGTCAACTGCACCTGCTGGTGCTCGGCAACCCCCGCTTCGGCAGCTCGTGGCGCTATCCCGGCGTCGTCAACGGACCGGCGGCCGTCCTCGAGTCGCTCGTCGAGACGGCCCGGACGGCCGAGCGCGGAACCTTCGACGCCATCTTCTTCGCCGACACGCTCAACTACGGGCCCGAGGCGGCCTGGGCGCACAAGGCGACCGAGGACTTCGAGCCGTTCACCACGACGGCCGCGCTGTCGCGCGAGACCGAACGGCTGGGACTGGTCGTCACCGGCTCGGCGACCTTCCAGGCGCCTTACCACCTGGCCCGGCAGCTCATCTCGCTCGACCACCTCAGCGGCGGCCGCGCCGGGTGGAACGTGGTGACCAGCTTCGCCGAGGCGGCCGCGGCCAACTTCGGCGAGGGCGGTGTCGTCGCGCACGACGAGCGCTACCGCATCGCCGGCGAGACCCTCGAAGTCGTCCGGAAGCTCTGGGACTCGTGGGGACCGGACACCGTCGTGGAGGACCGCACGGCCGGCGTCTACAACGACCGCAAGGCCATCCGCGTGCCCGAGCACAAGGGCGAGTTCTTCTCGGTCCGGGGGCCGCTGGGAGCTGCGCCGTCCCGGCAGGGCCACCCGGTCATCTTCCAGGCCGGGTCGTCCACCGCGGGCCGGGCCTTCGCCGCCCGCCACGCCGAGGTCGTCTTCACCGGGCAGAGCGACGTCGACCGGGGGCGTGCCTTCGTCGAGCGCATCCACCAGGAGGCGACCGCCTACGGCCGGCCTGCGCCCCCGTTGGTGACGCCGTCGCTCGGCTTCATCGTCGGCTCCACAGAGGACGAAGCGAAAGCCCTGGAGCGTACGGTCTTCGAGCACTTCATCCCCGAGTATCAGATCGGCTGGCTCCAGGAGGTGGACATCGACCTCACCGGGGCCGACCTGGACGGGCCGGTGCCGTTGTCGGCCTTCGCCGCGTCGACCGAGACCCACCGGACGGCGCTCGACGGCTACCGCGCACTGGCCACGCAGGGCAACCCGACCGTACGGGAGTTCCTGTTCCGTACCGTGACGGCCTTCGGGGCCCGCGTGGCCGGGTCGCCCGAGCAGGTCGCCGACGAAATCGAGCGCTGGTTCACCGGACGCGCCGCCGACGGCTTCATCCTGAACCCGTCGGGCCTGCCGGGGCAGCTCGACGTGTTCGTCGACCACGTGGTGCCGATCCTGCGCCGCCGCGGGTTGTTCCGGCACGAGTACGAGGGGGAGACGTTGCGCGAGCACCTCGGCGTCGGCTCGGCGCCGCGATCCTGATCTCAAGAGGTTGACTCGGGTTCGATCCCCGTGCGATCGTCTCAGTATTCCTACTTCTCCGGTATGCAAAGCAGGCGTTGGGCCTGTTCCGGGCCGTTCTTCCGGCCTGATCCTCTGCCGGCTCTTCCCAGGTGCGATGCCGCGCCTTTCTTGCTCGACGAAAGGACCCACCAGTCATGGCCCTACCCAAGCGCGCGACGCTTGCCGGGACCGCCGCCCTCGTGACCGCCGCCCTGCTGGCCGGCTGCGGTGGCGGCTCGGGCTCCGGTGGCGCGGCGGCCGCGGACTCGAAGCCTCGCGACGGTGGCACGCTCATCGTCGGCCAGTACCAGGAGGTCACGCAGTTCGACCCGAACCGCCAGTACTCCTGGGAGACCTGGCGGATCGACCGCAACATCTACGAGACCCTGGTCAACGAGGACCTCACCGCGCCGACCGGCGTACCCAAGATCGTGCCGGGCCTGGCCGAGTCGTGGACGGTCAGCCCCGACGCCACGACGTACACCTTCAAACTGCGCCGGAACGTGAAGTTCACCGACGGTACGCCCTTCGACGCGAAGGCCGTCGAGTTCAACGTCCGCCGCTTCAGCGACCCGAAGTTCGAGTACTACGACAAGGTCAGCGCCGCCACCATGTCGCTGGTCTACGCCGACCTCGCCTCGTTCAAGGTGGTCGACGACCACACCGTCCAGTACGTCTTCAAGAAGCCGTTCCTCGACTACCTGCGGCAGATCCCGAACAGCGGCAACGCCGCGTCCGGCATCTTCAGCCCCGAGGCGCTCAAGAAGTACGGGCAGGACGGGCTGGCCGACAACCCGGTCGGCACGGGGCCGTTCAAGTTCCAGGAGCGGGTCCGCGGCGACCACACCACGCTGGTGCGCAACCCGGACTACTGGGGCGCCCGGCCGCACCTCGACAAGGTGATCTTCAAGCCGATCGGTGACGACCAGAGCCGGGTGGCCGCGCTGCGCAGCGGGGCCGTCGACCTGATCAGCCGCGTGCCCCCGGACTCGGTGCAGACACTGGACAAGGCCGGCTTCGCGGTGCCCGAGAACAAGAACGTCCCGCAGATCATCTACTACAGCTTCAACTACGCGAACAAATATCTGCAGGACAAGAGGGTGCGCCAGGCGATCATCCAGGCCGTCGACCGCAAGACCCTGGCCGAGAAGATCTACAAGGGCTACGCGACCCCGGCGACCTCGATCCTCAACCAGGGCAACGAGGCCTACGACGCCTCGGCCGTCGACTACCCGTACGACCCCGGGGCCGCCAAGAAGCTGATCGCCGACGCCGGCTACCAGCCGGGCGAGGTCGCGTTCACGATCCTGAGCGACACCACCGGGCAGCCCACCGCGGAGTTCATCCAGCAGCAGCTCAAGGCCGTCGGCATCGAGGCCTCGGTCGAGTCGTTCGAGTGGATCACGTACGGCACGCGCTCGGCCAACCTCAAGCCGACCGACGGCATCAACCTCGGCGAGTGGGGCTACATCGCGCCGAACTGGGTGAAGATCGCGCACAACTACGCCGTGGTGAACCGGGACGGGGACAAGTACTCCGACACCAGCTCGGCGACCACCAAGGCGATCGACGCCGCCGCCTACAACTCCGACCCGGCCAAGTCCAAGCAGCTGTGGCAGACCGCGGCCCAGACCTGGGCCAGGGACGCGACGATCTTCCCGCTGCTGTCGTTCAACCGCTACTACGCCGTGGCGCCGCGCGTCGGCGGGTTCGTGTGGCCGCAGCAGGACCACTACGACCTGTCGAAGGTGTGGGTGGCCGACTGATGACCCGCCGGATCCTGTGGCGGCTGGTCAACCTGGTCCCGCTCCTGATCGTGATCAGCGTGCTGGTCTTCTTCATCGCGAAGGCCGGCCCGGCCGACCCCATCAAGGACGTGATGAGCCAGAAGATGTCGCCCGAGCAGATCGAGCAGATCCGTCAGGCGTACGGGCTGGACCAGCCCGCCTGGTCGCAGTACCTGCACTGGGTGGGGGACATGTTCACCAACGGCGGGGGCATCTCGCTCAGCGTGCGCAGCCCGGTCTCGGGCATCGTGTGGCCGGCGTTCGTCAACACGCTCATCCTGGGCGCGGCGACGACGGTGGTGACGGTCGTGCTCGGCGTGCTGATCGGCTTCGTGTCCGGGATCCGGCACGGCCGGCTCGTCGACCGGGCTGCGATGCTGCTGGTCCAGATCGGCAGCAACCTCCCCATCTACTGGTTCGGTCTGATCGTCATCTGGCTGACCGCGGTCCGCTACCAGTGGCTGCCGGCCGGCGGCATGCACGACCTGCGGGGTGACGGCGGCCTCGGCGACCTCCTGCTGCATCTGATCGCCCCGGCCTTCGCCGCCTCACTGGTCTCGATGCTGATCATCGCGCGGTTCGTCCGGGCCGCGGTCGTCGAGAGTGCGGAGTCCGACTACATCCGCACCTACCGCTCGCAGGGCTTCGGCCGCGGGGCGATCCTCGGCAAGCACATCGGCCGCAACATCCTGCCGCCGATCGTCAACACGACCGGCCTCACGGTCGGCTCGGTCATCACCGGCGTGGTGTTCGTCGAGACCATCTTCTCGTGGCCGGGGCTGGGCAGCGTGCTGCTCAACGCGATCGCCGGCTCGGACTACCCGGTGATCCAGTCCGGCATCCTGCTGGTCGCCACCACGTTCGTGATCGTCAACCTGGTCACGGACGTGGTGCTCGACCTGCTCAACCCCCGGCTCCGGCACGGTGGCGCATGACTGCCGTGAGTGTTGCGCCGCCCCGCCTGCGGCGGTCGCCGGCCGCGCGGTTCGTCCGCAACCGCGAGGCCCTGCTCGGCCTGCTCGTGCTGGTCGCCGTGGTCGGCATCTCGGTACTGGCCCCGTGGCTGGCGCCGCACGACCCGAACGCCGGCGACCCGCTGGACGTGCTCTCGCCGGTCGGCACGCCGGGGCACCTGCTCGGCACCGACGACCAGGGCCGCGACGTGCTCAGCCGGCTCCTGTACGGAGGCCGGGGCGCACTGGTCGTCTCGATCGTGTCGGTCGCGACGGCGTTGCTGATCGGCACCCTGATCGGGTTGTACGGGGCGTTCGCCGGTCGCCGCACCTCGAACCTGCTGATGCGCGGCATCGACCTGCTGTTCGCCTTCCCGGTGATCCTCGTGGCGCTGTCGCTGGCCGCGATCGTGCGGCCCGGCCCCTGGGTGCTGATCGGCACGGTGATCTTCGGCGCCGTGCCGTACGTGACCCGCATCGTGTACGCCGAGGCGAAGATCGAGCGGGAGAAGGACTACGTGGAGGCGGCGCGCTCGCTGGGCGCCTCCGAGGCGGAGATCCTGCGCACCGAGGTGCTGCCCAACCTCGTCTCCTCGGTCGTCATCTACGGGACCAGCCTGGTCGGCGTCAACATCGTCTTCACCGCGAGCCTGAGCGCGCTCGGCCTGGGCATCCAGCCGCCCGACGCGGACTGGGGTCGCATGATCTCCGAGGGCGCCAAGGTCCTGGTCAACGGCAGCCCGGGCGTCGCCACCTTCCCCGCCGTCGCCATCCTGCTCGTCGCCCTGGCCTTCAACTGGCTCGGCGACGGCCTGCGCGACGTCCTCAACCCGTGATCGGCAGGTGATCGGCATGACCGCAGTGCTCGCCATCGAGGGTCTGCACGTCGAGTTCCAGTTGCCCGGGGCGGTGGTCCAGGCCGTCCGCGGCGTCGACCTCGAGGTGCGCCCGGGGGAGGTGCTCGCGCTGGTCGGCGAGTCCGGGTCCGGCAAGAGCGTCACCGCGGCCGCCGTCCTCGGGCTGCTGCCGCGGACGGCGCGGGTGACCGCGGGCCGCATCAGCTTCCTCGGCAACGACCTCGTCGGGCTGGGGGAGCGGCAGCTCAACGTCTTCCGCGGGGCCGGCATCGGCATGATCTTCCAGGACCCGGTGACCTCGCTCGACCCGTCGTTCACGATCGGCAGCCAGCTGGGCGACACCGCGCGCCTGCATCTGCGGGTGTCCCGTACGGAGGCACGGGATGTCGGCCGTACGTGGCTCGAGCGGGTCGGCATCGCCGAGCCCGATCGGGTCCTGCGGTCCTACCCGCACGAGCTCAGCGGCGGCATGCGGCAACGGGTGATGATCGCCCTGGCCGGACTGTCGGGCCCGAAGCTGCTCATCGCCGACGAGCCGACCACCGCTCTCGACGCGACCGTGCAGAAGCAGATCCTCGACCTGATCCTCGGGCTTGCCGGGGAGACCGGGACAGCGGTCCTGCTCATCACGCACGACTTCGGCGTGGTGTCGCACACCAGCTCCCGCGTGGCCGTCATGAACCAGGGCGCGATCGTCGAGCAAGGACGAACGGCGAAGGTCCTGAGCGAGCCGTCGCACCCCTACACCCGTACGCTCATCGAGTCGGTCCCCGAGATCGGGCAGCGCAACCAGCAGCGCCGGCTCCTCGGCGCCGCACCGCTGTTCGTGGCCCGCCCCCGGCCGGACGACGACGCCCCGATCCTGCAGCTGCGCGGCGTCACCAAAGAGTTCACGCTCGGCGGGCTCGGCACCGGCAGGCACAAGTCGATCGTCCGCGCGGTCGACGACGTCTCGCTGAGCGTGCGGCGCGGCGAGATCTTCGGGCTCATCGGCGAGTCCGGGTCGGGCAAGTCGACGCTGGCCCGACTGGCGGGCGGGCTGCTGCCGCTCACCGCCGGGTCGGTCACCTTCGACGGCGCCGACGTGAGCGCCGGCCTGCGGGACCTGCGCCGCCGGTTCCAGTACGTCTTCCAGGACGCGGCAACCGCGCTCAACCCGCGCATCAAGGCCGGGCACCAGATCGCACGGCCGCTGCTGCGGCTGGGCAAGGCGGCCAGCCGCAAGGAGGCGACCCGCCTGACCCATCGGGCGCTCGACCTCGTCGGGCTGGACGCCGGCTACGCCGACCGCTACCCGCGCGAGTTCTCCGGCGGGCAACGGCAGCGTGTGGGCATCGCGCGGGCCATCGCGCTCGAGCCCGACCTGCTGATCCTCGACGAGCCGACCTCGGCCCTCGACGTCTCCACCCAGGCCACCATCATCAACCTCCTGCTCGACCTCAAGGACGAGCTGGACCTGACGTATCTGTTCATCGGCCACAACCTGGCCGTCATCGAGTTCGTCTGCGACCGCATCGGCGTCATGCGCCGGGGCTCGCTGGTCGAGACGTTCCCGGCGGCCGACCTGTTCGCGGCCGGCCGTCACCCGGCCACCCGTGCCCTGCTCGACTCGGTGCTGCCCATCGGCGCCCGGCAGCTCGAACCCACCGCAAAGGACTGATCATGACGACCACCGACGCCCCCGCGGCGCTGACCTATCTGCGCCCCGCCACCGCCACCGACGCCGGCCTGAGCGCCGAGTTCCAACCCGTCTTCGACCGCATCGCCGAGGGCAACGTCGCCCGCGAGAAGGCCCGGATCTTCCCGCACGAGCAGGTGCAGTGGCTCAAGGACGCCGGGCTGGGCCGGATCCGCATCCCGGTCGAGCGGGGTGGCTTCGGCGCCTCCCTGGAGCAGACCTTCGCCCTGCTGGCCGATCTCGCCGAGGCCGACCCGAACGTCGCGCACATCTGGCGCAACCATCTGGCCTTCGTCGAGGACCGGCTCAACGCGGCGCCCTCGGCGACAAACGACCGGTGGATTCACCGGTTCCTGGACGGCGAGTTCGTCGGCGGGGGCTGGACCGAGGCCAACAACGGCACGTTCGCCAACCTCAAGACCACCGTACGCAAGGAAGGTGACGGCTGGCTGGTGAGCGGAGCGAAGTTCTACGCCACCGGCAGCCTCTACGCCGACTGGCTGGACGTCCTCGGCAAGGGCGACGGCGACACCGTGCTGACCGCGCTGGTGCGCCGCGACGACCCCGGCGTGCAGCTGGTCGACGACTGGACCGGGTTCGGCCAGCGCACCACGGCCAGCGGCAGCGCCACCTACACGGACGTGCCCGCGGCCGAGGGCGACGTCTTCCCGGCCGGGGAGCGCTTCGTCTACCAGGGGCACTTCTACCAGACCGCGATGCTGTCGGTGCTGACCGGCATCACCCGGGCCGCGCTGCGCGACGGCACGAGCGCGTTGAAGGCCCGCGGCCGCAACTACCCCCAGGCCCTCGACCCGGACCCGGTCCACGATGGGCAGCTGCTGCAGGTCATCGGACAGGTCTCGGTGCACGCCTTCGCGGCCGGCGCGGCGTTGCGGGAGGCCGCACGCTCCATCGACACCGTGGCGGCCGCCGTCGCGAGCGGCGACGAGGCGCTGCGCCAGGAACGGGTGCTACGGACCGAGGTCGCGGTGGCCCAGGCTCAGCTGACCATCATCGAGGCCGCACTGCAGGCGACCACCACCGTCTTCGATGCCCTGGGCGCCTCCGGGGTCTCCGAGAAGCTGCTGCTCGACCGGCACTGGCGCAACGCCCGCACGCTCGCCTCGCACAACCCGAGGGTCTACAAGGCCCGCATTCTGGGCGACTGGATCGTCAACGGCGCCGACCCGGTGCCCAACCTCGCCTTCGTCGACCGCGGCGGCCAGGGCAACTGACATGACCTGCCTCCCCGCTCGCCAAGGAGTCGACGATGTCTGACCCCTACCTGGTTCTCGGGCTCTCCGGCCCGCACCTCGTCGAGCTGGCCCGCGACGCCGGACAGCTCGCCCGCTGGGATGCGCTGCCCCTCGCCTTCACCGTGCTCGGCATCGATCGCATCGACGGCAGCGAGCCGTCGTCGTCGACTCTGGACAGCAGCGCGGTCGGCGCGATCCTGGCCCGGCGCACGAGCCGGGCACGGTTCCTGATCGTCGCCGGCCCGCAGCGCGACCACCCCTACAACCTGGCCCGACGGGTGGCGTCGCTGGGACACCTGTCGCGGGGGCGCAGCGGCGTGCTGTTCGGGGTGACCGATGCGTACGCGCCGCCCGGCCCGGACGGCGCGGAGGCCTGGGGCGGGGCCGGCCTCGGCGGCGGCGCGCCCCTGAACCCGGCGACGGCGCTCGACGCGGCCCGCGCCGTCCGGGCGCTCGAGCAGAGCTGGCCCTACGACTCCATCGTCGGCGACCGGGAGACCGGGATCCTCGTGCAGTCGGACCGTATCGTGCACGTCGACCACGACGGCGCCTACTCGATCGCCGGCCCGTTGAACGCGCCGGAACCTCCCACCGGCGCCTCGGTCATCGGCTGGCTGGAGACGACGCCGGACACGGTCATCCCCGCCGAGCCGCCGATCGACCTCACCATCGGCGCCGACGGATCCGTCCGAGGGACCCCGGCCGACGGCGTCGTGCTGCGTCCGGCGGCCGGCCAGAGCCTGACCCACGCGTTGAACGAGGCCGAACGGCTGCTCGCCGAGGGCCGTACGCCGGTGGCGCCGGGCGGATCGCTGCGGGCCGCCCTCGGTCTCGCGGTCCCCGCCCCTCCCGCGAACCGCCGAGCCGCCTTCCCGGTACCCGCACCCCACCCCTCACTGTGATCCGGAGCAGAAACCATGACCCAACGCCGTACGGGGCACGTCATCCTCGGCATCAACGTGCTCGTCCTGGGCTATCTGCCCGCCGCCTGGCAGTCGCCGCTGCTCGACAAGGACTCGTTCGTCGACCCGGAATACTGGGCGGGCATCGGCCGGACCGCGGAGCGGGGGACGCTCGACGCAATTTTCCTGGCCGACGGGGCGTTGCTCGGCGACCCCGCCTACGACGCCAACCCGGTGCGGCTCGAGCCCACGGTGAACTGGGGCTACGTGGCGGGCGCAACCGAGCACGTCGGCCTGGTGTCGACCGCGTCGACGACCTTCAACGACCCGTTCGAGCTGGCCGAGCGGCTGCTGTCCTGGGACACCCTGTCGGGCGGCCGGGCGGGCTGGAACATCGTCACCTCGCGGGGAGCCCCCGCCGCCCGCAACTTCGGGCTGCCCGACGTGCCGCTGCGCGACGACCGGTACGAGCGGGCGTCGGAGTTCGTGGACGTGGTCACCGCGCTCTGGGAATCGGCCGCGACCGGCCGGGACGTCCACCACCACGGCGACCACTTCGACCTCGACGGCCGGCTGCGGGTGCCGCCGTCGGCCCAGGGCCACCCGGTGCTGCTCCAGGCCGGCGGCTCACCCAAGGGCCGGGCGCTGGCCGGCCGGGCCGCCGAGGGCGTGTTCGCGGCCGAGCTGACCAAGGGCCAGGCGATCGAGCACTACCGCCTCGTCAAGGGGCTGGCCCGCGACCACGGCCGATCACCGGACGACGTGAAGATCCTGCCGGGCCTGCTGCTCAGCCTGGGCAGCACCGAGGAGGAGGCGCGGCGGCGCAGCGACGAACTGCACGACGCCGGCCCGGCCGCGTACTCGGTCCAGTGGCTCTCGCAGTCGATCGGATACGACGCGTCGAAGCTGGAGCTCGACGAGCCGTTCCCCGAGGAGGTGCTGGCCGCTCCGGTCGACCCGCAGACCTTTCAGGGCAGCGTGGGCTTCCGCGAGTCGATCGTGACGCAGATCCGGCGCACCAACCCGACCGTGCGCGAATATCTGAAGCAGACCCGCTACACCGGCTCCGGGCACGCGGGCTTCGTCGGCACGCCCGAGCAGCTCGCCGACCACATCGAGGACTGGTTCCACTCCGGCGCCATCGACGGCTTCAATCTGCAGCCCGACGTCCTCATCGACGGCCTCGACGTCATCGCCGACGAGCTCGTCCCGATCCTGCGCCGGCGCGGGCTCTACCGGCACGAGTACGAGACCAGCACCCTGCGGGGCCACTTCCGGGCGGCTTCGCCGACCCCGGATCTCGGCTGAGCGGCCTCTTCTCCCCGGGTCTCTCCCTGTGGCGGCCGCCGCCCAGGCGGGCGGTGAACTGGACGGTCCGTCAGCCCAGGCGCAGCGTGTCCAGCGGCAGGGTGGCGAGGAAGTCGGCCGGATCGAACGCCTGCCCGGCGGTGACCAGCCCGGTCGCCTCCACCCGCCCCTGCAGCACGCGACTGGTCGCCTCGGCCGCGATGGCCGCGCTGAACGCGTAGATGTCGCGCCCGGACGCCGACACGCGGTGGTCCCTGCCACCACGGCGGATCGTGACCTCGACCAGGAACCGCTGTTCGGGCCGGCGTGCCTCGCTGCCGTCGTCCGCGCCGGGCGCCGCCGGTGTGTGCAGGTACGTGGTGATCTCCCTGACCGGCAGGTGGCGGGCGATGGCGACCACGTCGGCGGTCGGGAACTCACCCTCCACCTCGCGCACCCCGAACGGGGGCGGGAACCGCCAGGAGGACACCGGGGGTGGTTCGTCGCCGGACTTGATCCGCAGCCGGCCGTCGGTGAGGACGACCCGCCGGCCGGCGCGCAGCTTGCCGGCCAGCCGCGACCCTCTGGTCGGCACCCAACTGTCCAGGGCGACGGCCACGACGACGGCCTCGGCGGGCGGGCCGTTGCCGTAGGCCGCGGTCGCCAGCAGATCCCCGAGGGCGCCGAAGAAGCCGAGAGCGGGCGCGACGACCATCGTGGGCGGCGGTTCCGAGGCGGTGAACATGCGCCAGGCGACCAGCGTCTCGCCGGCCACGTCCAGGTAGTGCACACCCGCCCGCCGGGCGGCGTCGACCAGGGCGGGCGGGGTGTCGCCGAACGGGCCGGCGCAGTTGACCACGGCGGCCGCCCCGCGCACCGCCCGGTCCAGTTCCTCGGGCGAGCCGAGCGAGGCGGGCCTGACCCGGGCACCGGGATGGCGCTCCGCCAGCGTGTGCAAACTTCCGGCGTCCCGGCCGCTGAGCACCAGGTGCAGGCCGCGCTCACGTAGCGCTGCGACGACGAGCTGCCCGGTGTGGCCGTAGGCGCCGTAGACGACGACGGTGTCCGAACGAGAAGGCATGTTCCGATCATGGCGATCCGTCGGAGCGCACGGGAGTGTCGCGAACGTCAGGGTGCGCTAGGTTCGCGACATGGTGGCGCACCGGGTGGTGATGGCGATCTCGCCCGGCATGCCGATCTTCGAGGCGGCGGTGCCGTCCATGATCTTCGGCGTCGATCGGTCCCACGTCGTCACGCCGTGGTACGACTTCTCGATCGTCGGGGTCGGCGACGGCCCGATGCCGCTGCTCCCCGGGTTCCACTTCGAGCAGACCGCCCCCGACAGCGACCTGCGGCGAGCCGACACGCTGGTGATCCCCGCCTGCCTCAACGTGCACGACGCTCCACCACCGGCCCTGGTCGACATCGTCCGGTCCGCGCACCGGCGCGGAACCCGCATCCTGTCCATCTGTTCCGGCGCGTTCGTGCTGGCGGCCGCCGGGGTCCTCGACCACCGCCGGGCGACCACGCACTGGCTGCACGCCGACGAGCTCGCCCGTCGCTACCCGGCCGTCGAGGTCGATCCGAGGGTGCTCTACGTCGAGGACGGCACCATCATCACGTCGGCCGGCACCGTGGCCGGCATCGACGCGTGCTTGCATCTCGTACGCCTCGACCACGGCTCGGCGGTCGCGGCCGAGGTGGCCCGCCGCATCGTCACACCACCGCACCGCGACGGCGGTCAGGCCCAGTACTTCCGCCCGGCCCTGCCGGCCGCCGGTGACGGCTGGCTCGCGCCGCTGCTCGACTGGGCGACCCGGAACCTGCACCGGCCGCTCACCACGGCCGACCTGGCCGCTCGCGGCAACGTCAGCGTCCGCACCCTCGAGCGCCGGTTCGCCCAGGTGCTCGGCCTGTCGCCGTTGCAGTGGCTGCTGCGGCAACGGGTGCGGCGCGCTCAGCAACTGCTCGAGACGACGGACCGCCCGATCGCCTGGATCGCGGCTCGATGCGGCTTCGGCACGGCCGCCGGCATCAGGGCGCACTTCGCCCGCATCGTCGGCGTCTCACCCGCCGCCTATCGGCGCGCCTTCAAGGGCGAGCGGGCTCAGGCCGCATCCCCTTCCCGGAGTCCGGAGGCATCATGACCCTCGGCGTGGCCACAGGACGTCCGGGAGGCGCTGCTGGATGGGCGCGGTGAAGGTGCCGGGTCCGAGCTTCAGGACGGCCGGAGGAGCCCGTTGCCGTCCCCGTCGCCGTGGCGACTTCGGCCAACACTCACGGTAGGGCTTCGCGTGCGAATGCGAAAAAGGACGACACAGCTGGAAGTCCGGTCTCACCCGGGATGGCGATCGCCGCGTGTGGACCACAGCGCGACGGCGATGTAGACGACCTGTTCGGGGATGCGGAACCACAAAGGTGTGGCGGGATCGCCGTTGAGCGGGATGTCGTCGGCGGCGGCGTAGATGTTCGCGGGGATGAGGCAGGCGAACAGCAGCGCCAGGCATCGTCCGGCGAGGCGCCGGGTGGGCCGCAGGACGAGACCGGCCGCGCCGAGCAGCTCCAGCACGCCCGTTGCGTACACCATCAGGTCCGGGGCCGGCACGAACGGCGGCACCATCGCGGTGAGGTCGTTGTGGCTGGGCATGACGGTCTGGCTGTCGGGGGCGAAGTGTGCCGAGCCGGTGAAGACGAGCATGACGGCGAGCGCGTGCGCCGCGCTGGACCGCCAGCCGGCGAACCGCGTGACACCGAGCGCGCCGGCCGCGCGGAACGCCAGTAACGGAACGAACAGCAGCAGGAGACCTTCGAACATGGCATCACGCTGCGCCCGGGACGCGTACCGGCGTTCCGGAGCCGAAGAATCTGTCCCGAAACGACGGCCGGCACCACGGATCCGGCGGATTCCGTCAACGTCGGCTCATCCCACCAGCACCGTGCCGGCGCCCTTGACCCGCCGTACGACAGGAGCCGTCTCGGCGCTGACCACGCCGGGCAGCGCGCCGATGCCGTCGGCGAGGTAGTCGTACAGATCGCCGAGATCGCGGCAGATCACCGACGCGGTCACGTTCGCCGAACCCGTGACGGCGGCGGCGTAGCCGATCTGCGGATGGGTGGCCAACGCCTCCGCGACCGTGGTCAGGCAGGCCGGGGACACCGTGAGCCACAGGCTCGCCTCGGCCCGGTAGCCGAACAGGGCGGGCTCGACCTCGACGTTGAAATACATGACGTTGCTGCGGCGCAGTTCCTCCAGGCGCCGCCGGACGGTGGTCTCCGACCATCCCGTCGCCGCGGCCAGCGCCGGATGGCTCGCCCGTCCGTCGACGGCCAGCGCGGTCAGCAGGCTGTTGTCGGCCGCGGTCAGCACGACGGGTTCCCGCGGCGCCGGGTGTTCCGAGGGGAGGTCGCGGCTCAGCGCCTCGGCCTGATCGGACGTCAGGGCGGCGGTGCGACCGGGCCAGCCCTTCGTGCCGGCCACGAGGCGCAGGATGCAGTGGGCGGTCACGGAGGTGACCCGCGGGGTCCGGGGCAGCTTCTGCAGGAGGAGATCACCCTCGGCGGCCTGCGTCCTCGTCCGGGTGATGCAGCTGATCTCCGTGCCACCGGACAGGATGGTCACCCACGACGTGTCCGCACGCCGTGCCAGGGCGGCGCCGACCGGCGCGGCCACGTCGGGCGCGCACCGCATGCGCACCAGCCAGTCGACGTGACCGAGCGCGGCCGCGTGGGGCAACCCGACCACGCGCAGAGCCCCCGACCGGCGCAGGCGCGCGTACCGCCGGGCGACCGTGCGGTCGGACGTGCCCAGCACCGCCGCGATGCGGCTGAACGGGGCCCGTCCGTCCACTTGCAGCGCGTGCGCCAGCTGGCGGTCGAGTTCGTCGAGGACGATCACATCCACCGCCCGACCCTATCGACGGTTCCTGCGCGTCACCGATCCAGAGCGTCGGCCAGTTCGACCGGTCGGCTCAACGCGACACAGTGCCCGGCCGCGATCTCGACGGGCTCGACACCCAGCCGCTCGCCGGCGACCCGGCGCAGGAAGGCCGCCGGGAAGAGGCGGTCCTCGGTGCACAGCACGAACCGGGTCGGCACGTCCGGCCATTGCGGGAGCGGCCACGGCTGAGCCGACGCGGCGCTCGAGGGATGCGCACGTTGCTTGCCGACCGCTTCCTCCGCGAGCCCGCGGTCCACGTCGTGATAGAAGACGACGTACGGGTCCTCGCTGTCGACCAGGCCGCCCTCGTAGCCGGTGTTGCTCCACCACTGGTCCGGCGCCTCTCCCGGCGCCGGCACCATCCCCGCCACCAGCACCAGCCTCTCCACCGCCCGGCGCGCGGCCACCAGCGGCGCCGTGAACGCCCCGAACGACTGCCCCACCACGACCAGCTCGGACCGGTCTCCGACCGCTTCGACGACCGCGTCGGCGTAGTCGTCGAGGGTGAGCGAGTCGTCCCCGGCGGGCAGATCGGGTGCCACCGTGTCGTGCCCGCGGGAGCGGAGCTCGGCCTCGACGAGGTGCCAGTACCAGCCGACATCCCCGGCGCCGTGGATCAGGGCGAACGTACTCAAGGCAGCCTCCCGTCGTCGCCGAGGGTACGACCATGCCGCACGTTCTGACCGCCGCCGTTCACGGAGCGAATGCTTTTCCGGCTGTTTCCCCACTTCACGGCGACGGTTCTCGAAGCAGGCGTAACTGCCGCTGATCAGCGCTGCAAGATCAACCGAACGGATCATCTGAGTGCCTGCGACGGTCGTTAGCGTGGCCGCGGAGCCGGACCTTCGTGGGGTCCGGCCGGCATCTCGAGAGGGTCCGATGAGCAAGCGTAAGTGGATGATTTCTCTCGTCGGCGGGGCGGTCGTAGCGGCCACGGCGGCCGGCGTCACAGGGGCGAACGCGGCGGTCACGCCCGCACCGGTCGCCAAGGCGGTCGCCGTGAAGCCTGCGCCTGGGCCGGCAGCAGCCACGAAGAAGGCCGTGACCATGACCTTCGCCGTGTCGCCGAGCTCGGTGCGCTACACCTGGGGCGCCCACCTGACCGGCAAGGCGGCCAACGGCACGACGGGCAACGGCGGTGTCGTCGACATCTACTTCATGGCCGACGGGGCGACGACGTACACCAAGATCTTGTCCACCAGGACCACCGCGGCGGGCGCATTCAGCGCCTGGGACGTCGGCACGCTGGACGAGCACCGCGTCCGCACCGGCGTGACGAAGCCGGGGACCTACAAGGCCGTCTATCTGGGCAACGCCCAGCGGCAGAGCGCCACCCGCACCGCGAAGATGACCGTTTTCAGCTACGTGGTCGCGGGTCTGACGCCGACTCACCCCTTCACCGGCGCGGGCCTCTGCGAGCCCGGTCAGCCGGCGACCGAGTGCGTGTTCACCACCGCCACCGTCCCGGTGCGGCCGGGAATCCTGCGCGGAAACTACGAATTCGCCTGCAACGCCCGGGCCGACCTGACCAAGAAGATGGTCGTCGCCTACCTGCCCAAGGGTCCGAACACCAAGCCGGTTCCCGGCCCGGCAACCGCGTACCGTCAGGTCAACTGGGTCGAGCTGCCGATCAGCGAGGCCGCGACCAGCGGCAGTTTCGAACTGTCCGCGCTGACCCTCGACGGTCACTTCTTCGTGAAGTCGGTCGACAACTGCTCCTGGGACATCCGGATCATCGAGCTGCACGACAGCGCCAGAAGCCGCCGCTGACCCCGGTCGCCGGCATGCGGGCGGCCTTCCAGCCGCCTGCATGCCGGTGCGGGCCGTGAGCCGTGGGACGTCAGCACGTTGAAGCGTTCGTCGGCCGCGATCCGCTCGACATCGTCGCCGGCGCCGGTGTGGATCTAGACACAGACAGGTGGCGACCGGTACGGCATTCTGGTAGCCGGACGCGGGAGGTGGCACGTGGATCGGGCGTTGCTGGCGGATTTCCTGCGCGCACGCCGCGAGGTGCTGCAGCCGGAGGACGTCGGGCTGCCGCGCGGCCCGCGGCGGCGCGCCGGTGGGCTGCGCCGGGAGGAGGTCGCGGCGCTGGCGGGCATGTCGGCCGACTACTACAGCCGGATCGAGCAGCAGCGCGGCCCGGTGCCCTCGGAACAGATCCTCGCGGCGCTCGCCGGCGCGCTGCAGCTGAGCCTGAGCGAGCGCGACCACCTCTTCCGGCTCGGCGGTCACCCGGCTCCGCCACGCGGCCGCAACGATCGGCTCAGCCCGGCCATGCGGCGCATCCTGGACGGTCTCAAGGACGTACCCGCGCTGGTCATGACCAACCTGGGGGAGACGCTGGCGCAGACCCCGCCCGCGGTTGCGCTGCTCGGCGACTACACGCGGTTCCAGGGTCTGTCGCGCTACCTGGTCTACCGCTGGTTCACCGACCCGGAGCAGCGCGAGCTCTTCCCCGTCGAGGACCACCGCAAGCGCGGCCGGGTCTTCACCGCGGACCTGCGGGCCGAGTACGCCGCCGACCCCGACGGCGTGCCCGGCGAGATCGTCGCGGCGCTGCTGGCCATCGGCGGCGAGTTCGCCGAGATCTGGCGGCTGCACGAGGTGGACGTCACCCATCACCACGATCTCAAGCGGTACCGGCACGCCGTGCTCGGCGAGCTGGAGCTGTACGCGCAGGGGCTGCGCGATCTGGACCAGGACCAGTACCTGATGGTCTACACCGCCGTCCCCGGCTCGCCGAGCGAGGAGAAGCTGCGGCTCCTGTCGACCCTGCGGGGCCTGACCCGACCCTGAACGACAGCCGGCGTCAACGTTTCGTCGGCGTTGCGTCGGCGCCCGCCCGGTGGGATGACCTCATGACCGACACGACCCTCGCCGGCCTTCTCGACCGGGCCGCCATCACCGACACCCTCCACCGTTACGCCGCCGGCCTCGACCTCAACGACGCCGACCTGCTCGCCTCCTCGCTCACCGAGGACGCCGTCGTCGATCTCGGCCCGGCCATGCGGCGCATCGGGTACGACTTCCCTCCGCTCGCCCCGCGGGAGACCGTCGTGAGCACCCTGATCGGTGCGGTGGGGCCGCTGGACTCCAGCCACGCCATCAGCAACATCCGCATCACGATCGACGGGGACGACGCCACGGTGCTCGCCTACGCCCAGGCCCAGCACTTCAAGCCGGGCACCGGCTCCGACCCGGCGGTGACCCGCCACGCCCTGATGATGAACCGCTACACCGCGACCCTGGTCCGCGACGGTGAGCAGTGGCGCATCCGCCACCTCGACATCGCCAACGCCTGGTTCGAGGGCGACGCGCTCATGCTGCTCGGCGACTGACGCGACGGCGCGCCGGAAAGTGCCCAGGGTTTCAGGCCGCGCTGCGGGTGACCGCATCCCGCAGCGCCGCCAGCCCATCCGCCTGCGTGACGATCGCCCGGTATCCGAGTTCGGCAGCGGCCTTGCCGGTGCGCAGCGTGCAGGTCTGCTCGAGGAACCAGCGCGCCGGAACGGGAATCACGCGGGCGGCGGTGCCGGCGTCGATATCGGGGATCGCGGCGTCGACTCCGTAGATCGCGAAGTTCGTCTCGAGGAAGTCGCGGAGTGTCACGCGCTGCTGGTCGGTGATGAAGTACGCCTCACCCGGCCGGCCGCGCAGCCAGCCCCGGACGAGCCCCTCGACTGCGTTGTCGACGAAGGTGACGTCGGTGGTGTGCCTGCCGCCCTCGATCCAGGCGAACTCGCCGTGGCGCGCCGCGTGCACGAGGCCTTCGACCAGTGAGCTCTCGGGTCCCCACACGAACCGCGGCCGGATCGACACGGTGGCGAACCCGGGCGCGTTCGCGGCCAGGACCAGCGCCTCGGCTTCCGCTTTCGTCGCGCAGTACGCGGCTTCCGAGTCCGGTCGCAGCGGGGCGCTCTCGTCGACGTCGACGAGCGGCTCGCCGGCCAGGAGGGCGGCTTCGCTGCCGCAGTGCACGAAACGGGCGACCCCGGCCCGCCGGGCCGCTTCCAGCGCGGCCCGGGTGCCGCCGACCGTCACCAGTTCCTGGCGCTCCCGCCCGGCCGTGATGTCCGTCTCCGCCGCCAGGTGGAACAGCACCTCGCTGCCCTCGACTGCGGCGCGCCAGGTGTCGGGATCGGTCAGCTCCCCGTGCACCGGCCGGGCGCCCAGCGCGCTCACGACGTCCGCGGACGCCGCGCTGCGGACCAGCACCTTGACCGCATGCCCGTCGGCCACCAGGCGCCGGATCAGGCTCCGGCCGATGAAGCCCGAACCGCCGGTGATGAACGTCTGTGCCATGTCGCTCTCCTCATCAGTGATCTCTGCCCGGTTCCAGCAAGGTGCGAGCGGCATTGCTTCCCTCGGCCGCATTTATGTTCCGAAGCACTCCGATAAGATTTCCGAATGGCTACGCTGCGTGCACTGGAGTGTCTGGTCGCGGTCGCGGACGTCGGGTCGATCACCGAGGCGGCCCGGCTGCTGCACTCGTCGCAGCCCGCGGTGTCCCAGCAGATCGCCGCGCTGGAGCGCGAGACGCGTACGCCGCTGCTGCGCCGGGAGCCCCGGGGCGTCTCGCTCACCCCGGCCGGGCGCTCCGCGGTCGCGGACGCCAGGCGGGCGATCGACGCGGCCGCCGCGGCGGTGCGGTCGGCCCGGGCCGCGGGGCAGGCGGAGGGCGGATCGCTGCGCCTGGTCTGCGCGCAGAGCCTGACCGTGCCGTTGCTCGCCCCGGTGATCCGCGCCTGGCACAGGCGCCATCCGCAGGTGGTGATCGGGATTCGCGAGGCGGTAACACCGGACGGCCTCTTCGATGGCGGGGAGGTCGACGTCTGGGTGCTCCCCGGTCCGATGGACGGCGGTTTCCCCTCCACGGTCGTCGCCGAGGAGGAGATCGTGCTGACGGCGCCGAGGGATCATCGGCTGGCGGGGCGGAGCTCGGTGACCCTTGCCGAGATCGACGGTGAGGACCTGGTGCACTTCGCGCCGGACAACAGTTTGAGCAGCTGGCTCGACCGGTCGCTCGGCGCCGCCGGCCTCCGCCTCAAGCCCGTGCTGAGAACGTCGGTCACCTCCGCGGCGCCGCAGCTCGCGGCGGCCGGCCTCGGCATCGCGATAAGCCCGGTCAGCGCCGTCAGCGCGGGCTTCCCGGGTGTGGTCCGTTCCTTCTCCCCCCGGTGGTCGCGCCAGGTGGTCGCGGTGACGCCGGGCGAGCCCGATCCGCTCGCTGCCCGCTTCATCGCCGATCTGCGTGCCCGCGGCGTGCGGGTGCCCCGGGATGTGCGGAACCAGCTCGAGGCCGGCCGGGGCCAACCATGACGCGACCGCCGCCGGCCCGAGCGTCCGGGCGGCTGTCAACGTTTCGTCTGCGTTCCGTCGGCACGCCGCCGGTGGACTGGGGCCATGGAAAATGCGATCACCGATGTCCCGGCCGTGGTGGATCCCGCCGTCGCCGCCGAGCTCGCCCACCGCGTCGCCGGCGTCGTCCTGCTTCCCGGTGACGAGAGCTACGCCGAGGAATGCGCGACGTACAACCCGGCCGTCCCGAACAACCCGGCCGTGGTGGTGGGCGCCGCCGGGCCGTCCGACGTCCAGGCCGCGCTCGCGTTCGCGAAACAGCACGACCTCGCCGTGGCGGTGATGAACACGGGTCACACCACCGTCGTGGCCGACAACCGTACGCTGCTGGTCACGACGCGCCGGATGGACGAGGTCACCATCGACCCGGTGGCTCGCCGCGCCCGGGTCGGCGCCGGCGTGCGCTGGCAGCAGGTCGTCGACGCCGCGGCGCAGCACGGGCTCGCGCCGCTCACCGGCTCCTCGCCGCTCGTCGGCGTCGTCGGCTACACCCTCGGCGGCGGGCTGAGCGCCACGATGGGACGCAAGTACGGCTGGGCCTCCGACCACGTCACCGGGCTGGACATCGTCACCGCGGACGGGCAGGCGCGGCACGCCGATGCCGATTCGGAGCCGGAGCTGTTCTGGGCCGTGCGCGGCTCGAAGAGCAATCTGGGCATCGTCACCGCCCTCGAGTTCGAGCTGTTCCCCGTCCGCCGGCTGTACGGCGGGGCGCTGGTCTTCCCGGGCGACCACGCCGAGCCGGTGCTGCGGGCGTACGCGTCCCTGACCGCCCAGGCGCCGGACGAGCTGACCACCTCGATCGCGTTCATGCGGCTGCCGGACGTGCCGGTGTTCCCCGAGCCGTTGCGCGGCACCTTCACGGTGCACGTGCGGGTGTCCTTCCTGGGCGACGCCGCGGACGCGGACGCGTTGCTGGCGCCCCTTCGCGCGGCCGCGCCGATCATGATCGACACTGTCGGCGACCTGCCGTACACCGGCTTCGCCGCCATCTACTCCGACCCGGAGGGCCCGGCGCCGTTCGCCGAGCGGACGCTGAGCCTGCCGCCTCTGACGGACGATCTGGTGGCGCAGCTGACCGAGAGCGTCGGGCCGGTCGCCGACGTGCCGGCGAACATCATCGAGCTGCGTCACCTCGGCGGCGCGCTGCGCGACACGCCGGTCGGCGCCGGTGCGGCCGGCCTGCGTGCTGCGGAGTTCGTCCTGTGGGTCGTCACCGTCGGTGGCCCGGACCTGACCGGGCCGGCCCTGCGCTGGACCGGCGAGCTGTTCGACGCCCTGAAGCCGTGGGCCCTGGAGGGCAAGCACCTCAATTTCATCGGTCAGGAGGACCTTGCCGAGCAGGCGGTCCGCTCCGCCTACCCGGCGGCGACCTACAGCCGGTTGGCTCGGGCGAAGGCCACGTACGACCCGGCCAACGTCTTCCGGCTCAACCACAACATCCCGCCGGCGTCATAGGGGATGCGGTCGTGAAGGTCACGTCCGGCGGAGTTGGTGGATCCTTGCGGCCGCAACGAAGATTCAGCGGTGCGTTTCACTCTGCTGGGCCCGGTGCGGGTCGTCACGGACGCTGCAGATGTGGCTCTCGGGCCGCCCCAGCAGCGTGGGCTGCTGGCCCTGCTGCTTCTGCGGAACACGCCGGTGCCGATCGACGACGTGGTGGACGCGTTGTGGGGCGAGAACCGGCCGGCGTCGGCGCACAGCACCGTCCGCACGTACGCCGCCCGCCTGCGACAGGTGCTCGCCGGCGGTGCGGCCGAGCTGCGCCGGTCGGCGAGTGGCTACCACCTCGTGCGCAACGGGGCCGGTGTCGACGTGGACGAGTTCGAGCGGCTCGCCGCCGCCGCACGTCAGGCCCGGCGCTCCGGGGACGTCGCTGCCGCCGCCACCGCGCTGCGCGCGGCGCTCGAGGTCTGGTCCGGCCCGGCGCTGGGCGGCGTCCGGGCGGAGTTCGCCGCCGCCCAGCGCACCCGGCTCGAGGAATCCCGGCGTGCCGCCCACGAGCAGCTGTTCGACGCGGAACTGGCGCTGGGCCGGCACGAGGCTATCTGCGCCGATCTGGGCGCGGCCGTCGCCGATCGACCGTTGGACACGCGACTGACCGAGCTCTGGATGACCGCCCTGCACCGCTGCGGGCGGACGGCGGAGGCGCTCGAGGCCTTCCGCCGGTTGCGCACCGAGCTGAGCGACCAGCTCGGCATCGAACCGGGCGCCGAGCTGCAGCACCTGCATCAGCGGTTGCTGCGGGGCGACGAGGCCGTCGCCGTTGCGGAGGTGGCGGCGGACCCGCCGCCGGCCCGGCCCGATCAGATGCCCCTCGGCATCCGGGATTTCACCGGTCGCCGCGCCGAGGTCGACCGGTTGTGCCGGGTGCTCACCGAGGAGGGTGGGACACCGGTCGCCGGCATCACCGGCCTCGGCGGGTCGGGCAAGACGACCGTGGCCGTGCACGTGGCCCATCTCCTCACCGACCATTTCCCGGACGGGCGGATCTACCTGGACCTGCGCGCCCGCACCGGCCGGGCCGTGAGCGCGCACGAAGCCCTCGGATCGCTGCTGCGCTCGATCCGGCCGGACAGCTCGCTGCCCGGTACGACGGCCGAGCGCTCGACCCTGTGGCGCACCCTGACGGCCGGCCGCAGGATGCTGGTGGTCCTCGACGACGCGGACAGCAGTGAGCAGGTCGAACCGCTGGTGCCGGCCTGCGCGGTGATGGTGACGGCGGGCCGCCGGCTGCTGAGGCTGCCGGCGGTCGCGTGGCAGCGCCTCGGCCCGCTGAGCGACCAGGAGTCGCTGGACCTCCTCGGCAGAATCGCCGGACGGCAGCGCGTGGCGGCCGAGCCGGATGCGGCCCGGCAGCTGGTCGCCGCCTGCTCCGGGCATGCCCTGTCGGTCCGGGTGGCCGCCGCCCGGCTGCTCGACCGACCGGCGTGGACGATCACTCAGATCATGGAGCAGCTGGCGGACGACCTGCGTCAGCCCGTCGTCATGCACGAGGACTGCAAGATCGTCGACGAGCCGATCCGGCGCGCGGAGGCCGGATTGCCGGCGGGGCCTGCCGAGGTTTTCCGCCTCGCCGCGCTCGCCGCTTCACCGGTCCGCACCGTTGCCGAGGTGACCGCGATGACCGGGCTGCCCCGAGCCGAGGCGCGGGCCGCCCTGGAGGACCTCGTCGACGCCCATCTGGTGGAGGCTGTCGATGCAGACACCTATCGTTACGCCGTTCTGATCCAGGCCTTCGCGCGGCGCCGTGCCGAGCAGGTGGAAGGCCCGGATCGCTGCCGGGCCGCCCTCGCCGGTCTGGGCCGGAGGCTGTCCGCGGTGGCATGACGGCTCGCGCGGCTGAGGCGAGAGCGTTCAGCGGCTCCCCGCCGCACCGCCGGAGGCGGGCGCGACCCGCTCGAAGCGCACCCGGCTCAGCCAGCCCGGGTAGTCGCTGAGCACGTACAGCTCGCCGTGCACGTCGGCGCCGAACGCGGTCGGCTGGGTGGGGAAGGTGCCGATCGTGGCGGACTCGTAGCCGCCGCCCGGCCTGGGTCGCACGGCGAACGCGAGGGTCGAGCAGTAGTCGCTCGCGATGTAGGTGCCCCGCGCCTCGGGGGTGCGCGATCCCCGGTACACCAGGCCGCCGGTCACCGAGCAGCCCTCGGTCATGTAGTGCTCGTACTCGAAGACCGGGTCGACGTACCGCACGCCGGGGCGACACTGCTCCGGGTCGAACACCGGGGTGCCCTCCCTGCAGGACCAGCCGAGGTTCGCCCCGCCCTGCCAGGGGCGGACGTGGTCGACCTCCTCGACCAGGCCCTGGCCGACGTCGCCGATCCACAGCGAGTTGTCGACGTCGACGGAGAACCGCCACGGGTTGCGCAGCCCGTACAGCCAGATCTCCGGCCGGGCGCCCGCCGTGCGGACGAACGGGTTGCCGGCGGGCACGCAGTAGGGCCTGGTCCCGCAGGCGCGGTTCACGTCGATCCGTACGATCTTTCCGAGCAGGGTGCCGAGGTCCTGACCGGCCTTGAAGGGGTCGTTCGCGTGGCCGCCGTCGCCGGTGGACCAGTAGAGGTAGCCGTCGCGGCCGAACGCGACCTGCCCGCCGTTGTGGTTGCCGTACTCGGCGTGCTCCTGGGTGAGCAGCACCTGCAGCCGCTGCGGGGCGCCGAGGGGCAGTCGCGCCAGGGTCAGCGTGCCGGCCGGCAGGCTGGTGTAGGAGACATAGACCATTCCGGTACGGGGGAAGTCCGGCGCGGGCGTGATGCCGAGCAGGCCGCGCTCGTTGTCCGAGGTGTCGACCCGGGCGGTCAGGTCGAGCACCGAGTCGGGCGCCAGCCCCGTGTCGGGGTGGTAGGCGCGGACGGTGCCGTCCTTCTCCGCGATCAGCATCCGGCCGTCCGGCAGCCCGGTGATCGCGACCGGGCGCCGCAGACCGGAAGCCACCTGCTCGGACACCACGGTGAGCTCCGTGAGGGGCACCGGCCGGGTGCGGGGCGTGCCGGCCGCCGGCACCGGAGCGGACAGCAGCGCGGACAGGACCGGAACGAGCAGCCCGGCCAGCACGGTGACCGTGCGACGACGCCGTCGGGACATGGTGGGCTCCTTGAGCGAAGTGGCGGAGGCGATCTGGGAGCGCTCCCACTTTACATTGATGAACTCCGATACTCAAAGCCCGTGGTAGCGTCCGCGCACACATGGGGGAGGATCAATGAGTTCCACGCGCCGCAATGTCTTTCGCGCGGGAGTCGTCGCCGGTGGGGCGATGCTGCTGGGCCAGGCCGGGGCCGGGGCCGCCCGGGCCGCCGTCAACCCGTCCGTGAGCGGCGAGGATGCCGCCACCACCGGTCTGCGGCGCGCCCTGGACGACGCCGCCGGCGGGATCGAGAACGCCGCCGGGCGCGACGAGCGCGGGCGCATCATCGTGCGGGTCGGCTCGGGCACGACCATCACGCTGCGGGACACCCTCGTCATCGGCGGCGGCACCCACCTCGACGCACGCGGCGCGCGGATCCTGGCAGCCTTCCCCACCGTCGCGCAGACGTACACGGCGGACACCGCCAACGCCCACTCCGACGCGCCGGTCTACGGCTCGACGTTCTCGAGCGTCCGTACGGCCGCCGGTGTCTCGCACGCCACGATGGTCCTCAACCACGTGCCGTCGGCCACGACGGGCGGCTACCGGGCGCCCGGCAACATCATGATCAGGGGCGGCTCGTGGGACCCGATCTGGTCCGCGATCCAGGGTGCGAGCGGCGACGACCAGGCAAAGGCGAGCGCGGCGCCGCCGATGAACGTCATCACCATGCAGCACACCTCGGACGTCCAGATCGACGGCGTCTCGATCTACAACGTGAAGTGGTGGCACGCGATCGAGCTGAACGCGGTGCACACCGCGACGGTGTCGAACTGCCAGTTCCTGGGCTGGGTCGAGGACCCGACGGTGGGCCTGTGGCACGGCGAGGCGGTCCAGCTCGATGCCGCGGTGCCCGCCACCACCTGGGCCGGCGCCGCCGACGACACCGCCTGCGCGAACATCCGCCTGGTCGACAACCAGTGCGGCCCGTCCGGCAGCAAACCCGGCTGGGGCCGCTTCACCGGCTCGCACACGAGCGTCGCGGGTTCGGTCCACACCGACGTCGCGATCGAGTTCAACAGCGTGACAGGTACGAAGTTCGACGCCATCGGCCCGCAGGACACCCGGCGGCTCTCCGTGCGGGGCAACACCCTCTCGGGCTGCGCGGGCGGGATCTATCTCAAGGCGTACGCGAACAGCCTGAGCCGCGTCGACATCGTCGACAACGTCGTCGCCACCACCGATCCGGCACGCCCGGCACTGGCGGTCCACGACCCGGGCGGCCGGCTGTCCATCACCGACGTCGCCGTGTCCGCCAACACCGTCTCCGGCCCCGGCGGCTGTTGGTACACCGGCGCGTCCGCCCGGCCGAACCACACCCTGCAGGGCCGGTGAGGCCGGGAGGCGTACGGCGTCCTGACCGTCACACGCGGGCCACGGCGCCGTAGACCGACACCTGGTCGTCCGACGGCGGCGGCTGATCGCCGGGCTCGCCCAGCTCCGGCCGCCAGGCCGGGAGGACCTGCAGGCCGGGGTCGACCACGTCGAGGCCCGTGAAGAAGCGTTCGATCTGCTGCCGCGAGCGGACCTGCATGGTGACGCCCTGACGCCGGTAGACCTCGGCGATCCGGGCCCAGGCCTCCGGGCGGAAGTCGCCGGTCAGGTGGGACAACGCCAGGTAGCTGCCGGCCGGCAGGGCGGCCAGGAGCCGCTCGACGATGGCCCACGGGTCGTGCTCGTCGCCGACGAAATGCAGGACCGCGATGAGCAACAGGCCCACCGGGCGGTCGAAGTCGAGGGTGCCCGTCGCCCGCACCTTGGCGAGCAGGGCGTCGACATCGCGCAGGTCGGCGTCGACATAGTCGGTCCGGCCGTCGGGATGGCTGGTCAGCAGCGCGCGGGCGTGCGCCAGCACGATCGGGTCGTTGTCCACGTACACGATGCGCGAGCGCGGGTCGACCTGCTGGGCCACGTGGTGCACGTTGGGCGCGCTGGGGATCCCGGTGCCGATGTCGAGGAACTGGTCCACGCCCTGCTCGGCCAGGAAACGCACCGCCCGGCGCAGGAACAGCCGGTTCTGCCGGGGCGGGATGCGGCTGTCCGGGTTGGCCTCCAGGCCCTTCTGCGCCGCCGCCCGATCGGCCGCGAAGTTGTCCTTGCCGCCGAGCAGGTAGTCGTACACCCGCGCCGGATGCGGGCGGTCGGTGCGCAGGTCGATCCTGGTTGCGGCATCCGGCTGGTGGTCCTCGGCCATGATGGAGCCCCTCTCTTCGCGAGCGCCCCTCACCATAGTCAAAAGATCACCCCCTCCACCGTCCACCCAGGACAGCGATCACCCGGCGGGCCGGCGGGCGTGGTGGATCTCGGCCCAGCCGCGGCCCGCGAGCGCGATCTCCTCGGCTGTCCACTGCCGCGGCGAATCCTGGCTCACGGGGCGCTCCTCGCTCTGCCGGAGGGCCGCCTCGGGCGGTCAGCCGGAAGTCGCGCGGCGCCATCGGGCCGCCTTCTTCGATGCCGACCGCGGCCACCAGGGCCGTGCGAGCACCCGCGCTGTCCACGAGGTACCCGGCGGCGAAGGGCACGTCGGCCGCGTCGCGGAGGCGCTCGAGCGCGTTGGTCAGCGCGTCCCGCCGGCCGCTGCCGCGCGGCGTGCTCCCGAGCGCGTGCAGCATGGCGAGCCTCGGCGGAGGCGTTCCGCTGTCGCCGACGCGCCACGGCTGCGGCCACGCGCAGGTTCGTTGCGGATGCGGGCGGGCTCACCTCAGCAGCGGGTCCGAGCGCCACTCCTCGGCGGGCCAGCGCCGCTGGTCGACGTCGCCGATGACGCCGGCGTAGCCCTCGACGTGGGCGGCGAACTCGGCCTGGGTGGGCAGGGCGCCGCGGGAACGCGGCCGCGCGCTGCGCAGCCTCTGCTGCAGCTGCTGCTCGGCCCACGATGCGGTGTAGCCGTGCATGGGGGAGTGGTGGGCCACCTCGCCGGTCACCGTGGCCAGCAGCGTCCAGCACGCCAGCTCGCCCACGACGGCCGCGTGCACGTGCCGGCCCGCGGCGTCGCCGGGACGGTCGGCGCCGATCTCCGCCACCTGGTCGGCCAGCCGGAGCGTCTGCGCGGTGGGGCGCGTCCGGCCGACGAGCCTGGCGAACTCGTCGGGGTTCCGCACGAGCGTGGTGCCCAGATACACCGTGATCGCCTCGGTGGAGCCCTCGAAGATGCGGAACAGCCGATAGTCACGGAAATGCTGCCCGACGGTGTTGGTGTCGAGGAAACCGCGCGCGCCCATCACTTGAAGCGCCGTGTCGATGGCGTTCCAGCCGAGCTCGCAGCCCAATATCTTCGCGCAGAAATACCACGCCTCGGGCACGTCCCGGCCCGCGTCCCGCCACTGTGCTATCCGGGCGATCAGCGTTTGCACCGCTTGGATCGCGGCGGCCGCCTCGGCCAGCATCTCGCGGATGCGGCCGTTGCCGGCCAGCGAACCGGTGGCGACCTCGCGGCCCCGGGCGAACCGCTGCGCCAGCTCGAGGGACCGCATGGCCGCTCCCAGCGCCATCGCGGCCAGCACCACGCGACCGTCCATGAACGCCGCCTTGGCGGTGGCCAGACCGTCCCCCTCCGCGCCCAGCAGCGCGGAGGCGGGCACCCGCAGGTCGCGGAAGCTGAGGTCGTACTGCGGCACCGCGCGCAGGCCCAGGGTCAGCATCTCGGGGCCGATCCCGAAACCGGGAGTGCGGCTGTCCACCAGGAAGCCGGTGATGCCCAGCGGCCGGCCCCGGTCGTCGCGGAGCCCGGCGAAGATGTTGACGTAGCGCGCGTCCCCGCCCAGCGAGATCCACTTCTTGGTGCCGTTGATCGTGTAGGAGCCGTCCCGGTTCCTGACCGCGCTGGTGGTCATGCCGCGCACGTGCGAGCCGATGCCGGGCTCGCTGATCGCGCTGGTGGTCAGGGCCTGGCCGGTGGCCAGGCGGGGCAGCACGCAGCCCTTGACCTCCTCGCTCGCGGACCGCAGGATCGGCGCTATCCCGAGCGTGTTGTGCACTGCGCAGAACACGGCGAGATTGGCGTCGATGGCTCCGAGCTGGGTGAACACCCGGTTCATGTCGGCGTGGCAGATGTCCTGCCCGCCGAGCGCGCGAGGGATCTGCAGACCGAGCAGGCCCACTTCGCCGAAGTCGGCCACCATTGCCGGTGGCAGGGAACGGCGCTCGTCCATCAACCGGGAATTGAGAAAGTTCTGGGCGTATTCGCGAAGGAAATGCAGCATCCTCGGCGTCGATGACGGCTCCGGCCGGTCGCCCGTCGCGGCGCGGGAATCGGCGTCCCGACTGAGGGTTTTGGTGTCCATCACGTGCTCCAAGTCCACCTTGAGCGGCTTTACCGTGGTCTTTGAGCCGACGTCCGCCTTTTGTCTGACCGAACAGTACAGCGACCCCGTTGGTTCCTCAACGGGGTCGCGTCGTCACGGTCAGTGAAGGATCTGTCGATGATGTCCACGCCGGAGTGCCGGATGAGGCGCTACCAGTGGCGCAGCGGAGCGGCCCGGGAGGGCTTCGCCCGTTTTCGCGGTGGATGCTGCTCGCTCTACTTCCCCTCCCGGGCGTGGATCTGGGCGACCAGCTCGGAAGCGAGCGCCTTGATCGTCTCCAGCCCTGGCCGGCCCCACGGCCGCGGCTCGACGTCGACCACGCAGACCGTGCCGAGCGCGACGCCGGTCCGGTCGATCAGCGGAGCGCCCAGATAGGAGCGGATGCCGATCTCGTCCACCACCGGGTTCCCGGCGAATCGGGGGTAGTCGCACACGTCGTCGAGCACCAGCGCCTTACGCCGGACGACGACGTGCGGGCAGTATCCGTGCTCCCGGGTGAACGTGCGGCCGGCCAGCCCGGTGCGCAGGGCCTCCGGAACGGCGGCGCCGGTGTAGAGGCCGCCGAGGTACTGACGGTCGTCCCGGATGAAGTTGACCATCGCCAGCGGCGCCCTCGTGATGTCGCCCGCCCGGCGCGCGAACTCGTCGAGATGCGCGTCCGCGACTTCGCCCAGGCCCAGCTCCTGCAGCCGGCGCAGGCGGGCCGGCACTTCCGGGTCCGCCGGGGTGAGGGACTGGTGTCCGGAAAGGTCGTAGATCATGCCAGGGGCTCCGTTCGGTCGTCGGCGGGCTCGCGGGAGGAGGCGGGCTCGCGGAGGGAGGCGGGCTCGCCGGGCGAGCAGGTCATCGGCGGGCTTGCTGGGCGAGCAGGTGGTGCATCAGGTTGACGAGCACGCCGGTGGCCGATCGCTGGTCGCGGGCGTCGCAGAGCACGATCGGGGTGTCCGGCTTCAGGTCGAGGGCGCTGCGCAGGTCGTCCGACTCGTACCGGCAGTCGCGGTCGAACTCGTTGACCGCGACCAGGAACCCGATGCCCCGCGACTCGAAGAAGTCGACGGCGGGGAAGCAGTCCTCCAGCCGGCGGGTGTCGGCCAGCACGACCGCGCCCATCGCGCCGCTGGACAGCTCGTCCCACATGAACCAGAAGCGCTCCTGGCCGGGGGTGCCGAACAGGTAGAGCACGTGCTTGCTGCCGATCGTGATCCGGCCGAAGTCCATCGCCACCGTGGTCGTCGACTTGCTCTCGACGCCGGTCAGCCGGTCGGTGCCCACGCCGGCGGTGGTGAGCAGTTCCTCGGTGTGCAGCGGCTCGATCTCGCTGACCGCGCCGACGAACGTGGTCTTGCCGACGCCGAAGCCGCCGGCGATCAGCAGCTTGAGCGCGGACGGGATGCCGTCAGAGCCGTCGTTCAAGAGCATTGAGGATGGTCTCCAGTACCGTCAGGTTGGAAGAGTCGGCCATCGGGTCAGGGGAGTGGGCGTCCACCGCTCCGCAGTCCACCAGATCGGAGAGCAGGATCTTGGTGACGACGGCGGGCAGCCCCAACCGCGCCGCGACCTCGGCGACCGTGGTGACGCTGCCGCAGAGCCCGAGCGCCTGAGCGTGGTCCGGCCCGAGCGGGCTGTGCGGCCGGCGGCCGGTCGCGATCACCATCGACAGCAGCTCCATCGGGGTGGTCGGCTCGGTCCTGCCGTCGCTCACCGTGTAGGGCCGGATGAGCCGTCCCGCGGCGTCGTCGAACCAGTGCTCGTCGGTCTCCCGCACGTTCACCGGCCGCGCACGCCCAGGAACTCGGGCTCGTTGCGAGCCGGCGTCGTCAGGTACGGCCGCACGCTCTTGACCATCTGAGCCATCTCGTAGCCCAGCACGCCCGGGTCGGCCGCCTTCCCCGCGACGACCGCGAGCACCGCCCCGGAGCCGGCCGCCGAGACGAACAGCAGCGACTCGTCCAGTTCGGCCACCACCTGACGGACGCCGTCGCTGCCGCCGAACCGGGTGCCGGCGCTGCGGGCCAGGGAGAAGAGCCCCGACGCGACCGCCGCCAGGTGGTCCGCGCCGTCGTCGTCGAGCCCGTGGGCCGCCTTGCGCAGCCCGTCCGAGGACAGCAGCAGCGCGCTTCTCGTGTCCGGAACACGGTCGACCAGGCCGGACAGCAACCAGACCAGGTCCTGGGACGTACGTGCGGGATCGGTGCGCGACATGTGAGCCGGGCCTTTCTCGTTGCGGGGCCGGTGGTCAGCCATGACGGTCGGGGAGGGGCCCGTCCGCCTCGCCCTCGGAGACGCCGCTCATGAACGACGCCATCAGGCCCGGGCGGTGGTCCTCGGCCGGCTCGGCGGCCGGCTGCGGCGGGCCCAGCTGCAGTTGCGGGGCCATGTGGGTCTGGCGGCGGCGACGCGGCAGCGGAGGGCGCGCCGGCGTGGCCCGGGTGGGCTGTTCGGGAACGGTCGCGGTGGCGACCGGGCGGGCCTCGGCCTGGCCCCGCCCCGCGCGCGGCAGGAAGACGGTGTCCGCCGAGACGTCGGCCGGTGTCGCCCGGGCCGGCGCGGCGGCCGGCCAGACGGACTGCTGCGGAACGCGCCTCTCGAGCGGAGGCAGCGCCCGAGCCGGGACCTGCTCGGGCGCCCGGGGCAGGCTCGGCGGACGGGACGCCTCCGGTTCCGGCTCGGGCGCCGTGCCGACCAGCTGCGGCGGCAGGATGATCACCGCCTGGGTCCCGCCGTAGATGTTGGTCTGCAGCTGCACGACGATCCCGTGCTGCCGGGCGATCATCGAGACCACGTACAGGCCGATCCGCCCGTCGCGCAGCAGGTCGTCGAGGTCGGTGTCGTCGGGGTTGGCCAGCAGCTGGTTGACCCGGTCGAGGTCGGCGCGCTGCATGCCCAGCCCGCGGTCCTCGACCTCGACCGCCATCCCGGCGGCGACCGGCTGGGCGCGGAGCAGCACCTGGGTGTGCGGCGGCGCGAACATCGTCGCGTTCTCGATCAGCTCGGCGATCAGGTGGATGACGCTCGCGACGGCGTGCCCGGGCAGGGTGCCGTCGATGGGCGGCACCAGCTTGACCCGCGAGTAGTGCTCGACCTCGGCGATCGCGGAACGCAGCACCTCGGTCAGCGCGACCGGCCGGCTCCACTGGCGGCGCGACACCGACCCGCCGAGCACCGCCAGGTTCTCCGCGTGCCGCCGGATGCGGGTCGCCAGGTGGTCGACCTGGAAGAGGCCCTTCAGCAGGTCGGGGTCCTCGACCTCGTTCTCCAGCCCGTCGAGCAGCTTGATCTCCCGGTGCACCAGCGACTGGAGCCGCCGGGACAGGTTGACGAACACCTCGACGCGCCGGCCGCCGGCCCGGGCCGCCGGGACCCCGACGGCCTTCGCCGTCTGCGCCTGTGCCTGCCGGAGCCGCTCGATCTCGGCGCGGGCGGCGGCCAGCTCCGAGCGGGCCTCGGCGAGCGCGGCGGGGGTCTCGGCGTCCGGAGGACGTGGCGCGCTCGGCCGGGCGCCGGAGTGCCGGGCCGCCCGGACGGCGAGGAGAACCGCGGCGGCCAGCACAGCGCCCATGACGATCAGATAAAGAGTGGCGGGCATGACCGTCCCTGTTTCGATGATGCGGCGATGTCCGGGAGAGGTCATTCACTGTAGTGCGCGGATTATGCCCGGCCAAAGCGAGACCGTCGTCCCGCATCGATCCGGTGAATTGGTCGCCCTCAATTCTGATCCCCGTCATCTGAATAGGTGAATCGACCGTGACAGCGGCTCCGGACCGCGGTTAGGGTCCTGGCGGCTGCAGTCCGCGCTGATGTCCCGGCGAGACATCGGTGGTAGAGTGATGTCGTGGCGCGACATCACGGTCGCACCCGCTGACCCCTCAGGGAGGGTTCCTCCATGGCTCCAGTCTCGATCGTCCGGCCCGGCGAAGGCGAGCTCATCGCCGGCAACGGGCCGTCGCAGATCCGCATCCTCGAGGACGGCAGCAACACCGGCCACCGCCTGGGCATCGGCGAGATCACTCTCAGCCCGCACACGCCCGGCCCCATCCAGCACCGCCACGCCCAGCACGACGAAGGCTTCTACGTCCTCTCGGGCACCGTGCGGTTCACCGTGGGCAGCGACGACTACGACGCCGGCCCGGGCACGTGGGTGATCGTCCCGCCGGGGGCGCCGCACACCTTCGCCAACCCGGGCGACGAGCCGGCCGTCATTCTTTCCACCTTCACGCCGGACCTGTACGTGCAGTACTTCCGCGACCTCAAGCAGATGGTCGAGTCGGGACGCCCGGTGACGCCGGAAACCATGACGCCGCTGTGGCAGAAGTATGCGACCGAGATCTCGTCGGAATTCAAATCCTGAATTGCGGCGACGCCTTTATCGGTCGCGGTGCACGATCGTTTTCAGCAACGCCATCACGGCCTCGGTTCTCGTAGCCAGATCGGTGTCGCCGTCGCCTCGCAGCCACTGCCGGTAGGCGGTGCGGAACACCTGACTCCCCGTGGCGGCTGCGAGCTCGGCGGTGTCGGGGTGGACTCCGCGCTCGAGAAGTGCGCGGCGCAACGCGTCGGCCGTCTGCTGCTGTTTGATCAGGTCTCGTTCGAGCAGCCGGGGGTCCGACGCGATCATGGCGTCGCGCTGCTTCAACGCCTCCCGCGTGCCGAGCCGTTGCCAGTCGTGACCGGCCAGGGTCCGGACGACGGCCTGCAGCGGCTCGGTCACGTCGGCGGTCTTCAAAAGCTCCCCGACGAGCTCGTCCGTGAGCGCCTGCGCCTCGGCGAAGAGAATCTCCTCCTTGTCCGGGAAGTACCGGAAGAAGGTGCGGGTGGTGACCCGGGCGCGTTGCGCGATCTGCACGGCCGTGGTGGCTTCGAAGCCCTGCTCCTCGAACAGCTCCGTGGCGGCCTGTTTCATCCGCTGCTCACTGCCGTGTTCCCACCGGGGCATGGCGCCAGCATAGTGGCCCCGCCGACCCGTCTCGGCCTGCTGGGGCGCAGGTCAGCGGAACCAGTCGGCCAGGCGGCGGGGCCAGTCACCGGTCCGTACCTCGACGTGCGGGGCGGCGCGGCCGACCTCGTCGGCGAACTCCTCGAGGCCGCTGCCGGACAGCACGTTCCACGAGCGCCCGTCCCGCCGGGTGACCCGGATGGCGCCCTCGTCGACGGGCAGGCCGATCTCGGCGAGCTCGGCCAGCGGGATGCGTTCCCGGACGATCGGCGCGCGCAGCACCAGTGCGGTGCCGGTGAGGTCCATTCCGTAGAACATCCGGGTCAGGGCATGCCACCAGCCGAGGGGGATGGCCACCAGCAGGAACAGCGTCTCCATCCACCACGGCGCCGCGTCGACGAAGATGGCGACGACGGGGAACGCGACGGATCCCACGATCAGCAACGGGAAGACGAGCCAGGCGGCCCGACAGCGATAGCGTGCCCGGGTCTGCTCCATCATGGACGGCTGGTACCCACTCGCGCGCCGTTTCAGACCGGCAGGGCGAGCGGAACGGCGTCGTAGCAATGCCTGCCGGGCGCGGCGTCGATGCGCCGGCCGTCGGGCAGGCGGACCTCGGCACGCGTGCCCGCGGGAATCTCGACGTCGAGCCGGAACCGGCCGTGCTCCAGCCGCCAGGCGCTGCGGACGAGGCCGTACGGGCTGTCGTGCTCGGCCTGTGCCCAGGTGAGCTCGCCGCCGGGGCGGGGCTGGATCACGAACCGGCGGTAGCCGGCCTCGCCCGGTCCCGGGTCGGCGGGCAGGCGGATGCCCGCGACGTGGGTGTGGAGGAACGCGACGACGGCGCCCTTGCTGTAGTGGTTGAGCGAGCCCTGGGCGCGGTCGCCGGTGACGCCGTCCCACCGCTCCCAGATCGTGGTCGCGCCCCGGTCGATCATCTCCAGCCAGGACGGCACGCCGGTGGAGAGCAGCACCCGGTACGCCGTGCTGAGGTGCCCGGTGTCGGCGAGCACGGGCAGCAGCATGCCGGTGGACAGGAAGCCCGTTCCGAGGTGGTGGTCGCCGGCGGCGATCAGCGCGGCCAGCCGGTCGGCCACCGCCGCGCGCCGCTCGGCGGGCACCAGGTCGAAGGCGAGGGCCCGGACGTGGTTAGCCTGTGTGGGCACCGCGATGCGGCCGTCCTCGGCGAGGTACTCGCGCTGCCAGGCGTCCCGGACGGCTGCGGCCAGCGCGCGGTGGCGGGCGGCGTCTTCCGTACGGCCGAGAAGCGCGGCGATGCGGCCCAGCAGGTGCGCCGAGCGGGCGAGGTAGGCGGTGGCGACGATGCCGTGGTCGGCCGACGGATCCGGGCGGGGCGTCTCGCCCGGCTCGAGCCATTCGCCGAAGTGACCGCCGGTGTCCCACAGGTATTGCTCGTGAGCCGCCGCTCGGGGGCGGGCGGCGGCCCGGTCCGGATGGCGGCGGGTGCGGGCCGCGGTCGCGGCGTAGCCGACCCAGCGGACCATCGAGTCGTACTGCCGCTCGAGGACGGCCCGGTCGCCGTACGCCCGCCACAGCTCCCACGGCACCAGCACCGCGGCGTCGCCCCAGCCCGCCGAGCCCTCCATCGCGTCCATGAACGCGATCCCGGAGGGGCCGGGCCCGGCCGGGTTGGGCGTGACGGTCGGGACCCGTCCGTCGGGCCACTGGTCGGCGGCGAGGTCGCGCAGCCACTTGCCGGAGAACGCGGCCACGTCGTGGGTGAGCGCGGCGGTCGCGACGTACACCTGCCAGTCGCCGGTGAACCCGGAGCGCTCCCGCTGCGGGCAGTCGGTCGGGATGTCGCACGCGTTGCCGCGGAAGCTCCACACCGCCGCCTCGTGCAGCGCGTCGAGCCGGTCGTCGCTGCACCGGAACCGGCCGGTCGTGGCCAGGTCGGTGTGCACCACCACGGCGGTGACGGCGTCGGCTACCGGCCGCCCGGGGTGCCCGTCGATCTGCACGTAGCGGAAGCCGTGGGTGGTGTGCCGGGGTTCGAAGACGTCGCCGGCGCGGCCCGCGGACACGACCCGGTCGACCTGCCCGGCGGGCGCCGGGCCCCCGGTGGTGACGTCGAACGCCCGCAGGTGGTCGGTGTCGACCCGGCCGTCGGCAGCCCGGTGCTCGCCGTGGGTGAGCGTCAGCCGGCAGCCGGCCGGTCCCAGATCGCTCAGCCGGACCCACCCGTTGATGTTCTGCCCGAAGTCGATCACCGTGGCGCCGCCGGGCAGGTGGTCGACGGCGACCGGCCGGAGTTCCTGGATGCGGCGTACCGGGGGAGCGTCGGAGGCGTGCAGGCGCCGGCGGTCGTCGTAGAGACCGCCGGTGACCGGGCGTGCGGGCCGCCAGCCGGAGGCGGGCTGCCGCAGGTCGGTCTGCTGGCCGTCCATCAGGTCGGCGGCCGTGATCCGGCTGGGCCGCGACCACCATCCGGGCCCGGTGCCGACCGTGGTGACAGTGCCGTCGGGATGGGTGACCTCGAGGGCGAGCAGGGCGGCCACCCGGTCCCCGAAGCCGTTCGCGGTGCGGGCGAAGCCGTGCCGGCCCCGGAACCAGCCGTCCGAGAGCAGCACCTCGATGGCGTTGCCGCCCGCCCGCAGCAGGTCCGCGACGTCGTACGACTGGACCTGCAGCCGGGACCGGTAGGCGGTGAAGCCGGGCGTCAGCTCGAGGTCGCCGACGCGGGTCCCGTTGACGAACAGCTCGTAGATGCCGTGCGCGGTGGCCTGCACGGTGGCCGCCGCGACCGGGCCGGGCAGCTCGAACTCGTGCCGCAACTGGTACGCCGGCCGCGAGCCGGGCGGGGGCGTGACCGGCTCGTCGGGCTCGATCCACGTCCCGGTGGACAGCGTCACGGTCACCGGCCTCAGCGCACCTTGCGGATGGGCAGGATGAGCACCGCGCCCAGCAGCCCCGCGATCGCGCCGAACAGGAACAGCGCCGTGAAGTTCTGCGGGGAGGCGGCCGTCGCCCCGATCGCGAGCACGGCGGGCGCGACGGTCGGCACGATGGTGCCCGGCAGCGTGCTGGCCAGGTTCATGATGCCGAGATCCTTGGCGGGGTTGTCCGGGTCCGGCAGCACCTGGGTGACCAGCGCGATGTCGACGGCCATGTAGACGCCCTGCCCGACCCCGACGACGCCCATGGCGACCAGGAACGCCGGGAAGCTGCCGGCCAGCGACGCCAGCGTGAGGCCCACCGCGAAGATGGCCGCGGCGACGACGACGAACGGCTTGCGCCGCCCGATCCGGTCGGACAGCTTGCCCGCGACCGACGCGCAGACCAGCGCGGCCACGGTCAGCACCAGCGTCGACAGGAAGACCGCCTGGGCCACCTCCTGCGGCGCGAAGTGCAACACCATGATCAGGTAGAAGGCCTGGTACGCCTGGATCGCCGCGACGCCGAGGAACAGCAGCAGGCGGCTCCACCAGGCCCAGGCGTAGTTCGGGGCGCGCCGGGGGTCGACCCAGAAGGTGGTGAGGAACTGGCTCCACCCGAAGTGCGGCCGTTCGGCGGCGGACAGCCGGCGGTCGCTCAGCCGCAGCGCGAACAGCACGGCGCCGAGGACGGCGATGCCCGCCGGGATCAGCACCATCGCGGTCAGGTTGGGCGCCACCAGCTGCGCGATGAACAGGCCGGTGACCGCGCCGACCGGCAGGCTCAACCCGACCAGGGCGGACGCGGGTCCCCGGCGGTCCGGCGCGAACTGGTCCGGGATGGCCGCGGTGAAGGCCACGGCGGCCGAGCTGTAGCCGACGGCGGTGAGGACGTTCGCGACGACCAGCATCGCCGTGTTCGACGCCGCGACGATGCCGGCCGCGCCGAGCGCGAACAGCAGGCCACCGAGCAGCAGGAAGGGGCGGCGCCGGCCGAAGCGGCCGGTGGTGCGGTCGCTGAGCCGGCCCAGGGCCGGGAACGCGACCAGCGAGAACACCGAGCCGACACCGACCACGACGGACAGCACGGTGGTCGCGTTGGCGGCGTCGATCTGCGAGGCCTTCAGCGACAGCGTGAGGACCGCCGGCACCAGGCTCGCCATGCCCGCGCCGATGGCGGCGAAACCGAGGAAGAACAGGAAGCCGCGGCGGGGGTTGGGCCAGGCGGGCGGCGCGCCGGAGTCGTCGGCGGTCAGCACCGTCGCGCTGTCGAGGGGGGAGGTAGTCATGCCGTCACGATGAGCTGTCCGTCCGCGCCGGGGCAGGCATAATGCCGTTCATCGAAACGACGTTTCCAGGGTGTTTCGCGACGGCCGGAGGGACGTGAGGCTGTGACCGAGTCCCCGGCGCGCGCCCGCGGCGGGCGCCCACCGCAGGGTGAGCCCGTCATCGACCGGGCCCTGACGCTGCTGTTCGCGTTCGACGCGGCGCACCGCCGGATGTCGCTGGGCGAGCTGAGCCGTCGCAGCGGCATCCCCACCAGCTCGGCGCTGCGGCTGGCGAGCCGGCTGCAGGCCCGCGGCGCGTTGGAGCGCGACGACGCGGGCCGCTACTCGATCGGGCTGCGCCTGTTCGAGGTCGCGTCGTTGTGCCTGCGCGGGCACGGGCTGCGGCAGGTGGCCCTGCCGTACATGGGTGACCTGACCGAGGCCACCCACCAGCACGTCCTGCTGGCGGTGCGCGAGGGCGACGACGCGGTCCTGGTGGAACGGCTGTCCGCCCGCAACGCGGTGCCGATCCTCTACCGCGTCGGCGGACGCCTGCCGCTGCACTCCACCGGGGTCGGTCTGGTGCTGCTGGCGTACGCCGACCCGGCGTTCCAGGACGAGTACCTGTCCCGGCCGCTGCTGCGGGAACCGGAGAAGACGCCCGTGTCACCGGCCGCGCTACGCCGGACGCTGGCCGAGATCCGCCGGGACCGCGCGATCACGTTCCGGCGGCGCGCCCCGCAACCGCTGGTCTCGGTGGCGAGCCCGATCTTCGACGTGGACGACGCGATGGTGGCGGCGCTGTCCGTGGTGGTGCCGGAGCAGCAGGTCGACGCCCGCCGCCTCACGCCGGCCCTGCAGACGGCGGCGCGCGCCATCTCCCGCGCGCTGGGCGCCCGCCGGTCCATCGGGCTCGACACCGGCTGACTTCCGGCGCGGCTGTGCCGATGAACGGCATCGCCGTATCCGGCGGGCGCACGGCGCGGCCATCGTGTCCCCATGCGCACCGTCGATCTGCACTGCTATCCCGGCACGCAGCCGTGGATCGCCTCGCAGGGCCCGTACGTCGAGGCCCTCGCCGCGTACTGGAAGCGCCCGTGGGTCGCCAGGGACGAGGCGGACGTGGCGGCCGAGCTGACCACGCTGGGCGTCGAGGCGGTCCTGGTGGCGTTCGACATCGAGACGGTGACGGGCACCCCGCCGTGCTCCAACGCGTACGTGGCCGGGCTGCGCGACCGCTACCCCGACGCCTTCATCGGCGCGTGGGGCGCGGTCGACCCGCTGAAGGGTGAGGTCGCGATCCGCGACGCCGAGGAGGCCGTGAAGACGCACGGCGTGCTCGGCTTCCACTTTCACCCGATCATGGGGCACTTCAGCGTGGACGACCGCGCGCTGTACCCGCTGTGGGAGACGATCGCCGCGCTCGGCGTGCCGGTGATGGTCGACGTCGGCACCACCGGCATGGGCGCCGGGATGCCCGCCGGCATGGGCGCGCGCATCCGGCACGCCCACCCGCTCGCGGTCGACGAGCTGGCCGCCGACTTTCCGAACCTGACGATCGTCGCCGCCCACCCGGGCTGGCCGTGGATCGACGAGATGACCGCGGTCGCGCTGCACAAGGGCAACGTCTTCTGGGAGCTCTCCGGGTGGGCGCCCAAGCACTTCCCGGCGCAGCTGCGCACGGACATCCGCGGCCGGCTGCGCGACAAGGTCATGTTCGGCAGCGACCACCCCAGCCTGCCGTACGAGCGGATCCTGCGGGAATGGGCCGAGCTCGGCCTGCCGGACGAGGTGGTGCAGGCCGTGTTCCACGGCAACGCCGAGCGGGTGCTGGGCCTGTGAGCGCCGGCCGCCCGGTCGCGCTGGTGACCGGAGCCTCCCGCGGCATCGGCCGCAGCGCCGCCCTGGCCCTGGCCCGGCACGGCTACGACGTCGCCGTCAACTACGCCACCGGTCGCGAGCGGGCCGAGCAGGTCGTGCGGGAGGCCGGGAAGGCCGGCGCCCGGGCGCTCGCGGTGCAGGCGGACGTCGCCGACGAGGACGCGGTGCGCGGCATGCTCGGCGCGGTGGAGCACGGGTTCGGCCGGCTCGACGCGCTGGTGAACAACGCCGGCACCACGATCGGCACCCCGCCGTCCGACCTCGACGGGCTGTCCCTGGCGGACTGGGACCGGGTCTTCGCGGTCAACGTGCGGGGCCTGTTCCAGGTGACCCGCGCGGCGGTGCCCCTGCTGCGCCGCGCGCCCGGCGCGGCGATCGTCAACACGGCCAGCATCGTCGGCCTGCGCCCGGGGCCGCAGCCGTTCCCGTACGCCGCCTCGAAGGCCGCCGTCGTCTCGCTCACCCGGACCCTCGCCGGCGCGCTCGGCCCGGACATCCGGGTCAACGCCGTCGCGCCCGGCTGGATGGTCGGCGAGTGGATGGAGGACCAGCTCGGCGACAACTACGAGCGGCTGATGGACCGGCGTGCCCGGCTCACCCCGCTGCGCCGCTGCGTCACCGCCGACGACGTCGCCGCGACCGTCGTCTCGCTCATCACGTCCAACCCGTTCGTCACCGGCGAGATCGTGGTCGTCGACGGCGGGTTCTCCGCAACTACCTGAGGAGCGACCGATGCCTCTGGACGGTGTCGTCCCCTTTCCCGCCGAGTTCGCCGCCCGCTACCGCGAGCGCGGCTACTGGCGCGACCGGCCGCTGCGCGACGTCCTCGACGAGCACCTGACCGCGTACGCGGACCGGATCGCCCTGCACGCCGGTGGTGAGGACATCACGTACGGCCGGTTGGCCGAACGCGCCGACCGGCTGGCCCGCAACCTGTACGACCTCGGGCTGCGCCCGCTCGACCGGGTCCTGGTGCAGCTGCCCAACGACGCGCCGTTCGCCTGCCTGTACGTCGCGCTGCAGAAGCTGGGCGCCATCCCCATCATGGCGTTGCCGCAGCACCGGTACCGGGAGATGGAGCAGTTCGCGCGGCTCGCGGGCGCCGTCGCGTGCGTGGTTCCCGGCCGGGTCCGCGACGCCGACCGCGACATCGTCGCCCGGGTGCGGCGCACGGCGCCCACGCTGCGGCTGGCGCTGGTCGACGGGCCCGCGTCGGCCGGCTTCCGGTCGCTGCGCGAGCTGATCGACCGGGAGCCGGCTGCCACCAGCGCCGACCTCGCCGCGCTGACGATCGACCCCGACGATCCGGCGGTGTTCCAGCTCTCCGGCGGCACCACGGGCATTCCCAAGCTGATCCCGCGCACGCACAACGACTACGCGTACAACTCGCGCCTCGCGCTGTCCGTGTGCGACGTGCGCGACGGCGACTGCCTGCTCGACGTGCTGCCGATCGCGCACAACCTGCCGCTGGCGTGCCCGGGGATGCAGGGCTTCTGGTTCGCCGGCGCCCGGGTGGTGCTGCACCCGGGCACCCGCGGCGCCGAGGTGTTCCCGCTGATCGAGCAGCACCGCGTCACCCACATCCACGTCGTCCCGGCGCTGCTCATCCGGTGGCTGAACGACCCGGACATCCACCGGTACGACCTGTCGTCGGTGCGGGTCGTGCAGAGCGGCGGGCAGCGGCTGCAGCCCGAGATCCGCCTGCTCGCCGAGAAGCTGCTGCCGCACTGCACGGTGCAGGAGAACTTCGGCATGGCCGAGGGGCTGCTCATGTTCGTCCGGCTCGACGACCCGCCCGAGGTGCGGCTGGAGACGGTGGGCCGGCCGGTCTGCCCGGACGACGAGGTGCGGCTGGTCGACGACGAGGGCCGGCCGGTGCCGGACGGCCAGGTCGGGGAGCTGCTGTGCCGCGGCCCGTACACGCTGCGCGGCTACTTCCGGGCGCCGGAGCACAACGCGCGCGCCTTCACCCCGGACGGCTTCTACCGCTCGGGTGACCTGATGTGGCGCCACCCCACCGGCAACTACGTGGTGGCGGGCCGCAGCAAGGACCTGATCAACCGCGGCGGCGAGAAGATTTCCGCCGAGGAGGTGGAGAACCTCATCCTGGGCCACCCCGCCGTGCAGAACGTCGCCTGCGTCCCGGTCCCGGACCCGGTGCTGGGGGAGCGGATGTGCGCCTGCGTCGTGCCGCGGGCCGGCGCGAGCGTCCCCACCCTGGACGAGCTGGTCGCCTTCCTGCGGCGCCACGAGATCGCCACCTTCAAGCTGCCGGAACGGCTGGAGATCCTGGACGCGTTCCCGTTGTCGCCGATCGGCAAGGTGTCCAAGAAGGACCTGGCCGCCCGCTTCGCCGCGGAGACCCGGTGACGCCGGTCGCGCCCGCCGGCTCTACCCGGACCCCCTCGTCGAACGGAGACCTTCATGAGTTCCGACCAGTCGTTTCCCGACGGGTTCCTCTGGGGCGCGGCCACCGCGTCGCACCAGGTGGAGGGCAACAACGTCGGCAACCACTACTGGGAGTGGGAGCACGCGCCGGACACCCCGTTCGCCGAGCCCAGCGGCGACGCCGTCGACCACTACCACCGCTGGCGCGAGGACCTCGACCTGCTCGCCGGCGCCGGGCTCACGGCGTACCGGTTCAGCCTGGAGTGGAGCCGGATCGAGCCCGAGCCGGGCGAGATCTCGCGCGCCTCCCTCGACCACTACCGGCGGATGGTCGACGGCTGCCGCGACCGCGGGCTGGCCCCGGTGGTGACCCTCAACCACTTCACGACGCCGCGCTGGTTCCACCACGACGGCGGCTGGCTCGGCCCCCGGGCGGGCGACCACTTCGCCCGCTTCGTCGAGACCGCGGCGCCGCTGGTGCGCGACGCCGCGTACGTCCTCACGCTCAACGAGCCCAACCTGGCCGCCTGCCTGCCGGTCCTCGCCGGCATGGCGGCCCGCGGCGAGCCGGTGGCCGGGCTGCCCCGGCCGGACCAGCGCCTCAGCGAGGCCCTGATCGCCGCGCACCGCCGCGGCATCGAGGTCCTGCGCGGCGCCGGCTCGCCCCCGGCCGGGCTCGCGCTCGTGGGCCAGGAATGGATCGCCGAGGACGGCGCCGGCGAGCAGATGGCCGCCCACCGCGCCGCGATGGAGGACAAGTTCCTCGCCGCGTGCCAGGGCGACGACTTCGTGGGCATGCAGATCTACAGCTGCGCCCGGATCGGCCCCGACGGCCCGGTCACGCCGCCCGGCACGGTCCTGACCCAGGCACACGTCGAGTACCGGCCGCAGGCGGTCGGCGCCTCGGTGCGCCGGGTGGCCGAGGTGCTGCCCGGCACGCCGATCCTGGTCACCGAGAACGGCCTGGCGACGACCGACGACGACGAGCGGATCACCTTCACCGCCGAGGTCCTGCGCGGTCTGCACGCCGCCGTCCACGACGGCGTCGACGTGCGCGGCTATCTGCACTGGAGCCTGCTCGACAACTTCGAGTGGTTCAGCGGCTACGCGGTCACGTTCGGGCTCATCGGCGTGGACCGCGCGACGTTCGCGCGGACGCCGAAGCCCAGCCTGGAGTGGCTGGGACAGGTGGCCCGCCGCAACGGCGTCTGACGCGCCAGGCCTTTGTCACGACCCGACGTGGATGCCGGGGCGGCGGGACTGGTCCGGCTCGTGCTTGCGGATGATCTCCCGGGCCACCGGGGCGGTGTCGCCGCGGCCCAGCAGGAAGTAGCGGACCATGTGCACCAGTGGGCTGCCCTCGGCCCAGGAGAAGTAGCAGTGCGGACGCACCCCGGTGGCGTCGCGCAGGGCCAGCAGGATCGCCGCGATGGCGTTCGGCGCGGCCGGCGCCTCGGTGCGCAGGATCCGGTAGCCGCCCACGTCGACGCCCCGGACGTGCAGCGTGTCGCTGAACGTCGACGGGTCGACCACGTCCACCTCCAGGAACAGGATGTCCGCGCCACCCGGTACGGGATTGTCGCCGCGCTGCTCGCGTTCCTTGAGCCGGTACTCGGTGACGTCCCCGCCCTGGCGGCGGTTCGCGATGAGGTTGAGCTCGCCGTCGTACGCGATCGACTCGGTGACGAACCGGCGCGCGGCCTCGTCGAACTCGATGCTGTCGACCCGCAGCTCGGTCGTGCGGCTGACCCGCGAGATCAGCGACACGACGATGATGCCCGCGATGAACAGGCCGGAGATCGCGATGCCGTCCGGCTTCTCGTGGATGTTCTCGACCAGCGCGTACGCGAGAACGGCGGCGAGCAGCCCGAATCCGGCCGAGGGCAGGCGCCGGCGGTGCCGGACCGCCCAGACGGTGACCGCGACGGCGCCGGACACCATCATCGCGAGGATCCCGGTCGCGTACGCGCCGGCCTGCGCGTCGACGTCGGCGCCGAAGGCGATGGTGAGCAGCACCGCGATCGCCGTGTAGACCAGGACCACCGGGCGCACCGCCCGTCCCCACTCCGGCGCCATGCCGTAGCCGGGCAGATAGCGCGGCACGATGTTGACGAGACCGGCCATCGCCGACGCCCCGGCGAACCACAGGATGAGGATCGTGCTGATGTCGTACGCCGTCCCCAGCGCGTCCCCGAGCTGGTCATGGGCCAGCCACGCCAGGGCCCGGCCGTTCGCCTCGCCGCCCGGCCCGAACTCCTCTGCCGGGATGAGCACGGTCGTGACGAAGCTGGCCGACAGCAGGTAGACGCTCATGATGACCGCGGCGGTGGTGAGCAGCTTGCGGCTGTTGCGGATGCGGGCCGCGAGCCGCGCCTCGGCGCCGGCGCCCTCCGCGGCGACCAGCGGCATCATGCTCACCCCGGTCTCGAAACCCGACAACCCCAGCACGAGCAGCGGAAACGCCACGATGGCCGGCTCGATCAGCCCACCGGCGCCGCCGCCCACGTCGCCGAGCGCCCTCGTCCACGCCGACCACGCCCCGGGCTGGGTGACGATGTGGGTCAGCCCCGTGCCGATGATCAGCGCGTTGAGCGCCAGGAAGACCGCCACCAGCGGGATCGCGACGCTCACCGCTTCGCTGAAGCCGAGCAGGAAGACGAAGCCGAGCAACAGCAGCAGCACGACGGTCAGCGCCACTTCGTGGCCGTGCAGGAACGACGGGAAGAACGGGTTCTCGACCACGTGCACGCTCGCGTCCGCGGCCGACAGCGTGATCGTGATGATCCAGGACGTGGCGACGAAGCCGAGCAGGACCAGAACGAACAGTTTGCCCTGCCAGAACGGGAGCAGGCGCTCCAGCATGGCCACCGAGCCGGCGCCGTGCGGGCTCTCGCGGGCCACCCGCCGGTACATCGGCAGCACCCCGAACAACGTCAGCGCCACGATCAGCAGCGTGGCCAGCGGGGAGACCGCCCCCGCGGCGGCGACGGCGATCGCCGGCACGTACGCCAGGCTGGAGAAGTAGTCCACCCCGGTCAGGCACATGACCTTCCACCACGAGTGCTGCTCGGTGTGCCCCTCGCCCGCCTCGGGCCCGACCGGCTGCACGCGGTGCCGCAGCAACCAGCCCGCCACCCCGCTCGACGGCGGCGTCCTGCGCGCCGGGGACTGCATGACCGGGGGGACGACGAACTCAGCCGGAGCGTTCTCCGGCTTGGACTGGCTGCTCACGAGGGGTCAGCGTACGAGGTGCCGCCCGTCGCCGCTTCCGGGGCAGCCCCGGCTTGCCGGGTCGGCGTACGCTGCGGACAGGAGTGCCGGGAAGCCTGGTCGGCGAGTCGCTGACCCGTGGAGGCGTCATGGTCGTCCCGCCCGCACCCCGGCCCGCGTCCGCGCCGGCATCGGTCATCATCGCTTGTCCCTCCGCAGAGGAGCTGACATGACTGCGTCCACCGGGGCGGCCATCGCCGTCACCGCGCTGCACAAGTCGTTCGGGGTCACCAAGGCCCTCGACGGGCTCGATCTGAGCGTGGCCGGGGGAGAGGTGCACGGCTTCCTCGGGCCGAACGGCAGCGGCAAGACCACCGCGATCCGCGTCCTGCTCGGGCTGTTGCGGCCCGACTCCGGCGAGGTGCGGCTGCTCGGCGGGGATCCGTGGCGCGACGCCGACACGTTGCACCGCCGGCTGGCGTACGTGCCCGGCGACGTCACGCTGTGGCCGGGCATCACCGGCGGGGAGGTCATCGACCTGCTCGGCCGGCTGCGCGGCGGCATCGACCGGCGCCGCCGCGACGAGTTGCTCGAGCAGTTCGACCTGGACCCGCGCAAACGGGCCCGCACGTACTCGAAGGGCAACCGGCAGAAGGTCGCGCTGGTCGCCGCGCTGGCGTCGGACGCCGAGCTGCTGCTGCTCGACGAGCCCACCTCGGGGCTGGACCCGCTGATGGAGGCGGTGTTCCAGCGGTGCATCCGCCAGGTCAAGGACGAGGGCCGTACGGTCCTGCTGCCCAGCCACATCCTGGCCGAGGTCGAGGCGCTGTGCGACCGGGTGAGCATCATCCGGCTCGGCCGCACGGTCGAGTCGGGCACGCTGAGCGAGCTGCGCCACCTGACCCGTACGTCGATCGCGGTGGAGACGGCACGGCCGGTCAGCGGCCTGGAGCGCCTGCCCGGCGTGCACGACGTGGTCGTCGAGGACCACCATGCCCGCTTCGACGTGGACACCGCGCAGCTGGACGCCGTGGTGCGGGAGCTGGCGCCGCTGGGCGTCCGCAGCATGACCAGCACGCCGCCGACGCTCGAGGAGCTGTTCCTGCGCCACTACGGGCCGGACGGGGCGGCGTCGTGACCGGCACGCTGTCGCTGCTGCGGTTCCTGCTGCGCCGGGAACGCCGGAGCCTGCCCTGGTGGCTGCTGGGCGTCACGCTGCTCGTGCTGGTCCAGTCGACGCAGAGCCAGCAGCTGTACGGCACCCCCGAGGCGCTGCAGCGGCTGCGCGGGACGATCGGCGCCAACAACGCCGTGATCGCGATGAGCGGGCCGACCGACCTGCTGGCCTCGATCGGCGGCGAGATCGTGTTCGAGATCTTCGCGTTCGCCGCGATCGTGGTCGCGCTCATGAACATGTTCCTGGTCGGGCGGCACACCCGGGCCGACGAGGAGTCCGGCCGGGCCGAGCTGATCCGGTCGGCCCGGGTGGGCCGGCACGCGCCGCTCGCCGCGGCCCTGCTGCTCGCGGGCCTGGCCGACGGGGTCGCCGGTCTGCTGGTGTTCGCGGTGGCGGCGGGAACTGGGCTGCCGGTCGCCGGGTCGCTGCTGTTCGGCCTCGCGGTCACCGCCGTCGGCGTCGTGTTCGCGGCGTCGACCGCCGTCGCGGCGCAGGTCTTCGAGAGCACCCGCGCGGTGTACGGAACGGTGGCCGCCCTGCTCGGCGCCGCGTTCGCGTTGCGGGCCGCCGGTGACGTGGGCAACGACGCGCTGTCCTGGGCCTCGCCCATCGGGTGGGGCCAGCGGACCCTCCCGTACGCCGGGGACCGCTGGTGGCCGCTGCTGCTGTCGGTGGCCGTGGCCGGGCTGCTGGGCGCCGCGGCGGTGGCCCTGCTGGCGCGCCGCGACTTCGGCGCGGGCCTGGTGCGGCCGCGGCCCGGCCGGGCGCGGGCCTCGGCGCTGCTGGGCACCGCGTACGGGCTGGCGTGGCGCCTGCAGCGCGGCTCGCTCGCCGGCTGGGTGGCCGGGCTGTTCCTGCTCGGCGTCGCGTACGGCTCGATCGGCGACAGCATCGAGCAGTACGTCCGCGACAACCCGGAGATCGCGCAGTTCCTCACCGGCGGCGCCGCCGATGTGCTGAACGCCTACCTCGCCGTGACCGCCGGCGTGGCCGCCCTGCTCGCGGCCGCGTACGGCGTGACCAGCGTGCTGCGGGCGCGGGCCGAGGAGACGTCCGGGCGGGCCGAGGTCGTGCTGGCCACCCCGGCGAGCCGGTGGACGTGGCTCGCCGGTCAGCTCAGCGTCGGCCTGGCCGGCACCGCCCTGACCCTGGCCGCGTTCGGCGCCGGCGAGGGCTTCGCGTACGGGATGACCGTCTCCGACCTGGGCCAGGTGCCACGGCTGACCGGTGTCGCGCTCGCCTACGTGCCCGCGGTCTGGCTGGTCGTCGGCGTGACGGTGCTCGCGTTCGGCTGGCTGCCCCGCCCGGCCGCGGTCATCGCCTGGGTCGTGGTCGCCTACTGCGCCGTCATCACGCTGTTCGCCGACCAGTTCGACCTGCCCGGCTGGTCGCGGGAGGCCTCGCCGTTCACCCACACGCCGCAGGCGCCGCTGGACGACGTGACCCTCACGCCCCTGCTCGTGCTGGGTGTGCTGGCGGCCGCACTCGTCGCCGCCGGCTACGCGGGTTTCCGGCGCCGGGACGTCGCCATCGGTTCCTAGTAGCGGTACTTGTGTCGAGAGCTGCGCCGGTTCGCGCCGGCCGGTAACTCGTCCAGGTCGCCATGGCGCAGCTGCTCGTCCGGCTCATGGCCCTGGGGGAAATCCCGCATCGTCACGACGAACCCCTGGACCAGGCGGTCGTCGCGCAGATCGCGGTAGGTGGCTTCGACCGGCACCGGGCTGCCGTCGGCCCGCACCAGCGAGCAGAACACCACCCCGTCGCCGGAGCCGCGGAACGCCTCCCGCAGCCGCTTGCGGTCGTCCGGATGCACCAGGTCGTCGAGGGTGGCCAGCGGCGGAAGGTCGGCGCCGAGCAGGCCGCGCAGCGAGGGGGTGGCGTACCGGATGCGCTGGTCCTCGTCGATCACCGCCATGATGTCGGCGCTGTTGCGGATCACCGCGCGCAGGTAGAGGTCGCTGTCGCGGCGGCCGACCGCCTCCACCAGACAGATGCGGTCGAGCGCGAGCGCCGCCTGACCGGCCAGCACCTCGAGGGTGTCGCGGGTGGCGGTGAGGGTGTCCCGGCGACCGGTCAGGATCAGCGCGCCGCCGCTGGGCCGGGCGACGGCGAGCGGCTCGAGCCACAGCGGGCAGACCAGCGTGGCGTAGTCGGGATCCGCGTCCTCGATCCACCAGCTGCGGTGCGGTGGGCCCGTCCCGGCGCCGGGCGCCGCCTCGAGCGGGACCCGGCTGTCGTCGGCGGCGAAGACGGTGCTCCGGATGGCGTCCGGAGGCATGAGCTCGGCGATCGCGGCTCGGACGGCCTCGTCCACGGCAGCCGTGTCGGACGCGGCGACCAGCGCGGCGCTCGCCTGCCGCAAGCCGCGCTCCCGTCTCAGGGCGTGGCCGTTCAGGGTCACCGAGTCGGTCAGCCGGGTGATGGTCAGCAGGAGGGTGATCGCCCCCGCCGCGGCGATCACCACGCCGTCGCCGACCCTGCCGTTGAGCGCCTCGATCAGCAGAACGACCGGCGGCGTGGCGACCGAGATCCCCAGCAGCGCCGCCCAGCGCCCCAGCCACGGGCTCGGACGCGGCTCCGCGGGCTCGGTGAGCCGGACCATCGACGGGTGCAGCGCGGCGGCGCCCCAGGCCAGGTAGAGCACCACGAACCCGGTCTCGCTGAGCCGGCCCGGCCACAGCGGCTGCACGATGTCGCCGACCAGCACCCCCGTCGCGCCGACGACCAGCAGCACGGCCGAGGGGTTGCGGCCCACGGCGACCAGCAGGCGGACGACCACCGCGAGCAGCAGCAGGGCCCCGATGACGTACGCCCCGGAGATGTCGCCCATCCAGCCCGCATCACCGACGACGGACACCCAGATGACCAGCAGCGTCGAGCACGCGAACGCCAGCAGGTCGATGAGCCGTGCCCGGTCGACGAGGATCGCACCGGCGCGGGTCAGCTGCAGCAGGCCGCAGGCGACCAGCACGAACATGACGTAGAAGCAGACGTTCGCCACGTCGGGCCGGCCCAGCGCGGTCAGCACGTCGCCGGCCGCGCTCGCCACGATGGCGCCGGCGAGCAGCAGCCAGGGTCCGGTCCGGGCGGGCCGGTGACGCCGCACGCCGTAGACGATGGCGGCCGCGCTACCGGTCCCCAGCACGATCCATTCGATGGCCCTCAGCACGCACCACTAGTACCAGTGGCGTCGCTGTGTGTCCATGCCGTTATATACGGAGCGCGATGACTTGCCCCATCCGTGCGCGATGCGCCGGCGTCATCCCTGCGTCGAGCCGCGATGACGGGTCAGCTCGAGCTCGGTGAACGCGGTGATCATCGCGCGCCAGACCGCCTCGGCCACGGCGGCGTCGAGCCCGGCGGCCGTGGCCTCGGCGCGGACGGCGGCGATGACCCGTTCGACCCGGTCGGGCGCTCGCACGGCGTGCTCGTCGCGCTTGAAGCCGGCCGCCGCCTCGACGAGCTTCTGGCGGCGGGCCAGCAGCGCGACGATCTGCGTGTCGAGGTCGTCGATCCGGGAGCGGACCTCTGCGAGGGACTCGGGGTCGGACATCGATGCGGATCCCGTCTGGTGGTCGGCCGGTGAGCAGCGGTGGTCATTGTGTCACCCGTCCGGGATGCGGTCCCGACGTCATCGCTGCCGGGTGAGCAGCCCCGGTCGCCACGGCAGGTTGTTGTAGTCGCCGCCGGCGTTGGGGTTCTTGCCCTGGTAGAGCAGTTGCAGGTTGCAGGGGTCGACGGTCTTGGTCTGGTCCGGGTTGGTGCGGACCAGGTCGCCGTGGCTGATGTCGTTGGTCCAGGTGGCGCCGCTGTTGGCCTTGCCGGCGAACGGGTTGCTCTCGGTCGCGGCCTGCGGGGTCCACGAGCCGTTCAGGCTGGTCGCGGTGAACGAGCGGAAGTAGCGGCCCTGGCTGCCGATCGCTTCGACGATCATCAGGTACTGGTTCTGGCCGGCGACCTTGTAGACCTCGACGGCCTCGAACAGGTTGTTCGTGGAGTCGCTCATGATCGTGGTGTACGACGAGCCGAAGCTGCCCGGGAAGTTCCCGATCGGCATGGTGGCCCGGTAGATCTTGCCGTTGTCCCCGGCGAAGAACAGGTACATGTTCTGGGCGTCGCCGATGAGCGTCTGGTCGATGACACCGTACGGGGCGTCGGCGATCGTCCCGGTGAACAGCGTCTGCGGGGCCGACCATCCGTTGGCGTTGGTGGGATCGGTGGAGGTCTTGTAGCTGAACGACGTGGGTCCCCACTGGTAGGCCAGCACCCAGATGTTCTTGGGTGCGAAATAGAGCAGCGTCGGCGCCACGGTGCCCTGGCTCATCGCGTTCTGGCTGGCCGAGGCCATGTCCGACCAGTTCGTGAACAGGCCGAAGTTCATCGACCCGTACGAGCCGTTCGCCACGTTCGACGCGTACACCAGGTGCTTGCCGTTGTAGACCACGTTCGTGAAGTCCTTCAGCGACGTCCAGCCGTTCTTCGGCTCGGCCAGCGGGCCGGTCGACGTCCAGCGGTAGCTCGACGGCAGGGTGCACGTGCCGCCCGGATCCGATGGCGGCGGGGACGTCGGGGGTGAGGTCGGGGGTGAGGTCGGCACGGTGCCTCCGGTGCAGGCCACGCCGTTGAGCGCGAAGCCGGTCGGGGCCGGGTTGCTGCCGGTCCACGACCCGGTGAAGCCGAACGACACCGTGCCGTTGGTCGCGACCGACCCGTTGTAGCTCGCGTTCCTGGCCGTGACGGCCGAGCCGGTCTGCGTCACCGTCGCGTTCCACGCCTGCGTCACGCTCTGCCCGGCGCCGTACGACCAGGTGAGCGTCCAGCCGGAGAGCGCATCGCCCAGGTTGGTGATCGACACGTTGGCGCCGAACCCGCCCTGCCACTGCGACGACACGGCATAGTTCACCGAGCAACCGGCCGCGGCGGCGCCCGCCGGCCGCGCCGCGACGACGGCGGTCGACGCCAGCAGTGTTGCGCCGGCCACCACCACGGCGGCCTTGTTCGATGACGACAGCTTCATGGGGATCTCCTGATCGGGGGACGGCTCGAGGGGGAGTCGCGGTGCCGGACAGCGTCAGTCGTGCGCATTCACCGTCGGGGTCGACGTCGTCCTGGGTGTGAACTGCCACCAGTTCACGTTGAACAGGTAGCCGGCGCCGCCGGTGAACCTCAGATAAAGGTCCTGCGTGCCGGTCAGGCCGGTCGTGGCGCACGAGACCGACGTCCACGCCTGCCAGCCGCCGGTGCCGGGCACGGTGCAGGTTCCGGCGAGCGCGCCGCTGGGGCTGCCGGTGCGGACCTCGATGCGTCCGCCGTTCGCGCCCGAGGCGACCCGGGCGGTGAACGAGCCGGCGCCACCGCCGAAGGCGACGCCCTTCACCTTGACGTAGTCGCCGTTCTCGAGATAGCCGACGTTCATGGTGCCCTCGGACGACGGTTCGGTCTCGGCCCCGGAGCTCCAGGCGATGGTCTCGGCTTCCTGCCGGACGTACGGGTTGAGCGTGCCGTTCTGCGGGGCGCCGGCGGTGGTCATGCTCATTGTGGGGATGGTGCCGTCGGCGTTGTAGGTGAACTTCTCGACGGCGACCGAGCGGGTGTATCCGCCCCCGCCGGGCAGCGCGCCGTTGTGGTAGAAGAAGTACGACCCGCCGTTGAAGTCGACGATCCCGGCGTGGTTGGTGAAGCTGCTGCCCTGGGTGGGCATGACGGTGCCGCGATACGTCCACGGGCCGGTCGGGCCGGGGGCCGTGGAGTAGCCGATGAACTCGGAGCAGCACCGGGCCGCGAACACGTTGTAGTACAGGCCGTTGCGCTTGTAGACCCAGGGCCCTTCCTCGTACAGCGTGGGCCGGGCGGTGTTGCCCGTCCGGGTGCCGAAGCCGGCGGTGGTGAGCGGGATCCGGGTCGCGCTGCCGCTGTAGCTGATCATGTCGGTGTTCAGCCGGACGTACCACAGGTTGGGGTTGCCCCAGTAGAGGTAGGCCTGGCCGCCGTCGTCGATGAAGACGGTCGGGTCGATCTCGCCGTTCTCGACCAGGGGGCGCCCGATGGCGTCGGTGAAGGGGCCGGTCGGGCTCGACGACACCCCCACGCCGATGGCCATCCGCCCGGTCGCCCGGTTCTTGACCGGCACGTACCAGTAGAACCTGCCGTTGCGGTTGATCACCTGGCCGGCCCACGCGTCCGCGCTCGCCCAGCTGAACGTGGCGAGGCTCATCGGGGACCCGTGATCGGTCCAGTTCACCATGTCGGCCGAGGAGTAGACCCGCCACTCTTTCATCGTGAAGTAGGTGGAGTTGTCCTCGTCGTGCCCGGTGTAGAGGTACACGCGGCCGTTGTGGACCAGCGGCGCCGGGTCGGCGGTGTAGATCGTCTGCACGATCGGGTTGTCGGCCCGCGCCGGTGCGGCGAAGGCGGGCAGCGCGATCGCGCAGAGGGCCGCGGCGACCGAGGCGGCGATGCGTCGCAACCGGCGGCTCATCGCCTGCTCCACTGCTGGTTGGCGGCGCCCGTGCAGGTCCACAGCAGGGTCAGCGTGCCGTTGGCCGTCTGGTTGTTGTTGACGTCCAGGCACAGCCCGGACTGGTTGCCGCGGATCGTGCCGTTGGACTGCGATGTCCACTGCTGGTTCGCGCCGCCGTTGCAGTCCCACAGCTGCACCTTCGCGCCGGCCGTGGCGCCGATCGGCGCGTCGAGGCACTTGCCCAGCGCCTGCAGGGTCTGGCCCGAGGCGGTCCACCGCTGGTTGGCGGCGCCGCTGCAGTCCCAGATGACCGGCTGGGTGCCGTTGGCGGTGGTGCTGTTCGGCACGTCCAGGCAGCGGCCCGAGGGCGCGCTGACCAGGCTGAAGGAGGCCGGGGTGGACGGGTTGCCGGTGGTGCCGCCGCTGACCCGGTACACGGCCGTGCCGTGTGCGGGCACGCTCGCGCTGATCGTGCCGGTGGTGGTGCTCGTGGCGCCGGTCCAGGCGTCGACCAGCGTGTACGACGAGGCCCCGCTCTTGCCGATCGCCGCGGCCGTGGTGGAGATCGTCCGGGTGGCGTTGCTCTGGTTGAACAGGGCCACCGCGACGTCGCCGTTCGCGAGCCGCTTGGCCAGCACGCGCTGGTTGGCGTCGCCCGCGACCTGGATGCCCTGACGGCCGAGCGTGTCCTGGTTGATCGCGATGAGCCGGGGGTTCTTCAGGATCGACTGGGTGGCGCTCGACATGGAGCGGATGTCGTTGCCCGCGATCAGTGGTGCGGCCATCACCGCCCACATGGCGAAGTGGGAGCGCTGCTCGGTGTCGCTGAGCGTGCCCCGGCCGACCTCCATCATGTCGGGGTCGTTGAAGCCGCCGGGCTCGGCGTACCCGGCCAGCGGCACGTTGACGTCGATGATGTTCTGCACGCCCATCGGATAGCCGTTGACCTGGTCGGTCCTCCACACCAGTTGGATGTCCTCGGTGGTGCGCCAGATGTTGGCCACGTCGCCCCAGTCGCGCTGCGGGCCGGTCTTGGCGTGGATGCTGTTCGGGTTGATGCTGTAGAGGATCGGCCGTCCGGTGGCGGCCAGCGCGTCGCGCATCCTGGCGAACGTGGCCACCTGCTCGGTGATGGTGCCGGCGGGGGAGCACCAGTCGTACTTCAGGTAGTCGACGCCCCAGGCCGCGAACTGCCGGGCGTCCTGGGCCTCGTGCCCCTGGCTGCCGGTCGCGCCCGGATAGCTGCCGAAGTACTGCGCGCACGTCTTGTCCAGCGGCGCCTGGTAGATGCCGAACTTCAGGCCCTTGCCGTGGATGTAGTCGCCGAGCGCCTTCATGCCGCTGGGGAAGCGGGTCGGGTCCGCCTGCAGGTTGCTGCTCGCGTCACGGTTCGGGTTCATCCAGCAGTCGTCGACCACCACGTACTGGTAGCCGGCGTCGCGCATGCCGGTGCTCACGATGCTGTCGGCCATGCCGCGGATCAGCGACTCGTTGATGTTGCAGAAGAACGTGTTCCAGCTGTTCCAGCCCATCGGCGGGGTGCGGCCCACCCCGTTGTCCAGGGCCTGCGCCGGTGTGGCGGTGGCGACGAACGCGGTGCCCGACAGCAGCAGCAGACCCGCCGCGAGCAGGGACTTCAGGCGTCTCATGGCTTATCGACCCGTCCAGACCTGGTTGGCGGCGCCGGTGCAGGTCCACAGCTGGACCCGGCTGCCGGCGGCGGTGGCGTTGGCTGCGACGTCCAGGCACAGCCCGGACGCGACGTTGCTGATGGTGCCGTTCGCGTTGCGGTTCCAGCGCTGGTTGGCCGCCCCGGAGCAGTCCCAGATCTGCACCTTGGCGCCGGCCGTGGCGCCGGTCGGCGAGTCGAGGCACTTGCCCAGGGCCTGCAGGGTCTGGCCGGAGGCGGCCCACCGCTGGTTGGGGGCGCCGGTGCAGTCCCAGATGACCGGCTGGGTGCCGTTCGTGGTGGCGCTGCCCGGCACGTCGAGGCAGCGCCCGGAGCCGGCGCCCACCAGGGCTCCGCCGGTGGGGGTGCCGGTGGCATCGCCGATGGTGCCGGGAACCGAGCGCAGGGCGGCGTACCAGACCGCGGCCATCTTGTCGTAGCCGCCGGCGGTGGGGTGAACGCCGTCGATCAGGTCCGCGGTGGTCAGCGCTGCGTGCATGTCGACCAGGTGAACCCGCCGGCCGCTGCTCGCCTTGCTCTGCACGATGCCCGGAAGCGCGGCGTTGAACGTGCGCGCGGCCGCCTCCTGGCCGGGCGAGGCGAGCGGGATGAGCGTCGCCACGAACACGTCCGCGGACGGCGCGGCCCCGGTGATGCGGTCGATGAGGGCGGACAGCCGGCTGGGCGCCGACGCGACGTTGTAGTTCTGCAGAATGTCGTTGGTGCCGATGTGCAGCAGAACAGTGCGGGGACCGGCGGCTGCCAGCCAGCGGGTGACGTTGGCATCGATCTGGTCGATCCGCCACCCCGGGTGACCCTGGTGGTCGTGATCGCCGAGGCCGGCCGGCCCGTTGGACTGGGTGCCGACGAAGTCGATCCGGTAGCCGGCGCCGGACAGACGCTGCCAGAGCCCGATGCGGTAACCACCGGGCACCTGTGTCCCCTCGGTGATCGAGTCGCCCAGCGGCATGACCCGGACTCCGCCGTTCGACTCCGAGGCGGCGGCCGCGGTGGGCGCAGCCGCGCCGGTCAGCGAGAGCGCGAGGGCGAGGGCGGTGGCGAGAAGCCGGCCTCTTCGCTGGTGCATCGGTGCTCCTCTCGGCGGACTGCCGGTTCGTCGCGCCACGCCCGGCATTGCCGGACGCGTGGTTAACGCTAACAGCGTGTTGCAGGGAGATTGCCACATCGATGTCACGCATTCAAGAACGCAAATAGATATCGCGATCGGAGGAATCGCGGTGTGAAAAGGTGTTACGTCGCTGTCGCGGGATGAGTCGCCTTGACGCTGCCGATGCCCGGGCTCACGCTGAGAACTCCCCGAATATGCGACCTCGTGCGAGGTGCACCGTGCCGCCGGCTCGCATATGTGATCGTTCACTAAGGTCGGAGTGATCATGCGTGCACGCAATGCCATGGCGGGAGGGCCCGGCCGCCGCGGGCGCCTGCCGATCGTCCTCGTGCTGACCCTGCTGGCCTGTCCGGCGGTCGCGGTCGTGGCGCCGGCCGCGGCGTCGGCGGCGAGCATCGACACCACTGCCTCGTACGTGCTGGTCAACCGCAACAGCGGCAAGGCCTTGGACGTGTACGGCCTGGCCACCAACGACGGAGCCCGGATCACCCAGTGGTCGCGCAACGACGGCGCCCAGCAGCAGTGGCAGTTCGTGGACTCCGGCGGAGGTTTCTACCGGCTGAGGTCGCGGCTGTCGGGCAAGGTCCTGGATGTCGCCGACGCGTCCACGGCCGACGGCGGCGCCATCGTGCAGTGGAGCGACAACAACGCCGCCAACCAGCAGTTCAGCGTGCAGGATCTCGACGGTCACGTCCAGCTGATCAACCGCAACAGCGGCAAGGCCGTCGAGGTGCAGAACGCCTCCACCGCCGACGGCGGCGCCGTCGTCCAGTACGCCGACTGGAACGGGGCCAACCAGCAGTGGCAGCTCGTGCGGGTCGGAGCGGGCACACCGCCGCAGTCGGGAACCTTCACCAACCCGGTGGTGTGGCAGGACTTCGCCGACGGCGACATCATCCGGGTCGGGGACACGTACTACTACTCGGCCTCCACGATGCACTACTCGCCGGGCGCACCGGTGCTGCGCTCGTACGACCTGGTGAACTGGGAGTTCGCCGGGCACTCGGTGCCCCGGCTCGACTTCGACTCGGGCGCCTACGATCTGAGCGGCTCCCGGGCGTACGTGAAAGGCATCTGGGCGTCGGCGTTCACCTACCGGCCGGCCACCAGCACCTTCTACTGGCTGGGCTGCACAGAGTTCAACCGCACGTATGTCTACACGTCCGTCTCGGCAGGCAGCGGCTGGAGCAAGAAGGCCCGCATCAACAAGTGCTACTACGACGCCGGGCTGCTGTTCGACAACGACACCCCGTACGTCGCGTACGGCAACGGCACCATCAGCGTCGCCCAGCTCAACGCCGATCTCACCGCGGAGGTGCGCTCGCAGACGGTCTACCAGACCCCGTCGAGCATCGGCACGCTCGAGGGCGCCCGGATGTACAAGCGCGGCGGCTACTACTACATCTGGCTCACCCGACCCGCCAACGGCCAGTACGTGCTGCGCTCCACCAGCCCCTGGGGACCGTACGAGCAACGCCAGGTGCTGCTCGACCTGCCCGGCCCGATCACCGGCGGCGGGGTCCCGCACCAGGGCGGTCTCGTGCAGACGCAGAACGGCGACTGGTGGTACATGGCCTTCACCGACGCCTATCCCGGCGGCCGCATGCCTACCCTCGCCCCGATCACGTGGAGCGGCGACGGCTGGCCCGTGCTGCAGACCGTCAACGGCCGCTGGGGCACCAGCTACCCCAGGCCCGCCATCAGCACGACCAGGACCGTCCAGCCGATGATCGGCCCCGACACGTTCACCGGCCCCACGCTGGCGCCGCGCTGGGAGTGGAACCACAACCCGGACACGACGAAGGTCAGCGTCGGCAACGGGTTGCGGCTGTCGACGGCCACCGTCACCAACGACCTCTACAACGCCCGCAACACGCTGACACACCGGATCCAGGGCCCGGCGTCCACGGCGACGATCCAGCTGAACTACTCGGCGATGGCCGACGGCGACCGGGCCGGTCTCGCCATGCTGCGCGATCAGTCGGCGTGGATCGGCGTGCGCAAGGACAACGGTGTGACCCGGGTGTCGATGACGAACGGGCTCACCATGTCGACCAGCGGCTGGACCACCACCGCAACCGGCTCCGAGGCGGCCGGCGCGGCCGTCTCCGGTGGCACCGTCTGGCTGCGGGTCAGCGCGAACATCCAGCCCGGAACCGGGCGTACGGCGACCTTCTCCTACAGCACGAACGGCAGCACGTTCACGACGCTGGGACCGGCGTTCCCGCTCAACAACAACTGGCAGTTCTTCATGGGGTACCGCTTCGGCATCTTCAACTACGCCACCCGCTCCCTCGGCGGCGCCGTCACCGTCAGCCGGTTCGACCTGACCGCCCCGTGACAGCGCTTGGTCCTCGGCCGCGGTACCTCGGCCCCGGCGTCAGCGGCTCGCTGCCCTCCGGTGCAGGCGTTGCATCTGCTCGTCGAACGGCGCGACCGGGCCGGTCACCTTCAGGCCGGGCGCGATCGCCGTGATGGGGAGCACGGCCACCGGGGACGCCGGCTGTCCCCATCCGGCACGCCAGGTGGCGAGCTGCTCGGCCGAGGCGGCGTACACGATGGGGCCGAGCCCCACCCAGCCGTGCGCCGCTGCGCACATCGGGCAGTGCTCGCCCGAGGTGTAGACCGTGCAGGCGGCCCGCACCCCGGCCGGCAGGTTGGCGGCGGCCCAGCGGGCCAGGGCCAGCTCCGGGTGGGCCGTCGGATCCGCCGCGGTGACCTCGCGGTTGCGCTCCTCGGCCAGCACCGCGCCGTCCGGGCCGGCCAGCACCGAGCCGAACGGATGGTCGCCGGCTTCCAGGGCCTCCGCCGCCAGCTCGACACAGCGCCGCAGGTATTCGGTCGTCATGCCGCCACGATCGCGCACCACCCGATCACCGGCAACCGACCGGCCGTCCGGCCCTGTTGATCGACGACTGGCGATATGGTGCCGGGATGACGGACCAGGAGGGTTTGAGCCGTCGCCGGATCCTCGGTGGAGCAGTGGGTGCCGCGGCCGTCGCCGCGGTGGGGCTGCCGCCGGGGGCCGCGACCGCCGCCGGAAAGGACACATCCGAGATCGCCCGCTGGCGCAGGCAGGCCGCGCGGGTGACGATCACGCGGGACGACTGGGGCATCCCGCACGTGGTCGGCCGCACCGACGCCGACGCGGTGTTCGGGATGATGTACGCCCAGGCCGAGGACGACTTCCCCCGCGTCGAACGCAACTATCTGGTGAGCCTCGGCCGGCTCGCCGAGGCCGAGGGCGAGACCGCGATCTGGCAGGACCTGCGCCAGCGGCTGTGGCTCGAGCCGGGGGAGCTCAAGCGCGACTACGCGCGCTGCCCGGCCTGGCTGCGCCGGCTCATGCAGGCCTGGGCCGACGGGCTCAACTTCTACCTCGCCACCCACCCCGAGGTACGCCCGAGCGTGCTCACCCGGTTCGAGCCGTGGATGCCGCTGAGCTTCTCGGAGGGCAGCATCGGCGGCGACATCGAGCGGGTTGCGCTCGGCGGGCTCGAGGCTTTCTACACCGGGCGTACGGTCGAGACGACCGTCGAGGAGCGCGAGCCCACGGGCTCCAACGGCTTCGCGATCGCGCCGCACCGCACCCGCGACGGGCACGCGCTGCTGCTGATCAACCCGCACACCAGCTTCTTCTTCCGCTCCGAGCAGCACGTGACCAGCGGCGAGGGGCTCGACGTCTACGGCGCCGCGACGTGGGGGCAGTTCTTCATCTATCAGGGATTCAACGCCGACGCGGGCTGGATGCACACCTCCAGCGGCGTGGACAACGTCGACGAGTTCGTCGAGACCGTGGACACCGCGAAACTCCGCTACCGGTACGGCAACCAGTGGCGCCGCATCACCACGAAGAGCGTCACGCTGACCTACCGTACGGCCGACGGCGGGCGCGCCAAGCGGACCTTCACCACGTACGCCACCCATCACGGCCCGATCGTGCGCGCGGCCGACGGCAAGTGGATCGCCTTCGCGCTGATGAACCGGCCGGTCCCGGCGCTGCAGCAGAGCTTCCTGCGCACCAAGACGCGCAACTACCGGGAGTTCGTCCGGGTCGCCGGGCTCCAGGCGAACAGCTCCAACAACACGCTGTTCGCCGACAGCAGCGGCGAGATCGCGTTCCTGGTCCCGCAGTTCATGCCGATCCGCGACGACCGCTTCGACTACCGGCGGCCGGTCGACGGCAGCGACCCGGCCACCGACTGGCGGGGCCTGCACAGCCTCGCGAGCCTGCCGCAGGCGGTGAACCCGCGGATCGGCTGGGCGTTCAACACCAACAACTGGCCGTGGACGGCGGCCGGCCCGGACAGCCCGGACGCCGAGGACTATCCGCCCTACTTCGACCAGGCCGGCGAGAACCCCCGCGGCCCCCAGGCGATCCGGGTGCTTTCCGCTCGGCGCAAGTTCACCCCCCGTACGCTCCGGGATGCTGCCTTCGACCCGTACCTGACCGCCTTCGCCCGCCTGGTGCCGCAGCTGGTGTCGGCGTGGGGCAAGCTGCCGTCCGGCGACGCGCAGCGGGCGCGGCTCGCCGAGCCGATCGACCTGCTGCGCCGGTGGGACCACCGCTGGGGCTACCAGTCGACGGCCACCTCGCTGGCCGTGTTCTGGGGCGAGGCGCTGTGGGCGCCGCTGGCCCAGGCCGCCCGCGACGCCGGCATCTCCATGTGGGACTACCTCGCCGAACGCGCCACCGACGCGCAGCGGCTCACCGCGCTCGACGAGGCGGTGAACCGGCTCACCCAGGACTTCGGCAGCTGGCGGGTGCCGTGGGGCGAGATCAACCGGTTCCAGCGCAACGACGGCGCGATCACCCAGACCTTCGACGACCGCAAGCCGAGCATCCCGGTGCCGTTCACCTCGGGTCAGTGGGGCTCGCTCGCCTCGTTCGGGGCGCGGCGCTATCCCGGCACCAAGCGCTACTACGGCACGAGCGGCAACAGCTTCGTGGCGGTCGTCGAGTTCGGTCCGAAGCTGCGGGCCTGGGCGATCACCGCGGGCGGCGCCAGCGGGCATCCCGAGTCGCCCCACTTCAACGACCAGGCCGTCCGCTACGCGAACGGCGACCTGCGGCCGGTCTACTTCTCCCCGCGCGACCTGGAGGGGCACATCGAGCGGCGCTACCGGCCGGGCGAGGTACAGCCTGCTGTACCGGCGAAAGGGGTGTGAGCCGGATCGATCTTCGCAATCCCGGGAAATAGCGTTCTTCCCATGACAGCGACGACGAACAATCTCCGCAGACTGACGGTCGGCCTGACCGCCGCCGCAGTGCTCGCCGGCGGCGTCGGGGTCGCCCACGCAGACGTCTCCGGTCCCGGTCGCGGCGACGCGCAGGCGGCCGCCGCGACCGGGCAGACCGGCTGGCAGGGCATCACCCGGGAGCAGGTCCGGATCGACTTCGGCCGCGGCTGGGTCACCAAGGCCGAACTCACCTATCCCGCCCACGCGAAGGGCCGGCTGCCGCTGGTCGTCCTGCTGCACGGCAGCGGGCACAACGACATGAACCAGACGCTGCCGGACGGCGGGGGCGCGACGTTCGTCCCGCTCGCCCAGGCCGCGAGCCGGGAGGGCTACGCGACGCTGCGCTTCAACAAGCGCGGAGTGACCGACATCGGGCCGGTGGAGAGCACCGATCCCGCGCAGCTGAACCCGAAGAACCCGTACGACCTCATCCAGCGGGACGCCGCCGCGGTGGTTCGCTTCGGCGCCCGCTCGCCGAGGGTCGACCCGTCGCGGATCGTCCTGCTCGGCCACAGCGAGGGTACGAACGTGGCCGCCAACCTGGCCGCCGCCCCGCAGCGGTTCGGCATCCCGGAGCCGGCCGGTGTGATCGCGATGGGCGTCGTCGGCAAGGACATCAGGACGCTGCTGACCCTGCAGCTCTTCGGGCGCCTGCTGCTGCAGATGCACGACGAGTTCGACGTCGACGCCGACGGCCGGCTCACGGCCCGGGAAGCGGCCGACGGCCTCGTCGGGCAGCCGAAGGAGGCCGCCGACCAGTTCCGTTCCGTGCTGCTCGACGGCAACAAGGTCAAGGCCGGCACCGACACCGACCACGACGGACGGATCGCGATCGACGCCGAGGCCGGTCCGGTGCTGCGCAAGGCCAGCGGCATCGACGACTACCCGGACACGCCCGGTCTGGAGACGCTGAAGGACTACGTCACCGACATCGCCCGCTTCCCGACGGTGACCGAGGCCCTGCCCCGGTTCTCCGGCCCCACGCTGCTGCTCAACGGCGAGAACGACCTGCAGACCCCGGCCCGGGCGGCGCTGGCCGCCGACGCCGCCGTCGCCGCGGCCGGCAACCGGGACCACAAGGTGATCATCTATCCGGGCATGGCGCACACCATGAACATCACGCCGAAGTTCCGCCCCGAGTTCGGCGAGCCCGACCGCCAGGTCGTCACCGACATCCGCGCGTGGCTCCGCTCGCACCGCTGACGGGCCACGACCCACGGGCGGCCGCCGATCCGGCGGCCGCCCGCGACGCTGTCAGACGGGCTTGGTGTGCAGAATCTCGCGGGCCTGGTCCGCCGCGCGGGCGATGCTCTGCGAGACGAAGTCGACGAAGCGGGCGATGTTCTCCAGGCGGGCGGCGGCCGGGGTGCCGGGGCCGAGGATGGGCACACCCTGCCGGGCGACCTCCCCGAGATGGGCGGTGGATCGGGCGCTGGCCATCACCGATTGGTACAGCACGTCGTCGTCGACCACGTAGCGTTCGCGGCGACGTTCGTCGCGTTCGCGGCGGATCAGGCCCTGGCTGTCGAGGAACGCGACAGCCTTGGAGACCGATCCCGGGCTGACCTGCAGTCGCCGGGCGATCTCGACGGCCGTGAGGCTGCCGGCGTCGGTGGTGTACAGCCCCGCCAGCGTCCGGGCCGCCATCCTGGGCAGGCCCGACTGCGTGAAGATGGCGGCGAACGTCTCCTCGTACGCGCGCAGGGCGTCGGTGTCCCGCCCGTCGGCCGGCCGGGGTGGGGCAGGCGGCCCGGGCGCGGCTCTCACCCGGCGGCGGGCGCGGCGTTCGGTGGCGTGATGGGCCAGGTCGGCACGGTACGCGCCGGGACCGCCGTTGCGCATGACCTCCCGCGTGACGGTCGAGGTCGGACGGCCGAGCCGCCGGGCGATCTCCGCGTAGGCGAGGCCGTCGGCCAGCCCCGAGGTGATCTGCTGGCGTTCCTGCTGGGTGAGCCTGCCGCCGGGCATCGCGGCCTCCTTCACGGTCGGCGACGGACGTCACCTTAGCGTTCACTTCACATTCATTGCAACGAACAGGGTGCCTTGTATTGCGTTGCATCCACGCTCATTGCAATGATTATCGGCTTCTGAGCAGCCAATATGACCTTCGTGCGTGACAACGACGTTGCCCGAACTGAAAAGGCAACGTAGCTTTTCCGTTGTCAGAAACAATCTTCACGAAGGAGCTCCCATGCCGAACTTCGCCACCCCCGCCCCCGTCTCGGCCGTGCTCGCCCTCCCCGCCGGGCGGATCCAGGTCGTCGCCGCCGAGCGGACCGACACCACGGTCGAGATCCGGCCCGCGGACGCCACCAAGGGCCGCGACGTGAAGGCCGCCCAGCGCATCGAGGTCGCATACGCCGAAGGGGTTCTGCGCATCGAAGCCGCGGAGCCGGCCGGCCGGCTGGTCGGCTCCTCCGGACACGTCGAAGTGACGGTCCAGCTGCCCGCGGGTTCCCGCGTCGAGGTCACGGCGGCCACCGCCGAGCTCCGGGGCGTCGGACGGCTCGGCGACGTCAAGGTCGAGAGCGCGAACGGCTCGATCACGCTCGACGAGGCCGCGAGCGCCCGGCTGAGTCTGCAGGCCGGTGACGTGAGGGTCGGCCGGCTGGGCGGGCCCGCCGAGATCAGCACCCGCAAGGGCGACCTGAGCATCGCCGAGGCCGTCGGCGGCACCGTCACGCTGAGCACCGAACACGGCAACATCTCGGTCGGCGCCGCCCGCGGCACCTCCGCGACGTTGGACGCCGGCACCGCCTTCGGCCGCATCCACAACACCCTCGACAACTCCGACGGAGCGGCTGCCGCCCTGACCGTGCACGCCACCACCACCCACGGCGACATCACCGCCCGCAGCCTGTAGCCCGAAGGCTGAGGGCACAGACGATCGTCGTTGCCATCGACCGGCGGCGTGCAATATATTGCATGCCGAGGCGGTGATCGCCGGCTCATGTGCCCGCTCCGCGGCAACGGCGGCGCGGCGACGAAAGGGGATGCCTCATGAGCACCATCAAGAACGTCGTGCTGGTGCACGGCGCGTTCGCCGACGGGTCGGGCTGGCGCGGCGTGTACGACAACCTGACGGCCCGCGGCTATCGGGTCACGATCGTGCAGAACCCGCTCACCTCGCTCGAGGACGACGTCGCCGCCACCACGCGAGTGCTCGACCTGCAGGACGGGCCGGCGATCCTCGTCGGCCACTCCTGGGGCGGCACGGTGATCACCGAGGCGGGCGTCCACCCCAAGGTCGCCGGGCTGGTCTACGTGTCGGCGCTGGCCCCCGACGCGGGCGAGACCACCGCCCAGCAGTACGAGGGATTCGCCGAGACGCCGGACTTCGTCATCGACGTCCGCGAGGACGGCTACGGCTTCATCAAGCACGACAAGTTCCAGGCCGGGTTCGCCGCGGACGCCGGCGACGCGGACGCGGCCTTCCTCCGGGACTCGCAGGTGCCCATCAACATGTCGGTGTTCTCGACGGCGGTGAAGAACGCGGCCTGGCGCGACAAGCCGAGCTGGGCCGTGATCGCGACCGAGGACAGGGCGTTCGACCAGGCGATGCTGCAGCACATGGCCGAGCGCATCGGTGCGCAGGTCACGAACGTCTCGGCCAGCCACGCCCTGTTCGCGACCCAGCCCGGTGTCGTCTCCGACGTCATCGTGACCGCCGCGCAGAGTGCGGCTCGCTGACACGCCGCCCGGGCCGGCTCGCACGCCTCGCGTGAGCCGGCCCTTCATCCCGCCGGAGTGTGACCGCATGTCCCTCGCGCCGTTCCAGGTGACGCTGTGGATCGAGCTTCTCGCCGCCGGGCTCGGCGGCCTGCAGGGCGCCCTGTTCGCGGCCGGGGACAAGCATCGCCGCATCGACGTGCTCGGCGTCATCGTGATCGGGCTCGCGGTCTCGCTCGGCGGCAGCCTGCTGCGCGACATCGTGCTCGACCGGCCACCCGTCGTGATCTGGATGAACTGGTACCTGTTGGTGGCCGCCGCCTCGGCCGTCCTGGGCATGGTGCTGCAGCCGGTGTTCGCGCGGGCGGACTGGCTGATCACCGTGCTCGACGCGGTCGTGATGGGTCTGTTCGGCGCGATCGGGGCGTCGAAGGCCCTGTCTCTCGGGGTGGGCGAGGCCGGGGCGCTGGTCGTCGGGGTCATCGGCGCCATCGGAGGCGGGATGCTGCGCGACGTCCTCCTGAACCTGCCGATCTCCTTCCTGCACGTCGGCACCCTCTATGCGGTCGCCGCCGGGACGGGGGTCGGCGTGCTCATCCTGCTCGCCCAGTTCGGCACGCCGATCCTGGTCGCCGGCATCGCCTGCACGGTGGTGACCACATCCGTACGGCTGGCCGCCATCCGCTTCCGCTGGACCTTTCCCGAGCAGCGTGCGGTGGGCCGGCCGCGTCTCCGCCGCTGACCCGCCGACCGGCCGGCCGGGGGTGGCTTTCGTTGACTCGTGCCTCTCGTCCGTGTGTAATATGTTGCATGCCGGTTCCCTCGCATATGGGTGCGATCCCACGATCACTGCTGCGGGAGAACGCCTACCGGTCGATCCGGGACGCGATCGTCGACGGCACGCTGGCCCCGGGGGAGCGGCTCAACGACGTCGAGCTGGCGCAGTGGCTCGGCGTGAGCCGGACCCCGGTGCGGGAGGCGCTGACCCGGCTCGAGGAGGCCGGCCTGGTGCAGACCAAGCCCGGCCGCTACACGATGGTGAGCCCGCTCGACGCCCGCGCGGCGCGAGCCGCGCAGACGGTCACCGCCGCCATGCACGAGCTGGCCGTACGGGAAGCGGTCCCGCACCTGTCCGCCGAGGAGATCGAGGCCATGCGGGCGGCCAACGCCCGTTTCGCTGCGGCCCTTCAGGCCCACGACGTCGATGCGGCCATCGCCTCGGACGACGAGTTCCACGGCGTCGCGGTGACGGCCTCGGCCAACCCCGCCCTGCGTACGGTCGTCGACCAGTTCACGCCGGTGCTGCGACGGCTGGAGCGGCTGCGGTTCTCGTCGCTCGACGGCCGCTCCTCGGTGGCGCTGCACGAGCGCATCATCGCGTTGTGCGAGGCCCGCGACGCCGAGGGCGCGGCGGCCGCCGCCCGCGACAACTGGATGAGCCTCGACGAGGTCTTCGACCTGGAGGAGAACGCCGACCGGCCGCAGTGACCGCTGACCGGCTGGGCGCCGACGAGGCCGGAGGAACACGGTGACGATGCGCAACGGCCTGACCATCGGCGAGTTCGCCACGCTCAGCCACCTGAGTGTGCGCACCCTGCGCCGCTATCACGGGGCCGGATTGCTCGAGCCGGCGGCGGTGGACCCGTTCACCAACTACCGGTAGTACCGGCCCGACCAGATCGGCACCGCGCAGGTCATCCATCGGCTCCGCGAGCTGGACATGCCGCTGGCGGAGGTCAAGTCGATCCTCGCGACCGACGACCCGGAGCGGCGCGCCGAGCTCGTCGCCGGTCATCTGCGGCGGCTGGAGGCCGAGCTCGACCGTACGCGAGCCGCCGTCGTGTCGCTGCGCCGGCTGCTGCGTCCGGACGTGGCGCAGCTCGACGTCGACCTGCGCTCGGTTCCCGCCCGTTCCGTGGCGGCCATCAGCACGCCGGCCGTCCGGCTCGAGGAGGCGGTCGGCTGGTTCGACACCGCGCTGGACGAGTTGGACGCGGCCTTCCCGCCCGCCGAGCGCACCGGGGCGCCCGGTGGGCTCTACACCAACGAGCTGTTCACCGAGGGCCGCGGCGCCATGACCCTGTTCCGGCCGGTTCACCGGCCGCGTTCCGGTGGCCGGATCGAGACGGTCACCCTGCCGGCCGCCGATCTGGCGGTGGCCGTGCACGCGGGCCCGCACGACGACATCGACGTCACCTACGGCCGGCTGGGCGCCTGGGTGGTCTCGCAGGCCCTCGGCGTCGACGGTCCCGTCCGCGAGACCTATCTGGTCGGTCCGCGGGACACCGCCGACAGCCGGCGATGGCGCACCGAGATCGGCTGGCCGGTGTTCCGTCTGACCCCGGCCTGACGAGCGCGGCACGGCACGCCGACACGGGACGGACCTAAGCTCGGGACATGGTCGGACGCCGTCGCGAGCTCGCCGCCGTGCAGCGGCTGCTGGACCGGGCGGTCGCCGGCGCGGGTGGTTGCCTGACCGTGGTGGGCCCGGCCGGGTCGGGAAAGACGATGCTCGCCGACGCCGCGGCGGAGCTGGCCCGGCGGCAGGGGTTGCCGGTGGTCCGGGCCGGGGCGCCCGGCGGACCGGGCGCCCGGCTGGTGATCGTCGAGGACCGCGACCCGGCCGCCGGGACGGCGGATGTCGACGAGCTGGTCACGGATGGCGCCGCAGTGCTGGTCACCAGCACCGGAGCAGTGGGGTCCGCCCCGAAGCTCTTTCTCGCCCCGCTGACCGAGGCGGAACTGGCCGTCCTGCTGCCCGGGCGGCCGCGCGCGACCGTGCACGCGATGTGGTTGCTCACCGCGGGGTGGCCCGGCCCGGTCCTCGATCTCGCGGCGGCCGTGCCGGTGGACTCCGGGGCGGAGGCGGTCGTGGAGCTGGCCCTCGTGACGCCGTCCCGGGGCGAGTTCCTCGCGGTCGACACGGCGCTGATCCGGCTGCTGGAGGACGCCGCGTCGCAGGCTCTGCCGCCGGACGTCCGGGCCCGTGTGCTGGTGCGGCTGGCCGCCGAGCTCCTGGGCGATCCGTCCTCTGTGGCGCGTCGCCGCGAGCTCGCCGACGAGGCGGTCCGGCTCGCCCGGCTCGCCGACGACCCACGGATCCTGGCCGAGGTGCTGGATGGGCGGCTGCACGCGTTGTGGGACCCGGCCGCGGCCGCCGAGCGGTTGTCCACCGCGTCCCGGATCGTCGACCTGGCCCGCCGGGCCGGGGAGGCGGCTCTCGAGCGGCGCGGGCTGTTCTGGCGCTTCACCGCCCTCGTGGAGCTCGGCGACCTGGACGCGGCGGAGGCCGCCCTGGTGGCGTACGCGCGGGCGGGGGAGCGCGACGGGGATCCGCAGTCGGCGGTCGTCGCGCTGTCGCGGCAGGCGGTGCTGGCGCTGATCCGCGGCCGCCTCGACCTCGTGGAGGCGCTCGCCGCCGAGGTGGCCGAGGCGGGCCGCCGGGTGGGGCTGGCCGACACCGCCCGGCTCACCGCGTCGCTCCGGGGCCGGCTGGCGTTGCTGCGCGGCGAGGCGGCCGGTCAGGTCGAGCCGTTGCAGGCGCTCGCCCGGCGACTGCCCGGGCACTTCTTCGAGGCGACCGCCGCCCGTGCGCTGGCCGAGGCCGGCCAGGTCGCGCAGGCGCTGCTGGAGGTGGACCGCCTGCTGCCGGCGGTGCTGGCCGGCGCCGGGCCGCGCTGGACCGGCGCCGTGGCCGACCTGGCCCTGGTCGCGTCGCTCGGCGCCGACCGCGGTGCTGCCCGTGCCCTCTACGACGCGCTCCTTCCGTACGCCGGTCGCCTGGTCGTCTGGGGCGGGGCGAACACGGTCACCGGGCCGGTCGACGACTACCTCGGCCGGCTCGCCGCCCGGCTGGGCCGCTCCGACGAGGCGCGGGCTCACTTCGACAAGGCGATCGCCCTGGAGGAGCGCCTCGGCGCGCTGCCGTGGCTGGCAGCCACCCTCGCCGCCCGGGGCGACCGGGCACGGGCTGCGGCGATCGCCACGAGGCTGGGCCTGGCGGCGGCGGCCACGGAGCTGGGCGCGGTGGGGGCCGTCGCGGAGCTGGGCCCGGCGGGGGCCGTCGCGGCGCTGGGCCCGGTGGGGGCCGGCGCGGACGGCGGCCGGCCGAGCGCCGACGTGTGGCGGCTGGAGCGCGACGGCGACGACTGGGTGATCGACGCGGGCCGGGAACGCGCGCGCCTGCGCGACGTGCGAGGGCTGCACCATCTGCGCACCCTGCTGGCCAACCCGGGGCGGGACATCCCCGCCCTGGATCTCGTGGCGGGCGGGGCCGGGCTCGTCGCGGCCCCGCCCGCACCCGTGCTGGACACCGCGGCCCGTGCCGCCTTCCGCAAGCGGCTCGACGACCTGGCCGGACAACTGGATGCCGCGGACCGCGCCGGCGACGTCGAGCGCGCCACGAGGCTGGCTGCGGAGCGGCAGGCGCTGGTGGGCGAGCTGCGGCGGACCGCCGGTCTCGGGGGCCGTGCCCGCCGGCCCGGCGCCGAGGCGGAACGCGCGCGGGTCAACGCGACGCGTGCCCTCCGCGCGGTGCTCACCCGGCTGGAGGCCCTCACCCCGCTCGCCGCGGCACACCTGCGCGCGTCCGTGCGTACCGGCAGCTCCTTCCGCTATGCGCCGGCCGCGGGCGGCCCGGTGCGCTGGCGCGTGTGACCACGGCCACGAACAAGTTGTTCCCCGACGAGTTACGCCTTCCGGGTATGACGTCTCCCCTCGTTCTCCTCCACGGGCTCACCTTCGACCGGCGGCAGTGGGAGCCACTGCGCCGGGAGATGGCGGCGGTGGACGCCGACCGGGTGATCCTCGCGCCGGACCTGCCGGGCCACGGCACCGCCCCGGCCCGGGCCTCGTACCGCCTCGAGGAGGTCGCCGAGGTGCTGCACAGCCAGATCACGGCTGCGGCCCTGCCCGAGCCGCCCACCGTGGTGGGCCACTCCCTGAGCGGGGTGATCGCGACCGTGTACGCCGCCCGCTACCCCACCCGCGCCGTCGTCAACCTCGACCAGCCCCTGCTGCCCGGTCCCTTCGGCGCCCTGGTGCGCGCGGCGGAGCCGGAGCTGCGGGGACCGGGCTGGCGCAAGGTGTGGGAACGCCTGGTGGCCGGCATGGGGATCGAGGCGCTCGAGGGCGAGGCGAGGCGCCTCGCGGAGGCCTCCGAGCCACGGCCCGAGCTCCTCCTGGGCTACTGGGACGAGCTCCTGCACGGCACGGACGAGCAGCTCCGCGCGGACCGCGAGAGGGACCTGCGGAGGATCGGCGAGAGGGGCATCGGCTATCGGTGGGTCACCGCCGCCGAACCGCTGGCCTCCTATGTCGACTGGCTGACGGCGATGCTGCCCGCGACGGCCGTCACGGTGTGGCCCGGGAGCCATCTGCCGCACCTGGAGCGACCGCGCGAACTCGCACGGCTGCTGTCCACCCAATGATCTTGACCCTCTCCCGGGGGGAGACCCGAGGGTGGGGGACATGGACACGACATCGAGCCGCGGCGCCGGCCTCACCTGGAACGAGTTGCCGGCCGCCGTCACCACGTATCTCCCCGCGCACCAGGCGCACGACACGACGACAGCGATCGGCGTCTTCGCCGTCGACGCCGTCGTGACCGACGAGGGCCGCACCTACCACGGCCGGGACCAGATTCGGGGCTGGCTGGACAAGTCGTCCAGCGAGTACACGTACACCACCGAGTTCGCCGGCGCTTCCCGCGACGGCGAAGCCCGGTGGGACGTGGTCCAGCACCTGGAGGGGAACTTCCCGGGCGGTACGGCCGACCTGCACTACCGTTTCACCCTCGACGGCGACCGGATCACCCGCCTGGTGATCGAACCGTAGGCGCCCCCCGGCCTGATCAGGGCCGGAGGTCGTCGAGAACGTCCCCGAGGACGGCCTTGAGCTGGTCGGCCTGCCCGGTCAGGTCGGCCTCGTCGCGCACCGGCCGGGCGAGGGGCACGTTCGCCGAGATGTAGGCGTTGCCCGACCAGGTGGCCGCGAGAACGGTCGGCTTCGTCCGGTCCGCGGACTTGTCGGCGATGGCGAACCCGCCGTCCCCGATGCCCGGCAGCTCGACCATCAGGTTTCCGGCGGAGCGGACGGCCAGCTCGGCGGTGTTCGTCTTGTCCGACCAGTCCCGCCTCTCCGGGTGCGCCCGGTCGATCTCGATCGTGACGAAGAGCTCGGGTACGGGGCCGGAATCGCCGTAGCCGCAGCTGACCTCGTACGACGTGGCGTCGTCCGAGCCGTTGGCGTTGCCGAACGGCCCGTCGGTGATCCGTGTTCGCCCCGACACGGTGGGGCAGCCGCCCTCGACCGACTTCCAGGCCGCCGCCCGCGACGGGGTGGGCGACGCGTCGCTGCTCGCCCCGGGCGAGGCCGTCGTGGCCGGGTCGCCGCAGGCGCTGACCAGAAGAACTGCCGCAAGGAAACCCCGCCGCCCGCGCATGTACGTCCTTCCACCGCTTGAAGATCACGCATTCTGGCACGGGCGCGGTGAAAGGGCGGCGTTCCCCCGCGACGGAACGGTCCCGGACGCGTCTGGCACCGTTCCGTCGAGAGCGCGGGGCGGACCCGCACGAGTGCGGCCGCTCCGGTCAGCGGGAGATGAGCGGAAGAACGTCAGCACTTCTTCCAGGCGACGTGGTAGACGGTGTCGAGGTTGCCGTCGGTGGAGTCCATGGTGAGCATGCTGGTCGTCTTCTTCTTGTCGGACCAGCCGGCGTTGACGCGCAGCTCGGTGTTGACGTTGAGGTAACGCTGCTCGCCGCAGGGCAGGAACGACAGCGAGCTGACGCCGATCTTGTCGGTGCGCTGCCAGTCGCCGTCGACCGGGCCGGTGAACGTGTGCCGGCTGCGGCTGGTGTGCGATTCGCCCTGGAAGTAGTAGAACGCCGTCTGCGTGGCGGAGGCCCCGCGCTCGAGGTGGGCGAAGCCGCGGTAGTCGGTGCTGGCGATGGCGTACGTGTAGCCCTGCGGCACGCGCACGTTCAGCGCGAGCTGGCAGTTCTTGCGGAAGTCGGTGGGCTTGGCGCCGACGCCGACCTGCGCGGTGAACTCGCTGTAGGTGACGGTGAACGCCTTGTTGTCCGGCGACACCGTGACGTCCGCGGTGCCCCACGGGCAGCCGGAGCCGTTCGCCGCGACCACGTCGATGACCATCTCGTCGTTCGGCAGCGGCGCCGTGAACTCGGCAGCGGCCGGGGCGGCGGTGGCGGCGAGCGCGGCGGCCACGGTGGCACCGAGGGCAAGGGCTTTCAGCATGGTGGTCCTTCCGATAGGGGCGGTGTGATCACCGCAGGCGTAATGTACGTTTCATCACCTTCGTTCCCGGGGGAAGACTCGCCACGACGATCCCGTTCAGGACGGTTTTGGGCCGCTTGGTTGATCAAGGCATGGCCCGACCGGCCATCGGCTCACGACGGACGGCCGACACCGGCCCGCATACGGGCCAGGCGATGCCGGCTCGTATGCGGGCGGTCGGGCCGTGAGGCGCCGCGGGGGAGTGGTGGGGCGTCAGGCGCGGGCGGCTGCCGCGCGGATGTGGGCGGTCGACGCTGCCGACTCGGTGGTCGGGAAGTACTCGAGGCCGATCGGACCGTCGTAGCCGGCGCGGCGCAGGGCCGCGAGCTGAGCGGGCCAGTCGAGGCTGCCGCTGCCCGGCTCGCCGCGGCCCGGGACGTCGGCGATCTGCACGTAGTCGACCAGCGGTCCGGCGTCGGCCAGCACCGTGGCGGGGTCCTCGGACTCGGTGACGGAATGGTAGAGGTCGTACAGGATGCCGAAGGACGCCGCGTTCACGGCGCGGGCGACGGCGACGGCCTCGGCCGTACGGTCGAGCAGGGCGCCCGGGTGATCGACGCGGGTGTTGACCGGTTCCAGCACCAGCTTGACGCCGGAGCCTTCGGTGCGGGCCACGGCCTCGGTGAAGACCTCGACGAGCCGTTCGAGGTTCTGCGCGCGTTTGGCGCCGGGGAAGCCGATGCCCGAGCCCAGCACGATGCGGGGGGAGCCGAGCGCCCGCGCGTTCTCGACCCCGCGCCGGAGCCCGTCGAAGAAAGGCTGCAGGTCGGTGCCGGGCAGCGTGAAGTTGGTGCGCGGCTCGGCGAGCACCGAGGTGAGCATGATCCCGGTGTCCGCCAGAGCCTTCGCGAGCGCGGGCACGTCCTTGTCGAAGGTGCCCCACATCTCGACGGCGTCGAAACCTGCGGCCGCCGCGGCGCGGACGCGGTCGGCGGGATCGGGACCGGCCTCGGTGAAGAGCAGGTCGATGTTCGGGGACAGCTGATACATGGTCACCCCACAAGAGCGATGGATCGGCGGATGAGGTCGTGGTGCCGGCGGACGAGGTCGACGGGATCGGCCTCGTCGAGGTCGGCGAAGGCGTGCCCTTCCCACTCGCTGGAGAAGAAGCCGGAGTAGCCGCCCCGGACGAACTCGCCGACCAGCGCGGGATAGTCGATGGCCGGCTCGTTGCCGTCCTCGTCGATGTCGTAGAACTTCGCGTGTACGTGGACGATCCGCGGCATGATGTCGGACCACTCGCGCGGGTCGACGTGGCCGTGCATGTTGAACGCGAGCCGTGCGAACGAACCGAGCGATTCGGGCGCGATGCCGCGGGTGTGCAGGTAGTCCACGAACTCGCCGTGCCGAGCGTTGATGTCGGCGTCGGTGGCCCAGATCTCCTGCAACCGGTCGAGGTCCTGCGGCTCGAGGCCGAGCCTGGCCAGCTTGCGCAGCAGCGTCGGCGACATGCGGCGCATGGTCGAGCTGAAGTCGGCGACGAAGCCCAGCCGCGGCGAGTCGATCTCGTCGTACAGCTCGCGGATCTCGAGCACCTTCGGCGAGTTCGGCCCCAGCGGGGCGTGGATCTCCCAGCCGAGCGTCAGGTCGAGCTCCTCGACCAGCGGCATCAGCCGGCGGATCAGCGACGGCTTCGCGCTCTGGATGCGGACCAGCCCGAAGCCGAGGGCGCGGGCGCTGCGGAACTGCGCGACCGTGAACTCGTACTCCTCGTCGTCGGTCATGTCGCGGTCGCGGCGCCGGCCCATGTCGAGGTTGCAGCCGAACGAGCTCGGCACCAGACCGTGCCGGTCGAAGGCGTCGCGCCACTCGCGGACGAACTGCTCGGTGACGGTCGGGTAGGTGCGCAGCGTCTGCGACGCGACGATCTCCACGCCCGGGCCGATGCCGGCCTTGGCGACCGTCTCGAGCTCCCCGGCCAGGTCGAAGCGCCGCGCGGCCCACTCGCTGGTGAGCGAGTAGAGGGTGAGGCCCAACTGGATCCCGGTCATCGGTCAGCTCCCAGCGTGACGAGGGTGCGGCGGGTGGCGGCGTGGTTGGTGACGTACTTCTGCGGGGCGATCTGCATGTACGGCAGGCGCAGGTCGACGGTCACCTCGACGTCGACGTGCTGTCCCGCGGCGGCCGGCGCGTCCAGCGGGACGACCAGGGTCAGGCGGTCCTGGATGAACCACAGCACGTCCCACTGCTCGGGCAGCTCGTCGATGCGGTACGTGTGCCCGTCGAGCTCGGCGCGCAGCCGCTCGGCCGGGATCGGCTGCCCGTCGACCGCGACGGCGATGTCGCTCACGCTGGACAGCCAGAGGCTGCGGTACCAGGGCAGGGTCACCGCGATCGCGAGACCGTCGGGGTGGGTGGTCAGACTGTCGTGGGTCAGGACGGTGTCACCGGTTGCCATGTCGCTCCCATCCGAGTTCGTGCTGCAGGAACCAGCTGTTGAGCATCGCGAGCTCCGCCGGGTTGCCGCCGTGGTCGCTCTCGACCACGACCCAGCCGGGGTGGTCGTGCTCGCGCAGGGCGTTCACGAAGCCCTTGACGTCGACGAGGCCGCCCTCGGTGCCCAGCTCGTGGAACCAGCGCTCGATCCGCCGCCCGCCGCCGCCGCGCAGCATCGTCGTCTCGGCGCCGGGCATCAGGTACTCCTGGCCCGTGTCGGCGTACCGGGTGTCCTTGAGGTGCACGTGGGTGACGCGGTCGTGATGGCGGCGGTAGAACGCGACCGGGTCGATGCCGCCGATCGTGAGCTCGGCGGTGTCCAGGGCGAGGCCCACATCCGTGGCGGCCAGCAGCGATTCGAGCTGCGCCTCGGTGTGCACCGCGCCCAGGCAGTCGTAGTGCAGGGCGACGTCGACGCCGAGCTCGCCCACCCGGTTCCACAGGTCGCCGATGCGCTTGAGGGCCTCGTCGTCCACCGGCGGGCTCATCCACGCCGACCCGGCCGGGCGCACCACGAGCGTCGTGGCTCCGATCGCGGCGAGGAAGTCGGCGAACGGCTTGGCGGACTCGACGATCGCGTCGTGGTCGGCCGGGTTCGCGGTCGACCGGAAGGCCCAGCCCTCCTCCTCGACCGGCTGACCCGGGTCCCAGAACATGCTGGAGACGCCCCGGATCGCGCAGCCGCGCAGGAACTCGAGGAAGCCGGCCGGGCTGCCGTGGTTGAGCAGGATCGTCTCGGGCCGGCCCAGGTTGTCCCAGCGGCCCGTCCCGGCGGCCAGCTCGACGTGGTCGAAGCCGCACGCCGACACGGTCTTCAGGGCGCGTTGCTGGTCCTCGTGGCGCACGAACACGTCCATGCGCACGTTCCACTGGTTGAGCGCGTAAGCCCACCTCATGCCGCCACCTCCTGCAGCACGTTGTCGATGTACCACTTGGCCACGCAGGTCGCCTCGGCGTAGCTGCCGCCGCCCAGCTCGGCCTTGTCGTGCTCGACCGTGAGCCAGCCGTCGTAGCCCGACGCGACGATCTCGCGCATCAGGGCGGGGAAGTCGACCAGGCCGCCCTCGGTGCCCATCTCGTAGAACCACCGCGTCGTGCCGGGCGCCATCAGCTCCGGATCGGGCGGGGTCCGGTACGCCTCCTCGGTGTCCACGGTGTGCGTGTCCTTGAAGTGGAAGCCGGTGCAGCGGTCCCGGTAGTCGCGGAACATCTGCAGCGGGTCCACGCCGGCGATCGTGTGCTGGGCCGTGTCGCAGAAGAAGTGCACCAGCGCCGGATCGGTCTCCGCGAAGAACAGGTCGAGCTGCTCGCGGGTGCGGATGGCTCCCCAGAACTCGAAGTGGCACGTGGTCTTCATGCCGTGCTCAAGCGTCATCCGGCCGACCCGGTTCCACAGGTCGGCCATGATCTTGATCTTGTCGTCGGTGACCGGCTCGACCTGGAAGTAGGTGCTGGTGGGCATGACGATGAAGTTCTCGACCGCCAGACCCTCCACCGCCCGTACGGTGGCCTCGCAGTCGGCGAAGATGCGGTCGTGCGTCTCGCGCACGTGCGGGGCGGTGTACCGGGTGGCGTACGGATAGGCCGAGAAGATGCCGGTGATCTTGTCGAAGCCGTGGTCCTGGAGGAAGCGCTCGAAGCCCGCCACCGACCCGTACAGGCCGGCGAGCATCGGCAGGTAGAAGAAGAACGTGTCGAAGCCCTTGAAGCCGAGCGCCGACAGCTGCTTGACGTAGCGGTCCATGTGGGCGCGGTTGAACGACGGGGGCTGCGGCCCCTGCGGCGTCTCGGTCACCCAGTGGTCCATGTAGGACCACTTGTTCCAGGTCATGTCGGATTCCTTCCGGGGAGAGCGAAAGACAGGAAACAGGCGGCGGCAAGCAGCCCGGCGCCGAGCAGCAGCCCGGCGCCGGTCGACCCGGCCACGCTGGCGACGGCGACGAGCACGGCCAGCCCGACCGCGCCGCCGACCTGCCGCGAGGCGTTGAGCAGCCCGGACGCCAGCCCGGCCCGTCCGGCAGGCAGCGCCGAGGTGGCGGTCACCGTCAGCGGCAGCCCGGAGGCGCCCAGACCGGCCATCACCAGCACGAGCGGCCCCAGCACGGTCCAGCCGTAGCTGCCCTCCGGCCCGATCCGCGACATCCAGACCAGCCCGGCCACGGCGACCAGCGACCCGATCACGAACAGCCGCCGCGACCCCAGCCGGTCGATGCCGAGCGACGCCGCCCGGGCGCCCAGCGCGATGCCGAGCGCACCCGGTGTCAGGGCCAGCCCCGCGGTCAGCGGGTCCATCCCGAGTTCCTGCTGCAGGTGCAGGCTGAGGAAGAACATGGTGGCCGGCAGCACGCCGCCGGCCAGCGCGGAGAGCCCGTTGGCGGCAGTCACCGCGCGGATCCGGAACACCGAGAGCGGCACGATCGGCTGCGGCGCCCGCCGCTCGAGGCGGACGAACAGCAGCGCCGCCGCGACGGCCAGCGTCAGGCATGCCAGCGCGCCGGCCGACAGCGGGCCGTGCTCCTCGGCCAGAATCACGGCCGAGACCAGGGCCGCGGTGCCCACGGTCACGGTCGCCGAGCCGGGCAGGTCCAGGCGTCCCCCGGCCGGCGCCGCCGCCGACGTCATCGCCCAGGCGGCCGCCACCACCAGGACGACGCCCAGCGGCACGTTGACGAAGAAGACCCACCGCCAGCTCAGCAGGCCGGTCAGGACGCCGCCGATGATGCCGCCGAACGCGCCGCCCGCGGCCGCCGCGGCGGTGAGCAGGCTGAGCGCCCTGGCCCTCGTACGCGGCTCGGTCAGCCCCCTGGTGACCAGCGTCAGCGTCGTGGGCACCAGCACCGCCGCGCCCACGCCCTGCACGAACCGGGCCGCCACGAGGTGCCAGCCCTCGGCGGCGAGACCGCACACCAGGCTCGCGACCGAGAACACCAGCAGCCCGCCCAGGAAGGCCCGCTTGAGTCCCCACAGGTCGCCGACGCGGCCGCCGAGCAGCAGGAAGCCGGCGAACGTCAGCGTGTAGCTGCTGACCACCCACTGCAGCCCGGTCGCCGACAGGGCGAGGCTCTGCTGCAGGGGCGGCAGCGCGACGTTGACGATCGAGGCGTCCAGCACGCACACGAACTGCGCCGCGCACGCGATGGCGAGCAACGCGCGCGGATGCCGGGTGACGGCCTCGACGACGGCGGTCATCGGCCGGTCAGCTCCGCGGCCAGCGCTGCGGCACCGCGCACGGCCAGGGCCACGCTGGTCAGGGTCGGGTTGCAGGAGTTGGCGGTGGGGATGAGCCCGTTGCCGGCGAGCACCAGGCCGGGCACGCCCCAGACGCGCGACTCGGGATCGCAGACGCTGGTGCCGTCGTCGGCCGGGCCCATGCGGACCGTGCCCATGTAGTGCAGCGAGCTGCCGGCCGGCATCACCTTGGGCATGCCGTCCACGAAGGAGCCGAGCGCGGCGGCGGCGCGGGCCTGGTGGGCGCGGGCGCGTTCGAGCTCGGCCCGTTCGCGGTCGGTCAGCTCGTAGGCGATGCGGATGCCGGGCAGGCCGTTCTCGTCGGGCTCGTCGTCGGCGAAGGTCAGCCGGTCCTCCGGGCGGGGCCACTTGCGCACGCCCCAGCCCATCCCGGCGTACCCGGCGGGGTTGTCCTTGGCGGGGCTGCCGTCGGGCAGCGGGACCGGGCAGATCGGGCTGAACATGATCTGTGCGTGGTAGGGATGCTTCTGCTCGTCGAAGCCGATCGACACCACGGCCCGGATGGGGTCCACCGGCGCCACCGTGCCTTCGCGCGGCGGCACGGCGTCCCGGCGGAGCGCGACCACGCCGAACAGCAGCGGGTGCTCGGTCAGGTAGCGGCCGAGCGCCGCGGGGCGGATGCCCGACGCCCACAGCAGTTGCGGGGTGCGCAGGGCGTCCGCCGCGACCACCACGGCGTCGGCGTGCACCTCCTCCTCGGCGCCGGTGCGCTGGTCGCGCAGCACCGCGCCGGTCACGCGGGCGCCGTCGTGTTCGCCGTCGCGCAGGATCCGTACGCAGAGGGTCTCGGGAAGAAGCGTGAACCGGGAGTCGTCGAGCACGGGCGCGAGGACGACGTCGGTGCCGCTCCAGCGCAGCGTGCCGTCGGGACGGGGATCGGCCGCGACGGGCAGCGGGCGGACCGCGAGGCCGTCGGGCGCGAACTCCTTGCCGAGCAGCTCCAGGATCGCCGACGCCTGCGGGGAGTCGCCGAACGCGGCCTTGGTGGTGTGCAGCAGGCGCTCCGCCTCGGTGATGTGCTGCTCCCACTCGTCCGGGTCGAGGAAGCCGATCCGCTCGCTGCCGACCGGCCGGGGGGTCGCACACGTCCAGTGCACGCCCTGCCCGCCGACGCAGGCCGACGCCGCGGCGGCGGGCATGCCGGGGGAGCCCTCGGCGGCGCGACCGACGAGGAAGGTGCCCTGGCGGGCGGTGACCGTGCCCTCGACGACCACGCCGCCGGGGATGCCGGAGACGCCGCTCTCGGTGTGGCGGCCCTGCGACGCCAGCCGTGCCCGGGCCTGGCGGTCCGGGTCGTGGATGTTCTTGACGTTGGTGCCCGGCGGGTCGGACACGACGGGACCGGCCTCCACCATCAGCACGGTGACGTCGGGCCGGGCCTCGAGCAGCCGGCGGGCGTACGTGGCGCCGGTCGGCCCGCTGCCGACGATCAGGACCTTCACTCGGGAGCCTCCTGGGGGACGAGCGCGCGGGCGGTCAGCACGCCCAGCGCGACGGCGGTCAAGGTCGGGTTGCAGGCGGTGGCCGTCGGGATGACGTTGTTGCCGCCCACGTAGACGTTGGCCGTGCCCCAGACGCGGCCGGTCGGGTCGCACACACTGGCGCCGTCGTCGGCCGGGCCCATCCGGGTCGTGCCCTGGTAGTGCAGCGAGCTGCCGGCGGGCAGCACGAACGGCTCGCCGAGCGGGCGGCCCAGCGCCTTGGCGGCGGTGCGCAGCTCCTCGACCGCCGCGGCGATGGTTGCCTGGTCCGCCTCGGTCAGGGCGTAGTCGATCCGGATCGCCGGCATGCCGTGCGCGTCGGGGTCGGCGTCGTCGAACCACACCCGGTCGTCCGCGGACAGCTCCTTGCGGCAGAACCAGCCGAGCCCGACGACCTGGCCCGGCCGCACGGTGACGCCGGGGTCCAGCTGCACCGGCGAGGCGTCCATCTGCATGACCTGGCCGTGGAACGGCCGGTCGGCGGCGTAGGGCACCCAGGACACGCCGGACAGCGGCACGATCGGCCCGCCGCCCGGCGCGGTGGCCGACTGGCCGGAGGGCCTCGGCGCGGGCGCGACCGGTCCGGTCGCGTGCAGCAGGGCCGCGGTCATCACCTGCGGCTGGTCGTTGAGATAACGGCCGAGCGCCCGCGGCCGGATGCCGGAGGCCCAGAGCAGCTGCGGCGTCCGGAAGGCATCGGCGGCCACGACCACCGCGCCCGCCTCGACGACGCTGCGCGCACCGGAGGCGACGTCCACGACCTCGACCCCGGTGGCCCGGTCGCCGTCGAGCCGGATCCGCCGCGCGAGCGTGCCCGCCCGCAGGACGACGTTCGGCCGCTCCCACAGGTCGCCCGCGATCACCGCGGGGCCGGTCCAGTGCAGGTCGCCGTCGCCGGAGACCGCCACGGCCACCGGCATCGGCCCGACCGGGCGCCGGCCGGGCCGGTCGAAGACCTCGCTCAGCACCTCGAGCACCGTGTCGCGCAGCGGCGCCCCGTCGAAGGCGTGCGTGGTGACCGACAGCAACTCCTCGGCCCGGGTGAGCGCGTCGTCGAGCACACCGGGGTCGAGGAAGCCGGGCCGCTCGTCGTCGCCCGGCCGGGGGCAGGCGGCCGTCCAGTGCGCGCCCATGCCGCCGACGTTGGTCGAGACGGCCGCATTGGGCATGGCCGGGGTGCCGATCAGCGCGGTGCCGGGCCGCGCCGGGGTGGCGCCGGGCGGCGGTTGGGCCCCCGCGGGAAGCACAGCCAGCGCGGCGTCGGCGTCGGCGATGTTCTTCACATGGCCGCCCGGCACCGCGCCGAGGGCCGGCCCGGCCTCCAGGACGAGCACGCGCAGGGCCGGCGCCCGGTCGGACAGCTCCCGCGCCACGGCGGTGCCGACCGGGCCGGAGCCGACCACCACGACGTCGTACGCGGCGCTCATGACGCGGCGAGCGTGAGGCGCTTGCTGTCGCGGCCACCGCCCGGGACAGGCATGTAGGAGATCCGCAGCCGGACGACCACGGTGACGTCGTGCTCGCCCGGCGCGAGCGGTGCGCCGGTGTCGAAGCTCAGCTGGGCGCGCTCGCCCATCTCCCAGCGGTCGTCGGTCACGGTGGGCAGTTCGGCGAAGGTGTACGTGTTGCCGTGCACCGTGAACGTGGTGCGCGAAGCCGGCACCGGCTCGCCGTCGAGCACGAGGTCGACCGCCTCCACCATGGACAGCGTGAGCCCCCGGTAGTACGGCATGCGGACCTCGACCACCCCGCCCGAGCCGGCGGCCCGGAAGCCCTCCTCGCAGACGATGTACTTGTCGAACATCAGGCTTCCTCTCCGAGCAGGCGGGCGAACATGGCGTGCTGACGGCGGACCTGCTCGACGCTGTCCACCGGATAGATGTCCTGGATGTGGCGGTTGCCCTCGTACTCGCTGGACAGGTAGCCGTCGAAGCCGCCCTCGGCGAGCACGGGCACGATCTCGTCGTACGGGATGGAGTACTCGTCGCCGTCGCCGGTCATCTCGTAGAACTTCGCCTGGATGTGGCCGATGAGCGGCATGTGCGGCAGCATCGCCTTGGGCTCGGACCAGATGTAGTGGGTCGCCTGCCGCGCGAGTCCGAAGTCGACGGGCCCCCCGCCGCGGTAGTTCACGATGTCCATCAGCGCGTGGGTGTCGCCGTGGTCGTCGTAGGTCTTGACGATGAGGTCGACCAGTTCCGGCTTCGCGCCGTCGCGCAGCGCGCGCTCGCTGACCACGCGCGGGAAGCGCTTGACGAAGGTGCCCATGTCCGGCATCAGTCCGAGCGCCGGCGATCCGGTGCGGTGCATGACCTCCAGGTGCTGCAGGATCCACGGGTGCGAGTAGTGGAACGGCGCGTGCACCTCCAGCAGCAGCCGGACGCCCTTCTCCTCGGCGTACGGCGCGGCGCCCTCCATGACCTCCGGCGGGGTGTTGATGATGGCCCGGATGACCTTCGCCCCGAGCCGTACGGCGATGTCGATGTCGCGGCGCACCGAGGCGATCTGCTCCTCGAGGGTCAGCCGGCGGTCCGGGTGCAGCTTGGTGTCGAGGAACAGGTCGGTGGCCACCGGCGTGGTGCCGTACTTGTCCATCCAGGCGAACCAGTCGGCGACGAACTCGTCGGTGAGCTCCGGGAAGCCGGGGATCGACTGCTCGGGGATGATCTCGATGCCGCGCGCGCCGATCTCGCCGGCGACGCGGATGCAGTCCTCCAGCGACAGCGTCCGCAGGAAGTACTCCTCCTGGAACGAGTAGAGGCTCACGCCCCGCTTGATGGTCATGCGACGGTCCTTCCTTTGCGGTGGTCGACCCAGTGCGGCAGGTCCCAGGGCCGGGCGAGGGCTTGCTTCAGGCGTACGGCGAGGTCGTCGCGGCCGGGCAGCGGCGAGAGCCTGCCGTCGGGTCGGGTGTAGACGCGGCAGCCCAGCGCGGGCGGGCTGCCGTCGGCGAACAGGTCGGCGCCGCCGACGTGGAAGGTCGGCGAGCCGGGGAAGCCGTCCTCGGCCGTACGGACCTCGCGCTCGACGACGTGCACGTCGGCCCGGCCCGCGTCGGCGAGCACGCCGCGCAGCAGGTCGGCGGCCTCGTCGTGCGACGGGCAGCCGGCCCACCAGAGCAGCTCGACACGCCACTTGAGCGAGCAGCCGGCCGGCGAGGTGATCGGCCGTTCGACCTCCCGGCCGGCGAGCACCGCATCGAGCGCGTCGCGCACCCAGCGGGCGTTCTGCGCCGGGTCGTCGTAGTCGCCGTCGGGGGCGCCGTGGTAGCGGACCGTGCCGGAACGGTCGACGACGAAGACCTCGGGCGTCGCGGTCGCGCCGTACGCCCGGGCCACGGCCTGGGTGGCGTCGTGCAGGAACGGGCCGGCGAGCTCGCCGTCCGCGACCCGCTTCGCCATCCCCCGGCCGAGTCCTGCGGGTGACCGGCGTCGTCGTTGCTCACGATCTGCAGCAGGAGAATGTCCGGATAGTCGCGCGCCAGGGCCTGGATCCGGTCGTGCCAGGCCCGGGCGTACGGGCATCCGTTGGCGGTGAAGACCACGACGGTGGCCGGGCGCCGGGCCGGATCCAGCCGCACGGTGGCGCCGTCGGTGGCGGGCAGCGCGAAGGGCGGCGCGGCGTCGCCGACGGTGAGGCGGTGTGTCGTCATCGGACCACTGCTTTCGTTCGGGCCGTGGCGCGCTGCACGAACGGCACGCCGGGCGCCTGCTGGATGTAGGGGATGCGGACGGCGACGGTGACTTCGAGCTCCGGGCCGGTCGGGGGAGCGGTGAGCGTGACGACCAGCGGGTCGCGCAGGTCCCAGATCCCGTCCCCGGCGCGGTCGAGGCCGGCCGTGCAGTCCCGGCCGTCGACGGTGACGGACTCGAGGCAGGACAACGGCAGCGAGCGGTACCACGGCAGGTGGATCGCCAGGAGCGTCCGGCCGTCGTGGACGGTCAGGCAGCCGGGGCGGAGCATGCCCTCGTGCATCGTCATGCCGTCACCGCCGGCTCGCGCAGCAGGCCGAGGTGGGCCCGGGTGAGCTCGACGGGGTCGGCGTCCGCGCGGTCGAGCAGCTCGTGACCGCCCCACTCGCTGACCACCGCGCCGTCGTACCCCGCGGCGGCCAGCGCCGACATCCAGGCGCGGTGCGGCTCCTCGATGGAGGAGAGGTCCGGGTCCCAGAACTTGGCGTGCGCGTGCCGGACGGCGGGCAACACGTGGGCCCAGTCGCCGGGCCGGGTCCGGCCGCAACGGCCGAGGACGCCGGCCACGAGCATCGTCGCCATCGGATCGCCGGCGACGATGCCGAGCGCCTCGCCCATGCGGAACCGGGCCCGGTACACGGCGTCGACCGCGTCGCCGGGCAGGCCGAGGCGCAGCAGTGCGGTGCCCAGCGAGGCCGGAAGCTCCGGGGTGCTCAGGCTGAAGTCGAGCGTGAAGCCCAGGTGTGCGCTCTCCGTCCGGAGAACGTCGAGCACGGCCGGCGCGTCGGGCGCCGTGGTGCCCTGGATCTCTAAGGTGAGCACGACGTCGTGCTTCTCGGCCGCGGCCACCGCGCGCCGGAGCAGCCCGGGCGTCATGCCGAGCGTGGCCCGGACGACCGGGAATCCCAGGCGGGCGGCGGTCTCCAGCTGAGGGAGGAGCTCGTCGTACGCCTCGTCCTCGGTCAACGCCCGGCCGGGGTGCCGGTACAGGTCGGTGTAGACGCCGAGCGCGGCCGGTCGCAGACCCAGCCGGTCGACGGCCTCGTGCCAGTCCCGCTCGTCGGCCGGATCGAGGCCGGGGAAGCCGCGCCACGTCTGGTGCCCGATCACCTCGATCGCCGGGCCGCAGCCGGCCCGAGCGATCTGCTCGAACACCTCGACCGGCGAGGATCCGAAGCGCCACAGCGGCGTCAGTGAGAACGTCGTCGTCCCGAGATCCACGGCGCGACCTCCTTCAGGGTGTGTTCGGCCGGGCCCACCGGGCGGTGGGCCGGAAACGGTGATGCGGGAGGGCTACTTGACGCCGCCGGCGAACCCCTGGATGAACTTCTTCTGCGCGAAGAGGTAGAAGCCGAGGATCGGCACCATCGAGATGATCACGATGGCGAAGATCTTGTTCCAGGCCGAGACGAGCGAGCCGACGTAGTAGTACATCGACACGGTCAGCGTCTGGTAGTCCGAGCCGCCCAGGAAGATCAGCGCGGTGAAGAAGTCGTTCCAGATGATCAGTCCGGTGAGGATCGCCACGGTTCCGGTGGCCGGGGCCATGAGCGGCAGCACGATCCGGGCGAACACGCGCCCCGGGCCGGCCCCGTCGATCGCCGCGGCCTCCTCGAAGTCCCGGGGCAGCGCGCGGAAGAACCCGGCGTACAGAAAGACCGCGAGCGGCATCAGCGTGCCGACGTACAGGACGATCATGCCCCAGGGCGTGCCGACCAGGCCCATGGTGCGCGCTCCGATGTAGAGCGGGATGATGCCGAGCTGGGCGGGCAGGATGATCGCGATGAGGAACAGGTAGAACGTCACCGAGCTCCACCGGCGGGTGCTGCGGGCCAGCACGTACGCCGCCAGCGAGCCGAGCGCCACGAGCCCGAGGATGCTGCCGGCCGTGATCATGACGCTGTTGATCAGGCTGAACAGGATGTTGTTGTCCCCGCCCGAGGTCAGCACGTCGGTGAAGTTGGCGACCGTCGGGCGGCTCGGCGGCGCCGAGGACGTCGTGGTCAGCAGGTCCTCGTCGGGCTTGAGCGCCGTGCTGACCAGGAAGTAGAACGGCATCAGCCCGATCAGCGCGGCGATCCAGACCAGCGCCTCGCGCAGCAGCGTGACCTTGGTGTATCGGAACATCGGGCTCTCCCTACGTCCGGTCCCGCGTGGCGGCCTGCTGCAGCGCGGAGAACACGAGGATGATGGCGGTCAGCATGAGCGCGAGCGCCGCGCCGAAGCCGAAGTTGCTCAGCGCGAAGGTCTCCTTGTAGACCTGCGTCGCCAGGGTCTCGGTCGCGCCGCCCGGCCCGCCGCCGGTCAGCGCCATCACCTGGTCGAAGACCCGCAGGCCCTGCACCAGCATGAGCGTGGCGGCGATGGCGACGGACGCGCGGATCGAAGGCAGGGTGATGTGCCGGAACCGGCCGAACGTGCCGGCGCCGTCGAGCGCGCCCGCCTCCTCGATCTCCGGCGGCACCGTGGCGAGCCCGGCCAGGTAGATCACCATCACCAGGCCGGTGGTCTGCCAGACCATGACCACGAGCACGGCCCACAGCGCCAGGCGGGGCTCGGCCAGCCACGGCCGCTGCCAGTCCTCGCGGCCGATCCAGCCCAGGAACTGGTTGATCGGCCCGTTGAAGTCGAAGATGAACTTCCAGATGTACGACACCGCGAGCGGGCTGAGCACGACCGGCATGAAGATGAGCACCCGCAGCAGGTACCGGGTCTTCAGGGTCCGGTTGAGCGCCAGCGCCAGCAGCAGGCCCAGCACGTTGGTCAGGATCAGGAAGCCGAACGCCAGGAACAGCGTGTTCTTCAGCGAGCCGAGCAGCGTGGGGTCGTTGAGGATCTTGCGGAAGTTCTCGAGGCCGATGAAGTCGAAGCTGCCGACGCCGGTCCAGTTCGTGAAGGCGTAGAACGCGCCTCCGGCGGTGGCCACGTAGTGCACGAGCAGCACCATGAGCACTGCCGGCAGGGCCCACCACCACCGGCCGTACGCGATAAGGGATTTGCGGCGGCCCCGGGGCGTCGTCACCGGCGTGGGCGGGGCCGGCCGCACGTCGGTGCGGGGGCGCGGGGCTACTTGCTGTCCCATGCCTTGTCCGCGGACTCGAGGACGGACTGGACGTCACCCTTGCCCGCGACCAGGCCCTGCAGGCCCTTCGCGAGCTCGTCGTAGACCGACGGGTTGGGCCAGGACAGGTTGGGCAGCGGGGCGTAGTCGCCGTCCGCGAGCAGCGTCTTGACCGGCGCGTACTGCGGAGCCAGCTGTGCGCCCCCGACGCCGGTGATCGGCACCTGGCCCTCGATCTTGGTGAACTCGGCCGCGTTGTCGGGCTCGGCGAGCCATTCCAGGAAGGCCTGCGCCGCCTGCTTCTTCGCGGCGTCCGCCTTGGCGTTGATCGAGATCGCGTAGTTGGGGCTGGCCAGCAGGTACTCCTTGCCACCGGACGCCGGCGGGAAGGCCCTGATCTCCAGGGTGACGCCCTTGGCGTTGTTCATGATCTCGGTGGCCGCGCCGCCCGGGATGAAGGCGCCCAGCGACGTGCCGCGGGCCAGGCCCTGGGTGATGGCGTCGAAGCCGCCGCCGGCCGCGCCCTTCTGGAAGCAGCCGCCCTTGTTCATCCGGTCGATGGTGGTGACGACGTCCTTCCAGCCCCCGTCCCCGGCGAAGGTGACCTTGCCGTCGGCGCGCTGGGTGTTCCAGTCCGGTGTCTGCGCGTAGACCCGGCTGGCGGACATCGACATCGCCATCAGGCCGACGTTCGGCGGGGCGGACCCGGCCACGGCGAGCAACGACTTGCCGTCGCTCGCGAGTTTCTGGCACAGGCTCAGCAGCGCGGCGGTGTCGGCCGGGAACTGGGCGCCGGACTGCTGGGCCGCGCCGCTGTTCCAGGCCATGCCGACCGGCACGATGTCGGTGGGCTGGGCGTACGTCTTGCCGTCGAGCTCCACGAGGTCGGCGGAGGCCTCGGGCACCACCTTGGTCGAGCCCGCGCTGAGCGGCTCCAGCAGACCGGCCTCGGCCAGCGGCAGGACCGCGTACTCCTGGCCGCGGCCGGGCGCGACGACCATCAGGTCCGCCGCGTTGCCGCCCTGCAGCTGGGTGCGCAGCGAGGTCCCGTAGCTATCGTTGGGCAGCTTGCGGGTGTCCACCTTGACGCCCGTCTCCTGCGTGTACTTCTTGGCCAGCGTCTCGTACGGGCTCTCGGTGGTGGTCGAGGTGGGGTACAGGAAGCTGAAGCCGGTCGAGCCCGCGGCCGCGTCGCTGCCGGAGTCGCCGCTGGTGGAGCAGGCCGAGAGCGACAGCACCCCGGCGAGGGGCACCGCCACGAGGGCGCCGATGCGCCTGCGTCCGGAGGTTCGGTGAGTCATGTCGGAGCCTTTCGTGACGGGTTTCTCGGGGGCGGGCTCGGGAGGAGGAACCGCTGACACCACGCTCCGTGTCGGAGCAGTGGCACCGCCGTGAGGCTGCACCCAGCTTCTGCAGATGAGCGGAAGAAGTCAATGGATGACGAACGTGAGAACGCTGATGCCAGACATAAGTCCAGTCGATGACAGCGCTGTTAAGGGCGTGCCGGAGCTGCTGTGAAGTGGCCCGGAGTACTTTCTCCGCTGTTATGCAGAAGGGGCGGCGAGTCGGACGGCGCGCACGACGACCCCGCGCAGGTAGCGGTGGGCGGGGTCGGCGTCGTACATCGGGTGCCACCACATCGCCTCGATCAGCGGCGCCGCGTCGAAGGGCGGCGGCAGCGCGCGGATGCCCGCGTTGAGGGGCAGCAGGTCGACCAGGCGGCGCTGGAGCAACCCGACGCGATCGGTGCCGGCCACCAGGCTGGGCACGGTCAGGAAGCTCTCGGTGACGACCTGGATGTGCGGTTCGATGCCGAGCATGCGCATCTGCCGGCCGGCCGGGGTGGACGCCGTGGGGCCGTGGAAGGTGACGACCCAGGGCAGCGACTCGAGTTGCTCGACGGTCAGCGTCGCGCCGACCGCGGTGTTGTCCGCGGACACCACGCACACCCAGTCGTCGCTGTAGAGGTCGCGGTGCGACAGGTCGGTGACGAAGCCGTGCGGCATCACCAGCAGGTCGTTGCTGGTGAGCACCTGCTCGGCGCGGTCGACGCGCTCGGGCGTGTTGCTCAGGTAGCGCAGCCGGCTGCGCGGCGCCTCCTCGGCGAGGATCCGGGCCAGGGTGTCGCCCAGGACCGCGACCATGTAGTCGCTGACGAGCAGGGAGAACTCGCGGTTCGCCGAGCGCGGGTCGAAGTCGGGCTGCACCGTGAAGACCCGTTCGACGCCGGACAGCGCGATGCGGGCGCGGTCCTTGAGCTGCACAGCGAGCGGGGTGAGCCGGTACTCGTTGCCGACCCGGGTGAGCAGCTGGTCGCCGAAGTGCCGGCGCAGCCGGGCGAGCGAGGCCGACAGGGCCGGCTGGCTCAGCCCCATCTGCGCGGCGGCCCGGGTGACGCTGCGCTGCTGCAGCAGCGCGTCCAGCGCCACCAGCAGGTTGAGATCGAGGCTGGCCAGGCTCACGACGTCAGGCTATCGGCGCGGCTTATGCCGGGCATCAGTCGTACGGCCGGGCCTGGCGCGCCGCCTCCGGCCGGGCATGCAGGACACTTTCCTCATGGCGAACGAGCGCTTCACCGGGATGGCCGCCGTGCTGGACGCCGTCCGCACCGAGGAGGGCATCACCCAGCCCGAGCTCGTCGACCGCGGAGATCTGGGCCGCAGCATCATCGCGAGCCGGGTCGCCGAGCTGGAGAAGGCCGGCCTGCTCGCCTCCGACGGACTGGGCCGGTCGACCGGCGGGCGGGCGCCCCGGCGGTTGCGGCTGCGGGCCGAGGCGGGCTTCGTGCTGGCCGTCGACATCGCCCCCAACGAGCTGACGATCGGCCTCGCCGACCTGGCCGGAACCCTGCAGGAGTCGAGGCACGAGCACATCGACGTGGGCGCCGGCGCCGACGCGGTCCTGGCTCAGGTCGAGAAGATCGGCGACGCCCTGGTCGAGCAGGCGGGAGCCCGCGAGCGCCTGCTCTCCGTGGCAGTGGGCATGCCGGAGCCGGTCAGCTTCGACGGCGGCCAGGTCGCGGTCCCGACGATGCGGGAGTGGAACGGCCATCCGATCCAGAACCGGTTCGCCTCGCTGTGGTCGGCCCCGGTGTGGATGGACGACCGGGTCAACCTGCTGGCCCTGGGCGAACGCCGGTCCAACCCGGCGGCCGGCCGCTCGCAGCACATGCTCTACCTCGGCGGCGGCGCCAGCATCGGTGCGGCTGTCGTGATGGACGGCCGCCTCTACCGGGGGGCGCGCGGGCTGGCGGGAGCCATCGGCCACGTGGCCGTCCCGGGCGCGGAGGAGGAAGTGTGCCGGTGCGGCAACCGGGGCTGCCTCGACGCCGTCGCCGGCGGCGCGGCCCTGTCCCGCGCCGGACGGGAGCTCGCCGCGAACGGGCAGAGCACCGCACTGGCCGCGGTGCTGGCGAGCACGGGCACGATCAGGCCGGTCGACATCTCCCGCGCCGCGGACGACGGCGACCCGGGCGCCCGGGCGCTGCTGAACCGGGTCGCCACGGTGATCGGCGACGGCCTGGCCACGCTGGTCAACGCGTACAACCCCGACCTGGTGGTGGTCGGCGGCGGCATGGCCCGCGCGGGCGTGCACGTGCTGAGCGCCCTCCGGAGGCAGACCTACCGCCACGCCCTGCCGGCCGCCACCGAGAACCTGCGGATCGAGCTCTCCGTGGTCGACGAGGAGGTCGCCGGGGTGGTGGGAGCGGTCCAGTTCGGGCTCGACCAGATCTTCTCGGCCGCCTACCTGCCGACGCTGATCCGGAGCACTCATCCACCGCGTTGATGAGCCACCGGAGCGTCCCGTCACCCGGCGGCCGGGCCGCACTCCGTCACGCCTTCACTACTGAAGGCTACAAGTCACAAATCGTCCGAATCGGCGCTCCCGGAGGGTGACCTTCGAGCGGCGGCGGTAGACAGCGGAGGGAGGGCCGCCCGGACCCACGAATCGATTCAGCAGGCGACGGGCCCTCGGATCCGGACCGTCGAGGAGGTCGACGATGAGTGGAACCGCCAGTCCGTACGGGGACCTGCCGCCCGGCGATGAGGCGGCCGTCGGGCTCGACGTCACGGACCCGCACGAGCACCACTGGTTCGCCGAGCCGACGAGGGCGGTGACCCCGAGATACGTCGCGGCGCTGGTGTTCGCTCAGCTGATCTTCTTCATCGCGCTGCTCGGACCGGCGATCGTCGGCATCGGGATCAAGGTGCAGGACATCGTCCCGGAGGCTCAGCGGACGTCCGCGCTGGGCACGGTGGCGGGCTTCGGCGCCCTGTTCGCGGTGATCGGCAACGTGCTGTTCGGACGGTTCTCCGACCGCACCACCTCGCGCCTGGGCCGGCGCCGGCCCTGGATCGTCGGCGGCACCGTGGTCATGACCCTCGCGTTCCTGATCATGGCGCTGGGGCAGAACGTCCCGACCGTCACCGCCGGCTGGTGCCTGGCCCAGCTGGGCGCGAACGCCACCCTCGCGCCGTTCATCGCCACGATCGCCGACCAGGTGCCGAGGTTCCAGCGCGGCAGCGTGGCCGCCCTCATCGGCATCGCCCAGAACGTCGGCATCCTCGGCGGCACGTACGTCGCGCAGATCTTCCAGGATCAGATGGTCATCATGTTCGTGGTGCCGGCCGCGGTCGCCGTCGGCGCGATGCTGCTGTTCGCCGTCGTCCTGCCCGACCAGCGGCTGCCGGGCCGCCCGCCCCGGATGGACCTGCGGGAGTGGGTCACGACGTTCTGGGTCAGCCCGCGCCGGCATCCCGACTTCGCGCTGGCCTGGTGGTCGCGGTTCCTCATCACCCTGGCCACCTTCATGTTCACCACCTTCCGGCTGTTCTTCCTGGAGGACCGGGTCGGGCTGCCGAGGACGACGCGCCCGCCGCGGTGACCATCGGCGTGCTCGTCTACACGATCGCCCTGCTCGCGTCGGGCTGGGTCGCCGGGAAGATCTCCGACCGTACCGGCCGGCGGAAGTTCCTGGTGGCCGGATCCACCCTGCTGTTCGGCCTCGGCACGGTCCTGCTGGCGCACGTGACGACGGTGAGCCAGTTCTACTTCGTCGAGGCGCTGATGGGGCTGGCGTTCGGCATCTACGTGGGCGTGGACCTGGCCCTGGTCGTCGACGTGCTGCCCAACCCGGACGACTCCGGCAAGGACCTCGGCGTGTTCAACATGGCCAACGCCCTGCCGCAGACCGTGGCCCCGGCGATCGGCGCGGTCCTGCTCGCGGTCTCCAGCGCGAACAACCAGAACTACACGCTGCTGCTCTACACCGCCGGCGCCGCCGCGCTCGTCGGCGCGCTGGTCGTGCTGCCCATCAAGAAGGTGAGATGACCCGATGCTCGACGTCGACCGCCTGCTCGGCGAGCTGACCCTGCCGGAGAAGGCCGCGCTCACCAGCGGTTCCTCGTTCTGGTACACCACGCCGGTGCAGCGGCTCGGCATCCCGCGGGTCATGGTGTCCGACGGGCCGCACGGCCTGCGCGCCCAGCCGGGGGAGGGCGACCACGTCGGCCTGGGCGGCTCGGTCCCGGCGACCTGCTTCCCCACCGCCTCGGCGATCGCCTCCGCCTGGAACCCGGACCTGCTGCGCCGCATCGGGCAGGCGCTGGCGCAGGAGGCCCGGGCGATCAACCTGTCGGTGATCCTCGGCCCCGGCATCAACATGAAACGCTCGCCGCTGTGCGGCCGGAACTTCGAGTACTTCTCCGAGGACCCGTTCCTCGCCGGCGAGCTGGCCGTCGGCATCGTCGACGGCATCCAGTCCCGCGGCGTCGGCACCTCGGTGAAGCACTACGCCGCCAACAACCAGGAGACCGACCGGCTGCGCGTCGACGTCCGCGCCGACGAGCGCACGCTGCGCGAGATCTATCTGCCCGCCTTCGAGCGCGTCGTCAAGGCCACCCAGCCGTGGACCGTGATGTGCGCGTACAACAAGGTGAACGGCACGTCGTGCTCGGAGAACACCTGGCTGCTCACCACCGTGCTGCGCGAGGAGTGGGGATACTCCGGCCTCGTCGTGTCCGACTGGGGTGCGGTCTACCACCGCGTCGCCGCGCTGCTGGCCGGGCTGGACCTCGAGATGCCCCCCGCGCTCGGCCGCAGCCCGCAGGCCGTCGTCGCGGCGGTCGAGGCCGGCAAGGTGCCCGCCGAGGTGCTCGACGCCCGGGTCCGTACGGTGCTGGAGCTGGTCGCCAAGGGCATGCCCGTGCTCGAGCTGGACGAGTCGTTCGACGCCGACGAGCACCACGCCCTGGCCCGCGAGGCGGCCGGCGAGTCGATCGTCCTGCTCCGCAACGACGGTGTCCTGCCGCTGGCCGCCGACGCGCGGATCGCGGTCGTCGGGGAGTTCGCCCGTACGCCGCGCTTCCAGGGCACCGGCTCGTCCCAGGTCAACCCCACCCGCGTCGACGCGCTGCTCGACGAGCTGCGCGCCGTCCACGGCGAGGTGCCGTTCGCGGCCGGGTACGGCATCGGTTCCACCGCCGACGACAGCGCCCTGCGCGCCGAGGCCGAACGGGTGGCCGGCGCGGCGGACACCGTCGTCATGGTGATCGGGCTGCCGGCCGCCGACGAGTCCGAGGGCTTCGACCGCACCCACCTCGACCTGCCGGCCAACCAGCTGAGCGCACTGCGGGCGGTCGCGGCGGTCAACCCCGACGTCGTCGTGGTGCTGGTCAACGGGTCGACGGTGGTCCTCGGCGACGTCACGCCGCACGCCCGGGCGCTGGTCGAGGCGTGGCTCGGCGGGCAGGCCGCGGGCGGCGCGATCGCCGACGTGCTGACCGGCGCCGTCAACCCCTCCGGCCGGCTCGCCGAGACCGTCCCGCACCGCCTGGAGGACAACTCGTCGTACCTCAACTTCCCCGGCGACCCGCAGGTGGTGCGGTACGGCGAAGGCGTGTTCATCGGCTACCGCGGCTACGACAAGTGCCACCAGGACGTCGCGTTCCCGTTCGGCTACGGGTTGTCCTACACCAGCTTCGAGCTGTCCGGGCTGCGGGTGGCGACCCGCGGCTCGGTCGCCGGGGGAGACCTCGGGGCCACCGTCACGGTGACCGTCACCAACACGGGCGCCCTCGACGGCGCCGAGGTGGTGCAGGTGTACGTCCAGGACGTGCAGTCGAGCGTCGCTCGCCCGGTACGGGAACTGAAGGGTTTCGCCAAGGTGAGCGTGCCCGCGGGCGGGTCCCGCCAGGTGACGATCGAGCTGGACCAGCGGGCCTTCGCGTTCTGGTCGACGCGGCACCACGACTGGGTGGTCGAGGCGGGCGACTTCACGATCGCCGTCGGTCCGCACTCGCGGGACCTGCCCCTGACCGAGACCGTCACCGTCGAGGCGCCCAGCCTCGCCGCGCCGCTCGACCGCGACTCCACCCTGCAGGAGTGGATGAACGACCCGCTCGGCAGGCAGCTGGTCGAGAGCGAGGTCAAGAACGGCCAGCCGGCCGCGGTCCTCGACGACGAGCTGGTCGACGTGATCGGCACGATGCCGATGAGTACGCTTGCCAACTTCACCGGGATGAGCCTCGACCACGACGCCCTCGACCGGATCACCGACGCCTGGCGGGAGCAGACCCACGCCCGGTGAGGAGCAGGCACCGGCGTGATGCGCGAGCTGCTCCGGGCCTGAACCGCTTCAGGCCGCCTCCTCCTGCCAGGCCTGCCGGCCGGACAGGTGCTTGCCGGGATGGCCGTCGAACAGCGCGCAGTCCCGGTCGTCGCGGTGGGCGACGTGCGGCGTGCTCGACGCCGGGCACCAGGTGTAGGGGTTGATCTCGGAGGCGCTCAGCGTCCATTGGATCCACCACGTCGTCGTCTCGACGTGCTGGCCGAGCGCGGCGTGTGAGCCCTCGTGACCCAGTTCGAGCTCGCAGCGCAGTTCGGACTGCACGCTCGGCGCGTCTGTCGGCAGCTCATTGAAGAAAGCGAGCTGACCCGCGTCGAGCGTGATCCGGGCTGGGCAATTCTTCACATCCTCGTAAGCGATCGACATGCGTACATGGATGCCCACGGGAAGGCGCCTCTTAACCGGTTAATCGTGCCGGGTTGCGATTGCCTCCGACACGGCGAAACGCCGGCAACCCTGAGGGCTGCCGGCGTTCCGGTGGTTCAGCGCGTCAGGCGCGCGTCCACTTCTGGTTGGGGGTGCCGGCGCAGTCCCACAGCTGGAGCTGGGCGCCGTTGGCGGTGTTGCGGTCCTTGACGTCGACGCACTTGTTGGCGGAGACGTTCACCAGGTCGCCCGCGGCCGACAGGGTGAACCGCTGCACCGGGTTGCCGTTGCAGGTGACCAGCTGGATCGGCGTGCCGTTGGTGAGGGCGCCGCCGGCCGGGTCCATGCACTTGCCGAGGGCGCGGAGCGTGCCGTCGCCGTTCGCCGCCCACTTCTGCGCGGCGGTGCCGTTGCAGTCGTACGTCTGCAGGCGGGCGCCGTCCACCGGGTTGGCGCCGGGGATGTCGATGCAGCGGCCGCTCAGGCTCGACTTGAGCGCGGTGCCGGCGGTGGCCGGCGGCTGGGTCGTGGCCGGCGGCTGCGTCGGCGTGGAGGCCGAGGTGCTGACGTGCACGTAGTCGACCAGCATCTTGCTCTCGGCGGGCAGGCTCGCCGGGTTGCCCTGGCCGAAGTTACCGCCGACCGCGAGGTTGAGGATGATGAAGAACGGGTGGTCGTACACCCAGCGCGCGCCGCCCTTGGCCGCCGCGAGCGAGGCCGGCGTGGCCCGGAAGTACTCCCGGCCGTCCACGGTCCAGACGATCAGGTTGGGCGACCAGTCCACCGCGTAGTTGTGGAAGGCCTGGTACCACGGCGTGCCGGTGTTGAGAGTGCCGCCGTACGAGTTGCCGCCGGAGTAGCCGGGGCCGTGCAGCGTGCCGAACAGGTTGTTGGGGTCGCGGCCGACGACCTCCATGATGTCGATCTCGCCGTCGGTGGGCCAGTTGCCGCCGCCGAGCATCCAGAAGGCGGGCCAGAGGCCGGAGCCGTTGGGCACCTGGATGCGGGCCTCGACATGCCCGTACTGCTGGGTGAACTTGCCGGCGGTCTGGATGCGGCCGGAGGTGAACTGACAGGTGCCGTTCCAACAGTCGTTGTGCCCGCCGCTGCCCTTGCGGGCCGTGATGACCAGGTGACCCTGGCCGTCCATGGCGACGTTGCTCGTGCCGCTGGTGTAGTACTGCAGCTCCTGGTTGCCGAAGCCGCTGCCGCCGGTGTCGAAGTTCCACTTGGACGTGTCGACGCCGGTGCCGGCCGCGCCGTTGAAGTCCTCGTTCCAGACCACGGCCGCCTCGGCGGTGTCGCTCCGGGAGGCGACGGTCAGACCGGCGCCGAGTGCCACCGCGACGACGGCCGCGGCGACGAAGAACCTGGATTTACGCATTCGGGGATCCTCGGGGGGAGGGGGTAATGAACAACAGTCTTAAGAGATCGGCCGTGACCAGTCAAGCCGGGGCCGGCCCCGCCACCGTAACCGCTGGTGACGGGGCCGGCCCCGGCTCTTAAAGCTGCGCTAAGGAGATGTGGCCGAACCGGCAGACTTTGCCCCGCGACGCGAGGCGAAGGGGAAAAAGCGTTATCCGCGTCCGTCAGTTCAGCAGTACCGCGGTCACGTCCGCCAACTGGGCGCTCACCCCTTGACCGCTCCGGTGAGCCCGCCGACGATCCGGCGTTCGAACAGGCTGAAGAAGACCAGCGCCGGAATCATCGACAACGATGTGAAGGCGAGCACCTTCGCCGTGTCGACCGAGTACTGCGACGCGAACGCCTGCACGCCCAGCGGCAGGGTGAACGTTTCCTGGTCGTTGAGGATGAACAGCGGCAGCAGATAGCTGTTCCAGCTGTTGATGAAGGCCAGGATGCCGGTGGTGATGAGTCCGGGCACCGACAGCGGCAGCACCATCCGCCAGAAGAAGCCGAGCCGGCTGCAGCGGTCGATGGCGGCGGCCTCCTCGATCTCCTTGGGGATGGCCCGCAGGAAAGGCACCAGGATGATGATCGTCGTGGGCAGGCCGAAGGCGATCTGCGGCAGGATCACGCCGGGCAGCGTGTTCACCAGGCCCAGGTTCTTCACCAGGATGTAGAGCGGCGTGATGGCGACCGTGACCGGGAACATCAGCCCGGCGGCGAACAGCGCGTACATCGCGCCGCGACCGCGGAACTTGTAGCGGGCGAGCACGTAACTGGCCATGACGCCCAGCGTCACGACACCGATGGTGGTGACGACCGCAGCGATCGTCGAGTTGCGGACCTGGCGCCAGAAGGTGTCGCCGGTCAGCACTTCGGTGTAGTTGGCGGCCACCCATGGGTCGGGCAGGCCGGCGGGGGCGACGGTGATCTGGGAGTTGGTCCGGAAGCCGCCGATGATGATGTAGACGACCGGGCCGAGCATGAGGCCGATCAGCAGCAGCGCGGCGAAGTAGATGAGCAGGCCGCGCCCGGAGCGCGTCGTCGTGGACATTCCTACTGCCCTCCGGTGAGCGCGCCCTCGGTGTCGCGGCGCAACACGAATCGCTGGTAGACCAGCGCGATGATCAGGGAAATGGCGAACAGCACGACCGCCACGGCGTTGCCGTAGCCGTAGTTCGCGGCGTTGCGGCCCTCGGTGACCATGTACGTCGCCATGGTGGAGGTGCCGGCGGTCGAGGCGACGTACTGGCCCCACACGATGTAGACGAGGTCGAACAGCTGCAGCGAGCCGATGATCGACAGGAACGCCCAGATGCGGATGGTGGGCCCGAGCAGCGGCAGCGTGATGTGCCGCTGGGTCTGCCAGAACGAGGCGCCGTCGACCGCTGCCGCCTCGGACAGCTCGTCCGGGATGTTCTGCATGCCGGCCAGGAACAGGATGACGGCGAATCCGACGTACTTCCAGACCAGGATCAGCATCAGCGACCAGATGGCGAGCCGCGGGTTGGCGAGCCAGTCCTCGGCCAGCCCGCCCAGGCCGATCGACCGCAGCACGTCGTTCACCGCGCCGTTGGTCTGCAGCATGAGCGCCCAGGCCGTCCCGGTGATGACTTCGGAGATCACGTACGGGACGAAGATGAGCACCCGGATGACGGACTGACCGCGCATCTTGCGGTTGAGCAGCAGGGCGAGCCCCACGGCGACCGGGCCCTGCAGGACCAGCGAGAGCACGACGATCTGCCCGTTGTGCCACAGCGCCTGGTGGAACCCGCTGTCCTGCAGGATGGTCACGTAGTTGTCGAGCCCGACGAAGTTCGTCGGCTTGCCGTATCCCTTCCACCGGTAGAAGCCGTAGTACGCGGCCATCACCACCGGGAAGATCACGAAGCCGACGAACATCAGGATCGCCGGGCCGGACAGCGCCGCGATCTCGAGGCGCTGCGCCCAGCCGATGCCGCGCCGGCGAGGGCGCGGGGGAGGCGCCACGGATGCGCCGCCTCCCTCGCGTACCCGGCCGCCGGGCGCGTCGTGAGTGACCGCCACGCTTGCTCAGCCCTTCTTGGCGGCGTCGTTCACGGCCTTGATGATTCCGGCGACGTCGCCCTTGCCGGCCAGCAGGTTCACGACGCCGACGTTGAGAGCGTTGCCCACGTTCTGGCCGTAAACCGTGTCGAGCCACTGCGAGACGTACGGCGCCTTGTTGTAGGCGTCGAGGACGGCCTTCAGGTAGTCCTCGGTGACCGCGCCCTGGGCGTCCTTGTTGATGGGCAGTGAGTTGAAGGCCTTGTAGTACTCCTCCTGGACGGGCTTGGTGACGATGTAGTTGAGGAAGTCGGCGCACTCCTTGGGGGCCTGCGCGGAGCAGGAGTAGCCGTCCGCGCCGCCCATGATCGCGGCCGGATCGCCCTGGCCGCCGGACACCGCGGGGAAGGGGAAGAAGCCGAGGTCCGGCAGCGGCTTCTTGTCCTTCGTCAGGCCGGCGATGACGCCCGGGTCCCACGAGCCCATCAGTTCCATGCCCGCCTTGTAGTTGGCGATCAGGCCGGCCGAGCTGCCCGCGCCCTGCTGGGCCGAGGTGGTGAGGAAGCCCTGGTTGAACGGCTGGGTGTCGGCGAAGGCCTTGAGGTCCTCGCCCGCCTTCGTCCAGCAGGGGTCGGAGAAGTTCTTGTCCTTGGCCGCGGCGTCGAGCGAGTCCTTGCTGCAGTTGCGCAGCGCGAAGAAGTAGAACCAGTGGGCGGCCGGCCAGGCGTCCTTGGCGCCGAGTGCGATCGGCGTCCCGTTGGCCTTGAGCTTGGTCGCCGCGGCGCTGAGCTCCTCCATGGTGGTCGGCGTGGCAGTCACACCGGCCTTCTTGAAGATGTCCTTGCTGTACCAGAACCCGCCGGGGAGGATCGAGACCGGCACGGCGTACGTCTTGCCGTCGACCTGCCCGGTCCCCAGGGCGGCGTCGCCCACCGCCTGCTTGGTCTCGGCGGTGATGTCGTCGGTGATGTCCTTGAGCTGACCAGCCTCGACCATCGCGGCCATCTTGCCGCCGCCGCGCTGCAGGAAGAGGTCCGGTGCGGAGCCGGAGTTCAGCGAGGTCTGCAGTTTGCCGTCCAGATCCTCGTTCTGGACCGACTGGACCTTGATGGTGACGTTCGGATGCGCGGTGTGGAAGTCGGCCGCGGTCTTGTCCCAGAACGCCTTGCCCGGGCCGGTCGTGGAGTTGTGCCAGAGGGTCATCGAGACGTTGCCGCCCGAGTCCGAACCGCCGTCATCGTCGCCGCCGCCGCAGGCGGTCAGCCCCATGGCGCTCAACGCCACCACAGTGGCCACGACGCAGAATCTCTTAGGTGCCACGGAGTTCACCTCTCGGAACCGAAAGTTTCGGAGTGTTTCCGGAATGTGAAGTCAAGCTATGAAGTGATCAACGTGCATGTCAAGATGTTGTTAAGCCCGAGATGGAAGTGTTGTTAACGTGCAACCGCGCCATGTCGGCGAACATTGCAGATGAAACGTTTCGGTTCGGCCCGGAACTTGCAGCGGAGGTGCCCGGGCCGGAGGGTGGGGCAAGGGCTCGCGGGTGCCGGATCCGCGCGGCATCGTGAGGCAACCGGGAAAGGCGCCGGATGAACGTCGAAGCAGTCATCAATGTGGACCTGGACGGCCCGCGGATCAGCCGGCATCTCTATGGGCACTTCGCCGAGCATCTGGGCCGCTGCGTCTACGGCGGGTTCTACGTCGGCGAGGACGCCGGTGTTCGGCACGCGGACGGCATTCGCCTCGATGTCGTCGAAGCGTTGCGGGAGCTGAACATCCCGAACCTGCGATGGCCGGGTGGGTGCTTCGCCGACGAATACCACTGGCGCGACGGCATCGGGCCCAAGGACGAGCGGCCCGTCATGGTCAACACCCACTGGGGCGGGGTCGAGGAGAACAACCACTTCGGCACCCACGAGTTCATGGCGCTGTGCGAACTGCTGGGCGCCGAGCCGTACATCAGCGGCAACGTGGGCTCCGGAACCGTGCGGGAGATGAGCGAATGGGTCGAGTACCTGACCCGCGACGGTGACTCGCCGATGGCCCGGCTGCGCAAGGCGAACGGCCGCGACGAGCCGTGGCCGGTGCGGTTCTGGGGCCTGGGCAACGAGGCGTGGGGGTGCGGCGGCAACATGACCGCCGAGCACTACGCGCAGGAGGCCCGCCGGTACGGCACCTACTGCCGCGACTACGGCGACAACAAGCTCTACAAGATCGCCGCGGGCGCCAACAGCGCCGACTACGCCTGGACCGAGACGCTGATGAAACAGGTCGGGCACCTCGGCTGCCGGCACGTGCGCAGCACCGGCTACGAGGCCCTGTCGGTCCACTACTACACGCTCACCGGCCCGACGTGGGAGGAGAAGGGCTCGGCCACGGACTTCGACACCGACGAGTACTACCGGACGATGGTCGCCGCCGCCCGCATCGAGGAGATCCTGGCCGGGCACGCGGCGGTCATGGACTGCTACGACCCGGGCCGCAGCGTCGGACTGGTCCTGGACGAGTGGGGCACCTGGTTCGACGTGGAGCCCGGCACCAACCCCGGCTTCCTGTACCAGCAGAACACCGTGCGCGACGCGCTCGTGGCGAGCGTGCATTTCGACGTCTTCCACCGGTTCGCCGGCCGCCTCGTGATGGCCAACATCGCGCAGACGGTGAACGTGCTGCAGGCGATGCTCCTCACCGACCCGCAGACGGGCGCGCTGGTCCGCACGCCCACGTATCACGTCTTCCGGATGAACCGCGGCCATCAGGACGCGACGGCGCTGCGGGTCGACGTGCGGGCCCCGCTGCCGTCGCGCCGGGTCGGCGACGCGACGCTGACGACGGTCTCCCTCTCGGCCAGCCGCAAGGACGGCCGGCTGCTCGTCTCGCTGTCCAACCTCGACGCCGTCTCCGCCGCCGACCTGGAGATCGACCTGCGCGGCGGCGTCGTCGGAGGTCTCGAGGCGCAGATCCTGACGTCCGGCGCTCCGACCGACCACAACACGCCGGAGTCCCCGTCGGTGGTGACCCCGCGCCCGTACGACGGGGTGTCCGTGGCCGGCGGCACGCTGCGGGTACACCTGCCGGTCCACTCGTTCGTCACCGTGAGCGGCGCGCTGTGAGTCAGCCCGCACGGTAGGCGGCCTGGTCGAAGTCGGCGTAGCCGCCTTCGGCGCCGAGATCCTGCACCCAGAGCCCGACGAAGGCGCCGGTGAAGCCCCACGCCTCGGGCTCACCCGGGACGATCGTCGCGGCGTACTCGTCGGACAGGGTGGTGGCGTCGAAGGCGCGGCCGAGGTCGTGCCACACCGCTTCCCCGTCCGGGTCCGTGGTGCAGGCGAAGGTCAGGACCGGGCCGTCGAGCCTGACGCGCAGGCCCACCCGGCGCACGCCACGCAGGGGCGTCCGCAGGCCCGGGGCCGTCGTGACCCGGCCGCTGTCGCAGCACAGCACGTCGAGCACCGGCGTGCCGTCGTCGTCGGCGGTCACGTGCAGGTAGTACCAGTTGCGGGTGTTGTAGTACGCGGTGACCCCGGCGAGCTGTCGGTAGCTGCGGGGCTCGAACTCGCATGTCGCCTCGAAGGTGCAGCGGCGGGCCGTCACCCGGCGGGCCACCAGGCTCGGCCGGTGCCGGGCCATCGGGGACTGGCCGCCCCGGATCCGCAGGTGCGACGGACGGGCCGACAGATCGAGCCAGTCCGGCGTGGCCGGGCGGCGCAGCGTCGACCAGTCGGGCCCGAGCACCGGGTCGTCGAAGTGGTCGTCGTCGAGCTGCGCGGAGGGTTGCCGTCCGGCCGCCGCGGGGGTGCCGGCGGGCGCCGGGACCACTTCGGCCGGCACGCCGTCGCGGATGCGGGGCCAGGCGCCGGTCGCCCACTCCACCGGCTGCAGGGCGGTCTCCCGTCCGAGCACACACCGGCCGTACGGCGTGTAGGGCCGCGCGACCAGGTGCGCCAGGTACCACTCGCCGGCCGGGGTGCGCACGAGGCTGCCGTGGCCGGCCTTCTGCAGCGCCAGTTCCGGACGCCCGGCCGAGGTCAGCAGCGGGCCGCCGGGGTCCACCTCGTAGCCGCCGAAAAGGGTCCGGGAGCGGGCCACGGTGACCTGATGCGCCCAGCTCGTGCCGCCCTCCGCGGTGAACAGGTAGTACCAGCCGTCCTTGCGATGGACGACGGGCGCCTCGGTGAGCCCGGCGCCGGTGCCCTCGAAGATGAGCCGGGCCGGCCCGGCCAGCCGGCGCTCGCCGGGGTCGTACCGCTGGATCTCGATGCCGCCGAAGCGGTTGCGGCCCGGTCGCCAGTCCGCCCGCATAGACAGCATCCAGGTGGTGCCGTCCTCGTCGTGGAACAGCGACGCGTCGAACCCCCGGCCGTGCAGGACCACCGGGTCGGACCAGGGGCCGGTGATGCGTTCCGCGGTGGTCAGGTAGTTCTGCGGGTCCCAGTAGCCGCCCGCGAACGTCGACACGTCGGTGTAGAGAAGGTGGAAGAGCCCGTTGGCGTACGTCAGGTTGGGCGCCCAGATGCCGCCGGAGTCGGCCGTCCCGGTCAGGTCGAGCAGCCGCCGCTCGGTCAGCGCGCCGCCGAGCGACCGCCACCGCACCAGGTCGGTCGAGTGGTGCAGGCGCACGCCGGGGTACCACTCGAACGTGGACGTGGCGATGTAGTAGTCGGATCCCACCCGCACTATCGACGGGTCGGGGTGGAACCCGGGCAGGACGGGATTGCGGATCATCGGGCTGTCGAATCCGCCGTCACCGATCGGCGAGACGGCGCGTTCGGCGATCGCCATGGACAACCTTCCGCTCATGGTGGCGCGGCGGCCGCAGCCGCCGCGCCGCTCGAGGGGTCAGCTCAGGCTGAACCGCTGGTTGGCCTGCCCGTTGCAGTCGTAGATCTGCACCTGCTGGCCGTTGCCGGTGCCCCACACGTCCAGGCAGCGTCCGGACTGGACACCGGTGATGGTGCCGTTGCTGTTGACGTTCCACTGCTGGTTGGCCTGCCCGTTGCAGCTGTAGATCTGCACGGCCGAGCCGTTGCCCGAGCCGGCCGCGTCCAGGCACCGCGAGCCGTAAACGGTCAGCTGCCGGCTCGAGGTGAGCGTCCACGACTGGTTGCTCTGCCCGTTGCAGTCGTACAGCTGCACCCGCGTGCCGTTGCTCTGCGACGCGTTGGGCACGTCGATGCACCGGCCCGACTGGGCGCCGACGATCCGCTGCCCGGTGCCCGAGGGCGGCGGGGTGGTGGTCGGCGGGGGAGTCGTGGGACCGCCGCCGCCGGCGGAGTTGAGGGTGTTGAGCACCGAGGTGTACGCGGCCTTCTTGTTGCCGTTGCCGTCGAACAGCAGCGGGTTCTCGCTGGCGCGCCAGGAGTCGCTGTCCCGGACGCCCCACACGGTGATGCCGATGCAGCGCGGCACGTTGAGGCAGGCCTGGGTCAGCCCGGCGTACTGCGAGGTGGACGCGTTGGTGACGTCGACCTCGGTCAGGGCCACGTCGACGCCGAGGGCGGCGAAGCTCGACAGCGTGGTCTGGAAGTTGCCGGGCAGGGAGCTGCCGCCGGTGAAGTGGGTCTGCAGGCCGACGCAGTCGATCGGCACGCCGCGGGACTTGAAGTCCCGGATCATGTTGTAGACGCCCTGCGTCTTGCCGTAGGACCAGTTCTCGATGTTGTAGTCGTTGTAGCAGAGCTTGACGGACGGGTCGGCGTTGCGCGCGGTGCGGAAGGCCACCTCGATCCAGTCGTTGCCGGTGCCCTGCAGGTTGGACGAGCGCCGGCTGCCGTCCTCGTTGAACGCCTCGTTCACCACGTCCCACGCGGCGAGCTTGCCCTTGTAGTGGGCCATCACGCCGTTGATGTGGTCGATCATCGCCTGGCGCAGGCTGCTGCCGCTGAGGCTCTGCATCCAGCCCGGCTGCTGGGCGTGCCAGGCGAGGGTGTGGCCGCGCACCTTGAGGCCGCGCTGGGTCGCCCAGTTGTAGATCTGATCGCCCGCGCTAAAAGTGAACTGGCCGCGGTTGGGTTCCGTGGCGTCCGGCTTCATCTCGTTCTCGGCCGTGATCATGTTGAACTCACGCGCGGCGATGGTGGAGTACGTCGAGTTGCTCAGCCGGCTCGCGGCGATCGCCGTTCCGAAGTACCGGCCGGACTGCGCGGCGGCGGCGCCGAGCGTGCTCTCGGCGGCGTTCGCCTGCGGCATCACCATGACCACGCCCGCCGCCGTGAGCGCGGCGACCGCGCCACTGATCAGCAGCCGGGCCCGTGTCGGCCGGCGGCCGGGGGAATGGACTTCCACGACGGTCTCCCTTCTCCATTCCTCGCCCGGTCACCGGCGGCATCCACGCAGCCTCCGGCGGACGCCGGGCACGCGAAAGAAAGGGGGGACCGCCCGGGCCGGGCCGAGGAACGATCAGCTTCGATTGGGAGACATGCTGGCACGGTTAACGCTGCCGTAACAACAGCTTCCGGAAACTTTCCGGAAGCGGGGCGGCGAGGATGAAGCTTCCAAGATGGCTTGAGCTGCGGAAACCATACGAGCGGACGAGGCGGTGTTGCCCGGCGGAAGCGGGAACCCTCAACCTCCGGCGCCGGAGTTCCGAAACTTACGGCTCGTCGGGCAAAAGTTAGTGACCTTTCGGAGTGTGCGGGAAAAGGCCGTCCGAAAACTGTTACGCGGTTCCGGTGTGCCAAGTCGTGTGGTGCGCGGGCGATCCTCGGAAAGGCAAGACATTCAACTCCTTGAAAGTGTGGGAGCGCTCCCGTAGCCTTTTCGCATCGTGCCGTTAACGTTCACTTGCCAAGGTGACGGAGGAACGTGATGTCGATCCGGAAACTGGCTCTGGCGGCGGCGGCCGCCTTGCTGGCCACGGCCGGGGCGTTCGTCGTGGTGACCGGGGGCCCCGCCGGCGCGGCGGTCACCGCCGGGTGCGGGAAGGCGCCGACGCTGGCCGGCGGCACCCGCACCATCTCCAGCGGGGGCCAGAGCCGCACGTACATCCTGCGCGTCCCGGACAACTACGACCGCACCAAGCCGTACAAGCTGATCTTCGCGTTCCACTGGCTCAACGGAACCGCCGGCAACGTGGCGAGCGGCGGCTACTACGGGCTGCAGGGGCTGTCGGGCAACTCGGCGATCCTGGTGGCGCCGCAGGGCATCGACAACGGCTGGGCCAACACCGGCAACCGCGACCTCACCCTGGTCGACGACCTGACCTCGCTGATCCAGGGCGACCTGTGCGTCGACACCAGCCAGGTGTTCGCGCTCGGGTGGAGCTACGGCGGCTCGATGAGCTACGCCGTCGCGTGCGCCCGGCCGGCCGTCTTCCGCGCGGTCGCGGTGATCTCCGGGGCGAACCTCAGCGGGTGCAGTCCCGGCACACAACCGGTCGCGTACCTCGGCATCCACGGCACCCACGACAGCGTGCTGGACATCTCGCTGGGTCGCTCGATCCGGGACACCTTCGTGCGCAACAACGGGTGCACGCCGCAGAACCCGCCCGAGCCGGCCCGGAGCAGCCTGACCCACATCGTCACCGCGTACACGGGATGCCGCGCCGGCTATCCGGTGGCGTGGGCCGCCTTCGACGGCGACCACACCCCGGAGCCGGTGGACGGTTCCACGTCCACCAGCGGCGCCCGGACGTGGGTGGGCGGCGAGATCTGGAAGTTCTTCTCGCAATTGCCGAGCACGACGCCGCCGACTTCGACGCCGCCCTCGTCACCGCCGCCGTCCTCGACACCCCCTCCCGGGCCGGCCGCCTGCTCCGCCACCTACCGGATCACGGGCCAGTGGCAGGGCGGATTCCAGGCCGAGGTGACCGTGACGGCCGGATCCTCGCCGCTGACCGGATGGCGGGTCGGCTGGACCTTCGCCGACGGCCAGGCCGTCACCCAGATCTGGGGTGGCCGCAACACCGCCACCGGCGGCACACAGTCGGTGGTGAACGAGAGCTACAACGGCGCCCTCGCCGCCGGGGCGTCGGCCACGTTCGGCTTCCTCGGCAGCTGGAACCGCGCGAACAGCGTGCCCTCCACCACCTGCACGGCGGCCTAGGTCTAAAACTGCCAGAGGTTGTTAACACTTCGGGTCTCCGATCGTTGGAGACTTATGCCCCCGTCGATGGACCAGAAGCTGGACCGTCAGGCACAGCATCGCCTGGCGGTTCTGCGGCACGTTGAAGAAGTCACCGGCAACGTCGCCCGCACCTGCCGCTACTACGGCATCAGCCGGCCGACCTACTACAAATGGCTGCGCCGCTACCAGGACGAAGGCCTCACCGGCCTGCGCGATCGCTCGAGCGCCCCGCACCACTGCCCGACCGCGACGCATGCCGACATCGTCAACAAGATCGTCTACCTGCGGCAGAACTATCACTTCGGCCCGGTGAAGATCCAGATGTATCTCAAGCGATACCACGACATCACGATCACCAGCTCGGCGATCTACAACATCCTGGTCCGCCTCGGCCTCAACCGGCTGCCCGCCTCGCAGCGCTACACCAGCCGCGAGAAACGCTGGAAACGTTACGAGAAACCACTTCCCGGCAACCGGCTCCAGATCGACGTCAAGTTCATCGAGCCGATCGGCCTGCCCGCCGACCCCACGACCGGCACAGCGCCGGTATCAGGCCGGCTACCCAAGCAACGCCGCCGTGCCAGGTACTACCAGTTCACCGCGATCGACGACTGCACCCGGCTGCGCGTGCTGCGCATCTACCCGCGATGCGATCAGAAGACCGCCATCCAGTTCCTCGACTACGTCCTGCAACGCCTGCCGTTTCGGGTGGAGGTCATCCAGACCGACAACGGTGCCGAGTTCCAGACCCAGTTCCACTGGCACGTGCTCGACCAAGGCATCGCCCACACCTACATCAAACCCGCATCGCCGCACCTCAACGGCAAGGTCGAACGATCCCACCGCATCGACGCCGAAGAGTTCTACCGCATGCTCGAAGGCGTCGTCATCGACGACACCGGCGTCTTCAACGACAAGCTGCGCGAATGGGAGGATTACTACAACTACCACCGCCCACACGGCGCCCTGGACGGCCAGACACCCTACGAACGACTTAAGCAAAAGAGTCAGACCCAGGTGTAAACCGACTTCAACAGTTGCACACCTAGGTCTCCGTCCGGAAGGCCAGGCAGGCGGCGGGTCGTCCGAGGCGGTGCGGTAGCTGTAGCCGATGACGCGCTGCCATGCTCGGGCGCCGTCGGCCTTCGCTGCCCCGAGTTCGTCCTCGGGGATGTGCTGCGGCAGGCGACCCGCCGCGGTGGGGATGTGCTGCGGCCGGCGGGCCCGATCGTCGATGGCCGGGCTGGAACCTGAGCCGGCTACGCCACGGCGTCCGCACCCCGACCGGGCGTGCTGCACCGGCGGCACGCCCGACGTCGGGTCAGTCGGTGCGGGGCGGGGAATCGCGCCGGGTGCGGTCCGCCGGCCGGTCGGCGTCGAGGACGTCCTCGGGTGTGCGGTCGTCGCGGGTGTGGCGGACGTCGTACTCCCGCGCGATCACCGACCCCTGGTCGTCGCTGTCGATGCCGCCGGGGACGTCGTAGTCGGGGGTGACCCCCACCGTGGGGGACTCGGCCAGGATGGCCGCCTCCCGGTGGCTGGTCCGGCCGACGTTGAACAGGATGTTGAGCAGCACCGCGGTCACCGCGGCGGAGCTGATGCCGGAGTCGAAGATGGTCTGGAACCACTTCGGGAAGTGCTCGTAGAAGGTCGGCACGGCGATGGGGATCACGCCCATGCCGATCGACACCGCGACGATGACGAGGTTGTTGTTGCGTTCGTAGTTGACCCGGCTCAGGGCCCGGATGCCGCTGGCGGCGACGGTGCCGAACAGGGCGAGCCCGACGCCGCCGAGGACGGGCAGCGGGATCGCCGCGACGACCGCCCCCAGCTTCGGGACCAGGCCCAGCAGGAACAGGATCACGCCGCCGGCGGCCACGACGAAGCGGCTGCGGATGCCGGTGATGGCGACGAGCCCGACGTTCTGCGCGAAGGCGCTGGCCGAGAACGAGTTGAGCAGGCCGCCGGAGACGGCGGTCGCGAGGGTGTCGGCGCGCAGGCCCGCGACGACCGTCCGGCCGTCGGCCGGCTTGTCGACGACCTCGCTGATGGCCAGGATGTCGGCCGTCGTCTCGGTCATGATCACCAGCATCACGATGGTCATGGAGATGACGGCGGCCACCTCGAAGGTGGGCGCCCCGAAGTGGAACGGGGTGGAGAACGCGAACCACTGCGCCTCGCCGATCCGGCTGAAGTCCGTGCGGCCGAGCGGCCAGGCGATGAGCGTTCCCACGACCAGGCCCAGCAGGATCGCGATCCGGCTGAAGAAGCCGGGCAGCACGCGGTAGATCAGCAGGACGATCAGCAGCGTCAGCCCGGCGAGGCCGATGTTCGCGGCGCTGCCGAAGTCCGGGGTCACGCCGGGGGTGCCGCCGCCGGCCCAGCGGATCGCGACGGGCAGCAGCGAGATGCCGATGACGGTGATCACGGTGCCGGTGACCACCGGCGGGAAGAAGTGCAGCAGCCGGTTGAACACGCCGGACAGCAGGAACCCGACCACGCCGGCGACCAGCACCGCGCCGAAGATGGCCTGCAGCCCCGGCCGTCCGCCGCCGGCCGCGCCGCCGATCGCCAGCATCGACGCCACGGCGGCGAACGACGTGCCCTGGACCAGCGGCAGGCGCGAGCCGATCCGCCAGATGCCCAGGGTCTGCAGCAGGGTTGCCAGCCCGGACACCAGCAGGGCCGCGGTGAGCAGGTAGGCCAGGTCGGCGAACGGCAGCCGCAGCGCGCTGCCGATGATCAGCGGCACCGCGATCACGCCGGCGTACATGCTCATCACGTGCTGCAGCCCGTACAGGAAGAGCGACCCGACGGGCATGATCTCGTCGACGGGATGGCGGTCCGCGACCGCGGTGCCCGGCGTTCTCCTGGGGCGGGGAATTCTGGCCATCACCACCCCTGACCGGGGTCGAAGGCCAGGCCGGGGTCGGGGGCGTCGTCGCGGCGGACGGTGAGCTCCTGGAGCCCGTACGGGCGGTCGTCGGCGTGGAAGACCTCGTTGTCGTTCTCGATGCCGAAGCGCGCCAGGTCGTAGACGAAGTGGTGGTTGTTCGGCGCGCTGAAGCGGATCTCGGCGATCTGCGGCTGCTCCTCGAGCACCGCGACGCCCGCCTCGTACAGAGTCTGCTGATGGGCCAGGCTGTAGTGGTTGCCGTACGTGTCCAGCAGCGTCTGCACGGCCGTGTCGTGCGACTTGCCCCAGTCGACGTTCTCGCTCGTGTGCCACCACTGCGCCATCAGCGAGGTCGCCATGATCCGGTCGCGCGCGGGCGCGAGCGTGGTGAACCGGTCGGTGAGGAAGCCGGTGAACTCGGAGTCCGAGGTCTTGAGGATCGACAGGTTCCTGACTCCGGAGACCACCCAGGTCGTCGTCCCGTCGTAGGTCACCGCTGCGGTGCGGACGAAGCGGTTGTCGCGGACGAACGCGTGCGGGTTGTTCAGCCGCGTCCACGGATACATCTCGATCTTGACCCGGGCGTGCGTGATCGGCGCGGCGGTGTCGACGAAGTGCCGGGCGAGCCGGAGGGCGTACGACTCGGGCTGTGCGACGACGTCGTCCTGTTTCGCGAACGCGTACACGGTGTTCTTCTGCGTGTCGGTCGGCAGCACCGGGGCGTTGTCGCCGGTCAGGTGCGGCGCCTCCTGCCCGCCCCAGAGCGCGACGCTGACGTTGTAGTCGACGATCTCGTGCGGGTCGGAGCTCCGGAACACCCGTACGACACGGTTCTCGGCCTTGCCGTACTGGTTGTGGCCCAGCTTCACGGTCTCAGCTCCCTCGGTAGGTGGAGTAGGCGAAGGGGGACAGCAGCAACGGGACGTGGTGGTGGACGGCCGGTTCGGTCACCTCGAACACGATCGCGACCTCGGGATAGAAGCCCCGCACACCGGTGGCGGAGAAGTAGGCGCCGGTGTCGAAGCGCAGCCGGTAGACGCCGGACTCCAGGCCGTCGGGTGCGAGGCCGCGGCACCGGCCGTCGTCGTCGGTCACCCCGGCGCCCACCGGCTCCCAGCCGTCGCCGGCCTGCCGGTGCAGGGTGAGCGGGACACCGGTCGCGGGGCGGCCGCTGCCGGCGTCCAGGACGTGCGTCGACAGGGTCATGGCGCCAGCAACCTCTCGAGGCGGGCACGGGTGATCTGGGCGAGCTGTTCGGTGACCTCCGCGCGCTCGCTGCGGACGTCGTTGCCGAGCCGCCGGTGCAGCTCGGCCAGCATCTCGCCGGCGCTGCGCCCGGCCGCCCGGATCAGGAAGACGTGCCCGAACTGCCGCTCGTACGCGACGTTGCCCTCGCGCAGCGCGGCCTGCGTGCCGGAGCCGGACCCGCCGACGGCGGCCTGCTCCCGGCGCGACCACTGCGCTTCCACGCTGTCGCCGGCCGGGCTGTCGCCGATGCGCGGGTGCGCCTCGAGCGCGCGGCTGACCTCGCTCCAGTCGAGCGAGCGGGCCACCCTCTCCGCCGTGTCCAGCAGGGCGGCCACGGAGGCGTACGGGCGGTGCTCGAGCATCTCACCGATCCAGCGCGGTGAGGCGTTGCACGCCGCCAACCGCTGCGCGGCCTGCTCTTCGGGCACGTCGTTCAGGACGACGGGATCGGTTCGGGACATGGGCCGGACCTCGGGGGTTTCGCACGGCACCAGGAAGAACTATTCCGATATCCGGTACGGTAGGGCGGCCGTCGAGCGCCCGTCAAGGGCGGGCCCGGGCTACAGGTCGGGGCCGCCCGCCCGCTCGGCGGCGAACCGCTCGGCCAGCCGCGTGGCACCCTCGCGCAGGGCGGCGGCGGCCTTGCGGACCACCTCGGGCGTCAGCCGGGGAGCCGGCGCGGAGAAGGAGATCGCCGTCAGGCTGGGCGCCGCCGGGACGGGAACCGCGACGCAGGCCACCCCGACCTCCTGCTCGCCGTTGTCGAGGGTGTACCCCAGCGCCCGCGCGCCGCTGAGCTCCTGCAGCAGGTCGGACGGGTCCGTGATCGTCTGGTCGGTGATCCTCGGCATGCCGGCGAACCGCAGCAGCCGTCCGGCCTCCGCCTCGGGCAACTGCGTCAGCAGCGCCTTGCCGACGCCCGTGGAGTGCAGCGGCACCCGATGGCCCACCTCGGTGAACATCCGCATCGTGTGGCGCCCCGCGACGTGCGCGACGTAGAGCGCGTGCGCACCGTCCAGGATGGCCATGTTCGCCGACTCGCCGATCTGGTCGACCAGCTCGGCCAGCAGCGGGTTGGCCCACGTGCCGAACTGGCGGGCGGCCGCGTCGCCGAGCCGGATCAGCGCGGGCGCCAGCGCGTACCGGCGCGACGCCTCCTGACGGACGTAGCCGAGCGCGACCAAGGTGCGGACCAGGCGGTGCACCGAGGGGGCCGGCCGCCCGGTCGCGGCCGTGATCTCGGACAGCGACAGCTCCCGGCCGCTTCCGGTCAGCAGTTCGAGGACCTCGAAGGCGCGCTCCACCGACTGCAGGCCGCCCTCGCTCATCGGCCCTCCGGACGGTCTCGCCATGCCCGCGCCCCACTCCTCTTCCGTATCTCGAATCTAGCATTCCACCACTGGGCGGAAAGGAGCCTGGATGGGCGAGCTGACCGGCCCGAGGGTGAGATAACGAGGTCGAGCGCGCGCCGTCCACACCGTTGACCCGTGAGCAACCCCGACTTACGCTCGACGCACCGGAAAAGTAATTTCGCTCAGCGAAATGCAGGAGGCCCGCGGTGGCAAATCCCCGGTTCGAGGTCAACCTGTCCATCCTGTTCACGGAGCTGCCGTTGCTGGAGCGCCCGGCGGCGGCACGGGAGGCGGGTTTCGACGCGGTCGAGTTCTGGTGGCCCTGGCCGGCCGCAGTGCCGTCCGACGCCGAGCTCGACCGGTTCGCCGCCGCCGTCACCGACGCGGGCGTCCGTCTGGTCGGGCTGAACTTCTTCGCCGGCGACATGGCCGGTGGCGATCGCGGGCTGGTCAGCTGGCCGGCGCGCAGCAGCGAGTTCCGCGACAACATCGACGTGACCGTCGGGCTCGGGGAGCGGCTCGGGTGCCGGGCGTTCAACGCGCTCTACGGCAACCGGACCGACGACAGCACCCCGCAGGAGCAGGACGAGCTGGGCGCGGAGAACCTGGCGCTGGCAGCCGGGGCGGCCGGGCGGATCGGCGGCACGGTGCTGGTGGAGCCGGTCAGCGGCGCCCCGCGGTACCCGTTGCTGACCGCCGGTGACGCCCTCGGCGCGATCGACCGGGCCGGCGTGGACCACCTCGCCCTGCTGCTGGACGTCTATCACCTGGCGGTCAACGGCGACGACGTCGACGCCGCGATCGAGCGGGCGGCGGGCCGGATCGGGCACGTCCAGATCGCCGACGCGCCCGGGCGCCACGAGCCCGGCACCGGCAAGCTCGACCTCGATCGCTACCTCGACCGCATCGCCGCCACCGGCTACGACGGCTGGGTCGGGCTGGAGTACAAGCCGAGCGGGGACAGCGCCGGCTCCTTCGACTGGCTGCCGCGCGAGCGGCGGGCATCCTTCCCCCCGGGTGGTGTGACATGACGAGCGTCGCCTTCATCGGTCTGGGCATCATGGGCGGCCCGATGGCCGGGCACCTGGTCGCGGCCGGCCACGACGTGGCGGGCTACAACCTGAGCCCGGAGCCGATCCAGCGGCTGGTCGCGGCCGGCGGGCGGGGCGCGGAGGACGTCGCCGACGCCGTGCGCGGCGCCGACGTGATCATCACGATGGTGCCGGACTCGCCCGACGTGGAGGCCGTGACCACGGGCGAGGACGGCGTCTTCGCCCATGCCGCCAAGGGCGCGCTCTACATCGACATGAGCTCGATCCGTCCCGACGTGTCGGCGCGGGTCGCCGAGGCCGGGCGCGCGGCCGGGCTGCGGGTGCTGGACGCGCCGGTCAGTGGCGGCGAGGCCGGGGCCGTCGAGGCCAGCCTGTCCATCATGGTGGGCGGTGAGGCCGCGGACTTCGAGGCGGCCCGGCCGCTGCTGGACAAGCTCGGCAAGACGATCGTGCACGTCGGACCGGCCGGTTCGGGGCAGACCGTGAAGGCCGCCAACCAGCTGATCGTCGCGGGCAACATCGAGCTGCTCGCCGAGGCGATCGTGTTCCTCGAGGCGTACGGCGTGGACCTGACCGCCGCGCTGGAGGTGCTCGGCGGGGGGCTGGCCGGCAGCACCGTGCTCAACCGCAAGGGCCGCAGCATGCTCGCCCGCGAGTTCGAGCCCGGCTTCCGGCTCACGCTGCACCACAAGGACCTCGGCATCGTGCAGTCCGCCGCGCGGGAGGCCGGCGTGGCGATCCCGCTCGGCGCGGTGGTCAGCCAGCTCGTCGGCGCGATGGTCGCGCGCGGCGACGGCGGCCTCGACCATTCGGGGCTGCTCAAGCTGGTCGCGGAACTGTCCGGCCGCGCGGACTGACCGCCGGTTGCGACCTCGACGAGGAGGAGGAGCCGCATGCCCCGGATGACTGCGGCCGACGCCGCCGTGGCGATCCTGGCCCGCGAGGGCGTGACCTGCGCCTTCGGTGTGCCCGGCGCGGCGATCAACCCGCTGTACGCCGCCCTGCGGCGCGCGGGCGGCATCGACCACGTGCTCGCGCGGCACGTCGAGGGCGCGTCGCACATGGCCGAGGGGTACACCCGCACGCGGGCCGGCAACATCGGGGTCTGCATCGGCACGTCCGGCCCGGCCGGCACCGACATGGTCACCGGGCTGTACTCGGCGTCGGCCGACTCGATACCGATCCTGTGCATCACCGGCCAGGCGCCGGTCGCCCGGCTGCACAAGGAGGAGTTCCAGGCCGTCGACATCTCGGCGATCGCCGGGCCGGTGACCAAGATGGCCGTCACCGTGCTGGAGGCGGCGCAGGTCCCCGGCACGTTCCAGAAGGCCTTCCACCTGATGCGCTCGGGCCGGCCCGGGCCGGTGCTGATCGACCTGCCGTTCGACGTGCAGATGGCCGAGATCGAGTTCGACGTCGAGACGTACGCCCCGCTGCCGGCGTACCGGCCGGCGGCGACCCGAGAGCAGGCGGCCAAGGCGCTCGACATGTTGCAGGCCGCGGCCACCCCGGTGATCGTCGCCGGTGGCGGCATCATCAACGCCGACGCCTCCGCCCTGCTGGTCGAGCTCGCCGAGATCCTCGGCGTCCCGGTCGTCCCCACGCTGATGGGGTGGGGCGCCATCCCGGACGACCACCGGCTGATGGCGGGCATGGCCGGGCTGCAGACGGCGCACCAGTACGGCAACGCCACCATGCTGGCGTCCGACTTCGTGCTCGGCATCGGCAACCGGTGGGCGAACCGGCACACCGGCGGGCTGGACGTGTACCGCCGCGGCCGCACCTTCGTCCACGTCGACATCGAACCGACCCAGATCGGACGGGTGTTCCCGCCCGACTACGGCATCGTCTCCGACGCCGGGGCCGCGCTCGAGCTGCTCGTCGAGCTCGCCCGGGAGCGGCGCGACGCGGGCCGGCTGCGCGACTACGCCGCCTGGGTGGAGGACTGCGTCAAGCGCAAGCACACGATGCTGCGCCGCACGCACTTCGACGACGTGCCGATCAAGCCGCAGCGGGTGTACGAGGAGATGAACCTCGCGTTCGGCCGCGACACCCGCTACGTGAGCACGATCGGGCTGTCGCAGATCGCCGGCGGCCAGTTCCTGCACGTGTTCAAGCCCCGGCACTGGATCAACGCCGGTCAGGCCGGCCCGCTGGGCTGGACGCTGCCGGCCGCGCTCGGGGTGTGCATGGCCGACCCGGCGGCCACGGTGGTGGCGCTGTCGGGCGACTACGACTTCCAGTTCATGCTCGAGGAGATGGCCGTCGGGGCCCAGTTCCACCTGCCCTACGTGCACGTGGTGGTGAACAACTCGTACCTGGGCCTGATCCGCCAGTCGCAGCGCGGCTTCGACATGGACTACTGCGTCCAGCTGTCGTTCGAGAACATCAACACCCCCGGGCTGGGCGGCTACGGCGTCGACCACGTCAAGGTCGCCGAGGGGCTGGGCTGCAAGGCGCTGCGCGTGGAGCGCCCCGCCGACCTGCAACCCGCGTTCGACCAGGCGAAGAAGCTGATGGCCGAGTTCCGGGTGCCGGTGCTGGTGGAGGTGCTGCTCGAGCGGGTCACCAACATCTCGATGGGCACCGAGCTGGACAACGTCGTCGAGTTCGAGGAGCTCGCGACGCTGGACGAGCACGCCCCGACCGCCATCGCCCTGCTGGACTAGCCATGCACGTCCTGGTGGCGCCGGACAAGTTCAAGGGCTCGCTCACCGCCGGCGAGGTGGCGCGGCGCGTCGCGGACGGCGTCACCGACGAGGTTCCGGGCGCCACCGTGGTGCGGCTGCCCGTCGCCGACGGCGGCGACGGGACGGTCGACGCCGCGCTCGCCGCCGGCCACGAACGGGTGGAGGTGGCTGCGGACGGACCGACCGGATCCCCCGTCGGCACCGCGTTCGCGGTCCGCGACGGGGTGGCCGTCGTCGAGATGGCCGACGTCTCGGGTCTGCGGCTGCTGCCGCCCGACGGCCTCGCGCCGCTGACCGCCACCTCGTACGGCACGGGCCAGGTCGTCCGGGCCGCCATCGAGCGCGGCTGTCACACCGTCGTGCTCGGCATCGGCGGCAGCGCGAGCACCGACGGGGGAGCGGGGCTGCTCCAAGCGCTCGGCGCCCGCCTGCTCGACACCGCCGGGACGGAGCTGCCCCGCGGCGGCGCGGCCCTGGCGGACCTGGACCGGGTCGACCTGAGCGCCGTGCGCCGGGTGGCCGGGCGGACGCGGTTCGTCGTCGCCAGCGATGTCGACAACCCCCTGCTCGGCCCCACCGGGGCGGCCGCCGTCTACGGGCCGCAGAAGGGCGCGGGACCGGACGACGTCGCGGTGCTGGACGCCGCCCTGACCCGGTGGGCCGACGTGGTCGAGGCCGCCGCCGGGCCCGGGCAGCCGCCGTACCGGGACCGGGCCGGCGCCGGCGCGGCCGGCGGCGTGGGCTACGCGGCCCTGGCCGTGCTGGGCGCGGAGCTGCGTCCGGGCATCGAGCTCGTCCTGGACCTGGTGCGCTTCGCCGACCACCTGCCCGGCGCCCGGCTGGTGATCACCGGCGAGGGCTCGCTGGACGAGCAGACGCTCAGCGGCAAGGCGCCCGCCGGGGTGGCCGCGGCAGCTACCGCCGCGGGCGTCCCGGTGGTCGCCGTCGCGGGGCGCGTGGCGCTGCCCCCGGAACGCCTGCGGCAGGCCGGCATCGCCCGGGCGTACGCGCTGACCGACATCGAGCCCGACGTGCAGAGGTGTTTCACTGAGGCCGGCCCGCTGCTGCAGACGCTGGCCCGGACGCTGGCCCGGGACTGGCTCGCCCCCGAGAAGGAGGACCGGACATGACCGCAGGGCAATCGATCATGGTGCCGCTGTTCGTCAACGGCGAAGGAATGAGCGGTGGCAAGGTCCACCACAGCATCGAGGGTCACAAGTTCCTCGGACCGGCCCGCACGGCCGCGCGCTACCGGTTCTTCTCCGTCCGCGACGAGTTCCCCGGGCTGTGGCCGGTGGACGAGGGCGGCGTGAGCACCGTCGGCGAGCTGTACGAGGTGCCGCTCGAGGTGATCCGCGACCGGTTCATGCCGTCCGAGCCGCCGGAGCTGGAGCTGGGCGTGCTCGAGCTGGACGACGGCGGCAGCGCGCTGGTCGTGCTCCTGCGCAAGGAGGTGGTCGAGTCCGGTGCGGGCCTGACCGACATCTCCGACCGCGGCGGCTGGCGCGCCTACCGGGCAGGGTGAGCCGTCATGGCGAGCTATGACCTCGTGATCCGGGGCCGCCGGGTCATCACCAAGGCCGGCGAGGTGCCGCGCTGCGTGGCCGTCCGCGACGGCGTCGTGGTGGCGCTCGAGCCTCTTCAGGCCCGCCTGGAGGGGGAGGAGACCGTCGATCTCGCCGACGACGAGGTGCTGATCCCCGGCCTGGTCGACAGCCACGTGCACGTCAACGAGCCCGGCCGCACCGAGTGGGAGGGCTACGCCACGGCGACCCGGGCGGCGGCCGCGGGCGGCGTGACGACGATCATCGACATGCCGCTCAACAGCATCCCGCCGACCTGCACCGTCGAGGCGCTGGAGGTCAAGCGGAAGGCCGCGGCGGGTCAGTGCCACGTCGACGTGGGCTTCTGGGGCGGCGCGATCCCGGGCAACCTCGGCGACCTGCGGGAGCTGCACGACGCCGGGGTGTTCGGCTTCAAGTGCTTCATGGTGCATTCGGGCGTCGACGAGTTCCCGCCGCTGGACGCCGAGCAGCTCGAGGAGTACCTGGGCGTGCTGCGGTCGTACGGGGCCAAGATGATCGTCCACGCGGAGGACGCGGTGGCGATCGAGCGGGCTCCGGCGGCGCAGGGCCGGCACTACGGCGACTTCCTGGCGTCGCGCCCGCGCGGCGCGGAGAACCTGGCGATCGCGCACCTGATCGAGGCGGCCCGGCACACCGGGGCCTTCGTGCACCTGCTGCACCTGTCCAGCTCCGACGCCATCCCGATGGTGCGCACCGCCCGCCGCGACGGCATCCAGATCACGGTGGAGACGTGCCCGCACTACCTGACCTTCGAGGCACAGGCGATCGCGGACGGCGCCACCCAGTTCAAGTGCTGCCCGCCGATCCGCGAGGCGGACAACCGCGAGGAGCTGTGGCGGGCGCTGGGCCGCGGCGACATCGACTGCATCGTCTCCGACCATTCGCCGTGCACGCCCGATCTCAAGCGGCTGGACCTCGGGGACTTCGGCGCGGCGTGGGGCGGCATCTCGTCGCTGCAGCTCGGGCTGCCGGCCGTCTGGACCGAGGCGCGGCTGCGCGGTTACACCCTCGTCGACGTCGTGCGCTGGATGGCGGAGCGGCCCGCGTACATCGCCCGGCTGCAGCTCAAGGGCCAGATCGACCGCGGCTACCAGGCCGACTTCGCGGTGTTCGCCCCCGACGAGGCGTTCGTCGTCGACCCGAGCCGGCTGCACCACCGCAACCCCGTCACCCCGTACGCGTACCGCCCGCTCGCCGGTGTCGTCCGCAGCACCTGGCTGCGCGGCCGACGCGTGACCGGCGAGGAGCCGCTGGGACAGCTGATCAGCCGAGGAGAGGTATGAGCACGCAGATGGCATTCCCCGACCGGCCCGGCTCCGACGATCCCGAGCCGGAGTTCACCCGCCTGCCCGACCTCGCCTCGCGCCTGCTCGGCAGTGGGGTGGTCTGGGCGAACGACGAGCTGTTCGCCGAGCGCGAGAACCTGATCAAGCCGGAGGAGCCCAGCTACTCCACCTACACGTTCGGCCACAAGGGCCAGGTCTACGACGGGTGGGAGACCCGCCGCCGCCGCGAGCCCGGCCACGACTGGGCGCTGGTGCGGCTCGGGGTGCCCGGGGTGGTGCGCGGCGTGGTCGTCGACACGGCGTTCTTCAAGGGCAACTATCCGCCGGAGATCTCGGTGGAGGGCACCGCGATGGACGGACACCCGTCGCCGGACGAGCTCAACGCCGCCGAGTGGACGCCGCTGGTGCCCCGATCGCCGGCGAAGGGCCACTACCGCAACGCGTACGCGGTGACGGCCGCCGAGCGGATGACCCACGTGCGGCTCAACCAGTACCCCGACGGCGGCGTGGCCCGGCTGCGGGTGCACGGCGACGTCGTGCCCGACCCGCGCTACCTGACCGCCGGCGCCGTCGACCTGGCCGCGCTCGAGAACGGCGGCGCCGTCGTGGGCTGCAGCAACATGTTCTACTCGTCGCCCACCAACCTGATCTCACCGGGCCAGGCACGGGTCATGGGTGAGGGCTGGGAGACCTCGCGGCGGCGCGACGAGGGCAACGACTGGGTCGAGTTCGCGCTGGCCGGGCCGGGTGTCGTCCGGCTGGCCGAGCTCGACACGCGCTACTTCGTCGGCAACGCGCCGGGCTGGGCGAGCCTGCGCGGCCGCCGCGGCGACACCGCGGAGCAGCACGAGATCCTGCCCCGGCAGCGGCTGCAGCCCGACACCCTGCACCGCTTCGTGCTGCCGGACGGGCCGGAGGTCACCCACGTCCGCCTCGACGTCTATCCCGACGGCGGCATGGCCCGCGTCCGGTTGTGGGGCGAGCTGTCCACCGAGGGCCGGCGGAGCCTCGCGCTGCGCTGGTACAACCTGCTGCCGGCCGGCCAGCTGAGCGCGGTGCTGGCCGCCGCCGGCATCACCGACACCGACGCGCAGTCCGCGGTGAAGGCACACCCCGCCGGCGGGTGGGACGACCTTCCGGACGCGCTGAGGAACTCACTCGCCGGCTAGCGAGGAAGGCCGTCGCCATGCGGCACGACAAGCCCGAGCCGTCACATCACCCGCACCTGCCGCACATCGGCGGGGACCATCCGATCCTGCACCAGCCACCGGCCGAGGCGCTGGCGACGCCGGGGATGCCCGCGATCAGCGAGCGGCTCTACAACCAGGACCTGGCTCCGACCAGGCGCGCGGGCCGCCGGTGGGGCGCCTACAACATCTTCACCCTCTGGGCGAACGACGTGCACAGCCTGGGCAACTACGTCTTCGCCGTCGGCCTGTTCGCGCTGGGACTCGGCGCGTGGCAGATCATGCTGTCGTTCCTGCTGGGCGCCGTGCTGCTGTTCCTGCTGCTGAGCCTGTCGGGGTTCATGGGCGAGAAGCTCGGCGTCCCGTTCCCGGTGCTGAGCCGGGTCGCGTTCGGCATCCACGGCGCCCAGATCGCCGCCATCGCCCGCGGCGGGGTGGCCATCGTCTGGTTCGGCATCCAGACCTACCTGGCCAGCGTGGTGCTGCGGGTGCTGCTGATCGCCGTCGCGCCGGGCCTCGCGTCGTGGGACCGCAACTCCTTCCTCGGGCTGTCGACGCTGGGATGGATCGCCTTCGTGGTCCTCTGGGTGCTGCAGGTCATCGTCGTCAGCTACGGCATGGAGATGATCCGCAAGTACGAGGCCTTCGCCGGCCCGGTCATCCTGCTGACGATGCTCGCCCTGGCCGTCTGGCTGGTCGTCGAGTCCGGCGGCTCCATCGCCTTCTCCACGGCCGACAGCCTCAGCGGCGGCGAGATGTGGTGGAACATCGTCGTCGGGGGCGCGCTGTGGATCGCCATCTACGGCACCTTCGTGCTGAACTTCTGCGACTTCACCCGCAACGCCACGTCGCGCACGGCGATCATCAGGGGCAACTTCTTCGGCATCCCGCTCAACATGCTGTTCTTCGGGGCCATCGTGGTGACGCTGGCGGGCGCCCAGTACCGGATCAACGGGGAGGTCATCGAGAGCCCGGCCGACATCGTCCGCACGATCCCCAACACGCTGCTGCTGGTGCTGGCCTGCCTGGCCCTGCTCGTCCTGACGGTCGCCGTGAACCTGATGGCCAACTTCGTCGCGCCGATCTACATGCTGACCAACCTGCTGCCCCGGGTGCTCGACTTCCGCCGCGCCGGGCTGGTCAGCGCGGTCATCGGCCTGGTGATCCTGCCGTGGAACCTCTACAACTCCCCGGCGGTCATCGTCTACTTCCTCGGCGGGCTGGGCGCGATCCTGGGACCGCTCTTCGGCGTGATCATGGCCGACTACTGGATCCTCCGCCGGACCAAGGTCAACGTGCCCGACCTGTTCACCGAGGACCCCGGGGGCGACTACCACTACCGCGGCGGCTTCAACATGCTCGCCGTCGCGGCGCTCGTGCCGGCCGCCGTCATCGCGATCCTCTTCGCGGTCCTGCCGGTCTTCTCCGAGGTCTCCGGCGTCTCCTGGTTCATCGGGGCGGCGCTCGGCGCCCTGTTCTACCTGCCGCTCGGGTCCCGCCGGACGACCGGCCTGCGCGACGTGAGCGGCGAGCCGATCGCCGTGGCCAGCGTCCACTGACCGTCCCGATGGGAGCCCGCCGTGCGCATCCTCGTCGTCAACGTCAACACCACCGAGACCATGACCGCCTCCATCGGGGCCCAGGCCGCCGGCGTGGCCGCGCCCGGCACCGAGATCGTGCCGCTGACGCCGGTCTTCGGCGCCGAGTCGGTGGAGGGCAACTACGAGAGCTACCTCGCCGCGATCGCCGTCATGGAGACCGTCCGTGCCTACCCCGACCCGTACGACGCGGTGGTGCAGGCCGGCTACGGCGAGCACGGCCGCGAGGGGCTGCAGGAATTGCTCGACGTGCCGGTCGTCGACATCACCGAGGCGGCCGCGAGCACGGCGATGTTCCTGGGCCACAAGTACTCCGTGGTCACCACCCTCGACCGGGCCGTGCCGCTGATCGAGGACCGGCTGAAGCTGGCCGGGCTGCTCGACCGGTGCGCCTCCGTGCGCGCGAGCGGCGTGGCCGTGCTCGACCTGGAACACGACCCGCAGGCGGCCGTGGAGGCCATCGCCCGCGAGGCCGCCCGCGCCGTCGAGGACGACCACGCCGAGGTGGTCTGCCTGGGCTGCGGGGGCATGGCCGGGCTGATCGAGCGGGTCGCCGAGCGCACCGGCGCGCCGGTGGTGGACGGCGTGGCCGCGGCGGTCACCATCGCCGAGTCGCTGGTGCGCCTGGGCCTGTCCACCTCCAAGGTCCGGACGTACGCGCCGCCGCGGCCGAAGAGCTTCAAGTCCTGGCCGCCGTGAGGCGAGAGGCCGAAGGACGCCGTGAGGCGAGGGGCCGAAGGGCGCCGTGACCGCAACGCTACTAAGGTGTCACTGTGGGGTGACATCCATCGATCTTGATGTTGATAGGGGGCCCCGCGACCCTGTCCCTCCCGCAGAGGAGTGCGCCATGACCAGCCCATCCGGTGTCGAGGTCGTCGGCCCCATGCAGGACCGGTTCGACGAGATCCTGACCGGCGACGCGTTGTCCTTCCTCGCGACGCTGCACCGCAGCTTCGACGCCCGCCGCCGCGAGCTGCTGAACCGGCGCAAGGAGCGTGAGGCGGCCCTGGAGCGGGGCGGCACGCTCGACTTCCTCGACGAGACCAAGGACGTGCGCGAGGGCGATTGGCGGGTGGCCGACCCGGCGCCGGGGCTCGTGGACCGGCGGGTGGAGATCACCGGGCCGACCGACGCCAAGATGACCATCAACGCGCTCAACTCCGGCGCCAAGGTGTGGCTGGCCGACCACGAGGACGCCAACACCCCGCTCTGGGAGAACGTGGTGCAGGGCCAGCTCAACCTGCGCGACGCCATCGAGCGCCGGCTGGAGCTCAACGTTCCCGGGGGCAAGAGCTACCGGCTGAACGACGGCGAGCTGGCCACGATCGTGGTGCGCCCGCGGGGCTGGCACCTCTCCGAGAAGCACCTGCTCGTCGACGGCGAACGCATGTCGGGCAGCCTCGTCGACTTCGGCCTCTACTTCTTCCACTGCGCGCGGCTGCAGATGGATCGCGGCGCCGGGCCGTACTTCTACCTGCCCAAGATGGAGAGCCACCTGGAGGCGCGCCTCTGGAACGACGTGTTCGTCGCCGCCCAGGACGCGCTGGGCATCCCGCGCGGCACGATCCGGGCCACCGTGCTCGTCGAGACCTACCCGGCCGCGTTCGAGATGGAGGAGATCCTGTACGAGCTGCGGGAGCACTCCTCGGGCCTCAACGCGGGCCGCTGGGACTACATGTTCAGCGTGATCAAGAAGTTCCGGACCCGCGGCCGCGACTTCCTGCTGCCCGACCGCAACTCGGTGACGATGACCGCGCCGTTCATGCGGGCCTACACCGAGCTGCTGGTGCGCACGTGCCACAAGCGCGGCGCGCACGCCATCGGCGGCATGGCGGCCTTCATCCCGAGCCGGCGCGACCCGCAGGTCAACGAGACGGCGCTGGCGAAGGTCCGCGACGACAAGACCCGCGAGGCCACCGACGGCTTCGACGGCTCCTGGGTGGCCCACCCCGACCTCGTGCCGATCTGCCGGGAGGTCTTCGACGGTGTGCTCGGCGACCGCCCGCACCAGATCGAGCGCACCCGCGACGAGGTCGCCGTGACCGCCGACCAGCTGCTCGACGTGCGGGCGACGCAGGGGCAGATGACCGAGGCGGGGCTGCGCAACGACGTCAGCGTCGGCATCCAGTACCTCGCGACCTGGCTGCGCGGCTCCGGAGCGGTCGCCATCAACAACCTCATGGAGGACGCGGCCACCGCCGAGATCTCCCGGTCGCAGGTGTGGCAGTGGCTGCACAACGACGTCACGCTCGACGACACCGGCGAGGCGGTGACCCGCGAGCTGGTCGAGCGCATCGCCGACGAGGAGATCGCGAAGCTGGGTGGGGAGGCCGGCGCGTACGACGACGCCCGCGCGCTGTTCGTCGAGGTGGCCGTCGCCGACGAGTTCGTCGACTTCCTCACGCTGCCGGCGTACGAGCGGATGCCCTGACGGCCGCCCGGCGTCAGATCGCGGTGAACGGCGGATACACCGGCCGCCACATCGCCCGCTGGACCTGGTCGATGGGGTTGACCAGGTCCACCTCGGCGAGGCCCTCGTCGGCCGCGGCGCGGGCCACGGCCACCGCCACGGCGGCGGAGGTGGCTCGCAGGCTGCGCACCGAGGGCAGCAGCGGCGTGCCGCGGGTGCCCGCGTCGGACAGCGACGCCAGCGCGTCGGCGGCCGCGGCGATCATCCCGTCGCTGACCCGCCGGGCCCGGGCCACCGTGACGCCCAGGCCCAGCCCCGGGAAGATCAGCGCGTTGTTGGCCTGGGCGATCTCGTAGCGCCGGCCGTCGTGCTCCACCGCCGGGAACGGGCTGCCGGTCGCCACCAGCGCCCGTCCGTCCGTCCACCGGAGCAGGTCGGCAGGCACCGCCTCGGCCTTCGACGTGGGGTTCGACAGCGGCATGATGATCGGCCGGTCGACGTGCCCGGCCATCGTCGTCACGATCTTCTCGGTGAACGCGCCGGCCTGGGTGGACGTGCCGATCAGCACGGTGGGCCGCACGTGCGCGACCACGTCGGCCAGCCCGATGCCGCGGTCGCCGTCCCGGCCCCAGCCGGCCACCTCCTCGACCGGCCGGGCATAGGGCACCTGGAAGTCGCGCAGCCGCTCGACGTGCTCGGTGGTGAGCAGGCCGTCGCGGTCCAGAGCGTGGAAGCGGCGGGTCGCCTCGGCCGGGTCGAGACCCTCGCGGACCATGACGTCGCGCATCATGTCGGCGATGCCCAGGCCGGCGGTGCCCGCGCCGTGGATCACCACCCGCTGGTCGCGCATCCGGCTGCCGGACGCGCGCACCCCGGCGAACGTGGCGGCCAGCACCACGGCGGCGGTGCCCTGCATGTCGTCGTTGAAGGTGCAGCACCGGTCCGCGTACGTGGTGAGGATCCGGCGCGCGTTGCCCGCGCCGAAGTCCTCCCAGTGCAGCATCGCGTGCGGGAACAGCTTGGTCGCAGCCGTCACGTACGCGTCGATCAGCTGGTCGTACCGCTCGTCGCGGACCCGGGCGTGCCGGTTGCCCAGGTACATCTCGTCGTTGAGCAGCCCCAGGTTGTCGGTGCCCATGTCGAGCACCACCGGGATCACCCGGCGCGGGTGGATGCCCGCCGCGGCGATGTACACCGCCAGCTTGCCGATCGCGATGTCGACGCCGCCGACGCCCCAGTCGCCGATGCCGAGGATGCCCTCGGAGTCGGTGGCCACGATCAGATCCACGTCGTCCGTGCCCAGCCCGTAGTTGCGAAGCGAGTCCTCCACGTCGTCGGGGTGGTCGACCGAGAGGTAGACCCCGCGCGGACGGCGGTACTCGTGGCTGTACCGCTCGATCGCCTGGCCGATCGTCGGCGTGTAGACGATCGGCATCATCTCCTCGATGTACTCGGTCAGCAGCCGGTAGAACAGCACCTCGTTGCGGTCGCGCAGGTTGGCCAGGTACACGTTGCGGGCCAGGTCGGTGGGCTGCCGGTTGTACTGCGCGCGCACCCGCCGCAACTGCCCGTCCATCGTGGACACGCCGCTGGGCAGCAGCCCGCTGAGCCCCAGCGCCCGCCGCTGCCCGGCCGTGAACGCCGTGCCCCGGTTGAGGAACGCCGTCGTGAGCACCGCGTTGCCCCGGGCGCGGATGTGCAGCGCGTACCCGTCGTCGTCGGCCACCAGGTCGAAGGGCCCCTCGTACACGGCCGTCACCCCTTCCTCGGCAGATACAGGTCGGTGATGGTGCCCTCGAACGCCTCGGCGGCCAGGCCGACCGTCTCCGACAGCGTCGGGTGCGCGTGGACGGTGAGACCGACGTCTGCCGCGTCGGCGCCCAGCTCGATGGCCAGGGCGACCTCCGCGACGAGCTCGCCGGCGTTGGGCCCGACGATGCCGCAGCCGAGCAGCCGGTGGCTCGCCTCGTCGAACAGCAGCTTCGTGAGGCCCTCGTCGCGGCCGAGCGACAGGGCGCGCCCGCTCGCCGCCCACGGGAACACGCCCTTGCCGTACGCGATGCCGGCGGCGCGGGCCTCGTTCTCGGTCATTCCGGCCCAGGAGACCTCGGGGTCCGTGTAGGCGACGGACGGGATCACCCGCGCGTCGAAGTAGTGCGCCTGGCCGGCGGCCACCTCGGCGGCCACGCGGCCCTCGTGCATCGCCTTGTGCGCGAGCATCGGCTGGCCCACCACGTCGCCGATGGCGAAGATGTGCGCCACGTTGGTGCGCATCTGCTTGTCGACCGGGATGAAGCCGTGGTCGTCGACCACGACGCCGGCGTCCGCGGCGCCGATCGCCGTGCCGTTGGGCCGGCGGCCGACCGCGACCAGAACCTTGTCGAACAGGTCGCCGTCCGGCGTCCCGGCGCCCTCGAAGCTGACCGCGAGACCGTCGGGCCGCGCCTGCACGGCGGTCACCTTGGTGGTGAGGAAGATGTTCTCGTACCGCTTCCGCAGCCGCTTGGCCAGCGGCGCCACGATGTCGCGGTCGGCGCCCGGGATGAGCTGGTCCATCAGCTCGACGATGGTCACCCGGGAGCCCAGTGCGTGGTAGACGGTGGCCATCTCGAGGCCGATGATGCCGCCGCCGATGACCAGCAGCCGCGCGGGCACGTCGGTGATCTCGAGCGCGCCGGTGGAGTCGAGCACCCGCGGGTCGTCGTGCGGGACGAACGGCAGCCGTACGGCCTCGGAGCCGGCCGCGATGATCGCCTGCTCGAAGCCGATCACCTGACGGGTCCCGTCCTCGGCGGTGACCTCGAGCTCGGTGGCGGACACGAACCGCCCCACCCCCTGGACGGTCGTCACCTTGCGCTGCCGGGCGAGCCCGCCCAGGCCGCCGGTCAGCCGGCGCACCACGGCGTCCTTCCAGCCGCGCAGCGCGTCCAGGTCGAGGCGGGGCGGGCCGAAGACCACACCGTTGCCCGCCATCTCGGCGGCCTCGTCGATCACCTTCGCGGCGTGCAGCAACGCCTTGGAGGGGATGCAGCCGACGTTGAGGCAGACGCCGCCCAGCATCGGCCACCGTTCCACCAGGACGACCGACTTGCCGAGGTCGGCGGCGCGGAACGCGGCCGTGTAGCCGCCCGGCCCGGCGCCGAGCACCAGCACCTCGGCGTGCCGGTCGGCCCGCTGCGCGGACGCGGGCCGCGGCGCCGGCGCGGGAGCGGAGGGCTGGGCGGTCGTGTCCGGCAGGTCCGCGGTGTGCAGCGCCAGGATCGCGTGTCCCCGCGAGACGCGGTCGCCGACGGCCACCCGGACGTCGGTGACCGTGCCGGCCACCGGCGCGGGGACGTCCATGGTGGCCTTGTCCGACTCCAGGGTGACGAGCGGGTCCTCGGCCGCCACGACGTCACCCGCGGCGACGTGCACCTCGATCACCGGGACGTCGGCGAAGTCGCCGATGTCCGGCACGGTGACGTCGATGCTCTCGTACACCCCGCTCGCCGAGCCGTAGTCGGCCGGCGCCGGAGCGGCGGGGGCGGCGTCCTCGCGCAGGTGCTCCTTGGGCGGCACGCCGGCGCTGCCCTGCGCGTCGAGCAGCAGGATGACCGTGCCCTCGGAGACCCGGTCGCCGACGCCGACGCGCAACTCGGACACCGTGCCGGCCACCGGCGCGGGGATGTCCATGGTGGCCTTGTCGGACTCCAGCGTGATGAGGGGGTCCTCGGCCGCCACGACCCCGCCCGCCGCGACGTGCACCTCGATGACGGGCACGGCGGCGAAGTCGCCGATGTCGGGGACGCGGACCTCGACGTTGCTCATAGGGCTCTCCGGCGGCTCAGAGGATCAGGCGGCGTGGGTCTTCCAGCAGGTGGCACAGGTGCCGCACGAAGCGGGCCGCCAGGGCGCCGTCGATGACCCGGTGGTCGTAGGACAGCGAGAGCGGCAGCATCAGCCGCGGCTCGAAGGCGGCGCCGGTCCAGACCGGGCTCGTCCTCGACCGCACCACGCCGAGGATGGCGACCTCGGGCGCGTTGATGATCGGCGTGAACGCGCGGCCGCCGATGCCGCCGAGGCTGGAGATGGTGAACGTGCCGCCCTGCAGGTCCGGCGCCGACAGCTTGCCGTCGCGGGCCCGGGCCGACACGGCGCCCAGCTCTTTGCTCAGCTCGGTGATGCCCTTGCGGTCGACGTCGCGCAGCACGGGGACGACCAGGCCGTCCGGCGTGTCGACGGCGACGCCCAGGTGGTAGTAGCTCTTCAGGATCAGGCTGTCCTTCTCCGGCGACAGCGAGCTGTTGAAGGCCGGGAACTCCCGCAGGGCCGACACGCACGCCTTCAGCAGGAAGGCGAGCAGCGTCACGCGGTAGCCCTCCGCCTTCGCCGCCGTGTCCAGCTCCTTGCGGTACTGGTCCAGGCCGGTGATGTCGGCCTCGTCGTCGTGCGTGACGTGCGGGATGTTCAGCCAGGAGCGGTGCAGGTGCGGCCCGGACAGCTTCCTGATCCGGCTCAGCGGCTCGGTGCGTACCGGGCCGAACCGGGCGAAGTCCTGCGCCGGGATCTCGGGGATGCCGGTGCCCTGTGCGGGCGCCGCCGCGGGCGTGGCGGCCGGTCCGCGCAGATGGGCCAGCAGGTCCTCCTTGGTGATGCGCCCCTTGGGGCCGGTGCCGCGGACGGCGGTGAGCTCGACGCCCAGCTCCCTCGCGGTGCGCCGCACGCTCGGCCCGGCACGCAGGGCAGCGCCGTCCGGCGACTCCGCGTGCACCGGCGCCTGGGCGGGTGCGTCCGTCGCCGGCAGGGCCGGCTCGCGCACTGCCGGGGCGGGCGCCGTCACGTCGGGTTCCTGCTGCTCGACCAGCGCCGGCGGCGGGGTGACCTCCGGCTCGCCGGGGTCGAGCAGCAGCAGCGGCCGGCCCTCGCCGACCCGGTCGCCGAGCTTGACGAGGATCTCGCGCACGGTGCCGGAGGCCGGCGCCGGGACGTCCATGGTCGCCTTGTCCGACTCGAGCGTGACCAGCGGGTCCTCCTCGCGGACCTGGTCGCCGGCCTGGACGTGCACCTCGATGATCGGCACATCGGCGAAGTCGCCGATGTCGGGAACCTTGACCTCGGTTGTCATGCGTGTCCCTTCCGGCTTAGACCTCGGGCGGGTTGGGCTTGCCGGGGTCGATGTCGTAGCGCCGCAGGGCGTCGGCCACGACCGTCGCCTCGACGGCGCCCTCGTCAGCGAGCGCGCGCAACGCGGCGACGGCGACGTAGTGGCGGTCGACCTCGAAGAACTGGCGCAGCTGGCGCCGGTAGCCGGAGCGGCCGTAGCCGTCGGTGCCCAGCACCCGGTAGTGGCGCGGCACGTACGCGCGGATCTGGTCGGCGAACGTGCGGACGTAGTCGGTCGCCGCGACCACCGGCCCGGCGGGGCGGTCCGCCAGGCAGGTCTCGACGTAGCTGCGGCGCGACGGTTCGGTGGGGTGCAGCATGTTCCAGCGCTCGGCGGCCACGCCGTCGCGGCGCAGCTCGGTGAAGCTGGGCACGCTCCAGACGTCGGCGCCGACGCCGAAGTCGGACCGCAGCAGGTCGGCGGCGGCGATCACCTCGCGCAGGATCGTGCCGCTGCCCAGCAGCTGCACCCGGGGCCCGTCCGCCGGGCTTTCGGAGAACAGGTACATCCCGCGCAGGATCCCCTCGCGGGCGCCCTCCGGCATGGGCGGGTGCGGATAGTTCTCGTTCATGACGGTGAGGTAGTAGTAGACGTCCTCCTGCTCCTGGTACATCCGGCGCAGCCCGTCCTGCACGATCACCGCGACCTCGTAGGCGAACGTCGGGTCGTACGACACGCAGTTCGGGATCACCGACGAGAAGACGTGGCTGTGGCCGTCCTCGTGCTGCAGCCCTTCGCCGTTGAGCGTGGTGCGGCCGGCCGTGGCGCCGATCAGGAAGCCGCGGGCCCGGCTGTCACCGGCGGCCCACGCCAGGTCCCCGGTGCGCTGGAAACCGAAGATGGAGTAGTAGATGTAGAACGGGATCATCGGGGTGTCGCTGACGCTGTACGAGGTGGCCGCGGCGATCCACGACGACATGGCGCCGGGCTCGTTGATGCCCTCCTGCAGCATCTGGCCGCTCTTGTCCTCCTTGTAGAACATCAGCTGGTCGGCGTCCTCGGGCCGGTAGAGCTGGCCCACCTGCGAGAAGATCCCGTACTGGCGGAACATGCCCTCCATGCCGAACGTGCGGGACTCGTCGGGCACGATCGGCACCACGTGCCTGCCGATCTTCTTGTCGCGCAGCAGCGTGGCCAGCACCCGCACGAACCCCATCGTGGTCGAGATCTCCCGCTCGCCGGTGCCCTGCAGCTGGCTGTCGAACGCCGTCAGCGGCGGCACCTCCAGCGGCCGCGACGTCCGGCGGCGTGCCGGCAGCGGACCGCCCAGCGCCTGCCGCCGCTCGCGCAGGTAGCGCATCTCCGGCGTGCCGTCGGCGGGACGCAGGTACGGCAGCTCGCTGATCCGCTCGTCGGACAGGTCGATGCCGAAGCGGTCGCGGAAGGCCCGCAGGCTGCCCTCGGCCATCTTCTTCTGCTGGTGGGTGATGTTGCGGCCCTCGCCGGCCTCGCCCATGCCGAAGCCCTTGACGGTCTTGGCGAGGATCACCGTCGGCTGCCCGGTGTGCCGCACCGCGGCAGCGTACGCCGCGTGGATCTTCATCGGGTCGTGGCCGCCGCGCGCCAGCGCCCAGATCTGGTCGTCGGACATGTCGGCGACCATCTCCAGCAGTTCCGGGTACTTGCCGAAGAAGTGCTCCCGCACGTACGCGCCGTTCTTGCTCTTGAAGTCCTGGTACTCCCCGTCGACGGCCTCCTCCATCCGCTTGAGCAGGATCCCGGTGGTGTCGCGGGCGATCAGCGGGTCCCAGTTGCTGCCCCAGATCACCTTGAGGACGTTCCAGCCGGCGCCCCGGTACAGCGACTCCAGCTCTTGGATGATCTTGCCGTTGCCGCGGACCGGGCCGTCGAGGCGCTGCAGGTTGCAGTTGACCACGAAGATGAGGTTGTCCAGCCGTTCCCGGCCGGCCAGCGACAGCGCGCCGCTCGACTCGGGCTCGTCCATCTCCCCGTCGCCGAGGAACGCCCACACGTGCCGGTCGCCGGTGTCCGCGAGGTCCCGGTTGTGCAGGTACTTCAGGAAGCGGGCCTGATAGATCGCCATGAGCGGGCCGAGGCCCATCGACACCGTGGGGAACTGCCAGTAGTCCGGCATCAGCCAGGGGTGCGGGTACGAGGACAGGCCGTCGCCACCCACCTCCTGGCGGAACAGGTCGAGCTGCTGCTCGCTCAGCCGGCCCTCCAGGTAGGACCGGGCGTAGACCCCGGGTGAGCTGTGCCCCTGGACGAAGACGAGATCGCCCGCGTGCTGCTCCGACGGGGCGTGCCAGAAGTGGTGGAAGCCGACGTCGTAGAGGGTCGCCGCCGACTGGAAGCTGGCGATGTGCCCGCCGAGCTCGCTGGACTCCCGGTTGGCCCGCAGCACCATCGCGACCGCGTTCCACCGGATCATCGATCGCAGCCGGTGCTCGATCGCGAGGTCGCCGGGGTAGGGCGGTTCCTGTGCCGGCGCGATGGTGTTCAGGTACGGCGTGTTCGCGCTGTACGGCACCGGCGCGCCGTTGCGGCGTGCCTGGTGCATCAGCTCGTCGAGCAGGAAGTACGCCCGGTCGGCGCCGTCGAACTCCAGCACCGCGGACAGGGCGTCCTGCCACTCCCGCGTCTCGCCCGGGTCGAGGTCTTGGGACATGGTCGCCTCCCGGTGGTCGAAGCCCTCGCTCCATCGAAGACGTGACGGGGTTGTGGGGAGCTGCCCGTTTCCGTCCAGTGGCACCGCGGCCCTCCGGCGCCCTCCGCCCGCATATACGTGGGGGAGGACGGCAGGGGAGCGCATCGATGAGCAACTACCTCGAGCTGGTCGCGGAGAAGGCGACCGGACGCGTCACCCCGCGGATCGCGCGGGAGATCGGCGAGCTGGTCGGCGAGGGTGGCCTGATCTCGGAGCCGGCCCAGCTGCGCACGTACGAGTGCGACGGGCTGACCGGCTTCCGCATGGTCCCGGCCCTGGTGGTGCTGCCGGCGAGCACCGAGGAGGTCGCGGCCGTCGTGCGGGTGTGCGCCCGCGAGGGCATCCCGTTCGTGGCCCGCGGCGCCGGCACGGGGCTGTCCGGCGGGGCCCTGCCGGTCGCCGACGGCATCGTGATCGGGCTCGCCCGCATGCGGCGGATCCTGTCGGTGGACGTGGACAACCAGCGTGCGGTCGTGCAGCCGGGCGTGACCAACAGCGGGATCTCCGCCGCGGTGGCCGAGCACGACCTGTACTTCGCCCCCGACCCGTCGAGCCAGGTCGTCTGCACCATCGGCGGCAACGTCGCGGAGAACTCCGGCGGCGCGCACTGCCTGAAGTACGGGTTCACCACCAACCACGTGCTGCGGCTGACCTTCGTGTGCGCCGACGGCGAGGTGGTCACGCTCGGCGGGGACTCCCTCGACGTCGTCGGGCCGGACCTGCGCGCGGTCGTGCTGGGCTCGGAGGGGACGCTGGGCATCGTCACCGAGATCACCGTGCGGTTGCTGCGCCGCCCGGAGGCCGTACGGACCCTGGTCGCCGACTTCCCCGACGCCGAGCGCGCGGGCAACGCCGTCAGCGACATCATCGCCGCCGGCATCGTCCCGGCCGCCGTGGAGATGCTCGACTCGCTCGCGATCGAGGCGTGCGAGCGGGCCGTGCAGGCCGGCTACTCCACCGACACCCCGGCGGCACTGATCGTCGAGCTCGACGGCGTCGCGGTGGAGGTGGACGACGAGTTCGAGCGGGTGCAGCGGATCTGCCGCGACAACGCCAGCACCGGCATCCGGATCGCCTCCGACCCGGCCGAGCGGGCCCTGGTCTGGAAGGGGCGCAAGGCGGCGTTCGCGGCGATGGGCCGGATCAGCCCCGACTACTTCGTGCAGGACGGGGTGATCCCCCGCACCAAGCTGGGCGCCACGCTCACCCGCATCTCCGAGATGTCGCGCGACGCCGGGCTGCGGGTGGCGAACGTCTTCCACGCCGGCGACGGCAACCTGCACCCGCTGGTGCTCTACGACAGCGCCGTGCCCGGGCAGGCGGAGCAGGCCGAGCACCTGGCCACCGCGATCGTCGAGCTCTGCGTGGAGCAGGGCGGCTCGATCACCGGCGAGCACGGGGTCGGCAGCGACAAGGCGTGCTCGATGCTCAAGATGTTCACCGAGCCGGACCTGACGGTCATGGCGCTGGTCCGGTCGGCGTTCGACCCCGGCGGCGTCTGCAACCCGGGCAAGGTCCTGCCCACACCCCGGCTGTGCGGCGAACGTCCCGGCCCATGGCGCCCGCACCCGCTGGAAGCGGCCGGCGTCATCGAGCGGTTCTGAAGGGCGGCGAGGGATGACGACGACGGCACACCGCCCGGCCGGCGCCGGGGAAGCGGCCCAGCTGCTGCGGGAGAGCCACGGCACCGTGCTGTTCCGCGGGGCCGGCACGAAGATGCGCTGGGCCGGCCGGACGGCCGAGCCCGACCTGGTGGTGGAGAGCGGCGGGATGCGCCGGCTGCTCGCCCACAACCCGGCGGACATGACCGCCGTCGTCGAGGCGGGCATGCCGCTGAGCGACCTGCAGGACGCGCTGGCCTCCTCGGGGCAGTGGCTCGCGCTCGACCCGCCCACCCAGGCGGCCGGCGCCACCGTCGGCGGGCTGCTGACGACCGGCGACTCGGGACCCCGGCGGCTGCGCTACGGCGCGATGCGGGACCTGGTCATCGGGGTCACGCTGGTGCTCGCCGACGGAACGGTCGCCCACGCGGGCGGCCAGGTCATCAAGAACGTCGCGGGCTACGACCTCACCAAGCTCACGTACGGGTCGCTGGGCACCCTCGCCATGGTGGCCGAGGTCGTGGTGCGGCTGCACCCGCGCCCGGAGGACAGCGCGAGCGTGCTCGTCCCGGCCTCGGCCCCGGCGGCCGCGGCGATCACCCTGCGGCTGACGGCCTCACCGCTGGAACCGTCCGCGGTGGACTGGTCCGGCGACCCGGGCGACGGCGACGGGCGGCTGGCCGTACGGTTCGAGGGCTCGGCGGCCGGCGTGCGGGCCCAGACCGCAGCGCTGCGCGCGCTGGTGCCCGAGGCGGACGGCGCGCAGACGCTGACCGGCGACGACGAGGCGGCCCTGTGGCGCGACCTCGCCGCCGCGGCGCCGCCGGAGCACAGCGTGGCCTTCGCCGGCACGCTGCCCAGCCGGCTGCCCGAGGTGGCGGCCGCGCTCCGCGACGCCGCCCAGGCCGCGCAGGTGCCCGTGCGGCTGAGGTCGCACACCGCCCTCGGTCTGCACAGCGCCCACTTCGGCGGGTCGGCGCCGCAGCAGATCGCGGCGTTCGAGTCGTGGCGCGGCGCGGTGCTCGCGCTGGGCGGCACGGTGCTGCTGCGTGACCGCCCGCCCGAGGTCGACGCGGTCGTCGACGCGCTGGGCCCCGCGCCCTCGGCGGTCGCCCTGCTGCGGGCCCTCAAGTCGCGCCTCGACCCGCGGAGCCGGCTGGCGCCCGGCCGGCTGCAGCCCTGGCTCTGAACGGTCCACCCGACGGGAGTGCAGATGACCACGCAGAACACCGACCGGCACGACGGGCAGCGCGACGAGGACCAGCGGCTGCACGTGGTGCACGAGGCCGGCGCCACCGGCATCTTCGACGCCCATCACCCGCCCGCCGACGAGCGCATCGCGGACTGCGTGCACTGCGGCTTCTGCCTGCCGACCTGCCCCACGTACCAGTTGTGGGGCGAGGAAATGGACTCGCCGCGCGGCCGCATCTATCTGATGAAGCTGGGCAAGGAGGGCGCCGTCGAGATGGACGACACCTACACCCAGCACTTCGACGCCTGCCTGGGCTGCCTGGCCTGCGTGACGGCCTGCCCCTCGGGCGTGCGCTACGACGAGCTGATCGAGGCCGTACGCCCGCAGCTGGAACGCCACCACCGCCGCAGTCTGCCGGACCGGCTGTTCCGCGAGCTGATCTTCCAGATGATGCCGTACCCGAGCCGGCTGCGGGTGGCCGCGGTCTTCGGCGCGCTGTACGAGCGGGTGGGCGGCCACAAGCTGCTCGCGCGCGCCGGGGTCCTGCGCCTGCTGCCGCGCCGGCTGCAGGCCCTGGAGGAGCTGATGCCGCCGGCCCGGCTGAGCACCCTCGTCCGGTCGCTGCCGAAGGTCATCCCCGCGCGCGGCACCCCCACCCGGATGCGGGTCGGCATGCTCACCGGGTGCGTCCAGCGGGTGTTCTTCTCGGACGTCAACGCGGCGACCGCGCGGGTGCTGGCGCGGGAGGGGTGCGACGTGGTGGTCCCGTCGCAGCCCTGTTGCGGCGCGCTCAGCGAGCACGCCGGCCGCGAGGAGGAGGCCCTCGAACGCGCCCGCAAGCTGATCGACGCGTTCGAGGGCACCGGCGTGCAGGCGATCGTCGTCAACGTGGCCGGCTGCGGATCCACGATGAAGGAGTACGGCCGGCTGCTGCGCGACGATCCCCGGTACGCGGAGAAGGCCGCCGGCTTCTCGGCGAAGGTCCGCGACGTCTCGGAGTTCCTCGCCGAGCTGGACCCGGTCGCGCCCCGGCACCCGATCGAGGCGAGGGTGGCCTATCACGACGCCTGCCACCTGGGACACGGGCAGGGCATCCGCGCCGAGCCGCGGGCCGTGCTGCGGACGATCCCCGGCCTGAAGGTCGCCGACATCCCGGAGGCCGAGATCTGCTGCGGCTCGGCGGGCATCTACAACCTGACCATGCCGGAGGCCGGGGCCGAGCTCGGCCGGCGCAAGATCGCCAACGTCGTCTCGGTGCTGCCGGACGCGCTGGCCACCGCGAACCCGGGCTGCCTGCTGCAGATCCGCCGGTACCTGCCGGAGGACCTGCCGATGTTCCACCCGATCGAGCTGATCGACGCCTCGATCCGCGGGATCGACCCGATCCGGGCGGGCCGGGGCCGCCACGGTGACGGCGACGGCGCGGGCACGCCCCCGGCCGACGTGGCGCCGCGCGTGGCGGGCGGCGGGCACGGCGCGCGGACCGCCGAGCCGGGCACTTTCGACCAGCCGCCCACGTTCGAGCAACGGCCGTCGGAGGGCAACTGATGTTCCAGCAAGAACTCGCACCGGTCGGCGGCAGCCTCACCCTGTCCGCGCTGATCGCCCTGCTCCCGCTGATCGCCATCTTCATCCTGCTCGGGGTGCTGCGGCTCAAGGCGCACTGGGCCGGCCTGATCGCCCTGGCGGTGGCCGTCGTCGTGGCGGTCGCGGCCTTCCGGATGCCGATCGACCTGAGCCTGCTGTCGGCCACCCAGGGCGCCGTGTTCGGTCTCTTCCCGATCATGTGGATCGTCTTCAACGCGCTGTGGGTCTATCAGCTGACGGTCGTGAGCGGGCGGTTCGAGGACCTGCGCGAGACGTTCAACCTCATCACCGCCGACCCGCGGGTGCTGGCCGTGCTCATCGCCTTCTGCTTCGGCGGCCTGCTGGAGGCGCTGGCCGGCTTCGGCGCGCCCGTCGCGATCACCGGCGCCATGCTGATGGCGGTCGGCTTCTCACCGTTCCGCGCCGCCGCCGTGGTGCTGCTGGCCAACACCGCCCCCGTCGCGTACGGCGCGATCGCGACGCCGATCCTGACCGCCGGCGCCCTGACCCACATCCCGGCCGACGACATCGGCGCCGTGGTCGGCCGGCAGACCCCGATCCTCGCCCTGTTCGTCCCGCTGATCCTGGTCGGCATGGTGGACGGCCGGCGCGGCATCCGCCAGACCTGGCCGGTGGCGCTGGTCTGCGGCGTCAGCTTCGCCATCCTGCAGTTCCTGAGCTCCAACTACATCTCGGTCGAGCTCACCGACATCATCGCCTCGCTGGGCGCGGTGGGCGTGACGGTGCTGTTCCTGCGGGTGTGGCACCCGCAGGGCGGCGAGGAGGCGCTGCGCGACCTGCGGGCCGCCGCGGACCGCGAGGCGGACGAGACGGGCATCGGCGGCCCGGCGTCGCCTGCTCCCGGTGGCACGGGCGGCTCCGGCGGCACGGCGGTCAAGGCGCCCCGGCAGCTGACCGGCGGGCGCATCGGGATGGCGCTGCTGCCGTACCTGATCATCATCGCGATCTTCTCACTGGCCAAGCTGTGGACGCCGTTGAAGGACTTCCTGGCCGGCACCGACATCAAGATCGGATGGCCCGGCCTGAACGGCAACGTGCTCAGCTCCTCCGGCACGCCCAGCTCCTCCACCATCTACAACTTCCAGTGGCTGTCCTCGCCGGGCACGCTGCTGCTGATCAGCGGCGTCATCGTGGCGATCGCCTACCGGGTCGGCCCGGGGATCGCGGCCCGGCAGTACGGCTCGACCGCGCACCGGCTGCGCTGGGCCTTCCTCACCGTGGCGTCCGTGCTGGCGCTGGCGTACGTGATGAACCTGTCCGGGCAGACGCTGACGATCGGCTTCTGGATCGCGGCCGCCGGCGGGTTCTTCGCCTTCCTCGCGCCCGTGCTGGGCTGGCTGGGCACCGCCGTCACCGGCTCGGACACGTCGGCCAACGCGCTGTTCTCCACGCTGCAGCAGGCGGCCGCGGAGCGCGCCGGGCTCGACCCGACGCTGCTGGTGGCCTCGAACACCTCCGGCGGCGTGGTCGGCAAGATGATCAGCCCGCAGAACCTGACGATCGCCGCGACGGCGGTGGGCATCCTCGGCCGCGAGGGCGACCTGTTCCGGTACGTGATCCGGTGGAGCGCCGTGATGATCCTGTTCATGTGCGTGCTCGTCTATCTGCAGTCCACGCCGGTCCTCGGCTGGATGCTCCCGTAGGGCGGCGACGGCGATGCGTGTCGCTCTGTTCGTGACCTGCTTCAACGACGCCCTCTACCCGCGCACCGGCCAGGCGGTCGTCCGGCTGCTCGAGCGGCTCGGCCACACCGTCGCGTTCCCGGCGGCGCAGACCTGCTGCGGGCAGATGCACGTGAACACCGGCTACTACCGCGAGGCGGTGCCGCTGGCCCGCCGGTGGACGGAGGTCTTCTCCCCGTACGACGTGGTGGTCTCGCCGTCGCCGTCCTGTGTGGGCACGGTCCGGGAGTCGTACGCCCGGATCGCGGCGCGCACCGGCGACACCGGTCTGGCGCGCGCGGCGGTCGAGGCCGGACCGCACCTGTACGAGCTGTCGGAGTTCCTGGTGGACGTGCTGGAGGTGACCGACGTGGGCGCGTACTTCCCGCACCGGGTCACCTACCACCCCACCTGCCACTCGCTGCGCGGGCTGCACGTGGGCGACCGGCCGTACCGGCTGCTGCGGGCCGTGAAGGGCCTGACCCTGACGGACCTGCCGGGCGCGGAGGAGTGCTGCGGCTTCGGCGGGACGTTCGCCCTCAAGAACGCCGAGGTCTCCGTGGCCATCGGCGCCGACAAGGCCCGCCACGCCCGCGGCACCGGCGCCGAGGTGCTCTGCGCCCTCGACAACTCGTGCCTCACCCACGTCGGCGGGATCCTCTCCCGGCAGCGGTCGGGCATGCGCGTGCTGCACCTGGCGGAGATCCTCGCCGGATCCGAGGAGGGGGGTACGGCATGACCGAGTCCGAGACCCGGGTGAGCGCCGAGCTGGGGGCCGGCACCGACGCGCCCGCCGGCCGGCCGGTCGGCCGCAACCGCGCGCCCAGCAAGGTGTGGCTCGACCCGCCGTCGTTCCCGAAGGCCGCCGGGGTGGCGCTGCGCGACAGCCAGCTGCGGCACAACCTGGCCCGGGCCACCGGCACGATCCGCGACAAGCGCAACCGGGTCGCCGGCGAGCTGCCCGACTGGGAGGAGCTGCGGCTGGCCGGCGCCGCGATCAAGGACGACGTGCTCGCCGGCCTGGACCGGTACCTGCTCCAGGTGGAGGAACGGGTCACCGCGGCCGGCGGGCACGTGCACTGGGCGCGCGACGCGGCCGAGGCCAACCGGATCGTCATCGACCTCGTGCGCGCGACCGGCGCCGAGGAGGTCGTCAAGGTGAAGTCGATGGCCACCCAGGAGATCGAGCTGAACGAGGCCCTCGAGGAGGTGGGCATCGCCGCCTGGGAGACCGACCTGGCGGAGCTGATCGTGCAGCTGGGCAAGGACCGGCCGTCGCACATCCTGGTGCCCGCGATCCACCGCAACCGCGCCGAGATCCGCGAGCTGTTCCTGCGCACCATCCCGGAGGCGCCGCGCGACCTCACCGACGAGCCGCGCCGGCTGGCCGCGGCCGCCCGCGCCCACCTGCGCCGCAAGTTCCTCTCGGCCCGGGTGGGCATCTCCGGCGCCAACTTCGTGGTGGCCGAGACGGGCACGCTGGTCGTGGTGGAGTCCGAGGGCAACGGGCGGATGTGCCTGACGCTGCCGGAGACCCTCATCTCGGTGGTCGGCATCGAGAAGGTCGTGCCCACGTGGCGCGACCTCGAGGTGTTCCTGCAGCTGCTGCCGCGCTCCTCGACCGGCGAGCGGATGAACCCGTACACCTCGACGTGGACCGGCGTGACGCCGGGCGACGGGCCGCAGACGTTCCACCTGGTGCTGGTCGACAACGGCCGCACCGACGTGCTCGCCGACGAGGTGGGGCGCCAGGCGCTGCGCTGCATCCGCTGCTCGGCCTGTCTCAACGTGTGCCCGGTGTACGAGCGCACCGGCGGGCACGCGTACGGGTCCGTCTATCCGGGACCGATCGGCGCCATCCTCAACCCGCTGCTGCACGGCACCGCGAGCGACCGGGACCGCAGCCTGCCGTACGCGTCCACGCTGTGCGGCCGGTGCTTCGAGGTCTGCCCGGTGCGCATCGACATCCCCGAGGTGCTGGTCCACCTGCGCGGGACGGTGGTGGACGACAAGCGCGGCTCCCGCGTGCCGGACCCGGAGCGGGTGGCCATGACTGCCGCGGCGGCGGTGCTCGCCCGACCCGGGCGGCTCGGGTTCGCCGAGACGGTCAGCTCGCTGGCCGGCCGGCTGATCGGGCGGCGCGGGCTGATCTCGCACCTGCCGCCGCCGCTGAACGGCTGGACCCAGGCCCGCGACGCGCCGTCGCCGCCGCCGGAGTCGTTCCGCACCTGGTGGCGCCGCCGTGCCGCGGCCGCCGCGCGCCGCTCCGCCGCCGCCCGTCGCTCGGCCGCCGCGCGCGACTCGGCTGCCGCGCCCGATTCGGCTGCCGCGCCCGATCCGGCCGCTCGTCGCTCGGCCGCCGCGCGAAGGCGGCGGTCGGAGTGAGTGCGGCCCGCGAGGAGATCCTGGCTCGCATCCGCGGCGTGCTGGGGGAGCAGCGGGCGCCGGTGGAGATCCCGCGCGGCTACACCCGTTCCCGGGAACCGGCGGACCTGCTGGGCCACTTCACCGAGCGGGTCGAGGACTACCGGGCGGTGGTGGACCGGGTGACGCCGGACCGGCTGCCGGCAGCGGTCGCCGAGGCGTGCACCCGCTACGGGGTGCGGTCGGTCGTGGTGCCCGCCGACGTGCCGGACGACTGGCTCTCGGCGCTGCGCGGCGTGACCGTGGTGCAGGACCGCGACTCGCTGGCTCCCACGGACCTCGACCAGGTCGACGCGGTCCTCACCGGAGCGGCTGTGGGGGTGGCCGAGACCGGCACCATCGTGCTGGACAGCGGGCCCCGGCAGGGCCGCCGGGCCGTGACCCTGGTGCCGGACGTGCACCTGTGCGTGGTCGAGGCCGGGCAGGTGGTGGACGACGTGCCGGCGGCGGTGTCGCGGCTCGACCCGCGGCGCCCGCTCACCTGGATCAGCGGGCCGTCGGCGACCAGCGACATCGAGCTGGACCGGGTGGAGGGCGTGCACGGCCCGCGCACGCTGCACGTCCTGCTCGTGGCAGAGCCGGACCCGCCCGGGGCGGCGCCGGACCCGCTCGTACCGGGGCCGGACCCGGATCGGCTCGTGGACGGGACGGACCGGTGAGCCTGGACCGGCGCGCCCGGGCCGAACTGGCGCGGATCGTGGGCGCCGGCCACGTCCGCGACCAGCCCGGCGACCTGGAGCCGTACGCCCGGGACGCGACCCCCGCCTTCCGCGGCGCGCCCGACATCGTGGTCTGGCCGCGCACGGCCGAGGAGGTCGGCGCGATCCTGCGGCTGGCGACCCGCAAGCACATCCCGGTGGTGCCCCGCGGCGCCGGCTCGAACCTGTGCGCGGCCACCGCCGCCCGGGACGGCGGGATCGTCCTGGTGCTGACCCGGATGAACCGGATCCTCGAGATGAACGCCGAGGAGCTGCTGGCCCGGGCCGAGACCGGCGTGCCCACCACCGTGCTGGCGGACGCGGCGGCCGCCCGCGGGCTGCTCTATCCGCCCGACCCCGGCAGCCGCACCGTGTCCACCATCGGCGGCAACGTCGCCACCTGCGCCGGGGGACTGCGCGGCCTGAAGTACGGGGTGACCCGCAACTACGTGCTCGGCCTGGAGGCGGTGCTGCCCACGGGCGAGGTGATCCACACCGGCGGCCGCCTCTGGAAGGACGTCGCGGGCTACGACCTGACGCGCCTGCTGACCGGCTCGGAGGGCACGCTCGCCGTGGTCACCGAGGTGACGGTGGCGCTGCTGCCGATGCCGGCGGCCACGAACACCGGGCTGGCGTACTTCCCGACCCTCGCCGCCGCGGGGCGGGCGGTCAACGCCGTCATCGCCGACGGCATCGTGCCCGCCACCCTGGAGTTCCTCGACGCCAAGTGCATCGGCGCGGTCGAGGAGTACGCGCGGCTGGGCCTGCGCCGCGACGCGGGGGCGCTGCTGCTGTTCGGCGACGACGGCGACGCGGGCACCGTCGAGAAGCACCTTTCCCGCATCAGCGAGCTCTGCGAGGCCAACGGCGCGATCGAGGTGACGCTGGCGGAGAACGCGGCGCGCTCGGAGGCGCTGCTCACGGCGCGGCGCGCCACGCTGCCGGCGCTGTCGCGGCTGGGTTCGATGACGATCCTCGAGGACGCCACCGTGCCCCGGCCGCGGCTGGCCGAGATGGTCGACCGCATCGACGAGATCGCCGCGCGGTACGGGCTGCTGATCGCCACCTTCGGCCACGCCGGCGACGGCAACCTGCACCCCACCTGCGTGGTGGACCAGCACGACACGGCGGCGATCGAGGCGGCGCACAAGGCGTTCGCCGACGTGTTCGCCGCGGCCATCGCCATGGGCGGGACGATCACCGGCGAGCACGGCGTCGGCGCCGCGAAGCTGCCCTTCCTCACCGCCCGCCTGGGCGCCGACCAGGTCGCGCTGCTGCGCCGGATCAAGACGGCCTTCGACCCGGCCGGCATCCTCAACCCCGGAAAGCTGGGCTCATGACCCGCGGCATCTTCGACCCCGAGGTGCTCGACCGCTGCATCTCCTGCGGCTTCTGCCTGCCGGCCTGCCCCACGTACGCCGTGTCGGCCGACGAGGGCTCCTCGCCGCGCGGGCGGATCACCCTGATGCGGGCGCTGGAGACCGGCCGCCTCGACGCCGACGACCCCCGGTTGCGCGACGAGTCGTCGTTCTGCCTCGGCTGCCGCGCCTGCGAGCCGGTCTGTCCCGCCGGGGTGCAGTACGGCGAGCTGCTCGAATCGTGGCGCGACCACCAGTGGCGCGGCAGGCACCGGCCCCCGCTGGCCCAGCTGCTCATGAGCGTGGTCTCGCGGACGTTCCTGGTGCGCGCGATGGGCCTGCCGCGCCGGCACGCGCGCGGCCGCCCGGCGGACCCCGACGGCTACCTCATGCTGGGCTGCTTCGAGCGGGCCCTGTTCCCGCGCGTCAGCCGCGCCGCCCGCAGCCTGCTGCCGGGCCTGGCCGCGCCCGCGAACCAGGGCTGCTGCGGCGCGCTGCACGCGCACAACGGCGAGTCCGAGCGGGGCCGCGACCTGGCCCGCCGTCTCGGGGAGCAGCTGCCGGGCCCGATCGTCACCACGGCCGGCGGCTGCGTCGCGCACCTGGCGGGCGTGCTCGGCCCCGAGCGGGTCCGCGAGCTCAGCCAGCACCTGGTCGCCACGGGCGCCGCACCGGTGGGGGAGGTCCGCGCCGGCGGGCGGCGCGCGCGGGTCGCGCTGCAGGACTCGTGTCATCTGCGCAACGGCCTCGGCGTGCACGCGCAGCCGCGGGCGCTGATCGCGGCCGTCGCCGACTTCGTCCCCGTCGCCGGCGACGACTCGTGTTGCGGGTCGGCCGGCACGTACTCGCTGCTGCGCCCGCGCGACAGCAGCCGCATCCTCGCGCCGAAGCTGGACGCGATCGAGGCCGCGGACGTCGACTTCGTGGTGGCGGTCAACCCGGGCTGCCTGCGGCAGCTGCGCAACGGGCTGCGGCGGCGGCGCAGCCCGGTGCGGGCGGTGCACCTGGCCGAGCTGCTCGCGGCGGCCGCGGACGGCGGGGCCCTGCCGCGCCGGCGGTGGCTCGTCCGCCGTCCGCCGCGGCGGCGGCAGCGCGGAGCGGCCGGCGACACCGGCGGCTGGTCCGCCTGACGCCGGCGCTCTGCACTGTTCCGGGGTGCTGGGTCCACCTCTGTCGGGGACCTGCCACCCCTGACTCGGGCGGCCCGGCCCGGCAGGCTTCTCCCTGACAGCAACGCTGACAGGGAGGCCTGGCCATGCAACGGCGAACCATTCTCACCGGTACGGCACTCGGCGTCGCGGGCGCCGCACTCGGCCTGACGCGGCCCGCCGGGGCGCGCGCCGGACAGCCGGCCCGCGGCCTGCTCGCGGTGCGCGGGGTGACCGTGATCGACGCGGCCCGCGGCGTCCGCCGGGACCAGACCGTGCTGATCCGCGACGACCGCATCCTCGACGCCGACTCCGCGCAGCGGGTCCCGGTGCCACCCGGCACGAGGGTCGTCGACGGCCGCGGGAAATATCTCATCCCCGGTCTCGCCGACATGCACACGCATGCCACCGGCATCGACGACACCGACCCCGAGCTGTACGTCGTCAACGGCGTCACCACCACGCGGGAGATGTCCGGCGGCGCGGAGGCCCGCTCCTGGCAGCGTCAGGTCGCCGCCGGCGAACGGCTCGGCCCGCGGTGGACGGTCGGCAGCAAGATCATCGACGGGACGCCCTCGCTGTGGGAGGGCATCGACACCGACAACGACCTGCACATCGCCGTCGCGGATCCCGCGCAGGCCCGGGCCGCGGTGCGGCAGGAGCACGCCGCCGGCGCCGCCTTCATCAAGACCTACACCCGCTTGAGCCGTACGGCGTTTCTCGCCGTAGCCGAGGAGTGCCGCCGGCTCGGCCTGCCGTTCCTCGGCCACGTGCCCGACTTCGTCGAGCTGACCGAGGCCAGCGACCGCGGGCTGCGCACCGTCGAGCACCTCTTCGGGATCTGGTACGACACCTCCGCCGACGAACAGCGGCTGCGCCGCGCGGTCGCCGCCGTGCCGATCGGTCCCGGCGAGTACAACGGCTGGTTCAACCGGATGCACCCGCTGGAGTACGCCGCGGCCTGCACCTACGACCGGCGCAGGGCCGAGCGGGTGTTCCGCCGCGTCGCCCGCAACGGCACCTACGTCACGCCGACGCTCGTGCTCCACGAGACCAACGACCTGCCCGAGCAGATCGACCGGCACGACCCGCGCAACCGGTACTTCAGCGCCGACATGATCGGCTTCTGGGACTGGGCCGTCGACAACCTCTACCTGCCGGGCCGCACGCCGGCCCGGATCGCCGAGTCGCGCGAGCTCTTCCGGCGCCGCCTGAGCCTCACCGCCGACCTGGCGGCCGCCGGCGTGCCGCTGATGACCGGCACCGATCTCGGCACGTCGTACCTGATGCCCGGGTTCAGCCTGCACGACGAGCTGGCGCTGCTGGTGCGGGCGGGCCTGAAGCCCCTCGAGGCCTTGGGCGCCGCGACCCTCAACCCGGCGCGCTACCTGCGCCGCAGCGACCAGGGGGTCGTCGCCCGCGGCGCGCTCGCCGACCTGGTGCTGCTCGACGCCGACCCCCTGCACGACATCCGCAACACGGCCCGCATCGACAGCGTCGTCGTCCGCGGCCGCCTCCTCGACCGCGCGGCCCGCGTGCACCTGCTCGCCGACATCGAGGCGCGGGTGAAGCAGCCCTCCGCGACGCCGGCAACCTATCGCGGCTGCGCCTGCCACGGCCCCGCCCGGGCCGTCGTCTGAGAGTGCGACCCGCGCAACCGGCGCACGCAGCCGGTTCCATTCCCGCCTTCTCCCCGGCGCCTTGATCCGTACCGAACCGCTTCTGTCCGCACTGTCGCTGCCCGGCATCACCGGCACCTGGCCCGCCAGCACCTCGCAGATCATGTACCGGCCCGCCGAAGCCCGCGGCGCCACGGCTGCGAAAATCCCGCCGCGGTGGCGTGGCGCCGGTGCCCGGCAGCTGGTCGTCGTCGCGCCCGGCACCGTGGGCCAGGGGAGACCGGTGCTCCACCTCCCTGGCCCCGGAGTGGGGCGCTACCTGTCAGCGGACCGCATGCCGGTGACTGACAGAAGCGCCTTCATACAGTTCCTCACGAGCAGCAACGCGCCGCAAAGCAGGTATGAAGGTGCGCTGGTTCCCCTCAGACCTGACTCCTGCGCCAACGGTGATGGCGACGGTACTGGCGACGTTGCCGTTGCTAGTAGTGGTCCCGGCGCTGCTGGGTCTGCGGCAGGCAGCCGTGACTCCGCTGGGAGCGGCGCGGCGGGCGATACGCGTCCGATTGTCGAAGTGGCACCTGGTGCCACCGTTGGCCCTGGGTGTAAATTGGAGCGTTGTTCGCAGCAGTGGGCGGCGCCAGTCGGGCGGGCGGGGCGGTAACAGCAGCGGCCGCGTTCGCCTGGCTCATGCTGTCCTTCGTGCTTGCTGGTCCAGTACTGATGCGCGGTGTCGGACGCCTGCTGCAGCTGGGCGGAGGACCGGTGCGGCTCTTGGCCGGCGGCCGTATCATCGCCGAACCCCGAGGCGCCTTCCGCGCCCTGATGACCGTCGTTCTCGCAATCTTCGTTTCGACCGTCTGCACCGCCATGACGCCTGCTGTGGTCGTCGGGCTGTCAGAGGCAGGACCCCACGCTCACTGTCGAGATACACCCGAAAAAGGTTGCAGTAGTGCCGATGTCCGGTGGTTTCGATGTTTCTGGACTCATAGTCGAGCCCGATCTGGTGTCTGATCAGATCCTCTCGCGAGCCCGTCCAGACAGGCTGCTGTTGCGTTTCTCGTCGTTATCAGCGCTCGAACAGGCCCGTTCGGTACTCGACCGTGGGGCGCCCGGCAGCATGCTGGCGACTGGTGCGGAATCCGAGAATTCCAGCCTTGATGGCGCGGTCCGTACCCGTCGTGCATTGGTTCTCGTCTCGCTGCTGGCATTCCTGGTCGGCGGGGTGGGGTCGGTTGCCTTCATCATGGTCGGGGTTATCGAGCGTCGCCGCGAGTATGCGCTGCTACGGGTGAGCGGCGTACCGCTGTCGGTATTGCGGTGGAGTATGATCACGGAAACGGCCGTTCCCATGCTCACCAGTGCGCTTGTCGCTACCGTTCTGGGATTCTCCGTCGCGCTCGTCATCGTCGGCTCCTCCTTGTTCACCCCCGTCTTGGGCTGGGCGATGGTCTGGCCGTCTCTACTGAAACGCGTGACCGATTACCGAAGAAACACGTTTTGAGTGATGGAACGGGGTTTGGAGATTCGAACTCGTGTGATTCAGAGGTCTCCAAACCTTGTCGCGACGGGCGCAGGAATCGGCTGCACACTGTCAGGGGCCGGCGAGTCGGCTCTGCCGCGGAGGAGCCGTCAATACCTCGGAAATTCGAGTGGGATCTTGTGCCCGGCGTACTAGAGTTGCCGCGTGCTTGTCGAAGGAAGCAACGGAACCACAGTCAGTCTGCGACCGGAACGATGGCAATATCCGCCGGACGCGGGAGCATGGGATGACCAGTGGCTCGTCATCAGCGGCACCGTGAATCTCGGAGCACGGAACTGGTCATTCACGCTTCCCTGCCTCGTGATGGGAGAGGCCAGAGAGTTGGCAACCTGGCTCGGCAAAGCTACCCGAGGCGAAGTCGAGCTTCGCACGACAGCCGATCATGATGACGAGCCGTCACTCTCGTTCATGGAGCCGCATCTCGGCTTTTCCCTTACTGCATCCGACGGCGAGGAACTCGTCTTACGCATCGACTTCACCGCTGCAGCAGCGCCACCATGGCTTCGAGAAGACGGCCCGGACAGCGACCAGTACGCCGTTGAACTCCGGCTCCGAGCCGATCGGCTCCGCACCGCTGCGGAGACCTGGACCCGGGAGTTGGACGCTCTGCCCAGCCGGTCCTTCGCCAGCACCGATACGTAGAGCCGTCACTCGGCGACCCCGGGCCTGACCTGGATGATGCCGAGACCTGGTTCGCCCGCCTGCATGAGTTTCCCGCCCCGGTGCTCGAGCGTCTCGACGCCTACCTGGCCGGGCGCGCCAACTTCGTCGACGGGCGGCTGCCCGTCGTGCTCGGCGGGTACGGGCGCCGGCACCCGTACCCGCCGGGCGCTGTTCACCATCGAGTCGGGCGGCCGGCTCGACCGCGGTGGTCATGGTCGGCCCGGTCCTCTCGGTCGGCAGGCACAGCCTCCCCATCCGGAGGCCGTGACCGGTCTGATGCCGAACGGCGGCATCGACATCGAGATGAGGCTCAGGCAGGGTTTTATTACGAGGTAGGCGTGAGCAGCCCGGCTAGTTCCCGCAGGGACGTGATCTGCCCGTGATCCAGGCGAGGTTCACGTTCTTTCGGTCCAGGTGGACCGCGCGTAGACCGGCATTGCGCGCCGCCTCGACGTCCAGGTCGTAGCGATCACCGACGTGCGGCACCCGTACGGGCGGGAGCCCCCATCGTCGGCATGCGGCCAGGTATGCGTCCGGCCAGCACGCTCAGCGTCAGCCCCGCCTCGGCCAGACGGCGCTGGAGCGCGGGCCGGGCGGCCCACGGCTGGTCCTGCACGACCCACGCGGTTCCGCCCAGCAGGGCCACCATCACCACCACCAGAACGCTCATCACATCAACCCCGAGTCGCAGGCACCGCTCCTTCGAGCCTCCGACGGCACGCGACACGCGGCAGGTCGAACAAGCTGAACATTGAGCGAACGACCGTCGACTCGCATCTGGACGCCGTGCCCGGGAAGCGGGTCACCGAGGATCTGCGCCGAAGCGGCGAAACCGTCCACGTCCGCAGCGAGGCCGAGCGGTCCCTTCACCGCGACAGCCCACCGGCCGGGACCGATACTCGGAAGGTGATACGCGAGAACTTCCGGGAGTACCTGGATCACCTTCTGCGCGACGGCTACAACGTGCGGCACGACCAGTTCCACACCGACCCCGATCTGATCGACCCGGGTGGCAATCCGGTCGAGACCTGGCGGGAGGACTACCCGTACGAGGAGCGCCTCGACCGCGACGCCTACGCGGAGCAGAAGTACCGGCTGCAGATCGAGCTGCTGAAGTTCCAGAACTGTGTGCAGGAGACCGGCACCAAACACGTGATCCTGTTCGAGGGGCGTGACGCCGCCGGCAAGGGCGGCACCATCAAGCGGTTCATGGAACACCTCAATCCCCGGGCGGCCCGGGTCGTCGCCCTCACCAAGCCGACGGAGACCGAGCTCGGTCAGTGGTATCTGCACCGCTACATCGAGCAGCTGCCGACCGCCGGGGAGATCGTGCTGTTCGACCGGTCCTGGTACAACCGGGCGGGAGTCGAGCGGGTCATGGGCTTCGTCTCCGACCGGGACTACGAGATCTTCCTGCGGCAGGCCCCGCTGTTCGAGCAGATGCTGGTCGAGAGCGGCTTCTCGCTGACCAAGTTGTGGTTCTCGGTCACCCACTCGGAGCAGCGCACCCGGTTCGCGATCCGGCAGATCGACCCGGTGCGCCGGTGGAAGCTCTCGCCGATGGACCTCGAATCGCTCGACCGCTGGGACGACTACACCGTCGCCAAGGAGACGATGATCGAGCACACGGACACCGACCACGCGCCGTGGACCTCGATCAAGAGCAACGACAAGAGGCGTGCCCGCCTCAACGCGATGCGCTTCTTCCTCAACCAGTTCGACTACGAGGACAAGGACTCGTCGGTGGTCTACGCGGCCGATCCCCTCCTGGTGCAGCGCGGCCGGGACTCGATCAAGGACTGACGCCCGGTCCCGGCGCGATGGTCATGACCGCCGGCGCCCGGCGGTGAGCTCGGGCGCGGGGAACGTCCTGCGGAAGGTGAAGGCCTCGGGGCCCGCGCCGGCGGCGACCTGCTCGAGGCGTTCGCACGCCTCCTCGACGCTCGGGATGTGGCCGGCCGGGACCCACCAGAGGACCAGGGACGCCGGGAAGTCGTGGGGCAGGAACCAGTCGCGGCGGCGGCGCAGGTAGTCCAGGTGGGCGCTCTGGTAGGCGAACCCGCGCAGCGACTCGATCGAGTCCCACACCGACAGGCTGATGATGACGTCCGGGTCGAGGGGGCGAACCGTGGTGGCGTCGCCGTCCGGCCCCTCGGCCAGCCGCCACACGAAGCCGGGCGACGCGTCGGCCAGCGCGTTGATGGTGTCGAGCCCGGCCACGAACGCCGACATGGACGGGTCGGTGAGCGGGGCGCGCAGGCGGGCGATGTTGAACTGCGCCAGGTGGAAAGCGGAGGTCATGACAGGCAGCTCACCAGAACCCCCGCTGTAGTGTCAATCGTTATTGTTTTTAGAGAGGACGACGCAGCAGCGACCGGCGGCGGGCTCCATCCGGGCCGCCCAGCCCGCCGAGGCGCCGGAGCCGTCGAGCAGGCCGTCGATCATGGCCAGGTTCATCCCGCAGATCAGCGGCGGGAACTGCTCGGCCAGCCGGTGGAACGGGCAGTTGGTGAGCACGAACCCGTCCGGCGTCTCCTCCGGCAGATATCCGTACCTGGTCAGCAGGTCCCGTACGTCCGTGCCGGGCGGGGCGTGGCGGCCGTGCTCGCGAGCCACGTCGAACAGCGCGGTGTCCGCACCGCTGCGCTCCACGGACTCGGCCAGCAGTTCGGCCGCCGTCCGGTAGTCGCGCGGAGGCACGCTCACCAGATGCTCGGCGGGCGACGCGCGGTAGAGCTTCGCCGGCCGCCCCGCGCCCGGCCCGGTGCGGCCGCTGCGGCGGGCGTACGAGACCTCCAACAGCCCGGCGTCGACGAGTTTGTCCAGGTGGAACGCGGCCAGCGTGCGCCCGACGCCGAGCTTCTCGGCGACCTCGTCGCGGCCGACCGGGCCGGGGCCCGCGGCCAGGACGGCGCGGTAGGCCGCACGCCGTACGCCGTCGGTCAGCGGGGCCAGCGCCGCCAGGCCGGAATCCAGGTCATCGGGGGCCGTCATACCAGCATCGTATTGCCAATCCGCGTTGGTTCTAGACGCGCGACCGAGGACGCTCATCCCGCGCGCGCACCGGCCGATAGGTCCTCGAGCGGACAACTCGCCAGCCACCGAGGGGACGTCGATGTCGAGACAGCGCAGCGAGACGGCGCAGCAGATCGCAGACCTGCTGCGCAGCGCGCGGAGCTCCCTGGGGCTCAGCCTGGCGTTCCTGAGCCGGATGGACGGCGTCACCCAGCACCTTGAGGTGGTGGAGTTCGACGGGCCCGACCTGGTGAGCGACGGCTTCACGCAGCGGCAGGAGACGTCGCTGTGTCAGGCGATCATGGATGGGGAGCTCCCGCCGGTCATCCGCAACGTCGAGGACTTCCCGGGCACGATGACCCTGCCCGCGGTCCAGGTGTCCGGCATCCGCAGCTTCGTGTCGGTGCCCGTGACCCTGAGCGACGGATCCGTGTACGGGAGCTTCTGCGCGGCGGGGTTCGCCCCCGACGACGACCTGGCCGAGCGCGACCGCGCGCTGATGGAGGTGCTGGCCGCGGCCGCGGCGATGATCATCGAGCCGGACGTCCGCAAGCGCCGCCGCTCCGCCGGGATCGCCGAGCGGCTCGGCCCGCTGATCGACGGCGGCGGGCCGGTGGTGCTGCTGCAGCCGGTCGTCGACCTCACGACCGGCGAGCGGACCGGCGCCGAGGCGCTCAGCCGCTTCCCCCAGCAGTGGAACCAGCCGCCCGACCTCGTGTTCGCCGACGCGGAACTGATCGGGTGCCGCGAACGCCTCGAGATGCAAGCTCTGCAGCGGGCGGCGGCACATCTCCCGTACGTCTCCGGGTACGTCGCCATGAACGTCTCGCCCGCCACCCTGGCCACGACGGCGTGCCGGGAGCTGCTCGGCGCGATGCCGCTCGACCGCGTGCTGCTGGAGCTCTCCGAGCACGACCCGATCGACGACTACGACGCCCTGCGCGCCATGCTGGCGCCGCTGCGCGCCCGCGGGATGCGGCTGGCCATCGACGACGTCGGCGCCGGCTTCTCGTCGTTGCGGCACATCGTCGTCACCGCGCCCGACGTCATCAAGCTCGACCGCAGCCTGGTGGCCGGCGTCGCGGACGACACCGTGCTGACCGCGCTGACGCGCGCGATGGTCGACCTGGCCGGCGCGATCGGCGCGCAGGTGGTCGCCGAGGGGATCGAGACCGCGGCGGACGCGGCCGCGCTCGCCGGCCTCGGCGTGGACCACGGCCAGGGCTGGCACTTCGACCGGGCGACCACCCCGGACGCCCTCCGCGACACGTACTCCCTGCTGCCGGCGGCCGGCGCCCTGGTCGCGCACCGCTGAGGGCCGCCTCTCGCGTGTGGCCGGGGTCGTAGCGCCGCCGAACCGCGCGGTGCCATAGTCGGCGCATGATCGACGAAGCGGTGACCCGGCGGGTCGTGACGGAGTTCCTCACGCACGTCCGGTCGGGCCGGGACCTGAGCCGTGCCGCCGGCCTCATGGCGCCGGTGGTCCTGGCGCACCAGGTGCAGTCGGAGGACGAGGCGACGATCGAGCGCACTCCGCAGAACTACGTGGAGCACGTCCAAGAAATGATCGAGACCTGGGGCGACTTCACGCTGGAGATCCAGGAGCTGCTGGTCGACGGCGAACGGGCGTACGTACGTCTGGTGCAGACCGGCCGGCACGCCCCGACGGGACGCACCGTGCGGCAGATCAACGCGGTCGTCTATCAGGTCGAGGACGGGCGGATCACGCAGTACTGGATGCAGATCGACCGGGCCGGCGTCGCCGCGCAGCTGGCCGGGACGTCCTAGCCGCCGCCTCCCCCGCGGCGAACCCGAGGACCAGCAGCCGCCTCTCCGGCGCCGGCAACCGCAGGCTGTCGGTCATCCGGTCTCCGCCCACCGGATCCACCACGAGGTCGACCGCCCGCTCCCCGAGCACCTCGCGGATCGCCTCCGGCCAGCCCCGGCCGGGCACGACGTGATCCGCCCCGGCCTGCAGCGCGAACTCCGCCTTGGCCTCGTCCTCCACCACAGCGACGGTGCGCAGCCCCAGCGCGCGCCCGAGTTGGACCGCCGCAGTGCCGACCCCACCGGCGGCGCCGTGCACCAGCAGCGTCTCGCCGGAGCGTGCCTGCCCTCGCCACAGCAACGCGAACAGCCCGGTCAGGTAGTTGAGCGGAGCGGCCGCGCCCGCCTCGAAGCCCAGGTCGTCCGGCAGCGGCAGGACCTGGTGGGCCGGCACGCTGACAACCTCCTGCCGGCATCCGTACGGCGCGAGCACCGCAACACGCCGCCCCGCGGCCACGCCGGCCTCCGGTGGCGCGGACCGGACCACGCCGGCCGCGTCCATGCCCGGGGTGAACGGCACGGGGACCTTCAGCTGATACCGGCCGCCCGACACCTCCTCCGGCGACGGGCATCCCTCCCGCCGGCGCCCCGGCCCTCGAGTCCTGCCCGCACCTCGTGCCGCACAGCGTAGGAGCGTTATGGCGAGTGGCTCGATCAGCCGGTGGGGCCGGTGGACCGATGCCGGCCCGGGCCGCAGCCGATCCTGCAGCGCAACGCCGGCACGGTTCGTCAACGTGCCGTCGGAAGACCGGCGGCCGGCCCTCGCCTGACACGTAGCCGACACCCCTCGGCGCCGCCGCGGCCGAGAATGGCGGTGGGAGGAAAGGTGGCACGGTCGGGGACGCAACAGCGCGAAGCTCACACCGGTGACGGTTGGCGCGAGCAGACGGTGACGCGTGCCGCGGTTCTCGCGGAGCTGGCCCGCCGGGAGCTGGAGGCCGACGGGGACCCGGCCGCCTCGGACTTGCGTGCGGCGATCGACAGACACCTGGAGGCCGCCTGCGACGCCGCGACGCGACCGCCACGGCACCGGTGGCTGCGGAGCGGGGATGCCGGCGTGCTCCGGGCCGTCGGCAACCTCGACGCTGCCGAAGCCCTGCTGTTGCAGTCGGCGCGGCGGCAGTACGTGGTGGGTCAGCTGCCCGCGCTGCTTGACGGCGTACGCCGCCGGCTTCCCGATCACCCGATCAGCGCCGACGTGGAGCGGCTGGCCGCGACCCGGGATGTGGGCGACCCGGGCGACCGGGAACGGCTGGCGGTGGCGTCCCGGCTGCTCAGCCGTGCGCGCCTCACGGAGCTGGCGCGGCTGCGCAGCTTCCACGACGTCGTGCTGGTGACCGCGATGACGGTCTCCGTCCTGGCCGTCGGCCTCGCCGTGCTCGGCCGGCTGCAGCCGGAGGCGCTGCCGCTGTGCGTGCGCGGCGCCGACCGCACCGTCTGTCCCGGCGACTTCAACGGCCGGTACGACTTGCTGCTGGTGGAGCTGACCGGGCTCGTCGGTGCGGCCCTCACCGCGGCCGCCGGTCTGCGTGGGCTGCGGGGAACGTCGACGCCCTATGCCGTGCCCGTCGCCGTGGCGCTGCTGAGTCTGCCGGTCGGTGCTCTGCTGGCGGTGGTGGGGATGCTGTTGCTCTCCGGAAGACTCTTCACGGCCCTGCTGCCGCTTCCGGACACCCGGGCGCAACTGCTCGCCTGGGCTGCCGTGTTCGGCGCGGCGCAGGCCCTCGTGCTCCGGCCGGTGCAGGCCCGCGCTCAGCAGGTGATGGTCGCGGCGGAGGACTCCCGGCGCCCGGTCGGGAGCGAACCGCTCACGGGACGGGCGCTGCTGGTGCCGGCGGTCGTGGTGGTCGCGCTCGCCGCGGTGGCCGGCGGGGGGAGTCTGTGGCGCGCGACGGTCACGAGCGGAACCGCGGCGAAGGCGTACGGGGTGGCCGCGGTGGCGGCGCTGATCGCGACGGCCGGCCTGATCGCCGCCGCTCAGCAGCGACGGGAGGCGAAGCGGCGGGCGCAGGCGCTTGCCGTACGGCTGGAGCGTCTGGGGCGGCAGTCGCCGAGCGGCGCGCCCGCCGAGCGCGAGACGCTGCTGCGCGAGGCCCGGGAACTACGCGACCGGCTCACCGATGCCGGCGATCTGGAGGAGGCCGCGGCGCTGGACTTGGCGATCAGCGGCACGTCCCCGGAGGCCGGCCCATGAGCTGGTGGTCCGGGCAGAGCAAAGAGATCAAGGTGGCGCTGATCGGCGGCGTCTTCACGCTCGCGGCGGCCGGGGTCGGGGTGATCTCCGACCGGGCCTCGCCCGCCGCAGATGCACCGGCCGGCACGTCGTCGCCGGCCGCGGACCCGGCGTACTGCCTGGCGCTTCTCGAACGGCTCGACCAGTTCCTCGACCGCGATCCGCGCAACGGCCGGGTCTTCCTGCACAAGGGCGCGGACGGCAAGCCGGTGGTGACGTTCGGCCCGGCCGCGCGGAGTTGCGGCATCGACGACCCGGCCGTCCTCAGCGAACTCGCCGGGGCCGGTCAGCCGGCCCGCTGACGCGAGGCCGGCTCGGCCGCTATCTCGCGCAGCGCATCCACGACCGAGCGTACGGCGGCCCGGTGCAAGGTCTCCGGACGGGCCAGAACGTCGATGTGCCGCCCGGCCGGCAGGTCGGCCAGCGGCCGCAGCGCCACGCCGGGGTCGGGGCGGCTGGTGTAGCCGGGCAGCAGCGCGAGGCCGCCGCCCGCGGCGACGATCGCGGCCACGACGGTGAACTCGTTGACCCGGTGGACGATGTCCAGGGGCCGGCCGGCGACGGCCGCGATCGCGGTCAGGATGCCCTCGATCGGGAATCCCTCGCGGACGCAGATCCACGGCTCGGCGGCGACGTCGGCGGTGGTCAGCGACGGCTTCGAGGCCAGCCGGTGGCCCGCGGGCATCGCGACGTACAGCGGCTCGTGGACCAGCGGCACGACCGTGAGCCGGTCGGCCGGCCAGGGCGGGCTGTGCGCCAGCCGGTGTGCCAGCACCAGGTCGTAGTCGGCGACCAGCGCCGGGAAGCCGGCCTGCGCCACGTCCTCGTCCGAGAACCGCATCGGCGGCAGCCCGGGCCGGGCGATCAGCGGGCCGAAATAGGTGAGCCCGGCGCTGTGGAAGGCGGCCACGGTGACCGGTGCGGCCGGGTCGTCGAGGTAGGCATCCACGGCCCGGCCGGCCCGGTCGAGCGCGGTGGAGACCTCGATCGCCGCGGCGGCGAGGGCACGGCCCGCCTCGGTGAGCACGAGACGGCGGCCGCGGCGCTCGGTCAGCGGCACCCGCGCGGAGCGTTGCAGCACCCGCAGTTGCTGCGAGACCGCCGACGGCGTGATGTGCATCGCCCGGGCGACGGCGGCGAGACTGCCCCGGTCGCCGAGTTCCCTGAGCAGGCGCAGGTGGTGCAGATCCATTAGGTATGACTACACCGTACGTTGAGAAGGTCGCACCTTGTCTTCACGATTTGCCGACCGCAGGCTGCGTGCATGTCGATACGCCGCAGCGATCTGTTGCTGCTGGCCGTGGCGGTGGTGTGGGGCAGCAGCTATCTGGCCGCCCAGACCCTCGTCCTGGCCGGCGGGGTGCTGGCCGTGCTGGCGCTGCGCTTTCTGGTCTCGGCGCTCGCGCTGGCGCCCGCCATGGCCGTGCGACGCCCGAGCCGGCCGGAGCTGCGGGTCGGGGCGTTGCTGGGCCTCACCCAGGCGACGGTGCTGGTGCTCGAGACGTACGGGGTGTCGCTGACCAGCGCCACCAACGCCGGCGTGCTGATCAGCCTGACGATCCTGCTGACCCCGGCGCTCGAGGGGGCCGTGCGCCGGCGGTGGCTGCCGCGCCGGTTCTTCGGGGCCGCGGCGGTGGCGGTGGCCGGCGTGGTCCTGCTCGTCGCCGGCCCGGGTTTGCGCGCGCCGACGGCCGGCGACGCGCTGATGCTCGCCGCCGCGGTCGTGCGCGCGGCCCACGTCACGCTCTCCGGGCGGCTGACGGACGGCCGGCGGTACGACACGGTGACGCTCACCTGGCTGCAGACCGTGGTCGGCGCGGTCCTGTTCACGCTGCTCGCGGCGCCCGTCCTGCCCTCGGCCGTGCGGTCCTTCGGGCCCGGGCAGTGGCTCGGCGTGCTGTATCTCGCGCTGGGCTGCAGCGTGTTCGCGTTCGTGGTGCAGTTGTGGGCGATCCGCCGTACGTCGGCGGCGCGCGCGAGCCTGCTGCTGGGCACCGAGCCGGTGTGGGCGGTGCTGATCGGCGTGGGCGTCGCCGGCGAGCACCTGACCGCCGCCGGGGTCGCCGGGATCGCGCTCGTCCTCGCCGGCACCTACTACGGCCAGCGCGTCGAGGCCGGCCACCGCGAGCTGGTCCCGGTCTGACCTGGGAGGATCAGGGCCGATCACCCGGGCTCGGCAGGTGGCGGAGGATCTCCCGAACCGTCGCCACGTCGTCGGCACGGACCACGATGACGGTTCCGTCCGGCGTTTCCCGTCGCATCTCGATGCGAGCGCCGGCCTTCCGAGGCGCTCCCGGCCGCAATACCCGGTTGAGCGAGGGAAACCGCTCGACCAGGAAGTCCCCGAAGTGGTTGGCGAAGACAGCCTGGACGAAGGCCCACACCGGGCCGAGTATCAGACGGACCGCGGAGTAGGCGGCGGAAGCTCCCACCACCAGCCCGACGATCATCGGCGTCGCGACGCCGTCGGCGGTGGCCGCGAAGAGAGGGAGGAGGGCCCGGGTGGCCCAGAGGGCCAGGTCGATGGTCATGGCCGGCACCGTCAGCGCGAACTCTCGTGAGAGAAGTGCCAGCTCAGAGCTCGTTATGATCGACTTACATCGATCTAATGAGGTGTCGACCCCCCTACTGTCGCGGCGATCCGGGCCGACGCAACCAAGGCGTTCCCGGCGCTGTCACGGGGTGGGGGCGCGCCAGCGGCGTTCGATGGTGACGGTGGTTCCGGTGGCGGTCGGGACGACGCGGACGTCGCCGTAGGCGCTCATCAGCATCGCGCCGCGGCCGCGGTCGCGGACGGTGGGACGGGCCCGCCACCCGCCGAAGTCGCGAACCACGATGCGGACCGTGCCGTCGAGGACGCGCAGCTGGACCTCGACGTCGGGCCGGCTCGGTTGCTGGGCGTGTTCCACCGCGTTGTTGACCGCCTCGGTCGCGGCCACCTGCAGGTCGTCCAGCAGGTCGGGGTCGATCTTGTGGTCGCTCAGCGCGGCGCGCAGGTCCCGGCGCATCAGGCCGGAGGCGGACGGCTCCAGCGGGTACGTCCACGTGGCGTGCAGGTCCGGCACGTCGGCCACCACGTGCGCGTCGGGGGCCCGCCGGCGGCGCAGGATGAGCGCCGCGATGTCGTCGCGCTGCGGCTGCGGCACCTCGGCCAGCACGGCGTCCAGGACGGCGGTCGCGGACGCGCCCGCGGCGTACCCCTCCTGGCTGCGCCGCTGCAGCCGGGCCAGCCCGACGTCGATCGGCGACGGGAAGTTCTCGACCAGGCCGTCGGTGTAGAGCAGCAACTGGGCGCCCGGCGGCAGCTGACCGTCGTTCTGCCGGTACGACGCCCGGCGCAGCCCGAGCGGCGGCCCGACGACGCCCTGCAGCAGGTGGGTGTCCTGCTCCGGGTCGGAGTACACCGGGGTGGGGTGCCCGGCGCTGCACCACGCGAAGTCCCCGGTCCCGGGGCGCAGGTGCAGCACGAACAGGGTGGCCAGCAGCGGCGTGCCGAGGCGGTTGAGCAGCCCGGCCACCCGCGTGACGACGGTCGCCGGCGCGGCGTCCTCCACCGCGTACGCCCGGACCGCGTTGCGCACCTGGCCGGTCAGCACCGCGGCGCCCAGCCCGTGCCCGGCCACGTCGCCGATGCTCAGCAGGACGTCGCCGTCCGGCAGCACCAGGACGTCGTACCAGTCGCCTCCGACGCGCCCGGCGGCCGGCCGGTAGGCCGCGTGCAGCTCCCAGCCGTCCAGGTCGGGCAGGTCGTCGGGCAGGGTGCTCTGCTGAAGGGTCAGCACCAGCTGGCGGTCGTGTTCCAGTTGCCAGCCGGTCTGTGCCAGCGAGGCCAGCATGGTCGCCATCGGCTCGAGCAGGCCGCGTTCCTGCTCGCTGGGCCGGCGCGCCAGGTCGATCAGCACGGTCAGCGTGCCGATCGGCTCGCCGTCCCGGCCGCGGATCGCGGCGCGCACGGCGCCGGACCCGTCGGCGGGCGGGCCGGCCGGGCCCGACGTGAACCGCAGCGGGGGACGCTCGTCGCCGCTGCTCACCACGACCTCGGCCGCGGTGCCCTGGAGCAGGGCCCGCGCCTGCTCGGTGACGGCCTGGAACGCCTCCTCGAGGGCGCGCCCGGACGCGATCACCGCGGCGGTGTCGGCCAGCGCGGACAGCTGCCGGGTGTGCGTGGCGCGGACCCGGGCCAGCCGCAGGGTGTTGCGCACGCGCGCCACCAGCTCCGCCGCCGTGAACGGCTTGACCACGTAGTCGTCGGCGCCGGCCTCGAGGCCCTCGACGCCCGACTCGTCCCCGGCCCGGGCGGACAGCATGATCACCGGGAGCGCCCGGGTGGCCTCGTCCGCGCGCACGGCCCGGACCAGGGCGAATCCGTCCATGCGCGGCATCATCACGTCGGTGAGCAGCAGGTCCGGCGGGAAGCGGCGGATCGCCTCCAGTGCCGCTCGCCCGTCCGGCGCCAGCTCGACCTGCCAGCGCTCGCCGCTGAGCAGCCGCCTGAGGTACGCGCGCATGTCGCTGTTGTCGTCCGCGACCAGGATCCGGGCGCCGTCCGCCTCGGGCCCCGGCGACGGCTCGGCCTGCGGAGCGGGCGGGACGTCGAGCCAGCCGACCGCTTCCCGGGCCGCCGCCTGCGCGGTCGGCATGTCCGGCAGGGGCTCGGCGACCGCGGCCCCGACCTGCGCGGCCGGCATGTCCGGCAGGGGCTCGGCGACCGCGGCCCCGACCAGCGGCACGGTCACCGTGAAGGTCGTGCCGACGCCGGGGGTGCTCTCGACGGTCGCCTCGCCGCCCTGCAGCCGGGCCAGTTCGCGGACCAGCGCCAGGCCGATCCCGCTGCCCTCGTGGCTGCGCGACTGCGCACCCCGTACGCGGTGGAACCGGTCGAACAGCCGGGGCAGGTCCTCCGGCGCGATGCCGATGCCGGTGTCCGACACGGTCAGCCGGACCGTGGTGGCGTCGGCGGTCAGCCGCACCCGGATCTCGCCGACGAACGTGAACTTCAGCGCGTTCGACAGCAGGTTGGTGACGATCTTCTCCCAGTTCCCCGGGTCGACGGCCACGGTGCTCGGCAGCGGCGGGCAGTCCACCACCAGGCGCAGGTCGGCGCGTTCGACCGCCGCGCGGAACACGCCGGCGAGCTCGGCGGTGTAGCGGGCCAGGTCGATCGGCCGGGGCCGGTGCTCCGCCCGCCCGGCCTCCACGCTCGAGAACGTCAGCAGGTTGTTCACCAGCGACAGCAGCCGGTTGGCGCTGCGCAGGGCGATCTCCATCCGGTCCCGCTGGGCCGGCCCGAGCGGTTCGCCGGCATCGGCGAGGGCGTCCGTCAGCGGGCCCATCATCAGCGTCAGCGGGGTCCGGAACTCGTGGCTCACGTTGGTGAAGAAGTCGGTCTTGACCCGGTCCAGCTCGGCCAGCGCCGCGGCGCGGTCGCGCTCCTCCTGGTACGCCTGGGCGTTGCGCACCGCGACCGCCACCTGCTGCGCGAGCAGCTCGAAGAACGACCGGTACGTCTCGTCCAGGCCCCGGCTGGGGCTGACGCCGGCCAGCAGCACGCCCAGCGGCTGCGACCGCTCGGCGGACGGCAGCGGGAGCGCCACCGCGGTGCGGACCGGATCGTCCCAGGCGCCGCCGGTGACGGTCAGCCGCTCGGCGACGTCCTCGACGTCGACGGCCTCGCCGGCGGCCGCGACGAGCAGGTTCCACCCGTCGTCGCGCGGGCTCACCCGCCGGGGCAGCACCGCGTCGACGCCGTCGGCCCCGACGACCCCGGCGCGCCGGAGCACGGCGCCGTCGCGCAGGTAGATCGCGGCGAACGGCACGTCGATCCGGTGCTCGCCGATAACCGCGCAGAGCTGCGTGCAGACCTGCCCGACGTCGGCGGTCCGCCCGCCGGCCGGCACCGCGAGGTCGCGCAGCAGGCGCAGCCGTCGCTCGCCGACCACCTGCTCGGTGACCTCGCTGCACACGGTGAGGATGCCCGCGGTGGTTCCGTCGTCGTCGCGGGCGGGGGCGTGCGAGACGCTGAAGTACGCCTCCTCGCGGTAGCCCGACCGGTCCAGCGCCAGCTGCAACGCCGGCACCCAGCTGGCCACGCCGGTCGCCCGGGCGTCGGCGATCAGCGGTTCCAGGACGTCCCAGCCCTCGGCCAGCGTCACCCGGACGTCGCCGCCGAGCGCGTCCGGGTGCTTGTCGCCGATCAACGCGGAGTAGGCGTCGTTGTAGAGCTGGGTGTACGTGGGTCCCCACAGCAGCAGCATCGGGTAGCGCGAGGACAGCACGATCCGGACGGCCGCCCGCATGCTCTGCGACCAGGTCTCCACCGGGCCCACGTCCGTGGCCGACCAGTCGAGCCGGCTCATCAGGCGTCCCGTGGCGCCGCCGCCGGCGAAGAGGTCGTCCGTCACGCCGTCACGCTACCCACGTGGGGCCGGGTAATCCCTGCCAGGCCGGTCCTGATATCCGATCGCGTCACACCGGCGCCGGGCGCGCCGGCGGAGGCGGGCCGGCCGATCGCGCCCCGACCAGGCGCAGAGCCGCCGCGGCGACGGCCTCCCGGAGCTCCTCGTGAGGGGCCAGGACGGGCAGGTCGCGGCGCATGCCGATGACGCTCTCGACCAGGCCCAGCACCAGGTCGCCGGGGACGTCCCCGCCGGCCAGCTCGCGGTAGATCAGCCGCAGCCGTTCCCGGCCGGCGCGGAAGGGGGCGAACGGCTCCGTGGCGATCTCCGGGAGGGCGTACAGGATCCCGACGTTCCAGCGGGCGCCGAGCAGCACGCCCACGTCGTAGCGGACCAGGGCGTGCAGGGCGTCGGACGGGTCCAGTCCGCGCGCCGTCAGGCCGGTCGCGAAGTCGACCGAGGGCCGCACCGTGGACTCCAGCAGCTCGGCGAGGATCTGCTCCTTGGTCCTGAAGTGGTAGTACAGCGAGGCCTGCCGGACCCCGACCTTCTCGGCGATCATCCGGGTCGAGGTGGCCGCGTACCCCCGCTCGGCGAACAGCTCGGCGGCCGCGTCGAGGATCTCCTCGCGGGCGGAACCGCCGGTGCGGGGCCGGGCGCCGCTCGCCCGGGGCCGGCCGACGGACGCGGCTGGGGGCGGGGAAGTCACCCCCGCATCGTTTCACGCACGGATCTCACTTTCACCGCCGGAGCGATGTAACCGTGCCGACACATCCGGCAACCCAAGGTTTACTGCCGGGAAACCACCCCCGGCCTCCCGTCGAAGAATCTGTCGACTGACAGGTATTCGGCGGCGGGCGAGCAGCGCCGGTCGCCGCCTGATCGTCAGGAGGCGGGATGACCACCACCACGACTTCCACCACCGATGCCGCGGACCTGCGCGCGTTCGGTTACCGGCCCGAGCTGCGCCGCAGCATCGGCTCGTACGCCTCGTTCGCCGCCGGGTTCTCCTTCGTCTCGATCCTCACCACGGTCTTCCAGCTGTTCGCCTTCGGCTTCTCGTTCGGCGGGCCGGCGTTCTTCTGGACCTGGCCGCTGGTCTTCCTCGGCCAGTTCATGGTGGCGCTCAACTTCGCCGAGCTCGCCGCCCGCTACCCGCTGTCGGGCTGCATCTACCAGTGGTCGCGGCGGCTGGCCGGCGCCACGGTCGGCTGGTTCGCGGGCTGGGTCATGATCATCGCCCAGATCGTCACCGTCGCCGCGGCCGCGATCGCGCTGCAGGTGGTGCTGCCGCAGATCTGGTCCGGGTTCCAGCTCGTCGGCGGCGACCCGTCGCTGACCTCGACCAGCGGCGCCACCAACGCCGTCATCCTCGGCTCGATCCTGATCGCGCTCACCACGCTGGTGAACGTCATCGGCGTACGGCTCATGGCGATCATCAACAGCACCGGCGTCACCCTCGAGATCATCGGCGTGGTCGCCGTGGTCGTCCTGCTGCTTTTCCACGCCGAGCGCGGCCCCGGCGTCGTCCTCGACACCGGCGGCCTGGGCAGCGGGCTGTCGTACGTCGGCCCGTTCCTGGTGTCGGCGCTGATGGCGGCGTACGTGGTGGTCGGGTTCGACAGCGCCGGCGAGCTCAGCGAGGAGACCCGCGACCCCCGCCACACCGCGCCCCGCACGATCCTGCGGGCCCTCGCGGCGGCCGGCGTCGGCGGCGGGTTGCTGCTGCTGGTCGCGCTGATGGCCGCGCCCAGCCTCACCGACGGCCGGCTCGCCACCGAGGGCCTGCCGTACGTGCTGACCAGCCGCCTCGGCGAGACCGGTGGCCGGATCCTGCTGATCGACGTGGCCATCGCGGTCGCCGTGTGCACGCTGGCGATCCAGACCGCGGGCAGCCGCATGATCTTCTCGATGGCCCGCGACGGGGTGCTGCCGTTCTCCGCCGCGCTCAGCAAGGTCAACCCGCGCACCGGCACCCCGGCGCTGCCCGCGATCGTCGTCGGGGTCGGCGCGGCCGCGGTGCTGCTGGTCAACATCGGCCAGGCGGCGCTGTTCACCGCGCTGACCAGCGTCTGCATCGTGATGCTCTACATCGCGTACGCCTTGGTCACCATCCCGCTGCTGATCCGCCGGCTGCAGGGCTGGCCGGTCAGCGAGCAGGCCCGCAGCACCGAACGCGGCGGCAAGCTGTTCTCGCTCGGCAGGCTCGGGGTGGTCGTCAACGCCGCGGCGGTCCTCTACGGCCTCGGCATGATCCTCAACCTGGGGTGGCCCCGCCAGGAGGTCTACGACCCGGCCGGCACCCACTGGTACCTGCACTACTTCTCGCTGATCTTCGTCGGCGGCGCGCTGCTCGCGGGCGTCCTGGCCTACCTGCGCTACCGCACCCGCGCCCTGTCGCTGCACCTGCCGTCGCTTCCGGCCGTCGCCGTCGAGGGGGATCCCGCATGACCACCGCCACCACCGCCGGCGCCCGCGAGCACGCCCGCGCCCAGGCGGGCACCGTCGCCGACTGCATGCCGATCGTTCCCGCGAGCCGGGCCGGCGAGGGCCTGGTGTGGGCCGAGACGATCCCGGGCGGCGGCTATGCGAGCAAGCGGCTGGCCCGCGGCACGACGCTGCGGCTGACCGACCTGCACGGCGACGCCTGCGTCTCGGTGCTGCTGTTCAACGCCGACGAGCCGTGGGAACGGCTGAACGTCGCCGACACCGTCAAGGTGCTCTGGCAGGCCTACATCGGCGAGGGGCATCTGCTGCTCTCCGACCAGGGGCGGGTGCTCGCGTCGGTCACGGCCGGCGCCGCGGACCTGTCGGACAGCTTCTGCGGCACGACGACCCTCAAGAGCAACCGCGAGCGGTACGGCGACGGCAGCCCGCACTCCGGCACGCCCGCGGGGCGCGAGCTGTTCACGCTGGCCGCCGCGAAGCACGGGCTGACCCGGCGCGATCTGCCGCCGAGCATCTCGTTCTTCCAGGGCGTACGGGTCGGCGAAGACGGCATGTTCTCCCCGCCGCGGGCGGCCGAGCCCGGCACGGCCGTGGAGCTGCGGGCCGAGATGCCGCTCACGGTGCTGCTCGCCAACGTTCCGCACCCGCTCGACACGCGGACCACGTACACCTGCAAGCCCGTCGAGGTCCGCGCGTGGGCCGGCAAGCCCACCGCGCCCGGTGACCCGCTGTGGTCCCGTACGCCCGAGGGCGAGCGCGCCTTCCTCAACACCGCCGACTATCTCGACGCCCGGGGGATCGCATGACCACCGTTTCCGACCAGGTCGTCGAGGCGCGCGCGCCGTGGTCCGCGATCGTGCGCCGCGGCCGGACGCTCACCATCGTCGACCTGCGCGGCAACCAGGCCGTCGACTGCCTGATCTACAACGCCCACGACACCGCCGAGCGCTACTCGGCGCCGGACACCCTCGCCGCGCAGGGCGGCATCTTCCTCACCACCGGCAGCGTGCTGCGCTCCAGCGAGGGCAACGCGCTGATGACCGTCGTGGCCGACGAGGTGGGGCGGCACGACACCGTGGGCGGGGCGTGCAGCCGGGAGAGCAACACGCTGCGCTACGGCCACCACACCGGGCACCAGCACGCCTGCGTGGAGAACTTCCTGATCGAGGGCAGCCGCTGGGGCCTGGGCAAGCGCGACCTGGTCAGCAACATCAACTGGTACATGAACGTGCCGGTCGACCCGGACGGCGCGCTCGGCATCGTCGACGGCATCTCCGCGCCCGGCCTGTCCGTCACCCTGCGCGCCGACCTGGACGTGCTGGTCCTGGTGTCCAACTGCCCGCAGATCAACAACCCGTGCAACGGCTTCGACCCGACACCCGTCCGCATGATCATCTCGGGGGAGTGACCGTGTTCGACACGCTGCTCGTCGCCAACCGGGGCGAGATCGCCCGGCGCATCATGCGCACCGCCACGCGGCTCGGCCTCAAGACCGTCGCCGTCTTCTCCGAGCCGGACCGGGCGGCGCCGCACGTCCGCCTGGCCGACCAGGCCGTGCTGCTCGGGCCGGCCCCGGCCCGGGAGAGCTATCTGGTGGTCGAGCGCGTGCTCGACGCCGCACGGTCAACCGGCGCCGGCGCCGTGCACCCCGGATACGGCTTCCTCTCCGAGGACGCCACGTTCGCGACCGCGGTCGAGGCGGCCGGGCTCGCGTTCGTCGGGCCCACCCCCGACCAGCTGACCGCGTTCGGCGCCAAGCACACCGCGCGGGACCTGGCGCGGGCGGCCGGCGTACCGATGATCGAGGGAACCAGTCTGCTCTCCGGGCTGGACGAGGCCCTCGCCTCGGCCGAGCGCATCGGCTACCCGGTGATGGTCAAGGCCACCGGCGGCGGCGGTGGCATCGGCATGCAGGCCTGTTCGACCCCGGCCGAGCTGACCGCGGCGTACGACCGGGTGGAGCGCCTCGCGGTGGCCAGTTTCGGCAGCGGCGGCGTGTTCCTGGAGCGGTTCGTGCAGCGCGCCCGCCACGTCGAGGTGCAGGTGTTCGGCGACGGGCGGGGACGGGTCGTCGCGCTCGGCGACCGCGACTGCAGCCTGCAACGGCGCAACCAGAAGGTGATCGAGGAGGCGCCCGCGCCCGGCCTGCCCGCGGCGGTGCGGCAGCGCCTGCACGAGTCGGCGGTGGCGCTGTGCGCGTCGGTGAACTACCGGTCGGCCGGCACCGTCGAGTTCGTCTACGACGCCGAACGCGAGCAGGCGTCGTTCCTCGAGGTCAACGCCCGGCTGCAGGTCGAGCACCCGGTCACCGAGGAGGTGCTCGGCGTCGACCTGGTCGAGTGGATGCTGCGGCTGGCGCAGGGCGACGACACCGTGCTCGACACGCCCCGCGGCGGCGGAGCAGGCGCCGCCGTGGAGGCGCGCGTGTACGCCGAGGACCCCACCCAGGACCACCGGCCGAGCGCGGGGCTGATCACGAACGTCTCGTACCCCGAAGGAATCCGGGTCGACGGCTGGGTGGAGGCCGGAACCGAGGTCGGCACGGCGTACGACCCCATGCTCGCCAAGGTGATCGTCACCGGGGCGACCCGGGAGCAGGCGTACGCGAACCTGCGCGCGGCGCTGGGCGCCACCCGCGTCGACGGGATCGAGACCAACCTCGGGCTGCTGCGCGCCGCCTCGGCCGACGCGGACGTGCTCGCGGCGCGGCATTCGACGGCGACGCTGGCCGGCGTGCACGACACCGAGCCGCGCATCGTCGTGCAACGGCCCGGCACGCTCACCACGGTGCAGGACTGGCCCGGGCGCACCGGGCTGTGGGAGGTCGGCGTGCCGCCGTCCGGGCCCATGGACGACCTCTCGTTCCGGCTCGGCAACCGCGCGCTGGGCAACCCGCAGGGCGCCCCGGGCTTGGAGTGCACCGTGGACGGGCCGGCGCTGCGCTTCACCGCGGACACCACGGTCTGCGTCACCGGCGCGCCGGTCACCGTCACCGTTAACGGCGCAGCCGTGCCGCTGTGGGAGCCCGTACGGGTGCCCGCCGGAGCGGTCCTCGACGTGGGCCCGGCCTCGGACGGTGGTCTGCGCACGTACGTCCTGGTCGCCGGCGGCCTCGACGTGCCCGGCTATCTCGGCAGCTCGGCCACCTTCACGCTCGGGCAGTTCGGCGGCCACGGCGGGCGGGCCCTGCGGGTCGGCGACGTCCTGCGTGCCGGCGCTCCGGCGGGCCTCGCCGGCGGCCCGGTGCCCGTCGGCGAGCGTCCGATCATCGGGCGGGAGTGGCGGATCAAGGTCACCGAGGGGCCGCACGCGGCGCCCGAGTTCTTCCTGCGGTCCGACATCGACGCGTTCTACGCCGCCGACTGGAAGGTGCACTTCAACTCCGCGCGCACCGGCGTGCGCCTGGTCGGCCCCAAGCCCCGGTGGGCGCGCGCCGACGGCGGCGAGGCCGGGCTGCACCCGTCGAACATCCACGACACCCCGTACTCGGTCGGCGCCGTCGACTTCACCGGCGACGTGCCGATCCTGCTCGGCCCCGACGGCCCCAGCCTCGGCGGCTTCGTCTGCCCGGCCACGGTGATCACCTCCGAGCGGTGGAAGCTGGGCCAGCTGAGCCCCGGCGACACCGTCCGGTTCGTGCCGGTCGACGACCTCGACTTCACGCCGCTGATCCAGACGCGGGACGACGGCGTGCTCGCGCGCACCGACGCGGTCACCTACCGGCGCTCCGGCGACGACAACCTGCTCGTCGAATATGGGCCGATGACGCTAGACCTGGGCCTGCGGATGCGCGCCCACGCGCTGATGGACCGGCTGCGCGCCGAGAACCTCGACGGCGTCGTCGACCTCACCCCCGGCATCCGCTCGCTGCAGATCCACGCCGACCCGTCGCGGCTGCCGGTGCGCAAGCTGCTCGGCCTGGTCCGCGCGCTCGAGGACGAGCTGCCCGCCACCCGCGACCTGCAGGTGCCCAGCCGCACCGTGCACCTGCCGCTGTCCTGGGACGACCCGGCCACCCGCGAGGCCATCGCCCGCTACATGAACGGCGTGCGCGACGACGCGCCCTGGTGCCCGTGGAACATCGAGTTCATCCGCCGCGTCAACGGCCTCGACTCCGTCGACGACGTGTACCGCACGGTCTACGACGCCAGCTACCTCGTGCTCGGGCTCGGCGACGTCTACCTCGGCGCGCCGGTCGCCACCCCGCTCGACCCGCGGCACCGGCTGGTCACCACCAAGTACAACCCGGCCCGCACCTGGACGCCGGAGGACGCGGTCGGCATCGGCGGCGCGTACCTGTGCATCTACGGCATGGAGGGGCCGGGCGGCTACCAGTTCGTCGGCCGTACGGTGCAGGTCTGGTCCCGCTGGCAGCGTGAGGCCGGCGACCCGTGGCTGCTGCGGCACTTCGACCGCATCCAGTGGTACCCCGTCGGCGCGCAGGAGCTGCTCGACCTGCGCGCCGACGTGGCCGCCGGCAGGCACCGGCTGCGCATCGACGACGGCACCTTCCGCCTCGCCGACCACGAGGACTTCCTGGCCGCCAACGCCGCGTCGATCGCCGAGTTCCGCGCCGGGCAGGCGGCCGCGTTCGGCCGCGAACGCGAGGCCTGGGCTGCGGCCGGCGAGTTCGACCCGCGGCCCGAGCCCGAGGCGCCGCCCGCCGCCGGGCAGGTGGACGTGCCCGCCGGGGGAGCGCTCGTGGAGGCGCCGTTCGTGGCCAGCGTGTGGCGTGTCGACGTGCGTCCCGGTGACCGGGTCACCGCGGGCCAGCCGTTGCTGGCCCTCGAGGCGATGAAGCTCGAGACGGTCGTCACCGCCCCGGCCGACGGCGAGGTCGCCGACATCCTCGTCACCCCCGGCGCGCAGGTCGCGCCGGGCAGCCCCCTCGTCGTCCTCGCCGGGAGCCCCGCATGACCCCGACCGACCGCGTCCGCGCCGCGTACGCCCGCCTCGCCCGGAACGAGCGGCCGGAAGCGTGGATCACCCTGCGCGCCGAGGCCGACGTCCTCGCCGACGCCACCGCCGTCGAGGACCGCCTGCGGGCGGGCGAGGACCTGCCGCTGGCCGGCCGGCTCGTCGCGGTCAAGGACAACATCGACGTGGCGGGCCTGCCCACCACCGCCGGCTGCCCCGCGTACGCCTACCACCCGCGCTCGCACGCCACCGCCGTGCGGCGGCTGGTCGACGCCGGCGCGCTGGTCCTCGGCAAGACCAACATGGACCAGTTCGCCACCGGGCTGGTCGGCACCCGCAGCCCGTACGGGGTGGTCCGCGACGTGCGCGACCCGTCCCGCGTCTCCGGCGGCTCCAGCTCCGGCTCCGCCGTGGTCGTCGCGCTGGGCATAGCCGACCTGGCGCTCGGCACCGACACCGCCGGATCGGGGCGGGTGCCCGCCGCGTTCCAGGGCATCGTCGGGATGAAGCCGACGCCGGGACTCGTGCCCACCGACGGGGTGGTGCCGGCCAGCCGCAGCTTCGACTGCGTGACCGTCTTCGCCCGCACCCTCGACGAGGGCCGGCAGGCGATCGCCGTGCTGAGCGACCCGGCGTACCCGGACGACGCGCCGCTCGCCGCCCCGCCGCGCCCGACCGTCGCCGTCCCCGGCCGCGCCGAGCTGACCGGCATGTCCGCCGAGCGGCTCGACGCGTTCGACCGGGCCGCCAAGACCCTCGAGGCCGGCGGCGCCCGGCTGCGCCCGATCCGGCTCGCACCGTTCCTGGCCGCGGCGAGGCTGCTCTACGACGGCGGGTTCGTCGCGGAGCGGTACGCCGCGGTCGGGGCGTTCATCGACGAGCACCCCGGCGACGTCGACCCGACGGTCCGCGCCATCATCTCCGCCGCCCGCGACATCCCGGCCCACGCGCTCGTGACCGACACCGAACGCCTCGAGCACCTGCGGGCCGAGGCCATGGCCGAGTGGGGCGACGCCGACGCGCTGCTGCTGCCGACGTCCCCCCTCCATCCCACGATCGCCGAGGTCGCCGCGGACCCGATCGGCGTCAACGCGACCGTCGGCACCTACACCAACTTCTGCAACCTGTTCGGCCTCAGCGCCGTCGCCGTCCCGGCCGCGTTCGGCGTCCAGGTCATCGCGCGGGGGTTCGCCGACGCGGTCGCCGCCGACGTCGCCGCCCTCGTCCTCGGTCTCGACCCGTCGGGCGGTGCGCAGGGACGAGGGCTGCCGTTGCTGGTGGTCGGCGCGCACCTGACCGGGCAGCCGCTCAACCACCAGCTCACCGAGCCGGGCGGCCGCTTCCTGCGCGAGGTCCGCACCGCCCCGAGCTACCGGCTGCACGCGCTGCCCACCCGACCGCCGAAGCCCGGCCTGGTCCGCGTCGCCTCCGGCGGGGCCGCCGTCGCCGGGGAGCTGTGGGAGCTGCCGCCGGCCGCGCTCGGCCGGTTCCTCGCCGCTCTGCCCGGCCCCATGGCTCTCGGGCGTGTCTCGCTCGAGGACGGCACCACCGTCACCGGCTTCCTCTGCGAGAGCGTCGCCACCGAGGGCGCCCCCGACATCACCGCGTACGGCGGCTGGCGCGCCTACCTGTCCTCCCTGTCACCCGCCGAGCCGTCCGTGGCGCCCGTGGCGCCCGTCGAGCCGCTGTCACCCGCCGAGCCGTCCGCCGAGCCGTCTCCGTCGCCCTCCGAGTCACCCTCGACGTCCGCCGATTCATCCCTTTCGCCCGCAGAGGAGCCACGATGAACTCCGTCGCCCTGCACGCGCCCCGCTACGTCCTGGGCGACCTGCTGCTCACCCGGATCCGCGGCGCCGACGTGCTTCTCGTCGCCGCAGGCGCGGCAGCGATCGGCCTGTCCGCGCAGATCGCCGTTCCCATCCCGGGCAGCCCCGTGCCGGTCACCGGCCAGACCCTCGCCGTGTTGCTCTGCGCCGCCGTCCTGGGACCTTGGCGCGGCCCGGCCGCCTGCGTGGCCTACGTGGTCGCCGGACTGGCCGGTGTCCCGTGGTTCGCCGGCGGAGCGGCCGGGCTCACCGGCGCCACGTTCGGCTACCTGCTCGGCATGATCGCGGCAACCGTGGCCGTCGGGACCCTCGCCCGCTACGGTGCCGACCGTACGCCCTGGCGCGTCGTCCCCGTGATGGTCCTCGGCAACCTGATCATCTACGCCGTCGGCGTCACCTGGCTCGCGCTCTTCCTGCACCTGGACGCCGCGGCCGCGATCCGGGCCGGCCTGGTCCCCTTCCTGCTCGGCGACGCGGTGAAGGTGCTGATCGCCGCCGGAGTGCTGCCCACGGCCTGGCGCTTCGCCCGCCGCTGACCGAAGCCCCGCGTCGCGGCACACCAGGGACATCCCTGATGGCCCCGGCCGGGGCGGCGGGGGGATGCTCGGTGGGGGTGGTGAACGATGAGGTTCCGGAGATTCGCGCTCGCGGCTGTCCTGCTGGTGGCGGCCTGCGGCTCGCCGACGCCGTCCGCGCCGAGCGGTCAGGCCTCGCAACCACACCTGTCGCACGGCCCGGCCTCGGCCGCGCCGCTGTCGCCGCTGCGCGAGGGTGAGCGGTTCGTCGATCTCAGGCTTCCCCGGCCGTACGCCCCGAAGGCCCCGAACGGCGGAACCGACGAGTACCGCTGCTTCGTCGTCGACCCCGGGCTGACCGAGCCGGCCTATCTGACGGGCAACCGCTTCCTGCCCGACAACGGCAGCATCGTGCACCACGCGATCTTCTTCCGGCTCAGCCCCGAGCAGGCCGGCACCGCCGCCCGGATGGACGCCGACACGCCGGGGGAGGGCTGGACCTGCTTCGGTGACACCGGAGTGCCGGGGGAGACCGCCTGGGTGGCGCACTGGGCGCCGGGCGCGGGCGAGACGCTGATGCCGGCCGGCTACGGCTTCGCGATGCCGCCGGGCAGCAAGCTCGTGATGCAGGTGCACTACAACCTGCTCGGCGTGACCGCCGGGAAGGAGACCGACCGTTCCGGCATCCGGATGCGGCTGACCGGCGGGGGCGCGACCCGCGAGCCGCTGGAGACCGAGCTCGTGGCGGCGCCGATCGAGCTGCCGTGCGAGCCGGGGACCACCGGGCCGCTCTGCGACCGCACGGCCGCGATCGCCGACGTGGCGAAGCGCTTCGGTCCCGGCTCCGGGGCGTACGTCGACCAGCTCAACAGTTGGTGCAACCCGGGCAAGGAGCCGGTCGCGGGCAACACGCAGCACTGCGACCTGCCGATCGGCGAACCGGGCACGATCCACCTGGTGGCCGGTCACATGCACCTGCTTGGGCGGTCGATCAAGGTCGAGCTCAACCCCGGCACCCCCACCGCCACCACGGTCCTCGACGTGCCCGAATACAACTTCGACAACCAGGCACTGGTCCCGCCGGCCGAGCCGATCAGGGTCAAGGGCGGCGACACCGTACGGGTCACCTGCACCCACGACGCGAAGCTGCGCACGCTGCTGCCGCAGTTGCGGGACCTGCCCCCGCGTTACGTCGTCTGGGGTGAGGGCACCAGCGACGAGATGTGCCTCGGCATCCTCGTGATGTCCCGCTGACCGCCGGCCCGTCCCGCCGCTCACTCGTCGCAAACAGCAACGGGCGGCTCGCTCATGCTCGCGGTCGCGGTCGGCCTGCACCTGAGCGCAGGCCGAGATCGACCCGTGCGAGGCTGAGGCGTGGAACAGTCCGCGTGGTCCGAGATCTCGGCGCTGGTGGCGGCAGCCCCGTACCCGGTGCAGGTGCTGCCGGTCGATGCGGAGCGGGCGGCGCGCTGCCTGGCCGCCTTGCAGATCACGACCAGGTCGTGGCTCGGGGCGGTGGTGGCCGGCAGCGGCGGGCTGGTGGTCGATCACGGCTGGCTCCGGGTGCTGGGCGGTGGGCACGACGGCCTGCCGGACGTGGCCACTGCGACAGGCGTGGGGGCCGGCCGTCTGATCGTCGCTTTCGACGTGATGGGCGGGCAGTTCGCGTGGCTCCCGGCGGAGCCGGGCGCGCGGCCGACGGTGCATTACTTCGGCCCCGAGGACCTGGCTTGGCAGGATCTCGAGCTCGGGTACGGCGACTGGCTGGAGGCGATGCTCGCCGGCGCAGTGACGGGGTTCTTCGAGGGCCTGCGATGGCCGGGGTGGGAGGGCGAGGTGGCCGGCGTGGCACTGGATCAGGGGATCAGCACTCTGCCGCCGCCGTGGACCAGGGAGGGCAAGGACCTCTCGAAGGTGTCCCGGAGGCCGATCCCGCTCGCTGAGCTCGTCTCGGTTCACCAGGATGCGGCGCGTCAGCTCGGCTTCCGCTGAGGACGCCGCAGCCCCAGGTCGACGCCCGAGCGCGGGGTCGTCGCGGCCTGCATCACAATAACCGCATTTCGGCCAATTGCCGCGGCGGCCGGGGATAGTTTGTGCGACCGGATCAACCCGTGCTCGTGAAGAGGCCGCAACCTTGCCCCGGTCAGTCGTGGAGTCGGCGCCGCTTGCGGTCGCCATGAGCCTCGCGCTGTGCGCGCTGGCCACGGCGTTGCTGCGCCGCAAGGTCAAGCCGGTCGTCGAGGCCGTCGGCCGGGCCCTGCTCGCCCGGGTGCGACCGCATCTGCCCGCCGGGCTGCGCCGCGTGGCCCGCCGGTGGTACGAGCGGATCGACCCGGCCGTCGCCCGATCCGTGCTGGTGGCGGCGATCGCGGCCGGCATCGCGTGGTCGGCCGCGGAGACCCTGCACCTGGTCGGCGCGGTCACGGCCTCGATCTCCGCGATCCTGTCGGTGCACCTGAGCGCGCACGCCTCGGTGCGGGACGGCACGCGGCGGCTGGTCGGCACCGCCGCCGGCATCGGGGTCGCGGTGGGCGTGTGGGGCGTGTTCGGCCCGAGCCCGGTGTCGATCGCGGTGATCGCCGGGTGCGGGCTGGTCGTCGGACGGCTGTTGCGCCTGGGGGACGGCTCGGTCACCGTGCCGGCGACGTCGCTGGGTGTGCTGGTCGCCGGAAGTGCCGTCACCGAGACCTTCGTCTGGGAGCGGGTCGGTGCGACAGGTCTGGGCATCGTGGTCGGCATGATCCTGTCGCCGCTGGTGGGCGGGATGACGCCGCTGGAGCGGGCCCGATGCAAGCTGGCGCACCTGTCCACCGAGATCGCGCGCCTGCTCGGCGAGCTCGGGGCCGGGGCGGCCCGGGGGTACGGCCGGGACCAGGCCGCGCAGTGGCTGGCGCGGTCCCGCGAGCTCGGCGAGACCCTCGGCGAGGCGGTCGACGCGGTGGAGGACCTGGACCGGCAGGCCCGCTGGTCGCTGACGACACCGCTCGCCGAGGTGACCCCGGTGCACCACACGTTCCGGGTCCTCGAGCACGGCGTGCACCAGGTGAACTCGGTGGCGCGCTCGATGTTCGACGCCGCCGTGACCCCGCACGGCCGCGGCGTGCCCGACGACATCGGGCCGCTGCTCACGGCCGCCTCGGAGGCGTTCGCCGCGCACGCCGGGCTGGAGACCGACCCGGACGCCGACGCCACGCAGGACGCGGGGACCCTCGAGGACCTGCTCGACGGGCTGCGCGAGGCGCGCCGCCGGACGCTGCACAAGGTCCGCACCCAGATCGACGACACCGGGGTGCTGGTCCTCACCGGCTCGATCCTCACGGACATCGACCGGATGGCCGGCTCGCTGGAACGCTCGGCGCCCGCGCTCGAGGTCGGCGCGCGCGAGACGGGCCCGGGCATCCCGGCGGTCTCGGAGGTTGTGCCCGTCGTCCGCAGCTTCTGGGAGAAGGCGGTGACCACGAAGGCCGAGCCGGGCCGGCGAGCCGGCCGCTGAACTGCCGGCGGAAGGACGCCTACACCTGCGACGCGGGGAGCGCGGCGCCGGCGGGCAGGTCGAGGCGGAACGTCGCGCCGGGACCCGTACCGACATAGGTCAGCTGCCCGCCGTGGGCCTCGGCGAGGCCGCGCGCGATGGGCAGCCCCAGGCCGGCGCCGCCGGTGTGCCGGGAGCGGGAGGCGTCGCCCCGGCCGAAGCGTTCGAAGATCAGGGCCCGCTCGTCCGGGGCGACGCCCGGGCCGGTGTCGCCGACCTCGAGCCGCACCCGCGCCCCACTGCGGTGGACGTGCACCGAAACCACGCCGCCGTCCGGGGTGGCGTGGCGGGCGTTGTCCAGCAGGTTGGTGACGACCTGGCCGAGCCGCACCGGGTCGCCGTCGACGTGCGCGCCGGCCTCGCCACGGACCTCGAACGTCAGGCCGGGAGACAGCGCCCGCGCCCGCTCGACCTCGGCCTCGGCCAGCGCGAGCAGGTCCACCGGCTCGGCCACCAGCGGCATGCCCCGGCCGAGCCGGGCCATCGTGAGCAGGTCGTCGACCAGCCGGGCGGCCCGGCGCGACTCGCGGACCATCGCCACCGCGATCCGTTCCCGCTGCTCGCGGCCGGGGTTCTCGCGCAGCAGCAGCTCGGCGTTGGCCTGCATGCCGGCCAGCGGGGTGCGCAGCTCGTGCGACGCGTCGCTGAGGAACGAACGCATCCGCACCTCCGCCGCCTCGAGCTCGTCCAGCATGGCGTCGAAGGCGGCCGCCGTACGGCCCAGCTCGGTGTCGGAGCGCGGAGCGTCGAGCCGCTGTCCCCGGTCGCCGGCCGCGATCTGCCGGGCCACGGCGGTCATGTCCTCGAGCGGTTGCAGCGCCGTACGCGAGATCCGGGCAGCCGCGAGCCCGGCCAGCAGCAGGGCCAGCGCGCCGCCGGCCACCTCGAGCACGATCAGCCGGTTGACCGCCTCGGTGATCTGGGTGGTGTCCAGGCTCAGCGTCAGGGTCTGGTTGCCCGGCAGCGACGAGCGGACGAAGAGCACGCTGCCCGCGGTCTCCACGGGTACGGAATCGGTTCGCGCAGTGTCCGGCCGTGGCGGGCGCTCGCCGCGGGGTCGTCCCGCACCGGGCGGCGGCGGGTCCGAGGCGGCCGAGGCACAGGTCGCGCCGTCGGCCGCGCACAGCCGTACGACCACGCCGTCGCCCCGCAGCCGGTCGGCCAGCCGTTGCATGCTCAGCGTGCCCTGCAACTGCTCCGCGAGGGCCACCCGGTCGGTGAGCCGGGTACGGGCGTCCGCGTGCAGCCGCGCCGACAGGGCCACGTCGACCGCGGTGAACAGCCCCGCGAGGATCACCGCGAGCAGGGCGAGGACGCCGAGGGTGACGCGCCCCCGCAGCGAGGCGGGCCGCAGGGACCTCACGGCCGCAACACGTACCCGAGACCGCGGGCGGTGTGGATCAGGCGCGGCCCGTGCTGTTCGAGCTTGCGGCGCAGCGCGCTGACGTGGACCTCGACCAGGTTGGGGTCGTACTCGTCGTACCCCCAGACCTGGGTCAGCAGCTGCGTCTTGGACAGGATCCGGCCGCGGTGCCCGGTCAGGTAGGCCAGCAGCTTGAACTCGGTGCCGGTCAGGTGCAGCGTCCGGCCGCCGCGCGAGGCGATCTGCGCCCCCTCGTCGACGAGCAGGTCGCCCACCTGCACCGTGGACGGCACCCGGCCCAGCCGGCGCAGGATCGCCCCGACCCGGGCCAGCACCTCGACGGTGGCGAACGGCTTGACCACGTAGTCGTCGGCGCCCGCCTCGAAGCCGGTGAGCCGGTCGGCGACCGTGTCGCGAGCGGTCACCATCAGCACGGCACAGTCGCTGCGCCCGCCCAGCGCGCGGGCGAGCTCGAAGCCGTCGCGTCCGCCCGGCAGGTGCACGTCGAGCAGCGCCAGATCGGGCCGGAACGAGTCGACCACCTCCTCGAACCCGGCGCCGTCGGCGCACGCCCGCACCTCGTGGCCCGCGGCCCGCAACGCCGCCGTGAGGGGATCGCGGATCGCCTCCTCGTCCTCCACCACCAGCACCCGAGCGACCATCGGCCCAGTCTGGCCCGGCCGGCTGTGCCTCCGCCGTCACGAAGCTGAAGACCGGCTGAAGAAGGCGGCCGCTTCAGGTGGTCTTCAGGACCGGGGGTCAGCGTGGTGACAGGCGCCCCGGCCGTGGCGGCGCCCCGACCAAGGAGACGCTGACGTTGAAGCTGCCCCTGCCTGACTCCGCTACGAACGCCGGCCGGTTGAGCCGGGCCGCGATCGCCGTCGTCGCCGGCGGCGGACTCGCCCTCGGCATCGCCGGGCTGGCCCACGCCGACCCGTCGCCCGGCCCGTCCGCCTCGTCGTCGCCCTCGACGCCGGCCGGCGCGCCCGCTGCCCCTCCCGCTCCCCGCGAGCACAAGCCGCACCTGGACGGCACGGTCAAGTCGATCGGCGGCGGCCACATCATGATCGTCGACCGCGACGGCTTCACCCGGCAGATCAACATCGCCACCGTGCCGTCGGACGTCAAGGCCGGCGTCCGCGTGCACGCCGAGGGAACGGTGAACGCCGACGGCGTCTCGCTGGACGCCACCTCGGTCACCCTGGCTCCGGAGCGTCCCGAGGGCGGCCGCGGCCCGGGCGGTCACGGCGGCCCCGGCAGGCACGGCGGCCCCGGCCCCGCCCCGACGGAAAGCGGCGCTCCCGCCCCGACCGAAAGCGGCGCCCCTGCGCCGACGACCACCTCCTGAGGGATCAGACCTCAGTGGTGCAGGAGGCCGGGTGGCTCAGCGCCTCGACCAGGCGCGTCGCCGCGGGGACGTGCTTCGCGTACGCCTCCGGGTAGGCCGAGACCTGCACGGCCTGGGCCGCCTCGGTGACCCGCATCTTCTGCCAGCCGTCGGTGCGCAGAAGCTTGTCGTAGAACTTCTGGGTCTGGTAGGCCGGGTCGGACAGTTGCCGCGGCGTGCCCCAGCCCTGGCTGGGCCGCTGCTGGAACAGGCCGATCGAGTCGCGGTCGCCGCCGCGCAGGTTGCGCAGGCTCGACTCCTGCAGGGCGGTGGCGACCGCGATGACCCGGGCCTGATCGGGCACCCGCCGCTGGTCGCCGACGGTCACGATGAGGCGCGCGTTGGCGACCTGCTCCTCGCTCAGACCTGTGTGCACCGGTGCGGCGGCGGGCGCGCAGCCGGCGTCCGCGTGCAAGAGGGGACTGAGGACGAAGCCGGCCAGGACGGCAAGGACGATCACGAACAACGCGCGCACGACGAGGGAAGCCTTCCGGGGGTGGGGGTCCGGCGAAGGCTACGGGTCCACAGTGGCGAAGTCAGGCGCCCCCCGGCAGGTGTGACCGACCGGCCGACAAGATCGACCAGTCGGCCGGTCCCGTCCTATCGGCCCCGGACGGCCAGCAAGCCGTCGGCGAAGGTGCGGCGCCCGGCTCGCCGTGGCTGGGCTCGGGCCACCAGAAGCTCCCGGACTGCGCGACCCCGCCGCCGAACAGGTCCGGTCGCTGCAAGCTGAGGTGCGCGGCGAGCAGCCCGCCCCTGGAGACCCCGGCGACCAGATGCCGTACGCCCTCGCCGGTGCCCAGATGCGCGCAGGCCCACGCTCGCCGCCGAACTATTCGAAAGGAACGCGGGCGACGTCCAGCCGTCCTGAGGCGACCCCCGGCCGTACGTCGGTCCACCGCTCGGCCGGCGCCTGCGGCAGCCGCAGGATCGACGCCCAGTAGTCGCGGTCGTCCGGCTCCTCCGGGTCCCCCGGGAAGCACGTCCGGCGCGGGTTGAGCGGATCCAGATGTGCCTCGCCCGTCAGGGCCGGTCCGCTCGGCAGGGTCTCCGCGTCGCCGTGCAGCAGGCAGTAGATGGTCAGCAGGTCGGCGGGCAGGACCTCGGAGCCGTGCCAGAGGTCGGTCCCGGGCAGCGCTCCTCGATCATCGACCCTCCCGCGCCACCGAGGTTCTTGACCCCGGCTCCGGCGGCGACTAGCTTGTCTTTCAACCATCCAGTTGAAAGGCTGGTCGCGATGCCCGCCGACACGCTCTCCCGCACCTTCGCGGCGCTCGCCGACCCCACCCGGCGCGACATCCTTGCGCGCCTGTCGGTGGCCGACGCCACGGTCAACCAGATCGCCGAGCCGTACGCGATGAGCCTGCAAGCCGTCTACAAGCATCTGCGGGTGCTGGAGGAGGCGGGCGTGGTGAGCCGGCCGCCGGGTCCCCAGCCGCGTTCGGTGCGCCTCGAGCTCGACGCGCTGGAGCTCATGGACGGGTGGCTCGAGCGCTACCGGCGCCGGGCCGAGGAGCGCTACCAGCGACTCGACCGGGTGCTGGCCGCGATGGACGACGAGGAGCCGGAGTCATGACGCACGTCGAGGCCGATCCCCGGCTTCCGATCATCTGGATCACCCGCGAGTTCCGTGCGCGCCCCGCGCGGCTGCTGCGGGCCCACACCGACCCCGACCTGTTCGCGCAGTGGGTCGGCCCGGACAGCATGCAGACCCGCGTGGAGCACTGGGAAGCCCGTACGGGAGGAAGTTTCCGGTACCTCTCCGTGCGGGGCGACGAGTCGTACGCCTTCTACGGCTGCTTCCACGAGGTCCGGCCCGACCGTCTGGCGCAGACCTTCACGTACGAGGGCGACCCCGACGGGGTGGCGCTCAACACGCTGTGGTTCGAGGACCTCGGCGACGGACGGACCAGGCTGCGTACGCGGTCGCTTGTGGACAGCTTCGAGACCCGCGACGGCTGGTTGCGAAGCGGCATGGAGGCCGGCATGCAGGACGGATACCGCAAGCTCGAAAGGATGATGGACGAATGACACTGGCCGAACTGACTGCCGCGCAACGGCACCGCGTGATCGCGGGCACGTTCACCGACCGGGTCCGCGCCACCAAGTCGTGGGACGCCGCCGCGCCGGTGGCCGGCTGGACCGCCCGCGACGTGGTGCGTCACCTCGTGGAGTGGTTCCCCGGTTTCCTCGCCGGTGGCGCCGGGATCGAGCTGCCCCGCGGGCCGGGCGTGGACGAGGACCCGGTCGCCGCCTGGCAGACCCACGCCGACGCGGTGCAGGCGGTGCTGGACGATCCGGCGACGCCGGGGCGGACGTTCGCCAACCCGCACATCGGTGAGCTTCCGCTGGATCAGGCGGTCGACCGCTTCTACACCACGGACGTCTTCATGCACACCTGGGACCTGGCCCGCGCCACCGGCCAGGACGACCGCCTCGACGCCGACTACGCGGAGCTGCTGGTGACCGGGATGGAACCGATGGAGGAGCTGATGCGCTCCTCCGGGCAGTACGGTCCGCGCGTGCCCGTGCCGGCCGGCGCCGACGCGCAGACCCGGCTGCTGGGCTTCATCGGCCGCGACCCGTCGTGGTGCCCGAGCTAGCCCCGGCCGGGCGTCAGAGGGGGATGCTGCCGCGCCGCGACCGGTGGCGCGTTCCCGGGGCGGCGTCGACCGTCCGCTCCAGGAACTGCCCGGTCTCCGCCACCGTGCGGGCGACCTGGGTCAGCTTGGTGTTCGTGTTGCGGCTGGCCCGCACCAGCAGGGTGAACGCCTGGTCGGCGGTGAGCCGGTAGCGTTCCATGAGGATGCCCTTGGCCTGCCCGATGAGATCCCGGGTCGCGACGGCGGTGTTCATGTCGTCGCGCTGCTGCGCTCCGGCCATCGCCACCGCGGCGTGCGCCGCGAACAACAACCCGACCTGCTCCGACTGGTCGTCGAACGCGTTCGGCTGCGTGGCGTACAGCGTCAGCGCACCCAGGTTGTCGTGCAGCACGTACAGCTGGAAGGACAGGACACTCCGTACGCCCATCGCCAGTGCGGTGCTCGTGAAATCCGGCCACCGGTCGTCCGCGGCGAGGTCGGGCACGCGTACGGTCTGCTGCTGCAGTGCCGCGTCGAGGCACGGCCCCTGCCCCGTCTCGTTCTGCACCCGGTCGACGCGGTGCACCAGCTCGTCGGACGCCGCTCGGACGTCCACCGTCCGGGTGCCCCGCAGGACGGTCAGCCCCGCGTACTGGGCCCCCGGAATGGTTTCCACGGCGGCCCGCACCATGGCGTCCAGCGTCGCGCCGAGGTCCTCCTCGGCCTGCAGCGAGAGCGCGAGCTCGCCGAGTGTCTGTGCCAGCGTCTGCGCGGGCACCTCACCGGTGTAGCTGCTGGAAGGCCGCCCCCGGTCGCCGTTGCCGGTCCTGCCCCTGTCCACCGATCCTCCCACCCCCGGCCAGAACAGTCCTGCGGATTACTACCCCGGCTCGCGGCCGCGCATACCCCCGGATTTCAGGGCTGCGCCCCGCCGAGCGCTTCCGCGGTCGTCCAGGCGCTTGTCTCGAGCCGTCCGGTGTTGCCGAGATCGAGCGGCGCCTGCAGCGCGACGAGCTGGCGCGTCGCACCCGCGGACACCGCCACCGCCAGCGACGCCCCGGTGTCCGCCCCGCCGCTCGTGTTCGTGACGGTGTTACGCCAGGACAGCACGGCCACCGCACTTGCGCCCGGCTTGAGCACGAGACGCCGCGGCGCCGCGGTGTAGTGCCCGCTGGCCACGACGGCGACCTTCAGCGGACGGCCGTCCCCGTCGAGCACGACGATGTCCGGCCGCCCTCGCACTTCGTACGGCTCGGCACCGCAGTTCCGGACGTGCAGTCCCATCTCCCGGTATCCCATGGCCGCGTCCCCCCGATCCGCCGTGATCAGCACGCCGATCAGCGCGCACGCGGAGGGGGACTCGATCGCCACCGGAGCAGCGGGGCCCGCCGAGGACGGAACAACGGCGGGCGAGGCCGCCACGCTCGGCGCAGGTGCAGGCGCGAGCCCACTGGTGGCCCGCCACGGCTCCGAGCACGAGGCCACCAGCGGAACCACCAGCAACACCACCAGCCGGCGCAGCCCACCCACGCCGACGATCATGCCGTACGCCCGCCACCGTCACCCTGACCAGTGCGATGCCGGCCGGTAGTCGCAGCCCCGATCGAGGCACCCGCGATGCCCCGGCCCAGCACGCTCGCCCTGCATCAGCTGCCTACCCGCGGAACTTTAGAGCACGCGTGCGCGCTTGCCTGCGACCGCAACCCCACACGACGAGAGTTGGGTGTGCGGATCCCGCGCGAGCTCGGCGACGAGCACCCCGGCGGCCGCCGTCCCTTCAGCCACGAGACGGTCCCGCCCCTGCGGACGCGGCTTCGTGCCGAGACCGATCCCGCCGTGACGTCCTGGATCGTCTCCTCGGCGCGGCATCGGCACGCCCCGCACCTGGAGCCTCGCCCGGCAACTCATCACCTGGTGGGCCGACAGAGAACGCCGCATCGCGACGGACTGACCGCATCCGTCCGGACAACGCGCAGCGCGCTTTCCGGCATCGACAGACGATGGAACGACTCGTGGCGGCGGAATGGCCGGCCCTGCCGGGAAAGGCGTCCATGCCGCGCGTGACTTCGTCGCCCGGCCCGCGCTCTGCGTTCACCCGTTCGAAGTACTCGTGTGAACCGGGCCGGCTCGAGGCCCGTGGTGGCGGCATCAGGTCCCATCACGAACGGAGAAAAGACCATGCGACTCGTTGCCGGCCTCGCCCTTGCCGTCACCGCGACCCTCGGCCTCGCGGCGCCCGCGTCGGCCGCGTCCGCCGACTACTACGGCTCGACGGAGGACTGCGTCGTCGTCAAGCACGACGTGGGCCTGGTCAATCAGACCGTCTACTTCCGCAACAACTGCAGCCAGACGATCACCTTCCGGGTCTTCCGGGTGGGCAGGAGCCTGCCCTGCGTGGCGGTCGAGCCTGGCGAGCAGGGCGGCTGGCGGTGGAACCGGGCCGCTTCCTTCACCGGCTACGAGCTCGACTGCGACTTGGAGGACTGACCTCCGGCAGCGGCGAAGCGGCGGCGGTCACCGACATTCGTGAACGCCGCCGCGGTACGTCCGGCGACGGCCGTCAAGTGCGGCTCAGCGGCCCGGCCATCTGCCGATCGGCGCGACCACATGGCCGGCACACCACCAGACGGCGACCCCTTCGTGGACCCGGGCGTGAACACCGAGCCCATGCGTGGGGCACACCGGCCAAGCCGACCAGAGAGCGTGCATCACCGCATCCTGCGCGTCTTCGGCCACCGCCACCAGCGCGGACACCGGGTCAGCACCCGACGCGGGGAAGACGCCCTGCGCGGTGCCCGTGTGCCCGTCCCACGCCTCGGCGTAGGCGTTGCCGGTGCGGCCCGGCTCGTCGTCCTGGACGCGGAGCCGGCAGCCGTGGGGCAACCCGGTCACGGCCAGGTCGTGGTTCACCAGGCGCATGGCTTCCTCGAGGCGCACGAGCCACTCCGGCTCCTCCGAGAAGCCCGGCTCGAACCCGACCGCCACGAGCAGGGCGCGGGCAAGCTCGGCCATCCGGGTACGGCTTGCCGGCGTGCACTCGAGGCTCAACGAAGCCAGCTCGGCGGCATCCCGATCCGCCGTCCCGTTCTGCAGCACGGAGGCGGCCAGATCGAACGCGTCGGTGCAGTCCACCGCTCCCGCCCGCGCCGCGGCGTACACCTTCTTGCAGAGCCGATCGAAGGCCGCACAGTCATCCACACCCCCATGATGCGGCGTTCCGGAGCCCGGCATGTCGCGCCGGGCTCCGTGTCCGACGGGTCAGCGGGCGTGGGCGAGCGCCCAGTCGAGGGCGGTGTCGGCGATCTGCTCCCAGCCGGGTTCGGCGCACGTCCAATGGGATCGTCCGGGGAACTCGCGGTACTCGGTGACGGTGCCCGGCGCCTTGTAGTGGTGGGCGTTCGACTTGTTCACCGACGGAGGCATGATGTGGTCGGCGCCGCCGGCGATGAACAGGAGCGGGGCCCGGTCGCTGTTGGCGAAGTCGACCCAGGTCTCCTGCTTGCCGGGGGTGAAGTTGGCGAGGAGCCCGTACGCCCAGACCCAGCCACCCGGAGCCGGGATGGCGTACCGCTCGTACGCGGCCCGCGAGTCCTGCTCGGACAGTGTGTTGGTGAACGCGTAGTGCCACTGCTCCGCGGTGAAACCCGCGGCCTGGTGGCGTTTGGCCGGGTTGTTGAGGATCGGGAACAGGGACTTGATCTGTGAGGGTGGGCTGACCCGGATGCCCTCCGGCGGGGCGGAGTCGATGGCCACGCCCGCCGCGCCGTGGCCGCGGTCGAGCAGCAGCTGGGTCAGGGTTCCGCCGAACGAGTGGCCCATGATGATGGGCTTCTCGGGCAGCGCCGAGATGACCTTCTCCAGGTGCGCGACGGTTTCGGGAACGGTGATGGACGCGATCGGGGTGGGGTCGGCGCGCAGGGCTTCGACCTCGACCTCGAACCCGGGGTACGCCGGGGTCAGAACCGTGTGACCTTTGGCCTCGTAGTAGGGCACCCAATGTTCCCAGCTGCGCGGGGTGACCCAGAGGCCGTGGACCAGAACGATGGTGCTCATGCTCCGTACTCCTTCGCCGGACGCGAGCAGATCTCGGCTGAGCTGCTCGTTGTGGGTGTCGGTGATGCCGTGCGGGCAACGGCGGGCCGGCCGGTGTCTGTCACCGGGCGGCGGCTCTGATGACCTCCGCGGTGACGTGGGGTTGGGAGATCATCGCTACGTGGGAGGCGTCGACCTCGGTGGTGCGCGCGCGGGCGCGGCGGGCCATGAAGCGTTGCGCAGCCGCCGGGATCAGATTGTCGTTGCGGGCGATCAGGTACCAGCTCGGAATGGTCTTCCAGGCCGGCGCCCCGGACGGCTCGAGCAGCGTGCGGACGTCGCCGGGTCGCTGGGTGGCGGCCATGACGGCGGTGACCCGTTCGGGCAGGTCGCCCGAGAAGACCTCACGGAAGACGTCGGCCCTGACGTAGCCGTCGCGACTGGCGGCGCCGTCCGGCGTGCGGTACGGCCGTAGCTCCAGCGCGGCCTGGTCGAGTTTGCTGCCCGGGAACTTGAGCTGGAGGCCCTGCAGCGTCTCGTGCTCGTCCGGGGCGAACGCGGCGACATAGACCAGCGCCTTGATGTGGGGCTTGCCGACGGCCGCGTTGGTGATCACCATGCCGCCGTACGAGTGCGCGGCGAGGGCTCCGGTCGCGGCTGCGGCCGAGCCGGCCAGCAGAGATCTTCGTGTGGTCATCGTGAGTCTTCCGTTCTGCCGAGGCGATGTGGTGCTCACCGTGGCTCGCGATGCCGCTGCGACGCATCTGTAGGTTGACGGTCAGCCGCCGGCGCCGTCGGGTAGCCGCCGCGGAAGCCAGTGCAGGCGTTCCGCCAGGTTGTCCGGGGCGGCCGCGAACGCCATCTCCACCGCGTCGCGTCCCTGGCTGAAGTGGGACCAGCCTTCGTAGTGCACCGGGATGACGGTTCGCGGCTGCGCGAGCCGGCAGAGTTCGACGGCTTCGGCCGCGGTCATGCTGTAGTGCACCGGTCCGGTGAGCGGGAACCGGACAGCGCCCAGGTGTAACAGGACGGTGTCGACTGTCATGCGCTGCGGCACCTGTCGGACGCCTCGGAAGAGGACGGTGTCGCCGGTGATCCAGAAGACGCCGTGGTCCTGGCTGTCCCAGCGCAGCGCGAACCCGACGACCGGTCCGGCGATCGGCCGGCTCAGCGGTGGGCCGTGCCGGCACGGGGTGGCGGTGACGGTGATGCGGGGCCTGCCGGCCGCCGTCAGCTCGGTGGACGCCCATGGCCGCAGCCCGCGTGCTCGAGGACCGAGCCGGCGCGCGCCGGCTCGGGTGGTGACGACGAGGGGGGTCCCGGCGAGCAGCTCCCGCCCCGCGTCGTCGAGATTGTCGGCGTGGTGCTCGTGGGTGAGCAGGACCGCGTCGACCGGAAGGACGTCGCCGATGGCGAGCGCCGGGCCGGTCCGCTTGCGGGAGCCGGTTCCCCAGCCGAAGGAGTAGCGCCGTCCGGGTGGGTCGAACGTCGGGTCGGTCAACAGGCGCCATCCGGCGACTTCCAGCAGGGTGGTGGGGCCGCCGATGTGGGTCAGACGGACGTCCTTCATGGGCACACCTTCCGAGCGCTGGGCGGGTTGCACCACACGGTGCGCGGGCAGGCCCGGTCAGGCATCCGTACGGTGACTGTTCTCAGGGGACGGACTGGTGGGCTGCCAGAGCTGCCCGCAGGTGAGCGCGGCCGCTGACGCCGAGCTTGGGATAGATCCGGTAAAGGTGAGAGCTGACCGTCCGGTGGGACAGGAACAGCCGCTGGCCGATCTCCCGGTTGCTCAGCCCGGTGGCTGCCAGCATGGCGATCTGCAGCTCCTGGGCGGTCAGACGTTCGCCTGTGGTGACGGCCCGGCCGGCGCTGTCCTCGCCGGCTGCGCGCAGTTCCTCGCGCGCCAGCCGGCCCCACGCGCGGGCGCCGAGCGCGTCGAAGCCGTCCCGGGCGGCACGCAGGACGGGCCGCGACTCGAGGATGCGTTTACGCCGGCGCAACCAGGTCCCGTACGCCAACTGCAATCGTGCCCGGTGCACCGGCCAGTCGGTGAGGTCCATGGCGAGGGCGTTCGCGAACGCGTGGCCGGCGTCCTCGTCGGAGGCGAGCACGGCGGTGGCGTAGGCGAGCGAGCGGTGCAACATCGGCGAGGGAAAGCGCGCGGCTCGCTCCTGTGCGCGGGTGAGCACGTCGCGGACCTCGTGGCGGCGGCCCGATCGCGCGGCCGCGTCGGCGAGATCGGGTAGCGCCCAGCCCGACATGTCGAGGTGGTGTGTGGGGTCGGCGGGATCGAAGATGCGCAGCAGGATCTCGAGTGCCTCGTCGTGTCGTCCGGCGGCGTTGGCTGCGACGCCGCGGGCGTGCTGTGCCGCCTCGGCGGCGAAGCGTACGCCGGCGATGAGGGGGCTTGCGAGCACGCCCTCCGCTATCCGGGTTGCCGTGTCGCTGTTGCCGCACATCGCTTCGTGCAATGCCCGGCTGGCCCTGCTGGCGACCACCCAGAAGTGTTCACCGGTCTCCTCCGCCAGCGCCTCGGCCTCCTCCGTGTCGGCTCGCACCGCCGGCCATCGGCCGAGCCACAGCCGGATGAAACCGGCCGAGGAAAGAGTGCGGGCCAGCAGCGCGGCGCGACCCTGGGCCCGGTATCCGGCTGCCACGGTCGCCATGAACGACGACGCGGTGACGAAGTCGCCGAGGATCAGCGCCGCTCCGCCGAGGTACCGCATGCCGTCGATGTCGGTGCGGTCCGGGACCAGGGTGGGCAGTTGCCGCAGAACCGCCGGGCCGAAGGCGTCCGGCTGGGCGTAGGCGGCGATCCCCACTGCCCGCGGATCGTCGGCGGCGAGTTCCAGCTTGGCAAGCACCGTGGTGACGCGCGTGCCGACCTCGGCCGGATGGCAAGCCCACCAGCAACGGGAGGCCGCCCGCCAGCACAGCGACGCGGCGAGATCGGTGTCACCGGCGGCGTGGGCATCGAGGGCGAGATCGCACAGCCGGGCGATCCGGGCGGTGTCATTGAGGTCTCCGGGGTCGACGACGTCGCCGACCAGCGCGAGCCGGCAGCGGTCGACGGTGCCGGCCGGCCCGGGATCGGTCTTCGCGAACAACCGCGCGGCGATGCGGCGGTCGTGCAGTTGCGAGGCCAGGTCGGCCGCGCCGAGCAGCAAGGACGAGCGCCGGGTGGGATCACCGGTGAGCTCAGCGGCCCGCTCCAAGCCGGTAACAGCCACGCCGAGGGCGCCGCGGTCCAGTGCCCGGCCCGCCGCGGCCTCGAGCTCGACGCTCACGTCCTCGTCGGTGCCCAACGTCGCGGCGCTGCGATGCCAGGCGCGCCGGTCCGGGTCCTCGGCGACGGCGTCGGCCAGCACGGAATGGATGGTCAGCCGGGCGATGTCACCGATCGAGCCGTAGACCGCCGACCGGATGAGCGGATGCCGGAAGCGCAGCCGCTGGGACTGAACCTCCAGGAGCCCGGCGTCGATGGCGGGCTGCAGCGCCGTCACCGCGATCTCCGCGCCGGTCAGAACGCCCGCGGTCGCCAGCAGGGTCGCCGGCGCGCAGCCGGTGTCGGCCGAGAACGCCGCCACCACGGCTCGGGTTGCCGTGGGCAGCTGAGAGAACCGGTCGGTGAACGCCGTCGCCAGGCGTTCGTTGAGAGGAATGAGCCCTTGCGGTCCGCCGCCGGCGTCGGAGGCCAGCACACGGGGGAGCTCCACCAGCGCCAGCGGATTCCCGGCCGCCTCGGCCAGGACCTGCTCGCGAAGGCCGGCCGCCAGCCCGGGTGCATGGTCGTCGAGGATACGGCGCGCTGCGTCGTCGTCGACCTCGCCCAGCGTGAGCTGGCCGAGGCCGGTGCGGGCCAGAACCTCCGTGTGCTGGGCACGCACGGTCATCACCGCCGCGATGGGTTCCACGCTCAACCGCCGAGCGACGAAGACGAGCACGTCCGACGTCTCCGGATCCAGCCAGTGAGCGTCCTCCGCGAGCAGGAGCAGCGGGCCGCGGGCGGCACAGTCGCCGAGCAGTTCGAGCACGGCCAGCCCCACGGTGAACAGATCCGGGCGCTCACCCTCCTCACCGAATGCGGCGCGCAGGGTGCGCTGCAATCGTGGCGTCAGCCCGTCCAGGCGTCCGAGCAGCGGGATCAGCAGCTGGTGCAGCCCGGCGAACGGCAGCGCCGCCTCGGCCTCCGCGCCGTTGGTCTGCAGCACCGTCATGCCGGCGCCGATCGCGGTGCGCCGGGCCGCGGTCAGCAACATCGTCTTGCCGATCCCCGCATGACCGCGAACGACGAGCGCTGCGCCACGACCCGCGCACGCCTGGGTCAGAAGCGTCTCCACCGCGGCCAGTTCACGATCGCGGCCGTGCATCACCGGTGGGTCGTCGTTCACCTTTCCCGCTCCTTCAGGCACGGTCTCCGACCACGTCGGCGCCGCCACCGCACACGCGGCGGTGAGGCGAATGTACTGTCCCCGTGTCCCGCCGTGATGGTCTCCAAATGCAGACGATGGTCCGACTGTGCAGGCTTTCCCCGCGTCCTACCCTCGGGCTGTACGAAAGGGAGGGTGGGATGGCCGTACTCCTCGACACCACGCGCCTGCCCCGGCGCGAGCGAGCCGACGCCCTGTGCGCGGCCCTGTCCACCGCCGGCGCGCTCGCGAGCGTCTCGGCGCCGGAGGGGTCCCGCTGCCGGATCAGCAGGTGGGATCTGGGGCTGGGCGCCGGCCTTCTGCACACCATCACCGACGGCCACCGGATGGCGCGCACCCGCAAGCACCAGCGATCGGACGATCCCGAGCAGATCTCCTTAGGGCTGCCCCGCTCGGGCGCCGTGCATCTCGACCACCGCGACCATCCCCGCGGCGACCGCATCGGCGAACTGCAACTGGTCGACCTCACATCGCCGTACGCCTTCTTCGTCGACAGCCGATCGGCGAACCAGGCCGTGATCCTGGACTACCGCCGCCTCGGCCTCACTGTGGACACTGTGCGCTCGGCGATACCCGGCCTGGCGGCGAGCCCGCTGTACGCGATGACCCGACGGCACCTACGGGACCTGCCGACCGTCGTCGACGCCATGGGCTCCGGCCCCGCCCTGTCGATGCTCGCGTCCGCCACCACAGACCTCGTACGCGCCCTGATCGCCTCGGCCGCCGCCCGGCAGTCGCCGTCGACCGTCGAGGCCGTCAACGGCACCCTCTTCCTTCGGCTGACCGTGTTCATCCGTCAGCACCAGCGGGACCGCGACCTCAGCGCCGCCCGGCTCGCCGCCGAGCACGCCGTCTCCGTACGCGCGGTGTATGCGGCGTTCGCCGCGCAGGGGGAGCACCTCGCCGAGTGGGTCATGCGGGGTCGCCTGGAGGGAGCCCGCGAGGAGCTTCGCCGCCTGCCCTCGGCTGCCGGCTCCATCGGCAGGACGGCCCGCGCCTGGGGCTTCAAGGACGCCAGGCACTTCGCCCGCCGTTTCAGAGCCGCGTACGGCTTGAGCCCCCGGGAATGGCAGCAAAGCAATACCGCGAGCGTCGCCGGCGAGAGGCCCGACCGCTGAGACCGCGCGGCCTCTTGGTGGACGAGGGTCACTGCACCGGCCTTTGCGGGTGGCAGGCCTTCGAGAGCGGACGGATCCCATCGAAGCGGCTGCGGGCGTGCTCGATGGAATCGGCTCCTTCAGCCGGAATGTCTTCCTCGACGGGTTCATACAGCTGGGCCTTCGGCGACGGCGCGAAGGGCAGCGGTGTCGCCCGCGGACGGCGCCGCACCGCCGGGTCGGCCGCGACGGGCCTCGATCGCCCGCCGTCCCCACCGGGTCTTTCCCCACGGCTTCCACACCGAGAGCGCGGTCGCCGTCCAGAGAATCACCGCGTAGCCGGCCATGCAGAGGGTGAGGACCGGGGCGAGACCACCGGGATCGGTGGTGGCGCCGTCAGCCGTCCGCTCGGTGAGCCGGCTGATCCAGTGGTGCTGGAAACCCGCAACGGACGGAATGGCCAGCGAGAGAATGAGCTTGGTGAGGACCCACTTGTTGCGGATCAGTCCCCACTTGGTTCCGAGGGACACCACGAGCCCGGAGACGATGGCGAGGAAGACCATCGGGATGACGATGACCAGATCGAAGAGATGCATGATGCGGTACGCGTCATGACCGAGCACGCGGTCGTCCGTGAACTGGCCGACGAGGCTGAGCACCAGCATCGCCATCGACAGGCCCAGCCAGCTCACCGAGAGGCCGACGTGCAGCCACAGGAACAACTTCCTGGACCGGGGTGAGAGTTGCGGGAAACGTGGCTTCAAGAGCACTGCGATCATTCCGCTGAGCAGCATTCCGAGCAGCGGTAGATTGGACGGGATGCTGAGGACGAACTGCAACGGCACGAGGATCGACTCGGTGACGACCAGCACCGGCCGGGCCCAGGGCCGACCGTAATAGTGTGCCAGGATGGCGTGTCCGACGGCTGCCGGAGGATAGAAGACGAGTCCTGTGTCGCCGATCGGCCCCCGGCCCGAATCGACTCCCAGCGAAACAGTTGTCACGACCGCCAGAAGGGCGAATGCCGCGAGCAGGATGCGAATTATCCGGTCGTTCTCACCTGCACGGCCGGGTTCCTTTCTGCGGCCGGAAACGGGTGCTTGCATCGATTCGGCTCCCTGATGTCGCCGTTCTTCCGGGTAGCGCTTTCCGCTTCACGCTATCCAGTGACCGATGCGCCGTAATCATCGGAAGGTCGCGATACCGGCTGCTTCAGTCGCATCAGCGCCGCGATGTGCTGCATCTTTCGATGGAGGCCCGCGCCGGCCTCGGCCGAGGGTGTCCGGTCACTCGGTCCGGGAGGTCGTGAATGGTCATCCCCCTTCTCCGCCGAGATGTCCCTGGGCAAGCCCGGCATGGTGCGCGAGGATCGCCGCCTGCACCCGGTTCGTCAGCTTCAGCTTGGCCAGAATCCGGCTGACGTGGGTCTTCACCGTGGCCTCGCTCAGGTGCAGGCGCCGGGCGATGTCTGCATTGGACAATCCCTCGGCCAGCTCCCGCAGCACCTCGAACTCCTTGTCGCTGAGCGGTTTGAGCCGCTCCCTCGCCCGCGCATGCCGGCCGGGGTCAAGCGGTGGCTCCGGGGCGGCGGCGAAGGTCTCCAGCAGACGGCGGGTCACACGCGGCGAGAGCATCGCGTCCCCCGCGGCGGCGGCACGGACCGCAGCGATCATCTCGTCCGCGGACGCGTCCTTCAACAGGAAGCCGACCGCGCCGTTGCGCAGGGCGGTCCGCACGTACTCGTCCAGGTCGAAGGTGGTCAGAATGATCACCTTCGGCGGCATCGGTAGCCGGACCAGCTCCTGGGTGGCCGACAGTCCGTCCCGGCCGGGCATGCGAATGTCGATGAGCACCACATCGGGCCGGTGCCGCTGTGCCTGGACGAGAGCCTCCGCTCCGTCACCGGCCTCCCCGACCACCGAGATGTCGGGCGCGGACTCAAGAATCGTCCGCAGCATGGCGCGCACCATCCACTCGTCGTCGACGACAAGAACCCGGATCACACGGTCCCCTGCGCCGGAATGGGAAGATCGGCGTCCACCTCGAACCCGCCGTCGGGCGTCGGCTGCGCCGTGAGCCGCCCGCCAACCAACTGGACGCGCTCGCGCAACCCGACCAGGCCATGACCGCCGGGCGGCAGGACCTGACCGGCTGCTCCCGGCGAGGCCGGCCGGCGGTTGGTGATCGTGAGTTGCAGCCGGTCCTGGCCGTACCGCACCTGGACCGTCGTATCGGCAGAGCCGGCATGCTTGTGCACGTTGGTCAGAGCCTCCTGGACAACGCGGTAGCCGACCTGTTCGATGATCGCGGGCAGCTGCCGGGTGGAGCCGGAGGCCTTCATCGTGACGGGCGTGCCGGTTTCTGCACAGCGCCGGACCAGCGTGTCCAGGTCGGCGAGCGTCGGTTGCGGGGCGAGCGGTGCGCGCTCGTCGGTACTCAGCACACCGACCAGCGTCCGCAGTTCCTCGAGGGTCTCCCGGCCGATCGTGCGGATCCGCCCGGCGAGCGGAACGTTCTGGGTCTCCATCGCGGTCGCGTGCAGCACCATGAGACTCACCTTGTGCGCGACGACGTCGTGCATGTCGTGCGCGATCCGCGCTCGCTCCTCGGCCCGCGCCTGATCGGCCACGAGCTGACGTTCCCATTCCGCGCGCTGCACCCGCTCCCGCAGGCCGCGCACCACCTCACGGCGGCTGCCCGCCCACAGACCGAGAAGAACCGGGGCCACGCAGACCGCGACGGTCACCGGAATGATCGAGTCGAGCCCCTGCTGCTGGAACGGGAAGCCCACCACCAGCAGCACGACCACTGTCGTCCCCATGACGGCACGGCGGGAGCGCTCGTAGGCGCCGAGAGCGTACTGCCCGACGATGACCGCGGGGTACGCCGCCGCGGCGATCCAGCCCAGAAGCGCACAGGCCGCCAGCATCAGCGGCCACCGGCGGCGCACGAGCGCGGCGGCCCCGACGATCAGCGCCAGAGGAAGGTAGATCACCGCCGACGAGTGCCCGGGCAGGTACGGCGAACCGCCGAAGAGCGTGGAGTCCATCGCCGGACCGGCTGTGGTGGCGGCGGACACCACTGCGACCGACACATCGACGACGCGCGTGCGATGCCGCCACAGCGGCTCGGCCGACACGGCCCATGCTGTCGGCTTGTTCATGGGAGCCGAGTCTATGGCGTACGATCGTCCGCCATCGTCCGCCGAAAGATGTGAGTCGCCGCCGCCGCGTCATCTTTCGACGGATCGGCCGGCGACCTTCGCCTGACGCGCCGCGGTCCTGTCTGTCCTGGCGTCACCTTGGTGAGTATCCGTTGCTGAGGGCGCGGCTCAGACAGGGGCCTCGAAATGCTGGTAGTCCTTGAGCGACGTCCAGTCCCCGCCCCAGGTGAAGCCGTGTTTCGTGAAGGCGCGCCACACGCGGTCGCCGTGCCGGATCATGCCGGGGCGGACGTTCGCGCGGTTGGTGAAAGGCTTGCCGGCCGGCGGCTGCACGATCGAGCCCTTGACGTACGGGTTCTCCAGCGTGTTGATGTCGATGGCCTTGCCGTACGAGTGCACCGAGAAACCGCGCGTCGAGCCGGTGATCGGGCGGCAGTTGAACGCCGAGGTGTTGTCGGCGGCCATCGACGCGTTGTCGTCGGCGCCGAAGTGCTCGACCGGAAGGATCCGCCTGACCGGGAAACGCATCCGGTACAACGTATGGAAGATGTCCACCACGCCGCGCGCCACGTCCTTGTGGACGATCAGCTCGCCTCGGTGCCGGACGCCGTCGAAGCCCCAGTGTGTCAGTTCCACGAGGCGCAGGTCCGAGATCGGCGTCGGGCAGCCTCGACGCCACGAAACGCCGACCATCGCGCTCGCCCGGGCGCTGTCGATGGTCTCGACCGAGGCCCGGTAGCCGTCGCCGGCCGAGGCGGGTGCGGCAACACCGGTCGCGGCGAGAGCCGCGCTGGTCACGGCCGACACGATGGGGGCAAAAATGGAACGACGCACGCCCAGATACTGTCAGCCCATGACCGCGGCGGCCCGGTCGTGAAGGTCCGGCGTCACCCGACCGGGGTACCGACTCTCCCCGACGAGCCGCCGTGGTGCGCCCGGAGATCAGTCATCCTGACGTGGTGGAGACCGCCGACCTGAGGCTCGCTCGCGACGACGACGTAGCGGCCGCTTCCTGGATCAAGCCGCGCCTCGATGGCTCCTTCGGGGCGGTGACGCGGCACGTTCCCGTGGGCTACGCCGCGTACGTGCGGATCTGCCACCCCGTCGACGATGAGACCGGCCGGCAGGTCACCTGGTCCGCCGTTGCCGCCGCGACGGGACGGCGGGCGCACCCGACGATGCAGTGGCGCGCCCTGGCCGGCGCGGCCCGGTGGGCGGGTTCCGATCCCTGGTGCGGGGAGCTGGCGCCGCCGGAACTGGCAAGGCTCTGCGGCATTCTCGCTCAGCACACCGCCGTACCGGGGTCGTGCTTCTTCTGTCTGTGGGACGGCTGGGGCTGGTTGCCTCGAACAGTGCCGGCTCAGGTGCATCACGGCGACCGGGACTACGTCCTGCTGACCGGGCCGCTGCACGCGGCCCTGCAGCTCGGTGACCGCCCACGTCCGGACTGGTTTCTGCCCCAGTCGCCCAACCTGTTCTGGCCCGCGGACCGGGCCTGGTGCGTCGCCACCGAGATCGACTTCGACTCCACGCTGGTCGGTGGCACGGCGGAGCTCGCCCACCACCTGCTGAACGATCCGGGCCTCGACGCCTGGCCCGTCGACCCGGACGACTCCCTCGCCGCCGACGCCGACCGGCTCAACCCGCTCGACTGACTGCTCGGCGCCCGGCCTGTTCGGCCGGTTGCTGTGGGGACGAGGGCGGGGCTTGCCGGCCGCCGAGCTCGGAGACCAGCACAGCGACGACGATCAGAACGCCGCCGCCCAGGGACGACAGGCCCAGCCGTTCGCCGGCCAGCCGGCCCAGCAGCGCCGCCCACACCGGTTCGGCGGCATAGATCACGGTGGCATGGGTCGCCGAGACGGTGCGCTGCGCCCAGTTCATCACCACCTGGATGACGGCGGTGGCCAGGCCGAGAGCCACGACGGTCAGGCCCAGCGTCCACGACGGCGCCGGCAGGTCCTCGCCGGACAGGGGGCGAGCGACGGCCGCCAGCAGCGAGCACACCGCGAGCTGGACGACGGTCACCCGGCGGGCGTCGACGGTGCCGGCGAAGCGCCCGATGAGCAGGATCTCGACGGCGATGGCCACGGTGCCCAGCAGGGTGGCCGTCTCGCCGGTTCCCCACTGCAGGCCGGTCGCGGTGACGCCGGTGAGCAGGAGCAGCCCGCAGAAGGCGCACGCGATGCCGGCCCAGGCCCCCGCGCCGGGCGCCCGGCGGCTCAGTGCCCACTGCCCCAGCGGGACCAGCGGCACGTACAGCGCGGTGAGGAACGCCGACATCGAGCTGGACACGGTCTCCAGCCCGATCGTCTGCAGGCCGTACCCGCCGCAGAGGCTCACGCCGATCAACGCGCCGACGCCGAGCTCGCGGCGGGTGAGGCCGCGCAGCGCCGTCCACGACAGGGCCGCCAGCACCACCGCGGCGAACCCGAACCGCAAGGCCACGAACGACCACGGCCCGGTCACGGCGAGGGCCTTGTGCACGGTCAGGAACGTCGAACCCCACACCGCGGTGATGGCGGCGAGAGCCCACTCCTGGCGGGAGAACCGGCGCCGTCGGTCGGAAATGCGCGTCATGCCGGGAGCGTGCAGGGACAGGTGTCGCGACGACAAATCAATCGCGTCAGAGCCGCTTTCGGCGCAACTAAACTACGATGATGGCCGCTCTGGATGACAAAGATTGCGTAATTCTCGACCTCCTGCAGCGCGAGGGGGACCTGCCCAACATCGAGCTCGCGCGGCGGGTCCAGCTGTCCCCGGCGGCGACGCTGCGCCGCGTCCAGCGGTTGCGTGCCGAGAAGGTGATCACGGGCGTGCATGCGGTCGTCGACCCGGACCGGGCGGGGAGCAAGGTCGAAGCCTTCGTGCTGATCACGCTCAGCGAGCACTCCGACGCCGGCGACCGGCGCCTCGCCGAGGCCCTCGCCGGGATGCCCGCGGTGCTCCGCGCCGACGCGATAGCCGGAGCCGACGACGTGCTGCTGCACGTGGCCGCCGCCGACGCCCGGGCGCTTCAGGACGTCCTGCGCGCGCTGCCGAGGATCGGAGCCCGGCGCGTGACGACCCTGCTGCGCCTGGGCGAGGTCAAGGCGCCCGCACCCGTTCCGGCGCTGCCGTCCTGACCACCGCGACGACGGCCGGCCTCGCCGGGTCAGCTCGACACGAGGCCCGTCAGGGCGGCCACCAGGCCGAGCACAGCGCTGACGCCGAGAACCCGCAGCACCGACCACTTGAGGCGGAAGATGAGCACCGCGGCGACCACGGCGATCGCCACGGAGACCGGACGGATCGAGCCGGGGTCGGGCACCTCCAGGCGCAGCGGGCCCGGGGTGACGGTGTGGCTGCGCGTGAAGAAGGTGTGCACCGCGAAGTACAGGCCCAGGTTCGCGATGACACCGACGACCGCGGCGGTGATGCCGGTCAGCGCCGAGGACAGGGCCCGGTTGCCGCGCAGCCGTTCGACGTAGGGGGCGCCGAGCAGGATGAACAGGAAGCACGGCACGAAGGTGACCCAGGTGGTCAGCAGCGAGGCGAGCACCCCGGCGACCCACGGGTCGAGCGTGCCGGGCCGGTGGTAGGCGCCCAGGAACGCGACGAACTGCACCACCATGATCAGTGGGCCGGGGGTGGACTCGGCCAGCGCCAGCCCGCGGACCATGTCGCCGGCCGACAGCCAGGCGTAGTGCTCCACGGCCCGCTGGGCCACGAAGGCGAGCACGGCGTAGGCGCCGCCGAAGGTGACCACCGCCGTACCGGAGAAGAACAGACCCTGCTGGGTGAGGACGCTGCCGGCGCCGGTCCAGACCGCGACGAGCGCCACCGGCACGAACCACAGGACCAGCCCCACGACCAGGATCTTGATGGCCCGGGGCAGCGACGGCCGGTCGTGGTGCAGCGCGTCGTCGGGGATCAGCGGCGCGGGACCGTCCTGGGCGCCCGCGTGCCCGCCCGAGGTGCTGATCAGGGCGGGCCGCCAGCGGTGCAGCGCCCACCCGGCCAGGGCCGCGGCGGCCACGACGATCGGGAACGGCACGGCGAACGCGGCCAGGGCCAGGAACGCGACGGCCGCGAAGCCGATCAGGACCGGGTTGTTCAGGGCGCGGCTGCCGACCCGCCAGACGGCCTGGACGACGACGGCGACCACCGCCGGGCCCAGACCCGCGAACAGGCCGGTGACCACGGTGGTGTCGCCGAACCCGACGTAGATGGCCGACAGCGCGAGCAGCGCGGCCACGCCGGGCAGCACGAACAGGGTGCCGGCGACCAGGCCGCCGCGCAGGCCGTTGAGCAGCCAGCCGACGTAGATGGCCAGCTGCTGGGCCTCCGGGCCGGGCAGCAGCATGCAGTAGTTGAGCGCGTGCAGGAACCGGTTCTGGCCGATCCAGCGCCGCTCGTCGACGAGGTGGCGTTGCATGACCGCGATCTGTCCGGCCGGGCCGCCGAAGGTCTGCAGCGAGATCAGGAACCACGCCTTGACCGCCTGGCGGAACGGCACCACGTCGCGCTGTGTGCCCACCTCGGTCATGCCAGCTGCCGGTCGCCGGTCGCGGCCAGGGCCTGCACCGCGGCGCGGGCGGTGTCGCGCTGGGCCGGCGGGAAGAAGTCACGGCGGTTGATCCGCCGCAGCTCGGCCCGGAGCCGGCGCAGCGCCCGCTCCCGTTCCGCCGGGTCCGCCGGGACGGCCGCCTCGGCCTCCGCGGTCACCGCCGCATATTCCGCAGCCCGGGCCGTACGCATGCCGGCCACGACCTGCCGCTCCTGCGCGGCGGTTGCCGGCCGCGCCAGCCACACCGTGCAGCTGCCGCCGGCGGCGAGGATCTCGTCGGCGATCCGGTCGACCTGCTCCCGGGTACGGGCGTCGGCCGGCAACCCGACCACGCCGTCGCCCAGGCGCGCCACCCCGAGGCGTTCCAGCTTGCGCCACACCGCGATCCGCGGCCGCGACGGTTCCCGCGGTATCCGGTACACCAGCACGACCCACGTCCCTCCATCGCTCACCCGACAAAAGTAACCGTGGTTACACCCCCCGGACAAGCCGAAATCGCTGGCCTGTGGCCGGCCGAATGCGGTAGGCACGTCGCATGACGACTTCGGAGCAGCCGCGGTTGACGGTGGTGCAGCCGGGCGGCGGGCGCGTGGGCGACCTGGGCGACATCGGCGTGCACTTCAAGCTGTGGGGCGAGGACACCGGCGGCGCGCTGGCGATCGTCGAGCACCCGTTCCCGGTCGGCGCGCTGGTGGCGCCGCACCTGCACACCCGGGAGGACGAGTACTCGATCGTCACCGAGGGCGAGATCGGCTTCCGCTCGGGCGACCGCGAGGTGGTGCTCGGGCCGGGGGCTACATCGGCAAGCCGCGCGGCGAGCTGCACGCGATGTGGAACGCCGGCTCGGTGCCCGCCCGGATGATCGAGATCATCAGCCCGGCCGGCTTCGAGCACTTCTTCCGCGAGGTGGCGGAGCTGATCGCGGCCGGGCCGGAGGCGGCCGAGGAGGGCGGTGACCTCGCGGAGCGCTACGGCCTGCAGTTCGGCGAGCCCGAGTGGCTGCCGGGCATCGTCGCACGGTTCGGGCTGACCGTGTAGGCGGGCCCGGCTACTCCCGGCTCGACGGGCCCGGCACCGGCTTGCGTGCCAGGACGAGCCAGAACCGTGGGCTGCCGTCGCGGTGCCGGCCCAGCGCCGTCAGCGGGACGGTGTCGACGGTGAAGCCCGCAGCCTTGAGATCCTGCCGGACGGCGCGCAGCGGGTTGGTGCGGTAATACATGACGAACGGCGGCCGCACCACGGTGTTGCGAACCAGCATGGCCAGGTCGAAGCCCAGCCCGGCCCAGTGCGCCACCGAGGTCGGCGGCGGGGACGCGCCGATCGCCAGCGCGAAGAGCCCGCCGGGGCGCAGCGCCCGGTGGATCCCCTCGAAGAGCGCCGGGCGTTCGGCGGGCAGGAAGTGCCCGAGCGCTCCGAAGCTCACGGCGAGGTCGAACGCGTCGGTGAACGGCAGCGCCCGGGCGTCGGCCCGGACGAGGACGGCCCCGGGATCGGCCCTGCGCGCCTGCTCGAGCATGCCGGCGCTGAAGTCGACGCCGGTGACCTGGTGGCGGCAGAGGCGCCGGAGCACGCTCAGCCCCGCGCCGGTGCCGCAGCACACGTCCAGCCCCGTGCCGAACGGTCCCTGGCCGGACAGCGCCTCGACGGTCGCGTCGAGGATGCCGTCCGGGGTCCGGAACGGGGTGTGGTCGAACTTCGGGGCGAGGTCGTCGTAGCCGCGTTCGACCGAGGACAGGGCCTGCCCGACCAGTTCGCGCAGGGACGGGCCTCGGGGCGAGAACATCGACCGAGATTACCTCCCCGCCGCGGCGTGCAGGGCTCAACCGGACGGGCCCCGAGACGCAACGAGCCCGCACCCCCGGGGGACGGGTGATCCGCTCAATCGGGCGGCGCGGGGGCCGATGGCAATCGCGTGACGATGCGCCGCACCTCCGCCGCCCGCCTGATCGCCCGCGCTGCCGCCGCGGCCGCCCTGGGCCTGCTCGCCGTGCCGGTCGGCGCCCAGGCCGCCGCCGCGCCCGGCATTCAGGCAGCCGTGCCGGTGGCCGCGACCGGGACCGCGGCGCCGCTCAAGGTCATGCCGCTGGGCGACTCGATCACCCACGGCAGCGGCTCCACCGGCTCCCGCCACCCGATGACGCAGACTCACTCCACCGGCTACCGGCCGCTGCTCTACCGCGAGCTGCAGGCCGCGGGCCTCGACGTGGACTTCGTCGGCTCCCAGCGCAACGGCACCGCGGACACCCCGGACCCGGACAACGAGGGCCACCCCGGTTGGCGCATCGACCAGATCGCCGCGAACGTCGACGGCTGGCTGGCCACCTACCGGCCCGACGTGGTCCTGCTGCACATCGGCACCAACGACGTTTCCCAGGGCAGGAACGTCACCGAGACCTCGATGCGGCTGTCCGCGCTGATCGATCAGATCCGCGCCGACCTGCCCGACGCCGAGATCTTCGTGCAGAAGCTCGTCCAGGGCCACATCGAGCCGTACCGGTCCCGCATCGCGATGTTCAACACCACGATCCCCGCCGTCGTGGCGAGCAAGGACGCCGGGGTCCACCTGGTCGACCAGTCGATGATCGGCGGCCTGGCGCTGTTCGACAGCCTGCACCCCAACGACTACGGCTACCCCAAGATGGCCTACAACCTCTACGAGGGCATGCGGCGGGTCTACGACAGCGAGGGCACCTGGCCGGTGCTCGCCGACCCGTTCGGCGCCCGGACCGCCCGGCTGTGCTTCCGGATCAACCAGCGCGTCGACGCCCGGACCACCTGGCACGCCGAGTGCGCCCACTGGACGTACCGGCCGGTCACCAGGACCGTTGCGGGCCGCAGCGTCACCGCCCACGCGTGGCAGCGGCCCGGCAAGGTCGCCGAGAGCTTCCGGGCGTACGTCGCGGCGCACCACACGACCAGGAAGGTCAGCACCCCGACCAAGGTGTACGTCAAGGGCAGGTACGTCAGCACGACCGTCCGGGGCAGGAGGACGAGGGTCTGGGTCAAGGCCCGGTACGAGACCCGCACCGTCACGCGGCTCGTCAAGGTCCTGGTCAAGGCCCACTACGAGCCCCGCACCCGGGTCGTGGACGGCTGGGTCTCCGACGACCCGTTCCTGACCGCGGCCGGCCGCTAGGGATTTTGCGCGGGATGGGGTGGGTATGCACCGCGCATGACGCCGGTGAAGGTGGGCCTGTGCGGAGCCGGCATGGCTCTGGGGTCCTACGCGCAACGCTTCGGGGTGCTGGAGGTGCAGCAGACCTTCTACGAGCCGCCCCGCGAGACGACGCTGCGGCGGTGGCGGGCCACCGTGCCGCCGGGCTTCGAGTTCACCGTCAAGGCGTGGCAGCTGATCACCCATGAGGCGAGGAGCTCGACGTACCGGCGGCTGCGCACACCGCTGAGTGCCGAGGAACGCGCCGAGGTCGGCGGCTTCCGGTGGACGCCCGTGGTCGCCCGCGCCTGGGACACCACGCTCGCCTGCGCCTCGATCCTGGAGGCGACCACGATCCTGCTGCAGTGCCCGGCGAGCTTCCGGCCGACCGAGCCCGCCATCGCGCGGTTGCGCGAGTTCCTCACCAGGGCGCGCCGCCCGGCCGGTGTCCGGCTGGTGTGGGAGCCGCGCGGTCCCTGGCCCGACGAGGTGGTCCGGGAGCTGTGCGAGGAGCTGGACCTGACCCACGCCGCCGACCCGTTCCTGCGCCCCAGCCTGACCCCGACGGCCTACTACCGGCTGCACGGCATCACCGGCGCCCGCCACGTCTACTCGGACGACGAGCTGGCCCGGCTGGCCGGCATCGTCGGCGCCGGTCCGGCGTACGTGATGTTCAACAACCTGCCCCGCGCCGCCGACGCCTCACGCTTCAGCCGGCTGGTGCACCCGGATGCGGATGCTTCCCGGTCGACGCCGGCCGGGGCGGGCCCCGCCTGATCCGGCGCCCGGCGGCGGCGGGTTTGTTCGCCGGGAGTGAACGCTGGAAGATCACCGGTACCCCCGAGGTTGAGCCCGGCATACTCAACTTCTCGGAGGTACCGGGTGACCAGCAAACGACTTCCCGTGTTGTTCCTCGATGACATCGTCCTGCTGCCGGGCATGGTCGTTCCGGTCGAGCTGGACGAGGCGGCTCAGGCGGCCGTCGACGCGGCCCGCACCTCGGCCGGCTCGGAGCTGCTCATCGCTCCCCGGCTCGAGGACCGCTACGCGACCCACGGCGTCGTGGCGAGCGTCAAGCAGGTCGGCAAGTCCCGCGGCGGAACGCCCGCCGCCGTGTTGCGCACCGGCGACCGCGCCCGCATCGGCGGCGGGGTGACCGGCCCGGGCGCCGCTCTGTGGGTGGAGGTCGAGCCGGTCGCGCTCGCCGCGCCCGGCGACCACGCCCGTGAGCTGGCCGCCGAGTACAAGCAGCTGGTCGTCAAGGTGTTGCAGCGCCGCGAGGCGTGGCAGGTCATCGACTCGGTGAGCGCCATCGACGACCCGGGCGACCTGGCCGACACCGCGGGCTGGGCTCCGTACCTGTCCAACGACCGCAAGCGCGAGCTGCTGGAGACCCCCGACGTGGAGGCCCGGCTGCGCCTGCTGATCGAGTGGACCGGTGACTTCCTGGCGGAGTCCGAGGTCAGCGACAAGATCGAGAGCGACGTCCGCGAGTCGGTCGAGAAGCGCAACCGCGAGTACCTGCTGCGCGAGCAGCTCAAGGCCATCCGCAAGGAGCTGGGCGAGGACCAGGCCGAGGGCAGCGACGACTACCGCGCCCGGGTCGAGGCGGCCGACCTGCCCGACACCGTCCGCGAGGCGGCGCTGCGCGAGGTGGGCAAGCTGGAGCGCGCCGGCGACCAGCCGGAGGCGGGCTACCTGCGCACCTGGCTCGACACCGTCCTCGACCTGCCGTGGAACGTCCGCACCGAGGACAACACCGACCTGGGCGCGGCCCGGGCGGTGCTCGACGCCGACCACCACGGGCTGGACGAGGTCAAGGAGCGCATCGTCGAATACCTCGGCGTCCGCGCCCGCCGGGAGTCCCGGGGCCTGAGCGTCGTCGGCGGCCGCGGCTCCGGCGCGGTGATCCTGCTGGCCGGCCCGCCCGGGGTCGGCAAGACCTCGCTGGGCGAGTCGGTCGCGCGCACGCTCGGCCGCAAGTTCGTCCGGGTGGCTCTCGGCGGCGTGCGGGACGAGGCGGAGATCCGCGGCCACCGCCGTACGTACGTCGGTGCCCTGCCCGGCCGCATCGTGCGGGCCATCCGCGAGTCCGGTTCGATGAACCCGGTCGTGCTGCTCGACGAGGTCGACAAGGTCGGCAGCGACTACCGCGGCGACCCCGCGGCGGCCCTGCTCGAGGTGCTGGACCCGGCGCAGAACCACACGTTCCGCGACCACTACCTCGACCTGGACCTCGACCTGTCCGACGTGCTGTTCATCGCGACCGCCAACGTGCTCGAGACGATCCCGCAGGCGCTGTTCGACCGGATGGAGCTCATCTCGATCGACGGCTACACCGAGAGCGACAAGGTCGCCATCGCCCGCGACTTCCTCGTCCCCCGGCAGCTGGAGCGGGCCGCCCTGGCCGAGGGCGAGGTCACGGTCACCGAAGGCGCGCTGCGCGAGATCGCCGCGAACTACACCCGGGAGGCCGGCGTACGGTCCTTCGAGCGCCTGCTGGCCAAGGTGTTCCGCAAGGCCGCCCTCAAGGAGCTGCCCGTCACCATCGAGGCCGCGGACCTCAAGGACCTGATCGGACGGCCGCGGTTCACCCCGGAGTCCTCGGAGCGGACCGCGGTCCCGGGCGTGGCCACCGGCCTGGCCGTGACCGGCATGGGCGGCGACGTGCTCTACATCGAGGCGTCGCTGCTGCCCGGCGACAAGGGCGGGCTGTCGGTCACCGGCCAGCTCGGCGACGTGATGAAGGAGTCGGCGCAGATCGCGCTGTCCTATGTGCGGGCCCACGCCGAGGAGCTGGGCATCTCGCCGGAGCAGCTCGACCACCCGATCCACCTGCACGTGCCCGCGGGCGCGGTGCCCAAGGACGGCCCGTCGGCCGGCGTCACGATGACGACCGCGCTGGTCTCGCTGCTGCTGGGCCGCAACGTGCGGGCCGAGGTCGGCATGACCGGCGAGGTGTCGCTGACCGGCCGCGTGCTGCCGATCGGCGGCGTGAAGCAGAAGCTGCTCGCCGCTCAGCGGGCCGGCCTCACCGAGGTGTACGTGCCGCAGCGCAACGAGCCCGACCTCGACGAGGTGCCCGCCGACGTGCTGGACGCGCTGACCGTGCACGTCGTCGCCGATGTGCGGGAGATCCTGAGCACCGCGCTGGAGCCGGTCTCGACCGGCCTGGTGGCGGCGGCCTGAGGCCGGATTCTTGCGGGCCCGGCACGGCGCCGGGCCCGCGAAGGCCGCAGAGGAGTCGACGCCCGGCCGGAAACTGTCTGAACGGTCGGCCTCATCGGCGCGCCTGGATGGATAGTCTCCGGTGATCGCGATGCGGAAGCGCATCGGAGACGAAGGGCATGGAATGAGACGACTACTGGCGGCCATCGCCGCCACAGCTGTCGGGCTGGCGGTCGGCGGCGGCATGATCCCGTCCGCGGCTCAGGCTCACAGCGGTACCCCCGGCTACACGCCACCTCCGATCGCCTGGGGTGCGTGTACGAACACGACCCTCAAGGCGCGCGGCGCCGAGTGCGGGTTCGTGACCGTCCCGCTGGACTACGCGCACCCGGGCGGCACCAAGATCAAGATCGCCGTGTCGCGGATCAAGGCCAAGTCGCCGGCCGCCGACTATCAGGGCGTCATGCTGGTCAACCCGGGTGGCCCCGGCGGATCCGGCCTCATCTACTCGATCTTCCAGACGGCGATCCCGAACGACGTCGGCCTCGACTACGACTGGATCGGCTTCGACCCGCGCGGCGTCGGCTCCAGCGTGCCGTCGCTGACCTGCGACGGGAACGTCGCCGGCTACAACCGGCCGTACTACGTGCCGGTCACCAAGCAGCTCGAGAAGACCTGGCTGGCGCGCTCCAAGGCGTACGCGGACGCGTGCGCCAAGGCCGGCGGCCCGCTGCTCGACCACCTGAAGACCACCGACAACGTGGCCGACATGGAGAGCATCCGCAAGGCGCTGGGCCAGAAGCAGATCAACTTCTACGGCTTCTCGTACGGCACCTACCTCGGCCAGGTCTACGCCACGCTGCACCCGCAGCAGGTGCGCCGGATGGTCTTCGACGGCAACGTCGACCCGCGCGAGGTCTGGTACGAGGCCAACCTCAGCCAGGACATCCAGTTCGACAAGAACATGGACGTCTACTTCGCCTGGGTCGCCAAGTACGACTCGGTGTACCACCTCGGCACCACCGGCAAGGCCGTGAAGGCCAAGTACTACGCCACGCTGCAGAAGCTCCGCAAGGCGCCGGCCGAGGGCAAGATCGGCCCGGACGAGTGGAACGACATCTTCGTCTCGGCCGGCTACTACGTGTACGGCTGGGAGGACGTGGCCACCGCGTTCTCGGCGTACGTCAACCAGGGTGACGCGTCCGGCCTGCTCGAGCTCTACTCGGAGCCCGGCCCCGGCGCGGACAACGGCTACGCGGTCTACCTGGGCACCCAGTGCACCGACGTGAAGTGGCCCAAGAACTGGGACAAGTGGAAGCGGGACAACTGGCGGATCTACTCCAAGCACCCGTTCATCACCTGGAACAACGCCTGGTACAACGCGCCCTGCATCTTCTGGAAGGGCGACGTCGGCAAGCCGGTCGACGTCGACGGCAGGAAGGCCCCGGCGATTCTGCTGATCAACGAGACCAACGACGCGGCCACGCCGTACCCGGGCAGCCTCGAGGTCCGCAAGCGCTTCCCGCGCTCGGTGCTGGTCGAGGGCGTCGGCGGCACCACCCACTCCGGCTCGCTGAGCGGCATCGCCTGCACCGACGACACGATCGCGGCCTACCTGGACACCGGCGCCCTGCCGGACCGGGTACGCGGCAACCGGTCCGACAAGCAGTGCGACCCGGTCCCGCAGCCGGACCCGACGGCCGCGGCGGCCAAGACGTTCGCGTCCACCGGCGGCGGCAGCCTCAAGGAGACGCTGTGGAAGCAGGCGCCCGCCGTGCGCTGACGCGCTGACGGGCTGCCCGCGGGGCCGGTGACCATCGGGCCGCCGTGTGCCTGCAGCAGACCGCTCGGCGCGATGTGACTGTTCCCCGGATATCGGCGGCGGCGTACAGCTTGGGCTGTGCGCCGCCGTCGTCCCGTGACACCGGAGCGCCCGGGCCGGCGCGGAACTACCGCGCGTCGATGCGGACTCGGAAGATCGCGGCGTCACCTGAAACCAGATCGGCTCGCACGGTGAGCACGGTCGGTCCGCCGCCGGGCACGGCGGCGAGCGCCAGGCGGTTGCCGACCGCCAGCACCGTGGCGTCCGCCGACCGCCCGTCACGGCCCGTTGCCGTCACCGACCAGCCGCGCACCGGCTGGGTGCCCGGGTCGACGCACAGGTGGACCAGGCCCGCGAGGTTCCGCCCAGGGTCCGGCCGGACCCGCAACGTGGAACCGCCGTCGGCCGCTAGCAGTGAGGTGCGCCTGGGGCAGGGTCCGGCCTCACCGGCGCCGGCGTAGACCCGGGGACCGAGGAACAGCAGAACGAGAGCCGCGAGCAGGGTGAGACCGGCCGCCCCGGCAACGGCCCACACGCCCCTGGCAGGCGGTGTGGGAACGACCGGTGGGTGTCGCCGGGCGGCGAGGGTCAGCGCGCCGTCGTGGTGGCGCACCACCAACGGTGATCGGGCTCCGCGCGTACGGCGGTGCGCCGCACGGCACAACCGGCCGGTGCCGGTCGTCGAGGCCGGCAGCGGGTCGTCCGCCATGTGTCACCGCTCTTCTTCTGGACGCGTCGGTGGAAGAGTCGTCGCGGCGCGGCTTCCGGTTCCCGGCTGCGCCGGATATCAAGGAGGCAGGCCGACCAGCGACCTCTCGACCCGGCCCGCGGCAGGGCCGGGGGAGCCCGCCGGCGGGCGAGTTCCCCGGAGGCTCAGCTGCCCGCCGGAGCCGGCGACACCGGCGTTTCCGGGGTCCTGTCCCGGCGACCGCGGACGGCGCCGGCCGCGACGTCGGCGAGGAGGAACGCGGCCAGGGGTATGCCGAACATCGGGACGACCCAGCCGATGGCGATGACGACGGGGACGCCGACCACGATCGCCCAGGCCGGGAGCTGCTGCCAGGCGCCGCGCCGGCCGAGGGGGGTGCCGACCGGCGCCCGGCGGTCGGCCCGGGTCGGGCGGCGCTGCCACCACATGCGGTATCCCCACACGATGACGCAGATCAGGCCGATCGCGAGCGCGGCGAGCAGCAGCTGGTTGGCCGGCCCGAACAGGTCGCCCATGTGGGCGTAGATGCCCCACTGCGTCAGCTTGGCCGTCACCGGCCAGTCGGCGAAGTCGCTGCGGTCGGTGACCGTGCCGGTGGCGGCGTCGACGGCGATGCTGTCGCGGCCGACGGGCCAGAGCGCGTCCTCCTCGGTGACCGTCCATGCGGTCCTGGTGTCGGCGGGAACGGCGACCGTGAGCTTGCCGCCGATGCCGTTGGCGTCGGCCACCTGCATCACCTTGTCGATGACGGCCGGATCCACGGACGCGTCACCGGCCGCCGGAGCGCCTCCGCCGTGATGGCTACCGGCCGCCGGGGCCGCAGGCACGCCGTTCAGCTCGGTCGACACGGCAGGGCGGCTGCCCCTCAGCGCGTCGACGGCCGCATCGAAGTTCTCACCCGCGTGGTTCGACCAGGTCAGGCCGGTGATCGACAGGAAGATCAGGCCGATCGACAGCCAGAGGCCGGTCGAGGCGTGCCAGCCGCGGGTGCGGCGTACGCCCTTCCTCGCGGTCAGGTCGGGTCGCAGCATGCGCTTGCCGCGTTGCCGGCGCCACCACAGCGCGACGCCGCCGAGCGCGAGCAGCCACAGCCAGCTCGCGGCGAACTCGGAGTAGTAGAAGCCGATGTCGCCCAGGTGCAGGCTCGTGTGCAGATCGTCGAACCACGTCCGCATCGGCGTGGACGCGAACCACGTGGTGAGCTGCCCGGTCACCTCGCCGGTGTACGGGTTCACGTACACCGTGTGCTTGTGCTCGAAGTCCAGCCCCGGCGCGGTGAAGTCGACCTGGGTGGTGGCGTCGCCGGTGCCGGGCCGCACGGCCGCGATGGCGCCCTCGGGGTGGGTGGCGCGCGCGGCGGCGAGTTGCTCGGACAGCGGCTTCGCGGTCCCGCCCGGTGTGACGGTGAGCTCGTCGGCGTAGACCGCTCGATCGATCTGCGGAGTGAAGGCGTACGCCAGGCCGGTCAGCGCCGCGACCAGGAGGAACGGCGCGACGAACAGGCCGGCGTAGAAATGCAGGCGCAGCAGGAGCGGGCCGAAGCCCGTCCTTCTCCGGGCGCGCGAAGCCGGGGACGGGGGCGCTTTCTCGGCGGTCTCGGAGGCGGTGGACATGGGCTCCTCGCTCGGGGGTCCGCGGACGTCGGGGAAGTGGCACCCGTTGGTCGTCGGTCACGCCCATTCAGTTCCGTGAGTCTCACCAGGTGGTGGATCGTGTTCCGACGAGCGCCGCGGGGCGGCTGTGCCGATCGACACAGCCACTCTCCTTGGGCATCGGTTACGTGACATGTCACGCTTACGGCGAACATCGCGACGACGAAGCGAGGTGCACGACATGACACGAGCGGTGATCCTGTCCGGCTTCGGCGGGCCGGACGTGCTGACGGTCGCCGACGTCGACCCCGGTCAGCCCGGGCCGCGGCAGATCCGGGTGAGCGTCCGGTACGCGGGCGTCGGGCCCACCGACCTGGCGCTGCGCAGCGGGCACCTCAAGGCGTTCGGGGTCGCGCCGGGCAGCGTCCTCGGGTTCGAGGCCGCCGGTGTGGTGGACGCCGTGGGCGCCGCGGTCACCGACGTGGCGCCCGGCGACGAGGTCGCCGTCTACCTGCCCGGTCTCGGCGGCTACGCGCAGTCCGTGATCGCCGGGCACTGGGTGCCCAAGCCGCCCTCGGTCTCCTGGGCCGACGCGGCCGCGCTGCCGGCGTCGGGGGAGGCCGCCGTACGGGTCCTGCGGCTCCTCGGCGTCACCGCGGGGGAGACGCTGCTGATCCTCGGCGGGGCGGGCGCGGTCGGCACCATCGCCACGCAGCTCGCCACGGCCGCCGGCGTCCGTGTCGTCGCCGCGGTCCGCGAGGACGACGCCGACGCGACCGCGCGGCTGGGCGCCACACCGGTGGACTACGCGAAACCGCTGCGCGAGATCGTGCCGTCCGTCGACGCCGTGCTGGACGCCTCCGGCCGCAGCGACCTCGCCGCGGCGGTCGAGCTGGCCGGCGGCGCCCGCCGCGTGATCACGCTGTCCGACCCGCGCGGCCCGCAGCTCGGCGTGACGCTGTCCGGCCCGGACCTCGAACGCGCCACCGACGCCGTGGCCACCGCCATGGCAGCGCTGGCCGACGGCTCGCTGACGCTGCGCCCGTCCACCGCGATGCCCCTGTCCGAGGCCGCCGCCGCGCACGCCGGCCTGGAGTCCGGCGCCCTGCGCACCAAGATCGTCCTTACCGTCTGAAAGGCACAGTCATGGCACAACTCACCGGCAAGATCGCCCTCGTCACCGGCGCCACGTCCGGCATCGGCCGGGCCACCGCCCAGCGCTTCGTCGAGGAGGGCGCGTACGTCTTCGTCACCGGCCGCCGCCGCGCCGAGCTCGACGCCACCGTCGAAGCCCTGGGCGCCAACGCCCGTGGCATCCCCGGCGACGTCTCCCGGCTCGACGACCTCGACGAGATCGTCCGGCAGATCCGCGAGGACGGCCGCGGGCTCGACGTGCTGTTCGCCAACGCCGGCGGCGGCTCGTTCGCCACCCTGGAGGAGACCACCCTCGAGCACTTCGACGACACGTTCGCCACCAACGTCCGCGGCACCTACTTCACGGTGCAGAAGGCACTTCCCGTCCTCAACCCGGGCGCCTCCGTCGTGCTGACCGGTTCGACCGCGGCCACCAGCGGCACACCCGCGTTCGGGGTGTATGCGGCCAGCAAGGCCGCGATCCGCTCGTTCGCCCGCACCTGGGCCGTCGAGCTCGCCGGCCGCTCCATCCGGGTCAACGTCATCGTCCCCGGCCCCACCGACACCGAGGGCCTGCGCGGTCTCGCCCCCGCCGCCGAGCACGCCGACGCCCTGGTCAAGCAGCTCGGCGCGGCGATACCCGTGGGACGCGCCGCCCGTCCCGAGGAGATCGCGAACGCCGTGGTCTTCCTGGCCTCCGACGCGAGCAGCTTCGTCACCGGCAGCGAGCTGTTCGCCGACGGCGGCGAGGAACAGCAGTAACGACCTCAGCCGGCGCTGTCGTCACCCGGGGGCGGCGGCAGCGTGCCGTGGCGCAGCACGTGCCCGTAGACAGTCTCCAGCAGCTCCGCCAGCGGCAACACCTGCGAGCCCTGCAGCCCGCCGAAGAACAGCCGCTTGACCAGCGCCACATGCCCGGGCGCCGCCTCCTCGAGGACGCGGCGCCCGGTGTCGGTCAGCCCCACCTCGGTCACCCGGGCGTCGTGCGCGGCCGCCTGCATCCGTACGAGGTCCCGCTTCGCCATGCGCTTGACGTGATGCGAGACCCGGCTCCGCTCCCACCCCAGGCCGTTGGCCAGCACCGTGATCGGGTGCCGCCCGCCCGGGGCGACGCTCAACGCGGTCAGCACGTCGTAGTCGGCCATCGACAGCCCGCTGTCCGCCTGCAACTGCCGGTTGATCTCGTACGAGAGGCGCATCTGCAGGCGGATCCACGCGAGCCAGGCGCGCTGCTGTTCCCCGTCCAGCCACGGGGACGCATCGTCGCGGGTCACCCGCACAGTCTCGCATCCCTGAATTGCCGCCCGGCGCCTGCGCACCGGGTGCTGAAGAACGAGTCCGTGCCGTGCCGAGGGTCGCGGCCAGGCTCCTGGGCCTGGCCGCGTTGCTCGATCACGACGCGGATGTCAGGTGGCGCAGCAGCCACTCGGTGAGGGCGCGAGCCACACCACCGAGAAGGCCGGTGACTGCTGCGATGGTCAATCTGTCGGTTGATCGTCTGCGGTCGGGTGTCTCAGGCATCCATGGCTCCGATGAAGAGAGGAACGGTCTGGTCGCGCCGGCGCCGGCTCGTTCTCCAGGGTCAAGCCGGCCGGCGAAGATCCAACCCGGTTGCGACCGGAACCGACCGTCGCGTCGTCGGCCTCCGTAGGCCATGCTGGGTGATGCGATGAGTGCCGACGAGAGACGACAAGGGGGGCGCCGCGCTCGCCAGGTCGAGAAGCTGGACCTGCCGGAAGGCCCGGGGCGGCAGCTCCGTGACGCGCTGTACGAGCTCTATCTGCGAGCCGACGGGCCGACCCTGGACGAGCTGGTCGCGAGCATTGCGGCTGCCGACGATCTCCCGGGCTCGCCGGGGCGGGACACGGTGAGCCGGATTCTCAGCGGACGGGAGCCACCGGCCACGTCACAGGACGCCGTCACCATCGCTGTCGCGCTTGCCCGTCTCGGTGGGCGTGACTCGGCGGTTGTCGCCGACCGGGTCAAGGAACTGTGGGTGGCGGCCAAGATGGCCCCTCCTCCGGCGATGCCCGAGCAGTTGGGCACGCCGATCCGCGATTGTGACCCGATCGGCCTGGAGGTGCATCGCGCCATCGACATTCCCGGTCCTCAAGGGGCGACGACCGTCCTGCCGGGATACGTGGAGCGTGAGCACGACAAGCGACTGACCGGCATCGTGGCCGCGGCCGTCTCGGGGAACAGTCGCATCGCGGTCATGGTGGGCGGTTCGTCCACCGGCAAGACGCGCGCGTGCTGGGAAGCGGTCAGGAGTCTGCCGGACCGGTGGCGGTTGTGGCATCCGATCGACCCGTCCCGTTCCGCTGCGGCCGCCGGGGCGCTGGCGCAGGTCGGTGCGTACACGGTCGTCTGGCTGAACGAGGCTCAGCAATATCTGCTCACCGTGGATCCGCTGGAGGGGGAAGCGGTCGCGGCGGGTCTGCGGACGTTGCTGGCTGATGCGAGCCGTTCCCCGGTGCTGGTTCTGGCTACGATGTGGCCGCACTATTGGTCGACGTTGACCACGCGGCCTGACCCGAATCGTCCGGATCCGTACGCCCAGGCTCGCGAGCTGCTCGCCGGCGCCGACATCGCGGTGCCCGACTCCTTCTCCGCCGGCGACCTGCGGAACCTTCAGAGCGTCGCGGCCCATGACCCCCGGCTGCAGCATGCCGCCCGGTACGCGCAGGACGGGCGGGTCACCCAGCACTTGGCCGGGGTGCCGGAGCTGCTGGCTCGATACCGTAATGCCCAGCCCGCCGCGAAAGCGATCATCGAGGTCGCCGTCGATGCCCGCCGCCTCGGCCACCTCGTGGACATTCCGCATGCGCTGCTCGAGACGGCTGCGCCCGGTTACCTGTCGGATTTCGACTGGCACCAGCTCGGGGAGGACTGGCTGCGGCAAGCCCTCACCTACACCGCCCGGCCCTGCCATGGAGTTCCGGGACCGTTGACCCCCGTCCGTCGCCGGCCGGACGATGCGCCCTCCGATGGCCCCCGCTACCGGCTGGCCGACTACCTCGACCAGACGGGCCGTGCCGAACGAGCAGGACGCTTTCCGCCGGCCGCCTTCTGGAATGCCGCCGTGACGGCCATAACCGATGCGCGTCTGCTGTACGACCTCGGCCGGCAGGCAGAGTACCGAGGCCGTTACCATCGCGCCGCCCAGCTCTATTGGCACGCTGGCCGGCGTGGCAGCGTGCAAGCGCACCTGGATCTCGCCGTCCTGCTGAGACGCGCCGGTGAAGCGCGGGCCGCCGAAGTCCTTTATCGCCGGCTCGCAGAGGGCGGCCATCTCGGCGCGTTGTGGCCGCTGGCGGAAATGCTGCAGGAGGCGGGAGATGCGGCCGGCGCCGAGGCTCACTACCGTGAGCTGGCCGACCGTGGGAACCTCAGCGGATTGTGGGCTCTGGCCGGAATGCGCCAGAAAACCGGAGACACTGCGGCAGCCGAGGCGATCTACCGAGAGGCCGCCGACCGGGGAAACACCGGTGCGCTGATGGAGATAGCCGCGATGCGGGTGCAGATGGGGGACGTGGCCGGCGCCGAAGCCGTCTGCAGAGAAGCCGCTGACCGCGGCGACATAGGCCCCCTCGTCGAACTCGGGCAGATGCGTGAGCGCGCCGGAGACGAAGACGGTGCCCGAGCCCTCTATCGACAGGCAGCCGAAAGTCGCGCCCGTGGCGCCTCCGTGCGGTCTGCAGGAGCCATGGGTGCCGTCAACCGAAGTGCCGTTGACAACGGCGGTGCAGGCGCACAGACACAGCCGAGCGGCACACCGAAAGCGGGCGGAGGGTCGGTGAAGGACGAGGCGCATTATCGGCGAGCCGTCGACGGCGGCAATGTCGTTGCCCTGCTGCATCTGGCCGGCCTGAGGGAACGGGCCGGTGACATGGCCGGAGCCGAAGCGATCTATCTGCGCGCGGCCGAGCACGGCAACGTCGCGGCGTTGATGGGGCTGGCCGGGCTGAAGGAAAGGGCGGGAGACCTTGCCGAGGCCGAGGCCCTCTGCGGCCGGGCCGCTGACCATGGCACCGCCGTCGCCCTGACAGAACTGGCTGCCATGAGGGAACGGGCCGGCGACACCTTCGGCGCCGGATGCGTACGGCGTTTCGGACTCGCCGATGACGGCTCGGTCGCGGCGTCCTTGAAGGTGGACATCGCCGGCCTTCCGCTCTCAGCGAGCGCTTGATCGGGCGGTCAACGCAATGGCGGGCGCGCGTGGCGAGCCGACACCGACACGTAGGCGCGGTCGGTTCGGGTAGACCGTGCCGTCCCTCTCCGGCACCTGACTCGTGGCCGGCACGTCCCAGGTGATCGCCGATCGTGCTCGGTCCGCCCGTGACGCCCTCACATGCGCTGTTCGAGCTGCCCGCCCTCGGCAGGTCCGTGGCTGAGGATGCTGCGCAGGTCGGCCATGGCGTTCTCGCCGCGCAGGGCGGGCGTGCTCTCCAGCATCAGCCGGACGCTGTCGCCGATCTGCTGCTGCGTCAACGCCAGTTCGGCGCTGTCGCCGTCATCCTCGATCCGCGCATCGCGGACGATCGCGATCTGCTGCTCGCTGAACAACCGGGCAGCCAGCGCCGCGACGATGCGCTGCCGCGCTTCCTCCCGGCTCATACCAGCCCGGTACGCCTCGATAGCGCCCACCACGTCATCCGACGCATCCGCCGGCGCGGCCACCGCAGCGACCTCCATCGGGGCGGCTTCCACCGCCGCGGCCTCTACCGGTGCAGGTTGCGCCTCGACGTGCGCCTCCACGGCGACCACCCGCTTGCGCTTCTTGCGGGTCACCCTGTTCCACGCTGACGACACAGTCGACCCGGCGGCGGACCCTGCTGCCACCGCCGCCGATCCGACGGCGGAGCCTGCCGTTGCTGCAGCCGATCCGACGGCGGAACTTGCCGTCACCGCCGCCGACCCGACGGCGGAACTTGCCGTCACCGCCGCCGACCCGACCGCGGAGCCTGCCGATGCCACCACCGATCCCACCGCGGAGCCTGCCGTCACTGCCGCCGATCCCACCGCGGAGCCTGCCGTCACTGCCGCCGATCCCACAGCCGAGCTCGCCGACGCCACCGCCGACCCGACGGCGGAGCCTGCCGTAACCGCTGCCGACCCGACGGCGGAGCCTGCCGTAACCGCCGCCGACCCGACAGCCGGCGCGGCGGTCTCGACCACCCACTTCTCGACGTGCGGCCTGGCCTTCTCCAGCAGGATCAGCGTCACGTCGACAGCGACATCGCGCAGGAACTCCTCGAACTCGGATCGCTCCCCGGGTCCCGAATGCAGCCTCTCGTCTCCGTCGATCGGGTCGAGGGTCACGTGGCCCAGGTTGTTCGTGCCGCCCTCACGAGTCAGCGGGCTGAACGATCCGGGCTTCTTCGCCGATCGCGACAGACGCGCCCCGTCCTCGTACTCGACCCACATCTTTTCCCTAGGCATCCGCCGACCCCGCCCCCAGCACCTGTCCCGCACCACACCACGCCGCCGTGGCCGGCCGAGCCGCATCCTCCCAGACGCGCGACACTCCAGGGCACCGCACAAGATCCGCAACCTTTTGGCCACTCCGGCGATTGCCGCACTATTTCCTGCGAAGGATCCGCCTGCCGGCGGTTCCGCCGTCGCGACGGAGGCCGGGCCATCAACCACCGCGCACCGGGCAAGGTCACATGGCAAGGCGCGTCATGGCAGGCGGCGTCCGGGTGTCAGGACAGTTCGTAGTCGAACCAGATGCGGTGGGTGCCATCCTCGTCGACTGTCATGCCCCCGGTGCCGCGGACGCCGGTCAGGCCGTCGGTGCCACTTCCGGGGACGATCACCAGGAACTCGGCTTGCCGGTCCTCACCCGTGGTGGTGGCGGAATGAGCGAAGTTGAGGGTGCCGGCGTGGCCGGCGATGCTGCCCTCGAAGGACTCCATCGCAACGTACGTGCCTGTGCCGGTGGCGGAGTCGAAGGCTGCCGTGAAGAGTGTTTCGGATCGGCCCTCGATCTCGCCGGTGAACGTCTTGCGCATGGTCGCGACACCGACGGGCAGGCCGGTCTCGATCTCGGGAGGCGGCACGGGAGCCGCGGTGAAGGCGACTACCTCAAACGTTCCAGTTGCTCGCATGTCCGGCAGAGTATGGCGATCACCTGGAGTTCTCAAGACAACACGAAGGGCTGTTCGACGCCGCGTCAACCCGGCCGGCAAGCGCTACACGCCGGGACCGCTCGCTCGGCCGGCAGGCAGTTCACCTCGGAATGACGGGAACGACACCAGGCCTGTCACGAGCGCGTGCAGACGCGTTTCCTGAATGCCGCGTCGAAGCCGAGGACATCGTCGTCGATGCGACCGCCGAGCATGCGCGGCCGGTCGGGCCGAGAGCGAGCCGGGCTATCGGCCGGCGCCCCGGCGGCGGCGCAACGCCCAGATCACCAGGCCGATGGCGAGCACCCAGAGGGCCAGGATGGCCAGCACTGCCACCAGCCACAGGGGGATCCCCGTGGTGGGCGCCGTCTCCTCGGCCGCCAGGAGAGCCGGCACCGCAAAGATCTTCATGGCGGCAGCATAGAGGAGGCGGCCGAAGGCGGCGGCAGCATAGTGCGGGCGGCTGGAGGTGGCGGCAGCGTGGCGGAGGCGGCCGGAGGCGGCGGCAGCATAGAGGAGCCGCGGTGTCAGGCCTGCGGGTGCAGCAGGCTGCGGAACGAGCTGCGATGAAACACCAGCGGCGACGACGTGTCGACGTGTTCGACTGTGTGCAGGCGCAGCAGCACGATGGTGTGGTCGCCGGCCTCCACCTCGCGGTAGATGCTGGTGTCGAACTGGGCCAGGCCGTCCCGCAGGGTCACCGCGCCCAGGTCGGTGCGGGCCAGCGTCAAGCCTTCGAAGCGGGTCTCGACCGGGCCGGCCAGGCGGCGGGCGACCGGGCCGTGGTGGTCGGCGAGGATGGTCACGCCGACGTGCCGGGCGCGGCGCAGCTGCGGCCACGTCTTCGAGGTGTTGGCGATCGAGAAGGAGACCAGCGGCGGGTCGAGGCTGACCGAGGTGAACGAGCTGGCGGCCAGGCCGGTCAGCTCGCCGTCGACCTCGGCGGCGACGGCCACGACGCCGGTCGGGAAGATGCCGAACGCCTGGCGCAGGCCGGCCGGGTCGAGGTCCTGGTTGGTGGGGAACACGGGCGCGGCGGTCATGACTACCTCCCGGACGGGGAACTGGCGGCGCCGAACGGGACGGCGGGGGACGTGTGGCGGGGTGGCGCCGGGTGGTGCCACCGGCCACGGCGGGTCAGCTCGGGCAGGACGCCCTCGCCGAAGCGGTAGGCCTCCTCCAGGTGCGGATACCCCGAGAGCACGAATTCAGAGATGCCGGCCGACGCGTACTCCTCGATGAGGTCGGCGATCTGCCGGTGCGAGCCGACCAGCGCGGTGCCGGCGCCGCCGCGGACCAGGCCGACGCCGGCCCACAGGTTGGGGTAGATCTCGAGGCCGTCCTTGGTGCCGCCGTTGAGCGCGAGCATCCGCTTCTGGCCCTCGGACTCGCTGCGCCGCAACCCGTCCTGCACCCGGCGGATCTGCTCCTCGGAGATGCCCTCCAGCAGCTTGCCCGCCTCCGCCCAGGCCTCCTCGGCGGTGTCGCGGGCGATGGTGTGCAGCCGGATGCCGTACCGGAGCTCGCGTCCCTGCTTGTCGGCGAGCACCCGCACCCGTTCGATCTTCTCGGCGACGGCGGACGGCGGTTCGCCCCAGGTGAGGTAGACGTCGACGTGCTCGGCCGCCACGTCGAGCGCCTCGGGCGAGGAGCCTCCGAAGTAGACCTCCGGCACGGGGTCGGGGATCTGCGCGAGGGTGGCCGCGTCGATCTGGTGGTACGTGCCGTCGAAGTCGACGCGTTCGCCGCGCCACAGCCGGCGCACGATGGCGAGGAACTCCCCGCAGCGCCGGTACCGGGCGGCCTTGTCGAGGTGGTCGCCGTACATGCGCTGCTCGTGGCTCTCGCCGCCGGTGACCACGTTGAGCAGCAGCCGCCCGCCGGAGAGGTTCTGGAACGACCCGGCCATCTGCGCGGCCAGGAACGGCGAGATGACGCCGGGCCGGAACGCCACCAGGAACTTCAGCCGCTCGGACAGACTGCTGATCATCGCTGTGGTGACCCACGCGTCCTCGCACCACGCGCCGGTCGGGGTCAGCGCGGCCTCGAAGCCGAGCTGCTCGGCGCTGCGCGCGATCTGCCCGAGGTAGGGGACCGTGGCGGGCCGGCTGGAGGCCTCGGCCCCCACGCCGTGGCCGCCGCCGACGACCTGGCGGCCGTCCCCGCCGTTGGTGGGCAGGAACCAGTGAAACTTCAAGTCGGTCATGGGTGCTCCTTGGCAGCTGTGAAGGCGAGGCCGGCGCCGTTGAGCACGTGGTCGCCCACGCTGCGGTACCGATAGATGAGGGGGTTGTGCGAGGCGAGCGTCCGGGCGTTGCGCCAGTGCCGGTCCAGCCCGTACGGGGTCGTCACCGCCGACGACCCGCCGACCTCGAACAGCTCGGTGACCAGGCCGAGCACCAGCGTGATGACCGGGCCCTGGGCGGAGTAGACGGCGGCGTCGGCCTCGTCGAAGTCCGCGGGCGTGGCGGCGTCACCGAGCCGCGCCACCTTCTCGACCGCCGAGGCGGCGGCCAGCGTCGTGGCGGCGGCGGCGAACGCGGCCCCGGCCACCCGGCCGACCGTCTCCTGCACGAGCGGGTCGTCCTTCGGCGCGGTCGCCGGGTTGTGCAGGTTGCGCTCGCGCTGCCGGACGTACGCGGCCACGTCCTCGACCGCCGCCCGCCCGATCCCGGCCAGCGTCGCGAGGTGGACCAGCTGGAAGACGGCCGCGAGGTACGTCCGTGGCAGGCTGTTGTTGTCGAAGACCTCGACGTCCTCGGGAGCGATGCGCACGTCCTCGAAGACGGTGGTGCCGCTGCCGGTGAGCCGCTGCCCGAAGCCGTTCCAGTCGTCGAGCCGGCGCACCCCTTCGGCGGCCGTCGGCACGAACACGTCTGCGCTGCGGTCGGCGCCGACCGCGGCGGTGGTGTGGATGAAGTCGGCGAACAGGCTTCCGGTCGAGTAGAACTTCGTGCCGTTAAGCCGCCCGTCCACCAGGGTCGTGGCGCCGCGGAAGAACGACGCGTTCCCCAGCTCGCTCTGCGCGTTGCCGAACACCGCGCCCTCGGCGACGCGGCGCAGCCAGCGCTCGTCGCGGTGGAACAGCCGGCTCTCCACGAACCCGACGTGGCCGCGCAGCAGCTGGGGCAGGTTCGAGTCGGCCCGGCCCAGCGCGATCAGCTGCTCGGTGAGCTCCGGCAGCGTCGCGCCGAGCCCGCCGTACTCGACCGGGACCCGCAGCCGCGTGAACCCGGCCTCGCGCAGCAGCTCGACCTCGGCGTAGGGCAGGACGCGCCCGGCCTCGCGGGCCGCGGCCCCCTCGGCGATCTTGTCGAGGACCGCGGTGAAGTCGTGGCCGCTCATGCCCGGGCCAGCCGCGGCAGCGCGGTCAGCAGCCGCTGGGTGTACGGGTGCTGGGGTCGGCTGAAGACGGTGTCGGCGTCACCGCTCTCGACCACCTTGCCGTCCTTCATGACCAGGATGCGGTCGCTCATGTGGTGGATGACCCCCAGGTCGTGCGAGATGAACAGGTAGCTGACGCCGAGCTCGTCCTGCAGGTCGGTGAGCAGGTCGAGCACCTGCGCCTGGATCGACACGTCGAGCGCGGACACCGGCTCGTCGCAGACGAGGATCTCGGGCTCGGGCGCCAGCGCCCGCGCGATGGCGACCCGCTGCCGCTGCCCGCCGGAGAGCCGCAGCGGCGCGGCCTCCAGGTGCCGCTCGGTCAGCCCGACCTGCTCGAGCAGGCGGACTGCGCGCTCGCGGGCCTCGGCGCGCGAGGACGGCGGGCGCTTGCCCTGGGCGAGCGCGTCCACGAGGATCCGGCCGACCGTCCAGCGTGGATCGAACGAGCTCAGCGGGTCCTGGTAGACCACGCCGATGCGCTTGCGGATCGGGCGCCGCCGGGCAGCCGTCAGCGTCGTCCAGGCGGCGCCGTCCAGCTCCACCTCGCCGGCGGTCGGCGGGATCAGCGCGAGCGCGATGCCGGCCGTGGTGGTCTTGCCGGAGCCGGACTCGCCGACGATGCCGAGCGTCTCGCCCGCGTACAGCTCGAACGACACGTCGTCGACGACCGTACGGTCCACCCGGTCCGGCCCCCGGTAGACCTTGGTGAGGTGCCGCGCCGAGAGCAGGGCCCGGCCGGTGTCGATGGGCCGGCGCGTCCGCCGCGGCGCGGAGCTGCCCCGCACCAGCCGGGTGCCGCGCGTGTGCTCGGACGGGATCGCGTCGAGCAGCGCCTTCGTGTACTCGTGCACCGGCCGGTACAGCACCTCGTCCACGGGCCCGTGCTCGACGATCTCGCCGTCGCGCATGACCGCCACCTCGTCGGCGAGCCGCGCGACCACCGAGAGGTCGTGGCTGATCATGATGATCGCGGTGCCCCGCGCCTTGGACTCGGCCAGCAGGTCGAGCACCTGGGCCTGCACCGTGACGTCCAGCGCGGTGGTGGGCTCGTCGGCGATGAGCACCTTGGGGTCGAGCGCGATGGCCGACGCGATCAGCGCCCGCTGCCGCAGACCACCCGAGAGCTCGTACGGGCGCTGCCGTGCCTTGACGGACGGCTCCGGCACACCGACCGCGTCGAGCAGCTCGATCGCCCTGGCCTGCCGCGACGCCCGGGTGCCCCGGTTGTGCACGCGCAGGGGCTCGGCCACCTCGTCGCCGACCCGGCGCAGCTGGTCCAGCGACACCAGCGCGTCCTGCAGGACGAACCCGATGTCGCGCCCGCGGATCGCCCGCCAGGACCGCTCGGAGAGGGTGGCCAGGTCGGTGCCGTCCAAGGTGATCCGGTCGGCGGTCACGTGCGAGCCGGCGCCGGTGAGGCCGACCAGCGTGCGGGCGGTGACGCTCTTGCCCGAGCCGGACTCCCCGACGATGGCCAGGCAGCGGCCGGGGTAGGCGTCGAACGAGATGCCCTTGACGACCTCCCGGCCGGCGAACGAGACCCGCAGGTTGCTGACGGAGAGCAGCGCGGCCTGCGGCTCGGTGTCGACGAGCTCGGTGGCGGCAGCGGTGGGAACGGTCATCGGGCTGCTCCTTCGAGTCGGTGCTGCAGCGTGCGTCCCAGCGAGGTGAGCGCCAGGGTCGCCACGACGATCACCAGGCCGGGCAGGATCTCGAGCCACGGCGAGGTGGTGATGGAGCTGCGGCCCGCGTCGAGCAGCGCGCCCCACTCGGGGCTCGGCGGCGCCACGCCGAGGCCGAGGAAGGCCAGGCCGGAGGCCCAGACGATCGACTGGCCGACGCCGAGGGTCATCATCGCGACCAGCGGGCGCATGGCGTTGGGGAACAGGTGCTGCCGGATCACGGCCCACCGGGTGTGCCCGAGCGCGTGCGAGGCCTGGATGTAGCCGGCCTGCCGCACGTGCAGCACCTGGCCGCGGACCATGCGGGCGTAGCCGGGCGCCGACCCGATGCCGACGGCCACGATCACGGTGCCCAGGGACGGGCCGCGGATGGCGATCAGCAGCAGCGCCAGCAGCAGCACCGGGAACGCGAACGCCACGTCGAGGATCCGCGACAGCACCGCGTCGACGATGCCGCGGGCGAGCCCGGCGGCGAAGCCGAGCACGACGGCGACGACCATGGCGAGCGCGGTGGCGCCCAGGCCGATGCCGAACGACTCGCGGGTGCCGTAGACGACCCGGGTGTAGAGGTCGCGCCCGGCGTCGTCGGTGCCGAACCAGTGGCTCCACGACGGCGACAGCAGGGTGCTCTGCAGGTCGATCGCGTTGGGGTCGCGGGTGGTGAGCAGCCCCGGCGCGACGAGGGCCACCGCGAGCAGGGCGACGACCAGCCCCGACGCGACGGTTGCCGGGCGCAGCCGCAGGGCCGCGCGGTAGGGGAGGGCGATGGCGGTCATGACGTACGCAGCCTCGGGTCGACGATCGTGTACGCGAGGTCCACGAGCAGGTTGGCGATGACGTACACCCCGGCCACGACCAGCACGATGCCGGAGACCGTGGGGACGTCGCGGGTGTTGACCGCGGTCACCAGCACCTGGCCGATGCCGGGCCGGCCGAACACGTTCTCGGCGATGACCGCCCCGGAGAGCAGCGCGCCCAGCGCCCAGCCGGACAGGGTGATCGCCGGGACCACCGCGTGCCGCAGCGCGTGCCGCAGGCGGACGGCGGCGTCGCTCATCCCGCGGGTCCGGGCGGTGGTGATGAACGGCTGGTCCAGCACCTTCTCGAACTCGTCGCGGGTGACCTGGCCGAGGAAGCCGGCCAGCGGGATCGCCAGCGTGAGCACCGGCAGCACCGTGCCGCGGGCGCTGGTCTCGCCGATCACCGGGAAGACCCGCAACTGGACCGCGAAGACGACCAGGAGGACGACCCCGATCCAGTACGGCGGGAGGCTCGCGGTGAGCGCCTCCCAGGTGGAGCCGGCGGCCGAGACCGCCCGCCGGCGCTTGGCGGTCAGCAGGGTGATTCCGACGGCGAGCACCCACGCGACGACCAGCGCCGCGGCGGTGAGCACCAGGCTCGGCCCGATCTGGTCGGCGATGATCTGGCTGACCGGCCGGTGCTGGGTGTACGAGGTGCCGAGGTCGCCCGAGAACAGCCCGGTCACGTAGTCGAGGTACTGGGCGACCAGCGGCCGGTCGAAGCCGAACTGCGCGTTGACCGGCGCCAGTTCGGCCGCCGTGTACTGCTGGGCGCGGCCGGTCTGCTGGTTGAGGATCGCCGTCGCGCGATCGCCCGGCACGAGCAGCTGGGCGAAGAACGTGAGCGAGGCGGCGGCGACGAGGACGAGGACGGCGGTGGCGATTTTGAAGAGGGCCCCGCGGGCCGCCCGCACCCAGGAGGGCACGGACAGCGCGCGCGGGAGCACTGCGGTCGTCACTGGTTACCTCACTTGGTGAAGTACGCGTCGGAGAACACGGGCTCGCCCTGGCTCTTCTCCAGCCAGACGTCGTGCAGGTTCTTCGCGGAGGCGATCGAGGTCGTCTGCGTGTAGAGGCCGACGGCGGGCGCGTCGTCCTGGATGATCTGCTGCGCCTCGGCGTACTTCGCGTTCGCCTCCTCGGTGGTGGCGGCGCTGTTGCCGGCCTGGATCACCGTGGAGAGCTTGTCGTTGTTGTAGAACGCGGAGTTGTTGCCGTTGGGCGACTCCTTGGTGTCCGGGCGCCAGACGATCCAGAGGATCGCCGAGCTCGGGCTCGTCCAGTACCAGGGCTGCGCGTCGTACGCCTTGGGCCCGGAGTACTTGCCGGCGAACGTCTCGGCCTGGGTCTCGGGGATCAGCGTGACGTTGAAGCCGACCTGCTTCCACTGCTGCTGGAGGATCTGCAGCAGGGTCGCGCCCTCGCCGGTGACGACCGAGCCGGCCGGGTAGGTGAACTTGACCGCGAGCTGCTTGCCGTCCTTGGTGCGGAAGCCGGACGCGTCGCGTGCCGTCCAGCCGGCCTGGTCGAGCAGCTGGTTCGCCTTAGCCTGGTCGAAGGCGTACGCCCCGGCCACCGAGGCGTTGTAGCCCGGCGTCGACTGGCTCACCGCGGGGTTGCCCTCGTAGGGGATCACGCCGTGGAACGCGGCCTCGACGGCGGCCTTGCGGTCGGCGCCGTACGCGAACGCCTGCCGCACGGCCTTGTCGGTGAAGATGCCGTTGACGTTGTTCAGATAGATCGAGACCGGCTTGCCGGGGGTGATGTACTGCGTGACGTCGTACTTGGTCTTGGCGTCCTTCCAGTTCACCGTGGGCACGTCGTAGATGACCTGGGTCTCGCCGGTGGCCAGCGACGAGTAGCGGCTGACCGCGTCGTTGAGGAACTTCCAGCGGACCGTGTCGACGATGGCCGGGCCCTCGTGCTTGGCCGTGGCCGGCCAGGACGTGTAGTCCGGGTTCTTCGTCAGCACGACCTCCTGGCCGTGCTTCCACTCCTGCACCTTGAACGCGCCCGAGCCGATCGGCTGCTCGCAGTTCTGCTGGTCGCTGCGCTTGAGCGCGGTGGGCGACTGGATGCCGAAGTACGCCTGCGAGATCATCTGCAGCAGCGGCAGGTACGGCTTGGTGAGCGTCACCTCGAGGTGGGTGGCGTCGATCGCCTTGGCCGCCTTGAAGTACGGGTCGATGGAGACCTTGGCGGTGCTGTTGCCGCCCTTCTCCCAGTACGCGAAGTTGTCGGCGACGGCCTGCGCGTCGAGCGCGGTGCCGTCGGTGAACTTCACGCCGGGCTTGAGGGTGAACGTGTAGGTCAGCCCGTCGCCGGAGGTCTTCCACTCGGTGGCCAGCCACGGCTTGATCGAGCCGTCGTCGGCCATCGTCACGAGCGAGTCGAGAATGTTGCGGGAGATGTAGGCCTGCTGCACCCAGCCGCCGTAGAGGCAGGGCGGCTCCTGCTCGTGGCCGTACACGATCGTGCCGCCCGCGACCTTCTCGCCGTCGCCGCTCGCCGCCGCCCCGCCGCCGCAGGCGGCCAGGCCCGCGATCAGCACAGCCCCGGACGCGGCCGCCACCGTACGTTTGATGCTCATTCCTGGATTCCCTGTCCTTGCCCTTGGAGGTTGGCGCCGCCGCGGTAGCGGGTGCCGTGATGCCGGTCGGGGAGGCGGTCGCCGGCGCCGAAGATGCGCTGCCGCAGCGATTCGCCCTTGTCGTAGGAGGTGCGCAGGCGGCCGCGCTCGCGCAGCACGGGCACGACCAGCTCGATGAAGTCCTCGGCCGTGCCGTAGGAGTGGTACTGCAGGAGGTTGATGCCGTCGATGCCGACGTCGTCCAGCCAGCTCTCGATGGTGTCGGCGACCTGCTCGGGCGTGCCCGCGACGAACAGCGGGTGCCGGGTGATGTCGCCGAAGCCGGCCAGGAACTCGCCGATGGTCTTGTCGGGGTCGGACACCCGCCACCGGCTGTCCTTGTCGCCGGGCACATCGCCCAGGCGGGTCTCGGGCGGATACGCGTACGGGTCCCAGTTGAGCCCGGCGTGCGCGAGGTAGCCTTCCGGGCTGCTCAGCCGCTGGAACTCGGCGACCTTGGCCGCCGCCTCCTCCTCGGTGCGTCCGACGATGACACCGGCGGTGGTGATGAAGCGGACGTCGTCCGCGCGCCGGCCCGCGTCGACCGCCGCCTGCCGGATGCCGGCGATCGTCCGCTGGAGGAACTCGGTGGTCGGGCCGCCGGTGAAGACGACCTCGGCGTGCTTGCCGGCGAACTTCGTGCCGGCCGCCGACGCGGTCGCGGTGAACAGCACCGGCGTGCGCTGGCGGCTGGGCGAGGTCAGGTGCGGGCCCTCCACCTTGAACCAGGGACCCTCGTGGAAGATCGGGTGGATCTTCGCGGGGTCGGCGAAGACGTTGCGCTCGCGGTCCTCGACGATCGCGTCCTCGTCCCAGGAGCCCTCCCACAGCTTGTAGAGCACGTCGAGGTACTCGTCGGCCTTCGCGAAGCGGGTGTCGTGGTCCACCTCGCCGTCGAGCCCGAAGTTGCGGGCGGCGTTGGGCAGGTACGAGGTGACGATGTTCCAGCCGACCCGGCCCTTGGTGAGGTGGTCGAGCGTGCTCAGCCGCCGCGCCCAGGCGAACGGCGGCTCGTACGTCGTGGAGAACGTGATGCCGAAGCCCAGGTGCTCGGTGACGGCGGCCATCGCGGGCACGACCATCGCCGGGTCGTTGTTCGGGATCTGCAGGCCCTCGCGGATCGACGTGCCGGCCGAGCCGCGGAACGTGTCGTAGGTGCCGATCACGTCGGCCAGGAACACCGCGTCGAAGCCGCCGTCCTCGAGCAGCCGGGCCAGGCCGATCCAGTACTCGATGTCGTTGAAGCGGTCGCGGTTGTTGCCGGGCAGCCGCCACAGCCCGTGGGTGATGTGGCTGACGCAGTTCATCTCGAACAGGTTAAGGATGAGCCGTTTCTTATCGGACATGCGCGACGCTCTTCCGGTAGGCGGCCGCCGGGTGCCGGTCGGGCAGCCGGTCGCCGCGGCCGAACAGCTTGTGGCGCAGCGTCCCCTCGGCGTACTCGGTCTGGGCCAGCCCGCGCTGCTGGAGCACTGGGATCACGTGGTCGACGAACTCCTCGTACGACGTGGGGATCTCGGCGTTGACCAGGTTGATGCCGTCCACGCCGGCCGCCTGCCACTGCGCGAGCCGGTCGGCGATCTGCTCCGGCGTGCCGACGATGCGGCTGTTGGTGGCGGTGTAGTGGGCGACGTCGCGCAGGGTCGCCGGCCGGTCCGGGACGAGGTCCTTGATCCAGCCGACGATGCTCTGCACGCCCTCGGTCCTGAGCTCACCGACCGGGGTGTCCAGGTCCTCGTGGCCGAAGTCGATGCCGACCGCGCCGGACATGTGTGACAGCTGGCCGTCGTAGTCGATCCACTCGTCCAGCTCGGCGGCCTTGGCCTTCGCCTCCGCCTCGGTGGACGCCGGGACGACGTACAGGCCCTGGAAGAACTTCAGGTCGTCGCGCTGCCGCCCGTGCCGCTCCGCGCGGTCGCGGATGTCGGCGGTGTCGCGGGCGGCCGCGGCCAGGTTTGGCGACTGGATGAAGACAGCCTCGGCGTTGCGTGCGGCGAAGGTGCGCCCGGCCTCGGAGGCGCCGGCCTGGAACAGCAGCGGGGTGCGCTGCGGCGACGGGCTGACCAGGTGCGGGCCCTCGACCGAGTAGCGCGGGCCCACGTGGTTGATCCGGTGGACCTTGTCGTAGTCGGCGTGGATGCCGGTCTCGCGGTCCTGGACCAGGGCGTCCTCCTCCCAGGAGCCCTCCCACAGCTTGTAGGTCACGTCGACGTACTCGTCGGCCCAGGCGTACCGCTCGTCGTGCTTGGTCAGGCCCTCGAGGCCGAAGTTGCGCGAGGCGTTGGGCAGGTAGTTCGTGACGATGTTCCACGCGATCCGGCCCCTGGTGGCGTGGTCGAGCGTGGAGATGCGCCGGGCGAAGTTGAACGGGTGCTCCTGCAGGATCGACGCGGTGAACGCGATCCCGAGGTTCTCGGTGGCGTAGGCGAGCGCCGCGGCCAGCACCGACGGGTCGTTGCTGGGTACCTGCAGGCCGGCCTCGAAGTACTTGCGCTCGTCGCCGCGGTACGGCGCGTACAGGCCCACCACGTCGGCGAAGAAGATGGCGTCGAATCTGCCGCGCTCGAGGGTCTTCGCGAGGTGGACCCAGTGGTCGAGGTTGTTGAAGTCGGTCTGGCGGGCGGTCGGGCGGCGCCAGGTGCCCTGAATGATGTGACCGGTGGTGTTCATGACAAATGCCGCGAAATGCAGCGGGCGTGCTGGCATGGATCAACTCCAGGAAGGGGAATGACGAGTGAGCGGGGGCCCACGCTGGCCCGGCCGGCTCACCGACAGAGTGAGCTGGCGGTCCGGCGGAGGTCGACCGGGCGTCGCACGATCAGCTGCAGCACGGTGACCTCCCCTCCGACGAGTTGCGGCCTGTCTCCCCGGCCGTATTCCTATAGGAACGATAGGGGATGTAGCTTATGCTGCCAAGACCACGGGTGACAGGCAGAACCGATCACCCCATCGCCCTTCGCGTTCAGGACGGTCATGCGGATAGAGCAGCTCGAGTACCTCGTGGCGGTGAGCAAGCACGGCTCGCTGCGCCGCGCCAGCGAACAGCTCCACGTATCACAGCCCGCGCTCAGCGAGGCCCTCAGCAAGCTGGAACGCGAGCTCGGCGTCGCCCTGCTGGACCGCCGCCGCTCCGGCGCCAAGGTCAGCCACGCCGGCCGTGAGCTGCTGCAGCCGATGGTCGACGTGCTCGACTCGGTGGCCCGGCTGCGCGCGGCGGCCGGCGACCAGCTCGCCTCCCGGCGGCTGCTGCGCGTCGGCACGGTCAACGCGGGGACGGTCACCCTGCTGCTGCCCGCGCTGCGCACCTTCCAGGCCGAGCACCCCAGCTCGACGGTGGAGGTGCGCAACATGCAACAGGACGAGATCTACGTACGCCTCGCCGAGGGCACGCTCGACGTGGGACTGGTGAACCTGCTCGACGGCGACGACATCCCGCCCCAGCTCGAGCACACGACGCTGATCTCCGGCCGGCCGGTCGCCGTCCTGCCCGCCGCGCACCCGCTCGCCGCGCTGCCCGAGCTCAGCGCCGACGACCTGCGCGGCGCGCACTTCGTCGCGATGCGCGCGGGCTACCTGATGCACCGCTTCGCGCACCGCCTCTTCGGCCGCGACCTGCCGGCCGAGTGGTACTCCGCGGACGGCGCCGAGATGGGCAAGATCATGGTCGCCCAGGGGATCGGCATCACCCTGCTGCCGGACTACAGCGTGCACGGCGACCCGCTGGAGCGGGCCAACCTCATCGTCAACCGCCCGCTCGCCGACGACCGCACCGCCGTCACGATGGCCGCCGTGCGCCGCCGCCAGACCCGTACGCCGCCGGTCGTCCGCGACATGATCCGCCATTTGCAGGCCACCGCCGGAGCAGCCTGACCCATGGGGCCGCTCCGGCGGTGACGGGAAGGGTCAGCAGTTCAGGGACGCCGTGATGGTCGACTGGCTGTTCAGGTTGTACTGCCCGCCCCACGCGCCGTGGCGGGTGTCGAGCACGTAGGCGATCATCCTGACCGGGTAGTAGATGTCGTAGTGGGCGGCCACGTCGTCCTCGCCGGAGCGGTCCGGGTAGTCGATGTAGTAGCAGGGGTCGGTGCTCGACGACGGCCAGACGCGGATGAACGGGCCCTTGCCGTCCGCCTTCTTGTCCGCGATCACCAGGTGCTTACGGACCTGGGCGTACGGGCTGCCGTAGAACGTGATCTTGTAGTGCGCCTGGTCCTCGCCGAAGATCGTGTCGTAGTAGCGGAACTCGTCCGCGGCCAGGGCCGGGGCGGCCGCCGCCACCACCATGCCGCCGGTCAGGGCGGTCACCGTCGCGATGGCACGCAGCAGGCGTTTCCTCATGAATCGTGTCTCCTCACAAAGGGGAAGTGGGCCGGGCGCCGACATCGTGACCTTGCGAGGTTGTGGAAACCCTGTGGCTTCCGCGGTGGCGCCGGCAGCTCGCTGCCCGGCGCGTGAGTGCCCGGTCAACCGCCTGCTTCGGGGCCTCCCACGACGGCGTCCCGGATGGACTTCACGCCGCCGTGGGCGGTCAGGCCGCCGTCCACGGGAATCTCCGCCCCGGTGATGAACGAGGCGTCGTCGCCGATCACGACCACCGACGCGCCTCGGCGGCGAGCAGCCGCGCCTGGGCGGTCCCCTGCCCCTGGCCGGCGTCGGTGACGACCTTGCCGGTGACGCGCCCGCTCATGCCGCCCACCCCCGGACGGCGGCGAAGCGGGCCTCCGCCTCGTCGACCGCGGCGATCTGCGAGACGATCCCGCCGGGCGAGCTGTCGCCGACGACCTTGTGCCGCGCGGCGGCCATGCCGGCCGGTCCGGCGCCGACGACCGCGACGCGGCCGCAGGGGTTACGGCTCATGGACTTCTCCTCGGAGGGATGCTCGTACCGTAGCGAGAGACCGCCCCGGGCGCTGTACGCCCGCATCGACAACCAGGACGCCCTGGTTCTCGGCCTTCCTGCGATCCGTGGTGCTCATCTCCGGCGAAGGCGCGGCCGTCGGCGGCCTTTCTCAGCGCGCCGCCCGGGCGGCGCGGTGGTGGGCCGAGCGCCATTCGCGGGGGCTCATGCCGTACGCGCCGCGGAAGGCCTTGCTGAAGTGGGCCGCGTCGGTGAAGCCCCAGCGCCGGGCGACGGCGGCCACGCCGGTGCGGTCGAGGGTGGCGAGGTCGCGGCGGGTGCCCTCCAGCCGGTTGCGGCGCACCCACTCGCCGAACCGGATGCCCTCGCGCTGCAGGATGCGGTGCAGGTAGCGCACCGAGATGTGGTGCCGGGCGGCCACGGCCGCGGGGGACAGGTCCGGGTCGGCGAGATGCGCCCGCAGGTCGGCCAGGATGCGTGCGGCGAGGGTGCTGTCGAGGGGCTCGCGGCCGATCCGATGGTCGCCGAGCTGCACCGACAGCGCCGCCCGGATGAGCTCGATGGTGGGGACGGCGGCGGCCGGGCCGTGGCCGCCGCGCAGAATCGCCGGGTCGTCGACGAGCCGCGCCAGGTACTGCGAGGTCAGGCCGGCGAGCGGGTTGCCGCTGCCGATCCGGACGGCCGAGGCGTCCCGCACGGCAGTGTCGGGCAGGGCCAGCACGGCGCGCGGGATGCGGAAGAAGGTGACGTCGATGCCGTCGGCGAACAGCAGGCTGTACGGCGACGAGGTGTCGTAGACGGCGAAGTCGCCCGGGCCGAGCACCGCCTCGCGGCCGTGCTGCACGACGATGCTCGAGCCGGAGCGCTGAAGGCTGAGGAAGACCATCGGCTCGGTGTCCTCGCGGGCCAGCCGCGGGGTCCGGCGGACGGTCGTGGCCGTCGCCCGGGTGGCGCAGACGCCGAGGTCGCCGCAGCTTCCCAGGGTGAGCGAGACGGACATGTCCGGGGCCGGCACCAGGTGGTCGATCTCCACCCGTACGACGTTCTGCCAGACCAGGCTGCGGATCGCGTCGGCCCGGTCCGGCGGGGCCAGCGCGAGGGTGTTCAGCGTCGCCTGCACCCGCTCACGGTGGCATGCCGTGCGGGGAGCGCACAACGGCGTCCCGGAACCGGTCCCGGACGGACACGAGCTGTGCGCTCGCGACCAACTCCGGCAGCGCGCCGACTGTCTACTCTGCAGCGGTCGTCCGGCGAGGGGCCGGGCGCGACCGCCACGGGAGGATCGAGCATGAGCCTGCAGAGCGACCTGGTCCAGATCGACGCCGCGAACGCGTCGGGCAAGCAGCCGGTCGTGTTCATCCACGGCCTCTGGCTGCTGCCGACCAGCTGGCAGCGGTGGGCCGAGGTGTTCGCGGCGGCCGGGTATGCGCCGGTGCTGCCGGGCTGGCCGGACGACCCGGACACCGTCGAGGAGGCCAACGCCCAGCCGGAGGTCTTCGCGAAGAAGAGCGTCGGGCAGGTCGCCGACCACTTCTGCGAGCTGATCGGCAAACTCGAGCGCAGGCCCGCGGTCGTCGGGCACTCGTTCGGCGGCCTGCTCACCCAGATCAGCGCCGGGCGTGGCCTGTCGGCGGTGTCCGTGGCGATCGACCCGGCGCCGTTCCGGGGCGTGCTGCCCTTGCCGATCTCCGCGCTGCGGGTGGCGAGCGCCGTGCTGGGCAACCCGGCCAACTACCACCGGGCCGTGCCGCTCACCTACGACCAGTTCCGGTACGGCTTCGCCAACGCCGTCAGCGAGCAGGAGGCCCGCGAGCTCTACGCGACGTACGCCGTGCCGGCCTCGGGGGAGCCGCTGTTCCAGGCCGCGACGGCGAACCTCAACCCGTGGACCGAGGTCAAGGTGGACACCGAAAATCCGGAGCGGGGCCCGCTGCTCATCATCTCGGGCGAGAAGGACCACACCGTGCCGTGGGCCATCGCCAACGCCTCCTACAAGCAGCAGAAGGCCAACCCGAACGTCACCGAGATCGTCGAGATCCCGGGCCGCGGCCACTCCCTGACCATCGACAGCGGCTGGCGCGAGGTCTGCGACACCGCTCTCGCTTTCGTCCGGCGCTACGCCTGAGGCGCGCAGGGTCGGTCCCGTCCGGCGAGAGCCCGGTCAGCAGCTCGCGAATACCTATGATGTGTCAGCGGTACGGCGCTGCACGCCCGGCCGACCGACAGGGGGCACTCTTGCACACCTCCGACCGCCTGCGTGGCTGGATCGAGGAGACGGTCGCGTCGGCCGCCCGGCTGATGCAGACGTTCGAGCAGCGGCACGGCTTCCCGCCGGGCGACAACGTGGTGGTGGCCGGCACGGACGGGCGCGCGGCCGAGCTGAGCGCCGCCGGGGCGCCGGCCGAGCTGGTGGAGTTCTACCGGCACGTGCGGGCCGTCGTCCTGCCGGACGTGGAGAACGGCTGGTTCATCCACCCGGCCGAGCAGGTTCTGGACGGCATCCGCGAGGTGCAGCCGACCGAGCTGACCGGAGCCGTGCGGGACGACATCGTCGTGTTCGCCACGGACGGCGGCGGCGCGCTCTACGCGATGAACAGGGCCGGCGACCGGGTCTACCGGCTCGCCGGCGGGGCGTTGCCCGGTTCGACGTACGACGCGGACGAGTCGGACGTGACCGTGGTGGCCCACGACCTGTGGGGGTTCCTCGAGACGGTCCGCGCGGAGGCCGCCGCCGTCGCGTGAGCGCCGGCGGCCGCCGACTGATGAGTTGTGGCGCCCGCGCCCGTCATACCTGCGACGGGACACGACGGAAGAGGGTTGACGTCATGAGGGTGGACACGCGACTGGAAGGGCTCGGCGTGGGCGGGTTGGACGAGATGGGCGAGCCGGCGTTCGCGGGGCTGGTGGAGCGGCACCGGCGCGAGCTGCACGTGCATTGCTACCGGATGCTCGGGTCGTTCGAGGACGCCGAGGACACCGTGCAGGAGACGTTCCTGCGTGCCTGGCGGCGGCGGGAGACGTTCGAGGGGCGGTCGACGTTCCGGGCCTGGCTGTACCGGATCGCCACCAACGCCTGCCTGGACCTGCTGGCCCGGAGCCGCCCGGAGCCGGCGACCGGCGGCGAGGTGCGGTGGCTGCAGCCGTACCCGGACCGGCTGCTCGACGAGCTGCCCGCGGCCGGCGCGGAGGAGCCGGAGGCGCTGGCCGTCGCGCGGGAGACCATCGAGCTGGCGTATCTGGTCGCCGTGCAGCACCTCGCGCCGCGCCCGCGCGCCGTGCTGATCCTGCGGGACGTGCTGGGCTGGCCGGCCAAGGACGTCGCGGAGCTGCTCGGCGACTCGGTCAACTCGGTGAACAGCGCGCTGCAGCGGGCCCGGGCCGGCATGCGCGAGCACCTGCCCGCCGAGCGGCAGGACTGGACCGGCGGCGAGGAGGAAGCCGGGACGCGCGAGCTGGTGCGCCGCTTCACCGAGGCCAGCGTCGCCACCGACATCCCGGCGCTCACCGCGCTGCTGCGCGACGACGTCCGCAGCTCGATGCCGCCCACCCCGGGCCTGCACGTGGGCCGCGACGCGGTGGTGGGCAACTGGATCGAGGAGGGCTTCGAGGGCATGACGGGTCTGCGCGCCGTCCCGGCCGCGGTGAACCGGCAGCCCGCCGTCGCGTTCTACCACTGGCGGGAGCGCGAGGGCGCGTACCTGCCGCTGACGATCGACGTCCTGCGCATCACCGGCGGGGCGATCACCGAGATCACCACGTTCCACAGCGACCGGTTCCCGCGGCTGGGGCTGCCGGAGCGCCTGCCCGCGGACGAGTCGTGAGGGGCGCCGCGCTCGTCGCCGTGCTCGCGGCGACAGCGGCCACCACCGTCGCCGCCGCGCTCGCCCGAGCCGCCGGTGTCGACTTCGAGATCCCCGACGGTGGCGCGGCGATCCCGGTGGCCGGGTTCGCCGTGGTGACGGGCTTCTTCTCGACCGTGGGCGTCGCCCTGGCCGCCGCTTTCGCCCGGTGGAGCGCCCGCCCCGCCGACCGGTTCCTGCGGACGGCCCTGTCGCTGACCGCGGTCTCGCTGGTCCCGCCGGTGGCGTCGGGGGCGAACACCGCCACCGTCGCCGCCCTGCTCGGGCTGCACCTCGTCCCCGCGGCGGTGATGATCCCCGCGCTGACGCACGGCCTGCGCACCCGCGCGGCGAGGAGGCGTGTCCTAGCGTGAGGGGATGGACGGTTCCCGGATCGCGTCGTTCGCCGCGGGGCTGCTGGTCGCCAACGCCGCCCCGCACCTCGCCACCGCCGTCACGAGACGCCGGCACCTCACGCCGCTGGCCGGCCGCGAGTCCGGGCCGGCGGTGAACGGGGCCTGGTCGGCGCTGAACCTGGCTGCCGCCACCGGTCTGCTCGTCTGGTCCGCGCGCGGCAAGCCGGCCCGCTGGGATGCCGACCTGGTCGCGTTCGGGCTCGGGCACGCGGTGTTCGCGGCGTGGATGGCGGCGAGCGAGGCAGCGCTCGCCCCCAACCACTGAGCGGACCGTACGGCGGTCAGTACCAGACGGTGTAGCGGACGGTCTGCGGGTGCGGGTCGATGTAGTCGACCTGGTAGAGCACCCGGAACTGCGTGCCGGCGGGCACGCCGGTGGCGAGGACCGTACGCACCCCGGGTGTGGGGGAGCAGGCCTGCACCGGCTCGGTGTAGGTGGGGTCGCGCCCGTCGGCGGACAGCAACGCCACCAGGAAGGTCTGGCACCTGTCGGCCGGCCGGTCGACGTCGCGGATGCGCGAGACCGAGATGGTCGAACAGGCCGCGTTGTCGTCGGTGACCGGCACCGAGGCGATGCGCCCGCCGGCGTAGAACTCGGCGGCGGGCCGGGCGGGGGTGCAGCGGTGCCCGGCGGTGGTGGTGGCTTGAGCGGCCGGGGCGAGGGCGGTGGCGCCCATGGCCGCGGCGGCAGTGATGACACAAGCGAGTTTCTTCATGCCGTCACGGTCCTCCGGCGCCCGCCGGAGGTGCGGTACGCGGGGCATCTTGGCACGTTGTGGGGAGGACACCGGGCACGGGCCGGCCGCCGGCGAGGACCTCGCGCACCCGCAGCGCCTCGTCCAGCACGACCACGTCGGCGGCCTTGCCGGGCGCGAGGCTGCCGGTGTGGTCGGCGATGCCGAGCAGGGTGGCGGGGGTGGTGGCCGCGGCCCGCGCCACGTCGGTGACGGGCAGCCCGACGGCCTGGATCGCGTGCCGCACGGCGGCGTCCATGGTGAGGGTGCTGCCGGCCAGGGTGCCGTCGGTCAGGCGTACGGTCCCCTCCTGCGCGACGACCGGCACCGGCCCGAGGAAGTAGCTGCCGCTGGTCATCCCCGCGGCGGGCGTCGCGTCGGTCACGAAGGCGATGCGGCCGGGGCCGGCGGCGTCGACCGCGATGCGGACCGCTTCGTCGTGGACGTGCACCCCGTCGTTGATGATCTCGCACGTGACGGCCGGGTTCGCCAGGGCCGCGCCCGCGGGGCCGGGATCGCGGTGGTGGAACTGGCGCATGGCGTTGAACAGGTGGGTGGCCAGCCGCGCGCCGCCGGCGAACGCGTCGCGCGCCTGCACGTACGTCGCCTCGGTGTGCCCCACGGCGGCGATGGCGCCCGCGTCGACCACCTGGTCGAGCAGCCGCATGCCGCCGGGCAGCTCGGGTGCGAGCGTGACGACGCGGATGTGGCCGCGCCCGGCGTCGAGCAGCTGCCGCAGCGCGTCCGGGTCGGGCGCGAGCAGGAACTCCCGGTGGTGCGAGCCGCGCTTGGCCGGGTTGAGGAAGGGTCCCTCGAGGTGGATGCCGGCGATGCCCGGCTCGCCGGCCTCGATGAGCGTGGCGATCGTGCCCACGGCGGCGACCATCCGGTCCAGCCGGTCGGTGACGAGGCTGGCGAGCGTACGGGTGGTGCCGTGCCGCCGGTGGAACGCCACCGCCCGCCGGATCTCGTCCGGGTCGTCCGTGGTGATCTGCGCCCCGCCGCCGCCGTGCATGTGCAGGTCGACGAAGCCGGGCAGCAGCCACCCGCCGCCCAGGTCCACCGTGCGACCCGCGGCCGGCGGGCTGCCCCGACCCACCGCCCGGATCAGGCCGTCGGCGATGGTCAGCCACCCCGGGTCGAGAACGGCCGTGGGCGTGACGACGCGGCATCCGGTCAGGGTGAGCACCCCCGCATCCTAGGGCGAGCGGCGCCACCTGCTGATACTCCCGGATTCGTGCCACCTCGCCCGCCTTTATCCGGGCCTTATCAGCCCGCGATCAACGTGTTTCCCCGTGAACTTCACGAAGGAGGGGACCACGTGAGCGTCGATGTCACGCCGGAGTTGTCGGTGGTCGTGCCGGTCTTCAACGAGCAGGACGTGCTGCCGCTGTTCGCCGGGCGGCTGCGTCCCGTGCTCGACGGCCTCGGCGTGCCGTACGAGGTGCTGACCGTCGACGACGGCAGCCGGGACGCCACCCCGGCCGTGCTGGAGGGGATGCGCCACGCCTGGCCGCAGCTGCGGATCGTCCGGCTGCGCCGCAACGCCGGGCACCAGAACGCGCTCACCGCCGGGCTGCACCGCGCCCGCGGCCGGTACGTGGTGAGCATCGACGTCGACCTGCAGGACCCGCCCGAGGTCATCGCCGGCATGCTGAGGCTGGCCGAGACCGAGCAGCTCGACGTCGTTCACGGGGTGCGGACCGATCGCAGCACCGACAGCCCGTTCAAGCGCTGGACGGCCGGGCTGTACTACCGGCTGATCCGACGGGTGGTCGGAGCCGCCGTGCCGCACAACGCCGGGGACTTCCGTCTGCTCAGCCGCACCGCCGTCGACGCCCTGACCGAGCTGCCTGAGCACCTGCCGGTCCACCGCTTGCTCGTGCCGTGGCTGGGCCTGCCGAGCGGCGAGGTGCCGTACGCCCGGGAGAGGCGCGCGGCCGGCCGCTCCAAGTACCCGCCGGCCGGCTTCACGTCGATCCAGGGTCGACCGGCGTACGTCGTGACGTTCGACTCCGCGGTGACCGGGGTCCGCGTCCCGGCCGGAGCGCCGTCGTGACCGCGCTGGCCGTACCCGATGCCGACCTGCTCCTCGAGCCGCACCACGTCGCGCCGGTTCGCCGTCCGTGGCGGTCGGCACTGCTGGCGGCCCTCGCGGTGTGGTCGGCCTCGGTCGTCGTGCACCTGATGGTCGGAGCGCTCGCCTGGTTGACCGACGGCGCCGGGCCCGCCCCGGACCTGTGGTCGATCGCCCTCGGCTGGAACCGCTGGGACGCCGGTCACTACGTGCGGATTGCCGAGAGCGGCTACCACCTGGGCCCGGGCTTCCCGGCGTTCTTCCCGCTGTACCCACTGCTGATCCACGTGCTCGACCCGGTGCTGCCGGGCGACGGCGTGGCAGGCGCGCTGCTGATCGCGAACGCCGCGGCGTACGGCGTCCTGGCCCTGCTGCACCGGCTGGCCGACCACGAGTTCGGGCCGCGGGTGGCCCAGCGCGCCGCCTGGTACCTGGCCGCCTTCCCGATGGGGTTCTTCCTGTTCATCGGCTACAACGAGTCGCTGTTCCTGCTGCTGGCCCTCGGAGCGCTGTACGCCGGTCGCCGCGGGCACTGGTGGCTGGCGGGATCGCTGGGCGCGTTGTCGTCGGCCACCCGGCTGTTCGGCGTGCTGCTGATCGCCCCGCTGGCCGTCGAGTACCTGCGCCAGACCGGCTGGCGGCCGCGCCGGGTCCGGCCGGACGTGCTGGGACTGGCCCTCGTGCCGCTGGGGGTGGTCGGCTACAGCGTGTACTGCCTTTTCGAGCTGGGCAGCCCGCTGCAGTTCAGCATCGCGCAGGACGAGTGGGGGCGCCGGTACACGTTCCCCGGACAGGCGTGGCTGATCTCGGTGCGGCAGATCGCCGGGCACTCCGCGCTCGACAAGGCCACCCTCGGCGCGGTGCTGGACGCCGGCACGATCCTGGTCGCGGTGGTGCTGCTGATCCTGTGCGTCAAGGGCCCGTACAGGTTCCGGCGCGACCAGGCCTACCTCGTGGTGCAGGCCGCGATCACCCTGGTCATGCTGATGTCGACCGAGGTCGGCGGCCGCTCGATGCAGTCGGCGGCGCGCTACGCGATGGAGGCGGTGGCGATCTTCCTCGTGCTGGCGCGGATCGGCGCCAACCAGGTGGCCGACCGGGCGATTTTGATGATCGGCGTGGCTCTCCAGGCGGTCTTCCTGGTGATCTTCATGGCCGGGACCTTCCTGGTCGCCTGAGCCCCGGGACCTTATCCGCGCCTTATCCCGATCATGGCAGCATGGCCCGCGTGCGAGTTCTGGTGGCGGACGACGAGCGGCTGCTGGCCGAGACGATCGCCGTGGGCCTGCGGCGTGCGGCCATGGCGGTCGACATCGCGTACGAGGGCGGGCAGGCCATCGAGAAGATCCAGGTCAACCGGTACGACGTCGCGGTGCTCGACCGGGACATGCCCGGCGGCACCGGCGACGACGTCTGCCGGTGGATCGCGGACCACGGCATCGGCACCCGGGTGCTGCTGCTCACCGCGGCGTGCGGCATCTACGACCGGGTCGAGGGCCTCGGCCTGGGCGCGGACGACTACCTCACCAAGCCGTTCGCCTTCGCCGAGCTGGTCGCCCGGGTGCAGGCGCTGGCCCGGCGCACGGCCCCGGCCCTGCCGCCGGTGCTCGAACGCGACGGCGTCGTGCTGGACGTGGCGACCCGCAGCGTGAGCCGGGACGGCCGCCCGCTCGCGCTGACGCACAAGGAGTTCGGGGTGCTGCACGCGCTGATGCGCGCGCAGGGCCAGGCGGTCACGACCGAGGACCTGCTGGAACAGGTCTGGGACGAGCACGCCGACCCGTTCACCAACGTCGTGCGGGTGACCGTCTCGACGCTGCGCCGCAAGCTCGGCACGCCGCAGGTCGTGCAGACGGTGCCGCGCGCGGGTTACCGCGTCGGGCTGCCGTGATGGGACTGCGCGCGCGGCTGTCGGTGGCGGTGCTCGGCACGGTGACCTGGGTCTTCGTCGCCGTCTTCCTCTATGCGCAGCTGCCCTGGGACCCGCCGTACTACGCGCCCTGTTACGACGAGGTCGACAGCATGGCGTGCCGCGTCACCCGCAAGATCCCGATCGACAACCTCGTCCAGTACGGCATCGTGCTGGCGGCGACCGCGCTGCTGGTGCCGCTGCTGGTGTGGTGGGTGCTGGCGCCCGTGCGCCGGGTGCTGCCGGTCATCGCCCAGGTCGGTCCGCAGAACCTGGGCCACCGGATCCGTCCGGGCCGCGGGCGCGACGAGATCAAGCGGCTGGGCCGGGCGCTCGACACGATGATGAACGGCATCGCCGCCGGCTACGAGGGCCAGCGCAGCTTCGCGGCGAACGCCTCGCACGAGCTGCGCACCCCGCTCGCCCTGCAGCGCACGCTGATCGAGGTCGGCATGGCCGAGCCGCTCACGCCCGAGCAGTCCGCCCTGCTCGCGAGCCAGCTGCTGGAGACCAACGCCCGCAACGAGCGCCTCATCGAGGGCCTGCTGGTGCTCAGCCAGGCCGATCAGGGCCTCACCTCGCGCACCCGGCAGAGCCTCGACGACATCGCCGCGGGTGTCGTCGACGCCCACGGCCGGGTCGCCGCGGACGCCGACGTCAAGGTCACGATCGATGCGGGCCCGTACGAGGTCTGGGGCGACGGGGTGCTGCTGGAGCGGCTGGTCCGCAACCTCGTCCACAACGCGATCAAATACAACCGGCCCGGCGGCACGGTGAGGGTCTGCGTCGGGGCGGCGGGCGGCGCGCTGACCGTGGAGAACACCGGTCCGGTCGTCCCTGCCGAGGACGTGTCCCGGCTGTTCGAGCCGTTCACCCGCGCCGCCACGGGCCGCATCGACCACAGCGGCGGCAGCGGGCTGGGCCTGGCGATCGCCCGCTCGATCGTGCGGGCGCACGGCGGCACGATCACCGCGACGGCGCCGGGCGAGGGCGGCCTGCGCGTCACCGTCGGCCTGCCCCGGGCCGGCGACACCCCCGTGAGCTGACACTCCGCACACCGGCGGCGGGAACAAGCCCCCGGCCGGCGACGCTGGAACTGCGGTGATCGACTCCCGGCTGCACGTCTCGATCCTGGACCGGTCCCGCACCCGCGCCGGCGAGCCCGAGCCGGCGGCGCTGCGGGGCACGGTGGCGCGCGCGACCCACGCCGAGCGGCTCGGATACGACCGCTTCTGGGTGGCCGAGCACCACGGCGTCCCCGGGGTCGCGGGCTCGGCCCCGGCGGTGCTGCTCGCAGCCGTCGCGGGCGCGACGCGGACCATCCGGATCGGGTCGGCCGGGGTGATGCTGCCGCACCACCAGCCGCTCGTCGTCGCCGAGCAGTTCGCCACGCTGTCCGCCTTCGCCGCGGGCCGGGTCGACCTGGGGCTCGGCCGCTCGCCCGGCTTCACCGCGCCGGTGCGCCGGGCGCTGCGGCAGACCGAGCGCGACTTCGCCGCGGACCTCGCCGAGCTGCGCGCGTTCCTCACCGGGACGGCGGAGATCGGCCTGCACCCGCAGCCGCAGGGCACGGTGCCGCTGTACGTGCTGGCCACCGGCACCGGCCTGCACATCGCCGCGCAGCTCGGGCTGCCGGTGATCGTGGGTGGCCCGCTGCTGGGCGTCGGCGGCGACCCGGCGCCCGGGCTGGCGGCGCTCGCCGCGTACCGGCGTGCCTTCCGCCCCTCCCCGGCGCAGCCGGAGCCGTGGGTGGCGATCAGCCTCGACGTGCTGGTCGCCGACACCGCCGCGGAGGCCGCCGACCTGATGCTGCCCGAGGCCTGGGCGATGGCGCAGAGCCGTACCACCGGGGTGTTCCCGCCGCTGGAACCGGTGGACGTGGTCCGGTCCGCCGGCCGGACACAGCGCCAGCAGCAGTACGTCGAGCAGACCGCCGCGGCGGCGATCACCGGCACGCCGGCCCAGGTCGAGCAGCGGCTCGCCGAGCTGCTCGACCGCACCGGGGCCGCCGAGCTGGTCGCCGCGGGCAGCACCTTCGACCGGTCCGCGCTGGCCGCCTCCGACGCGGCGCTGGCCGCCCTGTTCGGCGCGACCGCCCCGCGGTGAACGCCGCTACGCGACGTCGGGCCGGGTCATCAGCGGCGACCGCAGATGCACCGTCAGCTCGGGCGTGGTCAGCGGCACGACGTTCCACGTCGCCACGGCCGTCCCCGCGTCGGCGTCGACCACCAGCCGGACCCGGTGCGGGGTGGTGATCACGACGAGGTCGGCGACGAACGTGCCGCCCTGCCAGCCGCCCGACGCGACCACCGGGCGGCCGAGCGGCGAGCTCTCCCGCCACGCGCCGTGACCCGCCTCGACGGTGAGCGACGACCCGAACCGCAGGAGCCACCCGCCGTACGCGGAATCGACGACCACCGGCGTGCCGTCGGGCACGGGCGCATCCTCGGCCGGGCCCTGGATCCTCGCCTCGACCGGGCCGTGCGGGCCGGCCGTGCCCGGCACCGGCGCGAGCGACAGCTGCCGCAGCCGATCGGCGAGGGCCTCGTCGTCCCCGGTGCTGTCCGCACAGCCCAGGCCGGGCAGCAGGCACTCCCAGACGGCGTCGAGCATCGCCTGCTCGGCCTGCGTGGCGGCGGTCACGGCCACCACGAGGTCGTGCTCGGGGACGACCAGGCACTGCTGGCCGTAGGCGCCGTTGCCGAAGTAGCCGTGACGCGACCTCCAGAACTGATACCCGTACCCGCGGAGCCAGTCGGGCTCCGCCCCGCCGACCTCCGCGGGCAGGGTCTCGATGTGCCGCCGGGTCGCGAGCCGCACCCAGTCGCGCGGAACCAGTTGCCGGTCGCCCCACCGGCCCTCGCGCCGCAGCAGCTCGCCGAAAGCGGCGACGGCCTCGGTCGTCAGGTGCAGCCCGTGGAAGCCGAAGGCGGCGCCGCTCGCCACCCTGTCCCACTCGGCGTGCTCGACGCCCATCGGCCCGAACAGGCGCTCGCCGAGCAGCTCCGGCAGGGCGCGGCCGGTCACCCGTTCCACCATCCGGGCCAGCAGGAACGTGGTCGCGTTGTCGTAGGCGTGCCGCGTCCCCGGCTCGTCCGGGAACGGCACGCGCAGAAAGCCCCGCACCAGGTCGCCCGGTTCCAGGCGCCAGGCCTCGGTGAGGCTGTCGGTGTGATGCCCGCTCGTCATCGACAGCAGGTGGTGGACGGTGACGCGGCTTCCCCGCTGCGAGACGCCGGCCGGTACGTGATCGGGCAGCACGTCCACCACCCGGTCGTCGAGCGAGAGCAGCCCGTCGGCGACGGCGAGCCCCACGGCGACCGACGTGAACGACTTGGTCAGCGAGTAGAGAAGGTGCGGACGCCCCGGCGAGTACGGCGCCCACCAGCCCTCGGCCACGACCACGCCCCGGCGTACGACCATGATGGAGTGACACTCGACGGACCGCGCCTCGAGCCGGTCCAGCAGCGCGGCGATCGCCCGCGACGACACCTGTGCGGCGGCCGGCGCCGAGCGCGGCAGCAGGGCAGGTCGCGAGGGCATCCGGGCACGGTAGCGCCCCGGCAGGGACGGACGCCGGCCGGGCCGGTCCCTTAGGGTCGGCGGATGGAGCCCGCCCCTCGCCGCCGGCGCGGACACCGGGGGCAACGTCGACGAGTGACCAGCGCCCAGCGCGGTCAGGCAGGTTCCGCGGACGTGAGCCGGCCGAGCAGGCCGACCAGCAGCGCGAGGTCGTCGTCGGGCCAGTCCTCGGTGCGCTCCCGGAACACGTCGCCGCGGTCCTTCAGCGTCGCGGCGACCCGTTCCCGGCCGTCCGCGCTGAGCCCCACGATGACGCTGCGCCTGTCCTCCGGGTTCGGCGACGCCTCGAGCAGGCCGAGGGAGCGCATCCTGCCGATCAGGGTGCTGGTGGAGCTGCGATCCATGTGCACGGCCTCGGCCACCTCGGAGGGTTTCGCGGGCCCGAACGCGTAAAGCCAGCGGGCGATGTGGAAGGCCGCCGGCTGCAGCTGCGGGTGGAAATGTGCGGCGCTGCGCTCGCTCAGGGCGCGGGTCGCGCTGACGAGGGCGTTGATCTGCTCCCCGAGCGCCAGCTCGAGCTCGGAGCGACGTGGCTGACCGCTCTCCGGCATGGTTTGCATATCTCCACTATAAGGCGCTACAGTGATGGGCATATGCAAACTATCTTTCTGCAGCCGCCTTTGTCGGTCCGCTCATGACGCCACCCGTCCGCCGCCTCGAACGCGAGTGCACGATCGTCGTCACCGGAGCCACCAACGGCCTCGGCCGCCTCGCCGCCATCGACCTCGCCCGCCGGGGTGCACGCCTCGTGATCACCGCCCGCAGCCCGGAGAAGGCCGCCCAGGCCCGCCACGACCTCGGCCCCGCCCCGGTCGACGTCTACCTCGGCGACTTCACCCGCCTCGACGACGTGCGGCGCATCGGCGCCGAGATCGCCGACCGATACCCCCGCATCGACGTGCTCGTCAACAACGCCGGAATCCACGCGTTCCAGCCGCGCACCACACTCGACGGCTTCCCCGAGATGGTCGCCGTCAACTACCTCGCCCCCTGGTTGCTCACCCAAGCTCTGTTGCCCGCCTTGCGCCGCGCGCCCGCCGCCCGGGTCGTCACCGTTGCCTCCGAAGCGTCGCGCAGGCACGGAACCCTGCGCATCCCGCAGGATCTGACCGAGGCGGCCCCGTTCACCGCCCGCGGGTCGTCCGAGCTCTACGGCAAGACCAAGCTGCTCGACATCATGTTCACGATGGAGCTGGCCCGACGGCTGGCGGGCGGCACGGTCACCGCGAACTGCCTCGATCCCGGCTTCAACACGACAGGCCTCGGCCGCGAACTGCGTTTCGCCGGCCCGCTCGAGAAGGTCCTCACCCGGCTCGGCATAGGCAACCCCGCCCGCGGCGCCGGCCTCATCGTCGCCCTCGCCACCGACCCCGCCTTCACCGGCCGGAGCGGCGGTTACTACACCGTCCGCGGAACCCGCCGGATCCAGCCCCCTCCGCCCGGCGACGACCCCGAACGCCAGGCCCACCTCTGGCGCGAAACCGAGCGACTGCTCGCGTGACCGCGGCGGCCACACACCTCGACACACGGCCGCAAGGCGGCCGGTCCCGAACGCCGCCGGGTGGAGGTCGCCCGACGCATCGACGGGCCGGAGGAGCGGCCGTCAGCCGGTCACGGGACCTCGTGGACGGTGACCGGGCCGGCGGTGTAGCGGACCGGGGCGATCCGGGCCAGGCGGGCGGAGACCCCCTTGGGCACGCGCCGGTCGGCCAGGAGCCAGCGCACCCCGTAGCGGCGCTTCAGCTCGGCCAGGTCGGACGGGTTCGCCTTGGTGAAGACGCGCTCGTTGAGGGCGAAGCGCTCGGGATAAGGCGCGGGCTGCAGGGCGTAGCGCAGGCCGTTGACGCCGTCCTGCGCCACTGCCTGGTCGGTGTATCCCCAGCTTTCCACGACCGTACGGCGGCCGCCTAGCGCGGTGACCCAGAAGGCCCGCGAGTCGCACGAGGCCTTGTAGGTGATCGGGTTGCAGTGCACGTTGGTCGCCACGATGTCGTCGTCGCCGGCGTGCCGGTCGATCCAGAGCGCCGCGGCCGTCTCGTCGCGCGTGACGATCCGCTGCGGGGTCTCGACCGGCGGGGGCGGCTCGGTGAGGGCCTCTACGGTGGACCGGGTCTGCTGGTCGACGTTCAGGGTGATGCCGGCGCCGAGGACGGCGGCGGCCAGCGCGACGGGCAGCGCGCGCCACGCCAGCCGTCCGGTGCGGGCCCGCCACACCAGCAGGCCGATCGTGGCCGCCACGACGGCCGCGACCGCGGAGGCCAGCATGGGCAGCCACAGGGTCCAGCTCCAGCTCGAGAACGACGGCTGCCCGGGGACGGCGGGGTCGGGCACGACCAGGAACCAGGCGGCGCCGGCCACGAACCCCGCGATGACCGGCCGGACGCTGGTGGTGTGCTCGGCCAGGTACCAGACCGACAGGACGGCGGCGAAGGGGATGACCGTGGCGAAGAAGTAGCCCTGGCTGGCGGACGGATGCCAGAACAGCCAGGCCGCGCCGACACCGGCCGCGGTGACGCCGGCGAACAGCCACGCGACGGGATCGCGCCGGGTGCGGGCGGCGCCGACCGACAGCACACCGAGCAGGCGGGGCGCCTGCGCGAGCAGCCACCAGACGAACAGGGCGGTCAGGAACACCAGTCCGGTCGCGGTGGCGTTCTCGATGCCGCTGGGCAGCAGGCGGGTGCCGTCGATGACCTCCTCGGCTCCGAGGGTCGTGCGGTAGGGCGCGAAGAACCACATCAGCGAGAGCGGCTGGACCGCGAGGATCCCCGCGCCGCCCCCGGCGAAGATCTTGATGCCGGCGAGCATCGCCGCGAGCACGAGGCTGAGGAAGACCAGCAGCGGCCGCAGCCGGGCGCGGTCGGTGACCAGGACGACGAGACCCGCCAGCACGAGCCCGGCGACCACGGGCGGAAGGGTGCTCGACTTCGCCCCCGCGCACGCCAGCGCGACCGGCAGGACCAGCACCCACCCGTACCCCAAACGGCGTCCCCGCAGCAGGTCCACCGCCAGGATCAGCAGCAGCGCGAGCAGCGGGAAGGCGTACGTCTGGGATGGACTGTTGGGCCCGATCGGCCCGGAACCGGGGATGCCCGGCGCGCTGAGCGCCAGCGGCAGCCCGACGATCGCGGCCGCGCCGGCGAGCGCGCCCGCCCACCACTTGCCGCTGAGCTCGCGGCCGAGCGTCGCCGTCACGAGGACGCTGACGACGGTGATCGGGACGATCCAGAGCCGTAGCAGGATGGTGGCCGGCGCGATCCCGGTGACCATGCTCGCGGTCGCCATGTCGGCGTTGGCCAGGAAGTGGTAGCGCAGCGGGTCGCCGGCCAGCTGGGGCACCTCGAACGGCATGGTGCGGGTCATCTCGTGCACCAGCGACAGGTGGTAGAGGACGTCCTGGTAGTAGTACGCGGTCGCCGGTGGCAGCGGGACGCGGGTCCAGCCGGGGTAGTTCATCAGGACCACGACGACCAGGGTCGCGGCCACCATCCAGGACCAGCGCACCGGCAGCGGGCGCGGATCGGTGATCCGCCAGTGCCGGCGCAGCCGCGGCACCGCGACGAACACCGCGATCACCAGCAGCGGCCAGACGGGCAGGAGGGCCTGAAGACCGGTCGCGGCGGCGAGCGCCCATCCTGTGAGCACGATCACCAGGCCCGCGGCCGAGCCGAGGCCCAGATCCTCGGGCAGGTTGCCGCGGCTGCCGCGCAGGGCGCGGTACGTGAGGGTGCCCGGAACGGCGACACCGACCAGGAAGTACGCCAGGTAGCGCGCCATGGCGGACCAGCCGACGTCGGTGCTGCTCCACGCCAGGACCAGCGCGGCGAGCGGAAGGACCCACGGCAGCAGGGCGAGCGAGGCGCGGCGGAGGTCGCCCCGGTCCGGAGGACGGGGCGGATCCACCGGCAGGCTCGGCGGGACGGCCGCCTCCAGGGTCATCGACACGGCCGAGACTCTACGAGAAAGGATTCACGTTCGGGAACCGGCCGGAGGGCGGCGCCGAGCGGGCCGGTCGGCCGATCGGTCCCGGACGCCGTTCGCCGGCGGACGGTGACGGCCGCCGGCTCAGGGGGTGTCGCGGTGGTAGGTGTACGCCGCGGCGTGCACCGCGTCGTCGGTCTCCAGGCCCGCGCCGAGCGCGCCGCCCACCGTCGCCAGGGAGCTGGTGAACCAGGCCAGCTGCAGGTAGTCGCCCGCGCCGACCGGGTGACCGACGCCGCCGGCCAGCAGCTGCGGCAGCACGAGCACCTTCGCGAGCACCGCGGCCACGACGAAGAGCACCGCGTACAGGGCGCCGACGCCGATGAGCAGCGTCGCCACCGTGGCGAGGTTGAACAGGGTGACCTGCCGGCGCTGCCCCGGCCGGCGCGCCCGCTCCCAGAGGTTCCCGCCGATGAGCAGCGTCAGCACGACGGCGGCCACCGCGCCCACGGCCAGGGCGGTCAGCCGGACCGGGCCGAACGCGTCGGCCAGCCGCCAGATGTCGGAGGTCACCAGCGCGAACACCCCGGCGGCGACCGCGGCGGTCAGCGCCCGGCTCAGTCCCGCGGCGAGCTGCCAGGGCCGGTTCGCGCGGATCATCCCGGTCAGCAGCCGGACGTTGCCGGTCAGCACGCGGGCCGGGAACAGCAGCGCCGGCCCGGACTCCTCGGTGTCGTCCGCGAGCTCGCGCAGCCGGTGCGTGGCGCGGACGCGGCGCCGGGCGTCCCCGTCGTCGCCGGTCTCCCCGATCAGGGCGTCGACGAGCCCGGCCACGGCATCGCGGGCGCGACGGCGTACGCCGACCGCCCCCAGAGCCGGCAGCGAGACGACCGCGACCGAGTGCACCGGGCTGGCGTGCGCCACCACCGGGCGGCGGTCCGCCCGCAACGGCAGGTCGGTCAGGCAGACCGCCAGGTCCCAGTCGTGCTCCAGCAGCCGGTCGCGCGCGGCGGCCACCAGCTCGTCGTCGGCGGCGGGCGGCTGCACCAGCGCGTCCCGCAGCACCGGCACCCGCCAGGAGATGTCCGGGTGGCGCTCCCGCAGCGCCTGCTCGACGTCGCCGATCAGGTGCGTCCGCAGCTCCTCGCTCGCGTCCGGCGGGACGATCAGGCCGACGACCACCTCGGCGGACTGCGCGGTCGCGGCCCGCGCCGGGCTGGGGGAAGAGCTAGGTGTCACGCCGGTGCCCGTACCCACCGTCATGATCACTCATGCCCCGCCGCAAAGGCTCAAGTCCTCCGTGTCGTGCCCGATGAGGGTGGCCGACCGGAGCCCGCTCGGCGCTCCCTCGGCAAGGGGCACATGTGGTGGACGGGCCGTGGCAGATCCTCAGCACCGTCGAGGTGCCCGTGCTGCACGCCGACGGCCACGAATTGCTGACCGAGCTGGCGCTGTCGCAGTGGTCGCAGAACGGCAGCGTGCGCTACACCGCGATCGTCCGCGACATCACCGCCCAGCGACGCGCGGAACAGGCCGCCGCGCTGATCCGTCACGCCGCGCTCACGGCCAACGACACGGACACCTTCGCCACCGCGGCCGCCGCGGTGGTCCGGGAGGTCTGCACCCGGATGGGCTGGCTCGCGGGGCACGCCTGGGCGCCCGACGGCGGACCCGCCGAGTGGCACGTCGCCGACGAGCACCACCCGGCCGGCCGCTGCGCGCTGCGGGAGTTGGCCGCGGACGGCTGCGCGCCGCGCCTGCACGAGATGGGCTTCGACGCGGTCGCCCGCGTGGCGACCCGGCCCGAGGATCTGCGGCCCATGGGCGCGGCCGTGCACGAATGCGGCATCGGCCCCGCGGTCGCCGTGCCCGCGCTCGCCGGGGGAGAGGTCGGCGGCCTGCTGGCCTTCTATCTGCCCGCCGGCAGCCCGGCCCCGCACGCCGACATCGTGGCCGCCCTCGAGCAGGTCGGGCTGGCCCTCGGCCGGGTGGTGGAGCGGCAGCGCACCAAGGACGCCCTCGCCTGGCAGGCCGGCCACGATCCGGTCACCGACCTCGCGAACCGGCGGCTCCTGCTGGAGCACATCGGCCGGGTCCAGCAGGAGGGCGCCGGCGGCGCCGCGGTCCTGCTGGTCAACCTCGATCGGTTCCGGCTGGTCAACGACTCGCTCGGGTACGCCGTCGGCGACCAGGTGCTGCGGATGGTCGCCGACCGGCTGCGCCGCGCGGCCGACGAGGACGACCTGGTGGCACGGCTGAGCGCCGACGAGTTCGTCGTGCTCTCCCGGCAGGCGCCCTGCCTCGACCTCGCCGACCGGCTGCGCCGGACGTTGCGCGAGCCGCTGACCGTCGCGGGACATCACGTACGGGTGCGCGCCGGCATCGGCATCTGCGTGGTCATGCCCGGGCCGGCGCTTCCGGCCGCCGTGCTGCGCAACGCCGACGCGGCCCTGCGGCAGGCGAAACGGCGCGGCCCCGAGCAGATCCACGTCTTCGACGCGACCCTCGCCTCCACCGCCGAACAACGCATCGAGGACGAGATCGCGCTGGCCCAGGCGATCACCGGCGGCGAGCTGGTGCTGCACTACCAACCCATCGTCGCGCTGGAGACCGGCCGGCCCGTCGGCGCCGAGGCGCTGGTGCGCTGGCAGCGGCCCGGACACGGCATGGTGGCGCCGGACCGCTTCATCCCGCTGGCCGAGGAGAGCGGGCTCATCGTCGACCTGGGCGGCTGGGTGCTGCGCCGGGCCTGCTTCGACGCCGCCGCCTGGGTGTCCACCGTCCCCGCCATGGGCGCCGCCTCGATCAGCGTGAACGTCTCCGCCCGGCAGCTGACGCACCCGCGTTTCGTGGGCGACCTGCACGCTGCCCTGGTCGACAGCGGGCTCGACCCGCAGCGCCTGATCCTCGAGATCACCGAGACGGCCCTCATCGCGGAGCCCGACGCGGTCATCGAGACGCTGCACGCCGTCCGGGCGTACGGGGTGCAGCTCGCGCTGGACGACTTCGGGACCGGCTACAGCTCGCTCAGCTACGTGCAGCGGCTGCCCGCCACGATCCTCAAGATCGACAAGAGCTTCGTCGACCCGATCACCGGGCCGGGCGCCGGTACCGCCCTCAGCGAGGTCGTCATCAAGCTCGCCCAGGCCACCGGGCTGCGAACCGTGGCCGAGGGCGTCGAGAGCCCCGAGCAGGCCGAGGCGCTGCGGCTGCTGGGCTGCCACCGAGGCCAGGGCTACACCTGGTCGCGACCGGTGCCGCAGGAGCACCTGGCGGCCGCGGTCGCGGCGCCGGCCGCGGTGCCGGCGACGACGTAGTCCCGGGGTCATCCCGTCAGGGCCGCCCAGATCACCGTGTCGTCGCCGTCGACCATGACGCCCCAGTGGTCGGCCACCGTGTGCAGGATCAGCAGGCTGAGGTTGGTCGTCGCGTCGAAGCGCGGCGTGAGGCCCGTCTCGGTGCCGCCGCGCACCCAGAGGTAGAGGGTGTCCTGGTGCAGCAGGGCGGTGACGCTCATCATCGTCGACGCGTGCCGGGTGGTCAGGCTGACCAGCTCGGTGGCGATCAGGGTGGCCGCGTCGACGTGCCGGGTGAGGTCCCACGCGACGCAGGCGTCGGTGACGATGTCGCGGGTGCGCCGCAGGGCGCCGCAGACCGGCAGGACGTGCTCGGTCAGGAACGGTGACCGCAGCGGCCCGACGGCGAGTGCCTCACACGCCCGGGCGAAGTGCCGGCTGACGCACGCCTCGCCTCCGAGCCGGCCGTCGCCCGCGGCGAGGGGCTCGCCCGCCAGCAGCAGGGAGGTGCCGCAGGTGATGCTGCTGCGCCCCGCGGGCAGACCCGAGGCGGTCAGGAACGCCTGGTTCACCGGGTCGAGCTCGGACAAGTCCATGATCAGATCGCCCGGCTGCCGGGCGCAGTGATGCAGGAGCGCGGCACGCAGCGCCGTGACCGAGTCCTCGTCGGGCCGGCCGTGGATGGCGACGTGCACGGTCGCCGAGCCCGAGTCGACCTGCCATGTCAGCGGTGGCAAGACACGAGCTTCCGACGGGCGCCAGGGCGCAGCCGCCGGCGGGAGCACCGGCTCGGCTCCCGACCGGCGGGGCTGCGATGTGAACATGAATCTGTCGTCACTCGTCCCGCGTACCCCGGAACCGAGCGATTAGCCCCATGCGGACCGCTCAATGCCCACGGTCCGCGACCGGCCGACGATCAGGACGCCTGTCCGTTCCTCGTCGATGCGCCGGCCGCTGCTGCCGGCTCGGCGGCGGCGCCGGCATCGACGGGCACGCGGTCCTCGCCGACGGTCGGTTCGGGCTTGAGCCGGCCGCGCCGGGTGTCCCAGATGTCCCGGGCGATGATCTGGATGATGCCCGCGACCGGGATGGCGAGCAGCGCGCCCAGGATGCCGGCCAGCTCCACCGCGATGAGGATCGCGATCAGCACGGTGAGCGGGTTGACCTTGACTGTGCGGGCGAAGATCAACGGCTGCAGCAGGTGGTTCTCCAGCTGCTGGTACAGCACGAAGAAGACGATGACGACGATGCCCGCCGTGGTCGACTCGACGAAGGCCGCCAGGGTGGCGACGACCGCGCCCAGCGTCGCGCCCACCAGGGGGATCAGGTCGGCGAGCCCGACGAACAGGGCGATCAGTCCGGCGTACGGGACTCCCATGATCGCGAGGACCGCGTACGTGAGGCCGCCGCAGATAACGCTGATGAGCAGGTTGCCGGTGATGTAGCCGGTGATGGTCTTGGCGCAGTCGTGGCCGACCCGGCGGATGCGCTCGGCGCGCCGGTCGTCGAACAGCGCGAGGAAGCCGTCGACGACCTTGGGCGCCTCGAGCACCATCAGATAGGCGAGCACGAAGATCGTCACGATGCCCGCGACGCTGGTGGCCGCGCCCCGCAGGACGGAAAGGGTGGGTGCGCCCAGGCGGCCCGCGTACTCGCGGAACTGGTCGGTGTGGCTCTGCGCGTACTCCAGCAGGTTGAACCGTTCGATCAGGCCGCCCACCGGGCCGCGCCCGGTCCGCGCGTCCTCGACGATCTTGGGGAAGTCGGCCACCACCTGGGTGCCCTCGCGGACCAGAGGCACGATGAACAGGGTGACCAGCGCGCCGATGAGCACGAGCGCGACGAGGAAGACCAGCAGCGTGGCGAGCCAGCGCCGGCCGAACGCGGCACGGCGCTGCACCCAGGTGACCGCCGGGTTCAGCGCGACCGCGAAGAAGACGGCCACCAGGATCCAGGTCAGCACCTGGCTGGTGGCGCGGACGAGGAAGAGAACGAGAAGGGTGGCGAGGACGAGGCCGATGACCACCATCGTCCGCCGGGCCACCACGCGGGTGTCTTGACTACTCACCGGAATGCGCTACCCGTGCCATCACCGGGCAAACGGGAAATGCTCGGCGAGAATTCTTATGGAGAAGCGTTTACGACGTATACGGGTACGTTGATATCCGCTTCACAAACAGGACCCCCGGTCCTCCGCGTCGCCGATGATCGCAAAGAGCATCCGGCGCAGGTCCCGGACCTGGTCCCCGCCGAAGCCGTCGAGCACGGAGGCCTCGACGGCGGCACACGCGGCCGCCACCTTCGCCCGTACGGTGTCGCCTTCGCCGGTGATCACCGGGATCCGCAGCCGGCGGTCGCGCGCGGCGTGCCGGCGCTCGACCAGCCCCCTGCGCTCGAGCCGGTCCAGCTCGCTCATCAGCGTGGTCTTGTCGAGCCCGAGGGATCGGCCCAGCTCACCCTGGGTGAGGCCGGGCGACTTGTCGAGCGCGCTCAGCACGATGTACTCGCGCAGCGTCAGGTCGTGCTGCTCGGCGACCTCGCCGGTGGCCGCGCGCAGACGCTGGGCCGCCCGGTGCAGCAGCCAGGTGATCTCGGAGTCGAGGGACGGGACCGGCCCGGCGACGCCGGGCTCGGGCGATGGCTGGCTTCGCGATGGCTGGCTGCGCATCCGAGAACCGTACGTCCTCAGGACGGCCACGCCGCACCCTCGGGGACCAGCAGGGGGATGGCGGCGTACGAGCCGAGGTCGTGCGCGGGGACGATCCGCACCAGGCCGTCCAGGGCGATCACGCGGAGCAGGTCCTGCCGTACCTGCTCGGGGTCGCTGTCGGCGAGCTTGCGGAGCAGCCACGGCCGTTCGGCCCGCCGGCGGATGCCGTCGATCTGCCACGTCAGGTCGCCGATGAACGCGTACCGGTCGCCGGACGGCACGGTCACGAAGACGATCACCGAGCCGGTCGTGTGGCCGCCCGCGTGCACGACGACCACCGACCCGTCGCCGTGCACGTCGTAGCTCGAGTCGAACCCGAGATACGGCCGATTCTCGAACCCGTACTCGTGCACGTCGTGCCCCCGCGACACGTGCCGGAACACCTTGCCGTCCGGGTCCTCGGCGGCGTACTGCCGTTCATCCGCGTTCATCCACATCGGAACGTCCCGCAGGCTGTCGAGGCCGCTCACGTGATCCCAGTGCGCGTGCGTCAGCAGCACACCTTTCAGCCCGCCGCGGTCGTAGCCGGCCGCGTCGAGCTGCTCGCCGACCGTCCGGCCCGCCTCGTAGGGGGCGCGCACGAAGCGGGGGAGCATCCCGACGTGCGTGGCGACGCCCGCGCCGAAGCCCGCGTCGATCAGCAGGTCCCCCTTCGGGTGCCGCACCAGCACCGCGGAGGCCGCGAAGGGTCGCTTGTCACGAAACGACCCACCGCGTACGGCGAGGGCCGCGCGGGTCTCGTAGGTGCCCGTCGGCAGGTGGTGGACCGCCATGCCCGCGGGCGGCCGCGCGGGCGGCAGTGGTCCGGTCCAGGGGGTCGGCGCGGGGAGAGAAGCCATGCCCGATAACGTACGAGCCGAGAACGTCTGACACAAGACTTTCTTGGCTCAGATGTTATCGGACGGCACGGCGGGCGCGAGCGGCCTCAGCGGTCGGACGCGGCGGGGAGGGGTTCCGTGGTGGCGGCCCAGGAGGCGAGCAGGGTGAGGGCCTGCGCGGTCGGCGAGGCGGGCTCGGCGGCGTAGACGGTGAGGGCGGCGCCGTCCTCGGCTCGCAGGTCCATGGTCTCGTAGGCCAGCTCGAGCTCGCCGACGATGTGGTGCCGGAAGGTCTTGACGCCGGTGCCGTGGATGCGCACGTTGTGCGCGCCCCAGCGGCGGCGGAAGTCGTCGCTGCGGGTGGACAGCTCGCCGACCAGGTCGTGCAGGCCCTTGTCGTGGGGGTCCTTGCCCGCGGCGGTGCGCAGGTTCGCGACCAGCATGTCCGCGGCGAGGTTCCAGTCCGGATAGAAGCGGTGGGCGGCGGCGTCGAGGAAGGTGAACAGCCCGAAGTTCGGCACCCCGTGCGCGCCGGCGTAGACGTCGCTGTACATGGCCCGGCCGAGCAGGTTGGCGGCCAGCAGGTCCTGCCGGTTGCTCACGACGATCGCCGGCGCGGTGATCGCGTCCAATGTCCACTGCAGGCTCGGGCGTACGGTCCACTTCTTGCCCCGGCGGTGCGGCCGGACCAGCGCGCTGGTGCCGTTGGCCTCCTGCGCCAGGCGCATCAGGTGGGCGCGTTCGGCCTCGTCGAGCTGCAGCGCCCGGGCGATCGCCTCCAGCACACCGGCCGAGACGCCCGCCAGCGAGCCGCGTTCGAGCTTCGCGTAGTACTCGACGCTCATCCCGGCCAGCGCGGCCACCTCGCTGCGGCGCAGCCCGGGAACGCGGCGCTGTCCCGCGGTGGGGATCCCGGCCCGCTCCGGGGTGATCTTCGCGCGGCGCGTGGTGAGGAAGTCGTGCACCTCGGCTCGATTGGTCACGCTCTCGACCGTACGGCGGAAGCTCCTGAACTGGGATGTACTGCCGGTACACCTCTCGTCGGTGACTTCCCGGCACAGCGCCGGCACGGTGTTGTGGGGTCATGACTGCAACGCTCGACGAGCACCGGACACGGCGCCGGGCCGGCCTGTCCACCGCCCTGATCGCCACCGTCGTGTTCCTGACCGCGATCGCGCCGCTGGCGACCGACATGTACGTGCCGGCGTTCCCGAGCGTCGCGGGCGACCTGTCGGCGACCGCCACCCAGGTGCAGCTGACGCTCACCACGTTCTTCGTCGGGATGGCGCTGGGGCAGCTGATCGGCGGGCCGGTGTCCGACCGGTACGGCCGGCGCCGGTTGCTGGTCGCCGCGGTCGCGGTGATGGCCGCGGCGTCGGTGGTGTGCGCGCTGACGCCGTCGATCGGGGTCATGACCGGCGCCCGGTTCGTGCAGGGCTTCGCCGGCGGCTGGGCCATGGTCATCGGGCGGGCCGTCATCGTCGACCTGGCGCGCGGCGCCCGGCTGGTGCGCGTCCTCAACGTGATCGCCGGGGTGGGCGGCCTCGCACCGATCGCCGGGCCGCTGCTGGGCGCGGTGATCCTGCAGCTGTCGGGGTGGCGCATGTCGTTCTGGGCCGTGGCGGCTCTGGGTGTGGCGATGGTCGTGGCGGTGCTGGTCGCCGTCCCCGAGTCGCTGCCACCGGGGCAACGGCACGGCGGCGGCCTGCGGACGTTCGCCGTCGCCGGGCGGCAGGTGGTGAGCAACCGGCGGTACGTCGGCTACGTGCTGGTCAGCGGCTCGGGCATGGGCGCGGTCTTCGCGTACGTCGCGACCTCGGCGTTCGTGCTGCAGTCGATGAACGGCCTGTCGCCGATCGCGTACTCGGTCGACTTCGCCGCCAACGCCGCCGGCATGACCGTCGCCGCCCTGGTCGCCGCCCGGCTGGTCGGCCGGATCGCCACCCGGAAGGTCATCCTCGCCGGGCAGGTCGCCGCGCTGACGGCAGGCGTGGCGATGCTGGCAGGCGCGTTGTGGTTCGGCACGCCGCTGCCGCTGGCGATGGTCTGTTTCTTCGTGCTGATGACCGCGCAGGGGCTCATCGGGCCCAACGGCGGCGCGCTGGCCTCCGCCGAGGTTCCCGCCCACCCGGGCACCGGATCGGCGATGCTCGGCTTCGTCACCTGGGTCGCCGCGGGCGTCATCGCCCCGATCGCCGGGCTCGGCGGCGAGCACACCGCCGTGCCGATGGCGGTGCTCGTGACCGGCTGCACCGTCGTGTCCCTGCTCGGACTGCTCCTCCTGGCCCGCCCCGCCGGCGTGCGCACGAACAGGCACTCACACGTGCTGGAGGCCGGGCCCGGCGGCTCCGACCCGACCACCTGGCTCGAGCCCGTCGCCGACGAGGTCTACGAGCAGGCGAACAAGCAGTGACCGCCGGCCCGCCCGCTCAGGTGCCGCAGAACGTCCGGTAGGCGCCGAAGTCGGGCGGGGCCGCGGCGGCGTACCGCTCGAGCCCGGGACGTTCGTCGTACGGTGCGGTCACGGCCTCCATCAGCCGTGCGAGCGGGTCCAGGTCGCCGTCGGTCGCGGCGGTCAGGGCCTCCTCGACGAGGTGGTTGCGGGCGATGTAGAGCGGGTTGACCCGGTCCATCGCGTCGGGGTCGGGGCCCAGCGCGCGCCAGCGCCCCACCCAGTCGTCGAGCTTGTCGAGGTCGACGAAGAAGCGACGCACCGGCCCGGAGTCGCCGCGCCCGGCGTGGGCGAGGGAGCGGAAGAACGAGGTGTGGTCGACGTGCTCGGCCTGCAGCAGCACGAGCAGCTCCTCGACCAGCGGCGCGACGACGGCCTGGTCCGCGCTGCCGGGCAGGCCCAGCTTGGCCCGCATGCCGGCCGACCAGGCGGCGTCGTACCGGGGACGGAACCCGTCGAGGGCCTGCACCGCGAGGGCGACCGCCTGCTCCTGGTCGTCGTGCAGCAGCGGGAGCAGGGCCTCCGCGAGCCGGGCCAGGTTCCACTCGGCCACCGGCGGCTGGTTGCCGTACGCGTAGCGCCCGCCGTGGTCGATGGAGCTGTAGACGGTGGCCGGGTCGAACGCCTCCATGAACGCGCACGGCCCGTAGTCGATGGTCTCGCCGGAGATCGTCATGTTGTCGGTGTTCATCACCCCGTGCACGAAGCCGACGAGCATCCACCGCGCGACCAGCGACGCCTGGGCGGCGACCACGGCCTCGAACAGGGCGAGGTACGGCTGCTCGGCCTCCGCGGCGCCGGGGTGGTGCCGGCTGATCGCGTGGTCGGCGAGGCGGCGCAGGAGGTCGGCGTCGCCGGTGGCCCGGGCGTACTGGAAGCTGCCGACCCGCAGGTGGCTGGCGGCGACCCGGGCGAGCACGGCGCCGGGCAACGGGGTCTCGCGGCGCACCTGACGCCCGGTGGCCACCACGGCGAGCGAACGCGTCGTGGGGATGCCGAGGGCGTGCATGGCGGTGCTGACGACGTACTCGCGCAGCATCGGACCGACCGCGGCCCAGCCGTCGCCGCCGCGCGCGAACGGCGTCCGCCCGGAGCCCTTGAGGTGCAGGTCGCGCACCCGGCCCCCGGCGTCGACGAGCTCGCCGAGCAGCAGCGCGCGCCCGTCGCCGAGCCGCGGGCTGAACCCGCCGAACTGGTGGCCCGAGTAGGCCTGCGCCACGGGCTCGGCGCCGGCCGGGACGGTGGTGCCGGTCAGCAGCCCCACGCCCTCGGGGCTGCGCAGCCAGGCGGCGTCCAGGCCCAGCTCGGCGGCGAGCGCCTCGTCCAGCACCAGCAGCCGGGGGTCCGGCGTCTGCGCGGCCTGCCAGGCGACGGCCATCTCCGGCAGCTCGCGGGCGAAGCGGTGGTCGAGGACGACGGTGGACAGCGGAGTGACACTCACCCGTCGAGGCTACCCGGCGCAACCGCCCGGCTGACCTGCGCCGAGTTCTCCCTGCTCGAGGCGTTCGTGACCCACCCCGACCGGGTGCTGACCCGCACCGAGCTGTTCGAGCACGTGTGGGGCTTCGAACCCGCGGGCTCCTACAACTTCGACGTCTACGTCGGCTTCCTGCGGCGCAAGCTGGAGTTGGGCAGCTCGCCGCGGGCGATGCCCCGTTCGACGACGTGCAGGATGACCGCGTGGCGGGTCTCGGCCTCCCGGCGGCGCAGAGCGGCTCATCAAGCCGGCGGCCCTGCCGAACAGGGGAATGAGGCGGCGTCCGTACGTGTCGCGGGTCGGTGGGACGGGGGGCATCGGAGTTGCGCTCGTCGGTGGTACGCACCCTGGGCTTCGCGGTCGTCTACCTGGTGGCCACGTATGCCGGCCGGCTGACCGTGATGGACGAGACCAACCTCAGCCTCGTCTGGCCCGCGGCCGGGGTGTCGGCGGTGTGGTTCCTCGACCGGTACCGCTCACGGTGGCGGGCCCTGGACGTGCTGGCGCTGGCCGTCGTCACGGTGGTGGTGAACACCGTCACGGGCGCGTCGGCTGGTCTGGCCCTGTGGTTCGTGGTGGCGAACGTGCTCCAGGCCGGGGTGTTCGCGTACCTGGTGAGGCGGTGGCTGCCGCACCTGTGGGCGGCCGGTGGCGAGGCCACGCTGACGCGCGTGCCGGAGTTGTGGCTGCTGATGGCCGCCGCGCTGGCGGGCAGCGGCGCGGGCGCGCTCGTCGGCCCGACCGGCGTGTGGATCGTCAACGGCGCCTATTCCTGGCCCGCCACCGCGGTGTGGATGACCCGCAACACCGTGAGCATCCTGCTCATCACCGCCGCGTGGCTGACCTGCGGATACCTGGTGCGCGCACGGGCCGCGCCGGAGCGGGCGGCCTGGATCCGGACCGCCTGGTCCCGGGCGTCGCTGCGGCGCCGGCTGGAGTACGTCGCCGTCACAGCCCTGTCCGCCGCCGCCTACACCGCGGTCTTCGGCATCAGCCACGGCCTGCCGCTGGCTTTCACCGTCCTGGCGATGACGGTCTGGGTCGGCTCCCGCCTCAACACCACCTTCGTGGTGCTGCACGATCTCGTCTTCGGCTCGGTGGCCGTGCTGTTCACCCTGCACGGCACCGGAGCGTTCGCCCTCATCGCCTCGCACCCGGCCCGCGCGCTGGTGGCTCAGGCGTTCGTCGGCATGACCGCCGTGGTGGGCCTCTCGCTCGCGCTGGGCCGCGACGAACGTATCGCCCTGGTCCGGCAGCTGCGCAAGGAGCAGGAGGCGGCGGCCCGCCAGGCGAAGCTGATGACCGCCATCGTCGACTCGATGAACGAGGGCCTGACCGTCGTCGACGAGCAGGGCCGCTTCCTGCTGCGCAACCCCGCCGTGCGCCGGCTGGTCGGCGGCGTCGTCAGCACGTCGGGACAGATGGGCCGGCCCGACTTCTACGGCTTGTCCCACCCCGACGGGACGCCGCTGACGCCCGACGAGATGCCGTACCGGCGGGCCCTCGCGGGCACCGACGTGCGGGGCATGGACGTCCTGGTGCGCAACCCCGGTGTGCCCGAGGGCCGGCTGCTCAGCGTCAGCTCGTCGCTGCTGCCCGACGACCTGAGCGGCACGCGCTGCGCCGTCACGATCTTCCACGACGTCACCGCCGAGCGCCGGCACCGCGACGAGCTGGCCACCTTCGCCGGCGTGGTGGCCCACGACCTGCTCAACCCGCTGAGCACCGTCGAGGGCTGGACCGAGTCGCTCGTCGAGGCCCTCGACGACTCCGGCACGCTCGACGCCGCCGAGGCACGCGACGGGCTGACCCGTGTGGGGCGCGCCGCCCGCCGGATGCGCAGCATGATCGACGACCTGCTCGCGTACACCACCGCCCGCGACGCCGCCCTCGCGCCCACCCTGGTCGAGCTCGGCCACGTCGTGAACGACATCGCCATCGCCCGCATCGACCAGGCGCAGAGCAACGGCACCCCGGTGCCCGCGTTCGACATCGGCGACCTGCACCCCGTATACGCCGACCCGGTGCTGATCCGGCAGCTGCTGGAGAACCTGATCAGCAATGCCATCAAGTACACGGCTCCGGACGTCACCCCCCACCTGCGCATCCGCACCGACGTCGCCGACCACGTGGTCACGGTCACCGTCGACGACAACGGCATCGGCATCCCCGACGGCCAGCACGACAGCATCTTCGAGACCTTCCACCGGGCGCACCGCACCGCCGGCTACAGCGGCACCGGCCTGGGGCTGGGCATCTGCAAGCGCATCGTCGAACGCCACGGCGGCACCATCGGCGCCGCCGACCGCCCCGGCGGCGGCTCGCGCTTCACGTTCACGCTGCCCGCCGACGCCGTCGCGGCGCCGCAGCCGGAGGAGACCGGCGCGACGCCCGGCCCGGGCCACCCGCTGACCGCCCCGGCCGAGCCGGTCGTCGAACCCGTCGTCCCGGCGGCTGTCGAGCTGCCGGACCAGCGCAGCCTGCCCCCGGCGGCCGGGTTCGAGCACGCCGCCCTGCTCGTGCTGGAGTACCTGCACGAGCAGATGCCCCTGGCCTTCTGGGCGGTGACCCGGGTGGAGAACGGCCGGCAGATGTACCTGTATCTCGACGCCGACAACGGCTACGGCCTGCGCCAGGGCGACAGCCACCCCTGGGAGGACAGCTACTGCGTCCACATGGCCGCCGGCCGGGCCCCCACCGTCGCGCGCGACGCCCGGGCCGTCCCCGCCTACGCCAACGCCGCCGTCAACGAGCTCATCGACATCGCCACCTACGCGGGCGCCGTCATCACCGAACCCGACGGGTCGCTGTTCGGCGCGATCTGCGGCCTCGACCCCGGCACGCACACCGACGACCCGCGCATGGCCGGCGCGGAACCGCTGCTCGCCATGCTCGGCCGGCTGCTCACCGCGGCCCTGGCCGCCGACCGGATGCAGGACCGCTCCACCAACGCGCTGCTGCGCGAGCAGCTCAGCGCCGACACCGACGCCCTCACCGGCGTGCCCAACCGGCGCGCGTGGCAGCGCATCGTCGAGCAGACCCGGGCCCGCTTCGAACGCCTCGCCGACCCCACCGTCGTGGCCATGCTCGACCTCGACGGGCTCAAGACCGTCAACGACACGCACGGGCATGCCGCCGGCGACGCCTACATCAAGGCGGCTGCCACCGCGGCCCACCGCGCCATCCGCGACACCGACTTCATCGCGCGGCTCGGCGGCGACGAGTTCGGCATCATCCTCAACCAGTGCACCCGGGCCGACGCCGAGATCGTCATCGCCCGCATCGGCCACGAGCTGGAGGCGGCCGGGGTCTCCGCTTCCGTCGGCTGGGTGTCGGTCTCCCCGGAGGACGGCTTCGCGGCCGCCCTCGACCAGGCCGACGCGGCCATGTACGCCACCAAGCAACAACGACGGTCGCGGGAGGCCGACGGCCGTGCGCCGTCGCTGACGCTGCGGAGCCCCGAATCCTGACGACCCATTTCGCCCAGCGGCTCAGTTCCCGTCCGCGCGGGCCGACGGGGGATGAGGGACGTCTTGTCGGCTAGGAGTGCCACATGGGTGACGCCGGGAGCGCAGCGGAGCGCGGCGGATGGTTCGCCGACCTGCGGGTCAACACGAAGATCCAGATCGGCATCGGGATCGCCGCGCTGGCCGCGGTGCTGGTGGGGCTCACCGGCCTGGTGACGATCTCCGATCTGAGCAGCAAGAACGACGCGCTCTACAGCGACAACGTCGCGCCGCTGACCTCGCTGGCGGCCGTGTCGCGGCAACTGCAGGCGATCCGGGCCCGCTATCTCGAGTACGGCGTGGCCTCGGCGGCCACCCGCAAGAAGCTCGACGAGCAGATCGCCGACCGCGACGAGCAGCTGCAGGCGGCCCTGGACGAGTACCGGCCCGCCGCCGTCGACCCGGCCACCGTGGACAGCTTCGAGCAGGCGTACCGGGACCTGACCGCCACGGCCCGCACCACCCTCATCCCGCTGGCCGTCAAGCGCAACGTCGCCGGGTTCGCCACCGCCTACCGCGAGACGTTCCTGCCGCAGATGACCGTGGCGGCCGACGCGGTCGAGGCGGAGAACGAGGCGCAGCTCGCGGAGGCGGCGCAGCGGGCCGCCACCAGCCGGCAGGCGGCGTCGGCGGCGCGGCGTACCCAGGTCATCGTGCTGGTCGCGGGCGTCGTGGCCGCGGTGCTGCTCGGCGCGTACGTGTCCCGGGCCATCGTCCGGCGGCTCGACAGGGTCAAGGCCTCGCTCACCGCGATGGCCGGCGGCGACCTGACCGCCAAGGTCGACGTGCGGGGCCGCGACGAGGTCGGGCAGATGGCCGAGATGCTGGCGGCCGCCCAGCAGCAGACCCGCGACGTCGTGGCCTCGGTCGGCGCCGCTGCGCAGAGCCTGTCCGCCGCCGCCGAGCAGACCTCGGTCATCGCCAATCGGATCAGCCACGGCGCGGCGACCGCCTCGGAGCAGGCGCGGGTCGTCTCGCAGGCGTCGGAGGAGGTCTCGCAGAGCGTCACCACCGTGGCCGCGGGCTCCGAGGAGATGGGCTCGGCGATCGCCGAGATCGCCCGCAGCGCCAACAACGCGGCCGAGGTGGTCGGCAAGGCGGTCGGCATCGCCGCGTCGGCCAACCAGACCATCGCCACGCTCGGCGAGTCCAGCCGGGAGATCGGCGACGTCATCCGGGTGATCACCGCGATCGCGGAGCAGACCAACCTGCTGGCGCTCAACGCCACCATCGAGGCCGCCCGGGCCGGCGAGACGGGCAAGGGCTTCGCCGTGGTGGCCGGCGAGGTCAAGGACCTCGCGCAGGAGACCGCGCGGGCGACCGAGAACATCGCCCGCCGCGTCGAGGCGATCCAGGGCGACAGCAACCAGTCGGTGGCCGCGATCGGGGAGATCAGCGAGATCATCGGCCACATCAGCGACTACACGACCACGATCGCCTCGGCGGTCGAGGAGCAGAGCGCCACCACCGCCGAGATGAACCGCAACGTGGGGGAGGCGGCGAGCGCCACCGGCCAGATCAACCGCAGCATCACCAGCGTCGCCGAGAACGCCCGCGCCACGGCCGAGTCGGTGGGCGACGCGCAGCGGTCCGCGGCGGAGCTGTCCCGCATGTCCAGCGAGCTGCAGGCGGCGGTGTCGCGCTTCGTGTACTGACCCGCGGGCCGCCGATCAGCGGCCGGGCAGCGCGGCCAGGGCCCGGGAGCGTTGCGCGACCAGGCCGGCGTACGTGCCGTCGCGCTCGGCCCAGCGGTGCATCAGCACGCCCTCGACCAGGATCTCGTGCGGGGTGGGCTGCTCGGACAGCAGGCCCGTCACCTCGTCGAGGAAGTCGTCGAGGTCCAGCGCGCCGGGGTTGGCCCGCTTGAGCTCGGCAGTGGTGGCCACCGCGGGCGGCACCAGTTCGGCGACCTCGACGCCGGTGCCCTCGAGCTGCGCGCGCAGGGCTTCGGAGTAGGCGTGCACGGCGGCCTTGGAGGCGGCGTACGTCGGCATGAGCGGGAACGGCAGGAAGCCGATCCCCGAGGTGACCGTGACGATCGTGCCGGCGCCGCGGCCGATCAGGTGCGGGGTGAAGGCGTCGATCACCCGGATGGTGCCGAGCACGTTGGTCGCGACGGTGGTCTCGGCGGCGGCGAAGTGCGCCGGGTCGCGCAGGTCCTCGACGAGCATGACGCCGGCCATGGTGACCACGACGTCCAGGCCGGGGTGCTCGGCCAGCACCCGGTCGCGGGCCTGCAGCACCGACGCGTGGTCGGTGACGTCGACCTCGACGGTCGCGAGGCCGTCGACCGGGTCCGGGCGGCGCCCGCCGACGACGACCGTGCTGCCGGCGGCGGCGAAGCGGCGGGCCAGGCCCAGACCGATGCCGGAGGTGCCGCCGACGACGAGAACCGTGCGTTTCGTGATGTCCATGGCTCCATGATCGAGCCGGAGAGCCGAGGCAGGGAGGCCCCACCGATCCGGGGGTGTGGCAGGACCACCCCTCGGCCGGTGGCCGCCCGCCCGGTGTGACGTAAGCAATCGTTGACTTCAGCCGGGGCCGGCCGATCTAATAAGTAAGCAATCATTTACTTCCAGCCTCGGGATCGTCATGACTCACACCATCGAGGAGCGCGGCCCCGCCGCCTCCGTCCCGGCCGGGGGCGCACGTCCCAGCGGCGGCCTGCTCGTGCTCTATCTGGCACTGGGCGGTCTCGCGTTCGCGGTGCTGCAGTCGCTCGTCTCGCCGGCGCTGGCCACGATCGGCCGCGACCTGCAGGTGTCGACGGCCGACGTCAGCTGGATCGTCACCGCGTACCTGCTCTCGGCCTCGGTGCTCACGCCGATCCTGGGCCGGCTCGGCGACATGGCCGGCAAGCGCAGGGTCCTCATCGCCGTGCTGGCCATCCTGGCCCTCGGCACCGTGGTGGCCGCGCTCGCGCCCAACCTCGCCGTGCTCATCGCCGGCCGGGTGCTGCAGGGCGCGGCGGGCGCGATCCTGCCGCTGTCGATCGGCATCGTCCGCGACGAGCTGCCCCGCGAGCGGGTCGCCACCACGGTCGGCCTCATCTCCGCGATCTTCGGCATCGGCGCGGGCATCGGCATCGTCGCGGCCGGCCCGATCGTCGAGCACCTGTCGTGGCACTGGCTGTTCTGGCTGCCGCTGGCGCTGGTCCTGATCGCGCTGGCCGGGGCGATCTTCGGCATGAAGGAGTCCCCGGTCCGCACGCCCGGCAGGCTCGACGTGCTCGGCGCGGCGATCCTGTCGGTGTCGCTGGTGGGGCTGCTGCTCTCGATCAGCAAGGGTCAGGCGTGGGGCTGGGGCGACGCGCGGACCATCGGGCTGCTGGCGCTCGGCGTCGTCGGCCTGGTCGTGTTCGTCCTGGTGGAGCTCCGGGTCCGCGAGCCGCTCATCGACATGCGCCTCATGCGGATCCGCGGCGTGTGGGCCACCGACCTGGTCGCGCTCATCCTGGGCTTCGCCATGTTCGGCACGTTCCTGCTGGTCCCGACGCTGATCCAGCTGCCCGCGGCGACCGGCTACGGGTTCGGCAAGTCGGTGTCGCAGGCCGGGCTGTTCCTGCTGCCCACGGTCGTGATGATGGTGCTGTTCGGCCCGCTGGCCGGCATCCTCAACCGCCGGTTCGGCCCCAAGCTGCCGATGTTCCTCGGCGCGGTGTTCGTCGTCGCCGCGTTCACGCTGCCGGCGGTGGCGCACGGCGAGATCTGGCAGGTTCTGCTCTCCGGCGTCCTCACCGGCGCGGGCATCGGCTTCGCGTTCGCGGCCATGTCCAACGCCATCATCGAGGCCGTTCCCGCCACCCAGACGGGCGAGGCCACCAGCGTCAACACCATCGCCCGGACGATCGGCAGCAGCATCGGCACCGCCGTCGTGGCCGCCGTCATCACGTCGAAGACCACGCCGCAGGGCCTGCCCACCGACGACGCGTTCACCGTCGGCTTCTGGGTCTGCGCCGGCGTGGCCGTGCTGGCCATCGCTGCCGCGCTCGCGCTGCCCTCGGCGCACCGCCGCCACGAGGAGGCCGTAGCGTCCGGCGTCGGCGACCTGCCGCCGGAGCCCGCCGAGCTGCACGTGCCGCACCCGCACGGCCGGTCCTGACCCCAGCACCGAAGCGGCCGCGGTCACCACCGGGTGATCGCGGCCGCGTCGTGTGCGAGCTAGATTGTCCGGCTCCGCTGCTGGATGCCGAGCGGGCCGTACGGGTAGTCGTTCGGCCGCGGGTCGCTCGCCTCGTCGAGGGCGGTGGTCTCCTCGTCGCTCAGGTGCAGCCCGGCGGCGCGCAGGTTGGCCTCGAGCTGCTCCAGCGTCCGGGCGCCCAGGATCGTCGAGGTCACGCCGGGGCGGTCGGTCACCCACGCGAGCGCGACCTCGGCCATCGACACGCCGCGGGCCTCCGCGATGCGCTGCACGGCCTCGACCACGTCCCACGTGCGCTCGACGTTGCGCCGGTCGTACGCCTCCATGCCCCGCTCCGGGTTGTCGCCGAGCCGGGTGGCGCCGGTGGGCCGCTGGTCGCGCCGGTACTTGCCGGTCAGCCAGCCGCCGCCGAGCGGGCTCCACGGCAGCAGGCCCAGGCCGGCGTCGAGCGCGGCCGGGACGATCTCGTACTCGATCTCGCGGACCAGCAGGTTGTACTGCGGCTGCAGGCTGACCGGGCCGGCCAGCCCCAGCTCGCGGGCCAGCGCGACCGCCTTGGTGAGCTGCCAGCCGGTGAAGTTCGAGAAGCCGTAGTAGCGGATCTTCCCGGCCCGGACGAAGCCGTCCATGATGCGCAGCGTCTCGTCGAGCGGGGTGTGCGCGTCCCACGCGTGAGCCTGGTAGAGGTCCACCGCGTCGACGCCGAGCCGGGTCAGCGAGGCGTCCAGCGCGCGGGTGAGGTGGCGGGCGGACAGGCCCGCGCCGTTGGGGTCGGCCGCCATCGGGAACCGGCCCTTGGTGGCGAGCACGACGGCCTCGGTGACGTCGGCCGGCCGCGCGGCCAGCCAGCGGCCGATGATCCGTTCCGACTCGCCGGCCGAGTAGACGTCCGCGGTGTCGATGAACGTGCCGCCCGCCTCGACGAACATGTCGAGCTGGGCGTGCGAGACCTTCTCGTCGGACTCGTCGCCGAAGGTCATCGTGCCCAGACAGAGCGAGGAGACGGCGCATCCGCTGCGCCCGAGCGTGCGGTATTCCATGATCTCAACCTAACGGTGGACGGCGGCCTGTCGACCTCAACCGGGTACCTCCCGCCGGGCCCCTCAAACACCCGGCCCGACGCTACCGGGAGACCCCGGGTGCGCCCTGCTGCGCCGCCGCCTCGTTGATCATCGGCTGGAGCAGCGTCGACATGGTGTCCGCGGCCCGGCCGGGATCGCCGTCGACGATCGCCTCGACCAGGTCGGCGTGCAGCCGGGCCAGATCGTCGGTCCCACCGGTCACGTCGTGCAGCTGCACCTCCTCGAACACGCCGAGCAGGCCCTCGTAGACCTCCTGGAGCAGCGCGTTGTGGGTGGCGGCGACCACGGCCCGGTGCAACGCCGAGTCGGCGCGCACCCGCTCGTGCACGTCGCCGCCGGCCCACGCGTCGCTGCGGGCCCGCAGCAGCGTGCCCAGGAGTTCGGCGTCGGCCTCGGTGCGGCGTACGGCGGCGATGCGGGCGGACGCGGCGTCGAGCGCCAGCCGCAGCTCCAGGCTGTCGCGCCGGGCGGTGGACGCGGCCCGCCGCGACACCGACGAGCGCAGGTCGGAGGCCGACACCACGAACGTCCCGCGGCCCTGCTGGCGCCGCAGCATCCCGGCCTGGACCAGCGAGCCGATCGCCTCGCGGACCGTGTTGCGCCCGGCGCCGGTCCACTCGACCAGCTCCGGCTCGGTCGGGATCTTGCTGCCCAGCGGCCAGGCGCCGCCGGTGATCTGGGTGCGGAAGAGCTCGGTCACGCGGGTGCCGAGAGCAGCGCGATCAAGGTTCGGGCCGGACACGCGTGCAGCCTAACCGGCGGTCGCGGGAACCGGCCGGCACGCGGCCCACCCGGCGCCGAGCGTGATCAGCAGTGTGGCCGCCAGCAGCCCGTACGGCACGTCCCAGCCGTCGGTGAGCTGGTGGACCGCGCCCAGCGTGAGCGGGCCGACGCAGCCGATGCCGTAGCCCACACCCTGCACCACACCGGACAGCCGCGAGGCGCTCTGCGGATCGGCCGCCCGCGCGCCGATCAGCGTCAGGCAGAGCGGGAACGTGCTCACCCCGAGGCCGAACGCGGTCGCCCAGAGAAAGGCGCCGGCCGCGGGGGCGGCGAGCATGCCGGCGTAGCCGACGCCCATCAGCACGACGCAGACCACGACGATGGGGTACGGGTTACGCAGCCGCGTGGTCAGCGGCGGCACCACGAACGCGGCGATCAGCCCGAGCCCGGCGAACCACGACAGCAGCAGCGCGCTCGCCGTCGCGCTCAGCCCCGCGTCCTCGAGCATGGCCGGGAACCACGTCACCAGCGTGTAGACGTGCAGCGTGGTCATCGCCATCAGCCCGATCAACCCCAGGACCAGGGGCGTACGCCAGGAGACGCGCGCGGCCACCGCCGGAGCGGGCCCGGTCCCGCCGTCCGCGCGGGGCACGGCGGCGAGCCACAGCACCGCCGCCACCGCGGTCACGGCGGCCCAGACACCCGCCGCCGTCCGCCAGCCGTACGCGTGGGCCAGTGGCAGCGCGAGCAGCGGCGCCGCCAGCTGCCCCACCTGCAACAGCACCATGTAGAGGGTGCTGACCGCGTGCAGCCGCTCGGGGAAGTGCTGCTTGACGATGGGGATGAGGATGACGTTGGACGCGCCCACCCCGGCGAACGCGACGACCGTGGCAACGATCAGGACGCCGGGCGACCACGCCACGGCGCGCAGCAGGATGCCGGCGGTCGTGGCCGTCACGGCCAGCGCCGCGGTGCGTTCCAGGCCGAGCCGGCGGGCCAGCGGCGGGGCGGCGAACGCGGCCACCGCGAAGCACGCGGTCACGATCGTGCCGATGGCGCCCGCGACGACCGGGCCGAAGTGCAGGTCTTCGCCGGCCTCCCCGGTCAGCACGCTGAACCCGGTCACCGCCGTGCGCAGGTTGAGGGCGGTCAGGGCGACGGCGAGCAGGATGCCGCGGGCGAGCCGGGCGCGGGACGGTGCAGTGGTGGCCACCCCGTCAGTGAAACATGGGATGATGGGATGAATCCAGGGGTCAGCCCCGCCAGCCGCGGATGGCCTCGGCCGCCTCCTCGACGAACACATCGACGAGCTCAGGGTCGCTGCTGCTGCGCTCGTACTCGGTGTCGTTGAGGATCGTCACCACCGAGCCGAACCTCAGCACCACCACGCGGTTCGTCTGGGTGCCACCGGTCGGCTCGCCGGGCAGGTCGAGCTGCGGCTGGACCAGGTCGACGGTCAGCCCCTCGTCCGCGGCGCCCGACAGAGGCTTGGTCCGCACCCGGACGGTGTTCTCGGCGGTCCGGTACGACGTGCAGTCCGCCAGACCGTCCCGGGCGCGGTCCATGAACGCGGCCGCACCGGCGCCGTCGTACGACCGGATGGTCTGGTAAAGGATCCCGTGCGGCACCGATCCCTCGGGAGCGTCCGGGCTCTGATAGATGCTCATCATGGCGGCGCTGGCCACCACGCCCTTGCCGGCCGCCAGCTCCCCGCCGCACAGCTTCGGCACCGCGGCGGACCCCTCGGCCTTCCTGCGCTCGCGTCGCATGTCCGCGGGCATCGCGAAGAATGCCGAGGCGGGGATCGTGCGCGCCGCCGACGGCGACGGCGGGCTCCCGGCCGACGTGGTCGCGGCCGGTGTGACGGCGGACGTGGTCGCGGCCGGCGCCCCCGCGGCGGGAGTTCCGCCGCTGCCGGTCGAGCTGCAACCGGTGACGGCGACGGCGGCGGTGGCGCTGAGGGCGACGGCGAGTTTCTTCATGCCGTCAGCGTGCCGCGGGCCGGGCCGCACGGGCGGGATGCGGGGGAGTGCTGGCACGTTGCCGGTAGTCAGCCCCCGAAGTGGCGGATGCCGTTGGTCAGGATGCGGGCCCAGGACCCGGACGCGGCGCCGGCGCCCAGGTCGAGGGCGGTGACGAAGTGGCACAGCTGACCGCGGGCGAAGAACAGCTGCACGTCCTCCTCGGGGGCGCCCGAGCGGTCGCGGACCAGCTCGACCAGGCTCCGGTGCCCGCGCAGCATCTCGGCCCGCACGGACGGGTCGTCGGCCGCCGCCAGCGCGTGCACCTGGAGCATCAGCAGCTCGCGCTCGGCGATCAGCTTCGCGTAGGCGACCGCCATGGCGTCCAGGACGGCGGCCGGATCGCGGGGGCCGGCCCCGTCGGCGCCCGCGGCCGGCGCTTCGGCGCCCGCTTCGTCGGCGCCCGCGGCGAGCGCGGAATGGATGCGGTCGTGGCAGCGGGCCAGCGCCGCGGTGAACAGCGTCTGCTTGTCGCCGAACAAGCGGAAGACGTACCCCTCGGAGATGCCCGCGGCCGAGGCCACCGAGCCGACCGACGTGCCGTGGTAGCCGGTCGCGGAGAACAGCCGTACCGCCGCGGCGAGCACGGCCTCCCGTCGCTCCGGAGCAGTGGACCTGATGCGGGCCGGCCGCTCCGGCCGTGTCGACGGCATCAGCCAAGTGAACACGCTCGGGCGGCCGGACCACAAATCACCTATCCCCGCCGGACGGCGGCGGCCAGCTGCTCGAGCCACGTACGGATCGACGCGCTCAGCATCGCCCGCGCCGCGGCCGGGTCGGCCTCCACGGGCGGACCGGCCCAGCTCTCCTCGGTCACGACCCGCGTGCCGTCGCCGTCCGGCTCGAACGTCCAGACGTGCCGGCCCTCGATGCCGGCGGCCGGGCCGCCCCACACCGTACGGCGCTCGGGCTCGACGGCCAGCACGGTCGAGTCGATCGACAGCCCGCCGGTCTCCCAGTGGAAGACCGCGCCGGTCGTGAACGGCCCGTCGAGCCGCGCGACCGGGACGTCGTCGCGCCACCGGGTCCAGCCGCCGACGTCGGTGTGCAGCCGCCAGACGACGTCGACCGGTGCGTCGACGCGGATCTCGTCGCGCACGATCACCGGCGCGTCGCGGTCGATGTCCGGCGGGCCGCTCACCGGCTCGGCCGCCGGGGCTCGGGCTCCTCGATGGGGGTGCCGCCGTGCGGGGCGGTGCAGGCGAGGCTCATGGATCCTCCCAGGTCCGGATGTATGTGAGTACACACTTACAAGTGGGCCCGCGCAACCCCGGACGCCGTGCCCTCGGTGCGGGCGCCGCCGGCCGGTGCTGAATCATCAACGGCATGGCAGTGATGGTGGAGATCCACTTCCCGGTGACCGCTGACGACGAGTGGATCGACGACGTCGGCGACTTCATGATCGACCTGGAGGAGGAGCTCGGCTTCGAGGAGTACGAGGACGGCGAGGAGGTCGGCGACGACTACGTCTTCTTCATCGCCGGCGCGAGCGAGCGGACGCTGCTGGCCGCGGCCTCCCGGGTGGCGACCCGCAAGGGCGTGCCCGCGGGCGCCTACGCACTGGTGACCGACACCGCCGCCCCGCGGGTCGGCATGGGCCGGCGCGTCAAGCTCCCCGTGCGCTGACCCGGGCTCCTCGCGCGCTGATCCGCCCGCCCGGCCGTCCTCCGGGCTCGGTCGGCGGGCGCTCCCGGTCCGGCCGCAGGCGGCGCGGGAGAGGTCGACGTGCTTGAATGCCGGGCATGGGTCTCGACGGCAAGGCTCTCGTGCTCGGCGGAGGCGGCGTCACCGGGGTGGCCTGGGAGATCGGGCTGCTGCACGGCCTGGCCGAGCACGGCGTCGACCTCACCGATGCCGGGCTGGTGGTCGGGACCTCGGCGGGGTCGTCGGTGGCCGCCCAGCTGCTCTCCGGCGTACCGCTGAAGGATCTTTTCGAGGCGCAGCGGGACGGCGGCGGCGCGGAGATCAGCGCTCGGATGGGGCTGTCCGCCCTGGCGCGGTTCGTGGTCGCCGGTCTGTGGCCGGGCGATCCGGCTCGCGGCCGCGCCTGGCTCGGCCGGCAGGCGCTGCGCGCGCGTACGGTGCCCGAGGAGGAGCGACGCGCCGTGATCGCGCGCCGGATCGGCGGCGCCGCCTGGCCGCGGACCCGCTTGCTCATCACGGCGGTGGAGGCGCGGACCGGGCAGACGCGGGTCTTCGACGCGGACAGCGGTGTGCCGCTGGTCGACGCCGTGGCGGCCAGCTGCGCGGTGCCGCTGGTGTGGCCGCCGGTCACGATCGGCGGGGCCCGGTACGTCGACGGCGGCGTCCGCTCGATCGCCAACGCCGACCTGGCGGCGGGCAGCGACCGGGTGGTGGTGCTCGCCCCGATGACGCGGTCGGTGCGGCGTTCCGGCCGACCGGCCGCGCAGCTCGCGACGCTGGGAGCGCGGGTGCGCAGCGTGGTGGTGTCGCCGGACGCGGCCGCCCGTACCGCCATCGGCAGCAACCCCCTGGACCCGGTGCGGCGGCGACCGGCGGCCGAGGCGGGCCGGGCGCAGGCCGCGGCCGAGGCCGACCGGATACGTGCGGTGTGGAGCGGCGTCACTCCGGGATGAGGCCGAGCTGCCGCAACTGCCCGTAGACGTCGACGACTCCCCACAGCTCGGCGATCCGGTCGCCGGCGATCCGGGCGATGAAGATCTCGCGGTAGACGACCGGCCTGCCGGTCGCCGGCAAGCCCCGGTACTCGCCGGTGTTGGTGCCGGTCACGGTCTGCCGGGCGACGACCTTGTCGCCGTCGGCGAGCAGGTCGTCGATCGTCACGTGGAGGTCCGGGAAGGCGCGCAACAGGATCGGCCAGATGCGCTTCTGCGCCTGCACCGCGTCGGCGCCGGACTGCTCCCCGGCGTGGAAAAGGGCGTCCGGGTGGAAACACCGGTCGATCGTGCGGCTGATGACCTGGAGGTCACGGCTGTTGACGGCGTCGTGGAAGCGGCGATAGGTCTGCTTGTGGTCGTCCTGGGCACTCGGCATGTCGGTCTCCGTCTGTCGGGCCGGACGCCCGCGGTGATGCGGGCGTCCTGCCTTCTCGACGGACCGGCTCGGCGGAATGTGACCGCCCTAGGCGCTGCAGGCGAGGCCCGGCGTGCCCGCCGCGCCCGTGGCGATGAAGCCGAACTCGGCGGTCGCGCCCGGCTGGAGCGAACCGTTCCACGCGGCGTTGCGGACGGTGACCGTCGATCCGCTCACCGACAGGCTGCCGCCCCACACCTGGCTGATCGACTGCCCGGCGGCCGGCGTCCAGGACACCGACCAGCCGTTGACCGCGCTGCCGCCGGCCTTGACCGTGACCTGGCCCTGGAACCCGCCCTGCCACGAGCTCGACGTCACGTAGCTCGCGGCGCACGCGCCCGCCGGCGCGGTGGTCGGCGGAGTGACTGGCGGAGTGGTGGTTGGAGGTGTGGTCGCGGGGGGAGTGGTGGCCGGTGGTGTCGTCGGCGGATTGGTGGTCGGCGGGACGGCCGCGCCGGTCGCCAGGCTGGCAGCCAGCGCCGGCTGGAACGAGCCGGCCGCGTACACGCAGCCGTCCGCCTCGCCCGGCGGCTTGACCCACAGGTACGCGTCGATGTTGGCGTCGCCGGTGTCGAGGGTGGGGTAACGCCCGATCCGCCGGTCGGTGTTGTCGTCGCCGCACCAGTCGCCGGCCGCGCCGCCGTTGCGGCTGGTGTCGATGACCTGGCGCTTGCCGGAGATGCCCCGGCCGGACAGCGCGCTGATGACCGACCGGCCGAACGCCGCCTCGTTCGCGGTGGACTGGAAGTTCGAGACGTTGGTGTAGAAGCCGTCCGCGTCGGCGACGCCCGCGTTCGCCAGGCGGCGGGCCTGCTCGGCCGCGCTGTTCCAGGCCGAGTGGCCGCCGTCCAGGTACACCTTGGCGCCGGCGGCCTTGAGCGTGCGGGTCGCCGTGGCCAGCGCCTGGTCACGGGCGGTGACCTCGCTGCTGCTCAGGCACGTCTGCAGGGCGATCGAGTCGGGCTCGAGCAGGATCAGCGTGGTGCGCCCGGCCAGCCCGCGCGCGATCCCGGTGACCCAGGTCTGGTACTGGGTGAGGTCGGGGGCGCCGCCCGCGCTCGCGCCGCCGCAGTCGCGGTTCGGGATGCCGTACACGGTCAGGGCCGGGACCCGCCCGGCGGCGGCCGCCGCACCGACGTACGCGGAGACCTCGGACTGGACGGTGCCGAGGTTGAAGTTCGACAGCCAGCGCGAGGCCGGCTGGCTCGCGATCCGTGAGCTGATCAGCGACGCGCGCGAGTCGTTCGGGTTCGCGGCCACCCAGCGGGCGGCGGCGGTGTCCGGGTCGCGGTAGAGGGTGCCGGTGAGCGTGCCGGCCGAGGCGATGCCGCCGGCCAGCCAGACGCCGGCCGTGGCGCAGGCGAGCGCCGCGGCGGCCAGAGCCAGCCGGGGGGAGCGGCGAGAAGCAGAGGGGGACAAGGTGCTTCCTTCCGAAGGGGGACGTCCGGTGTGGGAGCGCTCCCGAAAGGTAACCCCGGCGGCGACCCGGGAACAATAGCCTTCGATGCTTTGCCGCCGCCGCGTCATCCCCGCGGCAGCTGCTCGATCACGTCCGCGGCCGCGGCGGCGCCGTCCTCGCTCCGCATCCGTGCGGCGGTCGCCCGGGCCGCCGGTGTGCAGGCGAGGGCCGTGGCGAGCGCCGCCGCGACGGTGCCGGCGTGCGGCCGCCGCGGGATCCGGGTGCCCAGGCCGGCGCGCCGGACGACGCCTGCCCAGAACGGCTGGTCGCCCAGGAACGGCAGGACGACCTGAGGCGTTCCCGCGCGGGCGGCGGCGTGCACGGTGCCCGCTCCGCCGTGGTGGACGGCGACGACGGCGCCCGGCAGGACGAGATCGTGCGCGACGCTGCCGACCTCGAGGACGTCGTCGCCGGCGAGGTCGGCGGGCAGTGCCAGGCCGCCCCAGCCGCGGGCCAGCAGCACGCGGAGCCCGGCGGCGCGGGCGCCCAGCACGACGGCCCGGGCCCGGGCGGCGGGATCCCCGGCGGCCATCGACCCGAAGCCGGCGTACACGTAGTCACCGCCGGCGAGGAAGCTGCTGACCGCGGCGGGCAGGGCCGCGGACGAAGGGGCCGCCTGCCACGGTCCGGTCATGCGCAGCGAGTCCGGCCAGTCGGCCGGGCGGGGGAGCAGATGCGGGCTGACCGCGAGCAGGGTGCCCCGGCCCTGCGTGGCCGCCGCCCGCCACGTCTGGCCCACGGCTGCGGCGGCCGCGGCGAGCTCCGCAGCGAACAGGCGCCGGCCGGCTCGCTCCGCCACCCACGTACGGCGGTTGAGCGGCCCGAGATCGCGGTTCACCACGCCCGGTGCCGGGAACGCCCGGGTCGGCGCCGACGCGGGCACCAGCTCGGCCAGCAGGTGCGGGATGCCGAGCGTCTCGGCGGCGGCCGGCGCGGACAGCACCTTGGGGTGGTGCACGACCACGTCGGGCCGGTGCGTGACGACGGCGCGGGCCGCGGCGGTGAACAGGGTGCGCATGAGCGGACGGACGGTGGTGCGCAGCGACCGCGCGGCCTGCCACGCCGACACGCCCTGGCCGGCGACGACCGCGGCGTAGTCCACGCCGAGGCTCTCGGTGGCGAGCCCGGTCAGGTCGGCGCCGCTGTTGTCGGGCAGCGCCAGCGTCACGTCGTGGCCGCGGTCGGCGAGCTGCCGGGCGAGGTGGGTGAACGGTTCGACGTCGCCGCGCGTGCCGGCGGTGAGCAGAAGTGTTCGCATACGGAGCGGACGAGCCGGCGCCGACGAGCGTGACGCACCGGCGGTGAGACCCGGGTCACCGGGCAGCGGGATGCGCGTCAGGCGGCCGAGGAAGTGCGGAGGGCGGGCAGGGTCTCGGCGGGCCGGCCGAAGTGGTAGCCCTGCGCGAACCGGTAGCCCAGGCGGTACAGCTCCGCGGCCTGCTCGGCCGTCTCGACGCCCTCGGCCACCGCGGTCATGCCGAGGCCGTCCGCGATCTCGATGAGCGCGATCGGGATGACCGCTCGCCGTCCCGAGGTGAGGTCGTCGACGAAGGACTTGTCCACCTTGAGGACGGTGGCCGGCACGGTGCGCAGCAGCGTCAGCGAGGAGTGCCCGGTGCCGAAGTCGTCGAGGGCGATGCCCACACCGATGCCGCGCAGAGCCTGGAGCGTCGCGGCCGCGGGACCGGCGTCGAAGACCGCGGTCTCGGTCACCTCGATGGTCAGGCGTCCGGGGGCCAGGCCGCTGTCGGCCAGCGCGGCGGCGACGACGCCGACCAGCCCGGGCCGGACGAGCTGGCGGGCGGAGACGTTGACGCTGACCCGCTGCGGGGCGTCCGGGCCGAGCTCGGCCTGCCACCGGGCGGCCTGCCGGCAGGCCTCCCGCAGCGCCCACGCGCCCACCTCGACGATCAGGCCGTTGCGCTCGGCGACGGGCACGAAGCCGTCGGGGTTGATCAGTCCCCGTTCGGGGTGCTGCCAGCGGATCAGCGCCTCGGCGGCGACCGGGCGTCCGTGCGGCAGCTCGACGATCGGCTGATAGACCAGCCGCAGCTGCCCGGTGTCCAGGGCGGTGCGCAGCTCGGCGCCGACCCGGGCCTCCTCGGACGCCAGCCGGTCGAGCCCGGCGTCGTACCAGCAGGACTCCTCGCCGCTCTGCTTGGCGGCGTACATCGCCACGTCCGCGCGGCGCAGCGCCTCGAAGGGCTCGTCGGTGTCGCTTCCGCGCGCCAGGCCGAGACCCGCGCCGGTGAGCAGCTCGTGCTCCCCGAGCCGCACGGGTTGCCGCAGGGCCTCGACGATGCGGTTCACCACGGCCAGGGCGGGCTCGTCGCCCGCGCCCGGGAGCACGACGGCGAACTCGTCGCCGCCCATGCGGAAGGCTGCCGCGGTGTCGCCGACGGCTCCGGCCAGCCGGTGTGCCACCTCGATGAGCAGCCGGTCCCCCGCCTGATGGCCCAGGTGGTCGTTGACGTGCTTGAAGCCGTTCAGGTCGAGCAGGGCGATCGACGGTCGGGGCTGCGACGCCCACGCCGCCCGCAGGTGCGTCTCGAGGTGACGGCGGTTGCCCAGGCCGGTCAGCTCGTCCTGCATGGCGAGGCGCTCGAGCTGGCCGGCCTGCCGCTGCACCTGGGTGACGAAGCCGGACATCCGCAGCGCGACGAGCAGGAACAGCACCACCGCGCCGGCCGCCGCGGCGATCCAGTCGCCCGGGCGGGTGGTCATGCCCGGCAGGAACAGCATGCCGGGCGCGAGCAGCGAGCTGGCGGTGAGCACGGTCAGGCGGCGGATGCCCACCTGCGGCCGTCCGGTCGCGTGCCGGATGCCGGGCGAGGCCATCGACGGGTGCAGCGCGGCGACGCCCCACACCACGTACGACATCAGCCACAGCCCGTCCACCGGGTCGCCCGCGTCGTAGGTCGCGTACTGCGCCATGTACGTGTACGCGACGTCGGCCACCAGCAGCAGCAGAGCGGCCACGCCGAGCAGGCGGCCGGTGGCGCCGCGCGTCCCGGCGGCGGTGAACAGCCGCGCCAGGATCGCCAGCAGCAGGACGTCCGCCACCGGGTACGCCGTGGCGATCACCTGCGCGAGCGTGGAGTCCGCCTCGGCGGCCGCGACGGGATGCAGCAGGAACACCCAGAACACCAGGCCGAGCCCGGTCGCGACGATCGCGGCGTCGATCAGCCCGGCGAGGTCACGGCCGCGCCGGTCGCGCACCAGCAGCACCAGGCCGACCGCCAGCAGCGGGTAGGTGCCCAGATAGAAGACGTCGGCCGGGGACGGGAAGGGCTCCTGATGCAGCACGTACTCGTAGATCTCCCAGACCACGTCGCCCGCGACCGACGCGAACTGGCCCGCCGCGAACCAGTACCAGAGCGCCGGACGGCGGGGGCGGTGCAGCCGCACGCCCGCCAGCATGCACAGGCCGAACACGACGCCGATCGCGTTGTAGACCAGGTTCTGCGCGAGGCCGCCCTTCGGCAGCAGGAAGAAGCCGGCGATGGCCGCGACGCCGGCGCCGAGCATGACCAGCCACAGGTCGGGCGCGGCGGCGGGGTTGCCGTGCTGCTCCCGGCTCCTCGGCCGGCGTCCCCCTGATGCCACGGGCGGAAGATCGGCACCGCGGCGGGGGAGTTGAGGAATGCCCGCGTCTTGACATCCGTCGATGGCGGGCCTGAGATGTTACCGGGAGGTAACGCCATGCTCCGGTTCCGTGCCCTGGTCGTCGCCCTGCTGCTCGTCCCGCTCGCGGCGCCCCCGGCGCCCGCCGCGGCGGCCGCGCCGGCCTGTGCGGCGCCCGCGCCCAGCACGACCCGGCCCGGCTACCTCGTCGCCGATCCCGGGTGCAACCTCGACGGCACGCCGTTCGTCGCGCTGCCCGGCGCGCGGGTGCAGGTCGGCGTCGAGGCAGGCGCGGCGTACCGCATCGAGGTGCCCGACGCGTGGAACGGCAACCTGGTCGTCTACGCCCACGGCTATCGCGGCACCGGCACGACCGTCTACGTCGACAACCCGGCGCTGCGCGAGCACTACGTGAGCCGCGGCTACGCGTGGGCCGCCTCCAGCTACGCGACCAACGGCTACGACGTCGGCCAGGGGGTCCGCGACTCGGTCGCCCTCGTCGACGTGTTCCGGCGGGTCACCGGCCACCGCGCCCGTTCGGTCATCATGACGGGGGCGTCGATGGGCGGGCACGTCACCGCGGTGGCGATCGAGGAGCGCCCGCGGTTGTTCGCCGGCGCGATGCCGTACTGCGGGGTTCTCGGCGACACGGCGCTGTACGACTACTTCCTCGACGCGAACGTCACCGCGGCCGCGCTGACCGGCGTGGACATCGAGTTCCCGCTCCGGCCCGACGCCGGCTTCCAGCAGCGGTGGCGCGAGCAGGTGGGCCGGATCGTCCCGGCGCTGGGCCTGCCGACGGCCTCCACGCCGGCCGGCCGCACGTGGTCGGCGATCGTGGAGCGGCGCAGCGGCGGGGAGCGGCCCGGGTTCGACAGCGCGTTCACGTATTGGAACGCGGCTCCCTCGCTGCCGCCGCTGGCGGACCTGCCGTTCCTGTTCGGCCTCTACCCGGGTCTGCAGGGCGGCACCGCGAACATCGCACCCGGCAACGTCGCCGACAACCGGCACACGCTCTACCGCAGCACCGACCGGCTGTGGCCGACGACCGCGGAGTGGCGCCTCAACCGCGACGTGCTGCGCGTGCGCCGCACCGCGCAGGCCGACCCCGGGCTGTCCGGCATTCCCCGCGTCGACGGCCGGCCGCCGGTGCCGGTCCTCTCGCTGCACGACATCGGCGACCTGTTCGTGCCGTTCTCGATGGAGCAGGCGTACGCGTCCCGCGCGGCACGCCACGGCCGGGCCGGGCTGTTCGTCTCCCGGGCCGTGCGCGGCGTCGGCCACTGCGACTTCACGCTGCCCGAGCTGACCGAGGCCTTCGACGACCTGACCGGCTGGATCGGCACCGGTCGCCGCCCGGCCGGCGACGCGATCCTGAACCGCCGCGCCGTGGCCGACCCGGCGTTCGGCTGCCGCTGGACGCGCGGCACCCACCGCGGGTTCGTCGCGCCGCCCTGCCCGGCCGGCTAGGACGCGAGGAACTCCGCCAGCGTCGCGGTGATGTGCTCGGCCAGCGTGCGCTCGTTGCCGGGCTGGTTCCAGCGGTTGCGCGCGACGAAGAACACCGCGACCGCCGTCCACGCCGCGACCTCCGCGGCCGCCTCGGACGTGCCGCGCTCGCGCAGCGCGGCGGCCATCCCGGCCGCCAGCGTGGCACGTTTGGCCAGCTCACGCTCCTGCAGCTCGGGGCTCGCGGCGATGACGCGGCCCAGCAGCACCGCACCCTCGCGGTACTGCTCGTAGATCGTGTCGGCGGCCCGGACGAGCCCGGCCACGGCGGCGTGCAGCGGGTCCACCGCCGGCGGCTGGGCGCGGATCTCGCCGGTGATCAGCTCGTCGGAGGCGTCCTGGCCGGCGAAGACCACCTCGCGCTTGTCGGCGAAGTGGTGGAAGAACGTCCGCCGGTTCAGGCCGGCCCGCTCGGCGATGTGGGCGACGGTCGTCTTCTCGAAGCCCTGCTCGTCGAAGAGCGTCAGCGCCGCCTCGCGCAGGCGGTCGTACGCCCCCGGTTCCCATCTCGCCATGGCGCCAGCCTACGTGATTGCACTCAGTGGCATCACGGATGTACGGTGATGCCACTGAGTGCAATCACCGCTGCCGAACGGAGCTCTCCCTCATGGCCGACTTCACCGCCGCCGACCTGCCCGACCTGAGCGGCCGGACCGCGATCGTGACCGGAGCCACCTCCGGCGTCGGCCTCGCCACGGCCCGCACGCTGGCCGGCGCCGGGGCCCGGGTCGTGCTCGCCGTGCGCAACACCGGCAAGGGCCGGGACGTCGCCCGGACGATCCCCGGCGACACCGAGGTGCGCGAGCTCGACCTCGCCGACCTGTCCTCGGTGCGGGCCTTCGCCGGCGGCTGGGCCGGACCGATCGACCTGCTGATCAACAACGCCGGCGTCTCCGTGCCGGACCTGCGCCGTACGGCCGACGGTTTCGAGCTGCAGTTCGGCACCAACCACCTCGGGCCGTTCGCGCTGACCAACCTGCTGCTGGAGCACGTCACCGGCCGGGTCGTGAACCTGTCATCGCAGGCCGAGCGGATGGGCCGCCTCGACCTCGAGGACCCGCAGGGCGAGCGGCGGCCCTACCGCGAGGCGCAGGCCTACAACCGGTCCAAGCTGGCCAACCTGCTGTTCACCGCCGAGCTGCAGCGCCGCCTGAACGCCGCGGGATCCCAGGTACGTGCGCTGGCGGCCCACCCCGGCCTGGTCCGCAGCGACATCTACGCCGAATCCGGCGCGGTCACCAGGCTGCTGGTCCGCCTGCTCGGCCAGAGCCCCGAGGAGGGCGCCCTGCCCGTCCTCTACGCCGCCGTGGCCGACCTGCCCGGCGACAGCTTCACCGGCCCCAGCCGTTTCGCCCACATGCGCGGCGCGCCCGAGCTCATCAACCGTTCCGCCACCGCCCGCGACGAGCAGCTAGCCGCTCGTCTGTGGACGCTCTCCGAGCAGCTGACCACCACCCGGTTCCCACTCACCCACCTGTGATCTCTGTCGAGCTGCGTGGGAACGAGCGGTGAGCTCGGCGTGGAGCCTCTCGGAATTCGTGGGGCATCCAGCGTGACCGGCTCCCCGCGCGCCGCCGGGTGAGCCCTGCGGCGGCGCCCGAGTGGGCGACGTGCAGGTCGCGGTCGAGTCGCCGGCCGCCGGTCCTCGCGCCGGGCAGTAGTCTCCGCCGCGCCCGCCGCGCCCGCCGCGCCCGCCGCGCCCGCCGCGCCCGCCGCGCCCGCCGCGCCCACGGCGGCAATCCCACCCGCCGCGCACACCCCACAGGCCGCGCCCGCCGCGCTCACCCCACAAGCCGCGCCCGCCGCGCCCACCCCACCCGCTGCGCCCGCCGCGCGGGCCGCGCCCTTCGCGTCCGTCCCGTCCCGCTGGCTCTCCGCGCCTGCCCCTCGCGCCCACCCGTGCACCCCACGCGTTCTCCGCGCCCTGCCCCACGCGCCCACCGCGCCCACCCCACGCGCTGCGCCGGCCGCGCGGGCCGCGCCCATCGTGCCCTTCGCGTCCCGCTGGCTCTCCGCGCCTGCCCCTCGCGCCCACCCGTGCACCCCACGCGTTCTCCGCGCCCTGCCCCACGCGCCCACCGCGCCCACCCCACGCGCTGCGCCGGCCGCGCCGGCCGCGCCCATCGTGCCCTTCGCGTCCGTCGCGCCCCGCTGGCTCTCCGCGCCTGCCCCTCGCGCCCACCCGTCCACCCCACGCGCTCTCCGCGCCCCGCTGGCTCTCCGCGCCTGCCCCTCGCGCCCACCCGTCCACCCCACGCGCTCTCCGCGCCCCGCCCCACGCGCCCACCCCACTCGCTCTCAGCGCCACCCCACCCGCTCTCCGTGCCACCCCACCCGGTCTCCTCGCCCCGCCCCACGCGCTCTCCGCGCCCTCTTCGCGCCTGACCGTCGTACTCAGGGCGGGTCCTAGGATGGCGCCATGGTGGAGGTGCGGCTCGAGCCGATGAGCGCGGAACAGTTCGGACGGTGGCGCGAGGAAGCCGAGGCGCACTACGCGCGGAGCGTCGCCAGGACCGGAGTGCCCGTCGAGGCCGCGGCGGAGGAGGCCGCCGAGACGTTCGCGCGGCTCCTGCCCGAAGGCGCGGACTCCGCCGGCAACCACCTGTGGCACGCGTACGACGGCGACCGGCGGGTCGGGTTCCTCTGGCTGAAGGTCGTCGACAAGGCGAGCGGCCGCAGCGCGTTCGTGCACAACCTCGGGGTGGAGGAGAGCCTGCGACGCAACGGCTACGGCCGGGCCATCATGGTCGCGGGCGAGCGGTGGTGCCGGGAGAACGGCGTGACGAGCATCGGGCTGCACGTGTTCGCCCACAACCCCGGTGCGCGGAGCCTCTACGAGCAGCTGGGCTACAGCGAGCGCGGCCGCAACCTCGCGAAGGCGCTCTGACCGTCAGCGGCGCAGGACTGCGGGCGGGGTTTCCGGCGCGTATCGTCCGGCCGGTGACCGTCATCTCCGTGATGCTCGCGGTGCCGGACGCTCCCGCGGCGTCCGCCTGGTATCAACGCGCTCTCGGCGCTACCGAGCTGTGGAATCTCGGCTCGGTGATCGGCCTGGAGATCGGCGGGGCGCCGTTCTTCCTGGCCCAGCCGGAGGCGAATCGCTGGGCGAGCCCGGCGGAGGTGGGCACCACGACGGCACGGGTCGAGGTCTTCGTGGACGACCCGGACTCGTTCGCCGACTGCGCCGCGGCGGCGGGGGCGGAGTATCACGATCCGGTCCGCGACCACGAGATGCCGTGGGGAACGCATCGGCAGGGCGGTTTCTTCGATCCGTACGGGCATCTCTGGCTCGTGGGTGACAGGTCGCCGCTACGACGTTGGTGAGGCATCGGGACACGGGCGCGTAGCCGGCGACCCCATTCTGTCCGACATTTATAGATCGACAGACGTCATTATTGGTAAGCACGTCTGACAGATCTTGCGGCCGGTGGCGGGTATGGGCCGACGGCGACCGATTCGTGCGCAATACGGAGTCCCGGTTCGCGGGAACACATCTATTCACGCTTGCCAATGCCGGGTAGGGTTCCTCGTCGGTGGCACCCGAGGGCGGCACGCCATTTCGGTTGCGTCACCAGCCACCGTCCACCTTTTGCTGGGAGTGCGGCCAGTGAGCTTCGACCGGCCGGGTTCGCGGGGAGTGCCCTGGGCGTCTCCGCGACCTCGCACATGATCGCCTCGCCGTCGGTAGGCGGCACATCCACCCTGCTCACCACGGTTCTCGAGGTGCTCTGGTTTCTCGCCGGGGCGGCCATGGCGGTGTTCGCCGCATTCGTGGCGGTGCTGATTGTGGCGGGCGTGGTTTTCCGCCTGAGGCGGCCGAAGGGGGCGCGCCATTCGGCGGCGGTGTTCTCCTTTTCTTCCCTTCTTGTTGTCGCGCTGGCAACAGTGGTCTTCGTGCCGCAATCCTTTCGCGGCGGCGCCGATGCGGAGCCGCGTACGGCGTCCGCCGGTGGCCTCGCGCGACCGAATTGGATCTATCCGGCGGCGACCGGTCTGCCCCTGCGGTACGCGAACGGCGGGGCGAGCGGCGCCGGGCTGAGGACGGCGACCCGCACGCTGGTGCTCTACGGCGGCGCGGCCGAGGTGAGCGCGACGAAGCTGGCGAACCTGGTCTCGCATTTCGGAGGCTGGACGGCCCGGCCGGTGGCGACGTACCGGACCGGCGAGGTGGCGGCGTACAACGCGGTGTTCTACGTGGACGGACCGGCCGGCGCGGCCCCGCCTCCGGCGTTCCTCGACGACGTGCTGCGCACCTCCCGCCCGGTGATGTGGGTCGGCGGGGACATCGGACAGCTGAGCTCCCGCGGCGGCGCCGGATGGACCCGCCGGTACGGCTTCGTCCCGCAGGGCACGCAGGCGGGCCCGTTCGCGCGGGTGGACTACAAGGGCACGGCGCTGCCGATGAGCTGGGCCGCGGACATCGGCATCACCCGCGTCCGGATCACCGACGCCGGCCGGGCCACCGTGCTGGGCACCGCGGTGCGCACGGACGGCGACTCGCTGCCGTGGGCGGTCCGGTCGGGCAACCTCCTGCACGTCGCCGAGAACCCGCTGCCGTACATCGCCGCGGACAACGACCGCTACGTGGCGTTCGCCGATCTGCTGTTCGAGGCGCTGGCGCCCGGCACGGCGCAGCGGCACCGGGCGCTGATCCGGCTCGAGGACGTCGGACCGGCCGCCGATCCCGCACAGCTTCGGGCGGTGACCGACTACCTGCACGGCCAGGGCATCCCGTTCAGCGTCGGCGTCTTCCCTGTCCACCGCGACCCGAACGGAAAGGCGGGGGACGCGACGATCCGGCTGTCCGAGCGCCCGCTGCTGGTCGAGGCGCTGCGGCATGCGGCCGCGTCCGGCGGCACCGTGCTGATGCACGGCTACACCCACCAGTACGCCGACGCGGCCAACCCGGGCGACGGGCTCAGCGGCGAGGACGCCGAGTTCTACCGGTGCCACCTCGACGCCCGTCACCAGTCGTGCGTGCTGGACGGGCCGGTGGCCGAGGACTCCACGGACTGGGCGCTCGGGCGTATCGACCGGGGCCTCGAGGAGCTGCGCCGGGCCGGCCTGCCGCGACCCTCCATCTTCGAGTTCCCGCACTACATGGCGTCGCCGTCGGCCTACGCCGCCGCGGGCTCCCGGTTCCCGTACCGCTACGAGCGTTCCCTGTACTTCCCCGGGCTGCTGTCGCGGCAGCCGATCCCCGACGCCGGGCGGGAATGGCAGTTCTTCCCGTACGCCGTCCGGGACGTCTACGGCGCGACGGTGCTGCCGGAGAACCTGAACTACGTCACGAGCACCGGCGACTCGATCCCGGGCATGCTGGACGCCGCCCGGGCCAACCTCGTCGTGCGCGACGGCGTGGCGAGCTTCTTCTACCACCCGTTCCTCGGCGTCGGCGAGCTGCCGCGGCTCGTGGACGGCCTGCGCGCGATGGGCTACACGTTCGTGTCCCCGGCGGATCTGGTGGCGTCGTGAGGCGCGGCCTGGCGGCGGCCGTCGTCGCGGGCGGCGTGGTGACCGCCGTGACGCTGACGGCCGGGCTCGTCCGCGACGACACGCGGCACCGCGGCTTCGCCCTGCCGACGTACACGGCCGACGGCTACCGCAGCCCTCAGGCCGTACGGCATCTGCACGAGATCGCGGCGACCGGCGCCCGCTGGGTGCAGTTCAACCCGACCTGGTACCAGCACGGCACTCGCGGCGCCACGATCGCCGCGTCGGCGGACACGCCGACCGACGCGGCCCTCGAGCACATCGTCGCGGCCGCGCACCGCGCCGGTCTGCAGGTGCTGCTGAAGCCGCTGCTCGATCTGGACGACGCCGGATACCGCGGCACCATCCGCCCGGCCGACCCCGCGGCGTGGTTCGCGTCGTACACCGCCTTCATCGGCCACTACGCCGACCTGGCGGCGCGGCTGGACGTGGCCGAGTTCGCGGTGGGCACCGAGCTCGCCGGCGTCTCCGGCGACCGCGCCCGCTGGCTGCGGGTCATCGAGGCGGTCCGCTCCCGCTACGGCGGCCGCCTGATGTACGCCGCGAACTTCGACGAGTACCGGCAGGTCGGCTTCTGGCACGCCGTCGACCTGATCGGCATCGACGCGTACTGGGAGCTCGGCGACCGTCCCACCACCGACGCGGACGTCCTGCGCCGGGCGTGGGAGCCGGTGGTGCGCGAGCTCGCGGCGCTGAGCGCCCGCACCGGGCGTCCGGTCCTGTTCACCGAGGCCGGCTACACCAGCCGCCGGGGCAGCACGACCGCGCCCTGGGACTGGACCACGGGCCGCACACCGGATCAGGCCGAGCAGGCCGCGGCGTACGAGGCCCTGCTCGCCGCGCTCAGCGACCAGCCCTGGTGGGCCGGGGTGTTCTGGTGGTGCTGGGACGTGCCGCCGGCGCGGACCACCGACCCGCTCGGCTATTCCCCTCGCGGCAAGGCCGCCGAGGCCGTCGTCCGCCGGTGGTGGACGTGACCCGACCCGACCCGGCACCGGAGGAACGATGATCTGGATGCTCCGCTTCGCCGCCGTCATCCCGTTCCTGCCGATCCTGTCCTTCCTGGTGTACGGCGTGCTGGCGCTGGCCGCCGAGCGCCACCGCAAATACGCCGCGGGCCCGCCGGCGGCCACCGCGGACGACTTCCTGTTCGTGTTCGTGGTGCCCTGCCTCAACGAGGAACTGGTGATCGCCGCCAGCCTGGACCGGCTGCTCGCGCTGCCCGGCCGCGCCGTGAGCGTGCTGGTGGTCGACGACGGCTCGGACGACGCCACCGCCGCGATCGTCACCCGGTACGCCGAGCGCGACCCGCGCGTCCGCCTGCTGCGCCGGCGGGCCCCGGATGCGCGCAAGGGCAAGGGCGCGGCCCTCAACGCGGCGTACCACCACCTGCGCTCGGTGCCGCCGGCCGGCGCGTCCGGCTACGACGACGACCACATCCTGGTCGTCGTGGTCGACGCGGACGGGCGGTTGCAGCCGGACGGCCCGGCCACCGTGGCGCCGCTGTTCGGCGATCCGCGGACCGGGGCCGTGCAGGTCGGCGTCCGGATGTACAACCGCGCCTCCGGCCGGCTGGCCCGCATGCAGGACATGGAGTTCCTGGTCTTCACCGAGATCTTCCAGCGTGCCCGGCACCGCTGGGGCAACGCCGGGCTCGGCGGCAACGGGCAGTTCGTGCGGCTGTCCGCGCTGCGGTGCCTCGGCGACGACCCGTGGACGCACTTCCTCACCGAGGACCTCGACATGGGGCTGCGGTTGCAGGCGCGCGGCTGGCGCACCGGGTTCACCCCGGCGACGTACGTCAGCCAGGAGGGCCTGGCCACCCTGCGCCCGCTGGCCCGCCAGCGCACCCGGTGGTACCAGGGCCATCTTCAGTGCTGGTACCGGATCCCGGAGCTGCTGGGCTGCGGGCGGCTCTCCGCCGGCCGCACCGTCGACCTGATGGTCTACCTGGTCTCGCCGATCACGGTGCTGCTCATCACCCTGTCCCTGGTCGCCTACCTCCCGCGCCAGGCGTACGTGCTGGTCACCCGCTTCGACGAGACCGTCGACGGCTTCCTGGCCCACCACGGCCTGCTGCTCTGGTGGTACCTGCTGGTGTTCGGCGTGATCCCGCTGATCGGCACCATCTACTGGCGTGCCTGCAGGCGCTCGACCGACGACGTGACGTTGCCGCAGTCGCTGTACTACGCGCTCCTGTTCTCCGTCTACGCCTACCTTTGGCTGCCCGTGGGCTGGCGCGCGACCGCCCGGCTCCTGCGCCGCGACGGCAGCTGGGCCAAGACCCTCCGCATCCCCGACCAGCCCGCCACCGTGCCGTCCGCCCGCACCTGAGGCTGCCCGCTGCCCGCCGAAAGGACTCCCCGTGCACCGGATCATGGCCGTTTACGGCACCCGGCCCGAAGCCATCAAGGTCGCCCCGGTCATCCAGGCGCTGCGCGCCGACGGCCGGTTCGACCTCGTCACCGTCGCCACCGCGCAGCACCGGCACATGCTCGACCAGGTCATCAAGCTGTTCGACATCGTCCCCGACGTGGACCTCGACATGCTGCGCCCCGGGCAGACCCTGCCCGGCATGACCCAGCACCTGCTGGCGGAGCTGGGCCCGGTGCTGCGCCGGCTGCAGCCCGGCATCGTGCTGGTGCAGGGCGACACCACGACCGCGTTCTCCGCCGCGCTCGCCGCGTTCTACGAGCGCCGGCCGGTGGCCCACCTCGAGGCGGGCCTGCGGACCGGCGACATCCGGGCGCCGTACCCGGAGGAGGCCAACCGCCGGCTCATCGCCACGCTCACCGACCTGCACCTGGCGCCCACGCCCACGTCCGCCGGGAACCTCGTGGCGGAGAACGTGCCGGCGGACTCCGTCGTCGTCACCGGCAACACGGTCATCGACGCGCTGCTGTGGGCGGTCGACAACTGCCACGGGTACGGCGATCCCGCGCTGGACGTCCTGGACCGCGACGAGGGGCCCGTGCTGCTCGTCACCGCGCACCGGCGCGAGTCGTGGGGCCGGCCGCTGCGCCAGGTGGGCGCGGCGCTGGCCGAGCTCGCCGCGGCCGAGCCGCAGCTGCGCATCGTCCTTCCCGTGCACCGCAACCCGGAGGTACGCCGGGCGCTGCTGCCCGCGCTCGAGGGCCGGCCCAACGTCCTGGTCGTCGAGCCGCTCGACTACGCCGGGTTCAGCCGCCTGATGTACCGCAGCGACCTCATCCTCACCGACTCCGGCGGCATCCAGGAGGAGGGCCCCAGCCTCGGCAAGCCGGTGCTGGTCATGCGGGACACGACCGAGCGCCCCGAAGGGGTGGACGCGCGCACCGCGCTGCTGGTCGGCACCGACCCCGCGGTCATCGTCCCGGTGGTGCGCACGCTGCTGCACGACTCCGCCGCGTACCGGCGCATGGCGAACGCGGTGAACCCGTACGGCGACGGCCGCGCCGCCGAGCGGGTCGTCGCGGCCCTCGCCCACTTCTTCGGCGAGGGCCCGGCGCCGGAACCGTTCCGCCCGGACGTCGGTTCCTCGCCCACCGGCAGCCGGTGAACGTCCATACGCCCTCCGCGCGCCGCCGTGTGTCCCTTGGCCTGTCGGCATTCCGGCACCCATCGACGATCGGCTATTGCTATGGTCGTCGCACGATCCATAGTGGACCGGATGGGGGAGACATGAGGAAGTCAGCAGGACTGGCGGCGACCATCGCCGGCGGCGTGGGGCTGGTGCTGAGCCTGGCCGTCGGGATCCCGGCCGCGTCGGCCGACCCGCTCACGCCGGGCGCGCCGGCGACGACAGCCGGACCGGGCAAGCCCGCGGTGCCGGACGTCAAGCCGCCGCTCGCGCCGACCAGCACGGTGCGTCCCGAGGCGGAACCGGCCGGCGGCGAGGCGGAGGTCACCTCGGTCACGACCTCCGGTGACATCACCAGGGTCAAGGTCTTCCAGGCGGCGCCCGGCGTGACCGCGAAGCAGCTGCACGCCAGGCTCAAGAAGGCCGGTGTCGCCGGCCTGCGCGACCCGGGCGCGCCCCGGACCATGTCGATCAACACCTGCACCTGGGGCAACGCGACGACGATCCAGTGCCCGCAGATCCACTGGGCGCGCAACGGCCACAACCACCCGCAGATCTACTTCACCGACCACACCAGCTCGGCGTGGCCGGTCACCGCGGCCGTGCCGGTCTGGAACGAGGCCCAGGGCGTCGACAGCTGGTACCGCTGGGCCAACTGCCCCACCACCTCGGGCATCCACTGCGTCCACGTCTACAACGACAGCTTCGGCACGACCGGCTGGGTCGGGCAGACCGACTACAGCTACAACACCAGCTCCCGCAACTTCGTCGACGGCTCCGTGTGGGTGTGGTTCAACGACTCCTACTCGACGAGCGCGGCCCGCAAGCGGAAGACGGCCTGCCACGAGCTCGGCCACGCGCTCGGCATGGGCCACAACTCCTCCACGGGCAGCTGCCTGGTCAGCGGCGACTACACCCCGTCCCGCCCGAACGCGAACGACTTCTCCCTGATCCGCGACATCTACGCGTCGTTCTGACCGAACCCGCAGCAGGGGCCCGCGATCCTTCGCGGGCCCCTGCGCCGTCCCCGGTCAGTCGCACGGCGCCGGCTCGCCGGGATACGGCGTGAACTCCACCGTCAGCGCCGGCTCGCCGCCCCGGAACGACGCGTGACCGGCATCCGTCAACGTCATCGTGCCGGTCAGGTAGTTCCCGTCCTCGCCGGCCGGAGCGGAGGGCGCCTCGCGCGGCGGCGCCGCCTGCCACCACCGGTCGTCGAAGCGGGCGTACCGGATGCCGCAGTGCACGTACAGCCGATGGGGGTACGGGGTCCCCGCGACGACGCCGGGCCGGGCGTCCCCGGTGCCGGCGACGGGCGGCGGGCTCGCCTCGGAGGCGGGCCAGACGAGCGCCGCGGCGGCCACCACCGCGACCCCGGCGGCGCAAGAGGCCACGGTCGTACGGATGCGGGCGGCTCGGGCGCGGCGCACCACCGGCTCGTGCAGGCCGGTCATCGGCGGCGGGTCGTCGGTGAGCGCCCGCAGTCCCCGGCGCAGGTCGTCCTCGAGCGGGTTCATCGCCGGTCCTCCAGTTCGCGGGTGGTCCATCCGGTGGCCTCGCGGCGCAGTTTCTCCAGCGCGCGCGACGCGATGCTGGTGACGGTGCCCGGCGGGCAGCGCAGGACGGCAGCGGTCTCCGCGACCGACAACTCGTCGAAGTACCGCAGCACGATCACCGCCCGCTGGCGCCGGTCCAGGCGGTCGAGCGCCCGCGCGAGCGCGTCGGAGGCCGCCACCCGGTCGGCGGCGTCCGGGGCGGCGGGCGGCACGGGCGCGGCCGTGGCCACCTCGCGGTGCCAGCGTCGCCGCCGCCAGGTGCAGAAGGTGTTGACCATGACCGTCCGGGTGTAGGCCAGCGGCGAGTCCCACTCCGCGTGCCGGTTCCACCGCCGGTAGACCTGCACGAGCGCGGTCTGCACCAGGTCCTCACCGAGGTGCCAGTCCCCGGTGAGCAGGCGCGCCGATTTCAGCAGCGCCGGGCCGGCTCCGGTGACGAAGTCACTGAAGTCGCGATCGTTGCCGCCCAACGTGATCCTCCGGAGTCGGCGGGACAGTCACCCCATATGACGACCCGGCCACGACATCCGCTGCGGTCCGGCGGAAAAACTTCCGTGGCCGAGCCGACCGGCAACGGTCCTGGTCACTACGCCTGGGTGTGGCGTGCCTGCAGGTCGGCCATCAGGCCCAGGTACTCGTCGAGGTCGTCCTGCTCGTGGTTCGCGAACAGCACGTGGTCGACGCCGGCCTCGGCCAGCCGCTTGAGGTCCTCGGTGATCTCGGCCGGCGATCCGCCCAGGTACGGGCGGCCGTCGCCCAGCGGGCCGGTGGTGACGGGCACGTTCGCGCGCACGGCCACGGTCAGCACGGCCGGGTCGCGCCCGTGCTCGGCGGCCGCCTCCCGGAAGGTCGCCGCAGCGGCCACCACCTGCTCGTACGTGAACGCGATCGGGTTGATGCCGTCGGCGAACCGGGCCGCGCGCCGGTGGCCGGCGTCGGAGTTGGAGCCGACCAGCACGGGCAGCCGCGCCTGCACCGGCTTCGGGTTGATCTCGGACGCCTCGATCCCGTAGAACCGGCCCTCGTACGCCACCGGGTCCGGTCCCCAACAGGCCCGCATCGCCGCCACGAACTCGTCGAAGCCCGCGCCGCGGCGCTGCAGCGGCACGTTGGCGGTGGCGAACTCCTGCGGCATCCAGCCCTGCCCGATCCCCGCGATGGCGCGGCCGTTGCTCAGCCGGTCGAGCGTCGCGTACTGCCGGGCCAGCACGACCGGCGGGTGGTACAGCGCATCGACCACGCTGGTGCCCAGCTTGATCCGCTCGGTCAGCGCCGCGACGTAGCTCAGCGTCTCGAGCGGCTCGTACGTCTCCCGGTAGTACTCCGGCAGCCGATGCACCTTGCCGTCCGGCCCGGGCAGGATCGGCGCCATCGGCCGCAGCAGCCGCTCGTACGTCCACACGGCCGCATAGCCGAGCTGCTCCGCCTCGCGAGCCACCCGGGCGATGTTTCCCACGGAGGCCAGCGGCCCCGATGTCGGCAGCGCAATCCCCAGATCCACGTCGGACTCCTCCCGTCGTCGCGCCCTTTCCCGTGACTACCAGACCCTCGCACGCCACCGGCTGACGGAAATCCGACGCTCAGCGTCCGCTCAGCCACCCGGAGACGCTTCCCGGCCGTGGCGGTGGAGGGCGGGGCGGTAGACGAGCTCCTGGGTGCGGCCGTCGAGGGTGCGGCTCTCCAGCAGCTCCAGGTCGAAGTCCTCGGCGCCGCGCAGGACGGGGCTGGTGCCGCTGCGGCCGGAGATGACGGGGAAAATCGTCAGCTGCAGGCGGTCGACCAGGCCGGCGGCCATCAGCGCGCGGTTGAGCGACAGGCTCGCCTGCGAGCGCAGCGGCACGTCCGACTCGCGCTTGAGGCGGGTCACGACGTCCACGGCGTCGCCGCCGGCGATGGTCGCGTCGGGCCAGCCCAGCGTGTCGGTCAGCGTGGACGAGATGACCGTCGCGGGCGCGCGCATCGTCCGGACGTTCCACTCGTCGAGCGCGTTCAGGTCGGCGCCCGAGGTCATGATCTCGGCCATCTCCCGGAAGGTGGTCGCGCCGTAGACCATCCGCTGCTCGGTGTCGAACAGGGCGGCGCGGTGCTCGAGGAGCTCGGGGCCCTGCTTGCTCCAGTAGCCGCCCCAGTCGGCGCCCTCGGCGTACGAGCCGTAGCCGTCGAGGGTGGAGAAGACGTCCCACGTGTAGACAGCAGTCATCGTCGTGCCTCCTTGTCGGTCTGTGCCCCCACTACGAACGGGCGGCAGCCGATCCGACAGGGTTCAGCGATCGCAGGCGAGGACGAAATCCCCGGGCGGCGTGCCGGTCGCGACGAGCATGCCGAAGGTGGCCGATCCGCCGGGCGGCACGGCGCCGTTGTACGAGGCGTTGCGCACCGTGACGGCGGCCCCGTCCTGCTCGGCCACTCCGTTCCACAGGGTCTGGAGGCGCTCGTCACCTGCCCAGCGCCAGGAGACCCGCCACGCGTCGAGCGGCTCGGCGTTCACGTTGCGCACGGTGATGGTGGCGACGAAGCCGCCGGCCCAGGCGTTGCCGATCGTGGCCGTCGCGGTGCAGACCGGCAGCGCCGCGGTGCGCACGGACCCGGTCGCATAGGGATCGCGGACGTCCCCGGCGCTGAACCGGAACCAGTACGTCGTGTCGGGGGTCAGCCCGTCGAGGGCGACCTTGCCGTAGCGCTCCGGCCCGGACACCGCCTCGGCCACCGGGTTCTGCCACTGCCGGGCGTCCTCGGCCGCGGCGAACAGGGTGACGGTGATCGGCGGGTCGTAGCCGCAGGGCGGCGCCATCAGGATCGAGTAGCTGATCGTCACGCTGGTGGCGGTCACCGCCGAGGGGATGCCGCTGACCGGCAACGCCGGTGGGCACGCGGGGGTGGGCGTGGGCGCCGGGGTGGCCGCGGGGCCGGGGCCCGCTACGAGCAGGGCCAGCGCCGCGGCCGCGCCGCCGAGGGCAGCACTGAACGGGGGCATGGCCGTCACTATATATTGCTGAGCGTCGATTCGTGGGGGTGTTCTACCGGTCGGCGGTCAGGCCGGCGTGGTAGGGGATCGGGGTGGCCGCGACGGCGGCGAGCGCCTCCAGCACGCTGGACAGGTGGGCGCGCATCGCCTGCTCGGCCCGCTCGGGGTCCCGGGCGCAGACCGCGTCGATGATCGCCAGATGTTCCGGCAGGGACACCGACGGGCGGCCGGGGACCAGCGACAGCCGGAACTGGTGGCGGACCATCTGCCCGTTGAGCTGCTCGATGATGCGGATCGCGGTGGCGTGCTGGGCGATCGCCCGCACCCGGCCGTGCAGCTGCGCGTTGAGCTCCGAGTAGCGCAGCATGTCGCGGCTCTCGACGGCCGTGGTCATCCGGTCGCCGAGGGCGCGCAGCTCGGCGATCTCGGCGTCGGTGATCCGCTCCGCGGCGCGCGCCGCCACCAGCCCCTCCACGGACCGGCGGATCTCGGTGATCTCGATCGCCTCGCCGACGGAGATCTCGCGGACCCGGGCGCCGCGGTTGGGCTGCAGCTCCACCAGGCCCTCGTTGGCGAGCCGGGTGAGCGCGTTGCGCAGCAGGAACCGGCTGGTGGCGTACCTCTCGGTCAGCTCGTTCTCGATGAGCCGCTGGCGGGGTGCGTACTCGCCGCGCAGGATGGCCGCCCGCAGCTCGTCGAAGACGTCGCTCATCGCCGGACCTGCCCGGGGGCGGAAGGCGCCACCATCTCGTCGGTACTCCTCGTCGGTTCTCCCGGAGACGGCGGCCACCGCCGGCCCCGCCCTCGCGCCATCGTAAGCTCGCCGTCAGCCGCCGCCGGGACGGTGGCCCGGTCATCGGCGAGCCGTCGCGGTGGATCCGGCCGGCGGTCCAGGTCTGCGGGAACGTCCGCACGGGCCTTTGCGGCGCGAGAGATTGTTGACAATCTTGTCGACAGGCTCTTACGGTGGGCCGAGACCGAGAGGACTGACCATGTCTGTCGATTCCCTCCCGCCGAGCCGGGACTGAGCGGCATGGCGGATCACTACGTCGTGCGCGAGATCGACCGGGCCGCCCCGGGCACCGTCAGAGCGCTGCGGGACGCGGGCGTGGCCACGGCGCACGAGGCGGCCGGCCGCATCGGGCTGCTCGACGCCACGATCCGGGCGCGCCAGGACGGCGTCGCGGTGGCCGGCCCGGCGATCACCGTCTCCTGCCACCCGGGGGACAACCTGATGATCCACGCCGCGGTGGAGGTGTGCCGGGCCGGTGACGTGCTCGTCGTGACCACCACGTCGCCGTCCACCGACGGCATGTTCGGCGACCTGCTGGCCACCTCGTTGCAGGCCCGCGGGGTCGTCGGGCTGGTGATCGACGCCGGGGTGCGGGACCTCGCCGACCTGCGCGCGATGGGCTTCCCGGTGTGGTCGCGGGCCGTGCACGCACAGGGCACGGTCAAGGCCAGCCCCGGCTCGGTGAACGTCCCCGTCGTCGCGGCGGGCCAGATCGTCCGGCCCGGCGACATCGTCGTCGCCGACGACGACGGCGTGCTCGCCCTGCCCGCGGCCGCCGGCGCCCGGGTGGCCGCAGCCGCGGCGAGGCGCCTGGAGAACGAGGCCGCCAAGCGCGAGAAGCTCGCCGCCGGGACGCTCGGCGTGGACCTTTACAACCTGCGCCCGCTGCTGGCCGAGCTCGGCGTCCGCTACGTGGACCGCCTGCCGGACGAGAGCGGCTCATGAGCCACGACGCCGACGGCGTGCGGTGCATGCAGATGCGCGGCGGCAGCTCCAAGGGCGCCTACTTCCTCGCCGCCGACCTGCCCGCGGACGCCGCCGAGCGCGACGACCTGCTGCTGCGCATCATGGGCTCGCCCGACGAGCGGCAGATCGACGGCCTCGGCGGCGGGCACCCGCTCACGAGCAAGGTGGCGGTGGTGAGCCCGTCCACCGGCGACGCCGACGTGGACTATCTGTTCCTGCAGGTCGTGCCCGAGCGTGCGGTCGTCACCGACGCCCAGACGTGCGGCAACCTTCTCGCCGGGGTCGGGCCGTTCGCCGTCGAGCGCGGGCTGGTCCCGCCGGCCGGTGACACGACGCCGGTGCGCATCCGGATGCTGAACCCCTCGGTCTCGTACGCGACCGCGCGGGTGCAGACCCCCGACGGCCGGGTCCGCTACGACGGCGGCACCGTGATGGCGGGCACGCCGTTCCCGGCCGCGCCGGTCGAGATCGCCTTCCCCGGGTCGGGCGCGCCCGTCTTCCCGACCGGGCGGCTGCACGACCGGCTGGCCGGCGCCGACGTCACGTGCGTCGACGCCGGCATGCCCGTGGTCGTCGTCCGGGCGGCCGATCTGGGCCTGGCCGGCGACGAGCCGCCCGAGGCCCTGGAGGCCGACGACGAGCTCCGGGGCCGGGTGGAGGAGATCCGCCGGGCGGCCGGTCCGGCCATGGGCCTGGGCGACGTCCGGGATCTGACGGTCCCCAAGGTCAGCATCGTGTCGCCGCCCCGGCACGGCGGCACGGTCACCACGCGCACCTTCATCCCGCGCCGCGTGCACGCCGCCATCGGCGTGCTGGGCGGGGTCTCGGTCGCCGTCGCGGTACGCGCCGCAGGCTCGTCCGAGGTGGACGGTTCCTTGGTCCGCATCGAGCATCCCACCGGCACCTTCGACGTGTCGGTCGAGCTGGACGGCGACGGCCCGGAGGCCCGCCTGCGCAGCAGCGCCGTCGTGCGTACCGCCCGCAAGTTGTCCGACGGCCTGGTGTGGCCGAGAACCCGAGAGGCAGCGCGATGAGCCACGACCCCGAACGCCGCCGCGACATCGCCCACGTGGGCCCGATCGAGCTGCGCACCCCGGTGCTCGACGAGTCCGCCGACTTCTTCGTCCGGCTGATGGGCCTGCGCGAGGTGCGCCGCGACGACGCCTCGGTTTATCTGCACACCTGGGACGACTACCAGTCCTGGACAGTACGCCTGGTGCAGCACGACGCGGCGGGCATCGGCCGCACGTATCTGCGCGCGGCGAGCCCGCAGGCCCTCGAGCGCCTGCGGACCGCGGCCGGCAGCACCCGTACGGTCAAGGACGTTCCCGGCCTCGGCGAGGTTGCTCTGTTCACCGACCCGGACGGCCACGAGTTCGGCCTCTACTGGGACGTCGACTGGTACCGCGCCGACGACACCGACCGGCCGGCGCTGAAGAACCAGGCCGCCGCCTATCCGGGACGCGGCGCGAACCTGCGCCGCCTCGACCACGTCAACTACCTGACCGCCGACGTGCCGGGCACCGCGGCGTTCCTGGGCGACGTGCTCGGCGCCCGGTGCACCGAGCAGATCGTCAAGGACGACGGCAGCCCGCAGGCGATCTGGTACAACGTCGGCAACAAGACCTACGACCTGGTCTACACCGAGGACTGGACCGGCACGCGGGGCCGGCTGCACCACATCGCGTTCGCCACCGACACCCGCGAGGAGATCCTGCGCGCCGCCGACGTCTGCCTCGACGCCGGCGTGCACATCGAGACCGGCCCGCACAAGCACGCCATCCAGCAGACCTTCTTCCTGTACGTGTGGGAGCCCGGCGGCAACCGCGTCGAGCTCTGCAACGCGGGCGCCCGGCTGATCCTCGCCCCGGACTGGCGGACGATCAGCTGGACCCGCGAGGAGCGCGCCAGGGGACAGGCCTGGGGCCTGAAGACCATCGAGTCGTTCCACACCCACGGCACGCCGGTCGTCGACATCGATCCGGCCCCGTGAGCGTCCGGATCGCGGTGCTCGGCCTCGGCGAGGCCGGCGGCGAGATCGCCCGCGACCTGGTCGCCGCCGGGGCCGACGTGCGCGGCTTCGACCCGCGCGTCGCGCCGCCGCCGGGCGTGGACCCGCGGGCAGGCGACGCGGACGCCGTCCGCGACGCCCAGCTGGTGCTCAGCGTGAACAGCTCGCACGACGCGCTGCCGGCGCTCACCGCGTCGCTGCCGGCACTGGTGCCCGGCACCGTCTGGGCGGATCTGAACACCGCCGCCCCGCACGTGAAGACCGCCCTGGTCGACCGGCTGGCCGGGCACGACGTGCGGGTCGCCGACGTCGCGCTGATGGCGCCCGTGCCCGGCAAGGGCCTGCGCACCCCCATGGTGGTCTCGGGCGAGGGCGCGCAGCGGTACGCGGACATCCTCGCTCGCCTGGGCGCCGACGTCACCGTCCAGGACGGTCCGGCGGGCGAGGCGATCTCGCGCAAACTGCTGCGCAGCGTCTTCTACAAGGGACTGGCGGCCGCGGTCGTGGAGGCCCTCGCCGGGGCGGAGGCGGCCGGCTGCGCGGACTGGCTGCGCGCGAACATCGCCGCCGAGCTGGCCGGGTTCGACGCCCGCACGATCGACCGGCTGGTCGACGGCACCCACCGGCACGCCCGGCGCCGCGCCGACGAGATGAGTGCCGCCGCCGACCAGCTGCGCGAGCTCGGCGTCCAGCCGCGCGTGGCCGCCGCCGCGCGGGACCTGCTCATCGAGCTGCGGGACGGGGGACCACACACATGATCATCGACTGCCACGGCCATTACACGACGGCGCCGCCCGCCCACACCGCCTGGCGCGACGCGCAGGTGGCGGCGTTCGAGGCCGGAACCGCGCCGCCGCCGTACCCGCGGATCCCGGACGACGAAATCCGCGAGTCGATCGAGGGCAGCCAGCTGCGGCTGATGGCCGAGCGCGGCATCGACCTGACGATCTTCTCCCCGCGCGCCTCGGCGATGGGCCACCACATCGGCGACGGGAGCGTCAGCGCCGCCTGGGCCCGCGCGAGCAACGACCTGATCGCCCGGGTCGTGCAGCTGTACCCGCGCAGCTTCATCGGCGTCTGCCAGCTGCCGCAGTCGCCCGGCGTCCCGATCGCGCACTCGGTCGCCGAGCTGCGCCGCTGCGTGCTCGAACTGGGCTTCGTCGGCTGCAACCTCAACCCCGACCCCAGCGGCGGCCACTGGACGGCGCCGCCGCTGACCGACCCCGGCTGGTATCCGTTCTACGAGGCCATGGTGGAGCTGGACGTGCCCGCCATGGTGCACGTGTCGGCGGTGACCAACCCCAGCTTCCACGCCACCGGATCGCACTACCTCAACGCCGACACCACCGCGTTCATGCAGTTCCTGCAGGGCGACCTGTTCGAGCAGTTCCCCGGGCTGCGCTTCGTCGTCCCGCACGGCGGGGGAGCGGTGCCGTACCACTGGGGCCGCTTCCGCGGTCTCGCCGACATGCTCGGCCGCCCGCCGCTCGAGGAGTCGGTGCTGGGCAACGTCTTCTTCGACACCTGCGTCTACCACCAGCCCGGCATCGACCTGCTGTTCGACGTCATCGACTCCGGCGCCATCCTGTTCGGCTCCGAGATGGTCGGCGCCGTGCGCGGCATCGACCCGCGCACCGGCCACCACTTCGACGACACCCGGCGGTACGTGGAAGCCCTGCCGCTCACGACCGAGCAGCGGCAGCAGGTCTACGAGCACAACGCCCGCCGGGTCTATCCCCGCCTGGACGCCGCGCTCCGCGAAGTGCCTCCCCGGCGCGGCCGATAGCCTGGGGTGTCGGGTCGCCGGAGGGAGCAGCATGGTGGAGCTGACCTGGGATCGGGTGCTGTCGTGGCGGATGCGGCGGCAGCACCTCGACCGGCCGGAGGGCACGACCGCCGAGAGCATCGTCGGGCGGTTGTGCGGGGTCCAGGCGCAGGTCGCCTCGGCGGCCGACCAGGCGATCGCGGCACGCCTGCCGGCACCCGTGCGGGGTGAGGCCGCCAAGGCGCTCGACCGCCGCAAGCTCATCAAGGTGTGGGCGATGCGCGGCACCCTGCACCTGCTGACGGTGGCGGCCGCCCCCGACTGCCTGAGCCTCGTGGCGGCCGCCCGCACCTGGGAGAAGGCGTCCTGGCAGAAGACGTTCGCCACCGCCGGCCAGATCGCCGCCATCGCCGACGCCACCCGCGAGGCCCTGGACGGCCGGACCCTGACCCGCGAGCAGCTCGCCTCGGAGATCGTGCGGCGCACCGGCGACGACTCGCTCGCCGAGCTGCTGGGCTCCGGCTGGGGCGCGGTGCTCAAGCCGCTGGCCTGGCAGGGGCTGCTGTGCAACGGACCCAGCGACGGCAACCGGATCACCTTCACGAGCCCGCGGACCTGGGCCGGAGGCTGGGCGGGCCTGCCCGAGCCCGGCGAGGCGGCGCAGCGCGTGATCCCCGCCTATCTGGGCGCCTACGGCCCCGCCACGCCGGCCTCCTTCGACCAGTGGCTGCTGCGCGGCGGCTCGAAGAAGGCGTCACTGAAGGCCTGGTTCGCCTCGCTCGTCGCCTCCGGCGTGCTCACCGAGGTGTCCGTGGACGGCGTCGCCGCGTACGCCCGCACGGAGGACGTCGACGACCTCGCCGCCGCCGAGCCGGTGCCCGGCGTCCGCCTGCTCCCCGCGTTCGACCAGTTCGTGCTCGGGCCGGGGACCAGGGACGAGCACGTCGTCCCGCCGCAGCGGCGCGCTCTGGTCAGCAAGGCGGCGGGCTGGATCTCCCCGGTCGTCGTGGCCGGCGGCCGGGTCGTGGGCGTCTGGGAGCAGGACGACGACGACAAGGTGAGCGTCACGCTCTTCCCCGAGGCGGGCGACATCGCCGGGGAGCTGCGGGCCGAGGCGGACCGGATCACGGGCGGCGCCGGCCGGCTGGTGGTCGATCGCCTGCCGTAGGCGGCGCCGCACGGTCGGTGTTTCCCTTCCGGTGAACGGCACGCCCCCTGGCGCGGACGGGCCCTGCGGCGCACGGTGGACCGAGCAGCGACGCCTGAACGGAGAACCCATGAGCTTCGCGTACGTGGCCCGCCCGGAAAAGCCGGCGTGGTCCGGGGTGCTGCCCGGCAGCCCGCAGCCGTACTTCCTGCGCAAGGGCGAGGGGGAGCACGCCAAGCTGTTCACCGACACGTTCACGGTGATGCTCAGCGGCGACGAGACCGGCGGGCAGTTCGGCATGTTCGTGGCCAACTGCCCGACCGGCGACGTCATCCCGGCCCACGCCCACGACGACACGCACGAGACGTTCTACATCGTCGAGGGCCGGGTCCGGGTGTACGTGCAGCTGCCCGACGGCGAGAAGACGTCCCGGCTGCTCGGCGAGGGCGACTTCGGGTTCGTGCCGGCCGGGGCGGCGCACGCGTACCGGGTGGAGGCCGCGGCGCGCATCCTGGGCGCGGCGACCGGCGGGTTCGAGCGGTTCTTCCAGCAGATGGGCACGCCGGCGGACACCGTCGACATGCAGTCGCCGCCGTTCGTGCCGGACATGCCGCGCATGCAGGCGGCGGCGCGGGCCCACAACATGCGCTTCCTGCCCGGCTTCGAGTGGCCCGAGGCCGAAACCCCGTGACCGCCCCGGCCCACGAGGCGCCGCTGCCCGCAGCGGTCGCCGGAGCCGACGGCGTACGGGTGCTGCACGGCGTCCCGTACGCCTCGCAACCCGGCGTCCGGCCGCTGGAGCTCGACCTCTACCTGCCGCCCGGCACGTCCGCGCCGCCGCCCGTCGTGGTCTTCCTGCACGGCGGCGGCTGGCGCGTGGGCAGCCGCCACTCCGCCGGTCCCGCCTTCCGCGCGGCCGTACCGTCACCGTTCGAACGCGTCGCCGCGAGTGGTGTGGCCGTGGCCTCCATCGACTACCGGCTCTCCGGTGAGGCGCACTGGCCGGCGCAGCGCGACGACGCCGAGGCCGCGGTGCGCTGGCTGCGCACCCGTGCCGGCGAGCTCGGCGTCGACGGCGCCCGCATCGCCGCGTGGGGCGAGTCGGCGGGCGGTCAGCTGGCCGCGATCCTCGGCCTCACCGGCGACCGCATCGCCACGGTCGTGGCCTGGTATCCGCCGACCGACCTGGTGGCGCTCCCCGGCGACGCCGGCGCCGACCCCGCCGCCCCCGACTCCCGCGAGGCGCAACTGCTCGGCGCGCCCGTGTCCGCCGTACCGGACCTGGCCGCCGACGCCAGCCCGGTGTCCCACGTGCATGCGGGCGCGCCGCCGTTCCTGCTGCTGCACGGCCGCCACGACCGCCTGATCCCGTGCCGGCAGAGCGAGCGCCTGCGCGACGCCCTCACCCGCACCGGCGCGCCGGTGACCCTCGAGACGTACGACGGCGCGGACCACATGTGGCTGGGTGCCCCCGACGCGGCCGGGTGGGCGCTCGACCGCACCATCGACCACCTCGCGCGCCACCTGTCGTGACCCTGAAACCTTACGGCGGGCTCCGGTGGGCCATCACCACCCGGTCGGCGTCGTGCCAGCCGAGCGGCCCGCTGCCGAGGCGCTCCCAGCCCCGCCGCTCGTAGAGGCGCACGGCAGGCGTGTCGAACGGCCAGGTCACGAGCCAGGCGTACGGGGTGGTGCGGTGGCGCATCAGGCGGTCGAACAGCTGCGACCCCCGTCCCGAGCCCTGCCACCGCGGCGCCACGATCAGCCAGCCGACCGCCCATTGCGCGTCCAGCAGCGGACGATCCGCCGGCGCGACCGCCGTGGTCGCCCTGCCCATCCAGCCCGTGGCCGAGAGCGGAGGCCCCTGATAGCCGTAGCAGAACCCGCCCAGCTCGTCCCCGGCCCACAGCTCCACGGCGGCGAAGCCCTCGGCCGCCAGCTCGCCGTCGAGCTCGCGCCCGAACGACCGTGCCTCGTCGTCGCCCTCCCGGAACGGCGGCTCGGCCATCGTCTCGCGGTAGAGCTCGACGTAGCGGTCGCGGCGCCCAGCGACGTCGCCGGGCCCGGCCTCGGCGAAGCGGAGATCGTGTGTCACGCGCAAGCCCCTCTGTCCGACGCCGGAGGGGCTCACCGTACCGGCATGCCGGCCGGGCCCGCACCACCGTTGCGGGAGCGGAGCGCCGGGACGAGGCTGTGATTGAATCGGCGGCCGGACCGGCCTAGGTACTCGGCAATGAGGGCCGGCCGGTCGACAAAGGGAGAGGGTCGCGGTGGGTGCTCTCGAGGCGGTGCGGCAGCTGGTCCGCCAGGGCTACCGGGCCCGGCCGGAGGACCTGGCCGACATGGCGATGCAGGCCGCCCCGCTGCTCGGGGTGACCTCCCTGGTGATCTACGTGGTCGACCACCAGCAGCGCGAGCTGCTGCCGCTGCTCGGCGACCTGTCGCCGGCCAGGCGGCCGCTGTCCGTCGACGGGACGCTGGCCGGGCGCGCCTACAGCACCCTGTCACCCGTACGCGGTCAGCAGGACACCGAACAGGTGGTCTGGGTGCCGCTGCTCGACGGCAGCGAGCGCATGGGCATCCTTCAGGTCACCGCGGACGAGCCGCTGACCGACGAGGCCCTGGCCGACTGCGCCACCATCGCTGCGATCGTCGGGGAGATCGTGGTGACCTGCGACCTCTACAGCGACACCATCGAACGGCTCCGCCGCCGCGAACCGATGCGCCTGGCCGCGGAGATGCTGCGCGCCCAGCTCCCGCCGCTGACGTTCGCCACCGGCCGTACGGTGATCGCCGGCGTCCTCGAGCCCTGCTACGACGTCGGGGGTGACGCCTTCGACTACGCGGTCAACGGCGACACCGCACACCTGGCCCTGTTCGACGCCGTGGGCCACGGGTCCGCCGGCGGCATGCGCGCGGTCGTGCTGGCCTCGATCGCCATCGCCGCCTACCGCAACGCGCGCCGGGCCGGCCTGGACCTCACCGCCACCTACCACCGCCTCGACGAGGCGATCCGGGTCCACGACCGCACGGGCATGATCACCGCGGTGCTCGCCGAGCTGCAGCAGGACACCGGCGTCCTGCAGTCATCTCCGCCGGCCACCCCAGCGGGATCGTGCTGCGCCACGGGCGCGTGGTCACCGTGCTGCCGACCCCGACGGCCCTGCCGGTCACGCTCGGCGACCGCCGGCCGCCCGTCATCATCCAGGAGGCCCTCGAACCCGGCGACCAGGTGCTGCTCTACACCGACGGCATCACCGAGGCCCGCGACCGCGAGGGCGCTTCGTTCGGCCTCGACCGGCTCGTCGACTTCGCCCAGCGCGCGTCCGCCGACCACCTGCCCGCCGCCGAAACCGCGCGCCGCCTGGTCCACGCCATCCTCAAACACCAGGACGACTGTCTCCAGGACGACGCCACCGTCCTCCTCCTCCAGTGGCACGGCCCCGACCCCCACCCGGCGGAGTCCTCAGCAGACCCGTCCAACCCGTCCTGACCGACCCGTTCCATTCCACCAGCAGCCCATTCGACCCGGCCCTTTCGACCCGGGCTCTTCGGCCCGGTCCTTGCGACCCGGGCTCTTCGGCCCGGTCCTTGCGACCCGGGCTCTTCGGCCCGGTCCTTGCGACCCAGCCCTTGCGACCCAGCCATTCGACCCAGCCATTCGACCCGGCCTGTTTGATTCGGCCCATTCGGCCTGCCAAACCAACCCGCGTGTTCGACCCGGCTCGTTAGGACTTGGTCCGTTAGTCCCGGCTCCTTCGGCTCGGTTTCGTCCGTCCCGGCCCGTTCGGCTCGGCGCGCCTGGCCCGGTCAGTTCGACTCGGTTCGTCCGTCCCGGCGGGGCCTGGCAGGGCGGAGGACGCCGCTGCCGACCGGATCACCGCACGGTCTGGCTGGTTCCGTTCGGCCGGACTCGTCGGGCGTGGCCCGTTCGACACGACCTGTCCAACTCGGTCCGCCCAACCCACTCCGTCCGGCCTGCCCTTCGGGCCTGATCGGCTCGACGCGGCCGCCCGCCGCGGCCCGTTTGGCCTGGCCTGTTCGACCTGGTCGGTTGGACGTGGCCGTCCGACCTGGTCCGGCCGGCGTGGCCCGTTCGACCTGGTCCGTCCGCCTGGCCGGCCGATCTGATCCGTCCGACCCGATCCGACCCGACCGATCTGATCCGTCCGACCCAGTCCGGCCCGGTCGATCTGGTCAGTCCGGCCTGGCCCGGTCAATCTGGTCCGTCCGGCCCAGCTCGGTCGATTTGGTCCATCCAGCCCGACCCGGTCGATTTAGTCCGTCTACATCACCGCGCAGCCGCGATTTAACGCTCCATCTCAGTGGGATAGAACGTTCGGTCTTGACCTGGCGCGATGGCCAATGCATTGTGATGGATGACAGAACGTTCGTTCTACCTGTGTTGCCGATGGCGGGCGACGTCTGCGCAGCAGCACTCGAGAGGAAGACCATGACTACCGTTGCCGCACCCGGCATCTCCAGCACGGCGGCCGCACTGCGGCGGCTGTATTTTGCCCGCTTTGCGTTTGCTCTCGTCTGGGCCGCCGTGACGTTTGCGGTTGCCGACGATCTCAGCCCGCTGGCCGTCACGCTGCTGGTGATCTATCCGCTGGTCGACGTGGCTGCCGCGATCGTCGACGCCCGCGCGTCGCGCGCCACCGGGTCGCCGGCGCTGCTCTACGTCAATGTCGCGGTCAGCTTGCTTGCCGCGGTCGGTCTGGCGTTCGCCGGAGCGTCGGGCGTCCCGGCGACCCTGCGGGTGTGGGGTGCCTGGGCCGTCGTCGCCGGTCTGGTGCAGCTGGCCGTGGGCCTCACGCGCCGGAAGATGGGTGGACAGTGGCCGATGATCATCAGTGGTGGCCTCTCCGTGCTCGCCGGTGGGTCGTTCGTCGCGGCGGCCTCCGCGGCCGATCCGGCGTTGACCAACGCGATCGGCTACGCCATCCCCGGCGCCGTGTTCTTCCTCATCGCCGCGCTTCGGCTCGGCCGTGCGACGAAGGGCAACTGACATGTGGGACACGAGTGATGACGTCATCGCCGCGCTGCGGCTCGGCCGCGCGACATGTGGAACACCAGGTGTGACGTCATTGCCGCGCCTCGGCTCGGCCGTGCGACGAAGGGCAACTGACATGAGGGACACCAGTGATTACGTCATCGCCGCGCTGCAGCCCGGCCGCGCGACATGTGGGACACCAGGTGTGACGTCAATGCCGCGCTGCGGCTCGGGCGTGCGACCGAGGGCAGCTGACATGTGGGACGCCAGATGTGACGTTCTTGCCGCGCTGCGGCTCGGGCGTGCGACGGAGGGTGAGTGACATGGGGGACGCCGCGTACGACGTCGTTGTCATCGGGGCGGGGCCGGTCGGGGAGAACGTCGCCGACCGGGTCGTGAAGGGCGGGCTGACCGTCGCCGTGGTGGAGCGGGAACTGGTGGGCGGCGAGTGCTCGTACTGGGCCTGCATGCCGACCAAGGCGCTGCTGCGCGGGCCGGCGGTGCTGCGCGCGGCCCGGCAGGTGCCGGGCGCGCGGGAGGCGGTGACCGGGCACCTCGATGCGGCTGCTGTGCTGCGCCGGCGGGACGCCTTCTCCTCGCACTGGGAGGACGACGGGCAGGTGTCCTGGCTGGAGTCGGCGGGGATCGCGCTGTTCCGCGGTCAGGGGCGCATCGGCGGCGACCGGATCGTCGAGGTGACGGGGACGGACGGCGCCACGACGGTGCTCACCGCCCGGCACGCGGTCGTCGTGGCGACCGGCAGCAGCGCGCTGGTTCCGGACGTGCCGGGGCTGCGCGAGGCGAAGCCGTGGACCAGCCGCGAGGCGGCCGCCGCGAGCGAAATTCCCGGCCGGCTCGCGATCATCGGGGGCGGTGTGGTGGCCGTGGAGATGGCGACCGCGTTCGCGAGCCTCGGTTCCGCGGTGACGGTGCTGGCCCGCGACGGCGTGCTGCCGCAGGCTGAGCCCTTCGCCGGTGAGCTGGTCACGCAGTCGCTGGAGGAGGCCGGTACGGCGGTGCGCGTGGGCGCGGAGGCGGTCGCGGTGAGCCGGGACGGCGACGGCACCGTGCACGTCATGCTTGCCGGCGGTGAGCAGGTCGACGCCGACGAGGTGCTGGTGGCCATCGGGCGTACGCCCAACACGTACGACATCGGTCTGGAACTCGTCGGCCTGAAGCCGGGCTCGTGGCTCACCGTCGACGACACGCTGCGCGTCGTCGGTGAGGACGGGTCGCCGGTCGGTGGCGGCCGGCTGTACGCGGCGGGCGACGTCAACCGGCGCGCGCTGCTGACGCACCAGGGCAAGTACCAGGCCCGCGCGGTGGGTGACGTCATCGTGGCGCGCGCCGAGGGGGAGACGGTCGAGGACGCTCGTTGGGGCCGGCACGTCGCGACGGCCGACGAGCGGGCGGTGCCGCAGGTCGTCTTCACCGATCCGGAGGTCGCGTCGGTGGGGCTGACCGCGGCCGCCGCCGAGGCCGCCGGGCTGCGGGTCCGGGTGGTCGACTACGACCTCGCGGCGGTCGCGGGATCCGCCCTGCACGCCGACGGCTACCGCGGGCGCGCCCGGATGGTCGTCGACGAGGACCGCCGGGTGATCGTGGGCTGCACGCTGGTCGGCCCGGACGTCGCCGAGCTGATCCACGCCGCGACGATCGCGGTGGTCGGCGAGGTGCCCCTGGACCGGTTGTGGCACGCCGTGCCCGCGTTCCCCACCGTCAGCGAGATCTGGCTGCGCCTGCTCGAGGCGTACGGCCGTTGAGATTGAGAAGCAAGGAGACTGTCATGCCCACCAAGATCACATTGATCCTCGGCAACCCCGCGGATCCCGGCGCCTTCGAGAAGGTCTACGCCGAGGTGCTCGAGGCCGCGCGGACCTTCCCGCGGCTCCGGCGGCTGGAGTCCGCCAAGGTGTGGCCCAAGGAGGACGGCACACCGACTCCGGCGTACCGGACCCTCGATCTGTATTTCGACAGCTACGAGGACGCCTCCGCCGCCGTCGCGACGCCCGTGGCCGGCGCCGTCTTCGGCGGGCTGCAGGGCGCCCAGGTAACGGTCACGGGTCTGTTCTCGGACATCGAGTAGCTGCTCAGGCCCGCACGTTGCGCTCGCCGTGGATGCGGACCAGGCCCTCGACCCCGCGCAGGAAGGTGTCGGCCACCAGCGCGGGGTCGAACAGGCAGCCGGCTGCCATGGCGCCGTCGCGCAGCATGACGTAGTGGCGGGCGGCGGCGTCCGACAAGTCCCGCGCGACCTGGGTGAGCAGCGACTGCAGCGAGTCGAGGAACCACTGCCGGTGCGCGATGATCTGCTGGTGCACCGGATGGTCGGCGCCGGGGTACTCCGCGGCGGCGTTCAGGAACGCGCAGCCGCGGAATCCGGGCGACTGGATGTTCCCGGCGATGGCGTGCGCGATGGCCAGCAGGGCCTCGGCCGGCGACGGGTAGGCGGCGACGGCGGCCTCCAGCGCGTCGCGGTCCATCGCGTGGACCTCGCGCAGATAGGCGAGCACGAGATCCTCCTTGCCGGGGAAGTGCCGGTAGAAGGTCGCCCGGGTCACCTGGGCCTCGGCGATGATCCGGTCGACGCCGACCGAGTGGATGCCCTCCGCGTAGAAGATCCTGGTCGCGGTGGTGAGCAGTCGGAGTCGTGCCTCGGAGGGCCGGGTCCCGGGTTCGCTGCGCGCCATGGAACCAGTGTAGCGACAGAACGTTCGGTATCGCGCGTACGTCGTGGGTGCCTTTGGGTAGCGCCATGGACCACCGCCAATGCCGTACGGCGGAAACGCATTGATGTTCTTAGCTGTGTGGAACCTTTACTTTCATCGATGCGAGTCATAGGTTGCTCGCATCGCGTCAAAGTTTCGTCTCTTCTGAGAAAAGTTCCCTGACGTACGCCTGGATGGCGTCGCGGTGGCGCTTTGGCGCGCGAACACCTCTTCCGACGTGGGAGCCCCGGTCTCGGCCGGGGTGTGGGAGGACGCGCATGACTGATGACATCGTTGTCAACGACCGGTTCCGCCGCCGGTCGCTGCTCGCCGCCGCCGGTGCTCTCGGGCTGACCGGAGGGGCGGTCGCGGTGACCCGGAGCAAACCCGCGAAGGCCGCGGCGGGCGTGACCAAGAAGATCACGATCTACGCCTCGTCGCTTCCCGGCGGCCAGTACGGCTACGGCCTCACACCGGGCGGCGCCACGATCCCCGGGCCCGTGCTCGAGATGTACGAGGGCGACACGCTCGAGATCACCCTGGTCAACACGACCGACCAGCGGCTCTCCATCCACCCGCACGGCGTCGACTACCGCCCCGACTCCGACGGCGCGCCGTTCAACAACTCCTTCAACGCGCCGGGCGAGACCCGTACGTACGTCTGGCGCTCGCACGAGATGACCGCCGCCGCCGGACGCCGGTTCATGCCCGGAAGCGCCGGCTACTGGCACTACCACGACCACGCGATGGGCACCGGCCACGGCACCGCCGGCCTGATCAAGGGCCTGTACGGGGCGCTGATCGTCCGCAGGCGCGGCGACCTGCTGCCGGACAAGCAGTTCACGGTCGTGTTCAACGACATGCTGATCAACAACAGGACCGCGCCGGACACCCCGATGTTCGAGGCCACGCTCGGCCAGCGGGTCGAGTGGATCGCCATCGGCCACGGCAACTTCTTCCACACGTTCCACCTGCACGCGCACCGCTGGGCCGACAACCGCACCGGGATGCTCGAAGGCCCGTCCGACCCCAGCCCGGTGATCGACAACAAGGACCTCAACCCGGGCAGCTCGTTCGGGTTCCAGGTGCTCGCGGGGGAGGTCGTGGGGCCGGGGGCGTGGATGTACCACTGCCACGTGCAGTCGCACTCGGACACCGGGATGGCCGGGATCTTCCTGGTGCGCAACGAGGACGGGAGCATGCCGGCGGGGGCTCAGGAGGCGATCGACCGGTTCCGCGGGCACCAGCACGCGGCGGCGTCGGGTGCGGCTGCGGGCGCCGCGGGATCGGGGGCGGCTGCGGGCGCGGCGGCGTCGGGCGGGGGAACGGCTGCGGCGGCACCTGCGGCAGCGTCCGGCGCGGCGGGATCGGGGGCCGCGACGAAGGCGGCAACGGGAGCGGCAGCGTCGGGCGCCGGGGCGTCGGCGGCGGGGCACAATCACGGAGGGACTGGCTCATGAGGCTCGGACGGCATCCATCCGATCACCGAGGCGTTGTCCACATTTCCGCGCTGTCCACAGGGCGCGCGCCGAAGATCCGCGAAACCCGCGAAAATGACCGGCGGGGGTTCCCCCTTGGGAGGGTGGGCCGTGGTGGTGGTTCGCGAACGGTGATCATCGCGTTGGCGGCGACCTTGACGGCCGCGGCCGCGCCCCCGCCCCCGGCCGCCGCCCACCAGGCACCAGCGCCCCATACGCAAGCCCCGACCGCTCTCCACCGCGCGGCCCCCACCGACAGCCCCCGCATCCTCATCTTCTCCGGCACCCCCACCGCCCAGCAGGACCCCGTAACCCACGCCACCCAGACCATCCAGTCCTTGGCCACCACCCAGGGCCTCACCGCCACCTCCACCACCGACCCCTCGGTCTTCACCACGTCCGGCCTCACCCCGTACCGGGCAGTCGTCTTCCTCTCGGCCGACGGCGTGACGCTGACCCCTCCCCAGGAGGCCTCCCTCAAGGCCTTCATCAACGCCGGCGGCGGCTTCCTGGCCATCGGCGACGCGGCCCGCGCCCAGCTCGACTCGCCCTGGTTCACCGGCCTGATCGGCACCCGCCCGGCCGGCGCGATCCCGGTCGCCCACCCGGTGCAGGCGGTCACCGCCAACGGTGAGAACCCGCCGAACGAGACCGCGGTCAAGCTGAACGACGGCGACCCGAACACCAAGTGGCTGGTGCGCACGCCGACGGCCTGGGTGCGCTACGAGCTGGCGGCGCCGGCCCGGGTCACGGGCTACGCGCTGACGTCGGCGAACGACTCGCCGGGGCGCGACCCGAGGGACTGGACCCTGCAGGGGTCGGCGGACGGGCAGGCGTGGACCGATGTGGACGCTCGGACGGGGCAGACGTTCCCGGAGCGCTTCCAGACGCGCCGCTTCGACGTGGGCACGCCGGGGGACTACAGGTTCTATCGGCTGAACGTCACGGCGAACGGCGGCGAACCGCTGACCCAGCTCGCCGACCTGAGGCTGTTCACCGGCAGCACGCAGACGCCCGCGCCGCCCGCGGTGAACCGGGCCGTGGTCGACATCCTGGACCGGCAGCATCCGGCCACGAAGGGCCTGCCGCTGACCGTGACGCGCGAGGACCGCTGGCAGAACTGGGATCCGAACCCGGTCGGCGCGGTGCACACGCTGGCGCAGGTGGAGGAGCGGCACTACGACGCGGGGCTGGGCGCGAACGGGCCGTTCCATCCGATCTCGTGGTGCCGTGACTACGACGGCGGGCGGTCCTTCTACACGGGCATGGGCCACACCGAGGGCTCGTACGGCGAGGAGGCGTTCCGCAAGCACCTGGCCGGCGCGCTGGGCTGGACGAGCGGCATCGTGCGCGGCGACTGCCAGGCGACGATCGCGGCGAACTACAAGGTCGAGCGGCTCACGGCGGCGAACAGGGCGGGTGAGCTCGACCAGATCGGCGAGCCGCACGGGCTGACGATCGCGCCGGACGGCACCGTGTTCTACGTCGGCAAGGCGGCCTGCCCGAGCGGGCCGGTCGTGCCCTGGACGGACCCGAAGGTGGGTCTGGGCTGCGGCACGATCCATTCGTACAGCCCGGCGACCAGGCAGGTGAAGTTGCTGACCACGCTGCCGGTGATGGGCAACCGGGGCAGCGGCGACGAGCTGGTGAAGAACGAGGAGGGCCTGCTCGGCATCGTGCCCGACCCGCGGTTCGCGGACAACGGCTGGCTGTACGTGTACTGGATGCCGCACGCGTCGATCGACCGGGACAGGCGGATCGGGCAGCGCACGATCTCCCGGTTCACGTACGACCGTGCACAGCAGACGATCGACCAGGGCACGCGCAAGGATCTGCTGCACTGGCCCACCCAGATCCACAGCTGCTGCCACGCGGGCGGTGGCATGGCGTTCGACGACGACGGCAACCTGTATGTCGGGTCGGGCGACAGTAACTCGTCGCAGGGCTCGGGCGGCTATTCGGGCAACAACTGGACCGCGGAGTTCGAGGGCACGTCGTTCCAGGACGCCCGGCGTACGGCGGGCAACACCAACGACCTCAACGGCAAGATCATTCGCATCCACCCGGAGGCGGACGGCACCTACACGATCCCGCCGGGCAACCTGTTCGCGCCCGGCACGGAGAAGACCCGGCCGGAGATCTACGTGATGGGCGTGCGCAACATCGCCCGGCTGCAGATCGACGAGAAGAAGCAGTGGCTGACCGCGGGCTGGGTCGGGCCGGACGCCGCGGCGCCGAGCCCGGAGCTGGGGCCGGCCAAGTACGAGACCGCCACGATCATCACCGAGGCGGGCAACCACGGCTGGCCGTACTGCATGGGCAACCGGCAGCCGTACCGGGATCGCAGCAGCACCGACGCCACGCAGCTGACCGGCTGGTACGACTGCGAGCACCCGCGCAACCAGTCGCCGCGCAACACGGGGCTGGCCGACCTGCCGCCGGTCAAGGACAACATGATCTGGTACTCGCCGGACGGCGGCGGCCCGGTCTTCCCGCCACGCGCGGACGGCAGCGGCGTGCCGACGTACAGGGCGGCGGACGCCACGTACACCCAGCCGTACCTGCGCGGCGGCGGGCAGGCCGTGATGTCGGGGCCGACGTACCACCGCGACCTGGCCGACCCGGCGAGCAAGGTGGCGTGGCCCGCGTACTGGAACGACAAGTGGCTCATCGGCGACCAGTCGAACGCGGCCAACCGGGTCGCGGTCACGGTCGACCAGCCGGGCCGGCCGCCGGCCTTCGGCGAGTCGCTGCGGGCCATCATCCCGGCCGGTGGCGGGGCGACCCAGCTGCAGTCCTGGATGGACGCGAAGTTCGGGCCCGACGGGGCGCTGTACCTGCTCGACTACGGCGGCGGCTTCTTCAGCCTGCACGCCAACCAGAAGCTGATCCGGATCACGTACCAGGGTGGGGCGCCCACGCCCGCGCCGGCGGCCACGTCGGTCGCCGTGCAGGACAAGCCGCTCACGGTGGCGTTCACCGGCTCGCGCTCGGGCGGGTTGTCGCACCAGTGGACGTTCGGCGACGGCGCCACCTCGACCGAGGCCGACCCCCGGCACACGTACGCCCGGGTCGGCTCCTATCCGGTGACGCTGACCGTCACCTATGCGGGCGGCGAGACGGCGACGGTCCGCACGACGGTCACGGTGGGCTGTGCGGTGGCGGACCCGGCCACGACCGTACGCCTGGACGCCGTCGACTCCGGGGTGCCGAACCGCGTCGTGGGTCAGGGCTGCACGATCGACGACCTGATCGACGACGAGAGCACGTGGGCCACCCACGACGCGTTCGTCCGGCACGTCGGATCGGTGGCGTCGATCCTGGTGGCGGACAGGGTGATCAGCGCCCGGGAGTCGGGGGCGCTGACCCGGGCGGCGGCCGCCTCGCCGATCGGCCAGGAGGGACACGCCGGCTACCAGTCGCTCTACAACGGCACGCCGGAGTCGCTGCGGGACTGGGCGCAGGCGCCGACCGGGCAGTTCACGATCCAGGCCGACGGGTCGCTGCGGCCCGGCGGCGGGCTCGGGATGCTCTACTACACCGAGCCGTTCCGGGACTTCTCGCTGACGTTGCAGTTCCGCGACGTCGCCCCGGGGGACGCGCGGGGCAACAGCGGGGTCTTCACCCGGTTCCCCGATCCGCGGATACCGCTCGACCAGCGGCCGCCGGGCAGTTGCGGCACGGTCGGCTCGGCGCGCACGTCGCAGGCCTGGGTGGCGATCTACTGCGGCCACGAGGTGCAGATCTACGACGGCGAGACGGGCGAGCCGCAGAAGACGGGCTCGATCTACAACTTCGACCCCAACCCCCTGAGCGCGGCGGGCGTCACCGCGAAGAACGTGTGGAACCGCTACGAGATCCGCGTGGTCGGCCGGCACTACACCATCGTGCGCAACGGCGCCGTCATCAACGAGTTCGACAACACGCCGGGCAAGCAGTCGTCGCGCGCCGGCGACCCGCCCACCGACCTGCGGCAGTTCGCGGAGGGGCTGATCGGCCTGCAGAACCACAGCGACACCGACCTCGTCGAGTTCCGCGACATCCGGGTGCGTGCGCTGTGAGGCGGCTGCTGATCGTCCTCGCCGCGCTGCTCCTGCTAGCGCCGGCGGCTCCCGCCTCCGCCGCGCAGACGGTCACCTGGACCGCCGGCGACAGCATCACCGCGTACCGGTCGGCGCCCGCCACGGCCGTCGCCGGCGTCACCACCATCGTGTTCGAGAACAGCGCGGCGACCGGCAACACCACCGGCATGCCGCACACGCTCACCTTCGACACCACGACCGAGGGCTACAACCACGACGTCGGCCTGAACATCCTCGCGAACCCGTTCGACGCCACCAACGGCCGGCACGAGGCCACCGTGACGCTCACCCCGGGCCGGTACCGGTACTTCTGCTCGATCCCCGGGCACGGCTCGATGGTGGGCGAGCTCGTCGTCACCGACGGCGGCGGGTCGCCGGACACGACGCCGCCGACGGTGACGGCCGCCGCGACCGGGACCCGGGACGCGGGCGGCAACTACGTCGGCACGGCGACCGTCACGCTTACCGCCACCGACAGCGAGTCGGGCGTGGGCGTCGTGGAGTACGCCCTGGACGGTGGAGCGTTCCAGGCGTACGCCGCGCCGGTGGCGGTGTCCTCGCCCGGCGCCCACACCGTGCGCTACCGGGCCACCGACCGGGCGGGCAACGCCTCCGCCGAGGGCTCGCTGGCGTTCACGGTCGTCGAGCCGTCGCCGCCGGAGGACACGACACCGCCCACGGTCACCGCCTCGCTCACCGGGGACCGCGACGGGCAGGGCGACTTCCTCGGTACGGCCACCGCCACGCTCACGGCCGCGGACGCCGGCTCGGGAGTGGCCCGCATCGAGTACTCGCTCGACGGCGCGCCCTTCACGCCGTACGGGAACCCGGTTGTCGTCTCGGCGCCCGGCACGCACATGCTGCACTACCGGGCCACCGACAGGGCCGGGAACACGTCGGCCGAGCAGATGGCGCACTTCGCCGTGGTGGCGCGGCCGCAGCCGGACACCACGCCGCCCACGGTGGCGGTGACCGTGGCGGGGGAGCGGGACGGCAACGGCGCGTACGTCGGCGCGGCGACGGTGACCGTCAGCGCGGACGAGCCGGGGATCCTCGAGTACGCCCTGGACGGCGGAGCCTGGAATCGTTACTCCGCACCGTTCTCCGTGACGGGCTCGGGCGCCCACACCGTACGGGCCCGGGCCACGGACGCGGCCGGCAACACGTCGGCGGAGAAGTCCGTGACGTTCACGGTGGCCGGCTCCGGCGGCGGCGCGTGCGAGGTTCCCGATCCGCGGCCCACGGTCGTCATCGGCGGCGACGACACCGGCGTGCCCAACGTGGACACCGGCGACGGCTGCACCGTCAACGACCTGATCGCCGAGCACGCCGGCTATCCGGGCCACGCCGCGTTCGTCCGGCACGTCGAGACCGTCACCGCCGCGCTCGTTGCCGGCGGCATCCTCACCCAGCGGCAGCGGGGCGCGATCGTGCGCGCGGCCGCCCGATCGGACATCGGCTCATGAAAGGGCTTCCCATGCGCAAGCGCTCCCCGTTCCTCGTCGCCGCCGGTGTCCTGGCCGGCCTGGTCCCCGCCGTGCCCGCCGGCGCCGCCCTCGTCACGCACTGCGTCGGCACCGGCGGCGCGGTGACCGTCCCGAACGACCTGTACGTGCCGGCGGGGGAGTCGTGCGCGCTGACCGGCACGACCGTCACCGGCAACGTGAGCGTCGCGGCCGGCGGCAACCTGGTCGTCACCGGCGGCCGGCTCGCCGGCGACGTACGGGTGGCCGGCAACGGCTACCTGGACGCCTCGGACACGACCATCGCCGGCCCGGTCGTGCTGGCGGCGGGCGGCTACGGCGTGTTCCTCCGCGACGCGTCGAGCGGCGCGGTGACCGTACGGGCAAAGGGCACCACCACGGTGGACAGCTTCCTTTTCGTGGAGGACAGCACGGTCGCCGGAAACGTCACCACGGCGGCCGGGGAGGTGCGCCTCGACCGCACGTCGGTCGAGGGCAACGTCTCCAGCAGCGGCACCTACTACACCGACGTCCACGACGCGTTCGTGGACGGCACGCTGTCGGTCCTCAACAGCGCCACCGGCAGCGTCGTCTGCGGCAGCTCGGTGCGCGGCAAGGCGACCTTCGCCGGCAACCTGGGCGGCGTGCAGCTCGGCCCCGGCGGCCCGCTCGACTCGTGCGCCTCGGGCACCTTCTGGGGCCGGGACGTCAGCGTCACCAGCACCACGGGCGGCGTCACCGTCGACGACAACATCATCGACGGCACGCTGACCGCGACCGGCAACACGCCGGCCGCCCGGATAGCCCCGAACAACCGCATCCGCCGGGGCGTCGTCACCGACCCCGCTCCGGCGGCCGCGGCCCGTTCGGCCGCCCGCTCCGCCGCGCCCCGCACCGACGACACCACCAAGGCGACCGAACGGCGCAGCGCCGCGGTCCGGGAGGCCACTGCCACAGGCCCCGCCGACCTCTGAGCCGGCGAACCGGGTGCGCCGCGGCGGCGCACCCGGTTTCCCGTCCACCAGTTGGGAGCGCTCCCATACCGCTACCTGGGCATTGACGAACATCGTTGCCTGGGCGCGTTCTCCGTGTTTAGCCTGCGGGAATCCCCGTCCCCCTCGCTCCCCGCAAGGAGAACCATGTCCCCTCACCGTCTCGCCGCGCCGACGTGGTCACTGTTCCGCATGGTGGTCGGCCTGTTGTTCCTGTGCCACGGGCTCGCCTCCGTCTTCGGCGTGCTGGGCGGCAACCGCGGCTCCGGCCAGGCCGTCGAGCCGGGCACGTGGCCGCACTGGTACGCCGGGCTGATCCAGCTGGGATGCGGCGCGCTGGTCCTCGCGGGCCTCGCCACCCGCCCCGCGGCGATCCTCGCCTCCGGCTCGATGGCGTACGCGTACTTCGTCGTCCACCAGCCGCAGGGCCTGCTGCCGATCGAGAACGGCGGCGTCACGCCCGCGCTCTACGCCTGGGCGTTCCTGGCCATCGCCGCGATCGGCGCGGGCCCGTGGTCCGCCGACGCGCTCATCGCCCGGCGCCGCGGCGTGCCGGCCGTCGTGGCCGGCGACCGCGAGCTCGCCGGCATCCGCCGCTGACGTCGACCGCCTCGAGGAGGAGAACCATGCGTCACCTTTTCGCCGCGCTCACCGCGGCTCTGATCCTCGGCGCCGGAGCGGGCAGCGCCCCGGCGGGCGCGGCCGGCGCCGACCACCACGGCACCTGCGACCGCGACCTGCTCTTCTGCGAGGACTTCCAGCGGCTGCCCACCGGCGGCGCGAGCTCGCTCGACTGGGGCATCGACACGCGCAACGGCACGCTCACCGTGGAGCGGGCCCGGCGCGGCGACAAGGTCCTGCACGTCCGCACCGTCGACAACGGGCGCGCGTTCCTGCGCGTCGACGACCTCGCCGCACCGGGCCGTCTGTTCGGCCGGATGCGCCTGCGCGTCGACGCCTTCCCCACCGCCCCCGACTGGGCGCACTTCACGCTCGTCGAGGCCACCGGCGCCGGCAGCTCGGAGATCGTCCGGCCCGTCGGCGGCCAGTACGCGCCGACCGTCCCCGGGGTCTTCTGGGGCGTGGGCGCCGACGGCGGCCCCACCGGTGACTGGACCGACTGGCGCGAGTCGGCGCCGGTCGTCGAGGACACCTGGCAGTGCTTCGAGTGGGTGCTCGACCGCGCGGACAACCGCGTCGCCGTGTGGATCGACGGTGTGGCCAACCCCGAGCTGACCGCGTCGGCCACCGAGCACGGCGGGAACGCCGTCCCGTTCGTCCTGCCCGCCGTCGACACCGTCAAGGTGGGCTGGCAGCTCTACCAGGGCGGCACCACGCCGGGCCGTTTCGACCTCTGGATCGACGACATCGCGCTGTCCGAGCAGCGGCTCGGCTGCTGACCGCCTTATCCTGGGGCGCGCACGGTTCCCGTGCCTGAGCCCGTCGGAGAGGTACGACCATGCCCGGTACGCCCGAGTCCGTGACCTACCTCATCGTCGACGGGGAGAACATCGACGCCACCCTCGGCGGGAGCGTGCTGGACCGCCGGCCCGCTCCCGCCGAGCGGCCGCGGTGGGAGCGGCTGCGCGAGTTCGCGCACGACACGTGGAAGCAGCCGGTCAAGGGGCTGTTCTTCCTCAACGCCTCGGCCGGCGCCATGCCGATGCCGTTCGTCCGGGCCCTGCTGAGCATGGACTACCGGCCGATCCCGCTGGCCGGCTCGCCGGACCAGAAGGTCGTGGACATCGGCATCCAGCGCACCCTCGAGGCGATCACCCGGCGTCCCGGCAACGTGCTGCTCGCCAGCCACGACGGCGACTTCCTGCCGCACATCGAGCGGCTGCTGCACGGCGATCGCCGCGTCGGGATCGTCGGGTTCAAGGAGTTCCTCAACGCGGGCTTCGCCGAGCTGCCCGGTCTCGAGGTCTTCGACATCGAGGAGGACGCGGACTGCTTCACCAGCGTCCTGCCCCGCGTCCGCATCATCGACGTCGACCGGTTCGACCCCGAGCGCTTCCTGTAGCCGCGCCCGGCGTCACTCGCGCAGCGCCTGGACGATCTGGATGGGGTTGCCGTCCGGGTCGGCGGTCCACGCGATCAGCAGCCGGTCGAGCCAGACGTGCGGTCCCCGCAGCGCGGGCGACCCCAGCCCGACGACGTGCTCGTAGGCCGCCGCGGTGTCGTCGGTCCAGAGGACGACGGCGGTGTGCTGGCCGCCGGTGACCGGGTCGAGGCCGTGGTCGTCGCGGGTGGACTCCACCGAGGAGAAGCCGATCCGGTAGCCGTCGAGAACGAGGTCGATGTGGATCGGCGGCCCCTCGGTGGGCACCCGGAAGGTCTCGCTGAAGCCGAGCTGCTCGTAGAACCGGGCGACCCGCGTGACGTCCGCGCTGAACAGGACCAGCTGCGGCGCTCGGAACATCGACATGGCGCCGAACCTATCGGGTGCTTCGCTCGTGCCGGGCTCACCAGGGCAGAGCTCACCAGGGCAGGCTCACCAGGGCAGGGCTCCGGCCTCGTCCTGCAGCGTTCCGGTCGGCCCGTCCCGGCCGAGCGTCGCCAGCCCGACGATCACCTTGGCGCTCTCCTGAGCCGGCCGTCCGATGTCGTAGGCGGCGACCATGTCGGTGGCGGTCGGGCCGGGCTCCACCGCGTTGAACTTGATGCCCGGGTGCGCCTTGGCGTACTGGACGGTGAGCATCGTCGCCGCCGCCTTGGACGCCGCGTAGAGCGCCAGCGGCAGCGCGAACTCCGGCCGCCCGGGGTCGGTCACCACCCCGAACGAGCCCATGCTGCTCGAGACGGTGACCACCGTGGGGTCGGCCGACCTGCGCAGCAACGGCAGCGCCGCTTCGGTGACCCGCACGACGCCCACCGCGTTGGTGTCGAACACCCGCAGCGCCTTGGACCCGTCGACGGGCCCGTCGCCCAGGATGCCCGCGTTGTTGACCAGCACGTCGAGCCGGCCCTCGGCCGCGTCGATCGTCGCGAGCGCGCCGGCCACCGACGCGTCGTCGGTGACGTCGAGCTGCACGAAACGCGCGCCGATCTCCGCGGCGGCCGGCAGCAGGGCTACGAGGGCGCGAGCCTGACCGACCTGACCAGCGCCATGGGGATCACCAAGACCAGCATGTACGCCGCCTTCGGCAACAAGGAGCAGCTGTTCCGCAAGGCCCTGCAGCGCTACGCGGACGGTCCTGCCTGCTACATGGAGACCGCGCTGGAGCAGCCCACCGCGCGCGAGGCCGTCGAGGCGCTGCTGCGCGGGGCGGTCCGCACGTCGACCCTCCCCGAGGACTTCGCCGGGTGCATGACCGTGCAGGGCGCGCTGCCCACGAGCGACCAGAGCCGGCCCGTGCACGACGAGCTCGTCCGGTGGCGCAACGATGCAGGTGAACGCCTCGAGGAGCGTTTCCGCCGCGCCGTCGACCAGGGCGACCTGCCGCGCGACACGGATCCCCGGCGGCTCGCCGCTGCTTCATGACCGTGGCGTTCGGCATCTCCGTGCAGGCGGCCAACGGCCTCGGCCGCGCCGAGCTCGACGAGATCGTCGACGAGACGCTGCTCGCCTGGCGACCGTAGTCGCTCTCCCACGGTGGGCCGGCCCGGAGGGTCCGCCCGCGGCGCTGACCGGCCACCGGGGGCGAAACGTCGAACGCGACGATCTCGTCGTATGCCCCCGTGGGCCCACCGCGGCCGCGGGAGCGGGCACCGGAGGGTCAGTCCGCGGCCGCCAGGCCGAGCACCAGCGCCGAGGTCAGCCGGGTCAGCCGCGGCGTGAAGTCGGAGGCGGCGTGCGCCACGCGGGGGTCCTCGGCGTACAGGGCCGCGAGGGTCTCGGGCGGGTGTGCGATCTGCCAGAGGCTGGCCGCCAGCGAGGTGACCGCGGCGACCAGGTCGTGGGCGGCGGGGGCGGGCAGCGCCGTCGCGGAGGTCACCGCCGCGACGATGACGTCCACCGCGCGGAGCGCCGTCAGCTTGAAGTCGCGGACCGTCTCCCGGGGGACCTCGCGCTCGAGCGTCAGCGGGGCGTGCGCCAGCAGATCGCAGAAGAGCGCGCGCTCGGCGAGCGTCCGCGACAGCAGGCCGGCCAGCTCGGCGGCGGGCACCTCGCGGCGTCCGGCGAGTGCGGCCTCGATCGTGCCCGCCCACTGCTCCCACTCCTGGGCGGCGAGCCTCAGGAAGATCTCCTCGCGGGAGCCGAAATACCGGCGTACGCCCGAGACATGCACCCCCGCGGTGGTGGCGATCTCGGTGAGCGTGACCGACCGGACGCCGGCTTCCGTGGCCAGCTCGCGCGCGGCGCGCACCAGGGCGGCGGAGCGCTCCTCCTTGGCCTGCGCGGACCGGGCGCGCTGGAACGGCGTGTGGGACACGACACCACAATAACGCAACATCCTTGCGTTGTTTACGCAACTGGCTTGCGTTAAATTTCAGGCACACCCCAGTGAAGGAGAAGGACATGACCGAGCAGGTCTGGTTCGTCACCGGCAGCTCCCGCGGTCTCGGGCGGGCGATCGTCGAGGAGGCCCTCGCCGCCGGGCACCGCGTCGCCGCCACCGCCCGATCCACCGCGTCGCTCGCCGATCTGGCCGCCAGGTACGGCGACCGGCTGCTGCCGCTGACCCTCGACGTCACCGACGCGGCGCAGGCGCAGACGACGGTCGACGCCGCCATCGCCGCGTTCGGCCACCTCGACGTGGTCGTCAACAACGCCGGATACGCGAACCTCGTCGCCATCGAGGACATCTCCCTGGACGACTTCCGCGCCCAGGTGGACGCCGTGTTCTACGGCACCGTGCACGTCACCAAGGCCGCGCTGCCGCACTTCGTGTCCCGGGGCGCGGGCCACTTCATCCAGGTCACCTCGGTCGGCGGCCGCGGCACCGCGCCCGGTGTCGGCGCCTACCAGTCCGGCAAGTGGGCCGTGGAGGGCTTCTCGGGCGTGCTGGCCAAGGAGGCCGGCCCGCTCGGCGTCAAGGTCACGCTTGCCGAGCCCGGCGCCATGCGCACCGACTGGGCGGGGTCCTCGATGGACATTCCACGGATCTCCCCGCAGTACGATGCCACGGTCGGCGCGATGGGCCGCTACATCCGCGGCCGCACCGGCCGGGAGCCCATCGACCCGGTGAAGGTGGCGCGGGTCCTGCTCGAGGTGGCGCGGATGCCCGAGCCCCCGCTGAACCTGCCGCTGGGCAGTGACGCGGTGGGGCTGGTCGACGCCGAGATGAAGCGGCTGAAGGCCGCCGACGACCGCTGGGCGGAGCTGGGCCGCAGCGTCGACTACGACGCCGCCTGACCCGTGGCCGTGCCGGGTGTCGGCGTGACGACCGACGCAGTTTTCATCGATCATCGGCGGGTATGCTGCTGCCACGTCGCGGTGCGGTCCACGCCGGCGCCGGGACGGCCATCGGGGAGGTCGCAGTGCAGGTGCTCGCGGGGCGTTACGGGCTGGGCGACGCCCTCGGCCAAGGCGGCAGTGCGGTGGTGCACTACGGGTTCGACACCACCCTCAAACGCGCCGTCGCCATCAAGATCTTCGGTGAGTCCGCGACCGACGTGCTGCTCGAGGCCCGTACGGCGGCCGGGCTCAGCCACCCGAACATCGCCCAGGTGTACGACTACGGCGAGGTCGCCGACGGCCCCCGGCGGACCCCGTACCTGGTCATGGAGTTCGTCGACGGCGAGACGCTCGCCGACCGGCTGGCCCGCACGGGCCGCCTGAAGTGGCGCGAGGCCGCCGAGATCGGCGCGGGCGTCGCCGCCGCGCTGGCCGCCGCGCACGCGCAGAGCCTGGTGCACCGCGACGTCAACCCGCGCAACGTCATGCTCACCGCGGACGGCGTGAAGGTCCTCGACTTCGGCATCGCCGCCGCTGCCGGGCGCAACGGCCTCGACACCAACGGCGGCCTGTGGGGCAGCCCGACGCACCTGGCGCCCGAGCAGCTCCGCGGCGAGCCCACGTACCCCGCGGCCGACGTGTACGCGTTGGGCCTGCTGCTGTTCGAATGCCTCACCGGCGCCCCGGCCTGGCAGGGCGCGAGCCTGCACGAGGTGCTCGTCGCCCGGCACGGCAGCCCGGCCCCGCGGCTGCCGCGCATCGCCGGCCTTCCCCGCGAGCTGGTCCGCCTCTACGAGGAGTGCACGGCCGACGACCCGCAGGCCCGCCCGTCGGCCACCGCCGTCGCCGAGGCGCTGCGGCAGGCCGTCCGCCCGGCGCCGCTGCCCCGCCCCGCGCGGCCGATGCCGGCCTTCCGCGTCGCTTCGCTGATCCCGGCGACGCACCGGCCGCAGCGGCGCACCACCGTCATGACGTCCGTCGCGGTGGTCGCGGCGGTCCTGAGCATCCTGGGCGCCCAGCTGGCCAACGGCACGGCCACGCCCGGCGGCCGCAAGGCGGAGGCAGCCGTGGAGGGCGCGGTGGAGGGCACCCGCCCCGTGACCGTCTCGCCTCGCCCGAGCGGCACGCCGTCGTCGACGCCCACCGCGCGGGTCCGCAGGACCACCGAGACGACGACGATCCGCGTACGGAAGAAGACCACCACCCGCCACACCGCTCCGGCCGCCGACCCCACGACCACGCCGGCCCCGCGACCGTCCACCACACCGCCGGCCGCCCCGAGCAAGCCGCCCGCGAGCACCCCGCCGCCGCAGCAGCCGACGCCCTCGAAGACCCCGGACCACAGCCCCGCGCCCACCGACCCGCCCGTCGAGCCGACGGACCCGGGCCCGTCGTCGCCGCCGGAGCAGACGCCGCCGGTCACCTCCAGCCCGACGGCCGAGTCCCGGACCGACCAGGCTGTCTGAGCGAGCAGGCGTGGCTGCCGCCCGGGGTGAGCGGCGTCCCGCGTAGTGTCGCGGTCATGTCCGGCCCCGGTTCGTTCGACGCTGTCCTGTTCGACTGCGACGGGGTCCTGGTCGACTCCGAGAGCATCACCAACGGCGTGCTCCGCTCGATGTTGCACGAGCTCGGCTGGCAGGTGAGCGCGGCGGACTGTTTCCGCCTCTTCGTCGGCCGGGCGCTGCGCGACGAAACCGCCGTCATCACCGCCCACACCGGCTTCGAGGTCACCGACGACTGGCTGAGCGAGTTCCGCCACCGCCGCAACGAGGCGCTGGCCGCGTCGCTGGAGCCGATCCCGGGAGCCGTCGCCGCGGTCCACGAGATCAGCGCGGCGACGGGCGGCATGATCGCCTGCGCGAGCGGCGCCGACCTCGGCAAGGTGATGTTGCAGCTGCGCAAGGTCGGCCTCGACGGGATCTTCGCCGGCCGCATGTTCAGCGGCATGGACCAGCCCCGTAGCAAGCCGGCGCCCGACGTCTACCTGGCCGCGGCGGCGGCTCTGGGCGTCGATCCGGCCCGGGCCGCCGTCGTCGAGGACACGGTCCCCGGGGTGACCGCGGGCGTGGCCGCCGGCGCCACCGTGTTCGGCTTCTGCCCGCCGGACAGCCTCGCCCACCACCCGCCGGAGGCTCTGCTCGGCGCGGGCGCCACCCACGTCTTCACGGCGATGGCGGACCTTCCCGCGCTGGTGGGCCGCCCGGTCCGCGCCACCGGCTGAGCGCTGCTCCTTCCGGCGTCCGGCGGGAAGTCATACCCTTCGATCGAAGGCCCGGATAGGCGCACGACGCTCGAGGAGGGGTCATGAGGCTCGTATTCAGGATCTTGGTGGCAGCGATCACGGTGGCGGCGGGGCTCACCGGCCCGGCCGCGGCGGCGGCGTCCGGGCATCCCCGGTTCAGCGCGCTGGTGTTCTCGAAGACCGCGGCGTTCCGGCACGACTCGATCCCGGCCGGCGTGGCCGCGATCCGGCAGCTCGGCGCCCGGCACCACTTCCGGGTCGACGCGACCGAGGACGCGGCGGCGTTCACCGACGCGAACCTCGCCCGGTACGACGTCGTGGTGTGGCTGAGCACCACCGGCGACGTGCTGACCGAGCCGCAGCAGGCCGCCTTCGAGCGCTACATCCGGGCCGGCGGCGGGTACGCGGGCATCCACGCCGCGTCCGACACCGAGTACGACTGGGCCTGGTACGGCGGGCTGGTCGGGGCGTACTTCCGCGACCACCCGGGGTCGGTGAACCCGCAGTTCCAGGTCGCCACGGTGAAGGTCTTCGGCCGTGACACCGCCGCCACCCGGCCGCTGCCGCGGCGCTGGCAGCGCGAGGAGGAGTGGTACAACTTCCGCACCAACCCGCGGGGCACCGTCCGCGTGCTGGCCGAGGTGGACGAACGGACCTACGACCCGCGCGGCTACAGCGTCCCCGGCGGCTCGCCCGGCATGGGCCCGCATCACCCGGTCTCGTGGTGCCAGCCGTACGACGGGGGTCGCGCCTTCTACACCGCGATGGGCCACAAGGCGGAGTACTACACCGACCCGCTGCTGCTGGCCCACCTGCTCGGCGGCATCCGGATGGCCGCCGGCGTCGCGCCGTTCCGCTGCGGGCACGAGGACGCGGTCGCGGCAAGCTAGGCGACCCGTCCGCCATTTGGTTGACATTGTCATCTCGATGCTGCAGGCTCATCGAGATGACAATGTCACCTGAACAGGAACTCGTCGTCGTGACCGGAGCCTCGGCCGGGCTCGGCGCCGCCACCGCGCAGGAACTGGCCCGCCGCGGCTTCCACGTGCTCGCGGGTGTCCGGCGCGAGGCCGACGCCGACGCCGTGCGGGCCGACCGGATCGAACCGGTGATGCTCGACGTGACCGATGCCGAGCACATCGAGGCGCTGGCCGCCCGCGTCGCCGGCGACCCCCGGCGGCGGCCGCTGCGGGCGGTGGTGAACAACGCCGGGACCGGCGCGTTCGGGGCCGTGGAGACCGTGCCGATCGGCGAGCTGCGGCACGCGTACGACGTGAACGTCTTCGGCCCCATCGCGGTGACCCAGGCGCTGCTGCCGGCGTTGCGCCGCGGTGCGGGCCGGGTGGTGACGATCAGCTCGGTGGCCGGCAAGGTCGCCCTGCCCGGGTGGAGCCCGTACGCCGGAACGAAGTTCGCGCTGGAGGCGGTGCACGACTCGTTGCGGCGCGAGGTCACCCGGTCCGGGGTACGGGTGATCGTGGTCGAGCCCGGCTACATCCGCACCGGGTCCCTGGACCGCGGCGTCACCAGCCTGGACCGCCGCGCGGCCGGGCTTGCCCCGGAGCTGCGCGAGCTCTACGGCGATCTGACGCAGGCCGTCGGCGCCCAGCTCGCCGCAGCCACCGCCGGCGCGACACCTCCGCCGGTGGCCGCCCGTGTGATCGCCAGGGCGGTGACCGACCGCCGCCCGCGTGCCCGCTACACCGTCGGCCGCGACGGCGCCCTGTTCACGTTCCTGCCGCGGATCGTGCCCGACCGGCTGCTCGACCGCCTGCTCGCCGCCGGCCTGCGGCCGTACTTCCCGAAGCCCTAGCGTCCGGCGGTGGGCCAGGCGGTCCGGTGCGGGTCGGCGACGATGGCGACCAGCGCGGCGACCAGGTCCTCGGCGGAGGTGTGCCACTTGTCGCCGGCGAGCTGGCCGCTGACCTCCATGGCGATGATGCCGTTGGCGCCGGCCAGCAGCAGGGCCGCGTACCGCGGGGCGTCGCGCTCGTCGACGAGCGTCGCGATGATCGCCAGGAACTCGTCCTGGCTGGACCGGGCCGCGCGGGCCAGCGCCTCCGGGTCGTCCGCCGGGTTGGTGAACATCAGCCGGTAGAGGTGGGGCTGGGTGCGGCCGATCGTGATGAACGCGGTCAGGGCGCCGCGCAGCTTGTCGGCCGCGGACAGGGCGGTGTTCGCGCGCAGCTCGCGGATGCCGGCGCCCACCCTGCTCCACGCCTCGGCGGCGACGGCGGTCAGCAGGCTCTCCTTGTGGTCGAAATGCCGGTACGGCGCCCCGCGGCTCACGCCGGCCCGGGCGCCGACCTCGCGCAGCGTCACGGCGTCGGGCCCACCGGCGTCGAGCAGCTCGGCGGCCGCGTCGAGCAGCGCCCGGCGGGTGGCGGCGGCGGACTCCACACGGCTGACCATGCCGGACACGCTACTTCCCGCCCGGCTCCGGCGACGCAGCCGCACCCGGGGGGCGCGGCTGCGTCGCCTACGGCGTACCGGTCAGAGCTGACCCAGCAGGGCCAGCAGGAACGTCAGGATCGCGGCGAGCGTGCCGGCGCTGGGGGTGCCGTCGAGCAGGCCGGCGATCGCGCACAGCAGGTTGCCGAGCAGGTTGCCCGGCCCCGGGACGGCGTTGATGACCAGGTGCACCTGGTTGAGGTCGACCACGAGGCCGAGCAGGTCGAGGTGCAGCGGGCCGAGGGTGAGGTCCAGGACCCGGCAGGTCGCCTGGGCGATCGCCGCGGGCGCGCTGACGGTGCGGGTGACCGTGCCGACGGTGGCGCCGGTCGAGTCGGTCAGGGTGCCGGTCAGCGTGCCGATCGCCACGAGGCTGCCGCCCCGCGCGGCGAACCTGGTGGGGGTGAAGCTGCCGGCGAAGGCGCCGGTGCCCCCGGCGGCGTCGGTGAAGGTGCCGGTGACCGGCGTGGTGGGGACGGCCGTGGCGGCCGGCGGCGCCGCTGCCGGGGTGCTGGGGGCGGCGGCCGCCGCGTTCGTGCCCGCGGCGGCGAGACCCAGCGCCGCGAGCACTGTCACGACGATCATCGAGAGCCGTTGCCGATGGTTCATCGTTCCTCCTGCTGTTGGGAAATCCCGTCCCACCGATCGTCGATGTCCGCCCCGGCGCGCCCCAGTGAGCGCTGTCACGGGCTGTGCTGACAACAGTCACGTTTGGCCCGCGGCCGTCACTGCAGCCAGCCGGCGTCCTCGGCGACGCGGACGGCCTCGAGCCGGTTGCGGGCCCCGGTCTTGCGAAGGATCACCGAGATGTGGTTGCGGACGGTGCCGGCGGCCAGGTGCAGCCGGGCGGCGATCTCCGCCGACGGCATCCCCGACGCGGCGACGCTGAGCACGTCCAGCTCGCGCGCCGACAGCGGGCTGCGCGGGGCGGCGACCAGCGCGACGGCCAGCCCCGCGTCGATGACGCGTTCGCCCCGGGCCAGCCGCCGGATGGCGCGCATCAGCTCACTCGGCGCCGCCTGGGTGCCGATGACGCCGCGTACGGGGGCCTCCAGCGCACGGTGCAGCAGCCCCGGCGCGTCCGCGGCCGCCAGCACCAGCGTGGCGCAGCCCGGCTGCTCGGAGCCGAGCCGGCCCAGCAGGCGCAGACCGTCCCCGGCCAGCAGCCCGGCGTTGACGACCGCCACGTCCGGCGGCACCGCGCGGGCCATGTCGAGCGCCTCCGCGAGGCAGCCCAGCTCCGCGACGACGGCGAAATCCTCTTCCAGTGACAGGGTCGCGGCCAGAGTGCCGCGTAACAGGTTCATGGGTTCGACGAGCAGTATGCGGATCACGATGGCCTCCCAGCCAGGATCAAGCCTTGCGGTGGGAAGCCGGCGTCCTCGGGCCTTGGTCTCCGGGAGCCGGCTGATGGCCGCCGCCGGGTCTTTGCGCCGGCGTCGGCCCGATTCCGGACCGGAAGGTTCAGCTGGGAGGACCGCAGTACCGGACGGTACGTCCGGAGGTGCTCGCATCGGCGGGCACGGGAAGCAGGGCAGCCGCGAACCGCGGCCACCAGCCCGGCGGGACGGTGCCCGCCGGAGGCCCACTGCCGCCGCCCGAGTCCCGGACGTGCCCGGCGCCCGCGAAGTGGTCGCCGGGATGCAGGGGAGCCGGTGAGGGGGTGGCCGGGAAGGGGCCCGAGCCGGTCACGGTCCCGCCGGGCCGGATGCCGGGCGGTGCCGTGGAGTTCTGCCGCATCCGTGAAGCCGAGGGGACGCAGCCGCTGGTCGGCTCGGACGCCGTCGCCGTCGCCGTTGTGGGCACGGCGGGACTGATCAAGCCGGCCACAAGAGACGCCGGACCCGGCACCACGAGAGCGTTGAGGGGCGCCTGAGCCGGCACGACGGGATTGTTCGAGGCGGCGGCCGTGAGGGGTGCCCGGGCCGGCACGACTGAGTGGTCCAGGCCGGCCGGGAGGATGGCTGCGGCGTTCAGGGCGGCCGGGAGCGTCAGTGCGCGAACGGCGGGCTCGTTCAAGCCGGGCGGCAGCGGGGCGGCAGCGCGTATGACCAGCTGATTCAGGTCGGCGTGCCGGTCGGGCAAGGTCGGGAGCGACGATTCGGCGGTGGGCGCGAGCAGGCGGGCCGTCGCGCTCTTGTGCATGATCGTGCGTGGCACGTTCCGCAGACGCTCGGGCAGCAGGGCCGCGACCGCGGGCACCTTCCGGACGACGAGCCGGTCCTGTGCCGACACTTCGATGGCAGTCGTCCGGGCAAGTATCTTCCACGCAGGAGCCGGCGGGTTCGCAACGCTGCGAGAAGCTGCCTTGACGGCCGAGACGACCCGCGGCCGGACCGCAGCCGGCGTCCGGACCGTGGCCTTACGCGTCACGACCCGGGCTGCAGCCGTCCGCTGCTCCACACCGCGAAGCACGACCCTCTGTTGCTCGGTTGCGGGCGAGAGGCCTGCCTCGCGCGGCAGGGCGGTGCGTCGTGCTGCCCCGCGCGGTACGGCCGTCTGGTGCTCGGCCGCGCGCGAAAGGACAGTCCCGGCCTTGGCCGGGTGGGGGAGGGCGGTCCGGGCCTTCGACGTGCTCGGCGGAGCGGTGCGTTTCGCGGTCCCGCGCGGTATGGCCGTCTGGTGCTCGGCTTCGCGCAACAGGGATGTCCGGTGCTTCACCGCGTGCGGGGCAGCCGTGCGTCGCGCTGCCTCGCGGGGCAGGGCCGTGCGTCGCGCTGCCTCGCGGGGCAGGGCCGTGCGTCGTGCGCCCTCGCGCGGTACGGCCGTCCGTTGATCGGCTTCTCGGGTGGGAGACGGCCGGCGCTCCGCTTCGCGAGGGTGTGCGGCGTCGCGCGGTACGGCTGCCCGGGGCTCCACTTTGCGCGGCTCGGTCACCCGCTGGGCGACCTCGTCCCGTACGGCGCCCGGCAAGCCGTCGTCGGCGCGGGCGGCACGGTCCAGGAGGCTCAACGCGAAGTAGGCGGCCACCACGAGGCCGAGCAGGGACAGGAGGCGGGCGGTGCGCTGCAGGGCGGCCGCCGCCGTCTTCGCGCGCAAGGGGTCACCTCCCGCCGGCGCGTTCGTCAGGCATCGATGGGTGCCTACCCCCTGGGCGCGGGCTGACACCGGTCGGGCAGTGCCAACTCCAACGCCGTACGTCGATGTCTGTCAGCCCATGGCCTCGAGCAGGTCGCGGCAGGCCTCGCCGCAGGCCCGGCACGACCGGGCGCAGATCCGGCAGTGCTCGTGCATGTCGATGTGCCGCCCGCACTCGTCGCCGCAGGCCTTGCAGACCGTGACGCAGGCCTCGAGCAGGCTGCGGCTGACGTTGGCGTCGTAGCCGGTGTGCCGCGACAGCACCCGGGCCGTGGCGGCGCAGACGTCGGCGCAGTCCAGGTTGGTCCGGACGCACTTGGTGAGGCCGGCGACCTGGTCCTCGCTGAGGCAGGCGTCGGCGCAGGCCGTGCACGCCTCGGCGCACGCGGTCAGCGCGTCGATGGCGGCCGCCAGCCGGGACCGGTCCAGGTTGATCGGCTTCGGATAGGTCTCGATCATCGGCATCGCGGTGCCCGTCATCGTTCCTCCCCGGGGGTGGGCTCGACGGGTGCCGCCTACCCCCGGGTGCCGGGCTTCATGCGTGTGCGGTGGGGATCCCGCCGATCCGCAACACCTCGCGGACGACGGGCCGGGCGTTGGTGACGTCCAGCCGGCAGTCGCCGCGGGCCAGGCGGTACGCGTACGCCGCCAGCGGCCGCAGGCCCGCGGCGCCCAGGAAGCCGACACCGGCGAGGTCGACGACGACGCGCTGCGGGCGGCCCCGTCCGGCGAGGTCGAGCAGATGGCTCAGATGGTCGGCGGTGTCGAGGTCGACCTCGCCGTGCAGGCGCAGCAGGACGGTGGGCTCACGACGTTCGACGGAGCCCCGCAGCATCGCGGAGGGGCAGCACTCGAGGGAGTCGACGAGTATCACGAGGCAACTTCCGGCAGAGGCGCACGCCGGATGCCCTCGGTGTTGAAGACTTCGGCTCGCCGCCACCCAGCGTCGCATCCCGGGCCGCCGCGGCGCCACGGGGGAGCGCTGTGGGTCTTCTCCCGCCCGGCCCCGGAATAGGCCGCGCGACGGACCGGGCGGGTCACGGCTGAGCATCGGTGGGTTGTGACCACGACCCGTCCGGTGTGTCATTGGTCATGAATCCGGGTGCGGAGTGCACGAAATGGGGGCCGGGCGCGTCATGGCAGGCATGAGCTTCACGCGCGTGCGCGCGACCCTGGTCGTGGCCTTCCTCGTCACCGTCGCCATCGTGGCCGTGGTGGTGACGGTGGTCCGCGACAGCCAGGCCGGGGCCACCGCGCGGCGGGACTGCCCGCCCGGGGTGCCGCTGGTCGACCTCCGCCTTCCCGACCAGGCCTCCCAGGTGACGCTCCGGGTGCTCAACGGCACCGGCACCGCGGGGCTGGGCGAGCGGGTCACCACGGACTTCCGGGACCGCGGCTTCCGCATGCAGCCGACCGCCGCGAGCCGCAACAAGTACGCCGGGATCGCCGTCGTCCGCTACGGCCCGCGCACGGTCGGCGCCGCCCAGTGGATCCGGGCGTTCTTCCTCGGCGAGGCGGAGCCCCAATACAGCGCGTCCCGCACCAGCGACGTGATCGACGTCGTTATCGGCCGCCAGTACCGCCAGCTCGCGACGAAGACCGAGGTCAACCAGTCGCTCGCCCAGCTCAGCGTGCCCTCGCCGCCGCCGGGCACCTGCGCGGCTCCCACCAACCGCTGAGGGCCGGCAGTCCGGGCTCAGCAGGTGCGCCGGTACTTCACCTCCGGGATGTAGCGGGCCCACTCGTCGGCGGTCAGGCCGCGGCCGGTCACGGCGCAGGCGTAGTGGGCCGGGTCGGCGCGGAGGGTGTTCAGCTTGCTGTAGCTCCACAGCGAGACGGAAGCGGGTTCGTGGACGCGCCTGCCGGTCACCGCCAGGGTGCGCCCGTCGCTCCGGAAGGTGACCCCGCTCGCCGTGGCGCCGACGCCGGCCTGCACGGTGGCGAGGCGGACCGGTTCGGCCGGGACGGTGGTGTCCCAGATCGTCGCCCGGGACTCCGCGCCCGCGGTGACCAGGGTGCGACCGTCCGGGCTGAACTGCAAACGGCTCGCCCACCTGCCCTCGCCGGTCAGCGTGGCCAGCCGGTGCGGGCGGGCCCGGTCGGCGACGCCCCACAGGATCGTGGCGTCGTCGGAGGAGCCGCTCGCCAGGGTGCGCCCGTCGGGGCTGAACGTCAGCGCGTCCACCGATCTGCTGTGGCCGGTGATGGTGGCCCCCCGGGCCGGAGCGGAGCCGCCCGCCAGGTTCCACAGGTTGATCACCGGGCGTTCCTCCTCGGCGGTGGCCAGGGCGCGCCCGTCGGGGCTGAAGGCCACCGCCGCGCCGAAGCTCGCGCCGGTCACCTTCGCCCGCAGGACCGGACGGGACAGATTTGCCACGTCCCACAGCAGCAGGGTGGTGTTGCTGTCGACCACGGCCAGCGTCCGCCCGTCGGAGCTGAACGCCATCGCGTTGGTGCCCCAGAGCTCGTCGGTCAGGGTGGTCAGCTTCGTCGCGGCGGCGGGCCGCCTGGTGTCCGCCACCGTCAGCGTCCCGCTCTCGTCGGCGACCGTCGCGACCTTCCGGCGGTCCGGGCTGTACACGACCGCCCGCACCGCTTCGGTGCGCAGCGTCGAGTCTTTACCCGGGACGGGACGGCCGACGTTCGTGGTGTTCCACGTCCGCGCCTTGCCGTCCGAGCCGGCGACGACCAGCGAACGACCGTCCGGGTTGAAGACCGTGCTGCGCGGCGCCTCGTCCGGAACCCCGAGCGTGGCCAGACGCTCGGGAGCACCGGGCAGCCCTACGGTCCACTCGGTCGCCGTCGCGGTCGAGTCCGCGGTGACCAGCGTGCCGGCCTTCGGGTCGACGGCCACCGTCGTGATCGGACCGCGGGCCCGGACGGTGGCGAGCGCGGTGGGCCTGGTCGAACCGGTCAGGTCCCACACCACGGCGGTCCCGCTCGCGTCACCGGCGGCCAGCATGCTGCCGTCCGAGCTGAACTCCACCGTGGTGGCGTCCCCGGACAGGCCCGACACCGAGGGCGGCGGCTCCTCCTCCTCGGGCAGGTCGAGCATCGTCGGCGGCGGCAGGATCGGCGCCTCGGGCGTGTCCTCGTCGTCGGGCTGGTCGGTCAGCGGTGGCGGCGTCCGGACCGGCGCCTCGGACGTCTCCTCGTCGTCGGGCAGGTCGGGCAGATCGGGCACGTCGGGCTGGTCGGGCAGCGGCGGCGGCGTCCGGACGGGCTCCTCGGACGCGTCGGCGTCGTCCGGACTCTCGGGCAGGGGCGGCGGCGGCACCGGTGCCGTAGGTGTGGTCGTCCCGGGCAGCGCGGGCTTTCCCGGCGGAAGGTTCTGCGCCTGCGCGTTCAGCTCCTTCGCCATGCCTGCCGGGGTCATGCTCGTCATGTCGAGCAGGGTCACCGTGCCGGCCACTCTGCCGCTGTAGGCCAGGGTCTTCCCGTCCGGGCTGAACGCCATCGGCACGAAGCCGAAGCTGAAGACGCTCCTCATGCTGACCGGACGGGCCGGATCGGTCAGGTCGAACACCGGCGTCCACCGGCCCTGATCGACCATGAGGAGGCGCCCGTTCGGGCTGAGCGCCACCTGCATGACCGGATAGGGACGCCGCGACTCGACGGCGAGCTGCCGCGGGTGCCTGCGGTCGGCCGTGTTCCACACCTTCACGTCGCCGGCGCCGTCACCCGTGACCAGCAGCCTCCCGTCGCGGCTGAACGACATGGTCGTGACGTCGCCGTCGTGCTTGAGCGTGGACAGCCGGACCGGGCGGGACCGGACGGCGACGTCGAACAGGACGGCCTCGTACGTCGCGTCCACGACGGCCAGCGTCTTGCCGTCCGAACTGAACTCCAGCACGCCGTCGGTCGCCACCCTGGTCGGGAGCACGGCGAGCCGCACGGGCTTCACCGGGTTGGACACGTTCCACAGCGACAGCCGGTTGTCGGTGCCGATCGCCGCCAGCACGCCGTCCGGTGCGTACGCGGTCGCCGTCACGTCGGCGAGCGTGCCGGTGTACCGCGTCGAGGACACCACGCCGGCGAGCTGGCGGCGGGTGGTCGTGTCCGGGTAGATCCGCTGGGCCGCGGCCCCCAGCTGCAGGGCGGTCTGCGGGTCTTCGCCGATGGTCACGACGGCCTGGTTCAGCAGCCGGCGGCTGACCGCGAGCCGCTGCTGCTCGTCGGCCTTGGCCTGCTGCCGCGCGGCCTCCTCGCCCGCCTCGTGGGCCAGCCGCCGCTGCTCCTCGGCGATCTTCGCCTGCCGCTGCGCCTCGCCCTGCATCTCCCGCGCCCGCTCGGCGGCCTTCTGGGCCAGCTCCTGCTGCTCGCGCGTGCGGTCCTTGGCCTGCTCGGCGCGCCACTGCTGGCGCCGCGCCTCGGCCGTGGCATGGTCGGCCAGCTCCTGCTGGTCGCGCGCCCGCCGCTCGGACTTCTCCGCCTCGGCCCTGGCCTGCGCCGCCCGGACCTGCTGCTGCGCCGCCAGCTGCTGCAGCTGGGTCGCCAGCTCCTGCTGCCGGCGCGCCTCCTCGGCGGAGCGCTCGGCGCTGCTGCGCTGCGACTCCGCGACGCCCTGCTGCCGGAGTGCCTCCGCGGCCGCGGCCCGGGCCCGCTCGGCGTTGCGGACCGCCGACATGCCCGCGGCCGACGCCAGCAGGGCCAGCACCACGAGGGTGACCGCGGCGCCCGAGCGCAGGCGCTTGGCCCGGCGGTGCTGCCGGACGTCCTCACCCTCCAGCTCGTCCTTGCTCACGCCGTGCATCGGGGCGGCCAGCTGCGCGATCGCGTCGCGGAAGCGGGAGTGCTGCAGGCTCAGGTGCTCGCTGCCGCGCGCCCACCGCAGGTCCAGGATGAACGGCTCCTCGGCGAACACCCCGCGCAGCGCCGCCGCCACCGCCGTCGAGTCGTCGGTGAAGTCGCCGCGGACCGGGTCCCACGCCCATTCGCCGTCGGTCACCACGGGCAGGATCCGGTCGGCCGGCTTGGTGGCCAGCCAGTGCTCGATCTCGCGGTTGACCCACGGCGACTGCGCGGCCTCGGGCGAGGCGAGCAGCACGAAGTACTCCGAGCTGTCCATCGCCGTCTGGATCGACGTCCACAACCGCGGCGTCACCGACAGGCCGGTCTGGTCCCGGAAGATCCACAGGGCGCGCCGGCGGTGCCAGGGCCGGCCCAGACGGTGCAGACCACGCTGGACGGCCGGGGCCAGCCGGCCGTCGGCGGCGTGGCTGTACGAAATGAAGCCATTGAAGTTCATGGCGGGTCCCCCGTGGTCGGCGCGTGCTGCGACGACAGATTGTGCCTGGCCGCGGCCCCGGCGCAAAGTCGGTGGATCAAACCGCGAGGTCAGGGGCGGCGGGCACCGCCAGTTCCGCGAACAGCCGGCGGGCGAGATCGCGGTGCGGCCGGCCGCCTGCGTCGTCCAGGGTGGCGGCGACGCCGTCGTGGGCGCGGGCCTGCTCGTACCGGTCGCCGATCTCCCGGGCGAGGGTGAGCGCCTGCTCGTGCTGGGCGCGCGCCTCGCCCGCCTCGCCCGCGGCCCGCAGCACCCGGCCGAGGTCGTTGAGCGCCTCCGCCTCGCTGGCGCGGTCGCCGATCCGCCGCAGCAGCAGCAGCGCGCGGCGCAGGTGGTCCGCCGCCTCGCCGAGCCGGCCGCCGCGCGCCTGCATCGCCGCCAGGTCGGTCAGCACGTACGCCTCGGCCGTACGGTCCCCGGCCTGCCGCACCGAGTCGAGGTTGAGCTCCAGGCGGGCGGCGGCCCGCTCGGCGTCGGCGGGTTGCGCGGAGAAGCGGGCCAGCAGCGAGAGGACGTACGCCTCGCTGAACCAGTCGCCGAGCCGCGTGACCAGCTCGAGCGCCGCCCGGAGCCGCTCGGTGGCCTGCGCCTGGTCGCCGAGCCGGGCGTCGACCAGGGCGAGGCGTACGGAGGCGTCCGCCTGCCCGGCGTCGTCGCCCAGCCGCCGGTAGGACGACCACGCCTGCCGGTAGTGCTCCGCCGCCTGCCGGTAGTCGCCGAGCCGCCAGTGGACGCTGCCCAGGTTGCGCAGCGCCACCGCCTCGTCGGCGTGCTCGCCCAGGTCGGCGTAGAGCGCCAGCGCCTGCCGGTAGATGCGGGCGGCCTCGTGCAGGTTGCCCTGCCGCCGGTGCAGCCGGCCCAGATCGGACAGTGCCCGGGCCTGGGCCTCGCGGTCGCCCAGTGCCCGGGCCGCCGACACGGCCGAGGCGGTGACGGCCACCGCCTCGGCGACCGGACCGCCGGCGTCGAGGTAGCGGAACATCGTGCGCGCGAGGTCGATCGCGAAGCGGTGCCAGCCGTGGGCGGCGCCGTACGTGCAGGCGGCCGCCAGGTTGGGCCGTTCGGCCTCGATCCAGCCGCGGGCCGTCTCCGGGTCGCCGCCGGCCGTGGCGTCGTCCGGGTAGAGCGTGCCCATCGCGGCGACGGCGCCGGCCAGGTAGTGGTCGAACAGGCGGGTCAGCGCGGCCCTGCGGTCAGGCTCGGGGTCGTGCCCGGCCGCGAGCTCGGCGGCGTACGCCCGCAGCAGGTCGTGCATGCCGTAGCGGCCGCCGCGGCCGACGTGCACCAGGCTGGCCCGCACCAGCACGCCGGCCAGCCGCCGGGCCTCGCCCGCCCCGAGCCCGGTCAGCGCCGCCAGGGCCTCGACGTGCACGGTGTCGCCCGGGTGCAGGCCGAGCAGCCGGAACACCCGGGCGGCGTCGGCGGGCAGGTTCTGGTACGACCACGAGAACACGGCCCGGACCTCGGCGCGCGGATCGCCGGCGTCGAGCAGATCCAGCCGTACGCGGTGGTCCCTCAGCTCCTCCACCAGCTCGGCGAGCGAGACGTCGGTGCGCGCCGCGGCCAGCTCGGCGGCGATCCGCAGGGCGAGCGGCAGCCGGGCGCACGCCGCCGCCAGGTCCTCCGCGACGGCCGGCTCCCGGTCCACCCGCTCGCCGATCAGCCGGCGCAGCAGCGCCAGCGCGTCGTCCGGCGGCAGCAGGTCCAGGTTGATCCGCTCGGCGCCGTGGATCGCCACCATGCCCGGCAGCGCGTCCCGGCTGGTCACCACGACCAGGCTCGATCCGGCGCCGGGCAGCAGCGGCCGGACCTGCTCCACCGAGGACGCGTTGTCGAGCAGCACCAGCATCCTGCGGCCGGTCAGCTCGGACCGGTAGCGGGCGGCGCGCTCCTCGACGCCCGGCGGGATCTCCGGCCCGCCGATGCCCAGCGCGGTCAGGAAGCCGGCCAGCGCATCCCCGACCGCGACGGGCTGCTCGGTGTCGTAGCCGCGCAGGTTCACGTACAGCTGCCCGTCCGGAAAGGCTTCCCGGACGCGGTGCGCCCACCGCACGGCGAGCGCGGACTTGCCGACCCCGGCCGTGCCGGACAGCAGCACGACGGTCAGCGGCGGCTCGTCGCCGTCGGCAGGGGCCAGGGCCCGGTCCAGGGCGGCCAGCTCGCCGACCCGCCCGGTGAAGGCCCGTACGTCGGCCGGCAGTTGCGCGGGAACGGTGGGCCCGGCCGGCAGCGGAGCCGGGGACGCGGCGGTCAGCGTCGGGTCGGCGGCCAGGATGCGCTCGTGCAGCCGGCGCAACCCGGCGCCCGGGTCGCTGCCGAGCTCGTCGGCCAGGCTGTGGCGGATCCGCCGGTACTGCTCGTCGGCGTCGGCCTGCCGCCCGCACCGGTAGAGGGCGAGCATGAGCTGCTCGGTCAGCCGCTCGTCCAGCGGATGCCGGGCCACCGCGGCGGACAGCGACGGCAGCAGCTCGGTGTGCCGCCCGAGTCGCAGCAGCACGTCGTTGTGGTCGAGCTCGGCGGCGAACCGCTCGCTCGCCAGCGACCGCCGCACCGCTTCCAGCCACGGAGTGTCCAGCCCGGCGAACGGCTCCCCGCGCCACAGGCCGAGCGCCTGGGTGAGCAGGTCGGCGGCGGAGCGGTCCGACTCCGCGTCCCGCGCCTGCGCGACCAGCCGGCGGAAGCGGTGCAGGTCGACCGTCTGCGGGTCGGCGGTCAGCACGTAGCCGCCGGGGCGGCGCTCGATGCCCACGTCGCCCGCGTCGGCGAGCGCCCGCCGCAGCCGCGACAGGTAGCTGTAGAGCGCGCCGTCGGCCCGCTGCGGCGCCTGCTCGCCCCAGACCCGGTTGATCAGCGTGTCGACCGGCACCGGACGCCCGGTCTCGACCAGCAGCGCGGCGAGCACGCTGCGTTGCCGGGCATGCCCGAGGCCGACCGGCCGGCCCGCGATCGTGGCCTCCACCGCGCCGAGCACCCCGAACTCCGCCGTCAACTGACCTCCGCACGCTCACCGGCTCCGACGGCTCCCACCAGGACATTCAAGATCCTCACAAGGAGCCCGACCAGTCTTGCATGCTTCCCACAAGGTGCTGCGACCACTATTGACCACGTTGCAGGGAACAGGTCGCCCTCGCCCGGCTGCGCGCAGCGTAACGGGGGAATCGGGACGCAAGGGTGATACCTGGAGCGACGGGCGACCTGCCCTGCACCAGAACTGCGACGGGCGCGGCGGAACGGGGCCGCCGCGCCCGTCGAGGATCAACTCGTCCGGCAGGTGACCGTGGGCCAGGTCCAGTTGCCGTTGGCCATGATGGTCACGCCGAAGTTGTTGCCGTTGCCGTTCGGGCGCGCGGTGACGGCGCCGCTGGTGCCGGTGACTGCGGCGTTCCAGCTGTTCTGGATGCTCTGCCCGCCGCCCAGGTTGAGGGTGACGGTCCAGTTGCTGGCGTTGCTCACCGCGACGTTGAGGTTGAACCGGTCGCCGTACTGCTGGCCGGCCGAGAGCGTCGCGGTGCAGTTGCTGCCGCCGCCGGTCGGGGGCGGGGTGGTGGGGTTGCCGCCGCCGCTGCTGGTGCCCTCGCGGACGGTGATGTCGGAGCTGCCGCTGCTCTGGTAGCCCTCGGTGGCCATGATCTGGTAGCTGTGGTTGGTGCCGAGGTTGAGCCCGGCGCGGGCCCAGGCGTCGAAGTGGTTGGCGATGGTGATGGTGCCGCTGCTGCGCTTCTGCTGCCGGACGCTCCAGAACTGGTAGAACGTCTGGTTGCCGTCGATGGAGGGCGCGTTGACCCGTTGGCTGCGCAGGATGTCGTAGGTGCCGCCGTCGGTGGTGACGGTGCCGAGTCGCTGGGCGCCGCTGCTGGGGTTGTAGCTGCCGAAGTTCTCGACGATGTAGTACTCGATCAGCGGGTTGCGGGTCCAGCCGTAAAGGGCCAGATAGGTGTTGTTGTTGCCCGGGTTGTAGGTGCCCGAATAGGTGACGGTGCGGCGGGTGCCGGTGGCCCAGCCCTTGCCGCCGACCCAGTTGTTGGTGCTGCGGTCCCACGAGCTGGAGTAACGGCCGTCGGCGCGCAGCGTCATGCTGGCGTTGCCGCTGTCCTTCCAGAACGAGAAGTAGTAGCCGTTGTGGGTGCCGGTCAGGTTCGAGGTGAGGGTCCGGTCGGCCTCGGCGTGGGCGCTCGGAGCCGCGATCACCGTGCCGGCGATGCTCAGCACGGCGGCGCACGTGGCGCCCAGCAGCAGCCGCATCCGGCTGCGCCTCGGTCGGGGAGCGGTTTCTGTCATTCCTGCTTCCTCCTCATGGCAGCGGTCCGCGAGCCGGCAGCGGTGCGGCACGACCCGGCGGATTCCCGGCGGTCCGGTGGCAGACCCCCGGGGAGCGGTGTCGTACGCGCTGCGGTGCGGCGGCACTCGTCGTCAGATCGACGAGTGCCGATTCCTGACTGGACCGTACGAGGGAGGCCGCGGAGTGTCAACAAGTTGCGGAGCGATTCCGGAACTTGTGCTTCCCTGCGTACGACGTCTTGCCTGCTCACGATCCTTTCCGGCGCTCACCTCCGAAGGCCCGCTCGGAGGCTCGCCGGGCAGGCTACGGAAGTTTCGGCGCTTGCTGCTCGTTCGCCGCCGCGCTGACGCGGGCCGCGGGTCAGAGCGCGGGCGCCGGGAAGGCCGTACGCGTCAGGTCCTCGGAAATCTGCCAGATGCGCCGCGCGTCCTCCTCGCTGCGCAGCCGGCGGTAGAGGGGCTGCTCGACGGGTGCGCCGGCCAGATGCTGGAAGCCGCCGGGGCCGTACAGGCGGGCGCCGCGCGCGTCCGGCGAGGTGGCGGCGTACAGGGCCGGGAGGGCGGCGCTGTCCGGCGTGCCGACCAGGATGCCGCGGCTGCCGAGGGCGCGGACGAGGCGACCGCCGAGGGTGGGCCGGGCCCGCCCGACCTCGGGCCGGGACTGCAGCAGGCTCGTGGGGGCGATCCCGGGGTGCGCCAGGTTGCTGGTGATGCCCCAGCCGCCGGCCTCGCTTCGCCGGTCCAGCTCCAGGCCGAACAGTCCGAAAGCAATCTTGGACTGGCTGTACGCGCGCATGCCGTCGTACGTCCGCTCCCAGTTCGGGTCGTCCCAGTGGATCGCATTGGCGCTCGCGGCGATGCTGATCTGCGAGGTGACCCGCGCCCGTCCCGCCCGCAGCAGCGGCAGCAGACGGCCGGTCAGCGCGAAGTGGCCGAGGTGGTTGGTGCCGAACTGCAGCTCGTACCCGTCGGCGGTGGTCTGGCGCTCGGGCGGGGTCATCACGCCGGCGTTGCCGATCAGGATGTGGATCGGCCGGTTCTCGGCGAGCAGCTCGTCGCCCAGCGCCGCCACCGAGCTCAGCGACGACAGGTCGAGCCGCCGCAGCGACAGCGCGGCCCGCGGATGCTGCTGCCGGATCGCGGCGACCGCGGCTTCCCCCTTGCGAGCGTTCCGTACGGGCATGAGCACCTCGGCGCCGGCCCCGGCGAGGCGCGTCGCCAGGCTCAGCCCGACGCCGTCGCTCGCGCCGGTGACGAGGGCGAGCTTCCCGGTGAGGTCGGGCAGGGTGAGGTCCGGTTGCGGGCGTGCCATCGGTGACTCCGATCGTTGGTGGTGCTCTCCAGGCTGCGCCGCGGCCGCGGGCTCAGCCACGGCCTGTCGATCCCCCCTTTTCGCGGGTGACCGGCCGGTAAAGGGGGATCGGCTGTCCGTGGTTGCCGGGCACGATCGGCGGTAGAACAGGCGGGAACCACCGAGACGCTGGAGGAACGTCGTCATGATCGATCGGGCCGGGCTCGCCGAGTTCCTGCGCCGCCGCCGCGAGTCGCTGCAGCCCGAGGACGTCGGTCTTCCGCGCGGCTCGCGGCGCCGCACCAGCGGGCTGCGCCGCGAGGAGGTCGCGATCCTCTGCCACATCTCCACCGACTACTACAGCCGGCTGGAGCGGGAACGCGGGCCGCACCCGTCCGAGCAGATGATCGCCTCGATCGCGCAGGGCCTGCACCTGTCGCTCGACGAGCGTGACCACCTGTTCCGCCTCGCCGGCCACCACCCGCCGCCGAGGGGCGCGGCCGGCGAGCACATCGCCCCCGGCCTGCTGCGCATCTTCGACCGGCTCGCCGACACCCCCGCCGAGATCATCACCGAGCTCGGCGAGACGCTCCGGCAGACCCCGCTCGGCGTCGCGCTGACCGGCGACAACACCCGTCACGCCGGGCCCGCGCGCAGCATCTGCTACCGGTGGTTCACCGACCCGGCCTCCCGGGCGCTCTTCCACCCCGACGACCACCCGACGCACTCGCGCGTGTTCGCCTCCGGGCTGCGCCACGTGGTCACCCTGCGCGGGCCCGGCTCGCGGGCCGCGCACCTGCTGAACCTGCTGCTGGACACCAGCGAGGAGTTCCGCGCCGTCTGGGCCGAGCACGAGATCGGCGTACGCCACACCGACGTCAAACGCTTCGTGCACCCCGAGGTCGGCGAGCTCCAGCTGACCTGCCAGTCGCTGGTCGACCCCGAGCACTCGCACGTGCTGCTCGTCTACACCGCCGTACCCGGCACGGAAAGCTACGAGAAGCTGCGGCTGCTCTCGGTCATCGGCACGCAGGAGATCCTGACGTCCTGAGCCGAATCCCCTTGCGCTGCGCGGCTCCGATCCGCATTCTGGAGCACTTTGCATGTGCCGGGCGCCGGCGGAGGGCGGGCGCGGCCGGAGGATCGGAGAGCACCTTGACCATGCCCGAACAGCACGCGGCCGTTCTGCACCGTGTGCGGAACGCGATCAGCGCCGACGACCGGTTCCTCGGCCTGGCGGCCGGCGGATCCCTGCGTGCCGGCACCCTGGACGCCTACTCCGATCTCGACTTCATCGTGGTCGTGAAGGACGACGAGCACGCCGCGGTGATGGCCGGCATGCACGAGGTCGCCGCGTCCTGCGGCACGCTGCTCGCGGCGTTCACCGGCGAGCACGTCGGCGAGCCGCGGCTGCTCATCTGCCTGTTCGACGATCCGCTGCTGCACGTGGACCTCAAGTTCCTGCGCCTGGACGAACTGGGCCGGCGCACCGAGGACCCGGTGGTGCTGTGGGAACGCGGCTCGGCCGTCTCGGACATGCTCCGCCGGACCTCGGCCACGCCGCCGTCGCCCGACGCGCAGGGCATCGAGGACCGCTTCTGGGTCTGGGTGCACTACGCCGCCACCAAGCTGGGCCGCGGCGAGCTGTTCGAGGCCCTCGGCTTCCTCGGCTTCCTGCGCGAGAACGTGCTCGGGCCGCTGCACTCGGCCAGCCGTGGTCAGGAGCCGCGCGGGGTGCGCCGGCTCGAGGACCTGGCTCCCGGCTTCGCCGCCGAGCTGCGCGACACCGTCGCCGGACACGACGCCCGCCAGTGCGCCGACGCCGTGTGGCGGTGCGTCGAGCTGTACCGCGAACTGCGCCCCGCCGGCATCGTGCACCGCACGGCCGCCGAACGGGCGAGCACGAGCTACCTGGCCGAGGTGACCGGTGCCGGATCGCGAGTCGGTTGAGCCCATGCGTCACGGGTGAGGGCTTGCTGCAGCGGTGAACCGTCGTCACACGACGTCAGGGCGGACCGGGGTGTCAGCGGCGAATGCGACGATCCGTGCGGCGAGTTCGTCGGGATGCCACAGGACCAGGTCGTGGCTCGCTTCGGGGATGACCTCGGCGACGGCGCGCGGCATGCGAGCAGTGACCGTGGCCGCGATCTCCCCGGCGTCGTACAGCTGGCTGTGGCCACCCACCAGCACCAGCGTCGGCGCCATGACGCGTCCGAGTTCGTCGTCGGTGAGCGGGGTGGGCAGGATGTGCTTGCGCCGGAAGCCGAAAGTGGCTTTGACCAGCGGCATCGCCTCGTCGTCGCGCAAGGCGAGGTTGCGCAGCGGCCGAGCCAGCGCGCGCCGGATCGGCCTGGGCGTGAAGCTGGCCAGTCCGCACGCGATCACCCAGGCCAGGAACTTCGGCCCGACCTTGCCGAAGCCGCCCGGGTCGAGCAGCGTCAGGCTCGCGACCGCATCCGGTGATCGCAATGCGTGACGCAAGGCGATCCATCCACCGTACGAGGTGCCGACCAGATGGGCTTGGCTGACGTCCAGCGCCGTGAGGATCTCGTCAAGCCACAGGGACCATTCGTCGCCGTTGTCGATGGCGCGGGTCTGAACCGACGGGCCGGGCTCACCGACGGGGTCGATCGCGATCACCGGGCGAGATGCGGCAAGCCGGCCGACGTACGCGTGCCACATCAGCGACGGCCCGCCCGAGCCCGGCAGCAGCACGAACGGACTCTGCTCGCCGGAACCGAGCCGGTGGACGCGGGTGGTGCCGAAGCTCGTCACCACATCGGAGTCGACCGACGAGGACGGCCAGAGCCGGGCGACCAGATCGTCGTAGACGGTGAGGAAGCGGTCGCGGGCCCGATCATTGCGAAACTCGCCGACTGGCATGGTGGCCTCCGTCCGGCACCCTGTTGTGATACGAGCGTATCATCAAGCGGTGCCGACACGGGTGGACCACGAGCAGCGACGACGGCAGATCGGTGAGGCCCTGCTGCGGATAGCAAGCACCCGTGGCCTGCAATCGGCCACCATGCGGGAGGTGGCCGCCGAGGCCGGTGTCTCGCTGCGGCTCGTGCAGTACTACTTCCACACCAAGGAACAGCTGTTGCTGGCCGCGCTCGCCTACCTCGCCGAGCAGCTCACCGAACGGGTGTCGGCGAGCATCCGGGCTCTCGGCCCGGTCACCTCACGCACCGTCGTCTACGGCACGCTCACTGCGATCCTGCCGACCGACGAGGAGAGTGTGCGGCTGACGCGGGCCTACACCGGCTTCTACACCTTGGTCTTCAGCAGCGAGGCGGAGATGGCCACCCGGCACGGCGCCACCTACCCCGACAAGCTGGAATCACTGCTGGCCACACAGATCGCCGCGGCTCAAGAGGCGGGCGAGGTCGCAGCCGACGTGGACCCGGCGCTGACCGCGGCAGCGCTGCTCGCGCTGACCAACGGCCTGGGCTCCAGCGTGCTGGGCGGGCAACGCGACGGCGCCGCGGCCCTGCGGATCCTCGATGACCAGCTCGGCCGGCTGTTCCGCGCCGGGGAGTCGTCGACCCCTGCTCCAGCCCGACCGCCTCCTCATCGTCGCGACCGGGACGACCAGCGCTGACTCGCTTGCCGGCTGCTGCGCCCGGCGGGTCCCGAGGCTCACCGACCGTGCCGGAGGTCGTGCTCCGACACCGTCGCCGGCTCCGCGAATCGCACGCTAACGCCGCCACGTCCTTCGCTGCGCCTGCGCCGAGCGGCTGGTCACCTTGGGAAAGGCGGGCGGCTCGTACGGGGCCGGCCAGATCTGCAGGAGGTATTCGTCGAGCGGCGGGTCGTCGATGCCGCGGCCGGCGCTGTCCGACGCGCGGTCCATGCCCCGCGCGTGGTAGCGCAGCCGGTAGGTCGCCGCGCCGGCGGGGAGCGGGGAGAGGTCGTGGGTCTCCTCGCCGCCCCAGCAGAACAGCATGAACCGCTCGTCCTCGGTCGTCATGCTGATCTCGGTGACGTCCTCGAAGTCGCCCGAAGCCGCGCCCGGGTCCCGTGGGTCCATGGTCACCGTCAGCAGGACGTATCCGGTGTGCAGGCTGGTGCCCAGGACCGCCCCGTTGCCGACCGCGCCGATCATCCCCGTGCTGTCGGGCCCGCCGAGGTAGGCGCCGAGGTCCGAGCCGTCCGCCCGGTTGACATAGATCTGGCTGTACGCGGTGAAGACGTCCCCGTAGAGCACCACAGTTCCAGGACTCACAGACTGCAAACCTAGCCGTCCGCGGAGGGCGGGCGGAGTCGAATCGTCGGCGCATCCGTGCAGCTTCGCTCGCCTGTACGTCCTCCGCGGTTCAAGTAGCGTGACGTGCGAACTCGTTGACATCTTCCACTGACGGAATCCGGATCGGGTTCGCCAGCCTATGGCGTACTGGGTGAGGTCGGCGATTCGGCCGACGGCGAGCTCGTTCTTCCTCCGAGGGCCTGCGCACCTGAGGTTGGAACCTGCGGCGCGGCCAAGGGGCTCGCTCCACAGGCCAGGCACGAGGTGTACTGCCCGGCCATGACGCCGGCGCGATCCGTCGAGCGACCCATCGGGATTCTTGGCGGATCTGGCAATGCAGCGGGGTGCCGGCTACTGACCAGCCGCACCCCTCTACATCAATGCACGTCATCTTTCAACGATGAAGGTGGAAGGGCTCGCCCGCCGCCCTGATCATGTCCGCTCCTGCTCCGACTGGGCAGAAGTCTTGTGTCGCTCTGACCACGTGCTGTGTAGGTACCGCTATGTGCTCGCTCGTGTTCCGTCTGGTCTCGTGTAGAGAAGGCTCGTCCGGTCGTCGGCACCGAACCAGCCACAAAGTATTGACCAGAGGTCGGACGGAGCCCGCGAGGGCTGCCACTTCGGCACAGCGTACGCAACACACTGCGCTGGCTGCTGCGGCGACACCCGATCGGCTGAGTGGGCAGTCGCTAAGTCGGTCGACAGGATGCGTCGGGTGACGGTGAGGGCGCAGGCGCTCTGGCCGGATGGGGAGTGCAGTCAGCTTGGTGAATGTGGGCGGCTGTCAGCGCCATCACGCCCGGTTGCGGCAGGGGGAGGCTCAGCGGACGCGTCTGCCGCGGACGATGACGGCCCGGGGCCTGTCGAGCTGACCGAGGTCGGCGCGCGGGTCGGTGGCGTACACGACCGCGTCCGCGACGGCGCCGTCGACCAGGCCGGGCAGCCCGAGGTAGGACCGGGCGGACCAGGAGGCCGCGGCGAGGGCCTCGTGCGGGGGGACGCCGGCGGTGGCCAGCGCGCGGACCTCGGCGGCGATGCCGCCGTGCGGGCGGGAGTCGGTGCCGGCCAGCACGGTGACCCCGGCCTCGACGGCGGCGGCGGTGAGGCGGGCGTGGGCGCTCGCGCCGGGCACGTACCAGCTTCTGCGTACGTCCTCCGGATCGGCGAGGGTCTTCGCCAGCGAGGCGGTGATGACCGACAGGGTCGGCGTCAGCGCGATGCCCCGCTCGGCCATGCGCGGCAACAGGTCGAAGTCCAGGCCCATGCCGTGCTCCACGGAGTCCACCCCGGCCTCGACGGCGACCGACCCGCCCGCGCCGTGCTGGGTGTGCACCGCGAGGCGGCCGCCGACCGCGTGCACCCGGTCGACGGCCTCCCGCAGCACGTCGACCGGCATCACGGCGTCGTCCGGCAGCCAGTCGACCACCACCTTGGCCCATCCCGTACGGGCGGCCTGCTCGGCCGCGACGGCGGGCAGCTCGGCGAGACCGGGGCGCCGGCCCCATCCCTGCATGAACTGCCCGTGCTGGGCGATCCACGGGCCGGCGTGGAAGGCGCGCGGGCTGTCGTCCGCCCGGCCGAACCACTCCGGCGGGTCGCCGGCGAGACCGGGCGCACGGATGAGCGTGACCCCGGCGTCCAGGTGCGCCCGGAGGTCCTCGCGCAGCACGTCCGCGTCCAGGGGCAGGCCCGGCCGCTCGGCCCCGGGATGGGTGTGCGCGTCGACCAGCCCGGGCAGGATCCACCCCTCGGCGACGAGCTCGGCGCCGGCCACCGGGTCCCGGGTCCACCGGTCGCCGTCGGCATACAGGTCGATCGGTTCGCCCTCGGGAAGAGCGAAACCGCGGACTCGCAGAACCGTCACCACGTCACCCCCGCGCCGATCCACCCGGACGAGCAGACGGCCAGCATGCCACCTCGCCGATCGACCGTGGGGCCCCGAGCGGCGCAGCGCCGGAGTGCGGCTTGCGGTGGGTGAGCAGACCTATGCTCTGCTCGTGACGCACATGATCTTCACCGCGCGGGAGAGCGCGCGGGAGAGCCGGTGACCCGTCCCGGCGCGCCGGCGCTGGACGGGGCGCGGATGGGCCGGTGGAGCGCCGCGGCGGTGCCGTGGTGGGTGCCTCGAGGCGTGCTGGTTCTCGGGTGGGCGGTCGCCGTCCTGGTGGCGGTGGCGGGGGATACGAGCTCCTGCACGCCGCAAGAGCCGGCCGTGTGCGGGCCGGACGTGTCGTTCGCGGTGGCGGCCGTGGTCCTGCTGGCCACGCCGGTGCTGTTGTGGTGGCTGCCCCTGGCCGGCTGCGCGGCGGGAGTCGTCTTCGCCGTTCTCGATCTGGTCTTCGACGACGTACGGGCGGCGAACGTGGCCTTCGCGCTGCACGGGCTGCTCTGCCTGGCCGTGGCGGCCTGGTCGGTCGCGGCGCGGCGCCGGCAGGCGGCGGTCGTCGCGGAGGTGGCCGGGACGGTACGCCTGGAGGCGGCGCTCGCCGAGCGGCTGCGGGACACGTTCCCGGGGTGGGGAGCGCGCACGGTGGCCGCGGTCCTGCTGCTGATCGCCGGGACGGCCGGCCTGGCCTGGTACGGCCATCGGACCGATCAGGTGACGCGGCACGAGTCCGCGGCGGTCCGCACGGACGCCGTCGTCCGGAGTGCCGACGACGCCGACGATGTGATCGTCGTGGAGGCGCCGCGGCCGGTGCGGCTGGACGTCGTCGGCTCGTACGAGGTGGGTCAGGTCGTGCCGGTGCTGGTGGACGGCTCCTGGGTGCGCCCGGTCGCCGAGCCCGAGGACGTGACGCCGTGGCTCGGCGGCGGGCTGGGCGCGCTCGGCCTGGCCGTCCTGCTGCTGGCCCGGGAGCAGCGGATGCGGTCGGCGCGCCGGCGGCTGCTGAGCGGGCCGCTGCCCGCCGTGGAGGTGACCGCCGTGCCGGACGACCAGCGTCGCGCGGTCCTCGAGGCGGGCATGGCGCTGGTGCCGGTGGCCGCTACCCCGACGCGGCTGCCGAGGCCGCTCCTGACCGGCGAGGACGTGGACTGGACCGACGGGTGGGCGGCCGCAGACGAGCCGCAGACCGTGACGGTGGCCGGTGACCTGCGCGACGGCGGCTGGGTCCTGCTGGTCACGGACTCCGCCGTCCTGCTGCCCGAGGCGCCTCTGCGGACGCCCTGGCGACGCCCCGAGAAGGTCGAGGCGCCGAGCCGCCCGCCCGGTCCGCGCGAACGGGCGCTCGGCGCGGTGTCGTTGCTCGGCTTCGCCGCCGCGCCGGCCGCCGTGCTGACCGGCCTGCCCGACGGCTGGTGGCAGACTCTGGTCGTGCTGGTGGCGGGCGGTGCCCTGGCGTACGAGGGGTGGGGGCGGCTGGGTGGCCGGCCGAGGGGCGGCTTGGCGCTCGGCGTGGCCTACGTCCTGGTCGCGATCGCGGCCGTCCGGTGGCAGCATCACTAGTCACCGCGACGGCTAGGGTTGATCAGGGTCGTCCGGCCCCTGCCACCGACGACGAGGACGGCGATGACTTCCACCGACGACGTCACGCTCGACGCGGCGCTGGACCCGCTGGTCCTCGCGCTCGACATCGGGTCCACCGCGACCCGCGGCGGCGTGCACGACGCGTCCGGCCGGCGGGTGCACGGCCTGCAGCACAAGGTGCCGCACGCGTTCACGGTCGCGCCCGACGGCACCTCGGTCATCGACCCCGATCAGGTGACCGCGGAGGTCGAGCAGGTCCTCGACGCGGTGACCGGCGACCCGCGGCTGGGCACGCGCATCGCGGGCGTCGCGATGGACACCTTCGCCGCCTCGCTGATCGGGGTCGACGCGGCCGGGCGCGCGCTGACCCCGTGCCTGACGTACGCCGACTCCCGCAGCGCCGGCGAGGTCACGGCGCTGCGCGCGGAGCTCGACGAGCACGCGGTGCAGCAGCGCACCGGCACCCGCCTGCACACCAGCTACCACGCCCCGCGCCTGCGCTGGCTCGCCACCGCGCAGCCGGGCGTCGTCGCCGGGGCCGCGAAGTGGTGGTCGCTGGGGGAGTACGTCTGGGCGCGGCTCATCGGGCAGCCGCTCGCCGGGACGTCCACGGTGGCGTGGACCGGCCTGCTCGACCGCCGCACCGGCGAGCTCGACGCCGAGCTGCTCACCGCCGCGGGCATCGGCGCCGAGCAGCTCTCCCCGCCGCGGGACATGAGCGAGCCGGCCCCCGCGGCAGCCCCGGCCCGCTGGCCCGCCCTCGCCCGGGCCGCCTGGTTCCCGGTCATCACCGACGGCTTCGCCAGCAACATCGGGTCGGGCGCCACCGACGCCACGGTGCTCACCGCGGCGACGGCCACCAGCGGCGCGCTGCGGGTGCTGCTGGACGGCCCGGCGGACCCGCTGCCGTTCGGGTTGTGGAACTACCGGGTCGGCGCGGGGCAGACGCTGCTCGGCGGGGCGATCAACGATGTCGGTCGCGCAGTGAGCTGGGCGCAGAACACGCTGCGCCTCAGCCCGGAGCTCGCGGACGTCCTCACCGCGCCGCCGAGCGAGGCCACGCCGCTCGTGCTGCCGTACCTGACCGGGGAGCGCGCACCCGGCTGGGTCGGCGGCGCCCGCGCGGTGTTCGGCGGGGTGTCGGCGGCCACGGAGGCCGACACCCTGTTCCGCGGGATCGTCGAGGGCGTGGCCATCACCTATGCCCGCGTCGCCGACGAGCTGCACCCGGCCGCTCCGGGGATCGTGGAGGTCGCGGCGGCGGGGCGGGTGAGCAACGACCAGCCGGAGTGGCTGCAGGTCCTCGCGGACGTGCTGGGGCGGCCCGTCACGCACGTCACCCGGCGGCGCGCGACCCAGCGTGGCACGGCCCTGCTCGCGCTCGGCGTGCTGGCGCCCGACGTGCCCCGCGCTGCCCGCACGACCGGGGCGACGTACGAGCCCCGGCCCGCCCACGTCGAGCACTACGCACAGCGGCGCGCCCGGTTCGCCGAGGTGTACGACGCGCTCGTGCGCGGCTGAGGACGCGCCCCGCGGGCGTCGCGCACGCGACTGTGCGAGGCGGCCGGCGGCGGCACGATGGGGTGGTGTTCGCGGTCAACGGTGCGGTCCGGGTGGCGTACGACGATCTCGGCCCGCCCGGCGGTGAGCCGATCCTGCTGATGATGGGGCTGGCGGCCTCGCGCTTCTGGTGGCCGCCGGGGCTGCTCGACGCGTTGCAGCGCAACGGCTTCCGGCCCGCGGTCCTCGACCTGCGCGACGCCGGCGAGTCCACCCGCGTGCCGCGGGGGTACACCGCCGAGGATCTGACCGACGACGTGATCGCCGTGGCCGACCATCTGGGCCTGGCGGCCGCGCACGTGTTCGGACTGTCGTTCGGCGGCGTCGTCGCCCAGCGGGTCGCCCTGCGGCACCCCGGCCGGGTCCGCACGGTGACCTGCTTCGCGGCCGGCTCCAGCGACGCCGGCCTGGCCCGGGTGGTGCTGCGCTACCTGCGCTGGAGCACCCAGCTCAGGATGCTCCGGCGCACGCGCCGGAACGGCACGGACGAGGAGAGGGCCGTCGCCCTGTTCCGGATCGCGGGGTACCCCGGCGGCGACGACTTCGCCCGTACGGCCGTCGCCCGCGACCGGGAGCACGGCATCCGCAGCATGCAGGACACCGCCGCGCAGCGCCGCCAGATGGGGGCGCGGTGGCACGGGCCGAGACTGTCGCGGATGCGCGTGCCGGCGCTGGTGATGTGCGGCGACGCCGACCCGGTGCTGCACACCCGCGCCTCGCGGGAGACGGCGGCCGCCATCCCGGGCGCCCGGCTGTCGATCCTGCCCGGCGTAGGCCACGTGCCGTCGCCCGGCTCGTGGGACACGATCGCCACCGCGGTGCGCGACCTGCACTAAGCCGCGGATGCCCCGCTGCCGACCGGGTCCGGCCAGAGGGCCGCGTCGAAGGCCACCACGCGGTTGCGGCCGCCCCGCTTGGCGGCGTACATGGCGGCGTCGGCCTCGCGCAGCAGCTGCCCCGGGCTGGACGCGCCGGGCTCGCCGCCGGCGATGCCGATGCTCGCGCCCACCGCGACGGAACGGCCGGTCAGGTCGAGCGGCGGGCGCAGGGCGTCCAGCACATCCCCGGCCAGCAGCACCGCTCCGTCCGGCCCGGTCGTGGTCAGGATCGCGAACTCGTCGCCGCCCAGCCGGGCCACCACGTCGCCGGGCGCGGCGGTGGCCAGCAGACGTTCCGCCACCGCCACCAGCGCACGGTCGCCGCACTCGTGGCCGTACGCGTCGTTGATCGGCTTGAAGCCGTCCAGGTCGACGTAGAGCACGCCCACCCGGGCGCCGGCTTTCCCGCCGAGCGCCGCCTCCAGCGAGTCCTCGAACAGCGCCCGGTTGGCCAGACCGGTCAGCGCGTCGTGGTTGGCGCGGAACCGCAGGTCGTCGACGGCCGCCGACAGCCTGCGGGTCAGCGACCGGTTGTCGGTCATGGTGACCAGCTGCCGGATCACGACGAACAGCGCCAGCGCGAGGCTGAAGCCGTACAGCGCGGGGTCGACGCGGTGCTGGGCGATCGGCACCGCCACCGCGGTCACGAAGGCGAGCGAGAAGGGCACGTACGGCAGGTTGTGACGGGAGCTCTGGCGTTCGGTCATGGACGCCTCGCCGGCGAGCGTGCTCCTGCGGGGCACCGCCGCGGCCAGCACCACGAAGGCCGTGAACCACAGCAGATCCGGCAGCGCGCCGAAGCGGTACTGCCCGTCGACGACCAGATAGGCGTAGCTCGAGTCGCCGGCGAACATGATCACCATGCCGACGGCGGCCACCTCCAGGGCCGGGCGCACGGCCGGACGGGCATCGCCGATCACCAGCACCAGGACGCTGACGATCAGCGCGTCCGCCACCGAGTACGCGATCGACCCGAGGCCGGTCGCGCCGGCGCGGTACTGCGGCCCGATCGCCAGTGCCCAGACCACCAGCAGCAGCGAGGTGCCGATCAGCAGGCCGTCGAGCAGCGTCCGCAGGCTGGCCGTCGGGCGGCGCACCATGAGCACGGTGGCGACCGGGGTGCCGATCATCGTGACGGCGAACAGCGCGTTGGCGGCCGCCGGGATCGGCACGTCCGCACCGTCGATCGACCATCCGTGCGCCAGCCAGAGCGTCTCGGCCAGCGCCCAGGCCAGCACGCCGGTCCCGAGCATCCCGACGCCGGCTCGCAGCCGGCCCGTACTCCACCGCGCCGCCCGGCACCACAGCACCCCGACCACGGCTGCCGCCGCCACCACGGCGAGCTGGCTCACCCGGCCGCCGACCGCGGCGGGCAGTGGTGCGAGCCGGACGACGACGCAGTACGCCAGCACAGCCGCGACGGCCGCCACGAACCGCACCTGCCTCGTCGTCATCGCGCTCCCGTCCGGCTGCGGAGTCCCCGTCGGGAACGGGTTCCGGCGGGGGACCCATCGGCCGCGTGCGGCCGGACTTGAGGGCGCGGGCCGGGTCAGCTGCGGGGCCGCAGGCCGGCCCGGTCGCGGGCGCCGCGGCGGTCCGCGGTGTCGCCGAGCAGCCGCTGGGCGGCGACCGGCGACAGCACCGTGTGCCCGGCCGCGGCCACCCGCACCAGGTCGGCCAGCTCGTCCGGCGGGGTGGACTTCAGCAGGAAGCCGACGGCGCCGGACTGCAACGCCCGGACGACGTACTCGTCCAGGTCGAACGTGGTGAGCGCGACGACCCGCGGGGGCGAGGGCAGCGTCGCCAGGTGCTCCAACGCGGTCAGGCCGGCGCGGACGGTGAAACCGCCGTCCGGCGCGGGTCCCGCGGCGAGCGTGCCGCCCACCACCTCGACCCGGTGCCGCAGCCCGTTCAGCCCGCTGCAGCTCCGGGTCGGGCGTACGGGTCGCCGGGGTGTTGGAGACGGTCGCCTCCACGCCCCGCCGGTCGTAGCGCCGCGCCCCGATCCGCCGGCGGTGACCGCGACCTCGGTCCGCGGCTGCCCGGTGCTCCTGCGACAATCTCCCGATGATCGACCCGTCGAGCATCCGCACGGACGAGTTCCTCCTGCAGTGGTACGGCGCCGGTGATGCCGGGCAGTTCCGTATGCCGGTCGCCGGGCAGTGGCTTCCCGCGCCGCTCCGGCACTGGTACGAGCTCACCGCGGGCCTCGCCGAGCCGCGCGGGCGGGTCAAGCGTTTCCTGGCACCGGAGGACATCCGGGCGGAGGACGGGAAAGCCGTCTTCGTGACCGACGCGACCGGCGACTGGCGGTGGGCGTTCGACGTCGAGGAACCCGGCGTGGTGTACGACGGCGAGCTCTACGAACAGTGGCATCGCAACGAGGAGGACCTCGAGCAGTTCCTGACGCATCACGCCGTGCAGGAGGCGGTCCACGGCGCGCGGCGGCTGTACTGGCACACGCACGTGCCCGAGAGCCTGGTGCCCGCCGTGGTGGACGGCCTGGAGCAGATCGGTTTCCCGCAGTGGCGGTGGCCGGCCGAGGACGACTACCGCTACTTCCTGGGCGATCTGATCGTCGCCGAGGTCGTGCCGGACTTCGGGCCGCCCGGGCACTACCAGGTGCACGTGGCCTCGCCGGACCCCCACCGGCTGTCCTATCTGGACCAGCTGGGCGCGATCGACTGGCAGCGGGCGGGGGAGTAGGAACGGGCCCGGATCAGCCGATCCGGGCCCGTTCCCCGCGGTCTACCTGCCCGTGTAGGTCGGCCGCTGCACCTTGCCGTTCTTGTCCCGGTACACGACGGTCAGTTGCGCGCCGGTCGGCAGCATCGCCGCCAGGTTGTTGTCGCAGACGGAACAGACGTAGTCGCCGGTGATGAACAGCGTCGCCTTCTTGTCCTCGACCTTCCAGTTGCTCATCCACACGTGCATGAGCGCAGCGCTCTGCGCCTCCAGGTGGTGGTCGTAGCCCTTGACGGTGCCCGGCGCGGCCTTGCCCACGGCCGCCGGGTGGATGTTGCGCTTGCCCGACGACAGCGGGTACAGGCCGCCGTTCGGAATGAACAACGCGCCCGTCATGGCGCCCGGGTACTTGAACTTGCCCTTGGCGTCCTGCGCGTGCTGCAGGCCGACGTCGTCGGGCGGGCAGTTGGCGTTGTGGGCCAGCAGCGACCGGCCACCCGCGACGACGTAGTACGTGTGGAAGCCGTCGACGGTGAGGTTGTGAACGCGCAGGTTCGCCCTGTGGTGCCGGACCGCGGTGATCGCCACGGTGGTGCCGGCGCCGGTCCGGAGCCACTGCTGCGGTGACAGGTCCCCGGCGTCGACCCACTGCGAGAGGGCCGGCACCCAGAACGGATGCGACTCGGTGGCCGTGACGGTGCCGGTGCGGTCACCGCGCGGGCCGTCGACGTCCACGACGATGTCGACCAGCTTCTTCTCGCCGGCGCTGGTGATGGTGCGGCTGACCTTCTTGCCCGCGGTCGCGCCGGTCACCGGGTCGGTCGAGAGGACCCGGTCACCGGCCCGCAGCTTGTCGATCGCCCGGGTGCTCCCGTCGGCGAGCAGCACCGGCGTGCCGGGCCGGAAGCTGCTGGGCACGTAGGGGCAGGCCGCCTTCTTGCGCTTGGCGAGATCCTGGAGCTCGTCCCGCTTCTTGCGGGCGTCCTTGACCTTGTCGAGGAACTTGAGAAGCTTCGGCGCCAGCTTCGTGAGCTTCCACGTGGCGTTGAGGATCTTGCTGGCCGGCAGCAGGTTGACCAGGCTCCACAGGCACGCCTCGACGTTGCCGTCCAGGACGCAGGACTTGATGTCACCGACCCCGGACAGGTCCATGAACAGGTCGTAGGCGTTGTCCCGCAGGAAGTCCATGAGGCTCTGCCCGGCGAGAGCCTGCGCCTCGGTCAGCGCCGCCTGCTGCTCCGGATCGAGGTACTTCATCGTGTCCTCGTCCGGCGGGCCGGGCGGTCCCGCGATCGCGTCGGCCATGGCCTCGGCGTCCCGCTTGCGCTCGGCCTCCTCGGCGCGCTCGGCGGCCTGCTGCGCCTCCACGGCCGCCTGCAGCGCGTTGCGCGCCGCGGTGGCCGCGCTGTCGGCGTGCCCCTGTGCACTGGTCGCCGCCGTCCGCGCGGCCGCGGCGTCGGCCTCGGCCCGGTCCGCCGCGCCCCGGGCGGCCGCGGCGTCGCTCTCCGCCGCGCTGGCGGCCCGGTTGGCCGCGTCCGCCTCGCCCTGAGCGGCCTCGGCCGACTTCCCGGCGATCGCCGCGTCGTTCGCCGCCTCGTTGGCGGCCAGGCGAGCCGCTTGGGCGTCCGCCTCGGCCTGCGCGTCCGCGCGGGCCGCACCGGCGGCGGCGGCGCGAGCGGCCGCTCCGTCGGCGGCGGCCTGGGCGGCCGCCTTCTTGGCCTCGGCGGCCGACGTGGCGGCGTCGGCCGCCGACCGGGCGGCCTGCGCGGCCGCGGTGAAGGCCGGCTTGACCTGCGCGTTGGCCAGATCGGCGGCGTCCTCGGCCCGCTCCGCGGCGACGACCGCCTCCGCGGCGCGGGCGGCGGCGGCCGCGGCCTGCTCCGCGCCGATGGACTTCGCCTGGTCGGCGACCAGCTTCACGAAGTCGGCGTCGATGTCGGCCCCGGTGAACGGGCTGACCAGCCCGATCGCGGTGTTTGCGGGTTCCGCGATGCCCGCGGCGGACTGGCGTGCCGCGTTCGCCGCGCTGACCGCGATCTCCGCCTGCGCGGCGGCCGCGACGGCCTCCGTGGTGGCTGCCTCTGCCTCGTCCTGCGTGCGGTTGGCGGCCCAGAGCGCCCGTACGGACTCCTCGGCCGCCTGCTCGGCCAGCCGCACCGCCGCGTCGGCGGCACGAGCGGACCTGGCCTCCTGAGCGGTGGCCACCGCGGCCTTGGCGTCGGCCCGCACCCGGGCCGCGTGGGTGGCCCTGGCGCTCGCCTCGGCGCGGTCCGCGGCGGCATCGGCGGCCGCCGCGGCAGCAGCCGCAGCCTCCGCCGCCGCCCAGGCGCGCTCGGCGGCCTGCTGCGCCTGCGTCGCGGCGGCACGGGCATTGGCCGCGGCGCCGGTCGCGGCGTTGGCCGACGAACGCGCCGCGCGTGCCGCCGTGCCCGCCACCCCCGCCTGGGCGTCGGCCTCGTCGGCCTGCCGCTGGGCCTCCTGCCGCTCGGAGTCGCTGCTCGCGGCGGCCACACCCGCCCGCATGGCGGCCTGCTTGGCCTTGGCGGTCTGCTCCGCCCGCTCGGCGGCCTGTGCCTCGTCGCGCGCCGTGCGGGCCTTGCCCTCCTGGTCCCAGGCGCGCTGGGCGGCACCGGCCGCGGCGCTGTCGGCCGCCTCGGCACCCCGGCGGGCGCTGTCGGCGACTGCCGCCTGCGCCTCGGCGTTCGCCCGCTCGGACCGGGCGATGGCGGCCTGCCGGTCCGCCTCGGCGCGGTGCTGCGCGGCGGCGGCGCGTTCGGCCTCGGCGATCTGCCGCTGCTTCTTGGCCTCGGCCGCCTGCGCCTCCGCCTCCTGCCGGTGCCGGCGGGTCTTCTCGGCCCCCGCCCACGCCTTGGCCTCGGCGGCCTGCGCCTGCTCGCGGGCCTTCTTCGCCCGGGCGGCCGCCGTCTTCGCCGCCGTCGCCTGCTTCGCCGCGGCCGCCGCCAGCTTCGCCGCGGACCTGGCGTGCTCCTCCGCGTGCTGACGCCACTTGACGGCCTGCTGTGCGTGCGCCTCGGCCTGCGCCTGCGCGCCCTGCGCGCTGTTGGTCGCGATCGTCGCGTCGATCGCGTGCGCCGCGGTCTGCGTCGCGCCGACCGCCGCGGTGGCGGCTTCGTTCATGCCCTGGGCGATCAGCGACCACTCGACCCCGTACTCCAGGCCGGTGTCGATCAGCTCGTCCGCCGCCGTGGTCGCGGTCGCCGCCGCCGACGCTGCCTGGTCGGCAGCGTTGCGGGCGGCGGTGAGGTTGTTCGCGGTCTGCGTCTTGGCCGCGTTCAGCTCGGTGGCCTTGCCCGCGACCGTGCCGCCGCCCGCCAGCACGCGCTGGGCGTGCCGGGCCGCGTTGGCCGCGCCTGCCATCGCGTTCGCCGCTCGCTGCAACGCGCGCACACCCTCGCCGTGCGCCCGCAACAGCCGGGTGCGGGCCTCCGACGCGCGCTTGGCCCGCTGCGCCAGGTCGGTGAGCTCCTCGGCCGCCTTGTTGCGGGCCTCGAGGTCCTTGAGGTATTGCTCCCGCTCGGCCGCGTCGGCCTTCGCCGCCGTCAGATAGCCGGTGGCGAGGAACGCGGCGATCGCGGCGTCGTCGCCGGCCAGCGCGGCCTCGGCGGCGCGCTTGACGTTGGACTCCGCGGGCGCCGCGGCGGCCACCAGCCGGACGCGCTCGCGCAGCGTGGCGGCTCGCTCCTGCGCGGTCCTGGTGGTCTGCGCGTCGCGCTCGCGGGCGATGTCCGCGCCGTACGCCAGGAACGCCGCCCGGTCGCTGTCGGTGCCGGCCAGGACGCGGTCGACCTCGGCGTTGAAGTAGGTGCCGCCGGTGCCCTTCATCGCCTTGACCTTGGCGAGGTTGTCGGCCGCCTCCTGCTTCTTGCGGGCGGCCACCTGCTTGTCCAGCGCGGGTTTGTCGACCGTCGCGAACTTCTGGATGACCGCCGGGTCGCCGGTGGCGAGCGCGGCCAGGGCAGCGTCGCGGATCTCGGGCTCGGGGGTCAGCGCGGCGACGTCCGCGACGGCCTTGCGCCACCGCTCGGCCAGGGTGTCGACGCCCGTCGAGCCGTTCCACGACTCGGTGACCAACGGGGGGATCGGGATCGGATCGGCGTCCCGGAGCGCCTTGGCGGTGGCCGCGACGGCGGCCGGTCGGGCGGGCGGGGCGGCGGAGGCCGGCGGCGCCGGCTGTACGGCGACGGCGACCAGCGCGGTCAGCACCGCCATCGGCAGCGCACGGATCCGCGGCACGTTCTTCACCACAGCGAGTCCATTCCTCGAGATGGGCACGACAGAGCAGCACGCGCCGGGCCGTACGGCGCGGGCGCGCGCGGAAAGCGTGGGAAACGGCCGCTGTCAGACGGCGTGCCGGGCTCCGGCGGCGGACGCCGGGCCGGCACACGGCAATCGGTCAGTGACGTTCATCTGTTTCCCCCGTGTCTTCGACGAACGACGACAGCACTCCGAACTTCGATGAAGTCCGAAATACGGGCGTGATCTAAGCACGGCACCGGGGCTCTGCTCTATCCCGTCGCGCTCGCCGCGGCCCGGATCCGCGCGAGGAGCAGCGAAAACAAATTCGAGGAAGCTCGGCGGCCCGCGCCGAGCGTGACGCTGTCATTACCGGCTTCGTGCCATCCATCGGTCTCGTTCCCCGGACCGGCGCGACAGATCCATAGTGTCTCGGCGTACCGACACAACAACGGGGAGTGCACAGTGGAAATGAGACGAGTACGCCGCCGGGCCGTGCTGGCCGCCGCCCTGGCCGGGATCGCCGCCGCGACGTCCGTGGCCGGGGTCGCCCACGCCGGCGAGCCGACCGGCAGCATCTCCGGCGTCGTCCGCGACACCCGCGGGGCCGTCGTGCCGGACGCCGCCATCGGGGTCTACCTCAACCCGTCCAGCGACGCCGTGCAGGAGCTGCAGGCCGACGCCCGCGGCCGGTTCACGATCAAGGGGCTGAAGACGGGCGCGTACAAGGTCCGGGTCGGCCTCGGTGGCTGGTCGGAATGGGCGCCGGGCCGCGTCACCGACCCCGAGCAGGCCAGGACCTACCAGGTGCGGGCCGGCCGCACCACGGTCGCCAACAGCGTCGTCACCGCGGCCGGGGTCATCGCCGGCCGGTTCTTCGGCCCGGACGGCAAGCCGGCCGCGAACGCGAGCGTGAACATCACGAACGTGAACGACGCTTCCGAGCACGGCGGCGTCACCGCGGCCGACGGCACCTTCCGGATCCGGGTCCAGCCCGACCAGACCTTCGTGGTCAGCTACGCGGTGGGCGCCCTGAGCCAGTACGTCCCGCACACCTTCGACCGGTCGCAGGCCACCACCTTCTTCGTGGCGTCCGGGCAGACCGTCCGCGTCACCGACCGGGCCATCGCGCTCGGCGGGATCTCCGGCCGGATCACCGACGCCGCGGGGGCGCCGGCCGGCAACGTGTACGTCAGCATCATCAACGTGGACACCATCGCCAGTGCCGAGACCAACACGCTGGCGGACGGGACCTACGACTACCGCGGTCTGCTGGCGCCGGGCCGGTACAAGGTGAGCTTCACCGCCCCGGGCGGCCGGCAGTACGCGCACCAGAAGCTCGACTACGAGACGGCTGACATTGTCACGGTGACCTCGGGGGAGACCACCGTCGTCGACGACCAGCTGCTGTGGGTCCCGGCCCCGCAGTAGCCGTTGGCGAGCAGCAAGCCGCCCCGGTCGCCAGGCGACCGGGGCGGCTCTCGTTCTCAGTCCAGGGTGCGGCGGCCCTCGTCGGGCAGGTCCACCTCGATGCGCTCCTTGCGCACCTCACCCGCGACGGTCTGCTCGTCGGTCACCGTCTCGGTGCCGAGCCGTACGCGCTCCACCGGCACGACCTCGGTGTCGAGCGTCGGACGCTCGGCGCGCAGCACGATCTCGTGCTCGGCCTCGGTGATGTCGGGGCCGTCCAGCGCCGCGGCCCGGTTCGCGTCGGTGATCGGCTCCCGCTCGATGCGCGCCTCCTCCCGCATCACCGGCACGGAGACGTGCTCCTGCTCGGTCACCACGTACTTGCGCAGCCGCGCCCGGCCGGCCTCCTCGGTCACGGTGCCGGCCGTGAGCCGCTCCTCCGAACGGGTCATCGCGTCGTCGACCCCGCGGGCCGCCTGCCCCGTCGCGCCGCGGTAGGTGCGGTAGCTGTCCTCCCAGCTCATCCCGTAGTACTCGTACAGCAGCGCCACCTCTTCGTCGGACAGCGGCTCGTCCTTGCCGGCGTCGACGTCGGGGGCGTCCTTGATGGTCGCCTTCTCGAACGGCACGACGACCCGGTCACCCTGCACGTCGGCGCCCTGCAGCGGCACCAGCGACTCGCCCAGCCCGAACCAGCCGGTCCGCACGCTGGCCCAGGCGGGCTGCCCGGCGGCGTCGCTCCACACCGCTCCGATGCTGCCGACCTTGTCGCCGGTGCGGTCGTACACGTCGCTTCCGTACAGCGAGTTGATCTGCTCCTGCGTGATCACGTGGCCTCCTTGGTGGGGGGTCTGACAACCCGTCAGCTACCCACCGCGTGATCGCACCCACCTGGTCCTCCCGCAGGTCACTCCATAGGGACGTCAACATCACCCGTGGGCCGGTGATCAGGTTCGGCCGGTGTGGCGTACGGGTAAGGTCCTCGCCCGCTCGCTACTGTGGACGCATGGTGATGGGCGGGCTACGCAGGGTGCTGTTGCGCTCCCTGCCTGTCCTGCTCCTGCTGGTCCTGGCCGTGGCGCCCCACCGGCCGGCTTCGCCGCCGCAGCGCGCCACCGTCTCCTGCGCCGCCGAGCCGGTCGTGAGCGAGCCCGCGTCCGCGGGCCCGGTCGCCGAGCCGCCGGCGAGCACTGTGGAGCGGCCCGCCGACCGGGCCGCCGTTCTCGCGTCGCAGTTCACCGCGGGCGCCCGCGGGTGCCGCGCGCCGCCTGCCGCTTCCGCCTGACCAGCCGCCCCCGATCCGCTCGGCCGGCCGGTCGCCCCCGTGCGGTCGCCGGCCGCCTCGTTCCCGGCGACACCTCTTCCCCGAACCCCGTCTCGTTCGGCCTGCGAGCGAGCTCCCGGATGGATGCCGACATGAACGTTGTTGCCGAAATGCTGCTGACCGACCCGGCCCCGGTGACCATCTGGGCGGTGCTGATGCTGCTGTCGTTCCCCGCCGTGCTGGTGCTGGGCAACCCGGCCGCGATGCGGCATCCGCGCCAGGCGGCCCGCGAGTGGGTCGCGACGCTGCGCGGGCGCGCGGGGCAGCACCGCGACCTGGCCGTCGAGGCCGTCGAGGCGGCCCGGTTCGCGGGCGAGCTGCGGGTGGCCGCCGACCGTGCCGCCGTGGGCGCGCAGCGCTGGCACCAGCTGTGGGAGCAGGCCGGCGACGAGCTGACCGCGGCCTGGCAGGCGTGGCTGGACGCCGACGCCCGGCTGCGCTCGGCGCTCGCGGTGGCGGCGTGGGGCACGGCGTTCCGGGTGCCGACCGGCGAGGAGTACGTGTCCCGGGAGCGCTACCTGCACAGCGCGCTGGCGGCCGCCGTCGAGCGGGGTGAGCTGCCCGCCGCCGCGGTGGCCGACGCGGCCGCGGGCCGGGACGGATGGGACGCCCGGCTGCACCCGGCCGAGCAGGACGTGGTGATCGCGCGGGCGTCGGCGGAGTGGCTGCGCGGGCGCTACGAGCAGGCCGTCGCCGCCGAGCGGGCCGCCTGGCAGGACGCCGAGCGGGCGCACCGTGCCCGCGGCAGCCTGCGGGACGAGGCCCACCTGGCCGCCGTCCGGGCCGGCGAGCTCAGCCGCTTCCTGCCGGCGCCCGCCCGCATCCCGGCGACGGCCCGCCCGGCGACGGTTGCGGTCCCCGCGGTCTGAGCCGCGACCGTCCCGCCCGCACCCCCGGCCGGCGGGCCCGGCCGCATAGACCAAAGAGAACGGGCCGGGCTCGCACCGAGACCAAAGTCGATATCGGCGCTGGACCAGGGTCGATAGCGTGAACTGCATGGTTGCGCAACGTGAATCCGCCTGGGAGATCAGGCCGCCACGGCACCGGGTGGACCGGCGGTTCATCGTCTGGCAGACGGCCCAGGCGGTGTCGTGGAGCGCGGTGGTGCTGGGCGGGGTGGGGGCCGTCTTCCGGTTCGCCGAGGTGACCCGTCCGTGGCTCGGCCCGGTGCTGATCGTGCTGGCTGTGCTGCTGGCCGTGGAGGTGTTCGTCGCCCCCACCGCGCGCTACCTGGTCCACCGGTGGGAGGCGACCGACGACGCCGTCTACGCGCTGCAGGGGTGGTTCACCCGCACCTGGCAGATCGTGCCGATCAGCCGGATCCAGAGCATCGACACCGAGATCGGGCCGCTGCAGGGCCTGCTCGGGCTGGCCACCATCCGGGTCACCACCGCATCGTCCGAGGGCAAGATCTCGATCGAGGGTCTGGACGCGACGGTCGCGCGGGCCACCGTCGACCGCCTGCGCGAGGTCACCGCGGCCACCGCGGGGGACGCGACGTGAGCGCCGGCGACCCCGGCCCGTACCCCTGGCGCCGGCTGAGCATCCGGGCCGTGTACCTCGACCTGTTGCGGATCCTCGGCTCGCTGGTGCCCGGCTTTCTCGGCCTCACGCTCGGCGACGACGGCCCGATCTGGGTGCTGGTCGCCGGCTCCTGCGCTGGGCTGCTCGGCGCGGCGGGCGGCCTCGTGCGCTGGCTGACCACCCGCTACCGCGTCACGCCCGGGGCCGTCGAGATGCGCAGCGGGCTGCTGCAACGCAAGCACCGTACGGTGGCCCGCGACCGCATCCGCACGGTCGACAGCACGGCCAAGCTCCTCCACCGCATCCTGGGCCTGCGGGTGGTCCACGTCGGCTCCGGCGACGCGGACTCGTCGTTCGACCTCAACGCGCTCGACCACCGGCAGGCCGAGCTGCTGCACCGCGAACTGCTGCCGGGCGCCGCCGCGCGGCCCGCCACGGACACCGGGCCCGCGGAAACGGTCATCGCCCGGTGGGACCCGCGGTGGGTGCCGCTCAACGCCGTGACCGTCTGGGCCGCGCTCACGGCGGCCGGACCGCCGTTCGCCCTGTACTGGTCGCTGCGGCCGTTCGGCATCGACCTGCTCGACCTCGGGCGCGACCTGCTCGACCGGCAGCCGCTGGGCCCGGCCGGGATCGTCACCGTGGGCGTCCTGGTGGCGTACGTCGCGGGTTTCGCCGGCACCGCGGTCTCGTTCGTCCTGCAGAACGCCGGCTTCCGGCTGGTCCGCACCGGCACCCCGCCGCGGACCGCCCTGGTGACCCGGCGCGGCCTGCTGAGCACGCAGACCCTGCAGCGCGACGACCGCCGGCTGCGCGGCGTCCAGCTCACCGAGCCGCTGGCCTGGCGCTGGTACGGCCTGGCCGAGACCAAGGTGATCACCACGGGGCTGCGGCCGGCCGGCGAGGCGGGCACCGGGTCCGTGCTGCCGCGGGTGCGCCTGCCCGAGGCCCGGGACGTGGCGGCGCGGATCCTGGCGGACGACCACCGGCCCCTGGAGACGGCGCTGCGCCGGCATCCCCGCGGGGCCCTCCGGCGGCGGATCGGCTGGGCGCTCTGGGGCCCGGCGCTGGCCTCGGCGGTCGTCGCGCTGTTCGTGCTCAGCGGCGCCCTTCCCGGCTGGGCGTGGCCGCTGCCGCTCGCCCTGGTGCCGGTGACCGTTCCGCTGGCCGTGGTGGCGTACCGGTCACTGGGGCACGCGATCGCCGGGCCGTACCTCGTCGTCCGCAGCGGCGCGACCCAGCGTCACACGGTGGCGTTGCAGCGCCGCGCGGTCATCGGCTGGACGCTGCGCCAGTCGGTGTTCCAGCGCTGGGGCGGCCGCATGACGGTCGGCATCGCCACCGCCGCGGGCGCCCGGCACTACGAGGCGTACGACGCCGGTGTGGACCAGGCGATCGCCTTCGTCCGCGGCGCCACGCCCGAGCTGGCCGCCGGGATCCTCAGGCCGCGGGCGGCACCCGCTCGATCGACCAGTTCGACACCAGGTGGCGGATCCCCAGCGCCCGCGCTGTCCGGTCGCCCAGCAGGCCCGGATCGAAGCGGGAGCCGCCCTTCCACGCCCCGATCCGTGGGCGGTAGCCGGTGATCGCCTCGATCCGCTCGATCGGCTCGACCACCTCGCGCCGCACGTTCACCTCGGTGACCTCGGCGACCGTGGCGTGCCCGGCGGTGTGGAAGCCGATCTCGTGGGCGGCGGCGATCTGACGCCACTCGTCGTCGGTCACGTTCGCCAGCTGCGGGTCGTAGTGCTTGAACAGCGGGAAGAAGTACGCCCGCAGGCCGAGGGCCGCGCACTCCTCGGCCCCGAACAGGGCGGCGTCGCGCATCCCGTCGTAGAACGCCACGAACACCCGCGGGCCGTCGGCCACGGCGGGCTCGTCGGGGTCGAACCGCGGCCCCAGCCCGGCGACGTGGCGCAGCGCCCTGCGCACGGCCGCGCGGTTGCCGGCGGCGATCTCGTGGAAGTTGAGGGCGACGATCGGCGAGCGGGTCAGCGCGGCGCTGTGCCCGGGCGTCCAGCGGGTCACCGCGCCCCCTCGTCCTCGTCGCGCGGCGCCATTCGCTCGCCCAGGGCCGACTGCAGGCGGTAGGCGTCGACCGAGAACAGGGCCAGCGCGTCGAGGTCGATGCCCAGGCCGGCCGCCGCCCCCGCCACCGCCTCGGACCCGCCGGCCGCGTCGCCGGCCGCCGCCAGGGTGTCGTCGCCGAACAGCACCATCGGGATGGCCGTGCCCTCGACGGACTGGCTGAGGATCATGCGCTTGAGCGTGGTGGAGTTCGTCTCCGGGTTGTGCTCGGTCGGCACCGGGTGGATCTCCTGACGTGAGTAGGGTGTCCCAGTGTCCCTCACCGGTGTGACCAGCCACTACCGCACGGTTCTGTCCCGCTTCGGCGAGGTGGTCGACTTCGGCATCTCGGCGCTGGACCGGCTGGGCGTCCCCGTGACCAGCTGCTCGCTCGCCGTGGACGGCCGGTTTCGCCACCACGGCAACGGCTACGGGGCGACGCCCGAGGCGGCCGAGGTCAGCGGGCTGGGGGAGCTGGCCGAGGGCGTGCTCACCGCGGCCGGGCTGGCGCGGCGGCACGCGGCCGGGCGGACCGGGTCGTACGCCGAGATGGTCGCCGCCGAGGGGCGCGACCGGGTCACCGATCCACGCACGCTGGGGTTGCCGGCCGGCTCGCCGTACGACGAGGCCATGCCGCTGGTGTGGCTGCCGGTGACCCGCCGCTCGACCGGCGAGAGCGTGTGGCTGCCCGAGGACTTCGTGGCCAGCGAGCCCGGCGAGGTGCGCGGCGCCCACCGGCTGATCACGCCGATCACCAACGGGCTCGGCGCCGGGCTGGACGACGACCGCGCGGTCACCCACGGGCTGCTCGAGCTGCTGCAGCGGCACACCAACGGGCTGCGCTTCCGGGCCCTGGACCGGCGCTCGCCGGTGATCGCGCCCGGCACGCTGCCGGCCCCGGTGCGCGAACTGGCCGACCGGCTCGCGGCGCACGGTGTGCGGCCGGTGCTCAAGCACGCGGCGACGGAGCTGGGCGTCGTCTCGACGTACGCGATGGGGGTCGACCCGCTGCCGGGCGCCGGCATCCGGGTGACCGCCGGTGGCGAGGCGGCGCACCCGTCGGCCGAGGTCAGCCTCACCAAGGCCCTGCTCGAGTACGCCAACTCGCGCTCCCGCAAGGCGTTCTGCTTCGGCGATCCGGCGGCGGCGCGGGCGGTCGCTCCCGCGGCGTACTGGGACCGTCTCGGCGAGATCGGGCGGGGCGAACAGCGGGCGTACGAGTCGATGACCGCCTGGGCGCGGATGCCGCAGCAGACGCTGAGCGCGCTCACGGCGCCGGACGAGTCGCGCACGGTCGCCTACGCGGACATCGCCGGTCCGGCGACGCCGTGGCCCGCCGACCGTGACGTGCTCGTCGCCCGCACCGAGATCGACGGGGTCGTCGCGGCCAAGGTCGTCGTGCCCGGCCTCGAGGTGGAGATCCTCTCGTACGGCCGGATCGGCGAGCACGGCGTCCGCGACGCGCTCGCCGGCGAGCTCGACCTGGTGCGGGTGCAGCCGCGCCCGTCCGGCACGCACACCGCCCGCGTGGTGCTGACGCCCGAGGCCGAGGAGCGGCTGGGCGGCCCCGCCTGGTACTCGTACGCGGTGGCGGACGAGATCGTCGGGCCGCTCTATCCCCTCTACCGCGAGCCACCCCGCCACTCGGTGTCCGTCGCGGGCTGAGGACGGCACGCCTGCCGGGTCACGCGCCGTGCAGGGCGGCTCGGATGGTCGCGCCGATCGGCGGGGGCCCGGCGTCGGTCACGCGCAGGACGTACGGACCGAGCCACAACTCGTCGCTCGGCTCGAGGGGTGGCTGCGCCAGGAACCGGGGGTGTTCGCCGTGGTGCGGCTGGGCGGCGTGCACCAGGAACGGGTGGCACAGGAAGACGTCACCGGCCCGGCCCGTGGCGAACACGACGGGTCGATGCTCCGACGCCGCCGCCACCTCCGCGCTCACGGCCATCATCGGAGTGCCGCTTTCGCCGTACGGGGCCAGGACCGCCGGCACGTCCATGTGGGACCCCACGCGGATCCGCGTCGGCGCGTCACGGTCGCCGACATCGGTGAAGAGGAACAGCATGAGCAGCGCCCGGCCGGTGGAGTGCACGTTGACCCGGTAGCCGGACTCGCCGGGCGGCTGATAGCTGCCCTCGATGTGCCATCCCGCATCGTCCGGCTCCTCGGCGTGCGGGAACCGCAGCGGGAAGGAGCCGAGCGACCCGCGCGGCTTCCACCGCCCGGGCCCGGCCAGCGCGTCGAACGCGTCGTGCAGCATCGGGGTGTTCGCCGCCGCCCGGAACGGTTCCTGCGCCATGTCGCCCACCCGGTACACCGGCCGGCTCCAGGTCGACCGGTCGCCCGGCACCGCCTCGATCTGCTCCCACAGCAGCTCGGCGCAGGCCGCCGTGACGTCCGGGGGTACCGCCCGCTCCACCTTGACGAACCCGTCGGCCATGAAGCGCTCGATCGACTCGCTGTCCATCCGCACAACATCGCCACGCGTCGCCCGGCCGTCAACCGACTTCCGGCCGCTCTCCGGCGTGCGAGCCGTCACGGCAACAGGCGCCGGGCCGGCGGCGTCCACCGGGCGTGGGCGTACGCGAGGTGGTGAACGCCGCGGGCGGCAGGACAGCGACCACCTCGGCCAGGATGTCGCGTTGAGCCTTCTCGCCGAACGCCGCCCACGGCAGCCCGCTGATGACGACGTCGGCCCGGCCGAGCCCGCGCTCGGCGAGGACCTCGCGCGGCCGGGTGGCGTCGGCGGCCGCCACGTCGACCGCCGGGTGCAGCGCCGCGAGCCGGGCGGCGAACTGCCTGTTCAGTTCGACCGCGAGGTGCCGACGAGCTCGACGACGCTGTAAGTCATCGGGCGGCCTTCGCGGCGGTGGCGGCGGACGGGAACGTCACGCCGGTGAGGTCCTCCGAGACGGCCCACAGCCGTTGCTGGACGGCGACCTCGTACGAGCCGGCGCTCGAGGTGACCAGCCGGGGGTGGCCCTTGATCTCGAAGCGGCCGCCGGGGCCGTAGTACTGGCCGCCCAGCACGGCGGGGTCGGTCGCGGCGCGCAGGGTGGGCAGGGCGCCCATCGCGGGAGTCTGGGTGATCAGCGGCGCCAGCGCGGTGAGCGGCAGCCGCAGGGCAGCGGGGGAGTTGCGGACCAGCTCGGTGCTGGACAGGCCCGGGTGCGCGGCCACCGCGACGGTGGTGCCGTGCACGGCGAGGCGGCGCTGCAGCTCGTAGGTGAACATCAGGTTGGCCAGCTTGGACTGCCCGTAGGCGCCGGCCCGGCTGTACGAGCGCTGCCAGTGCAGGTCGTCGAAGTGGATCGCGGCGCGGATGCGGTGGCCGGTGCTGCTGACGGTCACCACGCGCGAGCCGGGCACCGGCAGGAGCCGGTCGAGCAGCAGCCCGGTGAGCGCGAAGTGGCCGAGGTGGTTGGTGCCGAACTGCATCTCGTAGCCGTCGCGGGTGGTCTGCTTCGGGGTGTACATGACGCCGGCGTTGTTGATGAGCAGGTCGATGCGCTCGTAGCGGGAGCGCAGCGCCGCCGCCGCGGTGCGGACCGAGTCGAGCGAGGTCAGGTCGAGCGCCTGCACGGTCACGTCGCCGGTCATGCGGGCCGCTGCCTGCCGGCCTTTCTCGACGTTGCGCACGGCGAGCACCACCGACGCGCCGCGCTCGGCGAGCGCCTTGGCGGTCTCGAAGCCCAGTCCGGTGTTGGCGCCGGTCACCACGGCCACCCGGCCGTGCTGGCCGGGGATGGTCGCCGTCGTCCACTTCTCGGTCATGTCCTGCCCCTTGCTCTTAAGTACCGAAGGTATCTTGCAGGGACGACATTAAAGTACTGCCAGTACGTTGTCAACGTACCGGGGGTACGTAAGTTAGGGTGGTGGTCATGACGTTTCAGCGGGCACGCACCGAGGAGCAGCGGGAGATCCGCCGCCGGGCGATCCTGGACATGGCGTCGGCGATGCTGGACGAGATGCCGGTGGCCGCGGTGACCCTCAACGAGCTGAGCCGCCGCGTCGGCCTGGCGAAGCCGAACGTGCTGCGCTATTTCGAGTCGCGCGAGGCGGTGCTGCTGGAGCTGCTGGACCGCTTCCTGCTCGAGTGGCTGACGGAGCTCGCGGACGAGCTGGCCGCCGGCGTCGACGAGAAACTGCCCATGGCCGAGCGCGGGACGGCGGTGGCCGAGATCCTCAGCCGGTCGCTGTCCGGCCGGCCCGTGCTGTGCGAGCTGTTCGGCGCGCAGGGCAGCGTCCTGGAGCACAACGTCTCCGTCGAGGTCGTCGCACGCTACAAGCGCGCCTCGCTGGACCGGCTGACCACCATGGCCGCCCTGATCCGCAAGTGCCTGCCGGAGCTGGGGGAGAACGCGACGTTCTGCAGCCTGCAGACCATGCTGACGGCCGGCGCGCTGTCGGCGTACAGCACGCCGCCGCCCAGCCTGCGGGCGGCCTACGAGGCCGAGCCCGACCTGGCCCGCTTTCACCTGGACCCGAAGGACTACCTGAAGCAGGCGCTGACCGCGACGCTGCTGGGCGTGCTGCCGCGCCGCTGACGTCAGCGGATGCCCGTACGGGCGATGCCCTCCACGAAGTAGCGCTGGAAGATCGCGAACACGACCAGCATCGGCAGGATCGACAGGAACGACATGGCCAGCAGCGGGCCGAAGTTGTTGCCGAACTGCTGGATCAGGAACTGCAGGCCCACCGGCAGGGTGTACGAGTCGCTGTCGGTGAGCACGATCAGCGGCCACACGAACTCGTTCCACCGCCACATGAACGTGAAGATGACCAGCACCGCGACGAGCGGCCCGGACAGCGGCAGCACGACCGACCGGAACGTCCGCAGGTGCCCGGCGCCGTCGACACGGGCCGCCTCGAGCAGCTCGTCGGGGATGGAGAGGAAGAACTGGCGGGCCATGAACAGCCCGAACGCCTCGGCGAGCCGCGGCAGGATGACCCCGCCCAGGCTGTTGAGCAGGTTGAGGTCGATCACCAGCTGGAACTGCGGCACCATGATGACCTGGATCGGCACCATGAGCGTGCTGATGATCAGCAGGAACAGCAGGTTGCGGCCGGGGAAGCGCAGCTTCGCGAACGCGTAGCCCGCGCACAGGTTGATGCCGACGGTCGCGACCACCGACACCACGGCGATGACGACCGAGTTGCCCAGCCAGCGCAGGAACGGGTACTGCCGCCACGGCTCGACGTAGTTCTCCAGGTGCCACGCGCCCGGCCACAGCGACACCGGCAGCGTGGTCAGCTCGTCGGTGCTCGCCACCGACACGCGCAGCATCCAGTAGATCGGGAACATCAGCACCAGCACGCCGGCGACCGCGAGCGCGACGCGGGCCCGGTGCCGGCGCGGCGACGACCGCTGATCGTCCGCGGGCGGGGCCTCGACGCGGCCCGGGGGAGTGGCGACGGTGGTCATGAGGCCTCGTCCCTTCGTCGTTGCAGCCGCCACTGGACCACGGTGAGCGCCAGCACGATGACGTAGAGGATCGTGCCGATGGCCGCCGCGTAGCCCTGCCGCCGCTGGTTGAAGCCCTGGTCGTACGCGTACTGGACGAGGAACGTCGTGGAGGTGCCCGGGCCGCCGCGGGTCAGCACGTACACCACGTCGAAGACCTGGAAGCTCGTGATGATCGAGTAGACGATCAGGAAGAACGTCGTGGGCGCCAGCAGCGGCCAGGTGATGCGGCGGAACCGGCGCCAGCCGGCGGCCCCGTCGACGGCCGCCGCCTCGTAGATCTCGCGCGGGATGCCCTGCAGCCCGGCCAGATAGACCACCATGCCGAAGCCGATGCCCTGCCAGGTGGTCACCGCGATGACCGACAGCATGGCCGCCGCCCCGTTGCCCTGCCAGTCGACCGCGGGCAGGCCCAGCTGGGTCAGCAGCTGGTCGACGATGCCGGTGACCGGGTCGAACAGCCGCAGGAAGATGACGCCGGCCGCCACCCCGGAGATGACCACCGGCACGTAGACCAGCGCCCGGAACAGGCCGCGCGCGGGCATCCACCGGTTGAGCAGCAGCGCCGCACCCAGGCCCAGGGCGACGCTGAGCGGCACGGACACCGCGGTGAACACGACGGTGTTGCGCAGCGCGGTCCAGAACGTCGGGTCGGAGGCGATCGTGCGGTAGTTGTCGAGCCCCAGCCACCGCATCCGGCCGAAGCCGCTGTAGCGGTGCAGGCTGTACCAGAACGTCAGCGCGATCGGCACGAACATGAAGACCGTGAACACCAGCAGCGCCGGGCTGGTCAGCACGATTCCGGCCCACGCCTCCGCGCGGCGGCCTGCGGAGCGGACCGTGCTCAAGCCTCCAGAGCCTTCTGTACGCCGGCGGTGAGCGCCCGCACCGTGTCGTCGGTGTTCGCCGAGGGGTTGGACAGGTACTGGTCCATGGTGTCGATGAGCGCCTGGTTGATGCCCGCGAACGCCCGCGAGGTGGACGCCTTGACCAGGCCGTCGGGCATCGTGGTGGCCTGCTGCTGGAACACCGGCATCAGGTCGGGGCGGGTGGCGTACGCCAGCTTGGCCTCGGTCAGGTCCTTGCGCACCGGCAGCACAGTGGTCTGCTCGCAGAAGCTCTGCATGTTCTCCTTGGTCACCAGGAACTTGGCGAACTCCGCGGCCACGTCCGGGTTCTTCGCCCCGTCGGTGACGACGACCGCGTTGCCGCCCAGGTCGGTCGCCGCGGCGGTGTCCTTCATGAGGTACGTGACGCCCCACTCGAACTTGTCCTTGACGGCCGCGTCGATCGAGGGGATCAGGAAGTCGCCCGCCTGGATCATCGAGATCTTCTGGGTGGGGAAGATCTCGTCGGGGTACGTCGGCCGCTTGACCAGCACGCTCGGGGCGTGCAGGCCCTCGGTGTAGAGGCTGCGGGTGAACTCCAGGGCCTTGCGCGTCTGCGGCGTGTCCAGCGCCGGCTTCTCCAGCGCGTCGTCGAGCAGCGTGCCGCCGGCCTGGTACAGGGTGTTGAACCAGCGGTACGCGCCGAACAGCTGGTAGTTGAACGCGAACGGCGCGACGCCCGGGTTGGCGGCCTTCAGCTTGCGCAGCACGTCGGTGAACTGCTCCCAGGTCCACGCCTGGTCGAGTGTCGTGGGCACCGAGGTGATGCCGGCCTTGGCGAAGTGCGCCTTGTTGTAGACCAGCGCCGAGGTGTCGGTGTGGTGCGGCACGCCGAACGGCTTGCCGTCGGATTGCACCGCCGACCACAGCGCGGGCAGGAACGCGTCGCCGAACGAGTCGTCGAGGTAGTCGCTGAGGTCGGCCAGCGCCCCGTTCTCGGCGTAGCTGCCGACGTCGGTGTACGAGACGCGGAACAGGTCGGGCGCCTGGTTGGCCTGCAGCCGCCGGTCGACCACCGTACGGATCTGGTCGTACGGCAGCACTTCGATCTTGATGTCGGCGCCGCGCGCGGCCTTGAAGTCGGCGGCGAGCTTCTTGAACGCCGCGGCCTCCTGCTCGTTCGCCCAGGTGGTGAACGTCGCGCTGCCGCTGAGCGGCCCGCTGGTCGCGGCGGCGCCACCGCCCGCGTCGTCGTCCGAGGAGCAGGCGGCGAGCCACCCGGCCGCGCTCGCCGCGCCGACCGCCTTGAGGAATGTTCGCCGTCCGAGTGCTGACATGCCGCCACCTCCGCTTTCCCGTGCCCGTCGTGATGCCGTTGATAGCCGTAATTCGACGCAGCAAACGACGCAAGTTATCACAGCCGATCTGTCCCGTCACGGGTAGCATGCGGTCCGGCACGCTGGGTTGACCAGTGCTGGTTGATCGACGGACCGATACGCTTCGGGCGGGGGTGAACGAGATCTTGGACGCCCGGCACACCTGGCAACCGCCCCGCCCGCCCGGCCGGGGGCGGGCCGACCACACGGCGATCGTGGGCTGCGACCTGTTCGTCGACGGGGTCGCGGTGGAGAGCCCCGGCCCCGCCGCCGACCTGGCCCGCCTCCACGAGCAGGCTCGCGAGCAGGACGGCGCCTTCGTGTGGCTCGGCCTGCACGAGCCCACCGAGGCGGCGCTGACCCGCGTCGCCGAGGTGTTCGGCGTGCACCCGCTGGCCGTCGAGGACATCCTGCACCGCGAGCAGCGCGTGAAGATCGAGCGCTACGAGGACATGGTGTTCCTGGTCGTGCGCGCCGCGCAGTACGTGGAGCACGAGCGGATCACCGCCACCAGCGAGATCGTCAGCACCGGCTTCGTCCGGCTGCTGGTCGGCCCGCACTTCGTCATCACGGTGCGGCAGGGCACCGTCATGGAGCTCGGCTCGCTGCGGGCCGACCTGGGCGCCGACCCCGCGCTGCTGGCCCGCGGCCCGTGGTCGGTGGTGCACGCGATCCTGGACCGCCTCGTCGACGTCTACGTCGACATCGCCGCCGCGATGCAGACCGACATCGAGCTGACCGAGGCGGCCGTCTTCGCGCCCGGCACGCCGGTCACCGTCGAGCAGATCTACCAGCTCAAACGCCAGCTGATGAAGTTCAAGGCGGCGGTGCTGCCGCTGCAGCGCCCGCTGGCGGCGCTGGCCGGCAAGCAGTTCGCCGACCTGCCCAAGGAGGTCCGCCGCTACTTCGGCGACGTCGCCGACCACCACATCGCCGCGGTCGAGCAGGTGATCGCGTTCGACGACGTGCTCAACGCGCTGCTGCAGGCCCGGCTCGCGCAGCTGACCGTCGACCAGAACAACGACATGCGCACGATCGCGTCCTGGGCGGCCATCGCCGCGCTGCCGACCGCGATAGCCGGCGTCTACGGCATGAACTTCGCCCACATGCCCGAGCTGACTTCGCGGTACGGCTACCCGACCGTCATGCTGCTCCTGCTGCTCAGCGCGACGGTGCTCTACCGGGTGCTGCGCCGCGCCGGCTGGCTCTGACCCAGCCGCCCGGCGATCCCGGCGCCGTTCAGCGCCTTGTGCAGCACGAGGAAGTCGCACGGGGTGACGAGCCGCGGGGCGAGGGCCGGGTACGCCTCGGCGAAGTCGCCCTTGCGCACGACCTCATAGCCGATCCGGGTGTACCAGTCGCGCAGGAACACCTTGACCGGGTGCTCCCACTGCGTGGGCCAGAGCAGCTCGAGCTGCGTGACCGGCAGCCCCCGGGCGCGGGCCCAGCCCTCCGCGAAGGCGATCAGCTCACCGCCCAGGCCGGCGCGGCGCCGGCCGGGACGGACGGCGAGCATGCCGGCCTCGCCCTCGCCGCCGGGCAGCTGCTGCACCCGCGCCACGCCGAGCAGGACGCCGCCGTCGCGGGCGACGACGAGCTCACCCGCCCGGACGATCGAGGCGACCTCGCGCTCGTCGGTCCGGGGGCTGTCGCCCGCCCAGATGCCGCTCTCACCCTCCCGGTACACGGTGTTGACCAGGGCGGTCACCTCGGCGACGAAGGCCGCGTCCCCGGCCCCGGCGGGGTCGGCCACGACGATGGCGGTCACGGTGCTCCTCTCGATTCGGTGCGGCGCCCGGATCGTGACCTGGGGCACATCCGTGAACAGCGGTCCCCGGGCGACGTTGTGGACGGGTGCCATCCCGCCGCCGGTGCCGGACCGTTTCCTCGGATCGGCATCGGCCCGACATTCGTCTGGACGCCCATCATGTCTCATCACCTCGACTCACCCCTCGCCCGGCAGGATCCCCGGCTCGACATCACCGACCAGTACGTCTTCGACGCGCCGGGCGCGACCGTGTTCGCGATGAACGTGCGGACCTCGCTGGCCGGCGACGACACGCCGCTCGGCTTCCACGACGAGGGCCGCTACGAGTTCAAGGTGCACTTCGACGGCTCGCCCGCCGAGGAGCTCACGTTCCGCCTGTCCTTCGACGCCGAGCAGAACTTCCGCGTGGTCCGGCTCGCCGGCGCGGAGGCCGCCGACGACGCCGCGGCGGGCGCCGAGATCGCGCGCGGCCGCGCCGGCGAGGCGGTGGACGGCGACGGCGGCGTAAGGGTCTGGGCCGGGCGCGCGGCCGAGCCGTTCTATCTGGACCTGCGGCAGCTCGGCGCGATCGACCAGGTGGTCCAGCACGGGCAGCGGGCCGACCTGCGCCCGCCCGCCGACGTGGCCAGCACGTTCACCGGCTCGACGGTGTCCACCATCGTCCTGCAGGTGCCGCACACCGACCCGCAGCTGTCCGCCGGGCGCGGCATCCGCGTCTGGAGCGTGGCCAAGCTGGCGACCGACGCGGGCGGCTGGCGGCAGATCAACCGGGCCGGGCTGCCGATGATCTGGCCGATCTTCCGCGACCACGACTCCGAGGTGTCCAGCCGATCCAACGAGACGCTGCCGGCCGGGGACCGGGACAGCTACGGCAAGGCGGTCGAGGACATGATCCGCGAGACGGTCCGGCGGCTGGGCACCACGACCCGGCCGGACGCGTACGCGGCCACAGTGGTCGAGCGCCTGTTCCCGGACACCCTCCCGTACGTTGTCGGCACCGCGGCGGCCTTCTCGTTCGCCGGCTTCAACGGCCGCCACTTCGGCGACAACGCGCCCGAGGTCATGTTCTCGCTGGTCACCAACTCCGCGGTGAGCACCGGCCTGGGCCCGGTCGTGGCCGGCTCGGCGGATTTCCCGTACGTGCGCCCGGCCTGACCACGGCGTCCGGCGGGAACGCGGTCACCGCCGGCCGATGAAGCCTCGCGCGAGCAGGGCCTCGCGCAGCGCCCGCAGCCCGTAGAACGTGCGGGAGCGCACCGTGCCCGCGGGGATGTCGAGGATCGCGGCAGCCTCCTCGGCGGTGCGCTCCCGGACGAAGATCTCCACCAGCACGTCGCGCTGCCGCCGCGGCAGGGCGGTGAGCGCGGCCCGGACCTCGCTGCTGTCCAGCAGCCGTTCGACGTCGTCCCGGCCGCCGGCCCACGCGTCGATGCGGTCCTCGAGGTGTTCCGGCGGGCGGGTCCGGGCCGCGCGGACCTGGTCGATGACGATGTGCCGGGCGACGGTGAGCAGCCAGGCGCGGTTCCAGCGGCCGTCGGCGTTGCGCGCCTGCGGGTGCCGCCACGCCCGCAGCAGCGTCTCCTGCACGACGTCCTCGGCCCGGTGCCCGTCGCCGCCGGTGAGCCGGGTGACGTACGCCAGCAGCACCGGCCGGTGCACGGCGTGCAGGTGGCGCAGGGCCTCCGCGTCCGGCGGGAGCTGGTCGCTGGTCATGCCGGCTCCTCCGTTTCGACGACGGCCCGCGCGGCGGCGGTCGTGACGGGGTCTTTCTGGAATCACTCAAGTTCTCGCCGTCACTGCGCATCATGCCACATGCTCGCTAGGACTCCTAACTATCTTTGCGTGCAGCGAACGCTCCCGGTGGGAACGATGCGAGGGTTTTCCCTATTACGCGAGATCGACCGTCGTATATAGCGTCACTCCTGTCTCACCCGGTGCCGGCCAACCGCCGGTGCCGGAGGCCGAGCCCGCCCACTACCCCCGTCGGGCGGGAAAGGAGTACGCAAGATGGTACGAACCCCCTTGGGCATCGCGCTGGCAGCCGGGACAGTGGCGGCCTCCGCGCTCGTCGCGGTGTCCGGTCCGGCAGCCGCGCAGGCGCCCACCCCGTCCGTGGACGCGGTCGCGAAGGCCGACGCCGTGGTCGCCTCCCGCCCGTCGGTGCTGCGGGCCGGCTCGCACGACACCTTCCGGCGCCACCAGGTCTACCGGTCGGCGGGCCTGACGTACGCGGCGTACGAGCGCAGCTACAAGGGCTTCCCGGTCAAGGGCGGCGACCTCGTGGTGGTCACCGACAACGCCGGCGCGACCCGGTACACGTCGGTCGCGCAGAGCAGCCCGATCGGCGAGCTGTCGACCGTGCCGCAGGTCGCCGAGAGCGCGGCGATCGCGACCTCCAGGGCGCAGCTCAAGACGGTCACGGACGTCGAGGCGACCCGGCTGGTCGTCGTCGCGGCCGAGGGCAAGGCGGCCAGGCTGGCGTACGAGACCACGGTCAACGGCACGAGCGCCGAGGGCGTCAGCCGCCTCACCGTCGACGTGGACGCCGTCACCGGCAAGGTGATCTCCACGGAGGAGCACGTCACCGAGGCGACCGGCACGGGCACCGGCTGGATCAACGGCACGGTCTCGCTGAACACCACGCAGTCCGGCTCGACGTACTCGCTCAAGGACCCGTCGACGACGAACCTGAGCTGCCAGGACGCCTCCACCCGGACGACGTTCAGCGGCTCGGACAACGTGTGGGGCAACGGCAACGGCACCAGCAAGGAGACCGGCTGCGTCGACGCGCTGTACGTGGCGCAGAAGCAGAAGGCGATGCTCTCGGCGTGGCTGGGCCGCAACGGCCAGAACGGCTCCGGCGGCGCGTGGCCGATCCGGGTGGGCCTCAACGACCAGAACGCGTACTACGACGGCACCCAGATCCAGATCGGCAAGAACACCGCGGGCCGGTGGATCTCGTCGCTCGACGTGGTCGGCCACGAGCTCGGCCACGGCATCGACGACAAGACCCCCGGCGGCATCTCGAGGGGCGGCACGCAGGAGTTCGTCGCCGACACCATCGGCGCCGCCACCGAGGCGTACGCGGCCAACGCGAACGACCCGTTCGACTACCAGGTCGGCGAGGAGGTCAACCTGGTCGGCAGCGGCCCGATCCGGTACATGTACAACCCCTCGCTCGCCGGGGACGCCAACTGCTACTCGAGCAGCACGCCGGGCTCCGAGGTGCACTCGGCGGCCGGGCCGGGCAACCACTGGTTCTACCTGCTGGCCCAGGGCAGCAGCGGCAACGGCCAGCCGGCCAGCTCGACGTGCAACGGCACCACGGTGACCGGCGTCGGCATCCAGGCCGCCATCAAGATCATGTACAACGCGATGCTGCTGAAGACCTCCAGCTCCTCCTACGCGAAGTACCGCGTGTGGACGCTGCAGGCCGCGAAGAACCTCAACCCGGGCAGCTGCACCCAGTTCAACGCGGTCAAGGCCGCCTGGAACGCGGTCAGCCTGCCGGCCCAGTCCGGCGAGCCCACCTGCTAGCACCCCCTCACCTCCCGCCGGGGCCGGCGCGTCGTCATGACGCGCCGGCCCCGGCCCCGTCGTGCCAACTTGCGGCGCCCGCTTGCCGCTGACCGGTCCGGGCGCGCACCATCCATACAGATGGTCTGTGGATGGTGGCGAGGATGATGAACGAGATCGAACGATCGGAAAAGATCACTATCAACCTCGGTCCGGTCGACCTCGGCCAGATCGACCTGCTGGTGCGGGAGGGCTTCTACGGCAACCGCACCGACTTCATCCGCACCGCCATCCGGGCGCAGCTCGCCACCCAGGCGAGCGCCATCGAGCGCACGGTGAGCCGGCGGACGCTGGTGCTGGGCATCCAGCAGTTCAGCCGCGCCGACCTCGAACGGGTCCGGGCGGCCGGCGAGACCGTACGGATCAGGGTCCTCGGTCTGGCAGTGATCGCCGACGACGTCTCCCCGGAGCTCGCGTCGCAGACCATCGCGGAGGTCGAGGTGCTGGGCGCGTTCCGTGCCGGCGCCGCGGTCAAGGCGGCAATCGCATCGCGCATCGTCTGATGTGCACCGGCCCCGCTCGCGGGGCCGGACGGTGGTATCGGAAAGGATCCACGTGGACCAGCACCAGATGGACCGGATGGCGGAAGCGACCCGGCTCACCCGCGACGGGCGCCTCACCGAGGCGATGGCTCTGCTCCGGTCCGGCCACAACGGCGGACTCGGCTCGGCGCTGCCCCAGGACGTACGCCTCCCGGACGGTTTGCGGTCGCTGCTGCGGCGGCACCGGACCGCCGCCCGGCCCGCCTCGACGGCGCCCGGCGAGTTCCTCGACCGCGACGGCGGCGAGCGGTCCTACAAGCTCTACGTCCCCACCGGATACACCGGTCAGCCCGTGCCCCTGGTCGTCATGCTCCACGGCGGCACGCAGAACGCCGACGACTTCGCGGCCGGCACCGGCATGAACGACCTCGCCGAGCGGCACACGTTCCTGGTCGCCTACCCCGAGCAGTCGCGCGCCGCCAACCCGATGGGCTACTGGAACTGGTTCGAGCCGGCCGACCAGCGCCGCGGTGCGGGCGAGCCGGCCGCCATCGCCGGCATCGTGGCCGAGATCGGGGGCGCGTACGCCGTCGCCGGCGGCAGCGTGTACGTCGCCGGCTTCTCGGCGGGCGGCGCCATGGCCGCGGTGATGGCCGCGACGTACCCCGACGTGTTCGCCGCCGCGGGCGTCCACTCCGGACTGGCCGCCGGCGCGGCGCACGACGTGCCGTCCGCGTTCGCCGCGATGCGGACCGGCCCGGCGAATCCGCAACGGACGACGGTGCCGCTGATCGTGTTCCACGGCGACGCGGACCCGACCGTCGCGCCGGTGAACGCCGACTGCCTGATCCGCGCCGCGGTTGCGGGCGGCGGGCAGCCGCTCACCGAGGCACACCGGACGCCCGGCGGACGGGGTTACACCCGCACCGTGCACCACGCCGCCGACGGCGCACCGGTGGCCGAGCTGTGGACCGTGGAGGGTTCCGGGCACGCCTGGTCGGGTGGGAAGCCGGAGGGGTCCTACACCGATCCGCAGGGGCCGGACGCTTCCGCCGAGATGGTGCGCTTCTTCGCCGAGCACGCCCGCCCGGCGCCGTCCGCCGACCCGACCGCCTGACAACCGAGCCGGCCGACCGGGATTTCCGCCGGTCGGCCGGGTCATTCGGCCCGGGTCTTTCGGCCTGGGTCGGTTCGCCTGAGTCGGTCGGCTTGGGTCTGTCGGTCTGAGTCTGTCGGTCTGGGTCGGTCCGCTTGGGTCGGTTGGCCTAGGTCTTCCGACCCGAGTCGGTTGGCGCGGTTCGGTTGGCCTGGGTCGGTTGGCTCGGGTCTGTCGGTCTGGGTCGGTTGGCTTGGGTCGGTCAGCTTGGGTTCGTTGGCCCGGGTCGATCGGCTTGGATCTGTAGGTCTGGGTCGGTTGGCCTGGGTCCGTTGGCCCGGATCGGTCAGCTTGGGTCGGTTGGCTTGGGTCCGTTGGCCCGGGTCGGTCCGCCCGGGTCGGTTGGCGCGGGTCGGTCGGCTTCAGTCGGTTGGCTCAGGTCTGTCGGTCTGGGCGTGTCGGCTTAGGCGCGGCGCGTCGGTCGGCTCCGAGCCGGCTGCCCACGAGGTCGGCCGTGCTCCGCGCCGTAGCGCAGGTGCTTGGTGATGCGATAGCGGTCGCCCTCGGTCGACCGACCGGGCGTGCTCGACAACCCGGCCCACCGCGTCGCGGGTGGTGCACGCCAATCTGGCAAGCCGCGAGCCGGAAGTCGGTGCCCGCGACCCGCGAGCCGCGAGCCGGAAGTCGGTGCCTGCGAGCCGCGAGCCGGAAGTCGGTGGCCGCGAGCCGCGAGTGGGTGGTCGCGAGCCGCGAGCCGAAATCGGAAGTCGGTGGTCGGGAGCCGGAAGTCGGTGGTCGGAAGCCGCGAGCCGGAAGCGGAAGCCGGGTGTCGGTGGTCGGGAGCCGCGAGTCGCGAGCCCTCCGACGCGGTGGCGCCGGCTGCGGCTGTGACCACCGCGTGGGTCGGGCGTTGGGCGTTCCGTTGTCGCTGCTGGGCTGCGTTGTCGCCGGGATCGCCCGTCCGGGCCCTCTTGCGGTGCTGAGGCGCGGTGCTGAGGGTCCGGACGGGCGGCGTGGCGGGGATCAGGCAGCGGTGCAGGTGACGGTGGGAGCGGTGTTGGTTCCCGAGTACGAGGCGGTGAAGCCCCACGAAGCGGTCGCGCCGGCGGCGAGGCTGCCGTTGTAGGGCATGTTGCGTGCGGTGACGGTGCTGCCGGTGGTGGTGATCGTGGCGTTCCAGGTGTTGGTCAGTTGCTGGCCGCTGGGCCACGTCCATGTGACGGTCCAGCCGCGGATCGCGGTGCGGCCGGCGGTCACGGTCACGGCGCCCTGGAAGCCGGTGCCCCAGGAGCCCGAGACGGCGTAGGTGGCGGTGCAGCCGCCCGACGGGGCCGGCGTGGTGAGCACAGGGGTGGTCGGCGTGGGAGTCGTCGGGGTGGGGGTGGTCGGGGTGGGAGTGGTCGGGGTGGGGGTGGTCGGGGTGGGAGTGGTCGGGGTGGTGGGCGTCGTGCCGCCGTAGATGGTGGCCTCGCGGGCGGTGGCCTTGATGCCGTTGGCGCCGTTGAAGAGGCGGTCGCCCCACGAGGTCAGCTGGGCGGGGTTGAAACCGGTGACCATGTCGAGGTACTCGACGCCGCCGCCGTTGCCGCTCCACGACCAGCCGAGGTAGCCGATGCCGCGCGCCTGGGCGGTGGCCAGGATGGTGTCCTCGTCGGGGTTGCCGTCGGAGTGGTTGTGGCCGAACTCGCCGATCACCAGCGGCAGCCCGGCGGTCTGGAACCGGCCGATGTAGTCGGTGATCTCCGCGGCGGTGTCGAAGACGCCGTACATGTGGATGCTGAAGATCGTGTTGTGCTGGGGGTCGGACGCGAGCACCGAGGCGGCGTTGTCGCGCATGATGAACTGCCAGTCCTGGCCCCAGTTCGGCGCGTCCACCATCAGCGCGTGCGCGAAGCCGGCGGCGCGCAGCCTGGCGATGGCGTTCTTGGTGTCGGCGATCCAGCCCGTGGCGTTGGTGTTGCCGTACGGCTCGTTGCCGATGTTGAGGATGACGTAGTTCTCCTGGCCGTCCAGCGCGCTCTTGATGCCGATCCAGTAGTCGACGGCGCGGGCCAGCGTGGTGGCCGCCGCGTCCTCGCCGTAGCCGGTCGTGTCGTGGGCCTCGAGGACGCAGATCAGCCGCAGCCGCTTGCACTCGGCGACCACCCGGGCGACGTCGGTGGCGTCGTTGCGGGTCCAGCGGTCGCCGGTGCTGAGCACCACGCGCACGGTGTTCGCGCCCTGGGCCTTGATGTCGGCCAGCGAGGAGAAGCGGTCGGCGTACCAGGTGTGCGCGTGGTTGACGCCGCGCATGACGAACGGGTTGCCGTTGCCCTCGAGGATGCGGGTGCCGCTGACCGTGATGCCGGTCGCCGCGGCGGCGGGCTGGGCGGTCGCCGCCAGGCTCAGCCCGGCGGCGACCGCCATGGCGGCCAGGCCGCCCAGCCATCTCATTCGCTTGCTCACGTTCCACCTCTTCGTCCGGGGATGTTGGGAGCGCTCCCAGGTCAGGGTGGGACAGGGTGACAGCGATGTCAACCATCGTGAGACATCGATGTCATCCGGTCGCCGCAAGAAGGGGGTAACCGGGTGCCGGCGAGCAGGCGCCCGGCGGGGCGGCGGCGGAAGGGCCCGGGCGGGGTGGCGGCGGGGACCGGGCGAGGCGGCGGCGGAGAGGGGCCGGGCGGGGAGGGGCCGGGCGAGCCGGGCGAGGGGGCCCGGCGGGCCGGCCGCGAGGAGGCGTCAGGCGGGGACCTGCTCCTTGACGTCGTCGTAGCCGGCCGCGGCGGGAGCGGGACCCGGCGCGTAGATCACCCGGATGACGCCGGTCGGGAAGGCCTCCGTGGCGAGCACGCTCAGGTGGTACGGCGCCTCGCCGTCGTCGAACAGCCGGCGTCCCTTGCGGGCGGCCACCGGGTGCACGAGCAGGCGCAGCTCGTCGACCAGCCCGGCGGCGAGCAGCTGCTGCACGATCGAGATCGAGCCGGGGACGAGGATGCCCTTGATCGTGGGGTCGGCCTTGAGGGCGGTGACCGCGTCGACCAGGTCGCCGTCGATCAGCTCGGAGTTGCGCCAGGTGAACTGCAGCGGCTGCCGGGAGGCGACGACCTTGCGCAGGTCGCCGAGCTGCTTGGCGAACGACGCGTCGTCGCCGCCGGCCTCCTCGCGGCCGGGCCAGGCGCCGGCGAAGCTGTCGTACGTCTCGCGGCCGATCAGCAGCACGTCGGCGGTGTCGTAGTCCTCGCTGACGGCGCGTCCCATGTTCTCGTCGAAGTACGGGAAGTGCCAGTCGGGGTCGATCTCGGCGACGCCGTCGGCCGAGACGAACAGCGTGGAAATGACCTTCGCCATGGTGGTGGTCCCTTCGTATCAGGTGGTTTCGGTGGTTGGACCGCCGCACCCCGGCGAAGTCATCGGCGCCCGCGGAAAAACTTCCGGTCAGGACCTCGTACGTTCGCAGCCGGCCAGGTCGTCGACCGGGTCGGCCAGGCATTCGTCGCCCGCCGGGCCGTCGGCGCCGCCGTCGAGCAGGCCGGGCGTGCCGTCCACGTCGGAGAGCCGGTCGTCGCCGTCCTCGCCGTACAGCGAGTCCCGTCCGTACCCGCCGGCCAGCCCGTCGTTGCCCGCGCCACCGCGTACGGTGTCGGAGCCGTCGCCCGCCTCGATGATGTTGGCGGCGCCGTTGCCGAGCAGCACGTCGTCGCCGTTGCCGCCGGTGACGTCCTCGACGTCGGCGCCGACCGTGTCACCCTCGCCGGCCCGGCCGTCGTCGCCGCTCGCGCCGTCCAGGTCGACCCGCACGGCAGCGGCGTACCTGACGTACACCACCCGGTCCCTCTCCGAGCCGCCGAGCAGCACGTCGGCGGCGGGCGCGCCCAGGGCCGGGTCGTCGCCGACGAGCCAGTCGTCGCCGCCGCCGCCCTCGAGGTGGTCGCGGCCCTGCTGGCCGTTGAGGTCGTCCTTGCCCGGACCGCCGAAGAGCCGGTCGTCGCCCGCCTGGCCCAGCAGGACGTCGTTGCCGGTCCCGCCGTCGAACGCGTCGTCGCCCGCGCCGCCGGTCATCCGGTCGGCCTCGGCGCCGCCGGAAAACAGGTCGTTGCCCGTCTCGCCGGAGAGCGTGTCCGCGCCGTCGCCGCCGTACAGCGAGTCGTCGCCCGAGCCGCCGTTGAGCGGGTCCGCGCCGTCGCCGCCGGAGAGCAGGTCGTTGCCCGTGCCGCCGATCAGCTTGTCGTTGCCGCCCAGCCCGTACAGCTTGTCGGCGCCGCCCTGGCCGTCGAGGTTGTCGTTGGCCGAGCCGCCGACGAGCTTGTCGTTGCCGTCGCCGCCGTACGCGTACAGGTAGAGGTCGGTCTTGTTGACGACCACGTCGTCGCGGTCGTAGAGATAGACGGTCGCGCGCATCGGGGTCTTCAGCGTGCAACGCACCTTGGTCGGGTCGCCGGGGACGGCGCGACAGCCCGTCCCCGCCTTGATCGCCGTCACGTCGTCCACGGTGACGGTGGCGCCGCTGCGCGAGACGATCACGGAGTTGGCCCGGCCGGTGGCGGCCCGGTACTGCACCTGGGTGCCGCCGGCGGCCGTGACGACGCCGGGGCTGCCCGCGGCGGCGTCCGCGGGAACGGTGGCCAGGGCGACGGCCCCGGCGCTGAGCAGAACGGCGCCGGCCAGAGCCGGACGAACGAAGCGACGCATGCGGATCCTCCCGTGATGAGCGTCGCGATTCTAGATCGTCCGGCCCCGGCCGGTGATCATGCCGGTTCGATCCAGATGGTGCGGTAGCGCACGTTCGCGCCGGGGTCGCCGTGGTCCTGCAGGCGGATCGGCAGGGCGGCCGGGCTCTCCGCGGCGCCGTTGCCGGTGGGCCCGTCGATCGCGACGTCGTTGTGCACGGTCACGCCGTTCCAGACGACCGTGACGCGGGCGTTCTCGGTTTTCGTGGTGCCGTTCCACCGGGCCGCGCGGAACGTGACGTCGTACGTCTGCCAGGTCTCCGGGGCCGTGGCCGCGTTCACCGAGGGCGCCCGCTTGAGATAGATGGCGCCCGCGTCGTCGGCGGCCGGAGTCGCCTTGCCGTACGAGTCCAGCACCTGCAGCTCGTAGCGGTCCTGCAGGTAGATGCCGCTGTTGGCGCGCTGCTGGCCGGTCACGTCGGCGGGCAGGTTCGGCAACCAGAACTCCACGTGCAGCTTGAAGTCGCGGTACGTCTGCTTGGTGCGCAGGTCGCCGCCGAGCACCTCGGCCGAGCCGCCCGAGACCGGCCAGGTCGGCGCGGTGCCGTCGGCGTTCTGGAACGCGTCGAGGTTGGCCCCGTCGAAGAGTGTGACCCGGCTGGGGCCGTTGTGGGTCCAGCGCTGTTGCGCGACGTCGGCCCATTCCCAGATCTGCACGGCCGTGCCGTCGGCGCTCGCCCCGCCGGCCGCGTCGAGCACCTTGCCGGACGCGGGGTTGAGCAACGAGCCGTTCGCCTGGGCCTGCCACACCTGGGCGGCGCTGTTGTTGCAGGTGTAGAGCTGCACCCGGGTGCCGTTGGCCGTGCCGGCGTTGTCGACGTCGAGGCACTTGCCCAGCGCCCGCAGCGTGTCGCCCTCGCGCGTCCAGCTCTGCGCCGAGGAGTTGTTGCACGTGTGCAGCTGCACCTTGGCGCGGTCGGCGGCGTTCGCGTTCTCCACGTCCAGGCACTTGCCGCCGATCCCGGTGATGGTGCCGGTGCCGGCGCTGCTGCCGGAAGCGGAGCCGACGGTGAGGCTGTCGAGGTTGACGTGCCCGATGTCGCCGGTGTCGACGCTGTACGCGACGGTGTTGCCCCCGGCCCGCAACGGCACCGAGTCGGGCAGCGTCGCCCACGTCTCCCAGGTGCCGGTGTCGGCGAGGCTGACCTGCTTCACGCGCGTCCCGTTGACGTACAGGCTGATGGTCTTGGCCCCGGCGGACGGGTTGGGGCCGTTGCTGTAGCGCAGCGAGATCGGGTACGTGCCGGCGGACGGCACGGTGACGGTGAACGTGGTCGCGGCGCCGACCGTGCTGTGTCCCGCGGCGAAACCGGAGCCGGTGTACCCGGTGTGGTCGCTCGCGACCGACGTGCTGCCGCTGAGCCCGGACCACTCCGCCTCGACCCGGTCGGACTTGAGGATCGTGCCGTCGACCAGGCTGGTGAGCGTGTACCAGGCCTCGGTGCTCCACAACGAGCCGCCCGACGCGGACGTGAACGGGCGCGGTGAGCGCACGTGCACGACCCGGCCCGGCTTGAGCCCGGCGAGCTTGAGCGTGACCTTGAGCCGGTCGGCCGACAGCGTCGCACCGCTGACCGTGAGCGTCTCCTCGTCGATCTTCGGGCCGCCGTAGTCGGGCGTCGGGACGTACCGCCACTGCTCGGCCCGGTAGCGCGTGGCCAGCTGCGCGGCGGTGGCCTCCGACACGGGCTGCGTGTACTCCAGCTCGAAGCCGCCGGCGACCGCGCGCATCGCCTTGATGTCGAAGACGCTCGTGCCGTTGGGCGTGAGCTTCTGCAGCCCGTAAGTCAGCTTGCCTTCCTGTCCCCAGTTGCCGCCCGCGCCGAGCCCGCCCGCGTAGAGCGCGCCGTCCGGGCCCTGGCTGAGCCGCAGCACGCCCATCTCCAGGCCCTGGGTGAGCCGGAAGACCGCGCCCTGGTACTGGCCGTTGACCTTCTCGAGGTAGGCGCGCTGGACACCGCCGTACGTGACGTCGCCGAAGAGCATCTGACCGGCGTACGGGCCGGAGGTGAGCATCAGCGGCGTGCTCGGCGAGTTGGCGATCTCGTTCTGCGGCAGCCAGAGCACCGGCGCGGTCACCGGCTGGGTGTCGAACGGGCCGTCCGGGTTGGTGTAGTGGCCGAAGAAGCGGTCCTGCTTGACCTGCACCAGCTTGGAGGCGGGCAGCCAGCCGCCCTGGTTGTCGAGCACGAAGATGTCGCCGTCGGGCCCGAAGGTGAGCCCGTTGGGGGTGCGCAGGCCGCCGGCGACGTACTGGACCGCGCCGGTGGACCGGTTGATCTTCAGGGTGGTGCCGCGGTGGGGCGAGCCCTGCGGGTCCGTCGTCGCGCCGCCCAGGTTGATCGAGACGGACAGGTTCAGATAGAAGTACCCGTCCTGATAGAGCAGGCCGAACGCGAACTCGTGGAAGTTGCCGTCGAACGGCCAGGTGGCGACCCGGCGGTACTGGTCGATGGTGCCGTCCCCGGTGGTGTCGGTGAGCTCGGTCAGCTCGTGCTTCTGGGAGACGTAGATCTTCCCGTCGACGATCTTGAGGCCCATCGGCTCACGCAGCCCGGTCGCGATCTTCCTGTACGTCACCTGGGCGGGCGACGTGCTGCCGGTGACCCCGCTGAGCACGTACACCTCGCCGGCCACCGTGTCGCTGCCGCCCCACGTGGCGATCGCCAGGCGGCCGTCCGGGAACCAGTCCATCGCGCTGACCTGCGGGTTGAAGCCGGACGGGCGCAGGTTGGCCAGCGTGTAGCCGGGGTGCACGCCGGTCAGCGGCAGCCCGTCGCCGGGGCTGTCCCCGGCGCCCTCGCACTCCTTGCGGCCAGGGGCGGTCACCCGGACGACGCCGGCGTCGGTGCTCAGCGCGCTCGCCGGGACCACCGTGTACGCCGTGGCGCCCGGCGGCCGCCACTCCAGAGTCAGTTGCTGGCCGCCGTCGCGCTCGAAGTAGTCGAGGCTCAGCGCGTGGTAGCCGGTGGTGCTCAGGGTGACCGAGCCCTCCTTCGCGGTGGCCCCGTGCGCGCCGTCGTGGTCGATGACGGTGGCGCCGTCGATCCTCAGGCGCGAGCCGTCGTCGCTGGTCAGGCGGAAGGCGTACGTGCCGGTCGCGGTGATGCTGAGGTTGCCGAGCACCTCGGACTGGAAGCGGTCCTCGAGCCCGAAGTCGGCGGCGGTCGTCCAGTTGATCGTCGAGAGCTTCTTGTCGACGTTGGGCGTCTGGCCGGGCTTGAGCGTGCAGAGCGCGTTCAGCGACGTCTGCAGGTCGTACGTGCGCAGGGTGACGCCGAGCTCCTGGGCGGGGATCGCGGCGGCGGTGGCGGGCAGGGCGGGCAGCAGGCCCGCGAGGGTGGCGGCGGCGAGCAGGGCGAGCGGGGATTTCTTCATCGGACCGTCCAGACCTCGATGAGTGTCGATGCACGGGACGGTAGGCGACTTTTGTTCACCAGTCCATAACTTCAGCGCGATTATCGAAAAGTATTGTTTAGAGTGCTGAAACATTGCCGTCACAAAAGTCCGCTGCTCCCGGGACGCAACGCCGGGGCGGCGAAGATTCGGCCGGAGACCACCGATCGTTGCGGTATGGCACAACTGCGAGCGCGACCCGGCCGGGTGCTGACGGCGGCCGTGTGGGGGTCGGGCGCCCTGCTCGGGCTGATCCTCGTGCAGGCCCTCACCGGCTGGGGCAGCGAGTTCCAGGCGCGGATCCTCAACGACCTGACGCACCTGCCGGTCACACTGCTGACCGCGGCGCTGGGTCTGCGGCTGATCACCAGGGGCGGCCTCGACCGGCGCGAGCGCCGCGCCTGGATCCTGCTCGAGGCGTCGTTCGTCTGCCAGGTCGTCGCGCACGCGGCCTCGCTGGCGCAGAACTTCGTGCCCGGTCTGCCGCCGTACCCGTCGATCTCCGACTACCTGTACACGGTCTCCATCCCGCTGGTCGTCGCCGGTCTGCTGCTCATGCCCGTCGCGCGCCGCAGCGGCGCCGAGCGGGTCAAGCTGCTCATCGACTCGCTGATCGTCGTGGCCGGCGCGTGCATGGCGCTGTGGTACCTGGAGATCGGCCCGCTGCTGCAGACGCCGGGCGCCGACCCGGTCATCATCATGTTCTCGACGGCCGTACCGGTCCTGGACCTGCTGCTCGTCTTCGCGCTCATCACGCTGCTGCTGCGCCGCGCCCACGCCGACGCCGCGGTGCGGCTGCTGGGCGCGTCGATGACGCTCAAGGTGGTCGCCGACAGCACGTACACCATCGCGTACGTGCAGTTCGGCGTGGCCTTCCAGGGCGGCAGCTGGCCCTTCCTGCTGTGGGCGTCGGGCGCATTCCTCGCGCTGCTCGCCGTGCACCGCCGGCTGCGCCACGACGGGCTGCCCCGCGGCGAGCGCCAGGACCGCGGCCGGCTGGGCTGGCTGCCGTACGGCGGGGTCGTCCTCGCGTACGGGCTGCTGGCCTTCGCCGCCCGCGAGCAGGCGCTGTACCCGCTCGGCGGGATGATCCTCGGGTCGATCGCGCTGACCACCCTGGTCATCGCGCGGCAGATGTACGCCCAGCGGGAGAACCGCCGGCTGGCCGTCACCGACCCGCTCACCGGGCTGTCCAACCGCGCGCTCATCACCGAGCGCCTCGCCGAGGTCACCCGGCAGCCGCTGCGCGAGGGCCGGCACGGCGCCGTGCTGCTGATCGACCTCGACCGCTTCAAGCCGATCAACGACGCGTACGGGCACGAGGCCGGCGACGCGGTGCTCAAGGCGGTCGCCGCGGCGCTGCGCTCGGTCATCCGCTCCGGCGACACCGCGGGCCGGCTGGGCGGCGACGAGTTCGCCGTCGTGCTGCCCGGGCTGCCCAGCCCGGCCGCCGCCGAGGCCGTCGCGCAGCGGCTCGCCGAGGCGCTCAGCACGCCGGTGATCTTCGGCGACCTGCTGCTGAGCGTCGAGGCGAGCATCGGCGTCGCACTGCGCGACGCCACCACCGGCGACGCCGAGCAGCTGATGGCGCACGCCGACGCCGCCATGTACGCCGCGAAGCGGTCCGGCCGCGGCCACTACCGCGTCTACACGCCCGAACTGGACACCCGCGCCCGCGACGCCGAACTGCGGCGCGCGGTCGAGAACGGCGAGCTCGTCGTGCACTTCCAGCCGGTCGTCGGGCTGGCCGGCGACGACCACACGGCGGTCGAGGCGCTGGTGCGCTGGAACCACCCCACCCGCGGGCTGCTGATGCCGGGCGCCTTCATCGACCTGGCCGAGGAGACCGGCGCGGTCGTCCCGATCGGCGAGTGGGTGCTGCGCGAGGCCTGCCGCCAGGCCGCCGGATGGCGTACGGACAACCCCGACGCGGAGGCGGTGTGGCTGAGCGTCAACCTGTCTCCGCGGCAGGTCACGCAGGCCGGACTGGTCGACACGATCCGCGGCATCCTGGACGAGACCGGGTTCCCCGCCGACCGGCTCGTGCTGGAGCTGACCGAGAGCGTCATCCTGCAGCCCGACGAGCAGACCGTGGCGCGCCTGACCGCCCTGCGCGACATGGGCATCGGCATCTCGGTCGACGACTTCGGCACCGGCTACGCGGCGCTGAGTTACCTGCGCACCCTGCCCGTCAGCGTGCTCAAGATCGACCGCTCGTTCATCACCGGCATCGACACCGACCCCGGCGCGTACGCCGTGGCCGAGGCCGTGGTGCGGCTCGCCCAGGCGTTCCGGCTGCACGTGGTCGCCGAGGGCATCGAGACCGCCGAACAGGCCCGCCGCCTCGCGGGCATGGGGTGCAGCTACGGCCAGGGATACTACTTCGCCCGCCCGATGCCCGGCGACGACCTGGCCGACCTGCTGCGGTCGCGGGCGCTGCTGCGGTCGTCGCTGATCGCCGAGCCGGCCTGACCGACGCTCACCGGCGGCCGACGATCTCGCAGGCCGGAGACTTTCGGGGCCGACCGTTTCGGCGGACCTTTGCGGGTCGCGCTTCGGCGGGCCGGCCACCTTGCCGGCCGCTCACTTGTTGGGGCCGGGCGCTTTCCGCGGGCTACTCGCGTCTGCGGCCGCCCACCTGTGCCAGGCGCGTGCTTTTCGAGGCTGCTCACCTCTGCCGGCTGCTCACTTGTTGGGGCCGGGCGCTTGACGGGTCACTCGCGACTGCGGCCGCCCACCTGTGCGAGGGCGCGTACTTTTCAGCCACTCGCCTCTGCGGGGCGAGTGCTGCCTCGGGCCGTGCACCTCCGCGATCCGAGCCCTTTGTGCATCCAGCTCCTCTCTTGCCGAGCGCACTCGCGGAGCGAGGGCCCTCTCCGGCTGAACGCTACGAGGGCGAGCGGATCGTCGGCCGTGCTGGTCGCGCACCTTTCGGGCCGCGCAATGAGCGGCGGGCGGGGGTCAGTGGGCGGGGCGCTGCCGGGCGGAGGTCGGTGGTCTGGAGGTCGGTGGTCCGGAAGTCAGCGGGCGGGGGTCATCCGGCGAGGGTCACCAGGCGGGGCGTTAGCAGCCCGGAGGTCGGTGGTCTGGAAGTCGGCGGGCGGAGGTTGACCGGCGCGACGCTAGCCGCCCGAAGGTTGGTGGCTCGGGGGTCATCGGGCGGGGCCTCGGCGGCCCCGATCGGGTGGCCCGGAGGTCGGCAGGCAGAGGCCAGTGGGCGGGGCGTTGATGGCGCGGAGGTTGGTGTCCCCTGAGGGTGAGGTCTGCGAGCGCGGCGCCAGCAGGCGAGGCTCCATCGACCGGGCAGTCCGGGGGCGGTGTCAGCGGGCACGCGGCAGTGGCCGGGGTGCCGGCGGGCGGGATGTCGGCGGTTCGGAGGTCGGCGGGGGTCAGGGGGCGGGCGCGGTCCAGTCGGGTGGGTCGGTGGGGTGCAGGGCTGGGTCTTCGGCGTCGAAGGTGCGGACCGGGCCGGGGGGAGTGGCCGGGCCCTCGAAGCGGACGGTGACCCGGCCGCGGCCGCTGCCCCAGACCCAGCCGGGGCCGTGGTCGTCGTGTCGTACGTCCTGGCCGGGGCGCCAGTCGCCGCCGGCGGCGGGCTGCGGCGGGGATGGGGGTGGGGGTGGGGACGGCGCTGTCGCGGGTAAGGGGTCTGGGGGCGAAGGCTCGGCGGGGGCGCCGAAGAGGTCGTCCTGTACGAAGTCGGCGAGGGTGGAGACGCCGACGCCGAGCAGGCGGACGCCGGCGGACGTGTCGACCTCGGTCAGCAGGCGGCGGGCGAACTGGGCCACGAGCCGGGGGTCGTCGGTGGGCTGGGCGCGGGTCGCCGAGCGGGTGATCGTGGTGAAGTCGTGGTGCCGGACCTTGATGGTGATCGTGCGGGCGGACAGGCCGCCGGCGCGCAGCCGGCCGCCGACGCGCGCGGCGAGCTGGTCGATCTCGGTGTGGAGCCGGGCCTGGTCGGTGAGGTCGACGTCGAAGGTCTCCTCGGCGGAGACGGATTTCGCCTCGCGCTCGCCCACGACGGGCCGGTCGTCGTCGGCGCGGGCCAGGCGGTGCAGGCCCGCGCCGTGGGCCTGGCCGAACCAGTCGATCAGGTCGGACAGCTCGACGCGGGCGAGGGCGCCGATGGTGTGCACCCCGGAGCGGCGCAGCCGCTCGGCGGTGGCGGGGCCGACGCCGGGCAGCCGGGTCACCGGCAGCGGGTGCAGCAGCGCCTGCTCGTCGCCGGGCGCCGCGACGGTCAGCCCGTCCGGCTTGTGCAGGTCGGAACCGATCTTGGCGACGAGCTTGGACGTGCCGACGCCGATCGAGGCGGTGACCCCGCCGGTGGCGGCCGCGATCTCCGCCCGGACCCGCTCGGCCAGCGCGGTGACCCCGGGCACCGACAGGTCGTGGCGGCCCGCCGCGGCCAGATCCACGTACGCCTCGTCGATCGAGACCTGCTCGACCAGCGGCGACACCTCGCCCAGCAGCGCCATCACGACCTCGCTGGTCCTGCGATAGGCGGCGAACCGCGGCGCGAGGAAGGCCGTGCCGGGCGGGCAGCGGCGCCGGGCCTCCGCCATCGGCATCGCCGAGCGTGCCCCGTACCGGCGGGCCTCGTAGGACGCGGTCGCGACGACCCCGCGCCCGGCCACCCCGCCGACGATGACCGGCCGGCCGCGCAGGGACACCTTGTCGCGCTGCTCGACCGCCGCGAACATCGCGTCGAGGTCGACGTGGGCGATGCTCGCCTCCCGCCGTGGTGGGTGTGTCACGGCTCCAGTGTCGGTCAGGGGTACGACAGAAACGTCGTCAGCCGTGCCGGACGGGCCGGTAGACGAGCTCCTGCACGCGGCCGTCGAGCGTCCGGGCCTCGAGCAGCTCGAGGTCGAAGTCGGCCGCGCCCCGGAAGATCGGGTCGAGCCCGGTCTCCCCGGTGATCACCGGGAAGACCGACACCTGCAGTCGGTCCACCAGGCCGGCGGCCATCAGCGCCCGGTTCATGCTCAGGCTGCCGTGCGAGCGCAACGGAACGTCGGACTCCTCCTTGAGCCGCGCCACGACGTCGACGGCGTCGCCGCGCGCGACCGTCGCGTCGGGCCAGTCGAGGGGCTCCTCGAGCGTGTTCGACACCACCGTGGCCGGCAGGTTGACCATCCGGGTGACCCAGGGGTCCCGCAGGGCCTCGTCCGCGTCCGAGGCGAGCATCTGCGCGAACGCCCGGTGGGTGGTGGCGCCGAACACCATCCGCTGCTCGGTGCCGTAGAGGGCGAGACGGTGGGCGAGCAGCTCGGGCCCCTGCTTGCCCCAGTAGCCGGTCCAGTCCCCGCCGGCGGCGCCGAAGCCGTCGAGGCTGGTGAAGACGTCGAAGGTGTAGGTCGCGGTCATGGTGGTCCCCTTCCGGTGGTTCGGTCACTCTGCAGACCGCCCGGGACGGCGGAACTCACCGGTGCGGCTCAGCGGGCGAAGACCTGGGACTCGTCGCGGAACGCCTTGAACTCCAGCGCGTTGCCCGCCGGGTCGCGGAAGAACATCGTCCACTGCTCGCCGGGGCGGCCGGGGAAGCGCAGGTAGGGCTCGATCAGGAAGGTCGTGCCCGCGTCGCGCAGCCGGGCGGCGAGCGCATGGAACTCCTCGGCGCTCAGCAGCAGTCCGAAGTGCGGGACCGGCACCTCGTGGGCGTCGACCTCGCTGTCGCCGGCGGGCCGGACCGGGCCGGGCACGACGTGCGTGACCAGCTGGTGGCCGTGCAGATCCCAGTCGACCCAGTGGTCGCTGGAGCGGCCCTCGCCGAGGCCGAGCACGCCTCCGTAGAACGCCCGGGCGGCGCTCAGGTCGTCGACGGGGATGGCGAGGTGGACCGCGGGACGAGTCGTCATGACCCCGAGCATGGCACCGCGGCGTCCGGAGGGCAGCGGGGCTGCGCGAGGAGTCCGATCCGGACTACCGTCGCGCCATGACGGAGCAGCGGGACGGCGCGTTCGCCGGGCTGGACACGGCAACGCCGCACTCGGCGCGGGTGTGGAACTACTGGCTCGGCGGCAAGGACAACTTCGCGGTCGACCGGCAGGTCGGCGACCGGGTGCTGCAGATGCTGCCCAGCATCGTCGAGCAGGCCCGCGCCGACCGGGCGTTCCTCGGGCGCGCGGTCTCCTACCTGGCGGGCGAGCGCGGCGTCCGGCAGTTCCTCGACATCGGCACGGGGCTGCCGACCGCCGACAACACGCACGAGGTCGCCCAGCGGATCGCGCCGTCGTCGCGGATCGTGTACGTCGACAACGACCCGCTCGTGCTGGTGCACGCCCGCGCGCTGCTCACCAGCGCCCCCGAGGGCCGCACCGACTACATCGAGGCCCACCTGGAGGACCCGGAGACGATCCTGCGCGAGGCGGCCCGCACGCTCGATCTGCGCGAGCCGGTGGCGCTCATGCTGATGGGCGTGCTGCACCACGTCGGCAACACCGCCGCGGCGTACGGCATCGTCGACCGGCTCAAGGCCGCGCTGGCGCCCGGCAGCTTCCTGGTGATCAACCACGCCACCAACGCGGTCTTCGGCGAGGCCAGCGACGAGGGCGTACGGCACTGGAACCAGTTCGGCAAGCCGAAGATCACGCTGCGCTCGCCCGAGCAGATCGCCCGCTTCTTCACCGGGTGGACGCTGCTCGAGCCCGGCATCGTGTCGTGCTCGCGGTGGCGCCCGGGCGCCACCGACGACAGCAGCCCCGAGGTCGACGAGTTCGGCGGTGTGGCCGAGCGCCGCTAGCGCCGGCGGCCGTCCGCGGCGAAGGTGTCGGCGACCCAGTCGGCGATGAACGTGCTCACGTGCGGCAGGTGGTCCAGTCCGATGTGCTCGGTGGCGCCCTCCTCGGGGGTGAAGACGCGCAGCTCCCGCCGGGGCGAGTTGACCGCCTGGTCGTACGAGCGGTGCGCGTAGGCGAGCGGGATCTGGCGGTCGCCGGCGCCGTGCGCGATCAGGAACGGCACGGTGATGTTCTCCACGACGCCGTCGAGGTGCACGGCGTCGGCGAACTCGAGGAACTCCCGCAGGTCGGTGTGGCCCCACACCCACAGCACGTGCTCCCAGTAGTGCGGGACGGGCCGCTCGCCCTCGCGTTCCATCCGGCGCCGCTGCACCTCGCCCCAGTTGTGGTTGGCGCCCCAGGCGACGCAGAGCGCGAACCGCTTCTCGAAGGCCGCGGCCCGGGGCGCGTAGTAGCCGCCGAGCGACCAGCCGACGATGCCGATGCGCGAGGCGTCGACCTCGGCGCGCGTCTCGAGCCAGTCGACCGCGGCGCCGGCCCACGTCTCGGCGTCGATGAGCGCGGTCAGCCCCTGCAGCCGCAGCGCCTCGCCGGTGCCGGGCTGGTCGAGCATCAGGCACGAGATGCCGCGCTCGGCCAGCTCCTCCCAGTGCCGCGAGGTGTACTGGTGCTCCTTGGTGGAATCGAGCCCGTTGACCAGCACGACGACCGGCGCCGGCCCGTCCCCGGGGGCCTGGCTGAAATACGCCGGCAGAGTCGTCTCCCCGTACGGGATCTCGACGCGCCGCACGCGCGGGCTGTGCAGCTCGAACGCCTTCTGGGTCAGCTGCAGCAGCCGCCGGTAGGCGGGAACCCGGTGCGGGTCCGCGTGCGCCAGCATCCGCTCGGCCTGGGCGAGGTAGTTGCTCGCACGGAAGTACAGCTGCCCGGCCGTCCGCGTGTGCCCGGCCTTCTCCGCCTCCTCGGCCTGCGCCACGAGCTGGTCGGTCAGCGCCGTCCACGCGCGCAGGAAGTCCGGTGTGCCCGCGTCCTCGCCGGCGGCGGCGGCGTCGCGGATCGGCCGGCACGCGCGGTCCACCTCGTCGATGAGCCCGCCGGAGTTCAGCGTGGCGACCACGGCGAGGTTGTAGGTGTACGGGCCGTCGGGAAAGTACTGGAACACGGGCTTCAGACCTTTCGGAGGCGGGGGCGCGGGCGGGCCGCCCGCACCGGCGGCAGATCGGGACCGGCGACGACGCGGTTGCGGATGGCGCCGATGCCCTCGACGGCCATCTCGACGACGTCGCCCGGTTGCAGCGGCGGCGGGTCGAGCCGGCCGCGGCGGCCCCACAGCTCGGCCAGGCAGCCGCCGTTGCCGCAGGTGCCCGAGCCGAGCACGTCGCCGGCGCGCACCCGGGTGCCGCGCGAGGCGTAGGCCACCAGTTCCGGGAACGGCCAGCCCATGTTGGACAGCAGGTCCTGGCCGACCTCGGCGCCGTTGACGCAGACCCGCATGTCGAGCGCCAGGAAGCCGTCGTCGTCCAGGTGCCCGGCCAGTTCGTCGGCCGTGACCAGCCACGGCCCGAGCGTGCTGGCCGAGTCCTTGCCCTTGGCCGGCCCGAGGTTGACCTTCATCTCGCGGGCCTGCAGGTCGCGGGCCGACCAGTCGTTGAGGATCGTGTAGCCGAAGATGTGCTCCGCCGCCTGCTCGGGGGTCAGCGAGGCGCCGTCGCGGCCGACGACGGCGGCCACCTCGAGCTCGAAGTCGAACCGCTGCGAGCCGGGCGGCACGGGCACGTCGTCGAAGGGCCCGACGATCGCGTACGGGTTGGTGAAGTAGAACGTCGGGGCCTCGTACCACTGGGGAACGACGCCCGCGCCGTCCCCGACCGACGCGACCACGCCCTCGACGTGTTCCTCGAACGCGACGAAATCGCGGACGGTCGGCGGCTCGAGCGGCGGCAGCAGCCGTACCGATGGCAGGGGCACCGCGGCGCCCGTCAACGCGGCCGCGCCGGCCTCGAGCGCGGCGGGCAGCCCGGCGCGGACGAGGCCGAGCACGGTCGTGCCGTCCGGCAGCGGGTGCAGCCCGGCATCGGAGACGACACCGGCGTGCACCGACCCGGCGGTTTCGTACGTGGCGAACCGCATCAGACCGGCGGGGCCTGGAACAGCCCCTTGTCGGGGTCGTTGAACGAGCGCTGCGCGACGAATTCGTTCATGGCGTTGGCCGTGCCCCACTGGTCGCTGACCGCGGGGTCGGAGAAGTCGTACAGGTGCGGGTGCCAGCTGTCCTCGTCGAGCTTCTCCAGCTCGGTCGTGTACTCCATGGTGTTGCCGCTGGGGTCCAGGAAGTAGCTGAAGGTGTTGTTGCCGGCCAGATGCCGCCCGGGGCCCCAGATCTTCTCCACGCCGGCACGCAGCACCCGGCCGGTGCCGCGCATGTACTCGTCGAGGCCGCGCAGCTCGAACGAGGCGTGGTGCAGCGACGGGTGCGGGCAGCGGGCGATGGCCATGCTGTGATGCCAGGCGTTCACCCGCATGAACCACATCATCTCGCCCATCCGCGGGTGCATGAGGGTGTCCGACAGCGCGAACGACAGGTGCTTCTCGTAGAACGCCCGGGTGCCCTCGGGGTCGGCCGAGTTGATGACGACGTGCGACAGGCGCACCGGGACCGACTCGCCCTCCTCGATGGTGCGGTGGCGGCGCACGGCCACGTCGGAGGAGACCTCGACCGTACGGCCCTCGTTGTCGAAGAACCGGAAGCCGTACCCGCCGCCGGGGGTCTGCAGGGTGCTGGGCTCACTGACCAGCCGTACGCCCTCGGTCGCCAGCCGCGCCGCGAGCGTGTCCACGTCCGCGGCGCTCGCGGCGCCGAACGCGATGAGGTCGATGCGCTTGTCCGCGGCCTGGCGCAGCCGGACGACGTACTGCTCGGGGCTGCCCTCGGCGGCCAGGAAGGTGAGCCCGGAGTCGGTGTGCTCGGGCTTGAGACCCCAGGTGTCGCGGTAGAACTCCAGTTGCCGGGCGTGGTCGGGCACGGCGAGGTCGACGTGCCGCAGGTGGGTGATCAGTCGCATGGTGACTCTTTCTCAGGAGGGCTCGCCGACCAGGACGGCGATCGACCGCATGAGGCCGGGGATGTCGCCCCGTACGCGGTCGAGCTGCCACTGGCAGAGCTGGTTGGAGGCGTCGACGACGGCCTTCGCCCGCGGGACGCGGCGGCTGTGGAACGCCTCCCACAGCGGCGGGCCGACGGTGTCGTGGGTGAGCAGCAGCTCGCTGAGGACGGCGGCGTCCTCGAGGGCCTGGGCGCCGCCCTGCGCGATGGTGGGCGGGCAGGTGTGCGCGGCGTCGCCGACGAGCACGACCCGGCCGCGGTTCCACGGGGCGTCGAGCACGTGGGTCTCGAACCACGTGTAGTTGACCCGGGAGGGGTCGGTGAGCGTCTTGCGGATCTCGTCCCACGGGCCGTGGTACGCCTCCGACAGCTCGATCATCGTGGCGAGCTGCTGCTCCGGTGTCAGCGTGGACCGGTCCTGCGCCGGCTCCACGATGTACGCGTAGAGCGAGTCCGCCCCGGTGGGGCAGTAGCCGGCGATGAACGACGGCCCGCCGTAGTACAGGTCGGTGCGCGTGACGCTCGCCGGGCGGGGGCCGAAGGCGCGCCAGATGCCCATGCCGACCGGCCGCGTCTCGAGCGGGATGCCGAGCGCCCGCCGGGTCTGCGAGCGGACCCCGTCGGCGCCGACCACCAGGTCGTACCGGCCCGTGGAGCCGTCCGCGAAGGTGACGTCCACGCCCTCGGCGTCCTGGTCGAGACCGGTGAAGGTCGTGCCGAACCGGCAGGCGACGCCGGTGGCGACCGCCCGCTCGTGCAGGATCCGGGCCAGCTCCGGCCGCGCCATGCCCATCGCGGCCGGATAGCCCGGCCCGCCGGTGCGCGCGTCGGGCACCTCGGCCACCACCGAGCCCAGCGGATCGGGCGCCCGGATGCCGGTGACGTCGAACGGGTAGCCGCGCTCGCGCGCCGCCGCCCAGACGCCGAGGCCGTCGAGCTCGCGCAGGGCGTTGCCCTGCAACGTGATGCCGGAGCCCAGCGCGGTCGGCTCCGGGCGCAGCTCGACGAGGTCCACGTCGACGCCGGCCTCGGCCAGCCGGATCGCGGTCGCCGATCCGGCCAGGCCGCCACCGACCACGAGAACGCGGTGCACAGCAGTCATCTCGGTCCCCTACTTGACGGCGAGCGGGTTGACCGGGGCCCCGACGGCGCCGGTCACGGGAAGCGGTGCGGCGCTGAGGAAGAACTCCCACACGCCGTCGGCCGCGCAGTCGGCGGCGAGCGCGTCGAAGTCCCACATCTCGCCGATGAACAGCCCGATGTGCGGGATGCAGACCTGGTGCAGCGGCTGGAAGGCGACGTCGAACTCGTTGGGCCGCACCTCGAAGCCCCAGGTGTCGGTCGCGATGCCGGCGATCTCGGTGCCGTGCAGCCAGTCGGCGGTGGTGAACGACAGCCCGGGGGAGTCGCCGCCGGCGTAGTCGCCCCAGCCCTCGCGCCGGGCGCGGGCGAGCCGGCCGGTGCGCACGCACAGCAGGTCGCCGCGCCCGACCGGCGAGCCCTGCGCGGCGATGGTCGCCTCCAGGTCGGCGGTGGTGATGGCGTACCCGTCGGGCAGTTCGCCGCCGTCGCCGATCGCGCGGCCCACGTCGAGCAGCACGCCGCGCCCGGTGATGTGCGCGGCGGCGGTCTCGATGCCGGTGACCCGGTCGCCCTCGCTGGTCACGACGTCGCCCGCCCGGCGGCCGTTCCAGGCGGCGCCGTGGTCGAAGATGTGCCCGAGCCCGTCCCACTGGGTGGACGCCTGCAGCGGCATGAACACCACGTCGTCGGCGCCGCCCAGGCCGTGCGGGAAGCCCTGCGTGCCGCGTTCGGCGTCGGCGCCCGTGTCGAGCATGGTGTGCACCGGGTTGGTGCGCCGCCGCCAGCCCTTCTGCGGCCCGTTCGCGTCGAACGTCTGCGCCAGGCTGAAGCTCACGCCCCGCCGGACGCAGGCCGCGCCCGCCCGCCGCTTCGCCTCGTCGAGGAAGTTGAGCGTGCCGAGCACGTCGTCCGCGCCCCAGCGCCCCCAGTTCGAGCAGCGCTTGGCCGCCGCGGCGATGGCGCCCTCGGGGTCGCCCGGATCCGGCCGGGTGGTTTCGGTCATGTTTCCACCGTCGCCGGGCCGGCGTCATCCGGGAAGACGAGATTGCTGATGCCGCTCATCAGCCGGGCCGATATCGCCGCGACGCCCGGCCGATTCTCAGCGCGGCACGGTCGCCCAGAACCCGCAGTGATGGTCGGCGGCGGCATCGACCGTGCCGGTCCGGCCCGCCGCGAACACCCGGACCGCGGGTCCGGCGTCGGAGGCCCGCACCGGCGGCCAGGGCTCCTGGCCCGCCGCCCGGGGGTTGCCGGTCGCCGCGAACCGGGCCCAGGAGGCGATCATCCGCGCCGCGAGGGCGGGCTGCGCCTGCTCGGTCAGGCCGGCCATGTCGAACAGGTACGGCAGCTCGGAACCGTGCGCGGCGCCGAACGGGTAGCCGGGGACGAAGACCGGGCCGTCGCGTTCGGCGAACTCGTAGCCGTGCACGGGCATGCGGGCGGCCAGCTGCCGTTCGGTCTCGAGCATGGGGCACGCCCAGATCCGGTCGGTCGCCACGGCCGCCCAGGCCAGGCCGGGCGAGTCGTAGCCGGACGCGGGGTAGGTGGCTTGCACCCGGCCGGCGTCCGGGCCGAAGGCCGCCGTGAGCAGGCGGGCGTAGTCCTCGGCAGTGATCGGCCCGTTGCTGAGCTCGTGGATCCCGGTGAAGCTGCGGTGCTCGTCGAGGGTGCTGCCGGCCAGGACCGGCACGCGGAAGGCGCGGCCCGCGGCCAGCGCGTCGGCCGGGTGCCGGGGCAGCACCGCGGTGTCGTACGCCGGGGTGATGAAGGCTTGGGCGCCGGTGCCGGGTGTGGCCTTCAGCAGCTCGTACGCGTCCTTGCCGCGCATGCATTCGGCCGCCCGCGGGCCCGTTCCGCAGCCGAACTTCTCGGACGCGGCGAGGGTGGCCCCGGCATCTTCCACGACGGAGCGCGGGTTGAACTGCGAGCCCGCCTCGATGTCCGGCAGGAACAGCTGGTCCGGCCAGCTCGTGCGGCACGAGCCCGACTGCAGGACCGCCTTGTCGAACAGGCCGCGCGCCGGCGGGGAGGTCAGCTGGGCGCAGACGGCCTCGCCGCCCGACGACTGCCCGGCGAGCGTCACGTTGGCCGGGTCGCCCCCGAAGGCGGCGGCGTTGCGGCGCACCCAGCGCAGCGCGGCCTGCTGGTCCTGCAGTCCGAAGGTGCCCGACCCGGACAGCCCGGGCAGTCCGTAGTAGCCGAAGACGCCGAGGCGATAGTTCAGCGTGACGACCACGAGGCCGCCCTGCGTGGCCAGGCGCTGGGCGTCGTAGTAGCTCGCGGTGCCGTTCTGGAAGCTGCCGCCGTGCAGGAAGACGAGCACCGGCCGGCGTACGGAGGAGGGCTCGGGCGCGGTCACGTTGAGGTACAGGCAGTCCTCTGCGCCGCTGGGCGCCGCCTTGCCGTCGAAGGTCAGCCCGTTCTGCGCGCAGTCGGCCTGTTTGGCGGTGGCCTCCCGGACGGCCGTCCACCGCTGCACCGGGCGCGGCGGGCGCCAGCGCAGCTCGCCGACCGGGGGAGCGGCGTAGGGGAGCCCGAGGAACGTGCGGTATCCGTCCCCGGCAACGCCCCGGACCGGCCCGTCGGCGGTGCGGACGACCGGACCGGACGGCGCCGCGGACGCGCCCGTGCCGCAGACGGGCAGGGTGGCGAGGACGGCGAGGGCGCACAGCAGCTTGATTCCGGGGTGCATGCCTCCACGGTCGCGCGCGGGCTGCCGGCGGGACAGAGCCCGGGCGGACAGGCTGGGGTACTTTGCTGTCATGCATCGCGTGGTCGCCCTGGTACGGCCGGTGCAGTCGACGTTCGAGCTGGGGTGCGCGGTCGAGGTCTTCGGCACGCCACGCGCCGGGGTGCCGCAGCGCTACGAGTTCGACGTCTGTACCGAGACGCCGGGCCTGGTCCCGACCACGGCCGGGTACGAGATGGCCGTCTCGCGGGACCTGTCGGCGCTGGACACCGCGGACACCGTCATCGTCCCCGGCTGGCTGCCGGTGGAGGCGCCGCTTTCCGACACGGTGCGGACCGCCCTGCTCAAGGCGCACGCACGCGGGGCGCGGCTCGTCACGATCTGCTCCGGGGTGTTCGCGCTGGCCCGCACCGGCCTGCTGGACGGCCGCTCGGCCACCACCCACCCCGGGCGCGCCGAGCAGTTGCAGCGGGAGTTCCCGCGGGTCACCGTGCAGCCGCACCGGGTCTACGTCGACCACGGCGACGTGGCCACCAGCGCGGGCGCCGGCGCGGGCCTCGAGCTGTGCCTGCACCTGGTCCGTACGGATCAGGGCCCCGCGCACGCCGCGCTGCTGGCCCGGCACATGGTGCTGCCGCCGTACCGCCCGGCCGCGTCCGCGCCGCCCGCCGCCGAGGCGCTGGACGACCTGCTCGACTGGGCCGGTGAGCGCCTCGGCACGCCGTTGACCGTGGACGACCTGGCCGCCCGCGTCGGTGTCTCGCCCCGCACGCTGGCCCGCCGCTTCGCCGACCAGCTCGGCACGAGCCCGAGCGCGTGGCTGCTCACCCGCCGCGTGACCGCCGCCCGGCTGCTGCTGGAGGAGACCGACCTGCCCGTGGAGGCGATCGCGGCCAGGGTCGGCCTCAGCTCCGCGCTCAACCTGCGCCGTCGCTTCCGCGACCAGGTCGGCGCGACGCCGGGCGCCTACCGCCGGGCCTACCGCGCCGCCCCGCAGCCGAGGCGCTGAGCCTGCTCGACGTAACGAACCGTGGAAGAAGCGGTCACAGCAGCTCGACGTAGCCCTCGGTGCCGTGGACGCGGATGCGGGCGCCGTCGGGGATGAGGCGGGTGGCCTGCTCGACGCCGACGACGGCGGGCAGGCCGTACTCGCGGGCGATCACCGCGCCGTGGGTCATGAGCCCGCCCACCTCGGTGACCAGGCCCGCGACGGTGACGAACGCGGGTGTCCAGCTCGGGTCGGTGTACGCGGTGACGAGGATGTCGCCGGGCTCCGGATCGGCCTCGGCGAGGTCGCGGACGACGCGGGCGCGCCCCTCGACGGTGCCGGCCGAGACGGGCAGCCCGGCCAGCGCGCCGGGCGGCAGGTTCTCGTGCCGGTAGGCGGCGGTGACGACCTCTCCGTCCGACGTGAACACCCGCGGCGGGGTGAGGGCGCGGTAGGACTCGTACGCCTCCCGGCGCGCAGGCACGGCGGACCGGGCGCGCCCGGCGTCCGCCAGCTCGTCGAAGCTCAGGTAGAAGATCTCCTCCGGATCGGCGAGCACCCCGGCCCGCGCCAGCCGGCCCGCCTCCGCCAGCAGCGCCTGCTTGTAGACGTGGTAGCGGCTGATCATGTGGTACTTCGGGTACTCCCGGTAGCCGCCGAACGTCCGCAACCGGTCGATCATCCGCTTGGTCTCGGCGGCGCGGTCCGCCGGCAGCCGCGCCAGCAGCTCCCGCTCCTTCTGTTCGGCCTGGCGGCGACCCTGCTCGAACAGCCGCTGCCGGGCGCCCGGCTCGAAGGCGCGGAGGTGGGCCAGGATCATCGGCGCCAGCGTGGCGGGGCGCTCGGCCCATCGCGGCTGCGTGATGTCGATCTCGCCGACACAGCGCATCCCGTACGCGTCGAGGAAGGCCCGGAAGGCATCGCGCGCCGGCGCCGGCAGGTCGTCCAGGAAGTCGCCGTCGCCGGCCGCGCGCAGGACGTCGGCCGCGGCGGGGTACGGGCGGATCGCGTCGGCCACGTCCAGCAGCGCCAGCCCCATCTCGGAGGTGACGTTGTGCGGCACCGACTGCGACAGCGTGTCGGCCACGTTGCGCTCGCCCAGCCACTCGAGCATGTGCTCGTTGAGCCACCACGCGGCCTCCATCCCGGTCATGACGACCCGCAGGCTGCGCGGGTCGAACTGCACCCGCCGCAGGTCCTGCAGGTCGGCGCGGATGAAGTCGAGCAGCGCCGGCCCGGACAGCCCGGCGATGCCCCGCTTCGTGGCGGCCAGGGCCTCGCGGTAGCGGTCGATCAGGCCGGCCACGAGCGCCGGATCGGCGTCGAGCGGGGGGTGCCCGCCGCCCGGTGGCGTCCACGCGGCGCCGTCGTCCGGGCGGACCGGCAGGAAGCCGTCGCGCTCGGCGAGGCTGCGCAGGGCGTCGCCGATCAGCGGGTCCGACCGGCCGAGCGCGTCGATCAGCCCGTCGCGGCTCGCGGGCGCGGCGAGCATCTCCGTGACGTCGACGAACAGCCGCCCGCCGGCCACGGCCATCGGCCGCGACGTGGTCAGCTGCCAGAAGGAGAGTCCGAGCGGCCGCATCGGGTCGGTCATCATCTGCTGGTGCCCGACCGAGACGTACACGTGGTTCTCGCCGTCGCCGCTCTCCGGGATCGGGAACAGCGTGGTGATCGGGCGGCTCTGCACGATCGTGAAGTCGTCGCCGGTCAGGCACCACTCGATGTCCTGCGGGCGGCCGAAGTGCTCCTCGAGGCGCCGCCCGAGCCGGACGAGCCGGAGCACCTCGGCGTCGGTCAGCGCCGGCTGCTCGGCCCGCTCGGGCTCGATCGGCTGCTCGTGCGTGCCGCCGCCGGGCCGGGGCAGCACCGCGAGGCGCTTGGCGGCGATCGTCCGCTCGACGATCGCGTCGTCGCGCACCCGGTACACGTCCGGGCTCACCAGCCCCGAGACCAGCGCCTCGCCGAGCCCGAACCCGGCGTCCACCGAGGCGACCTTGCGGTTGGAGGTGACCGGGTCGGCCGTGAACAGCACGCCGGACGCCCGGGGGAGGGCCATCCGCTGCACGACGACGGCCATGTGCACCCTGCGGTGGTCGACGCCGTTGCGCAGCCGGTAGCTGACGGCCCGCTCGGTGAACAGCGACGCCCAGCACCGGCGGACGTGCTCGAGCACCGCCGCGGCGGGCACGTTGAGGGACGTGTCGTGCTGGCCGGCGAACGAGGCGCCCGGCAGGTCCTCGGCGGTCGCGCTGGACCGTACGGCGTACGCCTCCTGCTCGCCGAGCGCGCCGGTGACGGCCGCCGCCACCTCCTCGGGCACGACGGCGGACAGCACCGCCCGGCGTGCCTGCTCGCCGAGCGCCCGGATCGCCTCCCGGTCGCCGGGCCGCAGCCGCGCCAGCCGGTCGAGCAGGTCGTCGAACGCCGGGAGGTCAGCGACGACCCGCCGGAAGGCGTCGGTCGTCACGCAGAACCCCGGCGGCACGCGCACGCCGTCGATCCGCGTCAGCTCGGCCAGGTTGACGCCCTTGCCGCCGGCGAGGGCGTGCTGGGCCGGATGGATGTCGGTCAGGTCGAGGACGTAGCGAGTCACCGGGCGATTGTGCGGCAAACCGGGGGGCTTGCCGCAAGACGGGCACTGCGATATACGTTGAAGTGGACAGAGGACTGCCTCAGCGCACCGAGCCCAGTTGCTTGACCGTCCGCAGCACGGGAGCCGACTCCACGCTCTGCACCCCTTCCAGCGAGCCCAGCCGCTCGGTCACGAAGCGGTAGAACGCCGGCATGTCCGGGCAGACGGCGGTCACCTGCACGTTGGTGGGCCCCGTGGTGGCGGCCGCGAAGACGACCTCCTCGTGCTCCGCGAGCGCCGCGCCGACCGTGGCGACCCGCGACGGCGCGACCGAGAGCCAGAGCAGCACCACGGCGCGGAAGCCGTACACCGGGGGCTCGATCTCGACGTCGGTGTAGAGCGAGCCCGCGTCGAACAGCTCCTGCAGCCGCCGGCGGACGGTCGACTCGGGCCAGCCGGTCGCGGCGGCGAGGTCGATGAGGCTGAGCCGGCCGTCGTGGGCCAGCGCCTCGAGCAGCGGCGCGTCGGCGGCCGTGAGGTGCGCCGTGCTGCGGGCACCCTCGGGGCGCCGGGGCGTCAGCGCGGCGATCTGCCCGGGCGTGAGCGCGTCGTCGCGCCGGTCGGGGCCGACCGCGCCGCCGACGTAGTGGTGGATCACGCAGTGGGCGCTGACCTCGGTGAGCCGCGGCGTGCGCGGCAGCTTCTGCAGCAGCAGCGCGTCGCGGTCGGCGGAGGCCGGCACGCGGACGTTGCAGGCGATCTCGGTGCCGCCCGAGGTGACCGACACCCACCCGGTGTCGGGCCGCCGAGCCAGGGCCCCGGCGATCTGCAGCGCCGCGTCGGGCGCGGCGCGCACGCGCAGCACCCACGTCTCGTAGCCCAGCTCGATGGGGTTGGGCAGCCCGACCACCCGCAGGCCCGCGCCGGCGCGCAACCGGCGGTAACGCCGGGCGACCGTCTGGTCGGAGACGCCCAGCACCGCGCCGATCTCGCGGTAGCCGGCCCGCCCGTTGATCCGCAGCGCGTGCGTCACCTGCCGGTCCAGGTCGTCGATTTCCACCACGACAGCGTACGCGCTGTCGAGATCCGCAGGATCGGCGTTTCGAGCGGTGATTTCGAGCGGCCGACCCGCATTGTTCAGGGCATGCGTAAATGGTCACCGCTGATCGCGGTCTGTCTCGGCACGTTCCTGCTGCTCGTGGACGTCACCATCGTGGTCGTCGCGCTGCCGGCCATCGGCGGCAAGTTCGGCGCCGGATACGCCGACCTGCAGTGGGTGCTCGACGGGTACGCCCTCGCCCTGGCCGCCCTGGTGCTGGGCGCCGGCTCGCTCGCCGACCGGTACGGGCGCCGCCGCACGTACCTGATCGGCATCGGCCTGTTCGCCCTCTCGTCGCTGCTGTGCGCGGTCGCCCCGAACGAGCAGGCGCTGATCGGGGCGCGGGTGCTGCAGGGCGTCGGCGGCGCGGCCATGTTCGCCACCACGGCGGCCCTGCTCAACGTGACCTATCACGGACGCGACCGCGGCGTCGCGTTCGGCGTCTGGGGCGCGGTCAACGGCGCCGCGGCGGCGGCCGGGCCGCTCGCGGGCGGGCTTCTCACCGAGCACCTCGGCTGGCGCTGGATCTTCCTGGTGAACCTGCCGGTGTGCCTGGCCGCGGCCTGGTTCACCGTCCGCGGGGTGACCGAGTCCAAGGCCCCGTGGGGCGGCCGCTTCGACCTCTCCGGCACGATCACGTTCACCGTGGCCGCGGCCGCGGTCACGTACGGCCTGATCCGCGCCGGGGACGCCGGCTGGACCGACCCCACGGCCGTCGTCGCGTTCGCCGTCGGCGCCGTGGCCCTGGCCGCGTTCGTCGTGGCCGAGCGCCGCTCCGACCACCCGATGCTGGACCTGTCGCTGTTCGGCAAGCCGGCGTTCGCCGTGCTGATCGTGGCCGCGTTCCTCACCCAGGCGGCCGCCTTCGGCTACCTGCCCTTCACCACCGTCTGGCTGCAGCAGGTCGTCGGGTACGGCCCGGTCGACGCCGGCCTGTACGGCGCGCTGCCCATGGCCGCCGCCTCGCTGGTGGTCGGCGCCGCGGCCGGGCGGCTGCTGCAGCGGGTCGCGCCGCGCTGGACGGTCGGCCTCGGGCTGTTGCTGATCGCCGCCGGCGACCTGATGCAGGCACGGCTGGACGACGGGAGCCGGGGCGGGGCGCTGATCGCGGGCCTGGTCGTGGCCGGCGTCGGGGTGGGCGCCGTGCTGCCGTCGCTGTCGTCGGCGGTGCTCGCCGAGGTGCCCCGCGAGCGCAGCGGCATGGCCGGCGGCGCCCTCAACACGTTCCGCCAGCTCGGGTTCGCGCTGGGCGTCGCGGTGTTCGGAACGATCTTCGCGGACCGGGTGAGCGACGGGCAGGGGCGGCCGGTCGCGTTCGCCGACGGGCTGAACGCGACGCTGACCGTGGCGGCCGCGGTTGCGGTGGTCGCCGGGGTGCTGGTGCTTCTGGTCGTACGGCACCGGGCCGCGGCGCCTGCGGGCAGGACGCCGGTGGCGGCGGGCAGATGAGGGGCGGCCCGGGGACCGTACGGGTCCCCGGGCCGTCGCGGGTCAGGAGATGCGGATCTTCGCGCTGGTGCCGTTCTCGGACAGCACGCGGATCTTGACGCCGACCGCGGGGAGCTTCACGCCGTGGTTGGGCAGCTCCTCGTAGAAGTACTTCTGGGTGTCGTCGAACAGCGGCTGCGCGGCCTGACCCCGTACGTAGGAGGGCTGGCCGTTGATGTGCAGCGTGAACGAGTCGGCCTTGCGCACGCCGAACGGCGCGTCGTACACCTGGATCCGGGAGTTGAACGGCAGGCCGTCGAGCCGGTAGAACGGGCGCGGGTGCGCGTCGATGTAGAGGTTGCGGCCCTGGCCCGGGTGCAGGTTGGTGTCGTTGTCCACCTGCGAGCGATCCCAGTACGAGATGAGCACGCCCTGCTGGTACGGGTAGTGCTCGACCCAGTTCGGCTTCGTGTTCTGGAAGCCGTAGTTGTACGGGCCGGTCCTCAGATAGCGGTCGTACGAGACGTACGTGCGGTGACCGGCGATGTAGAAGTTGTCGTACTGGCCGGTCGAGCTCGTGCCCACGGTGGTGAACCCGCGCAGCGTCCACGGCGAGGCGCCCTCGGCGTCGTCGCTGAACAGCACCGTGCTGCCGTCGGTGACCTGGATGGCGTCGGAGAAGAAGCCGCCGGCCGAGAAGCCGCCGTCGGTGCGGTAGTAGAACTGCAGGTAGACGTTCTGGCCCGCGTACGCGTTCAGCGGCACATTGACGTCCACCCACTGGTTGTCGGTGGAGCCGCTGATCGCCGGGCGCGGCGGGTTGGCGCCGTCTCGGCCGAACGGCTCACCGTTGATCGTGCCGTCGAGCGCGGTCCACTTCTGACCGTCGAGCGAGGCCCGCACGTACAGGTAGTCGAAGCCCTCCTCGATGTTGTAGCGCGCCTTGAACGACAGCGCCGGTGCGGTGGCCCCGGTGAGGTCGAACTGGCGGGTCATCGAGTTGCGCAGGTCGTCGGCGTTGCCGGAGAAGTACTGCCGGGAGCCCTGGTACGGCGCCCCGAACTCGGTCGTGACCGTCTTCTTGGGCAGCACCACGACGGCCGCCTGCGCCTTGGTGCTGTTGTACTCCTGCGGGCCCAGCTGCAGGGTGCGCTGCTGCTTGGCGACCACGGTCTCGTAATCGAGCCAGCCCAGCTGCAGCTTGTTCCACGCGCCGAGGTCGCCGGGCCGGGTGCCCAGCGGCTCGCCGGCGTCGTTGAGGCGGCTCTGCGCCATCAGCGTCCAGTACTCGTTGTTGTTGTAGCCGCCGGTGAGCACGTTGTAGTCGTCGGGCAGGCCCAGGTCGTGGCCGTACTCGTGGGCGAAGACGCTCAGCCCGCCGTTCTCGGGCTGGATCGTGTAGTCGCCGATCCACAGCCCGGTGCCGGCGATCTCGGTGCCGCCCAGCAGGTTGCCGGCCGGGCCGCGGTCGCCCTCGTCGTCGCCGTAGGCGAACGCGCGGTGGCTCCAGATGGCGTCCTCGGCCTGGTACGGGTCGCCGTCCGCCTCGTCGCCGCCGGCGTGCACGATCTGGAAGTGGTCGAGGTAGCCGTCGGGCTCGTTGAAGTTGCCGTCGGCGTCGAAGTCGTAGCGGTCCCACTGGTCGAACGTCTTGAGCTCGGCGGTGATCTCCGCCTGGGTGCGCCCGCGCGCCTGCTGGTCGGCGACCCACTGGTTGGCGGCGTCGCGCACCAGGTCGTAGGTGGTGTTGCAGACGATGCCGGAGCAGACGTTGGGGTCGTCGCCGTTCGCGTCGTCCGGGTCGTCGCCCGAACGGCCGTACCGGGCCTCGTTGTACTTGACCTTCACCCAGTCGGTGACCGTGCCCTCGACGCTGTACCGGCCCGACGACTGCGTCTCGTAGTACGTCTTGACCGACTCGACGTTCTTGCCCTCGCCGAAGTACAGCTGCTGGTAGTGCTCGCGGTTGTAGTCGGCCTGCCAGACCGTCCGGTTGTCGACGGTGCGGTCGGGCTCGGGGATCTGGTTGTGCAGCGGCCCGTCGAACCTCTGCGGCCCCGGCTTGGCGGGGTCGGTGTCCTTGTCCGGGAACCGCGGGTCGCGCTCGTCGCCGAACTCGGCGAGGATCACGAAGATCCGGTCGGTCTTCTCCCGGGCGAGCTCGACGTACTGGTCATGGTGGTCCTTGCCGCCGCGGCGGCCCGGCGACTGCCGGCCGAACGCGCCGCCGCCGGCCGCCTGGCCGACCTTGACGACCGTGCTGCCGTTGCGGGTCTCCGCCTTCGCGCGGCCGGATACGACGTCGCTGAGGGCTTTCTCCCGCAGGGCGCGCCGCTTCTGTTCCAGCGGGCCGACCAGCTCGTCGCTGTGTGCCCCGGGCTCTTCCTGCACCGAGGGGGCCACCGCCGGGGCGGCCACGGCGGCGGGGCTCAGGGTGACGCCAAGACCGGAGACCAGGCCCAGGCCCAGCAGTCCGGCTACGAATGTACGCATGCCCAGCAACGTAGGCATCGACCGGGCTCGAAGGAAAGACCTGGACGCATCTCGATTGGGTCATCGCGTCCGCCCGCCCCCGATGCCGGCGTGCGCGCGTATGAGATCGTTGGCGGTGGATGTCCGATCTGCGCGCGGGAGTGCTGTGCTCGAGGTGCGTCTGCTGGGGCCGGTGGAGCTCTGGGCCGGCGGACGGCAGCTGCCCGCCGGGGAGCCGCGCCAGCGCGCGGTGCTCGCCGCCCTGGCCTGCGAGGCGGGGCGGGTGGTCGCCGCCGAGACGCTGATCGACCGGGTGTGGGGCGAGGCCGCACCGGCCCGGGCCCGGCACGCGCTGCAGTCGCACCTCGCCCGGGTGCGCGGCGCGTTGCGGCGCGGCGGCGGCGACCCGCTGGTCCGGCGGGCCGGCGGCTACCTGCTCGACCTGCCCGCCGACCGGGTCGACCTGCTGCGGTTCCGCGCACTCGTCGACCGGGCGCGGGGGGACGCCGGGCTGCTGCGCGAGGCCGTCGGGCTGTGGCGCGGGGAGCCGCTCGCCGGGCTGGCCGGCGACTGGGCCGCGGCGGCGCGCGCGACCTGGGACCGGGAACGGCTGCTCGCGGTGGTCGCCTGGGCGGACGCCGAGATCGCGGCCGGCGACCCGGCGGCGGTGATCGGGCCGCTCGGCACGATCGCGCAGGAGCAGCCGCTGGTCGAGCCGGTCGCGGTCGCGCTGATGCGGGCGCTGCACGCGATCGGCCGCACCGCCGACGCGCTCGGCCAGTACGACGTGCTGCGCCGCCGGCTCGCCGAGGAGCTGGGCGCCGATCCGGCCCCGGCCACGCAGGCGGCCCACGCCGCGATCCTGGTGAGCAACGAGGCCGCGGCCACCGCAACGCTCGAGCCGGTGCCCGCCCAGCTGCCCGCCGACGTGGCGGATTTCGCCGGGCGGACCGACGCGCTGGCGTACCTGGACAAGGTCCTCGCGCCGCGGGCCGGTCCCGCGGTGGTCGTGATCGGCGGCTCGGCGGGCGTGGGCAAGACGGCCCTGGCCGTGCACTGGGCGCACCGCGCGGCGGCGCGCTTCCCGGACGGCGTGCTGCACGTCGACCTGCGGGGCTTCGCGCCGGGCGGCGCCGCGATGGACCCCGGCGAGGCGGTCCGCCGCTTCCTCGGCGCGCTCGGCGTCCCGGCGCCGCGGATCCCGGCCGAGGTGGACGCGCAGTCCGCGCTGCTGCGCAGCCGGCTCGCCGGCAAGCGGCTCCTTCTGCTGCTCGACAACGCCCGCGACAGCGACCAGGTGCGCCCGCTGCTGCCCGGCGCCGGCTCGTGCGCGGTGCTGGTGACCACCCGCAACCGGCTCACCGGGCTGGTCGCCACGGACGGCGCGAGGCCGCTGCAGCTCGACGTGCTCAGCCGCGCCGAGGCGCGCGAGCTGCTGGAACGGCGGCTCGGCGCGGAGCGGACCGCCGCCGACCCCGCGGCGCGCGAGGCCATCATCGGGTTGTGCGCCCGGCTGCCCCTGGCGCTCGCGCTCGCCGCCGCGCACGCCGTCATGCAGCCGCGGCTCGGGATGGCCGCGCTGGCCGAGGGGCTGGCCGACACCCGCGACCGCTGGTCCACGCTGGCCGGCGACACCCCGGACACCGACGTGCGGGCGGTGTTCGGCTGGTCGTACGAGGCGCTGAGCCCGCCCGCCGCGCGGCTGTTCCGGCTGCTCGGCGTGCACCCGGGCCCGGACCTGTCGGCCGCCGCCGCGGGCGTGCTCGCCCCGCGGGCGCGGCCCCTGCTGGCCGAGCTGGTGCGCTCGAGCCTGCTCACCGAGCACCGGCCGGGCCGGTACCAGTTCCACGACCTGATGCGGGCGTACGCGGAGGCGCTGGAGACCGCGCCGGCCGCCCGCGACGAGGCGACCGCCCGGCTGCTCGACCACTATCTGGGCACGGCGGCCGCCGCCGCGAAGCTGCTCGCGCCGGCCCGGCTGCCCCCGATCGTGGCGATCGAGCCCGCCACGACGGCCGCCGCCGAGCCGCTCGCCGACCAGGCCGCGGCGATGCGCTGGTTCGCGGCGGAACGGGCCGTGCTGCTCGCCTTGGCCGCCCGCACCGGCGGCGACCGGCCGTGGCAGGTGGCGTGGGCGCTCGACACGTTCCTGTACCGGCAGGGGCCGTGGCACGACCTGGTCACCGTGTGGGAGGCGGCGCTGTCCACGGTCCGCCACGGGCGCGCCCGGGCGTACGCGCACTCCCGTCTGGCCCGGGCCTGGACCCTGCTCGACCGCGCCGCCGAGGCCGACCGGCACTACCGGCTGGCGCTGGAGCACTACGAGCGCGCCGGCGACCGGGACGGGCAGTCCGGCGTGCACCACGAGATGGCGATCCTGTGCGAGCGGCAGGGCCGGATGCGCGACGCGCTGGCGCACGCCGAACAGGCCCTTGAGCTGTCCGAGTTCGGCACCGCCAACACGCTCAACACGATCGGCTTCTACCGCGCGCAGCTGGGCGACTTCGCCGGGGCGCTGGAGTTCTGCGAACGCGCGCTGGCGCTCTACACCGACGACGACGACCTCGACAACCGGGCGGCCGTCTGGGACAGCCTCGGCTTCATCCGGCACGGTCTCCAGGAGTACGACGCGGCGGTCGAGTGCTACGGGACGGCGCTGCGGCTGTACCGGCAGGTCGGCGACCGCTACTGGGTGGCCGACACGCTCGTGCACCTCGGCGACACCCACCAGGCCTGCGGCCGCCGGGCGGAGGCCGTCGCGGCGTGGCGCGAGGCGCTCGCCCTGTACGAGGACCTGGGCCACACCAACGCCGCGGACGTGCGCTCGCGGCTGCCCTGACGGCTCCGCAGGAATTCCGCAGGGGCGCTGCGCGATCGTCGGACCGACCTGTAGTCGGGGAAGGGAGCGACATGAACGCGAACGCCAAGGGTGCGACGTGGGGCCGTGGCGCGGGCTGGACGCGCGGGGCGACCTGGGGGCGCAGCAGCTCGTGGGGACGGGGCTCGTCGTGGACCCGGGACTCGCGCTGGACCACGGTCTGACGCACGGGGGAACAGCGCCGCCCGGGATCCCCGGGCGGCGCGACTCCTATGACGACCTATCGCGAGCTGTTCGCCTACCGCGAGTTCCGCTACCTGTACGGCGGGCAGGTGCTGTCCTATCTGGGCGACCAGGTGGCCGCGGTCGCCGTGGCGGTACTGGTCTTCGACCGTACGGAATCGGCGCTGTTGTCGGCGGTCGCCTACGCCAGCGCCTGGCTGCCCGGCGTGCTCGGCGGTCCGATCCTGTCCACGTACGCCGACCGGCTGCCCCGCCGGGCGGTGCTGATCGGCTGCGACCTGGCCCGCGCCGTGCTGATCGCGCTGGTGACCGTGCCCGGCCTGCCGCTGTGGGCGGCGATCGCGCTGCTCTATCTGGCGCACCTGTTCTCGCCGCCGTTCGTGGCGGCCCGCGCGGCGGTGATGCCCGAGGTGCTGCCCGGCGAGGCCTACATCACCGGCAACGGGCTGAGCAACATCACCCACCAGCTCAGCCAGCTGGCCGGCTTCGTCGCGGGCGGCGTGGTCGTGGCGGCGATCGGGCCGGTCTGGTCGATGCTCGGCAACGCGGCGACCTTCGCGCTCTCCGCCGGGCTCCTCGCGATCGGCGTCGCGCGGCGCCCGGCGGCCCTGACCGGCGAGGCGCCGCAACGGCTGCTGGCCCAGTCCCGGGCGGGCGTCCGCTATCTCCTGGCCGACCCGTGGCTGCGCACCTGCCTGGCGCTGGTGTGGGTGGCGAGCGGCTTCTCGTTCGCGCCGGAGGCCATCGCGTACCCGTACGCGGTCTCCCTCGGCGGCGGCCCGGCCCAGGCGGGGCTGCTGCTCGCCGCGCCGTCGGTGGGATTCCTGCTCGGCGCGCTCGCGCTGACCCGGCTGCTGACGCCCGGCACACGCGACCGCCTGCTGCGGCCGGCCGCGGTGCTGTCCACTGTGGCGCTGGTGCCCGCCCTGCTCGCCCCCGGGCTGCCGGTCGTGCTCGTCCTGCTGGCCGTGGCCGGCGCGGGCGCCTCCTTCGTGGTGCCGCTCAACGCGCTGTTCGTCCGCCGGGTGGCGCCGGAGTTCCGCGGCCGCGCGATGGGCGTGGCCTCCTCGGGCCTGCTGGTCTGCCAGGGCCTCGGCTTCCTCGCCGCGGGCGGCGCCGTGCAGGCCGGGCTCGCCCCCTCCACGGTGGTGGGGCTCAGCGGCCTGCTCGGCGCCGCGGCGGTCCTGGCGACCGGCCTCGGTCAGCGCTCGGCGACCAGCCGAAGCAGCTCCGCGGTGACCTCGTCCGGGCGCTCGACGTGAGGGGAGTGGCCGCAGTTCTCGTAGACCACCTCGCGGTAGCTGCCGCCGTTGCTCGCGTACCGCTCGAACACCGCGCGGGTCTGACCCACCATCGGCTGCGGGGGGCACGCCTCGGCGCCGGGCCAGCCCGGCACCAGCCCCAGCTGACCCAGGTAGGCCAGGTCGAACAGCGAGGTGTCCGACACGATGGCGTCCCGGTCGCCGCGGACCCACACGATCGGCGGCTTGGCCGCGGCGCCGGTCAGCGCCTCGGCGACGTTGAAGTGGTTGGGCGCCATCGTGTTGAGCACGCCGCGGTCGCCCGGCCCCATGCCCGGCCAGCCGTCGACGGGCTTGAAGTCGCCCGGGTAGTTGTCGTCGCCGATCGCGGTGCTCAGCACGGTGTCCAGCAGCAGCGCCTCGTCCTCACCCAGCGACGCCGGGTCGGCCACGTACGCGGAGCGCAGCACGGACAGCGGGCTGGTCGGGGCGTCGGCGCTGCGGTCGCCCGCCTGGATGCGCGCCACGAAGTCCGGGTTGCCGGTGCCGCCGCCGGTGCCGGCGAAGTCCGCGGTGGTGGGGGTGCCCTCCAGGTCGCGGGTGCCCCCGAAGCCGTACGGGCTCAGCGGCGCCTCGAGCAGCACGTGCGAGAACCGGCCCGGGTGGTCGGCGAGCAGCTGCATTACCACGCCGCAGCCCATCGAGTGCGCGGCCACCACGACCGGCCCGCCCTGCGGGAACAGGCTGCGCTCGTCGAGCAGCGCCGCCACGTCGTCGGCGAAGTCGCGCAGCCCCCGGGTGGCGTCCACGGGCGCGGTCTCGCTGCGGCCGTACCCCCGAAGGTCCGGGGCGACCACGCGCAGGCCGTCCGGAAGCCGCCGCACGAGCGGCATCCAGAACGCCGCCGACGAGCAGTTGCCGTGCACCAGCAGCACCGGCGTCCCGTCCTCCGGCCCGCCGACGAGCACGTTCTGAGTGATGCCCCGGGCCTCGATGCGCTGATCACGGATCTCCATCGGCCGATCGTGACACACCCTCCCCGGTGCGGGCCAGGGGCCTGTTGACCAGGCTGGAGTTCCACCGAGCGGCTCGCCGGCGCCCCCTTTTCGGCCCCGGTGGATGTGCGGTAGGGGCGCGCCCGGTCCGGTGGCGCGCGACAATGGGTGGGTGCCTGCATCCGAACTGACCGGCAAGGTCGTCGTCGTCACCGGCAGCTCCTCCGGCATCGGGGAGGCCACCGCCCGGCTGCTGCACGAGGCGGGGGCCCGGCCGGTGCTCGCGGCCCGGCGGGCGGAGCGGCTGGCGGCGCTCGGGGAGGAGCTGGGCGGGGCGCTGGCAGTGCCGACCGACGTGACCGACCCCGGGCAGGTGCACGCGCTGGTGCGGGCGGCGTTGGAGCGGCACGGGCGGGTGGACGGGCTGGTCGTCAACGCGGGGGCGAGCTTTCACCACCGGATCGAGGACGTCGACCCCGCCGCGTACCTGGAGCTGCTGAACCTCAACGTGGTCAGCGTGGTCACCGCTCTGCAGGCGGTGCTGCCGGTGATGCGCGAGCAGCGGGCCGGGCGGATCGTGACGGTCAGCTCGGGCACGACCCGCGGGGCGATGCCGGGCGTGGGCGGCTACGCGGCGTCGAAGGCGGCGGTCAACATGCTCACCGCGGTGGCTCGCAAGGAGTTCGCGGCGGACGGCATCGACGTGTCGCTGGTGCTGCCCTCGATCACCGCCACCGAGTTCGGCGGCGGCCGGTACTCCTCGGGCGCGCCGCTGGGGGACACCGGCGTCGTCGCGCACAGCCCGGAGTACGTCGGGCGGGTCATCCTGCGGGCGCTGCGCACGGGCGAGGAGCGCATCGACATCCCGTTCGGGCCGGAGCAGGCGGAGCTGACCGAGCCGGGCGAGCCGGCCGGCTGAGCGGGTCAGGAGTCCGCGAAGACGGGGCGGCCGTCGATGCTGACGGCGTTCTTGCGGCGGCGGTACTCCGCGAGGTCGTCGTCGGTGCGCCGCTCGTGGGAGCGGATCAGCAGGTCGCGGTCGCCCTCGTAGGACATGAGCGGCACCGAGTAGCCGCACGAGTCGCTGACCCGCTCGACCGTGATGTCGATGACCGACCGTACGCCGTGGGTGTCCGGCGGCGAGGGGAACAGCGCCAGCAGGTCGGCGTGCGCGGGGTCGGTGACCGGCACCGCCCGGCCGTGACCGTGCAGCCGGACGATGTTGGGCGGGCCCTGGAACGCGCAGAACATCAGCGTGATCCGCCCGTTCTCGCTCAGGTGCGCGATCGTCTCGGCGCCGCTGCCGTGGTAGTCCAGGTAGGCCACGCGGTGCTCGCCGAGCACCACGAACGTGCCGGCCATGCCCTTGGGGGACACGTTGACGTGCCCGTCCGGCCCGCTGGGCGCGGTGGCCACGAAGAACATCGGCTGCGCCTCGATGAAGGTCCGCAGCCGCCCGTCGATCCGTTCGTGAACCTTCATGTCCCGATCCTGCCCCGCCGGCGCCGGTCAGGAGTGCGACGCGCGTCACTCCCGGCGGATGTAAGGGTTGATCTGTGCAGGACCCTTACCGCACGGTCGATCCATGCGCAGCGAACGGTTCCGCTGGGTCGTGCTCGCGGTGGCGACCTTCACCCAGGCCGCGGCCGGGTTCTTCGTGCAGGGCATCGGCGCGCTCGGCGTCCAGCTGCAGCGCGACCTGGGGCTGAGCGCGACCCAGCTCGGCCTGCTGGTGTCGGCCGCCCAGCTCGCGCCGCTGGCCGGGCTGCTCGTCGCCGGGGAACTGCTCGACCGCTTCGACGAACGCTGGGTGGTCGGCGCGGGGGCCGGGATGGTCGGGGTCGCGCTGCTCGCGGGCACGTTCGCTCCCGGGTACGCGGCGCTGCTCGGCGTGCTGCTGGTGGTCGGCGCCGGGTACAGCACCGTGCAGCCCGGGGGCAGCAAGTCGGTGGCTTCCTGGTTCGACACGTCCCGCCGCGGAACGGCGATGGGGATCCGCCAGGCGGGCCTGCCGCTCGGCGCCGCGCTCGCCTCCGCCACGCTGCCCGCGGTCGGCGCAGCCCTCGGCTGGCGTCCCACGCTGGCGACCGGCGGCGCCGTCGCCCTGCTGGGCGCGCTGCTGTTCGTCACCGTCTACCGCCGGCCGCCGGAGCGCGCGGCCGTCCAGCGCGTCGCCGGCCGGCGGCTGGTGCTGCTGCGCGACCCGGCGATGCGGCGGGCGCTGGCCTGCGGTGTCAGCCTCATCTGCGTGCAGACCGGCCTCGGCCTGCTGACGGTGCTGCACCTGCACGAGCAGGCCGGGCTGTCGCCGGGCCGGGCCGCGGCCGTGCTGGTGGCGGCCCAGGCCGCCGGCGTGGCCGGCCGGATCCTGCTCGCCGCGCTCAGCGACCGCGCGCGGACCTCCCGCCAGAGCGTCGTGACCGGCAGCCTGCTCGCGGTCGCCGGCGCGTTGGTGGTGCTGGTGACCCCGGCGGGCGGCTCACCCGTCGCCGCGGCCGCCGTGTTCGTCTGGCTCGGCTTCTTCGGCATCGGCTGGTACGGCCCCTGGGTCGCGCTGGTGACCGAGGCCGCGCCGGCGGGCCGCACCGGCTTCGCCCTCGGCCTGGCGATGGCCGTCAACCAGGTCGCCATCGTGCTGGTTCCGCCGCTGCTGGGCCTCCTGCGCGACACGACCGGCGGCTTCACGGCGTCGTGGGGCCTGCTGCTCGCGGGAACCTGCCTGGCCGCCGCGCCGCTGGCCCGGCGCCCTCGCCGGCCGGCGCGTCGCCAACCGGACAGCGAGCCCGCCAACGCGTCGCCGACCGGATAGCCGGCCCGCCAACGCGTCGCCGACCGGATAGCCCGCCGGCCGGGCCGCCTTCACCGCGGCAGCGCCGGGCGTCTCGTCCGCGGCGCCACCGGCGCGAGCGGGCATCGCCGCCGCGGGCAGCGGCAGGTGGCCGCCGCGGCCCGGGCGGCGCTGACCGGTGACGCCGCCACGGTCCGCGCGTTCCTGCGTAGGGGGCAGCACGACGTGGATCCGGACGTCGTCCGGATGGCGGTCACCAACTCCCGCGTCGGCATGCTCACCCGCGACGGCAACGCCTACGTCGACGAGGGCGGGCTGCACGCCCCTGGGTCCTTCAGGCGACGAACGTCAAGCAGCTCGTGCTGGACGGCAGCCGGATCGGCGTCGTGCCGACGACCGGCCAGGCGTACGTCAAGGAGGGCACGCTCGCCGCGGGGACTTGGGTGCAGCAGCACGCCGGCGTCCACCGCGACCGTCAAGCGGGTCGGCATCCTGCGCGCCGGCGACGTCCTGCAGTACCGGGACGGCGCGCTGACCGGCGCGTTCCCGGCCGGCGTCGCGGGCATCGCCGAGGTGGCGACGACCGGACCGCGCATCGCGACGCTGCTCGCCGACGGCAGTGGCACCGTACGGTCGGATCTCTGCTGACAGCAGATCGGCTTGGTGCGCCGCCGTCCGCGGTCCGATGGTGGAGCCCGAACGTCCGGCTCTGCCCCGAGGAGAACACCATGCACCTTGCCGCCGCCGCAGCACCGGCCCCGTGGAGCGCGGGGTCCATCGACGACCAGGTGGCCGCCCGGCTGCTGCACCAGCGCATCATCGTGCTCGGCGCCGAGGTCGACGACCAGATCGCCAACCGGCTCTGCGGGCAGCTGCTGCTGTTGTCCGCCGAGGACCCGCGCGGGGCCGTCAGCCTCTACATCAACTCGCCCGGTGGGTCGGTCACCGCCGGGCTGGCCATCTACGACACCATGCGGCTGATCCCGAACGACGTGAGCACGCTGGCGCTGGGGCTGGCCGGCAGCATGGGGCAGTTCCTGCTGTCGGCCGGCACCCCGGGCAAGCGGTTCGCGCTGCCGCACGCCCAGGTCCTGATGCACCAGGGCTCGGCCGGCTTCGGGGGAACCGCGGCCGACGTGGAGATCTACGCCAACCAGCTCGAGCGGCTGGGCCGCACGCTGCTGCGGCTGACCGCCGAGCACACCGGGCAGCCGATCGAGACGGTCGAACGCGACAGCCGCCGCGACCGCTGGTTCACCGCCGAGGAGGCCCGGGCGTACGGGCTCATCGACCACATCCTCGACAGCGTGGACGACGTCCGCCCGGCGCTGTCCCGCCGGCCGATGGGGCTGAGTGCATGAGCCAGTACACGATCCCCACCGTGGTGGAGAAGACGCCCAACGGCGAGCGCGCCTTCGACGTCTACTCCCGGCTGCTGGCCGACCGCATCATCTTCCTCGGCACCGAGATCGACGACGGCGTCGCCAACGTGGTGATCGCCCAGCTGCTGCACCTGGAGTCCTCGGGGGAGCAGGAGATCGGGCTCTACATCAACTCGCCGGGCGGCTCGTTCAGCGCGCTCACCGCGATCTACGACACCATGCACTTCGTCCGCTGCGACATCGCGACGATCTGCGTCGGGCAGGCGGCCTCGGCGGCGGCCGCGCTGCTCGCGGCGGGCACGCCGGGCAAGCGCTCGGTGCTGCGGCACGCGCGGGTGACCCTGCACCAGCCGTCCAGCCAGGCCCGCGGCACGCTGCCGGACCTGGCCGTGGAGGCCAAGGAGGTGGCGAAGGTGCGCGCCGAGATGGACCGCATCCTCGCCGAGCACACCGGTCATCCGGTGGCGCAGATCCGGGCGGACACCGACCGCAGCATGACGCTGTCGGCGGCGGACGCGGTCGCGTACGGCCTCGCCGACCGCGTGATCACCCGGCGCGAGCCCCGCGCGTACCGGCTGGGCGCGGCCTGACCCCTCACGCCGCCAGCAGGAAGACGTCGCCCGGGCGCGTGGTCCCCGCGGGCCGGGCGGCGCGGCGCAGGCGGGCGGCGTCGAGCCGCAGCACGGGGGCGCGGTCGGTCGTCAGATCGCGCCCCACCTCGGCCAGCAGGTCGGCCAGGTCGACGCGCAGCGAGTCGCAGACGGCCGCCAGGATCTCGGAGCTGGGCTCCTTGCGGCCGCGCTCGACCTCGGAGAGGTACTGCACCGAGACGCACGCCTCGCGGGCCACCTCGGCCAGCGTGCGCCGCTGCTGCTGCCGGTGGCGCCGCAGCACCTCGCCGACGACCGTGCGCAGCAGGGGCCGGGTCCGTCGCGAGGTGTCCGTCATGAGCCGACCGTAATCAAGCGGGGCCGCCGCCGATACCCGGGAAACCCCGGTTCCGCCGTGGGCTGAAGGGTTGCCGCGCCGGTCAGCTGTCGCCGACGCGCAGCACGTCGCCGAGCCGGCGGCGCTGCCGGGCGAGCGACTCGGCCGTCACCACGGCGACCACGCCCGCCGCCAGCGCGGCGACCGTCACCAGCCCGATCAGCCACCACGGCACGACCGTCGCGGGCGCGGTGGCCTGGCCGGTGAGCACGCCCAGGGCCAGCGGCCCCAGCGTGAGCCGGGTGAGCAGCGCGCCCAGCAGCGGGCCGCACACCGCGGCCGCCACCACGGCCGGGAGCAGCTCGCCGGCGGCGACGCGCCGGCCGTCGCGGGGGCGCAGGCCCAGCGTGCGCAGCCGGGCCAGTGTCACCCAGCGGTCCGGGGCGCCGGCCGCCGCGGCGAGCGCGAAGCCGAGCAGCCCCAGCGCGAGCAGGATCGCGGCGGCGCCCAGGTACAGCCGGACGAGCCCGGCGGTCAGCGGCGCCGTGCGGCGCTCGTCGAGCACGTCCGCGCGGGCCGTCAGCCGGCCGTCGGCGCCGGTCGCCGCGATCGCCCGGGTCGCGCCGGGGCCGGTCGCCCAGACCGTGTCCGGCTCGAACTCCCAGCCGGCCGCCGTGGCCGCCGCCGCGTCCACCACGATCACGTCGTCCTCGCCCGCGCCGAGCGCCGGGGCAGCGCCGGTCGCGGTCAGGGCGATCGCGGGGTTGCCGCGGCGAGGGAGCGTGAAGTCCATGCCGGGCACGAGGCTGCGGTCGGCGATGCGGACCAGCGCCGGCAGCTTGCCGGGCCGGCCGCCGGCCGGGCCGGGCGGCACGGGCAGGGGAGTGTCGGCGAGCAGCGCGCGCCACGCCGCGGTGTCCACGACGACGAGCCGGGCGGTCAGCGAGGTGCTGTCCGCGATGAAGCCGGTGGCGTCGCTCACCTGGGCGGCGACGGCGTGCCGCACGCCGGGCGCGGCGGCGACCCGGCGGGCGACCTCGGCGGTGGGGTCCAGGGCGTCGGGGCCGAGGTCGATGCGGGCGTCGGCCCCGACGGTCTGCCAGGCGCCCGCGGACAGGCCCCGCTCGGCCGTGGCGTGCAGCGTGAACGCGTACGACGCGAGCGCGACGGCGCTGATCAGGGCCAGGGCGGGCAGGGCCCGCGCCGAGGTCGCGGCGGCCCGCGCGGCGGCGAACAGCACCAGCGGGCGCCGCGAGCGCAGGGCGAGCCGGAGCGCGGCCCCGGTGCCCCGCGGCAGCAGCCGGACGAGCAGCAGCGACGCGGCCAGCGCAACGAGCGTGGGCGCCGCGGCGGGCAGCCCCGCGTCGCCCTCGGTGCCGGTCGCGATGCCCCGCTGGCGCAGCGCGACGAGCGCGCCGGCCGCGAGCAGCAGGACGGCCAGGTCGACCGCGGCGCGCCGCAGCAGCCCGGTGCGCAGCAGCCACCGGCGGGCGCTGCGGTTGGCGGGCACCCGCCGGTCGCGCGTGGCCCGGGCGGCGGCCCGGGTGCCGAAGACGGGGCCGGCGCAGGCCGCGATCGCCAGGAACGGTAGCACCCAGCCCAGCGAGGCCCCGCCGGTGACGGCCAGGCTGAGCAGGAGCCCGAGCGCGGCGGCGGGCACGGTCACCGCCACCGACTCGACGGCCAGCTCGGTGGCGACGGCAGGCAGCGAGGCGCCCCGGTGGCGGGCCGTGGTCAGGGCCGTCGCGCGGCGCCGGGTCAGCAGGTCCGCGGCCAGCGCGACCACCAGCAGCGCGCCGGCCAGCACGGCGATCAGCAGCACGGAGGCCTGCGCCGTGGCGGTCGCGATCTGGGCCCGCAGGTCGCGCAGCACAGTGTCGAGCTGCGTGGCCCACTTGAGCGACTGATCGCGCTCGGCCGAGACGGCGGAGCTGCCCTTGAGCGCCGCCACGGCGGCGGCCAGCGCCTGCGCCCTGTCCCACGTCAGGACGTCCGGGTCGGCGTCGAAGCGGACCGTGCGGGTCAGCTGGTCGGCGCGGAAGGCCAGCCGGGCGTCGGGCAGGGACTTGGCGGAGAGCAGGGCGCCGAACCGGGTGCTGCCCAGCCCGTCGCGGTTGGCGGCGGCCCGCAGCAGCCAGGGGGCGAGCTGCCACGCGGGGTCGCCCGCGTCCACCGGCCGGAAGATGCCGGCGACCCGGACGTCGTAGGGCGTACGGCGTTCGTCCTGCACGGGGACCCGGTCGCCGGGGCGCACGCGCAGCGCCGTCGCGGCCGCCTCGGAGAGCCCGACCTGGACCGGCCACGGGGGGCCGTTGAGCGGCACCTCGCGGAACTCGTCGGCGGTGGCCGGGCCCGGCGCGCGGCCCGCGACCCAGGTGACCGCGGGGCCGCCCGACTCGGTGTGCAGGTACTCCAGCTGCAGGCGGCGCTGGACGCTGCCGTCGGTGATCGCCAGCGAGGGGCTCGAGACCCGGCCGATCGGCGCCCGCAGCGCGGACCGCAGGGCCGGGTCGAGCTCGTCGCGGGCCCGCGAGCTGATGCCCGCCACGTCGTCGGCCAGCAGCGGGCTGCGGATGCGGCCGCCGGTGGGCCCGTAGTCGTCGCCCCACTCCGCCCCCACCCGGACGGCGGCGTCGTCGGCCGCGCGGCGGACCGCCTCGCGGGTGGCGTCGTCGGAGGTCGAGCGCAGCAGCGGGGGCGTGGCGCCGGCGAGCAGGGCCACGATCCCGACGACGCACGCCACCAGCGCCAGCGGGCCGGCGTCGGCGCGGGCCCGGCCCCGGATGCTGGGCCAGTGCACCGCCGGCAGGTAGCGGCCCACGAGCCGGCCCAGCGCGCGCACGGCCCTCACGACGCCACTCCCGGAGGCACGGCATCCGCCCGGACCGCCCGCACTGCCCTCACGACGCCACCCGCAGGTGCGCGGCGTCCGCCCGGCCGGCTTGCACTTCTCACGACGCCACCCGCAGGTGCGCGGCGTCCGCCCGGCCGGCTTGCACTGCCCTCACGACGCCACCCGCAGGTGCGCGGCGTCCGCCCGGCCGGCCTGCACGGCGACCGCGGTGCCCGCGGCCAGCGCGAACGCGCCCACCAGCCCCGCGAGCAGCAGCCCCTCGGCGGCCCACGGCCAGTGCGCCACGGCGGCGGGCACCGCGGCCGCGCCGGTGTCCGAGCGGATCAGCAGCGGCGCGATCAGCCAGGTGGCGACCGCGCCGACCGCGGCGCCCGCGGCCAGCAGCGGCAGCACGATCACGGCGTGCTCACCCAGCAGCGCGGCCCGGATGCCGCGCCGCGACACCCCCAGGCCGCGCAGCCGGGCCACCTCGACGGCGCGTAACTGCATGTCGTACGTGACCTGGAGCAGCACCCCGCCGAGCAGCAGCACGACCGCGGCGACGACGAGCACGCGCAGCACGGCCGGGAACGAGGCCCGCAGGGGGCTGCCGGTCAGGCGCTCGGCCTCGCCCGCGCGGGTCGTCACGGCGCCGAGATGCAGCCCGCCCAGCCGCTCGGCGGCGTCCGCCCGCGCCGGCTCGCCGACCCACCAGCCGGTCACCGGGGAGTCGGCGTTGCCGCGCACGGCCATGGCCCGGGTCAGCCAGTCGAGGTCGGCCAGCAGCGTGGCCCCGCCGGGCGCCGACGGCACCTCGGCCACCACCTCGGCGACGGTGGCGTCCACGGGCGTCTGGTCCACGACGAACGAGAGCGCGGACCCGCGGCGCGCGCCGACCTCGGCGGCCAGCCGGGACGACACGACGACCGGCACCGGGCCGGGGTCGGCGAACGCCGTGGCGACCAGCACGCGGCTCGAGGGCGCGGGGTCGGCGAAGCTCACCGTCGCGCCCAGCCGCAGCCGGGTGCCGCTGACCGCGGCGGCCGGGTCGACCAGCTGCTTGGACGCCGGCGAGGCGGACTGCCCGTTCCACGCGGACGCGGACGGCGCGGGCAGGGTCATCGTCGCGTCGAGCCGGGTCACGTACTGGATGCCGGTCTCACCGGTCACCGGCAGCGTGACGCCGATCAGCCGCAGCCCGGGCATCGGCGCGCAGCCGCGCACGGGGTGGGCGCGGCCGTCCAGCGGCACGGTGGCGCCGGCGCACGTCGTACGCAGCCCGGTGCCGTCCTCGAGCAGCAGCTGGGGGGTGACGAACACGGGCAGGGTGCCGGAGGTCGAGCCGGTGAGCACCGGCGTGCTGCCCTCGGGCAGGGCGACGCCGCTCACCACGGCGGGCGGGGCCAGCGTCCGGGTCACGCCGGCCCAGCCGTCGCCGTGCCCGACCCGTCCGCGCAGCAGCGATCCCGCCTCGCGGGTGTCGACGGCGACCATCGCGGGCGAGGAGGAGGCGTCGCCGAGCCACTGCCCGACCACGATGTTCTGCTCGGCGACCGGGCTGATCACCCCGCCGGTGGCGGCGCCGACGGTCGCGCTCTGCCCGGTGACCGGCGCGGCGGTGAGCGCGAGCGCCAGGTCGGTGCCCACGGACAGGTCCGCCTGGTCGTGCTGGGAGGTGTTCCAGGTCGACCCGAACGCCGTGCCGAACGTCGCCGCCGCGCAGCCGAGGCAGATCAGCAGACCGGCGGCGAGCGCCTGCGGGCGGCGCGCGGCCCCGGCGGCGGCAAGCGGCAGCGTGAACCCGCGGGCCCGCGACGCCAGCCGTTCCAGGCCGCGCAGCAGCGGCGGCACGAGGCGCAGCGTCAGCGCCGACCCCGCGGCGAGGATCAGCGTGGGGGCGAGGACCCGTACGGCATCGGCCCGGTAGCCGGCGGCGGCGGGCTGGTCGTGCAGCTGCCACCAGCCGACCGCGGCCAGCCCGAGCAGCAGCACGTCGGCGCCCGAGCGGGCCAGCAGCTCGCGGTGGCGGCGGTCCCCGGCCCCGGCCGCCGGGCGCGCGGCCATCCCGACGAGCAGGGCGGCCAGCGCCACGGCCCCGCAGACCACCACCAGGACCTGGACGCCGCTGACGGTGACCGGGGCGGTCAGCCCCGCGCCGGACAGCGGCGGCACGCGGGTCAGCCCGGCGTACAGCAGCGAGGACAGGGGCACGGCGAGCGCGACGGCCACCGCCGCGACCGCGCCCGCCTCGGCGGCGGCCACCGCGGTGAACTGGCCCCGGCTGGTGCCGAGCGCGGTCAGCAGATCGGATTCGGCGGTACGGACCCCGGTCGACAGCCGTCCCGCCAAAGTCAGCGCGATCGCCGTCAGCGCCAGGCCGATCAGCGTCAGCGCGAGCACGGTCCCCGAGGTGAGCTGTTGCTGCTCGCGGGACCGCAGCAGCACCTGGGGGAGCTGGGACGCGACCCGCAGGAAGTCGACCCGCTCGCCGAGCGTGCCCTGCAACCGGCGGTCCGCGCCCAGCAGCGACGTCGTCATCCGGTCCAGGCCGGGGCGGGTGGGCGCGGACAGGTCCGGCCGGGCGGTGATCTCGAGCCGGCTGATCGCGGAACCGCCGGACAGCAGCGTGCCGAGCTCGATCAGGAACGGGCCGTACGCGTGCATCGGGCGCGCGGACGTGCTCTCGACCGGATCGGGGTCGTAGCCGGCGCCGCCGAGCGGATCGCGGTCCCAGCCCGCGTCCTGCAGCGGCCGGACCACGGCGACCACCGTCAGGTCCAGGCCGGGCTTCGGCGAGCGGCCCAGCTCGGAGCCCAGGCGGACCCGGCTGCCGACCTTGAGCCCCAGCAGCCGTGCGGTGCTCTGCAGGACGGCGGTCTCCTGCCCGCCCGCCCGGGTCGCCGCGCGCGGCCAGCGGCCGGCCACCAGCGCGGCGCGTGCCGGGAGGTCGTCGAGGCCGGACAGGTAGCCGCCGCCCTTGGCGGCCCCCGAGGTGGTGTCCGCCACCGGCAGCAGCCGCAGCTCCGAGGACGCGCGCGTAGTCGTGGTCGCGGAGAAGGGCGCCACCGCCGTGGCCAGCACGCCGCGGGTGTCGGCGGCCACCGACCTCGCGTCCGCCGCCGACATGCTGCCCAGGTACGCGGTGACCGTGACGTCGTCCGGGGCGGCCCGGGACGCGGCGACCTCCACGGCCCGCTGCGAGGTGCGGGTGACCAGCAGCGCGCACGTGCCGAGCAGGGTCGTCCCGATCACCAGGATCGTCAGCAGCGACGCCAGCAGCGGCCACTGCGCGCGCGCCCGCCGGAGGACCAGCCTCAGCACGGCCCGGTCACGGCTGCACCCGCCCGTCGCCGATGCGGATCACGCGGTCGGCCAGCTCCATCATCACCGGGTCGTGGGTGGCGACCACGGCCGTGACGCCCTCGGACTCCACCACCCCGCGCAGCAGCGCCATCACCGACAGGCCGGTCTCGGCGTCGAGCTGGCCGGTCGGCTCGTCCGCGACCAGCAGCCGGGGCGAGGCGGCCAGGGCGCGGGCGATCGCCACCCGCTGCTGCTGGCCGCCGGACAGCTCGCCGGGCCGCTGCTCGGCGTGGTCGCTGAGGCCCACGAGCTCGAGCAGCAGCCGGACGCGGCGCTCGCGCTCGCGCGGCTCGGCCTTGGCCAGGCGCAGCGGCACGCCCACGTTCTCGGCGGCGGACAGCACCGGGATCAGGCCGAAGGTCTGGAAGACGTACGAGACCTTGTCGCGGCGCAGGCGGGACAGGCCGTCCTCGTCGAGGCCGGTGACCTCCTGCCCGTCGACCACGACCGAGCCGGAGTCCGGGCGGTCGAGCCCGCCGATCACGTTGAGCAGCGTGGTCTTGCCGGAGCCGGAACGGCCCACCACGGCCACCATCGTGCCGGGCTCGACCTCGAACGTCACGTCGCGCAGGGCGTGCACGGCGGACGGGCCGGATCCGAACGTACGGTTCACGCCCCGTACGGCCAGCAGCGAGCTCATGCGTCGGGCCGGATCGTGATGTGGTCGGGCTCGAGCGCCAGCCGCACCCGCCGGGTGAGCGCGAGCGCCTCGCGGTAGTCGCGGGGCACCTGGATGCGCCCGGCGCGGTCCATCACGGCGTACTCCTCGGCGATCACGTGGGTGCCGCCGTCGTCGGCCGTCGCGGTGCGGCGCAGCACCTCGCTGCTGGTGCGCCCGTCGCGGATCGCCACGGTCCGCTCGACCTGGCCGCTCACCGTGGGGTCGTGGGTCACGACCACCACGGTGACGCCGAGGTCGCGGTTGACCGCGCGCAGCGCGCCGAACACCTCGGCCGAGGTCGCGGTGTCGAGCTCGCCGGTGGGCTCGTCGGCGAGCAGCACGTGCGGCTGGTTGGCGAGCGCGACCGCGATGGCGACGCGCTGCTGCTGCCCGCCGGAGAGCTGATCGGGCCGCCGGTCGGCGCAGTCGGCGACGCCGAGCGTCTCGAGCAGCTCACCGGCGCGCCGCCTGCGGACGTCGGCCGGCGTGCGGGCGGCCGTCATCGGCAGGTCGACCATCTGCCGCGCGGTCAGGTACGGGATGAGGTTGCTCGCGGTCTGCTGCCGCACGAAGCTGACCGTGTGCCGCCGGTAGTGCACCCGGTCGGCGCGCGACATCGAAAGCAGATTCCACCGGTCGACCCGGGCGCGTCCGGCGGTCGGCGCGTCCACCCCGGCGAGGATCGAGAGCAGCGTCGACTTGCCCGACCCGGAGGCGCCGACGACCGCCACCATCTCGCCCCGCTCGACGACCAGGTCGAGGCCCTGCAGCGCCTGGACCTCCACCGGCCCCGACTGGTAGATGCGCACGAGGCTCTCGCACGCGATCAGCGCGCCCGCGCCGAACTCGGTTGCCGCCGGCATTGCTCACCTCCGTCGTGCCACGCCACACGACAGGCAGGCCGTCACCCGGCGCGCCGGGGTCCCCAGGATAACGATCGATCGCAAGGCCGCAACTCCGTCCGGCCCGTCACTCGCCGCGCAACAGCTCCGCCATCTCGGGCAGCTTGAAGTACTCCGCCGTGGCGACCGCCGACGGGGTGCCGCCGTTCGGGTCGGCGCCCGCGGCCAGCAGCGTCTTCACGGTCTCGGGGTTCTGGCGGAAGACCGCGGCCGACAGCGCGGACTGGCCCCGGTCGTTGACCCGGTTGGGGTCGGCGCCCTGCTCCAGCAGCGCGGCCACCGTGTCGACGTGGTTGTGGTACGCCGCGAGGATCAGCAGCGTGTCGCCCTTGTCGTTGGTGAGGTCGGCAGGCAGGCCCGCGATGACGTTGCCGGCCAGCTCCTCGGTGCCGCCGGACCGCGCCAGGTCGAACATGCGATGGGCGTACGCGATCGTCTCGTCATCCAGCTCAGCCACGCCCGGATCGTACCGGTGCCCCGCCCCGGACCGGGTGTGCTCCAGGCCATAGCGGCCGGGGGTTGCCCCGTGGACCCCTCGGGACAATAGTTGGCACTGCCAAATGATATGCCGGAACGAAGCGAAGGAAGTGCTGAGATGTCTCGGATCGCTGCTGTCGACCCCGCCGCCGCCGAGGGTCAGGCCCGCACGTTGCTGGGCCGGGTGGAGAGGGCGCTGGGGGTGACGCCCAACATGATGCGGGCGATGGCGAACTCGCCGGCGGTGCTGGACGCGTACCTGCAGTTCTCGGGCGCGCTGTCCAAGGGCCGGCTGCCGCACGCGGTGCAGGAGCAGATCGCGCTGACCGCGGCGGTGGAGAACGAGTGCGGCTATTGCCTGGCCGCGCACACCGTGCTGGGCGCCCGGGCGGGCGTGTCGCAGGAGGACCTGGTCGCCGGGCGCAGCGCGCAGGCGTCGGACCCCAAGGTGGAGGCGGCGCTGACGTTCGCCAAGCAGATCATCGCGAGCAAGGGCTTCGTGAGCGACGCCGAGGTGGACAAGGTCCGCGCGGCCGGGTACGACGACGGCGAGATCGGCGAGATCGTGGCGGCGGTCGCGCTCAACACGTTCACCAACTACTTCAACTCGGTGGGCCAGACCACGCTGGACTTCCCCGCGGTCGAGGGCGTCACCCTGCGCGACTGACGCACGGGCCCGGCCCGGACGCCCCGACCGGGCCGTCCGGGCCGGGCCCGCTGCCGTGGGAGTGCCCCGCGGCGCGCTCAGTGCGGTGGCGGTGGATCTTCGCGGGAGAGCGCCAGCTTGTCCTCCGGCGTCAGCAACTCCAGCGCGGCGACGGTCTCCGCCGCCTCCGAGGCTGCGCCACGGCACGCGTCGCACACCGCCAGGTGCCGCTCGACGCGCGCGCCCTCGGACGCGTCCAGCGCGTCCGCGTAATACAGGGCGAGCAGGCCGGCGACGTGCGGCTCGCCCGCTTCCTCGGCCACGTGCACCCACCCCCCCCGGCGTCCCCTGCGTGGTCGTCGCCCCGCGGGCGGGAGCCTACCGCGACACTTATTTGTCACTGCCAAGAAAGTCGTACGATGGCGGGACGAGGAAGGGACGGTCCGCATGACGCAGGTACCGGGACCGCCGCCGGCCAACCAGCTGCTGATCGGGCTCGCCCGGCTGGGGCAGGCCGTGCGGATGGAGGCGTGGCGCAACGCCGGCCCGCACAACCTGTCGCCGTTGCAGGCCGACATCGTCACGCTGCTGCAGTCCAAGCCGCGCCCGGTCCGCCAGGGCGAGATCGTCGAGGCGCTGGCGTCGACGCCGCCCACGGTCTCCGACGCCGTGAAGGTGCTGAGGAAGAAGGAGCTGCTCGAGGCGACCCGTGACCCGGGCGACGCCCGCGCGCAGCTGCTGGGGCTCACCGAGGCGGGCCGCGCCGAGGCCGGCCGGTTGACCGCGCAGTCCGAGACGCTGACCGGGGCCCTCGGCGCGCTGTCGGGGCCGGACTTCGCCGCGATGCTGCGCGGCACCACCACGCTGATGCGCGAGCTGCAGGACCGCCGCGCCATCCCGGTCTCGCAGATGTGCCTGACGTGCCGGTTCTTCGTGCCGCGCGCGCACCCCGAGGAGACCGGGCGTCCGCATCACTGCAACTACGTCGACGCGCCGTTCGGCGACGCGGAGCTGCGGGTGAGCTGCCCCGACCACGAGACCGCGTAGCCGGGCCGCCGCCGGCCCCGTGGGTAGCATGGTAGGACTCCTATCACGAGGCGGGTGCGATGACGGCGCATGAGGTCGACGACGACCTGGACCGGCGGCTCGCCAGCCTCGACGGGCGGCTCGCGGACGCCGTGGAGCGCCTGGGCAACGGGCTGCGCACCCTCGCCCAGCAGAGCGCGCGCGGCCAGGGCCTCTCGCCCCTGCAGCAGCAGATCGTGCTGGCGCTGCGGCGCCGTCCGGCCGCCCGGCGCGAGGTCAACGCGCTGGCCGCGGAGTTCGGCATCACCACGCCGACGATGTCCGACGCGGTCTCGACGCTCGAGCGCAAACAGCTGCTGAGCCGTTCCCCGGGCTCGGACGGGCGCCGGCGGCGGCTCACGCTGACCGAGCGCGGCCGCGAGGTGGCCCGGCAGCTCTCCTCGTGGGACCAGCCGCTGCTGACCGCGGTCGGCAAGCTGCCCGAGGACGACCGGGTCGTCCTGCTGCACAACCTGCTGCGGCTGATCGCCGACCTGCAGCGCAGCGGCGCGATCAGCGTCGCCCGCACCTGCATGACCTGCCGCTTCTTCACCCCGGACCGGCACGCCGACCCGGCCGCGCCGCACCACTGCGACCTGCTCCAGTCGCCGTTGCCGCTGGCGGGCCTGCAGACCGACTGCCCCGAGCACGAGACGCCCGCCGCCTGAGGCCGGGCTTGTCACCCTTTCGGGGGTCAGTCGCGCTCCCAGACGGCGGCCGCCGCCTCGTCCTCCTGCGGCACCCAGCCCAGCGCCAGGGGGCGCGCCGCGGTCCGCGGGAAGGTCAGCTTGAGCGTGCCGGTGCCGGCGCCGAACCGTACGGGCTTGGTCTGCGCGGCGTCGTTCTCCCAGCCCTCGGCGTCGTAGAGGGTGAACATCGCCGGGTCCACCGTGAACGGACGGGTCGCGGCGACCGACAGGACCACGTCGGCGGAGCGCGAAGCGTAGTCGGCCGAGGTCAGCGTGACCGTGGCGACGGACGCGGAGCCCTTCTTCACCGTGACGACCTTGCCGTTCTGCCGGTAGGTCAGGCCCGGGCTGCCGGCGTCGATCGCCGGGGGCGTCGCCCGCACCGCGGGCGCGACGGCGGCCGGGGCGGCGGCGGGGACCACCCGCTCCTGGGCGGCGGCGGTGCCGACGAAGGTGGCGGCGGTCGCGGCGCCGGTGATGCCCACGACGAGCAGCGAGACGATCGACTTCTTCATGGTGTATCTCCCGGTGTCGGTGGTGGAGTCTCGCAGGGCCAACGGGCCGGGACGCCATCACGGTTGTGTGCCGGGCGGCACTTTTTTCGCTGACTCGTCGCCGCACCTTAGCAGCTTCGCCGCCGGGCGGGGTGGCGAGGCCGTCGTGCGCGCGGCGCCGGGCCGCCCGGTCAGCGGACGGCGAAGTCGGCGGGCTTGAAGCGGCCGTCCGACAGGTGGTCCTCGATCTCCTCGAGGCTGCGGCCGGTCAGCTCGGGCATCTTCCGGAACAGGAAGACGAACGCGATGATGTTGAACGCGGCGTACATCCAGAAGGTCTGCCCGGTGCCGATCGCCTTCATCGTGCTGAGCAGCGTCAGCGTGATCAGCACGTTGGTGCCCCACAGCGACGCCGACTGGGCCGCGGCGCCGGCCGCGCGGGTGGCCAGCGGGTAGATCTCCGAGCCGGTCAGCCAGCCCATGAGCTGGATGCCGCCCGCGGTGAACGCCATGAAGGCGACCAGCGTGGCGACGATCCACGGGATCATCGACTTGCCGTCGTTGCCGGTGACGAAGAACGTGCCGAGCACGATCAGCGCCAGCGCCGCGAACGGCAGCGTGAGCAGCGTGAGCCGGCGTCGGCCCACCCGGTCGATGATCGCCAGCCCGATGAGCTGGGCGATCAGGTACGTCAGGCCGAGCGCGACCGAGACCCGCAGCGCGGTCGAGTCCGAGAAGCCGTTGTCGGTGAGGATCGTCGGTGTGTAGTAGACGATCATCTCGATGCCGGACAGCTGGGTGAACACGGCCAGCCCGCACCCGACGACCAGCGCGGGGCGCACCCAGGCCGCCCGCAGCCCGGCCCATCCGCGCGTCTTGGCCTGCTTCTCGGCCTCCACGTTGGCGCAGATCTCCCGCACCTCGCCGGACAGGTCGGCCCCAGAGTGCCGTACGCGGGTCAGGGCCTGCTCGGCGCGGTCGATGTGGCCCTCGCGAGCCAGCCACCGCGGGCTCTCCGGCAGCCGCAGCATCAGCGCGAACATGATGGCGGCGGGCACGGCGGCCATGCCGATCGCGACGCGCCAGTCGATCACCTCGGCCGCGCCCACGATCGTCGCGATCACGATGCCGACCCCGATCGCGATCTGGAAGAACAGCACCAGCCGCCCGCGGTAGGCGGTGGGCGCGAGCTCGGCGACGTACACCGGGGCGGTCTGGGTGGCGCCGCCGACGGCGAAGCCGAGCACCAGCCGGCTGAGCGACAGGGTGACCGGGTCGGGCGACAGCGAGGCTGCGAGCGACCCGACGACGAACACGACGCCGATCAGCAGCAGCGTGCCGTGCCGGCCGCGGCGCTCGGAGAGCCGGCTGCAGGTCAGGGCGCCGGCGACCGCGCCCACCAGGATGGACGCCGCGATCACCTGCTCCCACCCGTGGCCGATGCCGAAGTCCTCGCCGATCTGCAGCAGGGCGCCCGAGATGATGCCGGTGTCGTAGCCGTAGAGCAGTCCGGAGATGGCCGAGACGAGGGCCACCACCACGATCGAGCCGGTGAGCCGATCTTCGCGCCTGCGCCCGGACAGCTGCGTGCCGGCTCGGTCCTGGCTCATGGCGACCCCCGCTGCTCGTCCGATCTTGCCAGTCTCAGTGACGGTCATCACTGCCGCAACTCGTGGCTAGGCTGCCCGCATGGCCGCCGTCTACACGTACGGGTCGCTGGTCGCGCCCGCCACGATCGCCGCGCTGGTGGGCCGGCCCGCCGTCGCGGGCCGCGACTTCGTCCGCGCGCGGCTGCCGGGGTGGTCACGGACCTGGAACGTGTGCACCGACAACACCGTGGACGGGCCGGTGGCGTACGAGGACCCGGCCGACGGCAGCCGCCCGCCGATCCAGGTGCTGTTCCTGACGATCGAGCCGGGGGACGCGGTGGAGGGCGTGCTGATCTTCCTGCCCGACGCCGCGCTGCCCGCCCTGGACACCCGCGAGGGCAACTACCTGCGGGTCGGTGTCGACGTCGAGGGGCACGGACGGGCTTGGACGTACGTCGCCAAGCCGGAGAGCGCCGAGCGGGCGAGGCGGGGCATCGCGGCGGGCACCGCGCGCATCCGCCGGGACTACGTGGAGACGGTGGAGGCGGCGTACGGCAGCCACCAGGGCATCCCCGTGCTCGGACCGCTGCCGGCGCCGGTGGTCCCGCTGATCCGGCTCCGCAGGTGAGAGGGGGTGTCCCGTGGACGCGGCACCGTCCACGGGACACCTCACGCTCAGCGCTGGAACCGCGCGGGCACCCAGCGGCGCGGCTGGACGGCCTGGGCGCGGGCCGCCCGCCGCCGCAGCAGCAGCACCGCGATCACCCCGCCGGCCAGCGCCAGCACCCCGGCCGTGGGCGCCGGCTTCTCCCGTACGGCGCTGCCCGCGCGGCGCACCTGGGCGGGCGCCACCTCGCGGACCCGGGCCGCGCGCGTGGTGATCGCCTCCCGCAGCCGCGGCTTGGGCTGGTCGGGGGCGTCGGCCTGCTCGATGCCGGCGGAATCGAGGCTGGACACGAGGTCGTCGGTGGCGCTGCCGGTCTTGTCGATACTCATGGCACTCCCTGGTCGTGAGCCGGCCGCGGCCGGGGGAGCGGCCGCGGCTGTTCTGCCCGTTGCGTGCCCCGGCCCGGAGGTCGATTAACCGCCGCCGGGATTCATTCACCCGCACGCGCCGGGACGCGCCGGACGCCCTTGCGCTGCTCGGACGGGGTCTTTCAGCGGGCGTTCAGCCGCGGTGCGCGAGGATGGCCTCTTTCGGGAGGTGCACCGATGCGCGTCCTCGTCGTCGACGACGAGCAGCGGCTCGCCCGGTCGCTGCGGCTCGGGCTCGAGGCGGAGGGCTTCGCCGTCGACGTGGCCTGCAACGGCGTCGACGGGCTGTGGCTGGCCCGCGAGAACACGTACGACGCGATCGTCCTCGACCTGATGCTGCCGGGCCTCAACGGCTACCAGGTCTGCGCGACGCTGCGCGCCGAGCAGGACTGGACGCCCATCCTCATGCTCACCGCCAAGGACGGCGAGTGGGACCAGGTGGAGGGGCTCGACACGGGCGCCGACGACTACCTGACCAAGCCCTGCTCGTTCCCGGTGCTCGTGGCGCGGCTGCGCGCGGTGAGCCGGCGCGGCGCGCGTGCCCGCCCGACCGAGCTGGTCGTCGGCGACCTGCGGCTGGACCCGGCGGCCCGGCGGGTCTGGCGCGACGGCGCCGAGGTGCAGCTGACCGCGCGCGAGTTCTCCCTGCTGTTCTTCCTGGCGCGGCGGCCCGGCGACGTGGTGTCCAAGCGGCAGATCCTGGACGGGGTGTGGGACGCCGACTTCGACGGCGACCCCAACATCGTCGAGGTCTACATCGGCCACCTGCGCAACAAGATCGGGCGTACGGCGATCCGGACGCTGCGCGGCGCCGGCTACCGGCTGGGCGGCGGCGATGGCTGACGTCCGGCTGCGCACCACCGCGGCGGCCGTGCTGGTGGTGGCCGTCGCGCTGGCCACCGGGGCGGTCGCCCTCGTGCTGCTGGTCCGCGGATCGCTGCGCGACGGGCTGGAGGCCACCGCCGAGCAGCGCGCGTCCGTCCTGCTGCAACAGGCGCGGGCCGCCGCGCTGCCGGCTGCCGATGACGACGACGACCTGCGATGGCAGGTGACCGCCCCCGACGGCACGGTCGCCGGCTCCGGGGCGCCGCTGCCCCGCGACGACGACGCGTACCTGGTGGTCACCGACGGCGAGGACGGGTACCGCGTCTCGGTCGCCGTCCCGCTGGAGGAGGTGGACGACTCGACCGAGGCGCTGGTCACGCCGCTGCTCGTCGGTCTGCCCCTGCTGCTGGTGCTGGTCGGCGGCACGACCTGGGTGGTGGCGTCCCGGGCGCTCGCCCCGGTCGAGCGCATCCGGCGCGAGGTCGAGGCGATCACCGGCGACCGGCTGGACCGCCGCGTCCCGGAGCCCGCGTCCCGCGACGAGATCGTGCGGCTGGCGCGCACCATGAACCGGATGCTCGCCCGGCTGCAGGACGCCCGCGACCGGCAGCGCGAGTTCGTCGCCGACGCCTCGCACGAGCTGCGGTCGCCGGTGGCGAGCATCCGCCAGGTCGCCGAGGTCGCGCAGGCACACCCGGCGGCCCTGCCCGACGGCGAGCTGGCGGCCACGGTCCTCGAGGAGTCGGCGCGGCTGCAGCGGCTCGTCGACCAGCTCCTGCTGCTCACCCGCACCGACGACGGCGGCGCCCGGCACGCGCGTCACGACGTCGACCTCGACGACCTGGCCCTGGCGGAGGCGCGGCGGGCCGGCCGTACGGGCCTGACCGTCGACACCACCGGCGTGGGCGCGGGCCGGGTCCGCGGCGACGCCTCCGCGCTCGCCCAGGTGATCCGCAACCTCGTCGACAACGCCGCCCGGCACGCCGCCACGACGATCGCCGTGGGCGTGCGCGAGGACGGCGGCACGGTCGAGCTCACCGTCGACGACGACGGCCCCGGCATCCCCGCCGGGCAGCGCGAGCGGGTCTTCGACCGGTTCGTGCGGCTCGACGAGGCCCGCGCCCGCGACGCCGGCGGCAGCGGGCTCGGCCTGGCCATCGTCAAACAGATCGTGGCCGCGCACGGCGGGGCGGTGGCCGTCTCGTCCTCGCCCCTGGGCGGCGCGCGGTTCACCGTCCGGATTCAGGCTGGCTTCAGCGACGCTGCCGCACAGTGTGCCGGTACCTAGTTCTTCCTAGGGAGAGGCCACACATGAACACCGCCAAGCTGCGCAGCAAGCGCGTCCTCGTCACCACCGCGGCCGTCGCCGCCCTCGCCGTGGGCGGGGGCGTCTGGGCGACCGCCGCGGCCGCCGACACCGACGTGCCGGGCGCCGACCGGGACCGGGTGGGCGCCGCCGCGGTCCGCGCCGTCGGCGGCGGCGAGGTCCTGGACGTGGAGAGCAGCGACGACCAGGGCGAGGCGTACGAGGTGGAGGTGCGCAAGCCGGACGGCGCCGAGGTCGACGTGGTGCTCGGCAAGGACCTCGAGCCGATCGGGCAGCAGACCGCGACGGACGGCAGCCCGGTGACCGACGCCCAGCGCGCATCCGCCGGGAAGGCGGCGCTGGACGCCGTCGCCGGCGGCACCGTGGTGGACGTCGAGGCGGGCGACGAGCAGGGGGTCGCCTACGAGGTCGACGTGCGCGCCGCCGACGACACCGAGTGGGACGTGCGGCTCGACGAGGCGTTCAAGGTGCTCGGCAAGAACGCCGACGACTGACGCTACCGGCGTTCGATCGGCACGCAGTTGCCGGTCCGGTAGCCGCCGTCCGCGTCGCGGACCAGCTCGTGACCCGCCCGGGCGATGCGGGCGCACACCTTTGGGGCGTCGCCGATCGTCCGGCGGAAGCGGCTGCCGTCGACGTCGAGCACCGACGGGCGGCGGGTCTCGGTGTAGTAGGCGCCCCGCACGCCCTCGTCGGCCTGCGCGCCCATCAGGTGCTCCTCGCCGGCGCCCTCGGCGCCCCAGATGTGCAGGTGGAAGCCCTCGTCCGCGTCCGGGGTGGAGCCGTCGTAGTCCACCTGGTAGTCGATCGTGAGCTTGCCGTCGGCGACGACCGCCGAGGTCAGGCACACCCACCGCCGGTTGCTCTTGATCTTCGGGGTGCACTGCTCGTCCGCGGGCCCGGCGGCCGCTGTCGAGGGCACGGTGCTCGGGCTGGGCGACGCCGGGGCGGCGCGGGGAGCCGGGTCGTCACGGCCGTAGGCGGCGTACGTGATGCCGCCCGCGGCCACCAGGGTGACCAGCGCCAGGAGCGCGCCGATCAGCACGCGGCGCTTCCGGCTGCGGCGGGGCGCCGTGGGCGGGCGCGCCGAACTGCGGGGCGTTTTCGCGTGGTCGGCCGGAACCGTGGGGGACGAGGACCGGCGGGGCGGCTTGGACTGGTCGGCCGGGATCGCTGGGGACGAGAACCGGCGAGGCGGCTCGGGCTCGGCGCCTTTGTCTGCGGACGCTGGAGGCCGTCCGGGGGGGGGGGGGGGGGGGGGGGGAGGACGTGGCCGCGCCGGAGGGAGGAGGCGGGACCGGCCGCGCGGGAGCGGGTGAGACCGGGCGAGCCGGCGCGGGCGCCGGGGACACCGGGTGGGCCGGCGGGGGCGGGACGGGAGTCGCGGCCGGGCGGGGCGGAACGGCCGCCACGCCCGGCCTGATCCGCGGGGCGGGGGCCGGGGCGCTCGCCGGGGCCGGGGGACGCGCCGAGCCTCGGACCGCAGGCGGCGGTGGCGGCGGCGGGGCGGGGGCGCGACCGGAGGCGATCGCCGGGTGGGTGTCGGCGCCGGCGGCGAGCCAGGCCGCGCCGAGGGCCACGGCGTGCTTCGGGTGGGCGTCCAGGGCGACCGGCCGGGCGAACTCCGACGTCACGAGCTGGGCGACGATCGGCATCCGGGACGAGCCGCCGACCAGCAGCACCGAGTGCAGCTCCTCGGGCGCGAAACCGGCCGAGCGGACGGCCCGCTGCAGCGCCTCCACCGAGCCGTACAGCGCGGGACGGACCATGGCCTCCAGCTCGGAGCGGGTCAGGCGCACCTCGGTGACCACGTTGGGCAGCAGCACCGGGATCGTCGTGTCCGTGTCGGACGACAGCGCCTCCTTGGCCTGCACGCATTCGTCGCGCAGCCGGGCGACCGCGGCCACGGCGGCCGGGTCGTCCTCGTCCAGCTCGTCCAGTTTGCCGCCCAGCGCCGTACGCACGTGGTGGAACACGGCCGCGTCGAAGTCGATGCCGCCGAGCCGTTCGATGCCCTCCGGCCGCCCCAGGATGGTGAACCCGGCGACCGTCTTGCGCAGCACCGCGGCGTCGAAGGTGCCGCCGCCCAGGTCGTACACCGCCACCACCGCGCCCGGCTCGATGCGCTGCTGCTGCGCGTAGCTCGCCGCCGCCGCCTCCGGCTCGGTCGTGTAGCTCACCGTGCCCTCGAGCTCCGCCATGCGCACCGCCTGACGCAGCAGATCTGTCTTGTACGCCCCCCAGTTCGCCGGGTGCGACACGCAGACCCGCGCGGGCGGGCCGCCCTCCCGATCGGCCACCGCGTCGGCAACCGCGCGCAGCAGCCGCGCCGCCAGCGCCTCCGCCGACTGCGGCACGCCGCCCAGCAGGATCGGGGTGGTGTCGCCCAGGCGGCGCTTGAACTCCCGCGCGACCCGGTGCGGCTCGGTCAGCCCGCGCCGGTTGGCCGCCTCGCCGGTCAGGAACGTCCCGTCGTCGCGCAGCAGCACCACCGACGGCACGGCGGCGCCCCGGCTGCCCAGCGGCACGATCTCGGAGCGGCCGTCGCGCCACGTGGCGGCCGCGGTGAACGTCGTGCCCATGTCTATGCCGAGTGCGTACATCGCCAGTCGCTTCCTAGGTCAGGTGGGGGGAAGGCCGGGGGGTTTCCCCCAACCGGGCGGGCACGCCGCGCTCGTAGGGTGGCCGCATGGAACCGGCCCGCTCCCTGCGCGACGTCCTCGCCGACCTCACCGGCGCGGGCGGCGCCGCCGGTGACGTGGGCGATCCGCTGGGCGGGCTGCCCGGCGAGCTGGTCGCCGAGGCGGTGGTCAGCTACGCCGACACGGCCCCCGCCGAGGTGGCCGAGCACCTGGCGCCGTTCGTGACCGCCCACACCGCCGCCGGCTCGGCTGCCGATCCCGGCGAGGAGAGCGGCTGGCTCGACCTGCTGCTCACCGCCCCGACCGGCGAGTTCGACGGGCCGGAGCCGGTCGACGGCGTCGACGCCGGCGCCGGTCCCGACCTCGGTGACGAGCTCGATCCCAGCGTCGGTCTCGATGCGGGCGCCGCCCCGGATGCGGCCGCCGGCTTCGACCCGGGTGCCGGGCACGACGTGGGTGCCGGGCACGACGCGGGTGCCGGCCTTCATTCGGCCGACGGCGTCGACTTCGGTGCGGGCGCCGCGGACCAGCCGCTCGGTGCGGGCGCCTGGGACCAGCCGCCCAGTGCCGGCGTCGCGGCCGAGCCGTCCAGCGAAGGCGCCGCGGCCGAGCGGCCCGGTCCAGACGACCTCGACGACCAGGCCGAGGAGTTCTGGGGCCACTCGACCGATCGGGTCGACCCGGAGCACACGTTGGACGCCGCGCCGGACGACGACGCCCCGCCGGGGTGACCGCGGCCGGCCGCTCACCGGGACCGCTCCAGACCGGCGAGCAGCCCCTCGCAGGAGCGCACGGCGACCCGCGCCGCAAGCGCCATCTCGTACGGGGTCATCGGGCTCTCGGCGCGGCGCTGCCAGCGGACCAGCGCCTGCCCGGCCGCCTCGGTCAGCTCGGCGGGGCCGGCGTCGGCGGGCAGCCGCAGCCGCTCGTGCGCGGAGCTGCCCGACCCGCCGATCAGCCGCTCCAGCTCGGCCACCGCGTCGGGCCTGCCGGTGACCCAGCCGGCCCGCACGCTCGACAGCACGCGCAGCTCGTTGAACGGGTGCGCCGAGGCCATGATCTCCTCGACCGAGGCGGCCACCGCGTCGCTTCCGGGGCGCACGAGGGCGCGGGTGGCCTCGGCGAGCGCGAGCAGCGCGGACCGGCTCTTGAGGATGTCGCGCCGTTGCAGGAACAGCGATCCGATGATCTCGCGCAGGTCGGTGAGCCCGCTGCGCTCGGCCAGCTCCCTGGACAGCTCGGTCGCCGTACCGGCCACCTCGCGGCGCAGCAGTGTGCTGGTCAGGCGCACGCCGAACAGCCCGAAACGGGCCAGCAGCGCCTCGCGTTCCAGCTCGGTGAGGCCGAGCTCGGGCATGGTCCGCACGAAGCGGTCGGCCGACAGCAGCAGCTCTTCGGCCTGCCGCACCGGCAGCGCGGCGACGCGGCGCAGCTGCCCGACCTCGGTCTCGGTCAGCGTCACCGCGGTCTCGGCGAGCAGGCCGGCCACCGGCACGACCGACTGCACGAGCCTGCGGACGCCGGCGCCCGCGCCCAGCCGCGACGCGATGCGGCGGGCCGAGGCCATCGCGTCGAGCCGGCCCGCGCCGATCTCGTCGGCCCGCGACAGCACCCCGATCGCGTTGACCGGGCTCGGCCGCGACACCTCGGTGTCGTGGAACGCCCGCAGGAACTCGACGTCCCCGGCGTGCAGGTGCCGCAGCAGGTAGATGACGGCGTCGGCGGGCGTCTCCTCGTCGTCCGGCACGAGCATGTCCCAGGTGCGCTGCGCGGCCTGCTCGGACAGCGAGCCGATGCCCGGCGTGTCGATCAGCGTCATCGCGCGCAGCGCCTGCGCGGGCCAGGTGACCACGAGCTGGGCGACATCCTCGGCCCGCAGGCCGCCGAGGTCGATGTCGATGACGCCGTCCTCGCGGGTGAACCGCAACGGGCGCGACGGGCCCTGCTTCGGGGTGGCGTCGACCCGGTACGACGGCCCGTCGCGGTACCAGGTGACGATCCGGGTGCACTCCCCGGCGTCGGTGGGCGCCAGCCGTTCGCCGACGAGCGCGTTGAGCAGCGTGGACTTGCCGGCCTTGACCCGCCCGGCGACGGCCACCCGCAACGGGGCGTCGAGCCGTTCACGGATCGCCGAAAGCCTTCCGCCGTACGGGGTGCCCCGGTACACCGTCGTGGCCTGCTCGAGCACCGCCCGGGTCCGGTCGATGACGCTCATCCGATCGCCTCCAGCGCGCGGTGCCGCAGCTGGCGTATCCGGGTCAGCTCGGCCTCGACGTCCTGCAGCCGGCTCTCCCGGTCCTGCTGGGTGCGCTTGGCGGCCTCGGAGGCGCTCGCGAGGGCCTGCGCGTTGGTGCGGTTGAGCTCGTCGGCCAGCCCGCTGTAGTGGTCGCGCAGCTGCCGTTGCACACGGCGCAGCGTGTTCCGCGAGTCGTGGCCCGCGGCGAAGCTGACCTCGTCGCAGTAGCGCCGGATCGCGTTGCGGGCCTCCGCGCGGCGCCGCTGCACCTGGCGCTTCTTCTCCTCGCGCAGCCCGCGGTGCCCCATCACCAGGCCGATCCCGATGCCGATCGGGCCCAGCTGCACGCCGACCAGGCTGCCGAGGATGATGAACATGAGCGCGCCGCCGTACGCGTTCTTCAGCGCGACCATCGCCTGCTTGCCCACCCGCATCCGGGTCAGGTCGATCTTGTGCTGGAAGTCGTCGACCGTGGCGAGCGCGGTGGGGTCGGGCACGGCGGGACCGCCCATCAGCGACGCCGACGCGGCCAGGAAGTGCTCGCCGACCCGGTTGCCCAGCTCGCTCGCCCGGCGGCGCAGCAGCTCGTAGTTGGCCAGCAGCTCCTCGGCCACCCGCGACTGCAGCCACGCCTCCATCTCGGGCCACGTGTCGGCCGGGTCGGACTCCTCGATCGCGGTGTCCGCCTCGGCGATGACCGCCCGGATCCGCGTCCGCAGGTCGTGGTCCACGTCGGAGGTCAGGTCCGCGATCCCGTCGCTCAGCGTCTGGTTCCACTTGGCCGCGGCGCCCTTGAGCGCGTCGACGCGGGCCTTGACCTCGGTGAGCCCCCGGACGACCAGCTGCGCGGCCGCGGGGTCGGCGAGCGCGGCGCGTTCCGCCTCGAACTGCGCGTCGAGCTGGTCGCACAGCGCCACCACCTCGGCCACCGCGTCGGTCGCGAGCCGGACCGCCACTCCGCTGCCGACCTGGTCGGTGAGGAACTTGACCAGCTGCTGGAAGCCCGACTCGGCGTTCAGGCCGCTGTCGTTGGCCTTGACCGCGCGGGAGCGCAGCGTGGACGACACCGACATCAGCGGCACCGGGCAGTGCTCGGCGAGGTGCCGTTCGTTGAGCTCCTGGATGCGCCGCCACGCCGGATAGAAGTCGGTCTTGGTGACCACGCAGACCACGACCGGGCACAGCGCGCGGGCCCGCCGCAGGAAGTCGACCTCGCTGCGGGTCAGCTCCTGCGCGGCGCCGGTCACGAAGATCACCGCGTCGGCCATCGACACCGCGGTCAGGCTCGCGGCGGCGTGCGGGGAGGCCAGCCCGCCGACGCCCGGAGTGTCCACGAGCACCAGCCCGCCGGCGAGGATCTTGCGGGGCAGGCGCACCTCGACGCCGGCGACCCGGGGCCGGGGCTCGCCGTCGACCTGCTCGACGGCGTACCGGCGGACGTCCGAGATCTCGATCGGCTCGCGGGCCGGCGGTTCCGTGGTCAGCACGCTCGCCTCGGGCTTCTCGCCGTGCCGCACGTAGGTGGGCACGGCCGTGGCGACGTCGTCGTCCACCGGGCACACCGCGGCGCCCACCAGCGCGTTGACCAGCGAGCTCTTGCCCTGCTTGAACTCGCCCGCCACGACGACGTGCAGCACCGGGTCGGCCAGCGCGTCGCGGGCGGCGCTCAGCTTCGCGGCCGCGTCCGGGCGGTCGTACGCCTGACACGCGCGCAGGCCGAGCTCCAGCACGGAGACTGCCCTGGTGGCCGGGCTGACCGCGGTCACGGCTTCCCCCTCGAGCGCGACGGGCGGGGTCCCGCGGCACGGCGGATGCCGCGAGACCGTCCGGGTCAGCCGACGTTGACGCTGCTGTCGTCGTCGGCCTCGATGTCGTCCGTCGTCGTGGTGGTCGTGGTGTCGTCGTCGCTGAACTTGTTGTCCTTGACCACGACGGTGTCGTCGTCGGACGCGTCGACCTCGACGTCGACCTCGGTGTCGTTGTCCTGGCTGCCGGACGCGTCGCCGCCCGCGGAGACCGCCGACCCGTCGTCGGCCTCGTTGTTCGAGGCGTTCGACGCGTTCCCGCCGCCGAACGACACCGCGCTGTCCTCGATGTCGGCGTCCGGCACGTTGGTCACGTCGCCCTTGCCGAAGTTGATCGCGGAGTCGTCGGTGTCGCCGTCGGTCTGGACGGTCTGGTTGCCGTTGCCGACCACCGCGTCGTCGAGGTCGTCGGCCACGATGCCGTCGTTGCTGCCCGTGTTGACCGCGCCCGAGACGTCGCCGCCCGCCTGCACGGCTCCGTCGCCGGTGTTGGCCTGGCCGTTGTTGTCGCCGTCGATCAGCTGAGCGCCGTCGCCGCCGACCGAGGTCGCGTCGCCGCCCGCGATCTGCGCGCCGTCGCCGCCTGCCGAGATCAGGTCGCCGCCGGCGATCTGCCCGTCGCCGCCGATCGAGGTCTGGTCGCCGCCGACGATCTGGGAGCCGTCGCCGCTCACCGAGGTCAGGTCGCCGCCGGCGGCCTGCGAGCCGTCCCCGGTCACCGCGGTCACGTCGCCGTCGCCGGTGGTGGCGACCGACCCGCCGGTGGCCGCGTTGACGTCGCCCTTGCCGCTGCCGGCGATCGCCCCGTCGCCGGTGGCCGCGTTGACGTCGCCGTCGCCGGTGGTCACCACGGCTCCGTCGCCGGTGGTGATCTTGTTGGTGTCGACGTCCACGTCGCCGAAGAAGGTGCCGTCGACGTCCACGTCGAGGCTGTTGTCGGTGATGCTGGTGAAGCCGACGTCGAGGTTCTGGGTGATGTAGTCGTCGCCCTCGTAGGTGGCGTACGTGACGTAGTTGAGGTGCTGGGCGACGTGCTCGACCGACTGCGTGCCGGCCGGCGCGGGCGGTGGCGGCGACACCGAGCCGCCGCCACCCCCGCCACCCCCGCCTCCACCGCCGCCCCCGCCGGTGTAGCTGTGCAGCGCGCTGCGGGCCTCGTCGGGTACGTCCGGGTCGTCGGCGGCCTCGCTGACGACGGCCGGCACGTCCACGGCGGACACGTCGCACTCGGTGATGCCCTCGGCGGCCAGGGTCCCGTTCGGGTCCTCCGCGTACTTGGCGGCGAACTCGCGGTCGGACAGCAGCTTGGTCACGAATTCCCGGATGAGGTCGGTGACGTTCACGGTCATGGCTGACTCCTTGCTAGGCGTGCGTCCGTTTCTTCACCCGGACACGGCACCAGCGTGCGGCCCACCACCCGGTGCGGGCATCGGGGTGTCCCCCGTGGTATATGGGCTGCGATAGGGGGTCTCCCAGCCTCGTGTCGCATATCAGTCGCCGAACATTTCGCGCAGAACCGCGAGCAGCTCCGCGCGCGTGGTCGCGCCGAGCTTGCCGCGGATGCGCGCGACGTGGTGCTCCACCGTCTTCGGCGAGATGTAGAGCTGCGAGCCAATCTCGCGGTGGGTGATGCCGGCCAGCACCAGCCGGGCGACGGTCACCTCGCGGTCGGACAGGCCGCTCGCGCCCGACGCCTCCGGCTCGGCGAGCTCGCGGGCGCGCTCCAGCAGCCGGCGGGCCGCGGCGGGGTCGGTGGTCCGGATCGCCGCCTGCCCGGCGAGCCGCGACGCCTCCCACGGCAGCTCGGCCGCCTGAAGATCCTCGGTGGCCGCGAGCACCGCGCCCGGGTCGACGCGGCCGGCCACCGTGGCCGCCCACTGCGCGGCCGCGGCACGCTGCGCCAGCGGGCGCGGCTCGCCGGTCACCACCGCCGCGAGCCCGTCGGCCACCGTGGCCGCGGCGTCCGCGTCCTCGGTCACCACCGCCACCTGCAGCCGGATCCAGCCGAGCGACACGGCCCAGGCCGCCGGTCGTCCCAGACCCTCGAGGTACGCGTCGAGCAGCCCCAGCACGGGCTCGATCCGTCCCGGGCGGCGCAGCCGGGCCGCGGCCACCGCCAGCTCCTCGATCTGCTCGGCCTGCCACAGGTCCGCGGCGCGGCGCGCCAGCAGCGGCTCGATGCCCGTCCAGGCGTCGCGCAGCCCCGCGATGTCGCCGCTGCGCCGGGCCATCCCCGCCGCCAGCGCGGCCCGCAGCAGCCGCTCGCGGCCCGGCTGCCCCGCGTGCGCCGCCCTGCGCAGCTCCGCCCGGGCGTCGTCGTAGCGACCGGCCCGCATCCTCACCCAGGCCAGCAACAGCCGGTGCCTCTCCTCGGCGCCCGGCCCACCCACCCCGCCGGCGCGGGCCCTGGCCAGGAGGTGTTCCGCGGAGGCCACGTAACCCGCCGCAACCGCGACCACCGCCCCGACCGCGTGCGGCGTGTCCGGCAGCACCACCTCGGGCGGACGGTGCTCGATCGCCTCCGCCGCCTCGATCAGCAGCGGCAGCGCAACGGTCGGCTCCCTCGCGGCGAGGGCCCCCTCCGCGAGCCGCAACAGCGCCGTCGAGGGTGGCCGCCCGATCCCGCGCGCCGCGCCGCCGCCTACTGCCGCCGCGTTGCCGGATCCTGCCGCGTTTTCGGTCCCCGCCTCTCCGGCGCCCTCTGCTGTCTCGCGGCCGGCCATCGCCTGGTCGCCCGCGCCCGCGCCTGCTGTCCTCCTGAGGCCGGCTGTTGCCTCGCGACCGGCTGTTGCCTCGCGACCGGCTGTTGCCTCGCGACCGCCCGCTACCGCGCCGGCGCCTGCTGCCGTGCTGAGGCCTGCTGCCGCGTGGCCGCCTGCCGCCGCGTCGTCGGCCACGGCCGCGTCGGCGGCCTCTGCCCCGCCCATCTCCGCCCCGCCGGCCTCTGCCCCGCGGCTGGCGTGTGCCTCGCGGCCGGCTTGTGCTCCGCTGCTGATCGCTCCTGCCGCGCTGCTGGTCGCTCCTGTCGGGCTGCCGGTTGCTCCTGCCGCCTCCCCGGCCGACGCCGCCTCTCTGGCCGACGCCGCCTCCCGGGCTTGTCCGGTAGCGATCAGGGACGGGACGGCGAGCAGCGGGTCGGCGCTCCGGAGCAGCTGTGCCGCCCGGGCGGTCCGGCCCTGATGGGCCGCCACGGCTCCGGCTACCAGCGTCATGCGGTCGCCGGTGGGCTCCGCGTCGACCGGCAGCCCCAGCAGCGCGCTCGCCTCGGCCCGCCCGGGGGCCAGCGCCGCGGCGTCGCCCCCGGCGTCGAGGGCGTCGTCGAACCAACCCAGCGCGGCGGCGGGATCGGAGAACCGCAGCCACTCGCCCGCCCGTCCGTAGACGACAGCGGCGGCCGGAGTGCTCGCCCGGGCCGCGCGCAGGTGCCCGGCCGCCGCGACCGGATCGGCTCCCGCCGCGAGCAGCGCACCGGCGACCGCGTCGTGCAGCCGGCGGCGCTCGGCCGCGGGCAGCTCCGCGCGTACCGCCGCCGCGACCGCCGGGATCATCCGGTCGCCGTCCGGCACGAGCATGCCTTCGTCGCGCAGCGTCCGCAGCACCCCGGCCAGGCCCTGCGCCTCGATGCCGGCCACCGCGGCGAGCACGTGATCGGGAAGGTTCCTCGCCAGCGCGAGCACCCGGGCGGTCACGACGGCGGGTTCGTCAAGCACCGCGAAGCGCCGCTGCATCCTCGCCACGAGCGCGGGCGGGGATGCGTCCGCCGGCGCGGTCGCCACTGCCGCGGCCACCACGGGCAGACCCGCCGACGCCTCGAGCACGGCGGCGGCGACCTCCGGGGACACGGGCCGGCCGGTCACCCTGGCCACCAGCGCCGCGACCCCGTCGTGGTCGAGCGGGCCCAGGAACTCCACCCCGCCCGCGGCGACCGCCTCGTCCAGCTCGGCCAGTTCCGGCCGGTCGATCGTGGGCCGGCGCGCGACGACCATCCTCACACCGTCGCGGGCGGCCGCCGCGAGCCGCCGCAGCGTCGCACCGTCGAGCCGGTGCGCATCGTCCACGAGCAGCAGCCCGTCGCGCGGGAGAGCCAAGCCGCCGGGCAGGTCGCCGTGGCGCGGGAGGGGCGGGCCGCCGGGCGGGTCGCCGTGGCGCGGGAGGGGCGGGCCGCCGGGCGGGTCGCCGTGGCGCGGGAGGGGCGGGCCGCCGGGCGGGTCGCCGTGGCGGGGGAGAGCCGGGCCGCCGGGCGGGTCGCCGTGGCGGGGGAGAGCCGGGCCGCCGGGCGGGTCGCCGTGGCGGGGGAGAGCCGGGCCGCCGGGCAAGGCGCCGTGGCGTGGGAAAGCTGGGCCGCCGGGCGGGTCGCCGTGGCTCGGAGATGCCAGGTCGGCCAGGGGGTCGGTGGCGCGTGGGGATGCCCGGTCGGTGTCGCGGGAGGTCGCCGGGTCGGCGGGCCGGGCGGTGCCGCGCAAGGTTGCCGGGTCGGGAGGTGGGCCGGCTCGCCACCAGACCGCCCCGGGCGCGGCGGCGGCGTGTTGCTGGAGCCGGTGCGTGCGTCCGGAACCATCCACGCCGACCACTGTGGTCACGGTGGGCCACTTTACGCGTACGAGACGTGGTGGGTCAGTCCTGCACGGTGAGCTGCTCGATGCGGAGCACACCACGCCCAACTCGCGCACAGCACGTCCACGGGGAATCCTGGCCCGTACGGACGAGGGCCGGAACTTCGACGGGCGCACCGGGGAAGAGGGACGACATGCAGGCGTACCTGGACTACTCGAACCGCGACGACGTGCTCAGCGGCGGGTCGCGACGGATCCCGGTCAGCACCCCGGGCGGCACCCACCACGTCTGGGTCAAGCGGGTCGGCAACAACCCTGAGCTGCGGATGCTGCTGCTGCACGGCGGGCCGGGCTCCACGCACGAATATCTGGAGGCGTGCGACAGCTACCTGCCCGCGGCGGGCGTCGAGTACTACTACTACGACCAGCTCGGGTCCGGGCACAGCGACCGGCCCGGCGACGCCTCGCTGTGGGAGCTCGACCGCTTCGTCGACGAGGTGGAGCAGGTGCGGCGGGCGCTCGGCCTCGGCCGGGACGACTTCGTGCTGTACGGGCAGTCGTGGGGCGGCATCCTGGCGATGGAGTACGCGCTCACCCATCAGCAGCATCTGCGCGGGCTCGTCATCTCGAACATGATGTCGAGCGTGCCGGCCTACAACGCGTACGCGGAGCAGGTCCTCATGCCCCGGCTGGACCCGGCCGCGCTGGCCGAGATCAAGGCCATGGAGGCGAACGGCACGACCGAGGATCCGCGCTACATGGAGCTGCTCGAGCCGCACTACCGCGAGCACGTGCTGCGCCTGCCGCTCGAGGAGTGGCCCGAGCCGGTCGTCCGCGGCTTCGCGCACATCAACCAGGAGATCTACGTGCGGATGCAGGGCCCGAGCGAGCTGGGGATCAGCGCGAACGCGACGCTGGCGTCCTGGGACCGCACGGCCGAGCTCGCCGCGATCACCACGCCCACGCTGGTCATCGGCGCGGAGCACGACACGATGGACCCCGCGCACATGCGGATGATGGCCGAGCGGCTGCCCGCCGGTCGCTACCTGCACTGCCCGGACGGCAGCCACCTCGCCATGTACGACGACCAGCGGACGTACTTCGCCGGGCTCGTCGATTTCCTGCGCACGCTGCCGAAGGGCTGAGCGCTCACCGCGCCGGGCGCGCGTGCCGGCCGGCCCGGCGGGCGCTCACCGCGCCGGGCGCGCGTCCTGGCCGGCCCGGCGGGGCGCGCGCATCGCCGTGGCGCCCGCCGCGACGAAGACGGCCAGCACCACGGGAATCCACAGCGCCGTCTCGAGCCCGACCCGGGTGGCCGCGGCGCCGATCAGGATCGGCCCCAGCAGGAACCCGAGGTAGCCGATGCTGACCACGGTGGACAGTGCCCGGCCGGCGCGGGCCGGATCCTGGTTGCCCGCCGCCGAGTAGACCTGCGGCGCGATGCAGGACAGGCCCGCGCCCAGCAGGCCGAAGCCGATGACCCCCGCCACCGGGGTGCTCAGCACCAGGGCCAGGGCCAGCCCGCCCGCCGCGAGCAGGCCCCCGGCACGCACCAGCACGACCGGGCCGAGCAGCCGGGTGAGCCGGTCACCGAACAGCCGGCCCACGGTCATCAGGATCGAGAAGGCGGCGAACCCGTACGCCGCGAAGCCCGCGCTCGTGCCGAGGTTGTCGCGCAGGTAGACGGCGCTCCAGTCGGCCGCCGCTCCCTCGCCGACCAGCGTGCACAGCACCAGCACCCCGAGGAAGACCAGCAGCAACGACCGGCGTGCGGGCTCGCCGCCGTCCTCGGGCAGCCGGTCGACCGGCGGGGCCGGCAGCACCCACGCCGAGGCGACCAGCGCGGCCGCCAGCACCACGGCCCCCACCGCCGCGAACGTCACGCCGACGCCGGCCCCGGCGTGCGCGAACAGCCCGCCCGTGATCGAGCCGACGAAGCCGCCGATGCTGTACGTGGCGTGGAACGACGACATGATCGGGCTGCCCCACGCCCGCTGCACCTCGATCGCGTTGGCGTTCATCGCGATGTTGAGCGTGCCGTGCGCCGCTCCGAACAGGAACAGCGAGACGCACAGCAGCGCCAGGCCGGGGCTGACACCGGGCAGCACCAGCAGCACACCCTCGAGGATCGCCGCCGGCACGAACACCCGGGAGCTGCCGAAGCGGTCGGTCAGCCGCCCCAGCACGGCCATCCCGACGATGCACCCGGCGGCGAAGGCCAGCAGCGCCAGGCTCAGCCGGCCATCGCCGAGCCCGAGGTTCTCCTTGATTGCCGGAATGCGCGCCGTCCACACCCCGAGCGCCGTGCCGAACAACAAGAACCCGAGGGATGTCGCGACCCGTCCCCGTACGAGCCTGCCGTCGCGCACGTCGCCCCCCGCTCGTGAGATCGCCGCGGTCACGATTGCGCGCCCACCCGGCCTCAGTCCGCCGTCGACGAACCGGACCGGGTGATCCAGCCCGGGGCGTCGAACCGGCCCGGAACGGTGCCCACCAGCGTCATCAGGTGTTTCTCGAAGACGGCGAACTCGTCCGGCCCGATCCGCCGGGCCCACTGCTCGCGCAGCTCGTCGAAGATGGACTCGCCGGTGCGCATCACCTCGTGGCCGAGCGCGGTGACCTGCAGGCGTTTGCGGCGCGCATCCCGCGGGTCCGGCTCGGTGACCACGTAGCCGCGTTCCTCGAGCACGGTGATCGTGCGGGCGGCGGACTGCTTGGTGATGGACAGCCGCCGGCCGAGCTCGGAGGCGCTGTCGGCGCCCGCGGCGATGGCCCGCATCGCGTAGTCGTGCACCGGGCGGACGTCCTCGTAGCCGCGCCTGGCCAGCTCGTCGATCGCGGCGTCGACGAGCGTGCGGAAGCCACCGAGCAGGGACAGCGCCAGGTCGGCACCGGAGAGAGGCATGTCGGGCAGATTACCGGCCGCCCTGGACAAACGACAGTCTGGGTGTCTATCTTTCGACAGTCACACTGTCGAATCGAGGGACGCCATGACCCCGTCCGAGTTCACTCACCACCGTGCCGACGTCAACGGCACGACGCTGCACTACGTCGCCGCCGGCACCGGGGGATCGCCGATCCTGCTGGTTCACGGCTTCCCGGAGACCTGGTGGACCTTTCACAGGCTCATCCCGTTGCTCGCGGCCGCACACCGCGTCTACGCCGTGGACCTGCGGGGCTTCGGTGATTCCGGCACCGGCCCCGAGGAGCACGACAGCCGCACCGCCGCGGAGGACCTGCACGAGCTGATCGCCCACCTCGGCGTGGGACCGGTCCACCTGACCGGACAGGACATCAGCGGAGCGACCGTCTTCCGCCTGGCCGCCACCCACCCCGGCGACGTGCTCAGCCTCACGGCCGTCGAGATGGGCCTGCCCGGGTTCGGCCTGGAGGCGTTCGCCGACGTCACCCGCGGCGGCGCCTGGCACATCGGCGTGCTCGCCGCGCCCGGCATTCCGGAGATGCTGCTCGCCGGTCGCGAGGCGGAGTTCCTGGGCCGGTACGCCTTCCCCTCGCTGACCGCCGTGCCGGGAGCCATCACGGACGCCGACGTCGACCGCTTCGCCCGCTCCTACGCCCGTCCGGACGGCTGGCGGGGCGCGAGCAGCCTCTACCGGTCGATGCTGCGCGAGGGCGACGAGATCCGGGCGCTCGCCGAGGATCCCGGGCTCGTCGTGCCGGTGCTCGCCGTCGGCGGCGGGGGAGGGACGTTCACCGCCGACACGCTGACCCGCGCCGCCCGCGGTCCGGTCGAGTCGGTCGTGCTCGACGGCGTGGGTCACTACGTCGCGATGGAGGCGCCGCAGCGGCTCGCCGAGACCATCGGTGAGTTCGTCGCCAAGGTGGACGCCGGCTGAATGTCCGACCGCGGTCGGGTCATCGGTCAGGCCGGCCGGAGCCGGCGCGCGATCGCGAAGTCGGCGGGCAGCAGGCTGGCCCGGAACCGGGTCTCGTCGAGGACGACCACGTGCAGGACATCGCCCTCCCGGGGCCACGGCGCGGCGCCGCCGGGTGAGATCTTGAGCAGGTCGACGCAGCCGCGGTGGCCGTCGCCGGTCACCACGTCCAGCCCGTACGGCCGGACGGCGGTGACGGTGACCTCGACCTCGTCGTGGTTCCTGGGTGCGCCCACTCGGGCTCCTTCCGTGGTCGCCAGGTCGTCGTCGCACGCAGGTGTGGCGGTCGCCACGATCATGTCAGGAAACCGTTTCCTGCCCGTAACTTTGAATGCTGCCCCGGGCGGCCCGATGCCGCGCGCCTGGCGACTTCGACGTTGTGGAGAGGGAGCACGCCCCGGTGACGGTGACGACCGCTGATCTGCGTCTGATCGACCTTCCCGCGATCGCGGCCGAGCCGGAGGCCCCGGCGCTGTTCCGCTCCCGCTCCGCCCCGATCCGCCGCACGCTGGTCGACATCCTCGACGCGACGGTGCAGGCCCACGGCGGCGCCCGCGCGATCGACGCCGGCGCCACGACGCTGACCTACCGCGAGCTGGCCGACGCGGTCGACGCGGTGCGGGCGACGCTGCACGGGCACGGCATCGGCGTCGGCGACCGGGTCGGCATCCGCGTCGCGTCCGGCACGGCGGAGCTCTACCTGGCGATCCTCGGGGTGCTGGCGGCCGGCGCGGCGTACGTGCCGGTGGACGCCGACGACCCGGACGAGCGCGCCGAGCTGGTCTTCGCCGAGGCGGGCGTCTGCGCGGTCATCGGCGACGGGCTCGCCGTCGACCTGCGCGGCGAGCCCGCGGGCCGCCTCGAACGGCCCGGCCCGGGCGACGACGCCTGGATCATCTTCACCTCCGGCTCGACCGGCACGCCCAAGGGCGTGGCCGTTCCGCACGGCGCGGCGGCCGCGTTCGTCGACGCCGAGGCCCAGCTGTTCCTGGCCGACGACGACGCCGAGGCGATCGGCCCGCACGACCGCGTGCTGGCCGGGCTGTCGGTGGCCTTCGACGCCTCCTGCGAGGAGATGTGGCTCGCGTGGCGGCACGGCGCCTGCCTGGTGCCCGCCGCGCGCTCGCTGGTGCGCAGCGGCGTCGACCTGGGCCCGTGGCTGGCCGAGCAGCGCATCACGGTCGTGTCCACGGTGCCGACGCTGGCCGCGCTCTGGCCGGTCGAGGCGCTCGACGACGTGCGGCTGCTCATCTTCGGCGGCGAGGCGTGCCCGCCCGAGCTGGCGGAGCGGCTGGCCGTCGAGGGTCGCGAGGTCTGGAACACGTACGGCCCGACCGAGGCCACCGTCGTCGCCTGCGCCGCCCGGCTCACCGGCGAGGGACCCGTGCGCATCGGGCTGCCGCTGGCGGGCTGGGAGCTGGCCGTGGTCGACCCGTCCGGCCGGCCGGTCGCGATGGGGGAGACCGGCGAGCTGGTCATCGGCGGCGTCGGCCTCGCGCGCTACCTGGACGCCGCAAAAGACGCCGAGAAGTTCGCGGCGCTGCCCGCGCTGGGCTGGGAGCGGGCGTACCGCAGCGGCGACATCGTGCGCGCCGAGCCCGAGGGGCTGCTGTTCCTCGGCCGCGGCGACGAGCAGGTCAAGCTGGGCGGGCGCCGGATCGAGCTGGGCGAGGTGGACGCCGCGCTGCAGGCGCTGCCGGGCGTGGCGGGCGCGGCCGCGGCGGTGAAGCGGACCGCCGCGGGCAACCAGCTGCTGGTCGGCTATCTGGTGCCGCGCGACCCCGATTTCGACACCGCGGCCGCCACCGAGCGGATCCGCGAGCAGCTGCCCGCCGCGCTCGTGCCGCTGCTGGCCGTCGTCGACGACCTGCCCACGCGCACCTCCGGCAAGGTCGACCGGGCCGCGCTGCCCTGGCCGCTGGCCACCGCCGGGGACGGGACGGCCGAGCTGGGCGCCACCGAGGCGTGGCTCGCCGAGGGCTGGGAGGAGATCCTGGGCGTACGCCCGTCCGAGCCCGGCGCCGACTTCTTCTCCAGCGGCGGCAGCAGCCTGAACGCCGCGCAGCTCGTGGCGTGGATCCGGCGCACCCACCCGCAGGTGTCGGTGGCCGACGTCTATCAGCACCCCCGGCTCGCGCAGATGGCCGCGGTGCTCGACGCGCTCGACACCACCGCCCGGGTCCGCCGCGAGGTCCAGCCCACGCCGCGGCGCGCCGGGCTGCTCCAGGGGCTGCTGGCCCTGCCGATGTTCGCGCTGGTGGGCCTGCGCTGGCTGACGATCCTGGCCGCGCTGGGCAACCTGGTCCCGGCGTCCTGGGCGCCCGAGGTCTCCTGGTGGTGGATCGCCGCCGCCTGGGTGGTGCTGTTCAGCCCGCCGGGCCGGATCGCCGTGGCCGCCGCGGGCGCCCGGCTGCTGCTGCGTGGCGTCCGCCCCGGCAAGTACCCGCGGGGCGGCGGCGTGCACCTGCGGCTCTGGGCGGCCGAGCGGCTGGCCGAGCTGACCGGCGCGACCGGCGTGGCCGGCGCGGGCTGGATGATCACGTACGCCAAGGCGCTCGGCGCGCAGGTCGGCCCCGACGTCGACCTGCACTCCGCGCCGCCCGTCACCGGGCTGCTCAAGCTCGGCCGCGGTGCCGCGATCGAGCCCGAGGTCGACCTGTCCGGCTACTGGGTCGACGGCGACGTCGTCCGCGTGGGCAAGGTGCGCGTCGGCGCCGGCGGCCGGGTCGGCTCGCGCAGCACGCTGATGCCCGGCGCTCGGATCGGCAAGGGCGCGCACATCGACGCCGGCTCCACCGTGACCGGCGCCGTGCCGGCCGGCAAGCGCTGGGCCGGCTCGCCCGCCGCGCCGACCGTGTCCAAGGACAAGGCGGCGTGGCCCGCGCAGCGACCCGAGCGGCGCTCCCGCCTCTGGGTGGCCGGCTACAGCGTGACGGCCCAGCTGCTCGGCCTGCTGCCGGTCGCCGCCGTGCTGCCCGCGCTCGCCCTGCTGAGCAACCAAACCACGCTTGCGAGCGCGCTGCTCGTCGTGCCGGTCGCGGCCGTCGCCTACTTCGTGACGTACGCGCTGCTGGTGCTCGCGGGCGTGCGCCTGCTGAGCATCGGCCTGCGGGCGGGCTTCCATCCCGTACGGGGAAGGATCGCCTGGCAGGTCTGGACGACCGAGCGGCTGATGGGGATGGCCCGCACCGCGCTGTTCCCGATGTACGCCAGCCTGTTCACGCCGGTCTGGCTGCGGCTGCTCGGCGCCCGGATCGGCCGCAACGCCGAGGTGTCGACCGTGCTGGCGCTGCCGGCCATGACGACCGTCGAGGACGGGGCTTTCCTGGCCGACGACACGATGGTCGCCACGTACGAGCTCAGCCACGGCTGGCTGCGGGTGGCGCCGGCCCGGATCGGCAAGCAGGCGTTCCTCGGCAACTCCGGCATGGCGGCGCCCGGCCGGTCGGTGCCCAAGCGCGGCCTGGTCGGCGTGCTCTCCTCGGCGCCGCGCAAGGCCAAGAAGGGCAGCTCCTGGCTGGGCGCCCCGCCGATGCCGCTGCGCCGCACGGTCGAGTCCGCCGACACCACCCGCACCTACGACCCGCCCGTACGCCTGAAGCTCGCCCGCGCCGCCGTCGAGCTGTGCCGCATCGTGCCGGTCATGCTCGCCGGGGCGCTCGCCGTGCTCGTGCTGGCGGCGCTGGCGCTCATCTGGCAGACCTTCGGCGCCCCGGCGGCCGCGCTCGCCGCCGGTCCGGTGGTGTTCGCGGCCACGGTTACCGCCGCGCTGACCGCCGCCGCCGCGAAGTGGTTGCTGGCGGGCCGGTTCCGGGTCGCCGACCGCGCACTGTGGACGTCGTTCGTCTGGCGCAACGAGCTCGCCGACACCTTCGTCGAGGTGCTCGCCGCGCCCTGGCTGTTCCGCTTCGCCACCGGGACGCCGCTGCTCAACCTCTGGCTGCGCACGCTCGGCGCGAAGATCGGCCGCGGCGCCTGGCTCGAGACGTTCTGGCTGCCCGAGTACGACCTGGTGCGGCTCGGCCCTGGCGCGACCGTCAACCGGGGGTGCGTCGTGCAGACCCACCTCTTCCATGATCGGATCATGAGCATGGACGAGGTCACCCTGGGCGCGGGCGCGACGCTGGGCCCGCACGGCATCGTGCTGCCCGGCGCGAGCATCGGCGCGCGCACCACCGTGGGCCCCGGCTCGCTGGTCACCCGCGGCGACGCCGTGCCCGAGGACAGCAGGTGGCTGGGCAACCCGATCGCGAACTGGGCATGACCCCCGGGTCGGCGCCGGGGGGCGCGTCGCCGGGCGCCGACCACTCGACCGACTCGTACCTGCCCGCGCACGGCAACGGCGGGTACCGGGTGCTGCACTACGACCTCGACCTGGATTATCGGATCGCGTCCAACCGGCTCGCGGGCAGGGCGGCCGTCACCGCGCGGACCGTCCAGCCGCTGTCGCGGTTCAGCCTCGACCTCGGCCGCTTCCGCGTCGCGGACGTCCGGGTGGACGGCCGGCCCGCGAAGTACACCCACGGGCACGGCAAGCTGCGGGTCAAGCCGGAGCGGCCGATCGGCTACGGCGCCACCTTCAAGGTCGAGGTCCGGTACGCGGGCACGCCGCAGCCCGTCTCCGGCCGGTGGGGCGACATCGGCTGGGACGAGCTGACCGACGGGGTGCTCGTCGCGAGCCAGCCGAACGGCGCGCCGTCCTGGTTCCCGTGCAACGACCGGCCCGACGACAAGGCCACCTTCGTGGTGTCGCTGACCACGGCCACGCCGTACACCGTGCTGGTCACCGGCGACCTGGTCGCGCGCCGCCGGGGCGCGGGCACCACCACCTGGGTGTACGAGCGCAACGAGCCCACCCCGCCGTACCTCATGGGCGTGCAGGCCGGCCGGTACGAGCTGGTCGACCTCGCCGCCGGCGGGGTGCCCCAGCGCGCCGCGGTCCCGCCCCGGCTGCGCGGCCTGCTGCAGCACGACTTCGCCCGCAGCGGCGCCGTCATGGCGACGCTGGAACGGCTGTTCGGCCCGTACCCGTTCCGCGAGTACGTCGTGGTCGTCGCCGACGACGACCTGGACGACCCGGTCGAGGCGCAGGGCATGGCCGTGTTCGGGCGCAACCACCTCGACGGGCGGCGCACCCACGAGCGGCTGGCCGCGCACGAGCTCGCCCACCAGTGGTTCGGCAACAGCCTCACGGTCGCGGACTGGCGCCACATCTGGCTCAACGAGGGCTTCGCCACGTACGCCGAGTGGCTGTGGTCCGAGGCCTCCGGCGGCCCGTCCGCGGACACCCAGGCCGCCCGGTGGCACCTCTGGGTGGCCGCCCACCCGCAGGACCTCACGGTCGCCGACCCCGGCGTCGACCGCATGTTCGACCCCCTGGTCTACAAGCGCGGCGCGCTCACCCTGCACGCCCTGCGCGCCCGGCTGGGCGACGAGGCGTTCTTCGCCCTGCTGCGCTCCTGGGTAGCCGAACACCGCCACGGAACCGTCACGACCGCTCAGTTCAGAACCCACGCCGCCCGCTACGCCGCCACTCCGCTCGACGACCTCTTCGACGCGTGGCTCGACCGTCCGGCCCTGCCCCCGCTACCCCGCCGCCCCTGACCTGCCCGTCGCGCTTTCGTCGCCCCTGATCTGCCCGTCGCTCTTGCGCCAGCATCCGCGCCATGCGCCTGCGAGTCTCGGCTTGCGCGTGCGTGTCTCGCGCCTGCACCTGCGCGTCTCGGCTTGCGCGTCGGGCCTGCACCTGCGCGTCTCGGGCTTGCGCGTGCGTGCCTCTGCCTGCCCGTGCGTGTCTCGTGTTCCGCGTCTGTGCCTGCGCGCCTTCCGTTTGCGCCGGCGCATCTCGCTCCAGGCGCCTGCCCGTCGTGCGCCTTGGCCCGCGGCCAACCGGCGCGAGCCATGGGTGCCTTGGCGCGCGCGGCGTTGATCTCGGCGGCGTTGGGAGCGTGACCTTCCGTTCTGTGCGTCTCGCTTCCTGCGCGTCTCCGCCCTGCACCTGCGCATCTCGCGCCGTCGCGCTTGCACGTCCTGCGCCGTCGCGCCAGCGCGCCTGCGCGCCTGCGCGCCAGGCGTCTTGCACGCCTACAAGCAACACAACATTTACGACATATCCGGTCGAGGTGCTTTGGGATGATTAGAGGGTAGGCAGTAATGGACGACCGGAAGTCGTGCGCGAAGGACCTGACCCACTCGTTGCACCGTAGTTCCAGGTGCCGAGGAACGGCTCCCAGGTGTTCCGGGTGGCGACGGTGAAGGCGCCCGTGCGGCGGCCCGGGCCTTCGGAGCGTGGTGTGCCCGTCACATGCCTTCCGCAGCGGTGACCATGTCGCCGGCGTGTCCCGAACGCACAAGCCCCGGGCCGGCCGCCGTTCCCAGGCTGTGCCGGAGGCCACAGACCCGCCAGTTGCTTCGAACTCGAAGCAGTACTACCTTGAATCGCAGATGCTTCGAATTCGAAGCCATGTCGAGCGAAGGCGAGCAGGACCATGAAGGCAGTGCGTTTCCACGAGTACGGCGACCCGTCCGTCCTGCGCTACGAGGACGTGAAGCAGCCGGTCCCCGGTGCCGGTCAGGTACGCGTGCGGGTCGCGGCGACGTCGTTCAACGGTGTCGACGGCAACATCCGCGCCGGGTTCATGCAGGGCCCGATCCCGGTGACGCTGCCGCACACGCCGGGCATCGACGTCGCGGGCACGGTCGACGCGATCGGCGACGGCGTGGACGGCTTCGCGGCCGGTGACCAGGTGATCGCTTTCCTGCCGATGGCCGGGACCGGCGCGTCGGCGGAGTTCGTCCTGGCGCCCGCCGAGGCGCTCACGAAGGCGCCGGCGAGCATCCCGCTCGCGGACGCGGCCGCCCTGCCGGCGGTCGGTCTGACCGCGTGGCAGGCGCTGTTCGATCACGCGAAGCTGACGGCGGGGCAGCGGGTGCTGGTCAACGGCGCGGGTGGCGCGGTCGGTGGCTATGCGGTGCAGCTGGCCAAGCAGGCCGGGGCGTACGTGATCGCCGTGGCGAGCCCGCGCAGCGCCGATCGGGCAAAGGCGGGCGGCGCCGACGAGGTCGTCGACCACACCCGCACCGACCTGGCCGCGGCGGTGAGCGAGCCGGTGGACGTGGTGCTCAACCTGGCCCCGGTCGACCCGGCGCGGCTGGCCGCGCTGCCCGCCCTGATCCGCCCCGGTGGCGTGCTGGTGAACACGACGGTGTGGATGCCCGCACCCTCCGACGAGCAGCGTGGCGTGCGCGGCGTCGACCTGTTCGTGCGCAGCGACGCCGGGCAGCTGGCGCATCTGGTGGAGCTGGTCGACCGCGGTGAGCTGCGCGTCGAGGTCGCCCGCCGGGTGCCGCTGGCCGAGCTGCCGGCCCTGCACGCCGACGCGGCCGCGGGGACCCTGCCCAGCGGCAAGATCATCATTACGACCAACGACTGAAGGAGATCGCACGATGATTCCCGACGACGACCCGACCCGCTCGCTGACCGTGGCGAACCCGGACGACCCGAGCACGACGTACGTCTCGCTGGTCGGCAACACCTACGCCATCCTCATCACCGGCGAGCAGACGAACGGCCGCTACTGCCTGATCGACATGCGCGTGCCCGACGGCGGTGGCCCGCCGCCGCACCGGCACGACTTCGAGGAGATGTTCACGATCCTCGAGGGCGAGATTGAGTTCATGTTCCGCGGCGAGAAGCACACCGTACGGGCCGGGTCGACCATCAACGTCCCGGCGAACGCGCCGCACAACTTCCGCAACGTCTCGGGCGCGCCGGCCCGCATGCTGTGCATGTGCACCCCGGCCGGCCAGGACGAGTACTTCCTGCGCATCGGCGACGTGGTCGCGGGCAAGGACGCCCCGCCGCCGCAGCTGTCGCCGGACGAGCTCGCCGAGCGCCGCCGCCTCGCGGTCGAGCTGGCCCCGACGTACCGCAGCGAGTTCCTCTAGGCCGGGAACGACACCTCGACGCGCAGGCCGTCGTGGCCGGTGGAGGACGCGGTGATGAGGCCGCCGTGGGCCTGGGTGATCGAGCGCGCGATCGCCAGGCCCAGGCCGGCGCCGCCGCTGTGGTCGATGCGGGTGCCGGCCCGGCGGTGGAACGGCTCGAACAGCGCGGTCACCTCCTCGGGCGGCACGTCGTCGCCGGTGTTCGACACGACCAGCGCGGGGTCGTCGCCGACCCGCACGTCGATGGTGCCGTCGGGCCGGTTGTACTTGAGGGCGTTCTGCACGAGGTTGGTGACCAGCCGCTCGAGCAGCACCTGCTCGCCCAGCACGGTGCGCGGCTGCAGGTCGCTGGTGAGGGTCACGCCCGCCTCGGCGGCGCGCTTGCGGTGGGCGTCGAGCACGGCGGCGGTGATGCGGTCGAGGCGCAGCGGCGTGCGGGTCATCAGGCCGCGGTCGCTCTCGCTGAGCACCAGCAGCCCCTCGATGAGGCGCTCGTTGCGCTCGTTGGTGGCCAGCAGCTGGTCGGTGAGCAGCTCGAGCTGCTCGGTGGTGAGCTCGTCGGCCATGCTCACCTCGATCAGCGTGCGCTGGACGGCGAGCGGGGTGCGCAGCTCGTGCGAGGCGTCCGCGGCGAACCGGCGCTGGGCCTCGTAGCCGGTCGCGATCCGGTCCATCATCTCGTCGATCGTGCGGCCGAGCGTGGACAGCTCGTCGGAGCCGGCGCCGGGGCGCAGCCGGTGGCCGAGGTTCTGCGGGCCGACGTTGCCGATCACGGCGACCAGGTCGCGCAGCGGCCGCAGGCACCAGCGCACAGCCGGGTAGCAGGCGGCCAGCAGCACCACGAGCGCGAGACCGTACAGCACGAGCGCCGGAAGGCTGGGCCAGCGGTACAGGACGGTGCACAGCGGGGAGGTGGTGCTGTCCGGCGCGAGGCTGCCGTCGCCGGTGCAGACGCCCGGCGCGAACGCCCGCACCAGGTCGAGACCGTGGCTGACGAACCACGGGGTGAACTGGGCCACCACCAGGATCACCGCGCACAGCAGGAGGATCCGCCGCGCCGGCGAGCCGCTGCTCACGAGCCGATCCGGTAGCCGGCCCGGCGCACGGTGTGCAGCACCGGGGGGTCGCCGAGTTTGCGCCGCAGCGTCATGACGGTCATCCGCACGGTGTTGGTGAACGGGTCGGCGTTCTCGTCCCAGGCCTGCTCCAGCAGCTCCTCGGTGCTGACGATCCGGCCGCCGGCGCGCATCAGCGCGTGCAGGACGGCGAACTCCTTCGACGACAGGTCGAGCACCTGCCCGTCGCGGGTGGCCGTGTGCCGGGTGCTGTCCAGCACGATGCCGCCCTGCTCGAGCACCGGCGGCAGCGCGGGACCGGAGCGCCGGGACAGCGCCTGGACGCGGGCGGCGAGCTCGGCGAAGGCGAACGGCTTGGTCAGGTAGTCGTCGGCGCCCAGCCCCAGCCCCTCGACCCGGTCGCGGATGCCGGCCGCGGCGGTGAGCAGCAGCACCTTGGTGCCGTCCGCGGAGCCGACGACCTGCCGGCACACCTCGTCGCCGGTGCGCCCGGGCATGTCCCGGTCGAGCACGGCGACGTCGTAGCGGTTGACGGTGAGGCGCTCCAGCGCGCTGTCGCCGTCGTAGACCACGTCGACGGCCATGGACAGCTTGCGCAGCCCCTGGGCGACCGTGTCGGCGAGCAGCTGCTCGTCGTCTGCCACCAGCACGCGCATGCCGTGTCCTTCCGCTCCGCGGGGCGAACCGCCCGTCAGGCTCGCACACCCAAGGTAAGCGGCCGATAAGGACGCCGCTGACGCTCACCGGACGGTCCGCCCGGAAGCATGGCGAGCCGTGCTCAGGTCTGTCCGCAACTGTGTCGCCGTCCTCGTGCTGTGCGCGCTCGCCGTGCCCTGGTCGCCGCGCCCCGCGCACGCCATCGCGTACGGCGAGAACGCCCGCGACGGCGACTACCGGTTCTCGGTGCTGCTCACGATGACGGGTCTGCCGGCCGAGGGCGGCGGCACCCGGGACAGCTCGTGTTCCGGCGCGCTCATCGCGCCGCGCTGGGTGATCACCGCGGGGCACTGCTTCCGCGACGGCGACCGGCGGCTGAGCCGGACCGTGGCCGAGCGGACCACCGCGATCGTGGGCCGCACCGACCTGCGCAGCGGCGCGGGGCAGGAGGTCGAGGTCGTCGCCGCGTACCAGGCCGAGGGCGCGGACGTGGCGCTGGCCGAGCTCGGTCGCGAGGTCACCGGGATCGCGCCGCTGCGGGTCGGCACCCGGCCGCCGGCGACGGGCGAGGTGCTGCGGCTGACCGGGTTCGGGCTGGTCGCCCACGACGGCGGAACCGGGCCGGCCACCCGGTTGCAGACCGGGCTGTTCACCGTCGGCGCGGTCGGCAGCGCGCTGATCGAGACCTCCGGCCGCGCGCCGCGCCGGGACACCAGCCCGTGCCGGCACGACTCCGGCGGGCCGTACTTCCGGGAGCGCGACGGAACGCTCGCGCTCGCGGCCGTCGTCAGCTCCGGACCCGCCTGCCCGCACCGCGGGCCGGACCTCAGCGCCCGCACCGACAACCTGACCGGCTGGATCAGCGACACGATCGCCTCGCCGGGCCGCTCGTACGGGCCCGTCGGGCTGGCCGGCCTGACGGTGGCCGCCATCCTGCTGGCGAGCGTCGTCGCGTGGCGGCGCCGTGCCGGAGCGCCCCGGTGAGCCTGGGCGAGGCGGTCGTCGACCTCGCCGCGATCGCGTCCAACGTGCGTACGGTCGCCGCGGCCGCCGGCACCGAGCTGATGGCCGTGGTGAAGGCGAACGCCTTCGGGCACGGCGCCGTCCCGGTCGCGCGGGCCGCGGTGGCCGCCGGCGCCGCGTGGCTGGGCACGACCAGCGCGGCGGAGGCGCTCGAGTTGCGGTCGGCGGGGCTGACCGCGCCGGTGCTCAGCTGGCTGCACCCGCCCGGCGAGGACTTCGCCCGGCTGATCGCCGCCCGCGTCGACCTCGGCGTGTCCACCGTGCCGCACCTGCAGGCGATCGCCGCGGCGGCCCGGTCGCTGGGCACGCCGGCGCGGGTGCACCTCAAGGCGGACACCGGGCTGTCGCGGGGCGGCGCCGTGCCGGACGACTGGGCGGACCTGGTCGCGTGGGCGGGCAAGCACGAGGCCGCGGGCGAGCTGCTGGTGCACGGCGTCTGGTCGCACCTGGCGAACGCCGAGCAGCCCGGCGATCCGGGCGTGGCGCGGCAGATCGAGGCGTTCGAGCAGGCCGTACGGGTGGCGCGCGGGGCGGGTCTCGACCCGCGGCTGCTGCACCTGGCGAACTCCGCGGCCGCGCTGGGCGTGCCCCGCGCGCGGTTCGGCCTGTGCCGGATCGGGCTGGCGCTCTACGGGGCCGGGGCCGGGCCCGGTCTGCGGCCGGCGATGACGCTGCGGTCGCGCGTGGTGAACGTCAAGCGGGTGCCCGCGGGCACGGGCGTGTCGTACGGCCCCGACCACGTCACCACCCGGCCGGCCACGCTCGCGCTGCTGCCGCTCGGTTTCGCCGACGGCCTGCCGCGCTCGGCCCAGGGCCGCGCCCACGTGTGGCTGGGCGGGCGGCGCTGCCCGATCGCCGGGCGCATCGCGATGGACCAGTGCGTCGTCGACGCCGGGGACCTGCCCGTCCGCCTCGGCGACCCGGTCGTGGTGTTCGGCCCGGGCCCGGCCGAGCCCACGGTCGCCGACTGGGCGCGCTGGGCCGGCACCAACCCGCACGAGATCCTGACCGGCATCGGCGCCCGGGTGCCGCGCCGGCACGAGCACCCGGAGGCGCACGACCGATGAGACTGGCCCTGATCTACGGCGGCCGCAGCGGCGAGCACGACGTCTCGTGCCGCTCGGCCCGCAGCATCCTCGACCACCTCGACCCGCGGGCCTACGACGTCACCGAGCTGCTGATCGGCCGGGACGGGCAGTGGCACGTGGACGGACGGCCCGTGCCGCTGACCGGGGCGCTGCAGGCGATCCGGCGCGCCGAGGTGGCGTTCCCCGCGCTGCACGGCCCCTACGGCGAGGACGGCCGGCTGCAGGGCATGCTCGACTGGCTCGGGGTGGCGTACGTCGGGAACGGGGTCCTCGCCAGTGCCGCGGGCATGGACAAGGTGGTCACCAAGAAGCTGCTCGCCGCCGAGGGCCTGCGCGTCGCGGCCGGCGTCACGGCGGACGCGGCCGACCGGACCGTACGGGAACTCGGTCTGCCGGTCTTCGTCAAGCCCGCCCGGGCCGGCTCCAGCCTCGGCGTCTCCCGCGTCGGCGACCGGTCGGAACTGCCCGGCGCGCTGCGGCACGCCGGGCAGTACGACCACAAGGTGCTCATCGAGCGGGCGGTGACCGGCCGCGAGGTCGACGTGGCCCTGCTGCAGCACCCGGACGGCCGGGTCGAGGCCGGGCCGCCCCTGGAGATCACGGTGCGCCGGGGCTTCTTCGACCACGCGGCCAAGTACGACGGCGGCGCCACGTTCCACCTCCCGGCCCGGCTCGACGCCGCGACCACCCGGCTGCTGCAGAGCCGGGCGGTCCGGGCGTTCCACGCGCTGGGCTGCCGTGGACTGTTGCGGGTGGACTTCTTCCTCCCGGCCGACGGCGACCCGGAGCCCGTGGTCAACGAGGTGAACACGTTCCCCGGGATGACCGCCGCCTCGCAGTACCCGCGGATCTGGCAGCGGGCCGGGCTGGCGTTCCCGGCCCTGCTGGACATCCTGATCGCGGGCGCCGGTCAGCGCTGAAGGGTCAGCAACCCCGGCCGGTACGGCAGCAGGCCGTAGTCGCCGCCCGAGCTGGGGGAGCGGCCCTGGTAGAGCAGCTGCAGGTTGCACGGGTTGACGGTCATCGTCTGGTCGGCGTTGCTGCGGATCAGCTCGCCGTGGCTGATGTCGTTGGTCCACGTCGCGCCGCTGTTCGCCTTGCCGGCGAAGGGGTTGCCCTCGCTGGCGGCCTGCGGCGTCCAGGAGCCGCCGAGGCTGCTCGCGGTGAACGAGCGGAAGTAGCGCCCGTTCGCGCCGATCGCCTCGACGATCATGAGGTACTGGTTCTGCCCCTGCACCTTGTAGACCTGCACGGCCTCGAACAGGTTGTTCGTGGTGTCGCTCAGGACGACCGTCGAGCTGCTGCCGAAGTTGCCGGGGAAGTTGCCGATCGGCATGCTCGCGCGGTAGATCCGGCCGTTGTCCCCGGCGAAGAACAGGTACATGTTCGTGCCGTCACCGATGAGCGCCTGGTCGATCGGGCCGGTGCCCGAGCCGCTGATGCTGCCGGTGAACAGCGCCTGGGGCGCCGACCACCCGTTGGCGTTGGTGGGGTCGCTCGACGTCCGGTAGGAGAAGGCGGTGCCGCCCCACTGGTAGGCGAGCACCCAGACGTTCTTGGGCGCGAAGTAGAACAGCGAGGGGGCCACCGCGGCCGGGGCCATCGCGTTCTGGCTCGCCGAGGCCATGTCCGACCAGTTGGTGAACAGCCCGAAGTTCATCGAGCCCCACGTCGACCCGGTGTCGTGGGTGGTCGCGTAGACCAGCTGCCGCCCGTTGTAGGGGGCGTGGGTGAAGTCCTTGAGCGACGCCCAGCCCTGCCTCGGCGTCGCCAGCGGGCCGGAGGACGACCAGCGGTACGTCGAGGGGAGGCTGCACGTGCCGGGCGTCGTGGGCGTGGTGCCGCCGACGCGGACGAGCTGCCACTGCTGGTTGGCGCCGTTCCAGTCGCTGTACTGCACGACGTTGGCGCCGTCGGTGGTGGCGGCGCCCTGCACCTCGAGGGCCTTGCCGCTGTTGCGGTTGATCAGCCGGACGTGCCCGCCGTCGGAGTCGGCGAGGCGGAACTGCTGGTTGGCGCCGTTGGTGTCGGCCCACTGCACGACCGGCGCGCCGTCGGCGGTGGACCAGTTGTGGACGTCCAGCACCTTGCCGGAGTGCTTGGAGCGCAGCCGGTACCAGCCGCCGCCCGAGTCGACGAACTGCCACTGCTGCTGCGCCTGGTCGTTGCGGGTCCACTGGGTGATCCGGGCGCCGTCGGTGGTCGCGAGGTTGTAGACGTCGAGCGCCTTGCCGCTGTTGCGGTTGACCAGGACGTACGACGCGGTGGGGTCGACCGTCGCGGCCGAGGCGGCGGGGGCGGCGACGACGGCGGCGATGCCGGCGGCCAGCGCGGTGGCCGACACGACCAGCGCCGGGAGCAATCGGCGTCGGGGCATGACGCACTCCTTCTCCGTGCTGTGAGCGTTAACAAAAGGGGGATGCCGCGAATGGTGCCAGACGGTTCCGGGACGCCTCAACGCCTCCGGGGGCACGACCGAATGGACTGTCGTCGCGTAACGACTTTCCCCGGTTGAATCCGCCGACCGGCCCTCCTACCATCCTTTTCCCACGGCACCGGATAGGGGACACTCGATGGCGCACGGTCGGCACGGCGGCGACGAGGCGGTGGTCGTCGCGGCCCGGGCCGGCGACCGCGAGGCCTGGAACGAGCTGGCCCGCCGTCACCTCCCGGTGGTCTACAACCTGGTCCGGCGGGTGCTGCACGACGACGCGCAGGTCGACGACGTGGTGCAGGACGTCATGGTGCGGGCCCTGCGGCAGCTGGGCGACCTGCGCTCGCCGGGCAGCTTCCGGGCGTGGCTGACCGCCATCGCCGTGCACCAGATCGGCACCCACCTGGCCCGGGAGAACCTCCGGGCGGGCCGTACGGTCCCGTGGGGCACGGCGGTCGACGGTCCGGACGCGGGCGCCGAGGTGGAGGGGCCCGCGGTGCTCCGGTCGGCCCTGGCCGCGCAGCGCCACCAGGCCCGGCAGGCGGCCCGCTGGCTGGCCGGCGACGAGCACACGGTGTACGCGCTGTGGTGGCTGGAGCTGATCGGCGAGCTCACCCGGGCCGACGTCGCTGCTGCGCTGGGCGTCGGCGTGGCGCACGCGGGCGTGCGGATCCAGCGGATGCGCGAGCAGCTCGAGGCGGGCCGGGCCATCGTCGCGGCGCTGGAGGCCGTGCCCGGCTGCGACGCGCTCGGCGAGGTGGCCGCGGGCTGGGACGGCAGCCCGAGCCCGTACTGGCGCAAGCGTCTCGGCCGCCACGTGCGGTCCTGCCCCGTCTGCGCCCGGGCGACCGGCGCCCTGGTGCCCGCCGACCGGCTGCTCGTCAGCCTGGCGCTGGCGCCCGTGCCGATCGCGCTCGCCGGCGCCGTGCTGGTCAAGGGCGCCGCGACCTGGGCGGCCCGGGTGGCGCAGGCAGCCGCCGTCCACCCGCTCGCCGCCGTGGCCGGCGCCGGGGCGCTGGTCGTGGGCGTCACGGTGCCGGTGACGGGATGGGTGACCGCGCCCCGGCCGGCGCCGGCCGTGGCCGTGGCGCCCGCGCAGCGTCCCGGTCCGGTGCAGCCGCAGCCGGGGTCGTCGGCCGTGCCGCTCGCGGCCGGGCCGGTGTCGCTGGAGTCGGCCGCCGCCCCCGGACGGTACGTGGCGGTCGCCGGCGATCAGGGCGTGCTCGCCGCGGTCGGCCCGTCGAGCGGGGCCGCGGACCGGCGACGGGCCACCCTGGAGGTTGCCGCCGGCCTCGCCGACCCGGCCTGCGTGTCGTTGCGCGGGCCCGACGGCCGGTATCTGCGCCACTCGTCGTTCCGGCTGCGGCTCAGCCCGGACGAGGGCACCGTGCTGTTCCGCCGGGACGCGACCTTCTGCCCCCGGGCGGGCTTCGTCGCGGGCGGCGTCTCGCTGGAGTCCTACAACTACCGCACGTTCTTCCTGCGCCGCGTCGGCGACCAGCTCTGGATCGACCAGTTCGACGGCACCGACGCGTTCCGCGCCGACAGCTCGTTCGTCGTCCGTCCGCCGCTGGACTGACGACCCCCCGCCCGCGCCGCTTTTCCGGCGGCACGCTGAAAAGCGTTATGACCGGCCCGGCCGAATGGTCGGATCTTGAAGCCCTCCGGAGCGGCTTGCAGGATGGGCGCACACCGATGGAAGCGCTCCCAAATCCGGCCGCACTCCCCGGCGGCCGACCGTCCCCCGGAGTTCTCACATGCTCAGACATCCCCGTCGCCTGCTCGCCGCCGCCCTGGCCCTGTCCGCCGGCGCCGCCGGTCTGGTGCTGGCCGGCACCGCCGACGCGGCGACCACGCTCGGCGCCTCGGCGGCCGAGAAGGGCCGCTACTTCGGCGCGGCGATCGCCGCCGGCCGGCTCGGCGACGCCACCTACACCCGCCTGCTCACCACGGAGTTCACCTCGGTCACGCCCGAGAACGAGATGAAGTGGGACGCGACCGAGCCGCAGCAGGGCCGGTTCACCTTCACCAACGGCGACCGCATCCTCAACCAGGGCCTGTCCAACGGCTCCAAGGTGCGCGGCCACGCCCTGCTCTGGCACGCCCAGCAGCCCGGCTGGGCGCAGTCGCTGTCCGGCTCCGCGCTGCGCACCGCCGCCATCAACCACGTCACCCAGGTCGCCACCCACTACCGGGGCAAGATCTACGCCTGGGACGTGGTCAACGAGGCCTTCGCCGACGGCGGCAGCGGCGGCCGCCGCGACTCCAACCTGCAGCGCACCGGCAACGACTGGATCGAGGCCGCCTTCCGCGCCGCCCGGGCGGCCGACCCGGGCGCGAAGCTCTGCTACAACGACTACAACACCGACGGCATCAACGCGAAGTCGACCGGCATCTACACCATGGTCCGCGACTTCAAGGCCCGCGGCGTCCCGATCGACTGCGTCGGCTTCCAGTCGCACCTGGGCACCGGCGTCGACTCCACCTACCAGGCCAACCTGCAACGCTTCGCCGACCTCGGCGTCGACGTGCAGATCACCGAGCTCGACGTGGCTCAGGGCGCCAACCAGGCGAACATCTACGCCACCGTCACGCGGGCGTGCCTGGCCGTCGCCCGCTGCACCGGCATCACGGTCTGGGGCATCCGCGACACCGACTCCTGGCGCACCGGCGACAACCCGCTGCTGTTCGACGGCTCCGGCAACCGCAAGGCCGCGTACACCTCGGTCCTGAACGCCCTCAACGCCGGCGGCACCACCACGCCGACCAGCTCGCCGACGAGCACGCCGACCAGCGTCCCGTCGGCCGGGTGCAGCGCCACCGTGTCCCTCAACTCGTGGAACGGCGGCTACGTCGCCACGGTCCGGGTCCGGGCCGGATCCTCGGCGGTCAACGGCTGGACCGTCACCGTGGCCCTGCCCGGCGGCAGCGCGCTCACCGGCGTGTGGAGCGCGACGGGCAGCGGAACGTCCGGCACGGTCAGCTTCGGCAACGTCGCCTACAACGGGCAGATCCCCGCCGGCGGTTCCACCGAGTTCGGCTTCCAGGGCACCGGTTCCGGCCCCACGGCCACGCCGGCCTGCCGCGCCTCCTGAGCCCCGAGCCGCCGCGCCCGCCGATTGTTCCCACCGGCGGGCGCGGCCGGCTTTCTCGATGGACCGGCCGTATGCGCGCATCAGAATGAATGAAAATGGCCATCTTGCCATTAGACGATTAATTTCGAAAACGATTATCGTTCTGCTCCTCAGCGACGGGAGTGGAATTGATGAAACACCGGCAGCGCATTTCCTGGGTCGCGGCTGCGGCCGCCACGGCGACGGTCCTGGCGGGCTGCGGCGACGGCGGCAGCGACCGGGCCGCGGCGTCGGCTGCCTCGGCCGGCACGGCCCTCGCGGTGGTGGCGACCACGCCCGAGGTCGCGGATTTCGTCCGGAACATCGGCGGGTCCGACGTCTCGGTGACGCAGATCATCAAGCCGAACGTGGACCCGCACGACTTCGAGCCGACGCCCGCCGACATCAAGGCGATCGCCGAGGCGAAGGTGGTCGTCAAGAGCGGCGTCGGGCTGGAGGAATGGCTCGACCGCACCATCGAGGCCTCCGGGTTCCGGGGCGCGGTCATCGATTCCAGCCAGGGCGTGAAACTGCGCGAGGGCGGCCACGAGCACGAAGAGGGCGAGGAGCACGCGGACGAGGAGGAGCACGCCGGCCAGGAGCACGACCCGCACATCTGGCACGACCCGCGCAACGCCAAGATCATGGTCGCGAACATCGAGAAGGGGCTCGCGGCGGCCGACGCGGCGAGGGCCGGCGCGTTCGCGAAGAACCTCACCGCGTACGCCTCGGAACTGGACCTGCTGGACGCCGAGAACGAGGCGGCGTTCGCGAAGGTGCCCGCCGCGGACCGCAAGCTCGTCACCAACCACGACGCGTTCGGCTACTACGTCGACCGCTACCGGCTCGCGTTCGTCGGCTCGGTCATCCCCAGCCTCGACACGTCCGCGGAGCTGTCCGCGCGGCAACTCACCGACCTGGTCGCGAAGATCAGGGCGACCGGCACGAAGGCGATCTTCACGGAGAGCTCGCTGCCCCCGAAGAGCGCCGAGTCCATCGCCCGGCAGGCCGGCGTGAAGGTGGTCGGCGGCGAGGACGCGCTGTACGGCGACAGCCTGGGAGCACCCGGTACGCCGGAGGGCACCTACCTGGGCGCCGAGCGGCACAACACCGAGGTCATCGTCGCGGCGCTCGGTGGCTGAGATGTCCGCCCTGCGGTACGCGGGGGTGAGCGCGGGCTACGACCGTACGCCGGTGCTGACCCACGTCGACCTCGACCTGCAGCCGGGGCAGCGGCTCGCGCTGGTGGGGCCGAACGGCGCGGGCAAGTCCACGCTGATCAAGTCGGTGCTCGGGCTGGTGCCGATCCTCGCCGGCGAGGCCACCGTGCTGGGTGACAGCCCGGCAGCCGCGCGCGGCCGCACCGGATACGTGCCGCAGACCGGCGCGCTCGACGCGGATTTCCCGGTGAGCGTGCGGCAGGTCGTGATGATGGGCCGCTACCGCCGGATCGGCTGGTGGCGTCCCGCCCGGGCGCCGGACCGCCGCGCGGTGGCCGACGCGCTGGAGCGGGTGGGCCTGGCCGACCGGGCGGGGCGCCGCTTCGGCACGCTCTCCGGCGGGCAGCGGCAGCGGGTGCTGCTGGCCCGGGCCCTCGCCGCCGAGCCGCGGCTGCTGCTGCTCGACGAGCCGTTCAACGGGGTCGACGCGGTCAGCCAGGAGGCGATCGTCGCCGTGCTGCGCGAGCTGAGCCGCGCGGGCGCCGCGCTGGTGCTCAGCACGCACGACCTCCAGGTGGCGCGCGACCTCGCCGACCAGGTGTGCCTGCTCAACGGGCGGCAGTGGGCGGTGGGCACGCCGGAGGAGACGCTGACGGCCGAGCGGCTGCGCCGGGCGTACGGGGGTCACGCCGTCGACCTGCCCGACGGCGTCACGATGCTGGTCGAGCCGTGATCGAGCCGTTCACGCTGCCGTTCATGGGCCGCGCCCTGGCCGAGATCGTGCTGCTGGCACTCGCGTGCGGCCCGGTCGGCGTCTTCGTCTTCGTCCGCCGGCTGTCGTTCGCCTCGGACGCGCTCACCCACACCGTCTTCCCGGGCGTGGTGATCGGCTTTGTCGCCGGCGGCCTGGAGGGCGTCCTCGCCGGCGCGCTGGTCGCCGCCGTCCTCACCGCGGTCGTGCTGACCGTGCTGACCCGCGGCCGCGTGTCCGACGACGCGGCGACGGCCGTCGTGCTCACCGCGATGTTCTCGCTCGGCGTCGTGCTGGTGTCGCGCCGGTCCTCGTACACCTCGGATCTCACGTCGTTCCTCTTCGGACGGCTCCTGACCGTGACGCCCCGGCAGCTCGCCGAGACCGCGGTGCTGGCCGTCTTGGTGCTGGTCGCGTTGCTGATCGGCGCCCGGGCCCTGCTGTTCCGGTCGTTCGACCCGGCCGGCGCCGCCGCTGCCGGCTACCGGGTCGCGTGGCTCGACCTGTGGCTCAACCTGCTCGTCGCGCTGGTCGTGGTCGCCGCCGTGCGCGCGGTCGGCACGATCCTGGTCGTCGCGCTGCTGATCGTGCCCGCCGCCGCGGCGCGGATGGTGACCGGCCGCCTCGCCGTGATGGCGGTGCTCGGCACCCTGCTGATCGCCGGCGCCGGCTACGCCGGGCTGCTGCTGAGCTGGACCGCGTCGCTGCGTCACGGCGTCGCGCTCACCTCGGCGTCGGCCGTCGTCCTGCTGCTCGTCGCGGCGTACGTGCTGCTCCTTCCCGTACGGCTGCTGCGCGCCCGCCCCTCGGTCACCTCCGAAAGGACCTCGCCGCATGAACTGGTGGGATGACGCCCTGCACCGCGCCGCCGCCGAGGTCGTCCTCGCCGGCGCGCTGGCCGGGCTGGTCAGCGTGCAGGTCGTGCTGCGCCGGTTGTCGTTCTTCACGATGGCGCTGACCCACGCGACCTTCCCCGGCGTCGTCGCGGCCTCGATCGTCGGCGTCAACATCCTGCTCGGAGGCGTGGTCGCCGGCGGCCTCGTCGCGCTCGGGGTGGCGGCCCTGTCCCGGCGCCGCGGCCAGGACGCCTCCGCCGCCACCGGCGTGGTGCTGTCCGCCGGGTTCGCGCTGGGCGCCGGCCTGGTGGCGACCCAGCCCGGCTTCAGCCGCGACCTCTCCTCGTTCCTGGTCGGCTCGGTCCTCACCGTCGGCGGCCGGGACCTGGTCATCACCGCGCTCGCCCTCGTCGTGGTGGCTGCGGTGCTGGCCGGCGGCGCCCGTCCGCTGCTGCACATCGGCTTCGACCGCGCCGGCGCCGAGGCCGCCGGCGTGCGGACCGGCGCGTGGGACGTCGTGCTGCTGCTGACCCTGGAGGTCGTCGTGGTGACCCTGGTGCCCGCCGTCGGCACGATCCTCGCCGTGTCACTGCTCGTCGCGCCCGCCGCCGCGGCCCGGCTGTGGTCCGACCGCCTGCCCGTGGTCACCGCGCTGGCCGTGGCCTTCGGCGTGGGCAGCGGCCTGCTGGGCCTGGCACTGTCGGCCCGCTGGAACGTCGCCGCGGGAGCGAGCATCTCCCTCACCGCGACCGCGGTGGTCCTCGTGTCCTGGTCGGCCACGCGGTTGCGCCCCCGTCCCGCGGTCCACGCATGACGGCCGTCACCGGCGCCGCCCTGGCGCGCGCGGTGGAGGCGTTACGAGGCCTGGCGTACGAACACCGCCTGCACATCCTCGTCCTCCTGCGCGGCGGCGAAACCACCCCGACAGCGCTGGCCGCGGCGCTCGGCGTGCACCAGACCTCGGTCGCCCACCACCTGCGCCACCTGACCACCGCAGGCCTGGTCCGCCGCCGCCGCGCCGGCCGTCACCTGTTCTACTCGCTCGCGGACGAGGCGACCGCCCGCCTGGTCGACGAGGTGCTGCGCTATGCCGGGAGCTGACCGGCCGCCTCGTCCCGGCGTCCCCGGGCGCCGGTCGGGAGCGGGCTGCCGCCTCTCGTCGTGGCATTCCGGGGCGCCGGTCGGACTCGGGCCGCCGCCTCTCGTCGTGGCATTTCGGGCCGCCGGTCGGACTCGGGCCGCCGCCTCTCGTCGTGGCATTTCGGGCCGCCGGTCGGACTCGGGCCGCCGCCTCTCGTCGTGGCATTCCGGGGCGCCGGTCGGCATCGGCCGCCGCCTCGTCGCGGCGTTCCCCGCCGGCTGCCGCCGGCGGTCAGGAGCGGTAGCGGCCGCCGAGCACGCTCAGCACGCCGGCGTCGCGAACCGGGCAGACCGTCCTTCCGCCGGACGGCCCGGGTCAACGCGCGCCGCCCGATGTGGCCCGGTGCTCATCGCGCGCCGGTCGACGTGGCCCGGTGCTCATCGCGCGCCGGTCGACGTGGCGGTGCTCAGCGCGCCGACGCTCCCGACCCGTCGTCGCCACCTCCGGCGACGCCGACACCGTGTCCTGCCGCCGTGGCCGGCGCGCACAAGAGCGGACGTGACAGCGCCCGTACTGGGACTTGCTCTTGACTCGACCGGCTGTCCGCCCAGGGCGACCGATCCTCGGCAGGTCAGTGCTTGTGCAGTGCCTCAATGGCGAAGTCACACGCGGTGAACGCTTCATGCCCCAGCTTTACGACGCCGCGGCAGTCGTCGAGCGCCGCCGATCGGGGAACAACGGTCGGCGCAACTGACAGCCTAGCCTCCTAGGATGCGTTGTGGCAGTGAGCGGTACGACGGGTGGCAGCGGCGGCTCGTTGATGGCGACCCGCGTCGGCGGGTTCGGCACGGCAGCCGTCTTGAGCTGGGCGACGAGAGCGGGATCTCCATCCGGGCTACGGGCGGCAGGGCGAGCGCGTTCATCGGGAGTCAGCCGAGGTAGGTATCTCGAGCCGGGCTACGGGCGGCAGGGCGAGCGCGTTCATCGGGAGTCAGCCGAGGTAGGTATCTCGAGCCGGGCTACGGGCGGCAGGGCGAGCGCGTTCATCGGGAGTCAGCCGAGGTGGGTATCTCGAGCCGGGCTACGGGCGGCGATGGCGGATGCGCTATCGGCTGCCGCCGCAAGGGACTGGCGGCGTGGCGAAATTGCGGGTTCCTTGGAGCGGCGGTGGCGACCGCGAGACGCCGAAGGTGCGCCGCCCGCTGATGCAACCCGGCGCCGGCCGCCGGTCACACGTGGCACGGGAGCCGCGTGGCCGAGGGTATCGCCGAGCATTCCGCGAAGGATGCGGGCCGGGCGGAGAGCGGGACGGGTTCACACGGTGGACACAGCGTTGTAATGGGAGCGCTCCCATGTCACGATGACTGTCGATGTCTCCAACGGCGTGAGGACTCCCCGCTATGCGTCTGTCCGGAACGGCCCGTATTCGAGTGGCGGCCGCGCTTGCCGGGGTCGCCGGCCTGCTCACAATGGGTGTGACGGCGCCCGCCCGTGCTGCGGCCGTGCTGCCCTATCAGGATCCGTCGCTGCCGGTGGCGACCCGCGTCGCGGACCTGCTCGGGCGGATGACGCTCGACGACAAGGTCGGGCAGATGATGCAGACCGAGCGGGGGGTGACGACGGCCGCGGACATCACCACCTACCGGCTGGGGTCCGTGCTCTCGGGGGGCGGCTCGGCGCCCTCGCCGAACACGCCGGCGGGGTGGGCTGACATGTACGACAGCTACCAGCGCGGCGCGCTCGCGACGCCGTTGCAGATTCCGATGCTGTACGGCATCGACGCGGTGCACGGCAACAACAACGTGCCGGGATCGACGATCTTCCCGCACAACATCGGGCTGGGCGCGACGCGTGATCCGGCGCTGGTGCAGCGGATCGGGCGCGCCACGGCCGAGGAGGTGACGGGGGCGGGGCAGGACTGGACGTTCGCGCCGTGCCTGTGCGTGGCCCGCAACGACCGGTGGGGGCGGACGTACGAGTCGTTCGGCGAGAAGCCGGAGCTCGCGACCGCGATGACCACGGTCGTGGACGGATTGCAGGGCAGCCGGCTGGACGGGCCCGCCTCGGTGCTCGCGACGGCCAAGCACTACATCGGCGACGGCGGCACCACGGGCGGCGTCGACCAGGGCAACACGCAGATCAGCGAGGCCGAGCTGCGGGCCGTGCACCTGCCGCCGTTCCGGGCCGCGGTCGAGCGCGGCGTGGGCTCGGTGATGCTGTCGTTCTCCAGCTTCGACGGCACCAAGCTGCACGCGCACAAATACCTGGTCACCGATGTGCTCAAGGGCGAGCTGGGGTTCACCGGCTTCGTGGTGTCGGACTGGGCGGCCGTCGACCAGCTCGACGGGCAGCGCGGGTTCACCCAGGCCGAGATCGTGACGGCGTTCAACGCGGGGCTGGACATGGCGATGGTGCCGGCCGACTGGAAGGCGTTCGCCGGCTATCTGCGCGCGGCGGTGCAGAGCGGGCAGATCCCGGCGGCGCGCGTCGACGACGCCAACCGGCGCATCCTCACCAAGAAGTTCGAGCTGGGACTCTTCGAGAAGCCGTACGCGGACCGCAGTTACGCCTCGACGATCGGCAGCGCGGAGCATCGGGCGCTCGCGCGGCAGGCCGTCCGCCAGTCGCAGGTGCTGCTCAAGCGGGGCATCCTGCCGCTCGCCAAGACCGGCGGCAAGATCTTCGTGGCGGGAAAGAGCGCGGACGACATCGGCAACCAGAGCGGCGGCTGGACGCTGAGCTGGCAGGGCGCGAGCGGCAACACGGTGCCGGGCACGTCGATCCTGGCGGGCATCCGCGCGGCTGTGGGCAGCGGCACGACGGTGACCTACAACCGCGACGGCACGGGCATCGACAGCTCGTACCGCGCGGCGATCGCGGTGGTCGGCGAGACGCCGTACGCGGAAGGGGAGGGCGACCGTCCCGGCTCGCTCGGCCTCGACGCGACCGACCTCGCCACGCTGGCCCGGCTGCGCGCGACGGGCGTGCCGGTCGTCGTGGTGCTGGTCTCGGGCCGGCCGCTCGACATCGCCTCGGAGATCGGCGCCTGGAACGCGCTGGTCGCCGCGTGGCTGCCGGGCACCGAGGGCGGCGGGGTCGCCGACGTGCTGTTCGGCGACTACGCGCCCACCGGGAAGCTGCCGGTGACGTGGATGCAGTCGGCGGCGCAGCAACCGATCAACGACGGCGACGGCAAGACACCCCTGTTCCCGTACGGGTACGGGCTGTCCTATGCGGACGCCCCGGACCCCACGCCGACACCGACGCCGACGCCCACCCCGACCACGCCGTCCGCGTCGTGCAAGGTGCGGTACACGACCAACGACTGGAGCTCCGGCTTCACCGGCACGGTGGCGCTGACCAACACCGGGGCGGCGGCGGTCAACCCGTGGACGCTGACCTGGACGTTCGGCGCCGGGCAGACGGTCACCCAGGCGTGGTCCGCGCGGGTCACCCAGAGCGGCTCGGCGGTCACGGCCACCGGCGAGGCCTGGAGCGCCTCCCTTGCCCCCGGCGCGACGGTCAGCTTCGGCTTCAACGGCTCGCATTCCGGCAGCAACCCGCGGCCCGCTGCGTTCACGCTGAACGGCTCCCCGTGCGCCGCCGAGTGACCCGCAACGGCGCGCGAGTGGGCGACAGCAGCGCGCGGGATGGCGACAGCAGCGCGCGGGTGCGCGACAGCGGCCCGCGGGTGGGCGACAGCAGCGCGCGGGAGGGTCACAGCAGCGCGGCGACCAGGGCCACCGCCGCCGCGGCCGCTCGCAGGCGGTCGGCGCGCAGCAGCCGGCGGAGCCGCTCCGGGTCGTGGCCGTGGCCGAGCCGGCCGTGCGCCGGTGCGGCGGCGAAGGCGGTCACGGCCATCGCGGCGCCGGTCGCGGCGATCGCCACCCACGTCGCGGCGTCCGGCCCCGACCAGAGCGCCCACCCGCAGGCCACGAGCAGGGATCCGTAGACGACGACCACCACCGGGGTGATCGCCCGGGTGTGGGCGCGGTGGGCGGCGGCCCACTGCGCGGCGGGCACCCGGGCCAGCGCCGGATAGACGACGGCGGTCACGGTGGCCTGGAAACCCAGGTGGGCGGCGGCGGTGGCGAGCAGGGCGATCCGGGCTGATGTCACCCGGCCATGATTTCGCGTTCATCGAGGAGGAGTCAGCACGTGAGAAGAATCGTCATGACCGTCATCACCGCAGCCATGACGGTGATCGGGATCGGCGCGGTGGCCGGCCCGGCTGCCGCGGCCGCTCCCGCGCCGTCGACCGTGTCCACCGGCTACTCGCACACCTGCACCATCCGTACCGGCGCACTGTGGTGCTGGGGCGGCAACTACAGCGGCCAGCTCGGCGACGGCACCACCACCAACCGGACCGCCCCCGTACGGGTCGGCACCGCCTCCTCCTGGGCTGCCGTCGACGGCGGCACCAGCTACAACTGCGGAGTCCGCACCGACGGGACGCTGTGGTGCTGGGGCAGCAACACCCGCGGCCAGCTCGGCGACGGCACCACCAGCCGGCGGACCGCTCCCGTGCAGGTCGGCACGGCGACCACGTGGGCGAGCGTGAGCGCCGGCGACAGCCACACGTGCGCCACCCGTACGGATGGAACGCTCTGGTGCTGGGGCTTCAACCGTTTCGGCCAGCTGGGCGACGGCGCCGCCGTCTACACCGCGACCACCCCGCTCCAGGTCGGCACGGCGACCACCTGGGCGAGCGTGACGGCCGGCTACGCGCACACCTGCGCCACCCGCACCGACGGCTCGCTGTGGTGCTGGGGCGACAGCTCGACCGGGCAGCTCGGCACCGGCGCGCTCGGCTACAAGACCGTGCCGACCCAGGTGGGCACCGCCACGACGTGGTCCGAGGTGACCGCGGGCTACCTGTTCACGTGCGCGACCCGCACCGACGGCACGTTGTGGTGCTGGGGCGAGAACGGGTACGGCCAGCTCGGCGCGACGGGCGCGTACCAGGTCGCTCCCGCGCAGGTGGGCTCCGTCGCCACCTGGACGGGCGTCGACGCCAGCTTCGACACCGCCTGCGCCACCCGCACCGACGGCAGCCTGTGGTGCTGGGGCAACAACGCCTCGGGCCAGCTCGCCGACGGCACGACGACCCACCGGTACGCCCCCACGCGCATCGGCACCGCCACCACGTGGACGCCCAACGGGGCCGCCGGGTACCACGTCTGCTCGTACCGCACCGACGCCACGCTGTGGTGCTGGGGCAACAACGACAACGCCCAGCTCGGCGACGGCACCACCACCCGCCGCACGGCCCCGCAGCAGGTGACCCTGCCCGCCTAGGGTCCGGGCCCGGGCCGCTGTCCGGGGACGACGAGCTTGGTCTCGTACGCGACGACGGCGGCCTGGGTGCGGCTGGCCAGGCCCAGCTTGGCCAGGATGTGAGCGACGTGGGTCTTGACCGTGGCGTCGCTGAGGTACAGCTCCCGGGCGATCTCGGCGTTGGAGCGGCCGCGGGCGATGAGCCGCAGCACGTCGACCTCGCGGCCGGTCAGCGCGTCGAGCCCGGGCGGCGGGCGGCCGGGCTCGATCCGGCCGGCGAAGGCGTCGAGCATGCGGCGGGTGACGTCGGGCGCGAGCAGCGCGACGCCGTCGACGACCGTGCGGATGGCGGAGGTGAGCTGGCGTTCGGGGGCGTCCTTGAGCAGGAAGCCGCCCGCGCCCGCGCGCAGCGACTCGTACACGTACCGGTCGAGGTCGAAGGTAGTGACCACGAGCACGTGCGGCGGGTGCGGCTGCCGGACGATCTGCCGGGTCGCCTCGATGCCGTTGAGCCGCGGCATGCGGATGTCCATGATGACCACGTCCGGGCGCAGCCGGCGGGCGGCCTCGACCGCCTCGACGCCGTCGCCCGCCTCGCCGGCCACCTCGAGGTCGGGTTCGGCGCGCAGGATCATGCGGAAGCCGGCCCGGACGAGCCGCTGGTCGTCGGCGAGCAGCACCCGGATCACGACGCCGCCCCGGTCAGCGGCAGGGTCGCCGAGACGGTGAACCCGTGGTCCGGCCGCGGGCCCGCGGCGAGCTCGCCGCCGAACAGCGCCGCTCGTTCGCGCATGCCGAGGATGCCGTAGCCCGCGCTGGCCGCCGCGCCTGCTCCCGTGCCGTCGTCGACGACCTCCAGCGTCAGCGCCGCCGGGGTCACGGCGACGGCGATGTGCACCGAACCGGCGTCCGCGTGCTTGAGGACGTTGGTCAGCGCCTCCTGCACGATCCGGTATCCGGTCACGTCCACCCCGGGCGGCAGGCCGGTCAGGTCGCCCTCGGTGCGCACGCGGATGTCGAGGTCCGGGCGTGCGGCCTGGGCCACGAGGGCGTCGAGGTGCCGCAGGCTGGGCTGGGGCGCGAGATCGGCCTCCTCGTCGGTGGCCCGCAGCACCCCGAGCAGCCGGCGCATCTCCACCAGCGCCTGCTCGGCGACCTCCTCGACGGTCGCGAAGGCCTCGCGGGACTCGGCGACGTCGACGGTCAGCATCCGGCGGCCGCCGCGGGCGTGCAGGATGATGACGCTGATCGCGTGGGCGATGACGTCGTGCAGCTCCCGTGAGATGCGGGTGCGTTCGAGGGCCACGGCCGCCGCCGCGTGCCGGTCGCGGGCCAGCTCGGCGAGCACCGCGCGCCGGGCGTAGTCGGCGGCCCGCTCGGCGTGCCGGCGCACCGAGAAGCCGACCACGAAGGTGAGCGCCATCCACAACGCTGCCACGGCCGCGGCCATCGTGCTCTCGCTGTAGTCGAGGTAGCCGTGCACGGCGACCCCGCCCGTGATCGCTGCGATGCCGGCCAGCCCGCCGCGCACCGTGCGGGCGTAGACCACCGCTGCGTACCCGGCGCCGAGCAGGGTCAGCGTGTGCGAGAGGTTCTCGGGCACCGGCGCCACGATCAGCGTCCCCCCGGTGGCCACGCCGATCACGACGGCCGCGGCCACCGGGCGGATCCGCCGCCACGCGAAGACGACGGAACACAGGGCGTCGAGCGTGAGGACGTACGCGGGAGCCGGCGTGCTGTCCCAGGCGAGCGCGGCTTCGTAACAGATGCCCGCGGTCAGCGCGGCCGCCAGCAGGGCGTCCGTGAGAGTCGGCTGCGTCCGGCGCATCCGCATGGGAAAACCCTAGACCCGCCGCCCGCGGGCGTTCCTCATCAGTTGGGATGAGGCCGATCGGCATTGCGGCCGACGACCCGGCGGGCGTACGGGCCCAGGCTGGCGTCATGACTACCGACACCGGATTCGACCCGGCCGACCGGCGGCCCTGCCTCGCAGCCGCCGTGTCCGGCATCCTGTTCTTCCTCGGCGCGTGGCTGGTGCCCGCGGAGGGCCCGTCGCCCGCCACCGCCACCGCGGCGCAGATCCGCGACCACGTGGCCGCCAACGACGTCGCGCTGCGCGTGGGGGCCGCGGCCGAGCTCGCCGGCGTGGTGCTGTTCGTCGTGTTCGTCGCCGCGGTCGCCCAGCTGATCCGCAACCGGCGCCCGGCGTCCCTGCTGGCGGGTCTGTTCCTCGCCGGTGGGCTGCTGCTGGCGGTCCACTACCTGCTGATGGCGGTGGTGGACGGCATGCTGCGCCTGCTGCCGGGCCTGATCGGCGTACGCCTCGACGAGATCGACGACGCCACGCTGCGCGGCTGGTACGCGCTGGGCGGTGTCACGCACTTCCTCGGCGACCTGGCGATGGCGCCCACGGCCCTGGTGCTCGCCGCCGCCGCGCTCGCCGCGTTCCTTCCCCGCTGGCTCACCTGGGCGACCGCGCTCGTGGCGGCCTCCGCGGTGATCGGCACGGTCGGCATCGTGACGGCCTGGTCCGCGCTGTACCCGTTCTGGTTCGGCGGCCAGTTCGGCTGGGCACTGTGGATCGTGACGGTCGCCGTCGTGTGCGCCGTCCGGGCCCGCCGCCTGCGCCGCGCAAGCCTCGACCGCCCGCCCGCGGGTGCCGGCTCGCGCTCCCGCACCGGCGTGGGGTGAGGCTCGGCGGTGGCGCCGGCGAGCGTCAGCCCCGGTCACTCTCGGATCGTCCTGAGCCAGGGACCGCTCGTTCGCCCGGCCCGGTATGACTCACCTCCCCTGTCGCAGGCATGCTCCGGGGTTGGTGTCGCCGGGCCGGGCGGCGCCGACCACGGCAGCTCGGGTCGCGGCCTTCTTCAACGGCGAAGCGGTGCCGGCCGCCACCGGCCCGCCCACGTGGTCAGCCGGGCTCGCGATCGAGTTCGGTGACACGTCGCGGGGGTGTCCCTGTGGATTTCGTCAAGCGGCGGGGGCGTGTTCTGTCGGCCGGGTTTGGTAGGGCTGCTGGTCGCGGAGCATGGCGAACAGGACGTCGGCCCGCCGTCGGGCGAGGCGGATGAGGGCGGCGTTGTGGCGTTTGCGTTGAGCTCGTTTGCGGTCGTAGTGGGCCCGTGAGGGTGGGTGCGCGAGAGACGCGAACGCGGCGAGGAAGAAGGCGCGTTTGTTGCCTCCTTTGGGTGGGTGCTCGCCGCGGATGGAGATGCCGGAGCGGCGGGTGACCGGGCCCAGACCGGCGTAGGCGGCCGGGTGCCCGGTGTGGGGAAGGCGACGCCATCGTCGGCTTCGAGCAGGATTCGGGCTGCGGCCCCGATCCCGATGCCGGGCATCGAGGTCAGGACCCGGGCAAGAGGGTGCGCATCGAGGATCCCTTCGACCTCACCAGCGACCTGATCCCGCTGGTGGGAACGCCACGGAGGCTGTCAGCCAGCGCGGGAGGATCTTCTCCGCCGCGCTGGTCCCGGGAACGGTCACGGTCTGCTCGTCCAGGGCGGCCAGGATCTGAGTGACGAGGCGTTCGCCCGGGCGAGGTGCGTTCTTCGAGGCGATCTCCAGCAGCTTCGAACGGCCGGCCTTGCGCATCCCGGCCGGGCCGCCGCAGCGCGACAGCAGCGACGTCGCCTATCAGCTCGATCGCCGGTCCGGCGTCGACTGTCGGCAGTCACGTTACGAGCAGACCTGCCTCAACATGCCAGGCGGTCGTGTCCCTATCAGCGGTCCGCCGACGCCACTCGGCCCGGTGACAACACCCCCCGGATCATCCGTACAACGTTGGCAGTGAGTCATGCCAGGCCGGGCGACCGCAGTCCCCGGCTGTGGACGATCAAAAATTTAACGGGGGCGGTGCGCTGCATGACGATGACCGATGTCGGCACTTGGGCCACCACACCGTCGCGCTGGATCGCGACGGCAAGCGGCTGCACGGCGCGGATCTCGTCGGCACCGAGGCCGAGCTGCGGCAGGTCCTCGACGAACTCGCCGACCGTAGGACAGCCCGCCGCGGCCCGGGGCACTGCCCGCCGCGCTCGGCCGTGCCTGCGGCCACCGGGTCGCCTGACTGCCCGTCCGGCGCGACCTCGTGAAACCGCGGTCGGACCGCGGTGCCCCGGCCGGGTTGTGAGAGGCCGCCGTGAGAGGCCGCCGCGAGAGGCCGCCGCGAATGGTCGCCGCGAGAGGCCGCCGGGAAAGGCTGCCGCGAGCGGCTGTCCATCGCGACCAGGAACGCGCCGCGCACGGAACGAACGCCTCGGCGGGCAGATCATGACCGCGTCACCTGCCGGCCTCGGCCGACCCATGGGACGCCCCCTCCCGGGCGGGCCGGTTGAGGACGTACGCCCGGCGCGGGTTCGTCACGAACACCGCGTCGGCGCACTCCGCGCCGAACCGGGCGTGCAGCATGGGCCGCAGCGTGGTGAGCAGGTGGGCGGCGCCCGGCCCGGTCCCGGTCGCGGTGGTGTCGGCGCCCAGCAGCAGGCGGTCCCCGCCATCGCCGTCGATCACGGCGGCCAGCACCCGCGGCAGCCGGGCGCTCGCCTCGGGGTGGCGGGCGGACGGGCCGTCGAGGGCGAGGAACGTGCCGGCGTCCAGCGCCGCCCGGACGGCCGCCGGGTCGGCGTACCGCTCGAGATGGCCCAGCACGACGTGCCGCGGGTCGACCCGGCCGCGGCCGCACAGCGCGGCCAGCACGTCGGTGACCGGCGTGCCCGGCTCGAGGTGCACCCCGATCGGGGCGCCGGTGGCGTGGTGGGCGGTCGCGGCGGCGGCGAAGACCCGGCGGGAGTGGGCGTCGAGGCCGGCGGGGGAGGCCGCCACCTTGATCAGTCCGGCGCGTACGCCGGTGCCCACGATGCTGTCGGTCACCTCCGCGACGAACAGGTCCTCCAGCCGGGGAAGCACGGCGGCCAGGACCTCCGGTGCATAGTGGACGGCCTGGTGCAGCCCGGTGGCGGCGACGACGTGCACGCCGGTCGCGCGCGACAGGCCGGCCAGGCCGGCGGCGTGCCGGCCCAGCCCGTACGGGGTCCACTGGATCAGCGACCCGCCCCCGGCCGCGGCGAACGCGCCCAGCGTGGATGCGGCGGCTGCCGGGTCGTCGAGCTCGGCGCCGGGCAGCCGGGGGGTGCGCAGGAACAGGTGGTCGTGCGCGTCGCAGACGCCCAGGTCGGCCGGGTCCACGTCGCCCAGCACCGTCCGGGCCACGCTCATTGCCCGTACACCTGCCGCGCGCAGCGCAGGGCGGCGAGCGCCCGGGGCGTGCCCACGTACGGGGCGAGGTGCACGAAGACCTCGGTGACCTCGCGGGGCTGCAGGCCCAGCCGCAGCGCGGTGCGGATGTGGCCGACCAGTTGCGGCTCCACCGAGCCCAGCACGGCGAGCGCGGAGAGCGTGGCGATCTGCCGGTCGCGGGCGGAGAGCACCCCGCGCTGGTAGGTGCCGCCGAACAGGCACGTCACGATCCAGTCGGCGAAGCCGGGCGCCAGCTCCTCGAGGGCGGGGATCGTGGCCGCGTACGTCTGCGGGTCCTGCATGGCGGTGAGCAGCTCCTGGCCCGCGGCGCGGTCGAGGACGGCCGGCTGCAGCTCGGCGCCGAGTCGTTCGGTCATGGTCGAGTCCTTACATACTAGTAGGTACAGAACGGGCGTGCGTCACCACAGCCGGCCGGTGGCCAGCCGCTCCAGGTGGGGCGTCGACGCGTGCAGCACGTCGAAGCCGGTCACGCCGGGATCGGGTCGGGCGGGGGCGGCGGTCCACAGCGTGACCCGCAGGAGCTCCCACCGGTCGGGGTCGACGGCGACGGCCTCGCTGTGCAGGCCCGCCCGCGCGGCCGGCGGCTCGAGCTGTCCGTCGAGCGCGTCGCCGGGCAGCACGTCGGCGGGCAGCGGAACCCGCCGGCGGGTCAGGAACACCGGCTGCTCGCCGAACGCCGGGCCGCGGTGGAATGCCGCGCCCACCCAGTGCCGTACCGCGGGCCGGCCGAAGTCGGTGACGATGGCGCGGAACGGGCCGTAGAGGAACGCGTTCATCCCGGCCGGGTCGTGCCACAGGTAGAACGGCGCGTACGCGTTGACCGGCGACCCGTGCCGGCCGATCCGGCGCACCGCGTACGCCTTGAGGCCCAGGTGCGGGAAGGCGTCGGTGGCACTGCCGCGCTCGGCCACCCGGCGCTCGATGACGGTCATGTCGTAGTCGGCGGGCAGGGTCAGTTCGTACTGCATGACGTGCACGGAGATCCCTCTCTGTTCATCGGCGGAGCGCGGTGAGCAGCTGCACGGCGCCCTCGGTGGCGGCGGTGAACGGCTCGGGTGAGCCCGCCGACCGGGCCAGCACGTAGCCGCCCTGCACGGTGGCCACGACGGCGGACGCCACCGCGTCGGGGTCGACGCCGGCCCGCAGCTCGCCGGACGCGACGCCCTCGGCGACGATGCCGGCCAGCCGCTCGCGCAGCCAGCCGAACGTCTCGGCCAGCGGCGCCCGCAGCGACGGGTCGGCCACCACGTCAGGGTCCTGGGCGTGCCGGCCGATCGGGCATCCGCGCAGCACCTCGCGCTCGCGGCGCAGATAGCCGGTCAGCCGGTCGAGCGCGCTGCCCGGCCCGCCGAGCAGCGTCTCGGCGCGCTCGCGCTCGGCCGCGGCGGTCCGCTGCAGCGCGACCCGGGCCAGCTCGGCCTTGCCGGTGAAGTGGTGGTACATGCTGCCCTGCCCGGCCTCGGCGTGCTGCTGGATGGCCTTGGGCGAGGTGCCGACGTAGCCGCGCTCGCGCAACAGCTCCTGGGTGCTGACGATCAGCCGCTCCCGTGCTTCCATGCCGCCAGCCTTACATACTAGTAGGTACAGACGCAAGCGCCGGTCAGTAGCCGCGGTCGCGGTGGTAGCGGTTGCGCAGCGGCTCACCGGAGCGGAAGCGGCGCAGGTTGTCGAGGAACAGGTCGGTGAGCGCGGCGTTCTCGGTTGCCACGGTGGACGCCGAGTGCGGCGAGAGCAGCACGTTGTCCAGGTCCCACAGCGGCGAGGAGTCCGGCAACGGCTCGGTGGCGAACACGTCCAGCGCGGCGCCGCCGAGATGACCCGCGCGGAGGGACTCGATCAGGGCGGCCTCGTCCACGACGGCCCCTCGGGCGATGTTCACCAGCACGGCGCCGCGCGGCAGCAGGGCCAGTTGCCGCGCGCCGATCAGCCCCTCGGTCTCGGGCGTCAGCGGGCAGCAGAGCACCAGCACGTCGGTGCGGGGCAGCGCCTCGTCGAGCTCGGTCTCCTTCCGCGTACGGCCGATCCCGACCACCCGGGTGCCGAGCGCGCGGAAGGTGCGCACGACCTCGCGGCCCATCCCGCCCAGCCCGACCACGGTGACGGTGCGGCCGGCCAGCTGCGCGCTGGTGTACCGCTCGTAGACGTGCGCGCGCCGGCGACGGACCAGCTCGGGCACGCCCTTGACGAAGTGCAGCGCGCCGGTGACGGCGAACTCGGCGAGCGGCACGGCGTGGATGCCGGCCGCCGTGGTGATCTCGATGTCGCTGCGGTCGAGGCCGGTGCGCCGCACGAAGCCGCCGATGCCGGCGCTGGTCGCCTGCACCCAGCGCAGCCCCGGCGCGCGCCGGGGCAGCTCGGCCGGGCGCTCCCAGTCGAAGTCGAACGCGACGTCCGCGGCGGCCAGCATGCCCGCCCACCGGCCGGCCTGCTCCGGCGTGAGCTCGGGGCGGCGGCCGCCGTGGTCGCAGCGGTACTGCGGCGCCGGCAGGAGATCCGGGTCGTAGAGCACCTCCAGGCCGGGCCCGGCGGCGGCGATGCGGTCGACGAGGTCCGGTTCGAGGTAGCTGGCGACCACGACGGTCAGCGGCGGCATCATGCGCCGAATCTAGTGTCCGCCGGGAAACTCTCGTCCACAGTGCTCCCATAGATCGATGAAAGGGCATACCTTGGGCTGTCATGGGTCTGACACGCAAGCAGATGCTCGGTGTGATGGGTGCCGCGGCGGCCGCTCCGCTGGTGGCCGGCGGCGCGAGCCCGCGGGTGGTGAAGCGGGACGTGTGCGTTCTCGGCGGCGGCTCGGCGGGCACGTACGCCGCGGTCCGCCTCCGCGACCTCGGCCGCAGCGTGGTCGTCGTGGAGGCGCAGGGCCGGCTGGGCGGGCACACGGAGACGTACCACGACCCGGCCACCGGCGCGACGATCGACATCGGGGTCGTCGTGCTGGAGGACGAGCCGGTCGTCCGCAGCCACTTCGGCCGGTTCGACATCGACCTGGTGCGGCTCTCCGGCGGCGGCGGGGGCGGCACGACGGCGTACGTCGACTTCCGCACCGGCCGGCCGGTCGACTACACGCCGCCGGCGCCGGTCGCGCTGCCCGCCTACTACGAGCAGATCAGCCGGTTCGGCCCGATCGACACCGTGCTGAACCTGCCCGATCCGCCGCCGGCCGAGCTGATGGCGCCGTTCGCGGACTTCGTCGCGAAGCACGACCTCGGCTCGATCGTCCCGCTGGTGTTCGGCTACGGGCAGGGCATCGGCGACCTGCTGGGCCTGCCCGCGCTGTACGCGGTCAACCTGTTCGGCCAGGGCGTCGCCGGCAAGCTGCTCGGCGGCGGCTACGTCACCACGGCGGCCGGCAACAACAGCCTGCTCTACGAGCGCGCCACCCGGCACCTGGGCGACGACGTGCTGTTGAGGACCCGGGCGGTGCACGTCGAGCGGTCGCGCTCGGGCGTGCGGGTGCTGACCGCGGGCCCGGGCGGCCCGCGGCTGATAGAGGCGCGCAAGCTGCTCGTGACGATCCCGCCGCTGGTGCGCAACCTGGCCGCGGTCGATCTGGACGACGTCGAACGGTCGCTGTTCGGCAGGTTCACCGCGGGCGGCTACTACACCGCGGTCGTCCGGCTCTCGGGGCTGCCGGCCGGCGTGGGGCTCGACAACGTCGCGGCCGGCACGCCGTACCAGTTGCCGCCGCTGCCGGGGCTCTACATGGTGGCGCCCAGCGCCGTGCCCGGGCTCTACAACGTCAAGTACGGCAGCCCCGTGCCGCTGCCGGACGCGGTGGTGCGCCGCGAGATCCGGGCCGGCATCGAGCGGGTCGCCGCCGCGGGGACGTACCCGGTGCGGTTCGAGGGCTTCGCCACGTACGCCGGGCACACGCCGTTCGAGCTGCGCGTCGGGCCGGGCGACATCGCCGCGGGCTTCTACCCGCGGCTCAACGCCCTGCAGGGCCGCAACCGGACGTACTGGTCGGGGGCGGCGTGGCACTCGCACAACTCGGCCCGCATCTGGATCGGGCTCGAGAGCCTGCTGCCCTCGATCGCGGCCTGACGAAACTCGCGCCGACCGGCCGATGAGTTCGGTGCCTCTCGCGGGTCTTCAGGGGTGCCACTGCTTCTTCAGATCCCGCGAGAGGACCACTGTCATGACCACCGTCGGCGTCACCCCCGCATCGCCCGCCCGTCGGCTGCACCGCACCCTGTGGGGGCTTCAGGTGTTCCTCGGACTCTTCATGATCGTCGGCTCGGCCGGGCCCAAGCTGGCCGGCGAGGCCACCGCGGTGCAGACCTTCGACGACATGGGCGCCGCCACCTGGTTCCGCTACTTCATCGGCGTGGTCGAGCTGGCCGGCGGGGCCGGGCTGCTCGTGCCCCGCTTGGCCGGTCCGGCCGCGGTCGGGCTGGCGCTGCTGATGGTGGGGGCCGCCATCACGCAGGCGTTCATTCTGCACGGCGGCGCGCTCGTGCTGACGCCCGTGGTGCTGTTCGCGCTGTTCGTGTTCATCGCCTGGCACCGCCGCTCGACCCTCCGCCTGCCCCGCACGCGGTGAGGCTGCCGGGGCGTCAGGCGCGGCGGACGGCGACCGTCACGCGGTGCGTGCTGGCGAAGATGGTGCCGGCCCAGCCGTCCGCGTCCTGGAACGTCAGGCTCGTGGCGCCGTGCTCGGCCCGGTCGGCGACGATGGTGAACGCGGCCAGCGGCAGCTCGCGGCGGTAGAACGACAGCACGGCCTCCGGGTCCGGCGCGGTCAGCGTGAACGACGCGCCGGACTCGGCGTCGGACAGCGCGGTGACCCGGCTGCCCGGCGGCAGCCGGAAGGTGGAGGGCACATGGCGTACGCCGGTTTCGGTGCGCGCGGCGGCCGGGACGTCGCGGCCCGGCGTGCGGACGCCGGTCGCCGGCACGACCGCGGCGGGCTCGGTGTGCCGCCGCTCCGAGGTGGCCGCGGCGCTCCCGCAGGCGCCGGCCCCGGCGACGGCCAGCAGGGTGGCCACCACGGTGGCGATGCGCCTGGCAAGCATCCGCCCATTCTGCGCCATCTCGTCAAGGATCATCGGATCCCGCGGTTCTCCAGCATGTCGTCGAAGGGCAGGTCGGCGGTGCCGCGCAGGGTGGTCGTCGCCGGCACGCCCGCCCACCGGCGCAGGGTGGCCGTGGCCTCAGCCGCGTCGGCCGGGGCGAGCCGCGAGATGTTCGCGCCGTGGTTCGCGCCCGGGGCGACGTACAGGTACGAGTCCCGGCGGCTCGGCCGGAACCGCTCGGCGCCCCACGGGTCGTTCTCGCCGTAGACGAACAGCATCCGCTGCGACAGCGTGCGCACCCACAGGTCCACGTCGATCATCGGCAGTGGGTTGTGGCGGGAGCGTAGCTCCGCGGGCAGCGACGAGTTCGCCGTGTAGAGGCCGGGGTAGCGGCGCAGCCCGCGCAGCTGATCGAAGCGCAGGCTGGGCCAGCCGAGCTGGTTGGCGGCCTGATAGTAGTACGGCCAGTACGGCTCGAGCCCCTGATCGGTGTAGAACGACCAGGAGGCGACCTCGTCGATCCACGCGTACAGCTCGGCGTCGGTGGCCGTCGCGGCGGGCACGTCCGCGCAGTCCGCGGCCGACCGGTACTGCCAGAACGCCCACACGGTGTCGAGCACGGTCATCTCGTACGCCCGGTCGGCGGTCCCCAGCGTCCGGCCGAAGGTCCACCCGTTCGCGGCCGCGTCCGCCTCGAGCCGGGGCACCAGCCGGTCACGCCGTTTCAGAGCCTCCTTCTGGACGCCGTCGAGCGCGCTGCGGCACGCGGCATCGCCCACGGTCGTGAAGAACCGGTCGTACGCCCCGTCGAGGTCGTTGAGGCTGTCGTTGGGCGCCACGTAGGCCACCACGCCGTCCACGTCGGCGGGGTAGAACCGCCGGTGGTAGACCGACGTCATGCCGCCCTTGCTGCCCCCGGTCTGGATCCACTTGCCGGAGTAGACCGCCTTGAGCGCCTGCACGATCCGGTGCTCGTCGGTGGCCTCCTGCCAGATGGTCAGGTCCGACCAGTCGGCGGGCCGGGGCCGCGACGGCGTGAAGAAGCGGTGCTCGACCGACACCTGGTTGGCGTCCAGCAGCACGGTCGGCTCGGTGCGCGACGCCCGCGGCGTGGCGGGCAGCCCGTATCCGCTGGTGGACAGCACGACCGGCGCGTCGGTGTCGCGGTGCAGCAGCGTGAGCCGCTGCTCGTACGTGCCCGCCCCGGGGTGCCGGTGGTCGGCCGGCTGACGATAGGTGAGCACGAAGAACCGGTAGCCGGTGGGCTGGGTCTCGGAGACGACCGTCAGCCCCGGAATGGCCTGCAGGCGCGTGAGCAGGTCGTCGAGGGCGGCGGCCGTCGCCACGGTGGGCGCCGAGAGCAGGGCCAGCACGGACACGAGGACGGTCAGCAGGCGACGTCGCATCGACGCATGCTAATCGACCAACCGGCCGCCTAGGTATACCTACGCCGCCGCCGGGCCCGGATAAGCACCCTTGACCAGCAGGAATACGGAAGTCATTCCGATGTGTCCACCCCCTGCCGCGGCCGAGTATGGAGTCATCACCGAGGCCGAACAAGGAGACACAGCCATGCTGAACCACGCGGACCTGATGCTGACCCTGGCCAACGACCGTCACCGCGAGCTGGTCGAGGAGGCCGACCGGCACCACCTGCTGAGCATCGCGCGGCTGGCCCGCAAGGCGCGCAAAGCACCGGTCGTGCGCGGCCGGCCCACCGGTAACCTGGCGTCGTGCGAAACCTCCGCGGCGGTGCCGGTCCGGTGATGATCGGACGCGAGAGCGAGCTGCGCCGGCTGGCGCAGCTCGCTTCGTCGGGTGAGCCGGCGATCGCGGTGATCGCGGGTGAGCCCGGCATCGGCAAGACCCGGCTGGTGCACGAGCTGATCGCCGGCCTGCCGGACGGGACGGTGGTGCTGGTGGGCCAGGCGGAGCCGGGGTCGCTGTCCCGGCCGTACGAGGTGCTCCTCGACGCCATCGACGGACGCCCGGGGGTCGACGCGGAGCAGCTGGCGGCCCTGGCCGACGCCCGGCGCAGCCCGGTCGAGCGGCTGCACACTGGCCTCGCGATCGTGGCCGGCCTGATCGGCGACGCGCCCGCGGTCATCGTCTTCGAGGACCTGCACTGGGCCGACTCCGAGAGCGCCGCGCTGTTCGAGCGGCTCGCCGACCAGCGCGGGCCGCGGCTGCTCATCGGCACCTACCGGCCCGACGAGGTGACCCGCCGCCAGCCGGTGGCCGGTCTGCTCGCGCGGCTCGAGCGGCGCCACGCGGTCACCCACGTACGCCTGGACCGCCTCACCGCCGGGCAGACGGCGGCGCTGCTCGCGGCGGCCACCGGCGCGCCGGCCCCGCTGCGCGCCGTGACCGCGCTGCACCAGCGCACCGGCGGCAACCCGTTCTTCCTCGAGGAGCTGCTGCGCGCCCTGCCCGGGCACGACGTGGAGGCGCTGGTCGAGCAGCCGCTGCCGTGGAGCCTCGCCGACGTGCTGCGCCGCCAGGTCGACGACCTCGACCCGGTCAGCCACCGCATCGTCGAGGCGGCCACCGTGCTGGGTCACCGCATCCCGTTCGACCTGCTCGCCGACGTGACCGGCGCGGGCGAGGACGAGCTCATCGCCGTGCTGCGCGACCTGGTGACGCGCGGCGTGCTGGTCGAGTCGGGCGAGGACGAGTTCGCGTTCCGGCACGCGCTGGTCCGCGAGGCGATCGCCGGGCAGCTGCTCGGCCGGCAGCGGCGCCGGCTGCACGAGGCGGCGCTCGACGCGCTCCTGAGCGGCGGATCGTCGGACCCGGCGCTGGTGGCGCACCACGCGCGTGGCGCGGGCCGCTACGACGACATGGTCGCGGCGGCCCGGCGGGGAGCGGCGCTCTACCTGTCGATCGGCTCGGCCTACCAGGCGCTGCAGCTGGCCGAGATGGGCCTCGACGAGGTGCCCGACGACCCCGACCTGCTCGGCGCCGCGGCCCGCGCGTCGTGGCTGGCCGGCCTGCTCGACGACGCGTCGCGCTACGGCCGGCGCTGGCGCGACCTGGCCACCGAGGCGGCCGACCGGGCCGAGTCGCTGTACCTGCTGGTGCGCATCGCCTGGGAGTCGCGCGAGACCGACGAGATGCGCGCGCTGACGCACGAGATCGAGACGCTGATCGCGCAGCTGCCGCCCGGTGAGGGTCAGGCGCGGGCGATGACCGCGGTCGCCCAGTCGGCGTACCTGCGCGACGACCTGGACGCCGCGCTGCTCTGGTGCGACCGCGCGCTGGCGCTGGCCGAGCAGTTCGGGCTGCCGGCCATCCGCCTGACCGCGCTGCTCGAGAAGGGCTCCGCGCTCACCGAGCGCCGCCAGACGGCCCCGGCCGGCCGCGAGATCCTCGCCGCGCTCGTCGACGAGGCCGAGAAGGCGGGGGAGTGGGTGCTCGCCGCCCGGGCGCTGAACATCCTGGCGATGGACCTGCCGCCCGCCTCACCGGCCGAGCACGCCGAGACCCTGGAACGGATGCGGGCCGACGCCGAGCGGGCCGGCCTGGAGTCGCTGGCGGTGGCCACGTACTTCCAGGGCCGGGCCCGGCTCGCGCTGCGCACCGGCGACCTGGCCGCCGCGATCGCCGCGCTCGAGGAGGGCCGCGAGCAGAACCGCGGCTTCCGGCTGCGCGGCCGCTGGGCCGACTACCACGGCGTCTTCCTGGCCGGGCTGTACCTGGAGGCCGGCGAGCTGGACCGCGTCGAGCAGCTCATCGCCGACCTGTCCGCGCTGCCCGACAACCCGTCGACCGCCGTCCCCGGCCTCACCTTCCACCTGGCGTGCCGCCTCGGCGACCTCCCGCGCGCCGAGGCGGCCCTGGACGCGTTCCTGGCCGCCCTGCCCGGCCAGGCGTGGCGCAGCGGCGAACAGGCCCACGACCTGGTCTCCGCCGCGCTGGCCGGGGGCCTGCCCCAGCCCCGGCTCGAACAGATGGCCGCCGCGATGCTCGACGGCGACCTGTGGGACGTCTACCGCACCCTCGTCCAGGCCCAGCTCGCCGAGGCGCGCGGCCGGCACGCCGAGGCGCTGGCCGGCTACGAGTCCATCGTGGACGCCGACATCCTCGGCCCCGCCAAACAGGGCACCGTACGCCTCGGAGCCGCCCGCTGCCTGCTGGCCACCGGCCACCGCGACGAGGCCGCCGCCCACGCGGCCGAGGCCCAGTCCCTGCTCTCCGGCTGGCGCGGCTGGCGCGTCGCCCAGCTGGCCCACGTCCGGGCCCAGCTCGGCATCGCCCCCGACGGCCCCGCCGACACCGGCCCCGCCGCGCTGACCCCCCGCGAGCGCGAGGTCGCCGTCCTCATCAGCGACGGCCTGACCAACACCGAGCTGGCCCGCCGTCTCTACATCTCCCCGAAGACCGCCGCCGTCCACGTCTCCAACATCCTGCGCAAACTCGGCGTCTCCTCCCGCACCGAGGTGGCCGACCTCCTCAGCCGCCGCTGACCGCTCGCTCGCCCCGTCCCCGTGGCCGGGCTCGCTTATGCCGTCCCGCGCCGTCCTGCTCCGTCCCCTGGCCTGGCTCTTGCTCGTCCGTAGAGACCCGCAGCGGGGGCGCCGAGCGGAACGCGATGATCAGCCCCGCAGCCGGGCGGGCTGCCGACGGGGGCCGCCGGCGAAGTCGCCGAAAGCCACGCCGGCCGCCAGCGCCAGGCCGATGGCGAGCGCCAGGATGATCGTGACCAGCCCGTTCACCACGTCCTGGGTGGCCAGCTGGTAGAACCCGCGGTAGGCGGTGAGCCCGGGCAGCAGCGGGATGATCCCGGACAGCAGGATGACCTGCGTCTGCGCCCCCGAGCCGCGCCGGGACAGGCCGGTTGCGAGCCCGACGACGGTGGCCGCCACGCCGGTGGCGGCGACCGAGCCGAGGTCGGTGACCAGGGTGACGGCGCCGTACGAGGCCCAGGCCGTGCCGCCGGTCAGGAATGCGGCCGGCAGCGAGCGCAGCGGGGTGTAACAGGCCAGCGCGAACATGGCGGCCGACGTCGCGGCGGCCGCGGTCGACAGGCCGAAGCGGGCGACGTCCGCGGCCACCGGTTCGGACGGGTCCAGCGTCAGGTCGAGCACCAGCCCCACCTTCAGGCCCAGGATGACGCCCGCGAGCAGCCCGGCCGACAGCAGCGCGATCTCCGCCGCGCGGCCGGCCGCGGTGACGTAGAGGCCCGAGATGGCGTCCTGGACGGTGCCCACCACCGACAACCCCGACAGCAGGACCGTGACGCCGGCCGCGATGACCAGCGACGGTTGCGTGCCCGAGGGCAGCGCGCCGGCCCCGAACAGCCCGAGCGTGGCCACGGTGGCCACCAGCGCCCCGGCGAGCTGCAGGAAGAACGGCGCGACGCCCCACCGGCGCAGCACGCGGCCCAGGCGGTCGATGAACGCGGTGACGGCGAACGCGGTCAGGGCGATCATGGCCGTACCGCCGAGCAGGACGGCCACCGCGGCGGCCAGCCCGCCCCACCCGGCGGTGGCCACCCAGCGCGGGTACGGATGCCTGGCGTTGACCGCCTCGGTCATGGCTGCCGAGGCGGCTTCGACGGTCATCCGCCCGCGCCTCACCTGGTCGACGATCCGGGTGACCAGGGCCAGCCGGGTCAGGTCGGTGGTGCGGTTGCTGACCAGCCGCATCGTGGTCACCGGAGCCGCCACGTTGCCACGGTGACAGCACATGGTGATCGAGTTGAACGTGATGTCGACGTCGACCGTGGGCAGTCCGCAGGCTGCGGCCAGCCGCGTCATCGTCGCGGACGTCTCGCCCGCGGGCTCGCCGCTGGACAACAGCACCTCGCCCACCTGCATGCACAGGTCGAGCACCTCGAGCACCTGCGCGTCGGTCGGCACGTCGGGCCCGACCGGCCGCAGCAGCTCGGCCGTGGGCTCCCCGCCGCGCAGCAGGTCGCGGGCCTCCCGCCGGACGACACCGCGCAGCCGGCGGGCGATCCGTCCCTGTGACATCCGCATCCCTCCCACCCCGGTCCCGACCCTAGACGCGGCCCGGGCGCCGGGTGGCGACGCGGCCGCCGACCGGCGTGGCGGATCACCCGGCCGAGAGCATGCGGCACACGGCGGCCGGCAGCAGGCGTCCCTCCATCGCGGTCAGCAGCGTCTGGTCGGGCTCCGTGGGCATCATCACCACGACGCTGCGCCGGCCCTCGCGGTCGGTGAAGGTCCAGGAGATGTAGCCGAGGAGGGCGCCGTTGTGGCCCCAGACGGTGCCGCACGGGAACTGCTGCGCATAGATGCCCAGGCCGTAGTCGTAGCCCGGCGCCACCCGTACGGTCCGGAGCAGCTCGGCCTGCTGGGCCGGCGCGAGCAGGCGGCCGCGCAGCAGGGCCTCGTAGAACGCGCGCAGGTCGGCGGCGTTGGAGGTCATCCCGCCCGCGGCCCAGACCGCGGAGGGGCTTAGCGGTGTCACGTCGACGTAGCCCGCGCCGCTGACCGACGGGGGCAGGTAGCCGTGGGCGTGGTAGCCGGCGATCCGCGGCGTGGTGGGGAAGGCGGTCGCGCTCAGCCGCAGCGGCCGCAGGATGCGCTGCTCGACCAGCCGCTCCAGGTCGCGCCCGGAAGCCTTCTCGACGATCAGGCCCGCGAGGACGTAGCCGGTGTTGCTGTACGCCCAGCCGCCGCCCGGCGGGAACGTCGGCGGGTGCCGGTTGGCGACGGCGACGAGCTCGCGCGGCGTCCACCGCCGGGTCGGGTCGGCGAGGAACCGGGCCAGGAACGTCTCGTCGGCGGCGAAGTCGAACAGGCCGCTGGTGTGGTTGAGCAGCATCCGCACCGTGACGGCCGAGCCGCCGGGCACGAGCCCGGGCAGCCAGCGCTCCACGGTGTCGTCCAGCCGCAACTTGCCCTGCCCGACGAGCTGCAGCGCCACGACCGAGACGAACGTCTTGGTGGCGCTGCCGATCCGGAACCGGGCCGGCGGCGTGAGCGGCTGCCGCGGCTGCAGCCTCGCCACACCGCTGGTCAGCCGGAGCGTACGGGTGCCGTCGTCGACCACGGCCAGCGCGCCGGTGGCGCCCGCGGCGACGAGGTCGTCCAGGGCGGCCTGCAGGGCCGGGTCGCCGCGCGAGGCCGACGCGGGCGCGGCGACGGCCGCCGGCAGCACGAGCGCAGCGCAGACGACCAGGAACGTACGGAGCAGTCGAGTCTTCATGCCCTCACCGTGGCACCGGCCGGCGGCGGGCACAGGCAGCCGATCATCCAATAGCTATGCGTCGATCGGTGTGCGGCGGCGCAGGCGGGGGTACGCGGGGGGAATGGCCTCCTCCTCGCCTCGCCGCGTGATCGTCGCCAGCCTCATCGGCACCTCGCTGGAGTGGTACGACTTCTTCCTGTACGGCTCCGCCGCCGCACTGGTGTTCGGCAAGCTGTTCTTCCCGCAGTTCGAGTCGCTCACCGGCACGCTGCTGGCCTTCACGACGTACGCCGTGGGGTTCGTCGCCCGGCCGCTCGGCGGGGTGATCTTCGGGCACTTCGGCGACCGGGTGGGGCGCCGCAACGTCCTGGTGATCACGCTGGTGCTGATGGGCGCCGCCACGTTCGCGATCGGGCTCGTGCCCACGTACGCGGCCATCGGCGTGGCCGCGCCCGTCCTGCTGGTCGCGCTGCGCTTCCTGCAGGGCCTGGGGCTGGGCGGCGAGTGGGGCGGCGCCGTGATCATGTCGGTGGAGCACGGCGGGACCGACCGCCGCGGCCTCAACGCGAGCTGGCCGCAGGTCGGCGTGCCGGCCGGCAACCTGCTGGCCGCGGGCGTGCTGTGGATCCTCAACAGCACGCTGTCGGAGGAGGCGTTCCTGTCCTGGGGGTGGCGGGTGTCGTTCCTGCTGTCCGGCGTGCTGGTCGGGGTGGGGCTGTGGATCCGGCTGACGATCACCGAGTCGCCGCTGTTCGCCGAGGTCGAGGAGTCGGGCGCCAAGGCGAAGATGCCGCTGGTCGAGGTGCTGCGCCTGCACCCGCGCGGGCTGCTGGTCGCGATGGCCGCCCGGATCGGCACCGACGTCGCGTTCTACACCTTCTCGCTGTACGTGCTGACGTACATCACCGACACGCTCGGGCTGCCGCGCAGCGCCGGGCTGGCGGCCGTCCTGATCGGCTCGGCGTTCCAGCTCGCGCTGATCCCCGCGTTCGGCGCGCTGTCCGACCGGGTCGGGCGCAGACCCGTGTACGCCGCCGGGGCCGCCGGCGCCGCGGCGTGGGCGTTCGCGTTCTTCCCGTTGCTGGCCACCGAGAACCGCGTCGTGATCGTGCTCGCCACCGTGGTCGCGCTGGTCACCCACGCGGCGATGTACGGGCCGCAGGCGGCGTTCATCGTCGAGATGTTCAGCACCCGGCTGCGCTACTCCGGCGCGTCGATGGGCTATCAGATCGCCGGCATCCTCGGCGGCGCGCTCGCCCCGATCATCTCGATCCAGCTCGTCCGGGTGACCGGCAGCGCGTTCGCCGTGTCGGCGTACGTCCTCATCGCCCTGTTGATCACGCTGGTCGCGCTCTGGTTCGCGCCGGAGACCTCGCGGGTCGACCTGCAGGCCGAGCAGCCCGGCACGGCGCAGGCGTCCGCGCCGGGCTGACGTCAGTCAGCGACGGCGGTTCTGCAGCCGGGTGAACAGGCCCCGCAGCCGGCGCTGGTTCTCGGGCTTGGCCAGCTGCCGGCGTCCCTGGTCGACCAACTGCCGGCCCTGCGGGCTCTGCAGGAACGTGCGGACGCGCTGGGCAAGAGTTGCCATGGTGGTGCCTCCTCGAACGACGTGTCGTACGGGGTACCCGCTCACCACGCGCCGCAACCCGCGCGAACGTGCCGTTGCCCGGCACGACGGACGACGCTCGACCGGCTGGCCCTCACCGCGGCGCCGCCGGCTGCTGAGGGCTGCCGACCGGGAACGCCTGCCCGGACGGCGGCCGGTGGGGCGCCAGCGTGAGATAGGCGAAGCCGAGGTGGCCGCGGTGGCCCTTGAGCCACATGTCGCGCTGGGTGTCGAGCTTCTCCCGCAGCGCCTCGGCCTCGGGATGTCCGGCATGCGACACGATCCAGTCCTCGGCCTCGGCCGCGAGGCCCGACTCGAAGTCCTCCCACTCGTTGGCGGTCGCCGTCTCGATCCGCAGCGGCCGGAAGCCGGCGGCGACGGCCTCGTCGACGAGCCCGGCCAGATCGGTGCAGTCGTCCGGCGAGGCGCCGGGCCACATGTGGGCCAGCCGGTCGGCGGTCGGCGGCTGCTCCCAGAACTCCGCGCCGAAGATCAGGACGCCACCGGGGGTGACCAGCTCGGACAGCACCCGCAGGGCGTCCGCGATCGTGCCGAACGCCTGATAGGCGCCGATGTTGAGCACGACGTCCGCGGCGCGCAGGTGAGCCCGGGCGGGACCCTCGGCGAAGGAGACCCGGCCGGTCAGGCCGCGCGCCTCGGCGTTGGTGCGGGCGCGGACGATGTCGGGCCCGTGAGCGTCGGCCCCGATGCCGGTGGCGCCCGGCGCGGCGGCCAGGATGCGGAGCAGGAGCTCGCCCCAGCCGCAGCCGAGGTCGGCGACCGTGGCCGGCGACCGCGCGGCCACGGTCGCGACGATCCGGTTCGCGCGCTCCTCGGACAGCGGCGACATGAACGCCAGCCGGGCCCCGCTGCCGATCGTGGGAGGTGGGGTCATCCGCGGAGGCTATCGACGGCGACCGCTCGTCACCACCGATTTCGGCCGGCGCCGGTCAGGCCGTGTCGGCGACGACGTGGACCAGGTTGCGGGTCTGCTGGGCGATCGCGAGCCGCCAGGCGTCGAACGTCGGGTCGCTCACCCCGTACTCGGTCTCGAAGTGCTGCATGTCGGGGGTGTGGATGTGCCCGGCCGGGATGCTCAGGCCCATCCGGTCGCGCAGCAGCGTGTTGCGGTAGGCGCTCTCGTTGGACAGGTAGTTGCCGCCTCCGCCGCTGTACGAGCACGTCTGCGCCGCGGGCGGGGTGGGGGTGTCGCGGGTCGCCAGGGCGGGGGAGGCGCAGTCCGGGAACTCGGTGTAGCTCGTACGCCAGACCACGCCGAACGCGACCGACTCGTCGGGCCAGGTGTCGCCCGGCGGCCGCGGCACGTCGGCGCCCGTGTTCGCGGCGATCATCTGCTGCACGGGCAGGGTCGCGCCGGTCCACTGCGGCGGGTTGCGCAGGTCGAACGTCGACGGGCCGCCCCACCGGTCCACCACCGTGATGTTGCACTCGGGATTGTTGACGGCCAGCTGCGGCACGCCGCCGACCGCCTGGCACGGGCGGAACCGGTCGTTGCCGGGGGAGACGCCGTGGTAGCGCGCGTTCCACTGCTCGAGGTTGAACACCGCGCCGCCGGCCTGGCTCACCGTGATCGACGCGTCCACCTGCCGCGGGCCGGGCAGCATGAACGGCCCGACGGTGTCCTCCAGATAGCCGCGCCGGAACTCGGGGTAGCTGACCGGCAGCGTGTACGCCTCGATGACCGCGTTGCGGTGGCGCGTGCCGTCCAGCGACAGCGCCGTGGCGCCGGACGGGTTGCCGTGCCGGATGTTGTTGCCGCCGGGACCGCCGTCCAGCGTGTACGGGTCGAAGCCGCTCACGATGACCCGCTTGACGCCGGCGCCGGGCGGCAGGTCGATGTCGCGCATCCCCCGGGACGTACGGTCGAAGGTCTCGATCAGCTCCAGGCGCCGCCCCTCGAAGAGCGGGAACCGCGGCACCCACTGCCGGATGGCGGCCATGGCCTCGACCCGGGTCCAGTAGAGCGGCCGGTCGTCGCTGTACGGCAGGTCGCCGCGCACCGGCCCGCGCCGCTGCGCCCGGTCGACAGCCATGGTCCACAGCCGGTCGGCTGTGCGCGACACGACCCGCTCGGCGGCCGCGACCGACCGGGCGCCGCAGAGCTGCTCGACCAGCCGCGGCGTGAGGCCCTCGAAGCCCGCGCCCTCGATCATGCGCCGCGCGAACGGCACCGCCGGCTCGCCGGGCAGCGTGAAGGTCAGCCGGCTCTCCTCGGCCGTGAGCGGCACGCCCGGGTCGAGGCAGCCGGCCGCCCGGGCCGGGCCGCCCGCTCCCACCAGGCCCGCTGTGAGGGACAACGCCGTGACCACGCCGAGAAGCCGCATCCGGCCAATATATGACTGTCGATGAAAGATCGCCGGGTCCGCGGGTAAGACGACGGGGTGGATCATGTGCGGTTGCGCTTCGACGGGTGGATCGCCGGCGTCGGCACGGCGAGCGGGACGCGGCTGGTGGTGGGGCACTGGCCGGAGTCGCCGTTCGGGCCGGTCACCGACGTCATGGTCGAGCACGCGGACGGCCATCGGGTGCTGCTCGCCGGGACCGCGGAGCTCGGCCGGTTCGTCGCCGGCACGTACTCGTTCGACGACGTGCAGGTGGTGCCGATTCGCGTCAATCGGTCGGATGCGGCGTGGGTGGTCGTGGCCGGGCCCCTCACGCTGCGGTTCGCCGTGGGCGGCCGCGGTGCGCTGGGCCGGCTGCTGCGCTCGGTGCCGCGGCCGCTCGCGCGGCAGCTGCCCTGGGTGCGGGCGATCGACGTACCGGCGCGGCTGCTGCGCGGGGTGCGCACGCACGGCAGCGCGGGCAACGGCCGCCGGGAGTGGTACGCCGTGCACGACCTGCACCGCATCGTCGGCGCCCGCGCCCTGCTCGACGGGCTGAACCTCGGCAACCTGGCCGCGGTGGACCCGCCCGTACGGTTCGGGTTCGGCTCCACCCCCCGCTTCCCGGCGCTGGCCCGCGTGACCACCACCGTCGAGATGCCGCCCCGCTGAACGATTGTCCGGCGCCCGCCCCGGTGGTAACGATGGGCATCAATGGACAGCGGGAGGAGCGACATGCGCATCACCCGAATCAGCAGAGCTTTCCTGGCCGTCGCGGCGTGTGTGCTGCTCGCGCCCGTCGCCGCCGCCGAGGCCCACGACCGGGCCTGGACGAGCGCGTGGACCGGCGCGGCGCAGGGCGTCTATCCGGCCGGCTACTCGGTCGGCCAGCCCGGACCCGTCGGCCCGGCCGGACCGGGCAACACGGCGCCGCTGCTCACCGCGGCGTTCCCCGACAACCAGGCACGCGACCAGACCCTGCGGATGATCGTGCACCCGAGCGTGACCGGCACGAGCTGGCGGATCCGGTTGACCAACGAGTACGGCACCAGGCCGGTCACCTTCGGGCGGGTGTACGCGGGCCGGCAGTCCATCGGCGCGACGGTGGCGCCGGGCACCAACCGTCCAGTGACGTTCGCCGGGCGGCGCTCGATCACGGTACCGGCGGGCCGCACGGCGCTCAGCGACCCGGTCTCCGTGAAGATCACCGATGCGTGGTCGCAGCGCCTCGCGGTGAGCCTGCACGTGGCCGGCGCCAGCGGCCCGATGACGTGGCACGCCGCCGCGTTCACCACCTCGTACGTCTCGGACCCCGGCGCCGGCGACCGCACCGCCGACCCCGGCGAGACGGCGTTCCCGCACTCCACCACCTCGTGGTTCTTCCTCTCCGAGGTGCAGGCGCTGCGCTCGCGCACCGCGACCGTCGTGGCGTTCGGCGACTCGATCACCGACGGCTTCTTCTCCACGATCAACGGCAACGACCGCTGGCCCGACGTGCTCCAGCGCCGGCTCGACGCGCGCCCGTCCCCGCGCGGCGACATCTCCGTGGTCACCGAGGCGATCGGCGGCAACATGGTCACCCGGATCGGCCGCACGCCCGGCGGCTGCACCCCGTGCGACGGCCCGCCGGCCCTCGACCGGCTCGACCGTGACGTGCTGTCACGCCCCGGCGTGCGCGTCGTCATCCTGCTCGAGGGCATCAACGACCTGGGCGGCGGCAACGCGACCGCCGAGCAGGTGATCGCCGGCTACCGCGAGATCATCCGCCGGGTCCACGAGCGCGGCATCAAAATCATCGGCGCGACGCTGACGCCCTCCGCGGGCACCGAGTTCGGCCTGTACGGCACCCCGCAGACCGACGCCAAGCGACGGACGATCAACGCCTTCATCCGCACGAGCGGCCAGTTCGACGGCGTCGCCGACTTCGCGGCCGTGACCGAGGACCCCGCTGCCCCCGGCCGCCTGCGCCCGGCCTACGACACCAACAGCAGCGTCGGCGGCCCCGGCGACCACCTGCACCCCAACCGGGCCGGCTTCCTCGCCATGGCCGGCGCGATCGACGTGGACCAGCTGGAGCGCTTCGCCCTGGACGCAACCCGCCCGGCCGCCGTCCCCGCGCGGTGACGGGGTGAGTGTCGCGGCGAAGCGCTAGTCCGGCCGGTCGGCTGCCGTCCCCGCGCGGTGAGGGGGTGAGCGTGACGGCGAGCCGGAAGCCCTCGCCCGTCGGCTACCGTCGCCGCGGGGTGGGCGTAACGGTGAAGCGGCGACCCGGGTCGGCCGGGTGCCATCACCGCGCGGTGGCGGGGTGTGCGTCAAGGCGAGGCGGTAGCCGTGCTGCTCGTCTGCCGCCACCGCGGGTGGGCGTCACGGCGAAGCGGTAGCCCTGGCCGGTCAGCTGCCGTCACCGCGCGGGTGAGCGCGGTGGGCGTCACGTGAAGCGGGAGCCCTAGCCTCTCGGCTGCCGTGACCGCGCGGTGAGCGCGGTCGGCGTCACGTGAAGCGGTGGCCTTGGTCGGTCGAGTGCCGTCACCGTGCGGGGACGGGGGTGAGCGTCACGGCGAAGTGGTAGCTCCGGTCGGCCGCGAGCTGGTGCTCGGGCGCGACGCCCGGGCCGCACGAGGCCGAGCCCAGCCCGTTCTGGGCCAGGTCCGTGTTCACATACAGCCGGTCCCGCGGCCGGAGGTCGTGCGGGTGCCGGGCCGCGTCGAGGTCGGCGCTGGTCCAGCGCCGCACGGTCAGTTCGAAGGTGGGCTCGCCGCCGATCCGGACGCCGCCGCCGTCGGGGCCGGTGATGCGGGCCCACCGCACCGCGGTCCGGTTGCCGTTCTCCTGCGGACGGACGTACGGGGTCTGCAGCTCGGCGACCCGCCCGGCCCAGCGGCCCATCCGCGCGGCCTGCCGGCTGTCGGCGTACGCCTCCCCGGGCCCGCCGCCGAACCACTGCACCTCGTCCAGGGCGGCGGGCAGCGCCATCAGCAGCCCGACGCGGGGCAGCACCCCGGTCCACGGCCCGACCGGCTCGGTCGTGACGTGCACCGCGAGGCCGTCGCCGCGCGCGGTCCACCGATAGGTGGCGAGCACGCCCAGATCCGTGGCGGCGGGGGCGACACGGGTCCGGACGACGTACGCGTCCCCGTCCGGCGCGGCCTCGAGCAGCCGATGCTGCAGCCGGTGCAGCCCGGTGCGGCGCCACTCCCGGGCCACCCCGGACGCTCCGCGCGACGGTTCGTCGTTGTCGGTGGGCGCCCGCCACAGGTCCAGCCGAGGTCCCGTCACAGTCATCCCGGCCAGCCGCACCAGCATCCCGGTGCGCGGGTCGAAGCGGCCGGGGCCGAGCTCCACCAGCCCGTCGTCGCCCGCCCGAGGACGGCGAACACCCCGGCCGGCCGGGTCGGTCGGCCCGGCTCCAACAACCGGCCCAGCGGTCGCGGCCGGGCCGGTTCCGAAGGCCGGGCCGGAGGTGGGGGCCTGGCCGGCGAGGTGAGCTGGGCCGGGCGGGGGCCCAGGCCAGGGGGCCTGCGCCCAGGCGACCTCGTGGCCGGGCGGGGCCCACGGCTCGGCGGCGGCCAGGACGGCCCGCACGGTGAGCCAGCCGTCCGGGCCCGGCGCCGCGCCGGCGGGCACGGGCACCGTGGCCGTGGCGCCGGGGGCGACGACCGGCACGGTGAGGACGCCGCCGGCCACCGTGGCGCCCTCGTGCTCGAGGAGCCACTCCCACCGCAGGTGGGCGGTGTCGCGGACGTCGTAGCGGTTCGCCACGGTGACGGTGGCCGCGGCCGGGTCGACGCTGAGCCGTACGGGCTCGTAGACCTTCTTGAGCTCCGCGAGCCCCGGCGACGGGGTGCGGTCGGGGAAGAGCAGGCCGTCGGCGATGAAGTTGCCGTCGTGCAGCGGCTCGCCGAAGTCCCCGCCGTACGCGAAGAAGTCCCCGCCGCCGTCCGGGCGCGGCCGGCGGATCGCCTGGTCGATCCACTCCCACACGAACCCGCCCTGGCACCGCGGATACGTGTCGAACAGCGCCTGGTACTCGGCGAGCCGGCCGGGGCCGTTGCCCATCGCGTGCGCGTACTCGCAGAGCAGGAACGGCAGGGCGCGCCGGCGGGCGTCGGCCTCGGGGTCCGGCAGCGGCGGCTCGCGGCGCCGGCCGATCTCGGCGACCTCCTCCGGGGCGGCGTACATGCGGCTGTAGCAGTCGGCGTCGGTGCTCTCCCGGTCGCCCTCGTAGTGGATCATGCGGCTCGGGTCGCGGTCGCGGATCCAGCGTGCCATCGCCGTGAGGTTGCGCCCGGTGCCCGACTCGTTGCCCAGCGACCACGCGATCACGCTGGGGTGGTTCTTGTCGCGCTCCACCATGCGCCGCGCCCGGTCCACAAAGGCCGGTTGCCACCGCGGGTCGTCGGCGGGGTTGCCGCGCCACCCGATCACGGAGAACCCGTGCGTCTCGACGTCGCACTCGTCGATCACCCACAGGCCCAGCTCGTCGCAGAGCGCGAGGAACTCCGGGGCGGGCGGGTAGTGGCTGGTGCGGACGGCGTTGATGTTGTGCCGCTTCATCAGCAGCAGGTCCTCGCGCATGGTCGCGACGGTCAGCGCGCGCCCGGAGCCGGGGTGCCACTCGTGCCGGTTCACCCCGCGCAGCGAGACCGGCACGCCGTTGACCGTCCACCGGCCGCCCTCGAGCGCGACCGTGCGGAAGCCGACCGCCAGCTCCGCGCGCTCGCCGGGCGTGGACACCTCCATCCGGTACAGCACCGGGTCCTCCGCCGACCACGGCCGCACCCCGGCGAGCTCGTGCGGGCCGGCTGCGTCGACGTCCGTCAGGCCGAGCTCGGCGATCGTCAGCCGGGCCGGCGCCGGGGTCTCGACGCGCAGCTCGCCGCGGCCGGTGCGGTGGTCGTAGCCGGCGTGCACGAACACGTCGGCGAGCCCGCCGGCCGGGCGCGCCTGCAACCGGACGGACCGGAAGATGCCCGACAGCCACCACATGTCCTGGTCCTCGAGGTAGCTGCCCGCGGACCACTGGTGCACCCGCACGGCGAGCACGTTGCGCCCCGGCCGCAGCGCCGCGCCGGCCGGGAACTCCGCGGGCAGCCGGCTGCCCTTGGCGTGACCCAGCTCGACGCCGTTGAGCCACACCCGGTAGCACGAGTCGACCCCCTCGAACCGCACCACGGCCGCTCCGGCGGGCCAGTCCGCGGGCAGCTCGAAGGTGCGGCGGTAGTCGCCGGTCGGGTTCTCGTCGGGCACGTACGGCGGATCGATCGGGAACGGATACCGCACATTGGTGTACGCCGGAGCGCCGTACCCGTGCAGTTGCCAGTGAGCCGGCACCGGGAGCTCATCCCACTGCCCGTCGTCGAAGCCCGGCTGCGCGAAGCCGTCGCCGGCCGTGTCCGCGGCGGGCGACAGGCGGAACCGCCACGGGCCGTCGAGGGGCAGCCGCGCCGCGTCCGAGGCGGGAACGGCCCGCGGCGTGCACACGCCCTCGCCCGGTCCGGGATCCTCGAAGTATCGAGCCGTCATCCGCGCACCGTACCCGCCGTTTCCCGGGGGTTAACCGGGCGTGCGTCGGGTATGCGGGCAGCCCTTGCGGACCGGAGGGGGAGCGGATGAAGGTCGTCCACTACAGCGTGGGGGGCGGATATTCGGACAGTCCGCGCGCCCTCTACGAGCATCTGGTCGCCACGGGCCACCCCGCCGAGCAGGTCTGGCTGGCCGCCCCGAGGCGCCGCCACCAGTTCCCGCCGGGCACCGCGACGGTCGAGTTCGGCAGCGGTCAGTCCATTGCGGAGCTCGAGTCGGCCGACGTGGTGGTGGCGAGCACCCACATCGAGCTGGAGTGGACCAAGGCGCCCGGCGCGACGTACCTGCAGACCTGGCACGGCACGCCGCTCAAGCACATCCACTTCGACTCGCTGTGGGCCCCGCCCGGCCGGGTGGCGGACCTGACCCGCGACGTACGCCGGTGGGACCACCTGCTCTCGCCCAACCGGCCCAGCACCGAGGTGCTCCGCGGCGCGTTCGGCTTCACCGGCGAGGTCGCCGAGACCGGTTACCCGCGCAACGACGTGCTGCTCGGCCCCCACCGCGACGACATCCGCGCCGAGGTGCGTCGCGGGCTGGGCATCCCCGACGACGCGACGGTGGTGCTCTACACCCCGACGTGGCGCGACGACGTCCTCGACGCGCAGGGCCGGCAGGACTTCTCGCTGCAGCTGGACCCGGACGACTTCACCCGCCGGCTGGGCCCCGGCCACTACCTGCTCGTGCGGACCCACTTCCTGGTCACGGCGGAGCTGCCGCCGATCGACGGGCCGCGGGTGCGCGACGTGTCCGCCTATCCGGAGGTGAGCCACCTCTATCTGGCCGCCGACGCGATGGTGACCGACTACTCGTCGACGATGTTCGACTTCGCCGTCACGGGCAAGCCGATGCTGTTCTTCACCTACGACCTCGCGGACTACCGCGACCGGCTGCGCGGCTTCTACTTCGACTTCACCGCGCAGGCGCCCGGACCGCTGCTGCACACCAGCGCCGAGGTCGTCGACGCGCTCGCCGACCTGCCGGCCGTGCGGGCCCGGCACGCTGAGGCGTACGCCCGGTTCCGCCGCACCTACTGCCACCTCGACGACGGCCACGCCGCGCAGCGGGTCGCCGCCCGGTTCCTGCGACCGCCCGGCCTCGCCGACCGCCCGGCCGGGGCCGTCCCGCGGCCCACCTCCCAGGCAATCACCAACAGAGCCTCGACGGCGAGGACGTCGCCCGGCACCAGGATCACGTCCGCCGGCAGCCGGTAGTTGCCCGGCGCCGGGGCCGTGAACTCGGGCGTCACGTCGTGAGAGCCCCGGCGGGCCTGTCGGACAGCCGGCCGGCGCCTCATCCGGGCGCACCCGGGACCGGGCCGGTGGTGCCGCGGACGACGATGTGGGTGGGCAGGGTGACGTGCGGCGAGTCGGCCTCGCCCCGTTGCAGGATGCGGTGCGCGAGCTCGCCCGCCACGGTGCCCTGCTGCTTCACGGGCTGGTGCACCGTGGTCAGGTCGAACATGTCGGCCAGGTGGTGGTCGTCGATGCCGACGACCGACATCGCGTGGGGGACCGGCAGGCCGGCGCGGCGCAGTGTGCGCAGCGCGCCGAACGCGACCTCGTCGGAGAAGGTCACGACGGCGGTGGGGGGCTCGGGGAGGCTGAGCAGTTCGCTCATGCCCTCGACGCCGCCGTGGCTGCCCCAGCGGCGGTGCACGACGTAGTCGGGGCGCACGTCCAGGCCGGCCTCCTCGAGCGCGGCGGTGAAGCCGCGCAGGCGGGCGCCGGGGGCGGCGTACTCGAGGCTCCAGGTGCCGGTCGAATTGATCATCGCAATGCGCTCGTGGCCGGCCCGCACGAGCTGGGCGGTGGCCTGGCGGGCGGCGGCGACGTCGTCGATGCGCACGTGCGGGTGGTCGCGCAGCGTCCCGCCGGCCATGACGACGGTGACGCCCATGAGGTCGAGGCGCCGCCGCTCGTCGTCGCTGATCGGCAACGCGATGAGGATGAGCGCGTCCACCTGCCGCCGGGCGGGCAGCTCCGCGAAGAAGCGCCGCCGCTCGCGCTCCTGCTTGACCTCGTAGAGCAGCACGTCGAGGTCGGTGCCGCGCAGCGCGGTCACGATGCCGTCGAGCATGGACGCGTAGAACCAGTGCGCGACGTCGGGGGTCACCACCGCGATGCGGCCGTTGGAGCCGCGCGCCAGCCGGGCGGCGTCGGGGGAGACCGTGTACGACAGGTCCTCCGCGAGGCTCTTGATGCGGCGCCGGGTCTCCTCGGACACCCCGGGCGCGCCGCTCAGCGCGCGGGACACCGTCGCGATCGAGACGCCCGCGCGCTCCGCCAGATCGGCCATGTTCAACGCCACGGCTGACACCGTAGAACACGTAAGCGTTTACGTAAATCAGCGCTCCAGAGTCCAAGGCGATAGACATCCGTCGTTGACAAGCGCAGTGACGGGTCTCACTCTGTCTGCGTAAGCGTTTACGCCAGGGGGAGGAGCCCCGATGAGACGCCGCCTCAGCCTGCTCGCCACCGTCACGCTGCTGTCCGCCGTCGCGTGTTCGAGCAACGACGGCGGCGAGCCGCCACCCCCGTCGGCGAGCAGCGCGCCGGCCACCGCGGGCAGTGGCGCCCCGGCCCGGGAGGACGCCGACCTGGTGATCTGGACCTCGGACGTGGCGAGCCGCGCGGTGCGGCCGATCGCGGAGAGGTTCGGCAGCGCGAACAACATCAAGGTCGCGGTGCAGGTGATCGCCGCCGACCTGGCCGCCAACGCGATCACGGCGAACGCGGCCGGCAACGGCCCCGACATCCTGACGCTGCCCAACGACTTCCTCGGCGGAGCGCTGCAGAACGGCGCCGTCACCCCGCTGTCGCTGCGCGCCGAGGACCTCACCGCGTACGAGAAGGGCGCCGTCGACTCGGTGAGCCGCAACGGCCAGGTGTGGGCGCTGCCGTACGGCATGGAGAACCTCGTGCTCTACCGCAACACCAAGGCGGCTCCGGCGGCTCCGGCGACCGTCGAGGACCTCGTGGCGACCGGCCGGGCCGCGGTGAAACGGGGAACGGTCAAGCGGGCGCTGGCCCTGCCGGTCGGGCAGGAGGGCGACGCGTACCACATGCATCCGTTCTTCACCTCGGCCGGCGGCAGCCTGTTCGCCGTCGGCGCCGACGGCCGGTACGACGCCTCCCGCGTCGGCATCGGCACGCCCGAGTCGATCGCGGCCGCCCGCCGGATCGCGGCGCTGGGGGAGAAGGGCTCCCGGGTGCTGACCCGCTCGGTCGACGGCACCAACGCGATCGCGCAGTTCACCGGGGGCGACGCCGCCTACCTGATTTCCGGGCCGTGGGCGCTTGCCGACATCCGCAAGTCCGGGATCCCGTACGACATCACGCCGATCCCGCCGTTCCGCGGTGGCCGGCCGGCCGCCCCGTTCCTCGGCGTGCAGGCGTTCTGGACCATGTCGAACGCCCGGAACCCTGCCTTCGCCGAGGAGTTCGTCACCAAGACCATGAACACGCCCGAGGCGATGACGGCCATGTACGAGCAGGACCCGCGCCCGCCGGTGCGCACCGACGTGCTGCGGGCCGTGTCGGCCAGGGATCCGGACATGGGCAAGCTCGCCGCCGGCGCGCGCAACGCGACGCTGCTGCCGGACTTCCCGTTCATGTCGGGCGTGTGGCCGCCGCTGGGCCAGGCGTACGCGGCCGTCGTCGGCGGCGCGGACCCGGCCGCGACGATGCGCAGGACCGGCCGCACGATCGAGAGCGTGGTCCGGTCCAAGTGATCGTCCTCGCCGTCCGGGTGCTCTGCCTGGGGACGACGGCCGGCACCGCGGCGGCGCTCACCCCCGGCCTGGTGGCGGGCGGGCACCACGTCGTCCTCACCGTCGTCTGGGCGATCGTGGCGGTGCTGCTGGCCACGTACGCCACCCGGCGCGCGCTGCTGGCCAAGTACATCGTGCCCGGCTCGCTGCTGCTCCTGCTGTTCACGGTCGCGCCGGTGCTCGCCACCGTGCAGCTGTCCACGACCAACTACGGCGACGGCACCCGCACCACCAAGGAGCAGACGATCGCCCGCATCCTGGGCAACTCGGTGGTCCAGGCCCCGGACTCGCGCACGTTCGCGCTGGCCGTGGCGACCACGGGCGACCCGGCCACCGGCCCGTGGACGTTCTTCCTGGTCGACCGCGCGACCGGGGCGGCGTACGCGGGCACGCAGGACGGCCTGGAACCGCTCGACGCCGGCCGGGCGACGGTCAGCGGCGGCTACGTGACCGCTGCGCCCGGCTACACGTTCCTGACCCCCGCCCAGGTCAACGCCGCGGCGCAGCGGCTGCGCGAGGTCAGCGTGCCCACCGGCGACGGCGCGATCCGCCTGCGGGGCCTGCGCGAGGCGTTCGAGGGCCGGGCGGTGCTGGCGTACGACCGGGCCACCGACACGATCACCGACACCCGCACCGGCGTGCGCTACACCGTCCGCGAGCAGGGCGACCGCGAGTACTTCGTGGACGGGCACGGCACCCGGCTGGCGGACCAGTCGTGGCGCGCCGGCGTCGGCTGGGACAACTACCGGCGCGCGTTCACCGACCCGCGCATCCTCGGCGGCTTCCTGCGGATCTTCGGGTGGACGGTCGGGTTCGCCGCGGGCTCGGTCGTGCTGACCTTCGCCGTGGGGCTGGGCCTGGCGGTGATGCTCAACGACCCGCGGGTGCGCGGGCAGAAGCTGTACCGCTCGGTGCTGCTGCTGCCGTACGCGATCCCCGGCTTCATCAGCATCCTGGTCTGGTCGGGGTTCTACAACCGGGAGTTCGGGCTGATCAACTCGCTGACCGGGCTGAGCGTCGACTGGCTCGGCGACCCGTTCTGGGCCAAGGTCGCGCTGCTGCTGCTCAACACGTGGCTCGGTTTCCCGTACATGTTCCTGGTCGCCACCGGGGCCCTGCAGGCGATCCCGGCCGAGCTGCGCGAGGCGGCGACGATCGACGGCGCGGGCGGCCCCACCGCGTTCCGCCGGATCACGCTGCCCTTGCTGCTGGTCGCCGTGGCGCCGATCCTGGTAGCGACGTTCGCGTTCAACTTCAACAACTACAACGTCGTCGAGCTGCTCACCCACGGCGGGCCGTTCACCCCCGACAACCCGGACGCGGGCGCCACCGACATCCTCATCAGCTACACGGTGCGGCTCGCCTTCGGCGCGGGCGGCGCGCAGTTCGGCTTCGCGTCCGCGATAGCCACCCTGCTCTTCGTCATCACGGGTGTGCTGGCGGCGGCCCAGTTCCGGGCCACCCGCCGGCTCGAGGAGGTGTACTGACGTGTCGCGCTGGTGGCGGGAGGTCGGCTGGCGTCACGCCGGCGGGCTGGTGGCCGTCGCGTTCGCCGTGATCCCGGTGCTCTACGTCGTCTCGGCGGCCGTCAACCCGCTGGGCACGGTGGCCTCGACCGGCGTGGTGCCGGGCGAGGTCAGCCTCGTGCACTTCCGGGCGCTGTTCGACGACCCGGCGCGGCCGTTCCTGCGCTGGTCGCTCAACACCCTGGTGGTGTGTGTGGCCGTGACGGCAGTGCAGGTCTTCTGCAGCGCCCTCGCGGCGTACGCCTTCTCCCGGTTCCGGTTCCGCGGCCGCCGCGGCGGGCTGCTCACGCTGCTGCTCATCCAGATGTTCCCGCAGTTCCTCGCGGTGATCGCGCTGTTCACCGCGATCACCGAGCTGGGCGAGGCGATCCCGGCGCTCGGGCTCAACACGATCGCGGGCTACAGCCTCGTGCTGATGGGCAGCGCGCTGGCCCAGGTGTGGCTGCTCAAGGGCTACTTCGACACCGTGCCGCGCCAGCTCGACGAGGCGGCCGTCGTGGACGGCGCCGGGCACGCGACGATCTTCTTCCGGATCGTCCTGCCGCTGGCCCGCCCGATCCTGGCGGTCACCGGGCTGCTGGCCTTCGTCGCCACGATCGGCGAGTTCCTGCTCGCCTCGATCTTCCTCACCGACACCCGCGCCAAGACCCTCGCCGTCGGGCTCTACGGCATCATCGAGTCGGACCGGTCCAACAACCTCGGCGTCTTCGCGGCCGGTGCGCTGATGACCGCGCTGCCGGTGGTGCTGCTGTTCCTGTTCCTGCAGCGCTACATCGTCGGCGGGCTCACCGCGGGATCGGTGAAGGACTGATGCGCCCCGAGGCCGATCCGGCGGCCGTGGTCGCCGGCGACCGCTACCGCATCACCGTGCTCACCGACGGCCTGGTGCGCCTGGAGTACAGCGAGGACGGCGTCTTCGAGGACCGCGCGTCCACGTTCGCGCTCAACCGGCGGCTGCCCGTGCCCGGCTTCCGCGTGCTCGACACCGGCGGCCACCTCGAGATCGTGACCGCCCGGTTCCGGCTCACCTACGACCGCGGCCCGTTCACCACCAGCGGGCTGAGCCTGGCCGTGCGCGGCGGCGTCACCACGTATCACTCGGTGTGGCGCTTCGGGCAGGAGCCGCAGACCCTCGGCGGCACGGCCCGGACGCTCGACAACGCCGACGGCGCGATCCCGCTCGCGCCGGGCGTCGTGTCGCGCGACGGCTACGCCGTGCTCGACGACTCGCGCTCGCTGCTGTTCGACGACGACGGCTGGGTCGCCGCGGACAACGTGGGCCGCACCGACCTGTACGTGTTCGCCTACGGCCACGACTACGCCGAGGCGCTGCGGGCGTTCTACGCCGTGTCCGGCCCGCAGCCGGTGCTGCCCCGCTGGGCGCTGGGCAACTGGTGGAGCCGCTACCACCGCTACACCGCCGAGTCGTACCTCGAGCTCTTCGACCGGTTCCGGCGCGAGGGCCTGCCGTTCTCGGTGGCCGTGCTCGACATGGACTGGCACCTCGTCGACGTCGGCCCCGAGCACGGCAGCGGCTGGACCGGCTACACCTGGAACCGGGAGCTGTTCGGCGACCCCCGGGCGTTCCTCGGGCGGCTGCACGACGAGGGCCTGCGGGTCACGCTCAACGTGCACCCGGCCGACGGGGTCCGCTCGTACGAGCAGGCGTACCCGGCGATGGCCGCGGCGCTGGGCCGCGACCCGGCGTCCGGCGACCCGATCGCGTTCGACGTGACCGACCGCAGCTTTCTGAAGGCGTACTTCGAGGTGCTGCACCGCGGCCTCGAGGCCGACGGCGTCGACTTCTGGTGGCTCGACTGGCAGTCCGGGCCGTACTCGCGGGTCGCCGGGATCGATCCGCTGTGGATGCTTAACCACTATCACTTCCACGACAACGGGCGGATCACCTTCTCCCGGTACGCCGGGCCGGGCAGCCACCGCTATCCGGTCGGCTTCTCGGGCGACACCGTCGCCTCGTGGGCGTCGCTGGAGTTCCAGCCGCACTTCACCGCGACCGCCGCCAACATCGGGTACGGGTGGTGGAGCCACGACATCGGCGGCCACTTCTTCGGCGTGCGCGACGACGAGCTCGCCACCCGCTGGGTCCAGTTCGGCGTCTTCTCGCCCATCATGCGGCTGCACTCGGCGAAGGACCCGTTCCTGACCAAGGAGCCGTGGGCGTTCCCGCAGCCCGCCCGCGACATCATGACCTCGTTCCTGCGGCTGCGGCACCGGCTCGTGCCGTACCTGCACACCATGAACCACCGCGGGCTCCCGCTGGTGCTGCCCATGTACCACCGCGAGCCGGACCGCGACGCGGCCTACGAGGTGCCCAACCAGTACCAGTTCGGCACCGAGCTGGTCGTCGCGGCGATCACCGAGCCCGCCGACCCGCGGACCTGCCTGGGCCGCGTCAGGGCGTGGCTGCCCGACGGCGTGTGGGTCGACGTGCTGACCGACCTGGTGTACGAGGGCGGCCGCACGCTTTATCTGCACCGCGACCTCGAGACGATCCCCGTGCTCGCGGCCGCCGGCGCCCTCGTGCCGCTGGACGGTCAGGCCGTGCCCGGCAACGACCCCGTCGACCCGGCCCACCTCGAGGTGCTCGTGGTGGTGGGCGCCGACGGCGAGTTCGACCTGGTCGAGGACGACGCCCGGACGCCGCTGCGGTTCCGCCAGCAGGACGGCGTCGTGCAGATCGGGCCGGCGAGCGGCGCGACGGGCGTACGGACCTGGACCGTCACGCTGCCGGGGTTCCTCGGCGACCCGGTGGCGAGCGTGGACGGCGCACCGGTGCCCGGCGAGGTCCGTTCGGGGGAGAGCCGCACTTCCATCACCGTCGATAGGGTTCCGGTCATGGCCACCCTGCGGATCGGCGTCGGCGCCCGGCCCCGCCTCGCCCGCAACGACGTGGCCGGGCGGCTGTTCACGCTGCTCAACCGGGCCCAGATCGAGTACCGGACGAAGACCCTCGTGCTCGACGCCGCGACGGCCCAGCGCTCGCTGGCGGTCCGCCTGTCCACTCTGCAGGCCCTGGACCTGGACGAGCCGCTGGCCACCGCCGTCGGGGAGATCCTGCTGGCAACCACCGATTGACCTGGAGGTCCGATGCGCATCCGATCCGGTGTCGCCGCCGCGGTGGCCACCGTGCTCGCGGCCGGGGCGTTCAGCGCCCCGGCGAACGCGGGCTCCTCCGGCCTGCCCGCGCGGCACTCGCTGCGCGCGCCGGTCACCGACGAGAACTTCTACTTCGTCATGGCCGACCGCTTCGACAACGGCAGCACCGCCAACGACACCGGCGGGCTCGGCGCCGACCCGCTCGTGTCCGGCTTCGACCCCACCCGCAAGGGCTTCTACAACGGCGGCGACCTCGCCGGGCTCCAGCGCCGCCTCGACTACATCCAGGGGCTGGGCACCACCTCGATCTGGCTGACGCCCAGCTTCAAGAACAAGGCGGTGCAGCTCGAGGACGGCCCGTCGGCCGGCTACCACGGCTACTGGATCACCGACTTCACCCGCATCGACCCGCACCTGGGCACCAACGAGGAGCTGCGCACGCTGGTCGACGCCGCGCACAAGCGCGGGATGAAGGTCTACTTCGACATCATCACCAACCACACCGCCGACGTGATCGGCTACGCCTCGGGCGCGCGGCAGCCGTACGTCTCGAAGGACGTCCGGCCCTACCGCGACGCCACCGGCCGCCCGTTCGACGACCGCGACTACGCCGGCACGAACACCTTCCCCCGGCTCGATCCCGCGACCTCGTTCCCGTACGTCCCCGTCCTCGACCCGGCCGAGCAGAACCTCAAGGTGCCGGCCTGGCTCAACGACGTCACGCTCTACCACAACCGCGGCGACACGACGTTCACCGGCGAGAACTCGCTGTACGGCGACTTCTTCGGCCTCGACGACCTGTTCACCGAGCACCCCCGCGTCGTCGACGGCATGATCGACATCTACGAGAAGTGGATCGCCGACTTCGGCATCGACGGCTTCCGGATCGACACGATGAAGCACGTCAACGACGAGTTCTGGCAGAAGTTCGGGCCGCGGGTGCTCAGCTTCGCCCGCGCGCACGGCAAGCGCGAGTTCTTCATGTTCGGCGAGGTCTTCGACACCAGCCGTCCGTTCACCTCGACGTTCACCACCCGCGACCGCATGCAGGCGGTGCTCGACTTCCCGTTCCAGGACGCGGCGCGCAACTTCGCCTCGCGCGGGCAGCCCGCCGCCGCGCTGGGCGAGTTCTTCGCCGGCGACGACTGGTACACCGACGCCGACTCCAACGTCTATCAGCTGCCGACGTTCCTCGGGAACCACGACATGGGCCGCATCGGCTCGTTCGTGCAGGCCGACAACCCCGGCGCCGGCGACGCCGAGTGGCTGGCCCGCGACCGGCTCGCCCACGAGCTGATGTACTTCTCGCGCGGCAACCCGGTGATCTACTACGGCGACGAGCAGGGCTTCACCGGCCCCGGCGGCGACCAGGACGCCCGGCAGACCATGTTCGCCAGCCGCGTGCCCGAGTACCTCGACGACGACCTGCTCGGCACCGCCGCGACCCACGCGCAGGACAACTTCGTCGCCACGCACCCGCTCTACCGGGCGATCGGCGACCTGGCCGCCGTGGTCGGCAAGCACCCCGCGCTGCGCGACGGCGCCCACCAGCACCGGTACGCCGACGCGCAGGCCGGCGTCTACGCGTTCTCCCGCATCGACCGGCGGCAGCAGAAGGAGTACGTCGTCGCGCTGAACAACAGCGAGCAGGCGCGCACGGTGGCGATCCCCACCTACGCGGCCGGGCAGCCGTTCACCGTGGTGTACGGCTCGGGCCCGCGCGCCGTCGCGGGCGCCGACGGCAAGCTGACGGTGACCGTGCCGCCGCTGTCCACCGTCGTGCTGGGCTCCGCCGGCCGGATTCCCGCCTCCCCGGCCGCTCCCGCGGTGTCGCTCGCCGCGCCGGCGCCGACCGGCTCGCGCATGCAGGTGTCCGCCGACGTGGCCGGGTCCTCGTTCTACGAGGTGACCTTCTACGCGAAGGTCCGGGGCGGCAACTGGATGCCGATCGGCACCGACGACAACGCGCCGTACCGCGTCTTCCACGACGTGTCGGGCCTGCGCGCGGGTGCCGAGGTCGAGTACCGGGCCGTGGTGCTCGACAACGCCGGCCACACCGCCTCCAGCCGTACGCGTTCCGCCCGCGTGCCCGCCCCCACGCTCACGCTGGAGGCGCCCGCCGAGGGCAGCAACGTCCGCGGCACGGTCGAGGTGCGCGCGGTCGCCGACCCGGAACGCGCCTCGCACGTCGTCCGCCTCGAGCGCAGCATCGCCGGCGGCGCGTGGACGCCGATCGGCACCGACTCGTCGTCGCCCGCGTACACCGCCTTCGACGACCTCGCCGCGCTCAATCTGGCGGCCGGCACCGAGGTGCGCTACCGCGCCGTCCTCCTCCAGCCGCGCACCGTCAGCGCCGTGCGGACCGTCCGCTACGCCGGGCCGCCGCTGCAGGTCGCGACGCTGCGCTATCACCGCCCGGCCGGCGACTACGACGGCTGGGGCCTGCACCTGTGGGGCGACGCCGTCGATCCCGCCGTGCTGGCGCGGATCGCCTGGGACCGCCCGCTTCCTCCGGCCCGCATCGAGAACGGGTGGGCCGTCTTCGAGATCCCGCTGGCCGACGACACCCGTCCGGTCAACTTCATCCTCCACCAGCCCAACGGCGACACGGTCCCCACCACCCGTGAGCCCGGCGGCGACCGATCGTTCACCCCGATCGACCATCCCCAGGTGTGGATCGAACAGGGCGACCCCACCGTCCACACCACCCCACCGGCCGGCGGCTGACCGCGGGTCACCCCCGGGCGCGGCCGGGCAGCCACCCGGCCGCGCCCGCGGTCTCCCACCACGCGCGGCGGATCTCGTGGGCGCCCCAGGCGTTCGGCTCGATGACGCCGCAGAACCACAGATCCCGGTTCGCGGGCCGGGGATGCGGCTGCCCCGGATCCCCGGCGTGCGCGCCGTGCCCCAGGAAGCGGGCGTGCACGTCGGCGACCCGGGCACCGTGCCGCCCGGCGAGCGCGGTGAGGGCCTCGTTGAGCGCGCTCACCGCCCGCGGCCCGTCGGGCCAGGGCGGCAGCACGTGCCCCGGCACGGCCCCGGTGCCGTCGCTCGGGTCGTACACGGTGGTCACCACGATGCGCGGCGCTTCGCCGCCCGCGGTGAGCCGGCCCAGGATCCGCTCGCCCCGGTCGGCGACCGCCCGGATCACGGCCCGGGCCGCGCTCGCGTCCCCGTAGGCGCCCATCAGGTCGTTGCCGCCGATGCTGATCGTCACCAGGTCGGCACGCCGGTCGAGGCGCGGCAGCTGCCGCTCCAGCACGCTGACGGTGGTGGCCCCGTCGGCGGTGAGGTCCAGTTTGTCGTAGCCGTGCGAGGCGAGGTCCCGGCCCGCCCAGTCCGGGAAGTCGGCGTCCCGGTTGCGGTGCAGCAGGCTCGCCGCCCCTCGCCCGGCCCCGCCGGCGTAGACGTCGATGGACATGGAGTCGCCGAGGGCGACGTAGAGCAGCGTCACGGGCCCTCGTCTTCCCCTGCCTCCGCGCGGTTAACCAGCCGACCGCGCCGGCGGCCGAAGCACCAGACAATCGCGAATCCGTCGTTGACAAAGGCAGTGAACGTTAACATCGACGAAACGCGATGGAATGGTGGCCGGCGGGCCGTTTCGACCACGAGGAGCGCTCATGCGTATCGGCAGGCTTCGTGCGGCCCTGACGAGCGGGGTGGTCCTGGTGCTCGCGGCGGTCGGGGCGGCGGCCGTGACGAGCGAGGCGTCAGCCGCCACGGTGACGCCCGGGGTGCCGTACGTGCTGGTCAACCGCAACAGCGGCAAGGCCCTCGACGTCTACGACCTGGCCACCGCGGACGGGGCGGCGATCAACCAGTACACCCGCAACGACGGCGCCTGGCAGCAGTGGCGGTTCCTGGACTCGGGCGGCGGCTGGTACCGGCTGCAGTCGGTGCACAGCGGCAAGGTGCTGGACCTGCCGACCACCGCGGACGGCGTGCAGCTCGTGCAGAACGCGGACCGCAACGACGCGCGGCAGCAGTTCCGGCTCGCGGACTCGGCGGGCGGGCTGGTCCGGCTGATCAACCGCAACAGCGGCAAGGCCCTCGACGTGTGGGAGTGGTCCACGGCCGACGGCGCGAAGGTGTCGCAGTATCGGGACCTCGACGGCGCCAACCAGCAGTGGCAGCTGGTCGCGCTCGGCGGCGCGGCCCGCACGTTCACGAACCCGATCAAGCGCAACGGCCCGGACCCGTGGCTGCAGTACCACAACGGCTTCTACTACCTGGCCACCACGACGTGGAACTCGACGATCACGATGCGCCGGTCGGCCACGCTGGCCGGGCTCGCGTCGGCCGCCGACCAGGTGGTGTTCAACCTTGCGGGGCGCACAGGAGGTTGCTGCAACATGTGGGCGCCGGAGTTCCACCTGATCAACGGCCGCTGGTACCTCTACTACGTGGCCGGGCAGAACGTCGCCGACTACAACCCGACGCAGCGGCTGCACGTGCTCGAGAGCTCCGGCTCCGACCCGATGGGCCCGTACGCCTTCAAGGCCGACCTCGGCAGCGACTGGCAGCTCGACGCGAGCGTCCTGAGGGTCGGCAGCAACCTGTACCTGATGGGCACGTACGGCGGTGACGGCGCCGGGCAGAGCAACTTCATCCAGAGGCTGAGCAACCCGTGGACGCTCAGCGGCTCGCGCGTGCGGCTCAGCTCGCCCACCCTGGCCTGGGAGCGGCAGACGGGGGCGGTCAACGAGGGCCCCGAGCCGCTCTACCACGACGGCAAGGTCATGGTCGTCTACTCCGCCTCGGCGTGCTGGGGCCCCGACTACAAGCTCGGCCTGCTCACGCTGACCGGCGCGGACCCGATGAACCCGGCGCACTGGACCAAGAGCCCCGACCCCGTCTTCCAGCGCAACGACGCCAACGGTGTCTTCGCCCCGGGGCACAACGGCTTCTTCTCCAGCCCCGACGGTACGGAGGACTGGATTGTCTACCACGCGAACGACTCCGCGGGCGGGGGCTGCGACATGAACCGCTCGACCCGCGCGCAGAAGTTCACCTGGAACGCCGACGGCACGCCGAACTTCGGCACGCCGGTGCGTCTCGGCACGTCCCTGACCGCGCCGTCCGGCGAATAGGCCCGGGCGTGCCCGACGAGGTGACGCGCGCGTGGTCCGCTGCCGGCCGCGGGCGTGGGCGCGCCCCGGGCGGCCGTTCCGCGGTGGACGGGCGTGCCAGAATCGTCGCGTTCGGACCGACCTGCGGCGCGGCGGAGAAGCGATGACCGAAGAGGACACCCGGGAGGCCCGCGCGGGCGCCCCCACGACCGGCCGGGCGGCGCTCGATCAGCGGCGCATCCTCGAGGCCGCGGTGCGGTTCATCGACGAGCACGGGCTGCGTGAGCTGACCATGCGCCGGCTGGGCGCCTATCTGGACGTCGAGGCCATGGCGCTCTACCGGCACGTGCCCGGCCGCGAGGCCCTGCTCGACGGCGTCGTGGAGACCGTCGTCGACGAGCTGTTCGGCGACCCGGACGTGCATCTGGAGGCCCACGCCGGCTGGGTCGACTATCTGCAGCGCCTCGCGCACGGGCTGCGCCGCATCGCGCTGGCGCATCCCGAGGTCTTCCCGCTGGTGGCCACGCGCCCGCCGGCCGCGCCGTGGATCCGGCCGCCGCTGCGCAGCCTGCGGTGGATCGAGTCGATGCTGCACGTCATGACGTCGGCGGGGTTCAGCGACGAGGCCGCCGCCGCGGCGTACCGGGCGTTCAGCAGCTTCCTGCTCGGCCACCTGCTGCTCGAGGTGTCGGCCCACGGCGTCGAGACGGGTCCGGTCGAGGAGCCCGACGTCTCGCCGGTGGGCGACCTCAGCGCGTACCCGATCGTGCGCCGGATGGAGCCGCACCTGGCGCAGGACGTCGCGGCCCAGGACTTCGAGGAGGCCCTCGAGGCGCTGCTCGACCGGGTGGCGCTGTTGCTGCCGCCCCGCAGCCGCCTGCGCCGCGCGACCGATCACGAGTGATTCCCGGGACAGGCGTTTACCGTGTAAACGCGGGGGCAAGTTCGAGGGTGTAGCCGCGCACCGCGGCTTTCGGCAGCCCGGAGTAATCATGACGTCGCCCCCCGATTCCTCGTCCCCGTCAGGCGCTCGCGCCTGGCACCCCGAAGACGGCTCACCCGATCAAGAAAAGACCACAAAGGACGGTCGCGGCGCCACCTCGGCGCTTTCCGACCGGCAATCCGTCGTGGCGCGGGAAAAGGATCGCTACGGCGGCATCAAATGGGGGTCGGCCTTTTTCGGCTGGCTGACCGCCACCGGCACCGCCGTGATCCTCACCGCCGTTCTGCTGGCCGCCGGGGCCGCGGTCGGCGTGTCGACCGGCACGACCGCCTCCGACGTGCAGGGCCAGGCGTCGCAGGAGGTGGGAAAGATCAGCGTCCTCGGCGGCATCCTGCTGCTCGCGGTGCTGCTCATCGCGTATTTCTGCGGTGGCTACGTCGCCGGGCGGATGGCGCGTTTCGACGGCGTCAAGCAGGGAATCGCGGTGTGGGTGTGGGCGATCGTGATCGCCGTGCTGGTCGCCGTCGCCGGTGCCGTGGCGGGCGAGAAATTCGACATCCTCGATCGCGTCGGCGGGTTTCCCCGGCTTCCCGTCGGCGGCGGCGACGTGACCACCGGCGCGATCATCGCGATCGTCATCGCGGTGGTGGCCGCGCTGATCGGCGCCATTCTCGGCGGGCTCGCCGGAATGCGCTTCCACCGCAAGGTCGACAAGGCCGGCCTCGGCCACTGACGTATTTCGTACCGATGCCCGGCACAACCGGGCGGATCCCTCAGGGAAAGGTTCACCATGATCTCCCAGAACGACATTCAGCAGATCTTCGGCTCCACCGTCTACACCACGGGCGGCGACAAGATCGGATCCGCCGGACAGGTCTACCTCGACAACACCACCGGCAACCCGGAGTGGGTATCGGTGAAGACCGGCCTGTTCGGCACCAAGGAGTCGTTCGTCCCGCTGCAGGACGCCAAGCTGGCCGGCGACCGCGTCGAGGTGCAGTACAGCAAGGAGCAGGTCAAGGACGCTCCGCGCATCGACGTCGACGGTGACCTGAGCCCCGCGCAGGAGGAGGAGCTCTACACGTACTACGGCCTGTCCTCCGGCGGCGGCAGCTACACCGACGAGACCCGTACGGCCGGCACCTACACCGACGAGACGCGCACCACCGGCACCTCCACCGGGACCCGCGCCACCGGCGTCCGCGGCGACGACGACCGCGGCGACACCTCGGGCCCGAACACCGACGACGCGATGACCCGCTCGGAGGAGCGCCTGGTCGCCGGCACCCGCACCGAGCAGGCCGGCACGGCCCGGCTGCGCAAGTACGTCGTCACCGAGCAGCAGCAGGTCAGCGTCCCCGTCACCCGCGAGGAGGCGACCATCGAGCGCGAGCCGATCACCGACGCCAACGTCGGCGCGGCGCTCGACGGCCCGGACATCTCGGAAGAGGAGCACGAGGTCACGCTGCACGCCGAGCGGCCGGTCGTCGAGACCGAGGCCGTCCCGGTCGAGCGGGTGCGGCTCAACAAGGAGACCGTCACCGACGAGGAGACCGTCGGCGGCGAGGTCCGCAAGGAGCAGATCGAGTTCGACGGCGTGGACGGCACCGAGCGCCGCAAGCGCTGACCTGAGCTTCGCCCGCCCGCCGGTGTCGTGTACGCCAAACGACCCCGGCGGGCGCGCTGTCCGCTCTACGCTGACCGGTGTGGCAGTGGTCCTGATCGCGGAGGACAGGCTCGACGAGCAGAAAGTCATCACCGAGGTCGTCCGCCGGCTCGGCCACGAGGCAACCGTGGCCGACGACGGCTGGAGCGCGCTGCTGGCGGCGACGCTGCACCGTCCCGACCTGGTGATCGCCGACGTCGAGCTGCCCCAGCCGGACGGCCTGCAGCTGTGCCGCGCCCTGCACGAGAACCCCGCGCTCACCGGTGTGCCCGTCGTCCTCGTCACGGCGACCCGGCCGCACCACCCGGCCCCGACCGGCTGCGCCGCGGTCGCCACCGTGCCGCGCCCGTTCGACCTGCGGCAACTGTCCCATGTCGTGGCCGAGCAGCTCGCCACGACCGGGGAGCCGTACGGGCTGGGCACGCCGGGCGTCGCCATGCCGGACGACCCCGAGTTCGTCGAGGCGCTGCTGCGCAGCACCGACACCGGGCTCGCGGCGTGCGACCGGGCCGGCCGGCTCACCTTCTACAACCGTGGTCTGAGCGAGTTCTTCGGTCCGGACGCCGCGGGGGTGCCGCTGGCCGAGTGGGCCAAGCGGTTCGGGCTGCGCCACCACGACGGCCGGCCGCTGCGCGCCGACGAGGTGCCGATGATGCGCGCGCTGGCCGGGGAGACCGTGCGGCACGCCGGCCTGCTGGCCCACGACCGGCAGGACCGCCTGCGCTGGCTGACCGTCAACGCGCACCCGGTTCGCGACCGCGACGGCACGATCATCGGCGCCGCGGCCGCCGTCCAGGACATCACCACCAGCTACCAGGCCCGGGTGTACGAGTCGTGCAAGACCGCAGTGCTGGAGGCGCTCACCGCGGGCACCAGCGCGAGCACGGCGCGGGCGGAGGCCGTACGGACGATTGGCACCCGCCTGGGCTGGTCGTACGTGCGGCTGTGGGTGCTGGACCAGGTCACCGATCAGCTGCAGACCGACGCCACCTACACCGCCCCCGGCGAGCAGCCGCCGCCGATCCCCACCTCGTTCGCGCGCGGCGAGGGCCTGGCCGGGTTGTGCTGGCAGCGGGGCGAGCCGATCTGGGTGCCCGACATCCACGCCGACGCCTCGCCCGTGCTGCCCGCGGTCCGCGCGGGCACCCGGTTCCGGGCCGCGGGCGCCGTGCCCGTCCGCGCGGGCAAGCACGTCACCGGCGTGATGACCTTCTTCTCGTACGATCCGCAGGAGCCGGAGCCCGGGCTCGCCGTGCTGCTGACCGGGGTCGCCGACAGCATCGGCGCGCACCTGCAGCAGCACCGCGCCGACGACCTCGCGCGGCACCTCGCCGCGATCACCGAGGAGTACGTCGCGCTGGCCGGCCACGAGCTGCGGACCCCGCTGACCTCGATCACCGCCTACACCGAGCTCATCGCCGAGGCCCCCGACCTGCCCGCCGACGTGCGCGACCTGGTCGAGGTGGTCGAGCGCAACAGCCGGCACCTGCGCCGGCTGATCGACCAGCTGCTCGACCTGGCCGCGCTCGACACCGGGCACCTGCGGATCGCCGACGACGTGGTGGACCTGACCACCGTGACGGTCGAGGCGGTCGAGTCCATGCGCGAGGCGGCGGCCGCCCGGCGGATCGCCGTCGTGCTGGAGGCGGCCCGGGAGGCGCCCGTGCGCGGGGACGCAGACCGGCTCAGGCAGGTCGTGCTCCACCTGCTCGACAACGCCGTCAAGTTCAGCCCCGACGGCTCCGCCGTCACCGTCCGGCTGACCCGGAAGGACGGCGCGGTGCTGCTCACGGTCGCCGACACCGGCGTCGGGCTGCCCGGCGGCCGCACGGCCGACCTGTTCCGCCGCCTCAACCGCGGAGACAACGCCCGGCACAAGGGCGTGCCCGGCAACGGCCTGGGGCTTGCGCTCTGCTACACCATCGTCGAGCACCACCGCGGCACCATCGTGCTGAGCCCGAACGAGCCGCAGGGAACCACGGCGACCGTACGGCTGCCCGCCTCCGGCTGACGTTCGGCGCGCCCGGGCCGTGTGGGAACGCGCCACAGGGGTAACCCGAGCGGTCACAGGCCGCGGCGGACCCGGGAGGCGCCATGACCGACGCAGAGGACCGGCGCACGCTCGACGAGCAGGAGAAGGAACAGGTCGAACCGGTCCGGCCACCGGACCTCAACCAGGAGTCGAACCGCTCCGCGACCCGGCTCGAGCTCTTCTTCGACCTGGCGTTCGTGCTGTTCGTGGCCCGCTGCGCCGACGTGCTCGCCAAGGACGAGACCTGGCACGGCGGGTTCGTCTTCGCGGCCGTGCTGACGGTCGGCTGGTGGGCGTGGGCCAGCACCACCCTGTACGCCAACCGGTTCGACACCGACGACGCCGTGTTCCGCCTGCTGACGCTGGCCGCCATGATCGGCGTGGTGGCGATGGCTGCCAGCGTGGACAAGATCGACGAGTCCACCGGGCGCTGGTTCGCGCTCGGCTACGTGGTGATCCGGCTGGCGCTGATCGCCGGCTACGTGCGGGCGTGGCGGCACGTCCCGGACGCCCGCCCGACCGCCCGGCTCTACCTGATCGGGCACTCGCTGGGCGCGGCGATCTGGCTGGTATCGCTGGCCGTGCCGACGCCGGCCCGCTACTGGCTGTGGGCCGCCGGCGTGCTGGTGGACGTGGTGTGGCCGACCGCCGCCGCCCGGCTGCGGGACGCCGTACCGCTGCATCTGGAACACCTGCCGGAACGCTTCGCGCTGTTCGTCATCCTCGTGCTGGGCGAGTCCGTCGCCGCGGTCGTCACCGGCCTGCACGACGGCGAGTGGAAGTCGTCCGTGACGGTCACGGCGCTGCTGGCCTTCGTGGCGGCCGCCGCGCTGTGGTGGGTCTACTTCGACCTGGCCGGCGGCGCGGCCAAGCGGCGGCTCACCGAGGAGGGCGAGGAGGTCACCAAGCACGGCGTGCACGACTTCTACGTCTACATCCACCTGCCGCTGGCGGTCTCGCTCGCCGCGGTGGCCGTCGGGCTCGAACACGCCGTGCTGCACGGCGCCGACGACCACCTGACCGCCGGAACCCGCTGGGTGCTCGGCATCTCGGTCGCCGGCTACCTGCTCAGCGCCGCCGTCATGCAGGCCCACCTGGGCCGCCGCGTCCGCGGCGCCCTCCTCTGGCCCGGCGCCGGCGTGCCGCTCGCGCTCGTGATCGCCTCGCTCGATCTGGCCCCCGCGGCCTTCGTCGGCCTGTTCGCCGCCCTGCTGACCGCGGGCGTCGTCACCGGTTTCGTCCTGCACCGCGAGGGCGAGGTCCGCACCGCGAAGGTGTGACGCCCGGTCGCCGAAGCGGTCGTCCCGGCGGGCGGGTCAGGCGGCGAGCGTGGCCCACGGCGACGGCGGCACCCGGAACAGGTCGGCCGCGCCGGGGGCCATGGTCAGCGTGATCAGGGTGGCGGCGATGCGCTCGAGCGGCATGACCAGGTCGACGCAGCCGGTGGCCAGCGCGGCCGAGGGCATGTCGGGAGCGGCGGCGCCGGCCGGGTCCTGCACCACGGCCCGGCCGCCGGCCCGCTTGAGGGCGCGAATGCCGATGGCGCCGTCGTCGAGACGACCCGTGAGCACCACGCCGAGCGCCCGCCGCCCGTACCGCTGCGCCACGCTTGCCATCAGCGGGTTGGCGAGGCGGTGGCCGGCGCCCGGCGCCAGGCGCAGCCGGCCCTCGTCGTCGACGGCGCCGGTGTGCCGCGCGGGCAGCACGACGATGCCGGGCCGGTCGACCTGCAGGCCCTCGTGGGCCGGCGTGACAGGCAGGGCGGCACGCCGGGCGAGCGCGGCGGCGAAGAGGGTGTCGATCGCGGGTGTGCGGTGCTGCACCGCCAGCACCGCGGCCGGGAAGGTCGCCGGCAGCGCCGCGACGACATCGCTGAGGGCGGCCGGACCACCGAACGACGCGACGATCACCACCACGTCGAAGGCCGGCACGCCGCCGCTATGTACGCCACCTGACACAGAAGGAGCATAGCGGTGTCGAACGGTGCCTGACACGACCACGCGCGGGTAGCGCATGGCTGCCGCCGATCGGGGTACGCGGCCGCCTTTGCCCTTCTGAGGAGACGCCCGATGACCGGTTCCCCGGACGCGCGCGACGGCCGTGCCGGCAACTTCATCCTGGCCGCCGTGCCCGAACCGGAGTGGGAGGCCATCCGCAACCGGTGCGAGCAGGTCGAGCTGTCGATCCGCGACGTGATGTACCGCCAGGGCGAGATGATCGACTACGTCTACTTCCCGCTGTCGTGCGTGTGCTCGATGCTCGCCGAGCAGCAGGGCGACGCGACCGTCGAGGTGGGCACCATCGGCCGCGAAGGGATGGCGGGGCTGCCGGCCTTCCTCGGCGTGGCCACCAGCCCGAACATGGTCATGGCGCAGATCGCGGGCGTGGCCCTGCGGCTGCGCATCGAGGACCTGCGCGAGATTCTCGTGGGCGACGGCGTCCTGCACGGCCAGCTGCACCGCTACATCCAGGCGACCATGGTGCAGCTGTCGCAGAACGTCGCGTGCAACCGGCTGCACACCACCGAGGAGCGCGCCGCCCGCTGGCTGCTCATGACCGCCGACCGCGTCGGGGCCGAGCAGTTCACGCTGACCCAGGAGTTCCTCGCCCAGATGCTCGGGGTCCGACGCGGCACCGTCTCGCTGACGGCCGGCCTGCTGCACGGGGCCGGGCTGATCAGCTACCGGCGCGGCGTCATCACCATCGACGACCGGCCCGGCCTCGAGGACGCCGCCTGCGAGTGCTACGGCGTCGTCCGCGCCGAGTTCGACGCGCTCGCCAAGCTCGGCTGACCGCGGGCGTCAGCCGGAGGCCGGCCGGGGCAGCGTGAGCCGGAAGCAGGCACCCTCGCCCACGGCCGTCTCGAGCTCCACGTCGCCGCCGTGCGCCCGGGCCAGCGAGCGGGCGATGGCCAGCCCGAGCCCGGCGTTCGCCCCGCCCGCGCGGGTGCGCGCACGATCGGTCCGGTAGAAGCGGTCGAAGACCCGTTCCGCCTGCTCGGCCGTCATCCCCGGCCCGCGGTCGGCCACCTCCAGCACGGCCCGCCCGTCCACGGTGCCGACACCGACGCGCACCGCTGTGCCCGGCGGGGTGTGCGCGACGGCGTTGCCCACCAGGTTCGCGACGACCTGCCGCAGCCGGGACTCGTCCGCGTCGACCGGGGCCGGGCCGGGCGCACCGGCCCCGCCGGGCCCGGTCAGCTCGACCGGCCGGGACGGGTCCAGCGCGTGCAGGTCGTGGCGGGCGTCGGTGGCCAGCGTGCGCAGGTCCATCGGCGCCCGGTCGAGCTGGCCCTCCGGCGCGTCGTCCAGCTGGGCCAGCAGCAACAGGTCCTCGGTGAGCCGGGTGAGCCGGGTCGCCTCACGGTCGATGCGGCGCATCGCCTCGTCGACGTCGGCCGGCTCGGCGAGCGCGCCCATCCGGTGCAGGTCGGTCGACCCCTTGATCACGAACAGCGGGGTACGCAGCTCGTGGCTCACGTCCGAGACGAACGCCCGCATCCGCGCCTCCGACTCGGCCCGGTCGGCGAAGGCGCGTTCGAGCTGGCCGAGCATCGTGTTCAGGGAGCCCGCCAGCCGCCCGATCTCGGTCGTCGGCGCGGCCAGGCCGGGCACCCGGCGGGTCAGGTCGCCGCCGGCGATCGCGGCCGCCGTGTGCTCGATGCGGCGCAGCGGCCGCAGGCCCCGGCCCAGAGCAACCCACCCCAGCGCGGTCAGCACGACGAGCAGCACCGCACCACCAGCAAGACTGGTGGTGCGCAGTTGCGCGACGGTGGCGTCGGCCTCGGCCATGGGCGCCGCGGCGACGACGGTCCCGTTCCATCCGGCGGTCCGCGCCGCGACCACCCGCCACCGCTCCGATCCGTCGGCGGCGGGCAGGAAGACGCCGGTCCCGTCGGTGGGGACGGCCCGCAGCCGGGCCTCCGGCGGAAGGCTCGCCCGGTCGAGCCGGGAGGACAGCAGGCCCCCGACGATCGCGCCGTCGGTGTCGAGATACACCAGGTAGGGCGCGCCGATCAGATCGAGGGCCGTGTCGAGCACGTCCGTGCCCGCGGTGGGACCCGGCCGGCGCGGGCCGCCCGGCGACACGTTCGAGATCAGCTTCGTGAGGCTGCCGAGCTGGGTGTCGAGGCGGTCGAGCTGGTAGTGCTCCAGCCGGTCGGAGACCACCGTGCCGATCAGGCCGAGCCCCGCCACCAGCAGCGCCGTCGTGATCAGCAGCAGCCGTACGCGCAGGCTCATCGCCGGGGCTCGCGCATCACGTACCCCACGCCGTGCACGGTGTGGATGAGCTTGGGCTCCTCGACGTCGACCTTGCGACGCAGATACGAGATGTACGTGTCGACGATGCTCGCGTCGCCGCCGAAGTCGTACTGCCACACCTGCTCGAGGATCTGCGCCTTGCTCACCACCCGGCCGGCGTTCTCCATCAGGTGGCGCAGCAGCCGGAACTCGGTGGGGGAGACCCGCACCGGACGGCCGTCCCGGGTCACCTGATGCCCCTCCGGGTCCAGCGTCAGCGCCCCCACGCTCAGCAGCCCGGTGGGACGGCCGGACGTGCGGCGCAGGATCGCGTGGATCCGCGCGATCAGCTCCTCGAGGTCGAACGGCTTGGTCACGTAGTCGTCCGCGCCGAGCGACAGCCCGGTCACCTTGTCGGCCGGCCGGTCGCGCGCGGTCAGGAACAGCACCGGCACCGGCCCGCCGCGACCCCGGGTCCGCTGCTCGCGCAGCCGCCGTACCACCTCGAACCCGTCCATGTCCGGCAGCATGACGTCGAGCAGCACCAGGTCCGGCGGCTCCGCCCCGGCCGACGCGATCGCCTCCGTGGCGGTGGCGGCCGAGCTCACCCGGAAGCCGGCGAAGCGCAGGGTCGCGGAGAGCAGCTCTCGTACGGTGTCCTCGTCGTCCACCACCAGCAACGTCGTCATCGGCTCTTGCATGGCCATGGCCGCCAGCCTACGAACACCTCGGCGAGCAGGCTGCCCGCAACCCCGGCGGCGGCGCCCGCGACCAGGGCCAGCCACGGGTTCGCCGCTAGCCGCAGCTCGAGCAGCGGCACCGAGAAGACGAACGCCCGCGCGCCGACCTCGACCGAGACCGGCGACACCAGAGCCAGGACGGCCAGCCCCGAGCCGCCCGCCAGCGCCGGGCCGGCGGCTCGTCGCAGCGGGCCGGGGCCGCCCGACTGGCGGCGGTCCGACTGGCGGCGGTCCGACTGGCGGCGGTCCGACTGGCGGCGGTCCGACTGGCGGCGCGCTCCGGCCGCGAGCGCGACGACGCAGCCGAGCACCAGGGCGGCGGACAGCACGGCGAGCGGCCTGCCGTCCGGCACCGACGGCCCACCGTCCAGGGCGCACGACAGCATCCCTTCGGCGTGCACGCTCCACGGCACCACGCCCAGCAGAGCCAGCGGGAAAGCGAACAGGACCACCCCGGCCGCCGCCGGACCGCCGATCGCCGCGACAACCACCAGGCAGCCGGCGACCGTCGCCGTGGCGGTCCACCACAGGATCCGGGCCCTCGCCGAGGCCGGACGGACCGGCCCGACCCCCGCCGCACGTACCGGCCCGGTCCCGGCCGTAGGGACTGGTCCGGTCCCGGCCGTAGGTATTGGTCCGGTCCCGGCCGGAGGGACCGGTCCGGCCCCGGCCGTAGGAATCCGGCCGATCCCGGCCGGTGGAACCGGGCCGGCCCCGGCCGGGAGGAGGCGGCCGGCTGCGGCCGAGGGATACCTCCCGACAAGCCAGCAGACGATCGCGACGGCGAGCGCACCCACCGCCGCACCGGCCACCGCTGGGCCGACGGCCACGGCGAACGCGGCATCGAGCGCCCGCCCGTCTCCGACCGGCAGACCGCTGCCCGACGGCAGACCGCTGCCCGACGGCAGACCGCTGCCCGACGGCAGACCGCGTCCGAACGGCAGACCGCTCCCGGCGGGGCAGCCCCGCATCCCGGCGTTCGCGCCGCCGGCCGGCAGCGTCAGGGTGCCCCGGGCGGCCCACGCGACCACGCCGGCTCCCACGGCGCAGACGGCCGTGGCCGTCGCGGCCCGCAGCAGCAGGCCGGCCCGGCCGCGGCGCAGCAGGAAAAAGCCCAGCACGACCGCCCCCACGAGCGAGACACCCAGCGGCATCGCGTCGATGCGGCCCTGCACGGCGACCGGCAGCCCGTCCCGCGGGGCCGCGCCCACCTGGACGGGAGCGCCGGTCGCCATCGCGACGACGGCCGCGGTCAGCCGGTGGAGGTCGCCCACCCGGCCGGCGTCGAGCAGCAGCAGGCCGGCTACGGCGGTGCCGGCCATGGCGAGCAGCGCCGCCGCCCCCGCGGCGGCGCCCTCGTACGCATCCCGGACGGCCATCAGACGTCGCGGCGCCGGAACACCACGAACGCGGCGACCAGCACCGCCGCGATGCCGAGGCACATGCCGCCCAGGTTCAGCCACGGATGCGGGAACTCGGGGTCCGGCACCGTGCCGAGGACGGCCGAGCCGCCGATGGTGGGCCAGTAGTGCAGGACGCCGCGCAGCCACGACGGGAACAGGCCGGCCAGCGCGGGCACGAGGAAGACGATCCCGACCAGCGTGGCCAACGCGCCGGCGGTGGCGCGCAGCAGGGCGCCCAGACCGACGGCCAGCAAAGCGATCGCCGCCAGATAGAGGCCACCGGCGGACACCGCGGCGAGCACGCCCGGATCGCCCAGCTCCGCGCTCGGCACGCCCTGCCGGGCCATCAGCGGCTGCCCGATGAGGAACGCGGCGAACATCAGCACCTCGCCGGCGACCACGGCCACGACCGCCGCCGTCACCACCTTGGCCGCCAGCACCCGCGGGCGCCGCGGCGTCGCGGTCAGCGTGGTGCGCATCAGCCCGGTCGCGAACTCCGAGGTCACCACGAGGATGCCGAGCACGCCGACGATCAGCTGGGCCACGATGTACGTCATCGAGCTGCGCCCGGTCGGGTCCCACGCCTGCCGCTCGGCCTGCGTCGCGGTCGCCCAGGCGTCGCCGGCCGCGTTCGACGACAGGATCGTGATGCCGAGCCCGACGACGAACAGGCAGGCCAGCGTGTACCAGGTGGAGTGCAGGCTGCGCAGTTTGATCCACTCCGCGTGCAGGGCGCGCGGGAAGCCGGCCGTCCTCATGCCGCCACCCCCTGGTAGTCGACGCTGTCGCGGGTCAGCTCCATGAACGCGTCCTCGAGCGACGCCCGCTGCGGGGTGAGCTCGCTGAGCGCGACGCCGTGGAACGCGGCGAGCCGGCCGATGTCGCCGGCGCTCATCCCGGACACCACGAGCGAGGACTCGAGCCCGTCGCGGACGGTCGCCCCCGCGGCGGCCAGCCGCAGCGCGAACCCGTCCGGGTCGGCCGCGCGCACGAGCACGGTGCCGCCGCCCCGGCGGGTCAGCTCGCTGACGGCCGTGTCGGCGACGAGCCGGCCCCGCCCGATGACGATCAGGTGGTCGGCGGTCTGCGCCATCTCGCTCATCAGGTGGCTGGAGACCAGCACCGCCCGGCCCTCGGCCGCCAGCGACCGCATCAGCTCGCGCACCCAGCGGATGCCCTCCGGGTCGAGCCCGTTCACCGGCTCGTCGAAGATCAGCACCCGCGGGTCGCCGAGCAGCGTGGCGGCGATGCCCAGCCGTTGCCGCATGCCCAGCGAGAACCCGCCGGCGCGCTTGCGGGCCACGCCCTCCAGCCCTGTTCGGGCGAGCACCTCCCCGACCCGGCGGCGCGGCAGCCCGTTGCTGACCGTCAGCGCGAGCAGGTGGTCGTACGCCGTCCGCCCGCCGTGGACCGCGCCCGCGTCGAGCAGCGCGCCCACCTCCGTCAGCGGCACCGGCAGCTCGCGGTAGCGGCGCCCGTCCACGGTGGCGATGCCCCGGTCCGGAGCGGCCAGCCCGACGATCATCCGCAGGGTGGTGGACTTGCCGGCCCCGTTCGGGCCCAGGAAGCCGGTCACCTGGCCGGCCTCGACGGTGAACGAGAGGTCGTCCACTACGGTCTCGGGTCCGTACCGCTTGGTCAGTCCCCGTACGTCGATAACGCTCATGCCGCCGATGCTGGCGGGCGCGGCTGGCCGCTTCCGCAGAGCTTCTGGGAGAACTCTGAGTGCCGGCCCGCTCCGCACGGCCGCCGCACCCGGGTCCCACAGGAAACCCTGCGAATTTCCCGGAGGTTTCTTCTCGGGTGCGGTCCGGGTCGGCCGATACGGACGCTCAGAACCGAGAGACTGCGGAGTGGCAATGAACCGGATGAGACGACTGAGCGCCTGGACGGCGGCGGTGGCCCTGGGCGCCACGTCGATCGCGGCACCGCCGGCGGCAGCCGCCGGGACGGGGGCGGCGGGAACGCACTGGGCGAGCTGGCTGGGCTCGGCCGTGGCCGACCAGCCGACCACGCTGCGGCAGGTCCGCACGCTGATCGGCGCCGACACGGGCGCCGCGGCCACGCTGACCGGCAAGGGCGTCGGGGTGGCCCTGATCGACACGGGGGTGGCGCCGGTCAGCGGGCTGCCCGCGGCCCAGATCGTGAACGGCCCCGACCTGTCGCTGGAGTCGCAGGCGGCGGATCTGCGCTACCTCGACACGTTCGGCCACGGCACGCACATGGCCGGCATCATCGCCGCCGACGACACCACCACCGGCACCAAGGGGCTGGCGCCGGGCGTCAAGCTCACCTCGATCAAGGTGGGCACGGCTAACGGAACCGTGGACGTGACCCAGGTGATCGCCGCGGTGGACTGGGTCGTCCAGCACCGCAACGACGACTCCGCCAACCCGATCCGGGTGATCAACCTGTCGTACGGCTCGGGCGGCACACCCGACGCGTGGAACGACCCGCTGGGCTTCGCGGTGGAGAAGGCGTGGCAGGCGGGCATCGTCGTGGTGGCCGCCGCCGGCAACGACGGCAACGACTTCGGCTCGCTCGCCAACCCCGCGTCGGACGAGTGGATCATCACGGTGGGCGCCACCGACACCCGCGGCACCCTGGCCACCAGCGACGACCGGCTCGCCTCGTTCACCAACCTGGCCACCGCGGGCAAGCAGATCAACGTGCTGGCGCCGGGCACCTCGATCCTGTCGCTGCGGGACACCGGCTCGTACGTCGACACGACGTACCCGAGCGCCCGCGTCGGCGACACGCTGTTCCGCGGCAGCGGCACCTCGCAGGCGGCCGCGGTCACCTCGGCCGCCGCGGCCCTGCTGCTGCAGGCGCACCCTTCCGCGACCCCCGACCAGATCAAGAGCTGGCTGGTGAGGGGCTCGACCCGGGTGCCCAACGGCGTCGCCGCGACGCTGGGTCTGCAGGGCATCAACGTGAACGGCGCCCTGGCCCGCAGCACCACCACGACCACCGCCCAGGTCTTCTCCAGGTCCAGCGGCGCGGGCACGCTGGACAACTCGCGCGGCTCCAGCCGGGTGATGTTCGACAACACCCCGCTGTCCGGGCAGCGCAGCGTCTGGGGCAGCCTGCCGACCACGACCTGGGCCGCGCGCAGCGGCGCGGGCACCGCATGGGCGGGCGGCGTGTGGATGGGCTACCGGCTGGCCGGCGACGGCTGGACCGGCAGCTCCTGGGCCGGCCGCACCTGGGCCGCGGCCACCTGGTCGAACAGCGCCCCGTGGAGCGCGAGCACGACGTGGAGCGACCCGGCGTGGACGGGCCGCCGCTGGACCGGCCGGTCGTGGACGACCGGCTCCTGGTCGGGCCGATCCTGGTCGAGCGACGACTGGTCGTCGGCGTCCTGGAGCTAGGACTTCTCATCCCTGCCCGGCGGCTGCCGACCTTATGGCGAGGCTACGACGAGGAGATCCGCTGATGGAGACGCTACCGGCACCCGCGCGTGCGCGGCGGCTGTCTCCCGCCGCACGCACCGGCGTGCTCACGGCGGGTCTGCTCCTCGTCGCGTCCGCCATCGTGATCGTCGGCCTCCGGCACGACCCCTCGGCGTACGGGGAAAGTCTCGGTCTTCTCGGCGTCCTCGCGGTGCTGTTCGCCGCGGCGGAGCGGTTCACCGTGACCTTCCCCGTACGGCGCGGGTCGCACACGATTAACCTCAGCGAGATCCCGCTGGTCCTCGGGCTGGTGGCGGTCGCCCCGGCCATGCTGGTGCTGGTGCGGGTGGCCGGCGGGCTCGCCGGGCTGATGCTGCTGGAACGCCAGCGCGGCGCGAAGCTGGCCTTCAACACCGCGCTGTACGGCATCCAGGCCGCCGTCGCCGGGCTGCTGTTCCACCTGGTGGTCCGTTCCGGGGACCCGCTCGGCCCGCGCGGGTGGATCGCCTGCCTGCTCGCCGCCCTGGCCGCCGACCTGCTCTCGGTCGTCCTGATCAGCGCCGTGATCGCCATCAACGACGACACCGAGGAATGGCACCGGCTGCTGCGCGCCGACCTGGGCAACGTCCTGCAGATGCCGCTGGTGGTCGTCACCACCACGCTGGGCCTGATCACCGCGATCGTCGTGCGCGACCAGCTCGCCGCCGCGGCCCTGCTGGGCATCCTCACCTTCGCCATCTACCGGGTGTTCTCCCGCTACAGCCAGCAGACCCAGGGCCACGCGCAGGTCGAGGCCCTGTACGGCTTCACCCGCGCGGTCAGCGGCTCGAACGACGCGACGGCCGTGGCGCACGAGGTGCTGAGCCAGGTGCGCGACCTCGCCCGGGCGGAGACGGCGGAGCTGATCCTGTTCGACGAGGACGGCGGCACCCGTATCCGCCTGTCGGCCCGCGACACCGTGGAGGTGCTCACCGGCGCCCCCGCGGACCCGGCCTGGTGGCAGCCGGCCCGGCACGGCACGCCCGTGCTGCTGAGCGGCGCCCGGGGTCCGGGCCTGCCGCGCGACGCGATGGCGGCGCCGGTCGCCCTGGGCGACACCGCCGCCGTCCTGGCGGTCACCGACAGCCTGCCGGACATCGTCACGTTCGACGCCGGCCACCTGCGGCTGCTGGAGGCCCTGGCCGGGCACGCCGGCGTCGCGCTGACCAACGCCCGCCTGGTGCAGCAGCTCAGCCACAGCGCCCTGCACGACGCGCTGACCGGCCTGCCGAACCGGCGCAAGCTGCTGGCCGACCTGCGCTCGGCGGTGCGGGCGCCGCGGGCGGGCCAGGCCGGCGTCCTGCTGCTCGACCTCGACCGGTTCAAGGACGTCAACGACGCGCTGGGTCACGCGGTGGGCGACGACGTGCTGCGCGAGGTCGGCCGTCGCCTGGGCGACCGGTTCGGCGACCGCGCCACGGTGGCCCGGCTGGGCGGCGACGAGTTCGCGCTGCTGGTGGCCGACGCCGACGAGGCGGCGATCGCGGCCCTGGCGGCGGAGGTGCACGCCGCGCTGGGCGAGCTCACGACGGTGTCGGAGCTGGCCGTGACGATCCGGGCCAGCATCGGCGTGTGCCTGTCGCCGCGGCACGGCACCGACCCCGATCGGTTGCTGCAGCGGGCCGACGTCGCCATGTACGTCGCCAAGCAGGCCCGCACCGGGGTGCACGTCTACCGCGAGGAGGACGACCAGGACACCCCGCGGCGGCTGGCGCTGCTCGCCGATCTGCGCAGCGCCGTCGAGCAGGGCGCGGTGCAGATCGCGTACCAGCCCAAGGTCGACCCCGCGACCGGACGGGTGGTCGGCGCCGAGGCGCTGGCCCGCTGGTCGCGCCCCGACGGCCCGGTGCGCCCCGACGAGTTCATCCCGCTGGCCGAACGCTCCGGCCTGATCGCGCCGCTGACCGAGCACATCCTCGGCACCGCCCTGGCCGCGTGCGCGTCGTGGCGCCGGGCCGGGCACCCGCTGTCGGTCGCGGTGAACCTGTCGCCGCACATGCTCACCAGCGGGACCGCGATCCTGGACGTCGTGCAGCGCGCGCTGCGCACCCACGACGTGCCGGCGCACGCGCTGACGCTGGAGATCACCGAGAGCGGGCTCATCGCCGACGCGGCCAACGGCGTACGGGTGCTGCACGCGCTGAGCGCCCTCGGCGTCAAGCTGTCGGTCGACGACTTCGGCACCGGGCACTCCTCGTTGAGCCGGCTGACCGACCTGCCCGTGCAGGAGCTGAAGATCGACAAGAGCTTCGTACGGGACATCGCGGCCCACCGCGGCCGGCAGGCGGTCGTCGCGGCGTCCCTGCAGCTCGGCCACGCGCTCGGCCTGCACGTCGTCGCGGAGGGCGTGGAGACCCCGGCGGAGTACGACCACCTGCGCGCGCTGGGCTGCGACTCGATCCAGGGCTACCTGGTCTCCCGGCCGCTGCCGCCCGGCGCGTTCGCGCGCTGGCTGGACGAGCACGCCGGCGGGGCCCTCACCCCGGCGGCGCCGGCTCCCGGACGGCCAGCGCGATCATGAGCGCCACCGTCCACTCCGGGTCGCGCAGCCGGTCGCCGTACAGCTCGCGCAGCCGCGTCATCCGGTAACGCACCGTCTGCGGATGGATGAACAGCTCGGCGGCCACGTCGTCGCGCCGGCCCTGGTGCCGCAGCCAGCTGCGCAGCGTCTCGATCAGCTTCGCGGCCGACTCGTCGGGGGACGCGGCCAGCGGCGCCAGCACCTTGGCGCGCAGGTCGGCAAGCGCCTGCTGGTCGGCGGTGAGCACGATCTCGGCCAGGTGGTCCTCGGTGTCGACGACCGTACGCAGCGACGACAGGCGGGGGATCTGCAGGATCCGCACGGCCCGGTCGTACGACGTCTTGACCTGCAGCCACGGCCGCGCCGGACCGACCACCGAGCGCTGCCCGCGCAGCAGGCCGAGCAGCGCCGCCCGCCCGCTGCCCTCGGCATCCGGCACGAGCAGCACCGAGGAGGCCAGCGCCGCCGGGCCGGCCTCGTCGAGTTGCAGCGTGCGGCGATCCAGCAGCTCCACCACCGCGCGGGCGGCGTGCTCCGGCACGAGGACGGCGGTCAGCGTCCGCGGCGGCAGCCAGTCGGCGCGCTGCGCGGCCGCGACCACGACGTGCTCGGCCTCGCCGGCGAGCAGCGCCTGGGTGAGCTGCTCCAGGTGGCGGATGCGGGCCCGGCCGGAGGAGGCCAGCTCGTCGGCGTGCCCGGCGACGCTGGCCGCGGACAGCTCGTCGATGTAGGCGAACACCAGCTCGGCGAAGTGCGCGATGGTCGCGGCCGGCTGACCGGTGCCCAGGCTGATCGCGGACAGCTCGTGCCACGAGACCCGGGCCCCGACCCGGTACGCCGCCAGCAGCGCGTCCAGGCTGCGGCCGTTGCGGGCCTCGCCGCGGCCGAGGGCGTACGCCCCTGCCAGCGCCGGCGCGAGCGGGGACTGCGGATCCGGGCCCTCCGCCCGCGACACCAGCTCGAGGAACGTGCCCAGCGCGGCCCGGACCGCGCGCTCGATCTTCGCGCCGAGCTCGCCCGCGAACGGATCGGCGTACGCCGGCACCTCGGCCATGATCGCGTCGATGGTCTGCGTGGCGACGTGCGGCAGCCGCTCCCGCAGCGGCGCCACCACGGCCGGCGACAGGCGGAAAGTTCTGACATCTGGGAGAGGTTCGGTCACGCCAAATACTCCGGTTTCACCGCCGCACGTTGTCCCGAGAGAACAAAATACAGGGTCTGATTCACTTCGCTCGGTCAGGAATCTACCTCGGTAACGCAGGAAGCTTGTTACGTGGCTGTTATACGTACTCTGCGGACCGGCGCGTGGCGGGTCGTCGAGCTCATCACCACGCCCGTTGTGCCTGCCGACTACCTCGACGTGATCGCTCCGCTTCGCAACGCGCAGGTGCTGCGCGCCCGGGTGGAGGCCGTGCGTCCCGAGACGGACGACAGCGTCTCGCTGCTGCTGCGACCGGGCCGGGGCTGGGTCCGGCACGAACCGGGACAGTACGTCCGGGTCGGCGTGGACGTCGACGGCGTACGGCTGTGGCGCTCGTACTCGATCACCAGCCCGCCCGGGCGCCGCGACGGCCGCATCACGATCACCGTGAACGCCGTGCCCGACGGCGTGGTCAGCACCCACCTGGTCCGCCGGGCCAGGCGCGGGATGGTCGTGGACCTCGACCCGCCGGCCGGCGAGTTCCTGCTCGACACCCCGCGCCCGGCGAAGGCCCTGTTCGTCACGGCGGGCAGCGGCATCACCCCCGTCATGGGCATGCTGCGCAGCGCGCTGCACGAGCTGTCCGACGTCGTCGTCGTGCACTCCGCCGGCACCCGCGAGGCCGTCGTGTTCGGCGCCGAGCTGCGCGCGCTCGCCGCGGCCGGCCGCATCCGCCTGATCGAGCGGCACACCCGCACCGACGGGCGGCTCAAGCCGGCCGACCTCGAGGAGCTGGTGCCCGACCTGTTCGAGCGCCGGGCCTGGGCCTGCGGCCCCAACGAGATGCTCGACGACCTCGAGACGCACTGGGCCGACAGCGACGCCGCGCACCTGCTGCGCACCGAGCGCTTCCGCCCCACGCTGATCAACAGCGGCGGGGGCGGCACCGTCACGTTCCGGCAGTCCGGCACGGTCGTGGAGACCGACGGCACCGAGCCCCTGCTCGACTCCGGCGAGGCCGCGGGCGTGCTGATGCCGTCCGGCTGCCGGATGGGCATCTGCTTCAGCTGCGTGCTGCCGCTGCGCGAGGGCGCCGTGCGCGACCTGCGCGACGGCCGGCTCACCGTCGCCGAGCCCGGCGACACCATCCCCGTCCAGACCTGCATCTCGGCCGCCGCCGGCCCCTGCACGATCGACATCTAAGAGGACCCCGCATGACCGTTATCCAGCGCAAGAAGTCCAACCCGATCGCCCACCTGACGCCCGAGGACATCGAGCAGATCGGCATCGAGCTCGACGCCATCCGCGACGAGGTCATGGGCAGCCGGGGCGAGCGCGACGCCGCGTACATCCGGCGCGTGATCGCCTGGCAGCGCGGGCTCGAGCTCGGCAGCCGCGGGGTGCTGCTGTTCTCGCTGTTCCCGCCGGCCTGGCTGGTCGGCACCGCCGGCCTGACGGTCGCCAAGATCCTCGAGAACATGGAGATCGGCCACAACATCCTGCACGGCCAGTGGGACTGGATGCGCGACCCGAAGATCCACTCGACGAAGTGGGAGTGGGACCACGCCTCCCCGGCCGAGCAGTGGAAGCACTCGCACAACGAGCTGCACCACACGTACACCAACGTCGTCGGCCGCGACAACGACCTCGGCTACGGCATCATGCGCGTCGACGAGGACCAGCGCTGGCACCCCATGCACCTGGGCCAGCCGCTGTGGAACTTCATCAACGCCTGCTTCTTCGAGTACGGCATCGCCGCCTACGACCTCGAGCTGGGCAAGAACCTGGCCACCGAGGAACGCCGCCGCGACCCCAAGTTCCGCGCCGCGCTCAAGGCCGTCCGCAAGAAGATCGGCAAGCAGGTGCTCAAGGACTACGTCGTGCACCCGGCGCTGTCCGGCCCCTCGTTCCTGCACACGGTCGCCGCCAACGCCACCGCCAACCTGATCCGCAACCTGTGGAGCCACTCGGTCATCATGTGCGGGCACTTCCCCAACGGCGTCGAGACGTTCGAGAAGACGTCCATCGAGGGCGAGACCCGCGGCGAGTGGTACCTGCGGCAGATGCTCGGGTCGGCCAACATCAGCGGCAGCAAGGCCATGCACCTGATGACCGGCAACCTGTCGCACCAGATCGAGCACCACCTGTTCCCCGACATGCCGAGCAACCGCTACAAGGAGATCGCCCCGAAGATCCAGGACCTCTTCCAGCGGTACGGGCTCTCCTACACCAGCGGGCCGCTGCCCAAGCAGGTCGCGTCCGCCTGGTACAAGGTCTTCCGTCTCTCCCTGCCCAACCGCGGCGAGGCGGCCGTCCGCCGCCCGGTGGAGAAGAAGGCCCCCGCCACCGCCAACCGGTGGCGCCGCGCCCAGCCGGCCGTCCCCGCGACCGAGCTGGCCGCCACCACCGCTTCCTGACCCCACCGCGACGCCCCGGCCCTCCCACGACGGCCGGGGCTTCGTCGTCTTCACCCCTAACCGCGCCGGCACTCCGGCCGTCCCCGTCGCCGTGCCGCAGCCAGCTCGTCGAGCCGTCCTGGCACGCCGTGTCACCGCTGTCCTTCTGTGCCACCGCTGTCGTTCTGTGCCGGTGCTGTCGTTCTGTGCCGCCGCTGTCGCCCTGTGCCGCCCTGTGCCACAGCTGTCGTTCTGTGTAGTCGTGCCGCCCCACGCCACTGTCATTCTGTGTCACGGCTGTCGCTCTGTGCCGCCACTGTCGCTGCCTGCCGGGACTGTCGCTGCGTGTCGCGACTGTCGCTGCGTGTCGCGACTGTCGCTGCGCGCCGCGACTGTCGCTGGGTGCCGCCACTGTCGCTTCGTGCCGTCGCTGTCGTGGTGAATCGCGGTGGCGCACGGTGCTACGACTGTCGCTCTGTGCCGTTGCTGTCGCGGTGAGCCGGGTTGGCGCACGGTGTCACCGTTGTCGCTCTGTGCCGCCGGTGTCTCGCCGGGGCGGTGCTGGCGCGCGGTGTCACAGCAGTCGCGCTGGGCCACTGGTGTCCTACCGGGTCGTTGTAACGCGGTGTCACTGCTGTCGCGCTGTGCCGCCCTCATGCATCTCTGTCAGCACAATCCGCATGCCGCTTCATAAAGCGCCTAGGTTCCTAGGATGCTTAGCGGTGGTGTGGTTAGCTGCAATGCATTGAAGCTCGAGTCCCGTGCGCGGATCTCAAACCGACGTCAGCAGCCGTGAGACGACTCGACCTATCGGGAGTCCCGGACGACGCCGGTAAAGGCGTGAAGTCGCTGGGGGTTGAAGCCCACAGCGGCCGGGACGGCCGGCGCCGGCTGCGGGGGCCGCTCCCGCTCGCTGGGGCGTGGCAAAATCCTGCGCGTGCAGATCGCGATCCTCGGCCCCTTCGAAGTTCGCGCGGGGAACGGCGCCGCAGTGGACATTCCTGGCGCGCGGCTCCGGGGGCTGCTCGTGGCGCTGGCACTGCAGCCCGGCCGCGTCGTGGGCAAGGCGTCCCTGGTGGACTGGATCTGGGGTGAGCGCCCGCCCGTGGACGCGGCCAACTCGCTGCACCGGCTGGTGTCGCGGCTGCGCAAGCTGCTGCCGGACGGCGCGGTCGAGGGGCATCCGGAGGGCTACCGGCTGGCGGTCGAGCCGGAAGCGGTCGACGCCAAGAGGTTCGAGCTGCTCGTGGCGGCGGGGCGTCTGGAGGAGGCGCTTGCCCTGTGGCGGGGCGCGGCCCTGCAGGATGTCGGGCTGCCGGACAGCGCCGCCCTCGACGCCGCGAGGGTGCGGCTGGAGGAGATGCGGCTGACCGCGCTGGAGGACCGGTTCGAGGCGAGCCCGGGGCAGGTGGCGGAGCTGACGGCGCTGGTCGCGGCCCATCCCGTACGGGAAAGGCTCGTCGCGGCGTTGATGCGGGCGCTCGCCGCGGCGGGCCGGTCGGGGGAGGCGTTGCAGGTCTTTCAGCGTACGAGGGAGGTCCTCGCCGAGACGCTGGGCACCGACCCGTCGCCGGAGTTGTCCGCGCTGCACGTCGCGCTGCTGCGGGGCGAGGGGACGCGGGCGCCGCAGGAGCGGACGAGCAACCTGCGGGCCGAGCTGACCAGCTTCGTCGGGCGCGACGCCGAGGTGGCGCAGGTTCGCGCGCTGGTCGGCGGGCACCGGCTCACGACGCTGATCGGGCCGGGCGGCGCGGGCAAGACGCGGCTGGCCACCGAGGCGGCCCGGACGCTGCTGGGCGATCTGCCGGACGGCGTCTGGCTGGTGGAGCTGGCCCCGGTGGCGGCGGACGGCGACGTGGCGCAGGCGGCGCTGACCGGGCTGGGGCTGCGTGACGCGCTGCTCGGCGGGGCGCCGGACGCGGACCCGGCCGACCGGCTCGTCGCGGCGATCGGGGACCGGGCGGTGCTGCTGGTGCTCGACAACTGCGAGCACGTGATCGAGCGGGCGGCGGCGTTCGCGCACCGGGTGCTGGGGGAGTGCCGCCGGCTGCGGATCCTGGCGACCAGCCGCGAGCCGCTTGGCATCACCGGCGAGGCGCTGTGGCAGGTGGAGCCGCTGGCGTCCGCCCCGGCCGTACGGCTGCTGCGGGACCGGGCGGCCGCGGTGCGCCGCGACCTCGCGACCGACGCCGCCACGTCGTCCACGCTGGTGCGTGTCTGCCGGGCGCTGGACGGCATGCCGCTCGCGATCGAGCTGGCCGCGGCGCGGCTGCGCACGATGACGCTCGAGCAGCTGGCGGCCCGCCTCGACGACCGGTTCCGGCTGCTGACCGGCGGCAGCCGTACGGCGTTGCCGCGGCACCGGACGCTGCGGGCGGTGATCGACTGGAGCTGGGAGCTGCTCACCGAGCCCGAGCGCGCGGTGCTGCGCCGGCTCGCGGTGTTCTCGGGTGGCGCGAGCCTGGAGGCGGCCGAACGGGTGTGCGCGGGCGGCTGCGTGCAGCCGGCGGACGTGCTCGAGCTGCTCACGTCGCTGGCCGAGAAGTCGTTGCTGGTGCCCGAGGGCGACGGCGCGCCGCGCTACCGGATGCTGGGCACGATCAAGGAGTACGCCGGGGCGCGGCTCGCCGAGGCGGGGGAGACCGAGTCGGCCCGCCGGGCGCACCTGGCGTTCTTCACCGAGCTGACCGAGGCCGCCGACCCGCATCTGCGCCGCGCCGATCAGCTGGCCTGGCTGGCGCTGCTCGAGGCCGATCACGACAACATCGGCGCGGCGATGCGGGGCGCGCTCGCGGCCGGCGACGCGCAGGGGGCGATGCGGCTGGTGGGCGGCGCCGGCTGGTACTGGTGGCTCGCCGGGCACAAGGCCGAGGGCATCGAGCTGATCACCGCGGCCACCGGGACGCCGGGCGAGGTCACCGACGACGTACGGGCCAGCGCGTACGCCCTCGCCGTACATTTCACCAGCTCGGGCCGCAGCGACGAGCACCGGACGGCCGAGTGGACCCATCGAGCGTACGAGGCGAGCCTGCGCAGCCGCTCGCGGGACCCGCGGCTGCGGCTGGTCGTCGCGCTGGAGCGCATGTTCGCCGAGCCGGGCGCGCTGCTGTCGGTGTGGGATCCGCTGCTGGACGACGAGGACCCGTGGGTACGCGCCCTCGCCCGGCTGCACTTCGGCAAGGCGCGGATCATGCTGGGCCGTCCGGGGCGGGAGGCCGAGGACGCGATCGAGTCTGCGCTCGCGCAGTTCCGGGCGCTGGGTGAGCGGTTCGGCATCTGGTTCGCGCTGACCGAGCTCACCGAGCGCCTCGCCGTCCGCGGTGACTTCGCGGGCGCGGCCGGTCTGCTGGAGCAGGCGATCACGGTCGCCACCGAGGTGGGGTCGGTCGAGGACGTCATCCGCATGCGGGGCCGGCAGGCGCAGTTGTTCTGGCTGCTCGGCGACGAGCCGGCCGCGGCGGACGCGCTGGCCCAGGCGCACCGGCACGCCGAACGGGTCACCTGGCCGGACGCGCTGGCCGAGGTGGCGCTGGCCGAGGCCGAGCTGGCCCGGTGGCGCGGCGACACCGATCGGGCGTACGCGCAGCTCGGCGTCGCGACGAGCCTGATGCGCGACGAGGCGGCGCGGGCGAACCTCGGCACGGTGACCCATGACGTGCTCGGCTATCTCGTGGACGACCCCGCCGAGGCGCGCGCCCACCGGGAGGCGGCCTACCGGGCGGCGGCCGACACCCACTACGCGCCGCTGGTGGCGCGGATGCTGGTGGGCATCGCCGACCTGGCCGCGCGCCTCGGCGACCTCGAGCGGGCCGCGCAGCTGCTGGCCGCCGCCGACGGCGTCCGCGGGCTGCCGGACCTTTCCGACCGGGACGCGGCCCGGATCGAGCGGGACGCGCGCGGCCGCCTCGGCGACGGGGGGTTCGCCGAGGCGGCTCGCAAGGGGGCGCTGACGGACTGGCGTCAGCTGGCCGAGCTCACGCTCGCTTCTTGAAGGTGGCGCTCGCCCACAGGTAGCCGACGACCGCGATCCCTGCGGACCACGCGAGCGCGGTGATCGTGGCGCCCGTGTCCGGCGTGCCGGCCAGCAGCCCGCGCAGCGCCTCGATGATCGGCGTGAACGGCTGGTACTCGGCGAACTGCTTCACGCCGGGCCCCATCTTGTCGGCGGGCACGACCGCGCTGCTGAAGAACGGCAGCATGACCAGCGGAATCACGGCCATGCCCGCGGTCTCCGGGGTCTTGGCGAACAGCCCCAGCGCCACCGTGAACCAGCTGACCGCGAACGAGACCAGCACGACGAGGCCGGCCACGCCGAGCCAGTCGAGCGGGCCCGCGGCCGGGCGGAAGCCCAGCGCGAACGCCGTCCCGACGATCGCCGCGACCGCGATCAGGTTGGTCACCATGCTGGCGACGACGTGCCCGGTCAGCACCGCGCCGCGGGAGACGTCCATGACCTTGAACCGGTTGATGATGCCCTTGGTCATGTCGGAGTTCACGGCCATCGCGGTGCCGCCGACCCCGTAGCAGATCGCCAGCAGGATCATGCCGGGCGTCGCGTAGTCGGCGTAGTCGACGCCGACGTCGAAGGCGCCGCCGATCACGTACACGAACATCACCATGATGACGACCGGGAACAGCACCGAGTTGAACACCGTCGTCGGGTTGCGGGCCGTGTGCTTGAAGTTGCGGCGCAGCATGATCGCCGAGTCGCCGAGGGCGGTTGCGGTGGTGCTCATCGGACAGTGACCTCCGTGCTCGGGCGGCCGGTCAGGGCCAGGAAGACGTCGTCGAGATCGGGTGTGTGGACGGACAGCTCCTCGGCGGAGACGCCCTGCGCGTCGAGCCGGTCGAGCAGGGCCCGCAGTGCGCGGGTCCCGCCGTCGCCGGGAACCCGCAGGCTCAGGCTCTCGGCGTCCGTGGTGGCCTCGGGGAACAGCCGCGCGGCCGCGTCGAGATCCGCGCGGCCGGCGAACCGCAGCCGCACGTGGCTGCCGGGGATCTGGCGCTTGAGCTCGGCGGCGGTGCCGTGGGCGACCACGCGGCCCTGGTCGAGCACCGCGATGCGGTCGGCGAGCTGGTCGGCCTCCTCGAGGTACTGGGTGGTGAGGAAGACCGTCACCCCGTCGGCCACCAGGGCGCGGATGATGTCCCACATGGTGCGGCGGCTGCGCGGGTCGAGCCCGGTGGTGGGCTCGTCGAGGAAGATGATCCGCGGCTTGCCGACCAGCGTCATCGCCAGGTCGAGCTTGCGCCGCATGCCGCCGGAGTAGGTGGACGCCTGCTTGCCGGCCGCCTCCGTCAGGTCGAAGCGGTCCAGCAGCTGCGCCACGACGCGTCCGTCCGCGCGGTGCAGGTCGGCCATCAGCTGCAGGTTCTCGCGCCCGGTCAGCAGCTCGTCCACCGCGGCGAACTGCCCGGTGACGCCGATCGCCTTGCGGATCTCGCGCGCCTGGGTCGCGGCGTCGTGCCCGTCGACCCGTACGGTCCCGCCGTCGGCCGTCGTCAGGGTGGTCAGCACGTTGACCGTGGTCGTCTTGCCGGCCCCGTTCGGGCCGAGCAGGGAGAAGACCGTGCCCGCGCGGACGGTCAGGTCGATCCCGTCGAGCACCGTCTTGTTCCCGAAGGCCTTGCGCAGGCCCGAAACTTCGATCGCTGAACTACTCATGCGTCCACGATCGGGGCCGGCCCTGTCACCGCCCTGTCACGGCTCTGACACGTCAGTCCCGGCCGCGTGCGGTCTGCACCGTCATCCACGCGAGGGCCAGCGTGCCGGGCACGGCGATCAGCAGCGCGGCCCACCACACGCCGTCGCCCGACCAGTCGAGGAAGGCCTGAACGCCCAGGGAGACCGCGGCCAGTCCGCCGACGACGCGGGCCGCCCGGGTGCGCCAGAACGGGTCCTTGCGCACCGGCTCGTGCTCGGACACCTGCCGGGCGTACTCGTCGACCGGCCCGAACTCGTCCTCCGGCGTGCCGCCCGACTCGGCCAGGTGCGCGCGGGCCTCCCGGGTGAGCTCGGCCGCGCGCCGCGGCGGAACGTCGTAGCGGCCGATCAGCAGGCCGGTCAGCCGGGTGAGCCAGGCGTCGGCGCCGGCCGGCTGCTCGGGCGTGGCCGGCTCGGGCCGCTTGGGCGTACGCACCGAGAGGGTCAGCGTGCCGATCGCCACCGCGACGAGCAGCAGCACCGGCACGTCGAACAGCCGCCGGCTCGGCAGCGTCGTGTACGCCGTGGCCGCGAGCAGGCCCAGCACGCCGGCCGCGAGGTAGCTGTACTTGACCAGGCTGGGGTGTCCGGCGGCGCGCACCGCCTGCGGAATCCCGTAGCCGGCGAACAGCGCCGCGATCAGCACCGCGGTGCCGGCCAGCGCGGCCGTGGTCGCCGGAAAGGCGAGCGTGCGGTCGATCGCGGCGAACAGCAGCGACGCGGCGATCGCGACCAGCGAGAGATGGAACAGCTGGCCGGTCAGGTAGTCGGCGGGGGTCATGCCCTCGCGGTCGACCTTCTCCAGCGTCCCGGGCGGCTGCTCGGCGACCACCGCCGCGGCGAACTCCCGCGGGTCGCCGAACGCCTCGTACGGCGACTCGCCCGTCCGCAGACAGTGGGCGCGCGCGTCCTCGATGATCGGGTCGGCGGCGTGGAAGCCCAGGCCGAGATCGCCCAGGGCCATCCGGGCGGGCAGCTCCCACGCCTCGAACGGTGCGGTCTTCGTCATCGTGCCCCCCGGGGTGACGTGGCCAGCAGGTGGTCGAACGCGGCGGCGAAGGCGTGCCAGAGCTCCCTTTCGGCGGCCAGCCGCTCACGGCCCGCCGAAGTGATCGAGTAGACCTTGCGCCCCGGGCCGCCCTCGCCCGGCTGCCAGTCGGCGCTCACCGCGCCGGCCGCCTCGAGCCGGCCCAGCACCGGATAGAGCGCGCCGCCCTTGAGCTTGCCGAGCCCGTGCTCGGCGAGCCGCTGGGCCAGCGCGTACCCGTGCCGGTCGCCCTCCGCGAGCACCGCCAGCAGAGCGAGGTCGAGCGCCCCCTTGAGCCAGCCGGCACTCGGATCCGCGTCCACCCGGCGCTCACCTCTTCCATCCGCTGACTAGGTGCCGATACGTACTAGTCTGGATCACAACTGGTCTGGGGCGCAAGGGGCCGGCGCGTCCGGGAGACGCCGTTCACCGGCTGACGGGCGGCGCGGCGTGCGGCATCACGACCGCGGAGGTGACGATCAGCCCGTCGCCGACGAAAAACCGGCCGTGCACGACGGTCAGCGGCGGCCCCGCGTCGCTGCGCGTGCCGTCGACCAGCAGCCGCGCGGTCCACGTACGGTGCTCCGGGTCCACCTCGAGCCGGGCGTCCTCGAAGCCGAGCCAGCGCCCGGTCAGCGGGAACCAGGCCTTGTACGTCGACTCCTTGGCCGAGAACAGCAGCCGGTCCCAGCGGACGCCCGGCTCGGCCCCGGCCAGCTCGGCGAGGTGGCGCTGCTCCGCCGGGCCGGCCACGAGGCCGAGCACGCCACGCGGCAACGGCCCGTGCGTCTCCGCGTCGATGCCGACGGACGCGACCACCTCCCGCCGGGCCACCGCCGCCGCCCGGTATCCGGGGCAGTGCGTGATGCTGCCGGCCACACCGGCCGGCCACAGCGGTTCCCGCTTCCCTCCGATGCGCAGCGCCGCCGGCGGAAAGCCCAGCTCGGCCAGCGCCTGCCGGGCGCACCGCCGCGCCGTCACGAACTCCAGCCGACGCCCCGGCGCCGCCGTGGCGACGAGGTCCTCCTCGCCGGCGAAGACCGGTTCGTCCGGGTCGTCGCCGAAGGCCTCGGCGCTCACCACGCCGGCCGGCAGCAACCGCTCGATCATCGGGTCCTCCGGGGGTGCCGTCGGCGACGCAGTGATCGTAAGCGCCTTGCCCGGCCGTCCGGCGGGGCCCTACCGTGGCGGCATGACCGGGCAAGCCGGCGGCCGCGCCCCCTGAGATGGCGGCGCTCGTTCTCGCGTTCGAGCTCGCCGGCATCTTCGCGTTCGCGGTCTCCGGCGCGCTCATGGCCATCCGCAAGGACTTCGACGTCGTCGGCATCGTGCTGCTGGCCGGCATCACGGCGCTGGGCGGGGGAGTGGCCCGCGACGTCATCATCGGCGCCACCCCGCCGGTCGCGTTCACCAACCTGGGCTACTTCCTCATGCCGGTCGCCGCGGCCGCGGTCACCTTCTTCGCGCACCCCGCGATCGAGCGCCTGGCGACCGCCGTGCTGGTCTTCGACGCGGCCGGCCTCGGGTTGTTCTGCGTCACCGGAACGGTCAAGTCCCTGGCGTACGGCCTGAGCCCCCTGCCGGCCGCGGTGCTGGGCGTCGTGACCGGCGTCGGCGGCGGCGTGCTCCGCGACGTCCTGGCCCGCGAGATCCCGGCCCTCGTCCGGCCCGACGGCGAGCTGTACGCCGTGCCCGCCGTCGCCGGCGCGCTGACCGTGGCGCTGCTGTGGTCGCACGACCTCCGCGGCCCCTGGACCGCCGCGGGCGCCGCCGTCCTGATCTTCGTCTTCCGCCTGGTGGCCATGGCCCGCCGCTGGCACGCCCCCACCGCCTGGCGCCGCCGATGATCAGAGCCGGGCTGGCCGCCTGACGGATAGCCGACCGCGCGGTCCCGCTCGGTCGGGTGGCGCGGAGAATCCCGCCTGACAAGCACGATCGTGGTTCGGAAGGAGGGGCACCATGACCTTGCCGTTCGACACCAGGCACCTTTCCGCGGCGGCCGACGCGATCGCGCCGGACGGGTCGGACGTCCGGCTTCTCGTCCAGCTCGACCGGGGCGGTCTCGCGCACTTCTCGCTGGCGCCGCGGGCTGTCTCGGCGCCGGTACGCCACCGCACGGTTGAGGAACTCTGGTACTTCGTCTCCGGTCTCGGCCAGATGTGGCGAAGCCGGGACGGCCGGGCTGCCGTTGTGGACGTCTGTGCCGGAACGTCGATCACCATTCCGGTCGGGACGACGTTCCAGTTCCGGTCGACCTCGGACGAGCCGCTCATTGCGGTCGGGGTGACGATGCCGCCGTGGCCGGGACCGGAGGAGGCAGAGCCAGTCGGCGAAGGCGAGTGGCCGACGTAGCCGGCCGGCGTCAAGCAACGGCAGCGTCGCCCGTACGGGATGCACGGGCGACGCTGGTGCCGGGCCGGAGCAGGACGGGTGCTCAGCCGGCGAGCATGGAGGTGGCGGGAACGAACGTGTAGCCCTGCGCCTTGAGGCCGGTGACGACCTGCTCGAGGTAGCCGGTGCCCAGGTAGGGGTGGTAGAAGAAGCTCGCCACCCCGTCGCGGACGGCCAGGTTGCGGCCGGCCGAGGCGACCAGGTCGGCGGGCAGGCGGGCCGGGTGGTTGTTGAACGAGGTGGGCTCGACGTTGCCGATGTTCTCGGGCACCACGACCGAGCCGTAGACGTCGCGGACGGTGTACGGGAAGAACTGGCCGAACTGGCGGCTGTAGTCGGGCTTGGCGCCGGTCAGCACGCCCGGGAAGTACAGGCCCCGGTCGTAGCGCTTGCCGAACAGCGTGTTGACCGCCTGGTAGTCGGCGGCGCTGCCGGCGTAGTGCGGGAACTCGAACAGCGTGGGCGTGCCCAGGCCGGCGGCGGCGAACACGAGGCCGGAGGCGACCATGCGCCCGCTCGCCCAGGGGGCCGAGTCGCCGGCGACCGGGCCGTCGTAGACCACGTTGTCGGCGCCGTCGATGTGCGCGGCGTAGAACTCGAAGTCGTTGGCGCTGACCCCGTCGTACGGGTTGGCGACGGTGCCGTACTGGTGGGTGTAGCCGTGCATCAGCAGCGTGCCGCCCCGGGCCTGCATGTACTTGAGCGCCGCGACGACCTTGGGCTTGCTCAGCAGCGTGTAGTCCTGCTTGTTCTTGGGATCGCGGAAGCGCGGGTAGACGGCGACGGTGAACGGCACCTTCTGCGCGGACAGGTAGTCGGCGACGGCGGTGAGCTCGGCGGGGTCGGAGTCGGGGCCGACGTCCTCGATGCGCACCAGGCCGCGGTGCCGCTCGGCGGTCCCGGACGCGCCGAGCGAGTCGAACAGCAGGTCGGCGAACGCGAGGTAGCGGTCGTCGTGGGTGACGTACGAGAAGGGGATCTCCCCGACGTAGGTGAAGTTGGCCGAGCGGACCGCCCACGGGAACGTCGACCCGTCCGGGCGCACGGCGGTCGCGAGCGTGGTCACCTTCGCCGGGTCGGTGATCGACAGGTTCATGATCCCGGACTTGTTCTGCGTGTCGCGGGTGAGCTTCTGCTGCTTGTAGTCGACCTCGGCGACGTCGGCGTTGTCGAACGCGCCGCTGGCGAAGCCGTGCTTCGCGGCGAACGCGCCGTCCGCGGTGAGCTGCCAGATGTTGTCGTACACCCAGGTCACCGGCTTGGTGGTGGCGGCCACGTCGGTGAGCAGCGCCGGCGGGATCGGCTCGTCGTAGGTGGAGCCGAGGTAGACGACGGCGGTGTACGCGCCCAGGTCGCCCGCCCGGTAGGACGCGACCGGCGCGGCCGTCCACGAGCCGAAGTGCGAGCTGAGGTTGGCGGTCTGCGTCGCGTAGACCTCGCCGAGCCAGCCGTAGTCGCCCGTGGTGTCGTACAGGATCAGGGTCTTCGCGGCGCCGCCGCCGGGAGCGGCCTTGCCGGACTTCGCGGCGGGCAGCGCGGTGACGGCGGCGGCCGGCTTGACCGCGGCCTCGGCGTCGATCGAGGTCAGGGCGAAGGCGCCCAGGGCGGCGACGGCCAGACCGGCCGAGAGCAGGGGCTTGGTGAGGCGCATCAGCGGGACACTCCAACCATGGCAGCGGGGGCAGCGGTGAGGCCGAGCAGGGCGGCGGTGGCCTGGGCGGTGCGGCGGGCGGCGTGCCCGTCGCCGTACGGGTTGCCGCCGACGGTCATCGCGTCGCGGCGGGCGCGGTCGTCGAGCAGCGCGGACGCCTCCTTGACGATCAGGTCGGTGTCCGAGCCGACCAGCAGGGCGCAGCCGGCCTGCAGCGACTCGACCCGCTCGGTGACGTCGCGCAGCACCAGCGCGGGCACACCGAACGACGGCGCCTCCTCCTGGATGCCGCCCGAGTCGGTCAGCACGAGGTAGGCCTCCGACAGCAGGCGGGACAGGTCCGCGTACGGCAGGGGGTCGGTGACCGTGACCCGCGCCAGCCCGGCGAGCCCGGCCTCCACCTGCGCCCGCACCGCGGGGTTGGGGTGGCTGGGCAGGACGACGTCGATGTCGGGGTGCTGCGCGACCAGTTCGCGGACGGCGGCCAGGATGCGGTCGAGCGGCTGCCCCCACGACTCGCGGCGGTGCGCGGTGACCAGCACGAGGCGGTTGGTGCTGCCCGCGCGGGCCGCGGCGACCTGCGGGTTCTCGTACGGCAGCCGGCGTGCGGCGACGGCGAGCGTCGCGTCGACCACGGTGTTGCCGGTGACCAGCACGTCGGCGGGGGCGACGTTCTCGTCGAGCAGGTTCGTCGCCGCCAGCGGGGTGGGCGCCAGGTGCAGCGAGGCGACCTGCGCCACCAGCTTGCGGTTGGCCTCCTCGGGGAACGGCGAGTCCAGGTCGCCGGAGCGCAGCCCGGCCTCGAGGTGCACGACCGGGATCCGGCGCCAGAACGCGGCGAGCGCGCCGGCCAGGCTCGTCGTCGTGTCGCCCTGCACGATCACCGCGGCGGGCGTGCGGACCTCCCACAGCGCCTCGAGCTCGCGGATCATGCCGGTGAGCAGCTCGGCCTGGCTGCCGGTGGCGCGCTCGACGGTCAGCGTGACGTCCGCGGCGAGGTCGAACGCGGCGAGCGCCTGGGTGACCATCGCGGGGTGCTGGCCGCTGGCGAGCAGCACGGGCTCGACCAGGCCCTGCTCGCGCATGGCGAGGGCGACGGGGGCGAGCTTGACGGCCTCGGGGCGGGTGCCGCCGATCAGGTGCACTTCGGGGAGCGACATTTCTCAGATCTCCTGGGGGGTCAGGCGGCGAGGGCGAGGTCGGGCACGGGGGAGGGGAGCGGTGCTTCGGCGAGACGTTCGGTCTTGGCCCAGGCCTGCCGGCCGGTGGCCTGGCGGGCGACGGCCCGGTAGGTGGCGACGAGCCCGAGCAGCAGGAACGCGGGGTAGGCCAGCGCGGCGAGCAGCAGGCGGGGCAGGGTCTCGTCGCGGAGCCGGTAGCGGTGCACCAGCGCCCAGACGAAGCCGGGGAACCAGGTGACGGTCAGCCAGACGGCTGCGCCGCCGGCGAGCTCCCGCCAGGTCGCGAGGAACGGGACCGGGTGGCCCGCCGCGAGCCCGGCCGTGGCGGCCGCCAACGTGCCGGCCAGCAGCACCGTGATGATCGCGTTGAGCCACGGCGAGACCAGGTAGTGCAGCACCTCGGCGAGCGAGGTGAGCCGGATCCGCTTCGAGGTGGCCAGGCTGCGCAGGTAGCGGGCGCACTGCAGGTTGCCCTGCGCCCAGCGGGTGCGCTGGCGGGTGAGCCGGCGGACGTCGACGACGGCCTGCTGGGTGACCGAGGCGCGGGAGGTGTAGCGGATGCCGACGCCGGACAGGTGCATCCGCAGCCCCAGCTCGAGGTCCTCGACCAGGCACGCCGACCAGGGCGAGTTGCCGAGCGCGAGCAGCGCGGACAGGCGGGTGAACTGGCCGTTGCCGCCCAGCCCGACGGTGTCGAGCCGGTCGCGCAGGCTCTGGCAGGCGTTGACGATGGTGGCGAACTCGAGGTCCTGCACGGCGCCGAGCAGCTTGTCGCGGTTGCGGATGCGCACCTGCACCTGCACCGCGCCGATCGCCGTGTCGCGCAGCATCCGGGAGACCTCGAGCAGGATGTTGGCGCTGCCCTGGCCGTCGCCGTCGATGATGCCGAGCACGACCTTCTCGGGGCGGATGCCGGCGTCGGCGGTCTGCCCGGCGATGTAGCGGTACGCGGCGTTGAGCGCCTCGCCCTTGCCCCGGCGCGCGTCGGGCAGCTCGCGGCGCAGGACGTGCAGGCGGGGGTGGTCGATCGCGGCCAGCACGTCCGGCGTGCCGTCGTCGGAGCCGTCGTCGACGACCAGCACCCGGGCCAGCGTGTTGCCCGGGCCGCTCAGCGCCAGCGCGGCCTTGACGGTGTTGCCGACCACGACCTCTTCGTTGAGCGCCGGAACGATGATCCAGAAGTGCTCGGGGGCGCCGTCGCCGTTCTGCAGCGACCGGGCGACGAGGTCCTGCCGGCGCGAGGCCACGTACCGGACCGCGATGGTCACCAGCGCCACCGTCGACAGCGGCCACGACAGCATGACCGCGTAGCCGGCGACGACGAGGTACCAGCCGTGCTCTCCGCCCATCGGGCCACCTCCGCGTCACCTTCAGTAATGTCGACCGCCGCTTATCGGGGCGCATTAGGACAATACGAAGCTACGCAGCGTGTAACAAGGCCATTAGCCGGACCGACTCGGCAATCTGGCCAAAGGGCCTAACTCAGACATCTCGAACACGCTTTAGCGGGGCGAAACCGGGCGCAATCCGGGCCATTGCCGCAACGGGCCTCGGCGGCCGTGGCGGCGAGTCATCTCACGGTGCGTGATGTCGACGTACGCGGGGAGCGAGCCCCGGCAGGTGACACAGAGTGGTGTGAAGGGCCGGCTACGTGCCTTTTTTCGAGACGACCGGGACGGTTGGTTCGTCCGGTGGCGCCGGGGTATTGAGTCAGGCGAGACAGGACACGACACGACGACGTGGAGGCGACGATGGCTTTCGACGACAAGGTCGACAACAAGGCCGAGGAGCTCGGCGGCAAGGCCAAGGAAGGCCTCGGCAAGGCGACCGACGACAAGGGCCTCGAGGCCGAGGGCAAGGCCGACCAGAGCGGCTCGAAGCTCAAGCAGGCCGGCGAGGACATCAAGGACGCCTTCAAGTCCTGACGGGCTCCCCATCCGTGCGCCGCGGCCGCTGTGCGGTCGCGGCGCACGTGTGCCTGGGCCCGGTGGCAGTCGCCGCCGGGGGTGCCTCGTGGGCGGGCAGCATCTGCCGCAGATTTCCCGGACGCGGGTGTCGACGAGCGGGGTCGCCGTTCGTCGCCTGGGGGAGACACCAACGACCGTCAGGAGTCACACGATGCAGTTCATGCTCCAGATCATCGGTTTCGCCGACGCCCGCTACGCCGAGGGGGAGGGCCCGACCGCCGAGGAGTTCGTCGCCTGGCAGCGGGAGCTGGCCGATGCCAGGGTCCTGGCCGGCGCCGGCTTCCTCGACGACCCACGGCAGGCCACCAGCGTGCGGGTGGACCGGGCCGGCGAGCGGCTGGTCACCACCGGGCCGGTCGAGGGGACGCGGGAGTACCTCGGCGGCTGGGCGATGGTCGACGTACCGGACCTCGACACGGCGGTCGGCTGGGCCGCAGCGTGCCCGGGAGCCAGGCACGGCCGGGTCGAGGTGCGCGCGGCGTTCCCGGTCGTTTAGGCCGCGACCAGGGGGTATCGGTCAGGCATGACAGTGACGATCCGGTGCGCCGACTTCAACAACGACTGCCCTGCCGAGTTCACCACGCCGCAGGAGGACGAGCTGCTGCAGCACGTCGAACTGCACACCAAGGCGGCCCATCAGCCGATGGAATGGACGCCGGAGCTGGCGGAGGTGGTCAAGACCCACGTCAAGCAGGCCTGACATCACAGGGCTGTGACATGAGCGACGGCGGCGCCGAACTCGTCAGGTGACGGCGCTCCCGGCCGATCTTCCCTTGGTCGCCCCAGAAGCGGCGAGACGAGTGGAGCGTTCATGTCCGCATTACCGGCCGGCCTCGGCGCCGCACCGCGATCACCGCGGTTGTGGCTGTGGTTCCTGCTGGCCGGCACGGTGGCGGCCACCGGGTACATCATGCTGCCGCAGAACCAGATCACCAACTGGATCTTCCCGGCGATCAACACCAGCGGCGCCGTGGCGGCGTGGGTCGGTCTCTACCGGGGCCGCCCCCGCAACCGGGCGGCCTGGGGCATGCTGGCCGCGGCGCTGTCGCTGTCGGCGGCCGGGGACATCATCTTCGCGGGCTACGACCTGTTCCACGCGGAGGCGCCGTTCCCCTCGGTCGCCGACGTGCTCTACATCGCGGCCCACCTGCTCGCCGCCGCGGCGGTCGTCCGGCTGAGCCACCACGCCGGGCGCGACAGCATGCTCGAGGCGGGCGTGCTGACCGTGCCGCTGGCCCTGCAGTACTGGATCCACATCATCAGCCCCACCCTGCACGACGGCGGCAACACGCTCGCGGTGCTGGTGGCCGTCGTCACCCCGATCGGCACGCTGATCGTGCTGTTCGGCGCGCTGCGGGCGGGGCTCAGCATGGAGCTGCGCCGCGCCCCCGCCCGGCTGCTGGTGGCGGGCATGGTGGCCTGGTTCGTGCCCGACGCCTACTACGCGACGGCCAGCCTCAACGGCACGTACGTCGCCGGCGGCTGGATGGACCTGGGCTGGATGCTCATGCCGCTGCTGCTCGGGGCGGCCGCGCTGCACCCGCAGATGCCCCAGCTCAACGTGCCGCTGCACGTCTCCACCAACATCCTGAGCGTGCGCCGCTACCTTGTCGTGATCGCCGGCGTGCTGGTGCTGGACGCGTACGCCGCCCTCAGCGCCCAGGGCCCCGACCGGCTCGCCGCCCTCGCCGTGCTCGTCTCCGCCACGCTGGCCGCGATCCGCATCCGCCGCCCGCTGCACGACATGGGCCGGCGCGCCACCCAGGACGCGCTCACCGGCCTGCCCAACCGCACCGAGCTGCTGCGCCGGCTCACGTTCGCGCTGGCCGAGCTGCCCGACGACGGCAGCAGCAAGGTCGCGCTGCTGTTCTGCGACCTGGACCGCTTCAAGGACGTCAACGACAGCCTCGGCCACGAGGCGGGCGACCGGATGCTCGTGACGATCGCCGAGCGCATCGCCGCCTCGGTGCGCGACGGCCGCGACATCGTCGCCCGGCTCGGCGGCGACGAGTTCGTCATCCTGATGCCCGGCGCCACCGACGCGGACACCGACGTCGTCGCCGAGCGGCTGGTCACCACGTTCACCGAGCCCATCGTCCTCGACGGCATCGAGCTCTACCCGTCCGTCTCGGTCGGGGTGCGCACCACCGACGACTACCGCGCCGACCCTGCCGAGCTGCTGCGCGACGCCGACACCGCGATGTACCGCGCCAAGAGCGGCGGCCGGGGCCGGGCCGAGCGCTTCGACGACCGGTACGCCGCGGAGGCCAGCGCGCGCCTGCGGCTGGACACCGAGCTGCGGCACGCGCTCGGCAACGGCGAGCTGGTGTGCGTCTACCATCCCGAGATCGACCTGGTCACCGGCCGGCTGTACGCGCTGGAGGCGCTCGTGCGCTGGCAGCACCCCGAGCGGGGCCTGCTGTCGCCGGACGAGTTCGTGCCGCACGCTGAGACCCACGGCATCATCGGGCAGGTCTTCGAGCAGGTCCTGCACCAGGTGCTGGCCCAGCAGGGCGCGTGGGCCGGCGAGTTCGGCTGGCGCCCGCCGGTGGCGGTCAACGTGTCGCCGCGGCAGCTGAGCGACCCCCGGCTCGTGCCCGTGGTGCTGGCCGCGCTCGAGGCGCACGACGCCCCGGCCTCCGCGCTGATCCTCGAGGTGACCGAGACCGCCCTGGTGGACGACGCGGTGATGACCGGCACGCTGGCCGAGCTGCGCCGGCACGGCGTCGCGGTGGCCGTCGACGACTTCGGCACCGGGTACTCGTCGGTGTCGCGGCTGGCCGACCGGCACTGGGACGCCCTGAAGATCGACCGCAGCTTCGTCGCGGGCATCGTCGACGACCCGGCCCGCGAGGGCGTGGTCCGCGCGATGATCGCCCTGGCCCACTCGCTGAAGCTGCGGGCGATCGCCGAGGGCGTCGAGGACGAGGCGACGCTGGACAAGTTGCGCGAGCTCGGCTGCGACGCGGCCCAGGGCTACTACTACACCCGCCCGGTGGACGCGGCCGGGATCGGCGAGCTGTTCGCGCTGGCGCCGCAGTGGGCGACCCGCGAGCCGGTGTCGTCGGCCGCGTGACGGCCGTAACGGCACGGTGGCATCCGGCCGGTCGGCGGCCGAACGTCTGGTAAACACCAGGGATGGTCATCCCCTGGTCGACGGTCGGCGCCGTCGTGGTCAACGGCGTGCGCCTCGGCTACCGCGAGGCCGGCGACCCGGACGGCGTGCCCGTGGTGCTGCTGCACGGCACCGGCAGCAGCGCGGGCACGTGGGACCGCTTCGCCCCGCGGCTGACCGCCGCCGGCCACCGGGTGATCGCCGTCGACCTGCGCGGGCACGCCACCAGCGAGCGCACCGGCGACTATCTGCTCGACAGCCTCCGCGACGACGTGCTGGGCCTGGTCGAGCTGCTCGGTCTGCGCGACGCCGTCCTGGTCGGGCACTCCGTCGGCGGACACGCCGCGCTGGCCGCAGCCCTGCGGGACCCCGGCCGCATCGCCCGGCTCGTGCTCGAGGACGTGGCGGCCCCGCCGCGCCGGCTTGCGACCCTGCCCGGCGGGTCGCTGAGGCTGCTGTCGGCCGCCACGACCTTCGTGACGGCCCGCCGCGACCACGCCCTGGGCGTGATGGCCTCGATCGTGCTGCAGCTGACCCGCCCCGACCCACAGTGGTGGGCGCGGCTGAGCGACGTACGGCAACCGGCGCTCGTGCTCTCCGGCGGCCCGGCGAGCTGCATCCCCCCGCGACGCCTGGCCGCCGTGGCCGCCGCGCTGCCCGACGCCCGGCTCGTCACCATCCCGGTCGGCCACCGCGTGCACAGCCTCGCCCCGGAGCCCTTCGCCGCCGAGGTCCTCACCTTCCTCGCCGGCTCACGGCCCGCCCCCGTGCCCGCCGCCCCCGTGCCGGCCCTTCCGGCGGGCTAGGACACCGCGCACGGGGTGCCGTTGAGGGCGAACGACGCCGGACGGGGGTTGCTGCCGGTGTGCGTGGCGTTGAAGCCGAAGCTCACCGACGCGCCCGCGGCGAGGCTGCCGTTCCACGACGTGTTGGTCGCCGTCACCTGGGTGCCGGTCTGGGTGACCGCCGCGGACCAGGCCTGGGTGACGCGCTGGCCCGCGGCGTACGGGAAGGTCAGAGTCCATCCGCTGACCGCGGCCGAGCCGTTGGTCAGCGTGACGGTCGCCGTGAAGCCGCCGCCCCAGTCGTTGGTCGAGTAGGCGACCCGGCAGCCCGCCGGCAGAGTCGGCGTCGGCGTCGGCGAGGGGGACGGCGACGGGGACGTGGTGGGTGAGGTCGTCGGCGTGGGGTCCACGGTTCCCGGCTCCGAGCCCCACACCCGGGTGGCGCCGTCGTAGAGCGGCACGCCCGCGTTGGGTCCCGACGCGGCCTGGTAGGACGGGTCGTTCGTCGGATCCCACGTGCCGCCCTCGACGACGCCGATCTTCAGCTGCACCTCCATGCGGTGCGCCGACTGGCCGGCCGGCGCGATCGTGTGGCCGGTGCAGTCCACCTCGACGTACCAGACGGTGCCCGAGTACTGCTTCGCCGCGGTCGGGCCGGGACAACCCTGGGTGTACGGCGACGAGACGGTCAGCGCCGCGTCGCCCTCGCGGGTGAAGTAGTAGCGGAACTTCCCGGCGGTCAGGGCCCGGGCCGGGAACGCCGACTTGTTGTAGACGATCGCCTTGATCCCCGTCGACCGGGTCTCGTTCTGCATGATCGTGGTCTCCACCGACAGCTCCGGGATGTCCGGCTTCTCGGCCACCGGGAAGCCCGCGGCGGGCGCCCCGCCGTACTCGCCGTAGAGCCGCGCCAGCGCCGAGGTGAAGCCGGCGTTGTAGTCGGTCGCCACCTCGTTCATGACGTAGTCGCCGCGGCTGTCGGTGTACTTGTCGTCCGGCGCGGACGGCCCGCCGACCAGCGCGCCGTAGAGCACGTGCCGGGTCTGCTCCGGCACGGTCTGGCTGTCCCACCACGATCCGTGTGCGGTGCGGTGGTGCGGGTTCTTGGGCGCGTTGGTCCCGAAGCCGATCACGTAGCTGGAGTTGCGCGGGTTGGCGCCCAGCGCGTAGTCGATCTGCTTGACCGCGAAGTCGTGATACCGCTGCTTGCGGACGGTGTCGGTCAGCGAGTCGCTGTAGGTGAGCGCGACGAACGCCGTGTTCGCGGCGTAGCGCAGCGCGCCCCACGTGTCCACGACGACCATGCCGCCGGGGGAGGTCCGCACCTTCTCGCCGTTGACGCCGACGGTGAACCAGTCCAGCCAGCGGTTCGCGTCGTCCACGTACTTCTGCTTGCCGGTCAGCTCCGCGAGCAGCACGTAGTTGCCGTACTGCTTGTTGTCCCAGCTGATCGTCCACTTGTACATCTTGGTGCTGGTCTGGTTCTCGTTGCCCTGCGCGTCGTAGCCGGCCTCGGCCTTCGCCAGGTACGCCGCGTCACCGGTCGCCCGGTGCAGCCAGATCGCGCCCCACACCAACTCGTCGGCGTAGCCGCTCCACGACCGGTAGAACGAGGTCGCGTCGGTGATGCACTCGTGGTAGCTCTTCCGCACGGTGTCGGCGAACGTGTACAGCTGCTTCGCGTGCGTGAGCAGCGTTTCCGCGTACGCCGGATCGGTCGCGCGGAACACCATCGAGCTCGCCGCCATCGCCGCCGCGGTCTCCGCCGCCAGCTCCGTCCCGCCGCAGCTCGCGTCGATCTTGTACGCCGGCCGGGCCATCGGCAGCACCTCGGCGGGCCCCCACCACTTGTGGTCGTCGTCGCCCTTGCCGACCTGCCCGTAGAGCACGTTCGCCGACGGGTGCGCCTTGATGAAGTAGTCGTTGGGCACCCGCAGGTTGTTCAGCAGGTGGGTCAGCTGTCCCGAGCTTGCGTACGCGTCCCGGTTCTGCACCGCGCCCCACGCGAGCATCGTCGTCGTGAACGCCATCGGCAGCCCGAACTTGACGTGGTCGCCCGCGTCGAACCAGCCGCCGGTCAGGTCCAGCCCCACGTCCGAGCCGTCGCGCATCGCCGAGTCGCCGCGCCACGAGACCCGGTTCCAGGCCGGCTTCTTGCCCGACACCTGCGCCTCGTAGAAGAACAGCGACTTCTGCAACGCCTCGCCGTAGCTGTAGGCGGGCGCCGCCGCCGCGCCGGTGGGCAGCGCGATCCAGGTCAGGCCCAGGACGAGGGCGGCGAGCAGGGCGCGGATCTTCATGTGGCGACTCCCCGGGGCGATTGACCGTCATCGTTACATGGGAGCGCTCCCATTGCAACGGTGTGTCAGAGTCGTTGCGCGCACCGCTATCTTGGGGCACCGTGACCACTGCGCATCAGCCTCGACGTGCCGGCCGGCGGGCCACCTTCGCGGTTGAGGTTGGCGGCCTTCCCGCCTATGCCGTGCAAGCGGGCGCGGCGGAGGCGACGGACGTTCGCGAGGTGGATGTCTGGGCGGGTGGCAGGAGGCTCACCTGCCGGGACAACGCCGCCTATGTGCCGACGCTGGTGCACCACATGCGGTCCGCCGCGGAGCTGGTCCGGCAACGGAAGGTCCCGCCTTCTCCGTTCCCCTGGCGCTCGCCCGCAGAGGTGTTCCGGCTGCTGAACGCGAACGACAGCGAGCTCCGGCAGCGGTTCTGGCTGCTGCGCCACTGGGACGAGGTCCTCGACAACGTGGAGACCTACGCCTGGCTCGACGACCGGCTGGTGATCGCGTGCCGCATCCGGCAGCCGATCCGCACCGACGTGTTCGTGGCGCGGGTGACTCCCGGCGAGTTCGTGGCCACCGTCGAGGAGGCCCTCGGCCTTCTGGCCCGCTGAGCCGGGCCGTCGATCACTCCCGCCCGCATCCAGGAAAGGTTCGCACGATCCGCTAGTCCTCCGGGATCGCGCGATCGAACAGCTCCGGGCGTGGCACGTCGGGGTCAGGGCCGCTGCGGGTGCCGGTGTCCAGCGCGTCGATGCGGGACATCTCGTCCGCCGTGAGCTCGAAGCCGAACACGTCGAAGTTCTCCGCGATCCGCCCCGGGTTGGTCGACTTCGGGATCGCGGACCGGCCGTGCTGCAGCTGCCAGCGCAGCAGGATCTGGGCCGGGCTCCGGTCGTGCGCGGCCGCGACGGCGCCCACCACCGGGTCCTTGAGGACGTTGCGGCGGTTCTCGCCCCAGCCGGGATAGAACGTGATGCCGCCGATCGGTGACCACGCCTGCGTGAGGATGGCGCGCTCGGCGTCCGCCGCCCGCACGTCGGGCTGGCTGAAGTACGGGTGCAGCTCCACCTGGTTGACCGCGGGCACGACATCGGCGTGCTTCATCAGGTCGGCCAGGTGGTGCGGCTTGAAGTTGCTGACCCCGATCGCCCGCACGGCCCCATCCGCGAGCAGCGTCTCCAGCGCCCGGTAGGCGGCGACCGTCCGGTCGAACCGGTCGGGGGCGGGCTGGTGCAGGATCAGCAGGTCGAGCCGGTCGGTGCCGAGCTTGCGGGTCGCCTTGCCGAACGCGCGCAGCGTCTGATCGTACCCGTAGTCGCTGACCCACACCTTCGTCTCGACGAAGACCTCGTCGCGGTCGACGCCCGACCGGCGGATCCCCTCGCCGACCTGCCGCTCGTTGCCGTAGATCGCCGCGGTGTCGACGTGCCGGTAGCCCACCTTCAGCGCCGTCTCGACCGCGTCGGCGGTCTCCTCCGGGGGACTCTGATAGACGCCGAGCCCGAGGGCGGGCATCGTGACGCCGTTGTTCAGCACGACTTCGAGGCTCATGAGCTCGACGCTAGCTCGCAGGTACTGCCGGTACACGTCTCGTCAGGAACTCCCGCGCGGGTCGCCGGCGAGGTTTCCTGGAGTGGCCTCGTTCTGCCCCTTGAACGGGCCGCGGACGGGTACACAGCAAGGGACGAGCGCCGCGCCGTCACGACCCTGCTACGCCCCTGACATTCCGGAGGACGTCATCCTTACCGTCAACGCCATCGCCGCGACCTCGGCCACCGACCCGCTCGTGCGCACCACGATCGAGCGCCGTGACCTCGGCCCGCGCGATGTACTGATCGAGATCCGCTACGCCGGCATCTGCCACTCCGACATCCACACCGTCCGCGGCGAGTGGGGCGAGGTGCCGTACCCGCTGACCGTCGGCCACGAGATCGTCGGCGTGGTGGCCGAGACGGGCGCCGAGGTCACCCGCTTCCAGGCGGGCGCCCGGGTCGGCGTCGGCTGCATGGTCAACTCGTGCCGCGAGTGCGACAACTGCCGCGCCGGGCAGGAGCAGTACTGCCTCAACGGCAACACCGGCACGTACGCGAGCGTCGACCGCGACGGCACCGTGACCCAGGGCGGCTACTCGACCCACATCGTGGTCGACGAGGACTTCGTGTTGCGGGTCCCCGAGACGATCCCGTACGAGAAGGCCGCCCCGCTGCTGTGCGCGGGCATCACCACGTACTCGCCGCTCTCGCACTGGAAGGCCGGCCCCGGCAAGAAGGTCGCCGTGGTGGGCATGGGCGGCCTCGGCCACATGGCCGTGAAGATCGCCGTGGCGATGGGCGCGGACGTCACCGTGCTGTCGCAGACGCTCGGCAAGAAGGACGACGGGCTGGCGTTCGGCGCGGGCGACTACCACGCCACCAGCGACCAGGCCACGTTCGAGGCGCTGCGCAACAGCTTCGACCTGATCGTCAACACGGTCAGCGCGCCGATCGACATGGCCGCCTACCTGGGCCTGCTGCGGCTGGACGGCACGCTGGTCAGCGTCGGCGCCCCGCCGGAGCCGCTGCCGGTGCCGGTGTTCGCGCTGTTCGGCAACCGGCGCTCGTTCGCAGGCTCCAGCATCGGCGGCATCGCCGAGACCCAGGAGATGCTCGACTTCTGCGCCGAGCGGGGCATCGCGCCCGAGGTCGAGGTCATCGGCGCCGACGCGGTCAACGAGGCGTACGAGCGGGTCCTGCGGTCCGACGTGCGCTACCGCTTCGTGATCGACGTCGACACGCTGCGCTGACCCAGGCTCTTCTCGAAGAACCGGACGACGTACGCCCAGGAGAGCTCGACGGGACGGGCGGGGCGCTCGCGGCAGTCGCGGGTGCTCCGCCCACGCGCGCCCGCGCTGACGGCGGGGTCGGTGAAGAACTCGTTCCACTGGCCGTGCTCGCCGCGGGGGAGCAGCACCAGCGTCGCTCTGCCGCAGGCTGCGCGCACCGCCTCGTACAGCAGGGTGCTCTGCTGCCAGGGCACCAGAATGTCGCGTTGGCCGTGCACGATCAGCAGCGGCGGATCCGTACGGGAGACGTAGTCGACCGGATTGGCCCGGGCGACCGCGTCCGGGCAGCTCTCGATCGGGCAGCCCAGCAGCAGCGACTCGGGCGACCGCGGGTCCGCGTGGCAGCCGGTCAGCCCGAACGCCTGGTTGAACGGCACACAGTCGCCGAGCATGTGCTCGTCCATCCGCAGGAAGTCGGTCGGCGGATAGATCGGCACCGCGGCCTGCACCCGGCTCGACGGCCCGCGGACGCCGACGTTCCCCTCCAGCTCGGGCACGTCACCGGTGACGGCCGCCATCGCCGCCGTCCAGCCGCCCGACGACTCGCCCATGATCCCGATGCGGCGCGGGTCGATGCCGTACCGCCGGGCGTTGGCCCGCAGGAACCGGATCGCCGCCTTGATGTCGTGCAGCTGCGCCGGGAACTGCGCGTTGGCGCTCGAACGGATCGCCACGCCCGCCACCGCGTAGCCGTGCGGGTTGAATCGCGCCGCCACGACGTCCGCCCCCTCGCGGCCGTTCTCCGCCAGCCACCCCGACCCGTGCGACCAGATGATCAGGGGCGCCGGCCGGCCGGTCCTCGGCAGATACAGATCCAGCAGGTGCCCCGCGCTGCCGGCCGGTTCCGCCGGCGCGTACGCCACCCCGGTGATCACCCGCCCACCCCCTCCCGCCGGCACGTGCCCGCTCCCGGTGACCACCCGATCGCCTCCTCCCGCCGTCCGGGCGTGGCCCGGCGCCGACCCGAGCAGCAGCGTGACGATGCCGATGAGACACACGAGGCGACCGGTGCGGGACATGAGCGACCTCCCTGCCTTTACCTGCACCCCAGCAGTGCCCGCCGGACCGCGGCAAGGAACCTTTCCGGAGGCCGGAAGGCCGCCACCCCGCGCTCGGCCGGGCCGTTGGCGAGCCGTCGGCCCAGGGGCCGTCACAGCAGCGCGAGGCGGTCCACGAGCAGTTCCGTCCTGCGCTCGGTGTCGCCAGGCCGCAGCCGTCCGGCCCGCGTCAGGGTCGCCAGCCCGTGCAGGGCCGCCCAGAACACCTCGGTGAACAGCCCCGGGTCGACACCCTCGCCGGCGACCGCGACGAGGGTCTCCCGCAGGGCGGCGAAGCCGTCCTTGAGAGCCTCCGGGCTCTCCTCCACCGCGAACGCCAGGCCGCCGTCGAGCTGGAACATCGCGTCGTAGACCGCGGGGTTGCGCGCGGCGAAGTCGAGGTAGGCGTCGGCGAGGGCGGTGACCCGGGCGCGCCGGTCGTCCGTGGCCGAGGCCGCGGCCCGCAGCGCCGCGGCCATCTCGGCGGCTCCCTCGAGGGCGACGGCGCCGATGATCTCGCGTTTGCCGCGGAAGTGGCTGTAGAGCACGGGCTGGCTGTACTCGATGCGCGCGGCGAGCCGGCGGGTGGTGACCGCCTCCCACCCCTGGTGCTCGGCGAGCTCGCGGGCCGTCGCCAAGATGAGGCGCTCGCGGTCCGCCCGTTCGCGCTCCTTGCGTTCCTGTACCGACATGCCCCCACTCTAGCGCCGCTAGACAAGCGAGCGCTAGTAGGGCTAGCGTTGCCACATCAGCTGTCATTGCTAGGTGCGGAGGGTCGCATGCTCACCATGCTCGAAGTGCTCACCATCGTGGTCGTCGGCGTGATGGTGGGGGTGGAGTTCTGCGTCGCCTTCGTCCTCAACCCGATCCTCGACCGCCTCCCGGGCGACAGCGGCCAGCTCGGCCGCGCCGACGGGGGTCGGATGCTCGGCGCCGTGATGCCGGTCTGGTACATCTCCTCGTTGGTCCTCGTGGCGATCTGGGCCGTCGCGGGATGGCACGACGACGGCGCCGGCATGGTCGCCGGCGCCGGCGCGCTGCTGCTGGTCAGCGTGATCATGTCGGTCCTGCTGCTCGTCCCGATCAACAACCTGAACAAGACCTGGACCCCGGAGAACCGGCCCGCGGACTGGAAGCAGCAGATCAAGCGCTGGGACCGCTTCCACTACGTCCGCGTCGCCGTCATCGTGGCCGCGTTCGTCCTGCTGGCCGCGGCCCGCATGTGAGCCCGCCGGCCGGGCCCCTCGCGCTGGCGCGGCTCCACTACCCTGACCTCGGCGTTCGGGCGGGGAAGGCGGGCGGATGGCGACGGCGACGGTGGTCTTCCTGGTGCTCGGCGCCGCGGGCGTGGCGGTGCTCGCCCTGGCGTTGCTCGGCGGGGAGCTGCTCAGCGTGCTGCACCTGGGCGACGGGCCGGTGTCGCTCGAGGTGGTCGCGGGCTTCCTGGGCGCGTTCGGGTTCGCCGGGGCGATCGCCATGGAGCTGCTGGGCGCCCCTGCGGGAGCCGCCGGCATCGGGCTGGTCGCGGCGGTGCCCACCGCCTGGCTGGCGCTGCGGCTCTCGCGCGCGGCGCACGCCATGCCGACCGACGCCACCCCGCGCCGGGACGACCTGGTCGGCGCGCTCGGCGTCGTCGTCACCGCGGTGCCGGCCGGCGGCGGGTACGGCGAGGTGCGCATCGAGCTGGGCGGCCAGCCGGTCAAGTTGTACGCCCGCGCGGATCGCGCCGTCCCGGCGGGCGCACAGGTCTTCGTCATCGAGGCACCCTCCGACACGAGCGTCGTCGTCGAGGAAACCCTGGGAAAGGTCTAGATGTCACCACTGCTGATCGCCGTAGCCGGCGCCGTTCTCCTCGTGATCCTGCTGGTCCTGTTCGTGCTCTCCCGCATCAAGGTGGCCGGGCCGAACGAGGCGTTCATCATCACCGGCCGCAAGGGGCGGGTGACCAAGACCGCGGACGGCGTCCGCACCACGGACCTGTCCGGGCAGAAGGTCGTCATGGGCGCCTCGGTGTTCGTGCTGCCGGTCGTGCAGAAGCTGCAGTCGCTCGACCTGTCCAGCCGCCGCATCGACGTCAGCATCAAGGGCGCGGTGTCCAAGCAGGGCATCCGCGCCGACCTGCACGGCGTGGCGATCGTCAAGGTCGGCGGCAACGAGGGCGCGATCCGGGCCGCCGCCCAGCGGTTCCTGCACCAGCAGGCCGAGATCGAGGACTTCACCCGCGAGGTGCTGGCCGGCGCGCTGCGCTCGATCGTCGGCCGGCTCACCGTCGAGGAGATCATCCGCGACCGGGCCGCGTTCGCCGGCGCGGTGGCCGAGGAGGCCGAGCACTCGATGACCAACCAGGGTCTGGTGCTCGACACGTTCCAGCTGCAGGACATCCTCGCCGAGGGCTCCTATCTGCAGGACCTGGGCCGGCCCGAGGCGGCCCGGGTGCTCAAGGACGCGGCCATCGCCGAGGCCCGGGCCCGCCAGCAGGCCGAGCAGGAGCGGCTGCTGGCCGAGGAGGCGATCGCCGAGGCGCAGCGCAACCTCTCGCTCAAGCAGGCCGGCATCCAGGCCGAGATCGACGCGGCGAAGGCGAAGTCGGCGGCCGCCGGGCCGCTCGCCCAGGCCGAGCGCGACCAGGCGATCCTCGCCGAGCAGCAGAAGGTGGCCGAGCGCAACGCCGAGCTCAAGCAGCGCCAGCTCGACACCGAGGTGCGCAAGCCGGCCGACGCGCAGCGCTACAAGGTGGAACAGGAGGCCGAGGCCGCCCGCGCCGCCGCCGTGCTGGGCGCGGACGCGCAGCGGCAGGCCACCATCGCGGCCGCGCAGGCGTCGGCCGAGCAGGCCCGGCTCATCGGTGAGGGCGAGCGGGCCCGCCGGGCCGCGCTGGCCGAGGCGAACGCGATCGAGGGCGCCAAGGAGGGCGAGGCCGAGCAGCGCCGCCGGTCCGCGATCGCGGAGGCCGTCGAGCGCGAGGGCGCCGCGGAGGCCGCTGCCATCCTGGCCAAGGGCGGCGCCGAGGCCGAGGCGATGGCCCGCAAGGCAGAGGCGTTCTCCGCGTACGGCGAAGCGGCCGTTCTCGACCTGCTCGTCCGCGTGCTGCCGCAGGTCGTCGAGGCGGCCAGCGCGCCGATGGGCTCGATCGACAAGATGACCGTGATCTCCACCGACGGCGCGTCGTCGCTGACCAAGTCGGTGGCGAACAACGTCGCGCAGGGCCTGCAGCTGGGCACCGACCTGACCGGCATCGACCTGACCGCGCTGCTCGGCAAGCTGGGCGCGGCCCAGGCCACGAACGGCGTCAAGCCGGAGCTCGAGCCCGAGCGCTGAGCCACCGCAGCGCCCGTCCGGGGCGGAGCAGCACGGCTCCGCCCCGGATCAGCGATCCCCGGGGGCGCTGCCGACCGGCACGCGTTCGGCGGCGGCGGCCTCGCGGCGGTTCGCCACCATGCTGGTGATCGTGACGGTGATCAGCGTGAGCGCGATGAACCCCAGCGAGGCGAGCGTGGGCACCTCGGGCAGGCTCGGCCAGACGCCGTGCGCCCAGTGCAGGACCAGCTTCACGCCGATGAACGCCAGGATGATCGCCAGGCCGTGGTTGAGGTGGCGCAGCCGGTCGAGCGCGTTGCGGAGCACGAAGTACAGCGCGCGCAGCCCCATCAGCGCGAACGCATTCGTGGCGAACACCAGGTACGGGTCCTCGGTCACGCCGTACACCGCGGGAACCGAGTCGACCGCGAAGACGATGTCGGTCATGAACACCGCCACCACGACCACCGCCAGCGGGGTCAGCGCGCGGCGGCCCGCCTGCCGCACCACCATCTTGCTGCCCTGATAGTCCTTCGTGACCGGGAAGAACCGGCGGAGCATCCGTACGCTGCGCATCTGCTCGATGTCGACGGTGTGGTCCTCGCCGCGTGCCGCGTCCCGCATGACCTTGCCGGCGGTCAGCAGCAGCACCGCGCCGAACAATAGGAACGCCCACGTGCCGGCCTGCAGCACGGCTGCGCCCGCCGCGATGAACACGCCGCGCAGCACCAGCGCGCCGGCGATGCCGTAGAGCAGCACCCGCTGCGCCAGCGCCGAGGGCACCGCGAACGCGCCGAGCAGCAGCATGAACACGAACAGGTTGTCGACCGACAGCGACTTCTCCACCACGAAGCCGGTGTAGAACTCGATCGCCGGGCGGCTGCCGTACGCCTGCCACAGCACCAGCCCGAACACGGCGGGCAGGGTCAGATAGAAGATCGACCAGCCGACCGCCTCGCGCATCGGCACGTCGTGCGGCCGCCGGGTGACCACGAAGTCGGCCGCCAGCAGGCCGATCAGCACCGCGATGCTGATCGCCCAGAGCTGGGGGGTGGCCACGGTTTCGAGACCCATGCGGGGGAACCTCCTCGGAGAGCGGGCGCCGTGCGCCAACGTCCGAGGTCTCCCTCACCCGCGGGTGTGGCGGGCGAGCGTACGGGGGCATCCGGGACGCCCGTGGTGACCGCAACGCTCTTTGTGAGGTACTCCCCTCGCCGGGCAGCCTATCCGACTTCGCGCCCCGGACGGGCACGTCCGGGGCGAGGATCACGCCATCCGGGTTGACGCCCCTCGCCGGCCGCCGCATGGTGGGGGAGAGGCCCGGACGGCCCTGGGAGGCCCGCCATGCTGGTCGACATCCTGCTCGGAACGCTGCTGATGGCGAGCTTCGTCATCTCGATGACCGCCCTGACCCCGGTGTCCCGTCGGCATCCGCACCGCAGCCACCGGTGGCGCCCCCTCGGCTGACCGCCCCTGCCGGAGAACCACTATTGGACGGCGCCTAATACCGTGAGTATTATGTGGCGCATGATAGCGGCGGCGAGCGAGCCCGACGCGGCGGCCGAGCGGCAGGCCCAGCTCCTGCGCGGCTGCCTCGACATGTGCCTGCTCGCGCTGCTCGCCGGCGAGCCGGCGCACGGCTACGAGCTCGTCCGCCGGCTCGAGACCGCCGGGTTCGGCACGGTCGGCTACGGCACCGTCTATCCGTTGATCACCCGGCTGCACCGCCTCGGCCTCATCGCCAACGCGTCGCAGCCCAGCCCCACCGGGCCGCCCCGCAAGGTCTACCGGCTCACCGACACCGGCCACGAAAGGCTGCTTGCCTGGCGCGAGCAGTGGGTCCAGTTCGCCGGCGTCGTGAACGCCACCCTCGCCGTCCATCCATCACCGCCTCCGGGAGACGACCATGAGCACGTCGACGCCGGTCGTTGACGACCTTCTCGCCGCCGCGGACCGGGAGTGGCGCGCCCTCGGCATCTCCCGTCGCGACCGGGCGACGCTCGGAGCCGACCTGCGGGCCGACCTCGACGCGGCGGCCGCCGACGGGCTCGACCCGCGGGAGCTGCTCGGCGCCGACGCGGCCTCGTTCGCGCTGCGCGTCGCCCAGGAAGCCGGCGCGACGGGGACGCCGCCGCGGTACGGCCAGGTCCTCGGCGTGGCGACCGCGGGGGCGGTGGTCTGCCTCGTCGTGGGCTTCGTCGTGGTGACCGGCCTGCACCAGGTGTTCGTGGCGGCGTTCGACCTGCCGCGCAGCGTGCACGTGCCGGTGTGGCTTGCTGCGGGCGTCTTCTACGGCGCCGTCGCAGCTGTCGTCGTCGCGGGCGCGGTCCTCGCCGTGCGCGTCGCTTTGCGCGGCGTGCCTCTCATCCGGCACACCGCGGCCCGGATGTCCTTGCTGCTGCCACCCGCCGTCGCCGCCGCGATCGCCGCCGCGGCCGGGCTGGGTTGGTCGCGCGACTTCTCGCTCGCCCCGCCGGTGATCGGAGCCGAGGCGGCCATCGTTCTCGCGGCTTTCCTCGGGGCGACGGCGCTGGCCCGCCGCTGGTCGGTGACCGCTACGGGTTGATCGAGCGTGGATCAGCAGCCGGGTGCGGCGACCGGTCCAGCGGCTCCGTGGCGGCGGTCGCGCGTAGGTGGGCCGATCCGGGGTGAGAGCAGCGGTCGCGCGTGGGTGGGCCGATCCGCCGTGAGAGCAGCGGTCGCGCGTGGGTGGGCCGATCCGCCGTGAGAGCAGCGGTCGCGCGTGGGTGGGCCGATCCGCCGTGAGAGCAGCGGTCGCGCGTGGTGGGCTGATCCGGGATGAGAGCAGCGGTCGCGCGTGGGTGCCCTGATTCGGAGTGAGAGCAGCGGTGGCGCGTGGGTGAGCTGCTCCCGGGTGAGAGCCGCGGTCGCGTGAAGGTGAGTGGGCTGATCCGGGATGGGAGCGGCGGTCGCGCGTGGGGCGGGTGGATCTGGGGCGAGAGCAGTGGTCGCGCGTGGGTGCGCTGATCCGGAGTGAGAGCCGCGGTCGTGCGGGGGTGGCCGGGCCGATCAGAGAAAAGAGCGGCGGTCGCACGTGGGCGGGCTGATCCGTGCGGAGAGCAGGGTCGAGCGAGGGCGGCTGATTCGAAGTGAGAGCAGCGGTCGGGCGTGGGAGGGCTGATCCGCGGTGAGAGCAGAGGTCGCGCGTAAGTGAGCTGGTCCGGAGCGAGAGCGACGGTCGCACGTCGTTGGGGAGCTGCTCTGGGGTGAGAGCGGCGGTCGCGAAGGGGAGGGCTGGTCCGGGGTGAGAGCAGCGGTCGGGCGTGGAAGGGCTGATCCGCGGTGAGAGCAGGGGTCGCGCGTAAGTGAACTGGTCCGGGGCGAGAGCGGCGGTCGCGCGTGTTTGGGAAGGTGCTCCGGGGTGAGAGCGGTTGTCGCGAACGGGCGGGCTGGTCCGGGGTGAGAGCGGCGGTCGCAGAGGGGTGGGCTGATCCGGGGTGAGAGCGGCGTTCGCAGAGGGGCGGGCTTGTGCGGGGTGAGAGCGGCGGTCGCAGAGGGGGGCTGGTCCGGGGGAGAGCGGCGGTCGCAGAGGGGCGGGCTGATCCGGGGTGAGAGCGGCGGCCGCAGAGGGGCGGGCTGATCCGGGGCGAGAGCGGCGTTCGCAAAGGGCAGGCTTGTCCGGGGTGAGAGCGGTGGTTGCACAGGGGCGCGGTGACCTGGCGTCGGACCAGCGATTCACGACAGCGGCAGCGGTGGCGGTGGCGGTCGTGCCGTCGCGGTCGGAGGTCGGGCCGGGGTCGCGGCGGGGTCAGCGGTCGCGTGGGGGCGGCACGGTGGCGCGGCCGTGGGCGACCACGATGGGCGGCGGGCGCCGCCGGCGGCGGGAGCGGTGCCACAGGGCCCATCCGCCCAGGCCGACGATCACCGCGACGGCGACGGGCGCCGCCACCAGCCTGAGGGTCCGGCGGCCGGGCGGCCGGTCGGGGGCGGCTGCGGGCAGGCGCACGTCGGCGGTCAGGGTCAGGTCCGCAGTGGTCACCCGCAGCGGGACGACGGCGGGGCGGCGGGCCGGCGTGGGGAATCGGATCAGGTAGCGGCCCCGCAGCGTGGTCTGCACCTGGTCGAGGGCGGGCACCACGACGGGCCGGCCGGCGGGGGCCAGGAAGCCGCCGGTGGCCTCGGCGGCGGTGGTCCAGAAGCGGCCGGCGTCGGCGGTGGTGGCGACGACCAGGACGACGCCGGCGGCGCGGAACCGGTCGGCCACAGCGGTCGCGGAGGGACCTCCGGCGTCGGCGGCTCCGGTGTAGACGACGGTGAGCTTGCGGCCGGCCGGCACGTCGGGGAACTGCTGGGCGGCCAGGGTCAGCGCGGCGGCGGTGTCGCGGGCGCCGTGCGGCCGTACGGCCTCGAGCGCCGCGACGATGCCGCTGGGGTCCTGCTGCGGTGGGGCGATCACGGCGGCGGGCGCGGAGTCGCCGATGACCGTCGCGCGGGTGCCCACGGGGGCCTCGAGCATGAAGCGGGCGCCCGCGCTGAGCCAGGCGGGCAGCGTGCCGGCGCCCGCGGCGGAGGTGTCGGCCACGATGGTCACGGCCAGGTCGCCGGAGAGGAACGGGACGAGTTCGGCGGCGCGACCGGCGCCGTCCACGGTCACCTCGGCCGACCGCGGGCCGGGGCGGGTGCTCGCGCTCAGGTCGACCAGGACGGAGGTCTGCCCGTCGGCGGTGAAGACCGTCCCGACCGGCAGGGGCACCGTTCCGGCGAAGGCCGTGCCCGCGAGCGCGAGGATCAGCGCGGCCACGGCCGGCGAGCGGTCAGACCGCTTCGGCGTAGACGATGACGTTGTCACGGTAGCTTCCGCGGGCGTGGTCGAAGCTGCCGCCGCAGGTGACCAGCCGCAGGGCGGGGTCGAGCGTGGGCGCGTACACGAGATCGGTCGGGAAGCTCGACTTGGCGACCCGCGACACCCGGGTCACGCGGAAGCCGGCGGTGCTGCCGTCGGCCCGTCCGACCTCCACCAGCGCGCCGGGGCTCAGGCCGGCCAGCCCGAAGAAGACGCCGGGGCCGTCGCGGGAGTCGACGTGGCCGAGCAGCACCGCTGGGCCGGGCTGGCCGGGGCGCGGGCCGCGCGCGTACCAGCCGGGCACCGCGGCGTCGGCGGGGACCGCGATCGAGCCGTCGGCGCGCTGCCCGAGGCCGACGAGCCGGCTGTCGACCCGCAGCGCGGGGATGCGCAGGCGCACCGGAGGCGCCACGGTCGCGTAGCTGGTGCTCGACGAGAACGCCATGCCGCCGTAGCCGGTCTGCGCGCCGCCGCGGGGCAGCCGGGCGGCCACCGCGGCCCCGAACGCGTCGGCCAGCGTGCGGGCCAGGTCGAACATGTGGTCGTACGTCTCGTAGGCGATGTCGTGCGCGGACTTGTAGTTCTTGTCCGCGTACGCGTCGGCGTGCTGCACGAGCATCCGGTCGTGCTGGCTGAGCGCGGCCTCGATCGCGGCGGGTGTGGACCGTCCGCCGGTGGCGCCGGAGAGGAACTGGGCCATGGTCCGCTGGAACGTGGCCAGCTGCTGCTCGGAACGCTGTTTCGCGGCCTGGTCCTGCGCGGCCGCGGCGGACGCGTAACCTACGAGCGCTTCGACGTGCGTACCCCAGAGCTGCTGGAACTTCTTGGCGGCCGGCGCGCCGAACAGGGTGTCGATCGCCGCGGCGAGATCGCTGGTGTTGGCGTTGAGCATGCGCCCGGAGGCGGTGAAGTCGGGTGTACGGGTGACCGCCGCCCGGGTGGTGTCCTCGATCAGCACGGCGTGCTCGGCCAGCAGCTTGCCGAGCTGGGAGCGCAGCCGCCACACCGGCTCCTGGAGCTCGGCGGTGTCGGAGGCGGGCAGCAGCGCCTTGGCCAGCCCGAGCCCGAGGTCGTACGTGTGCTGGAAGCCCTGCCGGAACTGCTGGTCGGACCGGGCGTAGTCGCCGGCCGCGTACGCGTCGGCCTGCCCGGTGAGGTGCTCGACGTGGGTGACGACCAGGGTGCGCGCGGTGGCCACGGGCAGCCGGCCCTGCGAGCCGCCGGCGAAGAACTGGGCGAGGTCGCCCTCGAACGTCGTGAGCTGCGCCCGCGCCCGGGCCTCGGCGGCGTCGTCCTGCTCGGCCAGGGCACCGGCGTACGCGAACAGGGCGACGACGTGCCGCGACCACAGTGGCCGGAACTTCTCCGCGGTGGGCGCCCCGAACAGCCGGCCGACCAGGGCCGTCATGTCCGCCGTGTTCTGCCCGAGCGACGCGTTCGCGGCCTGCACGAAGTCGTCGTCGCCGCGGACCCGGCTGCGCATCATGTTGGAGGCCAGCACCGCGTGCTGCCCGAGCAGCGCCTCGAACCGCACCGCCAGGTCGGCGGGGCTGCCGGTCGGCGCCGAGGCCGCGGTCCGAGCGATCAGCTCCCGCGGGGCCTCCGGCGGCGGTGCAGCCCGCACCGACACCACGGTGGCCGCCGTCGCGGTGACCACGGCGGCCGCCGCGATCCGGTATCCGGCTGCTCGCATGCGCATCGCCCGCCTTCATGATCGTTGTGGCAGGTCAGGGGTGCCGATGGGGCCGACGGTACGCCCGCTGCGCGACACAGGTCGAGTCCGCCGGACGGCTGAGGAATCGACACTCATGGTGGAGTTGCGGGTGCCCGCTTGCAGTAACGTCGAGGTGCTGGTGACCACGTGTGACGGCCGGGACCGGCATGGGCGGGTGAAGGCGATGACTGCGGCGGGCGACCTGATCGCCGGACGCTACCGGGTGCGGCGGCCGCTGGCCGAGGGGCATCTCGGCCACATCTGGCTGGGCGTCGATCAGCACACCGGACGGACGGTCGCCCTGAAGAAGTGCGCGCTGCCCGGGAGCCTCACCGAGGAGCAGCGCCTCGTGCTGCGGGTGTGGGTGCCCCGCGAGGCGCGCGCGTTCGCCCGCATCCGTCACCCGAACGTGATCCGCACCCTCGACGTGCTGCTCGACGGCGACGCCCCGTGGATCGTCATGGAGTACGTGCCGTCCCGCTCGCTGTACGACGTGATCCGCGCGGAGGGCTCGCTGCCGCCGCGCCGGGTGGCGGCCATCGGGCTCGACCTGCTGGCCGCGCTGACCGCGGCGTGGGAGGCGGACGTGCTGCACCTGGACGTCAAGCCGTCCAACGTGCTCATCGCCGCCGACGGCCGGGTGGTGCTCACCGACTTCGGCCCGGCGGGCTCGCGCGCCGGGGTGGCCGCGCTGGCGCAGGCCGGGATCATCCTCGGCTCGCCGCAGTACGTGGCGCCCGAACGGCTCTTCGGCATCTCCGACGAGCGCTCCGACCTGTGGTCGCTGGGCGCGACGCTCTACCACGCCGCCGAGGGCCGCACGCCGTTCATGCGCTCGACCGTCGACGAGGGGCTGCATGCTGCGGACGAGGGCCGCCCCGATCCGGTGTACCGCGCCGGCCCGCTCGCCCCGGTGCTGTTCGGGCTGCTGCGCCGCGACCCCGCCGAGCGGCTGAGCGCGGCCGCGGTGCGGGCCCGGTTGCGCCGCATCGCGCCGCCCACCCGGATGGTGCTCGCCCGGCGGGCCGGGACGGCGGCCGCGGCGGTCTCGGTGCTCGCGCTCGGCGGGGCCGCCGCGGTGATCCGCAGCGCCGGCGCCGATCAGGGCGCCCCGCCGCCGCCCGCCTCGGTCGCGCCGTCCCCGGCGCCCACGCTGCCGGCCGGCTTCGTCCGGTGGACCGAGCCGGGCGGCGCCTTCCGGGTGGCGGTGCCGCGCGACTGGCGCCTGACGCCGTCGGCCGGGGGCGTGGTCTGCACCGCGCCCGGCGGTCAGCCCGTGCTCACCGTGACACAGTGGACCGGCGACGGCAGCCTGCTGTCCGCGCTGGTCGAGGCGGAACAGGCGACGCGACGGCGGGAGCCCGGCTACTACCGGATCCGGATGTCACCGGCGACCGACCCGCCCGGAGCAGTGTGGGAGTACACGTACCGCGACCCCGAAGCCGGCGCGATGCGGGCCCAGAGCCGGATCGTGACGGTGGACGGCCGCTCGTTCCGCGTGGACTGGCGCGCCCCGGCCGCCGAATGGGCCGCCGGCCTGCCCACGCTGCTCGCCGTGCTGCCCACCGTCGGCCGGCCCTGACCGCTCCCACTGGTCGGAAGGGGCGTCCGTGCCGGGCGGCCGCCGATGACAGCGTGGGTCAGCGGAGGAACCTATGAGCACCTATCAGATGCAGAAGGTCCTGTTCGACTATCTCAGGGCCCGTGAGCACGCCCCCAAGGACCAGCGGCCGGACATCGCCGCCGTCGTCGCGCACGGCTACGACCTCGACGACGAGGAGCGCAAGGCCGTCGAGGAGCTGGACCTCGGCAAGCTGTACGCGCTCGGCACGCACCCGGTGATCATCAACGGACTGGCCCGCAACATGGGCTATCGCAAGGCCGACTACCGCCCGCTGCTGGCGGGGTCGATGCCTCCGGAGCGGAAGGTGAAGCCGCGATGGCTGAAATCGTGACGGCGTACTGCGCCTCGCACGCGCCGATGCAGGCGGTCGACCCGGAGTCGGCGCCCAAGGCGCAGGCGGACAACTTCTTCGCCGCCCTCGAAGCCGTGCGCAACCAGGCCGAACGCGCGCGCCCGCAGGCCGTCGCGATGCTCTCGGGGGAGCACTTCACCAACTACTTCCTCGACGCGCTGCCGCAGCTGGGCATCGGGCTGGCCGAGAAGTACCAGACCCCGTCGGCGCGGTGGCTGCGCATGGAGCACACCGTGCTGCCCGGCGACCAGAAGCTCGGCGAGCACATCGTGGCCGGCCTGGTCGAGCGCAACCTGTGGCCGACCCTGTCGTACGACATGGAACCCGACCACGGCTTCCTCACCGTCTATGACCAGCTCGACCCGGCATGGCAGACCCCGCTGGTGCCGATGGTGCTCAACTGCACCACGCCGCCGCTGATCACGCTGCGGCAGAGCTACGAGTTCGGCATCGCGATGGGCGACATCCTGCGCTCCTACGACGGGCTCGAGCGGGTGGCGCTGGTCGGCGGCGGCGGGCTGTGCCACTACGTCGGCGAGCCGCGCATCGGCGACATCGACGAGGACTTCGAACGCTGGTTCCTCGCCGAGCTGGGCAAGCCCGACTGCGGCGAGCTGCTCGACGTGCCCAACGACGAGCTGATGGAGGCGGGCAACGGCACCGGCGAGGTCCGCGCGTGGGTGGCGCTGGCCGGCGCGATGCGCGGGCACGAGATGAAGGTGCTGGCATACGAGCCGATCTACGAGTGGATCATCGGAATGGCGGTCGTGACCTGGACGCCGTGACGCCGGTCTTCCGGCAGGTGATCGGCCACTTCACCAGCGGCGTGGTCGTGATCACGGCCGTGCAGGACGAGGTCCCGTACGGCATGACGGTCAGCGCCGTCTGCTCGCTGTCGCTCGACCCGCCGATGCTGCTGGCGTGCCTCAACACCGCGAGCCGCACCCAGGAGGCCGTACGCCGCTCCGGCCTCTTCGCGGTCAACATCCTCGGCGAGCAGCAGGGCGAGCTGGCCGAGCGGTTCGCGCGGCCGGGGGACCGGTTCGCGGGGCTGCGGACCGACCCCGGGCGTACGGGCGTGCCGTTGCTCCCCGGCGCGCTCGCCACGGTGGAGTGCCGCGTCGCCGAGACGGTGAGCGCCGGCACGCACCGCGTGTTCCTGGCCGAGGTGGTGCACGCGGAGGCCGCCGGGGGCTCGCCGCTGGCGTACTTCCGCGGCCGGTTCGGCAAGTTCGAGCCGGCCCAGGACGCGCAGGCGTACCGGACCGTACGCCGGCTCGTCCTCGACCGCCTGCTCGCCCCGGGTGAGCCGGTCGGCGTCGAGCCGCTGGCCGACCGGCTCGGGGTGCCGCCGTCCTCGGTGTACTACGCGCTCACCCGGCTGGTGGGCGACCGGCTCGTGCGGCTGGACGCCCGGCTCGGGCACGTCGTCGCCCCGCTCGACGCGGCGACCTCCGACGACACGCACGACGCCAAGCTCGCCATCGAGCTGGGCGCCGCGGCCCTGGTCGCCGGGCGCCTCTCCGCCGAGCAGCTGGCCTCGCTGCGCTCGCTGGCCGTGGCCGCCGCCTCCCACGTACGCGACGGGCGGTTCACCGACGTGGACGGCTACATCCGCGACAACCACGCCTTCCACCGCTACCTCGTGGACGCCACCGGCGTCCGCGCGCTCGCCGACGCGTACGAGCACCTCAGCCTGCCCGACGTGATGGCGCGGGCGCTGCCGCCCGGCAGCGGGGCCGACCCGCACCTGGTCCGCGACCACTTCGAGCTGGTGGACGCGCTCGAACGCGCCGACCTGCCCGCCGTGCGCCGCGTGCTGACCGCCCACAACGAGCACGCCAAGGCGACTCAGCGCGCCGGCATCCGTGCTAGCGTCGCGCCACCATGAAGCTCCTCCTCACCTCCGCGGGCGTCACGAACGCGAGCATCCGCGACGCGTTGATCGACCTGCTGGGCAAGCCGATCGAGGAATCTGTCGCCCTCTGCATCCCCACCGCCTCGTACGGCAGCCCGATGGTCACCCCCGCTGTCACCTACCGCTTCCTCACCGGGCGGACCGGACAGCCCATGACCGAGCTGGGGTGGAAGTCGCTGGGCGTGCTCGAGCTGACCGCGCTGCCCACCATCGACCGCGACCGCTGGGTCTCGTGGGTGCGCGAGGCGGACGCCCTGCTGGTCAAGGGCGGTGACACGCTGTACCTGAGCCACTGGATGCGCGAGTCCGGGCTGGCGGACCTGCTGCCTGCCCTGCCCGACACGGTCTGGGTCGGGTACAGCGCCGGAAGCATGGTGATGGCGCCCCACGTCGGCCGGGAGTTCGTCGACTGGCAGCCCCCCGCCGGCGGCGACAGCGCGCTCGGGGTCGTGGACTTCGCGATCTTCCCGCACCTGGACCACCCCGACGCCCCCGAGAACGACATGGCCGCCGCCGAGCAGTGGGCCGCCCGCATCCCCGGCCCCGCATACGCCATCGACGACCGGACCGCCCTCAAGGTCACCGACAACCTCGTGGAGGTCGTCTCCGAGGGCCACTGGCGCCTGTTCGACCCGGCCTTCGGTGACCTCCCCGTTCTCGAGCTGGGACGCCCCGGCCCGGAGCGCGACTCCGGGGTGAGCGCCATCCTCACCGGCGCGAAGACGGCGATGACCGGGCTGCCCGCGTTGCACGCCGGCGAGCCGCTGCCCGCGGCCGGCGACCGGTTCCGCGTCGTCGACTCGACCGGCCGCGCGGTGGCCGTGATCGAGCTGACCGACGTCGGCACCTCGCCGATCAGCGCCGTCACCGACGACTACGCCCACGCCGAGGGCCGCGGTTACCGCGACGCCGCCGACTGGCGCGCCGGCCACGAGGACTTCTTCCGCAGCGACCTCGTGGCCGGCATCCTCGGCGGCGTCCCCGACATCGACGACGACACACTCGTGCTGACCCAGCGCTTCGTCCTGACCGCCCGCCTCTCCAGCGACGCCTGACGGGGGATCCACCCGCACCAGGTAGGACGACGCCGTCACGGCTTCCTGAGGCGCAGGTGGCGGTGGGCGGCCATGCGGACCGGGGCGTTGACCTCGCCGAAGCCGTCGTAGCCGCCGCGGCGCTCGACGATCTCGAAGAAGACCCGGCCGCCGTGGACGGGAGTGTAGAGGTGCAGCAGCTCGCCCCCGGAGGCGTCACGGTCGTACAGGATGGCGTGCCGGCGCAGCTGGGCGGCGAACGCGTCGGGCAGGGCGAAGCGCGCCACCAGGTCGGCGTAGTAGTTGTCGGGCACGGGCAGGGTCGTGCCGCCGAGGCGTTCCAGGGCGGCGGCGGTGGTGAAGATGTCGGCGGTGGTGAAGGCGACGTGCTGGGGGTCGGCGACGGCGGGCGCCCAGCCGCCGCGGCGCAGCAGCGAGACAGTCAGCAGCAGGCGTACGCGGCGGTCGGCGGTGTGGAAGGCCTGTGACCGCATCAGACCGTACGGGGCGGCGTACTCCTGGGCCGCGGCCCGCTCCAAGCCGAGCACCGAACGGTAGAACAGCCCGGCCTCGTCGAAGTGGTCGAACGGCTGGGCCAGCCCGACGTGGTCGGTGGTGATCAGGCCGACGCCGGCGGAGGACTGGCCCGTGGCCAGGAAGTCGGCCCGCCAGTCGTCGTCGTCGCGGCTGAAGAACACCGAGGTGCCGTCGGGGGCCGCGATCGCGGCGATGTCCGCCTCGCGCGGGCCGCGGACGCGCGGCAGTGTCGGCGCCAGCAGGGCGGTGGCGCGGGCGCGGGACTGCGCGGTGTCCTCGGTGGTCAGGGCGAAGGCGTCCAGCGCGGCGGCGCCCGTGGGCAGCTCGCGGGTGACGCCGCTGTTGAGCAGGATCCGGCACGCGCCCTGCTCCCACAGCTGCACCGGCTTGGAGCGGTGCTGGCCGGTGTGGGCGAACCCCAGGCCCTCCAGCGCGGTCTGCAGCTCGGGACCGGAGCGGCCGTCCACCGCGAACTCGGCGAAGGCGTGCGCGGACAGCGGCGGCGCGGGCGGCAGGCGGCGCCCGTGGTCGTCCAGGCCGTCCTCGAGCGCGATCAGCGAGCGCATCGCGTCCACGGCCGTACGCCCGGGGTCGGCCTGGCGGAAGACGTCGTTGAACACCTCCAGCGACAGCGGGCCGGTGTAGCCCGAGGCGAGCACCAGCCGCACGAAGCCGGTCAGGTCGAACGAGCCCTGCCCGGGGAACAGCCGGTGGTGGCGGCTCCACTGCAGCACGTCCATGCTCAGGTGCGGCGCGTCGGCCAGCTGAAGGAAGAACACCTTGCCGGGGGTGATGCCGGCGATGCCGGAGGGGCTGACCTCGCGCGAGAGCACGTGGAACGAGTCGAGGCACAGGCCCAGCGCGGGATGCCCGGCCTTGTCGACGATGCGCCACGAGTGGTCCCAGGTGGACACGTGCCGGCCCCAGGCCAGAGCCTCGTACGCGATCCGGAAGCCCCGCTGCGCGGCGCGGTCGGCGAGCCGCATCAGCTGCTCGGCGGCCAGGTCGTCGTCGTCGATCGCGGCGGGGGAGACCGACGAGCAGACCAGCACGGTGTCCGCGCCCAGCTCCGCCATCACGTCGAACTTGTGCTCGGCGCGGGCCAGGTTGGCGGCCAGCTGCGCCTCGGAGACCGCCTCGAAGTCGCGGAACGGCTGGTAGAGGTCGACGCTCAGGCCCAGATCGGCGCAGCGGGCCCGGATCTCGGCGGGCGACCAGGGCGCCAGCACGAGGTCGTTCTCGAACAGCTCGATGCCGTCGAACCCGGCCGCGGCGGCCGCGGCCAGCTTGTCGTCCAGCGCGCCGGACATGCAGACCGTGGCCACCGACCGGCGGAACCTCGAGGCGCCCATCGCCGGGCCCTCACCCCTCGACCCGGGACACCGCGCGCAGCTCGTCCGGCGTCGTGGTGCCGAAACCGAAGAACTCGAGGTACGCCGGGATCTGCTCGAACAGCATGTCCTTGCCGACCTGGACGGGGCAGCCGCGCTCCTGCGCCGCCTGCAGGAAGGGCGTGATCTCGCGCGTCATCACGACCTCGCCCACGAACGTGCCGGGGGCGATCCGGCTCACGTCCACCGGCAGCGGGTCGCCCGGCTCCATGCCCAGCGGCGTGGCGTTGACCACCACGTCGTACCCGTCGGGGTCCTTGGAACCGGTGACCACCTCGATGTCGGGGTAGTTCTTGGAGATGCGCCCGGCCAGCGCGTCCGCGGCCACCGCCTGGGCGTCGAAGACCGCGAGCGTCCCCACGCCCGCGCCGGCCAGCGAGGCCGCGATCGCCGAGCCGACGCCGCCGCTGCCGACCACCAGCGCGCGCCTGCCGGTGAGCTCCACGCCCTTGCGCTGCACGCCGCGCACGAAGCCGGCGCCGTCGAACTGGTCGCCCAGCAGCGTGCCGTCGTCGCGGCGCAGCACCGCGTTGGCGGCCCCGGCGATCTGCGCGGTCGGCGTGAGCTCGTCGACGAGGTCCACGGTGGTCACCTTGTGCGGCATGGTCACCAGCGCGCCGCGGATGTTGGTCAGCCGGAACAGCGGCCGGAAGAACGCCGGATAGTCCGGCGCCTGCACGCCCATCGGGACGACCACCGCGTCGATGCCCCGGTGGTCGAACCAGGGGTTGTAGATCAGCGGCGCCTTGAAGCTGTGCGTCGGATAACCCATGTGCGCGATGAGGATCGTCGTGCCGCTGATCATCGTGACCCCTCCGATCGGTTCCCCGGCCATCGTCGTCGCGCGGGGGCCCGTACGGCGTCCGGTTGCCGATCAGCGGAAGTCGGCCCGGCGCCGTGACCGCCATCGCCCGTAATCGTTCTCACTGAGAGTTGTCCGTCGATGGAGGGGATGCTGGGACCATGGTGACCACAATGCAGGCGGCCTTCGCCGTCGCGATCGTGGCGTTCGCCGCGACGCTCGGCGTGCTGACGACCCTGTTCAGGGCCCAGCTGCGCGGCTACGACCGGGCGGTCGCGGCGGACCTGCTGGACGAGTGGGCGGCCACGTACGCGGCCGATCCGCTCGCGGTGCCGTCCGCCGAGGTGCTCGCCGCGATGGTCCGCATGCCCGTGCCCGCCCGCTCCGTCTGGGACCGGATGTCGGCTAACTTAGCTAGGTGATTGCTAACACTCGGGGCGCCGCCTGGTCCGTGTGGGCCGGCGGACTGCTGATCTACGTCGTCGGCGTCTTCCAGCGCTTCACGCTCAGCGTCGCGGCGGTCGACGCCCTCGACCGCCTCGGCATCTCCGCCGCCGGGCTGAGCGCGCTGGCGGTGGTGCAGGTGGCGGTGTACGCCGCGATCCAGATCCCGGTCGGCGTGCTCGCCGACCGGTTCGGCTACCGGCGGCTGATCCTCGCCGGCGGCCTGCTGATGGCCGTGGGGCAGACCGCGGTGGCGCTCGCGCACAGCCTGCCGCTCGCCGTCGGCGGCCGGCTCGTGGTCGGGCTCGGCGACGGGCTCATGTGGATCTGCATGGCCCGCATCGTCGCGGGCTGGTTCCCGGCCCGGCGCAACCCGCTGATGCTCCAGGTGACCGCCATGGTCGGGCAGCTCGGCGCGATCGCCTCGGCCGTGCCCATGGTGTTCCTGCTGCGCTCCGGCGGCTGGACCACCGCGTTCCTGGTGTCCGCGGGCGTGGGCATCGCCTCGGTGCTGCTGGGCCTGGCGCTGCTGCGCGAGCCGCCGGACCGCGCCGCGCTGCCGCCGGCCTCGGTGCGGGAGCTGGCGGCCACCCTGCGGTGGACGTACGCGGAGACCGGCACCCGGCTCGGGCTGTGGACACACTTCGGCACCCAGTTCCCCGCGATGGCCTTCGCGCTGCTGTGGGGCTTCCCGTTCCTCACGATCACGCAGGACCTGGACGCCACCACGGCCGGCACCCTGCTGTCGATCCTCACGCTGTCGTTCATCGTCGGCGGCCCGATCCTCGGCCACCTGGTCGGGCGGCACCCGCTGTCCCGCTCGCGGATGGCGCTGACGGTCATCGGCTCGTCCGCCGCCGTCTGGACGGTCGTGCTGCTCTGGCCCGGCCGCGCCCCGCTCGGGCTGCTGGTCGTGCTGGTCGTCGTGCTCGGCTGGAACCAGCCCGGCTCGATGATCGGCTTCGACCACGCCCGCTCGTTCAACCCCGGCCACCGCCTGAGCACCGCCACCGGCATCGTCAACGTCGGCGGGCACGTGGCGTCGCTGGTCTGCATCCTGCTCATCGGCCTGGTGTCCACCGCGCTGCCGCACGCGGGCCTGTCCGGCGACGACGCCCTGCGCTGGGCCTTCGCCGTGCAGTATCCGCTGTGGATCGTCGGCGCCTGGCAGATCCTGCGCTACCGCGGCCGGGCCCGCCGGACGTACGGCCGCTACACCGCCCGCCTGCGGTACGGTGCGTGACATGCACCTGGCCATGAGTGCCCTCGTGCTCGCCGCGGGCCTGTCCATCGCGCTGTTCCTCGACGCCTCCTCCGAGGAGCAGCTGTTCGGCTACGTGCTGGCCGCCGTCGGCGCCCTCGGCCTCGCCGGCGCCCTGATCATGCGCCGCCGCCGCGACTGACGCCGCTCTGTACTCCCGCGCGGAGATTGCGGCCGACTGCGGGGAGCGCACATGCGGATGAGGCTGACGACTGCTTCGGTGTTGCTCGTGGTCGCCGCCTCCGCGGGGTGTTCGAGCTCGGCCGACGTCGCTCCCGGTGGGGCCGGCCCGGCCTCGGCGCCGGCGAGCTCGGGCGCCACCGCCGGCACGCCGGCGAGTCCGGTCGCGAGGACAGCCGGCCGGCAGGAGACGTGCGCGGCCTTCATCGCCTGGTTGAGCAGGACATCGGACGACGGCGATCCCCGGGTGCGTGACTACGTCGCCGTGCAGCTCGACCCCGACGGATTCTCCGCGCCCGGCAAGAACGAGATCCTTCGCACGTACTTCGCGTTCCAGGAGCGGGAGTTGCGCCCGGTGGCGGAGGCGGCTGCGGACCCGGCGTTGCGGAAGGCGCTGGGCACACTGGTCGACGGGATTGCCGCCCGCGCCCGGGACACGACCGCGACAAAAACACCCGGGGGCCTGCCGGCCCAGGCGCAGATCATCGGGATGTGTCACCTTCCCGGCCGGGTGGACAATGTTGGCAGTTCCGGCCGCGGGGCTATGTCCTCCGGGTGACAGCGCCCGCGGAGAGGGCTGTCCATACTTCGGGCATGCCTGCGCAGCGCAGCGGCACGCTCGAGGTCGTCGTCCTGCATCACGAACGGGGCGCCCTTGCGGGGGCCACCGTCACGCTGCGCCGGGTGGACTTCCCCAGCGGCCACGGCGTTCGCGCCTCCTTCGACGAGGACACCTCCCGCTACCTGGTGAGCGGGGTGGGCGAGGGCCGTCACCTGCTGCGGGTCGGGCACCCGGACACCAACGCCGACGAGCGGGAGATCGAGGTGGACCCGGCGGGGTCGACCGAGGTGTTCGTGCTGGGTGAGCCGGGGCTGCCGCACTTCCGTCGGGGCCGGGTGCGGGTGCCGTTCCGGCCGCGGGAGGACCTGGTGGGCGTGGTCTTCCGGGCGTCGCTGCCGCGGTCGGCTGCGGACGCTGCGGTCGGCTCGCTGAGCGACCTGGGGCTGGTCGAGCTCGACGTGCCCGAGCACGTGCGGCGCCAGCACGTACGGGTGCTGAGAACGACGCGGAAGGACGGTCTCGACGCGATCGTGCGCAGCCTGCAGGCGCGGCCCGACGTGGAGCGGGCCGGTCCGGTCGTGCTGCTGGACGACCGGTCGGTGTCGTTCCTGACCGACGAGCTGATCGTCCGCTTCGCCGACGCGGTGACCGAGGACCGGGCGGCGGAGCTGCTGGCCGCGCGGGAGCTGCGCGTGCTGCGGCGCCTGCCGTACGCGGGCAACAGCTACCACGTCACGCGGCCGGGACCGCCGAGCTACTCGCTGCTGGACGTCGCGGCCGCCCTCAACGAGTCGGCCGAGGTGGTGTGGGCCGAACCCAACCTGGCGGGCGCCGTCGAGCCCGACGTGATCACGCCGCCGGACCTGCTGTGGGGCGGCCTCTGGGACCGGCGCCTGGTCGGGGCCGACCAGGCGTGGCAGGAGCTGCGGGACGCCGGGGAGCCGGCCTTCGGCTCGCCGGACGTCGTCATCGCGGTGGTCGACTCCGGCATCGGGTCGAGCGGCGGGGTGCCGGCGCACCCGGAGTTCCGGGGCACGGTCTCCAGCGGGGCGCCGAAGGTCGCCCGGCTGTTCGACTTCCGGCAGCTGGTCGAGGGCAACGACCAGACGCAGGACGGCCACGGCGTCAGCGTCGCCGGCATCGCGGCGGCCACCGCGGGCAACCTCGTCGCGCCGGGCGCCACGGTCGCCGAGGGCCTCACCGGCGCCGCGCCGAACTGCCGGGTGATGGGGCTGATCCACGGGGCCACCGAGGCCGACGTCGCCGACATGTACGTCTGGGCGGCCGGCTTCGACCCGGCGAGCCCGCGGCCCGGCTTCCCCGCGCCGCCCGGCTCCGGCGCGGACGTGTTCACCACCAGCGTCGGCTTCGGCGCGGGCGCCCCGCTGTCCGGCACCGCGCAGGCGATGCTCGATCACCTCGCCACCGCGGGGCGCGGCGGCCGGGGGTGCCTCTGCTTCTTCTCGGCCGGCAACAGCGGCGCCGACGTGGTGACACTGCGGCCGTACGCGGGATACGCGCGCAGCTTCGGCACGGCCGCCACGACGCTCGCCGCCGACGGCGTGACCGAGATCCGCGCGCCGTACTCCAACCACGGAACGGTCGAGCTGAGCGCACCCAGCCACGACGGCGACGTGGCGGGGCTGCCCCTGCACGATCCGCCCCTGCACCACGCGTCGTGGTCGTGCACCCCGCCCGGGGAGGGCAACCTCCTCGGGCACGTGGTGGTGACGGACACGCTGACCCGGCCCGCCGCCCGCGGCGACACCACGATCGCCCTCGGCAGCGGCGCCGGGCTCGTGACCGGCGACCGGCTGCTGCTCGGCGACCCTGGGGCCGCGGGCGGCGAGACGGTCCGGGTGGGCGGGCTGCCCGTCGCCGGTGTGGTGCGGGTGGGCGCGCTCCGCCATCCGCATCCGGCGGGAACGACCGTGCGCAGCGGGCCAGCCGACTACCGCAACGACTTCGGTGGCACCTCCGCGGCCGCGCCCCTGGCGGCGGGCGTGGCGGCGCTGCTGCTCTCGGCGGACCCGGACCTCACCGAGGCTCAGGTGCGCACGATCCTGCGCCGGACCGCGGTCAGGCCCGAGCCCGGCAACGCCGACCCGGTCGGCCGCTGGCTCGACGACACCGGCACGCCGTCGTCGGTGAGCGGGCGGCCGCCGTCCTTCAGCCGGTGGTTCGGGCACGGCCGCGTCGATGCCGCCGCGGCGGTGCGCGAGGCGCTGGCCCACGCCGCCCACGTGCGGCAGAGGCGGCTCCCGGTGGGATGAGCGCGTCGCAGAGCGTCCTCATCGTGGACGACCACCCGGTCGTCCGCCGGGGGCTGCACGCCATGCTCGCGGCCGAGGCGTGGGTCGGCGAGGTGCTCGAGGCGGCCACGGTGGCCGAGGCCGTACGCGAGGTCGTCCTGCGGCCGGTGCACCTCGTGGCCATGGACGTCATGCTGCCCGACGGCGACGGCATCGAGGCGACCCGGCGGATCCTGCGGGCCCGCCCGGCGGTGCGGGTGCTCGTCCTGACGATGGCGCAGGACGACGACCTGGTGTCCCGGGCGCTGGCGGCCGGCGCCCGCGGCTACGTGCTCAAGATGACCAGCCCGGACACCCTGATCGACTCGCTGCGGACGGTCGCCGGTGGCGGCATGGTGCTGGGCCCGGACGTCGACCCGGTACCCCTGACCTGTGCGCGGCGAGCGCCGGCCGCGCTGCGCGCGCCGTTCGACCGGCTCACCGTGCGCGAGCGCGAGGTGCTGCAGCGGCTGGCCGGCGGCGACACCAACGCCCGCATCGCCCGGCATCTCGGCGTCACCGAGAAGACGGTCCGCAACCAGCTCACCGCCGTCTTCGCGAAGCTCGGGGTCGCCGACCGCATCCAGGCCGCGCTGCTCGCCCGCGACGCCGGCCTCGGGCCCTGACCGGCACGTCCCGCGCCGCCGGGACATCCGGCTCATGTGACCGGGACACCGGGACGCGATAGTCGGCCTCGAGGCCACGAACGAGTCCGGACCAGAGGGAGGACACCGCCATGCAGGGGTCGCCGCGTTACTTCATCGTCGCCGCCCGGACCTGGGTGCACGCGTACGCCACCACGGAGGACCTCGTCGCCGACGACGCGATCACCCTGCACCACTGCGGTGGTCTCGAGTTCTTCGACAGCGACGGCCACCGCTACGCGCCCGTGCTCGGCGCCGGCCGCACGCTCACGACCATCGCGAGAACACCCGACCCGGCCGACCCGGCCGTGGTCGCGGCGCGCATCCGCACAGCGCTCGGGCACGTCCGCCGGCAGCTGCGGGCCCGGCCGCGGGAGATCTTCGAGAAGGTCAACGAGAACCGGATCCTCAGCCACCACGAGGCGAGCATCGAGCTGATCGAGGAGACGCGCGAGCCGTACCGGCTGAGGTTCAAGGCCGGCGTCGGCGGCGCGGGCCGCAAGGAGTTCACGCTCGACGACGCGTCGTTCGGGTTCGACGGCGCCGGCGAGACGCTGGAGCAGGCGATCGCCTCGCACCTGCCGCTGCTCGGCATCGCTGCCGAGCCGCGCGAGCCCGAGCCGGGCGCGGACCCGGAACACGACCACACGGCGAACCAGAGCTGGGAACACCGGCTGTGCCACGCCGTGGGCCTCTGCTGACCGGCCGGGCGCCGAGATGACACAGGCCGACGCCGCACGTCCCCGGCCGCACCGCTGGCGCGTGGCCGTGCCGGCGACCGCCGCGGTGGGCGCGCTCGTGCTGGCGGGGCAGCTCGTCGACACGGGCGCGGAACCGGGCGGCCCGGTGGCGCTGACCGCCGCGGTCGCATTGTCGTTCACCGCGATGGGCGTGCTCGTGCTCGCCGGCGCCCCGCGCCACGGCGTCGGCCGGCTGATGCTCGCGGCGGGCGTGTGCGCCGCCGTCGCCGCGATCGCCACCAGCTGGACCGGCTGGGGCCCGCTGGCCTGGCTCAGCAAGTGGACCTGGTGGCTGCCGTTCGGCCTGGTGTTCCTGGCATTGCTGGCGTTCCCGGACGGTCGGCTGCCCTCGCCGCGCTGGCACTGGCTCGCCGCGGTCATCGGCGGCGCGACGCTGGTGACCACGGTGGGTCTGGCGGTGGCGGCGGCCGACCATCCCCGCACGTTGCTCACCTCGCTCGACGAGCCGCTGACCGGGCGGGCCCGGCTCGCGCTGGTGATCGCGTTCGGGGCGCTGCTGGTGTCGCTGCTCGGGCTGCTCGGCGTGGTGGCCGCGCTGGGGACGCGGTGGCGCCGCGCCGACGGCGTCACCCGCCGGCAGATCGCGTGCCTGCTGCCCGGCGCCGCGCTGCTACTGCTCGGGCTGATCCTCAACATCGTGGGCGTGACCGGGCTGTGGCCGATCACCGCGGCCGCCGTGCCGCTCGGCATGACCGTCGCCGTGCTGCAGTACCGCCTCTACGACCTCGACCAGCTGATCAACCGCACGCTCGTGTGGATCGTGCTGACCGTGCTGGTGGTCGTGTCGTTCGTCGCTCTTGTGGCCGTGCTGCGCGAGGTCCTCACGAGCGGGTCCGACGACCGCGCCTCGCTGGTCGCCACCGGCCTGATCGTGCTGACGTTCCAGCCGGCGCACCGCCGGGTGCAGCGCTGGGTCAACCGGATGCTGTACGGCGAGCGCGACGACCCGTACGAGGTCATCGCCCGGCTCGGGGAGCTGCTCGGGCACACCGCCGAGCCCACCAGGGTGCTGCCCTCGCTGGTGCACGCCATCGCGGGCTCGCTGCGGGTGCCGTACGTGGCGGTGGAGCTCGAGGGCCCCGGCGGCCCGCGCCTCGCCGCGTCCGACGGCGAGGCCACCACGGTCGTCGAGGCGTTCGAGATGGTGGCGCACAGCGAGACGGTGGGCCGGCTGCTGGTCGCCCGGCGGCGCTCCGGCGACCGCTTCACCCGCCGCGAGCGCCGGCTGCTCGAGGACGTGGCGCTGCACGCGGCCGTCGCGGCCGAGGACCTGCGGCTGATCCACGACCTGCAGGAGTCGCGGGAGAAGCTGGTGGTGGCCCGCGAGGAGGAACGCCGCCGGCTGCGCCGCGAGCTGCACGACGGGGTGGGCCCCACGCTGGTCGGCATGTCGATGGAGCTGCAGGCCGCGCGCCGGATCCTGCAGTGCCCGGCGCGCGCGGAGGAGATCCTGGCGACGCTGGCGGACGACCTGACGCTGTGCATGTCGGAGGTCCGTCAGCTCGTCGACCAGCTCCGCCCGCCCGCGCTGGACAACGGGCTCGAGGCCGCCCTGCGCCTGGAGTGCAAGCGGTTCGACAGCCCGGAGCTGGCGGTGTCGCTGACCGTCGGGCACGACCTGCGCGGCCTGCCCGCCGCCGTCGAGGTCGCGGTGTACCGCATCGTCGGCGAGGCGCTGACCAACGTGGCCCGGCACGCCGCCGCGCGCTCGTGCCGGGTGAGCGTGCAGACGGGACGGTCGCTCGTGCTGGAGGTCTCGGACGACGGCGCCGGCATGCCCGACGCGATCCGCCACGGCGTGGGCATCCACTCCATGCGCGAACGCGTCGTGGAGCTGGGCGGCGAGCTGCACATCGCGACGGCGCCGCGGCGCGGCACGACCGTACGGGCCCGCCTGCCGCTGGCCGCCGTGGCCGGCGTCCCGTGACGCCCGGGACAACTCCGGACAACCGTCCCTGACGCTCGGGACGTTTCCTCGCTCAGGCTCGTGGTGCGACATCGAGCGAGGAGGAACCCGTCATGACCGCACCCACGACGACCTGTCCGCAGCGGATGACCGGCACCGTCGTCCGCGCGGCCGCGGCCGGCGACGAGGCTGCGTGGCGCGCCGTGGTCGCCCACTACGAGGGCCTGGTGTGGTGGGCCGTGCGCCCGTTCCGCCTCGGCGACGAGCAGTCGGCGGACGTCGTGCAGCTGACCTGGCTGCGGCTCGTCGAGAACATCACGAAGATCCGCGACCCGGAGCGGCTCGGCGGCTGGCTGGTCCGCACGGCCACCCGGCTCTGCATCACCGCGCTGCGCCGCAACCGGCACGAGGAGAGACTGGACGAGACCGGCCACGCGCAGGACCGCGAGGGCCCGGAGGCCTTCGCGCTGCGCGTCGAGCAGCGCGCCGTCCTCGGCCAGGCGCTGGCCCGGCTCTCGCCGCGCGACCGGGACCTGGTGCGGCTGCTGGTGGTCGACGACGCCGACTACGACCACATCAGCCGAACGCTCGACATGCCCAGGGGCAGCATCGGCCCGACCCGCGGCCGGGTGCTGCGCCGGTTGCGCGCCGACCTCGAGGACCGCGACGTCAGGAGCGCCGCGTAGTGACCTCGACGGTGCCCAGCGCCTCGAACTCGGCGGTGACGGCCGCGCCCTCGGTGAGCGGCACCGGCTCGGTCAGGCCGCCGGAGAACACCAGCATCCCGGCGCTCAGCCGCTGATCGCGCGCGGCGAGCCGGTTGGCGAGCCAGGCCACGGACGCGGCGGGGTGGCCCATCACGGCCGCCCCGGCCGCGGTCGCCACCACCTCGCCGTTGACCCGCAGCACGACGCCGAGCAGGCGCAGATCCTCCAGAGCGGACGGTGGCACGGCCACCGGCCCGAGCAGGAACGCGCCGGCGCTGGCGTTGTCGGCGATCACGTCGGGCAGGCGGAAGCGGAAGTCGGTGTACCGCGAGTCCAGCACGTCCACCGCCGCGAACACGGCCTCGGTGGCGGCCAGCACGCTGGTCACCGTGGCGGGCGTCGTGACGTCGCGGGCCAGGAGGAAGGCGATCTCCGGTTCGGCCCGCGGGTGGATGAAGCCGGCCCGGTCGAGCGGTTCGCCGTACGGCAGCAGCATCGCGCTGGTGACCCACCCGTACAGCGGGGAGTCGACCTTCATGACCTGCTGCTTGGCGCGGCTGGTGAGGCCGAGCTTGGCGCCGACGAGCCGCTCGCCGGCCTCCAGGCGCGCGGTGATGCCGGCCCACTGCGCGTCGTACGCGGCCGCCTCGTCGAGGTCCGGGTGGTCGTCGGTGAACGGCGCGCGGTCCCGGCGGTCACGCTGCGCGGCGGCCAGCACCCGGGCGATCTCAGCTGGGTCGGTCATCCGGCCATCGTCGGCAGCGGCGCCGCACGGCGGCAAGCGGCGCTACCACTGTGCGGAAGCCAGCACCGCGTCCGCCAGCGGCGGCCACACCTCGGCGGCCCACTCGCCGAACGGGCGGTCGGCCAGCCCCGCGCACGCGAGCCCGGCGACCGGGTCCACCCACAGGAAGCTGCCCGACTGCCCGAAGTGGCCGAACGTCTCGGGGGAGTTGGCCCGGCCGGTCCAGTGCGGGCTCTTGCCGTCGCGGATCTCGAAGCCGAGCCCCCAGTCGTTCGGGTTCTGCCGCCCGAACCCCGGCAGCACGCCGGCCAGACCGGGAAAGACCGGGCGGGTCGCCTCGGGCAGGAGCGACGGGACGAGCGTGGGCGCGAGCAGTTCCCGGCCGAGCGCGGCCAGATCGGCGACCGGCCCGCGCGCGCCGTGCGCCGGCGAGCCGGTCAGCTCGGTGCCGGACATGCCCAGCGGCTCGAGCACCCGCTGGCGCAGCAGCCCGGCGAAGTCCGCGCCCGCCCGCTGCGCCACCAGATCGGCCGCGACCTCGATGCCCCGGTTCGAATAGATGCGCCGCCGCCCCGGCGCGGACAGCACGTCGTCGCTGTCGGGCGCCAGCCCCGAGGCGTGCGCGAGCAGGTGCCGCAGCGTCGACCCCGGCGGCCCGGCCGGCTCGTCGAGCGCCACCTCGCCGCGGTCCACCGCCGTGAGCACGGTCAGCGCGGTGACCAGCTTGGTCACCGACGCCCAGGCGAAGGCGTCGCCGGGCCCGGTGGACGCGAGCGTGCGGGAGGCGTCGGTCACGGCGACCGCGGCCACCGCCGGCCAGTCCGCCACTGCGTCGAGAGCTGCCATTGGGGCACAGTACCCGGCGGCTCTTCTGCTGAGCGGGAGCTTGGCCGGATACCGCGGGGAGCGCTCTTACGATGCGGGCATGGCTTTGGGAGTGGCCGGCGCCGGCGACCGCCGTGGGCGGTCGGTGGTCAGCAAGGCCGTGGCCCTCCTGGACGCGTTCGCGGTCGACGAGCCCGAGCTGAGCCTCAACGAGCTGGCCGGGCGCACCGGGCTGCCGCTGTCCACCACGTACCGGCTGGCCTCCGAGCTGGTGTCGTGGGGCGGCCTGGAACGGGTGCCCGGCGGCGGGTACCGGGTGGGGCTGCGGCTGCTCGAGGTCGGGGCGCTGGCGCCGCGCAGCGCGGGCCTGCACGAGATCGTGGTGCCGTTCATGCAGGACCTGTTCGTCGCGACGGGCGAGAACGTGCACCTCGCTGTGCTCGAGGGCGGCGAGGCGCTGTACGTCGAACGCGTGACCGGGCTGCGCTCGATCCCCGTGAAGTCGCGCCGGTGGGGCCGGATGCCGCTGCACGCCACTGGGGTGGGCAAGGTGCTGCTGGCGTACGCGGACCCGGAGTTCACCGACCGGGTCATCGCGGCGGGGCTGGCGCGCTTCACGCCGTACACCATCGTCGCCCCCGGCCACCTGCGCCGGAACCTGGCCGAGGTGCGGCGCACCGGGGTGGCGTTCGCCCACGAGGAGATGACGGTGGGCCGCGTCTCGGTCGCCGCGCCGCTGTTCGACGCGGGCGACCGCGCGGTGGCGGCGATGTCCATCGTGGTGCCCACGACGGTCGACCCCCAGCGGCTCGCGCCCGCCCTGCGCACCGCCGCGCTCTGCGCCTCCCGGCGGCTGCGCGAGCGGGCCTTCCACGCCGACCCGAAACGCCCGGCGGGGGAGCCCCGCCCCGCCCCGCCCGGCACCGGGTGAGCGGTCAGGAGAAGCGGGCGGTCACGGCGCCCAGGCGGGAGAACTCGGCCCGGAACGAGTCGCCGGGCCGGACGGGGACCATCTTGTGCACGGCGCCGGGCAGCACGACGTCGCCGGCCCGCAGACCCGAGCCGAGGCTGCCCAGCTTGTTGGCCAGCCAGGCGACGCAGCGCGCCGGGTTGCCCAGCGCGGCCGCGCCGGCGCCGGTGTCGAGCAGCTCGCCGTTGCGGCTGACCACGACGCCGATCAGCCGCAGGTCCAGGTCGGTCGCCGGGCGCATGCGGCCGCCCACCACGAGCAGGCCGGAGGAGGCGTTGTCGGCGACCGTGTCGACCAGCTTGATGCGCCAGTCGGCCACCCGGCTGTCCACCACCTCGATCGCGGGCAGCACGCCGGCGACCGCGGTCAGCGCCGTCGCGGTGGTCACTCCGGGGCCGGCCAGGTCGCGCGCCATGACGAAGGCCAGCTCCGCCTCGACGCGGGGCTGCAGCAGCGTGTCGAGCGGGATCTCGTCGCCGTCCTCGACGAACATGTCGTCGAGCAGCACGCCGAAGTCGGGCTCGTCGACGCCGAGCAGCTGTTGCATCGGGCGGGAGGTGAGCCCGATCTTGCGGCCGATCATCCGGGCGCCCGCGGCGATGCGCCGGTCGATGACGCGCGTCTGGATGGCGTACGCGTCCTCGATCGTCAGCCCGGGTGCGCGGTCGGTCAGCGGCTCGACGGGCTGCCGGTCGGCGATCGCGGTGCTCAGCTCGTCGGCGAACCGGTCGAGGACGTCGGCGTCGGTCATTCCCGCAGTCTGCGCGACGGCCGCCCGCCCGGCGCCGGGGCTTCCGCCCAGCGGCAACGTCAGACGATGCCGAGCAGCTTGGCCGCGTTGTCCCACTCGATCGCGCGGGTGGCGGCGTCGTCCAGGCCCAGCGCGCGCACCGGCTCGCGCGGCCGGGGGTCGGACAGCTCGAACGGGAAGTCGCTGCCCAGCATGACGTGCCCGGCGCCGACGTCGGCGACCAGCCGGTCGAGCAGCGTGACCGAGAACGTCGCGGTGTCGTAGTAGAGCCGGTCGGCGTACGTGCTGGGCGGCAGCGGAACGGTGTGCGCGACCTCCTTGTTGCGCCACCCCATGTCGACGCGCCCGCGCAGCGCCGGCACGCACCCGCCGCCGTGCGCGAGGCACAGCGCGAGGTCGTGGCGTTCCAGCACCCCGCCGAAGATCAGCCGGGCCACCGCGAGCGCGGTCTCCATCGGATAGCCGACGAGCTGGGCCAGGTAGAAGTCGCGCTGGCGGCGCGCGTCCGGAACGCCGCTGGGGTGCAGGAACACCAGCACGTTGCGGTCGGCGAGCAGCGCCCACAGGTCCTCGTTGACCGGGTCGTCGAGGTCGCGGCCGCCGCCCTGGCTGCCGATCGCGATGCCGGCCATCCCGAGCTCGTCCAGGCAGCGGCGGGCCTCCTCGGCGGCGCCCGGCCGGCCCAGCGGCACCGCGCCGAGACCGACCAGCCGCCCGGGCGCCTGGGCGACGTGGTCGGCGAGCTCGTCGTTGCCCTGCCGCACGATCTCGGTGGCGAACGCGTCGTCGTCCGCGGTGGAGCAGAACAGGAACGGCGGCAGCGACACCGCGTGGTGGCTGGTGCCGGCGGCGTCCATCCCGGTCAGGCGGTGGCCTACCTCGTACTGCGAGCGGGCCAGCGGCAGCGGCACCCCGGCGGCGATGCCGCTCACCCGCGGGTCCAGCCGCACCACCGAGGGCGCGGCCCCCTGGAGCTCGGCCAGCCCGCGGTCGCGCAGCCGGCGCAGCAGCGGCATCGGCATGGCGTGGGCGTGGACGTCGACGGCGGGGCTGTCCGGAGGCGTCATGGTGGTCCTTCCAGCGCGAATGCGGTGACGGTGGCCACGAACGCGGCCGGGTCCTCCCAGAAGAACAGGTGCCCGCGCCCGGGCAGCAGCTCGAGGCGGGCGCCGGGGATGCGCTCGGCGAGCAGCCGGGCGTTGCGCGGATCCACCACCCGGTCGGCGGTGCCGTGCAGCACGAGCGTCGGCGCGGTGATGGCGCCCTGCCGCAGGCTGCCGAACCGGGCGCCGGCGGCGAGCTGGGCCTGCCAGCCGACCGTGCCCGGACCGCCCCGGTGCACGGCGATCAGGCGCTCGAGCACCTCGGGGTGGTCGCGGACGGTGTCCGCGCCCAGCGTGTTCTGCACGGCCTGCCGGTTCGCCTGCTCGGCGGGCAGCCGCCGGGCCGCGGCGAGCATGCCCAGCGTGGCGGCCGGCATCGGGAAGGCGAACGGCCAGCCGGGCGTGGTCCCGGCCAGCACGAGCGTGCGCACCCGCGCGCCGTGCCGGATCGCCACCTCCTGGGCGATCATGCCGCCGAGGCTGATGCCGACGAGATGGGCGCGGTCGACGCCGGCGTCGTCGAGCACCGCCAGGACGTCGCCGGCCATGTCCGCGACGGTGAGCTGGCCGGTCGGCGCGTCGCTCTCGCCGCTGCCGCGGTTGTCCACCAGGACCAGGGCGAAGTGACCGGCGAGCCCGTCGGCCACCGGGTCCCAGCCGGCGCGGTCGAACCCGAGCCCCTGCACGAGGACCATCCAGGGCAGGCGGCGCAGGCGGGGACGGCGGATGCCGTACGCGATCCGCAGCCCGTCGTGCTGCGCATGCCGCACCCGGGTGACCACGACGGGCCCTTCGCTCAGGCGGCGTCGTCGGCCAGGAAGTCCCCGACCAGCCGGTTGAAGTCGGCGGACCGTTCGATCTGGACCCAGTGCCCGCAGTGGGCGAAGACGTGCAGGTCCCCGTTGTCCACCAGCCGCATCAGCTCGAGCGAGTTGTCCACCGGGATGACCTTGTCCTCGCGCCCGTGGACGATCAGCGTCTTGTGCGGCAGCGCGCGGATCTGCTCGTCCGGGGTGCGCATCGCCTCGACCCAGCGCTGCCGGGGCGCCGGGAACATCGCGGCGAACGACTCCTGGAAGCCCGGCTGCATGCTGGCCCGGTAGCGGACCTCGGCCAGCTCGTCGGGCACCAGCGCGCGGTCGTGGGCGAACACGTCGAGCACGCCGCGCATGTTCTCGAACGAGGGCTCGTACCCCCAGACCCGCTCGAGGCCCTCGGTGATCGGGAAGTCGACGCCCATGCTGCCCATCAGCACGAGCTTGCCGACCCGGTCGCCGTGCTGGGCGGCCAGCCGCAGCGCGATCGCGCCGCCGAAGCTGTTGCCGACCACGTGGGCGCGGTCGATGCTCAGCGCGTCCAGGAACCCGACGACCTGCTCGGTCCACAGGTCGAGGCCGTAGTCGGCCTTCTCCGGGCGCTCGGAGAAGCCGAAGCCGGCCATGTCGGGCGCCAGCACCCGGAAGCGTCCGGCCAGGGCCGGCATGACCAGGCGCCAGTTCGCGTACGCCGTGACGCCGGGCCCGGAGCCGTGGATGAGCACCACCGGCGCGCCCGTCCCCGCCTCCAGATAGTTGGTCTGCACACCGCTCGCGTCGACCGTGCTGCCGATCTCCGGCCGGTCCGTCTCGGTCATCTCCTGCTCCGTCCGCGTCGTCTCCCCGTCGACGGTGCTGCGCCCGGCCCCGCGCGGCAATGCCGCCTTCTGCTCAGCGGGACCGCCCGCGGACCGTCCGGGATACGCGCGAAACCGTCCGGGAAGCGACGGACCGTTTCCGGCATGTGACGCCATTCTCACTGAGTGGCAATGCCGACTTTCGCTCTCCGCCGCCCCATGTAACCGTCGGGTGACGGCTCAGTAACACTCGGGAGGCGCGGATGGCGGGGAACTCCACCGATGCAGGCCGCTCGGTGACCAGCAAGGTCATAGCCATTCTGATGACCTTCCGCACGGGTGAGGCGTACTCGCTCACCGAGATCGCCCGGCTCACCGGGCTGCCGGTGTCGACCGCGCACCGGCTCTCCATGGAGCTGGTCGACTGGGGCATGTTGCAGCGCACGGGGGAGGGGCAGTTCCGCACCGGGTCGCAGCTGCACGCGATCGCCGAGCGGGCCACGGCGGCCGTGCCCAACCTGCACGAACGGGCCCGCCGCGTGATGGAGGACCTGGCCGCCGCGGCGTCCCGGGCCGCCGTGCGGCTGGGGGTGCTGCGCGGCAGCCAGGCGCTCTACCTGGAGAAGGAGCCCGGCGACCGCCCGGTGCCGGTGGCGTTCGGGTCGGAGACCGTGCCGCTGCACGCCAGCGCGCTGGGCCGGGCCCTGCTCGCCTTCGCCCCGCACGACTTCGTCGAGACGATGATCGGCCGCGGGCTGGATCGCTACACCCCGCACACCACCACCGACCCCGACGAGCTGCGGCACGCGCTGGCGGTGATCCGCCTGACCCGGGTGGCGCTCTGCCTGCGCGAGTACGACCGGGACTACTGCGCGGTGGCCGTGCCCGTCTTCGGCATGGGCGGCAGGGTGGTGGCCGCGCTGGAGCTGGGGCTGCGCGACGGCCACGACCTCTGCATGGTGCGCCCGTCGCTGATCGTGGCCGGCCGGGCCCTGACCCGCGAGCTGCAGACCAACGCCGGGCGGTCGTCGCTGACGATCAGCGCCGACCGCCAGTTCGACGCCCTGCTCAACGCGAAGGCCGGGTAGGCCCTCAGGCGAGCTCGGCCTCCCAGTCGCGGTTCTGCAGGGCGTCGCGGACGTAGGCGAGGAACTGTGCGGCCACCACGCCGTCGAGGGCGCGGTGGTCGTACGAGAGGCCGAGCACGCAGGTGTGGTGGACGGCGATGGCGTCGCCGACCGCCACGACCCGGCGGGCCACGCCCTCGGTGGTCAGGATCGCCACGTTGGGCTGGTTGATGACGGCGGCCGAGGCGTATGTGCCCATAGGCCCGGGGTTGCTGATGGTGAACGTGGACCCGGTCATGTCGGCGGAGCCCAGCTTGCGCTCCTTCGCCCGGTTGCCGACGTCGCGGATCGCGCGGGCCAGGCCGCGCAGGTTGAGCCCGTCGGCGTCGCGGATCACCGGGGCCATCAGGCCGAGCCCGGCGACGTCGACCGCGATGCCGAGGTTGACGTAGTGGTGCAGCGTGATCGTCTGGCTGTCCATGTCGATCGAGCAGTTGAGCGGGGGGTACGCGCGCAGGCCGTCGCAGACCGCGCGGCCGATGAACGGCAGGTAGGTCAGCGAGCCGCCCTCCGCCTTGCGGAATGCCGCTTTGTGCTTCTGCCGCACCTGCTCGATGGCTTCCAGGTCGACCTCGATGGACGTCCACACGTGCGCGGAGGTGCGCCGGGACTCGATCATCCGCTGGGCGGTGACGATCCGGACCCGCGACATCGGCTGCACCTCGTCCCGGGCGTCGGCGGAGACGGGCGCGGCGGAGGCGGCAGGCGCGGCCGAGGCGGCGGCCGGGGCGGCGGAGGCGGCGGCCGGGGCGGCGGAGGCGGCGGCCGGGGAGGCGGATCGGGCCGACAGGGCGGCCAGGACGTCCTCGCGCATGACGCGGCCGCCCCCGCCGGTGCCGGTGATCGACGCGAGGTCGAGGTCGTTCTCGGTGACCAGACGGCGGACGACGGGGGACACCATGGGCTGGTCACCGTTGCCGCCGGCGGAGGAAGGAGCGCCGCGGGAGGCGGAAGGCGCGCCGGGGGAGGGCGCGCCGGCGGCGGGGACCGCGACGGGCTCGTCCACCGAGGAGGTGGACGGGAAGACGGGGGCGGCGGCCGCAGCGCCGGCCGGGGTGGCGGGCTCCGCGGAGGGCGGCGCCGCGATGGAACCGGGCGGGCCGACCGACTCGTCGACGGGGGAGTGCTCGCCCTGCCCGATGGCGTCGGCGGGACCGATGCGGGCCAGCGTGGTGCCGACGGGCACCGTGTCGCCGGGGGAGACCAGCACCTCGAGCAGCACCCCGTCGTACGGGCTGGGGATCTCTGAGTCGACCTTGTCGGTGGAGACCTCGAACAGCGGGTCGTCGAACGCCACCGGGTCGCCGACCTTCTTGAGCCAGCTGCTCAGCGTGCCCTCGGTGACGCTCTCGCCCAGCTTGGGCATGTTGACTTCGTTGATCTCGCCGGCCATCGGTGTACGCCTCTCAACCGTGCAGGGAGCGGCCGCTGAAGGTCAGCATGGTCTCCCCGATCGCCTCGGACAGGCTCGGATGCGGATGGATGAAGTGGCCGACGTCCAGCGGCGTGGCCTGCCAGTTGACCGCCAGGTAACCCTCGGCGAGCAGTTCGCTGGCCCACGGCCCGACCAGGTGGAAGCCGAGGATCGGCCCGTTCTTCGCGGACACGACCTTCACCATCCCGTCGGTCTCGCCGATGATCATGGCCCGGCCGTTGCCGGCGAATCGGTGCTTGTGCACCTCGACGTCGTGCCCGGCCGCGCGCGCCTGTTCCTCGGTCAGCCCGGCCCAGGCGACCTCGGGGTGCGTGTAGACGACCCACGGCACGCCGGTGTAGTCGACCGGCACGGGCGTCTCGCCGAGGATGTGCTGGATCGCCACGATCGCTTCGGCGTACGCCACGTGGGCGAGCCCGGGCGTGTCGACGACGTCGCCGATCGCGTAGACCCCGGCCCGGTTCGTGGACATCGTGGCGGTGTCGACGGCGACGAACCCGCGTTCGTCCAGCGCGATGCCGAGGGACTCGAGGCCGATGTCGTCGGTGACCGGCCGCCGGCCGATCGCCACGAGCACCTGGTCGACCTCGATCTTCTCCACGGTGGAGCCGCTCTCGAACCCGACCACGAGACCACCGTCGCTCGGCGAGGGCGCAGTCACCCGGGCGCCCGCGTGGATGGTGGTGCCGCGGCGGGCCAGCGACCGGGCCAGCACCCCGGCGATCTCCCGGTCCGGCCCGATCGGCAGCACGCCGTCGGGCAGCGCCTCGAGCAGGGTGGTCTGCACGCCGACGTCGGTGAACACCGAGGCGAACTCGGAGCCGATCACCCCGCCGCCGATCACCGCGACCCGTTCGCGTAGCACGTCGCTGCGGGTGCTGTGGTCGGAGGTGACGATCCGCTCGCCGTCCGGCTCGAACCCGGGGATCGACCGCGGCACCGAGCCGGTCGAGATGATCGTCGCGCGGCCGCGCAGGGTCTGCCCGTCCACCTCGACGGCGCCGTCCGCGGTGAGCCGGCCGTGGCCCTTCACGATCGTCACCTTGCGCCGCTTGAGCAACGTGGACAGCCCGCCGACCAGCTTGTCGACCACGCCGGTGGTGCGCTGCTCGACCCGCGCCCAGTCCGGCCGGAACGCGCCGTCGCCCTCGGGCATGATCCCGAAGTCGGCGGCGTGGGTGGCCGTACGGTAGACCTCGGCCGTCTGCAGCAGCGCCTTGGCCGGGATGCAGCCGCGGTTGAGGCACGTCCCGCCGACCGTGTCGCGTTCCACCAGCGCGATCGACAGCCCGGCCGACGCGCCGTAGAGCGCCGCCGCGTAGCCGCCCGGTCCGCCGCCCAGAACGACGACGTCGAAATCCGCACCCGAGGGGCTCATGACGTCGCCACCCGCCGGACGGTCTCGATCACCTCGGCGGTCGAGGGCAGCATCGCGTCCTCCAGCGGCGGGCTCGTCGGGATCGGGGTGTTGCGCGCGCCGATCCGGGTCACCGGCTGGTCCAGCTCCCAGAAGCAGCGCTCGCCGATCTCGGCCGCGATCTCCGCGCCGTACCCGAGCCGCCGCGGCGCCTCGTGCAGCACGACGGCCCGGGCGGTCTTGGCGACCGAGGCGCGGATCGTCTCGAAGTCCAGCGGCACGAGCGTGCGCAGGTCGACGACCTCGACCGAGATGCCCTCGCCCGCCAGCACGTCCGCCGCCTCCAGGGCCTGGTGCACGCTCGCCGAGTAGGTGATCAGCGAGACCCGGTCGCCCTCGCGCGCCACCCGCGCCCGGCCGATCGGCACCGGCTCCAGCGACAGCGGCCCGGGCTCCTTGATGCGCCGGTACAGGTACTTGCTCTCCAGGTACAGCACCGGGTTGTCGTCGCGGATCGCGCTGCGCAGCAGCCCGGCGGCGTCGGCGACGGTGGCCGGCGCGACGATCTTGAGGCCGGGGGTGTGCGCGAAGTACGACTCGATGCTCTGCGAGTGCGTCGGCCCGGCCCGCAGCCGCGCGCCGAACGGGCACCGGAACGTGATCGGCATGGCGTCGCCCGTGCGGTAGTGGTGCCGCGCGATGACGTTGGTGATCTGGTCCCAGGCCGTGGAGATGAAGTCGGCGAACTGGTACTCGACGACCGGTCGCAGCCCGTTGAGCGCGGCGCCCGCGGCCAGCCCGGTGAAGCCGGACTCGGCGATCGGGGTGTCCACCACCCGCCGTTCGCCGAACTTCTCGAGGAAGCCCTTGGTCACCTTGAACGCGCCGCCGAACTGGCCCACGTCCTCGCCGATCAGGAACACCCGCTCGTCCTCCTCCATCTCGGCCATCAGCGCCTGGCTGACCGCGTCGAGATAGGTGACCTCGTCAGGCATAGACCCGCTCCTCCTCACGGTCGGGCGTGGGCATCGGGTCGGACAGAGCCTTCCGGCGCGCCTCGATGGCCTTCTGCCGCGCCTGCTCGCGCATCGCGGCGATCTCGTCCTCGGACGCGTGCCCGGCCTCGACCAGCTGCCGGGCGGCGATCTCCACGGGGTCCTTGGCGCCCCACTCCTCGAACATCTCGCGCGGCACGTAGTCGGCGGGGTCGTGCTCGGCGTGCCCGTGCATGCGCATCGTCACGCACTCGATCAGCGACGGGCCCTCGCCGGCGCGGGCCCGGGCCACCGCGCGCTCGGTCGCCTCGTACACCGCGGTGACGTCGGTGCCGTCGACCTTCTCACCCGGGATGCCGTAAGCCACCGCCTTCGTCGCGAAATCCGTGCGCGACTGCAGCCGCAGCGGCGTCGAGTACGCGAACTGGTTGTTCTCGACGACGAAGACGCACGGCAGGTCCAGCACGGCGGCGATGTTGACCGCCTCGTGGAAGTCGCCGCGCGAGGTGGAGCCGTCCCCGCAGTACGCCAGCGCGACGCGGTCCTCGCCGCGGTACTTGAAGGCGAACGCCCCGCCGGTGGCCACCGGGTAGTTGTCCGGGATGTGGCTCGGCAGGTTGTAGATGCCGAGGTCCAGCCGGCCGTAGTGCAGCGTGCCGTCGCGCCCGCCGGTCGGCGAGGTGGCCTTGCCGAGGAAGCTGGCCATCACCTGCCACGGCTCCATGCCGCGCCACAGGTGCGCGCCGAGGTCCCGGTGGATCGGGCAGAGGAAGTCGTCGGGGCGCAGCGCGGCGGCCGTGCCGACGGCGATCGCCTCGTGCCAGTGCCCGGTGTAGACGCTGCCGAGCATCTCGCCCTGCCGGTACATGCTCACCATGCGGTCCTCGACGGCTCGATGCAGCGCCATCACCTGGAAGATGCGGATCGACAGGTCGCGGTCGGGCATCGGACGCCTCCTTCCCCTGCTCCTCCGCGGACGGTAAGCCGCGCCCGGAACGGGCCGACAGATCCGCTTCCGCACACCGGAAACGGCTCAGCGGCCGCCGTCGAGCCAGTCGAGCAGGTCCTGGTACGGCTTCATCGCGGCCCGCATCTGCTTGCTGATCTCGGCCTGCTGGCGGGCCATCCGGCCGACCTGCTCGCTCATCGCGGCCATCTGCTCGGCCAGCGCCGCCAGCGACTCGGCGGCCTTCTGCTGGCGTTCCAGCGCGGCCACGACCGGCGCGTTCGCCGCCCGCAGCACGTCCGCCTGCATCTTCGTCCACGGCCTCCACGGCTCGGTCATCGCGTCTCCCCGGTCGCGTACCACTCGTAGACGCCGTCCGGCCGGATCCGCCGCTCCACCACGCCGTCGTGGCGCAGATAGGCGATGTGGGCCAGCGTCTCGGCCAGCGCGAAGCCGCGCCGGTGCTCGAGCATCACCCGGCTGAACACCCGGTCGGTGATGTCCACGACTGTCTTGGGCCCGTCCTCGACGGCCTCCCGGATCGCCTGCAGACGGCGCAGCTTGTTGCGCAGGATCGCCTCGATGCGGTTCTGCACGTCCCGGAACGGGGTGCCGTGCCCGGGCAGCACCTGCACCGCGCGCAACGCCTCCACCCGGCGCAGCGAGTCCAGATAGCTGCCGAGCGGGTTGGCGTCGAACCCCCGCTCGAAGGTGACCGGCGGCGTCACCCCGGGCAGCAGGTGGTCGCCGGAGAGGACCACCTCGAGGGCGGGCGACCACAGGCAGATGTGCCCCGTGGAGTGGCCGGGGGTGTGCAGCACCTCCCAGTCCTGGCCGCCGATCGGGATCTTCTCGCCGCCGCGCAGCCGGGTCGAGGCCTCGACGACCGAGTACAGGTACGGCAGCCAGTCGCGCAGCCCGTGCGCCACCGCCGGCAGTTCCGCGGACGGCAGGCCGTGGTCGGTGTACGTGTCCCGGCGGCGCGCCACGGCCGTGTCCGGGTGCCGGTACTTCTCGCAGTCCAGGTCGGTCAGCGCGTGCATCCACAGCTCCGCGCCGGTCAGCTCCATCAGCCGCCCGGCCAGCCCGTAGTGGTCGATGTGCGCGTGGGTCACGACGATGCGGGACACGTCGGCCAGCTCGTACCCGGCCGTCCGCAGGCCCTGGCCGAGCTCGCCCAGCCCGTCGCCGTCCGGTCCGGGCCGCCACACGCCGCAGTCGACGAGCGTGACGTGCTGACCGTCGGCGAGCACGTACACGTTGACCGTCTCGATGCCGTTGTGCCCCACCGGAAGCGGCACGCGGGTGATCCCGTCGATCTGCATGGCTACCCGTGCACGCGTTCCATCAGCACGAACCAGACCCGTACGTGGGCCGAGAACTCGATCCGCCCAGCGGTGACCGAGCCGGACACCGCGACGACGTCGAAGCGCTCGATGCCGTCGAGCGTCAGCGCCGCCCGGTCCAGCGCCTCGGCGACCGCCTCCTCGACGGTGCTGCCCGTGCCGGTGAGGTCGATCGCCTTCTGAACCGCCATGCCCGGACCGTAACGCCGCCGGTCAGCCGCCCCGGGCCGCGGATCCGTCCAGTGGAATGCCGTCTGGACGCCGCCGCGGGCGCAGATCTCCAATGGTCGCGCCATCGGTGAGGGAGGATCCATGGACGCGCGCGAGCCGGCCGAGTTCACCAAGACGCCCAAGAAGGCCGCCGCCAGCGGCTGGATGGGCAGCGCTCTCGAGTATTACGACTTCTTCATCTACGCCCAGGCCGCGGCCCTGGTGTTCCCCGACATCTTCTTCCCCGAGGGCAACGACCAGGTCGCCGTCATCTCGTCGCTGGCGCTGTTCGGCGTCGGCTACGTGGCCCGTCCGCTCGGCGCGTTCTTCCTCGGCCACTGGGGCGACACCCACGGCCGCAAGAACGTGCTGGTGCTCTGCATGCTGATGATGGGCCTGTCGACGTTCGCGGTCGGCATCCTGCCCGACTACCACGCGATCGGCCTCGCGGCCCCGCTGCTGCTGGTGATCCTGCGGCTGATCCAGGGCTTCGCGGTGGGCGGCGAGATCTCCGGCGCGAGCGCCATGATCGTCGAGCATGCGCCGTTCGGCCGGCGCGGGTTCTACGCCAGCTTCACGCTGCAGGGCGTGCAGGCGGGCCAGATCCTCGCCGCCGCGGTCATCCTGCCGCTGTCGGCGCTGCTGTCCGAGGACGCGTTCCAGTCCTGGGGCTGGCGGATCCCGTTCCTGCTGAGCGCGGTGGTCGTCGTCGCCGGCATGATCATCCGCCGCCGCGTCGACGAGACCCCGGCGTTCCAGGAGGAGGAGACGCACGGCGAGGTGCCCAAGGCGCCGATCGTGCAGGCCGTGCGGGAGAGCGGCTCGGACATGCTGCGGGTCATCTGCATGGCGCTGATGAACGCGGTGCCGTTGGCCACGACCGTCTTCGGCGCGTCGTACGCCACGAGCGACGCCTACGGCATCAACATGAGCACCACCGCCTACCTGTGGATCTCGCTGGTCGGCAACGCGGTGGCCGTGCTCCTCATCCCGTACGTCGGGAACCTGTCCGACCGGATAGGCCGGCGCCCGCTGATCATCGCCGGGGCGCTGAGCTCGGGTGCCCTGTCGTACGTGTACTTCTACTTCATCAGCCAGGGCAGCGTGGTCGGCGCCTTCATCACCGCGATCTTCATGTGGGGCATCGTCTACCAGGGCTACAACGCGGTGTTCCCGGCGTTCTACCAGGAGCTGTTCCCGACCCGCACCCGCGTCACCGGCTTCGCCGTGTCGCAGAACATCGGCACGATGATCACCGCGTTCCTGCCGAGCATCTACGCGGCGGTAGCGCCGGCCGGGTCGAACGTCCCGCTGATCGTCGGCAGCTTCACGTTCGGCTGCGCCATCATCGCGGCGATCGCCTGCTGGACCGCCCGCGAGACCTTCCGCATCCACCTCAACGACCTCGGCACCAAGGACGCCCAGCCGGTGCCGGCGGAGGAGTACGAGCGGATCCGCGCGTCCGTCTGAGCGGGTCCGCCGACGGGGCCGGGTCTTCAGCTGGAGGCCCGGCCCTCCTCGTGCAGCGCGGCCAGCCCGTCGATGGCGAGCACGTAACCGCGGACCCCGAAGCCCACGACGATGCCCCGCGCCACCGGCGAGATGAACGAGTGGTGCCGGAACGCCTCCCGCTTGTGCACGTTCGAGATGTGGCACTCGACGACCGGCAGCTCGGCGCCCTCGATCGCGTCGTGCAAAGCCACCGAGGTGTGGGTGTACGCCCCCGGGTTGAACACGGCGCCGATGCACTCGCCGGCCTTGGCCCGCGCGCCGAACTCGTGCACCCAGTCGATCAGCTGCCCCTCGTGGTTCGACTGCCGGAACTCGGCGGTGAGCCCGTGCCGCCCGGCCGCGTCCCGGCACATCGCCTCGACGTCGGCCAGGGTGGTGCTGCCGTAGACCTCGGGCTTGCGGGTGCCCAGCAGGTTGAGGTTCGGCCCGTTCAAGACCAGGACGGAAGGCACGCTGACTCCAGGGTGGGCGCGGACGGCGGACGCCCCCAGGCTATCCGCGCGGCCACCCGCGCGCGCCCGCTCTTCCGGTCAGTGACCGGATCGGTCGACCGTCCGGGGCGGCCTCGATGCGGCGCCCAGGGCGGCGAGGCCGATCAGGAAGGGATACAGGATGCCGCGTTCGACCAAGCCGATGAGGACGCCGGCGCCGGAGCCCACGACCGCGAGGAAGGCCGCCAGCGAGACGAGACCCAGTGTCCCGAGCGCCACCAGCGCCCTCCCCAGCCGGCGGGAGACACCGAGCAGCCGGTGCGCCCGGCCGAGCAGGATCACGAGCACGTTGCCGGAGGTGAAGGCCGCGAACGCCCCCAGGCCGTGAGCGGCGGAGGCGTCGGCGGAGCCGGGGAACAGCGCGACCAGGACGGCGCCGGCGGCCAGCACCGCGGCCGTGGCGATCACCGCCCACCGGCGCCCGCGCGGCAGCCCCCTGAGCGCCAGGACGCCCGCGAGCGCGGCGATCCCGAACAGGAAGAAGCCGGTGTTCATCACCCAGGCGAGCGGCGAGTACATGTACTGCCCGAACGCGGTCGAGGGTCCGTGCACCCCGAGGTTGCTGATGAAGTGGTACGTGTAGCTGTACGGCGGATCCGTCCACGCGGCCGCGGCCACGAACTCGGCGGTGAAGTAGATGCCGCCCGCGGCCAGGAGCGCGGTCCGCGCCGCGCGGCTCTGCCGGAGCGGGACGGGTTCGAGGGCGAGATCGGTCAAGGTGTCCTCCTCGGAGCCGGACGTGATGTGTCCGAACACTGCGGCGGGTCGCTGACACCCTGCGGACACGGCGCCGACGCGCGCTGACACGGCTCGGGCGTGCTTGCGGCGATAGCGGCGATATAGGTGGGAGGTCGCAAGTCCCGCGGGCCCGGAAAAGGCCCCGCCTGCTGATTTCCGACTCCCGCGGCGAGCGATCGACGTGCGACGTTGTCGACCATGACTCCTCGTACGTGGACAGTCACCGCCGTGCTGGTGCTCGCCGGCCTCGCCGTGCCGGCCGGTCCGGCGTCCGCCGCGGCCACCCTGCCGCTGAAGGTGGACTTCTCCGACGCCGCGACCGCGCCCGCTGCCGGGTACGTCCGCGACTCGGGCGCCGCCTACACCGACGCCCGCGGCTACGGCTGGGTGGACCTGGGGGAGCGCACGCCGGTCGACCTCACCGGCAACGGGCGCAACCGCAACCCGGCGGCGGGGCAGGCCGATCCGCGGCTCGCCACGTTCCTACACGCGCAGCTGCCGGCGGGCTCGCCGGGGGTGCACACCCCGGGCGCGTGGGAGGCGGCCGTGCCGGCGGGGCTCTACACGGTGACGGTGGCGGTCGGCGACGCGGGCACGGCGACCGACAGCACGCACTGGGTGTCCATCGAGGACCAGAACGCGATCGCCGCGTTCAAGCCGACCGCCACGACCAAGTTCGCGACCGCCACCCGCACGGTGCGGGTCACCGACGGCAAGCTGACCGTCAGCCCGGCCGGCGGCACGAACACCAAGTTCGCGTACGCCGACATCGCCGCGGTGGCCGGCTCGGCGACGATCCCGGCCGTGCGCACCAGCACCCCGGCCAACGGCGCCACCGGCGTGCCGCTGACCACCAGCGTCGTCGAGGACCTCGTGCTGCCCAACGGGGGAGTGCGCGCCGCCTCGCTGACGAGCTCGACGGTCACGCTGACCCGGCTCAGCGACGGCGCGGCGGTGCCGGCGACCACGATCACCAGCGGCGGCGGCGACGTCATCAACCTCTCGCCGACCGCGCCGCTGGCGCCGCTGACGGCGTACCGCTTCACCGTCACGAGCGGGGTCACCGACGTGACCGGCAAGGCCTTCGCGCCGTACTCCATCGTCTTCACCACCGGCAGCGGCGGCACCGGCGGCCCGGTCGCCTTCGACAAGACCGTGGGCGTGGCCACCGGCGCGCCGTTCACCACGGTCGTGAAGGGACCCGACGGCCGGCTCTACGCGGGCACCCTGGACGGGCGCATCTTCCGCTTCCCCATCAACGCGGGCGGCACGCTCGGCACCCCGACGATCATCACCACCGTACGGGACAACGCCGCGGCGCTCGGCCTGCCGGGCGCGCCCGCGCGCACCGTGATCGGCATGGCCTTCGACCCCGCGTCCACGGCCGCCGCGCCGGTCCTGTGGGTCACCGACAACTACGAGTACGTCGGGCCGCTGAACGTGCCCGACTGGTCCGGCCGGATCGGGCGGCTCAGCGGCGCCGGCCTCGGCACGTACACCTCGGTGGTGGTGAACCTGCCGCGCTCGGTGAAGGACCACGAGACCAACTCGCTCGCCTTCGGGCCGGACGGGGCGCTGTACGTGTCGCAGGGCGCGAACAACGCCATGGGCGCGGCCGACTCGACGTGGGGCAACCGCCCGGAACGGCTGCTCAGCGCGGCCGTGCTGCGGCTCGACCCGGCCCGGCTGCCCGCCACGTTGCCGCTGAACGTGAAGACGGAGGACGGCGGCGCCTATGACCCGTACGCCCCGGGAGCGCCCTTGACCCTGTACGCCACGGGCGTGCGCAACGCGTTCGACCTGGTGTGGCACCGCAACGGCCACCTGTACGCGCCGACCAACGGCTCGGCCGCGGGCGGCAACACCCCGGCCACGCCGGCCACCCTGCCCGCCTCGTGCGCCCGCCGCGGCTACACCGGCCCGGCCGTCCCCGCGCTGACCGGCGTGCCCACCGCCGAGACCGACTACGTGTTCGACGTGCGGGCCGGCCGCTACTACGGCCACCCCAACCCGCTGCGCTGCGAATGGGTGCTCGCGGGCGGCAACCCCACGTCGGGCACCGACCCGTTCCAGGTCGCCGCCTATCCGGCCGGCACCGCGCCCGACCCGAACTTCGATCTCGCCGGCACGTACGACGCCGGCCTGCACGCCTCCGCCAACGGCGCCGTCGAGTACCGCGGCGGCGCGCTCAACGGCAAGCTGCTGGTGGTCCGCTACTCCTCCGGGCAGGACATCGAGACCTTCGACGTGGCCGCCTCGGGCGCACTGTCCAATCGCACCACCGGAATCACCGGCTTCACCGGGTTCAGCCAGCCGCTCGACGTGACGCAGGACACCACGACCGGTTTCCTCTACGTGACCGAGCTCGGCGCCAACCGGATCACGCTGCTCAAACCCCGTCCCTGAGCCGGCGCACGGATTCCGGCCGCCGAACGGACGACCCCGAACCGGCCGGACCGCCCTGTCGCATCCAAGATCACGTCCGCTAACCTGAGCCGCCCTCACCTACCGTGATCGTTTCCAGCATCGCAGGAGTTCCTTCCTCCATGGCCTTCCGCGCCGCCTCCGTGGCCGCCCTCGGGCTCGCCGCGGCCATCGCCGCTCCCGTCACGTACGTCCACGCCGCCACCGACCCGGTCCCCGCGCCCCGCGCGAGCACCCCGGTCGTGCGGGCGCTGGCCGCAGGCGCTCCCGCCGAGCTGCTGCAACGGCTGGACGAGGGCTGGCAGGACGCGACCATCACGCTGCTCGGCGATTCCACGGGCAACGAGCGGACCGAGTGGTTCTACCAGCTGTCCACCTGGCTGGCGGCGCGCTATCCGAACTACCGCACCACGTACCGCCTGTGGGACGCCCGCAAGCAGGCGTACGGCGCCCCGACCGTGCTGGGCGCCGGCAACGGCTGGCCGACGTTGTCCATCTACAACGGCAGCGTTCCGGGCGCCAAGGCGGGGTACGCCCTGCAGGGCGCCCGCTTCGGCAAGCTGACCGCGCAGCCGAGCGACCTCGTGCTGCTCAGCTACAGCCACAACGAGGGCACTGCCGGCACGTACCCCAGCTACCTGACGCTGGCCAACCGGCTCGCCGCCAAGCGCCCCGCGCCCGCCGTCGTGCCGGTCCTGCAGAACCCGGAGAGCATGCCCACCCGCACGCTGTCGCAGCAGGTGGGCCACGCCGAGCGGATGAGCGTCATCCGCGAGCTGGCCCGGTCGAGGGGCTGGACCACGATCGACGCCTACACGCCGTTCCTGCTCGAGGGCCGCCGCGGCACCAGGCTCATCCTCGACGGCACCCACCCCAACGCGGCCGGGCAGGCCGTCTGGCTCGCCGCCGCCAAGCAGGTCTTCCTCGCGACGTCCCGCTGACCCCTGCCGCGAGTCGTGTTCACGACGGCACGCAGAGTGGCCGGCGGCTACGGTGGCGCGCATGACTGTTGTCGGCGCGACCGGAGACCTGGCGGACGCCGTACGGGCGTTGCGCCCCCGGCTGGGTGAGCGGCTCGTCACCCCCGAGCGGGCGGAGTACGCGGCCGCGAGCAGGGTCTGGAACGCCGCCGTCACCCGGCGGCCCGCCGTGGTGGCCCGGTGCGCGGACGCGGCCGAGGTGAGCGCGGTCGTGCAGGCCGCCCGCGACGCGGCCCTGCCGCTCTCGGTGCGGGCCGGCGGTCACGACTGGGCCGGGCGGGCGGTGCGCGACGGCGGTGTGGTCGTCGACCTGACCGGCATGCGCGGGGTCTCGGTCGACCCGGCCACCCGGACGGCGACGGTGCAGGGCGGCGCGCTCTCCAGCGACCTGGTCGAGGCGGCCGCGCCGCACGGGCTGGCCGCCTCGACCGGCCTGGTCGGCAGCGTGGGCCTGGCCGGGCTCACCACCGCGGGCGGCTACGGACCGCTGATCGGCCGGTACGGCCTGGCCGCCGACAACCTGCTCGGCGCCGACGTGGTGCTGGCCGACGGCACCCTCGCGGTCGCCGGGCCGGACGCCGACGCCGACCTGTGGTGGGCCCTGCGCGGCGGCGGCGCCAACTTCGGCGTGCTGACCGCCCTGCGGTTCCGGCTGCACGAGGTGCCCGCCGTGCTCGCCGGCATCCTGATGTTCCCGCTCGCCGAGGGCCGCCGGGTGCTGACCGGCTACGCCGAGATCGTCGCGGACGCGCCCGACGAGCTGACCGTCCTCACCGGATTCCTGCCCGGTCCCGGCGGGCCGCTGGCGTTCCTCTGCCCGTTCTGGTGCGGCGCCGACCCGGCCGACGGCGAACCGCACGTCGCCCGCCTGCGTTCCCTCGGCCACCCGGTCGTCGACCAGGTCGCCCCGATGCCGTACGCCGCCGCGCTGCACATGTTCGACGCCGGCATCGTCGAGGGCAACCACTACCTGCTGCGCAGCCGCTGGCTCCCCGCGGTGTCGCCGCCCGCCGCGGACGCGCTCGCCGGCGCGGCGGCCGGGATGAGCTCGCCCTTCTCGACGCTCGTGGTCAACCGCTTCCACGGCGCCGCCACGCGGGTCGCCCCCGAGGCGACCGCGTTCGCCCAGCGCGCGCCGCACCAGGCCGTCGAGGTGATCGCCGCCTGGCCCGGCGGCCCGCCCGACGAGCACCGCGCGTGGGCCGACGCCGTCGTGGCCGCCCTCGACCCCGTGTCGCTGCCCGGCGGCTACCCCAACCTGCTCGGCCCCGACGACGACGCGCGGGCCCGCGAGTCCTTCGGCGCCAACCTCGAGCGGCTCGTCGCGCTCAAGCGCCGCTACGACCCCGGCACGGTCTTCTCGGCGATCCCCGCGCTGGTGTGAGGCGGCCGGCATGCCGCTCACGATGCACACCGCCGCCCAGCGGCCCGACCTGTGGGAGCGGGGCATCCCGTCGGCCGCCGTGTGGCCCGAGTACAACCTGCACGGTGACCGGCTCAACCGGTGGTGGGACCACCTCGACGAGGAGCTGGCCGACTACCAGTTCGTGCTCTGCGACGACGAGGCCGACGAGGTCGTCGCCGAGGGGCACACCTGTCCGCTCTGGTGGGACGGCGTGGACGCCACCCTGCCCGACGGCATCGACGCGGCCATCGAGGCGAGCTTCACCCGCACCCGGGCCGGCGAGCCGGTGAACACGCTGTGCGCGCTGGCCGCCGAGACCCCGCGCGACGGCCGCCGCCGCGGGCTCGCCCGCGAGCTGCTCGGCGCGATGCGCGCGATCGGGGCGCGGCAGGGCCTCACCCACCTGGTCGCGCCGGTGCGGCCGTCGTGGAAGGAGCGCTACCCGCTCACCCCGATCGAGCGCTACGTGCGGTGGCGGCGGCCGGACGGGCGGCTCCTCGACCCGTGGATGCGCGTGCACGAGCACGTCGGCGCCCGGGTGTCGACGCCGCTGCCCCGCTCGCTGCTGATCAACGGCACGGTCGGGGAGTGGGAGACCTGGACGGGCCTGGTCTTCCCCGAGACCGGCGACTACGTCTTCCCGGAGGGCCTGACGACCGTCCACATCGACGTCGAGCGGGACCGCGGCACGTACTGGGAGCCCAACGTATGGATGGTGCACCCGGATCAGGAATCCGGCCGCGTGTAGCGGTGCTTGACCCCGCGCGGGAAGAACTCCGGGTCGTCGGCGGGTCGCAGCACCACCTCCGGGGTCTGGTGACCGGCGGGCACGTAGTGCGCGAACTCGCTGTTGAGCCGCAGCAGCTCGGCGCGGATCGACGTGGCGGCCAGCTCGGCGCGCGCGGGGGTGGGCTCGGCGCCCGCGGCCAGCTCCACGACCACCTGCAGCCGGCGGTCACGGTCGGCGTCCTCGACGGTCCGCAGCACGAACCGCCCGGTCGCCCACTCGCTGATCCCCGGCCGCTCCAGCCCGACGGTGACGTTCTCCGGATAGACGTTGGCGCCGAAGAACGACACCGTGAACAGCGAGCGCCCGAAGACGTACACGAAGGGCAGCCGCGGCCCCGCGCCCGGATCGAAGCCGTGCTCGCGGCAGAAGGCGACGAGCTCCTCGTACGGCAGCACGCCGCCCTCGTCGGCGATGTGGTAGCGCACCAGCGGCACGGTGCCGTCGGCGCTGAACGCCAGCGTCCCGCCCGGCGCGGCCTCGAACAGCCGGGTCGCCGGGTCGTACTGCACCAGCGTCGGCAGCCGCGCGTCGCCGAACACCGACGAGGCCAGCTCGGGGCGCCCCGCGAGGAACCGGCGGATCCGTACGCTCAACGGGGTCTCGTTGCCGAGCACCCCCGCGTCGGCCGTGCCGTACAGCGACGCGATCCCGCTCTCCGGGTCGGCCGTGCCCGCGCGGGCCGCCACCAGGTCGCGCCACTGCTCGCTGAACACCTCGCCGGCCAGCACGAGCTTGACGTCGTACGCGGTCCAGTCCACGCCGCGGGCGAGGCCGGCGTCGATGACGTTCTTGACGAACGGCGGATAGCCCAGCAGCACGGTCTGGTCGTAGAGCCCGCCCAGCTCGCCGACGACCCGCAGGATCTCGTCGATGTCGTTGCCCGGCGCCGCCACCGTGATCGGGTAGCCGTCGGCGGACAGCTGCCGGCACGCGGCCACCGTGTAGAGCCCTCCGACCCAGTTGCCGAGCGCGAAGCACACCACCGCCAGCGTGCTGTGCTCGGCGGCCCCGAACCCGTACTCGAAGACCTGCTCGAAGCGCGCCGTGACCGCCCGCTCGTCCTGCACCGTGCGCGGCCACACCGTCGGCCTGCCCGACGACCCCGACGACACCGCCACGACGGCCGCCGCATCCAGCCGCCCGCCCCGGCACCGATCCGGCAACGGGTAGCGCTGGTGGTAGTCCGCCTTGGTCATCAGCGGGATCGCCGCCGGCCGGTCCACCTCCGCCGGGTCCACACCACAGGCCGCCAGGAAGCGCGCGTACGCGGGCACCGTCCGCACCGCGTCCCGGAAGAGCGCCACCAGATCCAGCTCCGACATCCGAACTCCTCCCGCCCCCGAGGGTGCTCGACCACCCGACTGTAGGCGCTCCCCGACCCACCGTCCTCATCGAGATCCGCCCATGCCGCCCCGCCGGTCCGCGGCCCGCAGACTTCCGGTCCCGACCCCAATGCCGCCGCCCGGGTCGCCGACGACCGTCCCGGCGGCGGCCGTCCCGGCGACGGCCGTCCCGGCCCGGGCCGCGATCCCGGCGGCGCCTCCACCGTGCCGCAATGCCGGCGGTGGCCCTCACCGTCCGGTCCGCGATTCCGGCGGCGGCCCTCACCGCCCGGCCTGCGGGCCCGGACCCGGCCACAGCCGCGCGATTGCGGTCGGCTCGGCGCGACCCCGCCGTCGCACCACCTCTACCTCACCTCCTGGCCGCCCGGTCGGGGACAGCTCGGTCCCCCGGTCGTGTTGTTCGGACGACCTGGGAGGTGTTGGCGCCGGGTCGGATGGCGTCGGTGGATCGCTGACAGAGGCGCGATCGCTGGATTCCCGGGGCAGTGCTCCTCGTAGCGTGGCTGCCGGCGCCGTGGTGCGTCTGGATCGCCGGCGGCGCGGCGAGCGGCTGCGGTCTCCGGTGTGACCCGGCGTGAACAGCACCGACAACGGCCGGCGTGCCGACGAGGCCTGGTGTTCGGCCCGGGCGGCTGCGGTGGTCGCTGCCGGCGCCGAACGGCACGACTCGACGCTTCGCCCCGCGCCCGGGCGCAACGGGCTCCCGCTGATCGCCCGCCGGCCCCGGGCAGCGGCTCGAGCGTGGCCCGGGGCCGGCGAGCCTGATCGGCGCGATGCGGCCGGCGTGCGGTCGGGGAGGAACCGGCCGGGAAAGGTGTCTGAACAATGGCGGCGGATACCCGCTTATCGCCTTTCCGACGCGACGATGCCGGTGCTGCCGTGCCGGTGCTCTCATGGCGGTGACAGAGCGGAACCCCAGCTCAGTGCGGTGATCTAGGCGAGGAGATCCCATGGCACCGACCATTGTCTATGTGCACGGAAACGGGAACAAAGTCGAGGCGGAAAGGCTCCGCTCGCAATGGGATCGGACGCTTTTCGGGCGTGATCTCGGCGGGGCGTCGCGGATGGCGTACTGGGCGTCGTTGCGGTACGCCCGTCCGCTGGAGAGCGAGGCGTGGGAGGACACGGGAGCGGTGCCCGACGCGGCGGCCGGGGTGGGGGAGGCCGAGCTTGCGGTGGCCGACCCGGAGACGTTCATCGCGGAGGTGCTGCTCCAGGCTCAGCAGGAGGCGCCGATGGCGGGGATGGCCGAGCTGGCGGGCGCGGCGCCGATCGAGGCCTGGCTGCGCGACATGACCTACACCGCGGAGGCGCTGGCCGCGGGGGAGGACTCGGAGGTGCTGGGCGCCGGGTTCGCCGAGGCGTTGCCGCTGCCGCGGCGGCTGCGGCTCGCGGCGTTCCGGGCGCTGGTGAAGCGCGCGTTCGAGGACGTGTACGCGTACTTCTTCGGCGGCATGCGGGACCCGATGCGCAAGGTGGTCCGCGAGGCGCTGACCGGCGCCGGCGAGCCGCTCGTGGTGCTCGGGCACAGCCTGGGCTCGATCATCGCGTACGACGCCCTGCTCGACGTGGGTGCGACGGTGGACGTGCCGCTGTTCGTGACGGTCGGCTCGCCGCTCGGCGTCACCGAGGTGCAGGACCTGCTCAAGCAGCCGCTGCGGGTGCCCGGCGGGGTGCGCTCGTGGCGCAACGTCTCGGACGCCCGCGACCTGGTCGCGCTCGACCACCGGATCCGCCCCGAGTACGCGCCGGTGGACCGCTGCGCCGACTTCTTCGTGACCAACACGAGCCCGAACTTCCACGGCATCGAGGGATACCTGCGGACGGCGCCGGTCCGCGACGCCGTGCTGCAGGTGTTCGGCTAGGGCCCGGTCGCCGCCGGCCGCTGCGGGTCGGAGGACCACTGCGACCACGATCCGGGGTAGAGGGCGGCGTCGATGCCGGCGACGGCCAGCGCGGCGATCTCGTGTGCGGCGGTCACGCCGGAGCCGCAGTAGACGCCGACCGGTCCGCGCAGCCCGGCGAAGCGCTCCCGCAGTGCGGGCGTGGCGAGGAAGCGGTCGCCGTCGAGGTTGCCGGCGGTCGGCAGGCTGACCGCGCCGGGGATGTGCCCGGCGCGCGGGTCGATCGGCTCCACTTCGCCGCGGTAGCGCTCGGCGGCGCGGGCGTCCACGAGCGTGCCGGTGCGGGCGAGCTCGGCGGCCTCGTCGGCGGTGAGCGTGGGCAGCTGCCCCGGCCGCAGCTCGACGTCGCCGGGCGGCCGCGGCGCCGTCTCGCCGATGGCCAGCTCGTATCCGGCGTCGCGCCAGGCGGCGAGCCCGCCGTCCAGCAGGCGCACGCCGGGGACGCCGGCCCAGCGCAGCAGCCACCAGGCCCGCGCCGCGGCCAGGCCGCCGCTGTCGTCGTAGGCGACGACCCCGCCGCGCCGGGTCACGCCCCAGCGGCGGGCGTCGGCCTGCAGGCGATCGACGCCGGGCAGGGGGTGCCGCCCGGCGCCGGGTTCGGGCGGGCCGGCCAGCTCGGTGTCGAGGTCGACGTAGACGGCGCCGGGGATGTGCCCGGCGCGGTAGTGCTCGGCCCCGTGCGGGTCGCCGAGCGCCCACCGCACGTCGAGCAGGACCGGCGCGTCCGCCCCGTCGAGCAGCCGGCGCAGCTCGGCCGCGCCGACCAGCACGTCGTCGCGCCGGTCGCTGCCTGTCCCGGCGTCGTCAGATCGGCTCATGTCGCTGCCATCGCTCCCGTCACACAACTGGCTGTCGATGTAAAGGCTACAGTTCCTATAGGTTTGGCTCAGTTGGAAGGAGGGTCACCGTGACCGTCGCCCCGCACCACGCCACCAACGGGTCTTCCTTCGCGATCGACAGCGACCTGTTCAAGGCCCTGCTGCGCCGGCACGCCGCCGCCGTGGTCGTCGTGACCGCGGCCGGGGATCCGCCGGCCGGCTTCACCGCCACCTCGTTCACCTCGGTGTCGCTCGATCCGCCCCTGGTCTCGTTCTGCCTCGCCGACACCGCGTCGGCCGCCCGGGCAGTCTCGCAGGCCGCGACGGTCGCGGTCCACGTGCTGCACAGCGACCAGGAGGCGACCGCCCGCACGTTCGCCACCAGCGGCATCGACCGCTTCGCCGCGCACGGCGCCTGGACGCCCGGCCCCGACGGCGTGCCGCTGCTCGACGGCGTGCTCGCGCGCATCGTCTGCCGCGTCTTCCGCCGCGTGCGCGCCGGCGACCACACGATCGTGCTCGCCACCCCGATCGCCGGCGAGATGCACGGCGACGACACTGCGCAGCCGCTGGTCTACCACGACGGCGGCTACACCAGGCTCCATCGCGACTAGGGCAGAACGGGCAGGGTCAGCCGCGAGGGCCGCGCGTCGTCGTGGAAGATTTCGAAGCGGCACGGGCGGCCCGCGGTGGCGACGCCGAACGGCTCCGGCGTCCCCATGTTGCGGGCGTACCGGGGGAACGCGCCGCCGCTGACCTGCACGCGCAGGCGATGCCCGGCCCGGAACCGGTACGCGGTGGGGAACAGCTCGACCTCCACGGCGAGCACCCCGTCGGCGTCCGGCCGGAGGCCCTGCGCGTCGGCCGTGCGCGGGTCCAGCCGGCGGATGCCGTCGACCACGTTGCGCGAGACGCCCTTGTCGTCCACGTCGCAGAGCCGCACGAAGACATCCGCGTACGGGATGTCGGTGCGCAGGTGGACGGTCGCGTGGACCGGGCCGACCACGTCGAGGTCCGCGCCCAGCGGCGCCCCGGTGAAGACCAGCACGTCGTCGCGCTCCTCGACCCGGCGGTTGTCGGCCTGCTTGCCCGGCGGCTGCAGCAACGGCCCGCCGACGGTCGGGGTCGGCCGCGCCGGGTCGTAGGTGAACCGGCTCGGCTCACCTCCGGCGTGCGGCGCCGACTCGAGCCGCCCGCCGCCCGCCAGGTGAAGATCCCTCTCCCGTACGGCCGGAGGCGGCCACTGGTCGAACTCGAGCCACCGCTTCGCCTGCTGCAGATACACCCGCACCGGCGCGCCCTCGGGCGCGGGACCGCCGTTGAGGTGATGGTCGAGCCACCTGGCGTCCGTCTGCACGATCGTCCGCAGCTCGCCGGGCTCGCCGTGCAGCCAGGGCCCCACGACCAGGCGGGCCGGCACCCCGGCGGCGCGCAGCGCGGTGTAGTCGGCGAGGTTGCCGGCCAGGAAGAGGTCCCACCAGCCGGTCACCATGCTCACCGGCGGCATCCGGCTCAGGTCGGCGTCGTCGTGGTCGGCCTGCGACCAGAAGCCGTCGGACGGCTCGGCGTGGGCGACGAAGTCGCGCCAGAACGGCACCGGCGCCCCCGCCACCGCGACGTCGACGGCCTGCAGCGGCAGCCGGCCCAGCGCGCGGCGGACCCGGGCCTTGACCCGCGGGTCGGGCAGGCCGCCGAGCAGGCCCGGCTGCTCCTGCCGGCCGATCTGCGCCGACCAGCTCAGCGCCGTGTGGATGTTCGGCGTGCCGTGGTCGTAGAACAGCCGGTGCGTCACGTTCGCCGAGGTGATGTGGGGCGAGACGCAGGCCAGCGGCGGGTCGGCGTACGGCGCCACGGCCCACTGGGTGTGCCCGAAATAGCTGCCGCCGGTCATCGCGACCCGGCCGTCGCACCACGGCTGCTGCCGGAGCCACGCGAGGGTCGCCAGGCCGTCGTCGCGCTCGGTGGTGAACGGCCGGAACTGCCCGCCCGAGCCGAACGTCCCGCGCGTCGCCTGCGTGAACACCTGGAACCCGCGCCGGGCCAGAGGAGCGGCGAACAGCTGCCCGAACGCGCCCGCCCGGCCGTACGGCACCCGGATGAGCACCACGGGCAACGGCCCGTCCTGCCCGGCAGGGCGGTAGTGGTCGGCGAGCAGCGTGACGCCGTCGGGCATCGGCACCGCCACGTCCCTGCGGATCTCGTACGGGACCGCGCGCACCGGGAGTCCCAGGGCGGCGTCCGCGGCCAGTCCGGCCAGCCGGGTGAATCTTGCCATCTGCAAGACCATAGCCGCCACGAGTGACCTTTCCTACGGGCGATGTGGTGGCTACTCGCGTCGGCAGCGCGTACCGTCAGGGGCAACGCACCACGTCGGGGCTTCCTGTCGTACTCAGGCTCGTCTTCTCGGCATCGCTTCCGCAAAGCGCGGCAGCGATCTGCATGCATCACTTCGAAGACGCGCCCTGGAGGCCGCTGTGACGCTTTCCCCGTCGGGATATGCCGACTCCCACCTCAAGGTCCACGTGCTGGAGCGCGTCGGCGCCGACGCGGTCGTCACCATGGCGGGCGAGCTCGACACCTTCAACAGCACCCAGGTGCGCGACGTCGTGACCGGCCTGCTGAGCCCCGAGCCGCCCGGCCGGATCGTGCTCGACATGGGCGAGGTGACGTTCCTCGACTCCTCCGGTGTCCGCTCGCTGCTGATCTGCCAGGAGGCGGCCGCCGCTCGCGGCGTCCGGATCATCCTCGAGCGCCCGAACGAGACCGTGCGGCAGATCCTGACCATCTGCGGGGTCGACCAGCTGTTCGCGTGAGCCCGCCCGTGACGTCACGGGATGTTGCCAGGAGATTACGGTCGCGATACGTTGCAGCGATCGACAGGCCTCGTTCTTTTCACGTCGCCGCAACCTGGCACCGGGGAGTCCGCATGTCCATGTCCGTCAGCCGCCGCGGCGTGCTCGCCGCCGGAGCCGGCGCCACCGCCGGCCTGGTCCTGCCGTCCGTGGCCGCCCACGCCGGCGGCCATCAGGCCACCGGCGTCCGTTTCGTCCTCGACGCCCGGACCCTCGACGGCGGTGAGCAGGTCACCGCGGTCACGCTGCGCACCGCCGGGCTGGGGCGCATCGACCCCCGCAGCCTGACCCCCGCCACGTTCACCGTGCACGCCAAGGCGACCAGCCCCATCCCGATCGCTCCCGGCGACCAGATCTTCAGCGAGTACGACCTGGACCGCGTCGTGACCGCCGCCCGGCTCGACGAGCACGGCGACATCGTCCTCGAGCTCCAGCACGGCGAGGGCCGCCCGGGCGCCGCCACGCTCGGCTACATCGCGAGCCGGGGCCGCAACGTACGGCTGAACCTCGTCTACACCATCACCCAGACCGCGCCCCTGGCCATGCGCCACGGCGGCACGCTCACGATCAGCCGCTTCCGGCAGGGCCGCCTGTCCAACCCCGAGGTCGATGCGTTCGGCTACCACGTCTCGGGATCGGGCATGAAGTACCGCCTGTACTCCCCGCCGCGCGGCGGCCGCCGCCCGCTGATCCTGTGGCTGCACGGCGGCGGCGAGGGCGCCTCGCTGCCCGACGGCTACTACGACAACGAGACCACCCTGCGCGCCAACCGCGGCGCCCTGGGCTTCGCCACCCGGGAGGCCCAGCGCATCTTCAACGGCGCCCACGTGGTCGCCCCGCAGAGCACCTCGTACTGGCTGGAGGACGGCGACCGCTTCGCGCCGCAGATCCGCGAGATCGTCGGCGAGGTGGTCCGCCGCCGGGACGTCGACACCGACCGCATCTACGTGGCCGGCTGCAGCAACGGCGGCTACATGAGCCTCAAGATGACCACCGTCTACCGCAGCCTGTTCGCCGCCTCCGTGCCCATCTGCGGCGTGGTGGCCCCGTTCCGCGACAACCCCGCCCCGCTGATCCCCGACGCCGAGCTGGCCCGCATCACCACCCCCACCTGGCTGGTGGCCTCGCGCGACGACGACACCGTGCCGCCCGGCCCCAACACCGTGCACGCCCACGAGGTCATCCCGCGCTCGCTGATGACCCTCTACGACCACGTGGTCTGGAACGGCTACCAGTTCCCCGGCCACTGGTCCTGGATCTACGTCGCCCGCAACGACCCGAGCATCAACGGCACCCACATCTGGCAGTGGATGTCCCGGCAGCGCCGCTGACGGGCCCCGCAGCCCGAACGCGGGCCGCCGGCTAGCCCGTCGCCGACGGGGCGACGGGCTCGGCGACCCGTACGGTGTTGCGCCCCTCGGCCTTCGCCTCGTACAGCGCCGCGTCCGCCCGCCGGACGACCTGCTCGCCGTCGCCCTCCGGGCCGGCCGCGACCGCCACCCCGATGCTCACGGTGACCGCCCCGGACGGGCCGTCCGGGTGCGGGATCCGCAGCGCCTGGATGCCCGCGCGCACCCGCTCCGCCAGGGTGGACGCGATGACCGGGTCGCTGTCGCCCAGCACGACGACGAACTCCTCGCCGCCGTAGCGGCAGGCCAGGTCGGTGCCGGCGCGGATCGCGCCGGAGAGCGCCGCCCCCACCTTGCGCAGGCACTCGTCCCCGGCCTGGTGGCCGAAGCGGTCGTTGTACTTCTTGAAGTAGTCGACGTCGATCATCAGCACGGCGTAGCCGCGGCCGGAGTGCCGCAGCCGGTCGTGGTGCGCGCTGAGCCCCTGCTCGAAGCGGCGCCGGTTGGCCAGCCCGGTGAGCGCGTCGGTGCTGCTCAGCTCCTCCAGCTTTGTGTTGGCGGCGGCGAGCTCGCGGGTCCGCTCGGCGACCCGCGCCTCCAGCGAGGCGTAGAGCAGCGCGTTGTTCAGCGACACCACGAGCTGGCCGGTGATGAGCTTGACCGCGTCGAGCCGGTCGGCCGTGAACAGCCCGCTGGTCTGCCGGTTGGCCAGGATCAGCACGGCCCGCAGCGTGTCGCGGTGCAGCACCGGCACGACCAGCAGCGAGCAGCGCCCGGCCCCGGCCAGGAAAGGGTCGCGCGCGAACCGGTCGTCGCGGGTGGCGTCCTCGACGAGCAGCACCTCGCGGGTGCGGACCGCGTACTGGAACGCGCTCGCCGGCAGCAGCCCGTACACCTCGGCGCCGTCGACGTCGAGCGGGGTGGACCCGTCCGGCCCGCCGGGCAGGAACCACTCGTTGCGCTCGCCGCGCACCACGAGCACCACCTCGCCCGCCCCGGTGAGCGAGGTCAGCTGCTCGACGATGGCCGTGCGCAGCTGCCCCAGGTCGGTGGCCGAGCTGAGCGCCTGTGAGGCCCGCACGATCGCCATCGCGTCCAGGGCGTCCGGGTTCAGCGCGCCGGTGCCCCGCGAGCGGGAGCGTGCGTCCCGTACGGCGGGGCGCAGCACCGGATGCGCGGTCAGCAGCTGCGCGACCTTGGCCGTGGCGCCCCACTGCTCGTACACCCGCAGGGCCTCGGCGAGGTGCAGCCGGCCGCTCGCCTCGAGCCCGATCGACAGGTGCAGCGTCGCGGCCCGTTGCAGGATCAGCGCCGTGTGCCAGGGCCGCTGCTGCGCCTGTGCCGCGTGGACGGCCTGGTCGAACGACACGGACGCCGCCTGAGGATCGCCGTGCAACCAGGCCTGTTCGGCCGACATCCAGAGTGCGAGGTGCTCGAAGTTGGCGGGGCAGTCGGCCGCCCGGGCGCGCAACCACGCGAGGTTGCCGGCGACGGTGGCCAGGCCCAGGTCGTCGGCCCGCACCTCCGGCGGCAGGGCGTGCAACCGGGTGGCGTGCGCCAGCGCGGACAGCACCCGGGCCTGCGCGGCCAGATAACCGGGCAGCACGCCGATGGCGCTCATCGCCGCGGAGGCGTGCCGCTGGAGGGTGGCGTGATCGCCGAACAACGCCGCGGCCAGCGCCCGGCACAGGTGGTAGACGTTGGTGGTGAGCGCCGTCGGCGGCCAGGCGGCCAGGTGGCGTTCCTCGGTGAACCCGTCGTCGTCGAAGCTGCCGGGCGCCGACGTGCGGCCCTGCAGCGCGCGGGCGAGCTGGCGGTGCGCTAGCGCCACACCGGCGAAGAACTCGTTGCCCGTACGGGCGTCGAAGGCGAGCGCCGACTGGATGTCCTCGTGGTAGGCGTCCACAGTGGCCGCCGATTCGAGCCGGCCGACGAGGATCGCGTTCCACGCCCCGGCCGCCATCTCCCGGTCGCCGCCGCGCACCAGACCGTCGTACGCGCGGCGCAGCTCGGCGATCGTCTGCTCGATCGGCTCGGTCCACACCTGCAGCTGCATCGCGTAGCGGTAGCGCGCCAGCGAGGTCGACGGCTCGTAGTCGCGGCTCTCGCCGACCGCGAGCACGTGCCGGCCGATCCGCGGGCCGGCCGCGAAGTCGCCGAGGACCTGCAGCAGCGTCATGCCCACCGACGTGAGCGTGGCGGCGAGATGCGGCGACGGGCCGTACTGCTGCCACATCTGCCAGCTGCGGACGAGGATCCACGGGCCGAGCCGGCGGTCGCCGATGAAGAAGCAGATCGGCATGAGCTTGCCGGCGACGCGGATCACGGCGAGCACCCGCGGGTCGTCGATCTCCGGCCGGGCCAGGTCGGCGGCCGGGTCGAGCCGCTGCGACCAGGCGACGATCTCCCGGCAGAGCTCGGGCAGGCGCGCCGCGAAGCCGGGGCCGGGCCGGTCCTCGCCGAGCCGCGCCAGCAGCTCCCCGCCCAGCTCGAGCGCCTCCCGCTGCCGCGCGCGCTGGGCGAGGCAGCTCAGCTGCACGACGGCCACCGACGCCAGCCGGACGGGGTCGGGTTGCGCGCGTTCCACCGCGGCGTAGACGGCGTCGGCCTCGTCGAGCCGGTTGAGCAGGTGCAGCGCGCGGTGCCGGCGGGCGAGGGCCTCGAACAACGCGGGGTCGTCGTCCGCGACACCCAACCCGGTCAGCGCGTCGACGGCCGCGCCCGCGAAGCGTTCGGCGGCCTCCTGGTTGCCGGACGCGGCGGCGCTCTCCGCGGCCACGGTGAACAGACCCGCCATGGTGCGCCGCTCCGCGGCGTCGGTCACCAGGGCGGCCGCCTCGAGATATTGCGCGGCGGCGACGACGGCGGTCTCCGGTCCGGCGGCGGTTTCCCGGGCGGCGGCGACGACGGCGGTCTCCGGTCCGGCGGCGGTTTCCCGGGCGGCGGCGACGACGGCGGTCTCCGGCACGGCGGCCAGGCGGCGGGCCAGGTCCAGCCGCATCCGGCCCCGCTGCTCGTCGGGGAAGCCGCTCAGCACGGCCCGGCGGACCTGCTCGTTGCGGAAGGCCGGCAGCATCGGCGCGGCCGGATCGCCGGGCGTCGCCGTGACGACGACCAGCTCGTCCTCCAGCGCCGGGTACATCGGCGGGAGCAGCTCCACCAGCGGCACCCCGGCCGCGCCGGCGAACACGGCATTGGACACCTCGTCGCCGCCCAGCAGGGCGAGGACGCGCAGCAGCTCGCGGGTGCGGGCGGGCAGCCGGTCGACGCGGTCGCGCAGCAGCCCGGACACGTCGCTGCGGGACGCCTGCCGGCGGATCAGCTCCTCGTCCCAGTGCCAGCCGTTCTCGCCGAGCGTGAGCGCGCCGTCCCGGCGCAGCGCGTTGACCAGCTCGAGGGTGTCCGCCGGGTTGCCCCCGGCCCAGCGGTGCAGCAGCCCGGCGAGGTGCTCCGCGGCGGCCGGCGTGGGCAGCCGCAGCACCTCGCGCAGCAGGTCACGGGTGCCCTCCGGGGGCAGGTTGCCCAGCTCGAGCAGCGGCACCCGTCCCCGCCAGCGGGCGAGCGTGGCACTGTCCACCTCGGCCGGCCGCACGGTCCCCACCACCAGCACGCCGACGATGCCGGGCTCGCTGAACACCGTCTCCAGCAGGTCGAACGAGGTCGTGTCGGCCCACTGCAGGTCCTCCACGGCCATCAGCAGCGGGCGCCGGGCGCTCACGACGGTGCCGAGCAGCGTGGCGACGGCCTGCCGCAGCCGCACGGCGGCCTCCCCGTCGCCCGTCTCGGCGTTCGGGCCCGGCTCGCCGCCGCCCAGCAGCGTGCCGAACTCGGGCAGCGCGGCCGCGATCAGGGCGGTGTTCGGGCCGAGCGCCTCGACCAGCGACGTCCGCAGCCGGGCCAGCGCCTCCGGCGGCTCGGTCAGCAGCAGGCGGCCCAGCCGGCGCAGCGCGCGCAGCACCGGCCCGGCCGCAGCGCCCTGACGGAACGGGTCGGCGCGGCCGGTCACGAACCAGCCGCCGCGCGCCGCCACCGGCCGCCGCAGCGCGTTGACCAGGGCGGACTTGCCGGTCCCCGCCGCGCCCGCGAGGAGCACCCCGCGGTTGCCGCCCAGCACCGCCTCCTCCCACGCGGCGCGCAGCGCGGTCACCTCGGCGTCGCGGCCGAGCAGCACCGAGGGCGCGGTCAGCCGCAGCGGGAAGTCGCGCTCGCCCAGCCGGAACGGCACGCCCGGCTGCTCGCACAGCCGGGCCAGGTCGTACGCCAGGCCCTCGGCGCTCTGGTAGCGGCGGTCCGGCTCCTTCTCCAGCAGCCGCGCCACGATCGCGGACAGCATCGGCGGCGTGCCGGGGTGCACCTCGGCCAGCGGAGGCGGCACGCGCAGCAGCAGATCCCGTACGAGCTGGAGGTCGTCGCCGTGGGTGAGCGGCGGGTGTCCGGCCACCAGCTCGTACAGGGTCGCGCCCAGCGCGTACAGGTCGGCGCGGTGGTCGACCGGCAGCCCCGTGCGCCCGGTCTGCTCGGGCGGCAGGTACTGCAGCGTGCCCTCGATCTCGCGCAGGTCGCCGAAGCCCGCCTGGTTCTCGGTGAACAGAGCGGACGCGTCGAAGTCGACCAGGACCGGTGAGCCGCGGTCGTCCAGCAGGATGTTCGCGGGGTTGATGTCCTTGTGCACGACGCCGCGCGCGTGCACGCCCGCGATGATGTGCGCGAGCCGGTGCGCCAGCCGCGGCACGCCGGCCGGGTCGATCTCGCGGGCCGCCACGGCGTACGCGAGCGTCCGCCCGCCCTCGTCGGCCAGCAGCGCGGCGTCCGGGTGCGTCCAGCGCGCCAGCCGGACCACGCCCGGCACCCCGGCCAGCCGTTCGAGCAGGGCGTGCTCCCGGCGCCGCCGCATCGGGCCGCTCGCGCCCAGGTACTGCTTCCAGATGACGGTCGTCTCGCCGTCCGGCAGGAACAGGCGCTTGATCAGCGTGCGGTCGTTCGAGCTGAGCACGACGTGGTCGGAGCCGGCCGTGGACAGCGTCGGCCGTCCCCGCCCACCCTCGGCACCCATCGTCACCCGTCCGCCTCGCCGAGCCCTGCTCCGGCTGCGGGGCTCACCTCATCCTGTTCGGCGCGCGACGACCCGATCTGATTCGGACTTCGGGTGATCACGGGCGGACAACCGGTGGATTGGTCGAAACCGGGCGAGGGCCCACGATGGTCGGGTGACGTCAGAGCAGAGCGACGGGCCCGGCCGGGTTTCCTGGATCGCGCGCGGGTTCTTCACGCTGGTCGCCGTCGGCGCCTTCGGGTGCGGCCTGCTGGGCTTCCGGCAGTACCTGCCCGGCCACGACGAGTACGGCCGCGGCTTCCTCGACCTCGTCTACTACAGCCTGCAGCTGTTCGTGCTCGACGCCGCGCCGCTGCAGAACGCCAAGAACCTGCCCGTCCTGCTCCAGGTGGCCCGGTTCGCCGCGCCGGCCGTGACGGCGTACCTCATCCTGCTCGCGGTCCAGGCGCTGATCGCCGGGCGGCTGCGCCAGGGCCGGATCGCGGTCACGGCCGGGCACTCGATCGTCTGCGGGCCGCCCGAGCTCACCGCCCGGCTGGTCCGCCAGATCCTCGGCGAGGCCCGCGGCAAGGTGATCGTGGTCGGTCCCGGCGGCCCGGTGCCGCGCGGGGCGCTGCAGGTGACCGGCGACCCGCGCCGGCCCGCGGTGCTGGCCCGGGCCCGGCTCAGCAGGGCCCGCGAGGTGATCGCCGTGGGGCCGGACAGCGTTCGCAACGCCGAGGTCGCGATCGCGGTGCACACGGTGGACCGGGGCGTCACCTGCTACGCCGAGGCCGAGGACCGCGACCTGTTCGAGGCCGTGATCCGGCAGCGGCTCGGCTCGGGCGAAAGCCGCGTCGACCTGTTCGCCCGCCACGACCGCACCGCGCGCGGGCTGCTCGACTGCCTCCCGCCGTTCCCGCCGGCCGATCCGCGCTCCGCCGTGCTGGTGATCGGCTATGCCGGTCTGGGCCGGGTGCTGGTCGAGCGGCTCCTGCTGTTCTGGGCGGGCGAGACCGGCGCCGGCCGGGTCACGCCGAGCCTGTGCGTGCTCGACCCGGCCGTGCCGGCGGACGCCGTACGGGTGCGCCACGCCGACCCCCGCGGCCGGATCGCCGTCACCGCGCGGACCGCCGACCCGGGCTGGCTGACCTCCGCCGACGACCTGACGGTGCCCGGCTCGGACGGCGCCCCGCGCATCCCCGGCCGGGTGTACGTCTGCCTCGACGACGATGCCGCGGGCATCGCGACCGGCAACGCCGTGCTGCGCCTGCTGGCCGGGCACGACACCACCGTCGTGGTCGCGGTCTCGCGCAGCGGCGTGCTCGGCGAGGCCGCCCTGCGCGAGGCCGAGCACCGCGGCGCGCTGCGGCCTGTGCTGACCCTCGGCCGGGCGCAGCTCGTCCTCGTCAGCGTGCCGCGGACCGCGTACGCCATCTCGGCGATCCGGACCGGCACCAACGAGGCGCTCGCGCGGGCCGTCCACGAGGCGTACGTGCGCAACGAGGAGGCGCTGGGCGAGACCGTCGCGACCAACCCGTCGGTGGTCGCGTGGGCGGACCTGCCGCCGCACCTGCGCGAGTCGAACCGCGAGCAGGCCTGGCACATCGGCCACAAGCTGCGGATGATCGGCTACGCCGCCGTCCCCGCGACCGGCGCCGTCACGCCGGTGACCCTCGCGGACGCCGACGTGGAGATGCTCGCCAAGGTCGAGCACCTGCGCTGGACGACCGAGCGCAGGGCCAAGGGCTGGACCCACGGCGAGCTCCGCGACGACGACCGCAAGCAGCACCCCGACCTCGTCGACTGGGACCGGCTGCCGCCGCGCCGCCAGGAGAAGGACCGCGCCGCCGTCCGCGCGATCCCGTCCTGCCTGGCCGCCGCCGGCCTCACCCTGGTCCCCGCCCCACGCCGGCGCTGACGCCGGCTTCTCCGCCGTCGCCGGCGTCTCCGCGCACCGGCCGGCGCTTCGGCCCCCGGCCGGCGTCTCGGCGCATCGGCCGGGGTCTCAGCGGATCCGCCATGCCGCGGGGCGGACCGTGCCGTCGGCGTTGCTGACCTGCGCCACCAGCAGCCCGGCGTCGGTCAGCTCGACCACCGCGGAGACCGACCAGCCCTCGGGCGCTGCGAGCGCGGTGCGGACCCCCGCCTGCCACAGCGACAGGCGTACGGTGCCGTCCTCGCCCTCCGACCGGATGACCATGCGGCCACCGGAGGCCGCGGCGACCCCGGTGGCCGACCGCTCGCCCTCGGCCAGCGGCACGAGCTGCACCTCGCCGCCGGGCGTCCAGTACGCGGCCTGCTGGTCGACGCGCCCGGCGACGCCGCCGTCGGAGGCCAGCGTGTTCGCCGAGGTCTGCGTGGTGTCGCAGGTGAGGCCGGCGACCGGCTGGCCGGAGGCCGTGGCCCGGCCCAGCACCACGTCGGTGCCGGGCACGCCGCCGACGTGCTTGACCAGCTGGTACGCGATGGTGCCGCCGTCGTTGCTGTAGCCGCTCGCGACGACGCTGCCGTCCGGCAGCACCCGCGAGACGCAGGCGGGGGAGAGCAGGAACGAGCTGACCACCGGGAGCCGCAGCGTCGCGCCGTCGCGCCACAACACCGGACGCGCGGTGATGCCGCGCCCGATGCCGTCGGTCACCCACACCAGCGCGGTGCGGGGACCGCCGACCGAGGCCACCGTACGGCGGTAGCCCGCGTCGAGCTCCGGGGTGCCGCGCAAGGGCGTGCGCGTGCCGTCCCGGGCGACGAGGTCCGACTCGCCCAGGGGCTCCGCGCCGCCGGTGAACACTCCCCAGGGCCCGGTCGGCCCGACCGCGTCGACCCGGATGCCCGGCACGAGCGTGGCGGACCGGCCGCTCACCGACCAGCGCACCGCCCGCGAGGCGCCGCCGACCGTGACCGCGCCGGCCGCTTCGCCGAGATCCGTCACGCCCGCGACCGTGCCGCTCGTGGCGCCCTCGGGCAGCGCGAGCTGGTGCCGCAGCCATCCGCCCCTCGGCGCCCGCGCCCAGCGTTGCGGAAGCCCGTCCGCCGTGCCCGCCACCACCCCGAACGGCGAGACGTCCACCGCCGTGACCGAGGCGACCCCCGCGGGCGCCGGCAACAGCTCACCCCGCAGCGGGGGAGCGGCCGGGGCAGACACGCCCCCGGCAACCAGAAGCGGGACGGCCACGATCGCCAGCGCATTCATCATCAACGATGTCTATCGGACGGCGGGCCGGCTGTCGCATACCGCCAGGCCACCGCCGTGCGGGTGCCTTTGTCGTACGTCAGGTCGCGCCCGATCCCGGGCCGGCCGGCGACAGTCACGCCGAACGCCTTGCCCCACGTGGCGCTCGGCTCCTCGGCGCCGAGCCGCGCCGGGTCGTACACGCCGGCCCGGTAGAAAGTGACGACGCCGTCGCTGAGCGGATAGTCGCGGCCGTCCTCCCCCCGCCAGGTCTGGCCGTCGCGATAGACGGGCAACTCCTGGAGGAGGCGGTCACCTGGCCGACCGGGCCGATCCGGTACTTGCCGGCGCGGTACTCGCCCAGCACCGTGGACCAGCCTTGCGGCAGGGTGAGCAGCGGGGTGGTCGTGTCCGCGCCGGGCAGCAGTTCGGTCACCGACGGCACGGCCCGCAGGGCGTTCAGTCCTCGTGCGGTCTGGCTCTTGACGGTGCCGGTGCGGCAGCCCAGGACCTCGGCCGTCTCCTCGACGCTGAGGCCCTCGAGGAACCTCAGCACCAGGACGGCGCGCTGCCGGGGCGGCACCTGGCTCAGCGCGGCGCGCAGGCGCAGCCGCTCGTCCACCTGCCCCGACTCGTCCGGCCGCGGCACGTCGGGCAACGCGTCCCCGGCCGACCGCTCGCGGCGCCACGGCCGGCGTTTCTCCCCGATCGCGGCGCGCACCACCATGGTGCGGGCGTAGGCGTCCGGCGAGGTCACCCGGTTCCAGCGCAGATACAGCCGCGCGAGCGCACCGGCCACGGCGTCCTCCGCGGCCTGCCAGTCGCCACACGTGACGTACGCCGGCGCGCGCAGCGGCTCGAACCGGACGCGGACGAACCCGCGGAAGAGGGCGACAGGACAGCGCGGGGTTGCACGAAACCGAGAAAAGATCAGGCGGCGCGCAGGACGGCGACGTACTCGGGGTGGTCGCGCAGCGCGGCGGCGAGGTCGGGCTCGCCCGGGCGGGAGGCGGCGACGTCCAGGGCCGCCAGGCGCAGGCCGGTGCCCTCGAGCAGCAGCCGCAGGTCGGCGGGGCTGTAGCAGCGCAGCCGCTGGCTGATGGCGGACTCGGGGTCGGCGGCGGGCCACCACGTGTCGGTGGCGACGGACGTCTCGCGGTCGAACGTGGTGTGCTCGAAGAGCTCGTACGGGTAGCCCTCGTCCGGCCGGGCGGGGCGGTGCTCGCGGTCGCCGTCCCAGCCCGCCCAGACGTACGGGTTGAAGACGTCGATCAGCGCGACGCCGCCGGGCGCCAGCCACTCGCGCGCGATGCGGCGCAGCAGCCGGCGCTGGTCCTCGTCGTCGCCGACCCCGAAGCCGTTCCAATAGCAGACGACGTCGAAACGGCCCCGCGGCCGTACGGCATAGAAGTCGCCCCGGATCACCGTGAGCGCACCGGGCGGCACGCCGGCGGCGAGCCGGGCCGTACGGCCGGCGCGGTCGCTGATCTCGATCGCGGTCACCTCGTGCCCGGCCAGGGCGGCGGCCACCGCCGTCGTGCCGTAGCCGGAGCCCAGCTCGAGCACCCGTCCCGGCCGGTCGCCGGCGTGCGCGCGGATCAGCGCCACCCGGCGGTGGTCCCGGCCGGTGAGCCGCGCCTCGGCATCACCCCACCAGGCGCCGGTGCGCGAGTAGAAACCCGCGACCCAGTCCATGCCGTGACGCTATCTGGCGGCGGGCTCCTCCGGGGTGGCGTGCTCGTCGTCCTTGCCGCGGCGGTGCAGCGTGAACGTCAGCACGGCCACGATGACCGCGCCGATGATCAGGCCGAGGATCGCGCTGAAGAACGTGTTGACCAGCCAGCCGATCAGGCCGCCGAGCGGGCCGGTGGCGTCGTGGGCGGCCTCTTCGGCGTGGTGCACGGCCTCGTAGAGGAAGTGCAGGCCCAGCTCGTCGGTGCCGACCAGGATGATGTGGCCGCCGACCCAGAGCATGGCGGCGGTCCCGACGACGGTGAGCACGGTGAGCACCACGGGCATGGCCTTGACCAGCCCGCGGCCGAACGCGGCGATGCCGCCGGAGCGCCGCGACAGGCTCACGCCGGCGTCGTCCATCTTGACGATGAGCGCCACGACGCCGTACACGCCGACGGTCATGACGAGCGCGACGACGGCCAGGATCGCCAGGCGGGACCAGAACGGCTCGTCGATCACCTCGTTCAGCGTGATGACCATGATCTCGGCCGAGAGGATCAGGTCCGTGCGCACGGCCCCGGAGATCAGCGTCTTCTCGTCCTTGGCCGCCCCGTCCTCGCCGTGGGCGTCGTGGTGGGCGATCTTGGCCCACACCTTCTCGGCGCCCTCGAAGCACAGGTACGCGCCGCCGAGCATGAGGATCGGCGTGAGCAGCCACGGCACGAACTGGCTGAGGATCAGCACGACGGGCAGGATGATCAGGAACTTGTTGCGCAGCGACCCGATCGCGATCCGCCGGATGATCGGCACCTCGCGCTCGGCGGCCAGGCCGTGCACGTACTGCGGGGTGACCGCGGCGTCGTCGATGACCACCCCCGCGGCCTTGGCGCCGGCTTTGGCGGCGGCCGCTCCGACGTCGTCGATCGAGGCGGCGGTGGCGCGGGCCAGCACCGCCACGTCGTCGAGCAGGGCTACGAGTCCACCGGCCAAGGCGAGTCCTTCCAGAGTCGGGCTGCGTCCGTGCCCTCACATTGTGGCAAGGTCCACGGCCGCGGGCTCGGTGCCCCGGCTCAGTCCGGCCGATCGAGGCGGTCGAGCCAGCGGTCGAGCAGGGCGCTCTCCTCGGGCTCGAGCCGGTCGGTCCCGCTCAGCGTGAGCTGGGAGCGCAGCCGGCGGGCCGCGGAGCGTACGGGATCGGGACCGGCCGGCTCGGGAGCGCGGGTGAGCACGGCGGCGAACACCGCGTCCCGGGCCCGGTGCGACAGGCCGGGGTCGTCGTAGCGGCCGGGGTGGGCGATGACGCTGAGCGCCACGCCGGCGTTGACCGGCAGGATCAGCTGGGCGGCCAGCCGCGGCGTGGTCCGCAGCGCGCCGGCGGCCGCGCAGCGCACGAGGGTCGCCTCCAGCAGGTCGAGGACCCGCCCGTGCGCGGCCGTGCCGGAGGCGAACATGAGCTGGTAGAGGGCCGGCTTCTCGAGGGCGAACGCCATGTGGTCGTCCCAGCCGGCGTAGAGGTCGGCGACCGGGTCGTCGGTGACCTCCAGCTCGGCCTTGCGCCGCGCGTACCGGTCGACGCCCGCGTCGGCCACCGCGTGCAGCAGGCCCCGCTTGTCGCCGAACAGCCGGTAGAGGACCGGCTGGGTGACGCCCACCTCCTCGCACACCGCGCGCGTGGCGACGTCGCCGTCCGGGGAGGCGGCCAGCTGCCGCTCCGCCGCCTCGATGAGCGCCGCTCGCACGGCGGTGTCGTCTCGCATGAGAGCAATGATACGACCCAGGGCTAGCGATGATTCGATGCGGGTGCTACGGTCGTCGTATCGGTGAAACGATTTGCCGATAGCGACACTATCGATCTTGAGGAGCAGACATGACCGACCAACGGGTCGCCATCGTCACGGGCGCGTCGCGGGGCATCGGCCGCGCCGTCGCCACCACGCTGGCGGCGGCCGGGCAGGCCGTCGTCGTGGGCTACGCCGGCCACGAGAAGGCCGCGAACGAGGTCGTCGACGAGATCACCGCGGGCGGCGGCCGGGCGGTGGCCGTACGGGCGGACGTGGCCGACGAGCGGGAGGTCGCGGCGCTGTACGACACCGCGGCCGAGGCCTTCGGCGGCGTCGACGTCGTGGTCAACTCGGCCGGCCGCATGACGCTGTCGACGGTCGCCGACCTGGACCTCGACGAGCTCGACGCCATGCACCGCACGAACATCCGCGGCACCTTCGTGGTCGCCCGCGAGGCCGCGCGCCGGCTGCGTCCCGGCGGGGCGATCGTCACGGTCTCCACCTCGGTCGTCGGCCTGCAGTTCCCCACCTACGGCGGCTACGTCGCCAGCAAGAGCGCGGTCGAGGGCCTGACCCTGATCCTGGCCCGCGAGCTGCGCGGCCGCGACATCACGGTGAACACCGTCGCGCCCGGCCCCACCGCCACCGACCTGTTCTTCGAGGGCAAGGACGAGGCGACCATCGAGCGCCTGGCGAAGCAGCCGCCGCTCGAACGGCTCGGCACCCCGGCGGACATCGCGAACGTCGTGGCCTTCCTCGCCGGCCCGGCCGGCCGCTGGGTCAACGGCCAGATCCTGCGGGCGAACGGGGGGATCGTCTGATGGTCGTCCTCGTCACCGGCGCGTCCAGCGGCTTCGGCAAGCTGACCGCCGCCGCGCTGGCCCGCCACGGGCACGTCGTCGTCGCCGGCATGCGCGCCACCGAGGGCCGCAACGCCGCCGCCGTCGAGGAGCTCGACCGGCTGGCCGCCGCCGAGCAGCTCGCGATCTCGGCGGTGGAGCTGGACGTGCAGTCGCAGGGCTCGGCCGACGCCGCGGTCGCCGAGGTGGTGCGCCGCCACGGCCGGCTCGACGTCGTCGTGCACAACGCCGGGCACATGGTGCTCGGCCCGGCCGAGGCGTTCACCCCCGAGCAGCTCGCCGCCGTCTACGACGTCAACGTGCTGGGCGCCCAGCGGGTCAACCGCGCGGCCCTGCCCGTGCTGCGCGAGCAGCGGTCCGGCCTGCTGGTGTGGGTGGGCAGCTCGTCCACCCGCGGCGGCCACCCGCCGTTCCTGGCGCCCTACTTCGCCGCCAAGGCCGCGATGGACGCGCTCGCCGAGAGCTACGCCGCCGAGCTGATCCGGTTCGGCATCGGCACCACTATCGTGGTCCCCGGCGCGTTCACCTCGGGCACCAACCACTTCGCGCACGCCGGGCACCCGGACGACCACGAACGCGAGGCCGCGTACGAGGACCGCTACGGCGAGCTGCGTGCCGGGATCGGCGAGCGGCTGGCCGCCCTCGTGCCGCCCGGCGCCGACGCGCAGCTGGTGGCCGACGAGATCGTCCGGGTCGTCGGGCTGCCCGCCGAGACGCGGCCGTTCCGCACCCACGTGGACCCGAGCCGCGACGGCAGCGAGGTCGTCTCCGCGGTCGCCGACCGCATCCGGTCCGAGTTCTACCACCGCATCGGCATCGAGGACCTGCTGTCCCCGAACGCCGCCCTCTGAGCGCCGAGATGCTCGGCCGCAGCTGACGCGGCCTCACGGCGGCGGGGTCGTGGCCCTCCGGCGCAGGAACGCGGCGACCTCGGGGCTGTCGGCCAGCTCGGCTGCGCGTCGATAGGCGGGGCCGGCGTCGCGGCCGGCCCGGGCGAGCAGGTCGGCCCGGGCCGCCCAGTAGGGCTGGAACTCCTCGGCGCCGGCGGGCAGGGCGGCGAGACCCGCCTCCGGCCCGTGCAGCCGGCCCCGGACGGTCGCCGCCGCCACCCGGGCGCCGAGGCTCGGCGCGACCTTGAGCAGGGCCGCGTAGAGGGTCTCCAGCGCGGCCCAGTCGGTGACCCCGGTGCGGCGGCGGTCGACGTGCACGGCCTGGATGGCGGCCTCCAGCTGGAAGCGTCCCGGCGGCCCGTCCGGGCGTGCCCGGCGCAGGCAGGCCTCGCCCTCGGCCACCAGGTCCGGGTCCCAGGTGGACGGGTCCTGCCCGGCCAGCGGCACGAAGGCGCCCGCGGCCCGGCGGGCCAGCGTCAGCGTCGTCAGCGCTGCCAGGCCCCACGCCTCGGCCTCGGTGTGCAGCAGGCCGGCCAGCGTCACCGCCAGGTACTGGGCCTCGCCCGCCGCCGAGCCGCGGCCGCCGCGCCAGTCGATCGCCGCGCAGCCGTAGACGGCCTCGAGCACCGCGGGCAGCCGCTCGGGCATGGCCCGCCGGTCCGGCACGGCGAACGGGATGCGGGCCTGCTTGATCCGCCGCTTGGCGCGCACCAGCCGCTGCGCCATGGCCGCGGGCGGCACGGCGAACGCCCGCGCCACCTCGGCGGCCTCGAAGCCGAGCACGGTCTGCAGCATCAGCGGCGTGCGGGCGGCCTCCTCGATCGCCGGGTGGGCGCAGACGAACAGCAGTTCCAGGCGTTTGTCCCCGATGGCGTACGGGTCGTGGTCGGCGAGCGGATCCGTGCGGGCGCTGTCGTCCTCGAGCGGCGCCGAGGTGCGCGCGGCGGCCGACTTCCAGGCGTCGCGGCGGCGGTTGCGGGCCACGGTCAGCAGCCATCCCTCCGGGTTGGCGGGCACCCCGTCGCCCGGCCACCGGCGCAGCGCCTCCTCGAACGCGCCGGCCAGCGCGTCCTCGGCCAGGGCCAGGTCCCCGTCCGGCGCCGCGAGCAGGGCGACGAGCCGGCCGTACGAGACCCGGGCGGCCCGTTCCGCCGCCGCGCGCGGGCTCATGCGTTCGGCGTCCAGACCCCGTCCACCGTGTACGTGGCCCCGGGCCGGATCTCCACCGCGCCCCAGTTCACCGGTGGGGCCTGGCGCGCCCACCCGATGGCGGCGTCGAGGTCGGGCACGTCGACGACCACCGTGCCGCCGAGCTGGTCCTTGGTGTCGGCGAACGGGCCGTCCTGCACCTGCAGCCGGCCGTCGCGCACCCGTACGGTGGTGCTCAGCTCGGAGGGCTGCAACACCTCGGCCGCGATCAGCACCCCGGCCGCGTGCAGCGTCGCCGCGTACGCGGAGAACGCCCGCTGGGCCTCGGCCACCACCTCCGCCCCGAGCTCCTCCGGCGTGGCCTCCTGGTAGTGAAACAGCAGCGTGTAGCGCATGTCGTCCCCCTCACCGGACAGCGTACTGAGCGATGATGACGCCGGTCGTGGTGGTGACCGACCGTTCCAGCCGCAGGTCGGCGCGCTCGCCCTCGGCGAACAGCCGGGTGCCCGAGCCGAGCACGATCGGATGCACCTGCAGCACGTACGTGTCGATGAGCCGGGCGGCGTGCAGCGCCCGCACCAGCTCGCCGCTGCCGAGGACGGTCATCCCGTCGCCGCCGTCCGCCTTGCGCTTGCCCACGGTCTCGACCGCCTCGCCGACGAGCAGTTCGGTACGGGGGTACGCCGCCCGCCGGCCGGCCGATCGGGTCACCACCAGCTTCGGCCGGCCGACCAGCACGTCCGTGAACGGGTTCGGCCGCTCGAGGGTGGTCCAGTAGCCGAGCAGGTCCTCGTAGGTGCGGCGGCCGAACAGCAGCGAGCTCGGCTGCGCCATGCCCTCCGCCGCGAAGCTCATCGACACGTCGTCGGCGAACCCGCCGGCCCACCCGCCGTGCGCGAAGCCGTTGCGCGTGTCCTCCCCGGCCCGTCCCGGCCCCTGCATGACCCCGTCGAGTGTGATGCTCTGAAACGCAGTGATGGTCGTCATGGTCCACTCCTCCGCCGGATCACGATGTCGTCGTCATGACGAGCCGGGAAGGGCCCGATCGACAGGTGCGGCGGGAAATTCGACGATCGCACCGGCATGATGGCCCGGAGGAGGCGACAGGCATGACTGACACACGGGACTTCGCGATCGACGGACTGCTCGGACGGCTGGCGGCCCGCGCGTGGGAGGCGGACGAGCCGTCCCACGTCGTCGTGGTCGCGCACGGCTACGGCGAGCACGTCGGGCGGTACGAGCGGCTCGCGCAACGGCTGGTCGCGAGCGGCGCGGCCGTCTACGCGGTGGACCACGTCGGGCACGGGCGCAGCGAGGGCGAGCGGGTGCTCGTGGCGGACTTCGAGGACGTCGTCACCGACCTGCACACGCTGGACGAGACGGCGCGCCGCGAACACCCCGGGCTGCCGGTCGGGCTGCTCGGGCACTCGATGGGCGGGCTGATCGCCGCGCGCTACGCCCAGCGGTACGGGGACACGCTCGCGGCGCTCGTGCTGTCGAGCCCGCTGGTCGGGCGGTGGGAGGCGGCGGCGCAGCTGCTCGCGCTCGACGAGATCCCCGACGTGCCGCTGGACATCACCACACTGTCGCGGGACCCGGCCGTGGGGGAGGCGTACGCCGCCGACCCGCTGGTCTGGCACGGGCCGTTCAAGCGCCCGACCCTGGAGGCGATCGAACGCGGGCTCGAGGCGGTCGCGAACGGGCCGGCGCTGGGCGACCTGCCGCTGATGTGGATCCACGGCGAGGACGACCCGCTGGTGCCGATCGAGGGCTCGCGCGCCGGCATCGGGCACCTGCGCGGGCCGGAGTTCGTCGAGCGGACGTACCCGCAGGCCCGGCACGAGCTGTTCAACGAGCTCGACGCCGACGCCGTGATGACCGAGGTGGCGGACTTCCTGCGGCGCACGGCCGGCAAAGCCCGGGGTTGAACCGCCCGCCGCGGGGAACGCGCCAATCTGCGGGGGTGCCCGAAAAGCGCTGACCCACTTAGTGACGAAAAGTCACCGCTTGACTTCAATGAGTGAAAAGTTAACATTCACGTTACGACGGTGTTAGCGATCACAATAGCAGGCGGGAGGGGCCGGTGGCGTGACGCTGCATGACTCGAACGATGCCCGACGACCGGCGCCGGAGCCGACCGGCGCGTCCCGCATGGAGCTGAGGCAGCTGCGGTACTTCGTCACGCTGGCGGAGGAGCTGCACTTCGGCCGCGCCGCGGCGCGCGAGCACATCGTGCAGTCGGCGCTCAGCCAGCAGGTGCAGCGGCTGGAACGCACGCTGGGTGTCCTGCTCGTCTCGCGCAACACCCGGCACATCGAGCTGACCGAGGCCGGCGTCCGGTTCCTCGCGGAGGCCCGGCAGATCCTGGCCCACCTCGAACGGGCGGCGGCGGCCGCGCAGGGCGCCGGCGACGACGGCCCGGTGCTGCGGATCGGCGTGCTCGACGACGGCTACGGGGCCGTGCGCGCGGCGCTGCACGAGCTGCTCGCGCGGCACCCCGACCTCGAGGTCCGCCTGGTGCACGCCGGCGTCCCCGAGCAGATCCGGTGCCTGCTCGACGGGCGTCTCGACGTCGGCGTCGGACGGGCCTCCGAGGTGCCGCCGGAGATCGCCACCGAGCTGTTCCGGTTCGACCCGCTGGGGGTGCTGGTCCCCGAGGGGCACCGGCTGGAACGGCTCGCGGCGGTGCCGGTGCCGCAGCTGGCCCGCGAATGCCTGCTGCTGCCCGACGAGGCCCAGGCCCCGGAGTCCGTCCGGTTCCTCACCGAGCTCTGCCGCTCCTCGGGGTTCTTCCCGGCCCGCTTCCGCGGCAGCGTGCAGGGCCTGCAGCCCGGCGCCGACCTGGTGGCGGGCGGCCGCTGCCTGATGGTGGTGCCGGAGCCGGCCGCGCCGCTGGCCGGCGTGCGGTGGCGCCCGCTGGTCGAACCCACGCCGCGCTATCCGTGGTCGCTGCTGTGGCGGGCGCACGACGTGCCGCGGCACGTCACCGCGCTGGTCGCGACCGCGCGCCGGCTCGGCCGCCGGGCGGGCTGGGTCACGGCCGACGTGGGGCTCGCGAGCTGACTTATCAGCTCGCGCGATGCGCCCATCTGGATTCGGGCGTTGCTTCGGCGGCTGCCGCGGCGATTGTCTGGCGGGGTGAGCAGCACGCGGGAACCGGTCGTCGTCGGCATCGATTTCGGCACCCTGTCCGGGCGGGCGGTGGTGGTCCGGGTCTCGGACGGCGCCGAGCTCGGCAGCGCCGTCCACGAGTACGGCCACGGCGTCGTCGAGGACGAGCTGCCCGGCGGCGGGCGCAGGCTGCCGCCCGACTGGGCGCTGCAGGTCCCGTCCGACTACGTCGAGGTGCTGCGCACGGCCGTCCCCAAGGCCGTCGCGATGAGCGGGGTGTCCGCGGAGGACGTGGTCGGCGTCGGCACCGACTTCACCGCGTGCACGGTGCTGCCCACGCTGGCCGACGGCACGCCGCTGTGCGAGCTCGACGAGCTGCGCGACCGGCCGCACGCGTACGTGAAGCTCTGGAAACACCACGCCGCCCAGCCGCAGGCCGACCGCATCAACGCGCTGGCGCACGAGCGCGGCGAGCCCTGGATCAACCGGTACGGCGGCCGGCTGTCCTCGGAGTGGGAGCTGGCCAAGGCCCTGCAACTGCTCGAGGAGGACCCGGAGCTGTACGACCGCACGGAACGCTGGGTGGAGGCGGCCGACTGGATCGTCTGGCAGCTGTGCGGCGTCTACGTGCGCAACATCTGCACGGCCGGCTACAAGGCGGTCTACCAGGACGGGCGGTATCCGTCGCGGGAGTTCCTCGGCGCGCTGGACGAGCGGTTCACCGGCTTCTTCGCCGACAAGGTGGAGCAGCCGCTCGCCGAGCTCGGGGCGCGCGCCGGCGGGCTGACCGAGCAGGCGGCCCGGTGGACCGGCCTGCGGCCCGGCATCGCGGTCGCGGTCGGCAACGTGGACGCGCACGTCACGCTGCCCGCGGCGCAGTCGGTGGAGCCCGGCCGGATGCTCATGGTGATGGGCACCTCCACCTGCCACGTGATGAACAGCGAGGCCCTCGGCGAGGTGCCCGGCATGTGCGGGGTCGTGCGCGACGGCATCACCCCCGGTCTGTGGGGGTACGAGGCCGGGCAGAGCGGCGTCGGCGACATCTTCGGCTGGTTCGTGCGCACCGGCGTGCCCGGCGAGTACGCCGAGCGGGCCGCCGCCGCGGGCCAGGACCTGCACCAGTATCTGACCGGCCTCGCCGAGCAGCAGGAGGTCGGCGCGCACGGCCTGATCGCGCTCGACTGGCACAGCGGCAACCGGTCGGTGCTGGTCGACCACGAGCTGTCCGGCCTGATCGTGGGGCTCACGCTGGCCACCCGGCCCGAGGAGATCTACCGGGCGCTGCTGGAGTCCACCGCGTTCGGCACCCGCGTGATCGTCGAGGCGTTCGAGGCGAGCGGCGTGCCCGTGGACGAGCTGGTCGCGGCGGGCGGGCTGCTCAAGAACCGGTTCCTCATGCAGATGTACGCCGATGTGACGCGCCGGCCGCTGTCCGTGCTCTCCTCCGCCCAGGGGCCGGCGCTCGGCTCGGCCATCCACGCGGCCGTGGCCGCCGGGGCGTACCGCGACATCCACGCCGCCTCCGCCGCCATGGGGCACCGGCAGACCGGCGCCTACACGCCCGACGAGCGGCGGGCCGCGGCGTACGACGCGCTCTACGCCGAGTACCGGACGCTGCACGACTACTTCGGGCGCGGCGGCAACGACGTGATGCACCGCCTGCGCCGGATCAGGCGGGAGGCGGGATCGCGATGACGGCGCTCGACGACGTACGGGAAGAGGTCGCCCTGCTGCACAGCGAGCTCGTCCGCTACAACCTGGTCGCGTGGACGGCCGGCAACGTCTCCGGCCGGGTGCCGGGCGAGGACCTGTTCGTCATCAAGCCCAGCGGGGTCGACTACGACCGGATCACCCCGTCCGCCATGATCCTGTGCGACCTGGACGGCGGCGTGGTCGAGGGCGATCTGTCGCCGTCCAGCGACACGGCCGCCCACGCGTACGTCTACCGGGCCCTGCCCGAGGTGGGCGGCGTGGTGCACACCCACTCGCCGTACGCCTCCGCCTGGGCCGCCCGCGGCGAGCCCGTGCCTTGTGTGCTGACCGCCATGGCCGACGAGTTCGGCGGCGACATCCCGGTCGGGCCGTTCGCGATGATCGGCAACGACGACATCGGCCGCGGCATCGTCGAGACGCTGCGCGACTCCCGCTCGCGCGCGGTGCTCATGCGCAACCACGGCGTCTTCACGATCGGGCGCACCGCCCGCGAGGCGGTCAAGGCCGCCGTCATGTGCGAGGACGTCGCCCGCACCGTGCACCTGGCCTGCCAGCTCGGCAAGCCGCTGCCGATCGACCCGGCCGACGTCGACCGGCTCCACGAGCGCTATCAGAACGTGTACGGCCAACGGTGAGGAGTCACCCATGCGGATCTGGTTCCTGACGGGCAGCCAGGGCCTGTACGGCGAGGACGTGCTCGAGCAGGTGCGCCGGCAGTCGCAGGAGATCGCCCGGCAGCTCCCGATGGAGGTGGAGTGGAAGCCGGTGCTCACCGGCGCCACGGCGATCCGCCAGGTGTGCCAGGACGCGAGCCGGGACGACGACTGCGCCGGCGTCATCGCCTGGATGCACACGTTCTCGCCCGCCAAGATGTGGATCGCCGGGCTGTCCGCGCTGCGCAAGCCGCTGCTGCACCTGCACACCCAGGCCAACGTCGAGCTGCCGTGGTCCACCATCGACATGGACTTCATGAACCTCAACCAGGCCGCGCACGGCGACCGCGAGTTCGGCTACATCCAGACCCGCCTCGGCGTGCCCCGCGTCACCGTCGCCGGCCACGTCAGCGACCCGCGCGTCGCCGAGCGGATCGGCGTCTGGGCCCGCGCCGCCACCGCGGTCGTCACCCTGCGCGCCACCCGCCTGGCCCGCTTCGGCGACAACATGCGCGACGTGGCGGTCACCGAGGGCGACAAGGTCGAGGCCGAGCTGCACTTCGGCGTGTCGGTGAACACGTACGGCGTCAACGACCTCGTCGCCGTCGTCGACGACACCTCCGACGCCGACATCGACAAGCTGGTGGCCGAGTACGAGGACGCGTACGACGTCGTGCCCGGCCTGCGCCGCGGCGGCGAGCGCCACGAGTCGCTGCGCTACGGCGCCCGCGTCGAGCTGGGCCTGCGCCGCTTCCTCGACGAGGGCGGCTTCACCGCGTTCACCACCAACTTCGAGGACCTCGGCGGCCTGCGCCAGCTCCCCGGCCTGGCCGTGCAGCGGCTGATGGCCGACGGCTACGGCTTCGGCGGCGAGGGCGACTGGAAGACCTCCGTGCTGCTGCGGGCGTGCAAGATCATGGCCGACGGCCTGCCCGGCGGCACGTCCTTCATGGAGGACTACACCTACCACCTGGCGCCCGGCCGGGAACGCATCCTCGGCGCCCACATGCTCGAGGTCTGCCCCACGATCGCCGCCGGACGGCCCCGCGTGGAGATCCACCCGCTCGGCATCGGCAACCGCGAGGATCCCGTACGCCTGGTCTTCGACGCCGCCCCCGGCCCCGGCGCCGTCGTGGGCATCGCCGACCTGGGCGACCGCTTCCGCCTGGTCGGCAACGAGATCGAGGTCGTCGAGCCCGACGAGCCCCTGCCGCGGCTCCCCGTGGCCCGGGCCGTCTGGCGTCCCCTGCCCGACCTGTACACCTCCACCGAGTCCTGGCTGACCGCCGGCGGTCCCCACCACACCGTCCTGTCGACCGCCCTCACCAGCGCGCACCTGTGGACCTTCGCCGAGCTGACCCGCACCGAGCTGGCCCTCATCGACGGCTCCACCTCCGTGCGGCGTTTCACCCAGGAGCTGCGCTGGAACGACGCTTACTACCGGCTCGCCGCGGGCCTCTGACCACCGTCGGCCGGTGGCGCTGCACTGTGGTGTCGGATCTGCTCCACCAGGCTGGCGGAGCGACAACTGCCGGGATGACGGTGATGGCCGGGCCGGTCGCGCGCCGCGGGAAGTCTCGAGGGCGGGCCGGGGTGAGGCGGCCGCGGGAGGCGAAAGGATGGAACGGGAGACCTGGTCGGCGGTGGTCCTGCTCGCCTTCGTGCCGATAGCCTACGGTGTCAGCCACGCGTGCGGCGTGGTGGTGAGCCGCGCCCTCGAACGCGGTGGCCGGTTCCGCAGCCGTTCGACGGCCTATCTGCTCGGCGCGGTGATCTTCATCCTGGCGTTCGTGCTGTCCGACCTGGTCGGGCAGGCGGGGTTCGGATGGCCGGAGGACGACCGGTCGATCGGTCGATCCGCTGCCCGGGGCGCGCTGATGGTGGGTTTCGCGGTTCCCTGCGGCGCGCTTCTCACGGTGCTCGCGAGGGCGCTGCCGTCCCGGTCGCGCACGGGTCCCGACCTGCGAGCCAACGCCCTGATGGCGGTCCTGTGCAAGGCCGCCGCGCGCCTCGTGCGGGCCGCCGGCGTACTGGCGCCGGTGGGGGTGTGGCTGATCGGCGTCGACAACCGGTGGCGAGCGGGCGCCGCGACGGCCGAGGGTTTCGACCGGGTCGTGGTGGCGTACTGGGCATCGGCCGTGCTGCAGACGCTGCTCGTCTGGGTCGTGGCCCTGGCGTTCTGCGCGATCGGCGCGGCCTGGCTCGAGGGCGTCTCCCGGCAGTTCGCCGTGCCGTTGCGGGCACCACGGGATGCGGTCCTCTACATCCGGCCCTTCGACGAGGAACGGAGGTTGTTCGCGTCGGACCGGACCTTCGAACAGTTCCTCGGCCCTTCGATCGACGAGCGGCTCGGGCCGTTGGTGGCGCTGGGAAACCCGGTCGACCGGGTTCCTCCGCAGGGAGCGGCCCGCGCCTATCCCCGCGACGAGGACTGGCAGGAGGCCCTGATCGAGCTCGCCCGGACGGCAAGGTGCATCGTGGCGGTGACGAGCTCGTCGCCGGCGACGACCTGGGAGTTCCGGCGCATCCGCGAGCTCGGCCTGCAGACCAGGCTGTTCCTCCTGTCACCGCCGCCTGGAGGCCCGGAGACGACGCGGCCCACGCGCCCGATGCCGTGGTTGCGCCGGTTCGCCGGCGCCTATCTCGGCGATGACATCGGGAGCCTGACCCGGCTGGTGGCCCTGCGCGGGCTCCCGAACGTGTGGTCGCCGGCGGCGACGGCGCCCTGGTCGGAGTTCGTCGACGTCCTGCGGTCCTGCGGCTACCGTGTCGGCATGGAGCAGCCCGCTCCCGGCGCCGTTCTGACGTTCGACGATGAGGCGACAGCCGTGGTTCTGCGGGCCGGCGCGATCGGGGCGGACGACTTCCTGGAGCCGATCCTCCGGGCGCTCCGGCCGGGCCGGCTGGACGCCGCCTGAGGCCCGGCCCGGGGATGATGGTCCGGTGGGTGGGCGGGTGTTGTGGATCGGCGGGTCGCCGTGTTCGGGCAAGAGCACGGTCGCGGCGGCGATCGCCGCCCGGTGGGGCGCGTCGGTCTACTCGTGTGACGACGCCTTCGACCGGCACGTCGCGCAGGCGGGCGCGGCCGGGCCGACTCTGCGGAGGGTGGCCGGCATGAGCGCCGGGGACCGGCTCCGGCGGCCGATCGCAGTGCAGGTCGGGGACGTGTTCGGCCTCTACCGGGAGGAGTTCCCGCTGATCGAGGCCGACCTTGCGGGCCTGCCGGGCCCGGTGGTGGCCGAGGGGGCGGCGTTGCTGCCCGAGCTGGTAGCGGCTCGCGGAGTCCCGCCGGAGCGGGCGGTGTGGCTGGTGCCCACCGAGCGGTTCCAGCGGGAGCACTACGCCCGGCGGCGCTGGGCATGGTCGCTGCTCGGCGAGGAGCAGCAGCCGGAGGTGCTGTTCGAGCGGTGGATGTGCCGCGACGCGCGGTTCGCGTCGGTGGTGGCGGGGCAGGCCCGCGAACGGGGATACCGGGTCGTGGTCGTCGACGGCTCGCTCGGCGTCGGCGCGACGATCGAGGCCGTCGCCGAGGTGATGGCTCAGCCCTTGACGGCGCCCGCGGAGAGGCCCGCCACGTAGTAGCGCTGCAGAGCCACGAACAACACCACGCAGGGAATCATGGCGATGACAGCGCCGGCGGCGAGGAGGCCGTAGTCGATGGTGCCGTAGGCGCCCTGCTGGAGGTTGAGCAGGGCCACGGGCAGGGTGTAGAGGTCCTCGCGGGTCAAGAAGGTCAGCGCGCCCAGGAACTCGGTCCAGGAGGCCAGGAACGCGTACAGCGCGGTGGTGGCCATGCCGGGCACCACGAGCGGGCGCAGCACCCGGGTGAGCGTCCGGATCGGACCGGCGCCGTCGACGCTGGCGGCGTCCTCCAGCTCGCCGGGCACCGAGGCGAAGGCGGTGCGCATGACGAAGACGCCGAACGGCAGGTTGACGGTGGTGTAGAACAGCACGAGCCCGAACAGGTTGTCGGTGAGGCGCAGCGTGTTGAGCTCGAGGAACAGCGGCGTCAGGATGGCCTGGAACGGGATCATGAGGGTGACCAGGATGAGCCCGAAGGCGATACCGGAGCCGCGGAACCGGAAGCGCCCGAAGCCGTAGCCGGCCGCGGTGGCGAGCAGGGCGGTGAGCGCGGCGGTGCCGAGCGAGACGAGCAGGCTGTTGAGGATCGCCCGCGGGATGGTGCCGACGGCCGAGATGTTGCGGAAGTTGCCGGTCGTCAGGTCGAACACGGTCGAGCTGTCGGGCGGCGCGGTGATGACGGCGTTGGGCTGCAGCGAGCGCAGCAGCGCCCACGCCAGCGGCGTCACGAAGACCACCAGCGACAGCACGGCCGCCACCGCGTACAGGAAGGTGCGGGTTCGCATGGCTCAGTCCCTCTCGCGCAGCAGCCAGAACTGTGCGGCGCTGATCAGGCCGACGACGACCACGAGCGCGACCGACAGGGCGGTGGCCGCCCCGACCTGCAGCTGGACGAAGGCGCGCTGGTAGATGTACATGACCACCGGCGTGGTCTCGCGGCCCGGACCGCCCTGGGTGAGGATGAAGAACTGCGTGAACGCCAGGAACGACCCGATCACCGACAGGATCAGGCTCATCGCGATCGTGCGCCGCATCATCGGGATCGTGATGTGCCATTCGCGCTGCCACCAGCCGGCGCCCTCGGTCTCGGCGGACTCGTACGTCTCGGGCGGGATCGCCTGCATGCCCGAGAGCAGCAGCACCATCGTCAGGCCGGAGACACCCCAGATCACCAGCACGCTGATCAGCCCGGTGGCCAGCGGCGCGTCGACGAGCCAGGCGGTGCTGCCGTCGGTGAGGCCGAGCCCGCGCAGCACGGCGTTGATGGCGCCGCTGTCCGGCTGGGCCTCGAGCACGGCGATGAAGCTCAAGGTGCTCAGGCCGATGACGTACGGCAGGAAGAAGATCGTCCGCAGCAAGGTGGAGCCGCGCCGCCGGCCGCGCACGACCACCGCCATGGCATAGCCGACCAGCAGGATCGGCACGGTGACGATGGCGGTGTAGAGCAGCGTGTAGAGCACCGACTGGCCGAACGCGGTGTCGCGGAACATCGCCGCGTAGTTGTCCAGGCCGACGAAGTCGTACGAGCCGATCAGCGGCCAGTTCGTCAGCGAGATGTAGACCGCGAACACCAATGGCAGCAGGACGAACGCGATCACGAACGCCAGCGCGGGCGTGACCATCGTCCACGCGACCCGGGTGGGGTGGGTCAGCGAGCCACGCCGGCGTCGCGGTGGTGCGGTTGCGGCCGCCGGGGCGCGTGTCGTGGCTTCGGACAGGGCCATGGTGTGCTCACCTCACAACTGCGCCTGTTCCAGGATGCGGTCGAAGCCCGCCTGTCCCTCGGCCAGTGCGCCGTCGAGGTCACCGTCGAACGTGGCGCGCCGGAACATCGCGATGAACGGGCTGTCGGGCTGGTTGAACAGCAGGTTGTAGGCCAGCGTGGGCGGGGCGTAGCCGCGTTCGAGCCGGTCGAGCGGCGCCACTGCCTGCGGGAACTCGCGGCGGAACTCGGGGGTCGCCACGTCGGAGCGCACCGGCGTGTACCCGCCGCTGGGCAGCGCCGCCTGCTGCGCCAGGTCGAGCGCGAACTTCACGAACTCCCAGCCGCCCGACGCGTTCCCTGCGCCGCGCGGGATGGCGAAGTTGTCGCCGCCGGCGAAGAACGCCTGCCCGCCGTCGGGCCCGGCCAGCAGCGCCACCCCGGTACGTTCGCGCATCTTCTCGTCGGCGTTCAGCACCGCGACCGCGTAGTTGGCCGGGAACAGCCCGACCTTCCCGGCGCGGAAGTCGCTGCCCCAGGCGGCCGCGATGTCGGCGAAGTTGGGCCGCGGCAGCAGGTTCTCGCGCCACAGCGTCCGATAGAGCTCGAGCGTGCGGCGCAGGGCCGGGTTGCCGGCGATGTTGCCACGCTGGGCGCCGACCTCGCCGGCGATCAGGCGCTGGTCGGTGGCCCACACGTGCGGCTGCACGACGAAGCCGAGCACGCCGGGGGAGTTGCCGGCGATCGTCCAGCCGTACACGTCCGGGCCGAGCGCGCGGACCCGCCGGGCGGCCTCGAGGTAGCCGTCGAAGCCGGTCAGCGACCGCTCGTCGACACCGGCACGCTGCAGCAGGTCGCGGTTGTAGAACAGCGCCGAGTTGTCGGCGAGGAACGGCACGGCGTACGCCCGTCCGCCGCGGGTCGCCAGGCGCAGGTGCCCGGAGCTGAGCGCGTCGCGGTACGGCAGCGCGTCGATCAGCGGCGTCAGGTCGGTGAACGCGTCGCGGAACAGGAACAGCATCGAGTTGATGTCGTCGATGTCCACGACGTCGGGCACCCGGCGGCCGCGGATCGCGGTGGCCAGCTTGGTGACGTACTGGCTGTCGAGCACCGGCGTGAGCTCGACGCGCAGCCGGCGCTGCGACCGGTTGAAGCGGTCGACGATCACCTCCGCGCCGGTCCGGGTCGCGGACCGGCACCACAGCCGTACGGTGCCGGTCGCGCCCTCGCCGAAGCCGGCGGCCGTGACGTCCGGTTCCGGCAGCGTCGCCCCGCAGGCCGGCAGCAGCGCGCCCGCCGCGCCGACGCCGGCCAGCTTCAGCACGCCCCGCCGGTTCATCGCGGCAACCACACCCGCATCGGGCCGATGTCGCGGTTCGCCCAGGCGAAGTACGGGATGGCGGTCAGCCGCACCGCCCCGCCGGAGCCCGCCGCGGCGGCCCCGTACGGCCACGGCTCGGGCTCGTGGCGCCGCGCCCAGCCGGGAACCGTGACGACGGTGACGCCGCCCAGCAGGTAGGGCCGGTGCTCCGCGGTGAGCTCGCCCTCCGGGTCGGCGCGCACGTCGTCGACCGTGACGCCGTCGGGCTGGTCCACCTGCTCCAAGGCGTACACCAGTGGGCCGCGCTCGAAGGCGACGCAGTCGCGGACGGCGTCGATGCGCTCGTCGGCGGCCACCACCCGCACGTCCATCGGCAGCACCAGCTCGGCGACGTCGCCCGCCTGCCAGGTGCGGCGGACGGTGGCGTACGCGCCGGGGCCGGCCGGCTGCTGCTCGCCCGCCACGGTCAGCGTCGCGCCCCGCGCCCAGCCCGGCACGCGCAGCGCGAGCGTCCACTCGCCGTCCGGCGTCTCGTCGACCCGCACCCGGATCCGGCCGTCCCACGGGTACTCCGTCTCGACGCTCAGCCGCCTGCCGTCCGCGCTGATCTCGCTCGGCGCGTACAGGTGCAGCTGCACGCCGTCGTCGTCGGTAGTGGCCAGGTAGCTGTCCAGGCTCGCCAGCGTCCGCATCACGTTGGGCGGGCAGCAGGCGCAGTCGAACCAGCCGCGCCGGCCGTGCGCGGGGCTGCGGTTCTCGTCGGCGTGCGCGCCCGAGCGCAGCTGCAGCGGGTTGACGTAGAAGTACTCGCCACCGCTCAGCGAGACGCCCGCGGCGAAGCCGTTGTGCAGCATCCGCTCGGCCACGTCGGCGTAGAGCGCGTCGCCGGTGGCCAGCAGCATCCGCCAGGCCCAGTGCACGCCGCCGACGGCCGCGCAGGTCTCCGCGTACGCCCGGTCGGGCGGCAGCTCGTACGGGTCGCCGAACGACTCGCGGTCCCAGCGCGAGCCGAGCCCGCCGGTGAGGTACGTCTTGGTGGCGAGCATGTCGGCGAACTGCCGGGTGAGCGCATCGAGCAGCTCCTCGTCCTGCAGCTCGACGGCCACGTCGGCGGCGCCCGCGCCCAGGTAGACCGCGCGCACGGCGTGCCCCTCGACGGTGGTCTGCTCGCGCACCGGCACCCGGTCGGAGAAGTACGTGGGCTCCTCGCCGTACCCGGCCATCAGCCCGTGGCCGCGGGCGTCGACGAAGTAGCGCGCCAGCTCCAGATAGGACCGGTTGCCGGTCTCGCGGAACAGCTCGACCAGTGCCGTCTCGACCTCGGGGTGCCCGTCGACGTCGTGCCGCTTGTCCTCGCCGAAGGTCGCCACGAGGTGGTCGGCGAACCGGGTCGCGACATCGAGCAGCGCGCGGTCGCCGGTCGAGCGCACCTGGGCGACCGCGGCCTGGAACAGGTGCCCCGCGCAGTAGTGCTCGTGGCTCCACGGCAGGTTGTGGTAGCGCCCCTTGCCTTCGGCCTTGACCACCGAGCTCAGGTAGCCGTCGGGCTCCTGCGCGGCGGCGACCACGGCGGTGATCTCGCGCTGGGCCCGCAGCAGCTCGTCGGAGGGCCGGCGGGCGTACTCCCACGCGGCCGCCTCCAGCCACTTGTAGACGTCGGAGTCCATGAAGATCAGCCCGCGGGTCCCGCCCTCCCGCTCCCCGGCGGCGATCCGCAGGTTGTCCAGGTTGCCGGCCTTCTCCAGCCGTTCCGGCCCCGAGGCGATCGCCGACTCGCGGTTGGCCTGCTGTCGGGCGGCCCAGAACCCGCCGGTGATGCGGGCGGAGCCGGACGGCACGGGACGCAGCCGGCCGAGGGCCCCGGCGGTGGGCAGAAGCGGGCCGGACATCACGCCGTCCGTCCGGTGAGGCGGATCAGGTTCCACGACAGCGGCGGCAGCTCCACCTGCAGGCGCCCGCCGTCCGGCCGGGGCTCGGCAAGGCGTCGGGGGGCGACGCGGTCGGGGTTGTCGCGGTCGTTGACGGCGTCCGGGTCGTCGTCGGCGATCGCCACGTGCTCGCCGCCGGTCAGGTGCGGCAGCGCCCGCAGGTCGACGTCGACGGTCATCGGCTCGTGCTGGTCGCGGTTGACGGCGAACAGCGCCAGGCCCTCGTCGTCGTCCTGGAGCACGGCCACGGCGTCGAGCAGCGGCACCTCGCCGTGCACCGCCGTCTCGTGGGTGGGCGACTGGGCCTCCAGCCGCAGCACGGTGCCGCGGCCGTGGCGCGAGGTCAGGGCGTACGGGTGGTAGATGCTCTGCCGCCACGCCGGCCCGCCCGTCGCCGTCATGATCGGCGCGATCACGTTCACGAGCTGGGCCTGGCAGCCGATCTTCACCCGGTCGGCGTGGCGCAGCAGGCTGATCAGCAGGTTGCCGACCACGACCGCGTCGGTGACCGAGTACACGTCCTCGAGCAGCGCGGGCGCCTCGGCGATCGGCAGGTTCTCCTCGCCGGGGAAGCGGCTCTGGTACCAGACGTTCCACTCGTCGAACGCGATGGTCAGCCGCTTGGAGTGCCGCCCCACCGCGCGCACGTGGTCGGCCGTCGCGACGATCGCGTCGATGAACCGGTCCATGTCCACGGCCGCGGCCAGGAAGCTGTCCCGGTCGTCGCCGTGCTGCTGGTAGTAGCTGTGCATCGAGATGTGGTCGACGGTGTCGTACGCCTCGGTGAGCGCGATCCGCTCCCAGGTGCCGAAGGTGGGCATCCGGCTGTGCGAGCTGCCCGAGATGACCAGCTCGATGCCCGGGTCCACGAGCCGCATCGCCTTGCCCGTCTCGGCCGCGAGCCGCCCGTACTCCAGGGCGTTCTTGTGGCCGATCTGCCAGGGCCCGTCCATCTCGTTGCCGAGGCACCAGACCTTGATCCCGTACGGGTCCTTGGCCCCGTTGGCCCGGCGGCGGTCCGACCACGCCGTGCCCGACGGGTGGTTGCAGTACTCGATGAAGGCCCGCGCCGCGTCGATCCCGCGGGTGCCCAGGTTGACGGCCATCATCGTCTCGGCGTCCACCTGCGCGGCCCAGCGCTGGAACTCGTCGACGCCGACGTGGTTGGTCTCCAGCGACCGCCAGGCCAGGTCGATGCGGGTGGGCCGCTCGGACACCGGCCCGATGCCGTCCTCCCAGTCGTACGCCGAGACGAAGTTGCCGCCGGGGTAGCGGACGATCGGCACGTTGATGCCGCGGACCAGCTCGACGACGTCCTGCCGGAACCCGTCCGCGTCGGCCGTGGGGTGACCCGGCTCGTAGATGCCGGTGTAGACGCAGCGGCCCAGGTGCTCCACGAAGGAGCCGTACAGCCGCGGGTCGACGGCGCCGATCCGGAACGCGGGGTCCACGGTGAGCGATGCAGAGTGCACGACTGATCTCCTAGCCTTTCAAGCCGGTGCCGGCGATGCCCTCGACGATGTTGCGCTGGAACAGCAGGAACACCGCGACCAGCGGGATGGCGCCGAGCACGGCCGAGGCCATCGTGTCGGCGTAGCGGATGCCGAAGGCGCCCTGCACGGTGGCGAGCCCGACCGGCACGGTCATCAGGTCGGGGTTGGTGAGCACCAGCAGCGGCCACAGCAGGTCGTTCCAGGACGTGACGAACGTGAAGATGGCGACCGCCGCCACCGCCGGACGGGCCAGCGGCATCACCACCTGCCGGTAGATGCGGAACCAGCCGGCCCCGTCGATGCGGGCCGCCTCCTCCAGGTCGCGCGGCAGCCCGTCGAAGAACTGCTTGAAGATGAAGATCGCGACCGCGGTCGGGATCTGCGGCAGGCTGACCGCCCAGTACGTGTTGAGCAGCCCGAGCGCGTCCATCTCGCGGAACTGCGGCACGATCAGCACCTGGCTGGGGATCATGATGCCGGCGAGGATCGCCCAGAACACCACGTTGCGGAAGCGGAAGCGCAGCCGCGAGACGGCGAACGCGGCCAGGCTGGCCGTGACGACCGTGCCGAACGCGGTCAACGTCGCGGTGATCAGGCTGGCCCCGAACCAGTTGAGGATCGCGGTGTCGTCGAGCACCCGCTGGAACGCGGCGAACGTGGGGTTGTCGATGAGCCAGGTCGTCCGGGTGGTCTCGGCGTTCGGCTTGAGCGCGGTGTCGACGGCCCACGCCAGCGGCACCAGCCAGAGCAGGGCGAACGCGATCAGCACGCCGAAGCAGATGCGGTTGAACAGCTTGTGCCTGAAGTCGATCTTCGCCTGGGTGACGCCGGCGCCGGCGGTCTCCGTGGCGAGGTCGCCCGGCGCGGCGATGGTCGGGTTGGCCACGGTCAGACCTCCTTCTCCTGGCGCCGGACGATCGTGAACCACACGGCCGAGACGGCGAGCACGACGAGGAAGAACAGCATCGAGACGGCGGAGGCGAAGCCGAGCCGGAAGTTGGTGAAGCCCTGGTCGTAGACGTACTGCAGGATCGAGCGGGTGGCGAAGTTCGGGCCGCCGGCGGTCATGATGTACATCTGGTCGAAGACCTTGAGCGACGCGATGACCTGGAGCACCGCGACCAGCGTGGTGGTGCGGCCGAGCATCGGGATGGTGATCCGCCGGATCTGCTGCCACGGGCTCGCGCCGTCGATGGCGGACGCCTCGTACAGCTCGCGCGGAATCTCCTGCAGCCCCGCCAGGTAGAGGATGAAGTTGAAGCCCAGCGTCCACCAGACGGTCGTGATGGCCAGCGACGGCATCGCCCAGTTCGGGTCGCCGAGCCAGGCGGGGGCGGTGATGCCGACCTTGCCGAGCCCGGCCTCGAGCAGGCCCAGCCCCGGCGTGTACATGAAGATCCAGATCAGCGAGATGACGGCGGACGGCAGGATGTACGGCGCGAAGAACGCCAGCCGGAAGAACCAGCGTCCGCGCCCGACCCGGTCGGCGAGCAGCGCGAACACGAACGCCAGCAGGATCAGCGGCGGCGTGGTGAGGATCGTGAACCACAGCGTGTGCCACAGCGACGACCAGAAGTCGCTGTCCTGCAGCGCCTCCGCGTAGTTGCCGAAGCCGGCGAAGCCGCCCAGGCCCGGCCGCACCAGGCTGGCGTCGAAGAAGCTCATGATCAGGCCGTACACGGCCGGGCCGATGATGAAGGCCAGGTACAGCACGGCGAACGGCAGCAGGAAGGCCATGGCGGGGCGGCCCTGGCCCTGCGCGGCGGACACGGGACGGCTCGGCGCCTCGGCCGGCCGGGCGCGGTGGGTGACGGTCTCGGTGGACACCAGCGACCTCCGGTCGGTCAGATCGGTGACGACGTACGGGCCAGCCCGCTCAGCGCGGAGCGCATCTGCCGCACCGCGGCGGCGGGCGCGACCTGACCGGCCAGGACGGCGCCGATGGCGGAGCCCGTGACGATCTCGAAGTTCGAGCCGGAGCCGGAGTACCAGCCCTCGGCGTCGTACGCGGCGGCCTCGGCGGCCGAGGCGTAGTTGGACTGCGGCTTCATCTGCCGGTACTCGGCGCTCTCCAGGAACGGCCGCCAGCTGGGCACGTGCCCGCCCTCGGCCCAGGTCTTGCTCTGCGCGAGCATGGCGGAGACGAAGCCGAGCGCCCGGTCGAGGCGCTCCGGGCTGTTGTCCGGATGCCGGGGGAGCACGAACGTGTGCGAGTCGGCCTGCACGGCGTACGGGCCCTCGCGGAACACGTGGGGCAGCAGCGTCATCGAGAACGGCGTCTTGGCCGTCTGGAACGTCGAGATCTCCCACTCGCCCTGCAGGAAGAACCCGGCCTGCCCCTCGGCGAACATGGCGATCGAACCCTGGTAGTCGGCCGCCGACGGGAAGAGCCCGCCGCTGGTCAGGCTGCGCAGGAACGTCAGCACCTCGACGGCCTTCGCGTCGTCGATCACCACCTCGCGGCCCCGGTCGGCGATCATCTGCCCGCCCAGCTGCGAGTAGAACGACTGGAACAGACGCCACGGGGTAGCCGTCTCGCTGATGAACGCGACGACGCCGCCGTACGCGCCGGTGACCTGCTTGGCCTTGCGCATGGCGTCCAGAAAGGCGTCCGGGCTGTCCAGCGGCGCCAGCTTGTCGCCGGCGTCCAGCAGCCCGGCCTTGCGGCAGACGTCGGTGTTGTAGAACAGGACGAACGGATGGGTGTCCAGCGGGATGGCGTAGATGCGCCCGTCGACGAGCCCGGCCTCCCACGTCTTCTGGGTGAACCGGTCGGGGCTCAGGCCGTGCCGGGTCAGCACCGCCGGGTCGAGCTCGGTCAGCAGGTCGGCCTCGACCAGGCTCTTCATCCGGGTCAGGTGCGACACGGCCACGTCCGGCGGCTTCTCGCCGATCGTCGCCAGCGACACCTTGGTGTAGTACGGGTTGCCCCACGCCAGCGTCACGGCGCCGAGCTCGACCTGCGGGTTGTCGCGCTGGTACGTCTGCAGCATCTGCTGCATCCGCACGCCGTCGCCGCCGCCGAACAGGTTCCAGTAGTCCAGCGAGCCGGCCGTCTCGCGGGAAGCGGTCAGGCCGCTGAGCACGTCCGACGAACATCCCGACAGGGCCGCGGCGGCGCCCAGCCCCGCGGTGGCCGTCAGCCCCCGCAGCAGGGTTCGCCGGCTCACCCCGGCGGGCGGTGTGGCGGGTATTTGCATGTGGTCTCCCTCCGGTGGGGCGCACACCGGCGGCGCGCGGCATTCGCGCTGGCAGGGTGGCTGGTGGCGGGCGAGTTCGAGCCTCCCGCCGGGCAGCGAAGCCGGTCAACACCCCGGCTTTCGCAAGCACAGATGAGCCGGTTCGGGAATGCGAAAAGTGCGGCCGGCCGATCTTGAGATATGACTGGGGTAGACAACCGGAGAAAGGACGTACCGATGGCCAGGACCTGGTTCATCACCGGCACCTCCCGCGGCTTCGGCCGCGAGTGGGCCGAGGCCGCTCTCGACCGCGGTGACCGCGTCGCGGCGACGGCCCGCAACGTGGGCTCGCTCGACGAGCTGGCGAGCAAGCACGGCGACAACGTGCTGCCGATCGAGCTCGACGTCACCGACCGCGAGGCCGTGCTGGCGGCGCTGAAGCAGGCGTTCGATCGCTTCGGCCGCCTCGACGTGGTCGTCAACAACGCCGGGTACGGCCAGTTCGGCATGATCGAGGAGATCAGCGAGCAGGAGGCCCGCGCCCAGTTCGAGACCAACGTCTTCGGGGCGCTGTGGGTCACCCAGGGCGCGCTGCCCTACCTGCGCGAGAGCGGCGGCGGCAACATCATCCAGGTGTCGTCGATCGGCGGCATCTCCGCGTTCCCGAACATCGGCATCTACAACGCCTCCAAGTGGGCCCTCGAGGGCTTCAGCCAGGCGCTGGCGCAGGAGGTGTCGCTGTTCGGCATCAAGGTCACGCTGGTCGAGCCGGGCGGGTTCTCGACCGACTGGGGCGGCTCCTCGGCCAAGCACGCCACCGCCTCCCCGGCGTACGAGAAGGTGCGCGAGATCGCCGCCGAGGCCCGCAGCAAGCGGGTGGCCAACCCGGGCGACCCGTCCGCCACCCGCACCGCCATCCTCAAGATCGTCGACGCCGAGAACCCGCCGCTGCGCGTGTTCTTCGGCGAGGCCCCGCTCGGCATCGCCACCGCGGACTACGAGTCGCGCCTCGCCGAGTGGCGCGAGTGGCAGCCGGTCGCGATCGAGGCTCAGGGCTGACCCCCGGATGCCCGCCGGTACACGCCGGCGGGCACGAACGGGCTGTTCGATGACTGTCTATATTGACAACGGCGCGTAACACTTTCGAAACTTCGGGGAGCGCTCTCACGGAGAACGAAGGGTTCGCCATGACACTTCGCACCCGCCTCCTCGCCGCCGCCTCCCTCACCGTCGCCCTCGGCGGATCCGGCGTCCTCGCCGTCTCCGCCCACGCTGCCCTGCCGCCCCCGCCGTCGGGCTGGACCCAGGTGTGGGCCGACGACTTCACCGGCGCCGCGAACACCCTCCCCAACGGCTCCAACTGGATCATCGACACCGGCACGAGCTACCCCGGCGGCCCGCCGCAGTGGGGCACCGGCGAGATCCAGACCTACACCAGCAGCACCAGCAACCTGTCCCACGACGGCGGCGGCAACCTGCGCATCACGCCCCTGCGCAACAGCGCCGGGCAGTGGACCTCGGCGCGCATCGAGACCCAGCGCACCGACTTCAAGGCGCCCGCGAACGGCGTGCTGCGCATCGAGGGCCGCATCCAGATGCCCAACGTCACCGGCAACGCGGCGCTCGGCTACTGGCCCGCGTTCTGGGCGCTCGGCGCGCCGTACCGCAGCGACCGCTACAGCTGGCCGGCCATCGGCGAGTTCGACATCATGGAGAACGTCAACGGCCTCAACTCCGTGTGGGGCGTGCTGCACTGCGGCGTCAACCCCGGCGGGCCGTGCAACGAGACCAACGGCCTCGGCGCCTCCCGGGCCTGCCCCGGTTCGGCCTGCCAGGGCAACTTCCACACGTACGCCTTCGAGTGGGACCGCTCGGTGTCGCCGAACCAGCTGCGGTGGTACGTCGACGGCCAGCAGTTCCACGCGGTGAACCAGAACCAGGTCGGCGAGCCGCACTGGACGAACATGACCGGGCACGCCGGCTACCACATCCTGCTCAACGTGGCGATCGGCGGCGGGTTCCCGAACGGGGTCGCGGGCTTCGGCACACCCACCGCGGCGACCGTGCCGGGCCACCCGATGCTGGTCGACTACGTGGCCGTCTACACCCGCGGCGGCGGCACGACCCCGCCGCCCACCACGCCGCCGCCCACCACGCCGCCGCCGGGTGGCGTCCGCGACGCCTACGCCCAGATCCAGGCCGAGTCGTTCAACGCCCAGTCCGGCGTGATCGTCGAGACGTCGAGCGAGGGTGGCCAGAACATCGGCACCATCCGCACCGGCGACTGGGTGCAGTTCGACAACGTCGACTTCGGCTCGGGCGGCGTCCGCGACTTCGTGGCCCGCGTGGCGTCCGGCGCCGCGGGCGGCGTCAGCGGCCTCGTCGAGGTCCGGGTCGACAACCGCGGCAACGCCCCGATCGGCAGCTTCGCGATCGGCAACACCGGCGGCTGGCAGAGCTGGCGCTCGGTGCCCGGCAACGTCGCCAACGTCACCGGCCGGCACACCGTTTTCCTGACCTTCACCAGCGGCCAGCCCAACGATTTCGTCAACGTCAACTGGTTCCAGTTCCGCCGATAGACGCCCGTCCGGCCCGGGGGTGGGACACCTCCCATCCCCGTCCGGCGCCGCGCGGCTGCAGCTCGAGCACTTCGAGCGCGGCGGAGAGCCTCTCCAGCGCCGCCAGCGCGTCCCGCAGGTCGTCCTCGCCGAGCTCGGCGGCCAGCCGTTCCGCGAAGACGCGGTGCCCCGGCCCGATCCGGTCCAGGGCTTCGCGCCCCGCGTCGGTCAGCGCGAGCAGCTTCGCCCGCGCGTGCGCCGGGTTGGGCCGGTACTCCGCCAGCCCCCTGTCGACCACCAGATCGGCGATGCGCTGCACGCTCTGCCGCGTGATGCCCATCGCCCGGGCGATCCCCGCCACCGGCAGCGGGCCGCCCACCACCGCGCCCAGCACCTGCCACCACGCCGCAGTCAGCCCCGCCGGCCGGGCAAGCGCCTCCGCGACGACCAGAAACTGCCCGTTGAGCCGAAACGCAGCCAGCGCCGCACCGGACAACAACGCCGGCGCCTCCCCGCCCCCAGCCCCCCGCCCCGCCGCGCCCGCTTCCGTGCCACCCCGGCCCGCGCTCCCGCTCGTGCCGCTCGGGCCCGCGCCCGCGCTCGTGCCGCTCGGGTCCGCGCTGGTACTCGCGCCGCCCCGGCCCGCGCTCATCGGGGCGCTGCCGCCGCCAGCACCGGGTAGGCGCTCGCGTCCGACTCCCCGAACAGCCGGTACCAGGCGTCGAGGATCTCCGGCGGATAGGCGTCCAGCCGCGCGAAGATCTCCCGCGCGAACTCCACCGGCGCGGTCGGCCCGGCCGTGATCACGTTGCCGTCGGTGATCGCGGCGGCCTCCCGGTAGTGCGCCGCCCCGGCATATCCCGTCGCGGCCAGATACTCCGCGGCGCCGCTGGTGTGTTCTCGGTCGTCGAGCAGCCCCGCGACGGCCAGCCCGAACGTGGCGCCGCAGATCGCCGCCACCGGCCGCCCCGCCGCGAGGAACCGCCGCGCCGCTTCGGCGAACACCGCGTTTCCGCCCGGCTCGTGCCAGCTGCTCGCCCCGGGCAGGATCAGCATCAGCGACCGCTCGGGGCCAAGCTCGCCCACCGTCATGTCCGGCAGGATCCGCATGCCCCCGGCCGTGGTCACCGGCTCGTCCGTCGCCGCCACCGTCCGCACCTGGAAGCCGCGCGCCCGCAGGTGCGCGGTCGCGTGTCCCACCTCCCAGTCCGCGAGAGTGTCGTACACCGCGACGTGCACCGTCTCGTCTGTCATGACAGCATTCTGTCAAGAATGACAGTGTGCTGTCAATGGCGCGACGGCGCCGGCCTGGCATGCTTGCCGCCGTGGGTTACGACTTGCAGGTCACGCGGGCGTTGATGGCGTTCGACAGCGAGTGGTATCCGATTCTCGATGCCGAGGTGCAGGCGCTGGCCCGCGACGAGCGCGCGAAGCCCGCCCTGGACAAGCTCCGGTTCGCCGCCGGCCGGCTGACCGCCAAGAACCCGGACCCCGGGCTCGTCGGCCGGATGATCGACCTGGCCGCCCGGCTCGACGCCTGGGTGATCGGCGAGGACGGCGAGTGGTACGTCCGGGACGGCGACTGCGTGGTCGCCCGGCAGCGCGGCCCCGAGGCGTTTGCTTGGAACCGGCGCTTCCTCACCCGCGGCACGTGGCTCGGCGGCATGAACGCGCACGCGCCCATCCGGCCGGGGGAGTGGGCGCGGCTGGTGGCCGCCCAGCCCGACTTCACGACGATGACGCGCATCGAGGCGACGCTGCCCTCCGGCGTCCGGTGGATCGCCTGCCCGCCGGTCGCCTGCTGGACCGGCCACCCGTCCGGCAGGGTCATGCCGTTCTTCTTCGACGTGGACGTGATCGAGGTGCGGCACGCCCACGAGCCGGCCGTACGGCGGATGACCGCGCTCGCGACCGCGCTCGGAGCGAAAGTGGTCGACGACTGCGACGTGTCGCCTGCCTGATATCGCGGCGGAGTGTCCCGGTCGAGGCTGGAGGTATGGCCGGCATCTACGCACGAACGATGCAGCGCGTCGGGCACAGCCGCTGGTTCGCGGTCGCGGTCAAGCACGCCGGGTGCAAGGTCGACCGGGTGCTGTTCCGGGCCACCGGCGGCCGGTGGACGATGGGCGGCCGGGATGCGCCGATCATGCTGCTCACCACCCGCGGCCGCCGGACGGGCAAGGACCGTACGGTGCCGCTCCTCTTCGTCCGCGACGGCGAGCGCCTGGTCGCCGCGTGCGAGAACTTCGGCCTGCAGACCGCGTCGAGCTGGCCGTTCAACCTGCGCGCCCACCCGTACGCCACCATCCAGGTCGGCTCGCGCACCGGCCACTACCGCGCCCGGCCGGCCACCCCGGACGAGTGCGACCGCTACGTGCCGCGCCTGGTCGCCGACTGGCCGGCCCACGAGACCTACCGCCGACGCTCCGGTGTCCGCCACGTGTTCGTCTTCGAGCCCGTCGCGTCCCCGCCTCCGGGCCGCCCCGGGGCGTGACGTCCGGCTCGCCGGCGGGCGGACGGTTCCCGGCAGTCGGCCGTTCCGCCCGTCCCGGGGCGTCCGTCGTGCGATTGTGAGAACTGTGGGACGTGGGTCAGAGCGGCCTGCCGCCACGCGCGCGGCCGCCCTTCTCGTCGCCGCCGTGATCGTCGCCGCCGTGCTGGTCGTGCTCGCCTTCGGCGTGTCCTCGCTCGGCGAGCTGGCCGCGCTCATGCTGGGCAGCGCGGTGCTGGTCATGGCCGCGATCGTCGCCGGCGTGCGGCTGCACCGCCCGCGACATCCGGGCAGCTGGTGGCTGATCCTCACCGCGGTCGGGCTGGCCCTGGCGGGCAACGTCGTCTGGGCGATGCTGCCCGCGTCGGTCACCGGCAACGCCGCCGCCATCAACATCATCTACGGCATCACGTACCCCATCCTGTGCACCGGGGTGGCGTTGCTGCCCAACCACCGCCGGCCCGGCGCCGCGTGGCTCGGCATGACGGAGAGCGCGATCGTCGCGTGCGCCGTCGCGGTCGTCTGGTGGATGCTCGTCGTCGACCCGCGGCTGATCGACACCGGGCTGATCCACACCCACGCGTACCTGCTGGTCGAGCCGTTCCTCGACCTGGTCCTGCTCGGCCTGGGCGTACGGCTGCTGCTCGTCGGCGACTCCCGTTCGGTCTCGTACTGGCTGGTCGCGGCGTCCTGCGCGGCACGGCTGACGGCCGATACCGCCTATCTGACCGTCGGCAGCGTGGCCGGCTTCCCCACGCTGCTGAGCATCGCCGGCTGGGTCGTCTGCAACGGCCTGCTCGCCGCCGCGGCCCTGCACCCGTCGATGAAGCGGGCCGTCCCGCTGCCGACGGTGGAGGCGACCCTGCACCGGCAGGGCACGGCCCGGCTGTCGCTGGTCATGGTGGTGGCGACGCCCGCGCTCACCGGCATCTTCCTGTTCCACGAGGGCGTGCGGGACTCGCTGAGCGGCTCGGACGTCATCGTGCCGAGCATCGCCACCGCGGTCACGTCGGCGCTGGTCGTCCAGCGGATGCGCCAGCTCAACCGGGTCGCCGCCCGGCGGGCCGTCGAGCTCGAGACGGCGCTGCGCAAGGAGGCGGAGCTCCAACAGGAGCTGCGCTACCGCTCCGAGCACGACGTCCTGACCGGTCTGCCCGGGCGGTCCGTGCTGTACGACCGGCTCACCCGGGCGCTGGCCCGCAGCCGCCGGGGCGTGCTGCTGGTGCTCGACCTGGACGCGTTCAAGGACGTGAACGACCGGTTCGGCGAGACCGTGGGCGACGACCTGCTCATCCAGGTCGCCGCCCGGCTGCGGATCCTGGTCACCGACGGGCTGGTGTCCAGGATGCACAGCGACGAGTTCGCCGTGCTGCTGGAGGACGCCACGGTGGCCGACGCGCGGGCCGTCGCCGAGCACGTGCTGGCGGCGATGTGGCGCCCGCTGCCGGTGCAGAACCACGAGCTGTTCACGACGGTCAGCGTCGGCCTGCGCGAGCTCGAGGACGACCTGATGCCGGCGGACGTGGTGCGCGACGCGTTCCTGGCGCTGCGCGCCGCCAAGGAGGCCGGCCGGGACCGGCTCGTCTGCTTCGACCAGGCCCTGCGCGACAAGCGGGACCGGGCGGCCCGCACGGTGGAGCGGCTGCGCGGCGCGGTCGGCCGCGACGAGCTGCTGGTGCACTTCCAGCCGCTGATCCGGCTCGCCGACGAGCGCGTCACGGGCGTCGAGGCGCTGGTCCGGTGGCAGCCGCCGGGGGAGCCGCTGGTGCCGCCGGACCAGTTCATCGGCGCCGCCGAGGACAGCGGGCTGATCGTGCCGATCGGCACGTGGGTGCTGCGCGAGTCGTGCCGGGTGGTCGCGGACTGGCACCGGCGCCACGGGACGGTGGTGTCGGTGAACGTGTCACCCCGCCAGCTGCGCGAGCCGGACTTCGGGGCGACGGTGGTGGACGCGCTGCGGTCCTCCGCGCTGCCTCCGGACGCGCTGATCCTGGAGATCACCGAGGGCGTGCTGGTGGACTCGGGTCCGGTCACCGAGCAGGCGATCAGCCATCTGAGCATGCTGCGCTCGCACGGCGTACGGGTCGCCGTCGACGACTTCGGCACCGGGTATTCGTCGCTGGCCTACCTGCGCGACCTGCCGATCGACCACATCAAGATCGACCGGTCGTTCATGCCGGCGCCGGGCGCCTGCGACCCGGCCGCCGTGGCTCTGGTCAAGGCCGTCATCGACCTCGCCGCCGGGCTGGGCCTGGGCACCATCGCCGAGGGCGTGGAGACCGCCGAGCAGGTGGCGCTGCTGCGCGAGCTCGGCTGCGAGCGCGCCCAGGGCTTCCACTACGCCCGTCCGCTGCCGGCGCCGGAGGCCGCCCGCCTGATCGTCGAGGCCGCCCGCGACCGCGTGTGAGACGACGGGAGCCGGGCGGTCGCCGCCCGGCTCACCTCGCGTCGCTCAGGCGTCCGTGCCGCTGGCCGAGTCGGCCTTGTCGTGCTCCTTCAGCTCGGGCCCATCGGAGCCGGAGTCGGAGCCGCTGTCGCTGGGCGCCTTCTTCGAGGCCTCGACCTCGGTCGGCGTGACCGGCGAGCCGGCGCCTTCCTCGGCCGCACCGCGTTCGATGTTGTCGGTCATGATGCCTCCTGTCCGTGATCTCTCCCGGACACCGGCTTACCCGGTGATCCGCCCGGCATGCGCCGCCGGCCGAAGCGCGTCAGCGGTTGGGCAGCAGCCGGCCCAGGATGCCCTGGGCCGTGGCGCCCGCCCGGTAGGACTGGACCAGGTGCGATCCGGCGGCGATGTTCGCGCCGGCCAGCACCGGGCCGAGGAACTGCGCCACGCGCTGCTGCCGCTGCCACTTCGCGATGCTCTCCGGCGTGTGCTCGGTGGGGGTGGTCGCGTCGACGACCTCGATCGGCTCGCCGCGGCGTTCCGCCTCGGCCGTCGCGTCGGAGATCCGCTTGCCGCAGTACGCCGCGTACGCCGTGGCGGCCGCGCCGGCGACCGCGAGGGCCGCCTTGGTGGCGCCCACCGTGCCGAACCCCTGCTGCAGGGCGATGCGCCGCCCGCCGACCCGGGTCAGCTGCAGCCCGGCCGCCAGCGTGGCGGCGATCCCGGCCCACTGCGCCGGCGCGTAGCGGCCCCACGCCGAGCTGGCCACCCGGATCCGGTCGGCGCCCTCCTTGAGGTCGCGGCCGGCCGAGTTGACGCCGATCACGCCCATCGCCGAGCCGCCGAACCACAGCGCCGAGCCGAGGTCGTGGACGGCCTGGGCCACCGAGTGATTGTCGGTCTGCATGGTCGTCATTCCTTCCCTTGTGGCGAGCCGATCGCATACCCACCGTGCCGGGCCGAAACCTCCGGGTCAGCGCGGCGGCTTGACCGCGATGCGGCCCGGGCCCAGGGGCACCAGCAGGAGCGGCTCGCCGGTCTCGCGCAGGAACTCGTCGACGGCCTGGCGCGCGCCCTGGAACGTGCCGTAGTCGTCGATGATGAGCACGCCGCCCGGCGCGAGGCGCTCGTACAGCGTCGCCAGCTCGTGCCGGGTGGACTCGTACCAGTCGGTGTCCAGGCGCAGGATGGCGATCGTCGCGGGCGCCTGCGCCGGCAGCGTCGACTCGACCGGCCCCTGGACGTAGTGGATCTGTTCTTCCGGGTACGGAATGTCGGCGAACCCCTGCCGCACGTCCTCCAGGCTCGCGACCGCCCAGATCCGGGCCGTCCGCGGCTGGGCGCTGAGCAGCTCGGTCACCGGCTTCCCGCCGTACGTCAGGTCCTTGTCGGTCGGTTCGGTCATCCCGTCGAACGTGTCGAACAGATACAGCTCCCGCGAGGTGTCGCCGATCGCCAGCAGGGTGCGCGCGACGACGTGCATGCTGCCGCCGCGCCACACCCCGCACTCCACGATCGCGCCCGGAACCCGGTGCTGCACCACGTGCCGTGTGGCCAGATACAGCGCGTACCGCTTCTCCTTGCGGGTCATCGTGTACGGCAGGGCCGCGCGCAGGATCGGCACCGCCTCCTCGTCGTAGTCGACCGGGTACGTCTCCTCGGCCGGCGGCGGCGCCACGGGAGGCGGCGGCGGAGGCGGGGGAGGGGGCGGCGGCTCAGCCTTCGCGGCGGGACGCCGGGATCCCGCCCGCACGATCTGATAGCCGGTGGTCGTCGCGAGCACCCGGTTGACGCGGGATCGCCACGCCCGGGGCAGATGTCTGATCACTGCGGCCTCCATCGTTGTCGGGCGGCGTCGCGCCGGACGGGACGAACACGCGGCGGACCACCCGCTCGGCGGCCCGGCCGTCGTCGAGGTAGCAGAACCGCTGCCGGAACCGGCGGCGTGCCGCGGTGGCGTCGTCGCCGAGGTGCGCCCCGGCGCGCAGCAGCTCGAGCAGGCCGGGGTACGTGGTGGCGACCGCTCCGGGCGGTTCGGCCGGCAGGTCGAAGTAGACCCCGCGGATCGACCGGTAGGCCTCCCAGTCCGGCGCGAAGATCACGATCGGCCGGTCCAGCACCGCGAAGTCGAACATCAGCGACGAGTAGTCGGTGATCAGCACGTCCGCGGCCAGGTAGAGGTCCTCGACGCGGGGATGCCCGGAGACGTCGACCACCAGGCCGGCTCCGGCCCCCCGGCGCCCCGGCTTGACGTCGAAGTAGTGGGCGCGCACCAGGATCACGTGGTCCGGGCCCAGCTGCCGGGCGAGGTCCTCCACGTCGAGCAGCATCCGGTCGTCGCGGTGCCACTCCCGGTGCGTGGGCGCGTAGAGGACCACCGTCTTGTCCGCGGGCAACCCGAGATCCGTACGGGCCGCCTCGCTGTCCGCCGGGGTGGCGCGGGCCAGCCGGTCGTTGCGGGGGTAGCCGAACTCGAGGGTCTCGTGCCGGCACGGATAGGCGCTCGCCCAGCGCTCGGTGGTGAAGGCGTTCGCCGTGATGCTGAAGTCCCACCGGTCGGCCCGGCGCATCTGGGCCCCGAAGTCCGGGTCCTTCACGCCGCCGGGATAGGGGATCTGGTCGAGGCCCATCACCTTCAGCGGGGTGCCGTGGTGGGTCATGACGTGCACCGAGCCGGGGCGCTTGGTCGCCCAGTCCGGCCAGTTGACGTTGTTGACCAGGTATTTCGCCCGGGCGAGCGCGCGGTGGGCGGCCAGCGTGCCGCTCACCACGTGGTCGACGCCGGGCGGCAGGTCGCGCACCCGGTCGCGGCGCACCACCCAGACCCCGCGCAGGTGCGGCGCCAGCTCGCGGGCCTTCTCGTACACGGCGGCCGGGTTGCAGGCGTACCCCCGGTTCCAGTACGCCGAGTAGACGACCAGCGTCTCGTCGACCGGCAACCGCAGCTGCACCTGGTAATAGCGCCGGAACGCCTGCGCGCGGACGGTGGCGGCCAGCCGGCGCGTCCGCCGCAGCGTGCGCCTGCCGCGGCGGCGGGCCCGCACCCGCAGGCGGTGGGCCGCGCGCAGCACCTCGAAGGTGCGGTAGTGCCCGCCCGCCAGCAGCCGGTGCTTGACGCCCTCGACGCCGCGCGGCACCTCGTAGCCCTCGGGCGGGCGGAAGCGGACGAAGTGCTCGTGCGCCCGGGTGAAGAACAGCCGGCGGGCCCCGCGCGGGATGCGGTTGCGGTTGCCCAGCACCTTGAACAGGTGCCAGGTCATCTGCCGGAACAGGACCGGGCGCACCGCCGCCGGGTCGCGCCCGAAACGGCCGGTCATCTCGTGCGCGCGGGCCCACGCCGGGAAGATCGCGAAGTGCCCGTCGCCGGCGGTGCGGGTGGCGGCGCCCACCCGGCGCTGCCGGTAGTGCACGCAGATCCGGTCCAGCGTGCTGATCCGCTCGGCGGCCGACAGGACGGCATAGGTGTACGGGAGGTCCTCGTACCAGCCGGCCTCGAAGCGGAAGCCCAGCCGGTCCAGCAGCTCGCGCCGCACGATCTTGTTCCAGGCCACGTGGAGCACGTCGGCCACCCGCGGCCAGTCCTCCATGGTGAAGACCTCCGGCGCCTCCCGCAGGATCCGCTGCGCCCAGCTCTTCTGCGCCCGGCCGGTCCACCACTCCCGCACCCAGTCGACCAGCAGCACGTCCGCGTCGGTCTCCCGCAGCCGGTCGGCCACCGCGGCCAGCGCGCCCGGCTCCAGCCAGTCGTCGCCGTCGAGGAACCAGACGTACCGCCCGGTGGCCCGGTCGAGCCCGGCGTTGCGGGCCGGGCCCTGGCCCACGTTGGCCTCCAGGGTGACCACGTGCAGCCGCGGGTCCCGGGCCGCGTACTCGGCGAGGATGCCGGCGCTGCCGTCGGGGGAGTGGTCGTCGACCGCGACGACCTCCACGTCGGTGAACGGCTGGCCGAGCAGCGACTCGAGACACTGGCGCAGGTATCCGTGCACGGAGTGGATCGGGATCACGACGCTGAGAAGGGCCATGACGACCACCTTCGGCTCGGGGCTCGCGTGCGGGGCCACCCGTCGGCGGCGCGCCCCGCATTGCCAGCCGAAGCTAGAATATTCGTCTGCGCCCCGCTGGGTATGCCGTCGTCCCTGTTGCGTCAGGACGGAGGCCCCTCATGAGCGACGCCGCCGACCGCGCGCGGACCGTGGCGCGACGCCTCGCCCCGTGGCTGGTGCCGGCGCTGCTGATGGCTGCCGTCTCCGCCCGGCATCTGTCCACACCGGTGCTGAGCTGGGACGAGATCGCCACTGTGGACGTCGCCACCCGCACGCCCGCGCAGATCTGGCGGCTCGGGCACCACATCGACGCCGCCGTCACCCCGTACTACTTCTTCATGCACGCGTGGACCGGGCTGTTCGGCATCTCGGAGTGGGCGCTGCGGGCTCCCTCGTGGATCGCCATGACCGTCAGCGCCGCGCTGGTGGGGCGGCTGGGGGAGCGCCTGCTCGGTCCCGGCCGGGGGCTGCTGGCCGGGGTGCTGTTCGCGCTGATCCCGCAGACGTCCCGCTACGCCCAGGAGGCCCGGGTCTACGCGATCGTGTGCCTGCTGTTCGTGGTGGCGACGGCGTTGCTGCACCGGCTGCTCGACCGGCCGGGAGCGGGCGCCGTGATCGCGTACGGGACCGCCGTGGTGCTGCTGGGCGCGGCCCATCTGGTCGCCCTCGCCGCGCTCGGCGCGCACGCGGTGATCGTGGGCCTGCACTGGTGGCGCACCCGGCGCGGGCGGACCGTGGTGGCGTGGGCCGCGGGCGTGACCTGGGCCGCGCTGGTGCTGGCGCCGCTCGCGGCGGTCGCGGCCGGGCAGGTCGACGCGCAGGTCGGGTGGATCTACGGACCGCCGACCCTCGACGACCTGCTCGCCGCGCCCGCGGACATCGCCGGGTCGGCCGGCGCGGCCTGGCTGCTGATCGGCCTGGGGGTGGCGGCCACCTGCCGTACGCGCGGCCGGATCGCGGGGCTGGTCGCGCTCGCCCTGCTGCCGGTGGTGACGCTGGCGGTGGCGGCCGCGGCCGGGCAGCCGTTCTGGGTGCCGCGTTACCTGCTGCTGGTGCTGCCGTGGCTGGCGCTGCTCGCGGCGGCCGGGGTGCCCGGGGACGGCCGGGCCGGGCTCGCCCGCGCGATGATCGCCGTGCTGGCGCTCGGCTGGGCGGGGCTGCCCGCCCAGCGGGAGCTGCGGCAGACCGACTCGCACAACGGCGGCAACTACCGCGCGGCGGCCGCGATCGTGGCCCGCGACCAGCAGCCCGGCGACGTGCTGCTGTTCCCCCGCGAGCGCGACCTGCGCCCGGGCATGTACTACTACCTGCGCGGCCGGCCGATCCGGCCCGCCGACTTCCTGCTGGTCCGGTCCGCGGCCGAGGCGGGCGACCTGCGCGCGGTGGAGGCGCCGGACGCCGCTTCCCGGCTGCGGGCGCAGCGGCGGGTGTGGCTCTTCGTGTACGGCAGGCCGAAGAGCCCGGCGGCGGAGCGGCCCGACCTGGCACCCGTGCTGAGCGGCGAGTTCCGCGCGGTGCGCACGTGGCGCCTGTCGAGCTCCACCCTCGTGCTGTACGAGCGCGCCGCCGCGCCGGGAAAGTAAAACTTGATCTGTTCCAGAAAAGGGGACTAGGGTCTGCGGGGTGACGTCCGACTTCGCAGCTCAGCTGCGGGCGGTATCGTTGCGCGTGACCCGGCCACGGTTGGCGGTGCTCGCCGCGCTGCGCGACCACCCGCACGTCGACACCGACACGGTGATCGACCTGGTGCGGGCCGGCCATCCCAAGGTTTCGCACCAGGCGGTCTACGACGTGTTGCGCGCGCTCACCGAGGCCGGTCTGGTGCGCCGCATCGAGCCCGCCGGTGCGACCGCCCGTTACGAGACGCGGGTGGCGGACAACCACCACCACGTCGTGTGCCGCTCCTGCGGCGCGATCGCCGACGTCGACTGCGTCGCCGGCCATGCTCCCTGTCTCACCGCCTCGGACGACCACGGCTACGTGATCGACGAGGCCGAGGTCGTCTACTGGGGCACCTGCCCCGATTGTTCGGAAGGAAACCGATGAGCGACAGCCAGGACAACTTCTCCGCCAGCGCACAGGGGGTAGACAAGAAGGCGGCCGAGGGCTGCCCGGTCGCGCACGACTCCGTCACCTCGCACGGCAGCGAGAGCGAGAACCCCGCGATCGACTCGCCCAAGCCGAAGACCGGTGGGCGCCCGCACAGCAACCGCGACTGGTGGCCCAACTCGCTCGACCTGTCGGTGCTGCACGCCCACTCGAACAAGGGCAACCCGCTCGGCGAGGACTTCGACTACGCCAAGGAGTTCGCCAAGCTCGACGTCGAGGCACTCAAGCAGGACATCATCAAGGTGCTGACCACCTCGCAGGACTGGTGGCCCGCCGACTTCGGCCACTACGGCGGCCTGATGATCCGGATGAGCTGGCACGCCGCGGGCACCTACCGCATCCACGACGGCCGCGGCGGCGCGGGCGACGGCGGCCAGCGGTTCGCCCCGCTCAACAGCTGGCCGGACAACGCCAACCTCGACAAGGCGCGCCGTCTGCTGTGGCCGGTCAAGGCCAAGTACGGCCAGAAGATCTCGTGGGCCGACCTGCTGGTGCTCGCCGGCAACGTCGCCATGGAGTCGATGGGCTTCAAGACCTTCGGCTTCGGCTTCGGCCGCGTCGACGTGTGGGAGCCCGAAGAGATCTTCTGGGGTCCCGAGGACACCTGGCTGGGCGACGAGCGCTACGTCTCCGACAACACGATGGCCGAGGGCGTCGGCGCGACCGAGATGGGTCTCATCTACGTCAACCCCGAGGGTCCCCGCGGCAACGCGAACCCGCTGGCCGCGGCCCACTTCATCCGCGAGACCTTCGGCCGCATGGCGATGAACGACGAGGAGACCGTCGCGCTGATCGCCGGCGGCCACACCTTCGGCAAGACCCACGGCGCCGCTCCCGCCGACAACAACATCGGCCCGGAGCCCGAGGCCGCCCCGATCGAGAACCAGGGTCTCGGCTGGATCAACGCGCACGGCACCGGCAAGGGCCCCGACACGATCACCAGCGGCCTCGAGGTGACCTGGACCGACAAGCCGACGCAGTGGAGCAACCGCTTCTTCGAGATCCTGTTCGGGTACGACTGGGAGCTCACCACCAGCCCGGCCGGCGCGAAGCAGTACGTCGCCAAGACGACCGACGAGATCATCCCGGACCCGTTCGACCCGGACAAGAAGCACCGCCCGACGATGCTCACGACCGACCTGGCGCTGCGCGTCGACCCGGCGTACGAGAAGATCTCGCGGCGCTTCCTGGAGAACCCGGACCAGTTCGCGGACGCGTACGCCAAGGCCTGGTACAAGCTGCTGCACCGCGACATGGGCCCGGTCAGCCGGTTCCTCGGTCCGTGGGTCGCCGAGCCGCAGCTCTGGCAGGACCCGGTTCCCGCGCACGAGGGCCCGCTGGTCAGCGACGCCGACATCGCCGGCCTCAAGGCCAAGGTGCTCGAATCCGGCCTGAGCACGGCGCAGCTGGTGTCGACCGCCTGGGCGTCGGCCGCGAGCTTCCGGTTCACCGACAAGCGCGGCGGCGCCAACGGCGCCCGGCTGCGCCTGGAGCCCCAGCGCAGCTGGGAGGTCAACCAGGGCACGGGCGAGGTCATCACGGCCCTCGAGGGCATCCAGCGCGAGTTCAACGAGGCCGGCGGCGCGAAGATCTCGCTGGCCGACCTCATCGTGCTGGCCGGCTCGGCCGCGGTCGAGAAGGCGGCGCGCGACGCCGGCGTCGAGGTGACCGTGCCGTTCCACGCGGGCCGCACCGACGCCTCGCAGGAGCAGACCGACGTCGAGTCGTTCCGCGTCCTCGAGCCGCGCGCCGACGCGTTCCGCAACTACCTGCGGCCGGGCGAGAAGACCCAGCCCGAGGTGCTGCTGGTCGACCGGGCGTACATGCTCAACCTGACCGCCCCCGAGATGACCGTGCTGGTCGGCGGTCTGCGGGCGCTGGGCAACAACTTCGGCGGCTCGCAGAACGGCGTGCTCACCGACAAGCCCGGCGTGCTCACCAACGACTTCTTCGCCAACCTGCTCTCGCCGGGCACGCGGTGGAAGGCGTCGGAGAACCAGGAGCACGTGTACGAGATCCGCGACCTGGCCACCGACGAGGTGAAGTGGACCGCCACCGCGGTCGACCTCATCTTCGGCTCGAACTCGCAGCTGCGCGCCCTCGCCGAGGTCTACGCCAGCGCCGACGCCGGCGAGAAGTTCGTGCACGACTTCGTCGCCGCGTGGACCAAGGTCATGGAGCTCGACCGCTTCGACCTGGCCTGATCCGCCCGCCGGGAGCCTGCTCGCCGCCGCTTCGAGGCAGCGGGCGGGCTCCCGGCCGCGGGTGTCTCACCCCTCGTAGTCGCCCCACACGGCCACCTCGCCGCCGGGCAGGCACACCACGAGCACGCCGCCCGGTTGCGCGACCGCCCACGACTCCACGTCGGCGTGCGCCTCGACCGCGAGTTCCGACCCGCCGGCGAAGCAGATCGTCAGGGTGCCCGCACGCCCGGTCCACGCGTCGGTGACCACGGCGCCGAGCAGCGTGGCCAGGACGTCCGACGGCTGGTCGCCCGGCTCCACCACGGCCCGCACACCCGGCCCGCTCAGCCGGGCCGCGGTCTCGATCAGCACCTCGCTGCCGCCGGCGAACGTCAGCACGACGGCGTGCCCCAGCCAGACGTACTCCAGCCTCCTGCCGACCAGCAGGCTGACCGCCCGCGCCTCCCGCGTACGCCCCTCGACGACCATCGTTGGCACCATCACTACCTCGGCAAGCTCTCGAAACCGCTGACGGCAGGACGCTAGCCGCGGGTTTCATAAGGGGGCCTTAAAGCAGCCGGAAAAGATCGCCGGCACGCCGCCGCCGCGGCAGGTCGATATCCGGAAGGGCCTCGGCGCGGGCGGATCTTCGCTAACTTCCGGGCATGGATCAGCGTACGCAGGACTTCATCGCGGCCTTTCAGGTGTTTCTCGACGAGGTGGTGGCGAACCACCGCGAGCAGGCGCAGCCGGACGGCGACCGCGCGCTCGCGCCGGTGCTGCAGGAGCACCTGGGCGTCGATCCGCGGGAGATCGCGGTGGTCACCGAGGAGGTGCCGGCCTACCGGTTCGTCGACCTCGACGGGGCGCTCGCCGAGATCCAGCAGCGCGACCAGCACGCCCGGCTGCTCGGCATCGGCGGCGGCGAGCAGCGCAACCATCACTCGCTCGGCGAGCTGCTGGACATGGCGGCACGGTTCCAGCACTTCCCGGTCGGCGCGGTGGACTACTCCAGCGTCGCGACCGGCCCGCGCAGCACGCGGGAGGCGGTCTCGTTCGGCCTGCGCCTGTTCTCGTACGCGGGTGACCCGGTCGCCGTGCTGCAGCGGGCCGCGGCTCCGCGCTACGGCAACACCACCGGACGGATGGAGATCCTCAGCCCGCGGCCGGGCGCCGCGGCGGCGCTGATCGCCGAGGTGCACGAGATGATGGTGCGCCACTCCGTGCTGCGCGGACAGGTGCTGAGCCTGGGCGGCTCGGACTTCGACCCGGGCGTCGGCGGCATCACCTTCCATCCGCGTCCGGAGCTCACCCCGGAGGACATCGTGCTGCCCGCCGGCCTGCTCGACCGGCTGCACCGGCACGTCGCCGGCGTCGCCCGCCACCGCGACCGGCTCCGCGCCGCCGGCCAGCATCTCAAGCGGGGCCTGCTGCTGTACGGCCCGCCCGGCACCGGCAAGACGCACACCGTGCGCTACCTGCTCGGCGCGCTGCCCGAGCTCACCGTGGTGCTGCTGTCCGGCCCGTCGATCCAGTTCGTCTCCGACGCCGCCCGGATGGCCCGCGCCCTGCAACCCGCGCTGGTCGTCCTCGAGGACTGCGACCTGGTCGCCGAGAACCGCGACTACAGCCCCGGCAGCCAGCCGCTGCTGTTCGAGGTGCTCGAGGCCCTCGACGGGCTCAGCGACGACGCCGACGTGGCGTTCCTGCTCACCACGAACCGGGTCGACGTGCTGGAGCCCGCCCTGGCCCAGCGCCCCGGCCGGGTCGACCTCGCCGTCGAGGTGCCGCTGCCCGACCGCGCCGCCCGGCGGCTGCTGCTGGCCCGCTACGCGCGCAGTCTCGCCTTCTCGCCCGCCGTGCTGGACGAGGTCGCGGACCGCGCCGAGGGCATGACCGCCTCGTTCATCAAGGAGCTGGTCCGCCGGGCCGTGCTGATCGCCGCCGAGGACGAGCGCGACGCCGCCGACGCCGACCTCACCCACGCCGTCGACGAGATGCTGGACGAGGCGCACACCATCACGCGCTCCCTGCTGGGCGCCGCCGACCCGGACTGACCGCCGCGCAGGACTCCGTATTCGACCCCATCGGGGCGCTGACCTGGACTTGTCGGTGATCCGCGACGACGTCGAGCCTGGTGTACTGGCGGCGTGGAACCATCTCAGGACGCGCCGCCGCCCCCGCCGCCCTCGTCACGTCGGCCTTTCTGGGTGGGGACGGCTGCGTACGTGCTCGTCGTGCTCGGCATGCTGACGCTGTCCGACGTGTGGTTCTTCGTGGCCGAGATCGCGACCCTGCCCATCGGCATCGGCTGGTTCACGGGCGGTTTGTACATCGTTGTCGCTGTCGCAGGCGAACTGGGCCGGGCCGGCGTGCCCTTGATGTACGTGGCTTTCGCCGCGGCGGCGGTCGTCAACGCTGTTCTGGTGCGTGAAGTATTTCGTTTCGCCGCGCAGCGCTGCAGGTGCCGCAGGCGGCCGCGCAGTTCGCCGGCCTGAAGCCGAGCCGGGTCGGCGCAGGATCACCGACGGGCCCCAGGCCGGGGTGGCGGCCGTCCTCGACGAGGCGGCGGCGTCCCCGGCTGACCACGCGTCACGACAAGCCGAGAAGGGCTGCGGAGAGATCGACATGACCGGCGAATCACCTGGGCAGCGGGCCCGAGTACCGGGCAGGGCGTCCCGGGTGGCGTTGCTGAGTGTTCTCGCGGCCCTTCTCGGAGCCGGGCTCTTCGAGCATGCGGAGGACCCCTGGCTCACCGTGGTTCCCTTTCTCCTGGTGGTGCTGGCGACCTCCGCCCTGACCAGAGAGCTGACGGACCAGGCGCAACGGGGCCGGGGGACTCCGGCCGGTGGCTGGGCGCGCAGCGACACGGCCATCGTCGTGACCCTGGCCGTCCTCGCCGCCCTGCTGACCGCCAGCGCCGCCTTCGCCCGGACGTCGCCGGGCGAGCACACCGCCGCGGCGTGCTTCGCCGCCCTCTACCTCGTGCTCGCCGGTTACTTCTGGTACGTGCGGCGAAGAAATCCGGCTGGGTGACGCCCACCGTCGCTGATGACGTCCGCCGTCCCGGAGACGGAGAGCGCCGCTCAGCCGACCAGGGGCTGGTCGACGCCGAACAGGCCGGGCACGCCGCCGCTGTGCAGGAACACGACCCGCTCGCCGGGGACGGCCGTGGCGGCGAGGCCGGCCATCGCACGGCCGGTGTAGATGGGGTCGAGGAACAGCCCCTCGCGCGAGGCGGCCAGCCGCAACGCCGCGCGGACCGGGTCGGTCACCGTCGCGTAGCCCGGGCCGACCTGGCTGCGATCGATGGTGAGCTCGCCCGGGTCGTCGGCGAGCAGGCGGCGTACGGCGGCGTCCGGGTCGGGCGTCGCGCCGGTGTCGAAGCCGAGCACGCGACCCGCGCCCAGGCCCAGCACCAGGCCGGCCATCGTGGCGCCCGAGCCCACCGCCACGACGACACGGTCGAACGTGGCCTGCGCGTCGAGCTCGCGGGCGCACTCGGCGTAGGCGTGCACGGACGTGGGCGACGAGCCGCCGAACGGGACGAGGAACGAGCCCGTACGCCGTGCGGCCTCGGCGGCGGCGACCTCGTCGGTGGGGCGGTCGCCCGCCCAGACGAGCTCGGCGCCGGCGAGCCGGTCGAGCAGCACGTTGCCGGCCACGCGCGGAGCGGGCTCGCCGGCCAGCACGAGCACGCAGCCCAGCCCGAGGCGGGCGGCCGTGGCGGCGGTGGCGCGGGCGTGGTTGGACTGCGGCGCGCCGGTCGTCACGAGCGTCGTGGCCCCGGCGGCCAGTGCCTCGGCGCAGGTGTAGCGCAGCTTGCGCGCCTTGTTGCCGCCCCCGCCGAGGCCGATCAGGTCGTCCCGTTTGATCCACAGCTCCCCGAGGCCGAGCTCGGCGGCCAGGCGCGGCGCCGGCTCCAGCGGGGTCGGGAAGGCGCCGAAGGGCAGGGGCTCGACCATGCCGATCATGCTAGTCGGCCGCTAGCAGAACTCCGGCAGGTGACGGGCGAGCTGGGCCCGCCACGAGGGCCAGTCGTGCGGGGTGTCCGGGCCCCACATGTCGAGCTCGTGGCGGATGCCCTTGGCGGCCAGCAGCTCCGCCATGCGCGGCGTCGAGGCGAGCGCGCCGGTCGTGTCCTCCCACTGGCCCCGGCCGCAGACGAGCACCAGGTGGAGCCGGGAACGCAGCCAGTCCAGGTGGTCGCCGTGCAGGTTGGCCACGTACGCGGTGGGGTTGTGGAAATAGACCGCGTCGCCGTGCTCGCCCCACGCGTTCCACGTGCCGGGGTCGTAGTTGCCCGACAGGCACAGCGCCTCGGGGAACAGGTCCGCGCGCCGGAAGGCGGAGTTCAGCGCGTGGTAGGCGCCCAGCGAGCAGCCGGCGGTCAGGATGCCGGCGTCGGCGCCGGTGTCGCCGTGGATGTGCGGCACCACGGCCTCGAGGATCCAGGAGTCGTACGCCGCATGGGCGCGGGCGCGGTCCTCCAGCGGCAGGTGGTGCGCCGACCACGTGTCCACGTCGAACGAGTCGACGCAGTACAGCTTGACCCGCCCCGCCTCGATCAGCTCCTCCGCCGCGCCGACCATCCCGTTGTCGGCCCACTCCCAGGCGTTGCCCTTCTCGGTGGGGAACACGAGCACGGGCCGGCCGTAGTGCCCGTAGGCGGCGACCGTCCCGCTCGCACCGTTCGGCGCCTGCAGGTGTACGGAGTAGTGGCGCATCACCGTCCATTCTGCCCCGCTCCCGCGGGCGGAAACCGGTCGGTCAGCCCCGGATCGCCGAACACCGTGATGCCCGCGATGCCGTCGGTCCGGCAGTCGAGCACGACGACGCCGTACCCCGGCACCCGCGCGGCCGGCTGCCCGTTGGCGTACGTCGGCTCCATCCGCCACTGCGTGAGGCCCACCGCGTCGGTGAGCACGGGCAGGCACTGCTCGATGCCGTCGAACCAGCGCCGGTCCGGCACGAGCTCGAGCGTGGCGTCGCGGCGCAGCATCGCGGCGAGCCCGTCGACGTCGGCCGTCTGAAAAGCCGTGATGTACGCGTCGAGCTGGCGCTGCGCCTCGGGGCTACGCGGCTCGGCCACGTCGTCCGGGCGGGGCGCGGTCTCGGCCAGCCGGGCGCGGGCCCGCTGCAGGGTGCTCTTGACCGCGCCGACCGTCTGGCCGAGCATCTCCGCCACGTCGGCCGCCGGAAACGCCAGCACGTCGCGCAGCACCAGCACGGCACGCTGCCCCGGCGTCAGCGTCTGCAGCCCCGCGATGAGCGCCAGCCGCAGGTCGTCACGGTCCTCGGCGTACGGCTGGATCCAGTCCGCGGCCTCGCCGGCGCCCAGCCCGGAGGGCAGCGCGCGCCGGCCGCGGCCCTCCAGCGCCGTCAGCGTGACGTTGGTGGCGATGCGGTGCAGCCACGTGCGGGCCGAGGCGCGCCCCTCGAACCCGGCCCAGCCGCGCCAGGCCCGCAGGTACGTCTCCTGCACGGCGTCCTCGGCCTCGTCCCACGAGCCCAGCATCCGGTAGCAGTGCGCGGTCAGCTCGCGGCGCAGGTGCCCGGTCGCGGCCTCGAATCCGGCATCGGTCATGCGAACAGTGTGCGGCGCAACCACCGTCCCGCCCTCCCGATCGCGTCGTCGGCCACCGGCGACCGGCCGGCCGCCATCTGGAAGGTGTGCAGCTGCCCGGGGAACACGTCCAGCTCGACGGCGGGCGCCCGCCCGGCCAGCATGCGGGCGTCGTCGACGAGCGCCTCGTCGCCGCCTGCCTGCACGTACGTCGGCGGCAGCGCGCCGAAGTCCCAGGGGTCCGGGGTGGCGCCGTGCAGGTAGGCCGCGGCGAGGCTGCGGGTCAGCTCCCGCGTGAAGAACGGGTCGGTGCCGGCGTCGTAGCTCGCACCGGAGTTGTCGAAGTCCACCCACGGCGAGAAGAGCACGAGCGCGGCGGGCGGCGGTACGGCCCGCTGCGCGATCCCGAGCGCGAGCGTGGCGCCGCAGGAGTCGCCGGCCAGCGCGACCCGCCTGCCGGCCAGCGACGCGTACGCGCTGGTGACCTGGTCGAGCTGTGCCGGATAGACGTGCTCGGGCACCAGGCCGTACTCGACGACCAGGGTGTCCAGCCCGGACGCCAGCGCCAGATGCCCGAACATGCGCCGGTGCGTGGCGATCGAGCCGCTGACGAACCCGCCGCCGTGGATCGCCATGAGCACCGTGGTGCCGTCGCCGCCGGGCGGCCGCAGCCACAGCCCCGGCCCGCTCGGCAGGTCGACCTTCTCCTCCCGTACGCCCTCGGGTTCGCTCGCCAGCGACTCCCACGGCCGGCTGTCGTCGCCGGCCGCGCGTTCCTGCCACAGCAGCCGATTCGGATCATGTGTCGTCGTCATACAGGGACAGACCGCGGCCCGCCCCGGAAGGAATCGCGGGACGTAACCCAGATCTCTTCTCCGCCGGGCGCCGGGCGCGGTGATCGGACGTAGCGTCGGCGGGGTCGGCACGAGCGTGAGGAGTCGGACAGTGAGCACACCACAGGCCGGTGCGGCGGGCACGATCGACCTCGGCGGGGACCTCACGGTCAACCGCCTCGGCTACGGCGCCATGCGGATCACCGGGGACGGCATCTGGGGCGAGCCCAAGAGCCGCGACGAGGCGAAGAACGTGCTGCGACGCGCCATCGAGCTCGGCGTCACCTTCATCGACACCGCCGACTCGTACGGTCCCGACGTGAGCGAGTCGCTGATCGCCGAGGCCCTCCACCCGTACCCGGAGGACCTGGTGATCGCGACGAAGGGCGGGCTGGTCCGGCCCGGGCCCGGGCAGTGGACGCCCGACGGCCGGCCCGAGCACCTGCGCGAGGCCCTCGAGGGCAGCCTGCGCCGGCTGCGGCTCGAGCAGATCCCGCTCTACCAGTTCCACCGGCCCGACCCCCGCGTGCCCCTGGAGGACTCGATCGGCGCGCTGGCCGAGCTCAAGGAGCAGGGCAAGATCCGCCACATCGGGGTCTCGAACTTCACCGAGGAGCAGCTGCGCACCGCCCAGCGGCTCACCCCGATCGTCTCGATCCAGAACCGCTACAACGTCGACGACCGCAACTCCGAGTCGCTGGTGGACCTGTGCGAGCAGGAGCAGCTGGTGTTCCTGCCGTGGGCGCCGATCCAGAACCTCGACGGCAACGCCGCCGTGCAGGAGGCGGCCAGGAAGTACGAGGCCACGCCCCACCAGATCGTGCTCGCGTGGCTGCTGGCCCGGTCGCCGCAGATCCTGCCGATCCCCGGCACCGGATCGGTCGGGCACCTCGACGAGAACGTGGCCGCGGCCGGCCTGCGCCTGACCCCCGCCGAGGTGGCGGCCATCAGCGGCCGCGGCAACGCCTGACTCCGGCCGCGAATGCGGTAGCGAGCCGTGCCCGGGCGCGGGGACACTGCGGCGATGACCGTGCCCGACCTGCTTCGGCCCCGTGCTCTGGCGCCCGGCGACCTCGTCGTCATCGCCGCGCTGTCCGGTCCGCTGCACGCCGCCTACGAGCCCGACCTCGAGCAGGCGGTGGCCGTGCTCGAGCGGATGGGGTTCCGCGTGCGCCGTGCGCCGCTGCTGCGGTCGGATCTCCGCCATTGGTGGAGCGCGGCCCGGCCGGCGGAGATCGCCGAGGAGCTCAACGCGCTGCTGCGCGATCCCGAGGTGCGCGCGATCGTCGCGCACGACGGCGGCCAGACGGCGCTCGGCTACCTGGACCTGATCGACGTCTAGGCGGTCGCCGCCGACCCCAAGCCGATCCTCGGCTACAGCGACATCTCGCTGCTGCACCTGGTGCTCCACGCGCGCACGGGGCTGGTCGGGTTCCACGCGGACCTGGCGACGCCCGGGCTCGGCGGGGCGTGGCGGCGCGCGCCCGCGGGCCGCCGAGCCGAGCTCGAGAGGCTCTACACGACGCTGCTAACCTCCACCGAGCCGATCGGGGCGTTGCCCGCCGGCCGGCCGTGGGAGTGCTGGCGTCCCGGCCGCGCCGAGGGCCGCCTGCTCGGCGGGGTGATCAACCGCATCGTCCTGGCTCAGGCGACGCCGTACGCGCTGCCGCTCGACCGGTTCGACGGCGCAGTGCTGTTCTGGGAGGAGACGGGCGGCCTGGCGTCGTACGTGTGGAGCTATCTGCACGTGCTGCGGCACAGCGGCATCCTCGACCGGATCGCCGGCATGGTCGTGGGCGTCCCGCACGCGATCGACGGCCTCGGCCCGTCCGGCGGTCTGCCTGCCCTGCGCGAGATCGTCCTCGACGTGCTGGGCGACCGCGACATCCCGGTTCTCGGCAACGTCGAGTTCGGACACGCCGGCCCCAACCTCCCGATGCCCGTCGGTGTCCGGGTCGCCCTCGACGCCCGGCGGGGCACGCTGTCGCTGCTCGAACCCGCCGTGCGGCACATTTCCTGAACGCGTTTGCGCAGCTACTGCCGTCGATGTTCGCCGAATGGCCGGGGACGGGATGGAACGGGCGCGCCATTCGTGTTTAGATCACGCCGTCGCATCGGAGAACGTCGAAGCCTTGGGCTCATACACGGGGGAAACACATGAACGCGCCTGCCGGCTGACGCCAGCGCTCGACTGAGCACCTCACCTGATTCCGGCCGCCCCGCGGCCGTGCCCGCGCGTGTCCTTTTCCGGTGCACGCGCCCTTTCGACGTGCCCTCACTCTGGCGGAACGGATGCCGGTCATGAAACCCCTGCCGCGGTTACGCGCGCTTCTGGTGGCGTTGCTGACGCTGCTTGTCGTCCTCGCCGGGCTGCACGCCCCGCCGGCCTCCGCGGCGCCCTCCACGCCGGCGGCGCGCCTGCTGGCGGAGCTGCTCGAGGGCGACGACCCGATTCCCGTACCGCCTGTGGTGAGCCAGCCGTGGGACGGCAAAACCGGGCTGGACGCCACCGCCGAACGGTGGCGCAAGGCCGTCGCCGACGTGGCCGAGCTGCACGCGGAGCCGGAGGTGCGCGCGGCGGCGATCGCGGCGCTGACCACCGGCGACACCCAGAAGATCTTCCAGTTCGCCAACGTGGAGAAGCGTCAGCTCGAGACGCAGATCGCGGCCCGCCGCAAGCAGCAGGCCGCGGACAACCTGGCGAAGATCAAGGCGATGGCCGGCACCGGCGGCGAGTACTTCCGCGCCGAGGTCGACCGGGTGCTCAAGGGCAGCGACACCGACCGCGAGCTGTTCCTCGCGTACGGGGCCGACGTCGCCCGCGCCCGCGACGAGAAGGTGGCCGCCGACAAGCAGGCCCGCGCCAACCAGTTGCGCGCCCGCGTCCAGCTGCTGGTCTCCGCGGCGCCGCCCGAGTCGCAGGTGAAGGCCGCGGCCACCGCCGCCCTCGCCGGTGACGACGCCGCGGTCGCCGAGTTCTGGAAGACCGGATACCTGGCCGCCGCGAAGGCCGACGCCGCGGCGCGTGAGCAGTACCTCAAGGACCTCGAGGCCCGCAACAAGGCTGCCGAGGCGCTCTCCGAGCTCGCCCAGCGGGCCCAGCGGGCGTCGGAGGCGCGCACCCGGCTGCTGCGGGCGCACGGCGACGCCGTACGGGAACTGCAGCGCGCGTCGAACGCCATGGCCGGCGCCGCCAACGCCGCCCGGCAGGCCGACCGTGTGCTGCGCGGCCCCGGCACCGTCGCAGGCAAGAACACCGAGCTGACCGCCGCCAAGACGAACACCGCCAACCAGGTGCGGGCCGCACAGGAGGCTGCCCAGCGGTCTGCGTCGGCCGCCGCGGTCGCCACCATGGCCGCCGACGACCTGATCGACACCGGCCTCACCTACGGCGCGGAGTGGTCGCTGATCGTCAGTGGTATGAACGCGGCCGTGGTCGCCGCGCAGGGCGCCGCCACCACGGCGGGCCACGCCATCGACGCGACCATCGCCACCAACAACGCGCAGGGCGCGCAGGCGCAGGCCGAGGCCCACGCGCAGCAGGCCATCAAGTGGCGCCAGCACGCCGAGGAGCACGCCAAGGCCGCGGCGAGGCTCGCCGACGCCGCCAAGCGTCAGGCCGACGCCGCCAAGACGGCCGCGGCGCGCACCAAGAAGGCCCGTGAACAGGCTCAGGCGGCCGAGGCTCAGGCGTGGGCCGCCGCCGAGCGCACCCGCAAGGAGCGGCAGGAGGCCGAGGCGCAGGCCGCCGAGGCCAAGAAGCAGCGGCAGATCGCCGAGGCGGAGCGGGCCGAGGCCGAGCGGCAGCGCGCGATCGCCGAACAGCAGGCCTCCGTCGCCCGCTCCCAGCGGGCCGCGGCGGAGCAGCAGGCGGCCGCCGCGAGCGCCGCCCGCCAGCGGGCCGAGGCAGCGGACGAGGCCGCCGGCGCCGCGGCGAACCGCGCCTGGAACCAGGAGGGCCAGGCGCGCGTGGCCCGCGACGAGGCGGTCGCGGCCGAGCGTGCTGAGCAGACCGCGAAAGCCAGGGCCGCCGCCACGCGGGCGTCGGTCGCCAGCGCCGCGACCGACGCCGAGAAGCAGGAGGCTCAGCGCCAGGCGGACGAGGCGAATGCTGCCGCGGGCCAGGCGGGCACCGCTGCACGGTCGGCGCGGTCGTCGGCCAACGCGGCGACGGGCGCAGCGGCGAACGCCCGGGCGGCGGCGAACCGCGCGCAGGGCGCCGCGGAACGCGCCTGGGCTGCCGCGGAGGCCGCGCAGGCCGCAGCCGACGCCGCGGACGCGGCGGCGGATCGAGCCGAGGCCGCAGCCCAGCAGACGCACGCCTTCCGGCTGAAGGCGGACGCCAAGGCCGCGGTCGCCACCGCGCAGGAGGTCAAGGCCGCTCGTGCGGCGCAGGCCGCGGTGAGTCTGGCGGAGAAGGCGGCGGACGAGTCGGTGCAGTCGCTCTGGGCGGCCAACCGCACCAAGGACGAGGCCGAGGCGGCGAACACCGAGGCGGTCGCCGCGGCGCTGCAGGCGGACATCGCGGTCAACGCGGCCGCGGCGGCGCGGGTGTCGGCGGCGGGCATCGCCGAGCCGGCCAACACGGCGATCGCCATGGTGTCGCCGTTCACCGGCGCCGACATCGACGCCGACTTCGTGCAGCAGGTCGCCCAGCAGGCCACGATCATCGGCCAGGAGCAGGCGACGGCGGCCGCACAGCGTGCCGCCGAGGCGCTCGCCGCGCAGAAGGCGGCCGAGGCCGCCGCGACGACCGCGGCCGAGCAGGTGAAGCCGGCGTTCCTGTCCGCCGCCGCGGCTGCCCAGTCGGCGGCGGAGGCGGCCGCGTCGGCGGCGGAGGCGAAGAAGGCTGCGGCGCAAGCTGCGGCCGACGGGGCCGCGGCTCGTGCTGCGGCGGCCAGCGCGGGTCGCGCCGACGCCCAGGCCCGCGCCGACGCCCAAGCGGCCCGGCAGGCCGCGAATGAGGCGGCCAACGACGCCGCGATCGCCGGGCAAGCAGCACAGGCGGCACAGAACGCGGCCGACGCGGCGAACAGCGCTGCGGCGGCGGCGGAGAGTGACGCCGCCGCGGCGCAGGGCGCGGCCGGCCGGGCGGAGGCCGACGCCGCGAACGCCCAGAGGGCGGCCGACAGCGCTCAGCAGTACGCGAATTCCGCGGCGGCCGCGGCCGACAACGCCGTCCAGTACGCGACCGAAGCGCAGCAGGCTGCCGAACGGGCCGAGGAGGCCGAGCGCCGGCGTGCCGCCGAGGCGCTCGCCAACGGCGTCGCCGACAACGGCGGGCTCCCGCAGGGCGAGGAGGAGCAGGCACTGCTCGACTCGCTCACCCCGGAGGAGCGCGCTCAATACCTGGCGGCGAAGGCCGAGGCCGGCAAGGGCCTGCTGGACTTCCTCAAGGAGAACGCCTGGGATCTGTTCGAGGAGCTCTCGGGCATCGGCGACGTCAAGAAGTGCATCATGGAGGGCAACGTCGAGGCGTGCCTGTGGACGCTCGTGGGGATGCTGCCGATCGGCAAGATCTTCGGTGCCACGGCGAAGCTGGCCAAGCTCGCCCCGAAGCTCTTCAAGTTCCTCGACGGGTTGAAGGCGGCGCGCAAGAAGGCCGAGGACCTGATCGCGGCTGTCCGGAAACGCGACAGCTGCCCGGTCCGGCTGGGCCCGCCGCCGAACAGCTTCGCGGCCGGGACGCTCGTGCTGATGGCCGATGGTTCGAGGAGGAGGATCGAGACCATCCGCGTCGGTGAGCGGGTGCTCGCCTCCGATCCGGTGACCGGCGTCAGCGTGGCCAAGCCGGTAACCGACACCATCACCGGCACCGGCGACAAAGCGCTGGCCGACTTGACCGTCGACCTCGACGGCCCGGCGGGTGGCCGCACCGCGCGACTCACGGCCACCGGCAACCATCCGTTCTGGGCGCCCAACGTCGGCCGGTGGGTCGAGGCGGGCAAGCTGCTGAGCGGGTCGGACCTGCTGACCTCGGACGGCCGGCACGTCGACGTAGAGCGGGTTCGGCACCGCGAGCAGCGGACGACGGTCTACAACCTCACGGTCGCGGACCTGCACACCTACTACGTGGTGGCGGGCGGCCTGGCGCTGCTGGTCCACAACATCGTCACGGGGATCCCGTGCGGGGTGGTGCCGAACGACCTTCCCTCGGGCCCGGCTCTGCCGGTCCGCAAGCCGGCCACCGTCGGCAACGCGGCCGGATACCACAACTACAACGAGACGTTCTTCAAGGCGAATCCCTCGGCACGCGGGAAGGTCTGGGTGCACCACGCGGTCGAGAGGGTGGTGCTGAAGAAGTACCCCGGCCTGTTCACGGAGGACGAGCTGCACTCGCTGGAGAACCTGCGCGGCATCCCGGAGGGTGTCGTGAACAACCGCGTGCATCTCAGCGAGGTCCGTGTCGTATGGAACGAGTTCTACTACGCGATGAAGGAAGCCGGCCGGACCCCGACGAAGCAGGAGGTCCTCGACTACGCCTCGAAGGTCGACGACATGCTGGGGCACTGGTTCGAGCCCAGAATTCGATGAGGATAGGTTGTGGCCATGAGCACTGAACAGCCGAACGGCGCTCCGCGCCGCTACCGGATCGAGCCGGATCCGGCCTGGGACTGGTACGAGGAGGAGGACGGTGGGGTGCTCGCCGTCGAGCTCTCGTGGGTGCCCGACGCCCTGGCCGGACGGCCGCCCGAGGTGGTGGCCGGCCCGGAGCTGGTCGCCGTCATGGCGGACGCCGGACTCACCGGCTACGTCACCGGGCCGGCGCGGGGGTACTACGTCCAGTCCGCCTTCGGAGTCCAGCCCAGCGACACCGCGCCGCCGCTGGTGCGCCTCACCGTCGGCGATGACCAGACGGCCGACTTCTCGTTCCTGGCGTCACAGGGCCTGACCGTCAGCGAGCGGGCTCTCGCCCTGCTGCAGGAGCACTGCCGGAACTTGACGGTCATGCCTCCGCGGAACTGAGCTCCCGGCCGCGAGCCGATCGAACAGGTCCGGATCAGGTAAGGGTAGGTTGCCAGCTCGTGAGCACCGAACAGACGGACACGCCGCGCCGGATCCGCATCGACCCCGACCCGGCCTGGGACGGCTACGACGACACCGACGGTGTGCTCTCGGTCGAGATCTCGTGGGCGCCGGACGCGCTGGCCGGGCGGCCGCCGCAGCTCATCGCCACCCCTGAGCTGGTGGCCGCGCTGTCGGCAGCGGAGCTCACCGGCTACCGCACCGGTGAGGCCCGCGTCAGCTACGACGAGGACGCCTTCGACGTCGAGGAGGGCGACACGCCGCCGCCCATGGTGCGCCTGGTCGTCGAGGACACCCCGGAGGCGGACTTCTCGTACCGGCGGGGCCGGGGTCTGACCGTCAGCGAGCGGGCGCTCGCCGTGCTGCAGGCCCACTGCCGCAACCTGACGGTCACGCCGCCCGGCTGAGCCGGCTGGTCAGGGCTGCGGCTGGCAGTGGGGACACCACCAGGTCTCCCGGTCGTACGGGTCGCTGCCGGCCGCCACGAACGCGACCGGCGTGCCGCATCGCAGGCAGGGCCGCCGGTACCGCCCGTACACCCAATGGGTCCGGCCCCTGCGCAGGTCGCCCGTGGTGCTCTGCGAGCCGTTGCGCAGCCCGAGCCGCATCATGCGGGCGATCACGTCGAGCACCCGCGCGACGTCCACCCGCCCGGCCGGGGTGTGCGGCCAGACCCCGGCGATGAACAGCCCCTCGACGGCCCACAGGTTGCCGATGCCGCAGACGTTGCGCTGGTCGAGCAGCGCCTCGCGGATGCGCCGGGCGGGATCGGTGGCGACGGCGGGCGCCGCCGCGGGCCACCGGTCGGTGAGGATGTCGGGGCCCAGGTGCCCCACCGCCTCGTGCTCGCGCGCCGTGGGCAGCACCCGCAGCACCGGCATGGCGTGCGCGGCCAGCACCCCGGCCGGGCCGAAGTCGAACCACGCGCCGACCCGGTCGGCCGCCGGGCCGGGACGCCAGCCCGCCCGGTGGATGCGCCACGAGCCCTGCATCCGCAGGTGGCTGTGCACGGTGCGCTCGCTGCCGAAGCGCATCAGCAGGTGCTTGCCGACGGCCGCGACGGTGACCAGCCGGTCGCCCGCGAACGACGGCGGGATCTCGCCGCCCCGCCGGAACTGTCCCGCCAGCACGTCGCGCCCGGCCAGCGAGGAGGTCAGCCGCGCGGCGAGCCGCCGGATGGAGTCGCCCTCGGCCACCGTCCCATGATGCCAGCCGCCCGGGCCGGGCACGCGCCGTCGCAGAATGGACCGATGGCGAAGCTGCGGATGGCGCTGGTGGTGGTGCTGCTGGTCGTGGCGCTGCTCGTCGCCCTGGTGTGGCTGCTGCAGCGGCGGCTGATCTACTTCCCGGACCGCTCGGCGCCGCCGCCCGCATCCCGGGTCGTTGCGGGCGCCCGCGACGTCGTGCTGCACACGGCCGACGGCCTGCGCCTGGGCGCCTGGCTGGTGACGCCCCCGGCGGGCCGCCGCGACCGGCACGTGGCAGTGCTCTTCGCTCCCGGCAACGCGGGCAACCGCCTCGACCGCGCGCCGCTGGCCGCCGCCCTGGCCGACCGGGGGCTGACCGTGCTGCTGCTCGACTACCGCGGCTACGGCGGCAACCCGGGCAGCCCCAGCGAGCAGGGTCTGGCCCACGACGTCGACGCCGCGCGCTCCCACCTGGCCGCCCGGGGCCTGCCCCTGGTCTATTTCGGCGAGAGTCTCGGCGCGGCGGTGGTGACGGCCCTCGCTGTCCGGCATCCGCCCGCCGCGCTGGTGCTGCGGTCGCCGTTCCGCGACCTGGCCGCCGCGGGCCGGGAGCACTACCCGTTCCTGCCCGTGCGGCTGCTGCTGCGCGACCGGTTCCCGGTCGGTGACCTGATCGGCCGGGTGCAGCGTCCCACGCTCGTCGCCTACGGCACCGCCGACACGGTCGTCCCGCCGGCGCACAGCATCGCCGTCGCGGAAAGAGCCGCGGGTCCCGTACGGCTGCTCGCCGTCGACGGCGCCGACCACAACGACGCGGCCCTCGTCATGGGCCCGGACCTCCTCGACGCGGTGGCCGAGCTCGTGGACGGCCTCGGGGTCGCGTAGACCGCTGCCGGGTCGTCGATCGCTGGAACGGAACGCACGAATGCGGGCGCCGAACACAGTGGCCGGTTCGATGTCAGGGCGCTCGGCCGTCGCGACCGGCGGCGTGATCCGGGATGGAGATCCGGTCGGCCGCTGTCGATGGAGAAAGCCGGAATCGCGCGCCCGCCCGCCGTTTCGCATGATCGTTCGCGACGCGACGATGCTGTTGCTGCAAACAGCGGTTGCCAACCCCGGCCGGAAACGGTCATAGTAGGGCACCCCATCGGCCAAGCGGCCGGTGCGATGGTTGCTGCGCGATTTCGGATGCAAATTACCTGCAAATGGATTCCATTGACTCGCGCCTATTCCCATTCTTATCTTCGGAAAAGAGATTTCGGCGGCGTTACGTCGTCGCGCCCATCCCCGGCGCCTCCTGCGAATTCCCCGAAGGAAATACCATGACCAGAATTCGATGGATCTCCATCGCGACGACGGTCGTCTCCGCCCTCGTGCTGAGCGCCGTCGTGACCGCCCCCGCCTACGCCGGCCCCCTCTTCTCCGACACCTTCGACGACGGCAACGCGAACGGCTGGAGCCGCTCCGGTGGCTCCTGGTCGGTGGTCACCGACGGCTCACCGGCGTTCCGGCAGTCGAGCACCGGCGCGAACGCCCGGGCGCTGGCCGGGACGACCTCGTGGACCGACTACACGGTCTCGGCGCGGGTGCGGCCGATCGCCTTCGGCGCCACCAACCGCACGGTCGGCATCGCCGCGCGGGCCCGCTCCTCGAGCGAGTACTACGCGCTGGTGCTCACCGGCGGGGGCGCCGCCCAGCTGCAGCGCGTCGCCGGCGGCTCGGCGACCGTGCTCGCCACGGCGGCCGTCGCGGGCGGCACCGGCACGTGGCGCACGCTGTCGCTGACCGTACGGGGCTCCGCGCTGACCGGCTCCGTGGACGGCGCGGCGGTCGTCCGGGCCACCGACGCCACGTTTGCGTCCGGCCGCATCGCGCTGCTGGCCTCGTACGCCAGCGCCTCCTTCGACGACGTCGCCGTGGACACCGAGACGCCCGATCCGGGACCGACCACACCGACCACGCCGCCACCTCCGGGGCAGTGCCGGGTCGCCGGCGCGCCCGCCGGGTTCGCCACGGTGAACGCATGGGGACAGAACGGCACCACCGGCGGGGCGGGCGGCCCCACCGTCGCGGTGGACACGGCCGCCGAGCTGCTCACCGCGATCGCGACCAGCGGGCCGCTCACCATCTGCGTCAGCGGCACGATCACGCTGCCCGCCGGCATGTACGACGTCACGAGCGACAAGTCGATCGTCGGCGTGGGCGCGACCGCGGGCATCACGGGTGGCGGCTTGAACATCGGGCTGCCGGTCTCGGAGGTCACCACGCCGCCGGCGGACGCCGTGCACAACGTCATCATCCAGAACCTGTCGTTCCGCGGCGCGAGCGACGACTCGATCAACGTGCAGATGTTCTCGCACCACGTGTGGATCGACCACAACGATCTGGCCGACGGCTACGACGGGCTCATCGACATCAAGCGCGGATCCTCGTACGTCACCGTCTCGTGGAACCACACCCACGACCACACCAAGAACATGCTGCTGGGCCACGACGACGGCAACGGCGCGCAGGACACCGGGCGGCTGAAGGTCACCTACCACCACAACTGGTTCGACGCGACGCCGCAGCGCAACCCGCGCGTGCGCTACGGCGAGCCGGTGCACGTCTACAACAACTACTACTTCTACAACACCGACACGGGCGTGGCCTGCCAGGCGAGCGCGGGCTGCGTGGTCGAGGGCAACTACTTCGAGAACGTCGAGGAGCCGGTCACCAACACGTACGCCGGTCCGGCCGGCCGCTGCGTGGCGCGCAGCAACGTGTTCGTGGGCGAGTCGGGCGCGCCCGACTGCAGCGGAACGGTGCAGGAGCCGTCCACCTACTACTCGTACACGCTGGACGACCCCGCCTCGGTGAAGGCGATCGTCACCGCGGGAGCGGGGGTGTCGTCGTGAGGCGCCGCTCCCTGCTCGCCGCGGCCGGAGCTGCCGCGGTCGCCACCGGTGGCCTTCCCCGGGCGGCCCACGCGGCTCCCGCCGGACCCGACGGGTTCGCCACCGTCGCGGGACACGGGCTCGCGACCACCACGGGCGGCGCGGGCGGCCCGGTGGTCACGGTGACGACCGCCGCCGCGTTCATCGAGGCCATCGCGCGGCCCGGACCGTACGTCGTGCAGGTCTCCGGAACCATCCCGCTGCCCCGGGGCCGGAACGACGGCATGTACCCCGTGGCGTCCGACAAGACGATCGTCGGGCTGGGCTCGACCGCATCGCTGGTCGGTGGCGGGCTCACCATCGGTCTGCCGGTCGACGACGACGTGACGTCCCCGCCCGCGAACGCGGTGCACAACGTCATCATCCGCAACCTGAGCCTGTCCGGCGCCTCCGACGATCTGATCAACGTGCAGATGTTCAGCCACCACATCTGGATCGACCACAACGACCTGTCCAACGGCGACGACGGCGCGGTCGACATCAAGCGCGGCTCCGACCTGGTGACCGTGTCGTGGAACAGGTTCCACGACCACGACAAGACGCTGCTGCTCGGCCACGACGACGACAACGCCGCGCAGGACACCGGGCGGCTGCGCACCACCTACCACCACAACTATTTCGACGGCTCCGACCAGCGGCACCCGCGGGTGCGGTTCGCGCCGGTCGTGCACGTCGCCAACAACTACTTCCGCGACAACAGCTACGGCATCGCCTCGACCAACGACGCGGGGCTGTTCGTGGAGGGCAACTACTTCTCCAGCGTCAACAACCCCGGCCGCGTCGACTTCAGCGGGCCGCTGGGCCGTCTGGTGCAGCGCGACAACATCCTCGTCGACTGCAACCACGCCATCGAGACGCGCGGCACGGTGACCGACCCGAGGACCTTCTATCCGTACGCGGCGGACAGCGCCGCGTCGGTGCCCAGCATCGTGCCGGCCGGCGCCGGCGTCGGAAAGGTGTGATCGGCATGCGCAGACTTCCGGGCGCGGGCGTCGCCACGCTCGCCCTGCTCGCCGCGGCCGGGATCGGGCCCGCGCGCGCCGTCGCGGCGGTCGCGGCCGTGGCCGACGGCTTCGCTTCGGTGAGCGGCGGGACGACCGGGGGAGCGGCCGGGCCGACCGTCACGGTCACGACCGGCGCGGACCTGGCCCGCTACGCCGGCGCCAACACCCCGTACACCATCCTGGTCTCCGGCCGGATCGCCGTGGACGACATGGTCACCGTGGTCGCGAACAAGAGCATCCTCGGCGTCGGCTCGACCGCCGAGATCACCGGCGGCGGCCTGCAGCTGGGCAGCACCACCCGGCCCGGCAACAACGTGATCATCCGGAACCTCCGGTTCAGCGGCGCCGAGGACGACTCGATCAGCGTCACCAACGGCGCCCACCACGTGTGGATCGACCACAACGAGTTCCTGCCGGCCTACGACGGCTCGCTCGACATCAAGCGCAAGTCCACCTTCGTCACCGTGTCGTGGAACGTCTTCCGCGGCACCGACAAGACCATGCTGGTGGGCCACTCCGACACGTACACCGCCGACGTCGGATACCTGAAGGTGACCTACCACCACAACTGGTTCGACGGCTCCAACCAGCGGCACCCGCGGGTGCGGTTCGGCGAGCCGGTGCACGTCTACAACAACTACTACCGCGACATCGGGCTCTACGGCATCGCGTCCACCGAGAACGCGGGCGTGGTCGCCGAGGGCAACTACTTCGAGAACGTCGCGTACCCGTGCCACTCGACCGGCGGCTACGCGGAGAGCAACCCGGGCCGGCTCGTGCAGCGCGCCAACGCGTTCGTCAACTCCGGCGTGTGCGAGGCGGGCGGCACGGTGACCGAGCCGCGCACGTACTACAGCTACTCGCTCGACCCGGCGTCGTCGGTGCCGTCGCTGGTGACCTCCGGCGCCGGCGTGGGGAGGCTGTGATGCACGCTCTCCTCGCCCTCGCCCTCGTCGCGGCCGCGGGGCTGGCCGCCGCGCCCGCCACGCCCGAAGGGTTCGCCTCGGTGGCCGGCGCCACGACCGGGGGCGCCGGCGGGGTCACGGTCACCGTCGACACCACCGACGAGCTGCTCGACGCCATCGACACCGTCGGCCCGATGGTCATCCATGTCAGCGGCACCATCGCCATCACCAGCAAGCAGGGCGTACGCCCGAACAAGACCATCCTCGGCCTCGGGCCGGACGCCACCATCACCGGCGGCGGGTTCGACTTCTACCGCTCGTCGAACGTCATCGTGCGCAACCTGACCTTCGTCGACGCCGAGGACGACGCGATCAACGTGGGGCAGCAGTCGCACCACATCTGGATCGACCACAACACGTTCGTCCGGCCGGTGGACGGCTCGGTCGACATCGTGCGCGGCGCCGACTACGTCACCGTGTCGTGGAACCACTTCGCGGGCACCGACAAGAGCATGCTGATCGGCCACTCCGACGGCGCCGCCTCCACCGACATCGGCCACCTGCGGGTCAGCATCCACCACAACTGGTTCGACGGCTCCCGCCAGCGACATCCGCGGGTGCGCTTCGGCGAGCCGGTGCACGTCTACAACAACTACTTCGACGGCAACGAGCTGTACGGCGTGGCGTCCACTATGAACGGCGGGGTGCTCGTCGAGGGCAACTACTTCGCCGGGGTGCCCTACCCGTGCTTCTCCACCGGCGGCTACGCCGACAGCGACCCCGGCCGGCTGGTGCAGCGCAACAACATCTTCAGCGGTTCGGGCACGTGCCAGGCCGGCGGAACGGTCGTCGAGCCGCGCACGTACTACAGCTACACGCTGGACCCGCCGGCCTCCGTGCCGTCCCTGGTGCAGGCCGGGGCGGGCGCCGGCCGCCTCTGAACGACCTCGGGCGGGGCCGCGCGGCCCCGCCCGTTTCTGTCAGTCCGGGCGTCGCCGACGGCCGCGCGGCTTCGACCGGGGACGCTCAGGCCGGGTCGGTGTACGAGATCGGCTTGCCGGTGGCGTGGGCGTACGCGATCTCCCTGCTGGTGGACTCGCCGATGTATCCGCCCGGGTTGACGACCAGGACCCGGTCGGCCAGGTCAATCTTGCGTAGGTGAAGGGCGCCCAGCGCGGACTTCTGCTCGTCGGTGATCGGCTCGTCCGCGGCGCCCGGGAAGACGCCCGGCGCGACGACGATGACACCCGCGAGGGTCAGATCGCGGTTCGCCGCGTTCATCTCGTCCGCGAAGCGGGTGGAACCGCAGATGCAGACGATCTCGGGTCGGTCCGGCACGGCTCGGTCCTTCGTGTCGAAGAGGCCGGAGGGATGGCGGGTCGAGGGCCCCTCGGGAGGCCCCCGACCCGGGAGGTCAGGCCTTGACGCCGGCCTCGCTGTCGGCGATCTCCTCGGCGCGGTGGCGGGCGGCGTTGCGGCGGCCCGTGGTGACGAGCACGAGGCCCAGGATCATCAGGATCGCGCCGGCCACGGCGAGGCCGATGGGCAGGTTGCGGCTGATCATCAGGACCTGGCTCTTGGTGTCGCCGGCGGACTGGACGTTGTGGGCGACCGTCTCGTCGGTGTAGATGAAGTTGCCGTCCAGCAGCTGCGTGGGCGCGCCCGAGTCGGGCACGAGCGTCTTCTTCTGCTGCTCCTGCACCTTGATGAACGTGCCGGACACCGGCTCCACCCAGATCGTTCGCACGTTGCCGTACGTCACCTGGCCGCTGTCCGCGTCGGGGGCGAACGTGTTGAGCAGGCCCTGCAGTCGCTCGGCCGGGAAGTCGAGCGCGGTGTCGGCGATGGTCTGCTGGAACCGGTACGTCTCGAGGCCGTCGATCTTCTCGGTGCCCTGGTACTGGATCGGCAGCGCCTTGCGCAGGTCGCGGTCGAAGTACTGGTAGTCCTTCTTCTCGGTGCCGAACGGGAACTTGTAGAGCTGCCCGGCGAAGGTCACCTCGGACGGCGCCTCGGGGCCGTCGGCCTGCAGGAACTGGTCCTTCCAGTCGACGGCGGCGGCGGTGTCGCGGTCGATCGCCAGCGAGGCCTTGTACTTGCTGACCATCTCGCCGGTCTCGACCCAGGTGACCGTGCCGTAGCCGTTCCAGACGACGGCCTCGCCCTCGAGGTCGCCCTCCATCTCGGTGTTGGTGAGGTCGGGCTGGGGCGCGATCTCGGTGGTGGAGCGCAGCGTGCCGGTGCGCACGGCGACCACCGGGTTCGGCTCGCCCTTGGTCTGCAGGAACTTCGCGCCCTGCGCCTCGGCCACGCTGGGCAGCAGGCAGTCCTTGGTCTGGTCGGGCTCACAGAGCTTCAGGTCGTAGGGCAGCCGCGCCACCGCCGGCGCGACGTAGAACGCACAACCTGCCGCGATCACCACGGCGAAAACACCGATGCCGAACAGCACGGCGCCCCAGCGAGCTCTCACGCCCGACCTCCTCCAAGTGAATCGACCGATCGGTATGCCTGCGCGGCCCGATCGCCCATAATGGGCGCACGTTACTCGCCAGTCACATAGTTGCGCGACCCCTGGGACGGAATGTGTCTGTACCGGTTTCGAAACGGCCCCTCCATCGACTTCCGCCGCTGGATGCGGTGCGTGTGGTGGGAGCGCTCGCCGTGGTCGCGCACCACGTCGGGTTCGCCACCGGCGTCAACGTCGGGAATGGACCGTGGGCCGGCTGGCTGGCCCGCCTCGACGTCGGCGTGGCCGTGTTCTTCGTGCTGTCGGGCTTCCTGCTGTACCGGCCGTGGGCGCACGCCCGGGCCACCGGGCAGCCGCTGCCGGACGCCCGCACGTACCTGTGGCGGCGCGCGCTGCGGATCCTGCCGGCGTACTGGGTCGCGGTCGTGGTGTGCCTGCTGGTCGTGCCGCGCAACCACGACGCCTCGGCGGGGGACTGGCTGCGGCACCTGACGCTGACCCAGATCTACCAGACGTACGGGCTGCGGCACGCGCTCGGGCACACCTGGAGCCTGGCCACCGAGGCGGTGTTCTACCTGCTGCTGCCGGTGGTCGCCGCGCTGGCGCTGCTGGGCCGGCGGCGGGCCGGGCGGCCGGTCGCCATCCTGGCCGGGTCGGCGCTGGTCACGGCGACCTGGGTCGCGCTGCTCGCCTCGGGCGTGCTCTCCACCGCCAAGCACACCACGTGGCTGCCGTCGTACGCGATCTGGTTCGGCGCGGGCATGGCGCTGGCCGCCGTGCACGTGTCGCTGAGCAACGGCCTGCTGCCGCGCTGGCGTTTCCTCGACGACCTCGGCCGTGCGCCGCTGGCGTGCTGGGCGCTCGCGCTGGCGGTGCTGGCCGTGGCGACGACCTCGATCGCGGGGCCGCGCAACCTCACCGAGCCGACCGCCGGGCAGTTCGGCGTCAAGATCACGCTCTACACGGTCGTCGCGGTGCTGGTGCTGCTGCCGCTCGCGTTCGGGCCGCCGACGCGGGCCAAGGCGGCGTTCGGCTCCGGCCTCGCCCGCTGGCTCGGGCTGGTCTCGTACGGGCTGTTCCTGTGGCACCCGTTCGTGCTCGAGATGATCTACGAGCTCACCGGGCGCAAGGAGTTCACCGGCGACCTGTTCAGCACGTACGCCCTGACGGTCGCCGGCGGGCTGACGCTGGCCACGCTGAGCTACTACCTGGTCGAGCAGCCGTTCCTGCGGCTCGGTCACCGCCGCCGGCGGCGCCCGCCGGAGAAGACCACCGAGAGCCAGAGCGCCACCCCGGCGGCGACCGCGGTGAGCTGAGGCAGCGCGGCGGTGTGCGAGCCGTCGCCGGTCACTGTGGACCAGCCCGCGAGCGCGAACAGCGCGACCGGCAGCAGCCATCGAGCCCAGCCCAGCGCCCGGCGCAGCTGCCGCCGGTCGAGCGTGTCCAGGTGCGGGCGCAACGCGCGCACGGCGATCACGACGGCCAGCCCCAGCGCGGTCAGCCCGGCCGCGGCCACCCCGCCGACGAGCAGCAGCGCGCCGCCGCCCACCGCCGTGGGCAGCAGCCACCGGCGTCGTCGCCGCACCGCGACCGCGGCGGTCACCGGCGTCCGCGCGGGCAGCACGGCCGCCACCACCACGCCGGTGATCAGCACGGCGCCCGCGGCGAGGGCGAGCCCGTACGTCCGATCGGGCGCGAACCGCAGCGTCACCTCGCCGGCCGGGCCGGGCGGCACGATCCAGCCCTGCTGCCAGCCGTCCACGATGAGCGGTTGCAACGTGCGCCCGCCCAGCGTCGCCTCCCACCCGGGGTTCGTGTTCTCGCGCATCGCCAGCACGCGCTGGGCCGCTGAGGCGTCGAGGTGCACGCGGCGCAGCGTCGGGTCCCACTTCTCGACGCGGACGGGGCTCTCCCGCCCGCTGGTCACGGTCTCGCCGGCGCCCTGGCCGGACTGTGGTCCGCGCAGCGGGGCCAGGCCGAGCCGCAGCGGGTCGGCGGCGGGCGACGCCACCGCGATCACCCGAGTCTCGCCGGCCGGCACCCGCACCGGCGTGGCCGCCGCGCTGCCGCACGGGCGGGCCTGCACCTCGCGCATCTCGAGCAGCTCGCGGCGGGTGGCCACCAGCGCGGTGGTGCGCCGCACGCCGCCGACCGAGACGGCGGGGCCGGTGCCGCAGCGCAGGGTCAGCTTGCGGTCGAGGTCGGTGCGGGCGACCGGCGGGTCGTCGAGCACACTGAGCTCGCTGACGCCGATCGGCAGCTCGCGTCTGGTGTTGCGGTAGGGGTCGAGCGACTGGGCGGGCAGCGCGTTGGCGAACAGCACGGTGATCGCCCCGGTGCGCAGCGGCGGCTGGAAGCGCAGCGAGCCGCTCTCGTCCAGGTAGCCGCTGCGGACGCCGTTGTCGCCGAGCACGGTGACCTGCCAGACGCGCGACGCGGCGACACCGTCGGCCACGCCGATCCGGATGCCGTTGACCTGCCTCGGCTTGAGGAAGCTCAGCCGCAGCCACGGGTTGGTGTCCTCGTCGGCGGCGTACCAGGTGGTGCTCGCGTCGCCGTCGGCCACCGCGCCGGGCCGGGCCGCCGGGTCGGGCACGCCGCTGCTGGACGCGGTCACGCTGGGCACGATGCCGCGGGTCACCGACGCCGCGCCGCCCGGGTCGAGCAGCGCGTTGAGCGCCGACCCGGGCCGGGGCCGGGCGCGCAGCGACAGCGAGTAGGTCGCGGTCACCGGCGCCACGGCGGTGCGGTCGAGGTACCCGCCGTCCTCGGAGTCGCGGACCCGGCTGCCGGAGCAGTACGGGCGGCCGGCGGCGAACGAGCAGGCGGGCGTCGACGGCGCGGCGCTGAACACCATCGCCGCCGCCCGGCCGGGCACGGGGGAGGGCGGCACCACCAGCGTGCGCTGGGCGACGACCCCCGGGATGCGCACCTCGGCGAGGCCCACGCCGCCGTAGCCGAGCCGCACGTCGCGGACCGCGTCCACGGTGATCCGGATCCGGTCGGTCGCGAACTCGGCGGGCAGCGGGACGGTCACGCTCGTGCCGAAGACCTCGCGGGTGATCGGCTCGTTCGGCGCCGCCGTGACGGTGATCCGGGTGGGCACCGAGTCCGTGCCCTGGTCGACGGTGAGCCCGATCTGCGGCACGGTCCGGCGCTCGGGCAGCTCGACCTCGAGCCACTGCCCGGCCGAGGGCTTGCCGGGCGCGGACCGCCACGAGGTGGCCGGGTTGCCGTCGAGCGCCGCGTAGGGCTGGTGGGCCGGGCGCGAGCCCAGCAGCGGATCGGCCTGCGAGTACGCCGTGGAGGCGCGCACGGTCCTGATGCCCTCGTAGCGCACGACCGTGTCCTGCTCGTCGCCCCAGCCGGGCAGGTAGTCGCGGGCGGGCGCGCCCAGCCGCCCGTCGTCGCCGGCCTCGAGCGTGGCCGAGGCCCGGTCGCTCGCCATGCCGAACGCGACCTCGCGGCGGCGCATCCCGTCGGTCAGCACGACCGGCCCGGCGGTCAGGTCGTCCGGCCGGTCGCCGGCCAGCACCGCGGGCCCGTCCGGAAGCTGCCCGGCGGCGGTGGCGGCCAGCAGCGACTCGGGTCCACCCACGACGGTCGCCAGGCTGCTGGAGTCGTACGCGGTCACCGGCTTCACGATGCGGTCGACCCGCCACACCTCGAGCGCCGGGACGCGCACGTCCAGCCCGTCGTCGACGAACACGCCGGGCAGCCCGCCGCCGCCCACCTCGGGCCCGAACGTGGCGACCGGGCTCAGCCCCGGCGAGCGCGCCAGCGCCTGCCGGGTGACGATCGGCTCGGTGGCCTGCGCCCGGCCGTAGTCCAGGTCGGAGCGCACCAGCAGGTACCGCACGCCCGAGCGGGACAGCAGGTCGGCCAGCCCGGGGGAGCCGGCCCCGGTGGCGAGCGCCTCCTCGACCGAGTCGAGCAGCCGGATGGTGGCCGGCGGGGTCAGCGGGATCGAGTTGCGCACGCCCCACCGGCCGCGCAGCAGCGCCTGGGTGATCTCGTCGCTGGGCCGGCCCCACAGGTACTGCGGGAAGCGGGCGGCCGGCACCACCAGCACCTGCTGACCGCCGAGGTTGCGGTCGAGCCACGCGGCGGCGTCGCGCCAGTAGCCGGGCACCTCGGTGAAGCTGCCGGGCGGCGTCAGCCCGCCGGCCAGCGCGGGGCTCGCGACGCCCGCGATCGCCACGAGCGCGACGCCGGTGACCACCGCCGCGCGGGCGCGGGCCGCGCGTCCGAACGCGCCGGCCGAGCGCCACGCCAGCCCCAGCAGGTGGGCCAGGCCGAGCACGAGCGGCAGCCGCAGCACGACGTCGAACTTGTGCACGTTGCGCAGCGGGGCGCCGGCGCCGTCGAGGAACGCGCGCTGGGCGCCTGCGGCCAGCCCGCCGGCCTCGCCGACGTGCCCGAGACCGACCAGGGCGAGCCCGGCCAGCAGGCCGCTGACCATCAACCAGCGGTGCGGCATGCCGCGGCGGGCCAGCCCCGCGAGGCCCAGCCCGGCGACCACCAGCGTGGCGACGATGAGCGTGGTCTCGGTGGCGAGCCGCCAGGCGGCCGGCCACAGCGGACCGAAGGCGCTCGTCAGGTACGCGTGCCAGTGCGAGGCGCCGCGCAGCACCGACACCGCGTCGGTGGGCCCGGTCGTCACGTCGGCGGTCTCGATGAAGTCGAGGAACGGCGGGCTGTACCGGCCGAGCAGCAGCAGCGGCACCAGCCACCACGCGGTGGCGGCCGCGACCGCCGCGCCCCAGGCGGCCAGCGCGGTGAACCGCAGCCGCGCGGGCCGAAGCCCGGCCAGCCACAGCACGGCCAGCGGCACGACGGCGAGCACGGCGGTGGCGTTCACGCCGCCCGCGCACGCGACGACCAGCGCCGAGCGGGTCACCGCCCGGCGGACCGGCACGCCGTCGCGCAGCCCCACCAGCGGCACGAGCACCCAGGGCGCGAGCGCGCTGGGCCACGCCTCGACCGAGATCGGGCCGAGCTCGGTGAGCAGCCGCGGGGACAGGGCGAACGCGACGCCCGCGACGACCCGGGCCCACGGGGTGCCGATGCGCAGCCGCCCGGCGAGCACGACCAGCCCGGTGAACGCGACGCTCAGCAGCAGCGCCCACCACAGCCGCTGGACGACCCAGGCGGGGATCGTGAGCAGCTTGCCGATCAGGAAGAACGGGCCCATGGGCCACAGGTAGCCGTACGCCTGATTTTGCAATTGGCCGAACGTGCCGGCCGGGTCCCAGACGTGCAGCGCGCGGCCGAGCCAGCCGGCCGGATCGACGACCAGGTCCACCTTCGTATCGATGGCGGTCGACCCGGGAGCCTGCAGGAACGCGACCGCGGTCAGCCCGGCGCAGACCGCGAGCAGGCGCAAACGCCAGACAGCGCGCGGAACGCCACCGTCCACTGACGAATTCAGAGCCGGCGGCATCTCGCTCCCGATTGACCGTTGCGGAGTCGCGGGGCGACCCCATACTGTGACCCGACCGCGAATGCTACTCGCGAGTAGGGGTGATTGTGGACACTACCGTCGCCGGGTCCCGGCACGTGCTCTTCCTCAACTGGCGCGACACCCGCAACCCGCAGGGGGGCGGCTCCGAGGTGTACGTGGAGCGCGTCGCGGGCGAGCTGGTGCGGCGCGGTCACCGGGCGACGCTGCTGTGCGCCAAGCACCCGTTCGGGGCCGCCGAGGAGCGGACCGCGGAGGGCGTACGGATCCTCCGGCGCGGCGGGCGGCACACGCTCTACCTGCGGGCCGCCCTGCTGTGGCTGGCCGGCTTCCTCGGCCTCGGCCCGCTCAGCCGGCGCCACGGCCGCCCCACGGTGATCGTCGACGTCGGCAACGGCCTGCCGTTCCTCGCCCCGCTGTGGGCGCGCTGCCCGGTGATCGCGCTCGTGCACCACGTGCACCGCGAGCAGTGGCCGGTCGTGCTGGGCCCGCGGCTGGCCCGCTTCGGCTGGTGGATCGAGTCGGTGCTGGCGCCGCGGGTCTACCGCCGGTGCCGCTACGTGACCGTCTCCGCCGCGACCCGCGACGAGCTGGCGGTGCTCGGCGTCGACCCGGAACGGGTGTCGATCATCCACAACGGCACTCCGGACATGACGACCACGGCTCCGGTGGCGCGCACGGCGCACCCGTCGCTGGTGGTGCTGGGCAGGCTCGTCCCGCACAAGCAGGTCGAGGTGGCGATCGACGCGGTGGCCGCGCTCGCCGGCGAGCTGCCCGGGCTCACGCTGACCGTGGCCGGGCAGGGCTGGTGGGAGCCGGCGCTGCGCGACTACGCCGCGGGGCTCGGGGTCGCCGAGCGGGTCCGCTTCGCCGGCTTCGTGACCGACGCCGAGAAGCGGCGGCTGCTGCGCGAGGCCTGGGTGGCGCTGACCCCGTCGCTCAAGGAGGGCTGGGGTCTGACCATCGTGGAGGCCGCCGCGGTCGGCACGCCCACGGTGGCGTTCCGCGGCGCGGGCGGCGTCGAGGAGTCGCTCGTGGACGGCCGGACCGGGCTGCTGGCCACCGACGGCGCGGACTACACCGCCCGGGTGCGCCGGCTGCTGACCGACCACACCCTGCGCTTCGCGATGGGCGTGGCGGCCCGCTCGCACGCGGCCCGGTTCACCTGGCCGGCGGCGGGGGAGCGGTTCGCGACCCTGGTGGAGGGCGCCGCCCGCGTCCCCGCGCCGGCCGCGGCGGACCGGGCCTACCTGGTGCCGTAGACCCCGGGCACGACCTGGGCGTCGTCGACGGTCTGCGCCGCCTCGGACGGCGAGCCGGTCAACGTGGAGGCCAGCGCCACCGACCCGATGGCGCCGAGGGCCAGGGCGATCACCCCGGCCAGGACCAGAGGAAGGGCCTTACGCATGGGGGGACTCCTTCGACAAGTAGCGATGTGCGCGGGACGTTACCACCTAGTAACTTCATTGCGAAGACCCGTTGGCGTACAACCGGAGGTCGGAGCCGGCATGCACCAGCCTCAATCCGGCAAGCGCGCCGGGCGGGACCGGGGCCTCGCCCTCGACGCGCTGCACGACCACCCAGCGCACGCCGAGGGCGGCCAGCGGCCGGCCGGCGGCGAGCGCCTCGCGGACCTCGCCGGCGCGCCTGCTCTCGCCCGCGATCACGCGGTCGCCCACGAGCAGCCGGTCGTCGCGCACGACGTCGGCGTCCAGGTAGCGCGGCAGCGGGTCGATCACCGTGCGCGAGCGGTTCCAGGCGTACGTGTGATAGCCGGCGAACGGCAGCGAGACGACCTCACCGGGGTCGCGTTCGACCGCGCGCTTCACCACGGCGAAGTCGGCCGGATAGGCGACCGGGCGCAGCCGCCCCGCGGCCCCGAACGCCAGATCGGGCTGCACGACCAGCGGCAGCACCAGGGCGCCGGCCAGTACCTCGCGGCGTCCGACCCGCTCGGCGCCGAGCGCGGCGCAGAGGCACACCAGCAGGGCGTACGGGATCAGGAACTTCTGCCCGTCGCGCAGCACCCCGGCACCGGGCACGGTGGACACCGCCCACTCGAGCAGCGCGCGGCCGCCGGGCAGCGTGGCGAGCGCGGCCAGCACGAAGCCGCCTCCGGCCAGGACCAGCAGGCGGATCGCCGTGGCGCCCGGCCACCGGTCGCGCAGCAGCCGCCAGCCGGTCACGGCCAGGGCGAGCAGCAGCACCGTGCCCGCGAAGGCCAGCGGCGAGGTGCGGCTGGGCAGCGTCGTCTGGGCGTTCCAGATGCCGCCGGTGCCCAGCAGCGCGCCGATCGGCCCGGTCCGGTCCGTGCCGCGCGCGGCGAAGGCGGCCACCCCGGCCGGGTCGCTGCGCCCGTCGGCCCGGCTCAGCGCGGTGGCGAGCAGCCAGGGCGCGTTGAGCAGCGCGACGACCCAGCTGCGGCGGGGCGCGAGCACCAGCACGGTGGCGAAGGCGATCAGCCCGCCGGTCGGTGTCACCGCGGCCGGCGCCGCCGCGGCGAGCACCCGCAGCGTCGCACGCCGGTCACTGCGGCAGGCGGCGACGAGCCACGGCAGGGCGCCGTACGCGAGCAGCAGTCCCCACTGGCCCAGCAGCAGCCGCTCGGCCAGGAACGGCGTCCACGCGTAGCCGACGGCCGCGACCAGCCGGGGCCCGAGCCGGTCGGTGGGCACCAGCCGGCCCGCGCCCAGCGCCGCGAGCAGCAGCACGGCGATCAGGACCCCGCGCTGGATCAGCCAGCCGGGCGCGATCAGCGACGCGAGCGAGACCAGCGCGTCCTGCGGCACGGCGCGCGGCAGCGTGGCGCTCGGCGCGATCAGGTCGGCGCGCAGCGGCTGGCGGGGGACGAACATCATGTCGTACGACAGCACGTAGCCCGGCGCGGCGAGCGGCGCCAGCACGGCGACCGTCACCAGCACCGCCGTGGCGGGCAGGGCCCAGCGCTTGACCTGGCGCACGGCGGCCACTCTAGGGGACTCCGATGAGCAGTCGTACGGGGATCGGCGCGGCCGGCCTGGCGGTCACCGCCGCCGGGGTGCTGGCCAACCTGCTGGCGTACGTCGTCCCGGTCGTCGGCGCCCGGCAGCTGAGCGCGGCCGACCTCAGCGCGCTCGCCACCCTGCTCGCCGTGACCGCCATCGCGGGCGTGGCCGGCACCGGCCTGCAGATCGCGGTGGCCGTGCACCGGGCCAGGCACGGGCCCTCCCCGGCGGCCCGGTCGGCGGCGCTCACGGTCGCGGTGATCGCCGGCGCGCTGGCCGTCGTGCTGCCCGTGGCCGTGCTCGCGCTGCGGCTGCCCGCCCTCGCCACGCTGCTCGCCGGCGTGTCGACCGTCGGCGTGGTGGCGGCGGGGCGCTGGCTCGGCGAGATGCAGGGCGACCAGCGCTTCGTCCCGCTCGCGGCGGGCCTGGCCGTGCTGGCCGGCGGCCGGTACGGCGGCGTGGTCGCGGGGCTCGCCGCCGGTCTGGGGCTGACCGGCGCGCTGCTGCTGGGTGCGGCGAGCGCCGTCGCGGTGCTGCCCGTGCTGCACCTGCTGGCCCGCCGGCCGGGCGTGCTTGTGCAGGGTGAGCCGCTGCCCGCGCGCGCGGTGCTGACCGCGGGCGGCGCGACGCTGGCGATGCTGGTCATCTCGTACGCCGACCTGATCCTGGCCCGCCGTTTCCTGCCGTTCGACGCCTCGGGGGCGTACGCGGTGGGCACCGTGCTGACCAAGGGCGCGTTGTGGGCGCCGCAGGTCGTCACCGTGCTGGCGCTGCCCCGGCTGGCCCAGGCCGACCGGCGCACGCTGCGGGTGGCGCTGTCGCTGGTGACCGCGTGCGGCGTGCTGCTGGTCGCCGGGGCGGCCGTGGCCGGCGGCCTCGCGTTCCGGCTCGCGGGCGGCCCGGACTACGTCGGGCTGGGCCGCTACGCGCCGGTCTTCGCCGCCACCGGCGCCGTCTACGGCGTGCTGTTCGTGCTGGTCAACGCGCAGGTCGCGGCGGGCGCCCGGTGGCCGGCCGCGCCGCTGTGGGTCGCCGCCGCCGGGTTCGCGCTCGCCACCTGGCTGCTGCTGCCGCACACGCTGCCGGGCATCGCGTTCGGCTCGCTGGGCACCGCGGCGGCCGCGCTCGCGGTCACGTCCGTCCTCGTCGGACTGCGGCTGCGCGGAACCGTTACCGCGCCGCGACCGGCGCGTGCAACGCTGTCCATCGATTGATCGAGACGGGGGTCTTGAGGGTGCGGATCGGTGCGCGGTGGTTGCTCGCCGCATGGGCGGTCGTGGTGCTGTTCGCGGTCGCGGCGGCGGCCGGCCCGGTGGCGTCGCCGGTCACGGCCGGCGGCAGCGGGGGCAGATCGGCGGCCGAGCTGACCGCGCTGTGGCAGCGCTACGGCGACACCTCCGGCGCGTGGCTGGGCGCCGACCGGACGGCCTCGGTGCCGCTGCCCGACGGCCGGCGGCTGTGGCTGTTCTCCGACACGTTCCTCGGGCGCCCCGACCCGGACGGCGCCCGGCCGCGCTCGGCGTCGCTGGTGCACAACTCGGCGGTCGTGCAGGACGGCGACCGGCTCACCACCGTCCACGGTGGCAGCCCCAACCGGCCCGAGTCGCTGGTCGCCAACGACACCGACGCCCAGTTCCACTGGATCGGCGACGCGGCGGTGCGCGGCGACGAGGTGCAGGTGCTGGTCAACCGCTACCGCAGCACCGGGCCCGGGCCGCTCGACCACGCGCTGGCCGGCACCGAGCTGACCACGCTGTCGCTGCCGGCGCTCGCCCCTGGCCGGCTGCGGCCGCTGCCGCTGGGCGACAAGGTGTCGTGGGGCTCCGAGGTGATGGCCGACGGCGGGCACACGTACGTCTACGGCACCGAGGCGGCCGGGCAGATGAAGTTCGCGCACCTGGCCCGGGTGCGCGGCGACGACCTCGGCCAGGCGTGGGAGTTCTGGACCGGCAAGGGCTGGTCCAACCGGGTCGACGACTCCGCGCGGCTGCTCAGCGGCGTGGGCACCACCTTCGGCGTACGGCGGGTGGCCGACCGCTACGTGCTGGTCACCCACGAGAACAACCTGCTGTTCAGCTCGGACTTCGTCGCGTACACGGCCGCCTCGCCCACCGGCCCGTTCGAGGGCCCGCACTATCTGTTCCGCGCGCCCGAGACCGAGGCCGGGCACGTGGTCTACGACGCCGACCTGCACCTGGACCTGACCGGGCCGGGTGCGCTGCTGGTCTCGTACAACGTCAACGACCTCGACGAGGCGGTCGCGTACGCCGATGCCTCGATCTACCGCCCGCGGTTCTTCGAGGTGCCGTGGCCGCCCGTCGCCGCCGACCGGCCGCCCGCGCCGCCCGGGGGCCTCACCGCGGTCCCGGACGGGTCGGGCACCGCACGCCTGGCCTGGAAGGCCGAGGGCGGTCGCGACTACCGGGTCCACCGCCGCGACGTCACGGCCGGCCAGACCCATTTCGTCCGGCTCGACGGGGACGCGCCCGGGCGGTTCCGCTCGGAGTTCCTCGTCAACGGGCACAAGTACGAGTTCGGCGTGACGGCCGTGGACCGGCGCGGCGAGAGCGCGATGTCGCCCGTGGCCACCATGACCGCGACCGTGCCGCCCCCGCCGGCGCCGACCCTCGTGCGCGCCGAGCCCGGCGACGACGGCAAGGTCACGCTGCAGTGGACCGAGGTGCCGTTCGTCCAGCTGTTCAAGATCTATTACCGGGACCTGTCCGCCGGGCAGAAGAACCGCAGCCCCGCGGGCGCCTACCCCGGCCAGAGCGCCACGGTCGGCCCGCTGCGCCACGGCCACCGGTACGAGTTCACCGTGGTCGCGGTCGGCGGCGGCGGGGACAGCGTGCACTCCAAGGGCCTGCGGGCCGTCGCCGTGGTCGCCGCGCCGCCCGCGCCCGGCACGCCCAGCGCGCAGGCCCGCCCCGACGGCACGGTGCAGCTGACCTGGCCGCCGGTGGCGCCCGGGCTCGGCTACAAGATCTATCAGCGGGACGTGAGCAGGGGCGGCGCCGACTGGGGGCAGCCCGGCATCGCGAACACCACGCAGTTCCGCTCGCACCCGCTCGAGCACGGCCACGAGTACGAGTTCGTCGTGGTCGCGGTCAACGACGGCGGCGAGGGCGCCCGGTCGCCGGTGGTGCGCGTCCGCGCCCGGCTCGCCGCGCCCGCCGACGCCCCCACCCGGCTGCGGGCCACCCCGGACGGCGCCGCGGTGCTGCTGAGGTGGCGCTCGGAGCAGACGTGGCACTGGGTGTTCCGGCGCGACGTGACCGCGGGGGAGAGCGCGTTCACCCGCGAGGAGTACGCCGTGCAGGGCACCCGGGCCACGCTGAACAACCTGGTGGCCGGGCACGACTACGAGCTCAGGGTCGCCGCCTTCAACCCCGGCGGCGTCGGCCCGCAGTCCGCCCCGGTGCGCGTCCGCGTCGCCTCGGCGCTGCCGACGAACCTGACCGCCACGGCGACCGGGCCGGGCAACGTGCGGGTGACCTGGCGCGAGACCCGCACCGACGTGCTCTACCGGGTCCAGATGCGCGACGCGACGGCGGGCGAGCAGTGGAGCACCGACCCCCTGGTGGTCGACGGCGACCACTACGACCGCATCCTGCTGACCGCCGGCCACCGGTACGAGTTCCGGCTGCAGGTCAACGACCTGACCACCGATCCCGTGTCGGTGACCGTCCGCTGATCACCGGTCGTCCGCGCAGCAGCCGTCCTCGCACGCCTGCCCGCCGGCGACCGGTGCCGCGCAGCAGGCGTCGCCCCGCCAGGCGTCGCGGCCCTCCTTCACCGCCACCACGGCGATGACCAGGGCCGCGGCGGGGTCGGCCCACCACCAGCCGGCCAGGCCGTTGAGCAGCAGCCCGGCGAGCAGCACGGCGGACAGATACGTGCACAGCAGCGTCTGCTTCGAGTCGGCCACGGCCGTGCGGGAACCGAGCTCGCGGCCCGCGCGGCGCTGCGCGTACGACAGGCCCGGCATCACGGCGAGCGACACCGCGGCCAGCGTGATCCCCACCGTCGAGTGGTCGGCGGCGTCCCGTCCCGCGAGCGCCCGCACCGACTCCACGCTGACGTAGGCGGCGAGCGCGAAGAACGAGTAGGCGATGACGCGCAGCGCTCGCCTCTCGCGGGCCTCGGGGTCGCGCCCCGCGAACTGCCATGCGACCGCGGCCGCCGACGAGACCTCGACGACCGAGTCCAGCCCGAACCCGACCAGCGCGGTCGACCCGGCCGCCGTACCCGCCCCGACAGCCACGACCGCCTCGACGACGTTGTAGGCGATCGTCGCCGCCACCAGCAGCCGGATCCGGCGGGTGAGCGCCGCCCGCCGGGCCGCGCCGGGGCCACGGGGCGCGAGCGGGACGATCGGCAGGTCCATCAGCAGCACTCCCCGTCCGCGGCGTCCGGGCAGGCGGCCGGGTCCACGGCGAGCACGAGCCCGAGAAGATCGCCGAGCGCGTGCCGCAGGCGGCCGTCGGCCAGCTCGTAGCGGGTGCGCCGGCCCTCGGGCACCGCCACCACCAGGCCGCAGCCGCGCAGGCAGGCGAGGTGGTTGGACAGGTTCTGCCGGGTGACCCCGAGCAGCGCGGCCAGCTCGGCCGGATAGCCTGGCGCCTCCCGCAGAGCCAGCAGCAGCCGGGCCCGCGTCGGGTCGGACAGGGCGTGGCCGAAGCGGGCGAGGACCTGCCCGTGCGTCACCGTCTCCACAACCGGGACAGTACAGCGATCCGTGTATTCAGGAAAGCGTGTACTCCGAGATCACGTACGGCGCAGGACGAGGGCCAGGTTCCAGGACAGCACCTCGCGGGCCGCCGGCACCCGGACGATCCACTGTGCCCAACGGGGGTGGTAGCGGGCCAGCGCGTCGACCAGCGTGGCCCCGCGGGCGGTGCGCGCCCAGCTCAGGGCCGCGCCGACCGAGTACGGGTGCAGGCTGCGGCGGTACCGGTTCTTCGGCGGCTTGCCGTTGCGGCGCTCGTAGCGGCGGGCCGCGTACTCCCCGCCGAGGTAGTGCCAGGGCGCGGTCTCGTGGCCGCCCCACGGCGACAGCCACGGCGTGAACGACGCGTAGACGAGCCCGCCGGGCCGGGTCACCCGCACCATCTCGTCGAGCATGCGCGGCGGGTCCGGCACGTGCTCGAGCACGTTGGAGGAGTAGCACACGTCGACCGATCCCGTACGGATCGGCAGCTCCATCCCGCTGGCCCGCAACGCGCCGACCGCGGTGTCGTCGCCGGCCGCGCCCGAGGCCAGGTCGCCGGCGTCCGGCTCCAGCCGCACGTACCGGGCGCCCGCCTGCGTGAACGCCGACGCGAAGTAGCCCGGCCCGCCGCCGACGTCGAGCACGAGCCGGTCGCGCAACGACCCGTACCTGCTCAGCTGGCCCACCGAGTCCGCCGCGAGCGCGCGGTAGAACCGGTCCGGGTCGGTCTGCTCGACCAGGAACGCCCGGAACAGCGTCACGGAACGGCGGAGGGTGGCCCTGTGCGCCACGGTTTGCTGCTGCGTCTGCGCCTCGGTCGTCACCGGCCCACTTCCTCATCGACGAAGGTCTGTGGCAATCTACCGGTGAGTAACTAGGGTGACAACAGTCCCTTCCCGTCAGGTTCCGGCCGGGACGGGAGCCGGGGTGTCGATCAGCTCGGCGGCCGTCCGCTCGGCGGTGCGGCGGGCCCAGCGGTTCGTGGTCAGCAGCCCGAGGGTCAGCACCGACAGGCCGCAGCCCACGACGATCCACCAGCCGGGGTGGCTCGCCTCGGCCAGCCCGGCGGGCGACGCGCCGGTGAACCCGGACACCACGACGGCGCCGATCACCGCGACGCCCAGCGAGCCGCCCACCTGCCGCGAGGTCGACGCGACCGCCGCCGCCACCCCGGCCTGGGCGCGCGGCATGCCGGACACCGCCGTGTTCGTGATCGGCGCGTTGACCAGCCCGAACCCGATGCCGAACAGCAGGTAGCAACCGACCAGCACGGCGTCCGGGGTGGTGGCCGTGAGCCGGGTGAGCGGCAGCATCGCGAGCGTCATCGCCGTGCCCGCCAGGATCAGCGGCAGCCGGGTGCCCCGCGCCGCGACCAGCCGGCCGGACAGCGGCGCGAACACCACGGTCATGGCGGCCATCGGCAGCGTGTAGAGGCCGGCGTGCAGGGCCGACAGCCCGCGGGCGTCCTGCAGGTAGAGCGTGTTGAGGAACAGGAACCCGGCCAGCGCGCCGAACGCGGACACCGCGATCACGGTGGCGCCGCTGAACGGGATGCTGCGGAAGAACCGCAGGTCCAGCAGCGGCTCCGCGCGCCGCGGCTCGTACGCCAGAAGCCCGGCCAGCGCCGCCGCGCCCAGCACGAAGCATCCGACGATCTCGGCCGAGCCCCAGCCCGCGCCCGGCCCCTCGATGATCCCGTACGTGACCGAGGCGAGCAGGATGAGCACGAGCGCCTGCCCCACGGGGTCGATGCGCCGCGGCTTCGGCGCCCGCGACTCCGGCACGAACAGCGCGGTCAGCACGACCGCCGCGACCCCGACCGGCACGTTGATCCAGAAGATCGACCGCCAGCCGAGCGTCTCCACCAGCACCCCGCCCAGCAGCGGCCCGATCGCCATGCTCAGCCCGACCACGCCGCCCCACACCCCGATCGCCCGGGCCCGCTCGCGCGGCTCCGTGAACGTGTTCGTGATGATCGACATGGCCACCGGGTTGAGCATCGAGCCGCCCACCGCCTGCACCATGCGGAACGCGATCAGCCAGCCCAGACCCGGCGCCACGCTGCACAGCAGCGAGCCGACCGTGAACAGCGCCAGCCCCGTCTGGAACGTGCGGCGACGCCCCACCCGGTCGGCCGTGCTGCCCGAGAGGATCAGAAGGCTGGCCAGCACCAGCGTGTACGCGTCGATCACCCACTGCAGCCCCGACAGCGACGTGCCGAGGTCCGTGCGCAGGGCCGGCAGCGCGATGTTCACGATGGTGTTGTCCAGCCCCACGATGAGCAGGCTCAGACAGCAGATAGCCAGCACGAGCGCACGGCGGCGGGGATTGAGATCGGGCACCCCTCGTTCCTACCGCCGGTGAGATGCATTCTGCAGTTCTTTCTTGTCACACGTAACCGGACGGCAGCCGCGGCGTGTAGTGCTCCGTCAGCGCGGCGAGCTCCTCGTCGGTCAGCTCGATGTCGAGCGCCGCCACCGCGTCGGCCAGGTGGTGCGACTTCGTCGGCCCCACGATCGGCGCGTCCACGACCGGGTTGTGCAGCACCCACGCCAGCGCCACCTGCGCCATCGGCACCCCCCGCGCCTCCGCGACCCGCTGCACGGCGTCCACGATCGGCCTGTTCTCGTCTCCCTTGTAGCGCTCGTGCAGCGGATCGACCTCCGCGCGCCGGGTCGTCTGGTCCTCCCACGGGCGCGCCAGCCGGCCCTTGGCCAGCGGGCTCCACGGGATCGAGCCCACCCCCTGATCGGCGAGCAGGCCGAACATCTCCCGCTCCTCCTCGCGCTGCACCAGGCTGTACTGGTTCTGCATCGAGATGAACCGCGTCCAGCCGCCCAGGTCCGCCGCGTGCTGCAGCTTCGCGAACTGCCACGCCCACATCGACGACGCCCCGATGTAGCGCGCCTTGCCCGCCCGTACGACGTCGTGCAGCGCCTCCATCGTCTCCTCGACCGGCGTCTCCGGGTCGAACCGGTGGATCTGGTAGAGGTCGACGTAGTCCGTGCCCAGCCGCGCCAGCGACGCGTCGATCTGCGTGAGGATCGCCTTGCGCGACAGCCCTCGGCCGCCCGGGGTGTCGCTCATCGGGAAGAACACCTTCGTGGCGAGCACGATCGAGTCGCGGTCGCTGTACTTGCGGATCGCCCGCCCGACGACCTCCTCGGAGCTGCCGTCGCTGTAGGTGTTGGCCGTGTCCCAGAAGGTGATGCCCAACTCGAGCGCCTGCCGGAAGACCGGCTCGGCCGCGTCGTCGCTGAGGGTCCACTGGTTGGTGCCGCGATCGGGTTCGCCGAAGCTCATGCACCCGAGAGCGATGCGGCTGACCTTGAGGCCCGAGCTACCCAGACGTGTGTACTCCATGGGCTCAACCTAGCCCCGGCCGCGCCTCCCGGCGATCTGCCGCCCTCACCAGCCCACCCCGCCCACCCAGGGGGCTGGCCCGCGACAATACAGCGGTCGAGCGGCGCGAATCGGGTTATCCACAGGGCGCGAGCAGTGAGCTTGGAGACAATCCGCGACGGGCGACGGGCGACGGGCGACGGGCGACGGGCGACGGGCGACGGGCGACGGGCGACGGGCGACGGGCGACGGGCGACGGGCGGCGGGCGGCGGCAGCGGTTGGCAGAGGGCGAACGGCGGGCGGCGGGGCGGCAGAGGCGACGGTGGCAGCGCGCGTCGGCTGCGAGGGCGACGGGGTGCGAGGGCGACGCGAAGCGGAGACAGCGGGCAGCCGACGCTCGGCGGCACGCGCGGTAGTTAGCGGAGGCCGCCGGCCCGTCGGAGCTGGATAAAACGGGCAGCGTGCAGCGGATGGCGTGCAGCTCGACGGCGGCGCGGGCGACGGGCAGCACGCGGCCCAGCGAGGGACCGGCGGCGGCCGACGCGGCGCGGCCGGGCGGTGGGTAGCAGGGATTGCCGCGCGAGTGGACGCGCGGCAGCGCCGACACTAGGCCGGCAGCCAAAAACGCACAGCGGCGGCCCCCGGACAGACCAGACGCCGCCGCTGCGATATCTCTACGACAATCCCAGCCCCCGGCGTCCGATCTCGTTCAGGTCGGCTGGCTGGAAGCGGTTCGGCCAGTCGCGCTCGTAGTGCTCGGCAGGGAAGTCGCCAGGGCTGGACCCCGTCAGGAAGGCCTCCCGCACCGAGACCGAGTAAGCCTCGTTACGGGGGCACCACGGCGCGGCGGGGATGTACATGACGTTGCCCCAGCCCTTCTGGGCCTCGACCGGCGCCACGCTGTGGATCATGTCGCAGTGCCACCAGACGGAGTCGCCGGCTCGGACGTCGGGGATGCCGGCGAGGGCCTCCATGAGCGGCGCGTGCCACTTGTGGCCGGCGGGGAAGACCTGGTTGACGGTGACGCCGCACATGTCGTCGTCGGGGACGTCGGGCAGCAGCGGGCGCAGCATCAGGTACGCCATGGCCTCGGGGATCGGCACGGTGTGCAGCACGCCCTGGTCGTGGTCCATGTCCGAGAGCGCGGTCCAGCCCTGGAACGTCCGGAACGCCGAGCACATGGTGGAGCCGGGATACTGCGGGCCGGCCGTCCGGTGGGCGGCGTCCCACGGGTCGTACTGCTCGACGCTGCCGTCGAACAGGTGCCGGAAGGCCTGCTGGTACGCCTGCGTCATCCACAGGTCGAGCGTGCCGGGGTCGAGGTGGGTGCCCAGCCCGGCGGAGTCGGCGCCCTCGGGGCGGCGGCGGATGCGGTCGGGGTAGAGCGAGTCGCGCTCCGGGTCGAACCACTGGACGCCGTCGGAGGAGGACTTCCACTGGCTGTTGAGGAACGCCTGGACCTTCGCCATGCGCGGGCTCTGCCGGGCCTGCATCTGCGCGGGCGACCAGTAGATCGGGTAGATCTCGGGCTTGGAGCCGACGCTGCCGAAGAAGTCGTCGCCGGGGCCGCGGTAGTTCTCGAAGAAGTGGTTGCTCTCGACGTAGTCGACGATGTCGGCGTCCCACTGCAGCGCCTGCGAGCGTTCGAAGTGGCCGCGCACCACGAGGCAGCCGCGCTTGTGCAGCAACGCCAGCTGTGCGGGGGACACCGTGCCCGCCTCGATGTCGGCGTAGTCGATCACCGGCCAGAGCGTCTCGCCGCGGCGGCGGGCGGCGGTGAGGTCGTCGATCGCGGCCTGCACGCGCTGCTCGACGACGGCGAAGACGTCCTCGACCGTACGGCCGGACGCGGCGATCCGTTCGCGCAGCGCAGCCTTGATCTCCCTGGTGGCGGCCCGGAGGTCGGCGGGCGTCTCCTCCCAGTGCGGCAGGGAGGTGGTCGTCGGGGGCACGGCGTCTCCTTCCAGTCAAGTCTCCTTACTTGTTAACTGTAGGCGGCATCACGCTTCCCAGGCAAGAGCCCTCACTAGAATTGGCGCGTGGATGTCGCCAAGCCTTCCCAGGAGCTGGTCCGCTCGCTCACCGACGAGCACGTGCTGCGGGCGCTGATGCGCCACCGGCGGATGACCCGCGCCGAGCTGGCCGCCGAGATCGGCATCTCCAAGCCGACCGCGGGCGAGAGCGTGCGCCGGCTGACCGAGCGCGGCCTGGTGGCCGACACCGGCGAGCGCACCCCGGGCGGGCGCGGCCGGGGCCGGGTGGGCTCCTACTACGCGCTGACCCCGGCGGCGGGGGTGGCGCTGGCGGTGACCATCTCGCCGGGCGGGGTCGTGGCCGAGTGCCTCGACGTGTTCGGCGACCGGGTGGCACGCGCGGGACGCCAGATCGAGCGGCCCGCACGGCCGAGCCAGGTCTCCGCGGCGCTGCGCGAGGCCGTCGAGGAGGCGGGCAAGGCGGCGGAGCAGCCCGTACGGCTGGCGGTCGTCGGCGCCGCCGATCCGGTGGACCGCACCACCGGGCGCCTGGTCCAGCTGCCCGACGCGCCGTTCCTGGTGGGCGAGCTCGACCCGGTCGCGATCCTCACCCCGTACGCCCAGGGGTCGGTCCTCGTCGACAACGACGTGAACTGGGCGGCGACCGCCGAGCGGGCCGCCCGGCGCCTCGACGACTTCGCCTACCTCTACCTCGGCGAGGGGCTGGGCTGCGCGATCGTCAACGACGGCGCGATCCGGCGCGGGCGCACGGGGCTGGCCGGCGAGATCGCGCACCTGGTCACCGCCGGGCCGGGCGGCCGCGCGACCCGGTTCATCGAGCTGTTCGGCGAGCTCGGGCTGCGCCGCTCCGGGTCGACGGCCATCGACGTCGGGCGGCTGCTGGACAGCGACCGCGCCGAGCGCGACGTCATCGGGGCGGCCGTGGCGGGCGTGATCGCCGCGGTGATCGCCCTGGCGGACCCGCAGGAGGTGGTGATCGGCGGTTCCTGGGGGCCGGTGCTGCTCGGCGAGATCGAGGCCGCTACCGGGCGGCTGCCGCGCCGGGTCCCGCTGCGCGCCACGGGCCTGACCGGAGATCCGGTGCTCTCGGGCGTACGGGCCGAGGCCCTCGACCGCCTGCGAGCCGAGGTCACCGCCGCCGGTTGAGCGCCGCCGCCCGGGGGTAGGAGAGAGGGGCGGGCATCCGAAGGGGACTACGGTGATCACACAGGACAACCTCGGGGACCTCAGCGGCGCCGAGGTTCACGACAGCGCGGGAGAGCGGATCGGCGAGGTCGCACAGATCTACGCGGACCCGGACAGCGGCCAGCCGCAGTGGGTGACGGTACGCACCGGCACGTTCAGCTTCCAGGAGTGCTTCGTGCCGCTGCAGGGCGCGCGGCTCGAGGGCGGCCGGCTGATCGTGGCGACGACCCGCGACCTGGTCATGCAGGCGCCGCTGCTGGAGACCGGCGCGCCGCTCGACTTCGACGACGCCGACCGGCTCTCCGCCCACTACGGCATGGCCCCCGGCACGCCGGAGGCCGCCGGCGGGAGGCACGCCGCCGCCGACACACCCGGCGCCGAGACGCAAGCCGCCGCCGATGCACCCGGCGCCGAGACGCCAGCCGCCGGCGGGACGCACGCCGGTGGGAGGCACGCCGCGGACGACGACGCCATGACCCGCTCGGAGGAGCGCCTCAAGGCGAGCACGGTGCGCGAGCCGGTCACCAAGGTGCGGTTGCGCAAATACCTGGTCACCGAGCAGCGCCAGGTCACCGTGCCGGTCACCCGCGAGGAGGTGCGACTCGAGGAGGTGCCGGTCACCGCCGCGGACGATCCCGGCGCTGCGACCGGCGGCGAGCCCGGCGCCGACGCCACCCCGGACGACATGATCCTGCACGCCGAGCAGCCCGTCGTCACCACCGAGAAGGTGCCCGTCGAGCGGGTGCGGCTGGCCAAGGACACCGTCCACGAGGAACAGACGATCAGCGCCCCGGTGCGTCGCGAGAAGATCGAGTACGACGGCCCCGAGCCGATCTGATCACCGGTCGAGCAGCTGGGCCAGGTGCACGGCCGGGCGGTCGCGCAGGTCGGCCACCTGGGTGCGGCACGAGAACCCGTCGGCGAGCACCACCGCCTCGGGGGCGGCGTCGAGCGCGGGGAGCAGGTTCTGCTCGGCCACGGCCACCGACACCTCGTAGTGGCCGATCTCGACACCGAAGTTGCCCGCAAGCCCGCAGCACCCGGCGAGCCGCCGCACCCGCGCCCCGCCCTTGGCGAGCAGGTCAGCGTCGGTCTTCCAGCCGAGCACCGCGTGGTGGTGGCAGTGCGGCTGGGCGACCACGTCCACGTCCGACAGGTCGGGCGGCGTCCACCCGGGGGTCTGCGAGAGCAGCTCGGCCAGCGTGCGCACCGATCCCGCCACGGCCGCGGCGTCCTCGTCGCCGGGCAGCAGCTCGTGGATGTCCGAGCGCAGCACGGCCGTGCAGGACGGCTCGATGCCGACGATCGGGACGCCCGCGCGTGCCTCGGCGGCGAGCGCTTCGACCGTACGGGAAAGGATCTTCTTGGCCGCGTCGAGCTGGCCGGTGGTGATCCAGGTCAGGCCGCAGCACACCGACCCCGAGGGCAGCCGGGGCTCGTAGCCGGCCGCGCGCAGCACCCGGACGGTCGCCTCGGCCACCTCGGGCGAGAACGCATCGGTGAACGAGTCGGCGAACAGGATCACCGGCTTGCCGCCCGCGACGGGCGTGAACGTGCGCCGGAAGGGCCGCCGCGCGAACGCCGGGACCGACCGTCGCCTGTCGACACCCGCCAGCCACAGCGCGAGGCCGCGCAGCCCGGGCAGGCGCGTGCCCAGGTTCGCCAGCCGCGGCGCCCACCCCGCCAGCCGGGCCCAGAACGGCAGCTTGCCCAGCGTGTAGTGCGAGCGCGGCCGCAGCCGTCCCCGGTAGGTCTGGTGCAGCACCTCGGACTTGTAGGAGGCCATGTCGATGCCGGTCGGGCAGTCCGACGCGCAGCCCTTGCAGGACAGGCAGAGGTCGAGCGCGTCGTGCACCGACGGGTGCGACCAGGGCAGCTCGCCCCGGACGACCTCCTGCAGCACCCGGGCCCGCCCGCGGGTGGAGTCCTTCTCCTCGCGGGTGGCCAGGTAGGACGGGCACATCACGCCGCCGGCCGCGGAGTTGTCGGCGCGGCACTTGCCGACCCCGGTGCAGCGGTGCACGGCCTGCGCCAGGTCGCCGCCGTCGTGCGGGTAGGCCAGCGCCAGCCCCTGCAGCGGGAAGCGACCGGCCGGACGGACGTCGGCGTCGACCGGGTCGGGGTCGACCAGCACGCCCGGGTTGAGCAGGTTGCCCGGGTCGAACGCGCGCTTGATCCCCGCGAACAACGCGAGCGCGTCGGGGGAGTACATGTGCGGCAGCAGCTCCGAGCGGGCGCGGCCGTCGCCGTGCTCGCCCGACAGCGACCCGCCGAACTCGCCCACGAGCTTGGCGGCGTCGACCAGGAACTCGCGCAGAACCTTGGAGCCGCCCGGCCGGTCGAGCGGGAAGTCCAGGCGTACGTGCATGCAGCCGTCGCCGAAGTGCCCGAACGGCGCGGAGCTCATGTCGTACGAGGCCACGAGCTCGTCGAAGCGGGCCAGGTAGGCGCCGAGCCGCTCCGGCGGCACCGCGGCGTCCTCCCAGCCCGGCCACGCCGGCCGGTCGGCGGGGGAGCGCCCGGCCAGCCCCGCGCCGTCCTCGCGGATGCGCCACAGCCGGGCCTGCGTGGCGGGGTCGGTGACGACCAGCGCGTCGTCGGCGATGCCGTCGGCCGCGAGCTTGCGGGCCCGCGCCTCCACCTCGCCCGGGTGGTCGCCGGCCAGCTCCACGAACAGCCACGCGCCCCCGCGCGGCAGCGGCGGCACGGCGTCGGAGCCCCGGCGGGCGCGCAGCACGTCGAGCAGGCGGGAGTCGAGTCCCTCGCACGAGGTGGGCCCGTGCGCGACCACGGCGGGGGAGGCCTCGCCCGCGGCCACGATGTCCTTGAAGCCGAGCACCACCACCACGCGCACGGGAGCGTCGACGACCAGCTTGACAGTCGCCTGCGTAATGATGCCCAGGGTGCCCTCGGAGCCGACCAGCGCCTGGGTGAGGTCGAACCGCTCGGGCAGCAGGTGCTGCACGGCGTAGCCGGAGACCTGGCGGCCGAAGCGGTCGAACTCGGTGCGGGCCGTGGCGAGGTGCTTGCCCACGACCGTCCGGAGCTCGTCGACGACGGGCCCCTGCGGGGCGGTCGTGCTCAGTGTGTCGCCGGCCGCCGTGAGCAGCTCGAGGGCCACGACGTTGTCGGAGGTGCGGCCGTACGCCAGCGAGCGCGACCCGCAGGCGTTGTTGCCGATCATGCCGCCGATCGTGCAGCGCGGGTGCGTCGACGGGTCGGGCCCGAACCGCACGCCGTGCGGGGTGACCGCCTTCTGCAGGACCGCGTGCACGGTGCCCGGCTCGACCACCGCGGTGCGCGCCTCGGGGTCGATCTCGAGCACGCGGTTGAGGTGGCGGGAGAAGTCGAGCACGATGCCCCGGCCCACCGCGTTGCCGGCCACCGACGTGCCCGCCCCGCGCGAGGTCAGCGGCACCCCGGTCTCCCGGGCGACCGTCAGCGCCGCGGCCACCTCGTCGACGTGCCGGGGCCGCACCACCGCGAGCGGCGGAATGCGGTAGAGCGAGGCGTCCGAGGCGTACATGCCCCGGGTGCCCGCGTCGGCGCGCACCTCGAGACCGGCCTTTCCCAGAGCCGCCACCACATCAGTCATGAGTAACATGTTACTCGTGCCCGCGCTCAGCCTTCCGTCCGAGGCCCCGTCGCTCGCCGACGCCGTGGCCCAGGCCGTCCGCGACGGCGTCGCCGCCGGCGAGCTGGTGCCCGACCGGACGTACTCGGTCTATCAGCTGGCCGACCTGCTCGGCGTCAGCCGAAGCCCGGTCCGCGAGGGCATGCTGCGCCTCGCCGAGGCGGGCCTGGTCGAGATCCGCCGCAACCGCGGCTTCCGAGTGCTGCTGCCGCACGCGCACGACGTCGAGGAGATCGTCGAGATCCGCCTGGCCCTGGAGCCGCCCGCCGCCCGCAAGGCCGCCCTCAGGGGTACGCCCGAGGAGCACGCGGCCATCCGGGACGCCCTCGACGCCATGGCGGCCGCGGCCGGCAGCGGGGACGAGACCGCGTTCTGGCCCGCCGACCGCGCCCTGCACGACCTGCTGCTGCGCGCCGCCGGAAACGGCCGGGCCGCCGCCATCGTCGCCCGGTTGCGCTCCACGACCGCTCTGCTGGGCCCGCCCACCACCGCCGGCGGCCGTACCCTGGCCGAGATCCACGCCGAGCACGAGCCGGTCGTGGCCGCCGTGCTGGCCCGCGACGGCGAGGCCGCCGAGGCTGCCATGCGGGCGCACCTCGAGGCGACCGGCAGCCTGCTGGTGGCGCGGCTCAGGACTCCGGGGTAGCGGTGCAGTACGCGTCGGCGCGGTCCACGACCAGGTCCTCCGGCGCCGGATAGCGCCGGTGCAGCGCGGCCAGCGCGTGCTCGTAGGCGAGCCGGCTGTACGGCGTCTCGCGCATCCGGGTGACCGACGCGCGCACGGCCGCGGCGAATTCCTCCGGCCAGCGCACCCGGTGCAGCGCCCGGACGATGTTGGTGTCGCGGTCGACCAGCACAATCTGCACCACGCCGTCGGCGTCGACGCCGGGCAGCCCGTCCTCCGGGGCGAACAGGTGCGGGTTGTACGGCGCCTGCGACCACGACAGGATCGGGCCGAGGCGGTACGCGAGCACGCCCGCGTGTTCGCTGTCGACCCACGCGAACTGGGTCGGGGCCGCGGAGACGGCCTGGACCTCCAGTTCGTGCGGGTGGCTGAGGAACAGCATCAGCTGCACCGGCTCACCGGCGAACATGGTCAGGGCAGCGCCTTCCGGCCAGTCGACGTCCGGATCGAGCCGGCTGCCCACCTCGACGATCAGGTGCACCCCGTCAGCGTAGACGCGCCGGGTTGCCCTCGTGCCCGGTTGGCCGTGATCCACGGACATGCATCTTTAAGTTTTGTTGAAGAAAGATGCGCTCGGCGGCGCGGCCCAGCAGAGTCGAGCGGGCGCCGCGACCGGCGCCCGTCCCACCCGGGACGCCCCCCATTCGATCGAGGACCATCGTGCGTACGCGTCACCGCCGGCCCACCCGCACCCGCGCTCTCGTGCTCGCCACCTGCGCCCTGGGAGTGCTCGGCGCCGGCGCGGCGGGCATCGCCTCCGCGCAGACCACCAAGCACCGCCCGCAGCCGGCCGCCGCCTCACGGTTGGGCGCGCACGTCGAGGCGTCGCGCGACTCCGACTCGCCCCGCCGGGTCGGCGACGTCGTACGTCAGCGGCCGCGCCCGCGCCCCACGGCGACGACCGCGCCCACCTCCACGACGGCGCCCACCACCCAGCCCACGACGGCCCCCACCACCGTCGCGCCCACCACGGTCGCCCCTACGACCGTGGCGCCCACCACCGTCGCGCCCACAACGGTTGCCCCCACGACGGTCGCCCCCACCACCCCGCCGGCCGCCGACACGGTCATCGAGCAGGCGCTGGCGCACATCAACGCCGCCCGCACCGCGAACAACCTCACCCCGTTCGTGCTGGACGCGAAGCTGACCAAGGCGTCGGAGGCGCACAACGCGCTCATGGTCGGCGGCTGCGGCCTCTCGCACCAGTGCCCGGGCGAGGCCGGCCTCGGGGCGCGCTTCACCGCGGCGGGCGTGTCGTGGAACTCGGCCGGCGAGAACATCGGCCAGGGCAACGCGTCGAACAACGCGGCCTCGATCGTCGCCGCGGCCAACGGCCTGACCGACCTCATGCTCGCCGAGGTGCCGCCGAACGACGGTCACCGCCGCAACCTGCTCAACCCCGGCTTCAAGCGGATCGGCCTGGCCGTGACCCGGGGCAGCGACGGCCGCGTCTGGTTCACCCAGGACTTCGTCAACTGATGGCCCCGCGCCTGCTGGCGGTCACCTTCGACGTCCGCGACCCGGCCCGCCCGGCACGGTTCTGGGCGGGCCTGCTCGGCCGCGAGGTGGTCGAGGACGCCGGCGGGCTGCTGCTGCCCGGCGACGACACGCAGGTCGGCCTGCGCTTCGAGCCGAGCGCCACGGACAAGGCCGGCCCCAACCTGGTGCACCTGCACCTCACCAGCGCCGACCTGGAGGGCCAGCGGCGTACGGTCGAGACCGCGCTGCGCCTCGGCGGCGCCCACCTCGACGTCGGTCAGCTGCCCGAGGAGGAGCACGTCGTGCTGGCCGACCCCGCGGGCAACGAGTTCTGCGTGATCGAGCCGGGCAACGCCTATCTGGCGGGCACCGGCTTCCTCGGCGAGCTGGCCTGCGAGGGCGCCCGGGCGGTCGGCCTGTTCTGGAGCGAGGCGCTGGGCTGGCCGCTCGTCTGGGACCAGGACGAGGAGACCGCCATCCAGTCCCCGCGCGGCGGCACGAAGGTCGCGTGGGGCGGCCCACCGATGGCTCCCAAGGAAGGCCCGGACCGGCAGCGCTTCGAGCTGGTCACGACCGGCGACCCGCAGGCCGAGGCCGACCGGCTGATCGCCCTCGGAGCGACCGCGCGCGGAACCGACGACCACGGCCACCTCCTGCTCGCCGACCCCGGCGGCAACGCCTTCCGGCTGCGGCGCAGCTGAGCCCCGCAGCGGTCACGCCCCGGCGGGCCGCAGCAGCTCCCGGGTGATCGACGCGATGTCGCGCGCGCCGGCCAGCGCCATCGTCAGGTCGAGCTCGGCGACGAGGTTGCGGATGACGTCCTCGACGCCCGCGCGGCCGGCCAGCGCGAACCCGTACATGTAGGGCCGGCCGAGCAGCACCGCGTCCGCGCCGAGCGCGAGCGCGGTGAACACGTCGGCGCCGGTACGGATGCCGCTGTCGAACAGCAGCGTGGGCCCGGGGCCGAGCTCGTCGCGGACGGCGACCAGCGCGTCCAGCGAGGCGACCGCGTTGTCGATCTGGCGGCCGCCGTGGTTGGACACGACGACGGCGTCGGCGCCCAGCTCGAAGGCGCGGCGTGCGTCGTCCGGGTGCAGCACGCCCTTGAGCACGATCGGCAGCCGGGTCCGGTCCCGCAGCGTGGCCAGGTGGTCCCAGCTCAGCCCCGGGTTGGAGTAGATGTCGAGGAACGTCTCGACCGCCGCGCGTGGCACGGGGGAGCGCAGGTTGGCCCGGAAGGCGCCGGGGTGGTTGCGGCTCATCGCCAGCAGCGTGCGCACCGCGCCGGCGGTGACCTGGACGGGTGCGCGCCCGGTCGCCCCGGCGAGGCGCTCCGCGACGATCTCGAGGAAGCGCGGGTCGGACGTGTACTGGGCGATGCCGACGCCCCGGCTGAACGGCAGCGAGCCCAGGTTGAGGTCCTGCGGCCGCCAGCCCAGCACGGTGGTGTCGAGGGTGACCACCAGCGCGCCCGCGCCGGCCGCCTCCGCGCGGGCGATCAGGCTGTCGACCAGGCGCTCGTCCTTGCTCCAGTAGAGCTGGAACCACCGCGAGGCGTCCCCCATGGCCGCGGCGCAGTCCTCCATCGGGTTGCACCCCTGGTTGGAGAGGACGTACGTCGTCGAGGTCGCGGCGGCGGCCCGGGCGATGTGCAGGTCGCTGTCGCGCCCCATCAGCGCGCCCGCGCCCACCGGGGCGAGCAGCACCGGCGTCGCGTGCCGGGCGCCCAGCAGCTCGACCGAGAGGTCCCGCTCCGCCGCGCCCGACGCCATCCGCGGCACGATCGCCCAGCGGTCGAACGCCTCCCGGTTGCGCCGCATCGTCCGCCCCTCACCCGCGCCGCCCGCGACGTACGCCCAGGCGGTGGCGGAGCTCGACCGGCGCGCGCGCCGCTCGAGCTCCGCGAAGTCCGCGGGAATCCGCGGCTTGCGGCCGAGGACCCCCTGCCGGTAGATGGCGTTCAGGCGGCGCAGCCCGGCTCCGGGCGTGGTGGGCATGATCGCCACGCTACCGCCCGCCGCGGCCGACCCGTACCCGACGACCGGTCGAACGCCGGGCCGTGCGCTGCGCCGCACGAAGCGGGCACGCCCGGCGCGGATCGACTGGCGCCTGGGCCTGACCGCTTCGACCGTTACGGAACCCCCGCCGTAGCAGCGCCGCCCGGCCGGCGGGCCCACCGGCCGGGCCGTATGCGCAACCTCGGAACAGAGCAGCCGGGGCGTGCGACCGGGACGCCGCACGCCCCGCAGACCCCTCAGCACCGCCGGCGTGGACGTCATCGCCTCCTGAGCCCAGGGCGCCTCGGAGCGGCGCGAACGCCGGTCGAAGCGCGGCCGGTCGTCCACGGACCCACGGATCCGCAGCAGCGCCGCGACGCAGTGCCTGTCAACCGGCTCGGACGCCATTGCCGGGGACGCTCCTGGCGTTGTCCACAGTTGCGGCTCGTCCACAGGGCTCGCCGCAGAGATCCGCTGGTTGCGCCACACTGACCGACGGGGGCTCCCCCTGGGAGGGTGGGCCGGGCGTTGGGCGTGATCTTGGAGGTGTCGAGGCGCCTCAGTCGCCGAGGGGGCAGCTGCTCTCGAATTGGGAAACGGCGCGATCCCCCGTCGGCCCCGGGCACAGGAATTGCTCGTACCGGGTGTCGTCGTCGACGAATCGCTTCAGCCAGGCGACGCTGTTCGAGGCGATCGTCGTGTTGGGGATGTTGGGAGCGAAATGACTCGCTCCCGCCAGTTCGAGATAGGCGCTGTCCGTGCCGTCCGGCAGGCTTTCGAAGAACGGCTCGGAATGCTGCCGCACCGGCGCGATGGTGTCCCGCTGTGCCCCAATGATCATGGTGGGCACCTGGACCCGGCCGAAGGTGCGGTTGAGGTCCCACGGTGTCAGCGGGATCGCGGCCTGGATCGAGGGGCGGCTGTTCGCCGCCTCGAGGGTGCCGCCGCCGCCCATCGAGTGGCCCATGACGGCCAGCCGGGTGGGGTCGACCCGGTCGCGGACGCTGCTGCGCTGGGTGAGGAAGTCCAGCGCGGCCAGCAGCTGCCGGCCGCGGCTGGCGGGCTGGTCCGAGGTGGTCAGCGTGTCGATGTTGAACACCACGAAGCCCTGCGAGGCCAGGCGTGGCGCGAGCCACGCCATGCTGGAGCGCCGGGCGGTGAAGCCGGGCGCGATCGCCACCGCGCCGAACGTGCCGGCGCTGGTGTCGGTGGGGAACACGATGTCGCCGCCGCCGAAGCCGCTGACCGCGCCGCGCGCGACCGTGACCTGCTGGGTGGCGAACGGGCCACGCGCGGCCTGGATGCTCGCCCGGCTCGGGGCGGGCCCGCGCTCGAACTCGTTGGTCGCCGCCTTGGCGTCGGGGATCAGCGTGATTCCGCCGACGGTCAGCGCGGCCGCCGCGAAAAGGCTGACGACATTGCGCGTACGGAATGGGGACATGGTCTCTCCCGGAACGGAAATGCGCGGACCGCGGCCCGTGGGGAGAACGTCCGGGTCCGCGCTTCCCGGCCGTTTTCCCCAGGGGCTTCATCGCGCATTACGGGAATCCCGCCGCCGGCGGATCAGCGTCACGGGGAAGCTGAGACCGCCGTCGCAGCGAGCCGGGCGATCAGCGCGTCGCCGACCCGGGCCGTCTCCCGCTTGTACGGGGTGTCGGAGAGCACGAAGTGGGTGATGCCCAGGTCCGCGTACCGCCGCAGCGCCGCGGCCACCTCGTCGGCCGACCCGACCAGCCACGTCGTGCCCGCGCCCCCGCCGCCGTACCGTCCCGGCGCCGTGTAGAGGCACGAGTCGAGCACGTCCCCGCGCGCGGCCAGGTCGAGCAGCCGCTGCTGGCCTACCGCCGGCCCGCGCAGCTGCTCGTGCACCGGCTGCGAGGCCATCGCCGCCACCCGCGCCTCCGCGTCCCGCCAGGCTTGGTCGGACGTGTCCCGCACGACCGTGGTGATGCGCAGCCCGTACTCCAGCGGCGGCAGTTCCCGGCCCAGCGAAGCGCTGAGCGTTCGCAGCCGCTCGATCCGTTCGGCGATGCCCTCGAGCGGCTCACCCCAGAACAGCTGCACGTCGGCGTCGGTGGCCGAGACCCGTTCGGCCGCGGCCGACGCGCCGCCGAAGTACAGCCGGGGCGCGACGGCCGGGCGCAGCGGCAGCGTCGAGTCGGTGACCTGGAAGTGGTCCCCGGCGAACGTGACCCGTTCGACGGTCCACAGCCGCCGGACGATCTGCAGGAACTCGCGGGTCCGCGCGTACCGCTGCGCCTGGTCGCCCTCGGTGTCGCCGTACGCGGCCAGGTTGTCCTGCCCGCTGACGATGTTGACCAGCAGCCGCCCGCCGCTGAGGTGGTCGAGGGTGGCTGCCGCCGAGGCGAAGTGCGCGGGCTGCCAGTATCCCGGGCGGATCGCCGCGAGCGGCCGGAACGTCGTCGTGCGCGCGGCGATCGCGGTCGCGACCGTGAACGTGTCGGGCCGGCCCCAGCCGGTGCCGATCAGCGCCCCCTCCCAGCCGTGCTGCTCGGCGGTGCGGGCCAGGTCGACGCTGTGCTCGAGGGTGCCGTACCCCTCGACCGCGCTGTCGCCGCGGTGCCCCGGTTCCACGGTGTTGGGGATGTACCACAGGAAGGTGCTCATACCAGCGCCAGCCGGTTCGCCGGGCGGGGCAGCCCGTAGTGCTCGCGCAGCGTCGTGCCCGTGTACTGCGTACGGAACAGGCCCCTCTCCTGCAGGATCGGCACGACCTTGCCCGCGAACGCCTCGATGCCGGAGGGCAGCACGGCCGGCATGATGTTGAAGCCGTCCGCGGCGCCGTTCTCGAAGTAGTGCTGGATCGTGTCCGCGACCTGCACGGGTGTGCCGGCGAAGGTGCGGTGCCCGCGCCCGCCGCCGAGCTTGCCGATGAGCTGGCGCACGGTGAGGTTCTCGCGCCGGGCCCAGTCGACGATGAGCGTACGGCGGCTCTTGGCCCCCTCGACCTGCTCCTCGGCCGGCAGGTCGCCCGGCAGCGGCTTGTCGAGATCGAGGCTGTCGGCGGGGACCTGCAGCGTGTGGGCGAGGGTCGCCAGGGCGTACTGCGGCGCGATCAGCCGGTCCAGTTCGGCGTCGAGCTCGCGCGCCTCGGCTTCGGTGTCGCCGATGACCGGCACGATGCCCGGCAGCACGATCACGTGGTCGGGGTCGCGCCCGGCCGCCGCGGCGCGGCGCTTGAGGTCGGCGTAGAAGGCCTGGCTCTCGGCGAGCGTGGGCTGGGCCGTGAACACCGCCTCGGCCCACTTCGCGGCGAAGTCCTTGCCGTCCTCCGACGACCCGGCCTGCACGAGCAGCGGGTACGCCTGCGGCGAGCGCGGCACGTTGAGCGCCCCCTCCACCCGGAAGAACGCGCCCCGATGCCCGATCTCGTGCACCCGCTCGCGCAGCGCGTGCACGCCGGACTGCTTGTCGGCCACGATCGCGTCGTCGGCCCAGCTGTCCCACAGCTTCGTGGACACCTCGAGGAACTCGTCGGCCCGCTCGTACCGGGTGCGGTGCAGCGGCTGCCCGTCGAGCCCGAAGTTGCGCGCGGCGGCGTCCCCGGCGGTGGTGACGATGTTCCAGCCGGCGCGCCCGCCCGACAGGTGGTCCAGCGAGGCGAAGCGGCGGGCCAGGTTGTACGGCTCGTTGTACGACGTGGACGCCGTCGCGATCAGCCCGATCCGGCTGGTGCTGCCGATCAGCGCGGCCAGCAGCAGCGTCGGCTCCAGCTTGCCGGCGGGCCGGCGCCCCGGGTCGCTCCACAGCACCGGGCTGTCCGCCAGGAACACGGAGTCGAACTTCGCGTCCTCGGCCACCCGGGCCAGGTGCTGGTGCGCGGCGAGCGAGAGGTTCGAGTGCGGGTCCGACCCGGGCAGCCGCCACGACGCCTCGTGGTGGCCGGTGTCGTGCAGGAACAGGTTGAAGTGCAACTGGCGGCTCATCGGCTCTCCTCTTCGACGCCCAGCTGGTCGAGCAGGTGGGTGCGCAGCTTCGCGAAGGCCGCGTCGGAACGCGACCGGTGGGGCAGATCCACGCGTACGTCGGTGCGCACCACGCCGCCGTCGAGCAGGATCACCCGGTCGGCGAGCACGATGGCCTCGTCGACGTCGTGGGTGACCAGCAGCACCGACGGCCGGTGCGCCTCGCACAGCTTGCGCAGCAACCCGTGCATCCGGATGCGGGTCAGGGCGTCCAGCGCGCCGAACGGCTCGTCCGCCAGAAGCAACTGCGGTTCCCGTACGAGCGAGCGCGCCAGCGCGGCCCGTTGCTGCTCGCCGCCCGACAGCTGGAACGGCCAGGCCCGCTCGCGGCCCGCCAGCCCCACCTCGGCGAGCGCCTGCCGGCCGCGCTCGCCGGCGTCGGGGGCGCGCAGCCCGAACGTGACGTTGTCGAGGATCCGCTTCCACGGCAGCAGCCGGCTGTCCTGGAACACCACTGACACCGAGCCGGGCACCACGATCTCGCCGTAGCCGGTCACGTCCCGGTCCAGCCCCGCCAGCGCCCGCAGCAGCGTGCTCTTGCCGGTGCCGGAGCGGCCGATCAGCGCCACGAACTCGCCCGCGGCGATGTCCAGGTCGAGGCCGTTGAGCACGCCGCCGTCCTTGCTGAAGCTGCGGTGCAGGTTCCGGACCCGTACGGCCGGCTCGGTGGTCAGCCCTCGAGCGTCCGACGCCATGCCAGCACCTTCCTTCCCGCCAGGCGCACCACGCTGTCCGCGCAGTAGCCGAAGACCCCGTAGATGACCAGGCCGACGACGATCACGTCGGTCTGCCCGTACTGCTCGGCCAGCGTGATCATGTGGCCGATGCCCGCGGTCGCGTTGTACTGCTCGACGACCACCAGGCCCAGCAGCGACGACGTGACCGCGAACCGCATGCCGAGCAGGAAGCCGGGCGACGCCCCCGGCAGCACCACGTGCCGGACGAACTCGCCGCGCGAGATGCCGATGGTCTCGGCCAGCTCGGCGTACTTGCCGTCGATGCTGCGCAGCCCGTTGTGGGTGTGCACGTAGATCGGCACCATGCTGATCAGCGCGATGGTCACGATCTTCATCTCCTGGCCGATGCCGAACCAGGCGATGAACAGCGGGATCAGCGCCAGCGTGGGCACCGACCGCTTGATCTGGATCGGCCCGTCGATGAGCGACTCGCCGAGGCGCGACAGCCCCGACAGCACGGCCAGCACGGAGCCGATCGCGACACCGAAGCCCAGCCCGAGCGCCGCGCGCTGCAACGACGAGAAGATGTTGCCCAGCAGGTCGTGGTTCACCCACTGGTCGCGGAACGCCACGACCACGTCCCACGGCGCGGTGAGGATCGACGGGCTGATGACGCCGGTCACCGAGCCCACGGACCACACGGCCAGCAGCAGCAGCGGGCCGATCCAGAAGGCGTACGGGATCCGGCGGCCCGGCCCGAGGCGGCGGCGGACCACCCGGGCGTCGGCCTGGAACTTCGCGGGAGGCGCCTGGGTGATGGTCATGCCGCGTCCCCGCTCACCACGGCGGAGCCGGCAGCGGCCGCTTCCACCTTCTCGAAACGCCGGTCGACGAGCGTGGTCACGTCGAGCTTCTCGTGGTTCTGCTGCTCGGCGAGCAGGTCGGCGGTCGCCTGCAGCCGGGCGATCGCGTTGTCCCACGTCGCCGGGATGCCCTTGGTGCCGTCGGCGGCCACGACGTCCTTGGCGTCCTGCGGGCTGAGCCCCTGCGTGTCCTGCAGGTACACCTTCGCGTACTCGCCGGGGTGCTGGTTCTGCCAGAGCAGAGCCTTCGCGCGTACGCCCACGTAGACCTTCAGCGCTGCGGCCTTCTCCGCGTCCTGCACCGTCTTGGTGAGGCAGTACAGCGTGGACGCGTCGTCGCGGATGCCGTGCGAGATGCTGGTGCCCGCCGGGTACTTCGCCTTGTAAATCTTCACCTGGGACGCCGCGATCGGGGCCACGTCCACGGCCTTGCTGCCCAGGGCGGTGGCGTACGAGTCGCCGGTGCTGGTCAGCTCGACCAGCGTCACGTCCTTCTGGGTCAGCCCCGCCTTCTGCAGCACCCGCAGCACGAGCGCGCCCTGCGCCTGGCCCGCGCTGTACGCGATCTTCTTGCCGCGCAGGTCGGCCAGGGAGGCGACGTTCACGCCGGGCGCGACGCCGAGCCGGTAGATCGGGTGCTCGACCGGGTCGACCGTCACCGACTGGAACACGATCTTCGTCGAGGTGCCGGTCCACGCCGCGAACAGCGACGGGATGTCGGCGACCGCGCTGCAGTCGAGCTTGTCGGCGCGGAACGCCTGGATGCTCTGCGGGCCGCCGCTGATGTTTGCCCACTGCACCTCGACGCCGGCGTCGGTGAGCTCGGAGTCCAGCCCGGACGCCTGCACGATCGCCTGGATCGCCGGGTCGCCGATGCGGATCTCGGTGCCGCCCGGGACCTTGTCGGGCAGCGCGGCGGTCAGCTCCAGCGTGGCGCCGGTGTCGCCGTTCGAGCAGGCGGTCAGGACGGTCAGGGCCACGGCCAGCGCTGCCACTGTGCGTTTCTTCATCGGGGGAGTTCCTTTGTCTCAGAGAACGTGGAAGGAGCCGTCGTGGTAGAGCAGGGGAGCGCTGTCGTCCTGCAGCCCGGCCTCGTGGATGCGGCCGATGACCAGGTGCGACCCGCCGGCCGGGTGGCGGTGCTCGATCGTGACGCGCAACCAGGCCGCGGCGTCGTCGAGCAGCGGCTCGCCGGTGGGCAGCCGGCGCCAGCGCGTCGGCGCGCCGAACCGGTCGGCGCCGCTGGTGGCGAACGTCCGGGCCAGCTCGGCGTGCCCGGCGCCCAGCAGGTGCACGACCGCGGACTTCGCGTCGCGCAGGTGCGGCCAGATCGAGGCGGTCGCCGCGATGCTGAACGACAGCAGCGGCGGATCGGCCGACAGCGAGGCCAGCGACGTCACGGTGACGCCGGCGGCGCCGCGTCCCGCGTCGGTGGTCACCACGGCGACGCCCGCGGCGTGCCGGCGGAACACCCGGCGGAACAGCGCCGGATCGACCGGCGCCGGCGCGGGGGAGGCGAGGACGGTCATGGGGGCCTCCGTATCGAGGGCAGGACGCATCGACCCGCCGCGATGCGGGCTTCCGCGCTGTAGGGGCCGCCTCCGGCGTCTTCGCCAGCGGCGTTAATTCATACTATGCAGCTAGGATTAGAAGGCAACTATGCGCCGGTCTGAAATAAGTCCGCCCTGCTCAGCGGCCCCGCATACACCGCATCGAGCGCCACGGCGCCGCCCGCCACCGCCAGCACGTCCCCCGCAAAACTCGAGCCCCGCACGACCCGTGCCACGCTCTCCGCCGCGCCTGCTGTCCCGCCGCTGTCCGGGCTCGCGCCGCCGGTGCTCCAGCCGGCCGCCTCCGCGCGTACGGCCGCCAGGCACCCCGGCAGCCGGTTGACCCCCGGCTCGCACACCACCAGCACCTCCGGGTCGAACAGGTCGAGCAGCGCCGCCACCGCCCGCCCGATCAACCTCGCCCGCTCCTGGAACAGCGCGACCGCCTCTTCCCGCCCTCCGAGCGCCGCGTCCAGCACCATGGACAGCTCGGGCCGGTCGATCACCCCCGCGGCGACCGCCCGCCGCAGCAGCGCCCGTTCCGACACGGCGGCCTGCAGGCACCCCGTCCGTCCACAGGGGCAGCCCCCGGCGACCCCGCCCACCGGCAGATGCGCCACCACCCCCGCCGCCGACCGCGGCCCCCGATGAACCTTGCCGCCCACCGCGAACGCCACCTCGACCACGTTGCCCACGAACAGATGGACCGCGCTTTCCCGGGCCCTCGCCGCCACCTCCCCGACCAGCTGCTCGGCCCGCAGCAGACCCCGCGAGTTGCTGTCCACCTCGACCGGCAGCCCGGTCAGGTCCGCCAGCTCGGCCCCGAGCCGGACGTCGCTCCACCCCAGCATCGGATGCTCCACCACCGTGCCGTTCCCGGTGTCCACCCAGCCCCCGGTGGCAACCCCGATCCCCAGGATCCGTCGCCGCCCGCCCTTGGGCCGCCCCCCGCCCTGCCCGTACCGGCGCCGCAGGGCGACGATCCGATCGGCGACGGCGGCGATCACGTCCGCCGGGTGGCGGCGGCCGTGCGGATCCCGGCGCTGCACGATCACCCGGCCGCGCAGGTCGAGCAGGGCGACGGTCGTGTGCTCGACGGCGATGTGCACGCCGATGACGGCGACCCGGTCGGCGGCGATGTCGAGCGGCACGTGCGGCCGGCCGATGCCCGGCGGGCCCGCCGCCTCGGGGGCCTCGCGGACGAGCCCGTGTTCGGTGAGCGACGCGACGAAGCCGGTGACCGACGCGGCGGACAGGCGGGTGACGCGCGCGATCGAGCTGCGGGCGATCGGGCCGTGGTCGAGGATGGCGCGCAGCACGGTGGCCGTGGAGTCGCCGGGCTTGCGCGCCGCCGGCGGCGGCAGGTCGTGGCGCCGGGTCGTGCGGCGCGCGCGGTCCGGGCCGCTCATGGCGCGAGGTTAACGTGCATTCCGCCGCAAAGCCGCACCAAGTCACCGGACGTTTGACGGTCGGTAACAACCGCGCTGCGCCCGCCCCCGCACGCTCCTAGAGTGGGCCGTGACATCGACGTCACTCGATCGGAGGAAGTCCGTTGATCGGTTCGTCCCAGACCGGTGCCTCCCGGCGGCTCGGCACAGCCGCCGCCGCCCTGCTCGCCGCCGGCCTCCTCGCCGTGCCGAGCCCCGCCCAAGCAGACGCGACCACCCCCACCGCCACCGGCGCCGCGGCAGCCGCGCCCGCCACCCCGACCGCCCCCGCCGCTCAACCCGTACCGCCCAAGGGACTGATCCCCGCCCGGCCGAGCCCCGACGAGGTGCGCCGCGCCCTGACCCGCATCGCCAGGGCCAGCGACGGCCGGGTGCGGCTGGGTGTCATCGGCCGCAGCAACGAGGGCCGCCCGCTGCGGCTCGCGACGCTCGGGCACGGCCGGACCCGGCTGCTCTACGTGACCCAGCAGCACGGCGACGAGCCGCTCGGCACCCCGGCCGCGATCCAGGCACTGTGGACGCTCGGCGTGCCGGACACGGCCTGGCACCGCTGGCTGCGCAGCCGCGTGACGATCGACGTGGTGGTGCAGGCCAACCCGGACGGCGCGGTCCGCAACCAGCGCTACAACCACGACCCGAGCGCCTCGGGTGACTACTCCGAGCCGGGCGTCGGCTACGACATCAACCGCTTCCACAACCCGCTCACGCCGATCGAGGACAACCCCGTGCCGGAGTCGCGCGCGGTGCTGCGGCACTGGCACGCCACCCACCCGCGCGTGGTCGTCGACTACCACATGCAGGGCCGCTACCTGCAGCCCGACGGCCGCGAGACGACCGCGTCGATCCTGTGGCCCACCACCACGCTCGCCCCGGCCGCGGCGGTCACCGCCTCGCGCCGCCTGGCCGTGCACAACTACGACGCCATGACCAGGCTGGCCGGCGCCAACGTCACCCGCTATCCCGGCGGCGACTACGAGGGCATCGCCCGCAACGCGTACGGCATCCTGGGCAGCGCCTCGCTGCTGGTCGAGCTCTCCGACCTGCCCGCCGAGCAGGTCGGCTTCCAGATCCGTACGGCGTACGTCTCGATGGTGACGACCGCGCAGGCCGCCGCCGACGGCTCCCTGTGGCGCGCCGACCCGGCCCGGGCCGACACCATCCCGGCCCGCGGGCCGGCCCTGCCCGACGCGCCGTCCACACTCGTGCGCGCCGACGCGGCCTGACGGCTGCCGCGGCGCAGGGAGTCACCGCTCACGCAGGTCGCCGTGGCGCCGCGGCCTGCGTGGGCGGCACCTGCTTCCCGCTGCGGACGATGTGGTCCTCGATCTGGCGCGCGAACCCCTCGGCGGTCTCGAGTTGCTCGCGCAGGGCGCGCACCCGGTTCTGCGCGGCGGTGTGGAACATCGCCAGCCGGTCCCGCAGCTCGGCGCGGCGCGGGCCCTCGGCGGTGGCGAGCGCGTCGAGGATGTCCAGCAGGTCGCCCATCTCCTCGAGGGTGAAGCCCAGCGGCTTCATCCGCTTGATCACCCGCAGGCGGTCGAGGTCGGGCTCGGTGTAGAGCCGGAACCCGCCCTCGCTGCGCGCGGACGGGGCCACGAGCCCGGCCTCCTCGTAGTGGCGGATCGTGCGGATGCTGAGTCCGACGCGCTCGGCCGCCTCGCCGATCTGCATGCGCCCTGTGATCATGGGATCAGTGTGCCGCATCAGTGCGCGGCGCCCAGCCTGCCCGCCAGGGTGCCGTGCAGGCGCGCGCTGGCGTCGTTCAGGCCGGTGATCTCGACGTGCTTGCCGCGGGCCTCGTACTTGGTGGTGACGGCGTCGAGCGCGGCGACCGAGGAGGCGTCCCAGATGTGCGCGGCGCTCAGGTCGACCACCACGTGGGCGGGGTCGCCGGCGTAGTCGAACTGATGGACCAGGTCGTTGCTGGAGGCGAAGAACAGCTCGCCGTGCACCCGGTAGACGCGGGTTCCGCCGTCGGGCACGAGGACGCTGGTGACCTCGGCGAAGTGGGCCACACGGCGGGCGAAGACGACCATCGCGGTGAGCACGCCGAGCACGACGCCGACCGCCAGGTTGTGGGTGGCGAGCGTGGCCGCGACGGTGACGACCATGACGGTGATCTCGCCGGCGGGCATCCGCCGGAGGGTGGCGGGCGCGATGCTGTGCCAGTCGAAGGTGCCGACCGAGACGACGATCATCACGGCCACCAGGGCGGCCATCGGGATCGTCGCGACGACGTCGCCCAGCGCCACGACCAGGATCAGCAGGAAGACGCCGGCCAGGAAGGTGGACAGCCGGGTGCGCGCCCCCGACGTCTTCACGTTGATCATCGTCTGGCCGATCATGGCGCAGCCGCCCATGCCGCCGAAGAAGCCGGTGACGATGTTCGCGACGCCCTGACCCCACGCCTCGCGCGTCTTGTCCGAGCGGGTGTCGGTGATCTCGTCGACCAGCTTGGCGGTCATGAGCGACTCCATCAGGCCGACGAGGGCGATCCCCAGGGCGTACGGGGCGATGGTCGTCAGCGTGCCGAGCGTGAACGGCACGTCCGGCAGCCCGGGCACCGGCAGGCTGTCGGGCAGCGTGCCCTCGTCGCCGACGTCGGGGACGGTGACGTGCGCAACCGTCGTGAAGACGGTCAGCAGCACGATGGCGACCAGGGGAGCGGGCACGACGGTCGTGAACCGCGGCAGCAGCCAGATGACGGCCAGCGCGGCTGCCACGAGGGGATAAACGAGCCACGGTACGCCGATGAGGTGCGGCAGCTGCGCGGTGAAGATCAGGATGGCGAGCGCGTTGACGAAGCCGACCATGACGCTGCGCGGGATGAAGCGCATCAGCCTCGCGACGCCCGCCACGGCCAGCGCGATCTGGATGACGCCGCCGAGCACGACGGCCGCCACCAGGTGGCCGAGGCCGTGCTCGCGCACCAGCGGCGCGACGACGAGCGCGACGGCGCCGGTGGCCGCGGAGATCATGGCGGGACGGCCGCCGGTGAAGGCGATCGTCACGGCCATCGTGAACGAGGCGAACAGGCCGACCTGGGGGTCGACGCCCGCGAGGATCGAGAACGAGATCGCCTCGGGGATCAGCGCGAGGGCCACGACCAGCCCGGCGAGGACCTCGGTGCGCAGGACGCGGGGCGACAGCAGCGTAGTCACCGCGCGACCCTACCCTCCCGTAAGGGGAGAGTAGGGCCGCTTGCGGCGATCGTCACTTCCGCACGAACACCGGCATCGTGTCGAGCGTGCTGGTAATCTCCTGGGTGGTGCCGCCCCGGTACACGCGGCCGGTGAAGTAGTCCTTCCACGAGCTGCCGGGCGGGAACCAGACCGTCGTCGTCGCGGTGGCGCCCGGCGTGGTCACCGGGGCGACGAGCAGGTCCGGGCCGTACAGGTACTGCGAGCCCGAGGTGGCGTACGCCTCCTGCTCGCCCGGGTAGGCGAGATACATGGGCCGCACGATCGGCGTGCCGGTCCGGCTGGCCTGCACGGCGGCGCTGTACGTGTACGGCTGCAGCTTCTTGCGCAGGTTGAGGAACTTCTTCGCCGAGGCGCCGGCGGCCGCGCCGTACTGCCAGGGCAGGCGGTCGCTGTGGTTGGAGTGCAGCCGGTCGATCGGCTGGAACGTGCCGAGCTGCACCCAGCGGGCGTACAGGTCGTCGGGCAGCTTGGTGCTGCCCGGCTCGGCGCCCGGCTCGGTGGACAGGCCGCCGGTGTGCCCGCCGATGTCGTGGCTGATGTTCGGCAGACCGGTCGCCGCGGACTCGCCCGGGGTGTAGCCGACCTGGAACTGCAGCGACTCCCACGTCGAGGCGGTGTCGCCGGTGAAGTGCAGCGTGGTGCGCTTGTCGGCCCACGGCCCGGTGGGCACGGCGGTCGGGCTGCCGTAGCCGCCGGCCTGCAGCGACCCGTACGCCCGGGAGAACGCGAACCCGTCACGCCGGGCGTACTGCTGGTTGATCCACGCGTCCGGGGTCACGCCCGCCAGCGTCGAGCGCGAGGCGTCGCAGCACCAGTCCAGCCACCAGAAGTCCGGCTTCGCCAGCGAGCTGTGCAGCTGGAAGTACGCGGCGAGCTGGTCCGGGTCGCCGAAGTCGAACGTGTAGCAGTCGGCGCCGCCGTTGCAGCCGGTGCGCTGCAGCTTGCCCTTCGCGGTGGCCTGCGCCTGCGCGAACTTCGGATCCGAGCCCAGGATGCTCGGGTGGATGTTGAGGCTGGTGCGCAGCCCCCGCTTCTTCGCCCACGCGAGGAAGGCCGGCATGTCCGGGAAGCGTGCCGGGTCGGCGCTCCAGCCGTTCCACTTGTCCGGCGCCTTGAAGTCGGTGTCGACGACCAGCACGTCCAGCGGCACGCCCTCGCTGCGGAAGCGGGCCGCGATCTGCTGGAACTCGGCGGCGGTGCGGTCGTAGTACTCGGAGTACCAGACGCCGTACGCCCACTGGGGCAGCAGCTTCGCGGGGCCGGTCAGCGTGGACAGCTCCGCGAGGCCGCGGCGGTAGTCCTGGCCGTAGGCGAACACGTACCCGTCCTGGGCCGTCCCCGGACGCGGGGTGACCTTGCCCTTCGCGTAGAGCGCGGACGCGGAGTCGTCGAGCAGCGACCAGCCGTCCTGGTAGAGCAGGCCCGGCTCGGTGAGCGCCGCGCCGTTCACGCCGTCGAGCCCGCGCCGGTAGCCGCCCAGCGGCGCGTGCGGGGCCAGCAGCGGGCTGCCCGCGGCGACGACCGCGACCGTGTCCACGTTGACGTTGCAGCTCTCGTCGGTCGGGCAGCCGAGAACCACCGTGTCGGTGCCGGCTTCGAGCGTGACCGGCGTTTCGACCGTACGCCAGTAGTCCCATCCACTCGTGGGCGGCAGCGTCACCGTCGAGCCGTCCACCGTCATGGTGCGCGACCGGATCGGCTGCGCGCCCGCCTTGCCGTTGGCGTAGCGCAGTTGCAGCTTGTAGGTGCCGCTCCTGGGCACGCCCGTCACCGTGACCGCGGCCGAGGCGCCGGCGCGCTCCAGGCCCGCCACGAAGCCCTCGCCCGAGTATCCGTTGTGGTCGGCCGCGCTTCGGGCGCCACCCGCGAGGGCACCCTCGTCCGCCTCGCAGACGGCCCCGTACGCGCACGGCTGCGGCGCGGGCGGCGTGGGCGCGGGGAGTGCCGCGCCCGGCTGCACGAGCGCCAGGCTGTCGATGTTGACGTTGCCCGAGTCGGCCGCCGTCCGGACGAGGCTGATCTCGTGGCGGCCCGCCGCGAGTTCGACCGGCACGGTCGCGACCGCCCAGGTGTCCCAGTTCGCCGTCGGCGGCAGCGACAGCGTGCGGTTCTGCCCGTCGACCGCCACCGTCAGCGTGCGCGTGACGTTCTGCCCGTCGCCGCCCGTGCTGTTGGCGTAGCGGACGACCAGGTCGTACGTTCCCGCGGTCGAGCCGGTGAAGACCAGCGCGTCACCCGTGTTCTCGAAGCCGGCCGCGAACCCCTTGCCCGTGAACCCGGCGTGGTTCGTCGCCACTCCCGGCCCGCGCAGGTCCAGGGCCTCCGCCTCACACAGCACGCCGACCGCACAGTCCGGCGGAGTCTTGCCCGCCCACGGCGCTGCCTGCACCGTCTGCCTGCCGTTACGCAGCCGGATCTCGAGGTTGTCGTCCGTGAACGCCCCCGACCCCACCTTGTAGCGCACCGTGAGCGCGCCCGTGTCGATGGTCAGCCAGCCCTTCTCCGTACGCTTGCTGAACCTCACCGGCTTGAAGTCGTCCCGCCCCACCACGTTGAACGTGGCCGCGTCGGTGAAGCTGCCGTACTCCGTGCGGACCAGCGTCGGCGAGAGCACCTGAAAGCGGGCCTTGCCCGACACCACCGTCCGGTCACTTCTCTGCTGCGCCTGCGCCACCCCCGCCGGCGCCAGGGCAACCCCCGCAACCACGACCGCCGCCATTGCCTGTTTGAGCACGCCCACTCCTCGAGCCGACACCCGTTGACAAAGATCAATTACAACGTTGTCATCGACATGTAACAAAGTCAACCAATCGCCGCCCCCATGGCCGAACACCCCTTCCCCGTGCACGTTCACCCACCCTCCACTGTCGCCAGTGCCCCACCGCCCCGCTCCCGCCCGCCGCTCCGGTCTCCTTGCGCTGCCCCTCGTTCCGCCGACCCTGACGCCTCGCCCGGACCGTTTCGGTCGTTCCGCATCGCTGCTCGGGTCACCCGGCCGCGCTTCGCTCCGCCGCTCCTTCCCCGCGCCGCCCCTGCGTGCGGGTCCAATCCGTGCGGTTCCGGGGTGGGTCGAGGCATCACGCGGAGTCTCGGTCCTCGGCATTCAGCAAGGCCTGGACCGCGTGGCGGCGCTCAAGGGCGGCTCGCCGGTCAGCCGACCGCAGGGCGCCGGCTGGTCGGCTGCTCGCCTGTCAGCCGACCGCCGGGCGCGGACGGGTCAGCTGCTCGCCGGTCAGCGACCGCCGACGGGGTCAGCTGAAGCGCTCTCGAGAAAACCTCAGCCCTGCGGCGGGTGGGTCTCCGCCGTGCCCGGGCGGAGGGGGTAGCCGGTGCGGTGCGTCCCGCCCACCCAGGTCGGACGGGGCGCGCGCCGGCGGCGCCGGTGCCCGGCCGCGTAGCGCAGGCAGGTGCCGGCGGTCAGCGCCTCGATCGGGCCGCACCGCTGACAGGCCGAGCCGAACTCAAGGCCGCGCAGCGCGGGTAGCCGCGGCGCTGAGCCAGGACACGCGCACGTGGACCGTGTCGTGTCGGACATCGGGCTGTCGCGCGTCCCCATGATGCTGAGCGGCGTGCACTCGCCGGAGCCAGACGCGCCGCCGACGGCGGCGGGCCCGCCGATGGCCAGCGAGAACCCCGCCGGGCGCGACCGCGGTCAGTGAGGTGCCGCCGGGCGCGACCGCAAGTCAGCGAAACGCTGGCCGGGCGTGACCGCAAGTCATTGAGACGCCCGCTGAGCGCGACCGCGGGTCAGCGTGACGCCACCGGCGCGACCGCGGGTCAGCGTGACGCCACCGGCGCGACCGCGGATCAGCATGACGCCGCCGAGCGTCACCCGGGGGTCAGCGAGACCCCGGCCGGGCGCGACCGCGGGGCAGCGTGACGCCGCCGGGCGCGACCGCGCCGCCGCCGGAGGGGAGCACCGGGCGTCGATGACTCTCCGGCACGGTGACTCCGGCGGCTGCGCGTCGGTGGGCTGTCAGGTCAGCAGCGGGCGCAATGTCGCATAGGCCCAAGCCTCCAGAGTGGTGGGAGTCGTCGTGGTGGCGTCGCGCCCCTGCTCGGGCTCGAAACCGTCGCGGGTGCCGGCGGCCATGCCGACGACGCCGGCCGCCGCCGGCTCGGTGAGGCCCGCGGCGAGCAGGGCCGCGCGCAGCTGGTCGTCGGTGGCCTGCTGGGCCTCGATCCGGCGCCCGGTCGCGGCGGACACGATCGCGGCCGCCTCGCCCCAGCTCAGGTCGGCGGGGCCGTGCACGGCGGCGACCGCGGTGCCCGACCAGCCGGCCAGCAGGCGCACCGCGGCCACCTCGCCGACGTCGCGCGGGTCGACCCAGGCCAGGCGGCGGTCGAGCGGCATCGTGGTGGTCAGCGAGCCCGCGCGCATCTCGTCGAGCTGGCCGAGCAGGTTGGTGAAGTAGTAGCCGCACCGCAGCGTCAGCACGTCGGCGCCGCTCGCGGCGAGCTGTTCCTCGTTGCGGGCCAGCCCGTCGATCAGCCCGGCGCCGTGCCGGCGTTCGGCGCCGACGCTGCTGATCTGCACCACGCGGGCCACGCCGCCGGCGCGCACGGCGGCCGCGGCGCCGGCGCCCATCGTCACCATGTCGGCGAGCGGGTCGGCGGCGGTGAACGACTCGGGTGTGGCCCAGAACAGCGCGTCGGCGCCCTTGACGGCGTCGGCTACGAACGCCTGGTCGAGCAGGTCGCCCTCGGCCACCTCGACGTGCGGCAGCAGGTCGCCGGGCAGCCTCGCGCGGTCGCGCACGAGCACGCGCGGCCGCTCGCCGGCCTGGACGAGCAGGCGGACGACGCGGGAGCCGACATTTCCGGTGGGTGTGGTCACGGCAATCGTCATGGCCACCATGCAACACCGGGGGTACGACACTTTTTCAGCGCGCGCCGACGCCGCCCAGGCCGTCCTCGAGCGCGGCGAAGCCCCGCGCGCCGACGCCGCCCAGGCCGTCCTCGAGCACGGCGAAGGCCCGCGCGCCGGCCGCGGCCACCCGGTCGGCGAGGCCGGGCGGCACGTCGCCGGCCAGCACGGCCTCGCGCACGAGCAGCACGAGCGAGCGCTGCACCGCGATCAGCGAGTGCGCGACCACCCGGGCGGTCAGCGGGTCGCCTCCGAGCCGGGCGGCCAGGGCGTCGCCGATGCGGGTCAGCGACATCAGCTCCCGGGCCTGCAGGGCGGGGCTGCCGGCGATGACCCGGTTCACCGTCCGCAGCCGGTCGAGCGGCTGCGGGTCGTCGCCGTCGAGCTGCCGCAGCAGGCCCTGCGAGGCGAACAGCTCCCGCCGGAACGCCGCCAGCGCGCTCTCGCCCGCCGGGCGCCCGGCGACCGCCTCGACGAGCTCGTGCCCGTACCGGTCGAGCCGCTCGAAGAACAGGTCCTCCTTGGTGTCGAAGTAGTTGAAGACCGTCGCCTCCGCGACGCCGGCCGCCGCGGCGACCTGCGCCACGGTGACCTGGTCGAAGCCCCGGTCGGCGAACAGCGTCCACGCGGTGTCGGCAATGCGATCGCGCGTGCGTTTCTTCTTGTCCTCCCGCAGGCCCATACTCGAATCTTAGAGTGACTCCAAATTTTCGGAGGCGACGGGCCATGGACGTCAGCGTCAGCGTCACCAACTATCCGATCGAGGCGGCCGACCTGGGCCGCGCCGCCGACGACTGCGGGCTGCACACGGTGTGGGCCGCCGACCACCTGATGCAGGCCGATCCTGCCGCGAAGCCCACCGATCCGATGCTGGAGGCGTACGCCGTGCTCAGCTTCCTGGCCGCGGTGACCCGCCGCGTCCGGCTCGGCGCGATGGTCAGCCCGGTCACCTTCCGGCAGCCGGCGCTGCTCGTCAAGATCGTCACGACGCTCGACGTGCTCTCCGGCGGCCGGGCCTGGCTCGGGATCGGCGCCGGCTACCAGAGCGACGAGGCCGCCGAAATGGGTCTGCCGCTGCCCCCGGTGGCCGAGCGGTTCCGGCTGGTGGAGCAGACGCTGCGGCTCGCCGGCCGGATGTGGGACGGCGACAGCCCGCTCGGCCACCCGCTGCCGGTGAGCCGGCCACCGATCCTGATCGGCGGCATGGGGGAGCGGCACACGCTGCGCCTGGTCGCCGAGCACGCCGACGCGTGCAACCTGTTCGACGTCCCGGACGGCGGCGCCACGATCCGGCGCAAGCTCGACGTGCTGCGCCGCCACTGCGAGGTCGCCGGCCGTGACTACGCCGCGATCACCAAGTCCGTCAGCACGGCGCTCGCCGAGGGTGAGACCCCGCGGGCCTTCGCGGACAGATGCGAGCAGTTCCGGGCGTACGGGCTGGATCACGTCGTCGTCATCGCGCGCGGCCGCCCGTTGACCACCCGCGACGTGGAAGTGGTGGGCGCGGCTGCCTGAGCGCTCAGGCCGGTCGGGGCAGCAGGCCGGGCGTCGGGTTCCGTACCTGCTGGAAGATCATTGAGGTGCGGAACCCGGTCACCTCGCGGCGCTTGGTGAGCCGGTCGAGCAGGAAGGCGTGCAGCGCGTCGAGGTCGGGCACGCCCACCTGCAGCAGGAAGTCGTCGCCGCCGGAGAGCACGAAGACGCTGAGCACCTCGGGCATCTGCGACACGTGCGCCTTGAACGTGTCGATGACGTCGCGGTTCAGCGGGCGGACCTGCACGGAGACCATCGCCTGCACCCCGCGGTTGAGCGCGGCGGGGTCGATGTCGGCGTGATAGCCCCGGATCACGCCGCGCCGGGTCAGCGAGCGGACCCGTTCCAGGCACGTCGACGGCGAGACGCCGAGCTGCCGGGCCAGCTCACGGTTGGACAACCGGGCATCTGACTGGAGCTGGGCCACGATCCGCGTGTCGAGTTCGTCCACGACCCCATTCTGACCCCTGGTTCCGGTCAAACGTTCGGCGGGACGCCCCAAGATCCGAACGACTGCCTACCGTCGCCGCATGAGCGAGCACCGGTTGGGACTGTGGCAGGGGACGGCGACCGTCCTCGGGGGTGTGCTGGGGCCGGGCATGCTGGTGCTTCCGCACCTGGCGGCGCAGGCGGCCGGGCCGGGGTCGGTGCTGGCGTGGGCGGGCCTGATCGTGGTGAGCGTGCCGATCGCGTTCACGTTCGCGCTGCTCGGGCTGCGTCACCCGGGCGGCGGCGGGGTGGCCCACTTCGCCGGGATGGCGATCGGGCGGGGGGCGTACGCCGCGGTGGGGTGGTGGTTCTTCGCCGCGGTGCCGATCGGCACCCTCGCCGGTGCGCTCGCGGGTGGGCTTTATGCGGCGGACGCGTTCGGGTGGGACGGCCGGGCCGCCGTGCTGATCGCCTTCGGTCTGCTGGTGGCGGCGTTCGCGGCGAACGCGGCGGGGCTGCGGACCAGCGGGCGCATGCAGGTGGCCATGGTGGGCCTGCTGGTCGTGGTGCTGACCGTGGCGATCGTCGCGGCGCTGCCCGCGGTGCGCGCCGATCGGTTCGAGCCCTTCCTGCCGTACGGGCTCGGCGGTGTCGGCAGCGCGGTCGGCGTGCTGGTGTTCGCGTTCGTGGGCTGGGAGGCGGCCAGTCACCTGTCGGCGGAGTTCGCCGGGCGGCGGCTGCTCACGGCGACCGGGCTCACGCTGGCGGCCGTCACGGTGATCTACCTCGGCGTGGCGGTGACGGGCGTGGGCTCGGGCGCGACGTCGTCCCCCGTGCCCCTGACCGCCATGATGGCCACGCGGCTGGGCGCCGTCGCGGAGCCGGTGACCGGCATCGCCGCGCTGGTGCTCACCTTCGGAGCGATCAACACGTACGTCGCCGGGGCTTCGCGGCTCGGGGTGGCGCTCGCCGGACAGCGGCTGCTGCCGCACCGCGTCTCGTCGCCGCAGCGCAGCCTCGTCGTGCTGGGCGCCGCGACCGGGATCCTCGGCGTGGGCATGCTGCTGCGTCCCGTCGGCCTGGACCCGTTGCTGCGGGCGACGTCGGCGTGCCTGGCCGCCGTCATGTTCGTCGGCACCCTGGCCGCGGTGCGTCTGCTGCCGGGCGGCCGGATGCGCCTGGTCGCGGTGGCCGGCTGCGCGCTCACCGGGCTGACCCTGCTGCTCAGCGGCCTCTACCTCGTGGTGCCCGCGGTCATCGCCCTGGCCGGGTTCGCCGTACGGGCGATCCACTCGACGCGGACCGCCCCGGCTCGCTCAACCCGCCCGCAACCGTTGCGCTCCGCGACTGTGCCGGGGGAGGTCTCCTCACCGGCGCCGCCCTCTTCGGCAGCAAGATCAACGACCTGTTCACCACCGTGGGCGGCAAGCTGACCGCGTGAGCGGACGTCGGGTAGCCGACCCGGGACTGCGATGATCGACAAATTTCGATAGCTTCAACGGGATTGCACGCCGACGGAAGGATGTGCCCCGTGCGAAAGCTGCTCACGACCGTGGCCGTCACCGCGTTGACGCTGGCCGCCACTGCCGTCGCTGCGCAGGCCGCGCCGGCGCCCGGCGGTCCCGGGCTCGGCGACCGCTACTACCCGGACTACGGCAACAGCGGTTACGACGTCTCCCACTACGACATACGCGTGCGCTACACGCCCGCGACCGACCGGCTGACCGGCACCACCACGATCCTGGCGACCGCCACGCAGGACCTGAGCCGGTTCAACCTCGACTTCGTGCTCGACGTCTCCTCGGTGCTGGTCAACAACCGGCCCGCCACCTTCACCCGTCAGGGCGACCACGAGCTGGTCGTCACGCCCGCGCGCCCGATCGCCGACGACGGCCGGATGACGATCGTGGTGCAGTACTCCGGGGTGCCCTCCACCAAGACCGCGGCGGGCTTCACGGCCTGGATCCGTACGCCCGACGGCGCGATGGCCGTCGGTGAGCCCGAGATCGCCTGGTGGTGGTATCCCAGCAACGACCACCCGCTGGACAAGGCCACGTTCGACGTGTCGATCTCCGTGCCCGACGGCGTCGAGGCGATCAGCAACGGCGTGATGCCGCGGCCGCCCGTACGCGAGACCCTGAACTACACCCGGTGGAGCTGGCGCTCGCTCAAGCCGCAGGCGACCTACCTGACGTTCATGACCGTCGGGCAGTACGACGTCACCCAGGACACCGACGCGGTCGGCCGGCCCGTCTACAACGCGTACTCGCAGCTGCTCAGCCAGGATTTCCGCGACGCCGCCGAGGCCAGCGTGGAGCGTACGGCCGAGATCGTCAACTGGGAGGAGACGGTCTTCGGGCCCTACCCGTTCGAGGCCGAGGGCGGCGTCGTCGGACCGCCGGAGACGCTCGGGTTCGCGCTGGAGAACCAGACCCGGCCCAACTACTCGTGGGCCTTCTTCCGCCGCGGCGCGAACACGTCGGTCATCGTGCATGAGAACGCCCACCAGTGGTTCGGCGACTCCGTGTCGGTGGCGCGCTGGGAGCACATCTGGCTCAACGAGGGCTTCGCCAGCTACGCCGAGTGGCTGTGGAGCGAGAAGAACGGCGAGGGCACCGCACAGGAGATCTTCGATTACCTGTACGCCACCACGCCCGCCGACGCTCCGATCTGGACCACGGCGCCGGCCGACCCCGGCGTGGCCCAGCTGTTCGGCGACGCCGTCTACGACCGGGGCGCGATGACCCTGCACCAGCTGCGCCTGGCCGTCGGCGACGACGACTTCTTCGAGATCCTGCGCACCTGGACCGCCCAGCACCGCTACGGCAACGCCACCACCCAGCAGTTCATCGACCTGGCCGAGAAGATCTCCGGCGAGAACCTCGACGCGCTGTTCCAGGCGTGGCTGTTCACGCCTTCCAAGCCGGCCGTCACCGGCGCCACGACCCTGGCCCGTACGGCGCCCGTCGCCCCGAAGTCCTGGGCGAAGATCAGCCAGACCCACGAGCTGCTCCACCGCAACTGACCCACCCTTCGCGCCGGCCCGGTCTCGCCCAGCGAGCCGGGCCGGTCCGCTGCCCGGCTCAGCCGGCCGCGGCGTCGAACGACGCGAACAGCTCGACCAGGCTCCGCGGCGCGTCGTCGTCGAAGAGCAGCTCCAGATTGCCGGCCGATTCCCGCGCGATCTGCTCGCTGCGCGGGAACAGTTCCCTCTCGTACGCGGTGAGGGCCGCCTCGACGTCGCCCCGGTGCGCGGCGATCGCCTTGCCCAGCTCGGCGCCGTCGAGCATCGCCAGGTTCGCGCCCTCGCCGGCGAACGGCGACATCAGGTGCGCGGCGTCGCCCAGCAGCGTCACGCCCGGGACGCGCTCCCACCGGTGCCCGACCGGCAACGCGTTGATCGTACGGGGGACCAGCGCCCCGTCCGCCTCGCTGATCAGCGACCGCAGCTGCGGCGCCCAGTCCGCGAACTGCTCCAGCAGCACGGCCTTGCCCTTGTCGCGATCGGCCCAGTCGACACCGCCGATCCAGTCCTCGGGCACGCGCAGCGCGATGTAGACGTGCAGGCTGCCGTCGGGTTCGCGGTGGGCCAGGAAGCCCCTGCCCGGCGCCGGCGCGAACAGCATGCCGCCGCCGACCACCGAGGCCGGCACCGGGTGGCGCTCGTCCGCCGCGAGGTGGTCCACCTCGACGAACGACATCCCGGTGTACCGGGGGACCGCGTCGGACACCAGCGGCCGGATCCGCGACCAGGCGCCGTCCGCGCCGACCAGGACGTCGGTCGTGACGGTCCCGCCGCCGGCGAAGGTCAGCTCGTGCCGCCCGTCGCCCAGCGACCGCACACCGGTGACCTTCGTGCCCCACTTGACCGTGCCGTCCGGCAGCGAGTCGAGCAGCATCTGCCGCAGCCGCGGCCGGTCCACCTCGGGCCGTTCGCCGGCGCCGTCGTCCGCCTCCTCGCGCAGCACCGTGTTGTCGCGATCGAGGATGCGCATCGCCTGGCCGCCCTCGTGGACGATCGCCCGGAACTGCTCGATCAGCCCCGCGTCGCGCAGGGCCACCTGCCCGTTGTGCTCGTGGATGTCGAGCATTCCGCCCTGCGTGCGGGCGTCCGGCGAGGCGTCCAGTTCGTAGATCGTGGCCGCGATGCCGTGGACCTGCAGGACGCGCGCCAGCGTCAGCCCGCCCAGTCCCGCCCCCACGATTGTCACTGTCGGCTCGTTCATGGCTTCTCCTTCTTTGTACGCGTTCGTGACGAACACGTTCGTAACGGGCATGGGAAACTGCTCAGCCCGCCTGCCGCAGCCCGTCGATGACCGTGCCGAACGCCCACCGCAGGCGCTCCTCACCGCTGCCGGAGAGAAGCTCCCCCCGGACCCGTACGACGTTCGGGTACGAATGCTGCTCCGCCTCCGCCACCGCGAGGGCAAGATCCTGCTCCTCGCCGGCGGCGTCCACGGACTCGTCCCGGCTACCCTGCTCCGCTGCGGTGGCCGTCGCGAGCTGCAACAGAATGTCGGCGCCCCAGGCCGCCTGCCTCTCCTGCACCCCGCCGGCCAGCAGCAGCCCCAGCACCCGGTCGATCAGGCCCAGGTAGTGCGGCCCCGACGGGCGCAGCACCAGGACCGAGCGGGCCAGGCTCGGCCAGGCGAACAGCAACTCCGTGAAGGCACACAGCTCGCCGATCAGCTGCTCCCGCCATCCCTTGCCCGCCGGAGCGCCCTGCTCGAGGTCGGCCACCAGCTCGTCCAACATGGCGCCGTGCAGCTCCGCCGTGTTGCGCACATAGACGTACAGCGAGGCCGGCCCGGTGTCGAGCTCGGCCGCAAGCCGCCGCATCGTCACCTTCTCCAGCCCCTCCGCCCTCATGATCCCCAGGGCGGTCTGCACCACACCGTCTCGGCTGAGGGGCGCTTTGGCCGGCCGATCCCGGCGGCTGACAGGTTCCCGACGCGGTGACATAACACGATCGTAGCGAACATGTTCGTGATGTGCCAAGGGCTGCTGCTTGGTCGCGCTGTGCAGGACTCGGCGGCCAGGGCATCTCGTGGGCAGGCACCGCCCGGGAGGGCTGAGGTGGGGTTACGTCTCTGCGGCGCCCGGCGCCGTCCGCCACCAGCGCAGCCATCGCCAGGATCTGCGGAGGGCGTGCAGCAACTCAAGGACGCGACCCGGGACGGAGTGAGCGGCGCAAGCGGCTCGTAAACCCCGGCGCAGTGCCGGCCGCTTTCCGGCGCTGTGCCGCTTCCCCGGCGCGGTGCCGCGTACTCGGCGCGACGCCGCTTCCCCGGCGCGACGCCGCTTCCCCGGCGCGATGCCGCTTCCCCGGCGCGATGCCGCTTCCCCGGTGCGACGCCGCTTCCCCGGCGCGACGCCGCTTCCCCGGCGCGACGCCGCGTACTCGGCGCGGTGCCGCTTTCTCGGCACGATGCCGACCGGGACGAATCCCGATCCCGAGTCGAGCCGTGTGAGTTGGACGAGCGGCGGCCCGCTCGTTGGGCAGACCCTCGGTACTCGAGTTATCCACAGGCTCCCTCGCGACCTTTGCCCGCGGCGTAGGCTCACCCCACTCCCTGGGCGGGCGGGGGAGGCGGTGGCCCACCGGGCTGATCATGAAGCGAAGGGGCGGCATCCCCTGCCGGGATGATCAGCTGGCAGGAGGGGCGCGGCCTGCCGGGCTGATCACCTGGCAATAGGCGGTAGCCCTGCCGGGCTGAGCGGCGGCATGCGGCGCGGCGGCCAGCCGGGTTGATCAGCGTGCAAGACAGGCGGCGGCCTCGCCGGCTGAGCGGCGGCGAGCGAGGCGGTGGACCGCGGGCCGCGAGGCGGTGGGCCGCGGTTCGCGAGGCGGTGAGCTGCGGGCCGCGAGGCGGTGGGCTGCGGGCCGCGAGGCGGTGGACGCGTGCCGCGAGGCGGTGGACCGCGGGCCGCGAGGCGTTGGCCAGCCGAGCTGATCAGCGGACGGCGGAGGCGGTGGCCCACCGGGCGGTTCAACACGAAAGGGCGGCGGCTTTGCCCGGCTGAGCAGCCGGCGGCCGAGATGGCGGCCCAGGGGCAGGAGAAGCAGTCGCCCACGAACAGGCGAAGGGGTGACCCACAGGCTGACCAGCACGCCGGGAAGCTGCGGCCGACCAAGGGGGCAGCGGTCAGTGAAGGGGGAGAAGCACTTGCTCGCGGCCGCGGGAAGCGGCGGTCGGCCGGGCCGGGCAGCAAACGGCCCCGCCCCCGCACACGCGAGGACGGGGCCGGTGAGCTTCTAGCCCTGCTGCCGGCGCAGGGCGGTGTCGATGGCCTCGATGATCCGCGGCCGCATCTCGGAGGCTTTGATCACCGCGTCGACCGAACCCACCTGCACCGCCCGCTGAATGCTGTGCACCCGATCGAACTCGGCCGCCACCTCACCCAACTTCTCCGTCCGCACCGCAGCCCGCAACTCCTCCAACCCAGCCGCCAACGCCCCCCGCTCCCCACCGGACGCCCCGGCCAACGCCGCCTCCGCCTCACGAACCCGCGGATCGTTCGCGGTCCGCCGGTTCACATCCCCGGTGAACACCACCGCCGCCGCCGGAGCACCCCCCAGCACCGACGCGAACGACCCCTCCAACGCCAGCACCGTCATCGCCGGATTCAACATCTTCGAGAACACCACGAACGCCCCACCGTGATACCGCGAAATCACCGTGAACACGATCGGGCCGGCGAAATTGACGATCGCCCGGCCGATCTCCGCCCCGTACTCCAACTGCAACTTACGCATCGACTCCGGCGACCCGTCAAAACCCGACAGATTAGCCAGCACCACCAACGGCCGATTCCCCGACGCCGCATTGATCGCCCGCGCCGCCTTCTTCGACGACCGCGGGAACAACGTCCCCGCCGTGTACGTGTCCGGCCCATCAGTCGGCGGGAACCCCCGCCGCGGCACCGACCGCGACTCGATCCCCAACAAACACACCGGAATCCCACCCAGGTGCACATCCTGCACCACCGCGGTCTCCGCATCGGCCATCCCCGCCCAGCGTTCCAGTACCGGATGGTCCTGGTCCGAGACGGCCCGCATGACCACCCGGATGTCGAACGGCTTCTTGCGGTCCGGGTTCGCCGTGGACGAGAAGATCTCGCCGACGGTGCTGAAGTCCGTCCCGGCCACCACGTGGGGGAAGTCCGAGATGTCCCGGTCGATCGGATCGGAGGTGTCCAGCCGCCGCGGTCCCGAGGAACCGGGCACCACATAGGTGTGCTCGTAGTGGGCCATCAGCACGTCCCGGGCTGCCGCGAGGTTGGGCGCCCAGTACTGCGCCTGACCGTTCGGGCCCATCACCCGGTCGTAGCCGCCGATACCGAAGTTGTCCTCCGCCGACACCCCACCGGAGAAGTCCAGCGACTGCTTACCGGTCAGCACCATCGCCGAATCCGGCGTCATCACCAGAATCCCCTTGGTGTGCATCAACATCGTCGCCTCGGCGTTCCAGTACGGCTGCGCCCCCACATTGATCCCGGCCACCACAATATTGATCTCACCACCGGCCTGGGTGAACTCCACGATCCGCTTCAACGCGGCCGCCACCCAGTCCATGTTCTCCGTACCGGAATCCATCGAGATCTTCGCGCCCGCCGACAACGCGTACCACTCCAACGGCACGGAGAGGCGCGTGGCCAGATCGAGGGCGGCGATCACCCGGCGGCACTCCGGCTCCGCCAGCGAGCCCAGCGCCTTGGTGGGGTCGCCCATGAGCAGCACCCGCTGGTACGGCCCGGTGGTGACCACGCCGGCGACGAGCGCGGCGGTGTTGCCGCCCTTGGGCCGGTCGACCGGCACGAGCTCCCCGGCGTCGGAGAGGTCGTGCTCCACGAAGTCGCCGAGCAGCGACGTCAGCTCGTACGGATAGACCGTGCCGCGCCGGGCAGCGCGCAGCACCTTCTGGCGGTAGTCGTCGAGCGGCTCGACGGGCTCGGCGGAGGGCTTGCCCACGTGCAGGCGGGCGCCGCGCCCCACCTCGGGCACGATCCGCACGTTCACCTCGGACAGCTCGCCCGCGTCGTCGCGCCGGCTCGCGATGAACTGGACCTCCTCGATGCCGGCGCCGGCCGTGGTGGGCAGGATGCGCTGGATCAGCATGCTGAGGTCGTCGGAGGGCAGCTCGGCGGACGGCCAGACGTACATCATGATCCGGTTGGTGTCGAACCGCTTGGCCGGCTGCGCCGCGCGGATCGCCTCGAGGCCCGCGGTCAGCGCGTCCTCGAGCGCCGGCAGCGCCACCAGCCGTCCCTCGGCGTCGCGCAGCGCGGTGAGGTCGCGGATCTGACCCATGGCGATCAGCCGCTCGTCCGCGGGGTTGGTGCGCGCCACCGCCCGGTAGAGGTAGACGTCCTCGTCGGCCGACGGCAGCCGGGTCAGCTCGAAGCCGCGCAGCCGGTTGAGCTGCAACCGCTGCGCGATCTGCGGGTGCAGGCCCCGGATCAGCCGGTCCTCGGTGAGCCCGCGGAACGTGAAGTGGTGGTGCATCGCGACGCCGCGGCTTCCGGCGATCGTCAGCGTGATGCGGCGCAGCGGCAGCGGCTCGGGCTGACCGGCGAGGATCTCCCGCAGGCGTACGGCCATCTCGTCCACGCCGGGCTGGTTCTCCCAGGTGACGTAGACGTCGGCGACGTCCGCGCCGAGGCTGCGCACCGCGTCGAGGGTGTCCGGCAGCCCGTCGAAGTCCACGGCGGTGGACAGCAGCCGGGTCACGCCGCGCGGGCCGGTGTGCGTGGCGGCGACGAACTTGCAGCCCCCGGACTCGCGCACGGTCACGTCGCTGAGCGCGGCGGTGCCGTAGTAGCGGCGGGTCAGCACCTCGAGCAGCGGGGTCAGGTCGCGTCCGGGCCGGCCGCGGCGCCGCCCGATCAGCCGGACCAGCGGCTCGGCGCTGGCGACCATGGCCTGGATGCGCTCGGCACGGTCGGGCGCATCCGGGTTCTCGTCCAGGTAGCGCAGGTGCGCGCGGACCCCGGCGTAGACCAGGGCGCGGGTGCGGCGCAGCAGCGGCTGGGTGAACCAGCGGAACACCACGCCGCGGGCCAGGTCGGCCACGGCGGGGAAGCGCACCTGGGTGGCCTCGATCAGGTGCTCGAGGGCCAGGCCCGCGGGCTCGGCGAGCAGCGGCGGCGGCCCGGCGAGCCACAGCCGCAGCAGCTCCGACACGACTGCGGCGTCGGCCGTCGTCCGCTGCTGGGCCAGGAAGATCCGGAACACCGCGGACTCGAGCTCGGGCGTACGCTCCAGGTCCGTCACGCCGTAGTGGCCGAGCATCCGGCACAGCCGCGCGCGGAACCGCTCGGGCACGCCGGCGCGTTCCACGTCGAGGCTCTGCAGATAGCTGTGGAAGTACTCGCGGGGGCTGTGCACCTGGCTGTCCGGCTCGGCGTCGACCTGGTCGCCGGGGCGGTTGCGGCTCAGCTCGCTCATGTCGGCGAAGATGGTGAGCAGCTCGACCTCGCCCGGCACGGGTCCGGTGCGCGCGGCCACGTAGCCGGCCGGCAGGCGCGGCGGCACGTCGAAGCCGAGCAGCAGCCCGCGCAGGTCCTGCAGGTCCCGCTCGGGCGACGGGGAGACCGGGGGCAGGTCGATGTCGACCGTCTCGCCGGCCTTCTCCTCGGCCACCTCGGCGTCGGACAGCGGCTCGAGCCGCAGCAGCGGCGCGCCGGTCTCGACCTGGCTGCCCACCGACACCGGGAGCTCGCGCACCCGGGCGTGGAAGGGCGCGCGCAGCACCGTCTCCATCTTCATGCTCTCGAGCACGAGGATCGGCGCGTCGGCGTCCACCTCGTCGCCCACCGCGAGCGGGGTGGCCACGACCAGCGCCGGGGCGGGCGCGCGCACCACGCCGCCCTCGTCCCGGCTGATCCGGTGCGCGACGCCGTCGACCTCCACGAAGTGGATCGGACCGTGCACGGCCGACACGAAGCGGAACCCGTGCCCGTTCACCTCGATCCGGCCGCGGTGCTCGTCGAAGCGCACGAGCGAGACGTCGGCCTCGTGCGCGTCGCCGCCGGCCGCGATGCCGACCCGGAACCGCCGGCCGCTCAGCCGCGCCACGCTGACCTGGTAGCCGGTGCCGCGCAGCTTGAGGCCGAGCGGGCGGCCGATCTCGTGCCGGACCTGCGGACGGCCGCCGTGCGCGGTCTCGAACAGCCGCTGCCGGCTGACCTCCTCCTCGTCCTCGTACGCCTCGATCGCGGCCGCCGCCAGCGCGACGGCGGAGCCGCGGTGGGCCACGAGCCGGCCCTGCGCCCGGACGCGGTCGATCCAGCCGGTGTCGGCGCTGCCGTCGATCACCTCGGGCTGGTCGAGCAGGTCGAGCACGAAGCTCTTGTTGGTCGCCCCGCCGTCGATGATCACGGTGGTCTCGGCCAGCGCGCGCCGCAGCCGGGCCAGGGCCTCGCCGCGGTCCTTCCCGTACGCGATGATCTTCGCGATCATCGAGTCGAACGCGGCCGGGATCGTGTCGCCCTCGCTGACGCCGGTGTCCACCCGGATGCCCGGGCCGGCGGGCAGCACCAGCCGCGCGATGTGGCCGGGGCTGGGCGCGAAGTCGCGGTCGGGGTCCTCGGCGTTGAGCCGCGCCTCGATCGCGTGCCCGAGCTCGGCGGGCGGCGAGCCGGTGAGCCGTCCGCCGCTCGCCACGTGCAGCTGCAGCTTGACCAGGTCGGCGCCCGTGGTGATCTCGGTGATCGGGTGCTCGACCTGCAGCCGGGTGTTGACCTCGAGGAACGCGAACAGCTTCTCGCCGGGGTGGTAGAGGAACTCCACGGTGCCGGCGCCGCGGTAGTCCACGGCCAGGGCCAGCCGGACGGCCGACTCGCGCAGCTCGGCCGCCTGGTCGGCGGTCAGCACGGGCGACGCCGACTCCTCGATCACCTTCTGGTTGCGCCGCTGCACCGAGCAGTCCCGTACGCCCAGCGCCCACGCGGTGCCCTGCCCGTCGGCGATGACCTGCACCTCGACGTGCCGCGCCCCGGTGACCAGCCGTTCGAGGAAGACCACGCCGGAGCCGAACGCCCGCAGCGCCTCCTGGCTGGTCCGCTCGTACGCGTCGGTGAGGTCCGCGTGCGAGGCCACCATGCGGATGCCGCGCCCGCCGCCACCCGCGGTCGCCTTGAGCATCAGCGGGTAGCCGATCTGCTCACCCGCGCGCAGCGCGTCCTCGAGCGTGGCGAGCTCGCCCCGGCTCCACGGGGCGACCGGCACGCCGACCTCCTCGGCGATCAGCTTCGCGCCGATCTTGTCGCCCAGCCGCCGCATCGCCTCGGCGCTGGGCCCGACGAACGTCACCCCGATGCGGTCGCACAGCTCGGCGAACGCCGGGTCCTCGGCGACGAACCCCCAGCCCACCCACGCCGCATCGGCCCGGCTGTCGCGCAGCGCGCGCTCGAGCAGCGGATGGTCGAGATAGGGGCGCGCCGAGGCCGGGCCGAGCGGCCACGCGACGTCCGCCTCCCGGACGTACGTGGCCTCCCGGTCCTCGTCGGTATGGAGCGCGATCGTCTCGATCCTGCTCCCGGACTCCGCGGACAGATCCCGCACGGCGTGGATAAGTCGCATCGCGGCCTCTCCACGGTTGACGATCGCGATTCGACGGAACATGCGCTCCTTTTATGCCGAATCCGCGCGGCGGCACAAGCGCTCTTCCGGCCTGTGGAAAACGGCCGCCGGCAAATGCCAGCATGTGAATGGCCCCTCCTTGATCCGGCGAAAAGGAGGTAACGAGGTGCTATGCAGCCTTTCGTCATCAACGGGCACGACCGTCTCGTTTTCCCGAGCAATTTCCAGCCCGAGCTGGATTTCACCGTGATCAGCAACCTCGACCAGCTGGCCGCGGTGATCCGCCGGGATTTCGAGACGAAGGCGCCCGACGGCACCGAGATCCTGCGCCGGATCGAGGCCGGCGGTCACTACGACACCCGCTACGCGCTCATGCGCGACGTCGCGCTGAACCTCTTCTGGGCGAACCGGTTCGCGATGACGATGTACGAGAAGCGGCCGACCCGCTGGCGCGACGTGCCGCGCAACCGCGAGGACGTGTTCCTGCCGGTGCTCACGCCGTGGGTCGACGCCGAGCGCAAGGTCGCCGCGGTCGAGCGCCAGTACGCCGCGCTGCCCCCGACCTGGGACGCCGAGGTGGAGGACCGCATCTTCGCGGTGCTGTTCGACGTGCTGCGGCACCGGCGGTTCCACGCGACCGAGCTGCCGCCGATCAAGCCCACGGTCGAGCAGATCCTCGCCGAGCCGGACAGCCTGACGTACCGGCTGGACACCTACGAGCCCGACTATCCGATGTACCGCTACCAGCAGATCCTCGACTGCAGCGAGGACGTGCCCGAGCTCGAGGCTTTGCACCGGTGGGCGATGGTGCTGCACAACCAGTACCCGTGGGACCGCGACCGCACCGAGCTGGCCCCGGTGTCGCAGCTGCGCGACGACGACTACGTGATCGTGTTCCACCCGCGCAGCCGCGACGTGCTCGACTTCATCCGCCGCGCCACCGACGGCCGCTCGGGCGTCGCGCACCGCGGCTTCGGCACGTCGCGGCACGTCGAGGCCCGCGAACCCGTCCGTCCGTACCCGCCGGTGCGGGTGCGCGAGCGGTTCCGGGTGCTGCCCCGGATCGAGGCGCTGGCCGCGGTGAAGGGCGAGCGGCTGTGCACCAACGACGACCTGATCCGCAACACCGCGTTCAGCTGGTCGCCGATGTCGGCCCAGGACATCAGCGACAAGACCGGGATCGAGACGCGGGTGTACTCGGCGCGGCCGCTGGAGGACCTGGCCCTGGAGGCGGCCGAGGCGGCGCTGCGGCACGCGGGCCGGCGGCCGGAGGAGATCGGCGCGGTGCTGTTCTGCACCTGCACGAGCACCCGGCTGATGCCGTCGCTGGCCACCTGGCTGTCCGGTCAGCTCGGCATGCAGCAGACCCACGCCTCGTGCGACATCGTGGCGGCGTGCGCGGGGCTGCCGTACGGGTTGTCGGAGGCGACCCGGCTGCTGCAGGAGGTGGAGCGCCCCGTGCTGCTGGTCTGCGGGGAGAAGTTCTCGGACAAGATCGGCACCGTACGCCCTCCGCGCATGATCTTCGGGGACGGCGCGGCGGCCATGGTCATCGGGCCCGCGGGGCCGGGGGAGGGCACCGACATCGAGGTGCTGCAGACGTACGCCAGCGGACCGGTCAGCGAGGTCAACTCGATCGTCTGGCCCAACCCGGAGTTCGACAACAACATCACCGTGTACGGCCCCGAGGTGCGCAACCTGGCCGGCCGCTACCTCAAGCAGATGATCGACGAGCTGCGCGCGCAGCCCGACCCGGACGGCGCCGCGCCCACGCTGCTGGAGAGCATCGAGCTGATCGTGCCGCACCAGGCCAACAAGACCATGGTCATCAAGCTGGCAGGCGACGCGGGGCTGACCCCGGACCGGCTCTACTTCAACATCGAGAGCGTCGGCAACACGTCGGCGGCGAGCATCCCGCTGGCCATCGTGGACGCCCGCGCCGAGGGCGTCATCAAGCAGCCGGTACGGGTGTTCGCGCCCGGCTTCGGCGCCGGCGCGGTCGGCGGCTACGCGGTGCTGCGGATCGACCCGGCCGTCATCGTGGAGGCGGGCCCGCCCTCCGAGGACGCTCCCGTCATCGACCCGGCGCCGGACCCGGCCGACGACGTGCGCGTGGCTTTTGGCTGATTTCGCCCGATCGACGCTGGGTGGCAGGGCCCTTGACCGTGGTCGAGGGCTCCGCCCACACTGGCCGCTAGTTCGTACTACTAATACGTACTAGTAGCCGGCGGAGGCCAGATGCAGACGCGCGTGCGCAACGCGACGGACCGGCGGGAGGCGATGCTCACGGCGCTGCGGGCCGAGGGCTTCCTGTCGATCACCGACCTGACCCGCCGGTTCGACGTGTCGCACATGACGGTCCGGCGCGACCTGCGGCACCTCGAAGAGGACGGCCAGGTGCGCACGGTGCACGGCGGCGCCAGCCTGTCGGGCCCGGCCCTGCACGAGTCGGGGCGGTGGCTGGGCGCCGGCGACGACGCCGAGGTCGGCATCGGCCGGTGCGCGGCCGGCCTCGTCGAGCGCGGCGACACCATCGCGGTCGACGCCGGGCGGCTGGGCTACGAGGTGGCCCGCGCCCTGCCCGGCGACTACCGCGGCACCGTGGTCACGCACTCCATCCCGACGATCCAGCTGCTGATGAGCCGCCCCCGCCCGCCGCGGCTGGTGGGGCTCGGCGGCGAGGTGACGCCCCGCATCTCCGCCTTCGTCGGCGCGGGCACCGTGGCCGCGGCCCAGGGCCTGCGGGTGGAGCTGCTGTTCCTCGGCGTCGACGCGCTCGACGACCGGGGCGCGTACGCCCGCGACGACGCCGAGGCCGCGGTCAAGCGCGCCCTGATCGGCGTTGCCACCCGCATCGTGCTCGTCGCCCGGCACGACAGCTTCACCGGGTCGGCGCCGCTGAGGCTCGGGCTGCTCGATCGGTTCCACGCGCTGGTGACCGACGAGCGGCCGCCGAGCTGTGTGGAGCAGACCCTGCGCCGCGCCGGCGTGCGCCTGCTGATCGCCGGCGCGCCGGGCGGACAACCGAACCGGCCGCCGGGCGGACAACCGAACCGGCCGGCGAGTGGACAACCGAGCCGGCCGGCGGGCGGGCAAATGAGCCGGCCGGTGGGCGGGCTCGCGAGCAGGCCGGTGAGCAGGCCGGCAAACGGGCAGGTGGCCCGATGAACGGGGAGCGGCTGACGCGGCCGACGATGCGCGACGTGGCCGCCCGGGTGGGCGTGTCGCAGGCGCTCGTGTCGCTGGTGTTCCGCGGCGCGCCGGGCGCCAGCCGCGCCACCCGCGACCGGGTGCTGCAGGCCGCGGCGGAGCTCGGCTACCGGCCCAACGCCGCCGCCCAGGTGCTGCGCCGCACCCGCAGCCGGCACCTCGGCGTGCTGTTCACGCTGCGCCAGCCGTTCGACGTCGACCTCGTCGAGGCCCTGCACCCGGCCGCCGAGCGGTACGGCTACCACGTGGTGCTCGGCGCGCTGGGCGCGGGCCGCGACGAGCGCCGCGCGGTCGAGGAGCTGCTGGCCAACCGCTGCGAGGCGATGATCCTGCTCGGCCCGGCCACCGCGGCCGCGCAGCTCGCGATGGCCGCCGAGGGGCTGCCGGTGGTGGACATCGCCCGGCGGTCGGCCGGCGAGGGCGTCGACGTGGTGCGGATCGCCGACGAGCAGGGCGCCCGGCTCGCGGTGGAGCACCTGATCGGGCTGGGCCACCGGTCGATCGTCCACGTGGACGGCGACGGGCTGCCGGGTTCGGTGCACCGGCGGCGCGGCTACGAGCAGACGATGCGGCAGGGCGGGCTCGCGGACCGGATCCGGGTGCTGCCCGGCGATCACACCGAGGAGTCCGGCGCCGCCGCCGTCCGGGATCTGCTCGCCGGCGGGGACCTGCCGACCGCGATCTTCGCGGGCAACGACCGCTGCGCCCACGGCGTGCTCGGCACCCTGCTGCGGGCCGGGCTGAACGTCCCCGGGGACGTGTCGGTGGTGGGCTTCGACGACAGCGGCGTCGCGCGGCTGTCGTTCATCGACCTCACCACCGTGCGCCAGGAGGTGACCCGGATGGCCGAGGCGGCCGTCGAGGCGGTCGTCGAACGGCTGGACCGCGGACGCATCGACGCCCGCGAAATAGTTCTGGAGCCCGCGCTGGTGATCCGATCCACCACCGGGGTGCCCCGCCGTACGCCGGAGATCGTGTGAAAAGCGCACCACGAAATCTCCCGGAAATGTGAACCCCGGCACGGCCCGGTGTTGGCATCCGACCTTATTGCCTCCTCGAGTTGTCGCCTTTCCGGAGCGCGGAGCAGTCTGATCGCGTTCGATGCGTCTGCCTTTTCCCCGGGCGCGTGAAGGGAGATTCACGATGTCGGCTCATCCCGTGCACGGTGGCTCCGCCGAAGTGGGCAGCCCCGGCGGCAACCCCCGGTTCCTGATCAAACTCACGGTGATCTCGACGCTGGGCGGCCTGCTCTTCGGCTATGACACCGGCGTCATCTCGGGCGCGCTGCCATTTCTCAAGGACGATCTGGGCCTGAGCGATCTGCAAGAGGCCACCGTGGTGAGCTCGTTGCTGTTCGGTGCCATGTTCGGCGCGCTGCTCGGCGGCAAACTGGCCGACGCGCTGGGCCGCAAGGGCAGCCTGCGGGTCTGCGCGATCCTGTTCTTCCTCGGCACGATCGGTACCTCGCTGGCGCCGAACTTCGAGGTCATGGTCGTCGCTCGCATCGTGCTCGGCCTCGCCGTCGGCGCCGCCGCGGCGACCGTGCCGTTGTTCCTCGCCGAGATGGCGCCCGCCACCCGGCGCGGCCGGATGGTCACGATCAACGAGTTGATGATCGTCGGTGGGCAGTTCCTGGCCTTCGCGATCAACGCGCTGATCGACGCGCTGTTCAGCGGCGCGCACATCTGGCGCTGGATGCTGCTGGTGGCGGTCGTCCCGGCGATCGCGCTGTTCATCGGCCTGTTCTTCCTGCCCGAGTCGCCGCGCTGGTCCGCGGTGCGCGGCCGCCTCGACGACACCCGCCACGTGCTCGAGCTGAGCCGCGGCCCGGCGGAAGCCGCCGAGGAGTACAACGTCATCGTCATGCACGCCCGGCGCGACGTGGGCGAGGACAAGGGCGCCGCGCTGCGTGACCTGCGGGCCTTCCCGTGGATGCGGCGGATCATGTGGATCGGCATCGGGCTGGCCGTGGTGCAGCAGGCGACCGGCATCAACACGGTCAACTACTACGCGCCCACCATTCTGGAGTCGGCGGGCGTGGGCACCAGCGCGGCGCTGGTGCTGACGATCGCCGTGGGCGTGGTCGGCGTCGGCGGCACGATCCTCGGCATCTACCTGCTCGGCCACATCAACCGGCGGCCGCTGGTGATCACCGGGTTCGTCGGCGTGGCCGCGGGGCACCTGCTGCTCGGGCTGATGTTCCTGCTGCCCGAGTCCCGGGCCCGCGCCTACCTGATCCTCGCCGCGATGCTGGTCGTGGTGTTCTTCGTCCAGACGTTCATCGGCACGCTGATCTGGCTGCTGCTCTCGGAGATCTTCCCGATGACCATCCGCGGGTTCGCGATGGGCGCCGCCGTGTTCGTGCTGTGGACCACCAACACGATCATCTCGTTCGTCTTCCCGCTGCTGGTCGGCGCTCTCGGCGCGACGCTGACGTTCGGGCTGTTCGCGCTCGTCAACGCCGGGTCGTTCTTCTTCGTCTGGCGGCTGTGCCCGGAGACGCGCGGGCGCACGCTGGAGGAGCTCGAGGACGACTTCCGCGAGCACGACGCCGCGCACTTCGCCCACCTGCCGCCCGCCGGCATCAAGGGGTCGTGATGCCATGACCGTCTTCGACGTGCTCACGATGGGCCGCATCGGCGTCGACATCTACCCGCTGCAGGTCGGGGTGTCGCTGCGCGAGGTCGAGACCTTCGGCAAGTACCTGGGCGGCAGCGCCACCAACGTCGCCGTCGCGGCCGCCCGCCACGGCCGCCGCGCTGCGGTGATCACCCGTACGGGCAACGACCCGTTCGGCGAGTTCCTGCACGACGCGCTGCGCGGCTACGGCGTCGACGACCGGTACGTCACCGGCGTGCCCGGCCTGCCGACCCCGGTCACCTTCTGCGAGATCTTCCCGCCCGACGACTTCCCGCTCTGGTTCTACCGCTTCCCCAAGGCGCCCGACCTCGAGATCCGCCCCGAGGAGCTCGACCTCGACGCGGTCCGCGACGCGCGGGTGTTCTGGGTGACCGTCACCGGGCTGAGTGAGGAGCCCAGCCGCAGCGCGACGCTGGCCGCGCTCGAGGCCCGCGACCGGCGCGGGATCACCGTGCTCGACCTCGACTACCGGCCGATGTTCTGGTCGTCGCGCGACGAGGCCCACTCCTGGGTCGAGCGCGCGCTGCCGCTGGTCACGGTGGCCGTGGGCAACCGCGACGAATGGCACACCGCGCTCGGCGACCGGTCGCCCGCCGACGCCGCCCAGGAGGCGATCGACCGCGGCATCGAGCTGGCGATCGTCAAGCAGGGCCCGCGGGGCGTGCTCGGCCGCGACGCCAAGCACACCGTGGAGGTCGAGCCCGTGCCGATCGAGGTGGTCAACGGGCTCGGCGCGGGCGACGCCTTCGGCGGGGCGCTGTGCCACGCGCTGCTCTCCGGCTGGGACCTCGAGCGCACGCTGCACTTCTGCAATGCCGCCGGTGCGCTGGTCGCCGGGCAGCTCGCCTGCTCGGACGCCATGCCCGACGAGGCCGCCGTCGAGCGCAAGCTGCGGGAGGCCGGCCATGCGTGACGACCGGATCCGCGAGCTGGTCACGGCCCGCGTCTCGGGGCAGCGGCGCATCACCGAGCTGGCGGCCGCGCGCAAGCGGCCCGGCGCGCACGAGCGCCACATGATCATCGCGCTCGACCACCCCGCCCGCGGCGCGCTGCGCGCCGGCCGGCGGCCGCTCGCCATGGCCGACCGGTTCGACCTGCTCGACCGGCTCTGCGTGGCGCTGGCCCGGCCCGGGGTCACCGGCGTGCTGGGCACCGCCGACGTCCTGGAGGACCTGCTGCTGCTCGGCGCGCTCGACGACAAGGCGGTGTTCGGCTCGATGAACCGCGGCGGCCTGGCCGGCACGGTGTTCGAGATGGACGACCGGTTCACCGGCTACACCGCCGCGGGGATCGACCGGCGGGGGTTCGAGGGCGGCAAGATGCTGCTGCGCATCGACCCCGACGACCCGTCGACGGTCCGCACCCTCGAGGCGTGCGGCCGGGCGGTGAGCGACCTGGCCTCACGCGGCCTCATCGCGATGGTCGAGCCGTTCCTGTCGCACCGCATCGAGGGACGCATCCGCAACGACCTGACGGCCGAGTCCATGATCCGGGTGATCTCGGTGGCCGCCGGGCTCGGCGACACCTCCGCCTACACGTGGCTCAAGCTGCCGGTCGTGCCCGAGCTCGAGCGGGTCATGGCCGCGAGCACCCTGCCCGCGCTGATCCTCGGCGGTGAGGTCGGCGCCGACCAGGAGGCCACCCTCGAGAGCTGGCGCAGCGCGCTGGCCCTGCCGACCGTCCTGGGCCTGGTGGTCGGCCGGTCACTGCTCTACCCGCCCGACGACGACGTGGCCAAAGCGGTGGACGCCGCGGTCGGCCTGCTCTGAGGAGAAGGAAGCACCATGAAGACCGTTCAGCACTGGATCGACGGATCTGCCGCCCACGGCTCGTCCACCCGCACCGCGCCCGTCTTCGACCCGGCCACCGGCCGGCAGCAGGCCGAGGTCGTCCTGGCGGAGACCAGCGACGTCGACGCCGCGGTGGCGGCCGCGCGCAAGGGCTTCGAGCAGTGGAGCCAGGTGTCGCTGACCCGGCGGGCGCGGGTGATGTTCAACTTCCGCAACCTGGTCATGGAGCACGCCGACGAGCTGGCCCGCATCGTCTCCAGCGAGCACGGCAAGGTGTTCGGCGACGCCAAGGGCGAGGTGGTCCGCGGCATGGAGATCTCCGAGTACGTCTGCGGGCTGCCGCAGCTGCTCAAGGGCGAGTTCTCCGACCAGGTCTCCACCGAGGTCGACTCGTACTCGTTCCGCCAGCCGCTCGGCGTCTGCGCCGGCATCACCCCGTTCAACTTCCCGGTCATGGTGCCGATGTGGATGCACCCGGTCGCGATCGCCTGCGGCAACGCGTTCATCCTCAAGCCCAGCGAGCGGGTGCCGTCCGCCTCGAACTTCTTCGCCGAGCTGTACGCCGAGGCCGGTCTGCCCGACGGCGTGTTCAACGTGGTGCACGGCGACAAGACCGCGGTCGACGCGATCCTCGACCACCCCGACATCGCGGCCGTCTCGTTCGTCGGCTCGACGCCGGTCGCCAAGCACGTGTACGAGCGGGGCACCACCGCGGGCAAGCGCGTGCAGGCGCTGGGCGGCGCCAAGAATCACTGCCTGGTGCTGCCCGACGCCAGCCTGGACTTCGCGGCCAACCACATCACCGCCGCCGCGTACGGCTCGGCCGGGCAGCGCTGCATGGCGATCTCGGTGGCCGTCGCCGTCGGCAGCGCCGGCGACGCGCTGGTCGAGAAGCTCACCGAGAAGGCCCGCGCGGTGAAGATGGGTCCGGCCAGTAGCGAGGACTCCGAGATGGGTCCGGTGATCACGGCGGCCTCCCGCGACCGCATCGTCGACTACATCGACCGCGGTGTGGCGGCGGGCGCCACCCTGCTCGTCGACGGCCGCGAGGCGAGCGGCGACGGCGGCTTCTTCGTCGGACCGACGCTGTTCGACAACGTCACCCCCGACATGGACGTCTACCGCGACGAGATCTTCGGGCCGGTGCTGGCCGTGGTCCGGGTGGGCACCGTGCAGGAGGGCATCGACCTGATCAACCGCAACGAGTACGGCAACGGCACCTGCATCTTCACCAACAGCGGCTCGGCGGCCCGCCGGTTCCAGCGCGACGTGGCCGCGGGCATGGTGGGGATCAACGTGCCGGTGCCCGTGCCGATGGCGTTCTACTCGTTCGGCGGTTGGAAGGCCTCGCTCTTCGGCGACAAGCACATCCACGGCCCCGAGGGCATCAAGTTCTACACCCGCGGCAAGGTCGTGACGGCTCGCTGGCCCGAGCTCGACCAGCCCGAGGAGCACGCGGGGCACATGCACTTCCCGGTGGCGGTCTAGCCGTGGGCGTGCGGCTGACCGTCGCCCAGGCGGTGGTCCGGTTCCTCGCCGTGCAGCACAGCGAGCGCGACGGGGTCCGGCGCCGGCTGGTGCCCGGCTGCTTCGGCATCTTCGGGCACGGCAACGTCGCCGGCCTGGCGCAGGCGCTGCTGCAGGCGCAGCGCACCGGCGAGGCGGACCTGCCCTACTACCTGGCCCGCAACGAGCAGGGCATGGTGCACGCCGCGGCCGGCTACGCCAAGACGCTCAACCGGCTGCAGACGCTGGCCTGCACGGCCTCGATCGGCCCGGGCTCGACGAACATGCTGACCGGCGCCGCGCTGGCCACGGTCAACCGGCTGCCCGTGCTGCTGCTGCCGTCGGACATCTTCGCCACCCGGGCGGCCTCGCCGGTGCTGCAGGAACTGGAGGATCCCGCCGGCTACGACGTGTCGGTCAACGACGCGTTCCGGCCGCTGTCGCGCTTCTTCGACCGGGTGTGGCGTCCCGAGCAGCTGCCGCAGGCCCTGCTGGGCGCGATGCGGGTGCTGACCGACCCCGCGCAGACCGGCGCGGTCACCATCTGCCTCCCGCAGGACGTGCAGGCCGAGGCGTACGACTTCCCCGGTGAGCTGTTCGACGAGCGGGTGTGGCATGTCGACCGTGCGATGCCCTCGCCCGCCGCGCTCGACCGGGCCGCGGCCGTGCTCGGCGCCGCGGAACGCCCCCTGATCATCGCGGGCGGCGGCGTCATCTACGCCGAGGCCACCGAGGCGCTGCGCCGCTTTGCGCGGGCCACCGGCATCCCGGTCGCCGACACCCAGGCCGGCAAGGGCGCGATCAACTGGGACCACCCGTGCGCCGTGGGCGGCGTCGGCTCCACCGGCTCGCAGGCGGCCAACGCGCTGGCCCGCGAGGCCGACGTCGTGCTGGGCGTCGGCACCCGGTACAGCGATTTCACGACGGCCTCCCGTACGGCGTTCCAGCACCCCGGCGTGCGGTTCGTCAACCTCAACGTCGCCGCGTTCGACGCCGCCAAGCACGCCGGCGTGATGCTGGTCGCCGACGCCCGTACGGGTCTGGACGCCCTGGCCGAGGCCCTGGCCGGCTATCACGTCGCCGACGCGTACACGGCTCGGATCCGCGGCCTCACCGCCGACTGGAACCGGGTCGTGGACCGCGCCTACCACCTGGGGCACGGGCCGCTGCCCGCGCAGAGCGAGGTGCTCGGCGCGCTCAACGAGACGATCGGCCCGCGCGACGTGGTCGTGCAGGCGGCCGGGAGCATGCCCGGCGACCTGCAGATGCTGTGGCGCGCCACCGACCCCAAGCAGTACTCCGTCGAGTACGGCTACTCCTGCATGGGCTTCGAGATCGCCGGCGCGCTCGGCATCAAGATGGCCGCCCCCGACCGCGAGGTGTTCGCGCTGGTCGGCGACGGCTCGTACCTGATGATGGCCCAGGAGATCGCGACCGCCGTGGCCGAGCACGTCAAGCTGATCGTCGTCATCGTCCAGAACCACGGGTTCGCCTCGATCGGCGAGCTGTCCGAGAAGCTGGGCTCGCAGCGCTTCGGCACCGCCTACCGCTACCGCGACACCGGCGACAAGCTGCCCACCGACCTCGCCGCGAACGCCGGGAGCCTGGGCGCGCAGGTCATCCGCGTGCGCACCGTCGACGAGCTCCGCGACGCGATCAAACAGGCCCGCGCGGCGACCGTCACGACCGCCGTGCACATCGAGACCGACCCGCTCGCGCCCGTCCCGTCCTCGGACAGCTGGTGGGACGTGCCGGTGCCCGAGGTGGCCGAGCTGGACAGCACCCGCGAGGCCCGCGCCGTCTACGAGGCCCACAAGGCCTCCCAACGTCCGCTGCTGTAGTGAAAGGACCAGCCATGAGAGACCTGTCCCGCCTGCGGCTCGGCACCGCGCCGGACTCCTGGGGCGTGTGGTTCCCGCAAGACCCGCACCAGGTGACGTGGACGCAGTACCTCGACGAGGTGCCGCGCGCCGGATACCAGTGGACCGAGCTGGGACCGCAGGGCTTCCTGCCGCAGGATCCCGCGCGGCTGCGCGACGAGCTGGACCGGCGTGGGCTGAAGGTCTGCGGGGGCACGGTGTTCGCCGCCCTGCACCAGGGCGACGACGCGCTCAAACGGGCGATCGACGCGTTCGGCCGGGAGGCGCGTTTGCTCAGCGCGGTCGGCGCGGAATACCTCGTGCACCTGCCCGAGCAGTACACCGACATGCACAGCGGCGAGGCCACCGAGGCCGCCGAGCTCAACGCCGAGCACTGGCGCAACCTGGTGACCGGCACCAACGAGCTCGGCCGGGTGATCTTCGAGGAGCACGGCGTACGGCTGGTCTTCCACCCGCACGTCGACACCCACGTCGACACCCAGGAGCGCATCGAGCGGTTCCTCACCGACACCGACCCGCGGTACGTCAACCTGTGCCTCGACACGGGGCACATCGCGTACGCGGGCGGCGACAACCTGCAGATCGTCGAGCGGTTCCCGGACCGCATCACGTACGTGCACCTCAAGCAGGTCGACCCGCAGGTGCGCGAGCGGGTGCGCCGCGAGGGCCTGCCGCTCAGCGACGCGGTCAAGCTCGGCGCGATGGTCGAGCCGCCGTACGGGGACCCGCCGATGCCGCCGCTGCTCGACGCCCTCGCCGCGCTCGGCCGCGACATCTTCTGCGTGGTCGAGCAGGACCTCTACCCCGTCGAACCCGACGTGCCACTGCCGATCGCCGCCCGCACCGCCGGGTACTTCGCCGGCTGCGGGCTCGGCCCGGTGCGGCGCTGGCCCTACTCGTCCCCCGGGAGCGCGGCATGACCCTCGACGTGGGCGTCATCGGCGTCGGCATGATCGGGCAGGACCACATCCGGCGGCTCACCCACGTGCTCGCCGGGGTGCGGGTCGCCGCGGTCACCGACGTCGACCTCGACCGGGCCAAGTCGGTCGCCGGAGCCCTCCCCGACGCGCAGGTCTTCGGCGACGGGGCGGAGCTGATCGGCTCCGACGACGTGGACGCCGTCGTCGTCGCATCGATCGGGTCGACGCACGAGGAGTACGTGCTGGCCTGCATCGCGGCGGGCAAGCCGGTCTTCTGCGAGAAACCCCTGGCCACCACCCGGGAGGCGTGCGACCGCATCCTCGACGCCGAGGTGGCGGCCGGCCGCCGGCTGACGATGGTCGGGTTCATGCGCCGCTACGACGACGGCTACCGCGACATGCGCGAGGTGATCGCCTCAGGCCACATCGGGGCGCCGCTGCTGTTCCACTCCGCGCACCGCAACCCGTCGGTGCCCGACGCCGTCACCAGCGCCGGGATGGTCGTCGACACGTGCGTGCACGACATCGACACCGCCCGCTACCTGCTCGGCGCCGAGGTCGCCGCCGTCCAGGTGGCCAAGCCGCGGCGCAGCAGCCGCGCCGCCTCGCACCTGCAGGACCCGCTCGTGCTGCTGCTCGAGATGAGCGACGGCGCGCTCACCACCGTCGAGGCCGCGGTCAACATCGGGTACGGCTACGACATCCGCGGCGAGGTCGTCGGCGAGATCGGCACCGTCGCGCTGGCCGACACCAACCGGATCGTTTTGCGGCGCGACGGCGGCTTCGGCGGCCGGATCCCCGCCGACTGGCGCGAGCGCTTCGTCCGGGCGTACGACGTGGAGCTGCAGGCCTGGGTCGACGCCGCCTCCAACGGCCGCTCGACCGGGCCGAGCGCGTGGGACGGCTACGCGGCGACCGTGGTCTGCGACGCCGGGGTCGAGGCCCTCTCCTCCGGGCAGCGCGTCCCGGTGTCCCTGCGGGACCGGCCCGCCCTCTACGCCCCGGAGGCCTGACCATGGTCAAGATCGCGCTCGACCCCGCCATGTACCACGCGACGCTGTCGGTGCCCGAGGAGCTGCGCAAGGCCGCCGACCTGGGCTACGAGCATCTGGAGCTGTCACCGCGGCCCGACTGGTTCTTCTGGCACCGCCACCCCAAGGCCGACGACGCGATGGTCGCCGAGGCTAAGAAGGCGATGACCGAGACCGGCGTACGGATCTCGTCGCTCGTGCCGGTGTTCAACTGGTCCTCGCCCGACGAGCAGGAACGCCAGGCTCAGGTGCGCAACTGGAAGCGGCTGCTCGAGATCGCCGCGGAGCTGGAGGTCTCGGTCGTCATGTCCGAGCTCTCCGGCGACCCGCGCGACCCGCTGCGCTCCGAGCACGCGTTCTACAAGTCCCTGGAGGAGCTGGCGCCGGTCTTCGAGCGGTACGGGCTGCGCCTGCACCTGGAGGCCCACCCGTACGACTTCGCCGAGCGCAACGACGACGCGGTGCAGATCGTGCGCGGCCTCAACAAGCCGTGGGCGAACTACTGCTTCTGCGCCCCCCACGCCTTCCACCTCTCCGACGGCGCCGGCGACGTGGGCCGGATGCTGCGCTACGCCGGGGAGCGGCTCGCCCACCTGCACATAGCCGACTGCTACAACCACCGCGCGAACGTGGGCAACCGCTACATCGTCAACCCACCCGGCGCCGACGCGCGCGTCCACCAGCACAACGAGATCGGCAACGGTGATCTGGACTGGGACGCGTTCTTCGGCACTCTGCGGGAGGTGCGCTTCGACGGGATCGCCTCGGTGTGCGTCTTCGGCTGGGAGGAGGACGCCGACGCCATCCACCGGAGGATGCTCGAACGGGTGCGGGCGGAGCTGTCGTCCTGAGCCCTCTGGGGCGCTGCCCCAGCCCCCGGCCATCGCTGCGGAGACCTCCCTGGCGATGGTTGCGGTGGGGGCTCATGGCGCGGAGGGCCGATCACGCCGGTCATCGCGTTCCCGGTCAGCGGAAGGACGTCTGTCGGGGCGGCGGGAGGGCGACTTACGTTCGCGGCGTGCCTGAAGTGATTGAAGTGAACGACCTGGCCACGCTCAAGGGTCGTGATCTCGGCAGCTCGCGCTGGCTGACGGTCACGCAGGAGCAGATCTCGACGTTCGCCACGCTGACCGGCGACGAGCAGTGGATCCACGTGGACGTCGAACGGGCAAGATCCGGCCCGTTCGGCGACACGATAGCCCACGGCTTCTTCGTCCTGTCCTGTTCCACCGGCCTGCTCTACGAGCTGCTCGAGGTCCGCGGCGCCTCGCAGATCCTCAACTACGGGCTCAACCGGGTGCGGTTCACCTCGCCGACGCCGGCGGGCAGCCGGGTGCGGATGAACCTGCGCGTCCTCGACGTCACCGAGGTGTCGGGCGGCTCCCAGGTCCTGTTCGCGCTCACCTTCGAGCGGGAGGGCCAGGAGAAGCCGGTGTGCGTCGCCGAGCTGCTGTTCCGCTACTACGGGCAGGCGTCATGACCGAGCCGAACGGAGCGGGAGCGGAGGCCGCCGGTGCGCTGGCGCCGGAGGTGTCGCTGTTCGCCGACAACGACCCCGCCCTGCTGGGACGGGCGCTGGCGGCCGCGGCGAGGGCCACGACCCACAGCCCGCTCGCCGCGACGTCGCTGACGCTGCGGCTGGGGGAGCGGCTGTGGAACGCGGGCACGGCGACGCTCAACCGGATGGTGGGGCGCACGACCGACGGGCCCATGCCGGTCGACCCGCGCGACAAGAGGTTCGCCGACCCGGCGTGGGAGGAGAACCCCGCGTACTGGGGGCTGCGGCAGGCCTATCTGGCGTGGCGGCAGTACGGGCTCGACCTGCTGCAGGCCGCCGACCTGGACCGCACCCAGGCGGGCAAGGCCGAGCTGGCCTGGTCGCTGATGCAGGACGCGATGGCCCCGACGAACTTCGTGCCGACCAACCCGGCCGTGCTCAAGCGCGCGCTGGAGACGGGCGGCCGCAGCCTGGTCGACGGGGCGCGGCAGTTCACCGACGACCTGCTGCACAACAACGGGCGGCCCCGGCAGGTGGACACCTCGCCGTTCGAGGTGGGCCGCAACCTGGCGTGCACACCGGCCAAGGTGGTCTACCGCAGCGACCTGATCGAGGTGCTGCAGTATCTGCCGCAGACCGAGCAGGTGCACGAGGTGCCGCTGCTGTGCAGCCCGCCGTGGATCAACAAGTACTACGTGATGGACCTCGCGCCGGGGCGCAGCTTCATCGAGTGGGCGGTGCAGCACGGCCGTACGGTGTTCGCGATCAGCTATCGCAACCCGGACGAGACGATGGCCCGCACCACCATGGACGACTACCTGGTCAAGGGCCCGCGCGCGGCGATGGACGTGGTCAGCGACATCACCGGCGCCGACACGATCGACTTCGTGGGGCTGTGCCTGGGCGGGGCGCTGACCATGATGACGGCCACCTACCTCGACGAGGCGGGCGACGACCGGCTGGGCACCATCACGCTGCTCAACACGATGGTGGACTACGCCGACCCGGGCGCCCTGGGCCGGTTCACCGACGAGGAGACGGTGGCGAAGCTGGAGCGGCGGATGGAGCGCCGCGGCTACCTCGAGGCCAAGGACATGGTCGGCACGTTCGACATCCTGCGGCCGAACGATCTGATCTTCAATTACGTGGTGTCGAACTGGCTGATGGGCAAGCAGCCGCCGGCGTTCGACATCCTCGCCTGGAACTCCGACGCGACCCGCATGCCGGCCGCGATGCACTCGTTCTACCTGCGCAACTTCTACGTGGAGAACAACTTCGTCAAGGGCAACCTGACCGTACGGGGGCAGCGGCTGCACCTCGAGGACGTGGACAACGACCTCTACATCGTCTCCGCGATCAACGACCACATCGTGCCGTGGACCTCGTCGTACGCGACCCTGCGGCACGTCCGCGGCGACGCCCGGTTCGTGCTGTCCAGCGGCGGCCACATCGCCGGGATCGTCAACCCGCCGTCCGCCAAGGCGTGGTACGTGACCGGCGCCGACTACCCCGACGACCCGCAGCAGTGGCGGGAGCGTGCCGAGCGGCACTCCGGCTCGTGGTGGGAGGACTGGGCCTCCTGGGGCGCGGAGCGGGCCGGCGAGCTGGTGGCGCCCCCGCCGGTCGGGGGAGAGAAGCATCCGGTGCTCGGCGACGGGCCGGGCGAGTACGTACGGACCTAGCAGACCAGAAGGGACTCTCATGAGCTCAGACATGGGCACCGACGCGGCGGCCGCCGCGACGGCGGCCTCCGACGAGGCGGTGCAACGGATCCGCGACCTGACCGAGCAGTTCATCGAGGCGGCCAAGACGGCCGGCAACCAGAGCCTCGACGCGTACGAGGAGTCGCTGCGCACGCTTGTGGAGTTCGAGCAGCGGGCGGCCGGCGCCTCGCAGCTCGACTGGGTGTCCAACATCGCCTCGGCGCATGCCAAGTTCGTCCAGGACGTCAGCGCGGCGTACGTTTCCGCGGCGCGCAACATGCTCAAGTAGGTTCTCTTCGGGTAAGATTCGAAGAAAGCCCCACCGGCTATCGGTGGGGCTTTCGGCACCCCTGGGGGCTGCGATGGATCCGGTTCCGTTCGCCGACCGCGGCACACACCTGCTGGTCCAAGGCATCCGAACGCGCGTCGAGGTCCGGGGGGAGGGGCCACCCCTGCTGCTGCTCAACGGCATCTGGGGCGAGCTGGCCGCCTGGCGCCGCGTTCTCCCGTACGTGCCGGGGTTCCGCACGATCACCTTCGACGCGCCGGGCATCGGCGGCACGGAGATCCCGCCGTACCCGATGTCGCTGCCGGCGCTGGCCCGCTTCGCGGTGGCGGTGCTCGACGCGGTCGGCGAGCGGCGCGCCCACGTGCTCGGGGTGTCGTTCGGCGGCATCGTCGCGCAGCAGGTCGCGACGCAGGCGCCGCAGCGGGTCGATCGGCTGGTGCTGGTCTCCACCAGCTGCGGCATGCTGCACCTGCCGGGCCAGCCCGAGGCGCTGCTGCGGCTCATGCACCCGCTGCCGACCGACCGCACCGGCGCCGCGGCGGGGCGCACGTTCGGCGGCCGGGTCCGCCGCGACCCGTCGGTGCTGGCGCGGCTCAACCTGGACGCGCCCCGCAGCATCGAGGCCTACCTGCACCGGCTCACCGGCCTGACCGGCTGGTGGGGGATGCCGTGGTCGATCCGGCGGCCGACGCTGGTGCTCACCGGCGACGACGACCCGATCGTGCCGGCCGGCAACTCGCGGATCCTGGCCTCGCTGGTCGCCGGCGCCCGGCTGGTCGTGGTCCCCGGCGGCGGTCACCTCATGCTGTTCGACAGCCCGGGCGTCGTCGGTCCCGTGATCGCGGACTTCCTCGCCGGTGCCGCGGCCGGCCGCGAATCGGGAGGCTGGACCGCTACGCTCGCCTCGTGAGCGACCGCCGACTTCCGCCGACGCTGGGCGACATCATCCGGCAGCAACGCGAGCTGGCCGAGCTGCCGATGCGCCAGCTCGCGGCGATGGTCGGCATCTCGGGGCCGTACCTGTCGCAGATCGAGCGGGGCCTGCGGGCGCCCTCGGAGCAGGTGCTCGGCGCGATCGCGAAGTCGCTGCAGACCTCCGCCGAGCGGCTGCAGCAGCAGGCCGAGGCACTCGCCCCCGAGCCGCCGGTGTCGGGCGTGGTCGCGGCGATCGAGCAGGACCCCGACCTGACGGCCCGTCAGCGGCAGGCGCTCACCGAGGTCTACGCGACGATGGCCGAGATGACGCGGATCCGGCGCCGTCGCCGCGGCCGGTCCGACGAGGACGAGCCCGGGACCTGAGCAGGTCCCGGGCTCGCCGTGGTGCTCGGCACGGCCCGCTCAGCTGAGCAGGGTGCGGACGGCGCCGACGTACGCGGCGTTGACGTCCTGCACGAAGGAGGCGTGCGCCCCGATCGCGGTCTTCATCCAGTCGGCGGGGGCGGCGTCGGCAGCGGCCCGCTCGAAGTCGACGGTGCTCTGCACGAACTGCTCGTACGCCTCGAGAGCCTTGCGGCCGATCACGCGGCTGGTCTCGGTGGCCTTCTCGCCGTACTCGCGGACCTGCTCGCCGGCGGCGAAGGTGGCGTCAGTCATGGGAAGTTCCTTCCGGTGGGGTGCCCGTTGTCGTATTAGCAAGTTAGCAAAGTTCTTGCTAACACCGCACCATGACCCCGGTCACTGATCGTCATCGCGTCGTCGTAGGTTCGAGACATGCAGACGACACAGGTGGTCGGACTCGACCTCTCCGGGCGCACCGCGCTGGTGACCGGCGCCGCCAGCGGCATCGGCCGCGCGTGCGCCGCACGGCTGGCGTCGGCGGGCGCGCAGGTCCAGGTGCTCGACGTCGACAAGGCTGCGGCCGAGGAGGCCGCGGCGGCCGTCGGCGGGCGGGCGGTGGCCGTGGACCTCGCCGACCCCGACGCCGTGGACGCGCTCGACGCGCGGGTCGACGTCCTGGTGAACAACGCCGGCCTGCAGCACGTCGCCGCGCTGCCCGACTTCCCGCCCGAGCGCTTCGCCTACCTGCAGCGGGTCATGGTGGAGGCGCCGTTCCGCCTGATCCGGCAGGCGCTGCCGCACATGTACGAGCGCGGCTGGGGCCGCGTCGTGAACATCTCGTCGGTGCACGGGCTGATCGCCTCGCCCTACAAGTCCGCGTACGTGACCGCCAAGCACGCCCTCGAGGGCCTGTCCAAGACCGTGGCGCTCGAGAGCGCCGGCCGCGGCGTCACGTCGAACTGCGTCAACCCCGCGTTCGTGCGCACCCCGCTGGTCGACAAGCAGATCGCCGACCAGGCCGCCGCGCACGGCATCAGCGAGTCCGAGGTGATCGAGAAGATCATGCTCGAGCGGGCCGCCATCAAACGGCTCATCGAGCCCGGGGAGGTCGCCGAGCTGGTCGCCTATCTGTGCACCCCGGTGGCCGACCTGATCACCGGCGCCTCGCTGGCGATCGACGGCGGCTGGACGGCGCACTGACATGGCGTTCTCGATGCTGGAGCCGCAGGAGTTCGACGTCGAGGTGGCCGGCGGCCCGCTGCGGGTGTGCCGCTGGCCCGGGGACGGCCCGGTGGTGCTGGCCGCGCACGGCATCACCGCCAACGCGCTGGCCTTCGCGCGCGTGGCGGAGGCGCTGCACGGCCGGGTGCAGCTGGTCGCGCCCGACCTGCGGGGCCGGGCCCGCAGCAACGGCCTGCCGGGGCCGTACGGCATGGCCGCCCACGCCGCCGACCTGATCGCGGTCGCCGACCACCTCGGCCTGGATCGCGTGCCGCTGGTGGGCCACTCGATGGGCGGTTTCGTGGTGGCCGCGACCGCCGCGCTGCACCCTGGCCGGGTCAGCGGGGTCCTGCTGGTCGACGGCGGCGTGGCGCTGCCGATGCCGGAGAGCGTGGACGTCGACGCCGTCCTCGCCGCGGTCATCGGCCCGGCGATGCTGCGGCTGGACATGACCTTCCCCGACGAGCAGGCCTACCTGGACTTCTTCCGCGCCCATCCCGCGCTCGGGCCCGGCTGGAGCCCCGCCGTCGCCGCGTACGTGCGGCGCGACCTCACCGGCGCGCCACCCGCCCTGCGGTCCTCGTGCGTGCTCGAGGCCGTACGCGCCGACGGCGCCGACACGCTCATCGACCGCACCACGGTCGACGCCGTGCATGGCCTCGCCTGCCCCGCCCGCCTGATGTGGGCCGCCCGCGGCCTGCAGAACGAGGAGCAGGGCCTCTACGACGAGCAGCGCCTGGCCGCCGCCCGCCTCGACCCGGACCGCGTCGCCGTCGAGCACGTCCCCGGCGTGAACCACTACACGATCCTGTTCGACGACCGCGCCGTCGCCCTCGTCGCCGACCGCATCGCCGGCCTGGCCGGCTGAGGGGCGGGGCCGGCTGAGGGGCGGGCTCAGCCGGCCAGCGGCAGCGTGGCCCAGACGACCTTGCCGCCGTCGACCGGGATGCTGCCCCATCGGCTCGACACCGCCTGCACCAGCAGCAGCCCGCGCGGCGCCGCGACCTCGGCCGAGGCCGCGGCGGGCAGGCGGGGCGGGTCGCAGCTGCCGTCGCGCACCGAGATGATCAGGTTGCGGGCGCCGAGGGTCAGGCGCAGGTCGGCCATCGTGCCCGCGTGCTCGGTGGCGTTGTGCACCAGCTCGGCGGCGATCAGGCCGCCCGGCTCGGCGAGGTGCGGCAGGTCCCAGCGGTCGCAGGCGGCGGTCGTCAGCCGCCGCGCGTGGCGGGCCACGCCGCTGAGGGGGAGCAGCCGGTCGCGGACGGACGGCAGCCGGTGGCGGTCCTCCGCCGCGAGCGCCTCGTCCATGGAGGCGAAGACCGGCAGCCGGGGGCAGCTGCGCGCGACGACCTCGGCCACCGCGGGCGGCGCCGAGACCACCAGCGGGATGCCGGGCCACAGCGCGGCGTGGTCGGCGACGGCGGCGAACACCAGCGTGGACAGCGGCGTCGTGACCGTGGTGTCCCGCAGGTCGACGACGAGGGCCTCGGGCTCCTCGGCCAGGCATTTCAGCAGACGGGTGCGGATGCGCGGCACGGTCGGCAAGGACAGCTCGCCGGAGACCGACAGCACCAGCCGGTTGCCGACCGGCTCCACGAGGCACCGAATCTCAGGCACGCGCCCATTGTTGCTCGCCGCATCCGGAGCGTCACCCGTGCGTGAGAGAAGCCACCTGCTCGGAGGCGGGGTACGGTTGACAGCGTTCGTCCGTGGCCTCTAGAAGTGAAGGAACCCCGGACCATTTCCCCCCTGGCTGGAGTTCACGTGTCCCCCTACGACCCGTCCCTTCCCGGCGGACTCCCGGAGCGGCTGCTCGATCTGCAGGTCGTCCCGCCGGCTCCGACGGGGCCGGTGCGCCTCGTGCTGCGCGGTGAGCTCGACCGCGAGGAGGCCGACCACCTGCAGGACGTGTTCGCAAGCGTGGTCCGCGACCACCCCGGCCGGCCCGTCGAGCTCGACGCCGCCGCCCTGAGCTTCCTCGACTCGACCGGCATCCGGTCGCTGCTGACCTGCCGCCTGCTCGCCGAGCAGGCCGGCTGCCGCCTGACGGTCGTCGCCGTCAGCCGCATCGCCCACGAGGTCCTCGAGGTCGCCGGCCTGCTCGACGGCTTCGACGCTCCGGTCCCCGCCTTCGCGGGAAAGGCGGGCGTCCGGCCCGCCGTCTGAGGCAGATGTCGCAATAGACGGGTCTCGTCACTATCGATGGTTCTGTTTCGGCTGCCGCCCGGGAAACATGGCGTTCATGGCCGCGTGACGATCTGGTCACGCATCGCCACACGAACGATGGGAGGCAACGATGCCAGCCAATCGCGCGGTGGTCTACCAGGGCCCCGGCAAGGTCGAGGTCCGTGAGATCGACTTCCCGGCGTACGAGATGAAGGACGGGCCGGGCGTCAACAAGGCCAACGTCGGCCGCCGCACCCCGCACGGGGCGATCCTCCGCACGGTCGCCACCAACATCTGCGGCAGCGACCAGCACATGGTGCGCGGCCGCACCACCGCCCCCGAGGGTCTGGTGCTCGGGCACGAGATCACCGGTGAGGTGATCGAGGTCGGGTCGGACGTCGAGTTCGTCAAGGTCGGCGACATCTGCTCGGTCCCGTTCAACATCGCCTGCGGCCGCTGCCGCAACTGCAAGGAGGGCAAGACCGGCGTCTGCCTCAGCGTGAACCCCGACCGGCCCGGATCGGCGTACGGCTACGTCGACATGGGCGGCTGGATCGGCGGCCAGGCGGAGTACGTGCTGGTGCCCTACGCCGACTGGAACCTGCTCAAGTTCCCCGACCGCGACCAGGCGCTCGAGAAGGCGCTGGACCTGGCCATGCTCGCGGACATCTTCCCGACCGGCTACCACGGCTGCGTGAGCGCCGGCGTGACGACCGGCTCGACCGTCTACATCGCCGGAGCGGGCCCGGTCGGCCTGGCCGCGGCGAGCTCCGCGTGGCTGCTCGGCGCCGCGGTCGTCATCGTCGGCGACCTCAACGAGGAGCGGCTCGCCCAGGCCCGCAGCTTCGGCTGCGAGACGGTCAACGTGGCCGAGGGCGACCCGTCCGAGCAGGTGCAGCAGATCCTCGGCAAGGACGCGCCCGCGATCGGCCAGCCGCTGGTCGACTCGGCCGTCGACGCGGTCGGCTTCGAGGCGCGCGGCCACGGCCGGGACGCGCAGACCGAGATGCCCGCGACCGTGCTGAACTCGCTGATGGACCTGACCCGCGCGGGCGGCGCCATCGGCATCCCGGGCCTCTACGTCACCGGCGACCCCGGCGGCGTCGACGAGGCGGCGAAGGTGGGCTCGCTGTCGCTGCGGCTGGGCCTGGGCTGGGCCAAGTCGCACTCGTTCGTCACCGGTCAGTGCCCGGTGATGAAGTACAACCGGCAGCTGATGATGGCGATCCTGCACGACCGGGTGCAGATCGCCAAGAACGTCAACGCCACCGCGATCCCGCTGGACCAGGCGCCGCAGGGCTACCGGGACTTCGACCAGGGCGCGGCCAAGAAGTACGTGCTCGACCCGCACGGCATGGTGGGCAAGCGCTCCGCGTGAGCCCGCCGGCTGCTCACCGCCGCCGGGCGGTGAGCAGCACCATGCCGGTGGTCTCGTAGCCGTCGCTGGTCGGGGCCGAGTCGACCCGGTCGATCGTCAGGTCGGTGGTGACCGGCTCGAACACCTCGCGGACCCGGTCGGCGTCGACCGGATATCCGGGCCAGTCGGGGCCCGTGCCGATCCGGTAGCGGCCCATGTTCTCCATGAAGGCCGCCACCAGCCACCCGCCGCGGTGCACCGAGCCGGCGTACGCGTGGCAGAGCTCGCGGAACTCCTCCCGGTCCTCGGTTGCGCTCTCCGCCACGAAGTGCATCGACGCCAGGTCGTACGTGTCCGGGGTGAGGTCCCGGGCGCCGCCGCGGCGCACCCGCACGCGGCCCAGGGCCTCGCCCAGGGTGGCGGGCAGGGCCGGCTGCAGCTCGCGGCAGCGACGGTAGAACAGCTGCCAGCTGTCGTCCGGGCCTTCGCGCAGCTGCTGGTCGAGGTACGCCACACTGGCCGCGCTGGGCTCCACGGCCTCGATGTCCCGGCTGACCGCGGCCGCCACCATCAGCGGGTACAGGTTGGGACCGGCGCCGAGCTCCAGCGACCGCCCGAAGTGGCCCGGCTCGAACCGGCGGTAGAACGCCGAGTGGTGCGCGAGCACCGCGTCGTCGTCCGGCTGCACGGCCCGGTAGATCTCGTCCACGTAGTCGGACACCGGCCACAGGTCCCAGTCGACGTCCCGGTTGCGCAGCGGCTCTCCCATCAGTCGATCATGCAACGCCGGGCAGAGATCGGCATCGTTGCGCTGTGTAGGCAATCGGACACGCCCGGGGGCGGCGACCGGCGATAGCGTCGAGACATGGCGCTGGAGGACTCCTGGAAACAGCTTCAGCACGTGCACGAAGTGGTCCGGTACGCCGACGCCAAGGCTGGCCTCATCCTGACGCTCAACGGCGTGCTCGTGGGCCTGGTCGTCATCCGGCTGCAGAGCGGCGGGTTCATCGGCGGCCATCCGGTGGCCGCGCCCGCCCTGATCCTCGCCACGGCGCTGCTCGCGGCCAGCGTCGCGTGGGACATCGCCGCCGTCATGCCGCGCCAGGTCACCGCGGGCGACCGGGGCGCGCTGCTGCACTTCGAGCGCATCGGCGAGCAGTTCGAGGGCCGCCCGGAGGACTACGTCGAGGAGTTCGTCAAGCTCGCCGACGACGCCGACCTGCTGCAGCGCGAGATCGCGGCGCAGGTGTGGGCGACCAGCGTGCTCGCCCGCCGCAAGTACCGCTGCGTGCAGTGGGGCCTGCGCTACCTCGCCGCGGCGCTGGCCGTGTCGGTGTTCGCCGCCGTCGCCGCGGCCCTCGGAGGCTAGATGGCGGCCACGGTCACCGCCGACGACCTGGGCGAACTGACACTTCTCGGTTCGGGCGGGCAGGGCGCCGTGTACGCCGTGGCGGGGCGCCCGGTCGCCTACAAGGAGTTCGCGGCGCCGCTGCGCGACTCCGTCGACGTCGCCGCGCTGCTGGCGTTGGTCCGGCTGCGCGAGGAGCTGCCCGCGGCCACGACCCGCCTGCTCGACGAGCGCGCGGCGTGGCCCACGGCCGTGGTCGAGCGCGACGGCGTGGTGACCGGCTTCCTCATGCCGCGGGCCCCCGAGGCGTTCCACACCCCGATCACCCTGCCGAGCGGGCGCTCGCGGCTGCTCGCGCAGGTGCAGCTGCTGCTCAACGACGAGCGCTACCTCGCCGCCCGCGGGCTGGCCGTCGACGACCGGTTCCGCCTCGAGCTGCTGCACGACGTGGCCGCCACGCTGGACGGGTTCCACCGGCTCGGCATCGTGGCCGGTGACCTGTCGCCGGTGAACCTGCTGTTCACCCGCGAGCGCCGCCCGCGCTGCTTCTTCCTGGACTGCGACGCGATGCGGCTGCGCGGCGCCTCGGTGCTCGGCCAGGCCGAGACCGCGGACTGGCAGGCGCCCGCGGGCGACGAGCAGGTCGCGACGCCGGCCACCGACTCCTACAAGTTCGCGCTGCTGTGCGTGCGCCTGTTCGCCGGTCACCAGAGCTCGCGCGACCCGGCGGCCGTGGAGCGGGCCGGCCCGGTGCTGCGCCGGCTGGTCCAGCGGGGCCTGTCGCCGGACCCGCGGGTGCGGCCCACGATGGGCCAGTGGGAGGCGGCGCTCGCGGCGGCCCAGCGCCCCCGGCGGCCGGCGTTCCCGGCGTCACGCCGGTGGGGCGGGGCGGCGGCGGCCGTGCTCGCCGTCCTGCTGCTGCTCGCGTTCGTGCTGCCGCTGCGCGGGTGCTCGGGGCTGCCGGACGGCATCGGGCTCTCGCTCGGCGGCGACCGGACCGGCGCCGCCGAGCAGGCGGCCGGGGTCGCGCGGCTTCTCGCCGACAGCAGGCGCAGCCGCGACCGGCTGGAGGACGCGGTGACCGCCGTCAAGGCCTGCGCCGGGATCCGGCCGGCGGCTGCGGATCTGGGCACGGTCGCCGCCGAGCGGCGCGCCCAGGCCGAGCGGGTGAAGGGCCTGCGGGTCGACCAATTGCCGGGCGCGGCGAGGCTGCCGGAGCGGATCGTCGCTGCGCTGGTCCCGGCGCGGCAGGCGGCGGACGCGTACGCCTCGTGGGCCGCCGGCGTCGTCCGGCAGGGCTGCCCCTCCGCGGCGCTGGGCGACCCGGACCGCGGCCGGGGGGACGCCGCGGCGCGCCGGGCGCAGGCCGAGTGGAAGCGGGTGGCGCAGCTGTGGAACCCGCTGGCCGACGCGTACGGGCACCCGCGGGTGGCGGCTCAGCGGCTGTGACGGGGCCAGATCGCCAGCAGCGTCCGGTCGTCGTCGAACGTCTCGCGGGAGAAGTCGGCGTCGCGCGCGAACTCCAGCGGCGGGCGCGGCACGGCGAGCCGTTCCGCCAGGTACGCCCCGACGCTGCCCGTGCCCTCGCCGAGCGGATCGCCGATGCCGTCGGTGGCTACCACCAGCACGTCACCGGCCTCGAGCACGCCGCCGCGCGCGACCACCTCGGGCACCCGGGGCAGCGCCGTCACCGCGGGCACCACCACCGCCGGATCGGCTCGGGCGGTGTCGAACAGCCGGCTGAACGTTCCGGCGCGGATCCGCCACGCGCCGCCGTCGCCCACCCGCACCACCTCGGCGACCGGGCCGCCCGGCCGGGGCCGCACCAGCCCGGTGATCAGCGTGGCGGCCATCTGCCGTTCGGCCGTCGCGGCGTCCGGCGCGTCCAGCCCGAGGGCCTGCTCCGCCTGCTGCACCACCTGCCACGCCGCGCGCTCCACCACCCGCGTCCAGTCCACCGCGCCGCCGCCGTCCAGCATGGACAGCGCCGCGGTGATCGCCGCCCGGCAGGCGGCGGTCGCGCCGAGGTGCGCCAGCGGCGTGGCGGAGACCCCGTCGGCGACCGCGAACACGACCGCGCCCGACCCCGGGTGGTGCACGGCCGCCACGTCGTCCTGCCGCGGCACCCCCTCGTACCGGTGGGCGTAGCCGCGCACGGACGCGAGCCGGACGGTCACCTCGCCGGTCGACCAGCCGTCCGCGACGGTGTCCGGGCGGTAGTGGGGCGTCAGCGCGGGCCGGGGCTCGAAGTCGGCGCCGGGCCGGCCCAGCGCGACCGCGCCCCAGTGGCCGCCCTCAGACGACATCGATGGCCATCTCGAATCCCGCCGGCTGCTCGACGACGAGCCGGGCCGGGCCTGCGGCGCGGGCCGGCACGGAATGGATGATGCTGTGCGTCAGCGCGGTGCAGAACTGGGCGACCGCCACCCCCACGTCCACGCCGGCCAGCGCCACGAACGCGAACTCGGGACGGGTCGCCACCTCCACGATCGTCTCGGGGCGGGCCGCGCCGATCCCGCAGGCGATGATGTTCGGGGCGCCCGGCGTGGCGTCGTGGTCGATCAGCATCCGGTGCTCGTCGTGCCAGCGGTCGTCGCTGGGCTGGCCGTCGGTGAGCATGAACACCGCCGGGCGGTGCACGGCGTAGCCCTCGCCCTTCAACCGGCGCACGTCGACGGGCAGCCGGTGCCGCAGGTCGGCGAAGGCCTTGCGGTAGTTCGTGCGGCCGCGGCTGACCAGCCGGGGGAGACGGTCGGTGTCGCGCAGGTCGGCCAGGCGCATCCGCACCTTGACGTCGTCGGAGAACCCGACGATCGAGAACCGCACCTTGGCTGCCGCCATCGGCTGGGCGAGCAGGGCCTCGTGCAGGTCGTCGAGCCCCTGGTTGAGCTCGCCGATGTGCCGCCCCATCGAGTGCGACTCGTCGGCCAGCACGTACACCGGCAGCAGCGTGGCCCTCGGCTCGGGGTTCATGACGGCCTCGCCGCCGAGGTGAAGCCCTGCGGCACCGACTCGGCGGGCCCGCGACGCTCGGCGGGTGGCCGGTCGAGACGCGCGAGCAGGTCGCGGAAGATGAAGTCGGCGCAGTGCCCGGTCGCCGGCACCGGATCGCCCCCGGGCTTGATCGTGAACGCGTTGCCGGGGTCGGAGGCGATGCCGGCGATCAGGTCCGGCGGCGCGTTGCCGAAGCCGAACGCCATGATCACCGCCGGTCGCACGCCCGCCTCCCGGTTGGTCAGCCGGTGCCGCAGCGCGGTCCAGTTGTCGTTGTCGGGCGCGCTGGCGCAGATCAGGTAGATCAGCGGGTCGTTCGCCGGCTCGTCCGAGGAGGCGTGCGCGTCGAGGTGGTCGGCCAGCTCGGCGAACAGCAGCGGGTACGCCGCGGGCTCGCCCGCGGTCAGGTGCGGCGCCTCCAGGTCGGGGGTCACCTCCCCGTACGGCAGCCGTTCGGTGACGTGCGCGGCGTAGCCCAGCACCGCGAGCCGGATCGCCGGCGCGGCGGCGTCGGTGGCGAGCGCGTCGAGCAGGTACGGCAGCGCCGTGTTCACGTGCGGGATCACCTGCTCGGCCCCGGCGGACTCGTCCACCACCAGGTACACCGGCTGGTGCCCGTAGGCCGGGTTCCAGCCGTGCCCGGCCGCGACGGTGATCGGTTCGGACGCCTCCGTGCTCGCGGCGGCGACCGGCGGCTGGTCCCACTGATCGTCGAGGGTGGACTCCAGCGGCACCTCCCGCGGCACGATGCCGAGCTGGGCCAGCAGTTGGGGCAGCAGCATCTGCAGATCCGCCGCCTGCACGACCTTGTCCCTGAGCATCGACTGGAACAGCTCGAGGGTGTGCTGGTTGAAGCGTTCCTGGTGGTCCATCCACGACTCGCGGTGCTCCAGCAGCAGCTTGAGCGCGCCCTGCGCGTCGTCCGGGTGCCGGGCCAGGTGGAGCCGGACGATCTCGTACGCGCCCTGGGTGCCGTCGCCCATCTGGTCCAGCTGGAGCTTGGCCATCTCGCGCTCGAACTCGTGCCTCATCCGGTCCAGCCGTCCGCGCTGGATCGCCGCCTCCAGCTCGGCCTTGTGCTGTGCCTTTTCCACCAGGATCCGGCTCTCCGCCTGCTTGCGGTCGCGCAGGTACTCGATGGCCTTCGGGTTGGGCACCAGCCGCGGCGCCACGTAGAAGATGGTGATGCCGTCGTCGAGCACGTCGTCCCCGTCGAACCGGCTGATGATCTCGCTCTCGGCCAGCTCGGCCAGCTCGATGTCGTACTTGCGCGTGATCCGGCGGAACTCGTCGGCCAGGTGGCTGTAGACCACGCGGGTCGCCTCGGTGATGTTGCGCCGCACGATTTCCTCCGGGTCGTGCACCCGGAACCCGACCTCCACGTCGGCGACGAACTCGTAGTAGTCACCGCGGGCCGGCAGCGGCGTGCTCTTCATCCACGCCCGGCGCCGGTGGTGGCTCATGTCGATGTCGTAGCGGCGCCGGTAGGCGGTCCGGAGCTGCTCCCGGAACGTCATCGGGCGGAAGCCGGGGAAGCTGAACAGCTCGCCGCTGTTGGTCGCGTACACGACGCCGACGTTGGGCGGCCGGCCGCGCGCCGGCATCCCGGGCAGCACCGGGGAGATGTCCTTGATCAGCGGTAGCGGGGTTGCGGTCATGCGGCTTCCGTCCTTACCTTGAGCGCCTTCATCACGGCCGCCGCCGTCTCGGGCAGCGGGAAGGGCGTGTCGGGCCAGTCCCAGCTCGCGGCATGCCGCAGCACGATCGCCCGGGTGCGCGGGCTGGTCGTGGCCACGGCGGAGAGCAGTCGCACCAGGGCGGTGCGGACCTCGTCGAAGGACTCCGCGTAGTCGGCCCAGAGGTTCAGCGCGCCGGCCGCGCCGGAGGCCATGACGCCGGAGTTGAGGACCTTGGCCCAGCAGGCGATGAGCGTGGGCCGCAGGACGGGGCGGCTGTCGGCGAGGTACAGCAGACCGGGCCAGATCTGGCTGTTCTCCCGGCCGGTGCCCTTGCCCACGTCGACGTACGCGAGCAGGTGCTGAGCGACGTGCTGGAAGACCGCCTGCCCGGCCAGCATGCGCCGCGAGTCGGTCTGCCATCGCGCCATGCGGCGCAGCAGCTCCGGGCCGTAGCGGTCCTCGTCCTCGGCGATCAGGTCGGCGAAGCTGGCCCCGATGCCCCAGGCCACCTCCCATGTGTCGATCATCGCCATCCGGTCCAGCCGGTCGAGCGCGCCCTGCAGGTCGACGGGGGCGAGCGCGAGACCACGGACGCGGGCGGAGGTGGCCTGCGCCTGGGGGTGGGCCGAGTTGCCCTGCAGACGGTTCGCCATGCGGCGCACCAGCGGGTACAGCCGCGTGTCCTGGGCCGGTATGCGCATCGCGTAGGCCACGACGTCCCAGGACCACGTGTTGTCGTGCAGGGCCAGCGGCCGCAGGGCCTGGTTGTGCACGAAGTCGAACGCGTAGGTCGACAGCACGCCGAGCGCCGTACCGGCGTACGTCCGCACGTCGAGCGACGGGTTGGTGGCCAGGTCGCGCAGCCACTCCAGCAGCGGCTGCTGGAACCGGTACTGGTGCCACACGTGGTCGAGCACCGAGCGCGGCCGGTCCCGGTCGATGTACTCGACCACCTCGATGGGCGTCCGGCCGAAGTCGCCTAGCTCGGTGGTCTGCCGCGTCCGGGCCCGCAGCATCCGCAGCATCTCCCGGTTGGTCAGCGCGAACGGGTCCCGCCACGGTGGTCGCAGCATCGGCGTGCCGGGCCCGACCGGCTGGGGTGGCCCGTCGAGCAGGTCGCACAGGTTGCGGGCGGCGTGCACGACGCTCTCGTACGGCAGCCCGTTGAGCACGGCGAGCGCGATCGCCGTGCTGCGGGCGGGCACGTCCGGCAGGGCCCCGAACCAGATGTCGAAGTCCTCGACCACGCGCTCGTCGATCTGCTCGCGCAGCCGGTCGACGTCGACGCGCTCGCCGTCGAACTGCTGGTCGATCATCAGCGCCAGGTTGGCCGCCATCTTGACCGGCCGGCCGTCGTGCAGCGTCTCGTCGACGACCTCGGCGACGCGCTCGTCGGCGAGGATGCGCGTGGTCATCGCCGCGGCCGCCGCGCCGTCGAACCGCTCGGTGAGCCGCCAGCGCAGGTGGCTCGCCAGGATGACGCGGTGCGGGCTCGGGCGGCCCAGCGCGACCGCGAAGTCGCCGACGTCGTCGTCGTTGAGCACGAGGTCGGCGTCGATCGTGAGCACCATCCGGGCGTCCCGCTGCTCGAGCGCGGTCGCTATCTGGTGCAGCAACCAGCCCTCCAGCCGGGCCTTGCCCGACGGGTCGCACAGCAGGAACCCGGCGCCGATGGGCAGCGGTTTCTCGCCGGCCGCGTCGGCGTCGAGCCAGCGCGGGAAATCGTGCAGGTCGACGTCGCGGTCCAGGTGGAAGATCGGCCGGTCGGCGGGCGTCTGCAGCAGCCGGATCGCGGCCGCGACCCGGCCGTGCCCGGCGCCGCCGCGCAGCAGCACGAGGCGACGGCTCTGCACGGCGGCGCGGGTGGCCGGCCAGTCCTGGGGGTCGACGAACGCGTGCCGCACCGGGTCGGTGAGCGCGGTGTCGACCTCGCGCAGCGGCGCCGGCTCGGCGCCGCCGACCCGCAGGACGAACTTGTTGCCGGCGACCTGGTCGCCACGCACGTACATGCCCCGGGCGGAGGCGAGCTTCTCGTGGGTCTTGGCCGCCTCGACCGGGTTCGCCGTCGGGGGCGGGCCCTCCGCGATGCCCGACGGCTTCGGCGCCTCCTGTTCCTTGCCGCCCTTGTCCGCGGCTTTGTCCTCGCCGCTCTTCTCGCCGCTCTTGTCCGCGCTGTCGCCCGGTGTGCCGGGGCTGCCGCCGGCGGCCTCGGCGACCCCGTCGGCGCCCTTCGCCCCGTCCGCGTCAGTCATCGCGACCCGCCGCCCGCTCGTTGACGACCTTGATGCCGTAGACCTGGTCGCCGCCCACCCGATAGGCGAAGTTGCCGGCTGCCGGGCCCGCCCGGTCCGCGGCCCGGGTGGGTGGTGGTGGTGCCTGCGCCGTGCGCCCGCCGCCGTTCAGGCCCGGGGGAGAGGGTCGCCCCGGCACGCTGATCCACACCTTCTCGTCGTGCAGCTCCTTGACGCTCAGCACGGCCGGGCCGAACGACGCCGCGTCGATCAGCGGATAGTCGTGCCGGACGACCCCGCGGTAGACCTCGTCGGACACGATCAGCGCCATCCGGGCCTCGGGCGCCGCGCGCAGCACGTCGCGCAGCGGCTGGGCGTCGACCAGCCGGCAGGCGGTGTTGAGCGCCTCGCCCATCCACCCGGTCGCGTCGCGCTGGAGGTGGCCCTGGTGCAGGGAGACCCGCAGGCGCATCCGCAGGGCCTCGCTCGCCATCGTCGCCTTGTGGCCCAGCGCCGCGTCCAGAGCCCGCACGAACGCGCCGGCCAGCGTCGCGGCCGAGACCGCCGGCGGCACGATCAGGATCATCCCGTCGCCGGTGCCGACCCGGTCCACCGCCTGTCCGTCGATGCCCGCCGTGCTCAGCGCCTCGCCGATCACGTCGGTCATGTCCCGCCGCAGCGCCTCCTGGAACGGGTTGGTCCGCGAGCCGAAACTCTCGATGTCGACCACGACGATGGCCTGGAAGGTGGGAACGCCCATGGGTCACCCCTCCGGTGCGGTATCGGCCTCAAAATAAGTCCGGGGCGAACCGGAATCCAGATGCCAACCGGTCAAAAATCACGCACGGCTACCCGGTGTTCACGCAGAGCGGCATCTTCGCTGGTCAATTCCCTGGGGTGACCGACTTCCCGCGTACGGCGGTGACGGTGTGTCGGGAAGCCGACGGTTCTGCGAGAGTGATGTCCATGCATATCGAGAAACGCCTGGCGGACCTCGAGCTCGTGCTCCCGCAACCGCTGCCCGCGCCCGCGAACCTGCCGCTGCCGTTCCCGTGGATCCGGGTGCACGGCGACCGGGCGTACCTCTCCGGGCACGGCCCGCTGGAGGCCGACGGCAGCCTGGCGCAGCCGCTCGGCAAGGTGGGCGCCGAGGTGAGCGAGGAGCAGGCGTACGCCGCGGCGCGCAAGACCGGGCTGGCGATGCTCGCGACCCTCAAGCGGGAGCTGGGCGACCTCGACCGGATCACCGGCTGGCTGCGTGTGTTCGGCATGGTGAACGTCGCGCCGGGCTACAACCGTACGCCCGCGGTCGTCAACGGCTTCTCCGACCTGATCCTCGAGTTGTGGGGCGAGGAGCACGGCCGCCACGCGCGGTCCGCCGTCGGCCACGCGGCCCTGCCGTTCGACATCCCCGTCGAGATCGAGGCCGAGGTCGCCGTCGAGCCCTGAGGGTGCGGCGGTCGACGCGGGTTGATGGTCGGGCGAGGTCGGACCGCGGCTGTCCGAAATTGAGCGTTGTGCCAGATTCGGACCGTCTGTGCCACATCGATGCAGCTCTATTGTGGCTGGCCATGGGCGTCGATACGTTCGGCGGGTCCTGTTCGATCCATGACATGGGGGAATGATCATGAGAAGAAACCGGATCGCGTCCGTCCTCTTCGCGCTCTCCTGCGCGGTGGGCGGTGCCGTCGCCGTCAATGCGACGCCGGCCGGGGCGGTTGCCGCTCCCAGCATCGACGTCGTCAGCGTCCAGACGAACCTGGCCGGCGCCGCGGCGGCGCCGTCGGCCGCGCTCGCGCTGGAGTACCACGTCATCCGCGACAACTTCTACACGTGGGAGACGTGCGAGTCGTACCGCAAGCAGTACGCGGTGAACTTCCCGTACCACCTGGCGTCGTACTGCACCCGGCAGAAGCAGAGCAACGGGCGTCACTGGCTCTACGTGGCGTACGAGACCTGCCCCGACCTCGTTGCGGCCAAGAAGGAAGCCTGACCGCGCGAGCCCTCCCGTCGCGGCGCGCCTGGCCGCGGCGGGAGGTCCTCTGCCTGGCTGCCCTCGGCCTGCTCGCCGGCTGCGCGAAGGACCCCGCGCCGCGACCCTCCGAGCGACGGGCCTGGACGGGCGGCGCGGGTCGATGGCAACCCGCGGACGGGCCGGTCGGGGTGGCTCTGCTCTTCAGCGGCGGCCGCCCGATGGACCTGCAGTGGCTGGCGGAACCGCTGCGCGACGGCGGGATGAGCACGCTCCGGATCGATCCGGCGAGCGGTCCCACCAACCTGGACGGCGCGATCGCTTACGCGGCAGCGTTGGCCGGGAATCCCGGGCCGGTCGGCGTCGTGGCGGTGGGGGCGGATGCCGGCGATGCGTGGCGGGCGCTCGCGGCCGGAGCCCGTCTGCGCGGCGCCGTGATGATCGGCGTTCCGGGCGTCGACAACCTCGACTTCGCGAAGGCACGCGAGGTGCCCGTCCTCGACCTCCACGCCGTGACCGACACGGTCGTCGACCGGGCCCACGGGCGTACGCACGGAGCCCTGGCGCTCGTGGGAGTGCCGCACGAGATGGTCAAGTACGGTTCCGTCCGGCCCGCCTTCTACGACCCGGCGAGCCCCGACTGGGCCGGGGACACCGCCCGGGACGCCGCCGGCCGCGCGGTATCGTGGCTGGGCACCGCGTTCACCACCGGCATGACCGTGCAACCGGGACGGAGCAGCAGGTGACCCGTGTCGACGTGCGAGGCCGGCTGCTGGCCGACCCCGCGGGTGTGGTCAGCATCGAGCCACGCCAGGCGCCCGGCCAACTCGAGGAATCCCTCGCCGGCCCCGTGGCGCCACGCTCACCGATCCACCTGCGGCTGACGGGGATCGACGTCGCGGGCGTCGCCGCGCTGCCGCAGGCCCGCCGCGACGACACGGGCGTGCAGGCCTGGGCCGAGGTGGTCGCCGAACTCGGGCCGGACGGCAGCGCGCGGGTGGAACGGGCCGGGCCGCTGACGGGACTGCGGGACTTCTGGACGCCGGGCCCGTCCGGCGTGCTCGACGCGGACATCGACGCGCCGCCGGGGGAGCCGGCGTGGGGCGTCGCGGAGCAACCGCTGATCGACGACGGCACCGTCCTCAGCCGCAAGATCCTGCGGACCCGCCGGGGCGGGCGCGCGCTCGTGCTGGTCACCACGGCCCCGGACGAGGTGGAGCGCCGGCTGCGGCCGGTGTACGGCGCCCACCTGCACGTCGAACCGAGCGCGTGGACGGCCGAGCAGTACCGCGGCGCCGGCGACATGCTCGGCCGTCACCACGACGAGTGGCAGGTGATCGTGCTCGGCGACCAGGTCGACGGCCGCGGCCGGCTCGTCGTCGTGGCCTTCACCGTCGACACGCCGCCGGCCCTGAGCCGGTGGCTGGCCACGCAGCCGCGCGGGCTGGTCGACCACCGGCCGTGGATCCGCCGCCTGACCTTCGCCGGGTAGCTCGTGACCGCCGCCGTCGTGCGCCCCGGCGGGCAATTTCACGAGACGCCGCGGAACGCCTCGCGGTAGGTCTCCGGGCCGACGCCGCGTACCCGCCGGAACTGGCGCCGCAGCGTGTCGACGCTGCCGAAGCCGCTGCGCCGGGCCACCGAGGCGATCGTCGCGTCGGCGCGTTCCAGCAGCTGCTCGGCCAGCCGCACCCGCTGCTCGCGCACCCAGGCGGCCGGGGTGGTGCCCGTCGCCTCGGTGAAGTGCCGGATGAACGTCCGCGGCGACATCGCGGCCCGCAGCGCGAGCGCCTCCACCGACAGGTCCGCGTCGAGGTGGTCGCCGGCCCAGTCGAGCAGCTCCGACAGGCCCCTGCCCGCGGTCGGCGGCGTCACCGGCCGGCGTGAGAACTGCGCCTGCCCGCCGCTGCGGTGCGCCGGCATCACCATCTCGCGCGCCACCCGGTTGGCGATGTCCGCCCCGTGCTCGCGACGCACCAGGTGCAGGCACAGGTCGATCGCGGCCGACGCCCCCGCGCTGGTCGCGATCGGACCGTCGACCGCGTAGATGCGGTCGGCGTCCACGATCACCCGCGGGAACTGTGTCGCGAGCAGTTCGGCGTACGCCCAGTGGGTCGTCGCCGTCCGCCCGTCGAGCAGCCCCGTCGCCGCCAGCGTGAACGCCCCCGTGCACAGCGCCGCCACCGTCGCCCCGCGGTCCGCCGCCCGGCGCAGCGCCTCGGCCAGCTCCTGCGACGGCGGCGGCACGGGCGGCGCCGCCCCCGTCACGATGATCAGGTCGGCCCGGTCGAGCCGCTCCAGCCCGTCCGACGGCGTGATGTGGAACCCCGTCGAGGTGCGCAGCGGCCCCGGCGTCGCCGCGCAGACCGCGTACGCGTAGCGGGGCAGCTCCGGGTCGGCGCGGGCCACCCCGAAGACCTCGCTCGCGATGCCCACCTCGAACGCCGGCACCGGCTCCGTCACCACCACAGCGACGTCAACCGTCATCCCGGCCCCTCCGCATCCGCTCATCCACTGAAAGATCGCCTTCACTGAGCCCAGCCCACCCACCCGGGGGCCGCCACCCTACGGCGGTTCGAGCGTTCGCCGCTCGAGTTGTCCACAGGGCCGCGACCCTACGGCGAAGCGGGCGTTTCGCTACCCAAGTTGTCCACAGGCCCGCGTCCTCGGTAGCAACGCTCCGCCGGACACCCCACATCCGCGAGCCGCCATGTTGGCGCGAAATGCCGCCTCCATGGCAAGTCTGCCAAACCCCACCGGGTACGCCCCAGACATGACCTTTCTCGGACCGCTGCTGATCGTCTACGTCGTCTGGGGCTCGACCTACCTGGCTCAGAAGATCGGCCTCGAGGGCCTCCCGCCGCTGACCATGAACGCCACCCGCTTCCTGATAGCCGGCGCGCTGCTCTACGCGTACTGCCGCCTGCGGCGCATGCCGAACCCGACCCGTCCGCAGTGGCGCGCCGGCGCGATCCAGGGCCTGCTGCTGCCCGCGGCGGGCACCGGCGGCGCCGCATGGGCCGAGCAGTGGCTCTCGTCCGGCATCACCGCGCTGTTCCTGGCCACCATCCCGCTGTGGATCGTGCTGGGCCGCCGCGTGGCCGACCGCGAGAAGATCAGCTGGCCGGTCGCGCTGGGCCTAGCCGCCGGGTTCGGCGGAGTCGTGGTGCTGGCCCGCCCGTCCGGCGGCGGTGACGCGGTCGCGATCGCGGTGGCGCTGACCGGCGCACTCTGCTGGGGTCTGGGCACGGTGTACGCGGGGCACGCGCCCCGCCCCGCGTCCGCGCTGATGGCGAGCGCGATCGAGATGCTGTGCGCCGGCGCGATCCTGGCCGTGCTGTCCGGGATCACGGGGGAGTGGTCGCGCATCGACGTGACGCCCCGGGCGCTGCTCGCAATCTCGTACCTGATCGTGTTCGGCAGCCTGGTGGCCTACACGGCGTACACCTGGCTTCTCGACCACGTCGCGCCGCGCATCGCCGGCACGTACGCGTTCGTCAACCCGGTCGTTGCCGTGCTGCTGGGCTGGTGGATCCTGTCGGAGCCGCTGACCGTCCGCATGCTGTCCGGCACTGCCGTGATCGCCGCGGGCGTGGCGCTCATCGTGCTGGCCCCCGCTCCCAGCGCTGCCGCCGCTCGTCCGGCGTCTGCTCCCACCACGGCGTGCCCCGCTCACCCAGCGCCACCTTCGCCGCCTGCACCCGGCGACGCGCCGGAGCCGGGTCCTCGCCCCTGCGCAGCGCTATCCCCACATCCCGCCGGGCGGCCATGAGCTCCTTGCGCAGCTCGGCCGCCACGTCCTCGGGGATGGCGGGGTCGGTGGCCCGCCACTTCCGGCCGTTGATGACGATGTAGTGGCCGTCGTCGGTGGTCTCCACGCCCGCCACACTAGGTAAGGCGTGATCCATCGCGCACCCCTTCCGCTTGGCGATGACCGGGCCGCGGTGCAGGATTCAGGCAGGAGAGTGGAAAGGGAGTTCTCATGGCGTCGCGCACCGAACTCGTCGAAGAGTTGATGGGACGTTTCCCGCACGTGCCGCGGGAGGCGGTCATCAAGGAGGACCTGCTCCGCGGCGGGCTGGCGTTCGACGACTCGGCGCTGACCGACAACGAGCACGGCGACGTCAAGCCGAAGTCGTACTTCATCTTCTCGTTCGACCACCGCACGCTGCCCGAGCTGGGCACGGCCGCGCTGCGCCGCCCGCCGGAGGAGATCGTGCTCACCGGAGGCCCGTACGGGCTGCGGCGCACGGTCGTGTCGGTCCGCACCAACCCGAGCTCGCCCTACAAGGTCAAGGCGGGTGAGGACGGCCGGCTCAGCCTGCACCTGGACGGTAAGCCGATCGCCGACGTCGGGCTGCCGCCGATGCCGGACTACTACCGGCACACGCTCGCCAACGGCAAGTCGGTCATGGAGGTCGCCCCGACGATCCAGTGGGGCTACCTGATCTACCTGACCGCGTTCCGCGTCTGCCAGTACTTCGGCGCCAAGGAGGAGTGCCAGTACTGCGACATCAACCACAACTGGCGCCAGCACAAGGCGGCCGGTCGCCCGTACACCGGGGTGAAGCCCGTCGACGAGATCCTCGAGGCGCTCGAGATCATCGACAAGCACGACACCGGGCGTACGTCGCAGGCCTACACGCTGACCGGCGGCAGCATCACCTCGCACGTGGGCGGCAAGGCCGAGGCCGACTTCTACGGCCAGTACGCGCAGGCGATCGAGGAGCGGTTCCCCGGCCGGTGGATCGGCAAGGTCGTCGCGCAGGCGCTGCCCCGGGCCGACGTCCAGCGGTTCAAGGACTACGGCATCCAGATCTACCACCCCAACTACGAGGTGTGGGACAAGAAGCTGTTCGAGCTGTACTGCCCGGGCAAGGAGCGCTACGTGGGCCGGGAGGAGTGGCACCGCCGCATCCTCGACTCGGCCGAGGTGTTCGGGCCGCGCAACGTGATCCCGAACTTCGTGGCCGGCGTCGAGATGGCCGCCCCGCACGGGTTCACCAGCGTGAACGAGGCGATCGACTCGACCGCCGAGGGCCTGCAGTACTTCATGTCGCGCGGCATCACCCCGCGGTTCACCACGTGGTGCCCCGAGCCGACGACGCCGCTGGGCAGGACCAACCCCAACGGCGCCCCGCTGGAGTACCACGTACGGCTCCTGGAGACGTACCGCGCCGTCATGGAGGCCAACGGCCTGACCAGCCCGCCCGGGTACGGCCCGGCCGGGGCCGGCCGGGCCGTGTTCTCGGTCTCCTCGTTCATGGACTCGCTGCCCGCGAACGAGGAGACCGCCGAGGTCACCGCCAGGTGATGTCGGACTCCGAGTAGAGGCAGTTGACGCCGTCCGCACCGCTGCCGATGTGGGACGGCTCGCTGCCCTTCGGCACGCCCTTGTATTTGTCGCAGATGACCGTCTTGCGCGAGCTGTCGTTCAGGATGGTGATGTTGCTGAACCGGGCGGTGTCGCCCCAGTTCGTGTTGATGCCGGCGAGCACCTTCGTCGAGGTGGCGTAGATGGTGTCCATCACGACGTGCCGCTGGTAGCTGGACGAGCAGTTGCCGCACGCCCGGTACAGCTTGCCGGAGTTCTGCACAGTGAACCCGCTGATGTGCACGGTGCCGGGCCCGTTGTGCTGGAACACCTTGTCCGTGCCGGAGCGGGCGCCGCCGCCGACCACGTAGTAGTCGGTGCCGCCGAGGAAGGTGGCGGCGTCCTCGCCCACGTCCTCCCACCAGACGTTCTCCAGCCGGCAGTTGCCCGCGCAGTGCACGCCGTCGCCGGCCGGGGCGCCGATGATGACGTTCTTGAGCGTGGCGCCGGCCGCCAGGTCGAACACCGGGTCCTGGCTCTCGCTCTGCCCGCCGTCGCCGATGCAGCAGATCCGCTTCATGCCGCCGTCGTAGGTGCCGGACACCGCGATGGTGCCGTTGGTGAGGCTGATCGAGCCGGCCGGGGTGGGCCAGGCGGGCGCGTTGCCGCCGCCACCGGGGTTGGTGCTGGTGGGGGTAGGCGTCGGGCTCGTCGGCGTCGGGGCCGTCGGCGTGGGCGTGCTGCCGCCGCCCCCGCTGGTGTTCACCGCGACGTCGTCGAAACCGGCTGAGGCGTACGAGGTCTGCAGCCCGATGCGGCCGCTCGCGCTCACCGAGCTGGTGGCCGAGCCGACCGCGGTGCCGTTGACCGAGCCGGTGATCGTGGAGCCGCTGACCGACAGGCTCAGCGTGTGCCAGGTGCCGGTCGCCACCGTACGGGACGAGGTGCCCAGCACGGTGACGTTGCCGCTGTTCACCGCCTGCAGCTGGGCCTGGCCGCTCTGCAGCGCGAGTCGGTAGAACGTCGTGGAGCTCTTCGACCGCGCGAGCAGCCCCGCGAACCCGCCGGAGCCGAACGACAGCGGCTTGACCTTCGCCGTGACGGTGTAGTCGGTCCAGCTCGAGTCGCCGGCGAACACCCGGGCGTTCTCGCTGCCGGCGTTGGTCTGGCGCAGGCTCTGGCTGCCGTCGGCGACGACCGTCCAGGTGCCGCCCGACTTCGACCAGCCGTTGGTGCCGCCGCTCTCGAAGTCGGCGGCGAAGACCGTGGCGGCGTAGGCGGAGTGGTTCGCGCCCACGGCGGTCACGAGGAGCGCTGCCGCGGTGGCGACGCCGGCGGCCAGTGCCGGTCTGCGCCAACGGCGGAATTGCGGGGATGGCATGGGACCTCCGGTGGCTCTTTCTTGCTCGCTTCTGCAAGGCCGCCGCTGCAACTTGCAGCGGCACGTTTGCACTGGGGAAAGGCCTTTCCTGGACCGCGATGCTAGGCCTGCCGCTCATCGACTGTCAACGATGTGTTCCGGCGGTGTGACCATGGACGGGTGCAGACTTCCGACGGTTTCCCGCTCGCCGTGCAGACCAGCGGCCGCCCCGGCGCTCCGGTGCTCCTGCTGCTCGCCGGCCAGGCCAACTCCCACGCGTGGTGGACGGATCTGCGGCCCGCCTTCGAGGACCGGTTCCGCGTCGTCACTTTCGACTACCGCGGTACGGGCGGGAGCCGCGGCCCCGTCGGCGAATGGTCCACACTCGGCTTCGCCGAGGACGCCGCCCAGGTGCTGCGCGCCTTCGGCGACCTTCCCGCGTACGTCTACGGCACCTCGATGGGCGGCCGGGTGGCCCAGCATCTCGCCGCCCGCCACCCGTCGCTCGTCCGGCGCCTCGTGCTCGCCTGCACCTCACCCGGCGGCCCGCACGCCGTCGAACGCCCTGCCGACGTGCGCCGCCGGCTGGCCGACCCTTCCGGCCGCCCGCAGGCGTTGCGCGAGCTCTTCTACACCGACGCCTGGACCGGCGAGTCCCACCTGTTCGGCGACCCCACGATGACCGTCGAGGAGAGCCGCGCCCACCTGCGGGCCAGCAACGGCCACGACGCCTGGGACGCCCTGCCGCACATCCAGGCCCCCACGCTGGTGCTGCACGGCACCGACGACCTGATGGTCCCTTCCGCCAACGCCCCCTTGCTGACACACCACATCCCCGGCGCCGTCCAGCACCTGCACGAGAGCGGTCGCCACGGCTTCTTCGACGAGTTCGCTGCCGACATCACACCTCTGATCGAAGACTTCCTGACCGCTTAGCCACCCTTCTGCGGCGCCCTCTCCGCCTCGCGCACTCTGCCTCGTGCCTCTTCGAGTGGCGCCTTCCTCGGCGGCGTCCTCCCGCGCGGCGCTATCTCTGCCTGCACCTTCCGCACGGTGGTCCCTCTGCCTGGCACCCTTGCCGGTGCTTTCTCCGCCGTGACGCCGGGCGCGGCTTTGCTCAGCGCATCACGCGTGCCACGCGCTGCGTCGCTGCCGACTTGGCACCGCGGCGGCGCAGCGCATAGTGCTCGCCGCGCGTTTCCTCGCCGGCGCGGCGGCGTGGCGCCTCAGTGTGTCGGGCTTTCTACGCGCTACGTTCCTGCTTGGCGCGGCGGCGTGGCGCCTCAGTGGGTCGGGCTTTCTGCGCGCTGCGTTTCTGCTCGGTCCCTCGCCGTGGCGCCTCCGTGCATCGGGCTTGCCGCGGGCTGCGTTCCTGCTCGGCGCGGCACCGGGGCGCCTCGGTGCGTCGGGCTTTCGCGCGCTGCGTTTCTGTCGGTCCCTCGCCGTGGCGCCTCGGTGCGTCGGGCTTTCCGCGCGCTGCGTTTCTGCTCGGCCCCTCGCCGTGGCGCCTCCGTGCATCGGGCTTGCCGCGGGCTGCGTCCGTGCTCGGCGCGGCACCGGGGGTGCCTCGGTACGTGTGGCCTTTCGCGCGCTGCGTCCCTGCTCGGCGCGGCACCGGGGTGCCTCAGTGCGTCGGGCTTTCCGCGCGCTGCGTCCCTGGCTCGGCGCGGTGCAGGAGCGCCTCAGTGCATCACGCTTGCCGCGCGCTGCCTCGCTGCCCGGCGTAGCACTGCGGCGCATCGGGCGATGAAGAGCCGCTGCACCACCGGAACCACCGGCCCGCCCAGCCGGGCGAGCCAATGCACAGCCCGCGACCGAACGTCGACCACGAACCGCACCGACCCGTCCGCGTCCAGCAGCACGCTGAAGCTCTCGTCGCCGTCGAAGGTGTGCCCCCGCAGCGCCCGGTAGTGCATGACGGTTCGATCCGCTTGCCGCACCACTTCGACGACCTCGCACGGTTCCGGCAGCCGCAACCGCCCGACGCCCACCATGGACAGCATGTGCTGCCCGGCATGAGCCGGCGGCGTTCCCGGCGTGACCCAAGCCCCCGAACGGCGGTGCATCTCCCAGCTCAGCAGCTCCCACGACGCCGCCTCGAACCGCTCCCGTCCCGCATCGTCCGGACCCTCGCTGCCAACAATGTCCGTTTCGAGAGTCGGGCCGCCTGCACCGCGCCGGGTAAGGCCTTTCCCTCCGGTTCGTTGGCCGGGTAAGGCCTTACCCGGCGGGCTGATGCGGTGCGACCAGCGGTTCGCGTGCCACGGCTGGTCGCGCGCGACCCATGCGACGACGAGAGCCGCGAGCACGGCAGTCGCGTTCAGGACGCCGTGGGTCAGGACCATCCACGTCAGATTCATATGCGGTACGGCGACAACCTGCCCCGCGGCGTAGAGCAGGGCCAACGTCATGGTGACGACGCTGACGCCGAACAGAAGCCTGGCAGCCCGGCCGGTACGGGCTGCGACGGCCAGCCACAGACCCGCGGAGAGCAGCCCCGCGCCCACCAACTCGACGAGGTCACCGCTTTCCTGCCCGACCGGCGTACGGCCGATCAGAAACCCCACGCCCACCACCGCCACGCCGGCTGGCGCCAGCCACCGGGCCGCTCGGTGCAACCGTCCATGCCCGTCCGCCAGCGCAAGCAACAGCAATGCGCCGAAGCCCGCCACGTGGAAGTGCGCGGCAGTCAGACCCAGTACGCCCGCCGGAAAGCCCATCAGCGCCACGCCGCCCCGTTCCGCCGCCAGCCCCGCAGCCGCCACCGGCAGGCAAGCGCCCGCGAACGCCACCAACCGATCGCGCCGCAGGACCACCGGCACCGCCAGGCAACCCACCAGGTACGGCACGCACAAGAGCCCCGCGACCTCCCCGCGCGGCAGCACCAGCGCCACCACAGCCGGCACCGCCGCGACCGGCCACCACCGTACGAGGCGGCGCCCGCGACCCAGCGCTCCCATCCCGAGCGGCACGAACGCCAGCACGCACACCGCCACGACGAGATGAAGCCCCGCCCATCCCGCCCCACTCAGCCGATCCACCGCTCCACCGCCTTGAACACGTTCAATTGAACGTGTTCAAGTTAGCAGAAGCGATCTCCAGCAGCGAGATCGGCCGAGCAGAGCAGGGACATGCGGCTGGGGTCGGGCGCGTGCCGGAACGGTGATGCGAGTGGCGTCAGAGCGGGCCGGCAGCAGTCCGGTCGGACTCGGTGCCCGCAGGTCGATACGGACGAATGACGCGGGTTGGCGAGCCGAGGGACGGCCGCTGGCTGCGAGCGCAGAGCAGGACGAGCCGGGACAGGCCTCGGGTGTGGTGGCGTGGGCGGCGTTGCGGCGGACGAGTGGAGGCGGCGTGCGTGGTGCTCTGGCGCGCGGGTGGTGAGGCGGAGATAGGGCGGCCGATGCAGGTGGCGTGGGCGGTGATGTGGCGGATGGGCAGAGGTCAGGCGGCGTGGGCGGTGTTGCGGCGGGCGGAGTCGAGGCGGCGTGAGTGGTGCTCCGGCGCGCGGGTGGTGGTGAGGCAGAGATAGGGCGGCCGGTGCAGGCGGCGTGGTCGGTGTTGTGGCGGACGGCGGTGAAGCGGCCGGTGCAGGCGGCGTGGCGGGGAAGCGCGGGCGTCGGACGAACGTGAGGCGGCCCGGGAGGCATTGTGGCGCGCGGGTGAAGGCCGGGCAGCGTGGGTGGGCGTTGTGGCGGGCGGAGGTGATGCAGCGGGGCAGGTGATGTGGCCGGCGGCCGGAGGCGAGGCGGCGTGCGTGGTGCCGCAGCGCGTGGGTGGAGGTACGGCGGAGCAAGCGGGCGGCGGGCGCCGCGCTGCGGCGCGTGGGTGGAGGTAGGGCGGAGCAACCAGGCGGCGTGGTGGTGATGTGGCGGGCGGGCGCAGACAAGGCGCGGGCGAGACTGAGGGGGACGCGAACCGCATTGGACGGGCTGGGACGGCGGGCGCATGCACTGTTGGCGCAACCACGCCGTGGAGGTGGGGCTGAGGCGAGGCGGGTGGAGGGCCGAGAAGGCGACAGGGAAGGGGAGCGGGTGGATCGCCTGCGGGAAGGCACGCGACGGGGGAGAGGGCGGGGGTGGTGTTACGTTCACGCGATGGCGGAGGAGGACGGGTACGAGGTTGCGCGGCGTGGGGCGGAGACCATGCTGGGCCGGGACGTCGCCAGCCGGGGGCTGGGGATGGAGCTCGTGGAAGTCGCTCCGGGGCGGGCGGTGATCGCCATGCGGATTCGGGACGACATGGTCAACGGCTACGGGCTCTGTCACGGCGGGCTGCTTGCCTCGGTGGCCGATACGGCGTTCGCGGTGGCGTGCAACACGTACGGGGAAGTGACCGTCGCGGCGGGGTTCGACATCACCTTTCTGGAGTCGGGGCGCGCGGGTGATCTGGTGCACGCCAGCGCCGTGGAGCGGGCCCGGCGTGGCCGCTCGGGTCTCTATGACGTGACCGTCACCAGGGTCGAGCCGGGCGGCGGCGAGGTGGTGCTGGCCGAGTTCCGCGGTCGCAGCCGTTCGCTGGGCAAGCCGATCTCCTGAAGGCCGGCGCTCAAACGAGGTGGGGCTGCCAGCTCCCGGATGCCGGCGATCAGGTGAGGAAGGTGGCCAGCTCCCGCATGCCGGCGATCAGGTGAGGAGGGTGGCGAGCTCCCGGACGCCGGCGATCAGATGAGGAGGGCTGCCAGCTGCAGGACGCCGGCGATCAGGTCAGGAGGGCGGCCAGCTCCCGGACGCCGGCGATCAGGTGAGGAGGGCTACCACCTGCGGAATGTCGAGTATCAGGTCACGAGGGTGGCCAGCTCCCGGATGCCGGAGCGCAGACGCGACTCGGTCATCTGCGAGTAGCCGAGGATCAGCGTGGGTGGGGAAGGGGCGCCGTAGTCGGCGAGCGTGGCCAGGGCTATGCCGTTGGCGCGGGCGGCCGAGGCGACTGCAGCGGAGTCGACGGAGGGCGGCAGCTCCACGGTCACGTGCAGGCCGGCGGCGATGCCGCGGACGCGGGCGGCCGGCATCGACGACGCCAGGGCCTCGATGACGGCGTCGCGGCGGCGGCGGTACCGAAGGCGCATGCGGCGCAGGTGACGGTCGAGCTCCCCACGGCGTACGAAATGGGCGTAGGCGAGCTGCTCGATGCGGGCGGTGCCCTGGTCGAGCAGCAGACGCTCGGTGCGCACGTCGCGAACGAGCACGGACGGCAGCACCATCCACCCGAGGCGCAGGGCGGGGGCCAGCACCTTGCTCGCGGTCCCGGCGTACACCACATGGTCCTGATCGAGGCCTTGGAGGGCGCCGACGGCGGGGCGGTCGTAGCGGTACTCGGCGTCGTAGTCGTCCTCGACGGCGATGGCGCCGGTCGCGCGCAGCCAGGCGATCAGGGCGGTGCGGCGGGCGGGGGCGAGCACCACGCCGGTCGGGTGCTGGTGCGCGGGGGTGAGGACGACGGCGTCCGCTCGGGTGGCGGCGAGCCGGTCGACGCGCAGGCCGAGCTCGTCGACGGGGACGCGGACGGCCTCGAGCCCGGCGCGGGCGGCGATGCGGGCCTCCTCGGGGCTGCCGGGCTGCTCGCAGGCGATGCGGCGCGCGCCGCGGGCGGCCAGCGCGCGGCAGATCAGGCCGAGGCCCTGCAGGTAGCCGTTGGTGACGACGACCCGGTCGCGGGTGGCTACGACGCCGCGTACCCGGCCCAGGTAGTCGGCGAGGGTGTCGCGCAGCGTGCCGGTGCCGAACGGGTCGCCGTAGCCGAGATCGTCCACGGTGATCTCGGTGACCGCGTCGCGCAGGCAGCGGGCCCACGCGGCCCGGGGGAACGACGACACGTCCGGGCGGGCGGGCCGGAAGTCGTACCGGATCGGGTCGGAAGACCCGGGCCCCGAGCCCGCGGAGGGGTGGACGAAGGGACCGGCGGCCACCCTCGGCTGCGCGCCCTGGCGCAGCGCGAGATAGCCCTCGGCGGCCAGTTGGGCGTACGCGTCGACGGCCACCTTGCGGGACACGCCGAGCTGCGCGGCCAGCTCCCGGGTGGACGGCACGGGCGTGCCGGCGCGCAGGCTGCCGGAGCGTACGGCGTCGCGGACCTGGCCCTGGATCTGCGCGCTCAGCGTGCCGGGGCGCTCGCGCGAGACGGTCAGCAGCAGCTCCACTGGTCCCCTTCCCCGGGGCGGCACTGGATCTGTTGTTTGTACCAGTTCCCCGCGAGGCTCGACACATGCTGTTTTCCACGTCGGTCGTCGCCCGCCTTCCCCTCGCCACCTTCAGCATCGGCCTGCTCGTGCACGTCGAACGGCTCACCGGGTCGTACGCCGCGGCGGGGGCGGTCGCCGGCGCGCTCGCCGTCGCGCAGGGGGCCGGCGGTCCGCTGCTCGGCCGTCTCGTCGACCGGCGCGGGCAGACCGCCGTCCTGCTGGGTTCCGCGCTTGTCGCCGGGGCGGCGCTGGTGGCCGTCGCACTGCTCCCGGCCGGCGTGCCGCTGCCGGCGCCGCTGCTGCTGGCCGCGCTGATCGGGTTCGCCACGCCGCCGGTGGGCGCCTGCATGCGTACGCTGATCCCACTGCTCACCCCGGGGCAGGATCGGCAGCGCCGGGCGTACGCGGTGGACGCCGCGGCGACCGAGCTGACATGGATCGCCGGACCGCCGCTCGCCCTCGCAGTGGGCTCGCTGGCCGGAACCGGCACCGCCCTGGTCGCGGCCGCTGCCGTCGTGGTCGCGTCCACGGCGCTGTTCGCGCTCGCCCCGGCGTCCCGCGGGTGGCGCCCCACCGGCGCCCGTCGTGCCCGGGGTGGCGCGCTGGCCTCCGCCGCCCTGCGCACGCTCGTGATCGTGCTGGTCGGCGTCGGGATCGTCTTCGGCGCCACCGAGGTCGCGGTGACCGCGTCGTCCGGATCGGCCGCCGGACTGCTGCTCGGCCTCTGGGGCGCCGGATCGCTGGCGGGCGGCGTCGTCGCGGCCCGGCTCGGCGGCGGGGCCCACGACGGCCGGGCGTTCGCGCTGCTGCTGGCCGCGCTCGGCGGCGGGCACCTCGCGATGATCGCCGCGCCCGCCGGGGTCGCCGGGCCGGCCGTGCTCATCGCGGTGGCCGGCAGCACGATCGCCCCGATCCTGGCCAGCGCGTACGGCATGGTCGACCGCGCCGCCCCCGCCGGCACCGCGACCGAGGCGTTCGCCTGGCTCGCCACCGCGACCGCGACCGGCACCGCGCTCGGCGCTGCCGCCGCGGGCGCCCTGGCCGAGCTGACCGGTCCGGCGTCCGGGTTCGCGCTGGCCGGGGCCGCCGGGCTGGCCGCCGCGTCGATCGCCGCCTTCGGACGGCACCTGCCGGGAAACCGGCAGCCGGCGGGCCGGCGCCCCGGACGGCAGGCGGGCAGCGAGCGGCTCGGACGCCTGGTGGCGAGCAAGTAGCTGGCCGGCACGCGGCGAGAAGCGGCACGGCGAGGGACGCCGGGCGGCGAGGAGTCACACAAGGCGTGGGGTGCCAGGCGGCGTGGGGTGTGGGGCGGTGAGAAGCGACACGGGGAGGGGCGCCTGGGCGTGGAGGAATCGCACACGGCGTGGGGTGGCGGGCGGTGTGGGGTGCCGGGCGGCGAGGAGTCGCACACGGCGTGGGGTGCCGGGCGGTGAGAAGTGCTGGGCGGCGAGAAGTGACACGGCGAGGGGTGCCAGGCGGCGACGAGTGGCAGGCGGCGAGCGGCAGCGCGGAGCGAGCACCCCGAGGTATTTGCCGAGGAGCAAACGGGAGGTATGGACCGGTTAGGAAGGGGTAGTCCGCCGCCGGTTCTCCCGGCGAGCGAAAGAGTGGGCAACGACATCATGCTTGATCGGGCCCGGCTGTCCCTCGGCGTGGAGGAGCAGTTCCTGCTGCTCGACCCGCGCACCGGCGTGAACCGGCCGGTGACCGAGCAGGTCATGGCCAAGCTGCCGGACGGGGTGCGCGACCGCGGCCGGCTCGAGTTGCGGTCGAGCACCGTGGAGACGGCGACCGGCGCCTGCACCGATCTGCGCGAGCTGCGGGACCGGGTCGTCCGGCAGCGGCGGGCGGCCGCCGGCGCGGCGGACGACGCCGGTGCGTGGCTGGCCGCCATCGGCGCCACGCCGGTGGGGGAGCCGGACACCACCCCGCCCGCGCGGCCGCGGCACCGGGCGATCGCCCAGCGGTACGGGCCGGTGGCGCTGGACCCGGCGGTCTGCGGACTGCACGTGCACGTCGGCGTGCCGGACCGGGAGCTGGCCGTGCAGGTCTGCAACCACCTGCAGGTGTGGCTGCCCGCGATCCGCGCCCTGACCGGCAACTCGCCGCTGTTCCAGGGGGTCGACACCGGGCATGCGAGCTGGCGGTCCGTGCAGTTGCTGCGCTGGCCGGGCATCGGACCGACGCCCTGGTTCTCGTCCGCGTCCGACTACGACGGTACGGTCGAGGCCCTCAAGACGGCCGGCGTGATGTTCGACGAGCAGATGCTCAGCTGGTACGCCCGGCTGTCGCCGGCGCGCCCGGCCGTGGAGGTCCGCGTGAACGACGTCTGCACCGATGTGGACGACACCGTGCTGACCGCCGCGCTGGTGCGCGCCGCGGTGGCGACGGCCCTCGCCGACATCCGGGCCGGTCGGCCGCCGGCCCGGCCGCGCACCTGTGTCACGGCCGCCGCGCACTGGCGTGCCGCCCGCGACGGGCTGGCCCACACCCTGCTCGACCTGCGGCTCGGCCGGGCCCGGCCGGCGTGGGAGCTGGTCAGCGAGTTCCTGGCGGTGGTCAGCCCGGCGCTGCTCGGCTCGGGCGACCTCGACCTGGCGATCGACGGGCTGGACCGGTTGCGCCGGGTCGGCGACGGGGCCCGGTGGCAGCGCGAGACGTACCGCCGCACCGGTGACCTGCGGGCGATGCTGGCCCGGCTGGCGCAGCGGACCGCCGGGTGAGGCGCGCGGGTCACTCGTCGTCGACGCGGAAGCCGATCTTGAGGCGCACCTGGAAGTAGGCGACGTCCCCGTCGACCACCTGGCCGCGGATCTCCTGCGACTCGAACCACTCGATGTTGCGGACGGTCAGGGCCGCCTTGCGGATCGCGGTGCGGATCGCGTCGTCCACGCTGTCCGGGCTGCTGCCGACGACCTCGCTGAGCCGATACACGTGATTGGTCATGGGCCCACTCAACCAGACCGCGGCCCGGCGCGGCAGGGGTCTGCACGCGCCGGGCCGCGGGTGGAGGAACGGTTACCGGAGGCCGTCGGGCTGCACGGTCCGGGCGGCCGCCGCCGTGGTGCGCGGCGGGATCGTGGACGTGTCCCGCGCGAACGTGGCCATCGCGGTCGCGATCGCGTCGGCGTTGATGTCGAGCGCGAAGGTGTTGATGTTGCCGATCAGCCGGTAGACCCGGCGCAGCTGGGCGTAGACCTCGGCGTCCGCACCGTCGCGCTCCGGGGTGAGGCTGTCGCACGCCTGGTGGTAGCACGGGTCGTACTGCTGGCCCGCGATGCCGCCCCACTTCGCGACGTCGTCCTCGGTCTTGAGGACCTCGGCGCCGGTGAACAGGCCGCCGGACGGGATGCCGACGCCGGCCGCGATGAACGGCCCGTAGTCGGAGCGGCCGGTGAAGTCGGACGCCGACGTGGCCTGCCCGCGGTCGGCGAAGAACTTCTGGAACACCGCCTCGATCTCCGCCGAGCCGGGCGGACCGGCGGGCGCGCCCTCGGCGGCCGAGTCGTCGCCGTCGTACACGCCGAGCGTGTAGTTGGGCGAAGCGATCATGTCGAAGTTCAGGTAGAGCGCGATCTTCGCCTGTTCGGCGGCCGGCAGGTTGGTCACGTAGTACGTCGAGCCGACCAGGTTGGCCTCCTCGGCGCCCCACCACGCGAACCGCAGCTTGTTCTTGTTCTTGAAGTGGCGCATCTGCAGCGCGACCTCGAGAATGCCGGCGCTGCCGGAGCCGTTGTCGTTGATGCCCGGGCCTTCCGGCACGGAGTCGAGGTGGGCGCCGGCCATGACGACCTCGTTCGGGTCGCCGCCGCGGGACTCGGCGATGACGTTCTCGGTCTGGCGCACCTCGGCGACCGTCTCGGTGGTGATGGTGACGGTCAGCCCCGTGGTGCCGGCGAATGCGACGCCCTGCGGGTACGAGATGGAGATCGCCGGGATGCCGACCGGGGTGCCCAGGGTGCCGGCGAACAGGTCCTGCCGATCGGCGCCGGTGGTGTTGCCCTGGTTCATGATGATGACGCCGACCGCCCCGGCGGCCTCCGCGTTCGCGGCCTTCACGCCGAAGTTGCAGGTTCCGCGCTGCAGCAGGGCGATGTTGCCCGCCACGGTGGCGGGGAAGTCGGCGGCCTCGCAGCCGGAGGTGCTGGTGTTCGGCGTCGCCAGCTGCAGGTCGACCGGGACGACCGTGCCGGTCGCGGTGCCGTCGCCCGAGCACTCCAGGACGTCGTAGTCCTCCTGGTCGACGTACGTGGTGGGGGTCGGCGCGTTCTGCGTGAACGACGACCCGGTGTCCTGGCAGAAGTTGAACGGGAACGGCTGGCGGGTCACCTTGTAGCCGGCCGCCCGCATCAGCGTCGACACGTAGTCGGCGCTGCGGGTGTATCCCGGGGTCCCGGAGGCGCGGGTGTCGCCGTTGCGGTCGGCGATGGCCTGGAACGCCACCAGGTGGCGCAGCACGCCGGCCAGCGTGACGGACTTGGTCAGATCCTTGGCGCTGCTGCCGCCCGACCCTGCCTGCGCGGGCGCGGCGGCGGCGAAACCACCCAGCAGCACTGCCACTGCGGCCGCGCCGCCGAGTCTTCTTCGTAGTGAGCGAGACACCACGGTGTGCCCTCCCCTGGAGCGATGATCGTGACATCCAGCAACCTAAATCCGTCTATGCGGGCGCGGAACCGGCCGTCCGGTCACCGCTGAAAGCCGACAGGGTCGCGGCCGAGCAGCAGGAGCAGCTCGCTGAGCGGGTCGGCGCCGGCCGGCACCGGCAGCGCGGGGGCGAAGGCGGCGCCGGGCTCGAGGCGCTCCGGGCCGTCCGGGACGGCGCGGGCGATCGGCAGCGCCAGGGCGAGGGCGTCGGCGTCCGGCTCGTACGGCACGCCGATCGCGCGCGCGACGTCCCACCCGTGCACCACGTAGTCGACCAGGTGGAACGCGATCGCCATCCGGCCCGGGACGGCCCGGTCGAACTCGGGCAGCCGGAACGGGCGGTCCAGCGCGCCCTCGGCGGCGAAGGCCGCGATCACCGCCTCGGCGGCCTGCTCGTACGTCGAGGCGCCGTGGGGCGTGGCGCCCGCGGCGGCGGCGAAGGCGAGGTGTTGCTCGGTCATGTGGGCCAGCAGCGCGGCCAGGTCCCAGCCCGCGCACGGGGTGGGCCGGGTCAGGTCGGCGTCGGTGACCTTGCCGACGAGGGCGGCGGTCGTGCGGACGGCGGCCGCGTCGGCGGGCCGGGGGTCGGTCTCAATCATATGCATGCGCTTATCATGTGCTCGTGCTTATTGATAGTCAAGCAGCGGGGAGGTGATAGGAGTACGACGTGGACGAGCGGGAAGATCTGGGCGCGATGCTCTTCCGGCTGGGCCGGGACCTGCTCGCCATGGAGCAGCCGATCCTGTCCCGGCACGAGCTGTCGATGTGGGCGTACGCGGTGCTGACCGCGCTGCGCGAGGGGCCGACGCGGACCCAGGCGGCGCTCGCGGCCGGCATCGGCGCCGACAAGACGCGGCTGATCCCGGTGCTCGACGAGCTGCAGCGGCGCGGGCTCATCGAGCGCGAGCCCGACCCGGCCGACCGCCGGGTGCGGCTGCTCGGGCTGACGGCCGCGGGCCGGCGCCTGCACCGGGCGGTGCAGGAGGAGATCCGGGCCGGCGAACAGCGGCTGCTCGCCGGCTGTCCGGCTCAGGACCGGGAGGCCTTCGTGCGGACGCTCGCCGCGCTCACGGCCCGGCGGTAGCCGCGGTGCTGCCGCGGACCTCCAGGTGGTGCGGCGCCACGATGCGGCGCGCGGGAAGCGGCTCGCCGCGGTGCCCGATGCGCTCGGCCAGGCACTTCAGCGCGGCCTGGGCGATCGCGGCCTTGTCGGGGGACACGGTGGTGAGCGCCGGGTTCGCGTACCGGCCGTCCTCGATGTCGTCGAAGCCGGCCACCGCCAGGTCGGCGGGCACCCGCAGCCCGCGTCCGACCGCGACGTGCAGGGCGCCCAGCGCGAGCTGGTCGCTGAAGCAGAACACGGCGTCGACCCGCGTCCCCGAGTCGAGCAGCCGGCGCATGGCCTGCGCGCCGTCGGCCCGGTGCAGGTGGTTCACGTCGAGCGCCAGGGCGGGGTCGTACGGGATGCCGGCCTCGGCCAGGGCCTGCCGGTAGCCCTCCGCGCGCCGGGCCGCGGTGCCGTTGACCAGGTGCGGCTGCAGGCCGATTGCGGCGATGCGCCGGCGGCCGCCCGCGATCAGGTGCCGCGTCAGGTCGGCGGACGCGCTCACGTTGTCGATGGCGACGTGGTCGAGCAGGCCGCCGGCGTCCTGCTCGCCGAGCAGCACCAGCGGCGCGCTGTCGGGGCGGCGGGTCAGGTCGGCGGGCGACAGGCCCCACGGGCTCATGATCAGGCCGTCGACGGACTGGGCGCGTACGCCGTCGAGAAGTTCGCGTTCCCGGGCGGCGTCCCCGCCGGTCTGCTGCACCAGCAGGGTCCACGAGTGCGCCTCGGCGTGGTCGGCGAGGTGGCCCGCGAGCTCGCTGAAGTAGGGCGAGGAGATCTCCGGCAGCACGAGCGCGATCAGCCCCGAGCGCCCGCCGCGCAGGTGCCGGGCGGCGGCGTTGGGCCGGTACTGCAGCTCGTCGAGCGCGCGCTGCACACGCTCGCGGGTCTCCGGCGCGACCATCGCGAAGCCGGACACCACGTTCGAGACCGTGCGCACGGACACCCCGGCGCGCTCGGCGACCTGTCTGAGATTGGCGCTCACAAAAACATCTTAGCCAGGTATTGCAACGTGGCATGCAACGTTGCAACATGAAGGTATGACGACTTTCGCGTACGACACCGAGGTTGGCGCCCGGGCCCGCGAGGCCATCTACACCGACGGCATCACCGCCCTCAAGGGCGCGTTCAGCGTCGAGTTCGCGGACGCCATGCGCGAGGACATCGAGAAGGCGTTCGAGGAGGCCCAGTCCCGTCCGGGCGGCTCCGTCGGCCGCGGCCCGAAGCGGTACTACGTCGAGATCCACCCCGAGCAGCTGCGCGGCTTCGTCGAGCTGGTCACCCACCCGTGGGTCGTCGCCGTCTGCACCGCCGTGCTCGGCCCGCAGTACGAGATCGTCGAGCTCGGCTTCGACATCCCGTTCGCCGGAGCGGTCAACCAGCCCTGGCACCGCGACTTCCCGATGCCCGAGGTCACCCGCACCGAGCGCCGGCTCAACTCGCTGGCCTTCAACCTGACCGCCGTCGACACCGACGAGGACATGGGCCCCTTCGAGATCGCCCCCGGCACCCAGTGGGACGACAGCCCCGAGTTCGGCCACGACATGTTCCCGCCCAAGCCGCACTACCCCCGCTACGAGGAGCGCGCGGTCCGCAAGTACCCCAAGCGCGGTGACATCTCCGCCCGCTCGGCGCTGACCATTCACCGCGGCACGCGCAACGAGTCGCAGAAGTCGCGCCCCGTGCTGGTGCTCGGCGTGGACGCGCCCGACGCCACCAACGGCGACAAGCACGCCATGGCGGTCACCCGCGAGTACTGGGAGTCGCTGCCGCAGCTCGTGCGCGACCACCTGCACTGCCCGGTCGTCGACAAGCTGACCCCGATCACCCAGAAGCACACCATCGAGGGCCTGGTCATGGGCGAGGCCTGAGCACGAAGATCTTTGCAGCTTTAACGATTCGCTCCCTGGGTATTGGGCCACCCGACCGCCAGGACGCTCCGGCGGTCCGGGTTGCGTATCCTCCATCGCGAGGCGCGCAGGGAGCGGGGGAGAGCACGCGGGATGGGCGGCGAGGAGACGGCCACCGGCGCGGACGTGTTCGCCGGTGGCAGCGACGTCGGGCGGGACCTCGCCGCGGTGGCCTGGGGCGAGACGCCGCTGGGCGCGCCCGAGGGGTGGCCGCAGAGCCTGCGTACCGCGGTCAGCATCCTGCTGTCCTCGCGTTTCCCCATGTGGATGGCGTGGGGCCCGCGGCTGACGTTCTTCTGCAACGACGCCTACCGCCGCGACACGCTGCGCAACAAGTACCCGTGGGCGCTCGGGCGGCCGGCCGGCGAGGTGTGGGCCGAGATCTGGCCCGACATCGGACCGCGCATCGAGACCGTGCTCGCCACCGGCGAGGCCACCTGGGACGAGGCGCTGCTGCTGTTCCTCGAGCGCTCCGGCTACCCCGAGGAGACGTACCACACCTTCTCCTACAGCCCGCTGCGCGACGACGACGGCGCGCTGGTCGGCATGCTGTGCGTGGTCAGCGAGGAGACCCAGCGGGTCATCGGCGAGCGGCGGATGGCGACGCTGCGCGACCTCGGCTCCGACCCCAGCGTGGTGCGCACCGAGGAGCAGACGCTCTCGTTCTCGGCGGCGCAGCTGGGCCGCAACGGGCGCGACCTGCCGTTCACGCTGACCTACCTGTTCGAGCCCGGGGGCGTACGGCTGGCCGCAGCCACCGGCATCACCGCCGACCACCCCGCGGCCCGCCCGGGCAGGTGGCCCGTCGAGGACGCCGCGCGGGGCGAGTCCGTGGTCGTCGCGCTCGACGGCGGGCTGCCCACCGGCGACTGGAGCGAACCGCCCGTCGAGGCCCTGCTCGTGCCGCTGCTGCAGCAGGGCGGCACGCCGTACGGGTTCATGGTGGCCGGCCTCAACCGCTACCGCACCCTCGACGACGGCTACCGCGGCTTCATCGAGCTGGCCGCCGGGCACGTCGCCGCCGGCATCGCGAGCGCCCGCAGCTACGAGGCGCAGCAGCGGCGCGCCGAGGAGCTGGCCGAGCTCGACCGGGCCAAGACCGCGTTCTTCTCCAACATCAGCCACGAGTTCCGCACCCCGCTGACGCTGATCATGGGGCCGGTCGAGGACCTGCGCACCCGGCCCGACGTCGGCCGCGACGAGATCCGCGCCGAGCTCGACGTGATCCACCGCAACGCCCTGCGGCTGGGCAAGCTGGTCAACGCGCTGCTCGACTTCTCGCGTATCGAGGCCGGCCGGATGCAGGCCCGCTACGAGCCGGTCGACCTGTCCAACGCCACGACCGAGCTGGCCAGCGTGTTCCGCTCGGCCTTCGAACGGGCCGGGCTGGCGCTCGAGGTGGACTGCCCGCCGCTGGCCGAGCCGGTGTACCTCGACCGCGGCATGTGGGAGAAGGTCGTCCTCAACCTGCTCAGCAACGCGCTGAAGTTCACCTTCGGCGGGGGCGTGCGGGTCTCGGTGCGGGCGGACCGCGACGCGGCCGTGGTGACCGTGGCCGACACCGGCATCGGGGTGCCCGCCGAGGAGATGCCGCGGCTGTTCGAGCGCTTCCACCGCATCGAGAACGCCCGCTCGCGCTCCAACGAGGGCAGCGGCATCGGGCTGGCGCTGGTCAAGGAGCTGGTCGAGCTGCACGGCGGCACGATCTCGGCGGAGAGCGCGGTGGGCCGGGGGACGACCTTCACCGTACGGCTGCCGTTCGGCACGCGGCACCTGCCGGCCGACGCCGTGACCGCCCCGAGCAGCACCGCCGCGGTCACCTCGGGCGCCGACCCGTACGTGCAGGAGGCCCTGCGCTGGCTGCCCGGCACCCCCGAGGCGGCGCCCGAGACGGCGCCGGCGGCCCTGGCGCCGGCCACCGTGCTGGTCGCCGACGACAACGCCGACATGCGCGACTACCTGACCCGGCTGCTGCGCTCGGCCGGCCACCGCGTGCAGGCCGTGCCCGACGGGCAGGCGGCGCTCGAGGCGGCCCGGCGGCGCAACCCCGACCTGATCGTCAGCGACGTCATGATGCCGCGCCTCGACGGCCTGCAGCTGGTGGCGGCCCTGCGCGCCGATCCGCGCACGGCCGGCACGCCGGTGCTGCTGCTCTCGGCGCGCGCCGGGCAGGAGGCCTCGATCGAGGGCCTCGAGTCGGGCGCCGACGACTACCTGGTCAAGCCGTTCTCGTCGGCCGAGCTGCTCGCCCGCGTGCGGGCCAACGTGGAGCTGGCCCGGTTGCGCAACCACCACGCCCGGTGGCGCACGGCGCTGATCGACTCGCTGCAGGAGGCGTTCTTCGTCTGCGACGCCGACGGCGCCGTCATCGAGATCAACTCGACGTTCACCGACATCCTCGGGTACGGCCCCGAGGGTCTGCCGTACGCCCCGGTGCACCCGTGGTGGCCCGAACAGGCCGACGACCCCGAGGGCTTCCAGCTCGTGGCCGACGCGTTCGCGCTGCTCATCGAGCGCAGCCGGGGCACGTACACGATCCCCGTCCGGCACCGCGACGGGCACCGGTTGTGGGTCGCGGCGTCGTTCAACCAGGTCGAGGACCCGGACACCGGCCGCCGCGTCATCGTCGGCACGTTCCGCGACGTCACCGCCGAGCACTACGCCGTGCAGCGCGAGAGCGCCCTCGCGGTCCTGAGCGTGCGGCTGTCCGAGGCGGAGAGCGTGCCCGGCGCCCTGGACAGCGTGCTGCCCGACCTGCGCGAGCTGTGGCAGGCCACGCACGTCTGCGCGGCCGTCTTCGGCGCCTCCGGCACACCCGCGCTGACCACCACCGAGCCCGGGGAACGCTGGGAGAACCTGTCCGAGCAGCGCCGCGCGGCGCTGCTCGCCCTGCGCGACCGGCCGCTGCTCACCCCGGTCGCCGAGCAGCCCGGCGACGCCGGCATCGCCCTCGAGCACCCCGGCGGCACCATGGTCCTGCGGGTCGAGCTGCGCGAGAACCGGCCGTTCACCGAGCAGGACCGGACCCTGCTCGCCCTGCTCGCCGGCCACCTCGGCCAGGGCCTGCACCGCATTCACCAGATCGACCAGCAGCGCGAGACGGCGCTGGCGCTGCAGCGGGCCATCCTCGGCCCGGCGCAGCTGCCCAACGGCTTCGCCGTCCGCTACGAGCCGGCGACCCGCCCGCTCAAGGTGGGCGGCGACTGGTACGACACCGTCCGGCTGGCCGACGGGCGCATCGGGATCGTCGTCGGCGACTGCGTCGGGCACGGCCTCGAGGCGGCCACCGTGATGGGGCAGCTGCGCAGCGCCTGCCGCGCCCTGCTGCTGCAGAACACCGACCCCGCGCAGACGCTGACCGCGCTCGACCGCTTCGCCGTCCAGCTCGCGGGCGCCATGTGCGCGACCGTCTTCTGCGGCGTGCTCGACCCGGCGAGCGGCGAGCTGACGTACGCCAGCGCCGGTCACCCGCCCGCGATCGTGACCCACGCCGACGGCACCACCGTCCTGCTCGACCAGGGCCGCTCCCGGCCCCTGGGCGTACGGTCGGCGGGCGAGCGGCCCGAGGCGCACTACACCGTCCCGGTGCGCGCCACCCTGCTGCTCTACACCGACGGGCTGGTCGAACGCCGCCGGCAGCCGCTGACCGCGGGCATCGGCAAGGTCGCCGCCGCGGTGCAGGAGGGCCGGTCCACCGCGCTGGAGGAGCTCGCGTCGCTCGTGATGGACAGCATGGCGCCCGAGGCGGGCTACGACGACGACGTGGCGCTGCTGCTCTACCGGCACCCCGGGCCGCTCGAGCTGGACTTCCCGGCCGACGCCACCCGGCTGGCCACGGTGCGCTCGACGCTGCGCGGCTGGCTCGCCCGCTGCGGCGTCGACGCCACCACCGCGCAGAACGTGCTGGTCGCGGCCGGCGAGGCCTGCGCGAACGCCATCGAGCACGGCCACCGGCACCTGCCCGGCGGCCTGATCCGCCTGCGGGCCGCCGCCACCGCCGACGACCTGCTCCTGACCATCACCGACAGCGGCCGCTGGAAGGCGCCGCGGCCGGCCGAGAACCCGCACCGCGGGCGCGGGTTCACCCTGATGCGGGCGCTCGTGTCGGAGGTCACCGTGACGACCGGTGCCGCCGGAACGACCGTCGGCCTGCTTGCGAGGATTGCCGAATGAGCACTCCGCTGACCCTCACGCCCGGACGCCGATCCGACGGCGCCGTCGTGCTCACCGCCGTCGGCGAGATCGACATGAGCAACGCCGCCACCTTCTCGACCGCGCTCACCGGCGCCGGCCGGGACGCCGAGGGCGCCGGCTTCGTCGTCGACCTCACCGGCGTGCAGTACATCGACAGCGCCGGGCTGGCCGCGCTGTTCCCGCACGTCGACCAGCTGCGGCTGGTCTCCAACGACCTGATCGCGCCCGTGCTGACGATCGCGGGTCTCGACGACATCACCACCGTCCGGTCGTAGATCTGCCACTTGCTCCGGCCGTACGGGGGAAGCGCCGCTCCACCGCAGGGGTGAAGCGTCGTGGTCATGACTGCTCTCGGGCGCCGCGCCGCCGCTGCCGCAACCGCTGTCAGCCTGGTGCCGGTGCTCGCCGGGACCGCGCAGGCAGCACCCGTCGAGACCGCGTCGGTCATCTCCGACTGGAACGCCGTCGCCACCACGACCCTGCAGGGCGACCCCGGCAAGGTCCCCACCGAGAGCTTCCTCTACCTGGGCTTCGTCCACGCCGCGATGTACGACGCCGTGGTCGGCGTGCACCCCCGCTACGCGCCCTACCGCCGGCACGGTGACGCCCCGCGCGGCGCGTCGGCCACCGCCGCCGCGGCTGCGGCCGGTCACAAGATCCTGGAGACCTATTCCCCGTACGCGAAGCAGGCCCTCGACGCCTCCCTGAAGGACTCGCTGGCCGACGTGCCCGACGGCGCGGCCAAGAACGCCGGGGTCTCGTACGGTGTCCGCGTCGCGCGCGACCTCATCGCCCAGCGCGCCTCCGACGGCCGCAACGCGAACGTGCAGTACACCCGGACGCCCGCGCCCGGCGTGTGGCGGCCCACCCCGCCCGCCGGCCTGCCGATGGCCGTCCCGTGGCTCGGCGGTGTCACGCCGCTGCTGGCCCGCAGCGCCGCCCAGTTCGACCCGCCCGAGCCGCCGGCCCTGACCTCCAGGCGCTACACCCGCGACTTCGCCGAGGTGAAGGCGCTGGGCTCGGCCACCTCCACGGCCCGCACCCCCGGCCAGACGGCCACCGCGCTGTTCTACTCCGGCAACGGCGTCGTCCAGGTCAACGCCGCCCTGCGCGCCCAGGCCGCCGCCCGCAACCTCGACATCGTCGACTCGGCCCGCCTCTTCGCCGCCGCCGACATGACCGTGGCCGACGCCGTCATCGCCACCTGGCGTTCCAAGCTGCGCTACGCCTACTGGCGCCCGGTCACCGCCATCCGCGAGGCCGGCACCGACGGCAACCCCGCCACGAGACCCGATCCGGCGTGGACGCCGCTGCTGGCCACGCCCAACTATCCCGACTACGTGGGCGGCTACAACGCCGTGATCGCCGCCTTCTCCCGCGCGCTCGAACGCATCCTCGGCCCCCGGCTCGACCTCACCCTGACCTCCACGGCCGTGCCCGGCGCCACCCGCCACTACCACAGCGGAGCCGTCCTGCGCGCCGACGTCGTCGACGCCCGCATCTGGCTGGGCATCCACTTCCGTACGGCGGACACCGCCGCCCGCACCCTGGGCGTAGACCTGGCCGACTGGGCGACGCGCCGCTACTTCCGTCGCCTGTAGCCGGGGCTCCGTCCTGGCCCCCGCCCCGACGTGAATGCCGCGAAACGGCAATGACGGGGGGACGGACAGGGCGTCCGATCGGGAGGGTGGCAGGCGTACGTCCGGGGGTTCGGTCTTGACGGTGCGGGCGGATTCGGGTTGCACTGCCTCTTGACACGACGAGGTGGAATTGACGGCGCTCGCTTCCGTCGACGCGCGGGATGGTGGTTCGGTGGGATCCTGGGTTCGCAGGGGCGATCACAACATCTTCTTCAACGTGTTCACGCTGCTGCTCTGCGGCGCGGTGGCGGGCGTCGTGGTGGCCGCGGCGGCGTTCCCGGTGGCGGCGATGTCGGGGCTCACGGCGAAGGCGGGCGGGGACGCGTTCGCGAGCCTGCCCAGCGAGCTCAAGGCCTTCAGCGCGCCGGAGATCACGCGGGTGTACGCGTCGGACAACAAGACGCTGCTCGCGCAGTTCTACGACGAGTTCCGCAGCGACGTACCGCTCAAGGACATCTCCAAGCCCATGCGCGACGCGATGGTCGCGGCCGAGGACCGGGACTTCTACAAGCACAACGGCGTCGACCTCAAGGGCGTCGCCCGGGCCGTGGTCAACAACAGCGGCAAGTCGGACGCCAAGCAGGGCGCCTCGACGATCACCATGCAGTGGGTGCGGATGTCGCTGGCCTACTCGGCGACCAGCCCGCAGGAGGTCGTCGACGCCACCGAGGACACCAACAAGCGCAAGATCACCGAGATCAAGTACGCGATGCAGGTGGAGAAGAAGAACTCGAAGGAGCAGATCCTCGAGCGCTATCTGAACATGGCGCCGTTCGGCAAGCAGACGTACGGCATCTACGCCGCCAGCAAGGTGTACTTCAACAAGCGGCCCAAGGACCTCACGATCGGCCAGGCCGCGATGCTCGCCGCGATCGTGCGGGCCCCGTCGTTCTACGACCCCACCACCAAGACCGGCTACGACGAGATCCGCCAGCGCCGCAACGCGTACGTGATCCCCGGCATGGTGGAGATGGGAGCGATCACGCAGGCGCAGGCCGAGAAGGCGAAGAAGGAGCCCATCCCGCGCAAGGTGCAGCAGATCGGCAACGGCTGCGTGTCGGTCTCGAACAACACCTGGGGCTTCTTCTGCGACTACTTCTACCGCTGGTGGATGGACCGGCCCGAGTTCGGCGCCACCACGTTCGACCGTGAGCGCCGGCTCAAGAGCGGCGGCTACCGGATCCGTACGACCATCGACCTGAAGGCGACGGCCGACGCCCGTGAGCGGGTCGCCGACCTGATCAAGGAGAAGAACAAGAACGCGCTGCTGCTGTCCGGGGTGGAGCCCGGCACCGGCAAGGTCAGGTTCCTGGTGACCAACCGCAAGTACAAGCTCGACAACTCCAGGAACCCGCTCTCCTCGGACCCGGCGAAGCGGCGCCAGGGGGTCAAGGCGTCCTATCCGAACACGGTCAACCCGCTGCTCACCGGCGGCGGCGACATCACCGGCTACCAGGCCGGCTCGGTCATGAAGATCTTCACGCTGATCGCGGCGCTGGAGAAGGGCTACCCGCTGCAGTACACGATCAAGGCGGAGAAGTTCTACCGGTCGGGCTACATCATCGAGCGCAGCAACGACTCCGCCTGCCCGGGCACGCACTTCTGGTGCCCGCAGAACTCCGGTGGCGGCGGCGAGGGCGTCTACAACATGTGGACCGGGTTCGGCCGGTCGATCAACACGTACTTCGTGCCGCTCGAGGAACGCGTCGGCGCCGAGAACGTGGTGGGGGTCGCCAAGCGGTTCGGCATCAAGTTCCGCGACCCGGAGGACGCCAAGCTGGCGGCGCCCGGCTCGGCGCAGCAGTGGGGCGCGTTCACGCTGGGCGTCTCGGCGACCACGCCGCTGGACATGGCCAACGCGTACGCCACCCTGGCTGCCGACGGCATGTACTGCGACCCGACCCCGATCGAGCAGATCACCACCCGCGACAACGAGAAGCTCGACATCGGCAAGCCGCACTGCGAGCGGGCGACCTCGGTGGACGTGGCCCGCGCGGCGCTCGACGCGGCGCGGTGCCCGGTGGGCGACCGGTCCCGGCTGGGCAGCTGCGGCGGCGCCACCGCCCGGCAGGTGCGCGGCGTGGTCGGCCACCCCGTGTTCGGCAAGACCGGCACCACCGACAAGGACCGCACGGCCTCGCTGATCGCGGGCACGACCTCGCTGGTCGTGGCCGGCTACCTGGTCAACCCCGACTACCAGGCGCACCGGGACCGGCTGCGGCACGACCAGGTCAACCCCGCCGTGTACCGGACCCTCGCCGACTACATGGAGGGCAGGCCGGAGGTCCAGTTCAAACGGCCGGAGAACCGCAAGCTGGTGTACGGCGACCAGCGGCGCATCCCGAACGTGGAGTGCGACTCGCTCAGCCGCGCGCGCAACCGGCTCGAGAACGCGGGCTTCTTCGTCGTGGTCAGCACGCAGGAGGTCGACTCCACCTGTCCCGCGGGCACCGCGGCGGGCACCGAGCCGAGCCGGCGTACGGTCAAGAACGGCGTCGTGGTCATCCAGGTGAGCAACGGCCGCACCGCCCAGCCGCCGCCGACCGGGCCCGCCACGCCCGGCCTGCCCTCGGTTCCGGGCCTGCCGAGCCCGCCACGGTGACGACCCCGGCGCCGGCCACCGGTCAGCGCGGCGCCGCCGTCGTGGCGCTCGCGGCGCCGGTGCTGGCCGTCGCCGCCGCCCTCGAGACCACCGTGCTGCACTTCGACAGCATGGTCGTGTTCCTGGTGTCCGCGACGCTGGTCACCGCGGCGGTCTGGTACGCGCTGACCCGCCGCGGCCCGCTGCGGTGGCTCGCCGTGCTGGCCGCCGCGCTCGGCGCCCTCGCCGTGGTGATGCTGAGCCTGTCGCTGTTCCTCATGCAGGCCGCCATGCTCACGGTGTTCGCGGTGGCCGGCCGGTACGCGCTGGGCCCGGACGGCGGCGCGCTGGTCACCGGCGCCCGCCCGGCCCCGGCCGCCCGGGAGCCGGTGCTGTTCATCAACCCCAGGTCGGGCGACGGCGCCGCCGAACGCGCCGGGCTGGCCGCCGCGGCCGCCGCGCGCGGCATCAGGACGGTCACGCTGCGGCCGGGCGACGACCTGGCGGAGCTGGCGGAGCAGGCCGCACGCGACGGCGCGGACGTGCTCGGCATGGCCGGCGGGGACGGGTCGCAGGCGCTGGTGGCGGCCACGGCGAACCGGCACGGGGTGGCGTACGTCTGCGTCCCGGCCGGAACCCGCAACCACTTCGCGCTGGACCTGGGCCTCGACCGGGACGACGTGACGGCCGCGCTCGACGCGTTCACCGACGGCGTCGAGCGGGTGGTCGACCTCGGCTCGGTCAACGGCCGGGTGTTCGTCAACAACGCCTCGCTGGGCGTGTACGCCGAGGTGGTGCAGGACAAGGGCTACCGCAAGGCGAAGATCCGCACCTGGGGCCGGCTGCTGCCGGACCTGCTCGGCCCCGGCGCACGGGCGCTCGACCTGGAGTTCGACGGCGCCGACGGCCGCCGCCACACCGGCGTCACCCTCGTGCTCGTCTCCAACAACCCGTACGACCTGTCCCGCGCCGGGCGGGCCGGCGGCCGTCCCCGCCTCGACACGGGCCGGCTGGGCGTCGTCGCGGCCCGCGGCGCGCGGCCGGTGGGGGAGTGGACGACCCGCGAGTTCGAGGTGCGCTCGGCGGCAGACGTGCCGGTCGGGCTGGACGGCGAGGCGCTGCTGCTGACCCCGCCGCTGCGCTTCGCCTCGCTGCCGGGAGCGCTCCGCGTGCGGGTTCCGCGGACGGTTCGTCCGAGCCGCCGCGGCGCCGCGCTCACCCGCAGCGACCTCAGCGCGCTGGTGCGCATCGCCTCAGGGCTGCCGCCGCTGCCAACCCCCGGCTGACCGGCGCCACTCGGTGGCGTCGCCGGGCACGAAGCCGCCACCGTCCCAGTGCCGCACGCTCAGCCGCAGCCCGTCGCCGTCGAGGTCGAGCACGGTGTACGACTGGCTCTCCCCGGCGCGCAGCCGCCGCGAGCACGCCGTCCCGCTCATCACCCCGATCACCCGCCCCGGCAGCTCCGCCTGCGCCGCCACGTGGTCGTGCCCGCACAGGATCACGTCGACGCCCGCCTCCGCCGCCGCCCGCAGCGCACGCTCGTGCCCGTGCACCAGCGTCTCCTGCGGCCGCTGCGCCGAGCGGAACACCGGATGGTGCAGCATCAGCACCTTGAGCCGCGCCCTCGGTCCGAACGCGGTGCCGATCCGCGCGAGCTGCGCGTCGTCGACCAGACCCCCCTTCCAGAGGTACGGCCGGGCCGTGCTCAGCCCGAGCAGCAGCAACCCGTCGTCGCGCACCACCGGCTCCGGCTCCCGGTCGATCACGTCCCGATAGGCCCGCAACGCCCCGAACGCCCGCCGCGGCCGATCCAGCGGCAGGTCGTGGTTGCCCGGCACACACGTCCAGGGCCGCCCGGTCGACTCCAGCAGCGCCCGGGCCGCCCGGAACTGCTCGCCGCGCGCCCGCATCGTGAGGTCCCCGCTGACCAGGATCCGATCCGGCCCGACCGCGACCAGGTCGGCCCGCAGCCCCGCCACCACCGCCGCGTCCTCCGCCCCCATGTGCAGGTCGGTGACGTGGGCCAGACGCATGCCCCGAGCGTAGCCTCGCCGCCGTCGAGGGCCGCTCCGCAGCGTCGCGCCTACCGGACCGCCGTCGAGACCGGGTCGAGGAGAAAGACGCACTGCACCGGGTCGAACTCGCCCACCTTGGCGACGAAGCGGAACTTGTCACCTTCCCCCACGGCGGCGGGGATGCCCGCACCGGTCAGGTTCAGATCGAGGATCCCGACGTCCTCGTACTTGAACGCCGGCCCGGCCGTCGTCTCCGGTCCCTTGTCGTCCGGGCCCAGCAGCAGATCGAAGCGAGTGTCGTAGTCACCGTGCGCGGCCATGTCCACGATCGAGCCGTCGAAGGTGATCGTCTGGCCCGCGTGCCTGGTCGCGAACTTTTCGTTCGCATCGTCGCAGCTGTCGGCCCTGAGCAGCGCCGCGAACTCGGGATTGTTAAGAGCCGTGATGACCTTGACGGCAGCCGGCTTCGCCGTGGTGGGGATCGGCGTCGCGGACGGCTTGTCGGCCGGGGCGGCCGTTGTCCTGGCCGGCTCGTTGGTCTTGCCTCCGTTGCTGAACGCGGCGCCGATGCTGATGACGACGGCCACGATCACGAGGACGGCGGCCGCCGTGCCGATCAGGAGCCACGGCAGCGGCTTTTTCGGCTGACGGAAGGTGAGGGTCGAACGCAGCGTGCCCGCGGACTGTTCCACGAGCCCCCAGCCCGCGACCGGCAGGGCATCAGTAGTGACCGAGCCGGGTCGGCTCGTGGCGCCCGCGCGATCCCGGCGGGTCTGAGAGCATGCAGCGATGACCTCCTACGTGTCGCACACCACCGTGGACTGCGCCGACGCCTATGGGCTGTCGCGGTGGTGGCAAGCCGTTCTGGACTACAGCGAGGACCCGGACGACCCCAACGAGCCGGGGCACGAGGAATGCCTGATCCGGTCGGCCGACGGGCGGCACCGGCTGCTGTTCGTCGAGGTTCCGGAGCCCAAGCGGGGCAAGAACAGGATTCATTTCGATCTGCGTCCGGCCGAGGGCACGCGCGACGAGGAGCTGGCGAGGCTGACCGGGCTCGGCGCGACCGTCGTGGACGATCTCCGCAACCCGGACGGCACGGGCTGGGTCGTGCTGGCCGATCCGGAGGGCAACGAGTTCTGCATCCTGCGGAGCGAGGGAGAGCTCGCGAACCGGCGGTCGTGACGGCGACCGGCGAACAGCGAGCGGCCGGGTGGGCGGCCGGGCGGGCGTACCTCGGACGGGTGGTTAGGCGGGGTCGCCGAGCGCGAGCAACACCGGGGCGGAGCGGCGCGCCGGGCGGGTCGGCGGGCGGTTGCCCGGCGACCTGGCACCGGGGCGGGCGAGATCGACGGCGGGAAACACCCACCGGCGGCCACGAGGAGGCGGCGGCCTCCGGACGGCCGAGGCCGTCTGCCAGGTGTCGCCCTGCAGCGGTGACCCCGGACCGGCCAGTAAGTTGTCGGGTGTGACCCAGGACGAGCGGCTGAGCCGGATGGAGGCCGTCACCGACGCGACGCTGTCCCGGCTCGACGCCTCCGACCTGCTCGACGAGCTGCTCGACCGGGTCCGCGACCTGCTCGGGGCCGACACGGCCGCGATCCTGCTGCTCGACGAGCACGCGGGGCAGCTGGTGGCGACCGCGGCCAAGGGGCTGGAGGACGAGGTGCGCCGGGGGTTCCGCGTCGCGGTCGGCCGGGGGTTCGCCGGGCGGGTCGCGATGACGCGGCGCCCGGTGATGCTCACCGACGTGGGCCCGGGCGACGTGGTGAACCCGATCCTGCTCGCCAAGGGCGTACGGTCGCTGCTCGGGGTTCCGGTCTTCGCCGCCGGCGACCTGGTCGGCGTGCTGCACGTCGGCCGTCTGACCCCGGGCCCGTTCACCGCCGACGACGTGCACCTGCTGCAGCTGGCCGCCGACCGGGCCGGGGTGGCCGGGGCGATCCGCTCGCGGCGCCTGGACCAGTCCGCCGCGCTGGCCGTGCAGCGCAGCCTGCTGCCCGAGCGGCTGCCCACCATCCCGGGCGTCGACCTGGCCGCCCGCTACATCCCGGGCCACGACTTCGGCATCGGCGGCGACTGGTACGACGTGTTCCACCTCGACGGCGGCCGCCTGGGCATCGTCATCGGCGACGTGTCCGGCCACGGTCTGGCCTCCGCGGTGGTGATGGGCCGCATCCGCAGCGCGCTGCGGGCGTACGCCCTGATCGCCGACGACCCGGCCGAGGTGCTCACGCTGCTCGACCGCAAGGTCCGCCACTTCGAGGCCGGGAACCTCACCACCGCGCTGTACGCGATCGTCGCGCCCGACCGTTCCTCGATCCGCATCTCGTCGGCGGGTCACCTGCCGCCGCTGCTCGCGCGGCCCGGCGAGCCCGCGGCCGCGATCGACCTGCCGCGCGACCCGCCGCTGGGCATCGGGACCCACCACCTCGGGCGGCACGCGACCACCGTGGCGCTGCCGCCGAGCTCGGTGCTGGTCTGCTACACCGACGGCCTGGTGGAACGCCGCGACGAGGTGATCGACGTCGGCATCGACCGGCTGAGCGGCCACGTCCGCCCGGAGCCCGCCGAGGCCGTGTGCAACGGCATCATGCTCGACCTGGAGGCGGGCCCGCGCACCGACGACGTCGCGCTGCTGGTGCTGCGCCGGGAGCACTAGACCGTACGCGGAACCTCGGCCCACACCACCTTGCCGGGCGGGGCGGGACGGCTGCCCCACGCGCGGCTCATCGCGGCGACCAGCAGCAGGCCCCGCCCGCCGATCCGGCGCGCGTCCGGCCGCTGCGGGTCGGGCAGGTGCTTGCTCTCGTCGAACACCTCGATCAGCACCGAGTCGGGCCCGCATCTGCAGGCCAGCTCGCCGCCGTCGTCGGTGTGCTGCAGGACGTTGCCGACCAGCTCGCTGATCACGATCATCGAGTCGGCGGCGAGCTCGGGTTCCTGCCACTGGGTCAGCGCGGCCTCGGCGGCGTGCCGCAGGGCCGTGATGTCGGCGCTGTGGGAGAACGGCAGCCGCACCTGATCCATGTCAGGCCTTCTACCCAGCCGCGTTGGATCTACGCAACCCGGCGGGTCCGCCGCTCCCAGGTTCCCCCGGGAGCGGCCTTCCGCAAGCCTCAGCTGTAGGTCAGCGAGAAGCTGTTGGTCGTGAAGGTCGACCGCCCGGCGGTGCCGGAGATCTCGAACCCGAACTGCAGCTCGCCGACCGTCACGTCACCCCACCAGCCGTTCGTGCGCAGCCAGTCCATGATCGCCAGCAGGTCGATCGTGCCGGAGCTGGTGTTGGTGCGGATGAACGAGAACACCGCGTTGGCGCCGTTGGAGCCGCGGTAGACGTTCCACGTGTGCCCGCCGACGGACAGGTTGCGCACGTTGGGCACGGCCCCGTTGGCGTCGTACGACTCGGCGATCGGGCCCACCGCGCCGTGCTGGTTGGTCCAGATCATGACCTCGTACGCGTGGTTGTTCGCCCAGATGTCGTACGTGGTGGAGTAGTCGCCGTCCGCGGGCACCGAGACGTTGAACGAGCTGGTCACCGAGGACAGCGAGCTGAGCGTGCGGTTCAGCGTCCGGCCCGTGTTGGGGTACGACTTCACGCCGCTGGTGCGCGGGTGGTCGGCGACCACGCCCCAGTTCGTGCCGCTGCGCGCCCAGATCGTCTGCGAGCCGGCGCCCGAGCCCCAGATGTTGTTGTAGAGCGTGTAGCCGTTGTTCGTCCACGACGCCCACTGCCCCGAGTCGACCCAGGCGGCGTCGCCCGGGACGCCGCCGGTGCTGGGCGGCGGGGTTGTGGTCGGGCTCGTGGGGGGCGTCGTCGAGGGGGAGGTCGGGGTGACCCCGCCGGTGCAGGCCGTGCCGTTGAGCGTGAACGAGGCCGGGTTGCTGGTGGCGCCGGTGGCCGAGCCGTTGAAGCCGAACGACGCCGTGCCGTTGGTGGCGAGCGAGCCGTTCCAGCTGACGTTGCGGGCGGTGACCGTCGACCCGCTCTGGGTCAGGTTCGCGTTCCAGGCCTGGGTGACGGTCTGCCCGTTGGCGTACGTCCAGACCAGGGTCCACGAGCTGAGCGGGTCGCCCAGGTTGGTGATGGTCACGTTGGCCCCGAAGCCGCCCGGCCACTGGCTGCTGACCGCGTACGCGACCCGGCAGCCCGCGGCCGCCGACGCCGGCGGGGCGGTGAGGACGGCCGCCCCGGAGCTGACGACCGCCGCGGCGGTCAGGGAGAGCGCGAGAGTGCGTCTGCGCATGGTCTTCCTTCGGTCGGAATGCCGTCGAAGCGCTTCGACGGTGGCGTCGGCGCTTCGAAGGACATCGATGGATGGTGTTGGCGCGATGGTAGAACCCGACACCCCGGTCGGCAACCGGCGGCGGGCGCAACCGCCCGCGCCGAGACACCCTCCACCTGGAGTGAGTCCGAGCCCCGGCTGCGGTTAGGCTTTCCTAACTCTCGAGGGGGTGGGGATGACGCAGCCGGAGTCGCTGTCCACGCTGCTGAACGGGCGGCGCGCCGCGATCGACGCCACCCTGCCGGCGGCCGGGTTCGTGGCCGGCTGGCTGGCCGGTGGCCGGTCGATCTGGGCCGGCGCCGGCGTCGCGGTCGCGTGCGCGGTCGTCGTCTCGCTCTGGCGGCTGCGCCACGGCGACAAGCCGCGCGCGGTGCTGATCGGCCTGCTCGGCGTCTGCGTGGCGGCGCTGATCGCGCTGCGCACCGGCCGCGCCGAGGACTTCTTCCTGCTGCAGCTGCTGAGCAACGCCGCGAGCGCGCTGGCCTGGGCGGTCAGCATCGTGATCCGGTGGCCGCTGCTGGGCGTGGTGGTCGGGGGAGTGCTCGGGCAGCGGTTCCGGTGGCGGCGCGATCCCGCCCTGCTGCGCTCCTACTGCCTGGCGAGCTGGGTGTGGGTGCTGCAGTACGTCGTACGGCTGGCCGTCTTCCTGCCCCTCTACGCCGCGGGGCAGGTCGTCGCGCTCGGCGTGGCCCGCGTCGCGCTGACGTGGCCGCTGGTCGCCGCCTGCCTGGCCGTGAGCTGGTGGGTCATCCGCCGCACGCTGCCCGCGGACCACCCGGGCCTGCGCCACCCGGTGATGCCGGACGCCGCCGGGCGCCTGCGGCCGTGACCCGGCGCCGCGGGATTGCGGTTCGCGGCGGATGGGTATCTGCACCGACGTAGGCACGACGATGTGGAGGCTGCCATGGCATTCGACGACAAGGTCGACAACAAGGCGCAGGAGCTCGGCGGCAAGGTCAAGGAGGGCGTGGGCCGCGCCACCGACGACGAGCGTCTGGAGGCCGAGGGCCGCGCCGACCAGAGCAGCTCGAAGCTCAAGCAGGCCGTGGAGAACGTCAAGGACGCCTTCAAGTCCTGACCCCACGACGGACGGCCCGCGGCACCTGGCGCCGCGGGCCGTCTTCTCTCCCCGCGGGTCAGCGCAGGGCCTGCCCGTACACGTGCTCGACCTTGAGCACCATCAGCACGCGCCCGTCGGAGACCATGGCCGAGCGGTACTCCTGCCAGTCGGGGTGCTCGCCGGCGGCCCGGCGGTAGTAGTCGACCAGCGCGTCGACCTCGGGGGAGTCCGGATCGGCGCCCGGCCCGATGAGCTCGACGGCGCCCTCGGCGGTCGCCCACGCCCACCCGTCCGCGCGGGTGACCTCCAGCGCGGCCCGCGGGTCGCGGCGCAGATTGGCGGTCTTGGCCCGGCTGCTGGTGAGCGACACGTAGATGCGCTCGGCGTCGCGGTCGTAGAAGGGAGTGACGGGGGAGAGCTGCGGCATGCCGTTCGCCCTGATCGTCGCCAGCACGCCGAGGCGGCTCTCGGCGAGCAGCGCCCGCGGATCGAAGTCAGTCATCCGATCATTGTCGCCGACCGCCCGCGGATCCCGGCTGTTTCGATCCGCTTCGAGGCAGGGTCGTCCGTTCGGACCATCCACGAAGGACGAACGGGTCGCATTGACGAGGGTCCACATCCCTACCCGTCGGTAGTCCGTGTCCAGCGTCGACGGGGCGACGCTCACGCCCCCTGACGAGGAGACCTCATGCTCAACACGAAGCGTTCCCGGGTCCGCGCCGCCGCCGGGGTGGGGATGGCGGCCGTGGTGGCCGCCGCCGGCGCCGTGACCTACAACGCCTCAGCCGCCGAGCAGGCCCCGATCGCGCCGGCCGCCGTCGGGCCCGACGCCCGCGCGGTGTCGATCCCGGGCATCCCCGCCGCGATCAAGCCGCCCGCGGGCGCCAAGCCGATCGGGGCGTACGTCGTCGCCAGCGGCACCCAGACCTACACCTGCACCGGCGGCGTCTTCACCGGCGCGTCGGTCCCCGAGGCCCAGCTGATCGGCACCGGCGGCCGCGTGCACCACTTCAAGGGCCCGAGCTGGCAGTCGACCCGCGACGGCTCGCTGGTCACTGCCACCAAGAAGGCCGAGAGCCCCCGCGCCGGCACGATCCCCGAGCTGCTGCTCGAGGTGAACTCGCGCACCGGCACCGGCGTGCTGAGCAAGGCCACCTACATCAGCCGCCTGCTCACCTCCGGCGGCACCGCCCCGGCCGGCGCCTGCACCGACGGCGCTACCAAGGCCGTCAAGTACGGCGCGGTCTACGTCTTCTGGACCAACTGACCTCCGCCCCGCGGACGCCGGCCTCCCTGCGCCGGCGTCCCGCGGCGCGCCTACAAGATCATCGTCTACGATCGCGCAGGTGAAACCGGCCGACGATCCTCGCCTGCACGCGGTGTACTGCCCGCGGTCCCGTCCCGCCACCGGCCGGCGGCTGGACATGTTCCCCGACTACGGCGCCTTCCCGGTGTGGTCCTGGCGGATGCTGCCCGCGCGCGGCGGCCATCCGGCCCGCGAGGTGCACGGCGGCATGAGCCCGCGCAGCCTGGGCATCAGCGACGAGCTCGCCGCCGCGCTCGACGAGTGGTCGCGCTGGCAGGACCGGCATCAGCAGGGCCCCGACCTGTGGTCCATCCAGAACGCGCCCCGGGCCACCGACGAGGAGTGGGCCGAGTGGAAGAGCCGCGGGGCGCAGCTGGCGAAACAGCTGGCCGCCGAGTCCGGCGACCTGGTGGTCTACATGTGGCCGTGGGAGGGTTGCGATCCCTCCTGCCCGCACTGCGGCGAGGGCTGCACCCGTAACGGCCCCCCGGCCGCGGACGACGCCTGATCAGCCCTTGCGGGCCTGGGTGGCCACCCCCTCGACGAAGTAGCGCTGGCACAGGAAGAACGCCACGATCATCGGCACGGTGGTGAGGACGGCGCCGGCCAGCACGACCTCCCAGCGGGACTCGCCCGCCTGGCCGAACTGGTCGAGGATCGCCTTCATGCCGCGCGGCATCGTGAACAGCTGCGGGTCGCGCAGGTAGATCAGCGGCTTGAGCAGGTCGGACCAGCTCGCCCGCAGCTCGAACACGAAGGCGACGATCAGCGCGGGCCGGCACAGCGGCATCGCGATGCGCCAGAACAGCCGCCAGTACCCGGCGCCGTCGACCCGGGCCGCCTCGAACAGCTCGCGCGGCAGGCCGAGGAAGAACTGCCGGATCAGGAAGATGTAGAACGCGCTGCCGAACAGGTTGGTGGCCCACAGCGGCACCTGGGTCGCCGCCAGGCCGAGCTCGTTCCAGATCAGGTACGTCGGGATCATCGTGACCGCGCCGGGCAGCATCATCGTGCCCAGCACCATCGCGAACCAGAAATTGCGGCCGGGGAAGCGGAAGTACGCGAACCCGAAGGCGACGATCGCGCTGGAGATCGTGACCGCCGTGGCCGCGGCCAGCGCCACCACGACGCTGTTGACCAGCCAGGTCAGCACGGGCGCGGCCGACCAGATGGTGGCGTAGTTGCCGGGCGCCCAGTGGCGCGGGATCAGCGCGTTGTCGAAGACCTCCGGACGCGGCTTGAGCGACGCGCTCACCAGCCACGCGAACGGGTAGGTGAAGATCACGGCGGCGACGGACAGGACGGTCCACAACACCCAGCGGTGCCGGCGCGCCGGGCGCCGCGCCGACGACGGCGAAGGGGTGGGCGCGGCTACCTGCGGCGCCTCGACAGCGGTCATGGCTCACTCGCTCTCGTAGTAGACGAACCGCCGGCTCAGCCGGATCTGCACCAGCGTGACGACCAGGATGATCAGGAACAGCAGCCAGGCGAGCGCCGACGCGTACCCCATGTGCAGGAACTGGAAGGCCTGCTGGAACAGGTAGATCACGTAGAACAGCGCCGCGTCGTTGCCGTACGTCTGCTGGTTCGCGCTGCCGAAGAACGCGGTGTAGACCTCGTCGAAGGTCTGCAGCGCCGCGATCGTGTTGATGATCAGCGTGAAGAACAGCGCGCCGCTGATCATGGGCACGGTGACGGTCCGGAACCGCGCCCACGCCGAGGCGCCGTCCATCTCGGCCGCCTCGTACAGGTCGCGCGGCACGTTCTGCAGGGCCGCCAGATAGATGATGACCGTGCTGCCCAGGCTCCACGCGCCCATCAGCACCAGGCCGGGCTTGATCCACGGGCCGTCCGTGGTCCAGTTCGGCCCGTCGATCCCGACCCGGCCCAGCACCTCGTTGATCATGCCGACCTGCCCGTTGAACAGCAGCAGGAACAGCACGCCGACCGCGACCTTCGGCGTGATCGTGGGCAGGTAGAAGACCGTACGGAAGAAGCCGGCCGACCGTCGCCCGGCGCGCACCAGCAGCTGGGCGAGCGCGAGCGCCACCACCATCGTCAGCGGCACGTGCAGCACCGTGTAGAACAGCGTGTTGGCCAGGCTCGTGCGCACCTTGGGGTCGGCGAGCAGCTCGCGGTAGTTGTCGCCGCCGACGAACGCGGTGCTGGTCAGCACGTCGTAGTCGGTGAACGACAGCACCAGGCTGGCCACCATGGGGCCGCCCATGAACACGACGAATCCGATCACCCAGGGCGACAGGAACCCGTACGCCGCCAGGGTCTCCCGCTTGATCATGTGCCGCTGTTGGCCTTGTCGAGCGCGGCCTGCGCCTGCTGCTGCGCCTGGGCCAGCGCCTGCGCGGGCTGCTGCCTGCCCTCGAGCACCCGGTTCACCGCGTCCTGCCAGGCGGCCTTGAACTCCTCGCCCGCCGCGAGCGCGGGTTCAGCGAAACCGCTTTCCTGCGTGCGCAGGACGGTCTGCACGGCCGGGCTCGGTTTCACGACGTCCCGGAAGATGACCTCGTCCGCCTTCTTGTTGCCCGTGAACACGCCCGTGAACGGCTTGCCGGCCGCCTGCCGTGCGGCGGCCCGCGCCTTCGCGGCGGCCACCCACGACTCGCTGTCGGTCATCACCTTGATCCACTTGCACGCCTGCTTCGCGTGCGCGCTGCCGGCGGGGATGGCCCAGGCGTTGCCGGTGATCCAGTCGACCGGCCGGGAGTCGCGGCCGGTGAACGGCGCGACCGTCAGCTTCACGGCGGGCGAGTTGTCGGCCAGCACGTTGAGGTAGAAGTCCTCCATCGGGAACGCGCCGAGCTGATTGCTCGCGAACTGGTTCTTGGCGCCGAAGAAGTCGAACGAGTCCCGGAACGACTTGAACCGGGCCCAGCCGCCCTGCGCGTTCACCAGCCCGACCGTGAACTCGAGGGCCTCGACGACCTTGGGGTCGGTCAGCTTGGCGGTCCGGCCGTCGTCGCTGACCAGCGCGGCGCCGTTGGCCCGCGCCCACAGCGGCAGGAACTCCGGGATCTTCGGGTCGAAGCCGATCCGCTGGATGCGGCCGCCGCCGACCTTGGCGAGCTTCGCGGTGTCGGACTTCAGCCTCGTCCAGTCGGAGGTGGTGAAGCGGGCCGGGTCGAGCCCCGCGTCCGCGAACGCCGCATTGCTGATCATCAACACGCGGTTGTTGTAGAACTCCGGCAGCCCGTACAGCTTGCCGTTGAGGGTGGCCTCCTTGACGGCGGCCTCGCGGAAGTGGCTCAGATCGATCTTCTGGTCGGCCACGCAGTCGTCCAGCGGCACGAGCGCCTTCTTGGCGGCGTACGTGCCGAGCAGCCGGCGCTCCATGTAGACCAGGTCGGGCGGGCTCTTGGCCGCCACCGCCGACAGGAACTGCTGGGCGCTGAAGCTGCCCTCCGCCGCCTTGGCCGTGCTCGGCGCGATCGCCTTGTTGGCCAGGTCGAACCGCGTCTTGGCGATGTCGTCGCCGGTGCCGAAGCCCATCATGCTCAGCGTCGCGGCGGCCTCGCCGTCCTGATCGGCCGAGCCCACTCCGCCGCAGCCGGCCGCCAGTGCCAGCACCATCGCGGCCCCGGCCGCGCGCGTCGATCGGTTGAACATCGTTGTTCTCCCAGGTGAGGTGGTACCCCTGGGTGCAACATAGGTCGGCGTCGATCAGCTCGCATCTCGGGACGCCGGGTCGCCCGGCGCGGCGTCCCGCTGATAGACGTCGGGGATGCCGTCGGCGTCCGCGTCGAGGCTCTCCTCGGCGCAGAGGCGGCGGTAGTGCCGGTCGCGGATGCGCAGCACCACGGTCGCCAGCAGCGCCGCGATCAGCGAACCCAGCAGGATGCCGAGCTTGGCGTGCTCGTCGCGGGGGCTGCCGGCGCCGAACGCGAGCTCGCCGATCAGCAGCGACACGGTGAAGCCGACGCCGCCCAGCAGGCCCAGCCCGAGCACGTCCCACCAGCTGAGCCCCTCGGCCAGCCGGGCCCGGGTGAACCGCTGCACCAGCCAGGTCGCGCCCGTGATCCCGGCGACCTTGCCGGCCACCAGAGCGGCGACGACCCCGATCGTCACGGCGTCGCGCAGGCTCGCCCCGAGGCCGCCCGACAGCGTCACCCCGGCCGAGAAGAACGCGAACACCGGAACGGCGAAGCCGGCGGACAGCGGCCGCCACCGGTGCTCGAAGTGCTCGGCCAGGCCCGGGCCCGGCCCCTGCGCGCGACGGACGACCGGCACGGTGAACGCGAGCAGCACGCCCGCGACGGTCGCGTGGACGCCCGACGCGTGCACCAGCCCCCAGGCGAGTGCGGCCGGCGGCAGCAGAAGCCACCAGGAGCGCACCCGGCGCTGCACGAGCAGGCCGAACAGGGCCAGCGGCGCCAGGGCCAGCAGCAGCGGCACGGGATGCAGGCTCTCGGTGTAGAACACCGCGATGATCGTGATGGCGAGCAGGTCGTCGACCACTGCGAGCGTGAGCAGGAACGTCCGCATCGCCGACGGCAGGCTGGTGCTGATGACCCCGAGCACGGCCAGCGCGAAGGCGATGTCGGTGGCGGTCGGGATCGCCCAGCCGCGCGGCGCGCCGTCGCCGGCCGCGACGTTCACCAGCACGTAGATCAGCGCCGGCGCCGCCATACCCCCCACCGCGGCGGCCACCGGCAGGGCGGCGCGCCTCGGGTCGCGCAGGTCGCCGGCGACGAACTCGCGTTTGAGCTCGAGGCCCGCCACGAAGAAGAAGATCGCCAGCAGCCCGTCGGCCGCCCACGCCCCCAGCGTCAGGTCGAGGTGCCACGCGGCCGGGCCGACGGTCCAGCCGGCGAGGTCGCGATAGGCGTCCGACCAGGGGGAGTTGGCCCAGACCAGCGCGAGCACCGCCGCGCCGAGCAGCAGCAGGCCGCCGGTGGTCTCCGCGCGCAGGATCTCGGCGATGCGGCTGGCCTCGGGCCACGAGCCGCGGCCGAACAGCGGCGAGGCGGTCTTGCGCGGGTCGGTCACGGAACACTCCAGGGCACGGCGAAGGACGTCGCCGACCAGTCTTCCCGGCACACCGCGACCAACACTACGCGACGACCGGTCCTAGACTCACCGTGACATTGATCTTAAGGGGCGGACATGCTGCACGTACGGGTCATCGCGCCCGACCGGCTCACCGAGCCGGCGCTCGAGGCGCTGACCGGCGAGGACGCCGTCACGCACCTGGTGCTGCTGCGCGGGGCGGCGCACGCGCCCAGCGGCGACGTGATCGAGTTCGACGTCGTCCGCGAGGGCGCCGACCCGGTCTTCGACCGGCTGCGCGCGCTGGGGCTCGACAGCGACGGCGCCATCGTCGTCGAACGCGTCGACGCGACCCTGTCCGCCTCCGCCGAGCGCGCCGAGCGGCGGGTGCCCGGCCTCGGCGTCGACGCGGTCGTCTGGCACGAGATCGAGCACCAGACCGGCGAGGAGACCGCGCTGTCGGCCTCGTTCCTGGCGTTCATGACCGTCGCCACGATCATCGCGGCGATCGGCGTGCTGCTGGACCAGCCGATCCTCATCGTCGGCTCGATGGTGGTCGGCCCGGAGTTCGGCCCGCTCGCCGCCCTGTGCGTCGGGCTCGTGCAGCGCAAGCCGAGGCTGGCCGGCCGCTCGCTGCTGGCGCTGGGCGTCGGCTTCCCGGTCGGCATGGTGATCACCGTGGGCGCGGTGTGGCTGATGACCGCCGCCGATCTGGTGAACAAGTCGATGCTGCTCGGCGAGCGGCCGCTGACCGACTTCATCTGGCGGCCCGACGCGCTGTCGTGGATCGTCGGCTTCCTCGGCGGCGTCGCCGGCATCCTGTCGCTGACCTCCGCCAAGGCCGGCACGCTGGTCGGCGTGCTGATCTCGGTGACCACCGTGCCCGCGGCGGCCAACGCCGCGGTCGCGCTGGCCTACGGCGTCCGCGACGAGGCGGTCGGCTCCGCCGTGCAGCTGCTCATCAACGTGGCCTCGATCGTGATCGCCGGGGTGCTCACGCTGCTGGTCCAGCAGCTCGTCTGGCGCCGGGCGCGCCGGGGCTAGCCGGGCAGCCACGCCTCGGTGCGCCATCCGCCGGCCGCGGTCGCGCCGGACTGCAGCCGGCCGCCCTGCTGCTGCACCCGTTCCCGCAGCCCGGTCAGCCCGCGCCCGGTGCCGCCCAGATCCAGGCGCTCCAGCCGGGACGCGTCGTTGTCCACCCGTACGCGCAAGGACCGTCCGGCCCCGGCGACCACCACCCGCACCGGTGCGCCCGGGGCGTGACGCAGCGCGTTGGTCAGGCTCTCCTGGACGACCCGGAACGCCAGGTGCGCGACCGGCGCGGGCACCCCGTCGCGGTCGCCCTCGAAGCGGCATGACACGTCCAGCCCGCTGCGCGCCGCGCGGGTCACGACCTCCTCGATCAGCGACAGGTCGGGCCCGCCCACCTCGGTGCCGCCGAGCAGGTCCACCAGCCGCTGCAGGTCGGCACGCCCCTGCCGGCCCGACTCCGCGATCGCGCCGAACGCCTCGCGGGCCAGCTCGGGATCGCGGTCGACCAGCCGCTGCCCGGCCGCCGCCTGGATGATCATCACGCTGATCGCGTGCCCGACGATGTCGTGCAGCTCCGCGGCGATCCGGGCGCGCTCGTGCCGCAGTGCCAGGTCGGCGAACAGCTCCCGCTCCTCCTCCAGCTCGCGCCCGCGCTCGGCGAGCTCGTCGGCGGTCTCCCGCCGCAGGCGCAGCACGGTGCCCGCCAGGAAGGCCGGCACGGAGAACATGGCCAGCGCCACGAGGCTGTCGTGCACGAGCAGCCACAGACCCACGACGTACGCCACCAGGCCCGCGCCGGCGACCCAGGCGGCCCGGCCCGTCCAGGCGAGGGCCGCGACGCCCGCCAGCAGCGCCATGAGCACCAGCGCCGCGTCGGGCAGGTAGCCGTCCCGGGTGCCCGCGGCCAGCCACAGCGCGCCGCCCGCCACCGCGACCGCCCGCGGGTGCTCGCGCCACCACAGCAGCGTGCATCCGCTCGCCAGCACCAGCCAGGTCAGCGTGCTCCACCCGCCGTGCACGGCCGTGGGCAGCGCGACGACGACCAGCAGCAGCGCCGCGATCCCGGCCCGTTCCCAGGTCATCCCGGCACCGGCAGCTGCGCCACCACGTGCGCCCGGCCGCGCGTCACCTTCACGTCGACCGAGCCGCCCAGCAGCCGGGCGCGTTCCCGGACGCGGGTGACCGCCGCACGGACCTCGGCGCCGCGCCCCACCGAGCCGTTCACCCGGATCTCGAGGGCGTCGTCGCAGAACCGCACCGCCACCTCCAGCCCGCCGAGCGCCTCTACCAGGTACTCGACGATCCGGTACGCCGACAGCTCCACCGTGGCCGGCAGCGCCCGCGGGTCGCCGCTGACCGTGAGCCGCGAGCGCGGCGACTCGGTGCGCGCCAGCAGCGCCTCCAGGTGCGCCACGGTCGGCGCCGGTGTCAGGTCGACCTCGCCGCTGCGCAGGAGCCCGACGAGCTCGCGCATGTCGTCCATGGTCTGCCGGCCGCCCGTCTCGATCCGCGCGAGCAGCTCCTTGGCCTGGGCCGGTGGCAGCCCGTCCGCCGACTCCGCGGCCCGGGTCAGCTCGCCGAGGCGCTCCTGCAGCAGCCCGTCGAGCCGGCCCGACAGCCGCGCCCGGTCGTCGGCGACCATCAGCGCCGCCCGCTCGTCGCGCAGCCGGCGCAGCTCCTCGTCGCGGCTGCGCAGCCGGCGGTTGAGGGCGCTGCGCTGCCGGGCGGCCCGCCCCACACCGAACAGGAGGAACGTGACCGGCGCGGCCAGCACCATGGCCCCAGGCCCCGCGGAGCCGTCGACCACCAGGACGGCGAAGCAGAGCGCGACGGTGAGGGCCAGGGTGAGCAGGGCCTTCGTCCGCTCGTAGGTCAGCGCCCCCAGGAACACGAGCGTGAACGCCAGCGGCAGCCCCGCGCCGCAGCGGGTCACCCAGCCGAACAGCAGGTCGTGCACCACCATGACCGCCAGCGCGACCGCGGTCACCGCGAGAGTGCTGCGCCGCCACCACAGCACCGGAACCGTGGCGGCGGCGAACACCGGGATCATCCACACCGACCGGCCGTACGCGGCCGTGTCGAGCGCCATCAGCACCACGCCCATGGCGGTGAGGGCGCCCGCGATCAGCCAGTCGACGACCCGCACTCCCCGCATGGCCGGCCCCCTTCCGCGTCAGGCCGCAGCAACCGCGGCCGGCTGCTGCCTGCGCGCAACTCGATTCTGGACCGCGAGGCCGAGGCCGTAGAAGAGCGCGGCAGCCGGCAGCCCGATTTCCCAGCCGTGCGCCAGGCCGCCGGTCGACGAGTCCCGCACGAGCGTCACCAGCCCCAGCGCGACGACGCCGGCCAGACCGATCACCTGGTTGCGCGCGCCCGGCGCGTACCGGGCCACGGCGTACGCGAGAGCGGCGGCCAGCGGCAGCCCCGCGCCGCACCGGGTGAGCCAGCCGAACGCCAGCACGTGCACGCCCATGGCCGCCACGCTGACGCCCACCACGGCCAGCACGTGCCGCCGTCGCCACAGGATCGGCGCCATCGCCAGCAGGAACACCGGCAGGATCACCCACGACGTCGTCGATACGGGGTGCGCCAGCCCGCTGTCGTCCCCGGCCCTCATGTTCTCCACCATCAGCAGCGCGCCCAGCGCGGTCAGCGCCCCGGCCACCACATAGTCCACCGGACGGATTCCCCTCATCGCCCTGTCCCCTCTCGCATCCATGCCGACGACGGTAGGAATCCGGGCGGGTAGTCCTCGTCTGCCCGCGGGATGACATCGCGCGGGCGCATCGTCCTCGAGGAGGACCCCCGGGCGTACGGGGGCAGGGCAGAATCGCTGACATGGCCGAGAAGATCCGGGTGCTGATCGCCGACGACCAGACGCTGGTCCGCACCGGCTTCCGGGTCATCCTCGAGGCCGAGGGCGACATCGAGGTGGTCGCCGAGGCCGGCACCGGCGCCGAGGCCGTGCGCCAGGCGCAGCTGGCCCGCCCGGACGTGGTTCTCATGGACATCCGCATGCCCGAGCTGGACGGCCTGGCCGCCACCGAGGAGATCCTGCGCCACCGCGACCCGCCCACGATCGTCGTGCTGACGACCTTCGACCAGAACGAGTACGTCTACCGCGCGCTGCGCGCGGGCGCGGCCGGATTCCTGCTCAAGGACGCCCCGTCCACCCGCCTGATCGCCGCGGTGCGCGCGGCCGCCACCGGCGACTCGCTGATCGAGCCGTCCATCACCCGCCGGCTGGTCGAGCGGTTCGGCGCCCCGCCGCGCCCTACCGGGCCGCCGCCCGAGCTGGCCGCCCTCACCGACCGCGAGCGCGACGTGCTGCGCCTGATGGCCCGCGGGCTGTCCAACGCCGAGATCGCCGCCGAGCTGGTCGTGGCGGAGACCACGGTCAAGACCCACGTGGCCCGCATCCTGAGCAAGCTCGAGGTCCGGGACCGCGTGCAGGCCGTCGTGCTCGCCTACGAGACCGGCTTCGCCACCCGTCAACCCTGAGTTGACGGTGCCCATCGGTCAACCTAGGGTTGACGGCATGACGCAGACGACTCCGCCGGTCAGGCTCGACGACCTGATCACGGCGATCACCCGCAACCACACCGACGCCCTCGACCGGCTGACCGACGCGATGCTGCTGGCCGATCACCTCGGCGAGGTCGCCGACCACCTCATCGGCCACTTCGTCGACCAGGCACGCCGATCCGGCGCGTCCTGGACCGACATCGGCCGCAGCATGGGCGTCACCAAGCAGGCGGCCCAGAAGCGGTTCGTCGGCAAACCCGACACCGACATGTCGCGCGCCTTTCAGCGGTTCTCCCGGCCCGCCCGCACCGCGATCGTGGCGAGCATGGACGAGGCCAAGAAGGCCGGCAACGCCGAGATGACCCCCGCGCACCTCGTGCTCGGCCTGCTCGGCACCGAGGGCACCGCGACCGCAGCCCTGCGCGCCCAAGGCCTCGACCTCGGCCGGGCGCGCGAGACGGTGTCCGCGAGCCTGCCGCCGCGCGGCGACGCCGAGCCGGTGCTGATCCCGTACGACGCCCGCGCGCGCAAGGCGCTCGAGCTCACGTTCCGGGCGGCTCTGCGCCTCGGTGACGAGGGCGTGGGCACGGGACACGTGCTGCTGGGGTTGCTGGAGGAGGAGAACGGCGCGGGCGTGCTCTCCACAGTGGGCGTGGACGCCGCCGCGGCCGAGCATTTCGTCGCGAAGGCCGCCGCCGAACCGCCCGTCGGTGATTGACGGGCGTCGCTCGCGCCGGACGGGAGCGCTCCCGTCGCGGAATCCGGACGACCTTGATGTTCATCACGTGGTTCTGGTTTCGGGCCTGGTGGCGGCATAGCTTGGGGGCGTGCGCGGCCGTTCCGCGCACAGCGAAGGGGGACGGGAATGCCTTACATCACCACGAACGACGGCGTCGAGATCTTCTACAAGGACTGGGGATCGGGGCAGCCCATCGTGTTCAGCCACGGCTGGCCGTTGTCGGCCGACGACTGGGACACGCAGCTGCTGTTCTTCGTGCAGCACGGCTTCCGCGTCATCGCGCACGACCGGCGCGGGCACGGGCGGTCGTCGCAGGTGTCCGACGGGCACGACATGGACCACTACGCCGACGACCTGGCCGCGCTCACCGCGCACCTCGACCTGCACGACGCGGTCCACGTCGGACACTCGACCGGCGGCGGCGAGGTCGCGCACTACATCGCCCGGCACGGCGAGAGCCGGGTCGCCAAGGGGGTGCTCATCAGCGCCGTACCGCCCATCATGGTGCAGACCGAGAGCAACCCGGGCGGCCTGCCCAAGAGCGTGTTCGACGACCTGCAGGCGCAGCTCGCCGCGAACCGCTCGGAGTTCTACCGGTCGCTGCCGGCCGGCCCGTTCTACGGCTTCAACCGGCCCGGTGTCGAGTCCAGCGAGGCGATCATCCAGAACTGGTGGCGCCAGGGCATGATGGGCGGCGCCAAGGCCCACTACGACGGCATCGTGGCGTTCAGCCAGACCGACTTCACCGAGGACCTCAAGAAGATCACCGTCCCGGTTCTGGTCATGCACGGCGACGACGACCAGATCGTCCCGTACGCGGACTCCGCCCCGCTGTCGGCCCAGCTGCTCAAGAACGGCGTGCTCAAGACGTACGCCGGTTTCCCGCACGGCATGCCGACCACCCAGGCCGAGACCATCAACGCCGACCTGCTCGAGTTCATCCGCTCCTGACCGGGCCCGCGGAGCAACCCGCCGGTCGCGGTCCGTGACTGGCGGGTTGTTCCTATGATCTTCAGCGATGAAGACGCTAGCGAGGGTCGTCGTCGCGCTGGTCGCCGCAACGCTGGGGGCCGGGGCTCCGAGCATGCCGGCTCACGCGATCGCTAACGGTGATGACGTCGCCGACGGACAGTACGAGTTCGCGGTCAAGCTCACCGACATCGGCATCCCGACGGCCGACGGCGGCAAGCGCAACAGCTCGTGCTCCGGCGGGCTGGTCTCGCCGCGCTGGGTGCTCACCGCGGGGCACTGCTTCAAGGACGAGAACGACAAGCGGGTGTCGCGCCCGGTCGCGGACCGCACCGTCGCCACCATCGGCCGCGCCGACCTCACCGGGTCGGCCGGCTTCAGCGCCAACGTCGTGGAGGTCCGCCAGCACGGCGACGCGGACGTGGCGCTCGCCCGGCTCGACCGGCCGATCACCGCCATCACCCCGCTCCGGCTCAACCGCAAGAAGCCCGTCCGGGGCCTCGGCGTCCGGCTCGTCGGGTTCGGGCTGACCAACGGCAAGGCCAAACAGACGACCGAGCGCCTGCAGACCGGCCGGTTCCGGATCACCGACGTCGACCGGCTCGAGATGGGCATCGTCGGCACGGCGCCGCGCGACGACACCAGCGCCTGCCCGCACGACTCCGGCGGCCCGTACTTCACCGGCGGCCCGACCGGCCCGGCCGTGGTCGTCGGCGTGGTCAGCCGCGGCCCGCTCTGCCCGCACACCGGCGCGGACACCTCCGCCCGGGTCGACGCGATCGCGCCCTGGATCCTCTCCGTCATCGGCCCCGACCTGCGCGCCGCTGCCAAGCCCACCACCAAGCCGCCGGCCGCGAGCCCGCCCGCGCAGCTGCGGCAGCCCGAATCCGTCTCGCGCGCCGCCAAGGACGAGCCCGTGCCGCCGCTGCTCTGGCTGGCCGCCCTGCCGATCGTGATGCTGGTCGGCGCGCTCGTGATGTGGACCGTCAAGCCCCGCAAGGGCAGCCACCGCCGCCGCTGATCGGCCGTGTCAGCGGCACGCCCGCGGATGTCAGCGATATGTGCGCGGGCTGTCAGCGCCGCGCGGAAGTCTCTTCGCCGAGGGCCGCTGCCCCAGGGCGGCCCGCGACGGAGGGGACGAAAGATGAGCGATCTCGTGGTGCGCGCCGAGGGCCTGCGCAAGCGGTTCGGCAAGACGCAGGCGCTCGACGGGGTGGACCTGGCGATGCGCCGGGGCACGGTGCTCGGCGTGCTCGGGCCGAACGGCGCGGGCAAGACCACCGCCGTACGCGTGCTGGCCACCCTGCTGCGCCCGGACGAGGGGCACGCCGAGGTGGCCGGCATCGACGTGCTGAAACATCCCGGGCGGGTGCGCCGGCGGATCGGGCTGACCGGTCAGTACGCGAGCGTCGACGAGGACCTGACCGGCACTCAGAACCTGGTTCTCATCGGGCAGCTGCTCGACCTGACCACCCGCGACGCCAAGCGGCGCGCCGCCCAGCTGCTCGAATGGTTCGACCTGACCGAGGCCGCCGGGCGGATGGCCAAGACGTACTCCGGTGGCATGCGGCGCCGCCTCGACCTGGCCGCCAGCCTGGTCGGCCACCCCGAGGTGATCTTCCTGGACGAGCCGACCACCGGCCTCGACCCGGCCAAGCGCGAGGACATGTGGGGCGTCGTCCGCTCCCAGGTCACCCAGGGCGCGAGCGTGCTGCTCACCACCCAGTACCTCGAGGAGGCCGACGCGCTGGCCGACGAGATCGTGGTGGTGAACCACGGCCGGGTCATCGCGCACGACGACCCCGACGGGCTCAAGCGCCGGGTGGGCGGGCTCACCCTGCGCGTCCGCCCCGCCGACCCGCAGCGGGTCCCGGACGTGCAGCGGGTGCTCGACAAGGTGGCCGCCCCCGGCACCGAGGCCTCCGCGGACGCGTCCGCGGGCGCCCGCCCCGGCGCCGTCACGGTGCCGGTCACCGACGACACCGCCCTCGACGAGGTCGTGCCCGCCCTGCGCCAGGCCGGCGTCGAGCTGATCGACCTCGGCCTGCACCTGCCCCGCCTCGACGAGGTGTTCCACGCCCTCACCGAGACCCGGAAAGAGGAACTCGTATGACCACGCTCGACGTCTCCGCCCCCGACCTCGCCCGCGACCTCGACCGGCCCCGGGGCGGCTCGTTCGCGGCGCTCGTCCGGCACAGCGTGTCGCTCGCCCGCCGCAGCCTGATCAAGACGATGCGCACGCCGGAGGCCCTGCTCGACGTGACGCTGCAGCCGGTGATCTTCCTGCTGCTGTTCACGTACCTGTTCGGCGGCGCCCTCTCCGGCGGCGACCGGCAGGGCTACCTGCAGTTCCTGCTGCCCGGCATGCTCGCGCAGTCGCTGGCCATGGGCGGCATCGCGCTCGGGCAGAACCTCAACGCCGACATCGAGAAGGGCGTGTTCGACCGGTTCCGGTCGCTGCCGATCGCCCGGTCGGCCCCGCTGGTGGGCGCGGTCAGCGCTGACATCGTGCGCTACCTGACGGTGTGCGTGGTGATGCTCGGCTTCGGCATGCTGATGGGCTTCCGGGTGCAGACCGGCTTCGTGCCGGCGGTCGCCGCCATCGGGCTGAGCATCGCGTTCGGGCTGTGCTTCTGCTGGATCTCGGTGTGGGTGGGCATGCTGGTGCGTACGCCCGGGGCCGTCCAGGGCCTGATGTTCCTGCTGGTGTTCCCGCTGTCGTTCGGCAGCAACGTGTTCGTGCAGACCGACACGCTGCCCGGCTGGCTGCAGGCGTTCGTGCACGTCAACCCGATCACCCCGCTGGTCGAGGCGATCCGCGGGCTGCTCGTGGGCGGCCCGGTGGCGCACGGGCTGACGCTCACGCTGGCCTGGATGGCGGGGCTGCTGGTGGTCTTCGTGCCGCTGGCGCTGCGCGGCTACGCCCGGCGCGCCTGAGCGGCACGACGCCGCCCGACGAGGGGTGCGCCGGGCTCAGGCCTGGCGCGCCTCGACCGTCGCCGGCGGGGGCGCAGGTGGGCCGCCGGCGAGCTGCGCGTGCAGCCGGGCCGGGTCCACCTGGGCAGAGGCCGTCTTGCCGTCCACGCCCCAGCCGGACTCGTACGCCGCGGCGTAGCCGTCGTCGCCCAGCGCGGCGCGGCAGCGGGCGCTCAGCTCCCGGACCTGCACGTCGCTGCGGTCGTGGGTGCCGCGCAGCCGGGCCGCCGAGCCCAGCAGCCGGGCCGCCTCGGCGTGCCGGCCCCGGTGCGCGGCCAGCCCGGCGGCGGCCACGGCCACCAGCGCCAGGATCGGCATGTCCCGGCTCTCCAGAGCCGCCGGGTACGCCCGGAGCAGCGCCCTCTCCGCGCCGGCGGCGTCGTCCAGCTTCACGCACAGGGCCGCCCGCATGGCGCCGGCGATCGCCCGGCCGTGGTCGCCGGCGAGCGTGGGATCGGCCGCGAACTCCTCGTCGGCCCGGTCGAGCAGCTCACCCGCCCGGTCCGTGTCGCCCAGCCGCACCCACATGCCAGCCTCGAGCGCGTTGAGCAGCGTGATCAGCTCCGGCGTGCGGGTGCGCAGCGTCCGCTCCCGTGTCGTCTCGAGCAGCGCTATCGCCTGGTCGAACTCCCCGCGCCGCATGTGCAGGTCGATCCAGCGCAGATCGATGAAGATCTCGTCGCCCAGGCTCAGCGACCCGAACTGCCGCGCCAGCGCCCGGGCCTCGCTCAGGTCGGCCAGCGCGCCGTCGAGGTCGCCGTCGTACTGACGCAGCAGAGCGCGCATCGGCAAGGTCGTCGCCAGGCCCCACCGGTCGCCGCTGCGGCCGAAGTGGTCCAGCGCGGCGGCCACGTCCACCCGTACCTGCTCGAGGTCGCCCTCGTTCTCGGCGAACTGCGCCCGGAACAGGTGGGACAGGCCGGCGAGCCAGGTGTCCGGCCCCTCGGCGAGCCGCTGGAACAGGGCGAGCGCCGCGTCGGCCTGCCGCAGGAAGAACAGCGTCACCCCGGTCAGCGCGCCGGCCAGACCGGGCAGCGCGGGATGCGCGAGCAGGCGGTCGGCGAGGTCGCGCAGCTCGGCGTCGCCGCGTTCGATCGCCTCGGTCTCCTGCTCCGTCATCGCTCCGCGGCTGCTGATCCGGTTGAGCAGCAGCACCGCCTCGGCACAGTCGTGTTGCAGCGACGGCCCACCGGGCTGTGCCAGCGCCGCGGCCAGCCAGAACGAGGCGTCGGCGTGCCGGCCGAACATCTGCCAGTACCACGCCAGGTTCATCGCGAGCGGTACTGCGGCGTCGCCGTCGCCGGAGTCGCACAGGTGGCGCAGCGCGGCGAGCGCGTTGTCGTACTCCGCGTTCAGCACCCGCAGCGCGTCGAGCTGACCGGGACCGCGCAGCTGCGGGTCGAGCCGGGCGACGAGCTCCGACAGATACCGGGCCGCCAGGTCGCGTACGGAACCGAGCGCCCGCTGCTCGGTGAGCCGCTCGACGCCGTACTCGCGCAGGGTCTCCAGCATCCGGTAGCGGCCCTCCGCGGCCAGCTGCAGAATCGACCGGTCCACCAGGGCGGCGAGCAGCTCCGGGATCTCGGCCGGGGGCACCTCGGTGCCGGCGCACACCGCGGCCGCCGACGCCTGGGTCACGCCGCCCGGCAGGACGGCGACGCGTTCGGCCACCGTACGTTCGTGCTCGCCCAGCAGGTCCCAGCTCCAGGCGATGACCGCGCGCAGCGTGCGGTGCCGGGGCGCGGCGGTGCGACTGCCCGTGGTGAGCAGCCGGAACCGGTCGGACAGCCCCGCCGTGAGCTCGGCCAGCGACAGCGTGCGCAGCCGGGCGGCGGCGAGCTCCAGAGCCAGCGGCATGCCGTCGAGGCCGCGCACGACCCGCACCACGTCGGCCAGCGTCGTGTCGTCGACGTCGAACCCCGGGCGTACGGCGGCCGCCCGCTCGGCGAAGAGGCGGACCGACGCCGTCCGGCGGGCCTGCTCCACGCCGTCGCCGGGCTCGGGCAGAGTGAGCGGGCCCAGCGGCACCAGGGCCTCGCCGTCGATCGCGAGCGGCTCGCGGCTGGTCGCCAGCACCCGCAGCCGGTCGCAGCGCGGCAGCAGCGCGGCCACCAGGTGCGCGACCGCGTCGATCAGGTGCTCGCAGTTGTCGACCACGAGCAGCATCTCGCGCCCGGCGAGCTCGTCGAACTCGTCGCGCACCTTGGGGTCGAACAGGGCGGTGCGACGCAGCCCCACCGAGGTCAGCAGCGCCGCGGTGACCTTCGCCGGCTCGGTGATCGCGGCCAGGTCGACAAGCCAGGTGCCGTCCGCGTACTCGTGCCGGTGCCGGCGGGCCGCCTCGAGCGCGAGCCGCGTCTTGCCCGCGCCGCCCGGCCCGAGCACGGTGACCAGCCGGCCAGAGGCCAGCAGCGTGTCGATCCGCGCCAGGTCGTCGTCGCGCCCGACGAAGCTGGTCAGCGGCGCGGGCAGATTGCCCGCGACGGCCCCTGCTCCCGCGGGCCGCCCGGGGTCGCCGGCGGCCGGCGACCCGTTCGGCGAGCGCAGCAGCCGGGTGTGGCGCTCCCGCAACGCGGAACCCGGGTCGGCGCCGAGACGGTCCGCGAGGTCCGCGCGCACCCGCTCGTAGACCGTTAGCGCCTCCGCCTGCCGCCCCTGCACGGCGAGCGCATCCATCAGCAGCGCCGCCGCCCGCTCGTGCACCGGGTCGTCGGCGAGCAGATCGGTCAGCCGGGCGGCAGCCGCGGCCGCACTGCCCAGCGCCACCTCGGCCTCGGCCAGGTCGGCAGCCGCCTCGACCGACACCCGTGCCAGCCGCGTCGCGACAGCCGGCGCCACCTCCGCGACAACCGCGGGCTCCGCACCCGGCGGACCGGCCCAGAGCGCGGCCGCCTCCCCGAGCAGCGACACCGCGGCTCGCGGCTCACCCGTCCGCAGCCGCTCCCGGCCGTCAGCGGCGAGCCGCTCGAACCGCAGCGCGTCGACGTCCGCCGGCTCCACCGCCAGCCGGTAGCCGCTCGCCGTCGGCGCGACCGCACCCGGCGAGCCCAGCATCCTGCGCAGCCGCGACACCAGCGCCTGCAGGGCGTTCACCGGGTCGGCGGGCTGCTCCTGCGGCCACAGCGCGTCGACCAGCGCAGCCGTCTCCACCGCCCGCCCGCCGGCCAGCGCCAGCCGCACGAGCAGGCCCCGCACCCGCGCGCCCGGAACCGGCACGGCCGCCTCGCCGTGCCGCACCTGAAAGGCGCCCAGCAGCGTCACGCGCAGCCGTGTCGCCGAGTCCGCGCTCCCGCCCACGCCTGCGATCCTCCCGCGTGGGTGCCCGGGACCCAAATCCGGCGCGCCCGGTCTGTGGACGGGGGCGCCGGCCGGTATCCGGAGCGTCCACTCCTGTGGACGACGCCGGGCTTCCGATCGTCGGGGGCGGTAGCGTCGCGCCCCTCTACTTTCTTTCCCTGGGCGGGCGGGGGAGGCGGTGGGCTGGCTTGGGGAACAGTTGGCCGCGCTGGGAGGGGGTGGGCTGGCTCGGGAGACGGCTGGTCGCGCTGTGTGAGGGGGTGGGCTGGCTCGGGGGACGCTGGCCGCGCTGTGAGGGGGTGGGCGGGCCCCAGGAGACGGCCGGCCGCGCCGGGACGGGATGGGCGCGCTTTGGGACGGCTGGCCGCGCTGAGAGGGGTCGGGTTGGGGAGGCGGTGGGCTGGCTCGGGGGACGGCTGGCCGCTCTGTGAGGGGTGGGCGGGCCGCAGGAGACGGCCGGCCGCGCCGGGACGGGATGGGTGGGCTTTGAGACGGCTGGCCGCTGAGAGGGGTGGGCAGGCTTCAGGCGACGGCCGGCCGCGCTGGGAGGGGTGACCGGGCTTCGGGGGACAGCTGGCCGTGCCGGGAGGGGTTGGCCGGCTCGGGGGCAGCTGGGCCGCTGCCGACCGGACGACCCGGCCGGCGGTCCGGGCGGGGTCGATGGTGCGAGGCGCTGACGGGCGGTCCGGCGGTTGGCGACGCGGGCTTGTGGCGGTCGCAGGCCGAAGATGCCGGCGGCGGGCAGGCACTGGCGGACACGCCTGCGGGCTGGTCCGCAGCGCGTGGTTCCAGAACGCAGGTGTGCTGGAGAGGCCGACTCGTGCGGTGGGCGACTAGAGGTTCCCGTGGCGGCGGCGGTGAGCTGATGGGGGCGCGAGCGGGAGTACTGAGGCGTCGGCGAGCGAACCGTGTGCAGTGACCAGTGGACGCCGATGTGGTGGGCGGTGACGGTGGCAGGTGGGAGACGGCGATCTGCCGGTGAGCGAGGCGGCGGCAAGAGAGGCGGCTGCCGCTATTACGGCGTGACGCGGCGCAATTGCCGTGACAGTGGCCGCAAACGAGGCGGACGCAGGTGCTGCCACGGCGGCGCGGTCACGACGGGTTGGTTATGCGCTGTGATGTCGGCGGGGAGGTGCAGTCGCTGCGGCGCGGGGAGCGGGGTCCTGTCGGCGGGGAGGCGCGGTCGCTGCGGCGCGGGGAGCGTGGTCCTGTCGGCGGGGAGGCGCGGTCGCTGCGGCGCGGGGAGCGTGGTCGTGTCGGCGGGGAGGCGCGGTCGCTGCGGCGCGGGGAGCGTGGTCGTGTCGGCGGGGAGGTGCAGTCGCTGCCGCGGGAGGAGCGGGGTCCTGTCGGTGGGCAGGCGCGGTCGCTGCGGCGCGGGGAGCGTGGTCGTGTCGGCGGGCAGGCGCGGTCGCTGCCGCGGGAGGAGCGGAGCCATGTCGGCGGACCGGGCCGGGTCGAGCGAGGTGACGGCGGCCGAGGGAGCGCGGGCACGACTGCGGGAATCGGGGGTTGAGGCCAGCGGTTGGAGGAGCGCTGTTCGGGGCAATACGAAGCCTCTTCTACGTTAGGAAAAGGCTATGCGGGCGCTGCTGGTGACGCTGGGGATCGTGGCGATTGTGCTCATCGTGCTGGGGCTGGTCATCAAGGCCGTCAAGTGGCTGCTCATCCTCGGGCTCATCGCGCTCGTCGCGTCGATCGTTCTGGGTGTCGTGAAGGGCCGCCGGGCCCTGCGGTAGCCCGGCGGGTCAGGCGAGTTCGCCGGCGCGGCGGCCGAAGACGGCGCCGGCGGTGAGGCCGCTGCCGCCGGGATAGTTGCCGCTGAAGAGGCCGCCCAGCATCTCGCCGCAGACGAACAGGCCGGGCATCGGGGAGCCGGCGGTGTCGAGGACCCGGCCGTGCGTGTCGGCGCGCAGACCGCCGAACGTGAACGTGATGCCGCACGTCACCGGGAAGGCGGAGAAGGGCGCCGTCCGGATGGGCAGCGCCCAGTTGCTCTTGGGCGGGTCGGTGCGGGAGGCGCGGCCGTCCTTTACGGTGGGATCGAAGGGGATGCTCTCGTCGATGGCGGCGTTGAAGGCGGCGATCGTCCGGTGCAGGGTGCGGGCGTCGACGCCCATGCCTTCGGCCAGGGCGGTCACCGTGGGGGCGGTCACGACGGTGGCGCCGGGGGAGTCGTACTCCTCGGTGCGCAGCAGGGGGCGGATGGCGGCGTCGAAGACCTGGAACGCGATGCCCCGGGGCTGGGCCAGAATCTCCGCGCCGTAGCGGGCGTACGTGTAGTTGCGGAAGTCGGCGCCCTCGTCGAGGAAGCGGCGGCCGTCGAGGTTGACCACGATGCCCAGCGGATAGCTCTGCCGGGTCAGCCGGTTGGTCAGCTCGCGGTCGCCGGTGGGGGCGGCGCCCGCGTCCCAGGCCACGCTGTGACACGTGGACCAGTCACCGCCGCGTGCGGCGCCGATGTCCAGCGCCGCGCGCAGCATGTCGCCGGTGTTCAAAGGCGTTCCCCGTACGAGGGCCCGCTCCCAGCCGGGGCCGAGGTGTTCACGCCGCCAGGCGGGGTCGGCCTCGAAGCCCCCGGCGGCGAGCACGACCGACTCGGCCTCCACAACGGAGCCCGACGAGGTCCGCACCCCGGTCACCCGCCCGTCCGCCGTCACGAGGCCGGTGGCCCGCACCCCGTACCGGATCTCGATGCCGGCGTCGAGCGCCGCGCGGGTGTGCTGCTCCATCAGCCCCTGACCGCCGCCCGTGCTGCCGACGGCCAGCCCGCCCCAGAACGTGTGGCGCCCGTCGGAACCGCGGTACGCCTGCCGCTCGTACATCAGCCGGAACCGCAGCCCGAGGCTGTGCAGCCACCGGATCGCCGGGCCGCTGCCGGTGGTCAGCACCCGCGACAGCTCCGGATCGTTGCGCCCGCCGGTGACGCGGGCGAGGTCCTCGGCGAAGCTCGACGCGGGGTAGGGCGGCAGGTCGGTCGTCGGGTGGCGCTCGTCGGGGTCGACGAACTCCAGCACGTCGGGCAGGCCCTCGTGCGCGATCCGGAACGCCCCGGCGGTGTAGAAGCTGTTGCCGCCCGCCTCGGCCGGCGAGCCCTTCTCGAGCAGCACAACCCGCCGGCCGCGGGCGGCCGCGGCGTGCGCGGCGCAGAATCCGGCGTTGCCGCCACCGACCACCAGGACGTGCGTCACGCCGCCTCCCAGGGCAGGATGAAAGATCCAGGAACCTGAATCTATGTGAGGGTCGGGCGGAACGTCCACGAAAGCGTAGGTGGGATGCGGATGGCCTGGAAACCGGCGGCCGTGGGGCCGTACGTGGCGGCGGCGCTGGCGACCGTCGCGCTGGTGGCGTCCACAGTGTGGGGCAACGGCGAGGACGCGGGCTTCCTCAACGGGCGGCAGCTGCGGCTGATGGCGCCGGCCGCGCCCGGCGGTGGGTGGGACCAGACCGCCCGCGAGATGCAGTCGGCGCTGCGCGACGAGGTGGGGCGCACCGAGGTCTACAACGTGGCGGGCGCCGGCGGGACGATCGGGCTGAGCCAGTTCGTGCGGCTCGACGGCGACGCCACCCAGCTCATGGTGATGGGGCTGGTGATGGTCGGCGCGATCGAGAGCAACGACGCGCCGGTCGCGCTGGACCGGACGACGCCGCTGGCCCGGCTGCTCACCGACTACGAGGTGATCGTGGTGCCGGCGGACTCGCCGGTGCGGACGATGGGCGACCTCGTCTCGCGGATGAGGCAGGACCTGGGCAAGGTGTCGTTCGCGGGCGGGTCTGCGGGCGGCATCGAGCAGATCCTGGCGGGGCTGATCGCCGACGCGATCGGCGTGGACCCGGGCGAGGTCAACTACGTGGCGCACTCCGGCGGCGGCGAGGCGCTGTCCACACTGCTCTCCGGCCGCGCGACCGCCGGCGTGTCCGGGGTCTCGGAGCTCGAGGCGCAGATCGAGGCGGGGACCGTACGCCCGGTGGCCGTCTCCAGCCCGCAGCGGCTGCCCGCGTTGCCGGACGTGCCGACGCTCAAGGAGCAGGGCGTCAACGTGGAGCTCGCCAACTGGCGCGGGGTGGTCGCCCCGCCGGGGATCAGCGCCGACGAGGAACGCGACCTCGAGGACCTGCTGGTGCGGATGACGCGTACGGAGTCCTGGCGCGAGACGCTGCAGCGGCGCGGCTGGATCGACGCCACGCTCACCGGGCAGCAGTTCGAGCAGTACATCGAGACCGAGCGGCGCACCGTCACCGACGTGCTGGTGAAGATGGGGCTGGCATGAACGAGGAGTCGGAGAAGAGGGCCGCCGGGCTGCTCGGGATCCTGATGATCGTCGGGGCGGTGGTCGTGCTGGTCGACGCGGCCCGGCTGCGCGGCTCCGACGACGCCCTGGGCCCGGCCGCGGCGCCGACGCTGCTCGGTGTGCTGCTGGGCCTCCTCGGCGGCGGCCTGGCGTTCCAGTCGCGCCGTTCCCTGCGTACGCGCACCGGCGAGCACCGGCGCCTGGGACGGCTGGCGGCCCTGGTGGTCACGCTGATCGCGTTCGCCCTGTTGCTGCCGATCATGGGGTACGTCGTGTGCAGCGCGGGCCTGTTCGTCAGCGCCGCTCTGCTGCTCGGCGCCCCGCATCCGGCGCGCGTGGTGGCGTACGGCTGGACTCTGGCCGTCGTGGTTTTTCTGATCTTCGACGTGCTGATCGGGTTGTCGCTGCCGACCGGGCCGTGGGGGTTCTGACATGGGTGACCTGCTCACCGGCTTCGCCGACGCGCTGACCCCGGGCAACCTGCTGTGGGCGCTGGTCGGCGTCACGATCGGCACCGCGGTCGGCGTGCTGCCCGGCATCGGCCCGGCCCTCACGGTGGCGCTGCTGCTGCCCGTCACCTTCCGCCTGGAGCCCGCCGCGGCGCTCATCATGTTCGCCGGCATCTACTACGGCGGCATGTACGGCGGCTCGACCACGTCGATCCTGCTCAACACCCCCGGCGAGAGCGCCTCGGTGGCGACCGCGCTGGAGGGCAACCGGATGGCCCGCGCCGGACGGGGCGCGGCCGCCCTGGCCACGGCCGCGATCGGCAGCTTCGTGGCCGGCACCATCGGCACGATCGCGCTGTCGGCGTTCGCGCCGGTCGTCGCGGACGTCGCGATCCACTTCGGCCCGCCCGAGTACGTGGCGCTGATGGCGGTCGCGTTCGTGACGGTCAGCGCGCTGCTGGGACCCAGCCTGCTCAAGGGCGCCGCGAGCCTGGTCATCGGCGCGACGGTCGGGCTGGTCGGCATCGACACCCAGACCGGGCAGGCGCGGCTCGCGTTCGGCGTGCCGTCGCTGCTCGACGGCATCGACGTGGTGATCGTGGTGGTGGCGCTGTTCGCGCTCGGCGAGGCGTTCGCGCACCTGCTCGCCGGCACCGGGGACAGCCGGGTGGAGCCCGTGCGCGGTCATCCGGTGCTGTCGCGCGCCGACTTCCGCCGGTCGTGGCCGGCATGGCTGCGCGGCACCGCGCTCGGCTTCCCGATCGGCAGCCTGCCCGCGGGCGGCGCCGACGTGCCCACGTTCCTCAGCTACAGCCTCGAGAAGCGGCTGTCCAAGAACCGCGCGGAGTTCGGCCACGGCGCGATCGAGGGGGTGGCCGGTCCCGAGGCGGCCAACAACGCCGCCGCGGCCGGGGTGCTCGTGCCGTTGCTGACGATCGGGCTGCCCACCTCGGCGACGGCGGCGGTGATCCTGACGGCCTTCCAGTCGTACGGGTTGCAGCCCGGCCCGCAGCTGTTCAGCGAGTCCGGGGACCTGGTGTGGGCGCTGATCGCGAGCCTCTACATCGGCAACGTGCTGCTGCTGGTGCTCAACCTGCCGCTGGTGCGCCTGTGGGTGCGGCTGCTGACGATCCCCGCGTACGGGATCTATGCCGGGGTGCTGGTCTTCGCCTGCCTGGGCGCCTTCGCCGCGGGCGGCACCGTCGCCGACCTGATCGTGCTCACCGTGCTGGGCCTGATCGGTCTGCTCATGCGGGAGGCGGGCGTGCCCGTCGCGCCGGCCGTGGTGGGGCTGATCCTCGCGCCGCTGGCCGAGCAGCAGCTGCGCAGGGCGCTCGCGCTCAGTGAGGGCGACTGGACGGTGCTCGTGTCGTCGCCGCTGACCGTGATCCTGTGGATCGTGGTGATGCTGGCGCTGGCCGCGCCGCTGTTCGCCGGTTTCCGCCGGCGCCGGGCCGAGATCCCGGAGGACCTCGGCGACGACGCCTGAGCTCAGCCGCGAGCCTCGGGCTCCGGCTCGGCGGCCGCGTGGCGGCCCTCGGTCGCGGCCCGGCGCTCGAGCTCCTCGTCCTTCAACAGATACTTCTTGATGTTGACGGTCGAGCGGGCGCCGAGGTCGTCCGGCTTGGCGGCGTGACGGCCGGCCGGCTGGTTGGTGTCGGTCATGACCGCAAACCGTACCCTCTTCACCTTTTCTTGTCTCCTGCCCACGCCTGCCACATATCGGCACGGCCGGGTTCCGGACTCGATCGGATGATCGGCGGCCGGGGCGATCCCCGATGGGGGGGCGACGCTGAACGGTTGCTCGGTACCCGCGGCGCGCCCACCGGCCCACCGTGGTGGACATGGACGGCGTGCTGAGCTTCCTCGACGGCGGCAAGAACCTCTTCATGAGCGCGATCGGAGGCGGCTTGGTGACTCTGGCTCTCACCTACCCGTACGACTGTCCCCGATCTCGTGCCGGCTGGTCCCCGGACGGTGTGAACAGTCGACCTGCGAGAACATCTTCGGGTTCGATGCCTTCCTCGCCGTGCAGCGGCCGGAGATGTCGGTCATGGTGGCCTTTCTCGTCGCCGCGGTGTTCGCGTTCGTAGCGGCCGTGGTGGGCCATGTCGCCGGCAAGGAGACGTGAACCGGAGGCGCTCAGCCGGAGGCTGCGGACAGCAGGGTCTCGAGGCCGTCGAGGAGGCGCTGCAGGCCGAAGTCGAGCAGGATGTCCAGGTCGAAGTCCTGGTCGCCGGTGGCTATGAAGCGCGCCATCAGCGGTAGCTCGCCGGTGGCCAGGACGGCGGTCATGCGCTGCTGCTGGGCTGCCAGCCACTCGGTGTCGGTGATGCCGGTCTCCTGCTCGGCCTGGGCCTCCTCCTCGAGGTTGACCGCGGTGCCGCGGACGTAGTTGGCGACCGTCACGGCGGTGCGGAACTGCAGGGCCGGGGTGAGGCCGAAGCCCTCCAGGGCCCGCATCGTCCACTCGGTGTGGGCCATCGCGTGCGGGGCCAGCAGCGGGCGGGTGAACGAGACGGCCTGCGCCAGCCACGTGTGGCGGCGGTACATCGACCACTGCAGGCGGGCCAGCGCCTCGACGCAGGCGCGCCAGCCGTCGCGCGCCGGCGACAGGTGGGGCGGGGGAGGGTTGGCCGCCATGACCTTGTCCATCATGAACAGCACCAGCTCCTCCTTGTCGGCCACGTGGCGGTAGACCGACATGGTGGGGATGCCCAGCTCGCCGGCCAGGCGCCGCATCGACAGGCCGGTCAGCCCCTCGGCGTCGGCGATCGTGACGGCGGTGCGGACGACCAGGTCGCGGTCGGGCGCGGCGCCGGGCAGCACGGCCCCGGCGGCGACGACCGTGCCGACGCCCGGCCGGGCCCGGACCAGGCCCTCGTCGCGCAGCTGGGCGATCACCTTGGTGGCGGTTGCCATCGCCACGCCGTACTCGGCCATGATCTGCCGGGTCGACATGATGCGCTCGCCGGGAGCGGGCTCGCCGGCGGCGATCCGGGCGGCGAGCTCGGCGGCGATCCTGCGATACACGGGGATGTCCATCCGGGCCTCCTGGTGCACTAGAGCACCTCACCCTAGTGCACTAGCTCGATCGGGGTGCTAGCACTACCGCGTTCAAGGGTAGTGCGCTCGTACGGTGTATCCCATGACGGACATCGTGAAGGTCGAAGAGCTTTACAAGACGTACGACGGCGGCGTGACCGCCCTGGACGGGGTCACCGCCGGGTTCGCCGCGGGCAGCTTCACCGCGGTGATGGGACCGTCCGGCTCGGGCAAGAGCACGCTGCTGCAGTGCGCGGCGGGGCTCGACCGCCCGACCGGCGGCCGGGTGTTCATCGACGGCGCCGAGCTGACGGCCACCAAGGACACCCCGATGACGAAGTTCCGGCGGGCCCGGGTGGGCTTCGTCTTCCAGGACTACAACCTGCTGCCCTCGCTCACCGTCGAGCAGAACGTGGTGCTGCCGCTGCGCCTGGCCGGCCGCCGCGCCGACCGGCGGCGGGTGCGCACGGTGCTCGAGCAGCTCGGGCTGGGCGACCGGACCGGCGAGCTGCCCGAGCGGCTCTCCGGCGGCCAGCGTCAGCGCGTGGCCGTCGCCCGGGCGCTGGTCGCCGAGCCCGCGGTGATCTTCGCGGACGAGCCGACCGGCGCGCTCGACCTGCGCAGCGCCCGCGAGGTGCTGGAGCTGCTGCGGTCGGTGGTGCACCAGTTCGGGCGCACGGTCGTGATGGTCACCCACGATCCGGTCGCCGCCGCGTACGCCGACTCGGTGCTGTTCCTCGCGGACGGCCGGCTGGCAGGGTCGCTGCACGCGCCCACCGCGGACGCCGTCGCCGAACGCCTCGCCCATCTCGGCGACCGCGCGATGGGAGCGGTCGCATGATCGCCGTCGCGCTGCGCAACCTGCGCCACCGCCCCGGCGGCTTCGTCGCCACGTTCCTGTCCGCGTTCCTCGGCGCCGCCCTCATCATGGCGTTCGCGTCGCTGATCGACACCGCCGCGGACGCCGACGCGGTCAGCAGCGAGTCGCTGAGCACCACGGCGAGCATCGGCGGCGGCTGGTGCCTGGTCATCGTCGCGTTCGCGGTGACCTCGACGCTGAGCCTGGCCGTCCGGCAGCGCGCCGACCAGATGGCCGTGCTGCGGCGCGCCGGCGCGACCGGGCCGCAGCTGCGCCGCATGATCGTGGGGGAGGCGCTGCTGATCGCGCTGGCCGCCTCGGCGGTCGCGGTGCCGGCCGGGTTCGCGCTGGGCCGGCTGCTGGTCTCGCTGCTGCACGACACCGGGCAGGTCGCCGGCACGGTCGACGCCGCGTTCGGCGTGACCGCGCTCGGCGCCGGCTTCGGGGTCACGCTGCTGGGCTCGTTCGCGGCCGGGGTCGCGACGGCCCGGCGTACGTCCAAGCTCGGTCCGCGACGGGAGCGGCCGCTGCTGCGGCGCATCGGCGGAGGGCTGTTCCTGCTGACCGGCGCCAACTGCGCGGTGCTGACCGCCACCCTGATGGACGGCAAGGGCATCGACGCGATGCAGACGGCCGGGCAGGCGGGCATCTGGTCGTCGGTCGGGCTGGCGCTGCTCGCGCCGGAGCTGCTGCGGCTGGTCACGGCCGTGCTGGGACCGGTCGTCCGGCTGCTGGGCGCCGCCGGGGAGCTGGCGGTCACCGGGGTGCACGCACGGACGCGGCAGCTGGCCTCGGCGGTGATGCCGGTGCTGCTGTTCACGGGCATCGCGACGGCCACCGTCTACATGCAGGGCATCGAGGACGACGCCGCGGCCGGGCAGGTGCAGCCCGACTACGCGCAGGACATCAAGACGCTGAACTACGTGGTCATCGGCATGATCACGCTGTTCGTGGCGATCATGCTGGTCAACACGCTGATCGCGGCCACCGTGCACCGCCGCCGCGAGTTCGCCCAGCAGCGCCTCGCCGGCTCCACCCGGGGCCAGCTGCTCGCCATGGTGTCGCTCGAGGGCGTGCTGGTCACGGTGACCGGGGTGCTGGGCGGGCTGGTCGCGTCGACGGCCACGATCCTGCCGTTCGGCTCCGCCCGCGCCGACCGGGTCTGGCCGGACGCGTCGCCGCTGCCGTTCGCGCTGATCGCGGCGACGGCGGTCGTGCTCACCGCGTTCGCCATGATCCAGACCACGAGGCGTACGGTCCGGGGGCCCGCCACCGTCGCGGTCCGCGCCTGATGGGACGGCCGTGCGAGGGGCTCCGCGCCGCGGGGCCCCTCAGTCGTCGTCGCGCTCGAGCCGGGACGGCCGGCGCCGGCGCAGCCTCGGCAGGCGCTTGCCCAGCAGCAGATAGGCCGCGTACGCCACGGCGGCCACCGCGACGGGCACGCCGCGCCAGCCGTCGTGCAGCACCAGCGGCGGAGCGGTCGAGATCAGCGCCATCGCCAGCACCAGCCGGTGCGTCGGCAGCCGGCCGGGGCCGCGCCCCGGCCGTCGCACTGCCGGCCCTGTTCTGTTGCCCACCGAGGTCAGGTTAGCCCCCGGATCTTCGGCTGCCGGTCAGCCCCTCCGGCGGCCCAGCGCCACGGCGCCGGCGGCGGCCACCGCCGCGGCGCCCGCGAGCGCCACCCGGTGCATCGACGCCCACGACCAGGCGTCGCGGGACTTGGCCCGGTCGTCGAACATGCCGTGCGCGCCGCGGTCGGCGTCGTCGTCCTGCGGCTCGAACACGTTGCTGCCGTGGCGCGGGCCGTCGGAGTCGCTGAGCTGGCCCTCGACCACCTTGCGGGCCAGGTACCAGTCCATGAACCCGGGCGCCACCCGGTTGCCGAGGATCGTCTTCGCCGTCGAAAACCCCACCCACAGGTTGCGGCGCGGGTGGTCGGCCAGGAACCGGATGGCGCGGGCGGCGACCTCGGGCTGGAAGATCGGGGCGACCGGCTGCGGGTGCTGCTCGAACTCGCTGGCGTTCCAGTCGAACTGCACAGTGTTGACGCCGGGCAGCTGCACCATGCTCACCCGTACCCGGCTCCCGGAGTGCTTGAGCTCGGCGATCACGCTCTCCGTGAACCCCTTGATCGCGTGCTTGGCGCCGCAGTACGCGCTCTGCAGCGGGATGCCGCGGAACGCCAGCGCGCTGCCCACCTGCACGATCACGCCGCGGTCGCGGGGCCGCATCTTCTCCAGCGCCACCCGGGTGCCGTGCACCTGGCCGTAGTAGGTGACGTCGGTGATCCGCCGGTACTCGTCGGCGGGGATGTCCCAGAAGTAGCGCAGGTCGCCGGAGAACGCGTCGTTGACCCACAGGTCGATCGGGCCCAGCTCGCGCTCGATCCGGTCGGCCGCCTCGCGCACCTGGTCGAGGTCGGCCACGTCGGTCGCGACGCCCAGCCCGCGTCCGCCGGCCGCCTCCACGTCCTCGACGGCCCCCTTCAGGCCGGCCTCCCCGCGGGCCAGCACGGCGACGTCCCAGCCGTGCGCGGCCAGTTCCCGCACGACGGCCCGGCCGATGCCGGCGGTCCCCCCGGTGACCACGGCGATGCGGCGCTCTGTCACGGCGTTCCTCCTCGTTGCCACGTCATACCAGGAAGGCAGTTACCCCGGGTCACCGCCGGGAATCCCGCCGCCGCCGACATTGATGCTTACCCTTGGTGCCGTGCCGCCGCCTCGCCTCCACCGTGTCGCCGTGCTCGTGCTCGAGGGCGCCAAGCCGCTCGACGTGGGCATCCCGGCCCAGGTCTTCACGACGCGGGCCAGCATGCCGTACGAGGTGCGGGTCTGCGGCGCCGCGCCGGGGCTCGTGACCGGCGGCGACGGGCTGTCCTACCACGTGGCCGACGGCCTGGACGCGCTCGACTGGGCCGACATCGTGTTCCTGCCCGGCTACCGCTTCCCCGACCGCGAGGACCCGCCGCCCACGGTCGTCGCCCGCCTGGTCGAGGCGCACGAGCGGGGCGCGCGGCTCGCGGCCATCTCCACCGGCGCGTTCGCGCTCGCGGCCACCGGGCTGCTCGACGGCAAGCGCGCCACCACCCACTGGCACTACACCCGGCAGCTGGCGCTCAAGCATCCCCGCGTCCAGGTCGACGAGAACGTGCTGTTCGTCGACGAGGGCAGCGTGCTGACCTCGGCCGGCGCAGCGTCCGGCATCGACCTGTGCCTGCACATTCTGCGCGGCGACCTCGGCATCGCCGCGTCCAACCACGCGGCCCGCCGGCTCGTGGCGGCGCCCTACCGCAGCGGCGGCCAGGCCCAGTACGTGCCCCGCAGCGTGCCGGAGCCGCTGGGCGCGCGCTTCGCGGCCACCCGCGAGTGGGCGCTGCACCGGCTCGACAAGCCGCTCACCCTCGAGATCCTCGCCCGGCACGCGGCCGTCTCGCCCCGCACGTTCTCCCGCCGTTTCGCCGAGGACACCGGCCACACGCCGATGCAGTGGGTGATGCGGGCCCGCATCGACCTGGCCCGCGAGCTGCTCGAGCGGTCCGCGCTGTCGGTGGAGCAGATCGCCGCGCGGGTCGGGCTCGGCACGGGCGCGAACCTGCGCCTGCACTTCCAGCGCATCCTGGGCACGACGCCGAGCCAGTACCGCCGGACGTTCGTGGCGTGATCCTTGTGAACGGTGGCGCGCCCGCCACTGTTTCGCCGCCGCCGTCGACGCGAGCCTGGAGGCATGACTCGCATCGCCATCAACGGATTCGGCCGCATCGGACGCAACGTGCTGCGGGCTCTGCTCGAGCGCGACAGCAAGCTGGAGGTCGTCGCCGTCAACGACCTCACCGGGCCGGCCACCCTCGCCCGCCTGCTCGCCTTCGACACCGCCGCGGGCCGCCTCGGCCGCCCCGTGAGCGTCGAGGGCGACGACCTGCTCGTGGACGGCCACCGCATCAAGGTGCTCTCGTCGCCCGACCCGGCCGCGCTGCCGTGGCGCGAGCTCGGCGTCGAGATCGTGCTCGAGGCCACCGGCCGGCTCACCGCCGCGGCCAAGGCCCGCGCCCACCTCGAGGCCGGCGCGCGCAAGGTGCTCGTGGGCGCCCCCTCGGACGGCGCCGACGCGACGCTCGCCTACGGCGTCAACCATGCCGCGTACGACCCCGCGGCGCACACCGTCGTCTCGAACGCCTCCTGCACGACCAACGCGCTGGCCCCGCTCGCCTCGGTGCTCGACGACCTCGCCGGCATCGAGCACGGCTTCATGACGACGGTGCACGCCTACACCCAGGAGCAGAACCTGCAGGACGGCCCGCACCGCGACCCCCGCCGGGCGCGCGCCGCCGCCGTCAACATCGTGCCCACCACCACCGGCGCCGCCAAGGCGATCGGCCAGGTGCTGCCCCGCCTCGACGGCAAGCTGTCCGGCGACTCGATCCGCGTGCCCGTCCCGGTCGGCTCGCTGGTCGAGCTCAACACCGTCGTCGCGCGCGACGTCACCCGCGACGAGGTCCTGGCCGCCTACCGCGCCGCCGCCTCGGGCCCGCTGGCCGGCATCCTCGAGTACTCCGAGGACCCGCTGGTGTCGTCGGACATCGTCGGCAACCCGGCGTCGTCCATCTTCGACTCGGCGCTCACCCGCGTCGACGGCCGCCACGTCAAGGTGGTCGCCTGGTACGACAACGAGTGGGGCTTCTCGCACCGCGTCATCGACACGCTCGAGCTGCTGGCCGCCTGACTGCTAGGAAGGGGGCATGCCGTTCACTGTGGTTCTGCTCCCCAGCCCGTTCCTCGGCCCGGCCGTGTGGGAGCCGGTCGCCCGGGCCCTGCGCGACGACGTCGGCTGTGCGGTGACGGTGCCCGCGCCACCCGACCCCGCGGCGGCCGACCCGGCCGTGGTGCTCGCCCGGTTCGAGGAGCAACTGCCGGACGGTGACCTGCTGCTCGTGCCGCACAGCAACGCCGGGCTGTACGTGCCGGCGATCAGCGTGCGACGCCCGGTGCGCGGCGCCGTGTTCGTGGACGCGGTGCTGCCGCCGGGCCGCGGCTCCGTGCCGGTCGCGCCGGACGGGCTGCGGGAGGCGCTGCGCGAGTCGGTGGACGCGGACGGGAAGCTGCCGCCGTGGACGCAGTGGTGGCCCGAGGAGGACGTGGCCGGGCTGTTCCCGGACGACCACGTCCGCGCGCTCGTGGCGGCGGAGCAGCGCCGCGTGCCGTTCGCCTATCTGAGCGCGCGGGTCGAGGCGCCCGACGGCTGGGACGCGCTTCCCGCGGCGTACCTGTCCTTCGGCGACACCTACGCCGAGGAGCGCGCGGACGCGGCGGCCCGCGGCTGGCCGGTCAGCGTGCTGGCCGGCGACCACCTGCACATGCTGCACGCCCCGGCGGCAGTGGCGGCCGAGGTGATGCGCCTGGCGGTCCCGGACCTGCCGTCGTTCGAGTTCGCCTTTCCCGGCGCGCTGCGCGACAAGCTGGTCGCGGCCGTCCTCGACGGCACCAAGACCACCACCACCGGGCTGCTCCAGGACTACGAGATCGACGGCGAGCCGCTGCCCGTCGCGGGCGCGCGGGCGGCTGTGATCGACTCCGCCGGCCGTCCGGTCGCGGTCATCGAGATCACCGAGGTGCGGGTGTGCCGGCTCGCCGACGTCGACCTCGGCCACGCCCGCGCCGAGGGCGAGGGCCACGACTCGCTCGCGGCCTGGCGGGCCGCGCACGAGGAGTTCTGGCACGGGCCGGACCATCGAGGATGGCTGGGCGACCCGGGGTTCACCGTGGACGACGACACCCAGGTGGTGCTGCAGCGGTTTCGCAGGGTGCCCGCGTGACGCTCACGCTGATACGCCGTTCACCCGTGGGTGCGGGCGCATGGGGCCGCGGGTGCCGGAGAGACCGCGATGGCGGCCGTGGTCTCCCCGGCAGGTTCGGCGGCGACCACGCGAGCCCGCTGCCCGGCTGAACGGCGGCGGAATCAGCGCGGCGGCCCGGTCCGGGGTGCCGCGATCGCCCGCGCGCCGGCGGGCTGCGCGCCGGGCATCCGGCGCGGCGCCCGGCGGAAGCCGTCGCCGCCCAGCCGGGCCGCCGCGAGCTCGGCAGCGTCCATCGTGGGCGCCTGCTCGCCGGTCGCCCGGCTGGCCAGCGACGGATGCTGCTTCTCCCATTCGTCGCGGACCTTCGCCGGCAGGTGCAGATGCCGCCAGATCCGGCGCAGCACACCCGGGTTCAGCAGGTCGTTGATCTCACAGCAGTCGGCGGCCTGGCACAGTACGGTCTGATAGGCCTGGCGCACCTGGGCCGGATCCTCCAGGTCGAGGATGCGGCGGCTGCGGTGCCCGGGGGCCATGCGCCGGGGCAGCTCGAGCTGCCCGACGCTGTGACCGTGCAGGTCGTCGAGACTGTCCGGAACGCTGGGTGCCCGGTTGGCGGGGCCGCGGTTCTGGCGGCCGTCACGGGCGGCGACGTACGGCATGAGCCCAGGCTAGGCTCGCCCGGGTGCCGTGGTCACCGGTTGAGCGGGACAGGTTGTCAGGGTGCCAAAAGTGCTGTGAGGGAACCATGGACACACCGATGTTGCAGAGGTTGCGGGACGGCTCGATCGGCGCGGGGGTGGTGCTCGACGGGCCGTACGGGCCGCGCCGCGTGACCTACGCCGACCAGACCGCGTCCGGGCAGGCGCTGGACTTCGTCGAGGACTACATCCGCCGGACGGTGCTGACCGGCTACGCCAACACGCACACCGAGGCCTCGGCCACCGGCGCGCGCACCGGCGCGCTGCGCGAACAGGCCCGCGCGACGATCCACCGGGCGGTCGGCGGCGGCCCGGACGACGTGGTGCTGTTCTGCGGCTCCGGCTCCACCGCGGCGGTCAACAAGCTCGTCGCGCTGCTCGGTCTGCGCGTTCCCGAGAACCTCGACGACCGGTACGCGCTGACACAGCGCATCCCCGCCGCCGAGCGCCCGGTCGTGTTCGTCGGCCCCTACGAGCACCACTCCAACGTGCTGCCCTGGCGCGAGTCGATCGCCGACGTGGTGGAGATCGGCAGCGACGGCCGCGGGCACCCCGACCTCGACGACCTCGCCGCGGCCCTCCGGGCGTACGCCGGAAGGCCCTTGAAGATCGGCAGTTTCAGCGCCGCCTCGAACGTCACGGGCCTGCTCACCGACGTGGCGGCGATCTCGGCGCTGCTGCGCGAGCACGGCGCGCTGTCGCTCTGGGACTACGCGGCCGGCGGCCCGTACCTGCCGATCAGCATGGCCGGCAAGGACGCGGTCTTCCTGTCGCCGCACAAGTTCCCCGGCGGCCCGCAGACCCCCGGCGTGCTGGTCGTCGGCCGGCGCCTGCTGGTCAACCGGGTGCCCACCGTGCCCGGCGGCGGCACCGTGGCGTTCGTCGACCCCGACAGCCACCGCTACCTCGACGACCCGGTCGCCCGCGAGGAGGGCGGCACCCCCGCGATCGTCGAGTCGATCCGCGCCGGGCTGGTGTTCGCGGTGAAGGAGGCGGTCGGCGCCGACGTGATCGCCGCCCGCGAGCACCGGCTGTGGCAGCGCGCCCGCGACCGCTGGGCCGCCGACGACCGCATCGAGATCCTCGGCGATCTCGACGCGCCGCGCCTGCCGATCGTGTCGTTCCAGATCCGCGCCGGCGCGCGGCACCTGCACCACAACTTCGTGGTGACGCTGCTCAACGACCTGTTCGGCATCCAGGCGCGCGGCGGCTGTTCCTGCGCCGGCCCGTACGGGCATCGCCTGCTCGGCATCGGCGCCGAGCTCTCGCACCGCTTCGAGCACGAGATCGAGGCCGGCTGGGAGGGCGTCAAGCCCGGCTGGGCGCGGCTGAACTTCGCCTACTTCCTCAGCGACACGGCAGCCGATTACCTGCTCGACGCCGTCAGCCTGATCGCCGCCCACGGCGCCCGCCTGCTGCCCGACTACCGTTTCCACCCGCGTACGGGCCAGTGGCGCCACGTCGCCGCCGACCGCACCCTGCCCGCCCTGTCCGACCTGCGCCTGCACCCCGACGGCTCCGTGACCCAGCCCCCGCCACCCGCCACGGCCGGCGAGGGCGCCCTGCCCGGCTACCTGTCCGAGGCCCGGTCCCTCCTGGCGTCGCGCCCCGACCCGATCGACGGCGCGGGGGCGGGGCTGCCCGCCGCCTTCGAGAAGCTCCGCTGGTTCCTGCTGCCCGACGAGTGCCTGCAGGGCTGGCTCCCCGACCTCGGCGACGGCATGCCCGACCTCTGACCGATCCGCCCCCCATGTCGGGTGAGCGAACGAATGGTTGACGAAACAAGTTTCCGGCGTATCGTGGGAGGTGCTTGAGGCTTCAACTAAACGCCGGGAGTATCGACATGACCAGCACCACTGCGGTGGCGGACGCCCGCATTCCGGCCGCGCACCCGTTCGCGGCGCACCTGCGCAAGGTGGCGGCCGAGGAGCCGCACCGCGAGTGGACGCCCGCCGACGGGCCGCTGCCCAGCCTCTACGTCAGCCACGGCGGCGGGCCGATGCCGTTCGAGAACCCGCAATGGCTCGACCCGCTGCGCTCCTGGGCCCGGTCGCTGCCCAAGCCCCGCGCCGTCCTCGTGGTCAGCGCCCACTGGGAGTCGGCGCCGCTGGCGATCAGCGCCACCCGGCCCGACGAGCTGGTCTACGACTTCGGCGGGTTCGACCCGCTGTACTACACGTTCCGCTACGACACCCCGGATTCCGGCGAGCTCGCCCGGCAGGTCACGGCGATGATGCCGGACGCCGAGCGGGTGCACGAGCACGGCCGGCGCGGGCTCGACCACGGCGCCTGGGTGCCGCTGAAGATCATGTACCCGGCGGCGGACGTGCCGGTGCTCCAGCTCAGCCTGCCCACCGAGGACCCGGACCGGCTGCTCGCCCTCGGCGCCCGCCTGCGGCCGCTGCGCGAGCAGGGCGTCCTGGTCGTCGGCTCCGGCCACATGACCCACGGGCTGCCGTTCCTCACCCGCGAGATGTTCACGCACAACCGGGTGCCCGGCTGGTCCGCCGAGTTCGACGCGTGGGCGGCGGAGGCGCTCGACCGTGGCGACGTGGCGGAGCTGGCGCGCTTCCGCAGCGCCGCCCCGGGCATGCCGTTCTCCCACCCCACGGTCGAGCACTTCACGCCGCTGTTCGTCACGCTGGGCGCGGCCACCGACCCGGCCGCCCCGGTGCTCACGAAGCTGGACGGCTACTCGGTCGGCCTGTCGCGCCGCTCGTTCCAGGCGGCCTGAGCCCGCGCTACTTGGTGGCGCGGCCGGTGAGCTTGTCGCGCAGCCGGTCGACCAGGCCGACGCCGGGGCCGACGAGCTTGTGGAACAGCTCGTTGTTGGGGGCGCTCGGGTGCGGGCGGGTCGGGGCCAGCTTCTTGGCGGTCTCGACCTTGCCGGCCAGCTCGACCAGCTCCTCGCGCGGGATGACGCGGCGCAGCTCGGGGAACTGGTCGTTCTCCTCGTCCTGCACGTGGTCGGCCAGGATGGTCTCGAGCTTGCGCAGCGCCTCGTCGAACTCGGGGCTGCTGACGTCGACGTCCTCGAGGCGCTTCATGGCCTCCTCGAGCTCCTTGTGCTCCTCGACGTCGTGCTCGACCGCCTTCTCGCCGTCCGGCAGGTACTTCTTCATGGCCGGGTAGACGTACATCTCCTCGGCGACCGCGTGGCGCACCAGCTCGCTGATGGCGGTGTCGGTCAGGTCGCGGCGGATCATCGGGTCGCGGATCGTCCAGATCTCGCCGATCAGCGCGGTGACGTCGCGGTGGTCGCTGGTCAGGACGTCGACGACGTCCCCGGTGGCAGGGCTGGTCATCCTCGGCTCCTTCTGCATAGGTGGGCGGCGGCCCAGTACCCGGCCGCCGCCGAACTATGCAGGCAGTCCGAGGCCGCCCTTCGCCGCGCAGTACGCGCCGGAGCCCACCCGCGGCGCGTGCTCGCGGTGGTCCCGGCGCCCTTCTCGTCGGAGCGCCACGTGATCCGACGTCGTGTCCGGCCCGGGCCGGCGCCACCGCGATGGCCTCCCCGATGCCCGAGTCCGAGCCGGTCACCACGGCAACCCGGTCATAGTTCTCATATCTCGGCGGCATGACGCCCGGGTACCCCCGAGACCCGGGCGTCGTACGTGCCGGCTACACGCTCATCACGGGGATGGCGCAGGTGGCGTCCGGGTTCAGGTACACCCGGGCGAAGACGCCCCGGTTGGTGTTCACGGAGTACTGCGTCGTGCCCCACGGCGAACCCGTGTCGCCGGTGGCGCCGACGTCGCGCAGCGAGCCGGTCGTGCCGCCCCAGACCTGCACCCGCGTGTTGCCGCCGCTGTTCTTGCGGATGTAGACGCCCAGCTGCGACGGCTTGAAGGACGGCTGCGTGCTCCAGGAGACGCGGTGGATCACGTACTTCGAGGACGCTTCGTCGGTGTAGCGGATGAAGGCGGTGAACAGGAACAGCCGGCCGGCCACCGTGCAGTGCCCGTGCAGCGGGAACGGTGGCGCGGGCGCCGCGTGCGCCGGCGGGGCGAACCCCAGCACGGTCGCGAGGATCAGGACGGGTACGAGCAGAAGTCGTCTCATGCTGCCGACTATCGAGCAGTGTCGCTGCCGTGTCGTGGTGCGCCGGGATGAAGACTCCTGCGGTACGCGGCTGCACCGCTCGGTTGACGACAGCGGCGCCGGCCGAGGCTATGGTGCGCCGATGGGGTGGCGTGCCGTCCGGTGGCCGCAGGGGGTGGACGCCCTGCTGGCGTGCGGGCTCGCGGCGGTCGGCGTCCTGCAGGGGCTGGACGACGCGACGGGCCGGTGGCGGCCGTTCGACCTCACCGCCGTGCTGCTCACCGCGCTCGCCACTTTGCCCACCGCGGTACGCCGGCGCGCGCCCGTCGCCGTCCTGCTGGTCTGCTGCTCCTTCTGGATCGGGCAGATCGCGCTCGGCTACAGCCCGGTCGTCACCACGTACGGCCCGCTGCTGGCCCTGTTCACCGTGGCCGCGACCCAGCCGCGGTGGCTCGCGGTCTGTTCCTGCGCCCTGGGCAGCGGCATCTGGATCGTCAGCGGCCTCGCCACCCACTTCGCCTCGCCGGCCGGTGTGGTGCTGACCGGGCTGGCCGTGCCCGCCGTGGTCGGCATGGTCGGCGACGGCGCCAAGCAGCTGGCGCTCGCCAACGCGCGGCTGGCCCGCGACCGCGAGGAACGGGCCCGCCGGGCGGTCACCGCGGAACGCCTGCGCATCGCCCGCGAACTGCACGACGTGGTCGCCCACCACATGTCCGTGGTGTCGGTGCAGGCCGGTCTGGCGCGGTACGTGCTGCGCGCCGACCCCGCCACGGCCGAGACCGCACTGAGCACCGTGCTGACCACCAGCGCCGAGGCGCTCGACGAGATGCGCCGCGTGCTGGCCCTGCTGCGCGCCGGCGAGGGCGACGACCCGGCCGCCGACGACCCCGCGCCCGGGCTGCCCGGCATCCTGGCGCTGGCGCAGCGGGTCCGCGCCGCCGGGGTGCCCGTCGAGGTCGAGGTCGCCGGCGAGCCGCGCCCGCTGCCGTCCGGCATGGACCTGTGCGTGCACCGGATCGTGCAGGAGAGCCTCACCAACGTGCTCAAGCACGCGGCCCCCGCCACCGCGTCGATCACGTTGCGCTACGGCGACGCCGAGCTCACCGCGACCGTCCGTGACGACGGTGCGCGGGCCCCGGCTGCCGCGGCCGGGGGGCGTACGGGGCAGGGACTGATCGGCATGAGGGAACGGGCCTTGCTCTACGGCGGTACGCTCGCCGCTGCGCCACGGCCCGGGGGAGGGTTCGAGGTCCGGCTCGTCCTGCCACTGCCCGCAGCGCCCGCGCGCGAGGAGGGAGACGACCCCGCCGCATGATCAGCGTGCTCGTCGTCGACGACCAGGTGCTCGTCCGTGCCGGTCTCGCCGCCCTGATCCGCGCGGCGCCGGGCTTCGAGGTCGTCGGGGAGGCCGTCGACGGCGAGGAGGCGGTCGAGCTCGCGGTCCGGCTGCGGCCGCGGGTCGTGCTCATGGACATCCGCATGCCCGGCGTCGACGGCACCGAGGCGACGGCCCGCATCCTCGCCCGGTGCCGCCCGTCGCCGCCGCGCGTGCTCGTGCTGACCACCTTCGACCTGGACGAGTACATCTACGCCGCGCTGCGTGCCGGGGCGAGCGGCTTCCTGCTCAAGGAGACCGAGCCCGAACGCCTGCTGGCCGCGATCCGGACCGTCGCCGAGGATGACACGCTGCTCGCCCCCGCCGTCACCCGCCGTCTGGTCGAGGCGTTCGTGCCCCCGGCCCGCCCGGGACGCGCCCTGCCCGCGCTGTCCCCGCTGACCGCCCGCGAGACCGAGATCCTCCGCCTGGTCGGCACCGGCCGCTCCAACGCCGCGATCGCCGCCGCCCTGGTCGTCAGCGAGGCCACCGTGAAGACCCACCTCACCCGGCTGATGTCCAAACTCGACCTGTCCAGCCGCGCCCAGGTGGTGGTCACCGCGTACGAGACCGGGCTGATCACGCCGGGCCGCCGCGAGGCCTGAGCGCCGGCCGGTCAGCAGCGCACCCTCGGGGCCAGCCCGGTGGTGTCGGCCCGCCGGTCGCGGTAGGTCGCGGTGAGGAAGTCGAGCAGCCGGTGCACGTCGCCGTGGGTGGAGGCCACCCCGAACGACACGCGGATCGCGCCGCCGCTGGGCAGCCCGATCCGCTCCAGGTACTCGTCGATCGTGCGCAGCCCCCAGCGCGACGAGCCGCGCAGCTGCCCCCGGCCGATCGCGAAGGCCCCCTCGCCGGCGCCCGGGTTGCAGAAGCAGCCGGTCCGCAGGCTCACCCCGCCGGCCGCGGCCTCCGCCGCCACCAGGCGCTCGTCGACGATGCGGCCGTCCGGGGCGAGCAGGTTGAACGCGATCGTGCCACCCCGGTCGCGGGTGCCGGCCGGGCCGTAGACGCGCACCATCGGGGTGCCGTTGCCGTGCCGCATCGCGGCGAGCCGGTCCAGCAGCAGGCCGGTCAGCTCGCCCACCCGGGAGCGGACCCGCTCCCGGCCGATCTTCGTCAGCCACTCCAGGCCGAACTCGACGTCCGGGATGCTCAGGAAGTTGAGCGTGCCGTCCTCGAACGCGGTCTCGTCCGGGGCGAGCTGGTGCCATTCCGTGCCCACGCTCACCGCGGCGATCGTGCCGCCGGCGAACCACGGCCGGCGCAGCCGCGCCAGCGCCTCGCGGCGGGCGACCAGGCTGCCCACGCCGGTCGGGTAGCCGAGCACCTTGTACCAGCTGATCGGCACGAAGTCGGGTGTGACCGCGGACAGGTCCAGGTCGTTGACGCTCAGGTACGCGGCGACGTCGAGCAGCACGTCGTACCCCGCCCGCCGGGCCCGGTCCACCCAGCGCAGCGGATGCCGGACGCCGGTGAAGTTGCTCTGCGCCGGAAACGCGAACAACCCGCGCCCGCGCAGCGCGGTCCCGATCGAGGCATCGGGGATGCGCAGCTCGGGCGGGGTCAACGGCACGTAGCGCCGGCGGGCGCGGGCCCGGCGGGCGAACTCCCGGATCCCGTTCACCGAGTTGTGGTTGTCGGACGTCATCACCAGGCCGCGGCGGCGCCCGAACGGGTACGCCTCCCCGACCAGCCGGCACGCGCCGGTCGCGTTCGCCGTGAAGATCACCGCGTACTCGTCCGGGTCGGCGTTGAGGAACCGCAGCACCGCCCGGCGCGCCGACTCGACCAGCTCGGTGCTGGCCACCGACGCCGGGTTCTCCGAGTGCGGGTTGCCGTAGGCGCGGCCCGCCAGCCGCTCGCGGTGGGCGTGCAGCTGCGCTTGCGCGTACACGCCGGCGCCGGTGTAGTCCAGGTAGACCTCGTCGCCCAGGTGGGCGTACTCGGTGGCGCGCAGGTCGTCGAGCTCAGGCACGGCGGCGCAGCACCCCCCACGTCGCGGCCAGGAAGACCGCGGTCATCCCGCCGAGGATCAGCCAGTCGACCAACACCGGGCGCGAGAAGCTGTCGCCGTACGTCGCCAGCAGCGGCGGCCCCAGCGGCGAGCCCCCGTCGCGCCACAGCGCCTCCAGCCCGGTGCTGTGGCCCAGGGCCTCGAACGACCACCGGTTCGACATCGCGTAGCTCATCCACCGGCCGACCGCGGCCATCTGCGGCACCGGCAGGATCGCGCCGACGAACAGCACCTGCGGGAAGCAGAGCATCGGCAGCAGCAGGCCGGCCTGCGCCACGTCGGACACGCTCGCCGAGCAGAGCAGGCCGAGCGCCAGGGCGCAGGCCGACGCGAGCAAGGTGGTCACATACACCGCGCCGAAGTCCGCAGCGGCCAGCGCCGGCAACCGGTCCAGCGCGCGCAGCACGCCCAGCAGGAGCAGGTCGACCACGGCGAGCAGCGGCAGCAGCAGGATCACCTTCGCCGCCAGGTAGGGCCCGAGCCGCAGCCCCGCGAACACCTCCCGGCGCAGGATCGCCAGCTCGGTGCAGATCTGCAGCAACCCGTAGGTCAGCCCGAAGAAGAACACCCCGAAGGCGATCCAGAACAGGATCATCACGGTGGTCGACGGGTCCGGCCGCTCGAACGCCCCGGCCTTGAACAGCATCAGGAACATCGCCAGGATCGCCAGCGGCGACCCGGCGAGGATGGCCAGGGTCAGCCGGTTGGCCACCAGGACGGCCAGGTTGCGCCGGGTGAGCAGCAGCGTCTGGCGGGGTGCGGGCCGGCGCGCCGGCGTGGTCGCGCCGCCGGGCAGCCCGGTGCCACCGGCGTCGTGCTCGAAGGTCGGGGCCCCGTCGAGCCGTCCGTAGATGCCGGCGATGTCGTCAGCGCCGAAGTGGGCGGCGGTGTCCCGGGCCGGGCCCGCGTAGACCAGGCGCCCACCCGGCGCGAGCACCACCGCGGTGTCGCACCGCTGCACGTCGGCCGGGTTGTGCGTGGTCAGCACCACCGGCACCCCGTCGGCCGCGAGCCGGCGCAGCAGCGCGAGCAGGTCCGCCGCGGACGCCGGGTCCAGCCCGGAGGTCGGCTCGTCGAGGAACAGCGCGGACGGCCGGGCCAGCAGCTCCACCGCGATGCTGGCCCGCTTGCGCTCGCCGCCGCTGAGCGAGCCGACCGGGGTGTCCGCGCGGCCGGTGAGCCGCAGGACCTCGAGGACCTCGTCGACGCGCTGTTCCGGCGCGCCGCGCAGCCGGGCGGCGTACCGCAGCGTCCGGGCCAGCGGCAGCTGCTGGTGGATGATGTCGTCCTGCGGGACGTACCCGATCGGGCCGGGCGTCCCCGAGAAGAGCACCTCGCCCTCGGCCGGCGGGCGCACCCCGGCCAGCGCCTCCAGCAGCGTGGTCTTGCCGGCGCCGCTCGCGCCGATCACCGCCACCAGCTCGCCGGCCCGCACGGTGAGGGAGACGTCGTCGAGCGTGCGGCGGCCGCCGCGCACCACCTGACCGAGCCCGACGGCCCGCAGCGAGCGTGGTTCGTTGATGACGGGCACGGACCGAACCGTACCTATGCCACTCAAGCGCGTGAATGCCCTTGATCTCCGCCGCAGGTGGGGCCGCATTCGTCGGGTCTTTCGCAGCGAGAACGAAACATCGCCGAAACATTGACCCAATGCAGAATGCATTCTACGGTGTGGGCTACGTCACGAACCGGTCACCGTTGGTGACGTCCCTCCGGTCGAGCCGCAGCCTCCGAGCCGGCGACCGCCTCCGATCCGCTCAGGAGTACGCCCATGTCCGTACCCGCACAGCAATCCGATCGCACCGTCCCGCCGAGCGTGGACGCCGTCATCGTCGGCGCCGGCTTCTCCGGGATGTACCTGCTGCACAAGCTGCGCCTGCAGGGCCTGACCGCCGTCGTGTTCGAGGCCGGCACCGGCGTCGGCGGCACCTGGTACTGGAACCGCTACCCGGGCGCCCGCGTCGACGTCGAGAGCCTCGCCTACTCGTACTCCTTCTCCGAAGACCTCGAGCAGGAGTACCCCTGGCAGAAGCGCTACCCCACGCAGCCCGAGATCCTCAAGTACGCCAACCACGTCGCCGACCGCTTCGACCTGCGCAAGGACATCGTCTTCCGCACGCGCGTCTCCGGCGCGACGTGGAACGAGGACGACCGTACGTGGCTGGTCCGCACCGAGCACGAGGACGCGGTCACGGCCCGGTTCCTCATCATGGCGACCGGCTGCCTGTCCGCGCCGAAGCTGCCCGAGATCCCCGGCATCGAGACGTTCAAGGGCACCTCGTACCAGACCTCGCGCTGGCCGCACGAGCAGGTCGACTTCACCGGGCTGCGGGTCGGGATCATCGGTACGGGCTCCTCCGGCGTGCAGTCGATCCCGGTGATCGCCGAGCAGGCCGCGGAGCTGACCGTCTTCCAGCGCACCCCCTCGTACTCGCTGCCGGCCCGCAACCGCCCGCTGCGCGACGACGAGGTCGCCGAGATGCGCGCCAACTACCGCGCGTACCGGCAGCAGCAGAAGGAGTCCGGCGCGGGCGTGCCCGTCGTCGTCCCGACCAAGTCGGCGCTCGAGGTGTCCGACGCCGAGCGCGACAAGACGTTCGAGGAGGCGTGGGAGAGCGGCAGCCTGGTCAACCTGCTGTCCACGTACACCGACCTGGCCACCAGCCAGGAGGCCAACGACACCTGCAAGCGGTGGATCCACCGCAAGATCCACGAGATCGTGCGGGACGAGCAGACCGCCGACGACCTGTGCCCGGAGTACCCGTTCGGCACCAAGCGGCCCTGCCTCGACACCGGCTACTTCGAGACGTTCAACAAGCCGGACGTGCACCTGGTGAACCTGCAGCGCACCCCGCTGGTCGAGGTCACGGAGAAGGGCATCCGCACCGCGGAGCGGGAGTACGAGTTCGACGTCATCGTCTACGCGACCGGCTTCGACGCGATGACCGGCGCGCTGACCAACGTCGACATCCGCGGGCGCGACGGGCTGTCGCTCAAGGAGACGTGGAGCGCCGGACCGCGTACGTACCTCGGCATCGGCTCGGCCGGCTTCCCCAACCTGTTCATGATCACCGGTCCGGGCAGCCCGTCCGTGCTGTCCAACATGATCGTGTCGATCGAGCAGCACGTCGACTGGGTCGCCGACGCCATCGCCCACCTCGACCACCGGGGCCTGCGCACCATCGAGCCCACGCCGGCCGCCCAGGACGAATGGGTCGACCACGTGAACCTGCTCGCGAGCTACACCCTCTATCCGCGAGCCAACTCCTGGTACATGGGCGCGAACGTGCCCGGCAAGACCCGCGTCTTCATGCCGTACTGCGGCGGCGTGGGGGAGTACCGCAAGAAGTGCGACGACGTGGCCGCGAAGGGCTACGAGGGCTTCTCAGTGGCTGCCTAACTATCGTGGAGGTACGGATGTCCCGCCGTGAACTGATCGACCCCGAGGTACGCGTCCCGCTCGACCAGCTGCTCGAGGCCATGCCGGGCGGCTTCAACGCGGTCCCCGACATCGTGCAGCGCCGCGCGACCGTCGAGGCCATGCTCAGCGGCATCGAGGTGCCCGACAACCCCAACGTCCGCAAACAGGACCGCACGGTTCCCGGCCCCGAGGGCGAGCCGGACATCACCGTACGGATCTACCGCCCTGTGAATGCCACCGGCACGCTGCCCGGCATCTTCTACATCCACGGCGGCGGCATGATCCTCGGCAGCGTCGAAGGCGAAGACGCCAACGCCACCCTGCTGTGCGACCAGGTCGGCGCGCTCGTGGTGTCCGTCGAGTACCGCCTGTCGCCCGAGCACCCGCACCCCGCCCCGGTCGAGGACTGCTACGCGGGGCTGGTCTGGACGGCGAAGAACGCCAGCGAGCTCGGCTTCGACCCGGACCGCCTGGCCATCTACGGAGCCAGCGCGGGCGGCGGCCTGACCATCGCCACCGCCCTGCTGGCCCGCGACCGCGGCGGCCCGGCGCTGAAGTACATGATGCCGATCTACCCGATGATCGACGACACCAACACGACGCCGTCCAGCTCCGAGATCGTCGACATCGGCATCTGGGACCGGGCCGGCAACCTCGAGGCGTGGGCCTGGTACCTGGGCGGCAAGCCCGCCGACCAGTACGCCGCCCCGACGCGCGCCACGGACCTCTCCGGCCTCCCACCGGCGTTCATCGACGTCGGCACCGTGGACCTCTTCCGCGACGAGGACATCGCTTTCGCCCAGCGCCTCATGGCGGCGGGGGTTCCTACCGAGCTGCATGTGCATCCCGGTAGCTATCACGCTGCTGAGACGTTCGCCGCTGAGGCTGCGTTGTCGAAGCGGATCTGGGGCTTGCGGCTGGATGCCCTTCGGCGGGCTCTCGCCTGAGTCATTGCCCCGGGGGTCTCTCGGCTCCCGGGGCCGCCTTGCGCTTGGGACGGTCAGTGGGTGGGTTCGCTTGCGCTGGGACGGTCAGGGGGTGGGCTTCCTTGCGCTGGGACAGTTAGTGGGTGGGTTTGCTTGCGCTGGGACGGTTAGTGGGTGGGCTTGCTTGCGCTGGGACGGTCAGGGGGCGGGTGACCACTGACGGCGGTGGGGCGTCTTATTGCCGTCAGTGGTCACCCGCCCCCTGACCTTGCATGGTGGTCCGTCACCGTGGGGTGGTGGTTGCTCGCTGCTGGGTGCCTGGCTGAGGCGGCGGTCCCCTTGCGGTGGGTGGTCTGGCTGCCGCGCTGTGGTTCCGGTGGGAGAGACAGGTCGGGCAGGCCGAGCTAAGTAGGTGGCTGAGGTGACGAACCTCGCCGGTCACGGTCGGCGCTGCGCGCCTGGTGGGGGGTCGGCCTTCAGACCGCGGTGAGCAGCCATCCGGCTCGCCACTTGCGACCATCGGCGCGTTGGCCCCTGTCAGCGAACCGCTCGCCGTTCCAGCTGCGGCCCCAGCAGCCACGGCAGCCTGCCGCCACAGTGATGCCCGAGCGGCTGGCCGTAGCCGAAGAACCAACCGCCAGCCGCAGCCCGGCGGCCAGCCGTACCCGGTCGCAGCACTCAGCGCAGTGCCGCCGGCAGGCGCCGCGCAGCCCCGGCCGTAGTTGCAGCCCCGGCCGTAGTTGCAGCCCCGGCCGTAGTTGCAGCCCTGGCCATAGTTCCAGCCCCGGCCATAGTTGCAGCCCCGGCCGCCGCTGGCGCGGCCTACCGTCAGCCGCAGGCCTAGCCACTATCCGTGACTGCTGCCGACGCTACAGCCGCGAAGTGCGGCCTCAGCCATAGCGCTTCAGTCGCCAGCCCACCCTTCAGCTCATCACCGGTGCAACTTCAGCCACCAGCCCCATCCCAGCCCAGATTCAGCTCAACCCCAGCGCAGCTCCAGTCCCTAGCCCCACCTCAGTCTCGCCTCCAGCGCGACTCCAGCCGCACCCCATCCCAGCTGAGTTCGCCTCTACCCCAGCGCAGTCTCAGTCCTCAGCCTCAGCGCAGCCGCCAGTGCAGCTTCAGTCAGTAGCCCGATCCCACTCGAGTCCAGCCCGGTCCCAGTAGAGCCAGCCGGATTCCAGTAGCCAGCCGGATCCCAATAGAGCCAGCCGGATCCCAGTAGAGCCAGCCGGATCCCAGTAGAGCCAGCCGGATCCCAGTAGAGCCAGCCGGATCTCAGTCGAGCCAGCCGGATCTCAGTCGAGCCAGCCGGATCTCAGTCGAGCCAGCCGGATCTCAGTCGAGCCAGCCGGATCTCAGTCAAGCCAGCCGGATCCCAGTCGAGCCAGCCGGCTCCCAGCGCAGTTCAGCTGCCAATCCCACCCCTCAGCCGCGCCGCCAGTGCAACTTCAGTCGCCAGCCGCGCCCTCAGCCTCGCCGCAAGTGCAACTTCAGCCGCCAGCTTCATCTCAGCCCGAGTCCAGCCCGACCCAGCGCAGTTCCAGTCGCTAGCCCCGCCGTCAGCGCAACCTCAGCGATCGGCCCATCCCAGCCGGGTCTAGCCTCAGCCCCACCCTGTGCAGTTTCAGCCGCCGCTCGCAGCTGCCTCCGCAGTCGTCACCGCAGCCCTACCGCACGCAACTTCGGCCGGGAGCCGCCAACCGCTACCCAAAGGTCGCCTTCGCGGCGACCAGCCGCTGGCCGTCAGCAGCGTCCCGGCCGTCAGCAGCACCCGGCCGCCAGCAGCGTCCCGGCCGCCAGCAGCGTCCCGGCCGCCAGCAGCGCCCGGCCGCCAGCAGCACCTGGCCGTTAGAGGCGCCCCGGCCGCGAGCAGCACCCCCGGCCGCAAGGCAGCTCCCCGGCCGCGAGCAGCACCCCCGGCCGCGAGCAGCGCCCCGGCCGCGAGCAGCACCCCCCGGCCGCGAGCAGCGTCCCGGCCGCGAGCAGCGCCCCGGCCGCAAGGTAGCTCCCGGTGCAAGCCGGCGTCCGCGATCCTGGCTCAGTGTCCGGCCGCTGCCCCGGCAACTTTCTCCGCCAGCCGTAGCCCCCAGCCGCCAGGCGCCAGGCGCCAGCGCCGCACTACGTGCCCGCAGTTTGCCGCTCCGACCGCTGAAACTCGGCACGGCTTAAGTCCCTTATACCGACCAATTGCACAATGACTCTTGCGCAACAGATCTTGTGCATGTGAGGGTGCGGTTATGACGGCGGATGAAGTGCGCAAGGTCAGTGACTCTCGGGTGTTGGCTGCGATGGCGCATCCGTTGCGGCGGCGGCTGATGGATGTGTTGAAGGTGCATGGGCCGGCCACGGCCAGTGTGCTGGCGGGCGCCACGGGGCAGGCGATCGGGAACGTGAGCCACCACCTGCGGGTGCTGGGGGAGTGCGGGCTCATCGAGGAAGCGCCCGAGTTGGCGCGGGATCGGCGGGAACGGTGGTGGCGGCTCGTCTCGCGGGGGGTGCGGTGGTCCACGAGCGACTTCCAGGACGACCCGGCGACGGCGGCGGTGGCGGACGCGGCTCAGTCGTTGAACCTCGACCACCAGGTGGGGCAGGTCCGGGGGTGGTTCGCGGCGAGCGACGACGACAAGGAGCGCTGGCGGGACTGCACGTTCGCGATGGACCAGTGGCTGCACCTGACGCCGGAGGAGCTGCGGGAGCTGGGGGAGGAGATCAACGAGCTGCTGGAGCGGTGGCGGCGTAGGCAGGCGCCGGATGCGGGCGGACGTCAACCGGTGTTCGTGTTCGCCTACGGCGTGCCGGGCAAGCCGTGACTGCGCCGGTAGCGGAAGGGGCACGGCTCGCCGGGCACCGGGACTTCCGGCTGTTCTGGGCGGGTCAGACCACGAGCAAGTTCGGCAGTGCGATCACCGCGGTCGCGCTGCCGCTGGTGGCGGTCGGCACGCTGGACGCCTCGACGCTGGAGGTCGCTCTGCTGCAGGCCGCCGTCTGGCTGCCGTGGCTGCTGATCGGCCTGCCCGTGGGCGTCTGGGTCGACCGGCTCCCGCGCCGCCCGGTGATGGTCACCTGCAACGTGGCGGCTCTGCTGCTGTTCACGAGCGTGCCGGTGGCAGCCTGGCTCGACGCCCTCACGATCGGGCACCTGCTCACGGTGGCGTTGCTGGCCGGCGCGGCGTCGGTGTTCTTCGAGACGGCGTACCAGGTCTATCTGCCGTCGCTGCTCGGCCCGGACCGGCTGGCCGAGGGCAACGCCAAGCTGCACGGCAGCGAGGCGACCGCCCAGGTCGCCGGCCCGGGCGTGGGCGGCCTCATCGCCCAGCTGGCCGGCGCGGTCTTCGGCCTGCTCGCCGACGCGGCCACGTTCCTGATCTCCACCGTCTGCCTGCTCGCCATGCGTCACCGCGAACCACGCCGGCCCGCGCGCAGCCCGCGCCGGGCCCTGCTGACGGAGATCACCGAGGGGCTGCGATTCCTGGCACGCGACCCGTACCTGCGGGTCCTGGCCGCCTTCGGCGCCGCGGCGAACCTCACGCTGACGGGCTACCAGTCGATCCTTGTCGTGTTCCTGGTGCGGGAGAACGGCGTCCAGCCCGGCACGGTCGGCGTCGTCGTCGCCGTCATGAGCGGCGGAGGGGTCCTCGGCGCCCTGATCGCCACCAGGGTGGCCCGGCGTTTCGGCACGGCTCGCGGGATGCTGCTGTGCCAGCTCGGCGCGGCCCCGTTCGCCCTGCTTATCCCGCTCGCGGGCGCGGGCCTGCGGCTCGCTGCGGTCATGGTGGGAGGCATGGCAGTCGGCATGGGGGTGGTCGCGGGCAACATCATCAAGGACAGCTTCCGCCAGACCTACACGCCCCACCACCTCCTCGGCCGGGTCGTGACGGGCATGCACCTGATCAACTACGGCACGATCCCGGTGGGCGCCTTCCTCGGCGGGCTGCTCGGCACCGTTCTGGGCCTGCGTCCCACCGTCTGGGTCATGACCGTCGCGTTCGTCCTCTCCACCGGCATCCTCCTTCTCGGCCCGATCAAGGGCCACCGGGAGCTTCCGCACGCGGCGGCTTCTAGGCTCGGGGCATGAGCCTCGACGTCGCCCGGATCCGGTCCGCCTATCCCGCCCTTGCCGAGGGCTTCGTGCAGTTCGACGGGGCCGGCGGCACCCAGCCGGCCGAACCGGTCATCGCGGCGATCGCCGGGGCGATGCGGACGGCGGTGTCCAACCGCGGGAGTGCGCACGAGCCTGCGCGCCGGTCCGGGGAGATCGTGGCGGCGGCGCGGTCGGCGGTGGCGGACCTGGTGGGCGGCGTGCCGGAGGGGGTGGCGTTCGGGCCGAGCGCGACGGCGCTGACCTACCTGGTGGCGCGGACGCTGTCGCGGGGGTGGGGGCCGGGGGACGAGGTGGTGGTGTCGCGGCTCGACCACGACGCCAACGTGCGGCCGTGGGTGCAGGTGGCGGAGGCGGCGGGGGCGAGCGTCCGGTGGGCGGAGGCCGACCTGGCGACCGGGGAGCTTCCGGTGGAGCAGTACCGCGAGCTGGTCGGGCCCCGTACGCGTCTGGTGGCGGTGACCGCGGCCAGCAACGCGATCGGCACCGTGCCGGCGGTGCGCGAGATCGCGGACGTCGCGCACGCGGCGGGCGCCCAGGTGTACGTGGACGGGGTGCACGCGACTGCGCACCGGCCCACCGACGTGGCGGCGCTGGGCGCGGACTTCTACGTGACCAGCGCGTACAAATGGTCGGGTCCGCACTACGCCGCGGTGGTGGCCGACCCGGCCGTGTGGGAGCCGCTGCACCCGGCGAAGCTGGTGCCGTCGCCGGCCGGGGCGCCCGACCGGTTCGAGTTCGGCACGCTGAGCTTCGAGTTGCTGGCGGGCATCACCGCGGCGGTCGACTTCCTGGCGGGGCTGTCCGGCGCTGACGGCTCCCGTCGCGGCCGCCTGCTGGCGAGCATGACGGCGGCCGCGGACTACGAGAGCCGGCTGGCCGCCCAGCTGCTGACGGGGCTGTCGGCGCTGGACGGCGTGACGGTGCTGCCCGCGGGCGGCGACCGGTGTCCGACGATCTCGTTCCGGGTCGACGGGCAGGACCCGGCCGAGACCGCGCGGCGGCTGGGGGAGCAGGGCATCTGCGTCTCGCACGGCGACTACTACGCCGCGGAGTACTTCGAGGCGGCGGGGCTGCGCGCCACCGGCGGGGCGGTGCGCGCCAGCCTCTACCACTACAACACCGCGGACGAGGTGGACCGCCTGCTCGAGGCGCTGAAGTAGGGCAGACGGACGGCGAGCACAGCGGTGGCCACGGCGAACGCGAACCCCGCGAGAGGCTGCGCGACCTCCACCGTCTGGCCCGCCAGCACGAAGACCGGAATCAGCACCGCGTACGCGACCCCGGGCCACCGCAGCCGGGGGTCGCTGCGCGCGATCGCCGTCCCCAGCACCACCGCGGCCACCATGAGCAGGAACGAGGCGGACAGCGCGGTGGCGAACAGCGCCGGGCCGTACGCCGTGTCGTCGTTGAGGGCGGCCATGCCGGGCACGCCGGCCAGGTGCGCGCGGCCGATGCCCGGCTGCACGAAGGCGGCGCTGCCGAACGCGGACGCCAGGAAGACGTTCGCGACCGTGGTCAGCACCAGGCCGACGACCGCGCCGCGGCGGTACCCGAGGTGGACGGTCACCGCCGCGGCGCCGAGGATGGCCAGCGCGGCGCCGAACACGCTGCCGCCGAGATGGCTCAGCAGGAACACGTCCGTGGTCACGTAGCGGGCGTACGCGTCGAAGTCGTCCACCGGCGGCTGGTGCGTGAGCGTGCCGAGCCCGAGCAGGACGCCGTACGCCGGCAGCGCCCACAGCCCGGCCCTCACAGGAACACCTTGGCAAGGTCGCGGGCCTGCGCGTGGGCGAGGCGGCGGCCCGCGTCGGCGTCGGCGGTCGCGAGGTTCGGCCGGAAGTGCACGGTCCGGATGTCGTCCACGCCGGCCCAGCGCAGCCAGTCCTCCACGTACGGCGCCTGGAAGTCGGATCCGAACGCCGGGCCGCGACCGGGGCCGTAGACCGCACTGGTGTAGATGACCGCGGCGCGCTTGCCGCGCAGCAGACCGCGGTAGCCCTGCTCGGGGTCGAAGCCGAACACCATGCCCGGCTGGCTCACGACGTCGATGAACTGCTTGAGGACGTACGGGATCCCGGCGTTCCACATGGGCACGCTGAACACGTAGCGGTCCGCGGCGTCGAACCGGCGGAACGTGCGGATCGCGGCGTTCCACGCGTCCGCGGCGGCGCCCTGCGGTTCCTCGCCGGCGAAGACGGCCATCTTGGCGGCCGCGGCGTCGGGCCCGAACGCGGGCAGGGTGCCGTCCCACAGGTCGTACTCCTCGACGGGTGTTTCCGGGGAGACCTCGCGGAGCGTGTCGAGGAAGGTGCGGGCGATCGCGAGCGACTCCGAGCGCGGGCCGCGGGGCGAGGCGGAGATGTGCAGTACCTGGTTCACGGCGACTCCTTCGTTGATTTGCGTGCGCACGCACATTCTTACGCCGATGCGTGCGCACGCACAAGAGTTGGGTAGGGTCGGGTGATGAGCGACACCGACGTGGCCGCCTGGGCCGCCCTGCTGCGCGTGCACGCCGCCCTGGTCCCGCGCATGGACCGCGAGTTGCAGGCGCGCTGCGGCCTGCCGCTGACCTGGTACGACGTGCTGCTCGAGCTGAACTCCGCGCCCGGCCGGCGGCTCAGCATGGGCGAGCTGGGCGAGGCGGCGGTGGTCAGCCGCACGCGGGTCAGCCGGGTGGTCGACCAGCTCGTCGCCGCCGGCCTGGTGAGCCGCGAGTCCAACCCCGACGACAAGCGTTCCGCGTACGCGGTCATCACCGACGCCGGCCGCAAACGCCTGCGCGCGGCCGCGCCCGTCTACCTCGACGCGATCCAGCGGCTCTTCACCGCCCGCATGACGGCCGCCGAGTCCCGTTCCGTCGCCGCGGCGCTGGAGAAGGTGCTCGCCGCCCTCCCACCTGCGCAGGGGTAGCGTGACGCTGTGGCGGCGAACGGCGATGAGGCACAGCAGAGCGTGAGCGACCGCGTCGTGGCGGACTTCGGCGACGGGTACGAGGTGGAGGCGATCGCCGCGCGGTACGGCCTCACCGTCGACGAGGTCTTTGCCGTGGTGCGGCTCGAGCTCGGCGGCGCCCAGGCGTCCGGCCCCGGGCTGCCTGCCGCGCCGGTGTGGCCGCCGCCCGCCTACGCGCCGCCCGCCGCGGATCCCTATTCGCCGCCTGCTGCGGGTCCTTATGCGCCGCCGGGGCCGTATCCGGCGCCGCCCGCCTATGCGCCGGCGGCTCCCGAGTACTACGCGCCGCCGCCCGCGTACGGGGCTTCGGGGTGGGAGGACGAGGTCACGGACGACGACGTCATCGTGGCCGAGTACGGCGAGGGGTACGACGTCGAGGCGATCGCGCGCAAGCACGGCATCGGGGTGGAGCGGGTCTACGAGGTGGTGCGGCGGGTGCTGGGGGAGGGGTGACCCCGGACAGGGCCACCCCTGCCGGTCAGGAGGCGTACGTCTCGAACTCGGCGATCCGCGGGGCGGCCGTCGCGCTCGTGATCTCGAAGGTGATCTTCTTGAGCGAGGTGGGCGTGAACGTGATGACGCCCGCGCCGCTGCCGGTCTTGAGCACGGCGCCGGTGTCGGCGTTCAGCACGCGGTAGGCGCCGATCGTGCCGCCGCCCGAGGCCGTACGGATGTTGATGCGCGACACCGTGGTGGCCGAGCCCCACTTGACTGAGATCGAGCCGGTGGCGGCGTTCGGGGCCCAGTAGGTGCTCGCGTTGCCGTCCTTGACGTTGCCGTAGCTGGTGCCGCTCGCCTTGCTCGAGCCGTCCGCGCCCGCGCTGAGGCTCAGGTTGGTGCCGCTCGGCTGGGTCGGCGTCGGGGTGGGCGTGGTCGGGCCGGGCGTCGTCGGGGTGGGCGTCGTGGGCGTGGGGGTCGTCGGGCCGGTCGTCGAGCAGTTGCCGGTGGACGTGCGGATGCCGGTGTTGGCGCCCGCGGTCTGACGCACGACGTCGGGCACACAGGCCGCGCCGTCGAGGCGGTACGCGTACGGGATGCTCACGCTCGTGGTCGACGTGAGGTTGGGCCCGGCCGGATTGGTGTCCTCGCCCGGCGCCGACCAGGTGACGTTGTCGAGGATGTTGCCCGCCACCTCCCAGTAGCCGGCCTGGTCGGTGTAGAACGTGCCGAGCACGTCCTTGGAGTCCTCGAAGTAGTTGTTCTCCACCTTGGCGCGGGCGCCGGCGCGCGAGTTGATGCCCGATTCGTTCAGGCTGTAGTAGTAGTTGTTGAAGATGTGCGCGACGCCGCCGCGCAGCAACGGCGTACGGGAGTCGATGTTCTCGTAGCGGTTGTGGTGGAACGTGATGAAGCTGTTGCCGGTGTCGCTCTCGCTGGAGCCGATGAGCCCGCCACGGCCGGAGTTCCGCAGGACGCTGTACGACAGGGTGACGTACTGGGTGTCGTCCTTCATGTCGAACAGGCCGTCGTAACCCTCCGCCTCGCCGCCCGACGCCTCGAGCGTGACGTGGTCGACCCAGACGTTGCGCACCGTGCTCTCCATGCCGATGGCGTCACCGCCGTTGGACAGCGGCGAGCCCGACTTCTTGACGTTCCGCACGGTCACGTTCTGGATGATGATGTTGCTCGAGTCGCGGATGTGGATGCCGAGCTGGTCGAAGACCGCGCCGCCGCCCACACCGATGATCGTGACGTTGCTGATCTGCTTGAGCTCGATCCGGTCGGCCGCGGTGTTGCAGCTGTCGCCCGACACCTTGGTCGTGTTGCCGTGGTTGATCGTGCCGGAGACCTCGATCGTGATCGGCGTGCTGCTGCTGGCCCGGCTGCAGAGGGCCTGGTGGATCTGGGTGCCGGTGGTGGCGCGGACGGTCGCTCCGCCGTTGCCGCCCGTGGTGCCGCCGTTCTGCGAGGCGTATCCGGTCGCGGTGCCGACCGCCGCCGCGCTGGCCTGGGGCAGCGGCAGTGCCGCCACGATGGCCGCGCCGGTGGCGCCCGTCGCCAGCGCCACGAGGGCGCGTTTTGCTGATCGTTTCACGGTTTCTCGCTCCTTGTCGCATACCGGGCGCTGCCACTACGAACCGTTGTCTCGGGTCCGCAACCGTCCGGGCTGCGAACCGGCCACCCACGCCGACTCGGCGATCCGTATGCAGGAAAGCGCTTACCTCTGCGAGGATAGAAAGATGTAAATGGCGATAGCAAGCGTTTGCAGTGTTTGCATCGGCATGAGCCGCCCGAGTCCGGGTATGCGCGTCGTTTGGAGACGAAGGAGGCTGACATGTCAGTTCGCGAGCCGAACGAGCAGCCCGAATTCGAGCGGCCCATCGACCTCACCGACCTGCCGGGACGGGGGGAACGCCCCGGACCCGCCCGGGTGCTCGAGCACCATCCGGACGACTCCGGCCTGCCGGGGGATGTTCCGGGGCCCAGCGGGCCGAACTCGCCGCCGCGCCAGTAGGGGCGGTTGGGCAGCTCCCGCTCATCAAGATCGCAGGTTGCCGCCCACGCAGAGAGCCCACCCTCCACCGGGGGAAGCCCCCGTCGGCCATTGTGGCCGAAAGGGCGGGCCTCTGCGGCGCGCCCTGTGGACGACCGCCGTCTGTGGACAACTTGCGGTCGAGCAGTTCTCGTGCGCGCTGAGTGGCGCGCCGCGGGCTGGCCTGATGTGCGCTCGAGCCGTTCTCGTGCGCGCTCGCCGTGCGGCGTGCGGCGGGCCGGCCTGACGTGCGCTTGTGCTGTGGCGAGCTCGTGCGGTGCGGTGCGCGGCGGACTGATCTGATGTGCGCCTGAGCTGCGGCGTGGATCAGCGCTGCCGCATGCGGCGGACTGATCTGCCGCGTGCTTGGACTGTGGTGCGGTGCAGTGTGCGTGAAGTTGCCCAGGGCGGCGACCCCGGCTACCTGGAGTTCCTGCAGATCCTCTGCGACGACGAGATCACCCGCCGCGCCTGGCATCCTGGCGCCATGGCCGATGACGAACTGGACAGCCTGCTGACCGAGCAGATCGCCTACTACCGGACACGTGCCGTTGAATACGACTCCACGTACCCGTTGGACGTTCACGCCGACGCGGACGCGCGAGCTGAACTCCTCACCAGGCTCGAACAGCTCGCGCCCTTCGGTAAGACACTGGAACTGGCGTGCGGGACCGGACAGTGGACGGCCGAACTCGCCCGCCACGCAACAGAAGTGACTGCTGTCGATGCTGCACCGGAGGCGCTGACGATCTGCCGTCAGCGCGTCGGGACGGCTCCCGTGCGTTTCGTCGAAGCTGACCTGTTCACGTGGCGGCCGCAGGAACGCTACGACTTCGTCTTCTTCTCCGCGTGGTTGTCACACGTGCCCCCGCAGCGCTTTGACACCTTCTGGGCGCTTGTCGCCGACTGCTTGAAACCAGGCGGCAGCGTCTTCGTGATCGACGAACTGCCGGCCGTTGCCGCGGTCGAACGGCCGGCTCCCGAACAGCCCGCTCCGGCAGTGCATCGCGAAGTCTCCGGAGGTCGGGCTTTTCGCGCCGTCAAGGTTCTCTACGCTCCCGACGAGTTGCAGGTCCGGCTCGATGCCCTCGGCTGGAAGTCAGACATAAATACGGTGGGCTGGCGGTATTTCTCCGCTTCACTGCGCCGAGACGAGCGATGAGTGCGGAGATTCACCGCGGATCTCGAGGCACGATGGCCGGGACGGAGCCAGGTGGAAATCGATCTCACGCACGAGGTGTCGGGACGGGGCAGCGCCGCGCCCAGGAAGCCGTACGACCGGCGCCTTGTCATGGCCGCCGCCGCCCTGGCGATCGGGCTTGTCGCCGGCGCCGTGGGCGTGACGATCGGCAGAAGGAGCAACCAAGGCGGCTCGGTGACGTTGGCCCATGCTGCCCTCACGGGTGCGAACCACAAGGTGCGGCTGCAATGGAGTCTGGCCAACTTCAGTTCCGAAGATGCTCAGGTGAGATCGGTCCTTGTCGACGAGATGCCCGTGGCGATCGAGTCGCCGATCATCATCGGCCGCTCCATCACCGAGTTCACCACGCCCCTTCGCTGCGGCGACGAGGTTCCCCAGCTCACCATCACGTTGACAGATGGCGATGGGCAGAGAAACGGCCTGGGCTACCTGGTGGACAAGGGTGACTGGACCAGGCTCTGCGGGTGACGGGCCGGCGGAACTCGGCCTGAGATCCAGTTACCGTGACCCAATGCGGCGCAAAGTCACCAGGTCCTTGGCGGAGCTGGCCGCTGCCCGCCTGACATACGAGGAAGTGGGCGCCACCAGGGCCGAGTCGTTGCCCGCGGGGTATGGCCATGTACGTCGCGATGTCATCATCGGCACCGGCCCGGAGGTTTTCGAGCGTGCAGTTGCCGCGCTGTTCGAGTGGCGCATGCATCAGAAGGCTGGCCTTGCTGTCATCGCCTCCAGCGGTAGTCCGGCGCCAGGAACTGACGTCGTGCTTCGCGCCGGTCCCGCGGTCCTGCATGTCACGATCCCGTGCCGCGTGGTCTACACCGTCGATGAGGTCGGCCGTCGCGGGTTCGCGTACGGAACCTTGCCGGGTCATCCGGAACGGGGTGAGGAAGCCTTTATTGTTCACCGGACCGGCGCGGGCGACGTGCAGTTCCGGATCCGGGCGTTCAGCCGGCCGGCATCGCTTCTGGCGCGAGCTGGTGGACCCGTCACACGCATGGTGCAGCAGTACGCGACAGACCGCTACGTCATCGCACTGCGCAACCTTGCCCGAGGCGATACCGAGTTCTAGCGAGCCTTTACACAGCAAGGGGCTTCGACACATCGCTGCACCGTCCACCGCGCGACCTGCGCGGCAGGGGAGCGCACGAGACTAGAGCTGCAGCGAGAGTTTCTCCTGTTGCGGTCATTGCCGACCATTCGACCCGACTTCCCACCTCTGCTCCGCGGTGTGGATGTCGGTTATCTGCGGGATCGGTCGTCCCAGGTATTCCGGGTTGGCGTAATGCCGCTGCGTCAGTCTCATTCCTTCGAGCATGTCGGGCAGCGCGTGCCCGCTCGGATTTCGGGCGGCATCGGGATGGCGCGGGTCGTCGGCGGGCAGCAGCCACAGTCCGGCGTTGAAGGCGATGTCGGCGTCCGGGTCGTCGGCGAGAACCTCGTACACGCGCCGGGTGGCGCCGGGCAGGTTCGCCAGCCAGTACCGGACCGTGGCTGATCTGTCCCGAGCCAGCACGAGGAGATCGGTTTCGGGGATCTCCCAGCCGTGGACCGCCTTCGCGTGGACGACGGAGCTGCGAACCTCCCAGGCCGGGTCGCGTACGAGTTGCCGGCGCTGCGCCACGGTGGTGCCAGGATTCATGCCGGCGCAGCCTCGCACGCGGGCATCGTCGTCGCGCAGCAGCAGCTGCAGGGTGGCCGGGTCGTCGGTGCACTGGGCCAGCGCCTCGCGGACCACGCGCTTCGTGTCGCGGGCCAGCCGCGCGCTGATGCCGGCGGGCAGGCCCGGGCGCTGAGCCAGCACCAGCCGTACGTCCTTGTCCGTTGCCTGGCACATCGCGTGTTGCACAGTGCGGTCGATGGAGGGGTTGTCGATGACGGACAACCGGACTGACCAGTGCGGATCCGACAGCAGGGCGATCATGACCTCGGCCGGTGTGGCGGGGTTGGTGGCCACGGCCTGGCGAGTGGCGCGGTCGGCGTCGCCGGCCAGCTCCCGCAGGGCATCCGGAGGAGTGTCGACCCGGCCGGCGACGATGCGCCGGATCGTCCGGGACGGATCCTGAGCCATCGCGGTCAGCAGATCGGGGCTCGCGTCCCCGTGCGAGGCGGCCGCAGCCCGGACTCGGACCTGCTTGTGCCGGCTTCTTTCCCCCAGGTCTGCGGTGTCGCGGCCCGTCGTCATCCCGCCGGCCTAAGTACCCACCGCATGGCTCTACCGGAAGCCGCGGAAGATGCCGTCGCCGTCCACGTTCTCGGCGAACTCCTCCCCATCCATGTTCGAGATGGTCAGGTTGTTCTGAACCGACCACATCTCCGATGGCACGACTCGGAACGTGGCACCGTATTGAGGCCCCTTCCCCGGGTCCACCAGGCCTTCCCCGTAGTCGTAGAGGTTGACCACCAGGACCGGGTGGTCCGGGTCGGTGAGCGTCTTCGCGTCGACGAGGAAGGCGACAGCCTGATCCACGTCCTCAGGCACCATCTCCAACAATTGTGACGACGTGACATTCTCGTACGCGAGGTCATCCACGAACGCAACGAAGGCTGCGAACCCTTCCTCCGTTTGCGGTTCACTGATCGCCGCCTGAGTCTCTTCCCATTCCTGCGGATGGCCGAAGTCAGTACGAATCACCAGGGAGACGTCGGAGTTCCGGTGCCACATGCGATCAGCCACGCCCGCGAAGGTAAGCCGAGCCGACGCCGAAGGTGTGGTTAGGTCTGGTCGTGGCAGCAGATCGACCGGGCCGGATCATCCTGCTCAACGGGGCCTCGAGCTCGGGGAAGAGCAGCATCGGGCGGGCCCTGCTGCCGCTGCTGGCCGACCCGTGGTTCCTCGTGCCCGTGGACGCGATCGGGGCGATGCGCTCGACCGTGCACACCCGGGTGCTCGACGAGGCGGAGATCGGCGACATGCTGAGGAGGACCCGGCTCGGCTATCACCGGGCGGTGGCGGCGCTCGCGTCGGCGGGCAACCACGTCATCATGGACTACCCGCTCAGCGAGCGGTGGCGGGTCGCGGACCTGCTCACGACGTTGGCCGGCTACGACGTGACGCTGGTGGAGGTCCGGTGCTCGCCCGAGGAGCTCGAGCGCCGCGAGCGGGCCCGCGGTGACCGGCCGCTCGGGCTGGCCGGCTCGCAGACGCTGGTGTACGAGCACGGCGAGTACGACATCGCCGTCGACACCACGACCGCCGGGCCCGGCGAGTGCGCGCGGACGATCGTACGGGAACTGGACGGGCTCGCATCCCCGAAGGGGTTCGACCGGCTCCGTCGCCGATAGCTGCCCCAGCCTGACTACGTCCAGTAGAGGATGCGGCAGGAGGGGAGGCGGGACGCGAGCTCGGCCTCGAACCAGCCGCGCAGTTCGGCCATCACCTCGCGGGGATAGACGTACTTCACCGCGCCGAACTTGCCGTGTTTGCGGGTGCGGGACTGCTCGTCCATCTCCAGGCGGGTGCGCGGATACCAGCCCAGCAGCACCTCCTTGCTGCCCGGCGTGAACCGGTGGGTGATCAGCTCGGCGGTGAGGTCGAGGCCGGGCACCCCGTCGACGGCGGCCGCCACGGCGTCGAGCAGTTCGCCGTAGTGGTCGCGCCAGTTGTCGACGGTCATGATGGGCGCGATCGTCAGGCCCACGGGGTAGCCGTCGAGCGCCAGCTTGCGCAGCGCGGCCAGGCGCTCCGGCAGGGGAGTGGTGCCGCCCTCCATCCGGGTGGTGACCGGCAGGCAGTTGACGCTGAACCGCACCCGCGTACGCCCCCGGTGGTCCAGCCCCACGAAGGTGTCCACGTCGGCGAACTTGGTCGTCCACCGCAGCTGCACGGGCGCTTCCCAGGCGCCGAAGTGCTCCACCGCCCGCCGCCAGCTGCCGGTCAGGTGCTCCAGCGCGAGCGGGTCGGTGTAGCAGGACGCCTCGAACGTGGTGCCCTCGTCGCGGCGGGCCACCCGGCGCGACGTGACAGTGCCCTCACCCACGTACGGCGTGAGCCCGTCGAGGATGTCGTCGAGGTCGGCGTACACGCGGGTCACCGGCGGCCCGGACAGCGAGCCGGCCAGGTAGCAGTACTGGCAGTGCGCGGGGCAGCCCTCGGCCAGGTCGAAGCGCCAGTCCGCGCTCGGGGCGATCGGCTGCAGCTTGCGGCGCGACGGCGGGCTCACCACGATCGCCATCGTCGACTTCGCCCGGGCGTACGTCTGCCGGTCGTTCTCGCCCCGCAGACCGGTGAGCCGCGCCGACTTGAGCCGCTCCACCTCGATGCCCAGCCCCTCGACCCGTTCGATGATCCGCAGGCCGTGCGGGTGGTCGTACGCCGGTGGGGTGGCGACCACGCGCTTCGGGATCCAGCGGCGGCCGGGGCGGGCGGGCGGCGCGACCCCGCTGAGGTCGTGGGTCCACACCTGCTCGCCGCTGGCGCTGTGCGGAGCCGCGGGATCGTCGAGGGCGAGCGGCGTGTCGAGGTCGGTCACCCCGGGCAAGTACCCTCGCCAGGGCGGATGTACCGCCCCACAACGATCGGGGGCACCGATGACGGCGATCCAGGAGATCCCGCTGAAGACCATCACCGGCGAGGACACCACGCTCGGCGCGTACGCCGGGCAGGTGCTGCTGGTGGTCAACGTCGCGTCGAAGTGCGGTCTGACCCCGCAGTACGAGGGCCTCGAGAAGCTGCACGAGCGGCTGTGTGACCAGGGGTTCTCCGTGCTCGGGTTCCCGGCCAACGACTTCGCCGGACAGGAGCCCGGCACCGACTCCGAGATCGCGGAGTTCTGCCGCAGCACGTACGACGTGCAGTTCCCGATGTTCTCCAAGATCAGCGTGCTGGGTCCGCAGCGCCACCCGCTCTACGACGCGCTCGCCGGCGACCAGGACGTCCAGTGGAACTTCGAGAAGTTCCTGATCTCGCGCACCGGTGAGGTCGCCGGCCGGTTCTCGCCGCGGGTCACGCCGGACGACGCCGAGCTGACCGCGGCGATCGAGCGGGAGCTGAACTCATAGCGGACGCGTTCTCCGGGTTCGCGGTCATCGGCGTGATCGTGCTGGCCGGCTGGGTGGCCGGGCGGTGGGGCCGGCTGCCCGCCGACACGCAGACGGTCGCGGGCCGGCTGGCGTACGCGATCCTCACGCCCTGCCTGATCTTCAGCGGGGCGGCGGCGTCGGACCCGGGCGCGCTGTTCACCCGGCCGCTGCTGGTCTCGGCGGCCGCGGCGTTGCTGTGCTTCGGGCTGCACGCGCTGACCACGCGCCGCCGCGACCCCGGCACCCGCATCGTGGGCGCCCTCGCCGGCGGCTACACCAACGCCACGTACATCGGCATCCCGGTGGCCGCCTACGTGCTGCGCGACACCGCGCTGGTCGTGCCGATCGTCATGCTGCAGCTGCTGGTCATCACGCCGATCGCGCTGACGCTGCTGCAGCTCGTCACGACGGGTCACAGTTCCTGGCGTACGTCACTGACCGTGCCGCTGCGGATGCCACTCACGGTCGCCGTCGCGCTCGGGGTGGTCGTCGCCGTGACCGGCCTGCGGATCCCCTCCGTGCTGGCCGAGCCGATCACCGCGATCGGCCAGGCCGCCGTGCCCGTGGTGCTCCTGGTCTTCGGCATGTCGCTGTCGGGCCGCCGCGTGCTCGAGCCCGGCCCCGACCGCCTGCCCGTCGTCGCCGCGGTCGTGCTCAAGACCGCGGTGATGCCCGCGCTCGCCTTCCTGCTGGCGCTGGCCCTGCGGCTGACACCCACCCAGACGTACGCGGTGACGGTGCTCGCGGCGCTGCCGACCGCGCAGAACATCTTCCTGTACGCGCAGAGCTTCGGCACGGCGCTGATCCTCGCGCGCGACGCCATCTTCCTGTCCACGCTCGCCTGCGCGCCCGCCCTCGTGGTGATCACCGGTCTGCACGCCCTGGCTTGAAGCGCGCCCGGCGTCGCCGTCATCGCGACTCCTCCCTGAGCTCCAGCAGCCGGCCGATCACCTCCTCGCGCCGCTCCGGGTCGCGCACGGCATACGTGCCGGGGGAGTCGTACGCGGAACGCAGCCGCTCGGCGCTCCGGTCGTCGAGCGCCACGCCCGTCCGGTCGATGAGCGCAGCCGCCTCACGGGCGCTCTCGTAGGTGTCGTCCACGACGATGTCCACGAGCAGCGGCAAGATCGGCGTGCAGTCGTACGGCCGCAGCGCGTACAGCAGCGTCCCGCGAAGTCCGCGCGTGTGCTCCTGCCGCAGCAGGCCGGCGATCACTTCGAACGCCTCCGGCGCCTCCAGGTCCGACAACGCCAGCGCGGCCGCGTTGCGCAGCCTCGGATGCCCGGTCGTCCCCAGCACGTCCAGGAGCGCCGGGACCGCCGCCCGATCGCCGCGCGACCCGAGCTGTAGCGCGGCGGCGCGGGCCGCCTCGACGTCCGCGCCCAGCAACACGGCCAGCAGGTGGGCGTCGCTCACCCCGCTGCACCCTCGCCGTAGCGGGCACGGGTGATCGCGTGCACGGCGACTGGCTGCTCGTGCACCGGCACGACCGTGTCGAACTCGTGCACGAGACCGAGCTTCTCCATGACCCGGGCCGACCGTACATTGTCGACGTGCCGGATGCTGACGACCCGGTCCAGTCCCACCTCGTCGAAGCCGAACCGCAGCGCCGCCGCGGCCGCCTCGGTCGCGTACCCCCGGCCCCAGAACCGGCGGCCCAGCCGCCAGCCGATCTCCACCGCGGGCAGCACCTCCGGCAGGAAGGCGGGCACCGCGAGCCCCGCCCACCCGATCAGCTCGCCCGACGCGCGTTCCTGCACGGCGAACAGCCCGAACCCGCGCTCGTCCCAGTCACGCATCATCGTGCGCAGGCTCTCCGCGCTCTGCCCGCGGTCGCGCACCGAGCCGTCCAGGATGTGGCGCATCACCTGCGGGTCGGCGTTGATTGCCGCGAGCGCGTCGAGGTCGTCGTCGCGCCACCGCCGCAGCGTCAACCGGTCGGTCTCCACGCGCCCATTCTGCGGCGTAGTCTCGCGCGATGACGACCAAAGCCGACTTCAAGAAGGAGTTGGACGCCTACCACGCGCGCCCCGGCGAGTTCCGCATCGTCGACGTCCCGCCGCTGCAGTACCTGATGATCGACGGGCACGGCGACCCCAACACCGGCCCCGCCTTCGCGCAGGCGACCGAGGCGCTCTACCCCCTGGCGTACGCGCTGAAGTTCGCCAGCAAGCGTCGGCTCGGCCGCGACTACGTCGTCATGCCGCTCGAGGGCCTGTGGTGGGCCGACGACCTGGCCACGTTCACCGCCCGGCGCGACAAGTCCCGCTGGGACTGGACCCTCATGATCATGGTGCCGGACTGGATCGATCGAGACATGCTCGCGGAGGCGGTCGCCGGCAAGGAGGGACCGGCGCGCCTGAGCGACGTGCGGCTGGAGACGCTGACCGAGGGGCGGTGCGTGCAGACGTTGCACGTGGGGCCGTACGACGACGAGGCGGAGGTGCTGAGGCGTCTGCACGACGAGTTCCTGCCCGGGCAGGGGCTGCGCGAGACCGGGAAGCACCACGAGATCTACCTGAGCGACGCCCGCCGCGTCGCGCCCGCCAAGCTGCGCACCATCCTCCGCCAGCCGGTGGTCGCCTCGTCCTGAACCAGCCCCACCCCGCCCACCCAGGGGGCTGGCCCGAAAATACGGCAAGCGCGGCCGCAAAAGTGCGTTGTCCACAGGCACATCGACGTGACGTGCCAGACAATCGTCGGCGCGGGGCGCGGGGCGCGGGGCGCGGGGCGCGGGGCGCGGGGCGCGGGGCGCGGGGCGCGGGGCGCGGGGCGCGGGGCGCGGGGCGCGGGGCGCGGGGCGCGGGGCGCGGGGCGCGGGGCGCGGGGCGCGGGGCGCGGGGCGCGGGGCGCGGGGCGCGGGGCGCGGGGCGCGGGGCGCGGGGCGCGGGGCGCGGGGCGCGGGGCGCGGGGCCGCAGGAGTGCAGCGCGAACGGCGAAGGGCCGCGCGGCGTCTGGGCGCGAGACGGGTTGCGGGCAGACGTACGAGTCGCGGCGCGAGAAGGGGTAGGCCAGTGGGGGCGCGCGAGGCGCGAGGCGGCAGGGGTGCAGCGCGAACGACAAAGGGCCGCGCGGCGTCTGGGCGCGAGACGGGTTGCGGGCAGACGTACGAGTTGCGGCGCGAGAAGGGGTAGGCCGGTGGGGGCGCGCGGGTGGAGCCGGACGCCCGCGTCTGGCGCGGTGGAGCGGACGCACCGATGGGGCCGGCGGTGGAGGCGGACGCACCGATGGGGCCGGCGGTGGAGGCTGACGCACCGAAGTGGCGCGTGCCCAAGTAGCAAGGCGCGAGCAAGGTCCGAGCACAAGCGGTGCAGGCGAGGGCATGGACACGAGACGCAGGCGACGACGAGGCGCCGGCGAGCGCGTGATGGCCCGAGGCGACACCGCGGCGGATCGGCAGCGCTGGTGAGCCGGCTCAGGCGTCGATCAGGCTGCGGGCGACCTGCAGGTCGGTGACCAGCACGTTCGCCCAGCCGCCGCGCAGGGCGGCGCGGATGGCGTTCGCCTTGCGCAGGCCGCCGGCCACGGCGACGCGGCGGGGGACGGCTCGCAGCGTCGACGCGGGGATGCCGAGCACCCGCTCGTCGAAGCCGGACTCGATGTGCCGGCCCGCGGAGTCGAAGAACCGCATGCACACGTCGCCGACGGCCCCGGCCGTGCGCAGGCCGGGCAGCTCGCTCTCGGCGAACGCGTTGCCGCTCTCGCGCAGCAGCGGCGACGGCTCGATGCTGCCGACGCCGACCAGCGCCATCGTCAGCTCCTCGCAGGCCTTGAGCACGGGCTCGATGTTCGGGTCGGTGACCATCATCTGGCGCATGTCGCCCGACGCGAGCAGGCCGGGCGCCTGCAGATACACGGCCTGCGCGCCGGTCAGCGCGGACAGCCGGCCGGTGATGCGGGTCGCGAGGGTCTGCGCGGTCACGTTGCCGACCCCGCCCAGCATCTGCACGACCTGGTCGGCCACCTGGGTGGGCCGGGGGTGCATGGCCTCGACGGTGGCGAGGATCGTGGAGCTCCAGGACGAGACGCCGATGCGCTCGCCGCCCATCAGTGTGGTCTCCAGATAGACCGCTGCGGCGGCGCCGAGCGCGCGCATGACCTGGCTCTCGTCGGCGTGGTCGTCGGTGTCGGCCACGATCACCTCGGTGACGCCGTACGCCTGCTCGATCTGCTCCTCGAGCTCCGCGTACACGCCTCTCGGGGCGATCACGGTGGTGCGTACGATGCCGAGCTCGACCGCCCGCTTGAGCAGGCGGGAGACGCGCGGCTGCGAGATGTGCAACTGCTGGGCGATCTGGGGCTGGCGCAGCCCGCGCTCGTGGTACATGCGGGCGACCTTGGTCAGCAGCCGGATCTGATCGGTGGCGATCTCGTCCAGCCCGGTCGTGCGCGCCGCCGGAAAGCGCTCTGCCACTCGGACCTCCCGTGTGCGTCACCGCGGCCGGAGAAGAATATCGATTCGGCCGCCGCCCCGCCGGCCAGGGTCCCGGCAACCGGGGCGCATAGAAATTCTGCCCTGCATCGGTATCACATCGGCACCGTAAGCGGCGCGGATCACCGCCGTCAAGCAACTCCGAGCGGTCCGGAATCAACCGTTGACAAGAACGACATCGAGGATTCACAGTGAGGGCATGCCCAATCGCCTATGAATGGATATTCAGCATGACGGTGATCACACGCCGGGCGGCCGCCCTCGTCGTCGCGGCGGCAACGGCAGCCGCGCTGGCGTCGGCCTGCTCGAAGGTGCCGGGCGTCTACGTCTACGAGAAGGACGGGCAGACGGCCGCCGCGCAGTCGGCCACCGACCCGAAGACCTATGTGGCCGACAACTGGTCCCAGAAGATCGTGCCGACCGTGCACGACAACGCTGTCGACATCACCACGGTGGCCGCGGCGATCGACCAGGACCCGGCGGCGGCCGGCAAGCAGTACGGCAAGCAGGCCGGCACCGGCAGCCCGTACGCCTTCATGGTCAAAGGTTCCGGGACGGTGACCGACGTCGACACCACCGCGCCCACCGGGCCGGTCACCGTCGAGGTGCCCCGGCCGGGCGGCAAGCCCTTGAAGATCACCATCGCGACCGGCCCGGTGATCGCCGGCACCGCCGTGCGCGACGCGGTCGGGTTCATCTCGTTCGGCGACTTCACCAACCAGATCGACTACGCCGAGGTCGCCAACCAGATCAACGACAAGGTGAAGACCGACGTCGTCGCCAAGGTCGACCGTGACGGCCTCAAGGGCAAGAAGGTCGACTTCCACGGCGCCTTCTCGTCGCTGACGCCGGGCACGATCTTCCTGGTGCCCACCGAGCTGGCGGTGAAGTGATGCCCGAGATCCTCGAGGCACACCACATCAGCAAGAACTACGGCGGCGTGCGCGCGCTCAAGGACGTCACGTTCACGGCGTACCGCGGCAAGGTCAACGTGCTCGTGGGGGAGAACGGCGCCGGCAAGTCGACGCTCATGAAGATCCTGTCGGGCTCGGAGCAGCCGACCACCGGCGAGATCCTGCTCGAGGGCGAGCCGGTGCAGCTGACCAGCCCGCGCGAGGCGCAGGAGCGCGGCATCGGGATCATCCATCAGGAGCTCAGCCTGTTCCCGAACATGACGATCGCCGAGAACCTGTTCGCCGGCCGCGAGCTGCGCCGGGGCCGCCGGTTCGTCGACGCCGCCGAGCAGCGCAGCCGCGCGAAGAAGGTGCTCGAGCGGCTCGGCCAGGACCGGCTCGACCCGGACGCGCTCGTCGGCGACCTGCCGATCGGCCAGCAGCAGCTCGTCGAGATCGCCCGGGTGCTGCTCACCGACGTCCGCGTGCTGATCATGGACGAGCCCACCTCGGCGCTGTCCAACCACGAGGTCGACGTGCTCTTCGAGGTGATGGGCGACCTGCGGCGCCAGGACGTCACGGTCATCTACATCTCGCACAAGCTCGACGAGTTCCGCCGCATCGGCGACTGGGTGACGGTCTTCCGCGACGGCAGCCTGGTCGCGCACGAGTCGATGACCCGGACCGACACCGGCTGGATCGTGCGCCAGATGGTGGGCCGCGACCCCGACTCGCTCTACGTGCGCAACAGCTCGCCGACCGGAGACGTCCTGCTCGACGTCCGGGGCCTGACCGTGCCCGGCACCGTCAAGGTCGACGACGTGTCGCTGACCGTACGGGCCGGCGAGGTGGTCGGCATCTACGGGCTCATGGGCGCCGGGCGCACCGAGCTCATGGAGACGCTGATGGGCATGCGCCGGGCGAGCGCCGGCGAGGTGCGCGTGCAGGGCCGGCTCGAGCCCAAGGGCACGGTGCAGGCGCGGATGGCGGCCGGTCTGGCGCTGGTGCCCGAGGACCGGCAGCGCGACGGGCTCGTGCAGACCATGTCCGTACGGGACAACATCCTGCTCGCCACGATCAACCGGATGACCCGCGGCGGGCTGCTCGCGACCTCCGCCGAGCAGCGCACCGCCGGCGGCAAGGTCGGCGAGCTGGCCATCAAGATCCCCGGCCTGGCCGCGCTGGTCACCGCGCTCAGCGGCGGCAACCAGCAGAAGGTCGTGCTCGCCCGGGCGCTGCTCACCGACCCGGTGGTGCTGCTGCTCGACGAGCCCACCCGCGGCATCGACGTCGGCGCGAAGTCGCAGATCGCCTCGCTGATGGCCGACCTGGCCGCGCAGGGCTTCGGGGTGCTGTTCATCTCCTCCGAGCTGGCCGAGGTGATGGCCATGGCCGACCGGGTGCTGGTGATGGCCCGCGGGCGCATCACCGCCGAGTTCACCGCCGAGAACGTCACCGAGGAGGCGCTGGTCGCCGCCTCCGCCTCCGACACCGTCCTGGAGACCTCATGACAGACACGCACGTCGCCGCGCCGGCTCCCGCCGCCACGGCGCCACCGCCCGGCGAGCCGGGCAACACGGCGCTCGCCCGGGCCGCGCTGCTGCTGCTGCGGGGTCGCACGCTTGTCGTCCTCGTCGTCCTGATCATCATCTTCAGCTCGATCTCGTCGGAGTACCTGACGCAGAGCAACCTGATCCTGATGACCAAGCACGTGGCCATCAACGCGATCCTGGCCATCGGGGTCACCTTCGTGATCCTGACCGGCGGCATCGACCTGTCGGTGGGCTCGATCGCGGGGCTGGCCAGCATGGTCGCCGGCGGCCTGCTGTTCAAGGGCCTCAACTTCCCCGGCGGTACGGTGTTCTTCTCCGTCGCCGTGGTGATCCTCATCGGCATCGTGGTCGGCGCTCTGGTCGGCGCGGTCAACGGCCTGCTGGTCACCCGGTTCAAGGTGGCGCCGTTCATCGCCACGCTGGGCATGCTCTACGTGGCCCGCGGCGCCGCGCAGCTGCACAGCAACGGCGGCACCTATCCCGACCTGGCCGGCACCGAGGCGCGCGGCAACACCGGGTTCGGCTTCATCGGCGTCGACAGCGTGCTGGGCATCCCGGTCGCCGTCTGGATCATGGTCGTGGTCGCCGCGGCCGCGATCGTCGTGACCACCAAGACGCCGTTCGGCAAGCGGATCTTCGCGGTCGGCGGCAACGAGCGCGCGGCGGTGCTCTCCGGCATCCGGGTCAACCGCATCAAGATCGCCGTGTACGTGATCTCGGGCGCGTGCGCCGCGCTGGCCGGGCTGCTGCTCACCTCCGAGCTGGGCGCCGCGTACCCGGACACCGCCACGACGTACGAGCTCAACGCGATCGCCGCGGCGGTCCTCGGCGGCACCGCGCTCAGCGGTGGCCGCGGCACCATCATCGGCACCGTCATGGGCGCCTTCGTCATCGGCTTCCTCAGCGACGGCCTCGTGCTGGTCGGCGTCTCCACCTTCTGGCAGTCGGTGGTCAAGGGCGCCGTCATCGTCTTCGCCGTCATCACCGAGCAGGCGCAGCAGCGTCTGCAGTCCAACCTCGCCAAGCGCACCGCCTGACACAGCCCCCGTTCGTCCGTGAAGGGACAGATCACAAGTGAAATCCCCCTGGAGAAGAGTTCTGCTCGCCGCCGGCACCGCCTCCGTCCTCGCCCTGACCGCCTGCGGCGGCGGCGGTGACGACCAGGAGTCGTCCGGCTCGGGCGCGGCGCCCGCCGCGTCCAAGCTGATCGTCATCATCACCCCGTCGCCCGACAACGTCTTCTTCAAGGCCGAGCAGGACGCCGCGGCCGCCCAGGCCAAGAAGCTCGGGTACGAGACGCTGGTGCTCAGCCACGACGACGACCCCACCAAGCAGAGCCAGCAGTTCGACACCGCGATCTCCCGCAAGGCCGCCGCGATCATCCTGGACAACGCCGGCGCCGACGCGTCGGTGACCGCGATCCAGCGCGCCAAGGACGCCAAGATCCCGACGTTCCTCATCGACCGCGAGATCAACAAGTCCGGCGTCGCGGTGGCGCAGATCGTCTCCAACAACGCCCAGGGCGCCGGGCTCGGCGGTCAGGAGTTCGCCAAGCTGATGGACGGCAAGGGCGAGTACGCCGAACTGCTCGGCAAGCCCACCGACACCAACGCCGGCGTGCGCTCGAAGGGCTACCACGGCGTGCTCGACCAGTACCCGGACCTCAAGATGGTCGCCCAGCAGAGCGCCAACTGGGACCAGGCCGAGGCGCTGCAGAAGACCCAGACGATCCTGCAGGCGCACCCGAACATCAAGGGCATCATCGCCGGCAACGACACGATGGCCCTCGGCGCGTACGCGGCGGTGCAGGCCTCCAGCAAGAAGAACATCATCGTCGTCGGCTTCGACGGCAGCCCCGACGTCGTCTCCTCGATCCAGAAGAACGGCATCAAGGCGACCGTGCTGCAGCCCGCCAGCAAGATCTCGCAGATGGCCGTCGACCAGGCCGACGCGTACATCAAGAACGGCAAGGCCGACCAGCCCGAGAAGCAGTCCGTCGACTGCGTGCTGGTCAATCCGGACAACGCCGCATCGGTCAAGGACTTCGCCGTCGCCGGCTCCTGACCCGCACCGCCGGGCGGGCTCCCGACCGGGCCCGCCCGGGCTCGACCGTCACACCTTTCAGAGAGGCACACCATGCTGGTCGCCGACCCCCGTACCGCCGCCGACTGGCGCCGGTTCCGGCAGGAGTTCGCCGAAGCCGGTCCCGAGCGCCGCCGCGAGATGCTGCGGGAGCGGGCCAACCGGTCCCGCACCACCGACCTGCACATGATCGGCCGGGCCGGCCTGGGCCACGTGGGCGGCGACATGTCCGTCCTCGACATCCTCACCACGCTGTTCTTCGCCGTGCTGCGGATCGACCCGGAGAAGCCGGAGTGGACCGACCGCGACCGGTTCGTGCTCAGCAAGGGCCACACCGCCGGCGCCCTGTACGCGACGCTGGCCGCGGCCGGGTTCTTCGCGGCCGGGGAGCTGGAGACGTTCGCCGCTCCGCTGTCCGCGCTCAACGGCCACCCCAACCGGGTCAAGGTGCCCGGCGTCGAGACCAACACCGGCCCGCTCGGGCACGGGCTGCCGGTCGCCGTGGGCATGGCCGTGGCCGGCCGGCTCGCCGCCTCGTCGCGCCACGTGTACGTGGTGCTCGGCGACGGCGAGCTGCAGGAGGGCAGCAACTGGGAGGCCGCGATGACTGCGGGCCACCGCCGGCTGGCCAACCTCACCGCGGTCGTCGACCGCAACCGCCTGCAACAGGGCGCCCGCACCGAGGACACCAACGGCCTCGACCCGCTCGACGCCAAGTGGCGGGCCTTCGGCTGGGACGTGCTGGAGGTCGACGGCCACGACCACCTCGCGCTGCTGGAGGCCTTCACCTCCCCGCGCGGGGACCGGCCCACCTGCGTCATCGCCAACACGACCAAGGGAAGAGGCGTCTCGTTCATGGAAGACCGCGTGGAGTGGCACCACAAGGTGCCCAGCGCCGAGCAGATCGCCACGGCGTCGGTGGAGCTGGCCCGATGAGCGCGCCCGTCCGTTCGGCTCCCGAGACCTTCGACTGCCGGGTGGCGTTCGCCGAGGAGCTGATCGCGCTGGCCCGCGAGGACGAGCGGATCGTGGCCGTCTGCAACGACTCGGTGGGCTCGAGCAACCTCGGGGGCTTCCAGAAGGAGTTCCCGGACCGGCTGATCAACGTGGGCATCGCCGAGCAGGACATGGTCGGCGTCGGCGCGGGCCTGGCGCTCAGCGGGTACGTCCCGTTCGTGTGCGGCGCCTCGCCGTTCCTCACCGGCCGCGCCCTCGAGCAGATCAAGGCCGACGTCGCGTACAGCCAGTCGCCGGTGATCCTGTGCGGCATGAGCCCGGGCATGGCGTACGGCGAACTGGGCCCCACCCACCACTCGATCGAGGACCTGTCCTGGCTGCGCGCGATCGCCGGGCTGGACGTCGTGGTGCCCGCCGACCCGGCCGAGACCCGCTCCGCGGTGCGCTGGGCCGCCGGCGCCTCCCGGCCGGTCTTCCTGCGCGTCGGCCGGTTCAAGGTGCCCGCGGTGACCGGCGACCGCCCGTTCACCCTCGGCGAAGCCGCCCGCCTGCGCGACGGCACGGATGTCACGGTGGTGGCGACCGGAACGATGGTCTCCCGTGCCCTCGAGGCCGCCGAGGAGGCCGCCGAGCAGGGAGTGTCCGTACGGGTGCTGAACATGTCGACGATCGCCCCGCTCGACGAGGCGGCGATCCGCGCGGCCGCCCGCGAGACCCGCGCCATCGTCACCGCCGAGGAGGCCACCACCACCGGCGGGCTCGGCGCCGCGGTCGCCGCCGTGGTCGTCGCCGAACGCGTGCCCGTGCCGATGCGCATGCTCGGCGTGCACCGCGAGTTCGCGCCCACCGGCAGCACCGCGTTCCTGCTCGAGCACTTCGGGCTGACCGCGGCGGACATCCGGCGCGCCGCGATCGGGCTGGCCCGCGCCGATGCCTGACGACCTCGTCCTCGCGATCGACCAGGGCACCAGCTCCACCAAGTGCCTGCTGGTCGACTCGTCGGGCACGGTGGTGCGCAGCGGGTCGGCGCCCGTGCCGATCCGCTATCCCCGGCCCGGCTGGGTCGAGCAGGACGCCGACGAGATCCTCGGCAGCGTGCTGACCGCGGCCGCCGCGTGCCTCGACGGTGTCGAGCGGAGCCGCGTCACGGCGGTCGGGCTCAGCACCCAGCGCGAATCGGCCGTGGTCTGGGACCGGCGTACGGGGGAGCCGGCCGGCCCGGTGCTGGGCTGGCAGGACCAGCGGGCCCAGCCGCTCTGCGACGCGCTGCGGGGCAAGGCCGCCCGCGTGCGGGAGATCAGCGGGCTGCCGCTCGACCCGATGTTCAGCGCGGCCAAGCTGCGGTGGCTGCTCGACCGTACGCCGGACGCGGCGGTCGGCACCGTCGACTCCTGGCTGCTGTACGCGCTGACCGGCAGCCACCAGATCGAGTCGGGCAACGCCTCGCGCACCCAGCTGCTCGACGTGCGCGCCGGCACGTGGAGCGCCGAGCTGCTCGACCTGTTCGGCATCCCGTCGAGCGCGCTGCCCGTGATCACGACGTCCGCGGGTGAGCTGGGCCGCATCGGCGCGCGTGGGGGAGTGCTCCAGGGGTTGCCGATCACTGCCGTGCTGGGCGACTCGCATGCCGCGCTCTACGCGCACGGCGCCGCCGCTTCCACGGGCGTCAAGGTCACGTACGGGACGGGGTCCTCGGTCATGCGCCTCGGCGCGGTCGCCGACCCGGGTGTCTGCCTCACCGTGGCGTGGAACGACGCCCTGGCGTCCGAAGGCAACATCCGGTCCTCGGGCGCGACCGTCGCCTGGCTGGCGTCGCTGCTGGGAACCTCGGCGGCGCAGATCGGGCAGATGGCCGCCACGGCCTCCGCCGACGGCGTGTTCCTCGTGCCCGGCTTCGGCGGCCTCGCGGCGCCGTGGTGGGACGACACCGCGGTCGGGCTGATCAGCGGCCTCACGCTGGGCACCCGGCCGGAACAGCTGGCCCGCGCCGCCGTCGAATCGATCGCGCACCAGGTCGCCGACGTGGTCGACGCGATGGGCCCCGCCGGCGCGCTGCTCGCCGACGGCGGCGCCAGCGGCAACGACGTCCTCATGCAGATCCAGGCCGACCTGACCGGCGTGCCCGTGCGCCGGGCCCGCACCGGCAACCTGTCCGCCCTCGGCGCCGCGTTCCTGGCCGGCGGCTTCACCCCACCCATCGCGTACGACGAGTTCCTTCCCGCGCCCGGCGACCCCACCCCTCATCGCGCCGCCTGGCGCGCCGCGGTAGCCCGCGCCCGCACCCCTTCCGCGTCCCCTTCGTGAGCCCGCATCCCCTCCTGGGCCCGCACCCCTCTTCGAACAGGAGCTGAGCACCATGACCGAGTACCCCCGTTTCGGCGCCGGCCTGTGGCACTTCGCCACCTACGTCGACCGGTACGCCACCGACGGCTACGGCCCGGCGCGCACCACGCTCGAGGCGATCGAGCTGGCCGGTCAGGTCGAGGACCTGTCCGTGGTCGACCTCAACTACCCGTTCACCCCCGGCGTCGGCTTGTCCGAGGTCAAGGACGCGCTCGCCGCGCAGAACCTCACCGCCATCGGCATCACCCCCGAGATCTACCTGCGCAGGTTCAGCCGCGGCTCGTTCACCAACCCCGACCCGGCCGTGCGCAAGGCCGCGCTCGACCTCATGCACGAGGCGGCCGGCATCGTGCGCGAGCTCGGCGCCGACTACGTGAAGATCTGGCCCGGCCAGGACGGCTGGGACTACCCCTGGCAGGTCGACCACCGCACCCTGTGGAAGCTGGCCGTCGACGGCATGCGCGAACTGGCCGGCGCGCACCCCGACCTCAAGTTCGCCATCGAGTACAAGCCGCGCGAGCCGCGCGTGAAGATGACGTGGGACTCCGCCGCCCGCTCGCTGCTGGGCATCCAGGAGATCGGCCTCGACAACGTCGGCATCCTGCTCGACTTCGGCCACAGCCTGTACGGCGGGGAGTCGCCCGCCGACGCCGCCCAGCTCATCATCGACCACGGCCGGCTCTACGGCATGGACGTCAACGACAACCTGCGCGGCTGGGACGACGACCTCGTGGTCGGCACCGTCCACCTCACCGAGATCTTCGAGTTCTTCCACACCCTGCGCAAGAACAACTGGGACGGCGTGTGGCAGCTCGACCAGTTCCCGTTCCGCGAGGACAGCGTCGACGCCGCCCGCACCGCGATCGGCACGCTCAAGCGCATCCACCGCGCCCTCGACCGTCTCGACACTGCGGCGCTGGCCGAGGCGCAGGAGCGGCAGGACGCCATGGCCGCGCAGCGCATCGTGCAGAACGCGCTCTTCGGGGAGCTGTGATGCGGCGCCCGCTCGCCCCGGCCGCCCGCTTACTCGCCTCGGCCGTCGCCTTGCTCACCGGTGCAAGCATCATCGGTGCGTCCCCGGCAACCGCCGCCCCGTCTTCCCTGAGCGGCAACTTCTCCGCTTCTTCCACTTCGGCGAAGCCGCGCACCGTCGTCACCACCGACATGGAATCCGACGACATCGCCTCGCTGGTGCGCTACTTCCTCTACACCAACGATCTCGACACCCAGGGCATCGTCTACACCAGCAGCAAGTTCCACTGGGCCGGCGACGGCAAGGGCACCGAGTTCTTCCTGCCCGACCGCGAATACACGACCCCGCAGACCTCGTGGCGCTGGACCGGCAACACCACCATCGAGGACAAGCTGATCCCCGCGTACGCCCAGGTCTATCCCAACCTGCGCAAGCACGACGCGGACTACCCCAGCCCGGCGAGGCTGAGGTCGCTGGTGCGGCTCGGCAACATCGCGTTCGAGGGCGAGATGGCCGCCGACACCCCCGGCTCCGACCTGATCCGCGGGCTCCTGCTCGATAGGGATCCCCGCCCGCTTTACCTGCAGGCGTGGGGCGGCACCAGCACGATCGCCCGCGCCCTCAAGTCCATCGAGGAGCGGTACTCGTCGACGCCGCAGTGGTCGCGCATCCAGGCGGCCGTCTCGGCGAAGGCGGTCATTCTGGCAAGCGGTTTCCAGGACGAGACGTACGCGAACTACATCTCCGTGACCTGGCCCCGTCTTCGCGTGGAGGATCGGTCGGCCGGATACGCCACGTGGGGATTCAACTGCAACAACGGCCAGGGAAACATGCGGGGTCTTCCCGCCGACCGCATCTACTTCACGGGTGCGTGGATCCGGAAGAACATCCAGATCGGCCCGTGGGGCTCGCTCTACCGCTCGTGGCTCGACGGGCAGACCACGCCCGGCGACCCGCTCGACGTGTTCGGCGACCCGGCGAAGGCCCCCGGCGGCTGGTGCAAGCCGATGGGCCCGTACGACTTCCTCTCCGAGGGCGACAACGTCGTCTTCAACCAGCTGCTGCCCACCGGCCTGCAGAACCCCGCCGACCCCACGACCGGCGGCTGGGGCGGCCGTGCCTACCAGGTAAGCGCTTCCCCCAACCTGTGGAGGCTCGTCCCCACTGAGAAGGACGCCACCGGCGCCGACGTGGCCAACCTGACCACGCTGCGCTGGGCCGGGGCCGCCCAGAACGACTTCGCCGCCCGCATCCGGTGGACGCTGACGCCGCGCTACTCGCAGGGCAACCACCCGCCGTCGGTCCGCATCGCCGGCCGCGACACCGTGCGCGCCCGCCCGGGCTCCACCGTGACGCTGTCCGCCCGCCTCGCCGACCCCGACCGCGACCGGGTCACCGCGACCTGGTGGCAGTACCGCGAGGAGGGCACCTACCCCGGCGCCGTCACCATCACCAGCCGCGGCGACCACCGCGCCGCGGTGACCGTCCCCGCCGACGCCAGGCCCGGCCGGACCATCTCCGTCATCCTGCAGGGCACGGACGACGGCGGTTTCCCGCTGACCCGCTACGACCGAGTGACCATCCGCGTCGCCTGACCCGAGCCCGATCCGCCGCCGTCCCGGCCACAGCCGGCTTCTCTTGCCGCCGTCGGATCACCGGTCGCTCCGCCCGTCGCCGTCCCGCATAGCGGGGCGGCGACGCCGCGTCTGGCTCACGGTTGGGTGCGCGGCACGCACCAGACGCCGCGCACTTCCGCATCGTCGGACAGCCAGATCGTCAGCCGGCGTTGTACTCGACGGCCACGTCGAGCACCCAGGTCACGCCGAAGCGGTCCGCGACCATGCCGTACAGCGGCGACCACCCGGCCGGCCCGAGGTCCTCGACCACCGTGCCGCCCTGGGAAAGGCCTTTCCAGTACGCGGTGACCTCGTCGGCATCGGTGCCGCGGACCGACACGAAGAACGGCCGGTCGCCGCGGTCGTACGACTGGCTCTCGCGCACGTCGTACGCCATGACGTGAAAGCCGTTGTCGGCCCGGACCTCGCCCCACGTGAGCCGGTCGGCGTCGGCCGGGTGCTCCACGCGCCCGCTCTCGGCGTAGGTGAACGCAGAGAGCTGCCCGCCGAACACCGACTGATAGAACTCGAGCGCCGCGCGGGCCTGGTCCTGGAAGTTCAGGTGGACGGTGGTGGTGATGCTCATGGGGGTGGCTCCTGTCGGATCGTGGTTGCTTCTCGCAGGACCAAGACTCGCAGCCATAGGTGCCAGGGTGTGTCACCTGTCGTCACGTGATTTCGGGACGAGATCGGGAACCTCGCGGGTATGGCTTTTCCTTACGGTGCCAACCAGGAGGTGGGCGGCCCCGAGGGCGACAGCTACGGCGTGGTCCTCGTGCGGACCGCCGACGCCGCAGCCGCGACGGCCGTGCTGCGGAGGATCCGGTTCACCGGCTGGGTCGCCCCCGCGCGGGACGGCTGGCTTCCGGTGATCGCCGTGCCCGGCGTCGGCGCCGTGGCCTCGGGCCGCCGGGGCATGGTGGGAGTCGGCGAAGCCCTCGCCGAGCACCTCGGCGCGACAGTCCTGACCGTACGGGTCGTCCGCGACCGCCAGCTGGCCCTGGTGGCCTGGTCCGCCGCAAACGACGACGACCGGCCGCGCGAGGTGGGCCGCTACGTCAGTGATCCGGCGCGTGAGCCGGGCGCCGACGAGGACGTGCTGTCGGATCCCTACGGCGTCGAGGCCGCGCCCGCGTTGGCCGAAGCCTGCGGCCGGCCCGAGGTGGGCGGCGACCTGGCCGAGATCCTGGCCGAGCGGCTCGACCCGGAGAGCGTCATCGAGTCCGAACGGCTGGCCCGGGTGCTGCGGCTGCTCGGCCTGCCCACCTGGCTGGTCGCCGTCGCGGCGCTGCCCCGGGCGATCCCGACCGGGCCCGGCGCCCGCGAGCTGACCCGGCTGGGGTTCGGGCTGCTCGGGCCGGCGGGCCTGCTGTGCGCCCGGGCGGCACGCGTGGTCCGGCGGCGCCGTCCGCCCGCGCCGGTGCTGGCCGACCCGCCCCGCGGCGGCTCCGGCATCGATCCCTGGCTGCTCTGATCGCGGGAAAGGCCCTACCGCCGGCGAGGCAGGCCGACAGCGGAAGCGGCCGACCGGGCCCGCCGACAGCGGGAGCCGCCGACCGGGCCCGCCGACAGCGGGAGCCGCCGACCGGGCCGGCCGACAGCGGGAGCCGCCGGGTCACCGTTTCGAGGGGACGGCGAACAGAGCCGTCAGCGGGAGCGGGGCAGGCAGCACTTCTTGTACTTGAGACCGGAACCGCACCAGCACGGCTCGTTGCGCTCCGGCGGCCAGGTGATCTGGGCCGGCCCGGCGAACAGCTGGCCGGCGTACCCGGCGCGGGTCCGCGCGTCGGCGGGGTCGCCGTCGGTCCCGGCGAAGGCGACGAGGCCCTCCACCGAGGCGGGCAGCACGGCCAGGCCCTTGCGGCCCGCGGCGGCCAGGCGGACCAATTCGCGTTCGAGGCGGGCGCGGTGCTCGTCCCAGGTCGCGCCGTACTGCTCGGCGGCGGCGGGCCACTGGGCGAGCAGGCTGTCGAACTCGGCGTGCGGCCAGAACAGCAGGTCGCCGTCGGGCTCGGCGTCGACCCGGGCGCCGGCGTTGGCCAGCTTGGACTCGAGCCGCTCGGCGAGGTTGTCGTGGGCGTCGTGCTGCAGGCCGAGCGCGTGGCGCAGCCGGTGCCGCTGCTGCAGCAGGAAGAACAGGAACCCGGCGTCGTCGGCGTCGGTGGGCTCGGCGGCGCGTTCGGCGAGCAGACCGCGTACGGCGTCGGTCAGCCACTCCTCGGCGACCGTGGCGCGCCCGCCGGCGGCCAGCGCGGCGCTGAGGAAGGCGGCGGCGTCCGTGTGCTGGGTGAGCGTGGGCCGCAAGGGCTCCAGCTCCGCCATGGCCTCGTCCTCGCGGCCGGCGCGGAACAGGATGCGGGCGCGCAGGGCGCGGGCGGCGGCGGCCTGGCTGTCGTCGCGTTTGCCGTACGCCTCGACGGCCCGGTCGGCGTAGCGCAGCGCGGCGTCCAGCTTGGTGCGGCTCTCGGCGATCTCCGCGGCGAGCGCGAGCGCGTATCCGGCGTCGTCGGGGTCGGCCAGCCGCCCGGCCTCCACCGCCTCGGCCAGCTCGGCCGCGACGCCGAGCGGGTTGGCCGCCCCGAGGGCGGACTGCCGGATCTCACTGAGGTCGGAGCTGGTCAGCTCGGTTCTTGTCGGCACGCCGTTACCGTACTGCTCCCGCCCCATCCGCGGCTGTTGATCTGGGTCTCATTCGGGGGATGTCGCGGGCCGGCGCTCACGTGAGCCGCACGACGCGGGGAAGGGGGGACGGGTGCGGCGCGAGGGCCGGGCGGCGGCGGTACTCCTGCGGGCTCACGCCGCGCTCGCGCTTGAAGGCGTTGCTGAGCGCGAAGGCGCTGCCGTAGCCGACGCGGCGGGCCACCGACTCCAGCGTCGCGTCGCCCTGGCGCAGCAGGTCGGCCGCGAGCGTCAGCCGCCAGCCGGTCAGGTAGGCCATCGGCGACTCGCCCACGACCTCGGTGAACCGGCGCGCGAGCGAGGCGCGGGAGACGCCCGTACGCGCGGCGAGCGAGGCGACCGTCCAGGCGTACGCGGGATCGTCGTGGATGAGCCGCAGCGCCGGCCCGACGACCGGGTCGGTGCGGGCCCGCTGCCAGCCCGGCACGTCGTCGCCGGCCGCGGCCAGCCACGAGCGCAGCACGCTGACCAGCACCAGGTCGAGCAGCCGGTCGAGCACGAGGTCCTGGGCCGGCTCGGTGCCGCGCATCTCGCGGATCAGCAGGTCGATCAGCGCCCGGTCGCCCGCTTCGGCCGGCCGGATCAGCAGCCCGGGCAACGCGTCGAGCAGCCGGCGGCTGACCTCGCTGTGCATCTGGTAGGTGCCGCTGATCATGACGGTGGCCCCGTCCGGCGCCGCGCCCCAGGTGCGTACGCCCTGGTCCGTCATCGTCATCTCGGTGCCGTCGACCGACTCGCAGCGCTGTCCGGGGTGGATGATGATCTGCGGCGCGGTGCCGGGGGAGTCGGCCACCACGTACGGCTCGGTGCCGGTGACCACGGCCACGTCGCCCGGGCCGATGCGGGCCGGCGCGGTGTCCTGCTTGACGATCCAGGCCTCGCCGCGCACGAGCGTGATCAGCGACAGCGGGGAGCCGTCCCGGATCCGCAGCGACCACGGCGGATCCAGCACCGAGCGCAGCAGGAACGCCCCGCGGGCACGGGGCCCGTCGAGCAGGCCGGTCAGCGCGTCCATGCGATCACCGTACCGGCGGCACGCTCCACACCCCGGTGGCCGCCGCGGCCGTCGCGTACGCGGAGAAGTCCCGGGCGGGCCGGCCGAGCGCTTCCCGCACGCCGTCGGCCGGCTCGGCGTTGCGCCCGTCGAGGATGCCGCGGAACATGTCGCCCAGCTCGACCGGCAGCCCCGCGGCGAGCAGCACCCGCTCGTACTCCTCGGAGCCGATCGGCGTGTAGCGGATGGTGCGCCCGGTGGCCCGGCTCAGCTCGCCCGCCACGTCGGCGAAGGTCAGCGCCCGCGGCCCGGTCAGCTCGTACCGCCGGCCGCGATGGCGCGGATCGGTCAGTGCGGCCGCCACCACGTCCGCGATGTCCTCGGCGTCGACGAACGGCTCGGGCACGTCGCCCGCGGGCAGCCGGATGTCGCCGTCCAGCACCGCGTCGCGCAGGAAGTCCTCGCTGAAGTTCTGCGCGAACCAGCTGCACGCGACGACCGTCCACGCCGTTCCGGCCGCCGCCACGCGCTGCTCGGCCTCACGGGCGAGCGGCTCGCCGCGGCCCGAGAGCAGCACGAGATGCTCGACGCCCAGCTCGGCCGCGAGGCCCGCGAACGCGCCGACCCGATCGGCCGCGCCCGGCAGCCCGAGGTCCGGATGGAAGGTGACGTACGCGGCCCGCTCGCCCTCGATCGCGGGCTGCCACGTCGTCTCGTCGTTCCAGTCGAACCGCGTGGCGGAGTGCCGCGAGGCGATCCGTACGTCGATGCCCTGTGCTGTCAGGCGGTCGGCCACCCGCCGTCCGGTCTTGCCGGTGCCACCGATGAGAAGCGTCATGCCTCCATGGAACCGGCCCGGGCTGAGACCCTGAATGGCTCAGATGCTCGGCTGCATAAGTGGGACGCTCAGGTGGCGGGCACGGCCGGGCGCTGGCCGGAAGGCGCTGAGGCGGGCGGCCTCGTCCGCGGCGGTGCGGGCCTCGAGCGCGAGGCTGCGGCTCGCGCGGTGCGCGAGGTCGGCGTCGGAGTGGGCGGCGCGCTCGGCGGCGACCGCCTGCTCGTAGCGGTGCCGCAGCCACGCCGCCGACGTCCGGGCGATCACCAGTTCCTGCTCCACCGGGTGCAGCCGGGCGTCCCAGGCGTACGCCGTCAGCGCCCCCACCGGCAGCTCCCCGCGGCTCACGGCGGCCGCCACCGCTCGGTGCAGGAAGCGCTCACGGGCCGCGTACTCCTCGCAGGTGCGCGCCGACCACGGCCGGCCCCACGCCGTGCCGGTCAGCAGGGCTCGCAGCCGCGAGTCGGCCGTCAGCCACGCCTCCCAGGCGGCGGTCGCCTCGTCGGCCGACCGCTCCCACATCTCCTGCCAGCGCCCGGCGCCGGTGGCGGCCCGGTCGGCGGCGACCCGCACCTCGGCGGCGTACTGCGCCGCCCGCTCGGCCTCGGCGGCCCGCCGGCGGCGGTGCTCGCCGCGCCGGCGCAGGGCGGCGAGCATCTCGCGCAGCGGCCGCTGCCCGCTGTCGAGGCCGCCGAGCAGCAGCAGCGCCGGGAAGGTCAGCACGATCAGCGTCGCCCAGATGACCGCCGGAGCCGGCTCGCTGAGCAGCATTTCCGCAACCAGGTTCATGTCGGGTGTCCCGTTCGTCCGCGAGTCGTCGAGTGACAGGCTGCGACCGTCGGGCGCCCGGGGCGCCGGGCCGACGGTCAGGCGGACACGAGCGGGGGAGCGCGGGAGCCGCGGACGCCCGCGGTGAACTGCGAGCGCAGGACGGCGACGCGCGCGGCGGGCGGGGCGTCCGGCGTGGACACCGGCTCGATCGCCGACGGCTCGGCCGGGCGCCGGAGCAGCGCGGACACGAGCGAGAACAGCGACGACAGCAGCAGCGCCCAGCGCGAGCCCGTCGTCACCATGGGTCCACCCTATACGGTGTTCCGGCGAGTCGCACGCCACGTCACACCACGCCGGAATGCGGGTATAAGGCAAGGGTGGAGGACTTCGCCGCGCCGGCCCTGGCCGCGCTCAGAGCCGGGTTCGGCACCCGCGAGGCGCTGGCGGGGCTGGCGCCCGGACTCGTCGTGCCCGACCCGCGGGGCTGGATCCCGGCCGACCTGCTGGCCGCCGACGACACCGGCCTGCTGCTCGCCGCGGCGCAGCGCCGGTGGCGGACGCGCCCGCACGTGGCCGCCGCGCTGATGTGGAAGGCGTACTCGTACTGGCTCTCGGTGCCGGCCGCCTTCAGCTGGGTGGCCGCGCGCCGGGTGCCGCACCTGTCGGCCGGTCAGGTGCTCGTGCGCCTCGACTCGGTCGCGCCCGTCCGGCTGGGGCTGCGGCCCGGCATCGGGGTGTCGGTGCTGCCCGACGACCCGCTGGCCCGCGACCCCGCGCCGCACGTCGAAGTGGTGCCCGACGAGGCCGCGCTGCTGACCTCGCTGCGCCGCGTGCTGCTCGACGAGCACGTCACCCCGGTGCTCGACGCCTTCCGCGGCGCGGTCCGGATCAGCCGGCGTCCGCTGCTGGGGTCGCTGGCCGCGGGCGTCGCCCACGCCACCCGGCACGCCGTCCGTTCGGTGCCCGGCGCCTCCCCGAGCGCGGTCGGCACCCTGCTCGGCGCGCTCGACCTCGCCGACCTGGTCGAGGTGACCGCCGGCCAGGTCCGCCGCCGCACCTGCTGCCTGGCGATCACCCTGCCGCAGCCGCGGATCTGCACGGACTGCTGCTATCAGCCCCAGCCGGGCTGAACGCCGTGCGGAACCGCTCGAGGGCTTGCTCGGATCCGCCGGACGCCCACGCCTCGAGCCCGACGACGCCGCGGTAGCCCAGCCGCCGCAGGGCCGCGGCCACCACCGGGTAGTGGACCTCGCCCGTGCCCGGTTCGCACCGCCCCGGCACGTCCGCAACCTGGATCTCCCCGACCCACGGCAGGGCCCGCTCGACCAGCTCGACGAGGTTCCCCTCACCGATCTGCGCGTGGTAGAGGTCGAGGTTGAGGCGCAGGTTAGGGCTTTCCACAGCTTCGACGAGGGCCAGCGTGTCGGAGGCCCGGGCGAACGGTGTGCCCGGATGGTCGACGGCGGTGTTGAGGTTCTCGAGGGTGAAGACGCGCCCCGCCCGCTCGCCGAGCTCCGCGAGCCGCGCGAGGGTCCGGGCCGCGGTCAGCCACATCCGCGGCGTCACCTCGGTGGCGGGCACGACCGGCAGGCCGCGCCCGTCGAGCCCGGTGCCGTGCACGTTGAGCCGCGGGCAGCCGAGACGCTCCGCCGCTTCGAGCGACAGCCGCGCGGTGCGCAGCAGCTCCCCGGCCCCGTCCGGGTCGGCGAGCGTGCCGCTCAGGTATCCGGTCATCGACGAGATCGTGGCCCCCGTCGCCGCCAGCGCGTCGAGGTCCTTGGTGGCCCAGCTCCACATCTCGACCTCGAAGCCGAGCGCGTCGATGCGCCGCACCCGCTCGGCGAACGGCAGGTCGAGGAACACCATCTCGGCGCAGGCCGCCAGCCTCACTTCGCCACCTCGACGGGCTTTCCCGTACGCACGGACTCCGCGGCGGCCAGCGCGATGGCGAGCGCGGCGCGGGCGTCCTCACCGGTCACCGGCGCCGGCGCGCCCGTGCGGACGGCCTCGGTGAACGCGGCCAGCTCGGCGACGTAGGCGCTGCCGAACAGCTCCTGGTCGCTGCTCGAGGTCTCCACGATCCGCCCGCCCGCGCCGGAGAACGTCAGGCCGGTGCGCCGCCCGTCGCCCATCGTGACCATGCCACCCGAGCCGAGCACCTCCCCGCGTACGTCGTAGCCGTAGCTCGCCTCGAAACACGCCTCCGCCGTGCCCATCGCACCGTTGGCGAACCGCACCGTCACCACGGCGGTGTCGAGCAGCCCCCGGTCGCGCCACTCCGGCTCGACCAGCGCGTCGGCGACCGCGTACACCTCGGTGGCCTCCGCGCCCGGGTTGAGGAACCGCAGCGTGTCGAAGTCGTGGATCAGCGTCTCGTTGAAGACGGTGCCGGGGGCGATGCGGGCGGGGTCGAAGCCCGCCGGGTCGCGGGTCAGCGACCGCAGCAGCCGCGGCGTGCCCACCTGCCCGGCGTCGGTCAGCCTGCGGGCCGCCGCCCAGTCCGGCGCGAACCTCCGGTTGAAGCCGACCTGCAGCACCACGCCGGCCGCCCGCGCGGCGTCGATCACGCGGTCCGCCTCGGCCAGGGTCAGCGCCATCGGCTTCTCGCAGAACACGTGCTTGCCGGCCCGCGCCGCCGCCACGGCCAGCTCCGCGTGGAACCGGGCCGGCGCGGCGATCACGACGGCGTCCACATCGGAGTCGGCCCACACCCGCTCCGGGTTCTCGTACGAGCGGTCGGCGCCCAGCCGCTGCGCCGCGCCCGGCACAGGGTCGGCAACGGCCACCAGGCGCACGCCCGGCAGCCGGCGGCTCAGCGTCTCGCCGTGGAACAAGCCCATCCGTCCCGACCCGATGAGGGCGACTCCTGTCATGCCTGCGGTCCCTTCTCTGGAACGTTCCAGTGGTCGCTCCAGGCTGAACGACCGGGGCGCCGGCGGTCAACGGCCGTGCTGGAACGTTCCAGATGATGCGATTACGCTGTCGGAGTGCGCGACGAACGCAGGCCCACGCTCACCGACGTGGCCACCCGCGCCGGCGTCTCCAAGTCGCTGGTGTCGCTGGTGATGCGCGACGAGCCCGGGGCGAGCGCCGAGACCCGCCGACGCGTGCTCGAGGCGGCCGACGCGCTCGGCTACCAGCCCGACAGCCGGGCACGGCTGCTGCGCAGCGGTCGCAGCCGCCTGCTGGGCGTCGTCTTCGGCATCCAGCACCCGTTCCACGCCGACCTGGTCACCGGCCTCTACACGGCGGCCCGCGAGACCGGCCACGAGCTGGCGCTGAGCGCCGTGACCCCGCAGCGCAGCGAGCACGAGGCCGTCACCGGCCTGCTGCAGGACCGCTGCGAGGCGCTCATCCTGCTCGGCCCGCAAGCCCCCGCCGCGAGCCTGGCCCGGCTGGCGTCACGCCTGCCGGTCGTCGTGCTGGCCCGGGCCGTACGCGCCCCCGAGGTCGACGTCGTCCGCAGCGCCGACGCCGAGGGCCTGCACCTGGCCGTGGACCACCTGGCCGGGCTCGGCCACCGCCACATCACCCACATCGACGGCGGCCGCGCCCCCGGCGCCGCCGACCGCCGCCGCGGCTACCGCACCGCCATGCGCCGCCACGGCCTGACCGGCGAGCTGCGCATCCTCCCCGGGGGCCTGACCGAGTCCGACGGCGCCGCCGCCGCGAGGCAGTTGCTGGCCGACCCGCCGACCGCCGTCACCGTCTTCAACGACCGCTGCGCCACCGGCGTCCTCGACGTCTTCGCCCGCGCGGGCGTCGACGTCCCGTACGACATCAGCGTGATCGGCTTCGACGACAGCAGCCTGGCCCGCCTGGCCCACGTCAACCTGACGACGGTCGCCCAGGACGTCCCCACGATGACCCGGCTGGCCGTCACGCGGGCCATCGCCCGGGTCGCCGGGCGCGACCCGGGCCTCGCGGAGGCGTCGGCGAGCATCACCCGTCCGGCTGCGGAGGGCCTGTCGCCGGTCTCCTTGCCCCGCAGCGACCGCGAGGTGATCGTCCCGCCCCGTCTCGTCATCCGCGGCACCACCGGGCGCCCGAGCTGAGCCGCCGGCCCGCTGGTCGAGCGCCCCGGCAACCGGCGGTTCCCTCTGAGTCGCCGGCTCGCTCGTCGAGTTCCCGCAGCAACCGGGCGTCCGAGCTGAGGCGCCGGCCCACTGGTCGAGTGCCTGCGGCAACCGGCCGTCCGGGCGCTGTTGCACCGGCCGATCGCCTGCCACGGCGGACCCGGCCCGCCCGTTGTCCGGGCATCCCGCCGTCCTCGACGCGACGGTGGTCCGGCGGTCTCGGCCGGGGGGGTGAGTGCCAGGTAAGGCACGGTGCACCCTCCGCCGATCGAACGCGGCACCAACCGCCGAGCCGGCCGCCCTCCCGAGCGAGCGTTCCGGCGGTGCAACGAGCGCCGTTCCCCGTGCGCGGCGCATAAGTGACTGCCGAACTGACCGCTGTCTCCAGCGCGGTGACCGATGTCCCGCGGCGCACCGGACGCCGTTCATCGCACGCGCCGAGTCGACGAAAGCCGCCGCACCCCTACCGTCCGAGCCGACCGAATCCCCAGCGCGAGAGTCGCCCGGCGTCGGCCGCGTTCCGCCTCGGCGCCGGCCCGGAGGCGACCCTGCGGGACACCACCCGGGATGCGTGACCCCCCGACCCTTCAGCTCCAAAGCGCCCGACGACCCCCGAGCTGAGAGTTCGGTGTGAATCCGGCCCTGTGGACAAGCGCGGGACGCCGCTCTCCGCCGGAGTAGAGTCGGCCGCTCCCCGGGTGGGCGGGGGTATGGGCGGGCCCACCCAGCACGTGATCATGCAGCGGGCGGCGGGCATGATCAGCGCGGGCGTAGGGTCGGGGCATGGCGATCTTGCCCGAGGGGCTGCTGAAGTTGCTGCGCGGCGCGAGTCCGTGCTTTGTCGCGACCGTGGACCCGGACGGGTCACCGCAGCTCACCGAGGTGTGGGTGGGCACGGACGGCGAGCGCATCCTGATCAACACGGTCGAGGGCTTCCGCAAGGTGCGCAACGTCGAGCGCGACCCGCGCGTCTCCGTGATCGTGGCCGACCCGGCGGACGTGAGCACCTACTACTCGGTGAAGGGCCACGTCGTGGACGTGACCCCGAAGGGCGCCGCCGAGCACATCGAGCAGCTGGCGCAGAAGTACCTCGGCGGGCCGTACCCGTGGTTCGGCGGCCGCGACCAGGTGCGCCTGATCGTCACCGTCGAGGTCGACAAGGTCATCCACGCGCCGTGGGGCTGACCTCCACCAGGGCGGAGCGCAGTTCGGCGGTGAGCTCGGCGAGGGCCTGCGGCGCGCTGCGGCACAGCCGGGGGAAGGCCAGGAAGCCGTGCGGCATGCCGACGTACGTCGTGACGCGCACGGGAACGCCGACGGCCCGCAACGCCGCGGCGTAGCGCAGGCCGTCGTCGCGGATCGGGTCGTGCTCGGCCACCTGGACGAGCGCCCGGGGGAGCCCGCTGTGGTCGGGCGCGAACAGCGGTGAGGCGTACGGGTCCCGGGCGTCCGCGTCGCCGAGATAGTGATCGCGGTACGCGACCGTGTCGGCCTGCGTGAGGATCGGCGCGCCGGCGTTCTCCGCCAGCGACGGGCTCGAGCCGGTCAGGTCCGTGGCCGGATAGATCAACCCCTGGAACGCGAGCGCCGGGCCCGACCGGTCGCGGGCCATCAGCGCCGTGACGGCCGCCAGGTTGCCGCCCGCGCTGTCGCCGATCACGGCCAGCCGGCCCGCGTCGGCGCCGAACTCCGCGGCCTGCGCGGCCACGTCGACCAGCGCGGCGTAGCAGTCCTCGGCCGCGGCCGGCCACCGGTGCGTGGGGGCCAGCCGGTAGTCCACCGACACCACCACGGCTTCCGCCGCGGCCGCGACGTTGCTGCACAGCCAGTCCGCGGTGTCGAGCGAGCCGACCACCCAGCCGCCGCCGTGGAAGTTGACCACCAGCGGCAGCGTCCGGTCGCCCGCCGACCGCGGCCGGTACGTGCGGATCCGCAGCCGCTCGGTCTCGCCCGCCGCGTACCCGTCGGTGAGCGTGACGCCGGGCGCGACGGCGCCGAGCAGCAGGTCGGTCACCGGGTTGTGGCTGACCTTGGCCTTCTGGTTGCGCAGGATCTGCTCGGTGCTCTGCCCCACGATCGACGACCGGCGCAGCGCCCGCCCGAGCAGCCGCACCCTCAGATCGATCTTCGCCATGGCCCGCCTCCGTGTGATCGCCGTACCCGATCATGGTCCTACCCACCGGAAGCCGCGGCTACTACATTGATGCCCGTGCGGACCGAGCGAGCATGACGCCTTCCGAATCGTGCCTCCACCTCAGGCGCCGCCTGTACCTGCCGGACGACCGCTTCGCCTCGGCGGCCGCCTTCGTGCGGGCGTAGCGGGTCGGCGGGCGCCCGTTCGCCTAGGCTGAGATCATGACCTCGAGGCCCGTCCGCATCGGGCTGCAACTGCAGCCGCAGCACGCCGACTACGCGTCCATCCGCCGCACCGCCGCCGAGGCCGAGGACCTCGGCGTCGACATCCTGTTCAACTGGGACCACTTCTATCCGCTGTACGGCGAGCCCGAGGGCCTGCACTTCGAGTGCTGGACGATGCTCGCCGCCTGGGCCGAGCAGACCTCGCGCGTCGAGATCGGCGCGCTGGTCACCTGCAACAGCTACCGCAACCCCGAGCTGCTCGCCGACATGGCCCGGACGGTGGACCACATCAGCGACGGCCGGCTCATCCTGGGCATCGGTTCGGGCTGGTTCGAGAAGGACTACCAGGAGTACGGGTACGAGTTCGGCACCGCCGGCGGCCGCCTCGACGACCTCGCGGAGGCCCTGCCGCGCATCGAGTCGCGGTTCGGCAAGCTCAACCCCGCGCCCACCCGCAAGATCCCGGTGCTGATCGGCGGCGGCGGCGAGAAGAAGACGCTGCGCCTGGTCGCCAAGCACGCCGACATCTGGCACAGCTTCGGCGACGCCGAGACGGTCGAGCGCAAGGCCGGCATCCTGCGGCAGCACTGCGCCGACGTGGGCCGCGACCCGGCCGAGATCGAGCTGTCCACCGCCGTGCAGGGCAAGCCCGCCGACGTGGGGCGTGAGCTGCTCGACAAGGGCGTCACCCTGTTCACCGTGAGCACCAGCGGCCCCGAGCACGACCTCAGCGGCCTGCGGGAGTGGCTCACCTGGCGCGACCAGATCAACGGCTAGTTTGGCTGTTGATCACCACGGGTAGGCGGAAGGCATGACTTTGCGCCTTCCGTCCGACCCGGACAAGTACCCGCCGCTCGACCCGGGCGCCCCGATTCCGGACGACCCGGGCGAGCTGGAGCCGGGCACGCTGCCGCCGCCGCCCGCCGAGCCGTCCCCGGTGCCGCTCGAGCCGGTGCCCGAGCCCGCTCCCGAGCCGGGTGGCGTACCCGAACCTGCCTGATCGGACGAGGGTCCGTCCCCTGTGAGTTCGTTGTGGCCCGCCTGTACCTTGGGCGCGTCACCGTCGGCGCCCCGCCGATCGGGGCGACGAAACGGGGGCACATCGTGAAAAAAACACTTCTGGGTTCGGTGGCCGTGCTGACGTCGGCCGCCCTGCTGGCGACCGGCTGCGCCGGCCAGGACGACGACGGCGCCAAGTTCGAGCAGCCGGCCGCCCCGGCCGCCACCTCCGCCGCCGCTCCGGCTACGCCCGCCGGCAACGGGGTCGAGAAGCTGACCGCCGAGCAGATCCTCGCCAAGGCCAAGGCGGCGCTCAAGGCGGCCGGGTCCTTCCACATGAAGGGCAGCATGAAGACCGACGACGGCAAGATGGGCCTCGACTTCAAGATCGAGGGCCAGAACGTCAAGGGCACGCTGGCGATGGACGGGCCCCGGGTCGAGCTGCTGTCGGTGGGCAAGCAGCGCTTCATCCGCCCGGACGCGGCGTTCTGGGCCATGACCAGCGGCGGCAAGGCGCAGGCCGCGCAGATCACCGAGGTCGTCGGCGACCGCTGGGTGAAGGTCAAGGCCAACGACGCGAGCTCGGCCGGCATGTTCACCGCCACCGACATCGACGAGCTGCTCGACGCCGACGGCAAGGTGACCAAGGGCGCCGTCACCACCCTCGACGGCAAGCCCGTGGTCGGCCTCAAGGAGAGCGCCGCCGACGGGGGCACGCTCTACGTCGCCACCACCGGCCAGCCCTATCCCGTCCGCCTCACCGGCCCCACCCCGGCCGACGGCGCGCTGGCCTTCACCGAGTTCGGCGCCACGTTCCCCGAGATCAAGGCGCCCGCCGCCGCCGACGTGATGGACCTCGACAAGCTCATGAAGTAGGGCCGCGTGCCGCAATGACCGGTACGCGACAGCGCCACCACGTCCGTGCCCCCATAGTGTTGCGATGACGACGGGGACGCGGGCGCGGTGGCAGGAGACGTACCTGGGCGGGTCGCCCGAGGCGGAGCGTCTGATCTTCGAGCGGGTGGCCGTGCAGATCATGCAGACGCAGCTGCGCAACCGCCCGGCGAAGGACGCGCCGATCGTCGCCGGGTTCCAGGCCAAGGGCACGTACGCGGTGGACGACGCCGTGCTGCGGTTCCGCGACGACCTGGCGCCCGAGCTGCGCACCGGGTTCGCGCAGCCCGGCGCGGCCTACCGCACGGCCGTGCGGTTCAGCAACGCCGAGGGGCGCATCCGCGACGACCGCGAGCCCGACCTGCGCGGCGCGGCGCTGCGCGTCACGGTGTCCGACGACGAGCACCACGACCTGCTGATGACCAACGCGCCGGTGTCGCACGCGCGCGACGCCCGGCAGTTCGCGGCGTTCGCGCTCGCCACGGCGGGCGGGGGAGCGGGCCGCTACGCCGGGCTGGTCAAGCTGGCCTTCACGATCGGGCCGGACGAGACGATCCGCATCGTGCGCAACGTGCTGGCGGGCCGGCGCCGCATCACCAGCGTCGCCGAGGAGACGTACTGGAGCCGTACGCCCGTCGCCTGGGGCGAGGAGGCGGTGCAGTACCTGCTGCGGCCACTGCCGGGTGTCGTGGGCGACGCCGGGGACGGCCCGGACTTCCTGACCGCGGAGATGGCGAGCCGGTTGCGGCGCGGCGACGTGCGCTTCGAGCTGTGCGTCCAGCGCTTCCGCAACCCCGAGGAGACGCCGATCGAGGACGCGGCCGTCGACTGGCGCTCGCGGGACGCGCCGCCCGAGCCGATCGCCACGCTCACCATCGGGGCGAGCTCGTGCGACAACCCGGTCGTGCACGGGCTGCGCTTCAACCCGTGGAACACCACCGCCGGGTTCCGGCCGCTCGGCAACCTCAACCGGGCCCGCAAGGCCGCGTACGACGCCAGCGCCGCGCACCGCGACCGGCAGCGCTGGCTCACCGAGGTCCCGCTGCGCAACCGGATCGCGGGCGCCGCCGTGCGCACGGTCTTCGGCGCGGTCAACCGCATCCGCCCGTGGCACCGGCTGCCCGACGCGCTCGCGCTGCTCAACCTGGCCGCGCTGCGCGACGAGCTGCGCCGCCACAACCTGCTCGACACCGAGGTGCGTGAGGCGCCTCCCCGCGTACGGCAGGCTCCTGTTCCCCCGTCGGACGACGAGCGGGAATTCCGTACGCACGAAGGGCTTTTCAACGACTTGTCGGCGCCCGCCATGGGCGCGGTCGGTGCCGCGTTCGGCCGCAACGTGCCCGCCGCCTACCGGCCCGAGCTCGTCGACGAGCCCAACCCCGTCGTGGTCAGCCGCGAGCTGCTGCGCCGCGACACGTTCAAGCCCGCTACCAGCCTCAACATCCTGGCCGCCGCGTGGATCCAGTTCCAGGTGCACGACTGGGTGGTGCACGCCCGGCACCCGCTCGGCGTGGACGACGTCCGCGTGCCGCTGCCGCCGGACATGCCCGGCTGGGCCAACACGCCGGGCGGACCGCTCGAGCCCGAGATGCGCATCGGCGGCAACGTCAGCCGCGGCACCGGCGCGGACGGCGTCGAGCTGCTGTTCGGCAACGTCGCGTCGCACTGGTGGGACGGCTCCGAGGTCTACGGCACCGACACCGCCTCGGCGAACCTGCTGCGCGACGGCGCCGAACTGCGGCTGACCGCCGACGGCTACCTGCCCGTCGACCTCGACGGCTCCGAGGTGACCGGGTTCCGCGAGGCGTGGTGGCTCGGCCTCAGCAGCATGCACACGCTGTTCGCCCGCGAGCACAACGCCCTCTGCGCCGAGCTCGCGCGGCGCAACCCCGGCTGGGACGACGAGCGGACGTACCAGACCGCCCGGCTCATCGTCTCCGCCATGATCGCGAAGATCCACACCGTCGAGTGGACGCCCGCGATCCTCGCCACCGACGTGCTCCAGCGGGCCATGAACGTCAACTGGCACGGCGTGCCCGCCGGCGACTGGCTCAGCCGCGCCGGCCTGTGGCTCACCGACGCCAACGCGCTGCACGGCATCCCGAGGACCACGCCGGACCACCACGGCACGCCGTACTCGCTCACCGAGGACTTCGTCACCGTCTACCGCATGCACCCGCTCATCCCCGACGACTACACGTTCGTCGCGCCGGACGGCTCGCCGCTGGGCACCCGCACCTTCGGCGACCTGATGGGCGCCCGCGCCGACGACGAGCTGCGCGCGATGGGCCTGAGCGCCGTGCTGCACTCGTTCGGCATTGCGCACCCCGGCGCCATCACGCTGAACAACTACCCGCGCGCCCTGCTCGACCTGGAACGCGACGGCGAGCGCATCGACCTGTCCGTGGTCGACCTCGTGCGCACCCGCCGCCGCGGCGTGCCGCGCTACAACGACTTCCGCGCCGGGCTGCACCTGCCCCGCATCGAGCGGTGGGAGGACCTCAGCGCCGACCCGGAGACCGTACGCCGGCTCCGCTCGGTCTACCGCAGCGTGGACGAGGTGGACACCATGGTGGGGCTGTTCGCCGAGACCCCGCCCGAGGGGTTCGGCTTCTCCGACACCGCGTTCCGCGTCTTCATCCTGATGGCCTCGCGGCGGCTGCAGAGCGACCGCTTCCTCACCGCCGACTACCGTCCCGAGATCTACACCCAGTACGGCCTGGACGTCATCGCCGACACGACGATGACCGGCCTGATTAGCCGCCACTGCCCCGACCTGGCCGCCGTCCTGCCCGAGCACGCCAACGCCTTCGCCCCCTGGCGCTGACCCGCGACCACCCGATCGCCGGGGTGATTTCTGGTTTCCGTCGCGCCCCCGCGCGGTAATCGACAGTGGTCGGTTGTCGAGCGGCGGGCGGGGTGGGCGAATGGTTTCCGGAGCGGTGCGGCAGATGACCCATCCGATGGCGCAGTTCGACGGGCTGACGCTCGAGGTGTCCGACGCCGCGAGCCAGGCCGGGTTCTGGCGGTTGGCGCTGGGCGGCCGGGTCGTCGACGAGGGCGACGGGCGGCTGCGCGTCGCGCCGGGCCCGGGACGGCCCGCCCGCGAGATCCTGCGACTGCACACAGTGGACACCTGCGCGCCGGACGACGCCCGCGTGCACCTCGACATCCGGCTCGCCGGCGCCGACCCCGGCGAGCTCGTCGCGGCCGGCGCCCGGCTGGTGCGCCGCCCCGGACCCGACCCGTGGTACGTGCTGGCCGACCCCGAGGACAACGAGTTCTGCGCGTTCCCGGGCCGCGACGACCGGCCGCCCGGCATGTTCGAGCTGGTCGTCAAGTGCGCCGACGCGCACGGGCTGGCCCGCTGGTGGGCCGCCGTGCTCGGCGGCCACGTCGAGGACGAGGGCGAGGCCGCCTCGGTGGTCGGCGCGCCCGAGTTCCCGTGGGACTACATGGTTTTCGACCCGGTGCCCGGCATCGAGCGCTTCGACGCCCGGGTGCGCTGGAACCTCACCGGCCGCGACCCGGACCCGGAGGCGCTGCTCGAAGCGGGCGCCACCGTGGTGGCCAAGCCCGACCGGGAGAACCCGTGGTGGGTGCTCGCCGACCCCGGCGGCAACCGCTTCTGCCTCACGCCTTCGGGCGACTAGCTCACCAGCGGCTTGAGCGCCGCGCCGACGGCGGCCACCACGCCCGGCCGGTGGCCGTTGCGGATCAGGTTGATGCAGATGCCGTCGATCCCGGCGCCCAGCACGCGCTCCTGAAGCTGCTCGGCGACCTGCTCGGCGGTGCCCAGGAACGCGCGGTTGCGGCGGTCCTCCGGGATCGTCCCGGCGAGCTCCTTCACCTCCTGCTCGGTCTCGCCGACCATGCCCATCACCAGAAAGCTGGTGGCCAGCGTCGCCGGGTCGCGGCCGATCTCCTCGCAGCGCTGCCGCAGCACCGCCACCTTGTGCGGCAGCTGCTCGACGTCGCAGATGATGTTCATGTGGTCGGCGAAGCGGGCGGCCAGCCGGAACGTCTTCTGCTCACCCGACCCGCCCAGCATGATGGGGATGTCCGGCCGTACGCGCGGGTTGTTCATGGCGCCGCGGGCCGTGTACCACTTGCCCTCGAACGTGGCCGGCTCGCCGCGCAGCATCGGCTCGATGATCGTCAGCGCCTCCTCGAGCCGCTCGAACCGCTGCCCGAACGTGCCGAACTCGAACCCCAGGTCGTGGTGCTCCCGCTCGAACCACCCGGCACCGATGCCCAGGATCGCGCGGCCCTTGGAGACCACGTCGAGGGTGGTCACGCACTTGGCCAGCAGTGCCGGATTGCGGTACGTGTTGCCGGTGACCAGCGTCGACAGCTGCACCCGTGACGTGGCCGTCGCCAGCGCCCCCAGCGCCGTGTACGACTCCAGCATCGCGTTCTCCGGGGCGCCGATACCGGGCAGCTGATAGAAGTGGTCCATCACCAGCACCGTGTCGAAGCCGGACGCCTCGGCCTCCCGCGCCTGCGCGATCACGGTGTCGAACAGGTCCTCGTCCGGCACGCCGGGATAGGTGAAGTTCGGGATCTGGTAACCGAGCCGGATGCTCACACTGCCTCCGATGTAAGAGGGCTATCACTTGGCAATGTAAGAGCCTACTCACATGAGGCCGCGAGGGCCACCATCCCGTCGTGACCAGCAGCGGAGCACGTCGCGCGTCTCCTCCTCGGCGGTGACCCGGATCGGCCTTCCTGGTCAACATCGACCGCTGGCTTTGCCGGCCTCACCGAGCAGGACCAGGGTGGCCGGGCTGGTGGCGGCAAGGTCGAGGAAGGCAGACAGGTGAGCCATCTCCTTCCGGCGCCCGATCATCTCCAACTCCTCTCCGAGCCGCCACGCCCTCTCACATCAGCTGCCGATCGCGGCGATCGCCTCGCGAATCACGTCGGCGACCTCCTTGGGGTGGGACAGCATCACGACGTGCGAGGAGTCGATCTCGACCGCCTTGATGCCGGCGCGCTGGTAGCCGAAGCGCTCCACGTCCGGATTGATGGTGTTGTCGTTGCTGGAGATCACGCCCCAGGCCGGCTTGGTCCGCCAGGCGGCGACCGCGGCCTTCTCGGAGAAGGCCGCCGCGGCCAGCGGGCGCTGCGAGACGGCCAGGACGCGGGTCAGGGCGCGGTCGACGTCGTGGGCGAAGACGTCCGGGAACTTCTCGATGTCGACGCTGACGTCGGTGCCGGGCTCGGTCGACCCCTCGATCGGGTACGGGGTGTAGACCAGCGCCGAGGCCAGCTCGGAGTCGGGGAAGCGCCCCTGCAGTTCGCCCAGGCTCTCCCCTTCCTGCAGCGCGTAGCCGGACAGGTAGACCAGCGCCTTGACGTTCTCCTCGGCCCCGGCGACGGTGATCACCGCGCCGCCGTAGGAGTGCCCGACCAGCACGACCGGCCCGTCGATCGAGCGCAGGACCGAGCTGATGTACGCGGCGTCACCGGACAGCGAACGGTTCGGCACCGCAGGCGTGAGGACCTTGATGCCGGCGTCGAGCAGCTCCGGCACGAGCCGGGCGAAGCTGGACGCGTCGGCGAAAGCGCCGTGGACCAGGACAACGGTGGGAGTGGTGCTCATCGGCTCAGGGCCTCCTTGATGAATGCGGCGCCCTGCGTGGTGGCGGCGATCGCGGCGTGGGTGTCCTTCATGGCGTTGACCATGACGAAGTCGTGGATGATGCCCTGGTAGCGCACGCCGGTGACGGGCACGCCGGCGGCGCGCAGCTTGGCCGCGTACGCCTCGCCCTCGTCGCGCAGTACGTCGGCCTCGCCGGTGATGACCAGCGCCGGCGGCAGGTCGGCGAGGTCCTCGAGCGAGGCCCGCAGCGGCGAGGCGGTGATCTCGTCACGCTGGGCCGGGTCGGCGATGTACTGGTCCCAGAACCACTGCATGGCGTCGCGGCGCAGCCAGTAGTTCTCGGCGAACTGGTGGTAGGAGTCGGTGTCGAACGCGGCGTCGGTGACCGGGTAGTAGAGCAGCTGCGCGGCGATGGCCGGGCCGGAGCGCTGCTTGGCCAGCAGGGTCAGCGCCGCGGTCAGGTTGCCGCCGACCGAGTCACCGGCGACCGCGATGCGCGAGCCGTCGAGGCCGTGCTCGCTGCCTTTCTCGGCGACCCAGAGCAGGGTGGTGTAGACCTGCTCGAGCGCGACCGGGTAGCGGGCCTCGGGGGAACGGTCGTAGTTGGTGAACACGGCGGCCGCGCCCGACTGCCGGACCAGCTCGCGCACGAGACGGTCGTGGGTGTGCGCGTCGCCGAAGACCCAGCCGGCGCCGTGCGTGTAGAGCAGCACCGGCAGCGGCCCGGTCACTCCGGTCGGGCGGTAGATGCGGATCGACACGTCGCCGGCGGTCAGATCCTCGACCTCGGTGCCGGGGACCGGGAAGTCACCGTCCTGGGTGGCGTCGACGACCTTGCGGCCCTCGATCGGCCCCAGGTCGGGCAGGAAGGGCGGTTTCGCCGTGGCGTCGGCGAAGGCTTGCGCGGCCGGTTCGAGCACCGGTTTCGGGTAACCCATCTCGGTTCCTCTCTCTGCGAAGAACCGAGCACACCAAAACCAACTGCACGATCACTGATCGCCTTTTGCAGTTCCGTCATCGGCCAGGACAGCGTCGACCTCGGCCATGAAGGTGGCGAAGTACTCGGGGCCAAAGCTCGCGGCATGCTCCGCTTCCCGGCCCTGGACGAGTTCGTGGGCGCGCTGCGCAGCCGTACGTGCTCGAGCCGTGTCGCCGATGCGGTGGTAGGCCTGGGCCAACACCATGGTGGCCCCGAAGGTGACGTGGTGGTCGTCGGAGGACACCCGTGCCAGCGCCCACTCGCCCCACCGCACCGCCGCCCGGTTGTCGCCGAGGCGCAGGGCAAGCCTGGCGCGTTCCGACGCCAGGGAGGAGCGGGCGTCCTGAATCCCCGCCGCGGTGGCCACATCGAAGGCCTCGTCCGAGGCGACGGCCGCCCCGGCCAGGTCACCGTTCTCCTCCCGGGCGGTCGCCAACGCGTCGTGGGCGTAGAGCAGAACGCTCGGCTCGCCGCTCTGGCGGGCGGCTGCGACAGCCCGCTCCGCGTAGGGAATCTGCTGTGGCCCGAGGGTGATCGGCGGCTGTGCGAGGTTGCGCAGGACCTGCGCCTGGCCGATCACGTCGGCCCGGCTTTCCGCGATGGCCAGTGCGCGCATCAAGTAGTCGCGGGCGCGATCGGGCTCGGCGAACTTCGCCTGCAGCGCGGCCTCACGCAGGAAGGCCGTCTCGATCTCGGGGTCGCCCAACTCTCTCAGCGCGTCCACCACCCGGAAGCTTTGCCGCCGGGTCTCTTTCGTCGTGTCGAGCCGGGACGCGCGCATGGGACGCGAATGCATGATGATCAGCGCCGCGTCGCGACTCCAGCCCCGGTCCAGGGCCAGGTCGGCCACCGCCAACACCGCTCGCCGCTCCCGGCCGTACCAGTCCAGGGCCGCGGGAACGTCTTCCGGCCGGGGCGGGAAAACGTCCGCTGGGGCCGAGCCGAGACGGGTCGGGGGCAGCAGCTGGAAAGTCAGGTAGGCGTTGTAGGAGGCGTGCACGTAGTGCTCGACCAAGCGGCGTTCCGCGTCGAGCCGGCCATCGCGTTCGTCGTCGATGAGTTCGGCGGCGTACGCCTTGAGCAGGTCGTGCGCCGTGTACCGGCCGGCGCCCAGCGGGGTGAGTATGTTCATGACGGTCAGTTCGGTGAGTTCGCCCCGTACGTCGGCGCCGGCGATGCTGGCCGCTGTGTCGGCTGCGACGTCGGTGTCCGGGTAGACGGCGAGCAGCCGGAACAGTCGGGCCGCGGGCTGGGACAGGACCGCGTAGGACCAGGAGAAGGCCGACCGCACGCTGTCGTTCTCTTCGCCGGTGTCGAGCACGTCGAGCCGGTGGCCGGGGGAGTCGAGGTCGGCCACCACATCGGCGAGGCTCTCTCCGGGGCTGACCGCGATCCGCGCGGCCGCGATCGACAACGCCAGGGGCAGGCCTGCGCACAGCTCGACGAGCTTGTCGGCTGCGCCGGGCTCCGCGGCCAGCCGATCCGCTCCGAGCCGGCGGGCGAGCATGTCGCGGGCCGCTGAACGGCCGACCCGGCCGACGTGCACGGGCCATGCGCCTTCGCGTGCGACCAGGCTGGGCATGCGGTTGCGGCTGGTGATCACGATCAAGCAGCCTGGCGAACCTGGCAACAGCGGGCGCACCTGGGCCGAATCGCGGGCGTTGTCGAGTAAAACGATCATGCGCCGGCCGGCGAGCGCGGACCGGAACCGGGCGCACAGCGCGTCCATGTCGTCGCGCTCGGTCGGCGCCGAACCCAGGCTGATCAGCAGCGTGGTGAGTGCTTCGGCCGGGCGCAGCTGCCGGCCGCCCGGGGCGAAACCGCGCAGGTCGAGGTACAGCTGACCGTCCGGGTAGTCACCAGCGATCCGGTGCGCCCAGTCGACAGCGAGAGCGGTCTTACCCGCGCCGCCCATGCCGCTGAGCACAACGATTCCGGCCCGGCGCCCGCTGTCGAGGGCGGCCGTCAGGTCGTCGCGCGGGCTGAATGCGCCCACCCGGAGCGGCAACTGGGCCGGCCGGGACCCGTCGACGCCCTCCGGATCGGTCAGTGCGTCCAGATGGGCCGCCTGCAACTCGGCGCCAGGGTCGGCCCCCAGCTCGTCGGCCAACCGTTGCCGCACCTGCTCGTAGTGGGTCAGCGCCTCGGCCCGGCGCCCGGCCGCGGTCAGCAGCCGGATCAGACCGGCCTGCAAAGGCTCGTGAAACGGCGCAGCTTGGGCGTAACCGGTCAGCAGGGGCAACAGCCGATCGGCCCGCGGATGATGCAGGGCCCGCAACGCCACGTCGGCTTGGGCGGTTTCGATGGCCGTGAAGGGCGGCAGCTCGAGCACATTCGCCGGAAGCCCGGCGAAGGGCTGGCCCTGGGCCAGGGTGAGGGCTTGCTCGAACTTGCCGACCGCGTCGGGGCTGTCGCCGGCCGCGCGGGCCGCGGCGGCCAGCTCGAAGAAGGCCATCAGGTCCGACGTCCGCGCGTCCTGCCGCAGCCGGTAGCCCTCCCCAACCGGCAGTAGCCAGGTCCCGGCCTCGCGGTGGGTCAAGTCCGGCTCGAACAACCGGCGGACCTGTCCGATCAGCCGCTGGATCTGGTTGACCGCGCTGGCCGAGGGCTGTTCGCCCCACAAGGTGTCCACCAGTTCGGCCGTGGTGACAGTGGCCCCGCGCGCCGCGAGCAGGACGGCCAGCACCGTCCGGACCCGGGTCGACCCGATCTCGATCTCGGACCCCTCGCGCCACAGCCGCAGACCTCCGAAAACACGCACTCGAACCGTGGTCATGACCACACTGTCGCGGGTGCGGCGCGGCCGGACAACCACTCGGCGGTGAGCGTGATCAGCAGCACCCCCGGACCAGGGCCGGCCGGTATTTCCCCCGATGACGACCCGTACCAGTGCTTCACAGGATTGATCGCATCACTGTCGCAGCAAGCGCGGCTTCCCCGATTCGCTGCTGCCGCCGAGCCTGAACTACACGCCGTTCACGGCGGCCGGCGGCGAGCCCGGCACCGACGTCACGGTCAAGCCCGAGTCGGTCGGACCATGACCGCGTTCAGGGCGTGCCGTCATCCGCTCTGGGGGCTGCACCCCGCGTCGTCAATAGCGTCGGCGGGTTGCTGCGATCGACGCAGACCGGGCCTGCCGTGTCGCGATAGCGGCAGGCGCTGCGTCAACGGCGGTGCCCGGGCAGCGGCCCACGCCCCGGCCTGCCGTTGCGCGTCGCCGGGCGTGAGCTGCCGGCTGGTTCCGCCGCCGCCCGCGCAACTGGCCGCCCCGGATCGTCCCCAACCGACGACGCGGTCATCGCTGCGACCATCCGTGCGTAGTCGGGGTGGAATGCGCGCAGGTCATCGACGTCCAAGCCGACCGCGTGCTCGCGGCCCAACTGGCGCAGCACCCGGCGTTGCACCATGCTCCTACACGCGCCGGGCCGGCCGCCGATCAAGACTGCGGCCGGTTGCGGGTGCGAGGCGCGCCCGGTCAGCAGCGCCGGCACGATGACCTGATCGAACAGGGCCCGGGCGGCGTGCTCGTCAGCCGATATCCGCCCATCACGCCGCTCCTGGGTGGCGCCTGGCTCGTCGGGGCGGTGGCGGGCACACAGCGGTCAGGCCGGTTGCAGCTGCAAGACCGTGTCGCCCTGCTCGTCGACGGGCTCGATCAGCTCGGGGCCGCGGGCGGCGCCGCGGCCGGTCTTGTTGACCGCGGTGGACACCGCACGGACCTGCAGCGGGGCGTAGTCGATGCCGGTGATCAGTTCGTGGGCGGCTTGTTTGTCGGTCAGTGCCGGGTCGAGCCAGGCGTCGATGCGCTCGGGCGGGAGGATCACCGGGGTGCGCTCGTTCATCTCGCCGGCCAGCCAGGTGGCGTGGTGGGTGATGATCGCCGCGGACCACAGCCAGCGGTCGGGGTCGTCGGCGTCCTTGTCGGGGTCGGCCCATTTCTCGTACAGCCCGGCGAACGACAGCAGGCCGTCGGCGGGGTGCACGTAGTAGGGCTGTTTGTAGTCGTTGCCGTCGGCGTCCTGGCCGGTGAGCCATTCGTAGTAGCCGGTGGCCGGGATGATCGCGCGGTGCCTGGCGAACGGGCCGCGCCACGACGGTGCGGTGGCGAGCCGGTCGGCGCGGGCGTTGTGCAACGACGGCATCCGCTTGGCTTTGCCGGTCTTCGGGTCGGTGCCGGGCTTGAACCAGAACGGTACGAGCCCCCAGCGCATGGCCCGGACCTCGCGCACGTCCCGGTCGCCGTCGTGGCGTTGCACGACGGTGTAGACCTTGGTGGTGGGGGCGACGTTCCAGGACGGCGCCAACTCGACGCCGTCGCCCGGGCCGGAGGCCTGGTAGAGCTCCTGCAGCTTCGACCGGTCCAACGCTGACACGTATCGCCCGCACATTTCGCGCTCCGTTTCTCGTCCGCCCCACGACGGTATCCGAGCCGGGCCCGGGTCTCTCGACGCCACGTCCTTCGCTCGAGCGCCGTCCGGCTCATACAAGAAAAGAGTCGGCTACTGCCTGTTCAACCTCGCGAGGCCGCGAGCGGCGAACGCGCGCACCTGGTCGTCCGGGTCCGCGAGCAGCCCGCGAAGGGTGGGTTCGGCTACCCGGCCAGGCAGCCCACCCAGGTACCAGCCGAGAACCATCCGTACCTGCGGAACCGGATCGTCAGCCAGCGGCAGCAACACCTCGAGTGCCCCGGGCCGCGCGTGGAAAGCCACGATGCCGGCAGCCCTGGAACGGACCTTCGGATCAGCGTCGTCAAGCAAGGTCCGAGCCAAAGCGTCGACCCGCTCGACGTCGGGTTGGTTCGTCAGACCCTCCAACGCCGTGGACCGCAGCTGCGGGTCGGCGAGGGCTGCCGCGAGGAAATCGAAGTCGCGCGCATCTCCGAGAAAGCCGACCAGCCGAAGGCGCATTCCCTCCTCACCGGCAAAGGACCGGACAGCGGAGCGGCTACCCTCCGGATCGTCTTCGACAAGCGATTCGATGTCATCGATCAGTGGCGCCACGTCCACCTCCGGACCCGCCGCGGCGAGCGCGCGCAACAGCCTGTCGAGGGCTGCGGACATCCCTCAAGCATAGTGATCACCGGCCCTGTCCGGGCATGCCGCTCAGCGGCATCTGGTGCCGGGACAGGGGAGCGGAACCACTCCGCCACTTGTGGGTCAGATTCGCCCGAAGTTCTGGGTCCAGTAGAGGGAACCGTCGGCCGCATAGGCCACACCCACTCCCACGGCGACGCTCGAGCAGTTGAGGATGTTGGCGCGGTGGCCGGCGCTGTTCATCCAGCCGGTGACGACGGCCTGCGGCGTGCGGTAGCCCCAGGCGATGTTCTCCGCAGACGCGCCGGTGGTGTAGCCGGCTCGCGCCTCGCGAACGACGAAGGTGCTGCCGTCCGACCCGGTGTGGTCGAAGAAGGTGTTGGTGACCATGTCGGTGCTGTGCGCCCGCGCGGCGGCGACCAGGCGGCTGTCGATGCGCAGCGCGCCGCAGCCGTTCTTGATCCGCTCTGCGTTCGTCAGCGTGACGACCTGCGTCTCGATGTCGTCGGAGGCCACCGGCGAGGAGGCCGGGACCGGGGTCGCCGTCGGTGCGGCCGGCTTGGTCGAGGTGCCCGGTACGGGGCTGCTGGTCGGCCGGGATGCGACCGGGTACGCCGGCCGGGTGAAGCGAGGGGCCGGCTTGCGGCTCCATCCGTCGCCCGGCTGGTACTGCCGGCCGTGCGGGTGGTCGGAGTCGGAGATGACGCCGGCCTCGGTCGGCTGGGCTGCGGAAGCCGCGAGAGCTGGACCGGCGAAGACGATCATGGGGGCTGCGATGAGTGCGGCGGCGATGGCGGCGCGCCGGATCGTTCGGGTCACGATGAGCCTCTTCGGTGCAGTCGACATGGTCACCGTCTGATTCGGCGATGCCGGGCGGGCGGCCGAGGCTCAGACCCCAAAGGCACCCTGGGGCAACCGAGACGCCACGCACGGAGCCGGCCGGCGCGTTGCGGGTCGGCCCGCTGTGCGGGTCCGAGGGCACTGTCGCGGAGGCCGTCGACTCATTCGGCATGTATGGGGGCCGCCATGGTGTGGGCTCTGAAGGCTCGCGGCGAAAAGGTGCCTAAGTCGCTGCATGATCATGCCGATAGGGCGGATACGAGGCGTGTGGTCGCATCGCGCGCCGATCAGTCCTGGAGACGCGCATGGCCCGCCTCGCTGATATCAGCGTTGCCAAGAAGCTGACGCTCATCGTGCTGATGGGGATGCTGGTCACCGTGCTGGTGACGATGATCGGGATGTGGTCGCAGGGCCAGCTGACGACGCATGCCCAGACCCTCCGGGACTACACGGTCACCCAGGCCGCGCTCAATCACCTGGACACGCGCGAGAGCGAGCTCAAGGTCGACGCATACCGCGCCGCGCACGGTGACGACACCACCGCAGACGCTACGGACGACGTTGCCTCGGCCGGCGAAGCCTTGCAGGCAGCCGGCGCACTGAAACTGCCGGGCTCGATCGACAACGACATCAACGGCCTGGGCGACAACGTGCAAGCCTTCAGTTCGTTCGTCACCACCTTCGTCAACGACGCCAAGGCGAAACCGAGCAGTGTCGACGCGCGCTATGACCAGATAGCCGAGCAGAACAACGTCGTGGACGACCAGATAGACGCCGTCCATGGCGAACTCGATGCGGCCGTGGCCGTGCAGCAGAAGTCCATGGCTTCGACCAAGAACGCCGCTCGCCTCTGGATGCTGCTGGTCGCCGGTGCCGGCCTGCTCGTGGTGGCTCTGCTGGCAGTACCGCTGGTGCGTTCGATCCTCGGGCCGGTACGCCGGGTGGGACAGATGGCCGCCGCGCTGTCCGCCGGAGATCTCACTCGAACCAGCGGTGTTCGCTCCCGCGACGAACTCGGCGTCATGGCAGAAGCGCTCGACACTGCTGTCGGCACACTGCGGCGCACCATGCAGGAAATGGCGGCCAGCTCTCACACTCTGGCCGGCGCCGCCACCGAGCTGGCCGCCACCAGCGCGGAACTGGCGGCGGGAGCGCAGCAGACCAGCCGCCAGACAGCGGCCGCGGCCGGGGAGGCCGACGACATCTCCCGCAACGTGCAGACCGTCGCCGCCGGCGGTGAACAGATGAACGTGTCGATCCGGGAGATCGCCCAGAACACCAGCAAGGCCGCAGAGATCGCCGGACAGGCCGTCGGTGAGGCGGCCCTGGCCACACGCAGCATCGAGCGACTGGGCGACTCGTCCGCCGAAATCGGCAACGTCATCAAGCTGATCACCGCGATCGCTGAACAGACGAACCTGCTCGCCCTCAACGCCACCATCGAGGCCGCCCGCGCCGGCGAAGCAGGCAAAGGGTTCGCCGTGGTCGCCAGTGAAGTCAAGGACCTGGCCCAGGAAACCGCCAAAGCCACGGAAGACATCGGTAACCGGGTGGCGGCCATCCAGTCCGACACCGGCGGGGCCGTCGAGGTGATCAACCGGATCAGTGCTGTCATCACCGAGATCAACGACTATCAGACGACCATCGCCAGCGCCGTGGAACAGCAGAGCGCGACCACAGCGGAGATGTCGCGCAGCATCGACGAGGTCGCCTCGGGTGCCCAGCGGATCGCGGAGCGCATCGCCGACGTCGCCCACACCAGCGACACCGCGGTCGAAGGGGTGGACCAGACCAGCCAGGCCAGCAATGAGGTGGCGCGCACCGCCGAGCACCTCCGCGTCCTGGTGGGTTCCTTCCGCGTCTGACCGGTCCGAAGGTCCGGCCGGGCTGATCGAGCTCTGCTGACCATGAGCACCACGCCGTCGTTGCGCTATGCGAACCTGGACGGGCGGATCCTGCATCGCGTGAGTGTCGCGGCGACGACCCGCCCGTCCATAGGTGCAGCACTGAAAGTCAGTGCTGCTGGATCAGCGCCCTGGCCGACTCCGCGATGCCGCTCGGGGACATGCCGTAGCGGTCCAGGAGGAAGCCGGCGGAGCCGGTGGGGGCGAACTCCGGTACGCCGAGGATCGTCACGCGGGTGGGGTGGCCGGCGACGACGGTCTCGGCGACGGCGCCGCCGAGGCTGCCGGCGGTCGTGGCCTCCTCGGCCGTGACGATGCCGGCGGTTTCCCGGGCGGCTGCCAGGACGGCGTCGGTGTCCAGCGGCTTGACGGTCGGCATCGAGATCACGCGGGTGTTGATGCCCTCGGCGGCGAGCTGTTCGGCCGCAGCGAGGGCCCGCCACAGGACGGTGCCGTTGCTGATGAGGGTGACGTCGTCGCCCTCGCGGACGGTGATCGCCTTGCCCGGAACGAACTCGTAGTCCTCCGGATAGATCTCCGGCACGCTCATGCGGCTGACGCGGATGAAGGCGGGACCGTCGGTGGCGGCGGCCCAGCGCATGGCGGCGGCGGTCTCGACGGGGTCGGCGGGCACGATGACGGTCATGTTGTCGAGCGCCCGCAGCCAGGCGATGTCTTCGATGGAGTGGTGGGTGGGGCCGAGCTCGCCGTAGGCCATGCCGGGGCTCATGCCGCACAGTTTGACATTGCGGTTGGAGTAGGCGACATCGGCTTTGATCTGCTCGAGTGCTCGGGCGGTGAGGAAGCTGGAGGCGGCCGAGACGAACGGGATGCGGCCGCCGTTGGCCAGGCCGGCGGCGACGCCGACCATGTCCTGTTCGGCGATGCCGACGTTGATGAGCCGATCCGGGAACGCCTTCTTGAACGCGTCGAGCTTGCTGGAGCCGACGGAGTCGTTGACGACGCCGACGATGCGGTGGTCCTCCTGCGCCAGGTCGGCGAGCGCTTTGACGTAGGCGTTGCGGCAGTCGAAGCGGGGCCGGTCGACGATGGAGTCCTGCGGGGAGGTCATGGCGGTTCTCCTCAGTTGCGGGTCGTGTCGCGGGCGGCGGCGAGCTCGTCGAGGGCCTGCTGGAATTCGCCCTCCGACGGCACCCGGTGGTGCCAGGCCACGTTGTTGCTCATGTAGGTGATCGGGTGGCCCTTGTGCGTGTGGGCGATGACGAAGGTGGGCTTGCCGGGCCGGAACGGCACCGCGGACAGCACGTCGTACAGCTCGCCGTGGTCGTGGCCGTTGACCTCCACGACGGCGAAGCCGAACGCGGCTGCCTTGGCGTCGAGCGGGTCGAGGTCGTTGGTCTGGCGGACGGTGGCGCCCTGCTGCAGCCGGTTGCGGTCCACGATGACCGTGAGCCGGTCGAGCTCGTACTGCGAGGCGGCCATCATGGCCTCCCAGTTGGAGCCCTCCTGCAGCTCGCCGTCGCCGGTCAGCACGTAGGTGCGTCGCCGGGAGACGTCCAGCTTCGCGGACAGGGCATGCCCGACGGCGATCGGCAGTCCGTGCCCGAGCGGGCCCGTGTTGGCTTCGACGCCCTTGACCTTGTTGCGGTTGGGGTGGCCGTTGAGCGGGGACAGCGGCTTGAGGAAGGTGGCGAGGTCCTCGACGGGCAGGAACCCGAACGCGGCCAGGGTGGTGTACAGCGCGCCGGCGACGTGGCCCTTGGAGAGGATGAACCGGTCCCGCTCGGGGTCGTCGACGGTGTCGGGGCGCACGTTGAGCACGGCGCCGTAGAGGGTGGCGAGGATGTCGATGGCGGAGAAGTCGCCGCCGATGTGGCCGGCCCCGGCGTGGTGGACCAGTTTGAGGTCCTGGATGCGGATCTGGCGGGCTGCCTCGGCGATGTGGGCGATCTGCTTCGCGCGGCTGCTGTGCGGCGCAAGGTGCCCGATCACCGGCAGGGTGGCGTGTTCGGTGGTGAGTGTCATGCGTCTGCGTCCTTCAGGTCGGCGGTGGCGCGGCGTGCGGCGGGTCGTGAGGCGGTGCGCCAGATGGCGGCGCTGGTGGAGGCTTTGACCGGGCCGGGCGTGTGGGTGATCTGCCGGCTTCCGGTTGCCGGCGATGAGGGGCCGGCGTGCGTGCTGAGTCCTGGTGGCTCGTTCCGATCCGGGAGTGCCGCCCTCACCAGCAGGTGAAGCCGCCGTCGACCAGCAGGTCGACCCCGGTGCAGAAGCTGGCGGCGTCGCTGAGCAGGAAGACCGCCGGTCCGACGAGCTCGTCCACGGTCGCCATCCGGCCGAGCGGCGTGTCGGCCTCGAACTGGCGGACCTGCTCGGCGACCTCGGGGCGGGTGTTCATCGGGGTGGCGGTGTAGCCGGGGCTGATCGAGTTGACGCGGATCCCGCGCCGGGACCACTCCATGGCCAGGCTGCGGCTGAGGTGCATGACACCTGCCTTGGAGGCGTTGTAGTGGCCCTGCAGCAGTCCGCGGTTGACGATCGTGCCGGACATCGAGGCTATGTTGACGATCGAGCCACCGCGGCCGGCGGCCAGCATGGCGCGCGCTTCGGCCTGGCAGGAGAGGAAGACGCCGGTGAGGTTGATGTCGATCACGCGTTGCCACTGCTCGAGCGGCATGGTCTCGGCGGGGGCGGCGTTGGCGACGCCGGCGCTGTTGACGGCCAGGGTGAGGTCGCCCAGAACGCTCTGGGCCCGGCTCACCGCCTCGGCGAGGCTGCCGGCGTCGGTGACGTCCCCGGCGATCGGGAGAGCTTTGACGCCGGCGGCCTGGATGTCGGCGCAGACCTGGTCGAGTGCGGGACCGGGCAGGTCGAAGCAGGCGACGTCGGCGCCGGATTCGGCGATGCCGACGGCGATGGCGCGGCCGATGCCGCTGGCGGCGCCGGTGACGAAGGCGGTGCGCTGATCGAGCCGGAAGGTGGGGACGGTCATGATTTCGCCTTTCGTGTTCGGTGGCCGCTCAGGCGGCGGCGAGGTGCATGACGGCGACGTCGGTGGCTTCGCCGCGGTCGAGGATGCCTTTCTGCTCGCCGCGGGCCAGGACGAGGACGCGGTGCGACAGACCGAGCACTTCCTCGAGCTCGGAGCTCACCACGATGACGGCCATGCCCTGCTTGGCGAGGTTGACGATGACGTCGTAGATGGCGGCCCGAGCGCCGACGTCGATGCCCCGGGTGGGTTCGTCGAGGATGACGACCTTGGGCCGGCGTTCCAGCCACTTGGCGATGACGACCTTCTGCTGGTTGCCGCCGGACAGAGTTCCTGCGTGCTGCTCGGTCCGGCCTTTGACCTGCATGATGCGGCAGGCGTCGAGTGCCACCTCCCGGACCCGGCGGGGGCTGATGAAGCCGCCGGGCCCGGCGATGCGGTCCAGGTTGGCCAGGGCGACGTTGTCGCCGATCGTCATGTCCAGCACGACGCCCTGCGCCTTGCGGTCCTCGGGCACCAGCACGACACCGGCTTGAATGGCATCGGTCACGGCGCCGGAGCGAAGCTGCCGACCGTTGACGTGCACGGTGCCTGAGGCCACCGGGTCGGCGCCGGCCACGGCCCGGACCAGCTCGGTGCGGCCGGCCCCGACGATGCCCGCGATGCCGAGGATCTCGCCCTCGCGGACGGTGAAGGAGATGTCCTTGAAGAAGCCGTCCGTGGCGGTGAGCCCCTGCACGGTGATCACCTCGCGGTCCCCGGGCGGGTCGGCGTCGGGGAAGACGCTTTCGATGCTGCGTCCCACCATGTCCTCGACGAGTTGGGTGACCGGTACCTGCGCGGTGTCGTGGGAGGCGACGTGCTGGCCGTCGCGCAGCACGACGATGCGGTCGCAGATGCGGGCGATCTCCTCCAGCCGGTGGCTGACGTAAATGAAGGAGACGCCCTCCTTGCGCAGCGCGTCGACCTGCGTGAACAGGTGTTCGGTCTCCTCCTCGCCGAGGGCGGCGGTCGGCTCGTCGAGGATGAGCAGGCGGGCGTTGAGGGTGAGCGCCTTGGCGATCTCCACCTGTTGTTGCGCGGCGACCTTGAGGCTGCCGACGAGCCGGCGGGGGGATACGTCGAGGCCCAGACGGCGGATCTGTTCGTAGGCGCGCCGGTCCATCTCCTTGCGGTCGATGCGCCCGCCGCTCATCAGCTGGCGGCCCACGAAGACGTTCTCCGAGATGGACAGGTCCGGCAGCAGGCGCATCTCCTGGTGGATCAGGCCGATGCCGGCCTCGAGCGCGTCGGCCGGAGCGGACGGGGCGTACGGCTGGCCGTTCCACCACATCTCGCCGGTGTCCGACGGGAAGTCACCCGCGATGATTTTGGAGACGGTGGACTTTCCGGCGCCGTTCTCGCCCAGCAGAGCCACGCATTCGCCGGGGCGGACGTCGAGGTCGACGCTGTGCAGAGCCTGGGTGGCGCCGAACCGTTTGGAGACACCGCGGACCTTCAGTCCGCTGTGCTCGCTCGTTGTCGAGGTCATGACTGCTCCTGGGACAGGCGTGAGCGGATCAGGGGTGCTTGGCGATGTATTCCTCGGCCTTGGCCGTGTCGCTGCTGGTCAGCAGGTTGGCCTTCTGCAGCTGGGTGGCCGGAACGGACTTGCCGCCGACCAGGTCGATGGCGTTGGCGACGGCCATGCGCCCCATCAGCTGGGTCTGCTGCACCATGGTGGCGTCGATCTTCTTGTCCCGGACGGCCTGCAGGCCGGCCTTGTCCCCGTCGAATCCCACGACCAGAGGCTTGGGGCTGAGGTTGGCGTTCGCGACGGCCTGGGCGGCGCCGAGGGCGAGGGCGTCGGCCTGTCCCCAGAAGACGCTGATGTCCGGGTGGGCCTGGATCATGTCCTGCGCGTTGGCGAAGCCTTCCTCCTGGCTCCAGGCGTCGGTGGGCTGCTGGGCAACGACCTTGAGGCCCGGCGCGGCCTGCAGGGCCTGCTGGAAGCCCTTCTGCCGGTCGATCTGGGGGGTCGTGCCGATCTGGCCCTGGATGATGCCGACGGTGCCCTTGCCCTTGGTCTGCTTGACGACCCAGTCGCCGAGTTCCTTGGCGGCGGCCACGCTGTCGGTGGCGATGAAGGTCTTGCCGGGGGCGTCGGCGGCGTTGCGGTCGATGTTGATGACCGGGATGTTGGCGCGCTCCGCGGCCTTCACCGGGACGCCGGCGGCGGTGGCGCCGGCGGGGATGTAGATGATGGCGTCGACCTGCTTGGTGATGAAGTCCTGGATCTGGCTGACCTGGCGCGAGGAGTCGCCGCCCGCGTCGGACACCACGACGGTGACGCCCTTGGCGGCCGCTTCGGCGCTCACCGACTGCTTGATCTGGTTGAAGAAGTCGGCCTGCAGGTTGGCCACGGCCAGGCCGATGGTGATCTTGTCGCCGCCGGATCCGCCGCCGTCGGCGCTGTCGCGGTTGCAGGCGGTGAGCGAGGCGGCGGTCAGGGTGGCGAGGGAGATAGCGAGAGCACTGCGGAGTTTCATGTCTTTCCTTCCGGGGTGAGGTGGGGGTTTCAGGACGCTCGGCGGCGCAGGACGTCGACCATCACGGCCAGGGCGATGACGATGCCGATGACGACCTGCTGCACGAACGGGGAGACCTCGAGCAGGTTGAGGCCGTTGCGCAGCACGCCGATGATCAGGACGCCGACGATGGTTCCGGGGATCCGGCCGACACCGCCGACGAGGCTGGCGCCGCCGATCACGACGGCGGCGATGACGTCGAGTTCGAGTCCCACGGCCGCGCTGGGCTGTGACGAGTCGAGGCGGGCGGCCAGGGCGACGCCGGCGATGCCGGCGAGCAGGCCGGTCACCGCGTAGACGCTCGCGGTGGCTGCCTTGACCTTGATGCCGGCGAGCCGGGCCACCTCCCGGCTGCCGCCGATGGCGTAGAGGGCACGGCCGCCGGGCCGGTAGCGCAGGAACGCCCAGCCGGCCACCAGCAGCAGCACCAGCACGATCGTCGTGACGGTCAGGAAGCCGAAGTAGCGTTCGGTGGACAGCGCGGTGAACCAGGCGGGATAGCCGACGATCTGCTGACCGTCGGTGATGACGTTGGCGAGACCGCGAGCGATCGACAGCATCGCAAGGGTCGCGATGAACGGCGGCAGCTTGGTGAGCGTGATGCCCAGACCGCTGGCCAGCCCGCACAAGCCACCGACGAGGACGGCCGCGACGATGCTGAGCCACAGCGGCCAGCCGCCGTTGTGCGAGGTCCAGCCCAGGATCATGGTGGACAGGGCGAGGACCGAGCCGACCGACAGGTCGATGCCGCCGGTCACGATGACGAACGTCATGCCGACGGCGAGGATCCCGAGGATGGTCACCTGGTCGAGGACGTTGAGCAGGTTGTTGACCGTCAGGAAGTACGGGGTGGCGATGAACAGGGCGAGGCAGAGCACGAGCAGGCCCACGAACGGCCCGCCTGTTCCGCTGCCCAGCCGGCGCAGTCGCTGCAGCAGGGCTGAGCGGTCTTCTGATTTGGCGCTCGGTTGTGCGGACACGGCTGTACTCACGGTGGCTCCTGAGGTGAGGGAGTGGCAGAGCACTGAGGGGTCGAGACGGGAGCGCGCGGCTCTCGTGGCTCAGTTCATGAACATGCCGCCGTCGATGTTGATGGCCTGGCCGGTGATGTATCCGGCCTCGTCGGAAGCCAGGAACAGCAGCAGGTTCGCGACGTCGTCGTTGGTGCCGGCGCGTCCGAGGGGGATGCCGGCGACCCACTCGGCCATCAGCTCGCCGGGCGCGTAGTCCCCGAGCAGCCGGCCCCATTCGCGGTCGTTGTAGGCCCACATGTCGGAGCCGACGATCCCGGGGCAGTACGCGTTGACGGTGATGTTGTGCTTGGCCAGTTCCTTGGCCAGGCTCTGGGTCAGGCCGATGACGCCGAACTTGCTGGCGGCGTAGTGGGGCGTGTAGATGAATCCTTGACGGGCCTGCCCCGAGGCGGCGTTGAGGATGCGGCCGCCGCTGCTGGTCCGCCGGATGAGCGGTACCGCCGCCTTGGCGCACAGGAACGCGCCGGTGGTGTTGACCGCGAGCACACGGTTCCACGCCTCCAGACTCAGTTCCTCGAGCGGCGCGATGGTGATCGTGCCGGCGTTGTTGATCAGCACGTCGAGGCGTTCGAACCGGGTCTCGGTCGCGGCGATGAACGCCGTCACGTCGGCTTCGTCGGTGACGTCGCATCGGACGCCGAGGGTCTGCGTCCCGAAGGTTGTCTGGACCTCCGAAGCGGCTTACTGGACGCGCTCGTCGCGGTCGACCAGGACGACGGCGGCGCCTTCGGCCGCGAAGCGGTCGGCGATGCCACGTCCGATGCCGGCGGCCGCGCCGGTCACGGCGACCACCTTGTTCTCCATGCGGCGGGCCGAACTCATGGCTGGCTCCTTGATCTTCGAGGGAGCTCGCGCGCGGCGGCGACAGCGGCATGCCAGCCGTCCATACGCTCCCGACGGGATTTCGAATCGGGACTCGGCTCGTATCCGGCGCCGGTCCGGCCTAGGCGATCCAGATCGGCGACCGTCCACAGTCCGGCGCCCAGCCCGGCGACGTGGGCTGCGCCCAGCGCCGAGAGTTCGGCGGCCGGTGAGGTACGGACGTGGCGGCCGGAGGTGTCGGCCTGAAGTTGCATGAGCGTGGCGTTGGCCGACGGGCCGCCATCAGCGAGGATCATCTGCACCGAACCGCCGGACTGTTCCACCGCGGCGACGACGTCCTCGATCTGGTAGGCGATGGACTCCAGTGCTGCCCGGGCCAGCTGTTCGCGGCCCGTGCTGTCGGACAGTCCGACGATCATTGCCCTGGCCTGGTCGTCCCAGTACGGGGCGCCCAGACCGGTGAAGGCCGGCACGATGAAGACACCTTGGCTGTCGCAAGCGGCGGATGTTGCCAGCTGGCCCGGTGTCGATTGCAGCAGGCGGGCCAGCCAGACGAGGGTGGCCCCGCTCGAACGGATGTTGCCTTCCAGCGCGTACGTGGGGTGGCCGAGCTGCCAGGCGATGGTGCGCGCCACGCCCGTTGCCGGCCGAGCACCGATCGTGGCGACGCCCATGACGGACGACCCTGTGCCGTAGGTGACTTTGACTCGGCCGCCGGTCCAGCCGGCGTGCGCGAACAGAGCGGCGTGCGAGTCACCGAGGACACCGGTGACCGGCACACCCTGCAGGTTCGGGTGCAGGCCGTCGCAGGACGTGAACGGTCCGGTGGAGGCCGTCACCTCCGGTAGCGCCTGCGACGGGATGTCGAACAGATCGAGCAGCCACGGGTCCCAGTGGCACGTCGAGATGTCGAGCAGCTGGGTACGTGCGGCGTTGCCGGTTTCGATGAGGTGCTGTCCGCCCAGCCGCCACAGCAGCCAGGAGTCGATGGTGCCCAGGCACAGTTCGCCTCGGGTGCTACGGGAGCGGTCCTGGTCGTACTGGTCGAGCAAGGCTGCTGCCTTCGACGCTGAGAACATGGCGTCCAGGGGCAGACCGGTGATGTCGCGGATCCGGTCGGCGTGTCCGATCGCGCGCAGCCGTGCGCAGAGGTTCGCGCCGCGGGTGTCCTGCCAGCCCAGTACTGGACCTAAGGGCTCCCCGGTGTGGCGGTCCCACAACAGCGTGGACTCCCGCTGAGTGCTGAGACCGACCGCGACCACCCGGCCCGGGCGAGCCTCAGCCAAGACGTCATGGACCGCCTGCTGGACGGAGCGCCAGATCTCCTCCGGGTCCTGCTCGGCCCATCCCGGCCGGGGATGGCGCTGGGTGATCGACACGGTGGCCCGGTGGCTGATCTCACCGTGTCCGGTGACGACGACCGCCTTGGTGGCGCTGGTGCCTTGGTCGATGGCGAGGACGACGTCACCGTCCTCAACTCGTTCGTCGGATGTCATCCGCATCTCCATTCGATGCCGAATAGATACCCAGCAGATTGCAAGCCTGTGAATGCCTTGTCAATCATGAATATCTATGCAAGAATGGGATCATGAACGCGAGTGCTGTACGGCCGATAGCGGCCGGCCTCGGCGTCGATCAACTCCGCCTGCTGTCCAAGATTGCTCGGATGTACCACGAGCAGGGATTTCGGCAGCCGCAGATCGCCGCCGACCTGAACATCTCCCAGTCTCGTGTTTCGCGGCTGTTGAAACAGGCCGTCGACATTGGCGTGGTTCGAACCGTGGTATCGATTCCACATGGCGTCTATACCGACATCGAGCAGAAGCTCGAAACAAGGTTCCGGCTTCGGGACGCAGTCGTCGTCGACGCCGGCGGATCGCCGGCGGACGTGCTGCGCACGCTGGGCGGGGCAGCCGCCACCTACCTCGATGAGACACTCGCCAACGACGACGTCATCGGCATCTCGTCCTGGAGCGCGACGTTGCTCGCCACGGTCGATGCGATGCGGCCGAAGAGCCACCTGACCGTCGACGTGGTCACGCAGTTGTCCGGAGGTATCGGCGAGCCGCAGGTTCAGGTCGATGCGACCCGGCTCCTCGACCGATTCGCCACCCTCACCGGCGGCCGGCCGTTGTTCCTGCCGACTCCTGGGCTGGTCAACAGCCCTACCGTGCGCCGCGCGCTCCTCAATGATCCAGCAGTCAAGGGGGTGCGCGACGTCTGGAATCGCCTGACAGTCGCCCTTGTCGGCATCGGAACCGTTCAGCCGTCGCCGCTCCTTGCCCGTAGCGGCAATGCCATCGAGCCGGAACAGCAGCGCCGGCTCGGTGAGCTCGGAGCGGTCGGAGATGTCTGCTATCGCTTCTTCGACAGAGACGGCGAGCTCATCAACTCACCCTTTAATGATCGAATCCTCGGCATCAGTCCAGGCCAGCTCAAAGCCACCCGTCGTCGTATCGGCGTGGCTGGAGGGCCGGAGAAGTATTCAGCCATCGCTGCTGCCCTGAAGGGTGGATGGGTCAATACTTTGATCACGGATCTCAATACAGCGGAGCGGCTGCTGAACGGGGAGCCCGGGCCGGTGGACTGAGGTAAACGCATACGCAGCTAGTCACTGCTGTTGGCAGGCGGGCGCAGGCGCAGAGCGCAGGGTGAAGCCACGAGGCAGGAGAGGAGCCGGCGGAGACGTAGCGGCGCAACTCAATCGGTCGGCGTCGAGATTCGTCACCGAGCGAAGATCGAAGGCTCTAAGGTTGGCGTCGTCCCACCTGGCCTCTTGCACGTCGGCTGCGGGGAACAGAGACGTTCGTTCCGAGCGGGCGCGCCGGAAGTCGGCCCGTCTCAGATCGGCCTCGAAGAATCTGGTGTTGCTCAACGTCGTTTCTTGGAAGTCCGTGCCGACGGCGATCGCTTGGGCGAAGTAGGCGCCACGAAGATCGGCCAGCCAGAACGACGATCGTGATATGTCGGCCTTGTCGAAGGAGGCCGACTCGAGTTTGGCGCGGTTGAAATTCGCCGTGGCGACGCGGCTGCCGTCGAGCCGCGCGTACCTGAGCGTGGCTCCGAAGAACTGGCCGTACGACAGCTCGGTATTCGAAAGATCAGCCGAGGTCAAGTCCGAACCCAGGAAGGTCGCACCGGCGAAGCTTCCGCCGGTCATAACCGCGCCTCTGAGCGAGGTACGGCTGAGATCGAGCAGCACGCCACCGTCGGCGGTAGCGTCGCGCCGAGTGAGCACGGTCAGGGCTGCCTGAGCATCCGGCTGTACCGGGCTGGGCGCCTTACCGCCCGTCTCGCGCGGCGCGTGCATGCGGACGTACGTCGACAACACCTGCACGATCGTCGGTTGGTCCGGGCGGGAGTCGCGCATGAGGCGGCCGAGCGCGAAGATGGCGCCCAGGCGGACGTCGATGGACGGCGAGCCGAGCTGCTCCACCGTACGGCTGTACCGGTCGGTGATCTGCCCCTGTTCGCTGATCCTCAGCTGATCCCGGGTGGCTCCCACCGACTGGGCGGTGTAGACCAAGGCAGCGACAGCGGCCAGCGCAGTCAGCGCCGAAACGCCTACCTGCGCCCACGTCGACCAGGAACGCTCCTCCTGCTTGTTCTCGCTGGCGGGCGGCGGCGGAGAGGGAGAGGGAGAGGTGCGGCGCGTTCCGCGCCTGCCTCGCATCCGCCACATGACGGTAAGGCTGACACCGAGGACGACAACGGCGGCCAGTTGGCCCCCCGACAGGTGATTCCGGAGAAGCGTCACGACCCACCAGACGGGCTGGATCGTCAGCACCAGCAGACCGGCCGACCCGCACACCCACGCAGAACGGATCAACATCCGGCGGTGGGCTTCAAGCATGCCCCGATCATCTGCGGGGCCTGCGGAGATATGGCGCCTACGTCCGTGATCCGACGGTCGCTGGGAGTGCTGGAGGTGTACGCGCAACGCCGGGATCGGGACGTGCAGAACGGTACCGGCCGCTGGGTGCACCCGGACGACCGGGGCCGCGGCTGTGGGCTGCGCCTTGGATTCGCACTGCGGCGACCCGACTTCTCCGCCTGGTAGCAGTCGCCCGGGATCTGCGCAGGCTGGCATCCGGCCGCGCGCGGGGCGTTGAGCTGTCGCTCGAGGTTCTACCGGCCGGTGGAGACGCGGGCGTAGCCGATGCGGATGTCCCTGGGGTGCGCCGGCGCAGGGGCGAGCAGGTCGACGGTGTCAGGCGTCGTCATGTCCGAAGTCCTGTCGGAAAACGGCGATGACGGGTAGCGACCTGAGGTGCCTCGGACGATGCTGCATGGTGAGGCCGCGCATTCGGCAAGTTCCTTGGACCTCTTGTTGCCCGAGGCGATCAAACCCGTACGACCTGCACCTCGACGTTGTCCATCCTCGGTCTCGGCGTCGTTCTGCTGTGAGAACGTCGCTGTCGGCTGATTGGCGAAGGTGGTGAGGCACCGATGACCCCGCGCGAAAACAGGAACGACAGCCTCCAGTCGAGCAGTGACCGGATCCGGCATGTACGGCTGTCCTCGATCAACCTTCCGCTCGCCACCCCGATCAGCGACGCGAAGGTCCTGACCGGCGTGCAGAAGCCGATGACTGACATCGTCTTCCTGTTCGCGGAGATCTCGACCGACGAGGGCCACAACGGGATCGGATTCTCCTACTCCAAGCGAGCCGGCGGCCCCGCCCAGTACGCCCACGCGAAGGAGATCGCCGACCGGTTGCTGGGGGAGGACCCCAACGACATTGCTTCGATCTACACCAAGCTGCTTTGGGCGGGGGCCTCGGTGGGACGAAGCGGCGTGGCGACGCAGGCGATCGCCGCCTTGGACATCGCCCTGTACGACCTGAAGGCGAAACGGGCCGGCCTGTCGCTGTCCAAGTTCCTCGGGTCGTATCGGCAGTCCGTTCAGTCGTACAACACCTCCGGCGGCTTCTTGCACCTGGCGATCGAGGAAGTCAAGGACCGCGCTACAGCGTCACTGGCCGAGGGAATCGGCGGCATCAAGATCAAGGTGGGCCAGCCGGACAGCCGCATCGACCTCGGCCGCGTCGCGGCCCTCCGCGAGCACCTGGGCCCGGACGTCCCCCTCATGGTCGACGCCAATCAACAGTGGGACCGTCCGACCGCGATGCGGGTCGGCCGGGCATTGGAGCAGTTCGATCTGGTGTGGATCGAGGAGCCGCTCGACGCTTACGACGCGGAGGGTCACGCCCAACTGGCCACGGCGCTGGACACCTCGATCGCCACCGGCGAGATGCTGTCCAGCGTGGCCGAGCACATCAGCCTCATCGAGCACCGTTCGGTCGACATCCTCCAGCCCGACGCCCCGCGCATCGGTGGCATCACGCCGTTCCTGCGCCTTGCCGCCCTGGCCGATCAGGCCGGTCTGCACCTCGCCCCGCATTTCGCCATGGAGATTCACCTGCACCTGGCGGCCGGCTATCCCCGCGAGCCGTGGGTGGAGCACTTCGAGTGGCTGAACCCCCTGTTCAACGAGCGCCTCGAGAACCGCGACGGCCGAATGATCGTCCCGAACCGGCTGGGCCTCGGTTTCACCCTCAGCGATCAGGCTCATGCCTGGGTCACCGACACCGTCGAGCTCGGGAAATTCTGAACCGCTGACCGCGCCCCGCATCGACTCGTATGTCGATCTCGCGTTCTCCGTCTTCCATGGCGTGCTTGCCCTTCGGGCACTGCACCATCCGTCAATATTGACATGAAGACAGCCTGCTTCGTATGTAGACACGTGTCTCCTATGTTTCTTACGGTTTCAGGTAGACGGACATCCATGTGACATCCCCGTGACATCCAGAGACGAGAGGTCTTCGCCATGCAGTCACCCTTCGGGGCCATCCCGGCCATGGTCACGCCACTGGACGCCCGCGGCGAGGTCATGGAAGGCGCACTGCGTGAGGTCATCGACTTCACCATCGGTAACGGCGTGCACGGGCTGTTCGTCCTCGGCAGCAGCGGGGAGATCTACGGGCTCACCGCCGCGCAGAAGCAACGGGTCGTCGAGATCGCCGTCGAGCACACGGCAGGGCGGGTGCCGGTCTATGCCGGCGCCAGCGAGATCACGACTCGGGACTGCATCGCCACTGCCCGCATGGTTGAGCAGGTGGGCGGCGTGGCGGGGCTGTCGGTTCTGACGCCGTACTTCCTCACTCCGAATCAAGCCGAGCTCATCGAGCACTTCACGGCCGTCGCCCGCTCCACCGAACTGCCCGTGATGCTCTACGAGAACGCCGGCCGTACCAGGGTGCCGATCGAGGTCGAGACCTGCCGCGTGCTCAGCAAGGTCGACAACATCGTCGGCATCAAGGACAGCAGCGGGGACATGACCCGGATGCTGAACTACCTGCGGGTGACCGACGAGTCGTTCACGATCCTCGCGGGACGCGACACGATGATCTACGCCGCGCTGTGCCACGGCGCGCGGGGCACGATCGCGAGCACCGCTAACCTGGCGCCTCGACTGGTCGCCGACATCTACGAGGCCTACCGCGCCGGGGACCTCAAGCGCTCTCTGGACCTGCAGTTCGCCCTGGCGCCGCTGCGCGCCTGGGTCGAGCGTGCCACCTTCCCCGTCGTGCTCAAGGAGGGCCTGCGGCTGCTCGGCATCGACGCCGGCGTGTGCCTGGCTCCCGCAAGCGGGCTCTCCGAGGCGGAGCGTACGGAGCTTCGAGCCGTTCTCGCCGGCTTGCCGGTCCAGAGCACAGTGCGCCGCTGACCCCCTCGCACAGCTGACTCTCGTCCGGCCGCGTTGCCGGAGCCTCTACCACTCCTCACGCTGGAGCCTCCCTGAAAGTGGGTTGGTCCGCTATGCCGCTCGTCATCGTCGGCCTGGCCGTCATCGTCCTGCTCGTCCTCACGACCCGCCTCAAACTCAACGCCTTCCCGGCATTGATCCTCGTCGCCCTCGGCGCCGGTCTGGCACAGGGCATGCCCCTGTCCGACACCTACGAGTCCATCGTGGACGGCATCGGTGGACAGGTCGACGACCTCCTCATGATTCTCGGCTTCGGCGCCATGCTCGGCCGCATCCTGGCCGACAGCGGCGCCGCCCAGCGCATCGCCACCAGCATGGTCCGCACGTTCAAGATCAGCCGGGTGCAACTGGCGATGGTGCTGACCGCCTTCGCCATCGGCATCACGATGTTCTACGAGGTCGGCTTCATCCTGCTGATTCCCATCGTGTACACGATCGTGCGGGAGAACCGGCTCCCCCTTCTGTGGGTCGGCCTTCCCATGTCCATCGCCCTGTCGACAATGCACAGCTTCCTCCCACCGCACCCCGGCCCGGCAGCGGTGGCCGGAACCTTCGAGGCGAGCATGGGCCTGACCCTGCTCTACGGACTGCCGATCGCGCTGCCGGCCGCGGCTCTGATCGCCTTCAGCTGGCCCCGGCTGCCCGGCGTCAAACGCATGCACCCGGCGATCCCGGCCGGACTGGTGGCCGAGCAGGATCTCGACGAGGCCGACCTGCCCTCGTTCGGCACCTGCCTGGCCATCGTGCTCATCCCCGTGGTGCTGATGGCCGGCGCTGCCGTCGGCGAGCTGGCAATGGCCGAGAGCAATCCGGTCCTGCCGTTCCTGGTGTTCTTCGGTGAAGGCCCGATCGCGCTGCTCATCGCCCTGCTGGTGGCCATCGTCGTGCTGGGTCCGCGGATCGGGCGAGCCGAGCAGGCGCCGCGACCGGAGGGTCTGGTACTCGTCGATGAACGCACCAGCGAGCTGCAGGCCAGCGAGGCCACGGCCGGCGTGTCGTCGGGCGCGACCAGCCGCGCAGGCACCGCGGTCCCGACCGCCGCATCGACGTCCGCTCCGGAACGGAGCAGCAGCCCCAGTGGGCCGCCGACGCCCCGCCAACCGTCCGACGACCCGCCCGACTCCGCCTCCGGCGGCACAGCGTCGCCCGGTGGTACAGCCTCGACCGGCGACACTGCGTCGCCCGGCGGCGCGGAGCCCCGGTCCCGAGCACGACGACGCGGCGACCGCTACGACGGTGTGCTGGCGGCGTGCACCGACGCCGTGAAACCCATGGCGATCATCCTGCTCATCATCGGCGCCGGCGGCGCGTTCAAGCAGGTTCTGGTCGACTCGGGGATGGCTGACTACGTCAAGGACCTCACCGCAGGGTGGAGCATCTCGCCCCTGGTCCTCGCCTGGCTCATCGCCGCGATCCTGCGTCTGGCGCTGGGCTCCGCCACGGTCGCCGTCGTCACCGCCGCCGGCGTCGTCGCTCCGCTGGTGGCGACCTCCGGCGCCAGCCCGGAACTGATGGTCATCGCCGTCTCGTGCGGAAGCATCGCCTTCTCGCACGTCAACGACCCCGGATTCTGGCTCTTCAAAGAGTTCTTCGGCCTCTCGGTGGTCCAGGCCCTCAAAGCGCGCACCACCTACACCACGGCACTGGGCGTGCTCGGCCTCGGCGGCGTGCTGCTCATGAGCACCTTCGTCGGCTGAGCCGGCCGGCACCCCACCACGTCCACCATCGAAGGAGACACACGCATGCGGATCGGTTTCATCGGGCTCGGCATCATGGGCAAGCCGATGAGCAAAAACCTGCTGGCAGCCGGCCACGACCTCGTGGTCAGCGACCACAACGAGGCGGCGGCCGCGGAACTGCTGGCGCTGGGAGCCAAGGCCGGTGGCACGCCGCGCGAGATCGCCGACGTCGTCGATGTGATCATTACGATGCTGCCGAACTCGCCCCAGGTGCAGGACGTGGCGCTGGGCCGTGGCGGGCTCGTCGAGACGTCGAACACCGGCGTCGTCTTCGTCGACATGAGCTCCATCGCGCCGCTGGCCGCGCGAGCGATCCACGACGCGCTGGCGGACAAGGGAATCGTGATGCTCGACGCCCCGGTCAGCGGAGGGGAGCCGAAGGCGATCGACGGCACGCTGTCGATCATGGTGGGTGGTGACGCCACGGTCTTCGAGCGCGTCCAGCCGGTCCTCGCCGCGCTGGGATCGTCGGTGGTACGCGTCGGTGACATCGGCGCGGGCAACACCGCCAAGCTCGCCAACCAGGTCATCGTGGCCCTCAACATCGCCGCCGTCGCCGAGGCCCTGGTCCTGGCGCAGCGCTCCGGCGTCGCCGCGGATGCAGTCGTTGCTGCCATCCGTGGTGGCCTCGCCGGCAGCACGGTGCTGGACAGCAAGGCGGCGATGATGCTTGATCACGACTTCAAGCCCGGCTTCCGCATCGAGCTGCACATCAAGGATCTGATCAACGCGCTGGACACTTCCCACGAGGTCGGCGCCGCGCTGCCGCTGACCGCCTCGGTGCTTGAGATGCTCGTCGCCCTGCGTACCGGCGGGCGCGCCCGGGACGACCACAGCGGACTCGTGCAGTACTACGAGCAGCTCGCCGGCACCCGCATCGCCCGGTCACAAACGAATCAGGAGGGCTGAAGGATGGGAACGCCACGAGTCGTGCGATCCACCGTCTATCCGGTAGCCGGGCATGACAGCATGGAACTCAACCTCAGCGGAGCCCACGCCCCCTACTTCACCCGTAACCTGCTGATCCTCGAAGACTCCGCCGGGAACATCGGCGTCGGAGAGGTCCCCGGCGGGCAACGCATCACCGCCACCCTGCAGGACGCCGCGCCGTACCTGCTCGGCAGCGACATCGCCCGCTACCGCGATGTGCTGCGCCGGGTGCGACACGAGTTCGCCGACCGCGACGTCGGCGGCCGCGGCCAGCAGACCTTCGACCTGCGCACCACGATCCACGCCGTCACCGCGATCGAATCGGCGCTGCTGGACCTGCTCGGGCAGCACCTCGACCTGCCCGTCGCCGCGCTGCTCGGACCCGACGGGCAGCAACGCGACAGCGTACGGATGCTCGGCTACCTGTTCTACCTCGGCGACCGGCGCGCGACCGACCTCGACTACCTCTCCGACGAACACTCCGGCAATGACTGGTACCGGCTGCGGCACGAGCAGGCGCTGACCCCCGAAGCCGTCGTAGCTCTCGCCGAAGCGGCTCAGCAGCACTACGGCTTCAAGGACTTCAAACTCAAAGGTGGAGTCCTTGACGGCAGTGCCGAGGTCGAAGCGGTCCGGGCACTCAAGGCCCGCTTCCCCGATGCGCGCATCACCCTCGACCCCAACGGAGCGTGGTCGCTCGACGAGGCCGTGTCGCTGTGCGCCGGACTGCGCGACGTGCTCACCTACGCCGAGGACCCCTGTGGCGCGGAGGCCGGGTTCTCCGGCCGAGAGGTGATGGCCGAATTCCGGCGGCGCACCGGACTGCCCACCGCCACCAACATGGTCGCCACCGACTGGCGCCAGCTCATGCACGCCGTACAGCTGCACAGCGTCGACATCCCCCTCGCGGACCCGCACTTCTGGACCATGCAAGGCTCCGTCCGCGTCGCCCAGCTCTGCCAAGACCTCGGACTCACCTGGGGCTCGCACTCCAACAACCACTTCGACGTCTCACTGGCCATGTTCACGCACGTCGGCGCCGCGGCTCCCGGCGACTACACCGCCCTGGACACCCACTGGATCTGGCAGGAAGGCATCGACCGGCTCACCCGCGAACCGCTACGGATCGAAAACGGTGAGGTCAAGGTGCCCCCACGCCCCGGCCTCGGTGTCGAGATCGACCTCGACCGGGTCCAGGCTGCCCACGAGCTGTACCAGCAGAAGGCGCTCGGCGCCCGCGACGACGCCCAGGCCATGCAATACCTCGTGCCAGGCTGGACGTTCGACCCCAAGCGTCCCTGCCTCGTCCGGCCATGACCGGCCACATCATCGCCGCACCGACACGTTCAAGGGCTCCTGACAGCCGCCCAAGCAGCCACCGCGCACGAGGCGGACCGTCGCGGTGGCCGGCCGCGACGACCGGCCAACGACGCCCGCACCCGCTCACGACGTGACGTTCGGAATCACTCCCAGGCCCGCGAACCCGACGGCGGCGGCGGAGTCAGCCGCTCGATCGCGTACTTCGTCCGGCACAACTCCTCCACCACCTGCGCCTCGCGATCGCCGCGTAGCCGTTCCACCGGCACCGAGCAGCTGATCGCGTCCACCGGCACCGAAGCCACCCGCAAGGCCACACCGAAACAGACGACCCCGAGCAGGTTCTCCTGCCGATCGATGGAATAACCGCGCTCCCGGACCGCCTTCAAGTCCGTCGTCAGTGCCTCCGCGTCGGTCAAAGTGTGGGGAGTCAGCGGCGCCAACGTCGACGGCAGGTGAGCCACGACCGAGTCGTCACCCTCCACGTCCAGACGCTCCGCCAGCAGGGCCTTGCCCAACGCGGTGCTGTACGCGGGCAAGCGCCGCCCGACACGGCTGAACGGGCGCAGGTACTGGCTCGACTCGTGCGTCGCTAGGTACACGATGTCGGCGCCGTGTAACCGCCCGTAGTGGATCGTCTCATCGAGCTTCACGCTCAACTCATTGACGTGCGGCTGCACGATCCGCAGCAACGGATCGAAGTCGAGATACGTCGTGCCTGCCAGCAGCGCCCGGATACCGATCGAGTACAACGTTCCGCTCGCGTCGGTCCGCACCCAGCCTCGCTCCACCAGCGTCCGCAACAGCGCGTAGACACTGCTCCGCGGCGCACCCAGGGCGTCACTCAACTCGCGCAGACGCACCGGCTCGTTCCCGCGCGATGCCATCAACTCCAGCACATCGACGGTCCGGGCAGCAGACTTCACCTCCCGGACGCCGGCGTCCTTCGCCGCCGCATCACCTGCCGACGGAACCTTCTCTCCGACCATCAACGCCTCGCTTCAGCTATGCCCGTCTGTCTACAAGTGTAGGCGGAGGTCAATAAGCGGACTGATTACTGCTTCCGCACCGTCAGGACATCTCAGTCGCCCGACGCCAAGCGATTGTCATGTCGGGTTCGACGTCGCCGCGGGTCAGGCCGCGCCGGAGGGACCGGGAGGAAACGGCAGTGATCGTGTGTCTCATCCGAACATCGCCGCCACGTGCGCAGCCAACTCGTCGGCGGGGACGTCGTGCAGGTGCTGGTCGATCGCCCAGCGGTGCCCGGAGGGGTCCAGGAACTGCGCTGTGCGGTCACCCCAGAACGCGTCGTGCGGCGGTTCGAACGCCGTGCTGCCGGCGGTGATCGCTCGAGCGTAGGCGGCGTCGACGTCAGGCACGGGCAGATGAACGCATCCTCGCCGCACTTCGCGAGTTGCTGGAGGCACGCACGTTCGACTCGCTCAGCGTGGCCGAGATCATCGCTGCCGCGGAGGTCTCGCGGGCGAGTTTCTACTTCTATTTCGCAGGTAAGCAGGCGGCCCTGGCCGAATTGGTGCGCCGCGCGGTCGATGCCGGTCACCAGGCTGCTCAGCCATGGGTGCGGGCACAGGCCGACGCACGAGAGACCCTGCGGGCGGGTGTTGAGGCCGGGGCCGAGTTGTGGCTCTCCCACGCGGGCGTGCTGCGCGCCATGCCCTTGATACGCGCGCATCATGCGTCGGCAAGGGCGACCCGGCCTGATCGAACCCCTGGCGTTCACCGCGATCACCACGGCCACGGATACGGCCGGGCCATCACCGTGGCCGCGGCCGCGGCATTGCAAGAGATGGGGGCATCCAGAGCCACGGTGTGCACCCCGAGCAGCAACGCCGGCGGCGTGGCGACATACGTTTCGGCCGGCTCCCAGACGTCACCGACTTCCGCCGTACGAATTGACGCTGCCACCCGCAACCGTGGAGCACAACGAGAGCGGCGATGGACGCGCCGGTTTGTGCGCGCGGGTTGTGTGCACCTTTCTAGCTTGGTTTGCGGGCGCTGACCAGGTGGGTCGACAGCCAGGGACCGCTCCACCACAGCCGCCAGCCCAGATTGCGCCGGCTCACGTCGAGCATGCCGAGGTGCCGCAGTCGTTGCTGATACTGACGGGTGCCACCCAGGTCGGCGATCAACAGTCGTCCTCCGGGCCGCAGCACCCGCGCCGCCTCGTCGATCGCGCGGTCCCGGTCCTTCTGCGCCTTCAGGTTGTGCATCGCCACATTGGAGACCACGACGTCGAACGATTCATCGGCCAGCGGCAGCTCGAGCAAGTTGCCGGTATGGAGCTCGACGCGGTCCGTCACTCCCGCGGCGGCCGCGTTCCGCATCGTCGCGTCCGGGCTGTTACCCGACTGATCGGCCCGCCACAGGTCGACGCCGACCGCTCGTCCGGCAGGAACCCGCTGCGCTGCGGAGATCAGCAACGCGCCGCGACCGCACCCGAGATCCACGATGTTCTCGCTGCCGCGCAGGTTCAGCCCATCGAGCAGCCGCCCCCAGACGACGAACTTCCCGACGCGGGAGGCATAGAGGGCCAGTACGCAACAGGCCAGGATCAGCGCGACGCCGACCAGCGGCCAGAACGTCCGCTGGACGACAGCCTGGGTGATACTGCCGACGATCAGCACCACAGGCACGATCAGAAGCCGGGGAGCGTCGATCCCGTAGTCGCCCGCCGGCCGAGCCGTCGGCGTGCCTGCAGCTCGATCTTGATTCACATCGGAGTACGTTAACCGCTACCCACGGGGCTCGCTGCCCCGCTGAACGACCACAGCGTCGACCCGACGACCCCCGGCGATAGCCGTCTCGAATGGCGTGGCGCACGGATCCCGGCAGATCCGCGTACTCGTGCCGACGGGTACCGGCCGATGTGTGGACCTGCACGCCAGACAGGCGTTGATTGGAGCATGGCATCCAAGCGTTCGTTCGTGTCAAGCCGAGGACGAGCGCCGCTTTACTGGTGGCCGATGGCTAACGCACACCCCGGTGTCTGCCGATGACAACCCGGTAAGTCGCCGCTGGAGCGAAGGGCACTGATAGTCATGGACCCGCTGCTGCTTCTCTTGCAGGAAGACGCCGCGCACGAACTGGCCGCCGCCGCGACCAACCTGGCGGTCACCGTGGAGTTGCTCAGCGCGGCGCATGCCGTGGCGGCCGGCTCGGGTGACCCGGGCGCTGCTGAGCTGCTCGCCGCGATCGACGCGATGACTGCCGTGCGTGACAGCCTGCATGGGCATGCCGCCACCCTGTCCAACGCCGGCCGCTTCGGCACCGTGGCCGTCCGTGGCGCATCCGGCTGACGAACGCCGGCTGCCCCGCGCCGCGTGACCCGCTGGACGCCTGGCATGCCGAGCCGGTGTTGGACGCGGTGCAGGTTGAGCTCGACGTCAAGCGCGCGATGATCGCGCTGCTGCCCACGGTGTGGCAACAGCGGCTGCTGTGTCCGCAGCGATTGATCATCGTGGGCGCCGGCCGTGATTCGGGGTGACTGCCTCCAGGACCAGTACGGTCATGTCCAGCAGACGCCGGTAGTAGGCGGCCTCGCTGCCGGACAGCTCCGCAAGGACCCGCCCGAGCCGGCGCTCGTGGGCCGCGAGCAGGTCGTACCGCCGGCTGTCGACGGTCCCGCCGTTGTCGAGCCACGTGCTGACACAGCCCGCGACGTCCGCGTCGAGCGTCACCATTTCGGCACCCGCCACGTCGAGCGACGTCAGCCGGCTCGGGAAGGGGGCCTCGGCATGCGCCCTCCATAGCCCTGCCACGGCCGTCATCCGGTCCTCGTCCATGCCGTACGGCGCTCCGCTCCTCGATGACGTCGGCCTCGACGCCTCGCAGCTTAGCGATGCGCCGGTCAGGCGGTGTCGGCGACGACGTGGACCAGGATGCGGGTCTGCTGGGCGATCGCTCACCCCGTACTCGGACTCGAAGTGCTGCATGTCGGGGGTGTGGATGCGCCCGGCCGGGGTAAGAGCTGAGGGCAGCGCCGGCGCCGGACCCGCGTCCGTCGCACCGTCAGGTGTCCAGCGGTGTCAGGACGGCGATCCGCCAGCCCGCGCCGGTGCGGACCAGCTGGTAGAGGTTGCGCTCCCCGGGCACATCGGCGTCGTAGCTCCAGGTGACGTCGGCCCATACGCTGTGCCCGGTCTCGGCGACGACCGCGATGGTCGCGTCGGCCCGCGTGACGCCCTCGTACTGGCCGAAGGCGCCGGCGAAGAACTCCTTGGTCTGCGCGGCGTCCGAGACGGCGACGGCCTGATCGGGGAACTCGATCAGCGCGGGCACGGCGTAGTGGTCGGCGATCGCCGACGGATCCCGCTCGAGCAGGGCGCGGGTGTAGGTGTCGAAGAATTCTCGGGCAACGGCTTCTCCAGTCATGGCCTTCACGCTAGGACGAAACCTGGACACGCCGGTGTCGTGGTTACGATGAGTTTCATGGAGTTTCCCACCGGACGGGCGGCCGCCGCCTCGCGTGACGCCCACCTGACCCTGCGGCGGGTGGAACGCCAGCAGCAGCTGATCGAGCAGTTGTACGCCGGCCCGCACCGGCTCACCCTGCGCCGGCTCGCCGACGGCCACCGGGTGACCGAGCGCACCATCGCCCGCGACCTCGAACGGCTGCGCCACTCCGGGGTCCCGATCACCGTCGTCCCCGGTCGCGGCGGCGGCGCCACCATCGACCGCACCCTGTCCATCGCGCCGATCGCGTTCGACCTGCCCGAGGTCGCCGCCCTGATGGCCAGTCTGGCCGCGCTCGGCCCGACGGCCAGCCCGTCCGCGGCGTCCGCCATGCGCAAACTCGCCGCTGCGCTGCACGCCGCCTAGCGCCGCCATCGCCCGGCTCAGCGCAGACGAGCCGTCTCGTTCACCGGCGCCCCGCGGTGGTGCCGTCCGGCCACACGTCCATGGTGGAGACCCTAGCCGCGTCCGGGCAGAGCCGGTGCAGGCACGCGTCGGCAGGACCGCGCGAACCGCCTGACGGACGGATCAGAAGGTGTCCCGCTGGCTTTCATGCTGAGCGCCCCACCTGCGTTCACCCAAGTAGACAGTTCTGCCCTTGGTCCGTCGGGATCTGCTGGTGTCCACTGTTCGCCGCGGTGTCGGGCATGTAACGGGCACGCTCCTCGCGCCCCTGATGAGACTGGTTTCCTACCGGGCGTTGCGTCCTCGAGGTCGGCGCGGGTCGTAGCTACGGCCCGATCACTGCTCACTTCCTTCCTCGCGGCCCCGACCGCGGCTCACTTCACGTCAGAGTTGTGAAGGACGCCGGCGACGCAGCGCCAACACGATCATCGAGACGACGGTCGTCCCCACCGCCAGGCCACAAAGGAGCGCGATCGTGCCGACGCCGTACAAGCCGCTGTCGTCGGTTGCGGCCGCGGTGGCGGTCCAGGCGGCGGTGAACGCCACCGTCATCACCGGCGCGGCGACGAACCACCGGACCCCGAGCAGCAATACGGCGACGAGCAGGACGAGCAATGAGACGGCGCAACCGATCACCTGCCACGTCTCGTACGGGCCGCTGAGGTTCTGCGTCCGCGGGTCGATCCGGTAGTCGTGGTCCCAGCCCATCCACGCCGACCATGACCCTGCCGACAGGGCCGCGACAACCAGCCCGCCGACGACCTGAACCCACACCGGTGAGCGGCGTACACCCGCCTCTTGTGTTGTCATGGTGCGAAGCTATCGCCGGTCCGAAGCCGGCACCTGGGCTCGGATACTCAAACAGCGGCATCGGCGGGCGAGTACTGACCGCCGAGTACATGTAGTCGCGGCCCTGCCGAACCGACGCGCGATGACTGCGGCAGACGAGGATGCCACGCTGGCGCCGAGGGGTAACTCGGTCCCGGAGCCGAACAGGGAGGCGCGGGACTGCCTACATCGGTAGCGTCGGTGGGAAGACTTCGCGTGAACTGCCAAGACTTTTGGCTGACACATGGCGCCCGACGTTCGGATCAGTCAAGGAGGGAGTCGAGATGGCGAGAGTTGTCATGCAGGCTGTGGTTTCGGTGGACGGCTATATCGCCTATCCCGATGACACGGTCGGGCCGCTGTTCGACTGGTACGGCAACGGTGACGTCACCGTCCGAGCCAACGACGAGTGGGCGTTCAACGTCAGCCGTGCCTCCGCTGACTACGTGAAGGCTTTCTGGGACGTCATCGAGGTCACAGTGATCGGCCGCCACCTGTTCGACACCACCGACGGCTGGGCGGGCGTACCCGCCGCCGGGAACGAGCTCGTCGTCGTGACCCACCGCCCGCTGCCCCAGGAGTGGCTCGCGAGGTTTCCGGACGCGCCGTTCCATACAGCCGACTCGGTCGAGGCCGGCATTGCCCTCGCCAAGGACCTTACCGGTACCGGTTTGGTCTGCGTGACGGCAGGCGACGTCGGCGGACAGGCGTTCTCCGCGGGCCTCGTCGACGAGGTAGCGATGGACGTCGTCCCGGTCGTCATGGGGGAGGGGAAACGGTTCTTCGGCAGCCACACCGGCACCGTCATCCTCGACGACCCCGACATGATGGTCCAAGGCGACCGCGTGCTGCACCTGCACTACACCGTCAAACGCGACCGGAAGGCAGACCCCGTTCACCCATCATGACGAAGGCCGCGCACGGTGAGGCCGGTCGTCGACGGCGGTGAGCTGCCGCTGAACCCACCAGCAGCGCCGCTGCCGCGGTGATCGGCGGGAGCGTGCTCACCGCCAGCACGGCTCGGGGAGTCGGGGCGGGGCCGGGGATGCGGGTAGGGGCCGCGTGGGGGGCGAGAAAGCGACAGCAGCAACCGAAAGGACCATGGCGGGCCCGGCCCGGCGCGCATATAACGGTCGGGGCTTCGATCGATCATGGGGGATTCGTGTTCAAGCTTCACCGTTTGGTGGCGGCGGCTGCCGCTGTTGGTGCACTCGTCTGGGCTGTGCCGTCGCCGGCCGTGGCGGCGCCGTCGGAGGCGCCGTTCCGGCTCGTGGTGCCGGATGTGGGCGTATCGAACGTCACGGGGTCCTACGTTCCGTCGGTCCTGGTTCCGGAGGACTCGGCGCCGCAGTCGCTCGGCGGGGTGCGGATCACAGTGGACGCCGGCGAGGTCGCCGGGTTCGCCACGGTCTCGTTCATGGCGCGGGAGTGCTCGGTCAGCTGCGACCTCGGCGCCATGGGTGCGCCGGGGACGTGGCGGTTGCCGCAGATGCTCGTCAAGCCCAAGGCGGGTGCGGCGGTCGGGACCTCCGGGTCGGTCAAGGTGACGGTGCAGGCTGACGGGTACGAGCCCGTGGTCGCGACGGCGAAGCTGACGGTCACCGACGTGGACGTCGTCGCCGGGCCGCCCGCCGCCACGTACACCGTCCGGAACGGGACCGAGAAGGCGAAGGTCGTCCTTCAGGTGACGAACCGTGGCAAGGAGACTGTCTCCGATCTGACGTTCGCCTTCGCCGGCGACCTCGGCCTGCGGTGGCGGCCGACCGCCCCGGACGTGAACTGCCGGTACGGCGGCGGCGGCGTCTCCCGGGAGGTCTTCTACGGGCCGGAGATGTTCTGCGACGTACACAACTTCGACCTGCAGCCGGGACAGACGTATGAGCTGGTCGACACCGGTCTGATGGCGCCCGGGGGCGAGCTCGGCGACCGGTACGCGTTCCGGGCGACGTTCTGGGCCGGCCCGGGAGCCGAGAACGTGACCGACGCGCTCCGCCAGCTGCCGGGCATGTACGCGTACTCGCACGGCATCAACGTGCCGCAGCGGATCCCCGCGGGCAGCGGCGCGCCGGTCAGCTCCGGCCTCATGGTGGTGGGCGCGCTCACGGTGGGTGCGCCGACGACGACCACGCCTCCGGGTGTACCGGGCGAGCCGGTGCCGAGCGGAACCGCGGCTCCGGGTGAGCCCACGACCTCGGCTGAGCCGACGACGCCCGGCCAGTCCCCGACCCCGGGCGAGACCGTGACCCCGGCGCCGGGCCAGGGCGGTGGCGGCGGCGAAGGCGGCGGCCTGCCGGTCACGGGCAGCGACGTGACGATCGCTGCCGGGCTGGGCGGCGTGCTGCTGGCCGCGGGAGTGGGCGCGTTCGTGACGGCTCGTCGCCGTCGCACCCGTTTCACGGCCTGACGAAGAAGTGCAGGCGCCTGCCCGATGCTGCAGGCGCCTGCCGGAGGAACCCGCTCAGATGGGCCGAAGGCCGCGCGACTCGTAGGCGGCCGGTCATGATGCCGTCCACGCCCAGGTCGAGTAGGCGCCTGCATCTCAGCGGGGTCGTCGATCGTCCAGACGTACATGGAAAGGCCCAGGCGGTGGGCACAGGCGACGAAACGCCGGTCGACCACGGGCGGCGGGTCCTGCCGGGCGGGCACCTGGGCGGACGGGCAGGCCGGTGAGCGAGGCCAGTCGCAGGCGAGCCACCGACCGTACGTCCAGGGAAGCGGCGACCGTGGAGCCGGCCAGGTAGCGGGCGGGGGCGAGGCGGCGGTCGCTGAACGGGGCGAGCAGTACGCGGTCGGCGGCGCCGGTGTCGTGGATGGTGCTGCACGGTGCCGCTCGCCGAGTCGCGTTAAAGAAGCTTTAAGGATCGCTTGCTCAGCGTCGTGAACTGCTGCCACATCATTGCTCGTACATCTCGGCACAAGCAGTACCGAGACGAAGAGGAGCCGTGCATGTATCGACGCGGAGTCAGCAGCCGGACGCGCAAGCTGGTTATTGGAGGTGCCGTCGCAGCGCTGCTCGGCTCGGCTCTCGCGGTCGGCACGGGGATGAGCCAGGCCGCCGAACAGGGCAACGCCGGAGCCGGCTCCGGTGACATCAACGCTTTGGTGCCGGCGCTGGGTTTCAGCCCGGGCGATCCGAACGCGACGGCCGACCGCGTTGGCCCTACCGGGGTGAATGTTCCCGGTCGTTGCCCACCCACTCAAGCCCAGGTGAACGCGCAGGTAGCGCTCAAAAATGGGAACCTTCCGAGTGGAACGGACCTGGAGAGCCGCATCCAACGTTTTGAGAAGACCTTGTCGGCGATTCAAGACTTGAAGTGCCCCGCGTCTTCCACGACTTTGCTGGGCCGCTTGAAGTCGTTGACCGCGCTGCGCGGAAACGCGAACCGCGATAACGTCCTGCGTGGTTTGGGTTTGAACGAAACGCCGGCGGACAGAGCCGCTGCCGCAGGATCCGGTGACGCGGCCGGGAATGGAGCGACGGGGAACGCCGGAGCCGGCTCCGGTGACATCAACGCTTTGGTGCCGGCGCTGGGTTTCAGCCCGGGCGATCCGAACGCGACGGCCGACCGCGTTGGCCCTACCGGGGTGAATGTTCCCGGTCGTTGCCCACCCACTCAAGCCCAGGTGAACGCGCAGGTAGCGCTCAAGAATGGGAACCTTCCGAGTGGAACGGACCTGGAGAGCCGCATCCAACGTTTTGAGAAGACCTTGTCGGCGATTCAAGACTTGAAGTGCCCCGCGTCTTCCACGACTTTGCTGGGCCGTTTGAATTCGTTGACCGCGCTGCGCGGAAACGCGAACCGCGACAACATCCTGCGTGGTTTGGGTTTGAACGAAACGCCGGCGGGATAAAGCCGCGGGGAATGCGGCGCCGGCGGAATAAGCGCTCGCAGAGCGGCGCCGCGGACAATGGCAACCTGATCCTTCGCGGATCCTGATCCACCGCGCGAAGCCGCTTCGCCGGAGGCCCTCACACCACGGGGGTCTCCGACGCGTCCGTGGTGGGCCATGCGCGCGGCGCCAAGTCCGCCGGGGATGCCGGCGCGCTGGCGCGGGCGAATGAGGCCCTGCTCAGCAGCGGCAGCAGCAGCCGCGGCTGGGGCGCGGGCGCCGACAGGCCGAGCTTTCGAACGCGGCTCGGTCGAGACGCACCTGCCGTTGCGCGGCGCCGTCGCGGCAGGCCTACGTCGCCTGCCAGCAGACCAAGACCTGCTCGGCGGTGCCCGGGTCCGTCAGGACGTGCAGGTCGGTGTCGCGCAGCTGCTGGCAGATGCGGCCGGTGCAGTTGCGTCCGCACAGCGCGCATTGCGGCCGGCTGCAGCCGTGCTTGGTCTGCAGCGCGGCCGGCGCCCCGGGTCTCGTCGGTACGCGCGGTGGTGGCCTGCCCGCACTTCGAGCTGCAGGAACGAGCGTCTGCGGCACTACTTCTGTGCTGCGGCACGCCGATGGGGGCTGTTCGGCCGCCCGCAGCGCCCGTGTCGGCGGTCCGGGCGACGCCGATCGTGGCCGGGCAGGGGGCAAGGCACCGGGCGCTAGATTGCGGCGTTCGGCATCGGTGGATGAGGCGGCAGCGGTGAACCCGGTCGACAGGTGGTGGTTGAGTGATCGGCGTGCGGATGCCGGGATTTGTCAGTGCGGCGCTTGTGGCCGTCGCCGGACTGGGCGGTGTGGGAGCCTGCGGCGGGAACGACGACAGTGCGCCGGAGCGCCGGATCGAGGTGTGCATCGCGGCTGATGGGCAGCGGCGAGACGGTGATCGGACCGAGGTGGAGTTCCGGCAGGACAGTGCTGTGCTGGCGCACGGTGCGATTGTGGTTGGTGGCAGCTTCGCCGCTCCGGTGCCGGCAGATGCCGCGGTCGGCATCTTCGTGGACGGCAAGTCGTACGGCGACAGCCCGGCGGGCTCCGGCGATACCTCGTTCGGTTGTCCGGTCGCTTGACCCCGGTACGCGCCGAGCCGGCCGCGTCATCCCGGCTGTCGAGCTCACCTGGATCGTCACCGCCGGCTACCGCAGCGCACGCGGCCTGCCCCTTGGCCCGACTCAAAGCAACTCTGCGTAGGCGCGGCCGGCCGTACACTCGGCAACCGGACCGATCATGGCCGGGCTGGGGGAGCGCGAATGGCTGACAATTCTGCCGCCCGCGACGTCGCGACGTTGAGGCTGCCGGGGATCGGCTGGCTGCTGCAGTGGCGCAGCGACGGCTTCTGGCGCGACCTCAGCGACGCCCAGGACCAGGACGAACGCGCCGGTGTGCACACCCCGGCCGAGGACGACTGGGTGCGCTGGAGCGGGCATGCTGCGCCGCACGCGCGCGGCGGCGCATGGGGTGGGACAACAACGTGGTGGCTGGTCTACGGCGAACTGCCCGGCAGCACCGCCCCTACCGTCGAACTCGCCGACGGGACCCGACCGCCGGTACTGCAGGTGGGGCGGGTGTGGGCATGCGAATGGCACGCCGCGGCCCAGCCCGTCAGCGTGCACGTCGAGAACGAGCGGTTCGACCTGCCCTTCATCGAGCCGTCCTACCGGCGTTCGATGGGCGCCGTCAGCGAATCCGAGTCGCAGGGCAGAGCGGCAAGAGGCTGGTTCACCGGCTGACCCGCGAACTACGTCGTGACTCAGCCGCGGCGTGAGGCCGTGTCGGGGAAGTAGTACGGGCCGAGGGTGGAATTACAACCCGGCTGCGCCCAGAATGCCCCTTGAATTGTGGCGGCGGGGGCCGATGGTAGTGGCATGGTCGGACATGCGCTGCACGCGAGGTACATCACGCTACGGTCGTTCGTCAAGGGCGATCTGATGCGGGCGCTGCGGCTGTTCTTCCTGGTCTCGCTGCTGATTTGTTCCGTGGGTCTGACCGCGGAGATCTCGCGTATGGGCCATGGCGTCGCGGCGATTGTGCTGTGCGCGGGCGTACAGCTGTTGGTGATCTCGCTGCGGGTCGTGGAGTTCCGGCGGGCGCGTCCGGGCCCGGTCTGGGTCGACGTGATCGAGCTGAGCGCGGTGCTGGTCCTGATGTCCCAGGTCACCGAGATCGCGCCGATGATCAGCACGATGTTCATGTCCGTGCTGTTCCGCGCGGCGATCGGCCGGCTGCCCCGGCTGATCGGGTCGCAGGTCGGCTACCTGGGCGTGTGGGCCATCGCGATCGCCATGCCGTGGCACGTCGAGCCGGTACTCGGAGCGATGATCTCCCTGCCCACGACCACGTTCATGGTTTTCGGTACCCGTACCCTGATGGCGAAGCTGCAGGAGCAGCAGAACGCCCAGAACACCCTGCTGGAGGGCGTTCTGACCGAGCTGCCGACGCCGGTGGTCGTCGTCGACTCCGCCGGTGACGTGGTGATGGCCAACTCGGCGGTGATGGAGCTGATCGGGTGGTCGCAGCCCGGTGAGGCGAACCTGCGTGATCTGCAGCTGCAGGACCTGGAGCAGCGCCCGGTCAATCTGCACGACGTCGTCGCCGACTCCGGTGCGAGCGCCAGCCGGGTCAAGATCGAGGTACGGCTGGTACGTACCGACGGCACGGTGCTGCAGGTGGTGGTGCAGACCGTGCCGATGGCTCAGGGTTTCACTCAGGGCCGCGGTGTGGTGCTCGCGTTGGTGGACGTGACGGCGCAGCGTTCGTACGAGGAGCGTCTGCACAAGGCCGCGTACTTCGACATGCTGACCGGGCTGCCGAACCGCCGCATGCTGTTCGAGCGGCTGAACGTGACGCACAGCGACGGGACGCCGTACTCCGTGCTGTTGATCGACCTGAACGACTTCAAAGTCGTCAACGACACCCTGGGTCACAAGATCGGTGATGAGCTGCTGGCCGGGATAGCTCAGCGGATCCTGTCGGCCGTCGACAACACGGCCACCGTGGCCCGTCTTGGTGGTGACGAGTTCGCGGTGCTGCTGCCGCACGCGGCACCGGCCGACGCCGAAGCGGCTGCACAGGCCGTGCGGGAGTCGTTCGCCGAACCGTTGCAGCTCAGCTGCGGCTCCCTGCACGGCAAGGGCACCGTCGGTCTGGCCGTCGCTGAACCCGGCGACACCCCGGACCAGGTCATCGAGCGGGCTGACCACGCGATGTACCAGGCCAAGGCCCACAGCAAGCAGCGCACCCGCTCACCTCAGTGCCCGCGCAGCAACCCGGTTGGTGCCTGAACGAGCCTCGTTGCAAGGTCTGGACGCGTACGACGCGATCAGCCGTACGCCGAAGCAGTTCTTCTGTCGGTGCCCGTGTCGGATCTCCAACGCAACGACCTGCGGGGTGTCGCAGCGACGGCACCATGCGACAGTGACCCTCACCGCCGAGTCGTGGCGGCTGGCAGAGCTGGCCGACGGCTTCCTCGTCACCCAGCTGCTCTACGCCGCGGCCGAGTTGCGGTTGGCCGACGTGCTCGCGGCCGGTTGCGCGGACGGTCCGGCCGTTGCCCGGGCAGCCGGCGCCGACCCGGACACCGTCACCCGCATCCTGCGCGGGCTGTGCGCGGCCGAGGTGTTCGCCGAGACCGAGCCGGGCCGGTTCTCGCTCGGCCCGCTGGGTGAGTATCTGCGGGACGGCGTACCCGGATCACAGCGCGGGCCGATCCTGGCCCGCGGGGCCCTCTACTACGCCGCCGCCGGCGGTCTGCTCGACGCGGCCCGGACCGGGCGGAACGCGTTCGAGCAGACGTACGGTGACTCGTTCTTCGCCCATCTGCATCGGGTTGCGGCGCACCGCGAGGCGTTCGAGGCCTCCATGGCCGGCCGCGCCCAGCACGAGGCCGAAGCCGTGGTGGCCGCCTACGACATGACCGGGATCGGCCACCTGGTCGACGTCGGCGCCGGTCCCGGCCTGATGGCCCGCGCCGCGCTCCGTGCGGTGCCGTCGATGACCGCGACCCTGGTCGACCGCCCGCCGACCCTGGACCGCGCGCGTGCCGAGCTGGCGGACGCGGGTCTCGCCGAGCGGTGCACGTTCGTGGCGGCGGACTTCTTCGAGTCGGTGCCGGGCGGCGGCGACGCGTACCTGCTGTCCAGGGTCCTGCACGACTGGCGCGACCGGGACGCCATCCGGATCCTGCAACGGTGCTGGGCAGCCATGCCCGAGCATGCCCGCCTGCTGGTGGTCGACGCCGTCATGCCGGAGCGGGCCCGCGACGAGCCGGCCGCGATCCGGATGGATGTGCTGATGCTGCTGCTGTTGAGCGGCCGCGAACGTACGCGCGAGGAGTTCGAGCACCTGCTGACGGCGTCCGGATTCAGCCTGCGACGACTTGTTCCGACCGGCTCGCCGACCGGGTTGGCCGTCCTCGAGGCGAGGCGCACCCGATGAACGCCTCGGGCGACACAGCGGGACTAAGGAGTGATTGGTTCACCGGAAGAAGTGCAGGCCCATTGGCGGTGAAGTCCGCGGGGCCGCAGTGCAGGATGCGCCTCTTCGGACCAGTTTGCCGATAGCGCCATTCCGGCCGGGTCAGGCGGCGCACCCTGACGTTATGAGCCAGGTGGTGCAGGCAGCAGGCGACCCGACGCTCGATCCAGCGACCGCCGCCCTCGGTGCCGGCGGCGTGCACCCCCGGAGTCAACGCAGGCGCGCCGGCCTAACGGTGCTTGCCGCTGTCTGCCTGGCGGCGCTGTCAGCGTCTCCCGCCATGGCGACCACGCCGGCAGCGTCCAATGGGAAAGCGTGCACCGTCATCGGCACCAAGGGCAACGACCGGCTCCGCGCCACCCACGCCCTCGACGTCGTGTGCGGCCTCGGCGGTGACGACACTCTCATCAGTGCGGCCGGGGGAGCCGTACTGGACGGCGGGTCGGGCGTCGATGTGCTCGTCGGCGGTGGCGGAGCAGACACGCTGATCGGCGGCGCCGGCACCGACACGCTGACGGGAGGCGCGGGCAACGACGTGCTGGTCGGCGGAGCCGGCGCCGATCAGCTCAGCGGTGGCGCCGGGGCTGACACCGTCTCCTACACCGACCACAAACTTGCAGTCACCGTGACCCTTTCCGGCAGAGCCGGCGCCGGCAGTCCGGGGGAGAACGACCGCATCGGCGTGGGCGTCGAGAACCTCGTCGGCGGCGCCGGCGCCGACATCCTGCTCGGCTCCGGCTCGGTCAACATCATCATCGGTGGAGCAGGGAACGACACCGTCAGCGGCGGCGCCGGCGACGACACGCTCAGCGGCGGTGACGGCAACGACGCCATCGACGGCGGCGCCGGCGACGACAAGGTCGCCGGTGGGGCGGGCAGCGACAAACTCGCCGGCGGCTCGGGCAACGACTCGCTTTCCGGCGGTACGGGCAGCGACGTCCTCAGCGGCGGTGCGGGCGACGACACGCTGACCGGCGGCGTCGGAGACGACGCCATCGACGGCGGTGCCGGTGATGACAGCATCGCTGGTGGAGGCGGAACAGACACCTGCAGCCCCGCGGAGCGCGGCGCATGCGACCTCGATCGTCCGGCGGAGACGCCGAGCCCGGCAGCAACGCCGAACCCGGCAGCAACGCCGAGCCCGGCAGCAACGCTGACGCCGGGTAGCACGGAGCCGACACCAAGTCCGGCACCGACCCTCAGCACTACAGCAGCCCCGGTCCTCGTCACGACACCGGCACCGAGCACGGAGCCCCCGCCCGCCACCGAACCGTCACCAACTGTCGGCCCCACACCGCAGCCCGCGCCCCCACCGGCGCCCAGCGCGCCGACCAGATTGACCATCACAGCTGGCGACAGCACCGTGAGTCTGACCTGGGAGGAAGCACCGGGCGCGACCGCATACCTGGTTTTCCGCGACAACAATCAAGTAACGACCGTCAACGCCCCGACGTTCACAGATACTGATGTCGCCAATGGCACCGCCTACACCTACACCGTCCGGGCCACGAACAGCTTCATGCAGCTGTCCAGCCCGACTGCGCCCGTCACCGCCACTCCACGGCCCCCGGACACCTATCCGCCTGCCGTCGACATCCCCACCGTCGTCTGGACCACTGCGCTCAGCCTCAGCAACACCACCGAGCAAACAGTGACGCTGCGGATGCGGGTCACCGACGCGGGCGCCGGCGTCGCGTCGGTGGCCGCGGGGTTACGCAGTCCCGACTCCACCCTTGCCTTGCTGCCACTGGCGAATGCCCGTCGCATCTCCGGTAGCGACAACGACGGCATGTGGGAAGTCGCCGGCACTCTGCCGAAAGCGTCCGCCGACGGGACGTGGCGGCTGGCACAGCTGCAAGCCGCTGACCGGGTCGGCTTGTCGACCAGGTACACCATCGCCACGGACGGGACCGCCACTGCACCAGCACCCGCCGGTATCGTCCAGCAACCCGTCTTCCACATGACCACGCCGGGCTCTGACATCATGACCGACGACTGCCCATTCGGGCGCTCCAGTTCGACCTGCGTCATCCGAGGCACGTCGGACCGCGAGTTGCCCGTCGCCAACCTGAACACGTTGTCACCATCGTGGTCCTACGGCCAGTCGGTCAGCAACGATCAGGACCGGACGGTGACGGTGTCGGTGCAGCTCGGAGACGCGCACAGCGGCGTTGCCGAGGCCGTCGGATACCTCACCGGTCCTGACGGAACGACCATCTCCCTGCCCGGAACCACCTCACAACCGGTCTTGTACCGTAGCAGCGGCTGGATCATGAGCGGAACGCTCCCCGCAGGTGCGGCGCCCGGGCAATGGTGGGTGAGCGGTCTGCGATTCACCGACGGCGTCGGACACACCCAGGTGGTCACTCTGCGTCCCGACGGGTCCTACACCACCGCAGACGGGACCGCCGCCGGCCAGCCGTTGATGAGGCCACTGACCGTTATCGCACCACGGACCGGCGGATGAGCCGCAGGCGTGGCACAGCGATCCGGTCGACCGCATCAGGGAGTCGGTTTCTGAAACCAGGCGACCGCGGTGCCCCGCTACGGCGTCGCCGTGCCGCGCTCGTAGAACGGCTCGGTGTGCTCGAGCATCCACCGCGTCACCGGGTCGGTGGGATCGTCCAGGAACACGGTGTCCACGGACCAGGGGAGGGGTGCCTGGCCGGTCGCGGCTCGCACCGCTGCCACGCAGTCGTGCTGCCACCCGCTGACACCGCGGTCGGCCAGCACCCCGATCAGCAGGCTCGGCGGCTGGTCACCGGCCTGCGTCAGCGCTCGCCGGGCTTCGACCACCGCGGGCACCCGGGTGAACTCGGTGCGCAGCGCGGCGAGCAGCTCAGTGGGTTCCGTCTCGGGCCGGCCCAGCCGGAGCCGGGCGCCCGCCCGTACCGTCGTCTCGCCGCGGATGGTGCGTACGCCGTCTGCGCGGATCGGCAGGCCGAGCTCGGCGCCGGGGTTGACGGCCAGCCCCAGCTCGGCGGCCATCAGCCCGGCCAGTTGCCGGCCCGGCAGCTCCATGTGGGCCTGGTCGCCGGCGCCGCGTGCGTACTGCTCCGCGGAGGTGTAGGCGGCCACGTACGGTTGCCCGTCGAGCAGCATGACCGGCAGCTGCGCCTGCCCGGCCGGGCTCGCCCCGCCGGGAAGCGGCACCCACAGCGGGTTGTCGGCGACCGCCTGCAGCAGCTCGTCGACGCCGACCTGGCCGGCGCGGGCGCCGGCCAGCGCCTGCTCGAGCGGGTTGGCCGGGAACACGGCAGCGCACCTCCACACCGATGTCGGGAACGTTATTGAATCAGTCGCCGGTCAGCAGCGTGCGCAGCCGGTCCACCAGGTGCTCGAGGCGGTCGTTGACCGCGATCCGTTCGGCTTCGTCGTCGCGGTGGATGTAGTAGTCGGAGAAGTTGCGGCCGCCGGCGTACAGGCTTCGGAACCGGTCGCGGGCCGCCTGCAGCATCTCGGCGTCGCCTGCGTCGGTGACCGACAGGTCGGCGGCGATCTGCCGCATCCTCTGCTGCCACACGTATGCGCCGCGGCCTTCGGCCAGCAGCAGCTCGGACAGCTGCTGCGCGACGGCGCGGGCTTCGTCGACTCGTACGCGGTGGTCGCTCAATGCAGGGGCTCCGAGCCGAGCACGGTCACACCCGGGATCTTCCACGGCTGCGGGATGAACACCTGATGCCCGCCGCCGACGTAGATGCCGCCCTGGTTGGCGACCGGGCCGGGATACACCTTCGTCCCGGCCGGGATCTGCACCTCGTAGACGGCGTCGACCGGCGAGGCGCCCTGCCATTCCCCGGTGCGCGCGTCCACCCATTGGGCCTTGACGGCGGTGTCGACGCGCACCTCGGCCACCCCGGCGGGCGGTTCGGTGGAGAACCACTGCCCGAGCGGGGAGCCCTGGCTGTCGCCGCCGCGGTAGAACACCCGGTCGTCGCTCAGCTCGACCTCGTCGTAGCGGCCGCCGGCGAAGTTCGCCGCCGGTGGGCTGTCCCCGGTCGCGAGCGGGCCCGGGTTCTCGACCATGTTGAACTCGTAGTCCTCGGGCGGCTTCGGAGCCAGTGGATCGTGCGGCTTCCCACCACCACCACCACCGCGGTGGGGGGTGCTGCCCGGCCCGGACCGCGACAACCGCGCGAGCAGGTTGCGCAGCCCGGCGAGGGTGTCGGCCAGCTTGCCGATCATCGGGACGAGTTTGCGCAGGCTGTTCAGCAGGGCCCGTACGAAATGCTGGATCTTGTTCACCCACGTGGCGACCAGGGCGGAAACCTGCCCGATGACCACCGGGGTCGCCAGGCCCAGGGTGAGCCCGGCCTCGGCCAGCCACTGCGGCAGCCGCGCGGCGAGGGTGCCGATGAACTGGGCGATCAGGTCCCGGACGATGCCGCGTACCAGCCCGACCAGCAGCCCGGCGCCCTCGACCGCCGAGGAGATGCCCTGCGACGCCGACGCCAGCCCTTCCAGTACGGAGGCGTGCATGCCCGCGTGCTCGCGGTAGGCGTCACCCGAGGCGCCGAACCAGCCGGCGACCTCCCCGTTGAGCCGGGCCACGTAGTCCTGCCGCGCCTGGTCGGTGAACGCGGCGACGTTCTTCCACGTGGCGGCGTGCGCGGCTACCTCATCGGCGTTGCCGGCCAGCCAGTCCAGGGCGTCCTTGAGCGGCTGCACATGCTCCATCAGCCACGCCACACCCCAGGACACCAGCGACCCCAACGGGTCGATCGCCAGCGACAGCATGTCCAGGGAGGCGCCGACCCCGCCGAGGGTGCCGTCCACCCAGCTCTGGTTCTGGATGCCCGACGTGATCAGGTGGGCGTCCTCGACCAGCCCGAGCCCGGTGGACCAGGTGGTCGAGTCGTGCACGGGCGCGACGAGCGGGCTGGTCACAGCGGCAGCTTCGGCAGCCCGGCCGGCGACCTGCCGGCGGTGGTCACCCGGTCCGCACCGGCCTGGTCGCTGCGGGCGGCATTGTCGGCCACGGCGCGCAGCCCGGCCGCGGTCTCGCGCAGCCCGTCGGTGCTGCCGGTCAGCGCCGTCAGGGCGGCGTCGAACGCGGGCTGGAGCAGGCCGGGCAGGAACTGGCACAACTGCCCGTACGCCTGGGTGTCCATGCTGACCTGCCCGACCGCCGCCTTCGCGTCGGCGACCGCATCGGCCACCGCGTCGACGCTGCCGGCGTGCCGGCGCACCGCGTCGATCGGCACCTGCATCGCGTCACCGCTCATCGCCGGGCTCCTGCGCCGCCGGGAACCGCTGCTCGAACGAGCCGATCACCGCACGGCCGGTCTCGGTGTCCGCGCCGACCGTCTGCTGCACCTGCTCGGCGACCTGCGCGGACAGCCGCTGCTGCGCGGCCCGCATCACCGCCAGCGTGCGCCGGGCCAGCTCCGGGCCGGGGAGCCGCTGCACCCGGTCGTCGAACGCGAGGTCCTCGACCTGGCCGCTCGACCCGACCGTCACCGTGATCGACCCGTCGTCGCTGCTCGCCCGGGCCGTCAGCGCGGCGACCTGCCGGGCCAGCTGCGCGGTGCGACTCGCGTGCGCGTCGACGCCGGCGACCCACGAGTCCAGCCAGTCCTCCGCCGCGTCGACGTCGCGCATCCCGCCCCGGCCTCCCCACGTGTCGGTACCCGCTGCACAGTATGAGTTGCCGTCAAACCACAGCAACCCGCCTCACCACATCGGTCACTCCGCTGCCGTCGACCAGCCGGGCGATGTGCTGGCGGCCGGGCCCCGGCCCCGACAGACTGGCGCGATGGCCGTCAACTTCGATCTCGACGCTCGCCGTAGCGCCGCTCCCGGCGACCCGAGGGGACGCACCTGGGCCGGCTGGGACAAGCACGCCGGTGACGACGACTTGTGGGAGGCCAACCGCGGCCCGTGGACGTTGGCCGGCGGCGCCGCAGGTGAAAGGTTCGCCACCCTGTCGCATGACGGCATCGTCCAGGTCGTCGCGGAGATCACCGGCCGGCAGCAGTACCCCCCAGCACATGGCGACATGTGGACCCTGACCGGAAGGGTGTTACGCCCGGGGGACCCGGTCCGCGATGAGCTCGTCGGCTCGCCCGCGCGCCAGGGTTCGGTCAGCTACTACGACACGGCGGACCTCGACACGATGACCACCAGCGAGCGAGCCGCCGTAGCCGATCGCGCGCCCGTGACGATGCTGGTCACCTGGAACCCGGCGAGATGGCGCATGGGCGACTACGACGACGACGTGATTGCCACCGCGGGCGGCGGATTCGTGCGCGGCCGCTGGTCGACCGGCAGCCGCACCGGCGGGATCGAACCCGGCGACCGCGTCTTCATGCTGCTGCAAGGTGACGGCCCCCGCGGCATCGTGGGCAGCGGCACCTGCGCCAGCCGCATCTTCCAAGCCGGACACTGGGATCCGCAACGCACTGGTGAGCAGGCCAACTACGCGCTCATCGACTGGGACACCCTCGTCCCGCTCGACGACGTGCTGCCGCGACCGGAACTGATGGAGATGATCCCTGCAGGAGGCGAGTGGCGGCCGCAGAGCAGCGGGACGTTGTTGTCACCCGAGGTTGCACAGCAGTTGGAGCAGCTGTGGGCCGGACACCTCGGGCTCTCTGCACCGGTGCCGCCGCGGACCTCGCCACGTCAGGGCTGGCAACTCGACCCCGTCCGGCGCAAGAAGGTGGAAGACGCCGCCCAAGATCGGCTCACCGCCCATTTCCGAGCGCAGGGCTGGACAGTCAAGGACACTCGTTACGGCAACCCGTACGACGCCGTCGCCAAGCGGGAGGGGGAGATCCGTTACCTCGAGGCGAAAGGCACCGAGACCGCCGGTGCGGCGGTCATCGTGACACCGAACGAGGTCGCGTTCGCCCGCGACCACCCTGGCCAGTGCGTCATGGGCATCCTGGCCAACGTCCGGTTCCGGGCCGACGGGGAGGTGGACCCGGCCAGCGGCGCCTTCCGGGTCCTCGCCTGGAATCCCGACGCCGGCGATCTTGCGCCCCGCGCCTACGACTGGACGGCTCCGCCCTCGGCGTAAGACTCATCAACGGCCGGCTGACGTGCTTGCCGCGACGTGTCGACACGAGGCAGATCCCACCGGCAGCCCTCCACGATCTGGCCGCCTCCCGTGCGGCGGCTGCCGGCGGTGCCTGCGTCATGTCGACTCTTCGCGTCTCAGGCGTGGAACGCGGTGGTCACTGGCCGTCGAAGTAGATGTCGGTGCTCCACTGGGCGGGCGGCTGGGTGTGCAGCGTCCAGTAGTTCCCGGCGATGACGTCGGGGTCGAAAGGGGTGCCGGGGGCGATGCCGCCGGCGACGGTGACCCCGGCGACGTGCACACCGTCGGGGGCGAGCTCCTCGGCGAGCATGGTCACGGCGGCGCGTACGCCCACCTTGCCCAGGGACAGGCTGCCGAGCCGTGCCGACGGGTGGCGCGCCACCCCGCCGCCCGTGATGAGCAGGGTGCCGGACCGGGCGGCGCGCATGGCGGGCGTGAAGACCTGGGCGGTGGTGATCCCGCCGAGCACGTTGATGGCGTACGTGTGCTGGAGCTCTTCGGCGGCGGTGGCGAGCAGGCTGTCCGGCCTCACGACCGCGGCGTTGTAGACCACGACGCCGGGCGTGATGCGCTGCGACAGCTGCTCGAGCCCGGTCCGGAAGCCTGTCACGTCGCCGGCGTCGGCGGTGAAGGTGTCGACCGTGGCGCCGTCGGCCCGCAGCTCGTCGGCGAGCTTGGCCAGGTTGTCCGCGTCGCGGGCCACGAGGGTGATGGCGAAGCCTTCGCGGGCGAAGCGGCGGGCCACGGCGAGGCCGAGGCCGGGGCCGGCGCCGATGACTAGGGCGTGCTGAGGGTCCAGTGTGTTGTCCGACATGGTGATCTCTCTTTCGAAGGTGCCCTCAGGCGGCGGCGTGGGCGGCGGCGGCCAGGATCGCGTCGATCGTGACCTGGGGCTGGGAGATCATCGAGACGTGCGAGCCGGTCGCCTCGGTGATCGTCGAACCGGCCCGTTCGGCCATCGAGCGCTGCACGGCGGGCGGGATCACCCTGTCCTCGGTGCCGACGACCGCCCAGCTCGGCAAGGTCTTCCAGGCGGCCCTGATCGACGGGGCGGTGTTGGCGCTCAACGTGATCGGCCGCTGCCCGGCGGCGATCAGCCAGCGCTCGTCCTCCGGCAGGTCCTGGGCGAACGCCTCGTGCACGGCCGACGGCTTGAGGAACGCCTCGGCGTCGCCCTGAGGCGCGCCCGGATAGCCGGCGATGTCGAACACCACGGTGGGGTCCGGGACGTCGAAGGCCGAGCCCGAACCGCCCAGGATCTGAAAGACCGTCTCGCCCTCCTGGGGCAGGAACGCGTCGACGTAGACCAGGGCCCGCACGTCACCGCCGTCGGTCGCCGCATTGGTGATCACGGTGCCGCCGTACGAGTGGCCGACCAGCACGACCGGGCCGGTGGTGCGCTGAGCGAGAAAGGACGAGACGTACGCCGCGTCGGTGGCGATCCCGCGCAGCTGATTGGTCGGGGCGAGTACGGTCAGTCCCCGCCCGCGCAGGGCGGTCGTGACGGCGTTCCAGCTGGACGCGTCGGCCCAGGCTCCGTGCACGAGGACGATCGTCGGTTGTGTCATGTCTTTCCTCCGGACAATTGCGGCGGACCATTTCCGCCGGACGGATCAGGCCGTACTGCGATAAGGGACTCTTGCGAGTCGAACGGCGCGAGGACATCGGCCTCAACGCTGATCGAGCGCCTCGGGCGTGTGGTGGCCGTCAGCGGGCGGCGGCTTCGATCACGCTGATGACCTGGGCGGGGTGGCTGACCATGACGGCGTGCGAGGAGTCGACTTCGGTGGTGTGGGCCTTGGCGCGCGCAGCCATGTAACGCTCCAGGTTCGGGGCGATGGCATGGTCGTGCCGGGCGACGAGGTAGTAGGTCGGAACGGTGTGCCAGGCGGCCGCGGCGACCGGCTCGCTGAAGGCGGCGGCGTCGAGGGGTTCCTGCGTCGTGGCCATGTCGGCCGCCGTGGTCCGGTGGACGTCGCCGGCGATGACGCTGCGGAACGCGGCCGGGTCGACGTAGAGGTCGGCGCTGTCGGGTCCCGTGGAGACCTGCTGCAGCGGCAGCGCCGGAAGCGGGTCCTTGACCGGGGTGGCGTTGAGCGGGCCGAGGGTCTCCCCGGTGTCCGGGGCGAACGCGGCGATGTAGACCAGCGCCTTGACGGCCGGGTCGCCGGCGGCCGCGGCGCCGATCACCGCGCCGCCGTACGAGTGTCCGACCAGCACGACCGGCCACCGATGGAGTCGACCAGGCTCTTGACCGCCGCGGCGTCGGAGGCGACACCGCGCTGAGGTGTGGACGCGGCGCGGACCGAGTAGCCGGCTTTGTGCAGCCGCTCGATGACGCCGTCCCAGCTCGAGGAGGTGGCCCACGCCCCGTGCACCAGAACGATGGTCGGCTTGGGCGGGTGGTGCGCGGAAGCCTGGGCGGGAAGCGCCAGAGCCAGGCCGGCGGCCACCGCGGCCGCCCCGGCGCCGCCGGCAAGGCTCCGGGCGATGTGCTTGCGCATGAGTGAACCAATCTTGTCCGGCCGGGAGCATCCCGCCCCGGCACACGATGAATCCCGCCGCAGGCGCAGCGAGGCGATTACCGATCGACGGCGTGAACGGGTGAAATCCCGCCGACTTCGGGAGGAGAACGTCACCGGCGATCGGCGACCATGGCAGCGAGCGTATTCACCATAGGCTCCTATATTCAATATCTGTACCTGTGGCGAGCGCGACATCGGGTGCGGGCGCTGCCGCGGACGACCGCCGCTACCATCTGGGCGTGACTACCGAGCGCTACCACTCGCCTCGCCGCGCCGAGGCGGCTGCCGCCACGCGGGCCGCGATCCTGGAAGCCGGTAGGCGGCTGTTCGTCACGCAGGGCTACGCCTCGACGACCGTGCCGCAGATCGCCCGCTCGTCCGGCGTTGCCGTTCCGACCGTGTACACCAGCACGGGTGGGAAGGCGGACATCCTGGCGGCGCTGCTCGAGCCGGCGGCGGGGGATCCCTCCATCGCCGAGTACCTGGCCATCATCGTCGCGTCCACCGACGCCGTCGAGATCATCCGGCTGACCGGCGAAGCGGTCCGGCGTACCCACGAACGGCACTGGGAGACGATCACGCGGCTGTTCCCGCAGTGTCAGTTCGAACCGGGAACCGCCGAACTCTACGAACGGACGACCCAGCGATTCGAAGCGGCGCTGGGTCAGGTCGCCGACCGTCTGATAGCCCTCGACGCGGTGCGCGAAGCGCTCGACCGGACCACCGTTCACGATCTGGTCTGGTTCTATTTCGGCGCCGCCGCCTGGCCGACCCTGATCCGCGATCGCGGCTGGACCTTCGACCGGGCGCAGGAATGGCTCACCGAGCAGTTGACGACCGCTCTGTTGCCGCATTCGTAGTGCCCGCATCCCGTTCCGAACACCCGTCCACCCGACCGTGTGAACCCTGCGTGCGGCTGCGTGCATGGTCACCGGCGGGGTAAGCGGCGCCGCGCCGCGGCTCGCCGGCGCGGTGCGAGGGATGGGTGTGCATGACGGAGACAACTTCAACGCCGGGCGACGAACGCGGTCGGGGGTTGCGGCGCGGTGTCGGACCGTTCGGCTCGTTCGCGGCCGGCTTCTCGTTCGTGTCGATCCTCACGACGGTGTTCCAGCTGTTCGGCCTCGGGTTCGGCTTCGGCGGCGCCGCGTTCTTCTGGACGTGGCCCGCGGTGTTCGCCGGGCAGCTGCTGGTCTCGTTGTGCTTCGCCGAGCTGGTGGCCCGGTATCCGATCTCCGGCGCGATCTTCCAGTGGTCCAGTCGCCTGGCCGGCACCGATATCGGCTGGTTCACCGGCTGGGTGATGGTCGTCGGGCAGATGCTGACCGTCGCGACGGCGGCGATCGCGATGCAGACCGTGCTGCCGGCCATCTGGTCCGGGTTCCAGGTCGTCGGCGGGCCGGGCGCCCCGGCCGACCCGACCACGGCGACCGGCGCGCAGAACGCGGTCCTGATCGGTCTGGTGGTGCTCGTGCTGAGCACCGGGATCAACATCGGTGGTGTACGGATGATGGCGGTCTTCAACTCGATCGGCGTGACCATCGAGATCGTCGGCGTCATCGCGCTGGTGGTCGTGCTGTTGCTGCTGTCGGAGCGGGGCTCCGGGGTCGTGCTGACGACCACCGGGGCGGCCGAGGGGCCGTACCTGCCGCTGTGGCTGGCGTCGTCACTGGTGGCGGCGTACGTGCTGGTCGGTCTGGACTCCGCCGGTGAGCTGGCGGAGGAGACGAGGAGCCCGCGGCGGCTGACCCCGAAGACGATCGTCCGGGCGTTGCTGGCGTCCGGCGTCGGGGGACTGCTGCTGATCCTCGCCGGTATCCTCGCCGCGCCGAGCCTGACCGACGGCACGCTCAGCGAGAAGGGCCTGGCCTGGGTGGTCACCAGCCGGGTGGGCGGCGTCGGCGCGTCGGTCCTGCTGGCGGCCGTGGCGATGGCCATCTTCGCGTGCACGCTGGCCGTGCAGGCGTCCGGCACGCGCATGCTGTTCTCGATGGCCCGGGAGGGCACGGTGCCGTTCTCCCGCCGGCTGCGCACGGTGTCCGACCGTACGGGAACGCCGGTGGCCGGCTCGATCGTGGTCGGCGCCGGCGCCGCGATCGTGCTGGCGGTGAACTGGAACCAGCAGGCGGTGTTCACCGCGCTGGCCTCGACGGCTGTCGCGATGCTGTACCTGGCGTACCTCGGGGTGACGCTGCCGCTGCTGGTGAAGCGGATCCGCCGGGGCGGTCTGGAGCAGGGCGTCGCGGAGGACGGCAAGCCGCTGTTCTCGCTGGGCCGCTTCGGCGTCCCGATCACCGTCGCGGCTGTGCTCTACCAGATCGGCATGGTCGTGAACCTGCTCTGGCCCCGCGCGGCCGTCTACGACCTGACCGGTCGCACGTGGTGGCTGCAGTGGAGCGCCCTGCTGTTCCTCACGCTCGTCCTGGTGGTCGGCGCCGCGGTTCACCTGCGGACCCGGCTGCGCCGGCAGGGGCCGATCGTGCTCGACCCCCTGGCCACGTCGGCGTATCCGCTGGAGAGTGATTCCGCCCGGACGGGCAGCGCGCCGTCCGCTGTCGCCTCGGATGGGCGCCCGGGTGATTGATCGGCGCGCCGGTGGTTATTCGCCTGGGCATGGATCCTCGGCGGGTACTTCTCACCGGCGCGCAAGGGCGCGTCGCCACGCAACTGCTCCCGGCACTGCGGGAGCGGTGGGAGCTGCGGCTGCTCGACCACGCCGGCGGGGACGGTGACGACCTCGGCGCTCCGCTGCTGGTCGGTGAGCTGACCGACCGCGAGCTGCTGGGCAAGGCGCTCGACGGTGTCGACGCGGTCGTCCACCTGGCCGGCAACCCGGACCCGGAAGCGCCGTGGCGGGAGCTGCGCGAGCCGAATGTCGAGGGCTTCGCAGTGCTGCTCGACGTGGCGCACGAGCGTGGCGTGCGCCGGGTGGTGTTCGCCAGCTCGGTGCACGCGATGGGCGCGCACGAGGGGCGGCGGCACTGGCCGCTCGATCCCGCCTGGCCGCCGGCCCCGTGCTGTTCGTACGGTGCCACCAAGGCCTTCGACGAGGCGCTGGCCCGGGCGTACGACTACCGCACCGGCCTGTCGCTGATCGGCCTTCGCCTGGGCCTGTGCGCGCCGGAGGCGACGCCGGAGCAGGCGGCGGCGGGCTGGCTGCGCCCGGCGGACCTGCAACGCATCGTCGTCGGCGCGCTGGAGACCGACGTACGGTTCGGCATCTACCACGCGGTGTCGTGGGGCGCCCGGCACCGGTGGGACCTCGGCGCCACGATGGCCGATCTGGGATACGAGCCGGACCGCGACGTCGAGGACCCGCCGGCGACCGACGAGCTCATCACCTGCCGCCCGTGAGGACCACGACGGCGGGGACAGCGTAGGGCTCGGGTCAGCGCCTGATGGGCCGCCGGGCGGCCAGCGCTTCGAGGGCGTCGCGGCCGCTGACGTCGTGCCGGTCGATGTGCAGATGCTGAAGGTGCTCCAGGTCTTTCCACATCCGCCGCAGGCGGGTTCCGAAGTTCTTCATGCCACCACCCTCGCGTGCCCGGCCCCCGCGGACGAGTGGCAGGAATGCCAACATGCAAGCAAATCCTGCCGTGTCGCGTCCGCCAAGGCGCCGAGCGTGATCTGCCGCACGACCGCCGCGGGTTGCAGCCCGCCGGCGGACATGCAGGACTCGCCGACCACCGAGAGGACGGTGATCGAATCGTGCAGTGGGGCCCGCGCGGCGACGTCGTGCACGCTCAGCGTCGAGGTCTTCCCGTGACCGTCCACAGAGACCACCAGCGCGCGGTCCGGTGTGAGGTGGACCGGGGAGCGGACGGCGGGATACTCGTACCCTCCGAGGTCTTCGAAGTTCCTGATCCCGTACGTCCGGAGCCGGTCGCCCAGCGGAGGTCGAACGTCGCGGCCCCCGGCGTGTACGCGAACGAGCCGAGGGCGCGCGGCGCCTTGGCCCGCGCCCGAACTGGAGCGTCACCGCGTCGAGGCGGTACAGCACGCCGTTGCGGTAGCCCTTCGAGCAGGCGACCAGGACTTCGCCGCGGTCCATCGATGGATCGCAACATCGACCGCCGGGCCGGTGGTGAGCGTCGGCGGGGCGACCGAGCGGGGGAGGAGCCCCCGCGACGGCGTGAGCCACGCCCCGGCGTTGCGGGCGGCGGGGCGGTGCGGATCGGGCGGTCCCGATATCGTCGGTCGGCGTGGAGCAGACGATCGCGGCGGTGCTGTTCGTTCCGACGATCATCGTGACGGTGCTGATCTTCGCCACGGTGATCCGGCGGCTGCTCGGCGTGCGCGTCAGCCTGGTCCGCACGCTGCTGGCCGCCGTGCTGGCGCTCGTGATCACGACGCCAATCCTGACCGCCCTGGCGCCGGCGGACCCGTCGGCGGTCGGCGGCGGCGAGGCGTTCCTGCTCGGCACCGCGTCGATCGTCGTGGCGGCGCTGCTCGCGATGGCGGCGCTGGTGGTGCTCGAGGTGCTGCTGCCGACCGGCTCGCTGCCCGGGCCGGTGGAGGCGTGGCGGGGCGCCCGGCGGAGGATCGCGCGGACCCGCCGCTACGCCACCATCGTGCGGATCGCGCTGCGGCACGGGCTCGGCCGGTTCCTGCGGGGACGGCCACCGGCCGGGCCGGCGTCGGCCGCGGCACGCCGGCGGCTGGCCCGCTCGCTGCGGGCGGCCCTCGACGAGGGTGGCGTCACGTTCGTCAAGGTGGGGCAGCTGCTGTCCACCCGGCGGGACCTGCTGCCCACCGAGTTCGTCGACGAGCTGACCGCGCTGCAGGACCGGGTGGCGCCGGTGCCGTGGCCGCAGGTCGCCGCGGTTCTGACCGCCGAGCTGGGCCGGCCCATCGAGGAGGCGTTCCGCGACATCGACGAGGAGCCGCTGGCCGCGGCGTCGGTGGCTCAGGTGCACGCGGCCCGGCTGCCCGACGGCACCGAGGTCGTCGTCAAGGTGCAGCGGCCGGGCGTCGCCACGGTCGTGGAGCGCGACCTGGACATCCTGTTCCGGCTGGCGGATCTGCTCGAGGACCGCACGTCGTGGGGGCGGACCTTCGGCGTACGGGGTCTGGCCGCCGGCTTCGCGGAGGCGCTGCGCGAGGAGCTCGACTTCACTGTGGAGCGCGACAACCTGCAGTCGATGGCCGCGGCGCTGGCCGGGTCGCCGGGGCGGGGGCTGCAGGTGCCCACGGCGTACGCGGAACTCAGCTCCGAGCGCGTGCTGGTGATGGGTCGCCTGCCCGGCACGCCGCTGGGGGCGGCCGGCGACGTGCTCGACCGGCTGGGCGCCGAGCGGCGCGCCGCCCTGGCGGCCGGGCTGCTGGACAGCATGCTCGACCAGATCCTCGTGCACGGCGTCTTCCACGTCGACCTGCACCCCGGCAACCTGCTGATCGGCGACGACGGCGAGCTCGGCATGCTCGACCTGGGCTCGGTGGGCCGGATCGACGCCGTGACCCGTACGGCGATCGGCCAGCTGCTGCTGGCAGTGGGGCGCGGCGACGCGGTGGGCGTCAGCGACGCGCTGCTGCGGCTGCTCGACCGGCCGGACGCGGTCGACGAGCGGGAGCTGCAACGGGTGGTCGGCGCGCTGATCGTGCGGTACGCCGCGCCGGGCAGCACGGTCGGCGTGGCGGCGGTCGCGGCGATCCTGCAGACGTTCACGGCGCACGGCCTCGGCGTACCGCCGTCGGTCGCGGCCGTCTTCCGGGCCGTCACCACCCTCGAGGGCACGCTCGCGCTGATCCACTCCGGGTTCGACCTCGTGGGCCAGGCCCGCGCCTCCGCCCGGCGGCGGATCACCGAGACGTTCACGGTGGGCAACGTGCGCGACGCCCTCGAGCAGGAGCTCGTCGCGCTGCTGCCGCTGCTGCGCGGCCTGCCCCGGCGCCTCGACCGGATCGGCGACGCGGTGGAGCACGGGCGGCTGCGGTTCACCGTACGGCTGTTCGCCGACGAGCAGGACCGCCGGCTGGTGACCGGCCTGCTCCACCAGACGCTGCTCGCCCTCATCGGCGCGACCGCCGGAGTGATGGCCGCCCTGCTGCTCGGCGCCGGCGGCGGGCCCCGGGTCACCACCGGGATCACCCTGTTCCCGCTGCTGGGCTACGGCCTGCTGGTCGTCTCGGTGGTGCTTGTCCTGCGCGTGCTGGTCACCATCTTCCGGCGCGAGTGACGTGCACGGTCTCGCCTCACGCACACCATGCCGGCGGACGCTCACCCCGCCCGGCGACGGGGGAGGGGTAATGTAAGAGGCCACTCACATCGGCGCGGGCGGGAGGACGGCGTGTCACCGAAACGGGGCTACCATCACGGCGACCTGCGCGCGGCGCTGATCGACGCGAGCTTCGAGCTGCTCGCGGAGGGCGGCCTCGAGCGCTTCTCGGTCGCCGCCGTGGCGCGGCGCCTCGGGGTGAGCTCCGCGGCGCCGTACCGCCATTTCCCCGATCGGGCCCGCCTGCTCAGTGCCGTCTCGGGGGCCGCCGCCCGCGACCTGCGCGCCGAGATCCTCGCGGCCGACGGGGGCGACCTGGCCGCGGCCGCCGGGGCGTACGTGCGTTTCGTCGTCCGCACCGGGGCCGGCTTCCCGGTCATCTTCGCCGCGGAGCTGTACGCCGTGCCCGACGACGACCGCCGCGACCACACCCGGGCGCTGATGACCACGATGCTCGACCTGGCGCCCGCGCCCACGCAGCCGCAGTCGGTGCAGCTGGTCGAGGCCACGATCGCCGTCGCCCACGGCTACGCGTCGCTGTACCTCGACGGCTTCTTCTCCCGCAGCGCCCACCCCGTCGACGACATCGCCGCCCGAGCAGTCGAGGCCGCCCGCAACCTGACAACCTCGTAGCAGCGTCGCCGCCCGCAACCGCACCGCACCCGGATGGTGGCCGGGGCGGCACCCGGGGGCCCGGAGTCTCTCTCGGGTGACGACACGACAGGAACTCCGACCGGATCGCAAGGTTCGCGCCCGAGCCCGCCGGGCCCTCACCGCTCCGCTCCTGGCGGCCCTCGCCGCCGGCCTGGTGGTCACCGCGCAGCCGGTGCCGGTGCAGGCCGCGCCGCCCGTGGTGGCGCAGACGTGGACGACGCTGATGTACCGCAGCCTCACCCGCCAGCAGGTCGCGGCGACGCTGCGCACCACCATCGCCGCCCAGCAGGCCACCGTGACGACCCTGAACGCCGAGCTGGCCACGGCCACCACCGCGAACACCCTCGCGCAGACGCAGCTGACCGCCGCCACCACGGCCGACACCGCCGCGCGGGCCCGCCGAACCGCCGCTCTGACCGCCCTGTCCACCGCCCAGCAGAACCTCGCCAAGGCGACGAAGAAGAAGCCGCGCAGCAACGCCGCCATCACCCGCGCCAAGAACGCGGTCGCCACCGCCACCAAGACCCTGGCGCTGCGCAGGACGGAGGCGCACAAAGCCGCGGCGGCCCTCGCGACCGCCACCGCCGCTCAGAAGTCCGCCGCCACGGCCGTCACCACCGCCACCGCCGACCGGGACGCCGCCGCGACCGCGGTCACCGTGACCCAGACGAAGCTCGCCACCCTGCCGACCGCGTACTCGCTGGCCGACCAGGCCGCGACGATCAGCCGCGACGTGGTCACCCAGACCCGCGGCGCGTTCACGACCGCGGACACCACGCTGGTCAACGGCACCACTGTGCACAAGAGCGTGGCGTACGCCTTCCGGCGCATGGTGGACGACGCCCGCGCCAACGGCATCGTGCTGACCGCCGGCGGCTTCCGCACCAGGGAGCGCCAGATCGAGCTGCGCAAGATCAACGGCTGCCCGGACGTGTGGACCGCGCCCTCCTCGTCGTGCCGCGTGCCGACGGCGATCCCGGGCCGCTCGCTGCACGAGCTCGGCATGGCCGTCGACGTCAGCCAGAACGGCCGCACGCTTACCCGCACGAGCACCGGCTTCAAGTGGCTGCAGGCGCACGCCAAGGCGTACGGCTTCGTGAACCTGCCCTCGGAGCCGTGGCACTGGTCCATCACCGGCGGCTGAGCCGCGGGCGGGCGGGCACGGACGATCCGTGCCCGCCTCCTTGTCGTCAGCGGTTGTCGACGATCCGGCGGGCCTTGCCGGCGGAGCGCTCCAGCGCGTCCGGCGCCACCACGTCGACCCGCACGCTGACGCCCACGTTGTGTTTCACGAGGGCGGCCAGGTCGCGGGCAAGGGCTTTGCCGTCGGCGGCGCCGGTGCGCGCCTCGACGCGTACGGTCAGCTCGTCCAGGCGGTCCGGGCGGTCGAGCACGCACTGGTAGTGCGGGGCCAGGCCCGGCACCCGCAGGATCAGCTCCTCGATCTGCGTGGGGAAGACGTTGACCCCGCGCACGATCATCATGTCGTCGGTGCGGCCGGTCACCTTCTCCATCCGGCGCATCGTGCGGGCCGTGCCCGGCAGCAGCCGGCTCAGATCGCGCGTGCGGTAGCGGATGATGGGCATGGCCTCCTTGGTGAGCGAGGTGAACACGAGCTCGCCCCGCTCGCCGTCGGGCAGCGACCGCCCGGAGCCGGGATCGATGATCTCGGGGTAGAAGTGGTCCTCCCAGACGTGCAACCCGTCCTTGGTCTCCACCACCTCGGCCGCCACGCCCGGCCCGATCACCTCGGACAGCCCGTAGATGTCGACCGCGTCGATGCCCAGCCGCTGCTCCATCTCGCGGCGCATGTCCTCGGTCCACGGCTCGGCCCCGAAGATGCCCACGCGCAGCGACGTCGCCCGCGGGTCGATGCCCTGCCGGTCCATCTCGTCGACGATCGTCAGCATGTAGCTGGGCGTCACCATGATGATGTCCGGCTCGAAGTCCGCGATCAGCCGCACCTGCCGCTCGGTCATGCCGCCCGACACGGGGACGACCGTGCAGCCCAGCCTTTCGGCGCCGTAGTGCGCGCCCAGCCCGCCGGTGAAGAGCCCATAGCCGTACGCCACGTGGACGCGATCGCCCGGGCGGCCGCCCGCCGCCCGGATCGAGCGGGCCATCACGTCCGCCCACATGTCGAGGTCGGCCTGCGTGTAGCCGACCACGGTGGGGCGGCCCGTGGTGCCGCTGGACGCGTGGATCCGCGCGATCCGCTCGCGCGGAACGGCGAACATGCCGTACGGGTAGGTCTCGCGCAGATCGTCCTTTGTGGTGAACGGGAACTGCGCGAGGTCGGCGAGGCTGCGGCAGTCCTCGGGGCGTACGCCGGCCTCGTCGAACTTGCGGCGGTAGAGCGGCACGTTGGCGTACGCGTGCCGCAGGGTCTGCTGCAACCGACGGAGCTGGAGCGCGCGCAGCTCGTCGGGCGACGCCGTCTCGATGGCGTCCATCAGGCCGTGGGGCGGCGCTGCCCGGGCACGGCGGGACGCAGCGCGCCGTCGTGGGCGAGCTCCGTGAGTACGGCGTTGAGGTCGTCCACCTGCTGCTCGGTGTGCGCGGCGGTGAGCTGCACCCGGAAGCCGATCTCGTCGCGCGGCACGCCGGGGTAGGGCGCGAGCGTCACGTACTGGCCGGCGCTCCACAGCCGCTCGGACACGTCGATGAGGTCGTGGTCGGGCGAGATGGGGATCTCGACGACCGGGGTGTCGTGCACGTTGAGCGTGTGCACGCCCAGACCTCGTACGTGGGAGAGCAGTTTCGCCGTGAGCCGGTAGAGGTGCGCGCGCAGCTCGTCGCCGCGCTTCTCGTTCACGTCGAGCCCGGCCATGACCGTGGCCAGCGACGCCACCGGCGACGGGCCCGAGTAGAGGTAGGTCGGGGCGTCCACCTTGAGCTTGTTCTTCACCGCCGTGGGCAGCGCGAGATAGGCCAGGAGCGACGAGTACGCCTTGGAGAAGCCCCCGACCAGGATGATGTTGTCGTACGTCTCGCCGCTGTGCTTGACGATCGCGTTGCCGCGCATGCCGTACGGGGAGAGCTCGATCTCGCTGCGCTCGCCGATCACCCCCATGCCGTGCGCGTCGTCGACGTAGAGCGTGGCGTCGTACTCCCGGCACAGCGCGGCATAGCGGCGCAGGTCCGGGATGTCGCCGGTCATGCTGTTGACGCCGTCCATGCACACCATGACCGGCCGCGCGGTGGCCTCCTTGAGCAGCCGCTCGAGCTCCTCGAGGTCGCCGCTGCGGAACCGCGTCATCGTGGCTCCCTGACCGCGCGCGAACACGCAGCCGTCGTAGATCGTGCGGTGCGCGCGGCTCTCCATGATGAGCGTGCCCTTGCCGATCAGCGCCGGGATCACCCCGAGGTGGATCTGCGAGATCGTGGGCAGCAGCAGCACGTCCTCGGCGCCGAGCAGCTCGCTCAGGCGCTCCTCGAGCTGCGGGTAGAGCTGCGGGCTGCCGAGCATGCGCGACCAGCTGGGGTGGGTGCCCCAGCGGCGCAGCTGCGGCTCGACGGACTCGATGACCTCCTCGTCGAGGTCGAACCCGAGGTAGTTGCAGGAGGCCCAGTCGACCAGCCAGTCCCGGCCGATCCTGATGCGGCGGCCGTCGATCTCCTCGATGACCGCGTCGTACATCCGGCTGTTGACCCGAAGGTCCTCGATGTCATGGGTTTGGGCCGGCATGTCGTACCCCTTTCATGATTCTCGTTCACGAAAGGCCTACCCTCATGATCGTCGGTCAACCCGATTGGTCAGACAGATCCGCACCACACCACGCCACACCACGCCGTGCCGGGCACCGGCCGGGAGCGACGCTGGAGAGTGAGGCGTTCGCGGCCTCGGTCCAGCTGCGCGCAGTCTCCGCGACGAGCGCGGGCGCCGCGCCGACGGACGCTTCCGGATTTGTGCACGCTGCGTGCGAACGATCGTGAAGCCACTCAGGGCGCGTGCGCGGATGTGCCGAGTTGAGTGCCCGCGATCAGGGGTAGGGCTGGTCCGTACGAGCGAAGCGCATCGGCTGATCTGCTGGGGTCAAGACGGCTTTCGCGCGTAGCCGCACTCATCATGCACCCAGCGGTCGAGGTAGGCAGCCCGCTCTTTCGGCGAGTCCACGACCTGCAACCATTCGGCCGACGCCCGCTTCATCTGTCGGACCGCAGCCGCATCCCGTTCCGGCGATCCTGTCCCAGGAGCGTCCATTGCGTCCGTTAGTTCGCCCCAGATCAACCACTGATTCCGCGATATCTCGGACAGTTCGTCATTGAATGCTCCGGACATACCTGCAGCGGCGAGGCCTGAGAAGTACGCGCCCGCCTCATAGGTATGGTGGTCCTCCTCGGCATGAAGTACTCGGCGGGCCTGGTCTATGGTTGCTGCCAGGAAGCCAGGAAGCCCGGTTTCCCGGTCCCATTCCCATCCCGATGTCACGCCTACGATTCTATCCCGCTCCGTGCCATCGCTGACGGGCCACAGCGCCGAACTGACATGCCGCCGTCCGCGTGTGGCAGCCGGAAGACCCCTGACGCCTCGTAGTCCGGCGCGGTCGCGGAACCGGGCCGTCCACTTCCAGCAGTGGAACGGCCGGGGATCGGTCACGCGTACGACGGGGACTTGTCTGCTCCCGGGCCTTACGGTCTCACCATGCCGGCGGTCGGTCGATGACGACCACCCGATCGTTCTCGGGGAGGAAGCCGAGGACCGGATGCTCGGCCGGCTTGCCCATCTCGCCATCCATCAATACCGGCTTGCCGAGGTGCCGGCCGACTGTCCGGAAAAATTTGCAGAACTCGTCGAGCTGCTCCTGACCCTGTATTTCGCGCAGGTTCAGATCAAAGTCGATCTCCTCGACCGCAGAGAACCTGAAGATCATCAGCATGCGGGCGGACGGCCATACCCGTAGAGCCGGGCACTCCGAGTCGGGTTCCCGGCCCAGGATCGCCGCCGCGGTGGGTAGCGGCAGGACCGTCTCACCTTCGCAGTATTCGAACCGCCAGCCGCGCGCGACGATGAGATCGAGGAGAGCCTGCCAGTCCGCCACCGAGGTATGCGGAACGCAGGCATCGGGAAGTGATCCCATCAAAGCCGGATCAAAGAGTTCCTGAACGTCGTCCCAGAGCAGGTCAGCGGCCACGCGGTCATCATGTCGAACGCGTCCCGCTGACGGCATCCGGATTTGCCGCAGACAACGCGCGCCCTGTTTGCGGTATCCGTAACGGCGCGTGAGCAGTGGACGACGCTGACCCCAGCCTCCGACGGTCGGACGATGGCCGCCAGGTGGGAGCGTTCGCGAGGGCGCCACCGCGGAGCCCCATCGCCGCAGGCGCCGTCGGACTCGCCGGGGCGTTCGGTCCCACGAGAGCGTGCCGATCGCCTGGAGGCGCAGCCGATAGCGCTCGGTGCGTCAGGCGGTGCTGAGACATCGTCGATGGGGTGCGCCACCGCGTCCGGCTCGAGCACCACGATCGCGCGCTGCCCGTCGAACGCCGCCGCGAGAGATCCCATCCAGCCCGCGCCTCCCGGCGGACTGCTACGAGCAGTCGCGCTGCGGCATGTGGCACGGCACGAGCACCGGCATCCGGGCCGCGGCAGCGGCGTCTGTGACGAGCCGGCGTCACCGCCCCGGGCCGGCCGCGATCCGGTAGATGGCGCCGGCGTAGTCGTCGCTGACGTACAGCGCGTCGTCCGGGCCCTGCACGGCCATCACGGGCCGGCCCCAGCGGGAGCCGTCCTCGAGCTGGAAACCGGTGAGCAGCGTCTGCTGCGGGCCGAGCGTGCCGCCGCGCCAGGCGAAGAACGACACCTCGGGCGGGCGCGGCGGGTTGCGGTTCCACGAGCCGTGGATGCCGGCCAGCGCGCCGTCGCCGTAGCCGCCGGGCACGTCGGTGACGAAGCTCAGGCCCAGCGGCGCCGAGTGGGCGCCCATGCCCTGCTCGATGCGCGGCAGCTTGGCGCAGTCGAGCTGGGAGCCGTCCCTGTTGGTGTCGGGGTCCCGCAGGAACGGCCGCCGGGTGTAGCTGAGGGCCCCGGCGTCGAGGTCCGGGTCCGGGTTGCAGTACGGCCACCCGAGGTCGCGTCCCTGGGTGAGCCGGGCGAGCGGCTCCAGCGGGTGGTCGTTGACGTACGCCTCCTCGACCTCGCCCTGCTGGGTCGGCACGTTGTCGCGGTTGTTCACGGCGGTCCAGAGGTCGCCGTTGGGCGCGATCGCGAGCCCGGTGCCGTTGCGCACGCCCCGCGCGAACGTCCGCAGCTCCCCACCGGCCGGCTTGACCAGGATCGCGGCACGCTCCGGCCGGGCGTCGCGGTCCTCGGCGGAGATGTTGCCGGTCGAGCCCACCGAGATGTAGAGCGCCTTGTCCCGGCCGACCACCACGGTCTTGAGCGCGTGCGCGTACTTGCCGCCGAGCTCCGCGCTCTTCTCGTCGGGCAACCCGTCGATCACGACACGCTTGCCGCTCACCCGGCCCGAGGCGTACGTGAAAGCGTCCACCTGGTCGCTCTCCGCCACGTAGAGCGTGGTCCCGTCGAAGGCCAGCCCGTGCGGCTGGTTGAGCCCGCCGACCAGCGTCTCCTGCCCGCCGGAGGTCAGCGCCAGCACGTCGCCGGACTCGGGCCGCGACACGAGCAGCCTGCCGTCCGGGGCCCAGGCGAGCAGCCGCGCGCCCGGCACCCGCGCCCACACGCTGACCGTCCACCCGGGTGGCGCCTGCACCGTGCGCGGCCGGTCGAACGGCGCCTGGCCGTTGCCGCCGCGCACCTCGGTGGCGACGAGGCGCTGCACGGGCGCCGACTCCGAGGCCGCTGCGGATGCCGACGCCGCGGGCGCCTCGGGCTGCCTCGGCGCCGCGGCCGGCTCGGCGGAGCAGGCGGCCAGTCCGGCGACGAGGCCGCAGGCCACCATCGCACGCGGGAAACTTCTCATCCGTACCCCTTACCCCGGTTCGGCTTCTTCGAAGACGAGCAGCGTCCGCGTGTTCACGACGCCGGGCATGCCCTGGATCTCGTCGAGCACCAGCCGGCCCAGTGCCGCGTTGTCCGGCGCGCGCACCAGCATGATGACGTCGAACTCGCCGCCGACCAGCGCCAGGTGCACGACGCCCGGCAGCGCGCGCAGCCGCTCGCCGACGTCGCGCCACTCCGCCTGGTTGAGGTTCACGGTGACGTACGCCGAGGTGCCCAGCCCCGCCGCGACCGGATCGACGTCGGCGCGGAAGCCGCGGATCACGTTGGTCGCCCGCAGCCGCTCGACCCGGGCGTACGCGTTGGCGCGCGAGATGTGCAGCCGCTCGGCCAGCGTCCGCATCGACATGCGCCCGTCGTGGGTGAGCTCGGCCAGGATCCGCCGGTCGATGTCGTCGAGCGCCTGAGCCACTTGTCTCGCCACCCCGCCCCGGTCGCCGCGCCTGCTGGACGATCGGCTCCCGGAAAGCGCCGACCGCGATACATCTTCTCGCTTCCGCGCCAGTAGTGGAATCCAAATGGCAACGGGGCCAGCATGACGTCATGACAGGTGACGCACACCACCTTCTGCCCTCCGCCACGCCTGTGACCCTCATCGATGCGAACGGCCACCCCGTCGCCGACGCGGGACACGACCTGCCCGACCGCGAAGCCCTGCGGCAAGCGCTTTCCGCGCTGATCACCGCGCGGCGCCTCAACGACCAGGCGTACGCCCTGGTGCGGCAGGGCCGGCTGGCCGTCTACCCCTCCTCGCACGGACAGGAGGCCTGCCAGGTCGCCGCCGCCCAGGTGCTGGCCGACGGGGACTGGCTGTTCCCGACCTACCGCGACACCGTGGCGGTGGTCGGCCGCGGCGTCGACCCGGTCGAGGCGCTGACGCTGCTCAAGGGCGACTGGCACTGCGGCTGGGACCCGTACGAGCACCGGGTCGCCCCGCACACCACGCCGCTGGCGACCCAGCTCCCGCACGCCGTCGGGGTGGCCCACGCCGCCCGGCTGCGCGGCGAGCCCGGCGTCGTGATGGCCCTCTGCGGTGACGGCGGCACCAGCGAGGGCGACTTCCACGAGGCGCTCAACTTCGCCGCGGTGCTGCGCGCGCCGGTCGTCTTCCTGGTCCAGAACAACGAGTACGCGATCAGCGTGCCGCTGGCCCGGCAGACGGCCGCCCCGTCGCTGGCGCACAAGAGCATCGGGTACGGCATCCCGGGCGAGCGCGTCGACGGCAACGACGCGGCCGCCCTGCTCGCCGTGCTCGGGCAAGCGGTTTCCCGGGCCCGCGCGGGCGGCGGCCCGCAGCTGGTCGAGGCGCACACGTACCGGATGCAGGCGCACACCAACGCCGACGACGCCACCCGTTACCGCACACCCGAGGAGGTCGAGGCGTGGGTCGCCCGCGACCCGCTGGTGCGCCTCACCCGCTACCTCGACCTGCCCGCCGCGGAGGTCGCCGCCCTGCACGAGGAGGCGGAGCGCGTCGCCGCCCACCTGCGCGACGGCCTCAACCGCGACATCGAGCCGGACGCCGCTCAGCTGTTCGCCCACGTCTACGCGTCACCCACGCCCCAGTTGCGGGAGCAAGCCCTTTCCCTGGCCGACGAGCTCGATCGCGAGGTGCCCGCGCGATGACCCACGAGAAGCTGACGATGGCGCAGGCGCTCAACCGGGCGCTGCGCGACGCGATGACCGACGACCCCACCGTGGTCGTGTTCGGCGAGGACGTGGGCCCGCTCGGCGGCGTCTTCCGGGTCACCGACGGGCTGACCGCCGCGTTCGGCGAGGACCGCTGCTTCGACACCCCGCTGGCCGAGTCGGGCATCGTGGGGGTCGCGGTCGGGATGGCGATGAACGGCATGCGCCCGGTCGTGGAGATGCAGTTCGACGCGTTCGCGTACCCGGCGTTCGAGCAGATCGTCAGCCACGTCGCGAAGATGCGCAACCGCACCCGCGGGCGGGTCGCGCTGCCGATGGTCATCCGGATCCCGTACGCCGGGGGCATCGGCGGCGTGGAGCACCACTGCGACTCGTCGGAGGCCTACTACGCGCACACGCCCGGCCTGCACGTGGTCACGCCGTCGACGCCCGGGGACGCGTACGCCCTCATGCGGGAGGCGGTCGCCGCGCCCGACCCGGTCGTGTTCCTCGAGCCCAAGAAGCTGTACTGGGCCAAGGAGGAGGTCGCGCTCGGCCCGTCCGCGTCGCCCGTGATCGGCCGGGCCGTCGTCCGCCGCCCCGGCACCGACGCGACGCTGATCGCGTACGGCCCGAGCGTGCCCGTCGCCCTGGAGGCCGCCGAGGTCGCCGACCGCGAGGGCCGCAGCCTGCAGGTGGTCGACGTCCGCTCGATCGTGCCGTTCGACGACGAGACCGTCTGCGCCGCCGTCCGCGCCACCGGCCGCGCGGTCGTGGTCGCCGAGGCCCCCGGGTTCGCGAGCGTCGCCTCCGAGATCGCCGCCCGCGTCACCGAACGCTGCTTCCACTCGCTGGCCGCGCCGGTCCGCCGCGTCACCGGCTTCGACATCCCCTACCCGCCGCCCAAGTCCGAGCACCTGTACCTGCCCGGCGTGGACCGCATCCTCGACGCCGTCGACGACCTGCAGTGGGAGGACTCGTGAGCGACCAGGTGTTCCGGCTGCCCGACCTCGGCGAGGGCCTGACCGAGGCCGAGGTGGTGCGCTGGCTGGTGTCCGACGGCGACCTCGTCGAGGTGGATCAGCCGGTGGTCGAGGTGGAGACGGCGAAGTCGCTGGTCGAGGTCCCCACCCCGTACGCCGGGCGGGTCGCCACCCGGCACGCGCCCGAGGGGTCGGTGCTCGAAGTGGGCAAGCCGCTGCTGACCGTCGCGCTCGCCGACACCCCCGCCGAGGCGTACCGCGAGGAGGAGCGCGCCGGCTCGGGCAACGTCCTCATCGGGTACGGCACCCCGGGCGCCGCGGCGTCACCCGGCCGCCGCCGTCGTCCCCGCTCAGCCGTCACCCATCCGCCGTCCGCACCCGTGGCCCCCTCCGCGGCTGCGCCCTCCGCGGCTGCGCCCTTCTCCGCCTCGCCCGCGTCTGCCTCTGCCACGCCTGTCGGGCCGCCTGTGCCGCCGGCGTCCGCGGCTCCGGTCCGGGCTCGCCGCGTGCCGCTCGTCGTGTCGCCGCTGGTGCGTCGCCTGGCCCGCGAGCGCGGCGTGGACCTGCGCGCGGTCGAGGGCTCCGGCCCCGACGGCCTGATCGTCCGCGCCGACGTCGAGCGCCTGCTGTCCGCCCCGCCCGCGCCCGCCCTCGCCGCGCCTGCCGCCGTTTCGGCCGCGCCCGCCGCGGTTTCGGTCGCGCCCGCCGCCGTCCCTGCCGTTCCCGCCGCCGTCCCTGCCGTTCCCGCCGCGGTTCCGGCCGCTTCCGCCGCGGTTTCGGCCGCTTCGGCTCCCGGGGAGCGCCGCACTCCGCTCTCCGGGTTCCGCCGCGCGGTCTCCGCGGCCCTGTCGCGCAGCCGCTCCGAGATCCCCGAGGCCACCGTCTGGGTCGACGTCGACGCCACCCTGCTGTGGGAGCTGCGCGAGGCCACCCGCCCCGGCCCCGGCCTGCTCGCCTATCTGGCCCGCTTCGTCGTGGCCGCCCTCAAGGAGTACCCGGTCTTCAACTCCCGGGTGGACACCGAGCGCCAGGAGATCGTCGAGCTCGACCGCATCGACCTCGGGATCGCCGTCCAGGGCTCGCGCGGCCTGGTCGTCCCCGCCGTCACCGACGCCGGCGCCCTGACCACCACCCGGCTGGACGAGGAGATCCGCCGCGTGACCGAGGCCGCCCGTGAAGGCAGGGTCCTCGGCGCCGGCACCTTCACCCTCAACAACTACGGCAGCTTCCGCGTCGACGGCAGCGCCGCCATCATCAACCATCCGCAGGTGGCCATCCTCGGCTTCGGCCGCATCCTGGACCGCCCGTGGGTGGTCGACGGCCGGATCTGCGTCCGCAAAATCACGCAGATGAGCTTCGTCTTCGACCACCGGGTCAGCGACGGCGCCACCGCGGCCGGCTTCATGCGGGCCGTGGCCGACGCCGTCGAGAACCCGGCGTCGGCGATCGCGAGGCTCTGACCGGCCGGGAGGCAGGGCGCGGCTAGCCTCGCTCGAACGCCGTGACCGTGTAGCAGCTCTCGTCGTCGGTCGAGTTCTCCGCCGGGTCGATGGTGATCCGCGTCGGGTGCCCGTCGGCCGGGTCGGTCTCGATCCGGGCCACGTCCGCTCCGGCGCGCCGGGCCTCGTCGAGCTCGTCGGCCAGCCGCCCCAGCGTGGGGATCGTGTCGCTCGGCGAGTCCGCCACGGTGCGCCGGGCGGGCTCGTCCAGCCCCTCGGCATGCGTCACGCGGCCGTCGCGCACCGTGATGCGATAGCGGCCGATCAGCGCCCGTTCCCCGCACTGCGAGTCGAGCTCGTACGTGTAGGCCGCCGGCTCCTCCCACGACAGCGCTGCCTCGTGCTCCTGCGGCCCGTCGCAACCGGCCAGGACACCCACCACCGCGGCCGAGGCGGCCCATCGCCGTACGTGTGAAGACATGGCTGGTACGACGGGCGCCGCTCCCGGCCGGTTCCGCGGACGGGTTCGATCCGCACCCGGCGAGCACGTATCCTTCGGCGGTGGGGCTGCGGTTCGAGACACGCCGGTCCGACTCGCCGTGGGCCGACGCCGTGTGGACCTGCACCAGCGAGCAGGTCACCACCATGACGTCGGTCGCCGGGGTGCGGTGGGGCCTGGTGTTCTGGGAGCAGGACGGCCGGACGCACGCGGGCATCACGGGCCCCGGCACCCGCACCGGCACGGCGCCGGTGCCGGAGGGCGCGACGTTCACGGGCATCGAGTTCGCGGTCGGCACCCGGTTGCGGGCCGTGCCCCCGCCGGCGCTGGTCGACGGGGGGATCCCGCTGCCGGGCACGACGCGGCGCAGGTTCCGGCTGGACGGCGCGAGCTGGGAGACGCCCGGCCCCGACGACGCCGAGGCCCTGGTCGGCAGCCTGGTCCGGGCGGGGGTCGTCGTCCGCGACCGGCTCGTCGCCGACGTGCTGCGGGGGCACCGCCCGGACACCTCGGGGCGTACGGTCGAACGCCGGTTCCGCGCCGTGACCGGGCTGACGCGGGGCGCGGTCCGGCAGATCGAGCGGGCCCGCACGGCGGCGGAGCTGCTGGCCGCGGGCGACCCGGCTGCCGAGGTGGTCGCCAAGCTCGGCTATTTCGACGAGCCGCACCTGGCGCGAGCCCTGCGCTCCTATGTGGGCCGCACCGCCGGGCAGCTGCGCGAGGGCGCAGGCGGTGCGATCGGCCTCGACCTCGCTCAGCGCCGGACGTCGTAGACCAGCTTGAGGATCCCGTTCGCGTAGCTCTGCGACTCGCGCAGCGTCAGCATGTACTTGTCCCGGTCGGCCCGGCCGAACAGGCTCTTGCCGGCGCCGAGCAGCACGGGGAAGACGAGCAGGTGGTACCGGTCGATCAGCCCCGCGTCCGACAGCCGCCGGGCCAGCTCCGCGCTGCCGTGGATGAAGACGGCGCCACCCTCGCTCTGCCGGAGCGCGGCGACGTCCTCGGTGGAGCGCAGGATCGTCGTCGGCCCCCACCCGTCGACGAGCGCGTCGTCGGGCAGCGTGGCCGAGACCACGTACTTGGGCAGCTCCTTGTAGCCGGCGTGGTCCTGCGAGCCCGGCCAGACCGGCGCGAACGCCTCGTAGCTGCGGCGGCCGAACATCAGAGCCGTCGTGCCGGCCATCTCCTCGCCCTTGAGCGACCACGCCTCCGGCACGAACTCGAGGTCCTGGAACACCCACCCGCCGCTGCGGTGCCCCTCCTGCGGCCCGCCGGGCGAGTCCACCACGCCGTCGAGCGACATGAAGCCGGTGTAGACCAGGTCACGCATGGTGAGTCCCCTTCTGCTCGGGCGAGCTGCCGGGTCCACCGTAGAGCGGGGCGAGGCGCCCGTCTTGGACGGAAACGACAGCCGGCTATCCGAGCGCCGCGGTGCTGCCGCGCACGATCAGACGGGTGGCGAGCTCCGTGCTGGCCGGCGCGGCCTCGTCGCCGCGGGACAGCTGCAGCACGGTGCGGGCGGCGAGCCGGCCCATGTCGCGCAGCGGCTGACGCACGGTGGTCAGCGGGGGAGAGGCCCACCGGGCGAGCGGCACGTCGTCGAAGCCCACGACGCTGAGGTCGCCGGGGATCCGCAGGCCGAGCCGCCGGGCCGCCTCGTAGACGCCGAGCGCGATCTGGTCGCTGGACGCGAAGACGGCCGTCGGGCGGTCGGCGCGGTCGAGCAGGCGCCGCCCGGCGTCGAGCCCGGTGGCGTACGAGTATTCGCCGTGCTCGACGGGTGCGGTGTCGCCGAGCAGTGAGCGGAAACCGTCGATGCGGGCCCGGGTGCACAGCAGCAGCGGCGAGCCGGCGATCATCGCGATCCGCCGGTGGCCGAGGCCGGCCAGGTGCGCGGCGGCGGCCCGCGCGCCCGCCCAGTTGGTCGCGCCGACGGCGGGCGACGACAGCGGGCGCGCCGCGGGGTCGACCACCACCACCGGCACGCCGCGCCGCTCCAGCGCCTCGGTGAGCCGCCGGCTGCCGCTGGTGGCCGCGAGCATCACGCCGTCCGACGGCGCCTCGACGACCCGCGCGCCGCCCATCGCCACGAGCCCCACCCCGGCGTCCTGGGCGACCGACTCCATCCCGCGCAGCTGTTCCAGCTCCCAGGCGCAGTCGATCTCGGGGAAGATGACGTGGATGACCCCGGCGGCGCTCCGCTTGTGCGACGCCCGCGGCCGGTAGGAGTGGCGCCGCAGCAGCTCGTCGACCCGTTGCCGCGTCGACGGGGCGACCTGGCCGAAGCCGTTGAGCACCCGCGACACCGTGGCCACCGACACGCCGGCGTCGTGCGCGATCTCGTCCAGCGTGATGCGTCGCTCAGGCATGGGTCCACTCCCCGCAGGAGAGCCGGTCGGTGAGCACCGGCGGCACCAGCGTGGTCGTGGGCGCGCCGGCCGTCAACAGCATTTCGACCGCCATTCGCCCGAGCAGCGCCGCCGGCACCTGCACGTTGGTCAGCGGGGTGGCCGACGTGTTCCACGCACAGCGCGGCCGCCCGCTCGAAGTCCAGGTCCACATAGGTCAGCCCCCATGGGTCGGCCGGCACGCCGAGCACGCTCGGCCGGCTCAGGTCCCGCAGCGTCGGCACCCGCGCGTCGTCGGTCTCGACGTCCATGACGATGAGCCCGTCGACGAGCGCGCTGCCCGCACCCGGGGCCATGCGTCACATCCCAGGAGGGGGGCGGCCCGCATCGGTAAGGCGTCCTCCCGGTCGCTGCCGCGCCCGGCCCGTTCCCGCTGCGGGCCGCCCGCCCGCCTTTCGAAGCGCTTCGACACGGCGGCGAACGTGTCGTCGTGTTTCGGCGGTTGACGCATTGTCCACCCGGGCCTCCCGGGCCCGTCAAGATATTGTCCTCGATGGACCGGACCGGGTCACCGCATGCCGAACAGCAGCCGGGTCACCCGGGTGCGCCGCACGACCAGCTCGTACACCGCGAACATCACCACGAACGAGCAGCTCACGATCGCCGCGTACTTCACCGCGATCGGCGCGTCCCACCGCACGACGAAGAACGCGACCGCCACCACGATCGGCTGGTGCAGGATGTAGAGCGGCAACGCCGCCGCGCCGAGATAGCCGTAGACCCCGGCGCGCCGGCCCGCGGGGCCCGGCCCGCCCGTCCGGCGCCGGTCGAGCAACCCGAGGATGGCCACCAGCCAGCACCATCCCGCCACCGAGAACAGCACCCGCGCCAGCACGGCGTGCGCGGTCAGATCGGTGAACGGATCACCGTCGGCCGTGCTCAGCGCCGCCCCCGCCGCGCCGAACAGCACGACGCCCGCGAACGCCGCCACCCTCGCCTCCCGGCGCATCGCCTCGCGGAAGCGGTCGTCCCCGGCCAGCGCGAACCCGTACAGGAAGAACATCAGGTACGCCCACCGGCTCCACCCCGCGAACGCCTCCTCCATGCCCAGCACCGCGCCGATGACCGCCAGCGGCAGGGCCGGCGCCACCAGCACCGTCCACCGTGGCACCTGCGCCGGCCGCCACCCCGGCAGCCACCTCACGAGCGGCGCCAGCATCAGCGAGAACGCCAGCAGCAACACGACGAACCACAGGTGCCCGGTCTCGAAGTGCTCACCCTGCAGCAGGAACGGAAAGTCCGGGACCGACACCCGTACGTCGAAGAAGCGCGGCAGGAACTCCCAGTACGACTCGTGGTACCCCGGATCGGCAGCCCGGAGCCGCAGCCATTGCGGCAGCGGAAGGATCGTCAGCGTGGCGAACACCAACGGGACGCCCAGCCGCAGCAGCCTCTCCCGGACGAACCCGCCGGCCCCGCGCCGCCCGATCGAATGCCACGCCCCGAGCCCCGCGATGAGGAACAGCGCCGGCATCGCCCACACCACGCCCAGCCCCGCCACCCACGTGACCGCCTCGGTGGTCTGCGCGTTCTTGACGTAGAAGTCGTCGCGGGTGTCGAACACCAGCGCCGCATGAAAGAACACCAGCCCCAGCACCACGACGAGCCGGATCGCGTCAAGCTCCGGCCGCCTGGTCGCCTTCACATCCGGGGCCGTCGTCTCCCGTGGTTCCGCCATCGCGCCTCCCCGGCCCAGAATGCCAGCGCCGTGCCACCTCGACCCTCATCAGCCGTGCCATGCGCGACGCCGGCGCCCCGACTGCCGCGTACACCTCAGTTCCATCGCGGCGACCGACCGACAGACTAGGTTCCTAGGATGCCCTACGGGCAGGGGCGTGGGCCGCATTCTCGGGACTGCGTACGCCGGGATGTCTGACCGTCGACGCCTCGTGGTCGGGCGGGGTGCGCGTCACCGGGGACACCGCCGGCACGGTGAGCGTCCGGTACGGCGATCGGCGCGTAGAGGTGGCCGTTCAAGCCGGGGAGCAGGACGCTCCAGGCCCGTGAAGGGCGCTACCCGTACGGCCCGGATGATCTCTATCGGGTAATAGCCGTGGCGGTTTCGCCCTTTTTGGGGCTTACGTGGTTATCTGATCTTGCAAGTCGTCATGACGAGAAAGGAATCAGATGAACCGCATTACCCGTCTTCTCGCCATCACCGGCCTCGGGCTGGGCATCGCCGCGACGGTCGGGGCCGGTCCGGCTCAGGCCACCACCGGCACCGCGCAGGGCGCCGCGTCCAGCACCGCCGCCACGTCCGGGGCCCACTACGACTGGGACGACGAGGAGGTCGTCGGCTACTTCCGTTCGCTGCGCGCCTGCGAGCGGGTCGGCCGGCTGGGCGAGCTCCGCGGCCGCTGGGACGACTACGACTGCGACCGGGCCGGCTTCGGCTGGGGCCGTGGCTCGTGGGTCCTGACGGTCGATGACTTCAACGGTCGCTGGGACCGCCGCAACTGGTACGGCGGCTGGTACAACGGCTACCGCGGCGGCGACTTCCGGGGTGGCTTCCTGAACTTCGTCAACTTCCACCGCTGAGGTTTCCGCGAAGTAGCGGGCCACACCCCTTCAGGGGTGTGGCCCGTCGCCGTTCCCGGCCCCCGGCGGCGCGCGTCAGTCCCGGCCGGCCCGGGCCGAGAACAGGTGGCTCGCGTGCGGCGGCCCGTCGGCGAGGGCCTGCGCGCGTTCCTCGGCCTCGCGGTCGAGGCCGGTGAGGCGGCCCTCGTGCTGCCGCCGGTGCTCGTCCCAGCTGTCCACCACGTACGCCTCGACGAAGCGGCCCGGCTGCTCGCCGTCGCGGAAGAGCCCCCACCGGACGGCTCCGGTGCGCAGCCGGCTGCGACGCACCGCCTCCATCGCCTCGGCGAACTCCTCCTCGCGCTCCGGGCTCACCGGGTAGGAGACCGTGACGAGCACGGGCCCCTCGTGGCTGTCGGGCTCCATCTCGAGGTGCGGCTCGGGCCAGAACACCGCGGGGTCCAGGTCGAGCCCGGCGGTTTCGCGCATCGGCCACCAGCGCTGGGTGGCGACGCCCGCGCCCATCAGCGCGGCGGCCGACACGTACGCCACGACCAGACCGGACGCGTCCGACAGCGCGCCCCACACCAGGGCGCCCACGGCCTGCCCGGCGGCGAAGACCATCTGGTAGACGGCGAGCCCGCGGGCGCGCACCCAACCGGGCAGCACGAGCTGCATCGAGGCGTTCACGCTGGAGAGCACGAGCACCCAGGCGACACCGGCCGGCACGAGCGCGACCGTGACGGCGACCTCGGAACGTACGAGGCCCAGCACCACCAGGGCCGCGGCGAAGATCAGGCCGGCGACCGACATGAGGGTGTTCAGCGGCCAGCGGGCGCGCAGCCGGGGCAGCAGCACGGCGGCGGCGACCGCGCCCGCCCCGATCGCGCCGAGCAGGATCCCGTACCCGCCGGAGCCGAGGCCGAGGCGCCGGCTGGCCACCAGCGGCAGCAGGGCGAACAGCGCGCTGCCGGGCACCAGGAACAGCCCCGCCCGTAGCAGGATCCGTTTGACCAGCGGCGCGTGCCGCACATAGCGGCCGCCCGCGCGGACGGCGGCGGCGAACCGCTCGGGCGCGCGGACCGCGTCGGTGACCGGCGGGCGCCACCGCCAGAGGACGTACGCGAAGATCACGAACGACAGCGTGTTGAGCGCGAAGACGGCGCCCACCCCGGTCCGCGCGACGAGCACGCCGGCGATCGCCGGTCCGACCGCGCGGGCCAGGTTCATGCTGATCGCCCCGAGCGCCGAGGCGTTGGGCAGCTGCGCGCGCGGCACCAGCTCGGGAATGATCGCCTGCCAGGCCGGCGCGGTCACCGCCTGCCCGGCGCCGAGCACGAACGTCAGGGTCAGCAGCAGCGTCGCGGGCATCCGGCCGGCGAACGTCAGCACGGTCAGCAGCCCGCACGCCGCGACCAGGAACAGCTGGGTCGCCATCAGCAGCCGCCGCCGGTCGAACGTGTCGGCCAGCGCACCGGCCGGCAGCGCGAACACGGCGATCGGCAGCGTGCTCGCCGTCTGCACGACCGCGATCAGCGTGTCGGTGCCCGACTGCTCGACCAGCAGCCACTGGGCGCCGACGGTCTGCATCCAGGCGCCGATGTTGCTTGCCAGCAACGCCAGCCACAGATTGCGGAACACGACGATGCGCAGCGGCCCCCACGCCGACGGGTCAGCGGTCACCGCCGGTGCCTACCCCGTCCCGACGGGGACAACCGCTCAAGAATCCGCGGGCCCTGCCGATCAGAGGGGGACGCCCCCGTCGCCGCGACCACGAGGACCCACACGGATGAAGGCAACCGGCCGCCGTAGCTGGATCGGCCTCGCGCTGGTCCTGGCCGTGCTCGTCGGCGGCTCGGCCACGTCGTGGCTGGTGATGCTCGAGGTGCGGCAGGTGCAGCAGCGGCACGCCGGGTTGCTCATGGACCACAACGCCGACGCGATCCAGCGCGCCGTCATCGACGAGGCCGCCCGCTACACCGAGACGCTGGCCGACCTGAGCGCCTCCGTGGGCACCCAGACCGACTTCAACGCCACCGACTTCGCCTCGATCACCTCCCGGCTCAGCCGCAACCGGCTGCCCGGCGCCAGCGCGGTCAGCTTCGTCGTGCCCGCGCAGACCAGCGAGGTGCCGCAGGTGCAGAACCTGTGGCGCGAACGCGGCGCCGCGGGCCTGCGGCTGAAGGCCGCCGGCGACGCCGACCAGCACCTGTTCGTGGTCTTCAGCCGCACGTTCGACGACGTCACCCCCAGCATCGGCCGGGACCTGAGCCAGGCCGACGAGCCGGACGCGGCGCTGCGGTCCGCGCGCGCCAGCGGCCAGCCCACGATCAGCCACCCGTACGTGCTGTTCAAGGACCGCGCCCTGCCGTCCACGCTGCGACAGCAGTCGTTCCTGCTGGCCGCGCCCGTCGTGCGGGCCGCCGGAACGGCCGGGGCCGGGGAGTTCCTCGGCTGGATGGTGCTGTCGATGCGCGGCGCCGACTTCGTCAACGAGACCCTGCAGACGTACGCCGGGGCGCTGGTCCGCGTGACGCTCAGCGACCTGCAGCAGTCCGCCGTGACGGTGGTCGCCTCCACCCGCACGTCCGCCGCCCTGCTGCCCGACCCCGGCCTGCGCCGGATGCGCACCACCTGGGTCGGCGAGCGGCAGTGGCAGATCGACGTGCAGCCCACCACCCGGCTGTTCAGCGACACCGACCGCCGCCTGCCGGTCGCCTCGCTGTGCATCGGGCTGCTGGTGACCGTGCTCGCCGGGGTGCTGGCCGACTCCCGGCGCCGCGCCCTCAAGCGCGTCGACCAGGCCACCGCCGCGCTGCGCCGCGACATCGACCAGCGCAAGTCGGTCGAGGCCCGGCTGCGCGAGAGCGAGGACGCGCTGCGCCGCCTCGCGCTGCACGACTCGCTCACCGGGCTGGCCAACCGCACGCTGTTCGCCGAGCGTCTCGGCCACGCGCTGCGCGCGCAGGCCCGCTCCGGCGAGCCGCTCGCGGTGTTCTTCATCGACCTGGACGGGTTCAAGGCCGTCAACGACGGGCTGGGCCACAGCGCCGGCGACGTGCTGCTCACCGAGGCGGCGCGGCGCCTGGAGCAGTGCGCCCGCGCCAGCGACACCGTGGCCCGCCTGGGCGGCGACGAGTTCGCGATGCTCGCCGACGGGCTGACCGGCGACGACGACGCCGAGGCCATCGCGCAGCGCATCGTGGCGGGGCTGCGGGCGCCGTACGACATCGACGGCCAGCCGGTGACGATCAGCTGCAGCGCCGGCGTCGCGATCTCCCCGCCCGGCGCCGCGTTCGACGCGGAGAGCCTGGTGCACGCCGCCGACGAGGCGATGTACGCGGCGAAGGCCGCCGGCAAGAACCGGTTCGTGATCAGCCGGTACAGGCATGTACCACCCGTGGAGCCGGCGGGATTACCGTCGGGCACATGACGCCACGACCCCACGCCGGCCCCGAGGTCGGCGGCCGCATCCGGGCGCGCCGCCTGATGCGGGGCTGGAGCATCCGGTTCGCGGCGAGCCGGGCCGGTGTCTCGCACGCCACCTGGAGCCGCATCGAACGGGGGCTGCAGGCGACGGGCAACCGGTTCACGCTCGCCGACATCGCCCGCGCGCTCGAATGCCACCCGGACGAGCTGGCCGGCGCGCCGGTGCCCGCCGCCGACCGGCAGGCCTCCGCGGCGCTGGCGGGCGTGCACGCCGTACGCCAGGCCCTGATCGACATCGACCCGGCCGAGCCGGCGCCCGGGCTCGCCGCGCCGCTGCCGGTGCTGGCCCGCTCGGCCGAGCTGGCCGAGTCGCTGCTGCAGACGTGCGACTACGCCGGGGCGGTGCGCCTGCTGCCCGGGCTGCTGCGCGACCTGCACGCCGAGACCGCCGGCCCGGACGGCCGCCGGGCGTACCGGCTGCTCTGCTCGGCCGCCCACACCGCCTCGTCGGTGCTGCGCAACCTCGGCCTGCCCGCGGACGCGTGGCTGGCCGCCGAACGCTGCCGGGAGGCGGCCGAGGGTGCGGACGACCCGGTGCTGCGCGGCTATGCGACGTACGCCCGGGCGAGCGCGGCCGCCGCGGCCGGCTCCTACCAGCGGGCCCTGACCCTGGCCGAACGCGGCGCCGACGACCTGCGCCCGCACAGCGCCCGCCCCGGCGGCGCGGAGGTGCTGGGCACGCTGCACCTGATGTGCGCGATGGCAGGGCAGGGCAGCGGACGCCCGGACGAGAGCCGTGCCTTCTCGGCCGAGGCCGCCGCGCTCGCCCGGCGCACCGGCGAGGCGCCCACCACCATGGGGCTGTTCTTCGGGCCCACCAACGTCGCCATCTGGCGCATCACCATCGAGGTCGAGGAGGGCGACCCCGGCCGCGCCGTGGAGATCGCCCGGCACACCACGCCCGCGGCCGTGCCCATCGGCATCCGGCAGGTCTACTACTACGCCGACACCGCGCGGGCGCTCGCCCAGCTGCGCACCGCCGACCGCGAGGCCGTCCGGTTGCTGCTCAACGCCGAACGGGTGGCGCCCCAGCACGTGCACACCTCCGCCGCGGTCGCCGAGACCGTACGGACGCTGCTCGAACGCTCCTCACGCCGGGCGGGCGGCACCGAGCTGCGCGGCCTCAGCGCCCGCCTCTCCTGACGCCCCGCGAGCCGGTCAGCAGGGCCGTGCCGACCAGCCAGCTCACCGCGACGGCCAGCACCAGCCGCTCGACCAGCGCGCCGAAGCCGCTGCGCCCCACCACCAGCATCGTCACCCCGAGCGTCGCACCCAGCGGCACCATCAGGACCACGCCGACGCCCGCCAGCCGCCTGGCCGCGGTGCGCAGGTCCGACAACCAGATCAGCGCCATCGCACCCGCCAGCACCACCAGCCCCACCACGCTGGCAGCGGTGTGCACCACGTCGGCCACCGTCGTCGGCTCGTACGGCGGCAGCGGGCACCGGTCCGTGCACGCCACCACCCCCGAGGTGGCCGCCAGCACCGACGCCACCAGCAGCGCCGCGCTCACCGCCCTCAACGACCGCAGCGCCGCCCCCAGCAGCGCCACGCCCACGGCGAGCAGGACGAGACCGCAGCGGTACGGGAACGGGTACGGCTGCCCCGCCGTGCCCGCCTCACTGACGTACCCGTCCCACCAGCTCCCTGCCGGCGCCACCAGCGCGACCAGCATGGTCACCGCCCCGGCCGTCACCGCCGCGGCGCTGCCGATCGCCGTCCCCCTGCTCACCCGTCCATCATGATCGACACAGGTGCCGCGCGAAGAACCGCACCGCGTTGTCCGCCTCGAACCGCGGCAGCTCCACGTGCCGTCCCGGGTTCGCGTGCAACGACTTCTCCGCCGAGCCGAACGCGTCGAACAGCGCCAGCCCCGCCTCCCTCGGCACGAGCTCGTCGTCCCACTGCAGCGCGAACTCCACCGGCACGGTGACCCGCGCGGCCAGCTCCGCCCGGTCGTCGCTCAGCCCGATCAGCCCCAGCGCCGCCGCCCGTACCCGCGGTTCGGCCGCCACGACCGCCAGCCCGACCGCCGCCCCCATCGACACGCCCCAGAACCCGGCCGGCCCGCCCGGAGCCAGCAGGTCGATTGCCGCCCGCCACTCCGGAACGGCTCGCCCCGCCACCTCGGCGTTCCCGATCTGCCGCGAGGGGTGGTCGCCGTGGCCGGGCGCGTCCAGCGCGACGACTCGGAAGCCGGCCGCCACCAGAAGCCCGGCCCGCCCCACGACGCTCGGCGCCCCGCGGTGCTGCCCGCCGCCGTGGGCGACAAGGATCAGCGGGCCGTCGCCGGTCGCAGGTTCCCACACCGTGCAGGGAACGTCGTCGTGGACTCGGAGGTGCCGCTCTGTGAAGGTCATGATGTGCCTCTCGGGATGCCTGTGGGGGGCTCTCCCGGTGGCGCTCAGCGGAGCGTCGCGGAACCGGGGAGGGCCCGACCGTGTGGTGCTGCTGCGTTGATCGGTCTCACCTCCTCGGGTGCGGGTGCGGCTGGGGCTTCGCGCCGGAGTGATCGGCGGATCGCCGCCGAACCGTAGCAGACGGCGGGTTGTCCACAGGCGACCGCGGGGGTGGGTCGCGGCGACGTAGGCTCGGCCCCGGCCCCGGCCCCGGCCCCGGCCCCGGCCCCGGCCCTTGGGTGGGCGGGGGAGGCGGTGGCCCACCGCGATCTTGAAACGGTGAGCCGGTCGCCGGGTGAGGCGATCATGTGGGCGCCGGAGTCCCGGATGCGGCGATCGTGAGCGTCGGGCGCAAAGACGCGACTGCGGGGATCGGGGACGGGCTCGCCGGCTTGCCGCGCTGCCTGTGATCGGACTCGGGGGTGGCTCCGGGGCGCGGGGCGTCGCTCGTTCGACGGGGAGCTGGGGCATGCGTGGCGCAACGACGGGCGATCGGCAACCGGCCGAGGTCGAGCTGCGGCCGGCCGGACCCGCGGGTCGACCGGCACGTCGGCGGGGGTGTGCGGCAGGCCGTGCTGGCGCACGGGAGGAGAGCTGGAGGCGACCGGAGGGGCGACGCGGGCGGTCAGGCTGCAGGCGAAAGGCGGGCCGACGCGAGCGGGTGGGACCGGCTGCGACCGGAGCGGCCAAGGCGTGCGGGTGACTGGGTCGACCGGAGCAACCAAGGCAGGGCGGTGGCCGCGTCGACCGGAGGCGCTGAGGTGGACGGTGGCTGGGTCGATCGGAGGTGCCAAGTCGGGCGGGCGGCTCGGGGGGATCAAGGGGACCGCAGCGGCGCGGGGCACGAGGCAAAGCGCGCGTGGCAGGATGTGGGGCCGTGAAGCGATCGGTACGTTTCGTCCCCCTGCCGCAAGCCGTGCTGGAAGCGCTCCTCGCGGGCGACCTCACCAAGGCCCGTGAGATGACGGGAGTTCCGCTCTCGGAGTGGTTCCTGTCCGACGAGGTGACCTGGCTGTGGCGGATGCGGCGGAACCAGATCGCGGCGGATCCACGCGCGGCGGACTGGGTGGTGCGGGCGGCGGTGTCGGTTCCGGACGGGACGGTGGTGGGGGCGGGCGGCTTCCACGGGCCGCCGGACGACGCGGGCATGGTGGAGATCGGGTACAGCACGGACCCGGCCCATCGGCGGCGGGGTTACGCGAAGGCGATGGTGTCGGAACTGTTGCGCTGGGCGGCGAGCGAGCCGGCAGTGCGTACGGTCCGGGCCAGCATCAGCCCGGCCAACGCGGCGTCGCTGGCGACTATTGCCGGCTTCGGGTTCGCTCACGTGGGGGAGCAATGGGATCCCGAGGACGGTCAGGAGCTCCTGTACGAGCGGGCGCCGTAGGCGGGGCGGCGGCCAGGTCGACGCGGCCGGGCAGGACGAAGGACACCAGCACGGCGACGCCGGTGAAGCCGACGGTCCACCAGAAGGCGACGTCGAACGCGGCCGCGGGGGAGCCGGTGCGGGTGGCGGAGGTCGCGAGGACGACGGCGAGCAGGGCCACGCCGGCGGAGCCGCCGACCTGCTGGGCGATGCGGGTGACGATGCTGGCGTGCGGCACCTCGTCGTGGGACAGGCCGACGAACGCGACGGCCATCAGCGGGATGATGACCGTGCCGAGGCCGAGACCGCGGACGAACAGCGCCGCCAGCAGCGCGGCGCGGTTGTCGGTGAGCGCGAACGGCACGGTGGCGAGCCCGACGACGGCGAAGCCGGCGATCGACACGGCGCGGGCGCCGATGCGGTCGAGCAGACGGACGGCGACCGTACGGCTGAGCAGCGAGCCGACGCCCTGCGGAATGAGCAGCAGGCCGGCGGTCAGGGCGTCGGTGCCGTGCAGTTGCTGCCAGTAGAGCGGCAGCAGCAGCATCGCCCCGTACAGGGAGGCGCCGGACAGGAACATCAGCGCGGTCGCCGCCCACGTCGGGCGCGAGCGCAGCACCTGCAGGTCGACGAGCGCGTCGCCGCGGCGGCGCAGCGCCCACAGCACGAAGGCGACCAGCAGCGCCGCGCCGCCGGCCATCGGGGCGAGCACGTCGGCGCGGGCGAGGCCGCCGTGTCCGGCGACGTTGGACAGGCCCCACAGCAGCGCGACGAGCGCGGGCGACAGCAGCGCCAGACCCACGGCGTCGAGCCGTACGCGGCGGGCCGGCTCGTCGGCGGCGATCAGCCGGTGGGCCAGCACCAGACCCGTCAGGCAGAGCGGCACGTTGACCAGGAACAGCCAGCGCCAGTCGCCGGCGCCGAGGATCAGCCCGCCGATGACGGGTCCGAGGATCGGCCCGAGCGCCGTGGGCAGCGCGACGATCGACATCAGCCGGCTGCGGTCGGCGCCCTGCGCGGCCTGCATGATCATGGTGACCATCAGCGGCATCATCGCCCCGCCGCCGGCGCCCTGCACCACGCGGAAGGCGATCAGGCTGGGCGCGTCCCAAGCGAGCGAGCAGAGCACCGAGCCGAGCAGGAACACGGTGAGCGCCGCCAGCCAGAGCCGCTTGGCGCCCAGGCGGCTCTGCAGCCAGCCGACCGTCGGGATGACGACGCCGAGAGCCAGCAGGTACGCGGTGCTGACCCATTGGATGGTGCCGACCCCGGCGTGCAGATCGGCCGCCAGGTCGTGCAGCGCGACGCTGACGATCGTGGAGTCGAGGATCACCGCGACGCCGCCGGTCAGCACGGCGACGGTGGTGCGCAGGGTTTGCCGGTCGAGGGCCATGGAACCGCCTTAAGATACGCGGATGTATCTAACGGCTCGACGGTAGGCGGTCGCGCTAAGATACGCAAGTGACTCTTAAGACCCGTCGGCGCGGCGCCGAGCTCGAGGACGCGATCGTCGCGGCCGCCTGGGACGTGCTGGTCGAGAGCGGCTACCCAGGCTTCACGTACGAGGCGATCGCCGCGCGCGCCGGCACGAGCCGTCCGGTGCTCTACCGGCGCTGGCCGCAGCGCGAGGACCTGCTGCTGGCCACGCTGAACCGGGTCTGGTTCTCGCACGCGATCCCGCTGCCCGACACCGGCAACCTGCGCGACGACGTGATCGGCTTCCTGCGCAACGCCGACGCCGGCCGCACCCGGCTGCTGACGACGATCAGCGTGCAGCTGATGGACTACTTCCGCGAGAGCGGCAGCAACTTCGGCGAGCTGCGCGACCGGCTCCGCGCGCCGGGGCAGCCGACCGGTCTCGAACGGCTCGTCGCCCGCGCGGCCGAGCGCGGCGAGCTGCCCGCCGTGCCGCGCTCACCGCGGGTCGTGAACCTGCCGTTCGACCTGCTGCGCCACGAGATGTTCATGACGCTGCGCCCGGTGCCCGCCGAGGTGATCACCGAGATCGTGGACGACGTCTGGCTGCCGCTGCTGCGCTCGGTCGCCTGAGCGCGTCCGGCGCGGGCGGTCCGCGCGGCGCGCGACGACCGGATCCGCCGGACGTGGCGGCTGGTGACGGCCTCGCTCTGCCTCGCGCTGGCCACGCCGGCGCTGTTCGTGTTCGTCACCGGGGCACGGCCGTTCCCGCAGCCGGGCGACGGCGCCCACATGGGCTTCGTGCTGCTGCTGTTCGCCGCGCTGCTGTCGTACCCGCTGCGGGCGGCCGGCCGCCGCCAGCGGTGGAAGGCGGCGCTCGACTCGGCCACCGTGGCGCTGGGCGGCTCGATGGTGCTGTGGTACCTGGCGATCGGCCCTGCGCTGGACCGCGGCGACGCCTCGTTCCGGCTGGTGCTCGCCGCCGCCGCGTACCCGATGGTGGACCTGCTCGTGCTGTTCGCGCTCGCCCGGGTGCTGCTGCGCGGCGCCGAGCGCGGCGCCCGCCGGCCCCTGCTGCTGCTGGGCGCCGGGGTGGTGGCGCTGCTCGCCGGCGATGCGTACCTCGGCTACACGCAGGCGCACAGCGGGGTCGTGGAGCGTACGCCGTGGCAGTTCGCCTGCTGGCTGACCATGCACCTGCTGCTCGCGTGCGGCGCGGTCGAGCAGTGCCGCCGACCCGCTGACGCAGCCGCGCGGGACGAGCCTGTCCGCGGCGGTCTGGCCACCAAGCTGCCCTACCTGGCGATCGGGGTCGGGTACGCGCTGATGGCGGTGGCCGCCGCCCGGCAGGGCGAGCTGTACCCGTGGGCGGGCCTGGTCGCCGGCGGCGTGGCGATCACCGGCCTGGTGGTGGCCCGGCAGATGCTGGCGCAGCACGAGATCGAGGAGGCCGCGGCGACCGACGCGCTGACCGGCCTGGCCAACCGCGCCCGGGTGCACCGCGAGCTGGGGCGGCTGCTGGAGCGGCCCGGACGCACCGCGGGCGTGCTGCTGATCGACCTGAACGGCTTCAAACCCGTCAACGACTCGCTCGGGCACGCGGCGGGCGACCGGCTGCTGGTCGCGGTGGCCGACGTGCTGCGGGCGAGCGTGCGCGGCGACGACCTGGCCGGCCGGCTCGGCGGCGACGAGTTCGTGGTCGTGCTCGACGCCGTCTCCGGCGCGGACGAGGCGGTGGCCGTGGCGCGACGGGTCACGGAGGCCCTGGACAGCCCGGTCGTCATCGCGGAGACGCCGGTGCGCATCACGGCCAGCATCGGTGTGGCGGTGTGCGAGACCGGGACGCTCGGCGCCGACGCGGCGCTGCACCGCGCCGACGTCGCGATGTATCACGCGAAGCGCAGCGGGAGCGCGTACGAGGTGTGGAAGGCCGGGGAACGCAGCGCCGCCCGGGCCGTGGGCCCGGGCGGCGTGCGGCGAAGCGGCTAGGAGAGGCCGTTCTCGGACAGCCAGCCCTTGGCGACCGTCGCGGTGTCCTGCTTGTCGACCTGCACCTTGGCCAGCGTGGCCGTGAGGTTCTCGGTCGTCAGCTTCGCCGAGACGGCGTTGAGCGCCGAGGTCACGGTCGGGTTGTTCGCCGACGTGCGGATCAGCGGGATGATGTTCTCGGCCAGGTACAGGTTGCGCGGGTCCTCGAGCACGACCAGCTTGTTGGTGGCGATCGCCGAGTCGGTCGAGAAGATGTTGCCGACGTCGATCTGGCCCTTGACCAGCGCGTTGACGGTCAGCGGGCCGCCCGCGTCGAGCGGCTTGAACTCCTTGAACTTGACCCCGTACAGGCTCTCCAGGCCCTTGAGGCCCTGGTAGCGCTCCTGCCACTCGGGGCCGGCGCCGATGGTGAGCTGGCCGGCGACCGGCTTGAGGTCGTCGATCGTCTTGAGCTTGAACTTGGTCGCCGTCTCCTGGGTGACGGTGAGCGTGTCCTTGTCCTCGGCGGCGGACTGCTCGAGCACCTCGGTGCCCGACGGCAGCACCTTCTTGAGCGCGGCCAGCACGTCCTCGGGCTTGCTGACGCCCTCGGGCGCGCCGCCCTTGGCCAGCGCCGACAGCAGCGCGCCGTTGTACTCGGGCAGCAGGTCGATCGAGCCGTCCTGCAGGGCCTTGAGGTACAGCTCGCGGGCGCCGATGTTGAACTGGCGCTTGACGGTCACGCCCTTGGCCTCGAGGGCCTGCGCGTAGATCTCGCCGAGCAGCTCGCTCTCGGCGAAGTTCGCCGAGCCCACGGTGATGGTGCCGGGCGCCGCGCTGCTGCCGCCGCCGGAGTCGTTGGCCAGCGGGTCCTCGTCGGCGCCGCAGGCGGTGAGGGCGACGGTCAGGGCGACGGCGACGCCTGCCAGACCGAGTCGGCCAAAGCGTTTCATGGGTGAACCCTTCATTTGGAGGCCCGCATACCGGGCGAGACGATCCAGCGCTGTGCGAGCGCCAGGACCAGGTCGAGCAGTACGGCCAGCACCGCGACGACGATGGCGCCGGCCAGCACGCGGGAGTAGTCGTTGACGGCCAGCCCGTCGATCAGCAGCCGGCCCAGCCCGCCGAGCCCGACGGCGGCGGCCACGGTGGCGGTGGCGACCACCTGCAGGGCGGCGCTGCGGAAGCCGCTCATCAGCACCGGCAGGGCCATCGGCAGCTCGACGCGGGTGAGCACCTGCCACGGCCGCATGCCCACGCCCCGGGCGGCGTCGACGACCCGCTGGTCCAGCGAGCGCAGCCCGGCGTACGCGGAGGTCAGGATCGGCGGGATGACCAGCACGGTCAGCGCGATCAGCACCGGGAGCAGACCCAGCCCGAGCAGCGTGACCATCAGCATCAGCAGGCCGAGCGTCGGCAGCGAGCGGCCGGCGTTGCCCGCGTTGATGGCGATGAACGAGCCCCGGCCGGTGTGGCCGATGTAGAGGCCCACCGGCAACGCGATCACCGTGCCGATCGCGAGCGCCAGGAAGACGTACCAGAGGTGGGACAGGATCAGCTGCGGGATGCTGCCCGTGGCGCCCAGCTCCCAGTGCGCCGCGTCGAGGAGGTACGTGAGGTTCACGCCCGGCTCCCCTGGAAGCGGGTCCACGGCGTGACCGCGCGCTGGATCAGCACGATGATCAGGTCGGCGATGCCGGCGAGCGCCACGGACAGGATGATGCCGACCAGGATCGGCTCCAGGTAGAACAGCTGGAAGCCCCGGGTGAACAGTTGGCCCAGCCCGCCGACGCCGATCAGCGCGCCGACGCTGACCAGGCTGATGTTGGCGACGGTGGCGACCCGCAGGCCCGCCAGGATGACCGGCAGCGCGACCGGCAGCTCCACGTCGAGCAGCCGCCGCAGCCGGCGGTAGCCCATCGCGGTGGCGCTCTCGACGACGAGCCGGTCGACCGAGCGCAGGCCGTCGGCGACCGTGCGCGCCAGCAGCGCCACGGTGTAGATGGTCAGCGCGACCACGATGTTCAGCGGCGACAGGATCCTGGTGCCCAGCACGACCGGCAGGAACACGAACAGCGCCAGCGACGGGATCGAGTAGAGCACCCCGGCCACGTTCACCAGCGGGTGGTAGAGCCACGGGAACCGCACGCCCAGGTAGCCGATCGGCAGCGCGATGACGAAGCCGAGCAGCACCGGGATCAGCGCGAGGGTGATGTGCTGGCGCAGCGCCGCCCACACGACCTCGGAGTTGTTGGACAGATAAGTGATCATGAGGGTCGCCGGGCCGCCAGGTAGTCGACGAGGTCGTGGTGCGGCGCGATGCCGTCGGCGACCCCGTCGGCGTCCACCCGCACGGCGATGCCCACCGGCGAGAGGATCGCGAGGTCGGCGACCAGCCGCAGCGAGTCGGTCGCGGTGAACGTGCCGCCCGTGGGCTGCACACCGGAGCCCGTCTTCCAGCCCTGCGGCCGACCGGCGTCGTCGAGCACGAGCTCGGCGGGCACCGGGCGCACCGGCAGCCCGGACGCGTCGTCGAACGACAGGCTGCGCAGCCCCCGGTCGCGCCCGACGAACTCCGCGACGAACTCGTCGGCGGGCGCCGCGAGCAGCTCCTGCGGGGTGCCGACCTGGGCGAGCACGCCGCCCTGCCGGAAGATCGCGACCACGTCCCCCAGTTTGATCGCCTCGTCGATGTCGTGGGTGACCATCGCGATGGTCTTGCCGAGATCGCTCTGCAGCCGCAGGAACTCGCGGTGCAGCCCCTCGCGCACGACCGGGTCGACCGCGCTGAACGGCTCGTCCATCAGCATGATGGGCGGGTCGGCGGCGAGCGCCCGCGCCACGCCGACGCGCTGCTGCTGGCCGCCGGAGAGCTGGGCCGGGTAGCGCTTGGCGAACTCGGCGGACAGGCCCACGCGCTCGAGCAGGCCGAGCGCGGCGGAACGGGCCTCGCGGCGGGTCTTGCCGAGCAGCACCGGCACGGTCGCCACATTGTCGAGCACCGTGCGGTGCGGGAACAGGCCCGCGTTCTGGATCACGTAGCCGATGCCGCGCCGCAGCAGCGCCTCGTCCTGCTGCGCGACGTCCTTGCCGTCGATCAGCACGCGGCCGGAGGTCGGGTCGATCATCCTATTGATCATGCGGAGCGAGGTCGTCTTGCCGCAGCCGGACGGCCCGACGAAGACCGTCATCTTGCCGGTGGGCAGTTCGAGCGAGACGTGGTCGACAGCCGTGCTCCCGCCGGGGTAGACCTTCACGACATCGTCGAATGTGATCATGGCGCTCCACTTCTTGAATACGCCTATTCATACTTCCGCTGTAGTGAATAGGATGTCAAACGGGCCGGGGGAGCCGTTACGGGATGGAAACACGAGTCATGGTGGCGCTATGCAGGCAGAACGACTGGACGGGCGGAGCCTGACGATAGCGGGCCTGGTTGCCATTGCCTCCGGTCGATCCGGGGTGGACGTCGACCCGGCAGCGCTGCGGCGGGTCGCGGAGCGACATGCGCTCCTGCAGCAGGCGCGGGCGCAAGGCGCAGTCTACGGGGCGAACACCGGCGTCGGGGCCAACCGGCACGAGCGCACGGGCGCCGACGAGCAGCGCGGCCTGAGGCTGCTGCGCAGCCACTGCGCGGCGGTCGGTCCGGTGATCGACGACACCACGGCGCGGGCGACGATGGCCGTGCGGCTCAACCAGATCCTCGCCGGCGGGTCGGGCGTCTCCCGGCACGTCGCGGAGTGCCTCGCCGAGGCGCTGCACGACGGGGCGGTGCCGACGCTCCACGAGTGGGGCGCGATCGGCACGGGCGACCTGGCCGCGCTGGCCGAGCTCAGCCTCACGCTGGCCGGGGAGCGGCCGTGGCGCGACGGCAAGGGCCCGGTCACGATGTTCGGCGCCACCGACGCGCTGCCGATGATCAGTTCGAGCGCGCTGACCGTGGCGACGTCCGCGCTCGCGCTCCAGCGGGTGCAGAGCCAGCTGCGCGCGTCGGTGGTGGTGGCCGCGCTGAGCTTCCTCGCGCTGCGGGGCAACCCCGAGGCGTACGACGTGGCGGTGCACCGCCAGCGGGCCCACCCCGGCCAGGTGGAAGTGGCGAAGATCATGAGCCGGCTCGTCGCGGGCAGCGCGGCGCCGGTGCGCATCCAGGACCCGTTCGGGCTGCGGGTGCTGCCCCAGGTGGTGGCGCCGGCCGTGCACGCGGCCCGCTGCCTCGACGACGCGCTGATCGCCGAGATGAACGCGGCGCTGGAGAACCCGCTGGTCACCCCGGAGGGCGTACGGCATCACGGGCAGTTCCACACGGCGACGCTGGCGACCCAGCTCGACGCGCTGCGCGGCGCGTTCCTGCCGGTGCTCTCGCTGTCGTCGGCGCGGCTGGGGCTGCTGATGCGCCCCGACCTGACCGGCCTGCGCGCGTTCCTGGCGGCCGGCCCGGCGGGCAGCTCCGGCCTGATGATCAGCGAGTACGTCGTGCAGGACCTGCTGACCGAGATCCGCGTCGGCATGACCCCGACCGCGGCCGGCACGCTGAGCATCTCGCTGGGCCTGGAGGAGCACGCGAGCTTCGCCACCCAGGGCGCCCGGTCGCTGCGCACGATGACCCGGCTGGCCCCGACGCTGCTGGCCGCCGAGCTGGTCGCCGCGGTGCGCGCGCTGCGGATGGCGCCGGGCCGGCTCGTCGTCGGCCCGCTGCGCGAGGCGTTCGAGCTGGCCAACGAGGTGCTCGACACCGACGAGGAGGACCGGCCGCTCGGCGACGACCTCGAGCGCGCCGCGGCCGTGCTGCCGCTGCTCGGCGGGGTGCTCGACTACTCGTCGATGGGCCTCAACTCGTCGGCGTAGCTGACCGCGCGCCGGCGCAGCACCCCCGCCCTGCTGATCGAGTACTGCCCCATGCGCCACAGCGGCGGCGAGTACGCGTGGATCGACACCGACCCGTCGACCGCCCCGCCCATCCGGTGGATGTGGTCGGGGCCGAACGCGAAGGTCCGCCCCGCCTCGACGACCCGGGTCACCGGCTCGCCGCCCATCCGCGGGGTGGCCTCGGTGACCGCGCCCCGGGTGACCGCGACCGCGCCCGAGGACGTGTCGTGGTCGTGCCAGCCGGTGTCGTCGGCCACGTTCCAGCACAGCACCCACACGTCGACGTCGCTGTCGCGGTGCAGCGACGCGTAGTGGCGCCTGCCGGTGTCGTGCCGCACGAGCGGCTCCCACAGCTCGGGCCGCGCGGCCAGCTCGGCGACCCAGCGCTTGAGCTCGTGCGGGTCCAGGACGCGACCGGGCAGCGCCGGCAACACGGTCATCGGGGGCCTCCGGTCAGGAAACGGTGCGGGTTCGCGGTGTACAGGGCGTGCGTGAAGGCGGCGCCGAGGCCGGGGTCGGTCGCCTCGGCGTACGGGCGGTCGGAGCCGGAGACGATCGGGTCGACGCCCACGACCCGGACCAGCGCGTCGACCGCCCGGGTGCCGTACGACGACGTCTCGTAGAAGACGTTCGGGTCCAGCGCGCCCAGGGCGCCGCCGCGCGCGGCCAGCCGTTCGTGGTGCAGCGGCGCGAGCCCGGCCAGCGCCACGAAGCCGATCCGCACGTCGCGGCGGCCGGCGACGTGCCACGCGAGCCACGCCTGGTGCAGCTGGGCGACGTACGGGACCAGGGCCGGCCACCAGCCGGGCAGGCCCTCGTCGCAGGCGGGCGCCGGGCCGGGGTGCACGAGCACCGGCTTGCCCGCGCGGCAGGCCTCGTCGAGCAACGGCCCGACGTGCGCGATCCCGGCCGGGTCCTGCATCGCGGTGGCCGGCAGCTGCAGGCCCGCGACGCGCTCGTGCCGCAGCACCTTGGCCAGGCCGTCCGGGTCGGGCTCGTCCACCGTCGCCGCCGCCCAGACGTGGAACGGCTCGCCGAGCTCCAGCGCGCTCTCGTGCCACAGGTCGATCAGCTCGGCGCCGTCGTGCCGGGGCAGGTGCTCGATGCCCAGCGGGCTGGACAGCGACAGCAGCACCCGGCCGGCCGGCTCGGTGGCCCGCCGGTGGGCGACGTCGTGGGCCAGCGGATCCACCGCGTACGGGTCCTCGCCGGGCAGGTGCAGCGTCCAGTCCCGCAGGTACGGGTACGCCGTGCGGCGGCGCAGCGCCTCGACCAGCCGGGCGGGCCACAGGTGCTGGTGGCAGTCGAACAGCATCCCGGCTCCTTTCGCACCGCCCGTCCGGGAGGGAAGCGCTTCACTGGATGCATTCAGTGAAGCGCTTCCGTGCCTACCCGCGCAAGGTGATCTCATGCACCGGAGTTGTCGTACCGCGGTGTTACATTCGCTCGGTGTCACGGCAGCCCGGGCGGCGCACGCTGCAGGACCTCGCCTCCGCGGCCGGGCTCTCGCTGGCCGCGACGTCGTACGCGCTGCGTGGCGTGCGCGGCTCGCCCGAGACGATCCGCCGGGTCCGCGAGCTCGCCGACGAGCTGGGCTACACCGTCGACCCGATCGCCCGGGCGCTGGCCAGCGGGCGCACGGGCTGGGTCGGGGTCTCCGGCTCGCTGCGCGACCTCTGGCAGCAGGACCTCTCCGTGCTGCTCACGCGGGCGTTGCGCCGCCGGGGGCGCTACGCGACCATCGCCGACGCGGACGCCGACCCCGCGCTGGAGCGCCGGATCGTCGAGCAGTTCGCCGCCCAGCGCGTCGACGCCGTCCTGGTCTCGCCCGTCGACCCCACTGCCGGCTATTGGCGGCTGCTCGAGGAGTCCGTAGCGGTCGTCTCCATCGGCGACGCGCTCACCGGCCGGCCCGGCTCCGGCAGCGTGCTGTTCGACAACGAGCACGGGGTGCGGGCCGCGTTCGCCCACCTCGCCGGCCTCGGGCACCGCCGGGTCGGGCTGCTCGCGCCCGCCCTGCCCTCCACGCCCGGCCGCCCCGCGCAGCTGCTCGCGCCCGCCATCGCTGCCGCCCTCGGCATCGAGCTGGTCGCCATCGCCGCCCCCGCCGCGACCGCCGAGGCCGTCGACGTGGTGGCGGCCCTGCTCGCCGCCCCCGACCGGCCGACCGGCGTCTTCTGCCTCAGCGACTCGCTGGCGTTCGCCGTCTACCGGGCCGCGCGCGAGGCCGGCCTGCGCATCCCCGGCGACCTGTCGGTGATCGGCTACGACGACCACCAGCTCGCCGTCCTGGTCGAGCCCGCGCTGACCACCATGGCCTGGGACGAGGACGCCATCGTCGAGGCGGCCGTGGGCCAGCTCGACGAGCCCGCCGCCGCCCGCCCGATCTTCCGCCCCGAGCTCGTCGTGCGCGGCTCCACCGGCCCTCCCGCTCCCGCCCGCTGATCCGGGCTGCCGGGCGCCGGCCGCCAACCGGAAGAGCGCTTCCATTTGGAATTCCTCTTCCACTTCACTACGCTCGGCCTTGTGACCAAAGCCGTCCCGCCCCTGCGGCGCGATGCCGAGCGCAACCGCCGGCTGCTGCTGCGCACGGCGTACGAGCTGATGGCCGTCCACGGTCTGGACGTGTCCTACGAGGACATCGCCCGGGCCGCCGGCACCGGGATGGGCACGGTGTACCGCCGCTTCCCGCACCGGCGCGATCTGCTCGACGCCCTGTTCAGCGAGCACATCGACACCCTCATCGACATCGCCGCGCAGGCCGCGCGCCACGACGACGCCTGGGCCGGGCTGTCCTGGTTCCTCGAGCGGCAGCTCGAGATCGAGGCCCAGAGCCGGGGGCTGGGCGAGCTGCTGCGCAGCCGGAGCCAGGCCACCGAGCTGGTGCGGCGGGCGCACGAGCGGATGACCCCGCTGGTCGCCGGCCTCATCGCCCGGGCCGTCGACGCGGGCCAGCTACCGGCGGGAGCGACCCCCGCCGACTTCGCCGCGGCGCACGTGATGGTGGGCAGCGTCATGGACGCCTCCCGCTCCTTCGCCCCGCAGCTGTGGCGCCGCGCTCTCGCGGTCGCCCTGGCGGGGCTGCGTCATGCCGACCTGTCCGGCACGCCGCCGGACGAGACGGTCATCAGCCGTCTCTACAACGAGTCCCAGGAATGAAGGTCCAGCCCGCATGGCTCTGCCCGATGCCCTCCTCGCCGTCCTGAACGACAAGGCGATCTGCTTCGTCACCACGCTCATGCCCGACGGCTCGCCGCAGATCTCGCAGACCTGGGCGGGCACCGACGGCGAACACGTGCTCATCAACACGGTCGACACCCACCAGAAGACCCGCAACCTCGAGCGCGACCCGCGGATCGCGATCGGCATCGCCGACCCCGCCGCGCCGTCGCGGTCCTGGGCGTTGCGCGGCAGCGTCGTGGCCATGACGACCGAGGGCGCCCGGGAGAACATCGACGAGCTGTCCCACAAATACATCGGCCGTCCGTACCCGGGCTTCGGCGGCGGCTCCCAGCAGCGAGTCCTGCTGACCGTCAAGGTCGACCGGGTGCACACGCCCTGAGCCGGGCCGGCCGCGCGGTCACGACGCGACGGGTGCCCAGCCGGCGGCCAGCAGCCGGAGGATCCGGTCGAGGTCACGGCCGTACGGCCGGTCGCCCGTGCCCTCCGGCAGCACCGCGTCGATCTCGTCCAGCGCCACCGGCGCGCCGAGCCGCTGGGCCTGCACGACGGCCAGCAGCTCGCAGGCGAGCACGTCGCGCAGCCCGTCGACCGCCTCGGTCAGGCACTCGGCGGCCTCGAAGCCGAAGCTCTGCACGTCCTCCTGACCCAGCGAGGTCTCCATCGCGCCGAGCAGCGTGGGCGCGGCGAAACGGCGCAGCCGGTGCGCGACCCCGACGGCTCGTTTGTGGACGGCGGCCATCCCGGCGTGCAGGCCGGGGGAGCCGGACAGCTGCGGCGGCAGGCCGGTCACCCGCGGGTCGAGCAGGCGGTGCAGCCGGGCCGCGCCCAGCTCGGCGAGGTGCGCCAGCGCGGCGGTCAGCGCGCCGAGCGCCGCGGTCAGGTCGGTGCCCGCGAAGCCGAACGTGCCGACGAACTCGCCGCCCAGGTGCGCGGGGGAGTCGGTGACGGCGCCCAGGGCCCGGTCGGCGGCGGCGTCGAGCGCGGTGACGGCCCGCAGCGCGACGGCCAGCGCGGGCGCGGTGACGCGGAACGACACGGGCGCCTGCAGGGCCCCGCTCGGTTCGTCGCCGCGCCGCCTGCGCAGGTCGCGGAGGACGGCGCCGAGCTCGTCGCTGTCGGCCAGCGCCGGGTGCAGCGGGTCGAGGCTGGCGCGGATCGCGGCGTGCGAGGCAGCGGCGCCCGCGACGGTCTGGGCGAGCAGCGTGCTGGCGGCCTCGCCGCCGAGCACGGCCAGCCCGGTCAGGCCCGGCACGCCCTCGAGGAAAGCAATGCCCTCCTTGGGGCCGAACGACCGCGGCGCCAGGCCCGCCTTGGCGAGCGCGGCGTCGGCGGGCAGGTCGTCCAGCACCTCGCCGGTGCCCAGCAGCACGGCGCCGGCGTGGGCGAGCGGGATGATCTCGCCGGCCGCGCCGCCGCCGCGAGCCGGGATCGCGGGCACGACGTCGGCGTCGAGCAGGCCCGCCAGCGCCTGGCACAGCTCGGGCGACACCCCGGCGGCCGGGTGCAGCAGGGTCCGCAGCCGGACGGCCAGCAGCGCGCGGGCCTGGTCGCGGCGCAGCCACGGGGCCGAGCCGACCGCCCGGCCGGCCATGAGGTTGTCCTGGTGGCGCGCCTGCTCGGCGGGCTCCAGGCGGACGCCCGAAAGCGCGCCCATGCCGGTGTTCACACCGTAGACCGTCCGGCCCGCGAGGTCGCGCAGCGTGGCGCGGCGGCTCCCGGCCAGCTCGTCGAGCAGCGCGGGGGCGAGCCGCAGCCGCAGGACGCCGCGGGCCACCTCGGCGATCACCGGGCGGCTCAGGTCGTCCGGGCGCCGGATCTCGAGGGTCATCGATAGCGCAGCATCGTGCCCGCCCCGGCGGCCTCGGCGCGGGTCAGGACCAGGTGGGCCAGCGCCACGTCGAGGATCGACAGGCCGCGGTGCCAGAACAGGATGCGCTCGTCGGGGCGCTCGCGGCCGGGCTTGCGCCCGCTGACGATCTCGCCGATCTGGGCGTACAGGCTCTGCTCGCTGAGCCGCCCGGTGTCGACGTGCGCGCGCAGCGCCCCGAACCGGCCGGAGCGCGACTCGCGCCAGTCGTCGACGACCACCTTGTCCATGACGTCGAGCAGGTCGAGCTCCACCGCGCTCACCGTGCCGTAGGGCACGACGAAGGCGCCGGGCCGGACGGCGGCCGTACGCAGCAGGGGTGCCGGCTTCTCCAGGCGGGACGCCTCGACGAGGATGTCGGCCCCGTCGTACGCCTCGTCGGCCGTCGCCACCGCGCGCACGGGCGTGGCGGTGACCTCGCGCAGCCGTGCCGCGAACGCCTCCCGCGACTCGGGCCGGCGGCTGGTCACCCGGATCTCCTCGAGCGGGAACAAGCTGTCCAGCATGGTGACGTTGGCGAACGCCGTGCCGCGCGCGCCGACGTGCCCGAGGACCCGCGAGTCCGGCCGGGCCAGGTGCTTCGCGCCGACCGCGGTCATCGCCCCGGTGCGCACCTCGGTGATCCAGGTGGCGTCCATGATCGCCAGCGGGACGCCGTTGGTGGGGTCGTAGACGGTCATCAGCGCCAGCTCGCTCGGCAGGCCCTGCAGGTAGTTGGGCACGAAGTCGCCGACGACCTTGACGCCGCTCAGGCCCCGCTCGCCCAGCGTGTCGACGTGCCCGCGCAGCACGTTGAAGTGCCCCGCGCCCCCGTTGTTGGGCACCAGGTGGGTGCGCGGCTCGAACACCGTCTCGCCGCGGCCGTGCGCGGCCACGACGGCCTCGACAGCGCCGATCACGTCCGCCGTGCCGATGCCGAGCCCGTCGATGTCGGCCGCGTTGAGGAACCGCAGCTCGATGTGAATCATGTAATGCACCCTATAGCCTGGGTGTTTCGAAGTATTCAGTCTCGCGCGGGGTGGGTGCTATGACACTGCAGAACAGGACACTGCAGAACAGCCTCGACACCGGTCGCGCGGAGGACTGGCTGCTCGACCTCGCCCAGCGGCACCGGCTGTCGCCGACCCAGCGCCAGATCGTGCAGCGCATGCTGGGCCTGTTCCCCGACGTGGCGTTCCTGTCCACCATCGAGATCGCCGAGCGGGCCGGGGTGTCGCAGCCCACGGTCACCCGGCTGGCCACGGCGCTGGGCTTCGCGGGCTTCCCGGAGTTCCGGGCGGCGCTGCGCGAGGTGGTGCTCTCCGGGCGGGCCGGGGCGGCGCCCGACCGGCACAGCGCCGTGGACCTCGAGGTGGGCAACCTGGCCGGCCTCAAGCGCACGCTCGACTCGGAGCGGATGACCTCGGCCGTACGGCTGCTCGCCGCCACCGCCCCGCTGGGCGTGGTCGGCCTGCGGGCGTCCGCGGCACTCGCCGACTACTTCGGCTACTTCGCGCGCCGGGTGCTGCCCGCGGTCTCCGTGCACACCGACGCGAGCTGCCTCGACGACGCCGTGCTGGGGCTGCGCCACCAGGGCGCGACCGCGCTGCTCGCCTTCGCGATGCCGCGCTACCCGGCCGCCACGGTCGCCGCGATCCGCCTCGCCCGGCAGCTGGGCATGGCGACGGTCGTGGTCGCCGACAGCCCGCTGGCCCCGTTCGCCGCCGACGCCGACGTGCTGCTCGTCGCGCCGGTCGGCACGGGCCTGCTCTTCGACTCGCACGCCGCCGGCGTCGTGCTCGCGATCAGCCTGCTCGACGCCGTCGCCGCCACCGACCCCCAGCGCACCCAGCAACGCCTCGAGGCCCACGAGGCCCTGGTCGGCCGCTGGATGCTCTAGTACGGCAGCCGCCATTCGTGATCATGGCTGGAATTCGAGGCTGAGGCGGCCGCGGATGACCGCCTGTCACGTAGCGTCCAGGGCCCGGGCACGCCAGGTCAGATCAGCTGCGCGAGCCGTGTGTAGAAGTCCTCCGGGTCGGCGGTGGCCGACGACTTGAAGAGGGCCGCGATGTCGTCGACGACAACCTCGTACCGTCCGGCCTCGACGCCGTCCAGGGTCGCCCGCGCCACGACGGCGGGGTCGACCTTAGGCAGGTCCAGGCCCTTGGTCAGGTCCGTGTCGGCCAAACCGAGGTGCACCGACGTGACCAGGGTGCCCTGCCCGGCGAGTTCGTGCCGGAGGCCGTTGCTCATGCTCCATTGCGCGGCCTTGCTCGCCGCGTAGCCGGTCGCGCCGGGCAGCGGGAACCAGGAGGCGGCGGACGCGATGTTCACGACGGCGCCGCCACCGTTGGCGGCCAGGACCGGTGCGAAGCCGCGGACCATCGACAGGGTTCCCCAGAAGTTGACCTCCATCTCCGCGCGCAGGCTGTCCGGATCGCCCAGCAGGGTGCCGCCGAAACCCGCACCGGCGTTGTTCACCAGCAGGTCGACGTCGCCCGCTGAACGGGCGGCGTCGGTCACTGCTTGCGGATCGGTGATGTCGAGAGCCAGGAGGTGGGCACCGGGCAGATCGACGGTTTCCGGACGTCGGGCGGTCGCGTAGACCTTCGCTCCGCGCTCCAGCAGGGCCTTGGCCAACGCGCGGCCGATGCCGCGGTTGGCGCCGGTGACGAGCGCGGTGGCTTCGTTGATCTTCATGGGGTTACGCTAGAACGTCACGCCGACGTGAGATTCAAGTCAGACGTTTTGGGGATCTTTGCGCATCGGGGAGCTGGCCGAACGAGCCGGAGTGAGCGTGCGAGCCCTGCGCTACTACGAGGAACAGGAGCTCCTCGTACCCGATCGCAGCTCGGGCGGTCATCGGCGCTACCCGGTGAACGCGGTGGACTCGGTGCGGTTCATCCAGCTGCTCTTCGCAGCCGGCCTCGGTAGCAGGGCGATCAAGGGTTTCCTGCCGTTCCTGGAAGACGGCATGAGCACGCCCGAGATGCTCGCGCAGCTGGCCACCGAGCGCGCCCGGATCCGCGCGAAGATCGAGGAGCTGAGTGCGGCCGATGCCCGGCTCGGCGACCTGATCGAGCAGGGAGCCCGGCTGCGAACGCCGAGTGTCCCCATGCGTTGCTCCCCCTTCACCGCCTGATGGGCAGCTGCCATTCGTGATCATGGCTGTTGTTCCTAGGGCTCGCGCATCCGGGCGCGAAGCACGTCGAACTCGCAGCCCGGGGCGTCGGGGTCGAAGCCGTGCTCGATCAGCCAGCGCGACGCGGTCAGGCTGCGCAGCGACCACCAGGCGCGGATCACGTCGCGGTCCGCGCCGGGGCCGTAGCCGGCGAGCAGGTCGTCCAGGCGCTCCTCGTGCCCGAGCGTCAGCGTGGCCAGGTCGAACATGGCGTCGCCGGGGGCGGCCTCGGACCAGTCGATGACGCCGGTGACCTCGTCGCCGTCGACGAACACGTGGGTGATCTGCAGGTCGCCGTGGAGGAACGCCGGTTGCCACGGGCGCAGCGCGGCCCCGGCGATCTCGCGGTTGCGCCGGACCACCTCGGCGGGCAGCACCGCCTGGGAGAGCAGCCACGCGCATTCGCTGTCGAGCTCGGCCGCCACGTCGCCGAGCGTGGGCCCGGGCCACGGCGGCAACGGCGCCTCGTGCAGCCTGCGGATGGCGGCGCCCGCCGCGGCCCACGCGGCCGGCGAGGCGGCCGACGGTTCGCCCAGGACGCCGAGCGCCTTGCCGGGCACGGCGGCGATCGCGAGCACGGGCGGCTCGCGCCAGAGGATCGGCGGGGTGGGCACCGGCGCCAGGCCCATCGCCCGCACCTCGACGTCGGAGTGCGCCGGGTCGCCGTCGACCTTCAGGAACACATCCCCCACGCGCAGCGTCGCGCGTTGGCGGTGGGCGACGACGACGTGGACGTCCTCCACACCGGTCCTCCTCGCGGAGACGTTCGCCGCTGTCACGCCGACAGCACCGCGGTGAGCTGCCGGGTGGTCTGCGCCCTCACCCAGGGATTGGTGGCGGCGTAGGCGCGGTACGCGAAGACGCCGCCGATCAGCGACCGTCCCCGCCCGCGCGCCCAGGTGGCGTCGTCCACGGCGAGCGCCTCGCGGAAGGCGTCGCGCGCCCGGCCCTCCAGCAGGGTGAACGCCATCATCAGGTCGCGGGCCGGGTCGCCGCGTCCGAGGCCGCCGAAGTCGATCACGGCGCTCACCTTGCCGTCCGTGGTGAGCAGGTTGCCGGTGTGGAAGTCGCCGTGGTACCAGACCGGCGGGCGGTCCCAGCCGGGCGCGGTGACCGCCTCCCGCCAGATCGCGAGCAGCGCCCGGGCGTCGAACGCGCCGGCGATGTCCGCGATCGCGGCCCGCACCTGCTCGTCGCGGTCGGCGAGCGGCTCGTCCTGCTCGACGGCCGAGGAGAGGTCGACCGCCCCGGACAGGTCGGCGGACTGCAGGGCGGTCAGGAAGTCCGCGAGCCGCAGCGCCGTCTCGACGGAGTCCCCGAGCTCCTCGTAGCGGGCCACCGATCCGTCCAGCCATCGGGAGACGCCCCACGGCCACGGATATTCGAGATCGGGCTCGCCGACGGCAACGGGTTCGGGGATAGCCAACGGCAGGCAGGGGGCGAGCCGCGGCAGCAGCCGCAACTCCTTGGCCGCCTGCCGGATCGCGCCCTCGTGGCGGGGGAGCCGCACCGACAGCTCGGCGCCCAGCCGGTAGATGACGTGGTCCGACCCGCCCGGCGAGACCCGCGTCAGGGCGAGCCCCGCCCACTGCGGGAACTGGCTGTCGACCAGCCGCCGGACCAGCCGCTCGTCCGCTTCGAAACGTTCGATCGTCACGTGGACCATGACAGCCGATTCCCAGGGCCGCGTCGATCCATTTTGGTCCGGCTCAGCCGCCGCTGCCGCACTCGGGGGCGGCGCCCGCGTCGCGCCAGATGCGCTTGAAGCCGCTGCCGGTGTACTCGTAGCGGTAGAACAGCGTCAGGTCGGGGCAGGCCTTCTCGCCCTTCGCGCTGGTGCCGTACGCCCGGACGCCGACGATGCCCTTGTTGAAGGTCACCTTCTGCACGACCGGCTCGTCCATCTTGGCCACGTCCTCGAGCAGGGTCCCGATCCGGCGCGGCTGCGCCGGGTCGGAGGCGCCGTCGAACACCTCGATCGTCGAGTGCCAGTACGAGGTCGACGCCTCGCAGCTGCGGGTGACCAGGGTCTCGGCCAGGCCGTCCTCGGTGACGTCCTGCTCGACCACGCCCTGGATCTCGGCCTTCTGTCCCTCGTAGGGGCAGGGCTTCACGAAGGCGGCCCAGCCGCCGGGCTTGCGCGCCGGGGCCTTGCTGGGCGTGCTCTTCGTCCTCGTCGGAGTGCTCCTGGCCGTCGGCGGCGTGACGGTGACGGTGGTGACCTCCGCCGGCGCGCCGGTGGCGGGCGGGGACGTCGCAGGGCTGCCCCCGAACCCGGTGTCCGGCGTGCCGGTGGCCGAGGGCGGCGCGGCGGCGTCCACCGGGTCGTCGCCGCGGTCGCAGGCCGCGGTGGCCGTGACCGCCACCGCCACGAGGGCAAGGGGCAGAGCTCGCATCAGGGGTCCCCGTCGAAGTCGCATGTCCTCACGCTACGGACGGACCCGGCGCCTCGTGATCCCGGATTGATGCCATCGCCGCGGCGCGGTCGGCTTCGCGACGGACACCCCTCTCGATCTTCCGGCGACCCTACGCTCGCGGCATGGATGTGGCAGTCGTGGGCGCCGGGCCGACCGGCCTGTTCACCGCGGTCGCGCTCGCCCGGCGCGGGCACCGGGTGACCGTGGTCGACCGCGACGGCGGGCCCGCCGCCGACGGCCGGTGGAACCGTCGCGGTGTCATGCAGTTCCACCACCCGCACGGCTTCCGGCCGCAGGTCGCCGAGGCGATCGAGGCCGAGATGCCGGAGCTGATGACCGCGCTCGACGAGGCGGGCGCCGAGCGGATCGTGATGCGCGGCGGCGACGGGCAGCGGGCCCGGCACACCGGCCTGCGCTGCCGTCGCGAGGTGTTCGAACGGGGGCTGCGGGCCTTCGCCGCGGCGCAGCCGGGGGTGACCCTGCGGGTGGGTCACGTCGACGACGTGCTGCGCGACCGGGGGCGTGCGGCGGGGCTGCGGGTCGACGGGCTCCGGGCGTACGCCGACCTGGTGGTCAACGCCTCAGGCCGGGCCTCGCGCGTCGGCGCCGGCCTGCGCGCCCCGGCCGAGGGCGGCGACTGCGGTCTCTCGTACGTCTCCCGGCAGTACAGGCTGCTCCCGGGCGCCGAGCCGGGGCCGACCAACGCGCCCGTCGGCCTCATCCAGACGCTGTCCGGCTACCTCGTGGCCGTGTTCCTGCACGACCGGCGCACGTTCTCCGCGCTGCTCATCCGGCCCACCGACGACCGGCGGTTCGGCGTGCTGCGGTTCCCCGAGGTGTTCGAGACCGCGGCGCTCGCCGTGCCCGCGCTGGCCGCCTGGGTGACGCCCGAGCGCAGCGTGCCGATCACCCCGGTGCTGCCCGGCGGGCGGCTGCACAACACCTACCGCGGCCAGCTCGACGAGCACGGCCGAGTCGCGCTGCCCGGGCTGCTGCACGTCGGCGATGCGGTGTGCACCACCACCCCGTCCGCGGGGCGCGGCATCGCCGTCGCGCTGCGCCAGGCCGTCGCGCTGCTGCGCCTGATCGACGAGAACCCCGGCGACCCCGCCGCGGTGGCCTGCGCGTTCGACGCCTGGTGCGCCGCCGACGTCCGCCCGTGGTTCGACGACCACGTCCACTGGGACGCCGACCTGCTGCGCCGCTGGGCGGGCGGCGACGTCGACGTGACCCGCCGGCTGCCCAGCGACCTCATCATGGAGGCCACCGAGGCCGACCCGTCGCTGCTGCGCGTCGTGGGCCCGTACATGGCGATGGAGGCGCTGCCGGCCACCCTCGACGAGGTGGAGCCGCGGGCCCGCGCCATCTTCGCCCGCGGCTGGCGGCCCACGCCGCACCCGGGCCCCACCCGCGACGAGCTGGCCGAGCTGATCACGCCCCGCTACGCGCGGACGGCGTAGGCGCGGGTTTCGCCGGCGGCCCGCCCGGGAAAGCGGACGCGTCACATCCGGCGTATCCGGGGAGAGAGCTTTTGGCCGCACTGCCGCCGCGGGCCCGGCACACCGCGGACACGTCGGGTGGGTGTACTGAGCCGGTGCAGACCACCGAGCGGCGCCGCTGCGCGACCGGCATGCCGTGGGCCGGCGCCTACGCGACCGCCCGCGACCTGGCCCGCGCGCTCCCGGCCGAGGCCGTCGCGCCCGAGGCGGCCCGTGGGCGGGTCCTCGCCGCCGCCGTGCACGCGGCTGCGCCCGTGCCGTCGTTCGACTTCGCGGCCATGGACGGGTACGCGGTGGCCGGCCCCGGCCCGTGGACCGTCACCGGGCTGATCCTCGCCGGTCGGCAACCGCACGCGTCCGCGGCGGGCCGGCTGCGGGCGGGCACGGCGGTCGAGATCGCCACAGGGGCGCCGGTGCCGGACGGCGCGGAGGCGGTGCTGCCCTACGAGGACAGCCGGCGCGAGGGCGCCACGCTGATCGGGGCGACCGGCGGCCGTACGCACATCCGCCGCGCCGGCGACGACCTGCGCACGGGGGACCTGGTCGTGGCGGCGGGGCGCACCGTGACCGCCACGGTGGTCGCGGCGGCCCGGCAGGCGGGGGCCGAGCGGCTCACCGTGCACCGGCGTCCGGCGGTGAGCCTGCTGGTCACCGGCGACGAGGTCGTGATGGCCGGGCCGGCCGCGCCCGGGCAGGTGCGCGACAGCTTCACCGGCATCGTCGACGCGATCGCGGGGCGGGCGGGGGGCGAGTTCCGCGGCAGCCGGCACGTCGCCGACGACCCGTCCGCGCTGCGGGCCGCCCTGAGCGGCGCGGACGGTGACGTCGTGGTGGTCACCGGCTCGTCGTCGGCGGGGGCCGCCGACCACCTCCACGAGCTGCTGGACTCCCACGGCGCCGCCTGGCACGTCCGCGGGGTGGCGTGCCGGCCCGGGCACCCGCAGGGTCTGGCCGCGCTGCCGGACGGGCGGATCGTCGTCAGCCTGCCGGGCAACCCGTACGCCGGGCTCGTCGCCGCCCTCACCCTGCTCGAGCCGCTGGTGGCTGCCCTCGCCGGACGGCGGCCGGCGCCGCTGCCCGCCGCCGTGGTCACCGGCACGGCGAAGCTGATGCCCGGCGGCGTGCGGATCGCGCCCGTCCGCCTCCACGGAGACGTCGCCGAGCTGCTGCCCGCGCCCGGCTCGGCGGCGCTGGCCGCCGCGGCCGGCGCGGACGCCCTGGCCGTGCTGCTGCCGGACTGGACGACCGGCGGCCGCGCGAGCCTCCTGGCGGTGCCCTGAGGCCCGTCAGTGGCCGCGGAAGGCCTCCTCGAGCCACCACGCCGGGCGGCCCGCGGCGACCTTCGCGTCGATGACCAGGGGGACGGTGCGCGGGCCGGCGAGCCACCGCTCGACCGGGGCGAGGTCGGACGGGTGCCGCACGGTGACGGCCTCGCAGCCGTATCCGCGGGCGATCGACGCCAGGTCGGTCCCGGGGAAGGTCACCGTCGACAGCGGATGGCCGTGCGGACCGAAATGGTGCACCTCGGCCCCGTACGCCTCGTCGTCGTAGACCGCGATCACCATGCCCAGGCCGAGGCGCCGGACCGTCTCCAGCTCGGCGATGCCCATCAGGAAGCCGCCGTCGCCGCACGCCGCCACCGGGACGCGTCCGGGCGCGGCGAGCGCGGCGCCCAGCGCGGACGCCAGCCCCAGGCCGACCGACTGGAACGCCTGGGTGAAGCAGAAGCCGCGGTGATCGGGCACGGACAGGAACATCGACGGATAGCCCATGAAGTTGCCCGAGTCGACGGCCACGACGCGGTCTCGGGGGAGCAGATCGTCGAGCGCGATGCTGAACGTGCGCGGGTCGACGTGGGTGGCGTCGCCGTCGTCGTCGTACGCCACGTCGCGCCAGCGCCCGGCCGAGGCGAGCCTCTCCCGTACGTCGGCGGTCCGGTAGCCGGCAGCCGGGCGCACCGCGGGCAGCACCGCCCGCGCGCTCGCCGCGACGTCCCCGGTGATGCCCAGGTCGACGCGGTGGTGCGCGCCCAGGGCGGCGGGGTCGAGGTCGACCTGCACGACCTTGGCCGTGGGCGCGATCAGCGCGCCGTGCCGGGTCGTCCACATGGTCAGCGACGCGCCCCACGCCACCACGACGTCGGCAGCCGTGATCAGCTCGGCGGCGAGCGGGGTCGCGAACCCGCCCGACACGTCCAGGCTCCACGGGCCCGCGAACAGGCCCTTGGCGACGGCCGAAGTCGCCAGCAGCGCCCCGCAGGCGGCGGCCAGCTCCTCGAGCTCGGCGCGCGCGTGCCGGGCGCCCCGCCCCGCGATGAACACCGGCCGGGCCGCGCCCGCGAGCACGGCGGCGAGGGCGTCCACCGCGTCCGCGGAGGCGGCCGGCGGCATCGCGCGGACGTCGGCGGGCGGGTCCGCGAGCTGCGCGGGAGCCGCCTGCACGTCCAACGGCAGGTTCAGCACGACCGTACGCCGCTCGTGCGCGGCCAGCCGCCACGCCCGCGTGACGTCGGCGACGACCGTGGCGGGCCCGTGCACCCGCTCGCTCGACGCCCCCACGGCCCGCGCCAGCGCGTCCTGGTCGACGCGGAAGTTCGACCGCAGCGCCGCGGCGGCCGGCTCGGCCGCGAGCACCAGCAGCGGCGTACGGCTCTTGGCCGCCTCGGCGATCCCGGTCATCGCGTTGGTCAGCCCGCAGCCCTGGTGCACGCTGACCACCCCGACCCGCCCGCTGACCCGGGCGTACGCGTCGGCCGCCGTGGCCGCGCCGCCCTCGTGCCGGGTGGCGACGAACGTGGCGCCGTGCGCGACCAGCGCGTTGGTGACGTGGAAGTTGCCGCTGCCGACCACCCCGAACACGTGCGAGGCGCCCAGCCGCGCCAGCGTGGCGCCGGCAACCTCGGCGACGGTGGTCACCGCTCGACCAGGGCCAGCACCCGTGCCGGGCTGCCCGAGCCGCCCACGATGGGCAGCGGCGCGGCGATCACGACCGCGCCGGTGGGCGGCAGCGCATCGAGGTTGCGCAGCTGGGTCAGCCCGTACTTGCCGGCGCCCAGCACGTAGGAGTGGCACGGGAAGGCGGGGTCGAACCCGAACGCCTGCCCCGCGTCCGTGCCCACCGTCTCGACGCCCACGCCGATGACCGGCGCTTCCTCGGCGAGCCACTTGGCGCACTCGACCGAGATGCCCGGGGTGTGCGGGCCGCTGTCGTCGGCGTTGAGGAAGTCGTCCTGGCTGCTGGAGCGGGCGTCCCAGCCCGTACGGACCAGGAGCCACCCGCCGGCCGGGAGCGGAGCGTGCGCCGACTCCCACTGCCGTACGTCCTCGACCTGCAGCAGGAAGTCCGGGTCCGCCGCGACCCGCTCCGACACGTCGATCACGGCGGCCGGCGCGATCAGCTTGCCCGGCGCGATCCGCGACACGTCCTCGCCGTCCCGGGCGGTCACCCAGTGCACGGGCGCGTCCAGGTGGGTGCCCGTGTGCTCGCCCGTGTGGATGTTGTTCCAGTACCAGGCCGGCCCGCGGTCGTCGTAGCGGCTGATCTCCTCGAGCCCGAACGGGATCGTGTCGGCGAACGGCGGCGGCAGCTTGAGGATCGGCGTCTCACTCGTCAGCGGCGCCGTCAGATCGACGACCTCCACCGAGCCGGCCCGGACAGCGTTCACGAGCTCCTGCAGTACGCCCACCGTTCCTCCACATGTGATCGCGGCCGCGTCGCCAGCAGCCTACGACCACCCCCGGCCGCGGTGGCAGAGGGAAATCACGGATCTGATCGGGGCAGGGGTGGCATCGCCGCACCTCGCTCCGTTCGCTCCTCGAGAAGCTTCAGGCGTTCCAGCTCCGCGCGCGCCGTCGCAGCCTCTGCCGCCGGAACGGCTCCGTCCGTGATCAGCTGATCGAGCCGAACGAGTCGATAGGTGGGGGTCCACTGGTTCGAACCCAAAAGGTCGTCGAGGAGGTCCTGCCGCAGGTCACGAGCGATCGCGGGGTCGATCTGCCGTTCCTGCCGGTGCAGTTCTCGCAGATCAGCGAGGGGTCGGCCGGAAGGCGTCACGCCGGTCGGAGCGGGCTGGACGGCGGGTGGCTTGTCGCTGCCGATCGGCAGAAGGTCCGTCGCGATGTTGATTGCACCGCCCCAGACCACCTGAGTGGCGATGTACGTGGCTGCTGTGACGGCGGCCGGCGCTTTTCGGAGGGCGAGACCACCGGCTGTGAGCACGTGCAGCAGGGCGCTCCTTGCCGTTCCGAGCGTCGCCCGCCGGGCCTCGAGCGGTGCAGGGTGGGACGGCAGATCGTCGTCTCGCACTCCGGTCATTCGCCGCAGCCGGGCGTGAAGGTAATGAAGCGCGACTTTGGCGGCAGCCGCCGTGTCGGCTGCTGTGATGTTGCCGGTCGTGGGCAGATCGTCGAGCGACCGCACGCCTATGTCCAGGATTTCCGCGGCCGGTGGCGGCGGGACGTGGCCGACCCGGATGAGGACGTCGGCCAGTTCGTCAGTGAGAGCAACCTTGGCCGCTGCTCGGTCGAACGTCGCCGGAGCCGGTTCGCTCAGGCGTTGCCAGAACGACTCCTGTCCCAGCAGGCTGTCCAAGGTGGCAATCGTCCGCGCCTGCGCCGCCTCCAGCGCGGAGAGTTCCAGCACTGGTCGGCCACGTGCCTCCAGTGCGACGTTGATCAGTCGTATCGACGCCTCGGCATCTCGCAGCACGGATTGCTCAGCCGCAGTGAGCTTCTCGACCATACGACGATCGGACTCCCGCTCGGCGTGCTGCTCCAGCGGTGATCCGTCGCTTCCGATGTCCGATGCCGGACCGGGGAATGCTGGCTCCGGGCGGAATTCGGAGGACCCTCCGGTGGTTCAGGACGACGGATCCTTTGGAGGACAGCATGAAGAACGGCATCCACCCCGACTACCGCACCGTCGTCTACCGTGACCGCAACGCGGACTACGCGTTCCTCACCCGGTCGACCGAGACCAGCGACAAGACGATCGAGTGGAGCGACGGCAAGTCGTACCCGGTGATCGACGTGCAGATCTCGGCGGCGAGCCACCCCTTCTGGACCGGCCGCACGCGGGTGCTCGACACCGCGGGCCGCATCGAGAAGTTCCGCGCCAAGTACGCGAAGTTCGCGAAGTAAAGCCGGGCCGTGGTCAGGGCGCGATCGGCCGGCGCAGGCGGGCCGACCGCACCCCCTCGGCGGCGCCCAGGCCGTCCCACGGCGTGACCGCCTCGACGAAGGTGAAGCCGCGCGCCCGATAGAACGGCTCGCCCTTCGGGTTGCCCTGATAGACCGACACCCACTGCTCGCGCGCGCCGCGTCCCACCAGCTGACCGGTGACGAAGTCGAGCAGCCGGCTGCCGAGGCCGCGCGCCTGCACGTCGGGGCGCACGTACAGCACGAACAGCTCGCCCACGCCGGGCGCGGTGAGCCCGCCGCCGGCCGCGCCGAGCACCTGGCCGTCGCGGACCGCCACCGCGTACCCGAGCCAGCCGTCCCCGTCGCCGATGCCGACCTCGCCCTCGATGCGCGCGGCGGTGTAGTAGGTGGCGATGGCCTCGTCGATGGCCTGCTGCGGGAGCAGACCGGCGTACGTGTCCCGCCAGCTCGCGGCGCACACCTCGGCGATCTGACCTGCCTCGTCCGGTCGGGCGAGCCGGACCTCGACGACCGCCATCAGGGGAGGATGGCGTCGACGTAGCCGCCGTCGACGCGGACGGCGCCTCCGGTGGTGGCGGAGGCGAGCGGCGAGGACAGATAGACCACCATGTTGGCGATCTCCTCGGGTTCGATCAGCCGCTGGAGCAGCGACTGCGGGCGGTGGCGGCGCATGAACTCGCGCTGCGCCTCGTCCCACGGCAGCTCGTCGCCGACCAGCGAGCGGACGAAGTCCTCGACGCCGCCGGTGTGGGTCGGGCCGGCGATGACGCTGTTCACGGTCACGCCCGAGCCGGCCGCCTCCTTGGCGAAGCCGCGGGCCACGCCGAGAAGCGCGGTCTTCGACACCCCGTAGTGGATCATCTCGGCGGGGATGACGACGGCCGAGTCGCTGGCGATGTAGAGCACCCGGCCCCACCCCCGCTCCCGCATGCCGGGCAGCAGCTCGCGGGTGAGCCGCACCGCCGCGAGCACGTTGACCTCGAAGTACCGCCGCCAGTCGTCGTCGGTGATCTCCAGGGCCGGCTGGGCGCCGAAGATGCCGAGGTTGTTGACCAGGATGTCGACGGGCCCGGCCGCCTCGAGCACCGCCGCGGCGCCCTCGGCCGTCGAGACGTCGCCCGGCGCGGCCACGAAGCCGTCGCCGCCCAGCTCCTCGAGCGCGCGCTCCACCGACTGCGCGGAGCGGCCGTTCACCGCCACCCGCGCGCCGGCCGCCGCGAGCCCGGCCGCGATGGCCCGGCCGATGCCCTGCGTGGAACCGGTGACCAGGGCCGTCCGGCCGGAGAGATCAAGACGCATGCGGACGATTCTCCGCCGCCCGCGCTCCGGCCGCATCCGCGATGAGAGCCCGGTCACGGTAGAGGTCAGACATCGCTCCGGGCTGTGTACGTTCGTACGCAACGTCAGGAGAGTCATGGACCAAGCGACCGCCCGCCGCCGATCGGCGCTGTACGCGCTGTTCTTCCTGCCCGGACTGGGGATCTCGTCGTGGGTGACCCGGACGCCGGACATCCGCGACGAGCTCGGGGCGTCGACCGCCGAGATGGGGCTGGTGCTGTTCGGCCTGTCCGCCGGGTCGATGCTCGGCATCCTGGGCTCCGGCCGGCTGGTGGCTCGGCTGGGCACCCGCCCGGTCGCCGCCGCCGGCATCCTCACCGCCGTCGCGAGCATCCCGGTCGTCGGGCTGGGCGCCGCGCTGCACTCCAGCGGCGTTGTCGCGGCCGGGCTGCTGCTGTTCGGCCTCGGCATGGGCGGCGGCGAGGTCGCGATGAACGTCGAGGGAGCCGACGTCGAACGGCTCGCCGGCCGGGCGGTGCTGCCGACGATGCACGGCTTCTTCAGCTTCGGCACGGTCGCCGGCGCGCTGGCCGGCATGGCGCTGACCGCCGTGGCGTTCCCGGTGGCCTGGCACCTCGTGCTGGTCGGCCTGCTCAGCGTGCCGGTCGCGCTGCACGCCCTGCGCTCGATCCCGGCCGGGGTAGGCCGCGCGGACGCCGGCGCGGGCCGGCGGGAGGCGGGCGCCCCGGCCTGGCGCGACCGGCGGCTGTGGCTGATCGGCGTGATCGTGCTGGCGATGGCCCTGGCCGAGGGCGCCGCGAACGACTGGCTGCCGTTGATCATGGTGGACGGCCACGGGCTCGACGCGGCGCTGGGCTCGGCCGTCTACGCGGCGTTCGCCGCAGCCATGACGATCGGCCGGTTCGGCGGCGGCTGGTTCCTGCGCCGGTACGGGCGCGCCACGGTGCTCGGCGCCAGCGCCGTGCTCGGCGGCCTCGGCCTGCTGCTGGTCATCGCCGTCGACAACCAGGTCGTGGCGGGCGCCGCCGTGCTGCTCTGGGGGATCGGGGCGTCGCTCGGCTTCCCGGTCGCGCTGTCCGCGGCCGGCGACTCCGGACCCGACCCGGCGGCCCGCGTCGCGCTCGTCGCCACCGCGGGGTACGTGGCGTTCCTGGTCGGCCCGCCCGCGCTGGGTTTCCTGGGCGAGCACTACGGCCTGCGCAACGCCATGGTCGTGGTGCTCGCCGTGCTGGTGGCCGCCGCGCTGGCCTCGCCCGCGCTCCGCAAGCGTCCCGCGCCGGAGTCAGTCCACGTTTAGGACGATCTTGCCCTGGACGTGGCCCTGCTCGATCAGCCGGTGCGCCTCGGCAGCCTCGGCGAGCGGCAGCTCGCGGGACACGTGGACCCGCAGCCGGCCGGTCGTGACGAGGGCGCCCAGCGACTCCAGCTCCATGCCGTCGGGGCGGACGAAGACGTACCGGCCGCCCTGCTCGCGCACGGCGGAGTCGACCACCGACGCGTGCCGCACCCGGTGGCGGATCAGCGCGGGCGTCTGCGTGAGCGCGTCGCCGCCGTGGAAGTCGACGGCCGCGTCCACCCGGCCGTCGCCGCCGGCCAGGTCGGCCAGCCGCTTGGGCAGGTCGTCGCCGTACTCGACGGGCTCGGCGCCGAGGCCGCGCAGGAAGTCGTGGTTGCCGGGCGAGGCGGTGCCGAACACCCGGGCGGCGCCCATCGCGCGGGCGATCTGCACGGCCAGGTGGCCGACGCCGCCCGCCGCCGCGTGCACGAGCACCACGTCGCCGGGCCCGACGTGCGCGGCGCCGAGCGCCTGCAGCGCGGTCAGGCCCGCCAGCGGCAGGCCGCCGGCCTCGGCGAACGACATCGCGGCGGGCTTGTGCGCCACCGCGCGCTCGGCGACGGACACCAGTTCGGCGTACGTGCCGTGCTGCACGCTGTCCTTGCGGGCGTACGCCATGACCTCGTCACCCACGCCGAACCGGGTGACCGCGGCGCCGACCTGGTCGACCACGCCCGCCACGTCCCAGCCGGGGATCAGCGGGAAGTGGTGCGGATAGGCGCCCTGCAGGTAGCCGGCCCGGATGACGTGGTCGACCGGGTTGACGCCCACGGCGCGCACCCGGATCCGCACCGTGTCGGGCCCGACCGGCGGGTCGGGAAGCTCCCGCAGCGTCATGACGTCCGCGTCGCCGTACTCGTCCAGCGCGATAGCCCTCATGCCTGGCATATTTCCCTATCCGCGCCGTTCATTCGGCCGAAACGGGATCTAACGCCGGGGACCGTGGATCTCGCGGTGCAGGCGTTCCATCCGGCGGTCGAGGCGGGCGGCGTCCTCGGCCGCGGCGGCGAGCTCCTCGCGCAGGGCGCCCGGCACCTGCGGGTCGTACTTGTAATGGATCTTGTGTTCGAGGCTGGCCCAGAAGTCCATCGCGGCCGTGCGCAGCTGGATCTCGACCGGCACCTGCACCACGCGCTCGGAGAGGAACACCGGGATCTCGACGATCAGGTGCAGGCTGCGGTAGCCGTTGGTCTTGGGCTGCGCGATGTAGTCCTTGGTCTGCAGCAGCGTGATGTCAGGCTGGCGGGTCAGCATGTCGGCGACGGTGTAGACGTCGGAGACGAAGCTGCACACGATGCGGATGCCGGCGATGTCGCGGATCTTCGTCCGCACCTCGTCCAGGTTCGTCGAGCAGCCGATCCGCTGGGCCTTGGCGGCGATGCTGGCGGGCGTCTTGAGCCGGGGGAGCACGTGCTCGATCGGGTTGCCGCGGCCCCGGTGCGCGAGCTCCTCGGCCAGGATGTTGATCTTGGTGCCGATCTCGGCGAGCCCGAACTTGTAGACGAGCATGAAGTGGGTGAGCTCGTCGCTCAGGGCGTGGAACGCCACCGGCCCGGAGTCGGCCCACCGCGCGATCTGCCGATCGCCGTCCTCGGTCGTCAAGGTGTCCGTCTCCGGTGTCGAGCTCCGCATGCGCCGCCCACCACCCTAAGCGCAGCGTGCCACCGTCGAGCGCGGACGACGGCGGCGGCCCGCCGGAAGGCAGGCCGCCGCCATTATCCCAAACCCCTACTTCGCGTACGCCTGGAACTCCGCGACCCGCACGTTGAGCGCCTGCGGACTGGCCGTGGCGCAGTCCGTGGCCGCCCGCGGGTCGTTGTCCTGCTCACCGCGGAAGTCGGGACCGCCGGTGCACTGGTTGGTCACGACCTCGAGCCGCAGGTGCGTGGCGGTCGTGTCGCGGATGTCGAAGGACTTGACGACCAGGTCCTTGACCCGCGGCCGCGGCGCGGTCGACGGGAACGCGTCCGGCCGGCTCGTGTAGACCGTCCGGAACTGCGCCGCGTCGGAGCACGTCACGGTCGCCGTCGCGGTGCACGCGAGCACCTTGAACTGCCGCAGCGCGGTGTACCGGTTCTGGGTGCCCGCGTCGGGGTCCCCGGTGACCGGCGGGCGCAGCTGCGCGCTGACCTGCACCCGGCGTACGGTCTGGGCCCCGCCGGCCAGGTCGACGGTGACCTGCTTGCCCGCCACCGGACTGGCCAGCGACGCCCAGTTGGTGGCCTCGTCGTCGTCGGTGATCCGCGGCAGGTTGATGCCGTCGCCGGTCGCGACCGCGCCCGCCGCGCCCGAGGCCAGGTTGTGCGGCATCCGGACGGTCAGGGTGCGGGGCAGTCCCGGCAGCAGCAGGGTGTCGCCGACCCGGGCGTGGCCGTGACCGGGCGCCTGGGCGATGAACCCGTACGAGCCCGCCACCATCCTGACCTGGTCGGTCAGCGGCGTGGCCGGGTCGGTGTCGGCCACCGGCACCGCGCGGGCCTGGTAGTCGCCGACGAACAGCTTCGCGCCGGTCACGGGCCTGCCCGCCTCGTCGACCGGGCGGAACCGGACGGTCGCCTCGGAGGCGTACGGGGAGGCGAAGCTCGGCGTCGGGTCCGCGTCGGCGGGCCCGTTGCTGACCGCGCTCTCACCCAGGCCGCGCTTGGCGAACGCGTTCCACAGCAGCGCCTGGTTGGCCCCGCCGAAGCGCACCAGGTCGGCGCCGAGCAGCGCGTCGCGGGCGTCCACCTGGCTGTTGTTGGGGTTGGCCAGCAGCAGGAACGAGTCGAACACCAGCTGGATCCAGCGCCGGTTGCCCGGGCACTTGGTGACCGGCGTCCGGCCGTTGGCGCACGACTTGTTCAGCGCGGGCGTGCCCGCGCCGTACTTGCGGATGAACGCCTGCCGGATGTCGAAGTTCGTCGCCGTCCACACCTCGCCGGACGCGTGCACCTGCAGGCCCACGAAGTCGTAGTCGAGGCTGGAGTAGTTGAGCGGGCTGTCGCTCATGTTGTAGTTGCGGATGCCGGCGATCGGGTCGCTGGTGACGTACTGCCCGATCGTGTACGCCTGCCGGCCGCGCGGCGCGTAGCCGTGCTCGTTCAGATATTCCATCGCGAGCTGGTCCGACCAGCTCTCGCTCATGCCCTGCGGCGAGCTCAGGCCCGCGTCCGGACCGGCGATCATGCGGTTGGTGATCGCGTGCGTGTACTCGTGGCCGATCACCGACATGTCGTAGTCGCCGTCGACGCACTCCGGGTAGAACGCGGCCGCGATCGGCTGCCACAGGTACATGTTGGTGATCGGCGCCTCGCCATCGGGCGGGGTGATCTGGTTGGCGTTGTTGCGGGCCTCGAAGTTCGGCGGGCCGCCGGTGATGCCGCCGGCCTGCGCGTTGCCCTGCTCGTAGTCGTCACCCAGGCCGCCCGGCCGCAGGTTGTCGTCCTGCATGTTCCAGGTCGCCTCGGTGAACCCCAGGTGGTACGACCAGTCGTGCATGCGGTTGTGCATCCCGAACAGGTTCGCGCGCGCCGCGTCGATGTCGTTCCTCTGCGGCGTGGTGAATACGTCCGGCGAGCAGCGCTCCCGGTGCCACTGGTTGGTCCACGGGTACCGGTAGTCGCGGTTCGGCCGCGGCGTCGCGGTCTCGGTGCCGACCGTGTACGGGTCGTTGGAGTTCCAGTTCTCCACGGCGATCGCGTTGTTGCCGCGCGTGGTGAACGTGGGCTCCCTGGTGGCCGGGTCGACGTCCCAGGGCAGCGGCGACGCGCTGCTCGCCACGGCCTCGTCGCAGCCGCGCTGCGGGGTCCAGCACCAGGTGCTGCGGGTGTCGGTGCTGGAGTAGTTCGTGGGCGGCGAGCTCGGGAACACGTCCCACGACGGGTTGTCGCTGTCGTGGTCGACGATGCTCTCGCGCACGAGCACGCTGCCGTCGCGGGCGTCGACGTACGTCGTGAACGCCACCGGGTCGGCGCCGGTCAGGTCGGCGCCGAAGGTGACCTGGTAGGCCGCGCGGGCGCCCCGGTCCGCGGTCGGCACCGCGACGAGCTTGTTCGCCAGCACGGTCGGGCTCGCGACGCCCGCCTCCTTGGCGGCGGCCGCCGCGGCCTGGTCGGCGATCAGCGTGGCCGGCTCGGGCGCGACGGCGTCGCGGGCGAGCGACGAGCTGACGTACCAGACCTTGCCGTCGCGCACGCCGACGCTGAGCAGGCCGTCGCGGCCGGCGACCAGCTCGCCGAACTTCTGCCGGAACACCACGACCGCGCCCTCGCCGATCGCCGAGGTGGTGAGCAGCTCCAGCGCCTCCGCTCCGCGGGAGGTCAGCCCCAGCACGTCGAGGTTCTTGCCGACGTACGCCCGGGCGGCCGCCACCGGGTCGCCGGGAAGGCCCGCCTCGAGGGGCGCGCCGGTCGCGGTCAGCGACGCGGGGGTGCCGAGGGCGTTCCATCGGGCCTGGGCGCCGGCCGCCGCCGCGCGCTGCCCGCTCGTCGGGGCGAGCCGGCCCCGCCGGTTGTCGACTACGTGGTCGTGATGGTCGTCGCCCTGCACCTTTTCGGCAGGGGCCTGGGCCGGGGCCGCGGGTGCCGCGTTGCCGCCGGATGAGGCGGTCAGCACGATCGCGGCGGCTAAGAACCCGGCAGCGGTTCCCGCCAACGCACGGGGTGGGGTGCGCACGGTACCTCCCTTGTGGAACGGCTGTTACCTAGGCCATCCGATCGCACCGCCGCCCGGGCCGACATCGACCAAACATCTAAATACATCGATAAGGAGGTGATGTATCCGGTCTGGCATGATGCTGGGCGTGCACTCCGACACCTCCGAGACCTTCGCGCTGGCCAGTCGCCGGGTGATGCGGTTCGGCGCCGCCTACGCGATCGCGGTGGTGGTCGTGAACGCGCTCGCGCTGGCCGGGCTCACCGCGGTCAGCAACGGCGCGGTCGACCCCACCGCCGTGGGCACCCAGGCGTCCGTGCTGATCGGCGGGGCGGTCGCCGGCACGGTCACCCTCGTCTGCGTGATCTGCCTGCTGATCTCCACGGTCGTCTGGCTGGTCAGCGCCCACCGCCTCTCCGCCGCGGGTCCCGGCCCGATCGGGTACGGCGCCCTGGCCGCCGGCGTCGTGCTGACCGTGCTGGCGTACGTCGTACCCGGCCGCATGCCGACCGTCGCCACCACCGCCGCCGCCGAGATCGCCCTGCGCGTCGGCGGCGTGGCCGTCCTGCTCGCCGGCGTGGCCGCCGTCCGCGCCCGCCTCCGGCGCGAGACCGGCCACGAGCTCCCCGCCGCGACGCCGCCGCTGGTCACCGCCGACGACTGGGACGCCTCGAAGTGGGACCCCGAGGTCCTGCGCGACATCGAACGCCGCCGCAAGGCGGGCTGACCCCCGTGGACGTGCAGCCCGACCTGCGCTTCGCCCGCGCCGGCGACGGCGTGACGCTGGGCTACCAGATGGTCGGGCAGGGGCCGGTGCTGGTCTGGATGCCGTCGCTGAGCAACATCGTGGCGCAGTGGCGCATCCCCGCCGTCCGGGACGCGTACACCGGTCTGGCCCGCAACCACACCGTGGTGCTGTACGACGGCCGCGGCACCGGAGCCTCCGACCGGCGCATCGACCTCACCGACCTGGGGGTCGAGGCGCACCTGCGCGACCTGACCGCGGTACTCGACCACGCCGGCATCCGGCGGGCTTCGCTGCTCGGCTACTACCACTCGGTGGCCACGGCCATCGCGTTCGCCGCCCGCCACCCCGAGCGGGTCGAGCGGCTGGTGCTGTTCGGCGGCGCCCCGCGGATGCGCGAGGCGATGCGGCCGGCGCAGACCCAGGCGCTGCTGTCACTGGTCGACCAGGACTGGAGCCTGTTCGCCGACGCCGCCGCGACGGCCTGGCTGGGCTGGGACGTCACGCCTTCGGGCCGGCTCACCGCCGAGGCCTTCCGCACGGCCACCACGGCGGCGGTGGCCAAGGCGTGGTTCGAGGCCGCCCAGGAGATCGACGTGACCGGCGACGTGGGCCGGGTGCGGGCGCCCACGCTCGTGCTGCACCGCCAGGGCGAGCAGCAGATCCCGGTCGAGGTCTTCCGGCGGCTCGCCGCGGCCCTGCCGGACGGCCGGCTGGTCGAGCTGCCCGGCTCGACGCCCACGCTGTTCGTCGAGGACCCCGCCGCCGACCTGCACCTGGTCAGCCAGTTCGTGACGACCGGCCGGGTGGCGCGCCTTCGCCCCCTCGTCCTGACCGCCCGCGAGCGCGAGGTGCTGCGGCTGCTGGCCGAGGGCAGCTCGAACGCCGGGATCGCCCGGCACCTCGGCATCGCCGTGCACACCATCGAACGCCACCTGGCCAACATCTACCGCAAGTTGGGCGTCCGAGGCCGTACGGCTGCCGTCGCCCACGCCCTGCGCCACCCGCCGGCGTGACGGAAACCCGCCACGCGCCCTACGCCACCCGCCGGCGTGACGGAAACCCGCCACGCGCGCTGCGCCACCCGTTGGCGTGACGGAAACCCGCCACGCGCGCTGACGGATCCCGGGGAAGCAGCAGCCCCCTTGCGGCGCCCACACTCGACCGCATGACAACCGCCCCGAGCAGCACTTCCTGGCGCTTCGCCCGAGCCACCGCACCCGTGGTCCGCACGTTGGCCGGCCGCCGCGCCTTCCCGCTGTGGGCGGTCGTGCACCACCGCGGCCGCGTTTCCGGCCGCAGCCTGTCCGTCCCGGTCACGCCGATCGCGACGCCCACCGTCTTCGTCATCAACCTGCCCTGGGGCGCCCGCACCAACTGGGTCCGCAACGTCCTGGCCGCCGGCGAGTGCACCCTCCGCTGGCGCGGGGCCGACCACCACGCCGAAGATCCCCGGATCCTGGACGCTGCGGGGGCTCGGCCGTATTACTCGCGCTTCGCTTGGTGGGTGGCTCGTACGCTGTTCCCCGCGGACGCTTGGTTGCTGCTGCGCCGCACCTCCTGACGCCGCCCGCCGTCGCGGCCTGGGTTCGCGCTTGCGACGCCTCTGCGGTCCGACTTTCTTCCCGGCCCACGTCGCCCGCCGCCGCCCACGGCGCTCCGCTCCCTCTGCCCGCGGCGCTCGACGTACTGCTCGTGGTGCCCGCGCCGCTCCCGCCGCCCCACCGCCCAGCGCCGCCCGGGCGTCCGCGTCATGGCCGATCCGTTGCGCTAGTCGACGCTCGCGCGCTGTTGCCCCTGGCCAGCCGCTGCGTCGCGCCACTCCTCACCGCCCGACAGCCACGGCGGCCCGGCCCCGGCGGAGCGAATTGTCAGCCACATCACGGCCGATGCCCTGTGGACAACCCGAAAAGTGGCCCACGAGCGCCGTACTCTCAGGCCGGCCCCCTGGGTGGGCGGGGTAGGGCTAAATGGGCGAGCAGACGAGCCCGCCCCGAGCGCTCCGGATCGCCGGCGGCGGGCCACCACGGGCAGGCGACGTCGAGCGCAACCACGCGCCCCGTCTCGAGCAACCGCTCGCACGCGGCCAGCACCGCCCCGCTCGAAGGGCCGCCCTCCACCGGGAACCGCAACCCCGGCAGTTCCGCAGCGTCGATCACGTCGAGGTCGATGTGCACCACCAGCGGCCCGGGCGGCACGCTTTCTGCCGTGACGTCCTCCACGGCGATGCGCCGGGTGGCGCTTCCCTCCAGGTATTCCGCCTCTGCCGGGTCGAGGTCGCGGGCGTCCACGAGCACGGCCCGCTCCGGGGCGACGGGTCGCAACCCGATCCGATCGGCGTACAGCTCGGGATGCGCCCCCGTGATCAGCCGCAGCGACAGGCCGCCGAGGTAGCCGGAGGTGCTGGTCTGCAGGGTGTGCACGTCGCCGTGGGCGTCGAACCAGACGACGGCGGGGTCGACGCCGGTGCGCTGGACGCCGGCGACGGTGCCGCCGGCGATCAGGCAGTCGCCGGAGACGACGACCGGCATGTCGGTGGCTGCGGCGACTGCGGCGGCGGTCGCCTCGTACACGGCGGAGACCCGGTGCCACACGTCGCCGTCGGGCAGGGGCGGACGTACGGTGACGTCGGCGCGTACGGGGAGATCGTCGTCGGGGAGTTGGTCGTCCTGGTGGTACGGCACGAGGATCGTCGTCACGATCAGGGAATGTAGTCCTCGAGCCGGGCGGGCGTCAGGCCCGCGCGGTGCACGGCGGCGAGCACGGCCAGGAAGTCGTCGACGAAGCGCGGGCGGAAGTGCATCAGGATGATGTCGCCGGGCTGCACGCCATGGCCCTCCTGGTAGAACACCTTGCCCTTGTTGGTGGCCTCCTTCCAGAAGAACGCGGCCTTCATCCCGCAGTCGTGCACCACCCGCAGCGTGGTGGTGTCGTGCGCGCCGCCGGGCGGGCGGAACAGCGTGGGGCGTTGCCCGTAGAGCTGCTGGAGCCGGTCGGCGCCGCCGCAGACCTCGTGCTTCTGGAAGGCGTACGACCGGCCCTTGAGCACGGGATGGCTGATCGTGTGGTTCTGGATCGTGGCGCCGGCGGTGCGCAGCCGGGCGAAGTAGGCCGGGTCGTCCTTGATCGCGTCGACCTCGAGGAACAGCGTGACCGGCACGGCCGCGGCCTGGAACAGCCGCAGCGCGTGCGGGTCCTTCACCCAGCCGTCGTCGATGGTGATGAAGGCGACCCGCTGGTTCACGGGGAGGCGGCTGAACCAGCCGGCCGTGCCGTTCGCCGGCAGCGCGACCTTGACGGGGGCGGGCGGCGGCGCGAACTGGGGGATCCGGACGCGCAGGTTCGCCGGCAGGGCGGCGAGGGCCGCCTGGCGGGGTGTCGGCGTGGGCGGGGAGGAGCTCGGGCTGGGCGGCGCGGCGGACGAGGTCGAGGGCGCGGGAGTGGCGGGCGGGTCGGCCGTGCTGCATCCGGCGGCCGCGACCAGCAGCAGCGCGGCGGCCACCGTCCGAGCAACCCTCATCCGTACGCCCCCTCGCGGCAGTGGATCTTCGCCTTAGGGACGCACGGAGCGGGCCGTCTCGTGGCTCGCCCGGCCGGATTGTGGTTTTTCCCACGAGCGGGTCAGACCTCGAGCGCCTCCTCGACGATGGAGCAGGCCTCGACGGTGTGGCGGGGTGTGCCGCCGGACGCCTTGACGAGCAGCCGGCGGAACTGGGCGCGCTCGTCGGCGTCGAGGGTGCCCAGCGCGGCCTCCTCGGCCTCGGCGACCTGCCCGCACAGTGCGGCGATCGCCTCGCGGCCGCGCTCGGTGGCGACGATGCGGCGCTGGCGGCGGTCGTCGGGGTTGGGGCGGCGCTCGACGAGCCCGGCGGAGACCAGGTCGTCGATCAGGTAGGTCATCATCGTGCGGTCGATGCCCAGCCGCGCCGCGAGCGCCGCCTGGCTGGGCGGCGTGCCCTGCACCACCTCGCACAACGTCTGGTAGCCGCGGGAGCCGTGCGGGAAGTCGCCGAGTTTCGGGCCGACGCGGTCGGTGTAGGACCGCAGCAGGATGCCCAGCGCCGCGCCGAAGTCGTCTGTCGCCTCGCTCACCCTGCCATCCTATCTGCTGGACAGATCGTCTGTTCTTAATACTATCTAGCTAGACGACGATCGGAGAAGTTGTGAGCGACGAGAGCGAACTCGATCCGTGGACGGCGGCCGTCTGGCGAGCCGCCCGCGACCCGCACGCGTCGATCGACGTGCCGGCCGACCTGCCGGCCGCGTCGCCGGAGATGCTGGAGAAGGCGCTCGAGACGCTGGAGGAGCTGGCGGGCCCGCGGGTCCGCCCGGCTGCTGCGGCGGCCCGGCGGTTCGGTGACGTCCCGGCGACGCTGGTGGCGCTGGAGCCGGGCGACCCGGGCTACCGGGCCCGCCGCTCGACCTACATGCGGGGCGGTTCGCCGGCGCTGATCCTGCGGCCGCGGACGCCCGCCGAGGTGGCCGACGCGCTCGCGGTCGCGCGTGAGCACCGTGACCTGCCGTTCGGCCTGCGCAGCGGCGGCCACGGCGTGAGCGGCCGGTCCACCAACGACGGCGGCCTGGTGCTCGACGTCGGCGACCTGAACGGCGTGGAGGTGCTCGACGAGGACCGCCGCCTCGTCCGGGTCGGGCCCGGCGCCACGTGGAAGCAGGTCGCCGCGGTGCTGGACAAGTACGACTGGGCGCTGGGCTCGGGCGACTACGGGGGAGTGGGCGTGGGCGGGCTCGCGACCGCCGGCGGCATCGGGCTGCTGTCCCGCGAGCACGGCCTGACGATCGACCGGCTGCGCGCCGTCGAGCTGGTGCTCGCCGACGGGACCCCGGTGCGGGCGAGCGCCGACGAGAATCCCGAGCTGTTTTGGGCGGTACGCGGGGCCGGCGCCAACTTCGGGGTGGCGACCGCGTTCGAGTTCGAGGTGGAGCAGGTGCGCGAGGTCGGCTGGGCGCAGCTCGTGCTGGTCACCAATGACATCGAGCAGTCCCTGCGGGCGTACGGGAAAGCCGCCCGCGAGGCTCCCCGGGACACGACCGTCTTCTGGCTCACCGGCCCGCCGCGCCAGGGACAGTCGGTGATCCAGATGTACGGGCTGGTCGACGCGTCCGATCCCGACGTGATCGTGGAGCGGCTCACCCCGTTCGCGACGACCGGCCTGCTCGCGCAGCAGCAGGTGGCGCTCACCCGGTACGCCGGCGTGATGGCCCAGGCGGCCGACGTCGGTCCCGGCGGCCACCACGGCCGGGGCGAGCCGGTGGCGCGGTCGGGGTTCCTGCCCGAGCTGACCGACGAGTTCGCGCGCGACGCCGCCCGGCTGCTGAGCACGGGTCAGGCGGCGTTCTTCCAGCTGCGGCACATGGGCGGCGCCATCGCCGACACTCCGCCCGAGGCCACGGCGTTCGCCCACCGTACGTCCGAGTTCCAGGTGACCGCGCTCGGCGCCGACCGGCGGGGTCTCGACGAGGCATGGGACCGGCTCGCCGCCCACTTCGACGGGCTCTACCTCAGCTTCGAGACCGACCGGCGGCCCGAGCGCCTGCACGACGCGTTCCCGCCCGCGACGCTGGCGCGGCTGCGCGAGCTGAAGCGCCGCTACGACCCCACCTTCCTGTTCCGCGACAACTTCGGCATCGATCCGGAGGGGGAGAAATGACCGACTACGGGCACGACCTGCTGTTCGGCACCTTCGTCACACCCGACGCCCGGGCGGTCGACCTGGCCGTGGCCGCCGACCGTGCGGGCCTCGACCTGGTGACGTTCCAGGACCACCCCTACCAGCCCGCGTTCCTCGACACGTGGACGCTGATGACGTACGCGGCGGCCCGCACCGAGCGGATCCGGCTCACCGGCAACGTGCTCAACCTGCCGTTGCGCCCGCCCGCCGTGCTCGCCCGGGCCGTGGCGTCGCTCGACGTGCTGACCGGCGGCCGCGTCGAGCTGGGCCTCGGCGCGGGCGCCTTCCCCGACGGCGTGGCCGCGATGGGCGGCCGCCGGCTCACCCCGGCGCAGGGCGTCGACGCGCTGGCCGAGGCGATCCCGATCATCCGCGACCTGTGGGACACCGGCACCCGCGAGCGCGTCGACCACCGGGGCACGTACTACACGGTCGCCGGCGCCAAGCGCGGCCCGCGCCCGGCCCACGACGTCGGCATCTGGATCGGCGCCTACAAGCCCAGGATGCTCGCGCTGACCGGCCGCCTCGGCGACGGATGGCTGCCGTCGCTGAACTACCTGCCCGACGGCGTCGGCTCGTTGCCCGGGATGAACGCCCGCATCGACGAGGCCGCCACCGCGGCCGGACGGTCCCCTTCCGCCGTACGCCGCCTGCTGAACTTCCTGGCCGTCGAGGGCCCGCCGGCCCAGCAGGTCGAGTACTTCGCCGGGCTGGCCCTGAACCACGGCATCAGCGGCTTCATCGTCGCCTCCGACGACCCGCGCACCGCCGAGGTGCTCGCCGCCGAGGTCGCCCCCGCCGTCCGCGAGCTGGTGAAGCGCGAGCGCGGCAGCTAGCTGTGCTACAGGTCACAACCGCGCCGCCAACCTTTTGAGGATCTGCGCGTCCTTCCGGGCGACAGTGCACCGACCGACAAGTGCTGGAGCTTGAGATGCGCAGATCCACCCGGGCCCTCGCGGTCACCGCCGGGGCCGCGGCCGTCGTCGCCATCGGCGGGGTGTCCGCCGTAGCCGCCTTCGCCGACGACACGACGCCCGCCCCGGCTGTCTCGCCGGCTCCATCAGCCTCCGCCTCCGCGGAACCGGCTCCGTCAGCCTCCGCCTCCGCGGAACCGATTCCCTCCGCCTCCCCCTCCGCCTCCGCGGAACTGACCCCCTCCGCTTCGGCGCGGAAGCCGACCGCCGAGCCGGTTCCGTCCGCGTCGGGGTGGAAGCCGACGGGCGAGCCGGTTCCCTCCGCGTCGGGATGGAAGCCGACCGGGGACCCGGCTCCTTCCGCGTCGGGGTGGAAGCCGACCGCCGAACCGGCTCCTGCTTCCACGCGGACGCCCGCCACCGCGCCGGCGCCGACCTCTTCGGCCCGGTCCGCTTCCTGAGGCCGGGCGCGCCGGCCGCCTCCGTACGGCCGGCGCGTCCGCCGCCATCCCCGAACCCCACCCCCGCGAGGCCCTTTGTGATCTCCGTGCTGCCGTTGCCTGCGTCGCTGCTGCGCTGGAGGCGAGGGGCCGCCCCGGGCACCGTCGTGACGGCGGTGAGTGCGGCGCCCGCGATCGACGAGCTCTATCGGGAGCGGCGCCTGCCGCTGGTCCGGCTGGCCGTGCTCATGGTCGACGACCTGCCCACCGCCGAGGACATCGTCCAGGACGTCTTCACCCGGCTCTACCGCCGGCACGGCACCGACCTGGACGCCGTCGCCGACCCGGACGCCTACCTGGTGTCCGCCGTCATGAACGCGGCCCGCTCCGCGCTGCGCCGGCGCCGGATCGCCCGGGCCTACCTGCCACCGCGCCCGGACCCCGCGCCGGCCGCGGAGGACGAGGCCCTGCTCGGGGCGGGCGACCGGGAGGTGATCCGGGCACTGGGCCGGCTGACCACCCGGCAGCGCCAGGTCGTCGTCCTGCGCTACTGGTCCGGCCTCTCCGAGCGCGAGATCGCCGGCGCCCTGCGGATCACCACCGGAACCGTCAAGTCGACCGCGCACCGCGCCCTGACGCTGCTCCGCGCCCAGCTGGGGGAGAGATGACCGAGCCCGACCTCGAACGGCGCCTGCGCGCGGCCCTGTCCGCCCGGGCCGCCGCCGTCACGACCCGCGACCTGCGCTTCGAGCCGGCCCCGTCCCGCCGCGGCACGCCGGCCCGATGGTGGCTGCCGCCGGCCGCCGGCCTCGCCGCCGCAGCCGCGACGGTCACGGCGTTCGTCCTGCTCCGGCCCGCCGATCCGCCGCCGGCGCCACCGGCCTCGCCCGCCTCACCCGCTCAACCCGCCCCGACCACCCACCCCGCCTCTCCGACGAAGCCCGCCTCACCCGGTCAGCCCACCGCGCCGACGGACCCAGCCTCTCCGGCGAAGCCCGTCCCCCTCACCCCGACGACTTCAGCCGCGCCGACGAAGCCCTCTTCATCCATCAAGCCGACCTCGCGCCCGGGTGCAGCGCCTTCCGCATCCCCGCCCGCTCCCTCGCGCTTCTCGACCACGGCCCAGCCGACCTCCATCGCTTCCAAGCCGGCCGGATCTGTCCCGCTCACTCCCCGCTGAAGCCACTCCCGAGCCGCCCGGCCGGCACCCCGACGGCGACGCGCCACTGCGCCGACCGTCGGCTGCCGGCTCGCCGACCCACCCGTCCGCCAACGCGCCAACCCACCGATCCGCCAACCCAGCGATCCGCCAACGCGCCGCCACGCCAACCCATCGCGCCAACGCAGCGCACGCCCGAGCGACCCGCCAACGCACCGCCGCGCCAACGCACCGCCGCGCCAACGCGCTGCCTCTCCGGCCGCGCCGACGTGCCGCGCGCCGCGCTGGCGATCCACCAACGCACCGCCGCCGACCGTCCGCCGCGGGCCCCACCAAAAAACGCATCGACCAGCTGAGGGCCGAAGTAGACATTCGCACTAGCGCCGACTGGTTTGTTGTGGAAACCTGTTGGCATGGACAGCGAAGCGGTGCCCCTGGGCGCCGACCCCCGGCAGTTGCTTTCGGACGTGCGCGCCCTCACCCACCAGGTCCGGCGCGACCAGCGGATGACCTGGGCCGCGCTGACGATCCTCGGCGCGGTGACGCTCGCGGGGATCCCGTTCGACTGGTTCGGCATGTGGGTGCGCTGCCACCCCGACGGCAGCTGCGAGTTCGCCCGGCGCGGCCTGCTCTACTACTGGCCCCCGGCGCTGCTGCTGGCGTACGCGGCTATCGCCGTCTGCTACGTGCGGGCCGCCCGGGCGCGGGGCCTGGGCGCGCGGGTCCTGCCGTACGCGATCACGGGCGCCGTGACCACCGTCGTGTTCACCGGCGTGGCGGTGGCCGCCGCCCTGTACCTCCGGAGCCACCCGGCGCCGATGGATCCGCTGCCGTACTGGTGGTTCGTGCTCGACCGCCTGATCATGCCGTGGGGGGCGATCGGCATCGGGCTGCTCGTGCTGGCCCGGGTGGAGCGCAACGTCGCGCTGCTGCTGTTCACCCTGGCCTACCTGGCTCTGGTGCTGCTGGTGCTGCCGATGGACTTCGGCTTCGGGCCGCCGCACTGGGGTCTCCGCACGGGAATGGCGGTGCCTCAGCTCCTCGCCGGCGTCGTGCTGCTGCTGGGCGCCGCCGGGTTCCGGGCGGCCCACCGGCGGCAGCGGTGACGGCCGTGACCGGCGTGCCCGATCCGGACGCCGCGCACCCGGTCACCGGGCTCGACGAGGTGGTGCACCAGCGCGTGCGGCTCGGCATCCTGACCATCACGCACGAGGCACGCCGGGTCGAGTTCGGCTATCTGCGCACGCATCTGGAGCTGACCGCCGGCAACCTCTCCAAGCACCTGAGCGTGCTGGAGGAGGCCGGGCTCGTCGAGGTCGAGAAGGGCTACGAGGGCAAGCGCGGCCGCACCTGGATCACCCTCACCGCCGCCGGCGACACCGCGCTGGCCGACGAGATCCGGCGGCTCAAGCAGCTCATCAGCCGCGTCGAAACCACCACCCCGGAGGACCGATGACCCTCGCCCTGACCCGCCGGAGCCTGCTCACCGCCGCGCTCGCCGCCGGGGCCGCCGTGCCGCTCGGCGCCGCTCGCGGCTCGGCGGCCGCCGCCCGGCTCACGCTGCCCCCGCCCACCGGACCGCACCCGGTCGGCGCCGTGTCGCTGCACCTGGCCGGGCACGGCCGGGAGCTGATGGCCGGCGTCTGGTATCCCGCCACCCGCGACGCCCGGCGCCATCCGGTCGTGCCGTGGCTGCCCGCCGCGCCGATGCGGGCGCTGCTCGAGTCGGCCGGCTTCGGCGCCGACGTCGCGGCGGCGCCCCGGACCGCCGGCCACGGGGGAGCACCGGTGCTGCGGACCTCCGGCCGGCTGCCCGTCGTCCTGTTCTCCCACGGCGCCGGCGGGCACCGGTCCGAGGCGACGATCGTGACCCAGGAGCTCGCCAGCCACGGCTACGTCGTGGTCACGGTGAACAGCCCGAACGACTCGTACGGCGAGTTCCCGGACGGCCGGCTCATCGTCCCCACCGAGGTGTCTTCCACGCCGTGGGATCACGCCCGCGACGTCCGGTTCGTCCTTGACCGCATCGAGGAGCTCGCCGCCGGGCGCAACCCCGACGCCGGGCGCCGCCCGCTGCCGGCCGGCCTGGGCGCCGCCCTCGACCTGAGCCGCGTCGGCATGTACGGCTTCTCCAAGGGCGCGACCGCGACGGCCCTGGTCATGAACGTCGACCGGCGGGTGCGGGCCGGGCTCAGCCTGGACGGCCCGATGCTGTCCCAGCCGCCCGCCGCCGAGCTCGACCGGCCGTTCATGCTGATGACCGCCGAGAACGTCCCGGGCGGCGAGGAGTCCGGCGTCGCCGAGTTCTGGCCGCTGCTGCGCGGGTGGCGGCTCCAGGTGCACGCCAAGTGCGCGCCCCACGCCGTTTTCTGCGACACCCAGTGGCTGATCCCGCAGCTGGCGGCGATCACCGGGATGAGCGCCGAGGAGCTCGCCGGCTGGGTCGGCACCTTCCCCCCGGCCCGGGCGGTGCGGATCCAGCAGGCGTACCCGCTCGCCTTCTTCGACCTGCACCTGCGCCACCGGCGACAGCGCCTCCTGGAAGGACCGAGCCCGGCCTTCCGGGAGGTGCTGTTCGTCGGCTGACCGGTCAGGCCCGCGAGGCGGTCACCGGGACCACGTCGGGGGCGCCCAGCCGCGTCGCGTCGGCGGTCTCGTCGTCGGGTTGCTCCTGCGACTCGCGTTCGGCCTCCACCCGGGCGCGGTAGTGCTCCACCTCGCGGGCGGTCTGCTCGGGCGTCCACCCGAGCACCCCCGCCATCAGCTCGGCGACCTCGGCCGCGCAGATGACGCCGCGGTCGAAGGTCTCGATCGAGATGCGGGTGCGCCGGGTGAGCACGTCCTCGAGGTGGCGGGCGCCCTCGTGACCGGCGGCGTAGACGATCTCCGCCCGCAGGTAGTCGTCGGCCCCGGTCAGCGGCCGGGCCAGCGATGGGTCGGCGGTGAGCAGGCCGAGCACCTCGTGCACCAGCGAGCCGTAGCGGCCCAGCAGGTGCTCGACGCGGGCCACGTGCAGTCCCGACTCGTCGGCCAGGATGCGGCGGCGGTTCCACAGTGCCGGGAAGCCCTCCGCGCCGAGCAGCGGCACGCGGTCGGTGCACGACTTGGCGACCGAGCGGCCCAGCCCGTGCACGCAGGCGTCGACCGCGTCGCGGGCCATCACCCGGTACGTCGTGTACTTGCCGCCGGCGACCACGACCAGCCCGGGCACGGGGCTGCCGACCATGTGCTCGCGGGACAGCTGCGAGGTGGCCTCGGACTCGCCGGAGAGCAGCGGGCGCAGGCCGGCGTACACGCCCTGCACGTCGGTGCGGGTCAGCGGCGTGGACAGCACCGAGTTGACGTGCTCGAGCAGGTAGTCGATGTCGGTGCTGGACGCCGCGGGGTGCGCCTTGTCGAGCGACCAGTCGGTGTCGGTGGTCCCGACGATCCAGTGGCGGCCCCACGGGATCACGAACAGCACGCTCTTCTCGGTGCGCAGGATCAGGCCGCTCGCCGACTGGATGCGGTCGCGCGGCACCACCAGGTGGATGCCCTTGGAGGCGCGCACGTGGAACTGGCCGCGCTCGCCGACCAGCGCCTGGGTGTCGTCGGTCCACACCCCGGTCGCGTTGATCACCTGCTGGGCGCGGACCTCGAACTCCCGGTCGAACTCCAGATCCTTGACCCGTACGCCGGTGACGCGCTCCCCCTCGCGCAGGAAGCCCACCACCTCGGTGCGCGAGGCCACGTGCGCGCCGTACGCCGCCGCGGTGCGCGCGAGGAACATCGTGTGCCGCGCGTCGTCCACCTGCGCGTCGTAGTACTGGATCGCCCCGACCAGCGCCTCCTTGCGCAGCGCCGGGCAGACCCGCAGCGCGCCGGTGCGGGTGAGCTGGCGGTGCCGCGGCATGCCGCCGCCCAGCGCCATCGTGTCGTAGAGCGTGACGCCCGCGCCCGCGTAGGCGCGTTCCCACGCGCGGTGCTTGAGCGGGTAGAGGAACCGGACCGGCCGCGCGAGGTGCGGCGCGAGGCGCGACAGGATCAGGTCGCGCTCGTGCAGGGCCTCCCGGACCAGGGCGAAGTCGAGCATCTCGAGGTAGCGCAGGCCGCCGTGCAGCAGCTTGCTGGAGCGGCTCGACGTGCCGGACGCGAGGTCGCGCGCCTCGACCAGGCCGACGGACAGGCCGCGGGTGGCGGCGTCGAGCGCCGCCCCCGCCCCGACCACGCCGCCGCCGACCACCAGGACGTCGAGCTCGGCGCCGGCCAGCGCGGCCAGCGCCGAGTCCCGATACTGCGGGGAGAGTGCGACGGTCATCATCAGTCCACGTCGACCCAGTCGAGGGTGCGTTCCACGGCCTTCTTCCACCTTCCGTAGCCCGTCTCCCGCTGCTCCGAGGACCACTGCGGCTCCCAGCGCTGCGACTCGTTCCAGTTCTCGCGCAGCTCGTCGGTGTTCTTCCAGAACCCGACCGCCAGCCCGGCCGCGTACGCGGCGCCCAGCGCGGTGGTCTCGGCGACGACCGGCCGGCTGACCGGCACGCCGAGCACGTCCGCCTGGATCTGCATGGCAAGGTTGTTCGCCGTGATGCCGCCGTCCACCTTGAGCACGTCGAGCGTCACGCCGGAGTCCTGCGCCATCGCGTCGACCACGTCGCGGCTCTGGTAGCAGATCGACTCGAGCGTGGCCCGCGCGATGTGCGCGTCGGTGTTGAAGCGGGACAGGCCCACGATGGCGCCGCGGGCGTCGGAGCGCCAGTAGGGGGCGAACAGCCCGGAGAACGCCGGCACGAAGTAGACGCCGCCGTTGTCCTCCACCTGCGAGGCGAGCCGCTCGCTCTCGGCCGCCTCCCGGATGATGTGCAGCTGGTCGCGCAGCCACTGCACGGCCGAGCCGGTCACCGCGATCGAACCCTCCAGCGCGTAGATCGGCGCGGAGTCGCCGAACTTGTAGCAGACGGTCGTCAGCAGGCCGTTCTCGCTGCGCACCAGCTCGGTGCCGGTGTTGAGCAGCATGAAGTTGCCGGTGCCGTACGTGTTCTTGGCCTCGCCCGGCGCGAAGCACACCTGCCCGACCGTGGCCGCCTGCTGGTCGCCGAGGTCGCCGGTCAGCGGCACCTCGCCGCCCAGCGGGCCCGGCCAGCGCGCCACCCCGTACGTGGCGGGGTCGGACGACGGCCGGATCTCGGGCAGCATCGACCGCGGAATGCCGAAGAAGCTGAGCAGCTCGTCGTCCCAGTCGAGGGTCTCGAGGTTCATCAGCATCGTGCGGCTGGCGTTGGTCACGTCGGTGAGGTGGTTGCCGCCGTCGACGCCGCCGGTCATGTTCCACAGCAGCCAGCTGTCGGTGTTGCCGAAGATCGCGTCGCCGCGCTCGGCCGCCTCGCGGACCCCGTCGACGTTCTCGAGGATCCACTGGATCTTGCCGCCGCTGAAGTACGTGGCCGGGGGCAGCCCGGCCTTGCGGCGGATCACGTCGCCGCGGCCGTCGCGGTCGAGCGCCGAGGCGATCCGGTCGGTGCGGGTGTCCTGCCAGACGATGGCGTTGTAGTAGGGCCGGCCGGTCGTGCGGTCCCACACCACCGCGGTCTCGCGCTGGTTGGTGATGCCCAGCGCGGCCAGGTCGCTCGCCTGCAGGTTGGCCTTCTGCATGGCCGTGCGCGTGACGGTGACCGTACGGTCCAGGATCTCGACCGGGTTGTGCTCGACCCACCCGGCCTGCGGCAGGATCTGCTCGTGCTCGAGCTGGTGGCGCGCCACCTCGTTGCCGCCGTGGTCGAAGATCATGAACCGGGTGCTGGTCGTGCCCTGGTCGACGGCGCCGACGAAGTCAGCCATTGCGTGCCTCCACAGTCTCTCTGGTCTGCTGGTCGGGCAGTTGCCCCGGCTCCTGGCCCAGGGCGGGCAGGTACCGGCCGATCAACCCCTGGTACAGGCCGGCGCCGAGCACCCCGCCCAGGATGGGCGCCACGATCGGGATCCAGAAATAGAGATACCCCGTCTGGTCCCGCCATGCCCCGCCGTAGCCGGTGAGGAAGCTGGCGAGTCGCGGTCCGAAGTCGCGGGCCGGGTTGATCGCGTACCCGGCGTTGGTGCCCCAGGCCATGCCGATGCCGACCACCAGCAGGCCGATGACGAACGGGGCGAGGTTGGCGGCCGGGGGAGTGCCGGCCGCGTCGGTGATGGCCAGGATCAGGAACAGCAGGATCGCCGTGCCGATGATCTGGTCGCGGAAGGCGCCCCACTCGCCGACCGGCAGGGCCCCGTTGCCGGGCAGGGTCGAGAAGACGCCCTGAGTCTTGATGGTCAGGCCGGGGTCCGCGGCGTGCAGGACCTCGGTGTAGTTCCACCGCACGATCAGCGCGGCGACGAACGCGCCGAGGGTCTGCGCGATGCTGTACGGCAGGACCTTGCGCCATTCGAAGCCCTTGAACACCGCCAGCGCGATGGTGACCGCGGGGTTCAGGTGCGCCCCGCTGATCCGCCCGGCCACGTACACGCCGAGCATCACGCCGAGCCCCCAGGCCCAGGCGATGCTGTCGTGGTCGCCGATCTCGGCGCCGGCCACCTGGGCCACGACACCGACACCGAACAAGATGAGGATCATGGTTCCGGCGAACTCGGCCGCCAACTCGGCAACCAGCCCCGGGACCTTGAGTCGTGACGCCATGTGGCCTCCTCCAGGTCGACCTCTTGCAGGACGCTAGGTAGCCGCACCGGCACGAACAATGAACACCATTCGACAATGTCGAACGTTGACGGGCGGGCGCGTCTGGGCGGAGACATATCGTCGACACGTGCCGGGAACAGTGCAGTCGATCGAGCGCGCCGCCGCGGTGCTGCGTCTGCTCGCGGCCGGCGCCGGACGGCTGTCGCTCGGCGAGATCGCGCGCTCGCTCGACCTGGCCAAGGGCACCACCCACGGCATCCTGCAGACGCTGCGCAAGGTGGGCTTCGTCGAGCAGGACCGCGCCTCCGGCCACTACCAGCTCGGCGCGGCGATGCTGCGGCTGGGCACCGGCTACCTCGACGTCAACGAGCTGCGATCCCGCTCGATCAACTGGGCCGACCCGCTGGCCGCGCGCAGCGGGGAGGCGGTGCGCATCGGCACGGTCCTCGAGGGACAGGTGCTGATCGTCCACCACGTGTTCCGGCCCGACGACACGTTCCAGACCCTCGACGTGGGCAGCCTGTTGCCGCTGCACGCGACCGCCCTGGGCAAGTCCCTGCTGGCGTACGGGGTGACGCCGCCCGCCCGGCTCGACCGGTTCACCAGCCGCACCCTCACCCGGCCCCGCGACCTCGCGCTCGCGCTGCGCGAGGTGCGTGACGCCGGCTGGAGCGCCGACATCGAGGAGCTGACCCCGGGCGAGGCGTCGATCGCCGCGCCGATCCGGGCGTACGGCGGTCTGGTCGTCGGCGCCATCGGCATCTCCGGCCACGTCGAGCGGTTGTGCGACAGCCGGTACCGCCCACGGCCGCAGCTGGTGGCCAACGTACGCGACGCCGCCCGCGCGGTGTCCCGTGACCTCGGAGCCGCCCGCCACTGACACCCCTTGGGGAGGGACCATGTCCGAGCGCTATGTCGTCGCCATCGACCAGGGCACCACGTCGACCCGGTGCATCGTCTTCGACCGCCGCGGCCAGCTCGTCTCCCTCGCCCAGCAGGAGCACAAGCAGTACTACCCGCGGCCGGGCTGGGTGGAGCACGACGCCGCCGAGATCTGGCGCAACGTCGAACGGCTCGGGCCCGAGGCGCTGCGCCGGGCCGGGGCGTCGATCGACCAGGTGGCCGCGGTCGGCATCGCCAACCAGCGGGAGACCACGATCCTGTGGGACCGGGCGACCGGCAACCCGATCGGGCACGCCGTGGTCTGGCAGGACACCCGCACCGACACGATGGTGGGCCGGCTGGGGGAGGCGGACGGCGCCGAGGGCGTACGCCACCGGTCGGCCCTGCCGCTGGCCACGTACTTCTCCGGACCGCGCCTGCGCTGGATGCTCGACCACCACCCGGGCCTGCAGGAGCGGGCCGAGCGCGGCGAGGTGCTGTTCGGCACGATGGAGACCTGGCTGATCTGGAAGCTCACCGGCGGCCTGCACGTCACCGACGTCACCAACGCCAGCCGCACGCTGCTGCTCGACGTGCACACGCTGGACTGGTCGCCGGAGTCGCTGGCGTTCTTCGGCATCCCGCGCGCGATGCTGCCCGAGGTGCGCCCGTCCGTCGGCGTGTTCGGCACGGCCACGTCGGCCTTTCCCGGCGTGCGCATCGGCGCGGCGCTCGGCGACCAGCAGGCGGCGCTGTTCGGGCAGACCTGCTTCGCGCCGGGGGAGGCCAAGTGCACGTACGGCACCGGCAGCTTCCTGCTGCTCAACACCGGCGCCGAGCTGGTCCGCTCGACGCACGGGCTGCTCAGCACGGTGGCGTACCAGATCGAGGGCGAACCGGCGGCGTACGCCCTGGAGGGCTCGATCGCCATCACCGGCTCGCTGGTGCAGTGGTTCCGTGACCAGCTCGAGCTGATCGCCAGCGCGCCCGAGATCGAGACGCTCGCGCGCACGGTGAGCGACAACGGCGGGTGCTACATCGTGCCGGCGTTCAGCGGGCTGTACGCCCCGTACTGGCGCAGCGAGGCCCGCGGGGTCATCGTGGGCCTCACCTCGTACATCACCAAGGGTCACCTCGCGCGGGCGGTGCTCGAGGCGAGCGCCTGGCAGACCCGCGAGGTGGTCGACGCGATGAACGCCGACTCCGGCCTGGCGATGTCCACGCTGCGCGTCGACGGCGGCATGACGGCCGACAACCTGCTGATGCAGTACATCGCCGACGTGCTGGACGTCCCGGTCGTCCGCCCCCTGGCCGCCGAGACCGTCTCGCTGGGCGCTGCCTACGGGGCCGGGCTGGCCGTCGGCTACTGGCCCGACCTCGAGGGTCTGCGCCGCAACTGGCACCGCGCGGCGCAGTGGCTGCCCACGATGGAGCCCGGCCGGCGTGAGACGGAGTACGGCAACTGGCAGCGCGCGGTCTCACGCACCTTCGACTGGATCCAGGCGTGAGATCCGCTCGCAGCACGGCCGGAGCAGCGCCAGATAGCGCGCCGCCTCGCGCGCCCGGGGCAGGAACCGCCGCAGCGCCGCGTGGTCGCCGGCCGCCTCGAGCGCCTGCACCAGCACCCACGACTCGAGCGGGATCTCCTCGGGGCCGGGACGCCGCCCCAGCGCGACCATCCGCCCGGCGGCTGCCCGCGCCGCCGTGACGTCGCCGAGCCGCAGGTCGAGCAGCGCGCGCATCGCCTCGGCCATGCCCGGGTGATCGTGGTCGGGAACCACCGTGGCGGCCACCTCGCGCGCCCGCTCGGGCTCGCCGCGACCGGCCAGCGCGAGCGCGCCCACGAGCGGGCCGCTGCGGATGTACGGGCAGCTCATCGCGGCCAGCGGACCCTGCCGCAGGCTCAGGTGCTCGTCGAGGTAGGCGTCCACCTCGGTGAGGCGGTCCAGCTGCTCGAGGCAGATCAGCACCGCGGCGGTGCCGTGCAGCCGGTCGTGCGGGGAGAGCTCGCGGGCCCAGTCGTACGAGCGTCGCGCGTGCTCCAGCGCGCCGCGGTAGTCGCCGCGCACCCCGCCGACGACCACGGTGGCGATCGCCTGCCCGAGCGCCCGGTCCCGGTCGCGGCCCTCCTGCTCGACCAGGGCGACCTCCTCGAGCACGGCCTCCACCGCGTCGTCGTAGCGCTCCTCGAGGAAGCAGACCGACGCCTGCCCCAGCAGCGCGAGCGCGCCCAGGGTCGGCGAGCCCAGCCGCCCGGCGATCCGGCGCGCGCCGGCCGCGGCCCGGCTGCGTCCCGGCGCCGGCAGCGGATCGGCGCGCCCGGTGCCGGTCCAGCGGCTGCCGCACAGCGCGCGCAGGGCGAGCAGCTGCGCCTCGATCGCCGGGTCGGTGACGACCGCCAGGCCCGCGTCGATGACCCGGTCGCCCAGCGCGGGGTCGGCCGGCGCCCGGAACCCGCCCCAGCGGGCCACGACCATCTGGGCCACCTTGAGGCACAGCCCGGCCCGCCGGTTGCCGGGCGGCAGCGTGGCGATCGCCTCGCGCCACGCCCGGACGGCCTCGTCGCCGTCGTACGCGGTCTCGTGGTCGTCGCCGGCCGCCTCGATCGCCTCGGCGCGCTCGGCCGGGTTCGCGGCGTACCGCAGCGCCCGGCGGTGCAGCTGCAGCGCCCGGTGCACGGCGGAGCGGCGGCGCGCGAGCGCCCCGGCGGAGATCAGCGACCGGAACGCCTTGCCGCGCACCCATTCGCCCGGCGCCGGCCCGTCCGCCGCGGCGGCGTAGTGGACGGCGACCAGCTCGATCACCTCGTGCACGCGCTCCCGGGCGACCTCCTCCAGCCAGCCCGCGACCTCGGCGTGCCCGGCGGCGCGCTCGGCGATCGGCAGGCCCGCGTACGCGACGTCGCGCAGCAGGGCGTGCTGGAAGGCGTACTCCTCCTGCCCGGCCACGGTGGACGCCGGGCGGGCGCGGACCAGGCCTCGGGCCTCGAGCGCGGACAGCTGGGCGGGCGCGGCGCGCAGGGGAGCGGCCCAGAAGGTGCGGCCCACCACGGCGGCGCGGCGCAGCAGGTCCTTCTCGGCGGGCGGCAGGGCGTCGATGCGGGCGGCCAGCAGGGCGTGCAGCGTGTCGGGGAGGGCGCCGCGGCCGCCCTCGGCCACGTGGGCGGCGAGCTGGCCCAGGAAGTACGGGTTCCCGTCGGCACGTGCCAGGATCTGGGCCCGGCGGCGCGGGTCGAGCCGGTGCCCGAGGGCGTCGAGCAGGGTGCGGGCGTCGCCGTCGGGCAGCGCCCGCAGCGACACCACGTCGCCGTCGGCGGAATCGCGCCCGGGGCGGGTGGTCGCCAGCAGGACGACCGGGCCGTCGGCGCGGGCCACCAGCCGGGTGAGCAGGGCCAGCAGCGGCGCGCCTGCCCAGTGCAGGTCCTCGACGATCAGCAGCAGCGGTTGCCGCGCGGCCAGCGCCGTGGCCAGCCGCGGCCACGCCCGGGCGAGCGCGTCGGCGACGTCGCGGGGGTCGGCCTCGTCCAGCGGGTTTCCCGGCAGGCGCAGGCCCGCCGTGGTGGCGAGCGCGAAGATGTCCGGCTCCCCGAGCAGCCCGCGCAGCCGGTCCCGCAACCGCTGCCGGGCGCGTCCGCCGGAGTCGCCGAGCGGAATGCCGCACGCCTCGCGAAGGATCTCCCCCAGGGCCCAGTACGTGATGCCGTCCCCCGCCGCGAGGCACCGTCCCCGCAACACGCACAGCCCGGGCCGCCGCGCGATCACCTCGTGCACGAGCCGCGTCTTGCCGATGCCCGCCGCCCCCGACACCGTGACCAGCCGCGGCCGCCGGCTGCCCACCGCCTCGTCGACCAGCCCGAGCACCGCCCCCAGCTCCGCCGCCCGCCCCACCATCGGCGGCTCGTCGCGGCCGTCCGGCGCCGCCCGGTCCGCGCCCACGAGCCGGCGCGCCCCCTTGCCCGCCTCCTCTGCCGCCTGCTCGAACCGGAACCCGCTCGGCGCGCCCCGGCCCGTCCCCTCCGCCGCCCGGCACGTCCGCTCCGCGGCCAGCAACGTCCCCGGCGCCGCCGAGGCCCGCAGCCGCGCCGCGCTGTCGAGCACCGGCCCACCGATCCCCGCCGGCCCGCCGCCCGTCCCCGCCAGCCCGCCGCCCGTTCGCGCCGGCCTGCCGCCCGTCCGCGCCGGGCCGCCGGTCATCCCTCCTGCGCCCAGTGGCCCACCGGCCTCTCCTGCTCCGCGGAGCCTCTCCCGACCTTCCCTCTCCACGCCGGACATCTCGGGCGCGATGATCTCGCCGGTGTCGACGCCCAGGCGGATCGGGACGGGGAAGCTGCGCAGCACCTCGTCGCCGGCCCAGAGGGCGCGGGCGGCATGGTCCTCGCGGGCTGCCGGGAACCCGAAGACGCCGATCACGCCGCCGCCGACCAGCCGCTCGGCGGTGCCGCCCCACCGTTCGACCGCGGCCGCGAGCAGGTCGGTCCAGGCGGCGACCTCGCGGCGGGCCGTCTCGGGATCGGCGTCGGCGTCGGCGTCCCGTACGCCCCGCAGGTCCGCATCGAGAACCGTGACGAGTTTGCGCTCCTCGGGCACGTGCCCGGCCGGTTCCCCCGGCGGGTCGGCGGCCAGTTCCGCGCGCAGCCGCCGCAGGTCGTCGCCCGGCTCGACGTCCAGCTCGGTACGCAGCGCCTCGGCCAGCCGGTCGTACCAGCGCAACGCGAGATGCCGCCTGCCCTGCGCCGCCTCCAGGCGCATCAGACGGCCGTACGCCTCCTCGTGCAGCGGATCGAGCTCGACGACCCGGTGCAGCGCCGCCCGGTCGCCCCGCTCGAGCAGCAACGGCACCACCGCGGCCCGCAGCTCGGCGCGGCGCGGCTCGGCCCAGGCGTCGAACCTGTTCTCGGGCAGCAGGTCGCCCGTGTAGAGCGCCAGCGCCTCCTCGAGGTCCCCCCTCGCGGCGGCGGCCTCGAACGCGTCGACGTCCACCCACAGGTCCGCCGGGTCCAGGCTCAGCAGGTCGTCGCGCAGCCGGATGCGGTCGCCGCCCAGCACCCGGCGGGCGTAGTGCAGCGACTTGTGCAGCCGGCCGGCGCCCAGGGCGGGGTCGGCGCCCGGCCACAGCAGGTCGATCACCTGGTCGCGGTGCAGCCGGTGCCGCAGGGCCAGGATCTTGACGAGTGCGGTCGCGCCGCTGCGCCGCCAGGCGCCCGCGGCCACGGGCGTGCCGGCGACCTCCGCCCGGAAGCCGCCGAGCAGACGAAGACGCAGGCCGGCCGGCATCCGATGATTGTGCGCCGGTCGCGTCCCCGGCGCGGACAGCAAGCGGACACTGCGCGGAAATCCCCGCGGCTAGGTTGCCGGCACCACGGACACGACGCGAGAGGACATGTCATGACGGTGACGACTGTGGACGAGCAGCGGCTCATGGAGTTCGTCTTCAAGGCGGTCGGCGACTTCGGCGCGATGCTGGCCGGCTCGCTGGCGGTGATCGGCGACAAGCTGGGCCTGTACCGCGCGATGGCCGGCGCCGGCCCGATGACGCCCGGCGAGCTCGCCACCGCGACGGGAACGGCCGAAAGGTACGTACGGGAATGGCTCTGCGCCCAGGCCGCCTCCGGATACGTCTCGTACGAGGGTGACGACCGGTTCTCGCTGTCCGCCGAGCACGCCGTCGCGCTCACCGACGAGAACAGCGGCGCCTGCGTGATCGGCGGCTTCGAGCTGGTGCTGGCGGCCGTACGCTCGACCGACCGCCTGGTGGACGCCTTCCGCACCGGCGAGGGCGTCGGCTGGCACGAGCACCACCGCGACCTGTTCGAGGGCTGCGAGCGGTTCTTCCGGCCCGGCTACCACGCCCACCTCGTGGGGGAGTGGATCCCCGCCCTGTCCGGCGGTGTCGAGGAACGGCTGCGGGCCGGCTGCCGGGTCGCCGACGTGGGCTGCGGGCACGGCGCCTCCACCATCCTGCTGGCCGGGGCGTACCCGGAGTCGACCTTCGTGGGCATCGACTACCACGCCGGCTCCATCGCCGCCGCCCGCGACCGGGCCGCCCTCGCCGGGGTCGCCAACCGCACCCGCTTCGAGGCGGCCTCCGCCACCGAGCTCTCCGGCACGTACGACCTGATCTGCCTGTTCGACTGCCTGCACGACATGGGAGACCCCGCCGGGACGCTGCGCCACCTGCGCGAGCACCTCGACCCCGGCGGCAGCATCCTGCTGGTGGAGCCGTTCGCCGGCGACACGGTCGCCGACAACCTCAACCCCGTGGGCGCCGTCTACTACGGAGCGTCCACGCTGCTCTGCACGCCCAACTCCCTCGCCCAGGAGGTGGGGACCGCGCTGGGCGCCCAGGCCGGCGAGCCCCGCTTGCGCGCCGTCGCCGCCTCGGCCGGTTTCACCTCGTTCCGGCGGGTCGCCGAGACCCCGTTCAACCTGGTCTTCCAGCTCCGCTCCTGACCGCCGCGCCTCGCCGGCTCCCGCGGTTGACGCAACTGCATGGTTGCTATAGCGTGAGTAGCAACCAAACAGTTGCGACATGAGGAGATCGACATGGCATTCCCCGACCGGATCGAGCGCACCCTCGAGCTGACCCACCCGGTGGAGAAGGTGTGGGCCGCGCTCACGACCGCCGACGGCCTGGGCACCTGGTTCGGCAACCGGGCCGAGGTGGACCTGCGCGTCGGCGGCGAGGCGACGCTCACCTGGGACAGCGGCGACACCGCCACCCTCACGATCGAGCGCGTCGAGCCGCCGAAGGTGTTCGCGTACACATGGCCGATCTCGGGCCTCCCGGCGGGCGACCCGCGACGGACCTACGTGGAGTTCACGCTGGAGCCGACGGCCGCCGGCACTACGCTGACCGTGGTCGAGACCGGCTTCGCGCAAGTGGCGGACGGCGACGGCCACAAGGCGGCGTACTCGGGCAACACCGAGGGCTGGACGAACGAACTGGGTGAGCTGGTCGCGTATCTCGATGGAAAACTCTGATCTGGAATCCGTCGCGCAGGAGGTCTTCACGGCCCTGGCCGACCCGAGCCGGCGCGGCATCCTCGCCGCGCTGGCGGCCGGCGGCCCCGCCACCGCGACCGACCTGGCCGCGCGGCTGCCCATCACCCGGCAGGCCATCGCCAAGCACCTCGCCCTGCTGGCCGAGGCCGGCCTGGTGGTGGCCGAGCCGGGCGAGCGCCGCCGGGTCCGCTACCGCGTGGACTCCGCCCCCATGAAGGTCGCCCAGCAGTTCCTGGGCGCCCTGGCCCGCGACTGGGACGGCCCGCTGACCGCCCTGCAGCAGCGCCTGGGGTGAGCCCTCAGGCGGCCGTGCTCTGGCGGACCTGGAGGCTGGCGGGGAAGACCAGGCGCCAGTGCGGGGCTATCTGGCGGTTGATCAGGGCACGCGTCGCGGCGGCGGCCATCTGCTCGACGGGCTGGTGCACCGAGGACATGGGCGGGTTGGCGCACTCGGCGATCACGCTGTCGTCGAAGCCGACCACGGCCACGTCGTCGGGGATCTTGCGGCCGGCGTCGCCCAGGGCCTGCATGGCTCCGGTGGCCATCAGGTCGCAGCCGGCGAAGATGGCGTCGATCCGCGGGTGCGACTCGAGCAGCCGGCGGGTCAGCTCGTAGCCGGACTCGCGGCGGAACTTGCCGGTGGCGGAGATGTCGGGCAGGCCGAAGTCGCGCACGGCCCGGCGGTAGCCCTCCCGGCGGCCGTCGGCGCAGGAGTTGCCGGCCTGGCCGTGCAGCGCGGCGATGTGGCGCCGGCCGGTGGCGTGCAGGTGCTGCATGGCGGCGTACGCCCCGTCGGCGTTCTCCAGGCCGACGAACGGCAGGCCGGGCACCGACGGGCCGAGCGTGACGACCCGTTCGCAGCGCCGGTAGAAGTCGACGGCCAGCTCGGACGGCACGTGGATCAGTAGGACGCCCAGGCTCACCGAGGCGGCGATGCGGTTGAGCAGCGCGGCGGTGTCGCGCTCCTCGACGACGTGCACGCGCAGCTGGGCGTTGCTGCCGGCCAGCTCCTGCAGCACGCCCGCGGTGACCCGGCCGTAGTAGGGGCTGGTGCCGAACACCGCGGTGTCGTCCACGATCACCAGCTCGACGACCTCGCCGTGCCCGGAGGCCAGCGCGCGGGCCACCGGGTCGGGCCGGTAGCCCAGGTGCGAGATCACCCGGCGGACGTGCTCCCGGGTCTGCGCCGACACGCCCGGCGCGTCGTTGATGACCCGGGAGACGGCCGCCTTGGACACGCCGGCCTCCGCGGCGACGTCGGCCAGCGTCGGTCTCCTCTGCGCCATCCGGCAAGTGTAGGAGGGACCGTACGCCCGGCCGCATCAGGATTTCAGGTAGCCGACCACGTCCACGGTGACATTCCCGGAGGCCGCGGCGTTGTTCAGCACGGTCAGCCGGCCGGACGTGCCGAGCGTCACGCGGACGGTCGCGTTGCCCGGCTGCCTGGCCGCGTGCGTGGCGACCACCGCGGCGGGCGTCCGGGCGCCGGCCGGGAACAGCTTCAGGCTGCCCGCCCGCGTCACGCCGTTGACCGAGACGTTCACCAGCACCTCGCGGACGCCGGTGGCGGGCACCCCGACGCGTCCCGCGACGTTGAAGGTGAGCGTCTTCCCGCCGCGCAGGCCGCGGGCGTTGAGGATGCGGGCGGGCGTGACCGGCACGTACGAGCCGGCGCGGTACCACCCGACCAGGTTGGCGGCCAGGTGGGCCGAGCCGCCGGAGGCGTTGCGCAGCGTGATGCGGCCGCCGCTGCCGAGCGGGACCACGAGCCGCTGGGTGACCGCCTGCCCGGCGACGTGCACGTTGGTGGGCGCCGCGGGAACCCGGCCGCCCGTCGGGTGGACCAGCACGCCGCCGGCGGCCCGTCCACGCGCGACCGCCACGTCCAGCGCGACCGCTGCCACGCCCGTTCCGCGGATGGTGACCGTGACGGACTTCTGCGGGCCCAGCTGCGTGGCCGGGAGCACCCGGGTCGTGGGGACCGGCACGTACGGGGCGGGAACGACCGCCGAGGGCAGCAGCCGGACGGCGCTCGCCGTGTTGTTCGCCGACTCGAACGTCACGACGACCTTGCCGTCGGGCTGCGCGCCGCCGCCGCTGCCGCCTAGGCTGCGCTGCGCGCCCACCTGGTCGACGACGACCTCGCCGCCGTTGCCGAATGTGCCGTCCGCGATCCCGGCCGCGGTGAACCGCTGCACGTAGACCTGGCTCGCGCCGCAGTCGCCGTGCCCGATCAGGTAGACGCCCGCCGCGGTCGCGAACGAGCGCCGTCCGGTCGGCGTGCAGTCGTGCGCCGCGCCCACGGCCATTCCGGCGCTGCCGAAGCCGGTGTCGCTCGCGCCGGTTGCCAGCACCCGCACCACGGCCATCCGGCCGGCGGCGGAGCCGCTGACCAGGTACGCGCCGCCGGCCGCCGTGATCGCGTACGGCTGGAAGCCGGTGGGCAGCGCCGCGGCCGGGGCGCTGTCCTCGATGCCGGCGGCGGTGTAGCGGCGTACGCCCGCGTCCGTGAGCACGGCGACGGTGGTGCCGGAGGCCGCGACCGAGTGGACACTCTCCCGCACCGTGACCACGCCGCCCGCGCCCCACGTGGTGGCGAGCGTCCCGTCCGGCCGGACCGCGGCGAGCAGATGGGCGGCGGGGGAGGTGCTCCGGTCGATGCCGTGCACGATCAGCACGCCGTCCGCCCGTCCGGTCACACCGGCGACCGTCTCGACCGTGCGGTCGGCGAGCACGCTGGTCGACGCGAGCGTGGCGCCCGTGCCGCTCACCCGGTGCACGAGCAGGCCGCGCTGGTCGCCACCGGCGGTGACCACGGAGGCCGAGCCGTCGGTGTTGACGTTGAGCAGACCGCCGTACGGCAGCGCGACCGCCCCGCCCGTACCGAACGAGGTGTCTCTGGCCCCGCCTGCGGTCAGCCGGTTCAGGCTCGTGTCACCCAGCGCGTCGGTGGTGATGAGAAAGGCCCTTCCCGCGGCGTCGACGGCCGTGCCGGACGGGTCGCCGGCCACCGTGGCGATGCCCGCCGTGCCGTACGAGGCGTCGACGTTGGGCGTGGCGGCGGCCAGCGCGGCGCCGCCCGGCCCGGCGAGCGCCAACGGTACGGCCACGATTGCGGCAAAACAGACACGAGGGACAAATTGCATGCGCGCCAGCATGGGGTCCGCGGCGCGGACGCCTCAACTCCCGCGCCGGGATTCCCCTCGTCGCGGTCGTCCGTTCAGCCGATGACCTTGCCGGGGTTGAACAGGTTGAGCGGGTCCAGCGTCTGCTTCACGGCGACCTGCATGGCGAGCACCGGATCCGACAGCTCCTGCCGCATTCCGGCCCGCTTGAGCAGCCCGACGCCGTGCTCACCGGTCACCGTCCCGCCCATGGCGATCGCGGCGGCCAGCATGTCCTCGAACGCGGCCTGCGCCGCTCGCCGCGCCGCGTCGTCGCCGGCCGGGGCCAGGATCAGCGGGTGCAGGTTGCCGTCGCCGGCGTGCGCGATGGTCGCGATCGTGACGCCGTGCCGCGCGGCGATCTGCTCGATGGCCGTCAGCATCTCGGGCACGCGCGAGCGGGGCACGCAGACGTCCTCGGTGAGCACCGGGCTCAGCCGCTCCAGGGCCGGGTACGCCAGCCGTCGCGCCGCGAACAACGCCTCGGCCTCGATCTCGTCGGTGGACTGCTCGGCCCACAGCGCGCCCGCCGACCGGAACACCCCGGCGACCGACGACGCCTCCTCGTCGCCGGCCAGGCCGGGGGTGTCGAGCTGGGCGAGCAGCAGCGCCGCCGCGTCGGACTCCAGGCCCAGGTGCTTCCACTCCTCGACGGCGCGCAGGCAGGTGCGGTCGAGCAGCTCGAGGGCGGCCGGCAGCAGCCCGGCCCGGGTGATCGCGGCCACGGCCTCGCCCGCGGCGACCACGCTGCCGAAGGCGCCGACGACCGTCCGCGGGGCCTCCCGGCGGGCCGGACGCAGCCGCAGCGTGACCTCGGTCAGCACCCCGAAGGTGCCCTCCGAGCCGGTGAACAGCCCGGCCAGGTCGTAGCCGCTGACGCCCTTGGTCGTCCGCCTGCCCAGGCGCACCACCGTGCCGTACTCGCCGGCCGGGCCGCCCACCACGGCCTCCAGCCCCAGCACGTAGTCGCGGGTCACGCCGTACTTGAGACAGCACAGCCCGCCCGCGTTGGTCGACACGTTGCCGCCGATCGTCGACCACGGCGCGCTGGCCGGGTCGGGCGGATACCACAGCCCGTGCTCGGCGACCGCCCGCTTGAGGTCGTCGTTGATCACACCGGGCTGCACGGTGGCGGTCATGTTGTCGGCGTCGATCTCGACGATCCGGTTCATCCGCGACAGGTCGAGGATCATCGCGCCGTCGACCGCGTTCGCCCCGCCGGACAGACCGGTGCCCGCCCCGCGCGGGATGATCGGCACCCGCCGGGCGGCGCACGCCGCGACCACCCGCCGTACGTCCTCGGTGGTCCGGGGGCGGACGGCGGCCAGCGCCCGGCCGTAGGGCGCCCATTCGGCGTCGTCGTGGCTGAGGCTCTCCAGGACGTCCGCGTCGTCGATCACGTCGAGGCCGCTGAGCAGGTCCTTCACGACAGGAACTCCAGGATCGCGGCGTTGGTGAGCTCGGGCTGGTCGAGGTTCGCGGCGTGCCCGCAGTCGTCCAGCGTGACGGCCTCGGCCAGCGGGTTCGTGGCGGCCGCGGCGCTCGCGTGCCCGCACGGCCACAGCTGGCTCTGCCGGCCGGCGACGAACAGCGCGGGCACCCGCATGCGGGCGATCACGTCGCGCCAGTCGGCCTCGGCGTGGTTCTGCAGCAGCGCGCGGCGTTCGGGCGTCCGCGGATCGGCGAACACCGGCGGGCGGCCCAGCGCCTCGACCACCCGGGAAATGCCCGCCAACCGGTGCTCCCGCAGCCCGCGCCCGGTGTCCGGGACGCCGCCGTCGAAGAACGTACCCACGTTGTGCCTGGTCAGACCGTAGAAGCCGTGCTCCCAGGAGACGTCGTTGACCATCTTGGGGGTCTGGTCGATCGTCACCACCGCCCGCAGCCGCTCGGCGCCGAACAGGTCGTAGTAGGCCCAGATCGCGCTCGCGCCCATCGACCCGCCGACCAGCACCACGTCGTCGAGGCTCAGCGCGGCGAGCACCTCCTGCACGTCCTTGCCGTGGCGGGACAGGCGCTGACCGTACGGGGGTGAGTCCGAGCCGCCGTGCGAGCGGCGGTCGAGGCCGACGACCCGGTAGCCCTCCGCGACGAGCGCGGCCCGCTGCAGCTCCCAGCTCTCCAGCGGCGCGCAGAACCCGGCGATCAGGACGACCGGAACCCCGTCGCCCTCGTCGGCGTAGTTGAGCCGCACCCCGTCGCTGGTCGTGATCGTCGGCATGGCGGCGAGCCTACGTCGCGTTCGGCCGGACGATCACTTTCAGCCCGGTGCGGGCGGCGGCCGTGGCCAGCGCGCCGGTCACGTCGTCGAGCGGGAACACGTCCGACACCAGCGGGGCCAGGTCGACCAGCCCGCGCGCGGCCAGGTCGATCGCGCGGGGATAGACCTCGCCCATCCGCCGCGCCAGCACGAGCGTCAGCCCCTTGCGGCGGGCGAGCGCGGCGCTGAACGACGTGCGGTCGCCGTCGGGGATGCCGACCAGCACCACCCGCGCGCCCGGCTTGGCCAGCCGCAACGCGGTGTCGACGGCCTCCTCGGAGCCGGAGACCTCGTAGACCACGTCGGCGAGGCCGTCGCCGGTGGCCGCTTCGGCGCCGAACTTCTCCGCGGCGGCCATCCGGTGCGGCAGCGGCTCGGCGGCCAGCACGCGGGTGGCGCCGTGCCGCCGGGCGAGCTGCACGAGCAGCAGGCCGATCGGCCCGCAGCCGACGACGGCCGCCGTCGAGGCCATCCGCTGGTGGCCGAGGTCCATCGCGTGCAGGGCGACGCCGAGCGGCTCGAGGACCGCGCCGTCGTCGTCGGACAACGCGTCGGGCAGCCGGTGCAGGCGGTGGGCCGGCCAGGTCAGGAACTGCCGCAGGCCGCCGTCGCACGAGCCGTGCCCCGCGAAGACGATGTTGAGGCAGAGGTTGGGGTCGCCGCGCTCACACGGCTCGCAGTGACCGCACGGCAGGGCCGGGTCGATCGCCACCCGTACGCCGTCGTCCGCTCCGCCCCGGATGACGCCCGCCATCTCGTGCCCCAGCACGAGCGGCCGCGCGACCGCGGCGTCGCCGATCCCGCCCTCGGTGAACCAGTGCAGGTCCGAGCCGCACACGCCCACCGAGGTCACCTCGACGAGCTGCTCGCCCTCGCCGGGCGACGGCTGATCCTCGTCGTGCAACCGGACGTCGCCGGCACCGTGAAGTCGGGCAACTCGCATGCGCCGACGCTAACACCGGCCCCTCGCCCCGGCAGCGTGCCGAAGTACCGGGTGGACCCCCTACCCAAGGCCGTGCCCGGCCCGAGGCGTCACATGTAGTCTCCTGACGAAGCTTTTCCGGGTGAGGTAGGGACGCGTTCGGGTGTTCAGTCGTATTGCCATCGTCAACCGTGGTGAGGCCGCCATGCGCCTCATCCACGCAGTCCGTGAGCTGGCCGCCGAGACCTCGGCCCCGATCGAGACGGTGGCGCTGTTCACCGACGTCGATCGCGGGGCGACGTTCGTCCGCGAGGCCGACATCGCGTACGACCTCGGTCCGGCCGCCGCCCGGCCCTACCTCGACCTCAAGGCCCTCGAGCGCGCGCTGGCCGACACCGGCGCCGACGCCGCCTGGGTCGGCTGGGGCTTCGTCGCGGAGGACCCGGCGTTCGCCGAGCTGTGCGAGCGGGTCGGCGTCACCTTCATCGGGCCGGACGCCGAGGCGATGCGCAAGCTCGGCGACAAGATCGGCGCCAAGCTGATCGCCGAGGAGGTCGGCGTCCCGGTCGCGCCGTGGAGCCGCGGGCCGGTCGAGACCCTCGAGGCCGCGCTGGCCGCCGCCGAGCACATCGGCTACCCGCTGATGCTCAAGGCGACCGCCGGCGGCGGCGGCCGCGGCATCCGCGTGGTGCGCGACCCCGACCAGCTCGCCGACGCCTACGAGCGCACCAGCCAGGAGGCGGCCCGCGCCTTCGGCAGCGGCATCGTGTTCCTCGAGCGCCTGGTCACCGGCGCCCGCCACGTCGAGGTGCAGGTCATCGCCGACGGCGAGGGCACGGCGTGGGCGCTGGGCGTGCGCGACTGCTCGGTGCAGCGACGCAACCAGAAGGTCATCGAGGAGTCGGCGTCGCCGGTGCTGCCGCCCGCGCGGGTCGCCGAGCTCAAGGCCTCGGCCGAGCGCCTCGCCGTCCGCGTGGGCTACCGCGGCGCCGCGACCGTCGAGTTCCTCTACCACCCCGGTGACGACCTGCTCGCGTTCCTCGAGGTCAACACCCGCCTGCAGGTGGAGCACCCGATCACCGAGTCGACCACCGGTTTCGACCTGGTCAAGGCCCAGCTGCACGTGGCGTCGGGCGGCCGGCTGACCGGCGAGCCGCCCCGCGAGCGCGGCCACGCCGTCGAGGCCCGGCTCAACGCCGAGGACCCCGACCGCGACTTCGCGCCGTCGCCGGGCCGCATCGCCCGCCTCGACCTGCCGGCCGGTCCGGGCATCCGGGTCGACACCGGCGTCAGCGAGGGCGACACGATCCCGGGCGACTTCGACTCGATGATCGCCAAGGTCATCGCGTACGGCAAGGACCGCGACGAGGCCCTGGGCCGGCTGCGCCGGGCGATGGCCGAGACGACGGTCGTCATCGAGGGCGGCGCCACCAACAAGAGCTTCGTGCTCGACCTGCTCGACCAGCCGGAGGTCATCGACGGCTCGGCCGACACGGGCTGGATCGACCGGGTCCGCGGCGAAGGCCGCCTCGTCTCGCACAAGCACTCCGCCGTCGCGCTGGCCGCGGCCGCGATCGAGGGCTACGAGGAGGAGGAGCGCAGCGAGCAGCAGCGCCTGCTGTCCACGGCGTTCGGCGGCCGCCCGCAGGTGCGCCACGAGAGCGGCCAGCCGCTCGACCTCAAGCTGCGCGGCGTCACCTACCGGGTGCGGGTCGCCCGGGTCGGCGCCCGCCGGTTCCGCGTCGGCATCGAGGCCGGTCCGCTGGTCCGCACGGCCGACGTCGAGCTCGAGCGCTTCGACAAGCACACCGGCCGCATCGTCGTCAACGGCGAGCGGCACCGGCTGCTCACCGGCACGCACGGGCCGGTCCACCTGGTCGAGGTCGACGGCGTCACCCACCGCGTCAGCCGCGACGAGGGCGGCGTGCTGCGCTCCCCGATGCCCGCGCTGGTGATCGCCACCCCGCTCGCGGTCGGCGCCGAGGTCGAGGCCGGCGCGCCCGTGCTCGTGCTCGAGGCCATGAAGATGGAGGCGGTGCTCCGCGCGCCGTTCCGGGCCCGCGTCAAGGAGGTGCTGGTCGCGGTCGGCGCCAAGGTCGACTCCGGCGCGGCGCTGCTGCGGCTCGAGCCGCTCGGCGACGCCGGGGCCGAGCAGCAGGCGGCCGTCGGCGCCGTCGAGATCGACCTGCCCGACGCCCCCGCCGAGGAGTCCGCCGGCCGCCGCGCCGCCCGCGGCCAGGAAGACCTGCGCAGCCTGCTGCTCGGCTTCGACGTCGACCCGCTCGACGAGCGCCGCGTGCTCGCCGACTACCTCGCCGCGGCCTCCGACGGCAGCGGGCCGCGCCCGCTGGCGGGCGAGATCGCGCTGCTCGAGGTCTTCAGCGACCTGGCCGAGCTGAGCCGCAACCGCCCGGCCGGCGACGACGGCCCGGGCGACACCCACGTGCACAGCGCCCGCGAGTTCTTCCACACCTATCTGCAGAGCCTCGACGTCGAGCGGGCCGGCCTGCCCGAGTCGTTCCAGGCGCGGCTCGCCAAGGCGCTCGGCCACTACGGCGTCAAGGAGCTGGAGCGCACGCCCGCGCTCGAGGCCGCGGTCTTCCGCATCTTCCTGGCCCAGCAGCGCGGGTCCGCCGACGCGTCCGTGGTCGCGGCGCTGCTGCGCGCCTGGCTGCAGTCGCCGCCGCCCGACGAGACGCTGCGCGAGCCCGCCGGCCTGGCCCTCGAGCGGCTCGTCGCGGCCACCCAGATCCGCTACCCGGCCCTGGCCGACCTGGCCCGCGGCGTGGTGTTCTCGTGGTTCGGCCAGCCGCTGCTGCTGCGCAACCGCGCCCGCGTCTACGCCCAGATCCGCAAGCACCTGCGCCACCTCGACCTCGAGCCGCAGTCGCCCGACCGCGACGAGCGGATCGCCGAGATGGTGCGCAGCACCGAGCCGCTGGTCCGGCTGCTCGGCCAGCGCCTCGTGCGGCACAACCTCGACAACTCGGTCATCCTCGAGGTCCTGACCCGCCGCTACTACGGCAACAAGGGGCTCACCGGCCTGCGGACGTCCGGGTCGTTCGTCGTCGCCGAGCGGGCCGGCTCGTGGATCGTGTCGACGGCGGGCCGGTTCGACCAGCTCGGCGCCGCGCTCGACGGGCTCGCCGCGCTGGCCGGCGACGCGCCCATCGACGCCGACGTCTACCTGCTGTGGGAGGGCCAGCCGGCCGACCCCGACGCGATGGCCGCCGCGCTGCACGAGGTGATCAGCGCCCACCCGCTGCCCGCGCAGGTGCGCCGGCTCACGGCCACGGTCGCGGGCCGCGGCGGCGCGCTCATGCACCACCACTTCACCTGGCGCCCGTCGAGCGCGGGGATGAGCGAGGAACGGCTGATCCGCGGCCTGCACCCGTACATCGCCCAGCGCATGCAGCTCGAGCGGCTGCGCAAGTTCGACCTCACCCGCCTGCCCTCCTCCGACGAGGAGATCTACCTGTTCCGCTGCGTCGCGCGGGAGAACCCGGGCGACGACCGGCTGGTGGCCTTCGCCCAGGTGCGCGACCTCACCGAGCTGCGCGAGCACGACGGCCGGCTGGTCTCGCTGCCCACCGCCGAGGAGACGATCGCGACCTGCCTCGACTCGATCCGCCGGGCGCAGGCGCAACGGCCGTCGGACAAGCGGTTCAGCACCAACCGGATCGTCATCTACGTGTGGCCGCCGATCTCCATCACCCGCGCGGAGATGGAGATGATCGCCCGTCGCATCCTGCCCACCAGCGCGGGCGCGGGCCTCGAGGAGATCGAGTTCATCGGCCGCCACCAGGACCCGTCCACGGGCGCGCTCACCAAGATCGCGGTGCGCATCTCCAACGACGCCACCGGCGCGACGGTCCTCACCGTCGGCGAGCCCACGGACGAGCCGATCGAGCCGCTCGACAACTACCGCCTCAAGGTGCTGCGCGCGGCCGCCCGCAACACCGTCTATCCGTACGAGCTGACGTCGCTGCTCGGCGACTTCGTCGAGCACGACCTCTCCGACGCCGGCGAGCTCGTGCCGGTCGACCGGCCCAAGGGCGGCAACACCGCGGGCATCGTCGCCGGCGTCGTGACCACGCAGACGTCCCGGCACCCCGAGGGCATCACCCGGGTGGTGCTGCTCGGCGATCCCACCAAGGCGCTGGGCTCGCTGGCGGAGCCGGAGTGCCGCCGGGTGATCGCCGCCCTCGACCTCGCGGACCGCCTGCGGGTGCCGCTGGAGTGGTACACGCTGTCCTCCGGCGCGAAGATCTCGATGGATTCCGGTACGGAGAACATGGACTGGGTGGCGGCCGCGTTGAAGCGGATCGTGGAGTTCACCCAGGCCGGTGGTGAGATCAACATCGTGGTGGCCGGCATCAACGTGGGGGCGCAGCCGTACTGGAACGCCGAGGCGACGATGTTGATGCACACCAAGGGGATTCTGGTGATGACGCCGGATTCGGCGATGGTGCTGACCGGTAAGCAGTCGCTGGACTTCTCCGGTGGGGTGTCGGCGGAGGACAACTTCGGTATCGGCGGCTACGACCGGGTGATGGGCCCCAACGGTCAGGCGCAGTACTGGGCGCCGAACCTGGCCGCGGCTCGGGACGTGCTCATGTCGCACTACGACCACACGTACGTCGTTCCGGGTGAGGCCGGGCCGCGGCGGGCCGAGACCACCGATCCGGTCGACCGGGACATCTCCGACTTCCCGCACGTGGTGGCCGGCAGCGACTTCACCACGGTCGGGGAGATCTTCTCCGCGACGGCGAACCCGGACCGCAAGAAGCCGTTCGACATCCGCACCGTGATGCGCGCGCTGGCCGACCAGGATCATCCGGTGCTGGAACGGTGGGCGGGGATGGCCGATGCGGAGACTGCGGTGGTGCAGGATGTGCATCTGGGTGGGATTCCGGTGTGTTTGTTGGGGATCGAGTCGCGGTCGGTGCCGCGGCGGGGGTTCCCGCCGACTGATGGGCCGGACACGTACACGGCGGGGACGTTGTTCCCGCGGTCGTCGAAGAAGGCGGCGCGGGCGATCAATGCGGCGTCGGGGAATCGGCCGTTGGTGGTGCTGGCTAATCTGTCGGGTTTTGACGGGTCGCCGGAGTCGATGCGTAAGTTGCAGTTGGAGTACGGGGCGGAGATCGGCCGGGCGATCGTGAACTTCGCCGGCCCGATCGTGTTCACGGTGATTTCGCGGTATCACGGTGGGGCGTTCGTGGTGTTCTCGAAGATGTTGAATCCGGCGATGACGGTGCTGGCGTTGGAGGGGTCGTTCGCGTCGGTGCTGGGGGGTGCTCCGGCGGCGGCGGTGGTGTTCACCGGGGATGTGAACCGGCGGACCGCGAACGATCCGCGGGTTCGTGAGGCGGAGGCGGCGTTGGCCGGGGCGTCCGGTGGGGAGCGGGGTGCTTTGGCGGCTGGGTTGGAGGAGTTGCGGGCTGCGGTGCGGACGGAGAAGTTGGGTGAGGTGGCGGCCGAGTTCGATCGGGTGCACAGCATTCAGCGGGCGGTGCAGGTCGGTTCGGTCGACGCGGTGATCAAGGCCTCCGAGATGCGGCCGCGGATCATCGAGGCCATCGACACCGCCCTGCGCCGGCAGCAGGGCTGACAGCTCATCGGCCCCGTCCTCGCGTGTGCGGGGGCGGGGCCGCTGCGCGCTCGGCCTCGCGGGGCGGAAGGGCGGGGCCGACTCGTCTACGCTGCCGCCATGATGCCCGCTATCCAGGTGCTGGGGTTCGTCGTGTCCGCCGCGGTCGTCGTCGTCCTCGTCGTCACCGGTGTGCGGTCCGTGGTCGAGGATCGCCGTGCCGGGCGTCGCGCCGACGAGACCGGCGGCGGCCACGCGAGCGACGACCCCACCCCCGGATACTGGGACGACGGCTCGCCCGGCAGCGCGTGAGGCGTACCTACATCCGGGCGGCCGCCTTGCCGCCCAGCTCCCGGATCCCCTCCTCCGGCAGCTCCGGGGCGGAAATCTCGGTCAGCACGTCGCCCGAGCTCACCAGCACGAGCCGCGTCGGGCGGCGGTCGCCGGAGCGGAAGACCACCAGCAGCGACTCGTCGCCGGCGAAGTCCCGGCTCGCGACACGCACGGACCGGCCGGGCGCGGGCTCGCACGCCGCCACCCGCTGCCGTACGCCGTCCAGGTAGGCGGCCGCGCCCCCGGCGGTGAAGCGGCTGGTGCGCTGCAGCACCGAAGACCGTCCCTTGCGCAGCGCCTGAGTCGCCTCCAGGAGCGTGTCCGGCCGGAAGCCCTGCGCGCAGCCCAGCGCCGACGCGGCGACCTCGAAGCCCCAGTCCCCGGCGGCCCCGGACGAGTCGCTCACGTACCCGGGTCCGGCGTCGGCGGGCTCCAGCAGCGGCACCAGCGAGCCGCCGTCCGGGACGGGTTTGTGGATCACCCCCGGGATCCTCGCGGGCGCGGACGGGCCGGAGGACCGGCCCGGCAGGGGAGCCGCGGTCGGCGTGGACCAGGGCAACCGGGGCGGCGGCGCGGGCGCCGTTGCCGCCGGAGCGGGAGCCGGGGTCTGCGGCGGCCCGGCGGTGACCCGGGCGACCGCGACGCCGCCGGACACCAGCCCGACCCCGACGATCCCGGCCACCGCGGCGACCTGACGGGCGGTCCGGCGGCGTGCGCGGCTGCCGACCTGCTCCGTCGAGGCCCAGAGGGTCGTCTCGGTCTCGGTGAACAGCTTGCGGAAAGCCGGATCAGGCATGGTGGTACTCCTCGTCGAGCAGGCCGGCCAACGCCCGGCGACCGCGGGCCAGCCGCGTCTTGACCGTGTTGACCGGCACCCCGGTCTGCTCCGCCACCTCGGCGACGGGCAGGTCCATCAGGTGGTGCAGGGTGATCGCCTGGCGTTCCCCCACGGACAGCTGCTTGAGCGCGGCGATCAACGCGACGGTGTCGGGGTGCGGCGGCGCCACGTCGGGACCGGCGCCGTGCCTCAGATGGGCCCGGAACCGGTTCCTGGCCTTGCGCCAGTGGTTCACGCACAGGCGGTACGCGACCGTCCGCAGCCACGCCTCGGGATCGTCGTACGCCGACACTGCCGACCAGCGCTGCCAGGCGCGCACGTACGCCTCCTGCGCAGCGTCCTGTGCCTCGGCCCGGTCGCCCGTCATGGCGTACAGATAAGTGACGAGCCTATGTCGGGTCCCGCCGTAGAACTCCTCGAAGCCGCCGTGGTCGGCCGCCCCGCCCCCTCCCGGTGTCGTCACATTGCAACACCCGCGGGAGGACCGCCCGGTTTCAGGGGACACCGTTAATTCGAAGGCAGTCGCGATCTTGTACGGCTAGCGTGACGGAGCCGGACAGAGGCCGGACACGGGAAGGAGTGGAGTGCGATGGAGAAGATCAACGAGCGACTGCTGAACTGGGCGAGCCTGCTCGAATCGGGGACCCGCGAGCAGGCCGAGAAGGCGTCGCGGCTGCCCTTCATCCACCCGCACATCGCCCTGATGCCCGACGCCCACCTCGGCAAGGGCGCCACGGTCGGGTCGGTGATCCCGACTGTGGCCGCGATCATCCCGGCGGCCGTGGGCGTCGACATCGGCTGCGGCATGGCGGCCGTCCGCACGCAGTACCACCGCGACGAGCTCAAGCCGAACCTGGCCGAGCTGCGCACGTCGATCGAGCGGGCGGTCCCGCTCAGCGCGGGCTCCTACAACACCCGCGTCACCGCCACGGCGCGTACCCGGGTCGAGGAGCTCAAGGTCAAGGCGGAGAAGGCCGGTTTCGACCCGGGCCGCTACGCGGGCAACTGGGAGCTGCAGCTGGGCACGCTGGGCTCGGGCAACCACTTCATCGAGGTCACCGCCGACGAGAAGGGGCAGGTGTGGCTGTTCCTGCACTCGGGCTCGCGCGGCGTCGGCAACAAGATCGCCTCGTACCACATCAGGGTGGCGCAGGAGGCGGCGAAGCGCTGGTACCTCGACCTGCCCGACCCGGACCTCGCGTACCTCGCCGAGGGCACCGACGAGTTCTGGACGTACATCCGGCAGCTGCGCTGGGCGCAGGACTTCGCGCTGGCCAACCGCGACGAGATGATGGACCGGGTCGTGGACTGCTTCGCGCAGTACGTCGGCGGCGAGGTGCGCGAGCTCGAGCGGGTGCAGTGCCACCACAACTACACCGAGCAGGAGACCCACTTCGGCAAGCAGGTGTGGCTGTCCCGCAAGGGCGCGATCAACGCGGAGAAGGGCCGGCCGGGGCTCATCCCGGGGTCGATGGGCGACGCCTCGTACGTCGTGGTCGGCAAGGGCAACCCGGTGGCGCTCAACTCGTCGCCGCACGGCGCGGGCCGGCAACTGTCACGGTCGAAGGCGCGCAAGACCTTCACCCGGGAGCAGCTGCGGGAGGCGATGAAGGGCATCGAGTACCGCGACACCGACGCGTTCCTCGACGAGATCCCGGGCGCCTACAAGCCGATCGACGTGGTGATGCAGGACGCCGGCGACCTGGTCGAGGTGCGGCACACGCTGCGCCAGATCGTGAACGTCAAGGGCGACTGAGCCGTACGGGCCCTCATCGCAGCAGCGGGAAGACCGTTCCCGCGATGAGGGCCCCGGCCAGCGTGCCCGCGACGACCTGCGCGACGGTGTGCGCCCGCAGCGCGACCCGCGACCAGCAGATCAACGGCACGAGGGGCACGCCCGCGAGCGCCACCGGCCCGTAGACGACGATCAGCACCACCACGGTCCCGGCAGCCACCCCGGCGTGGATCGACATCTTCCAGTACGCCGTGACGAGCGCGAAGACGACCAGTCCCGCGATGCCGGCCGCGAGCAGTGCCAGCAACTCGCGAGGCGCGCCCAGCACGAGCAGCGCCGTCGTGCCGATCGCCACGCACACCATGCCGAAGATCAGCGGGCCTCTGCGGTGCTCCCGCTCGGGGATGTGGTGGTCGGTCAGCTCGCCGCGGCGGACACCCCTGAGGACGTACGCCATGGGAAGGCCCGCCGTGAACAGCGCCGCCGGCGCGCCCCACCAGCTACCGGCGTGCAGGCCCACGACGAGCAGCAGCAGGCCCACCAGGACGCCGGGTGCGAAGACCTCGGTGACGATCCTGGCCGTACGGGTTCCCAAGGTCACCGGGAAACGATACGTCGGCGCAGGTCAGGGGATTTCAGGGTCGGTGCGCTCGCAGCCGGCCGTGACGTCGCCGCGGCCCGCCGTGCACAGGTCGTTGCCCGCGCCGGCGTCCAGGCGGTCCGCCCAGGCGCCGTGGTCGTCCCCGAAGAGCTGGTCGTCGCCGGCGCCACCGGAGAGCGCGTCCTTGCCGGCGTTGCCGCTCAGCTGGTCGTTCCCGCCGTTGCCGTGGATGGCGTCGTTGCCGCCGCCGCCGCCCAGGTACTCCCCGCGGGGACCACCGGAGATCCAGTCGGCGCCCTCGCCACCGGTGATGCTCTCGATGTCGGAGCTGATCGTGTCGTGCTCGCCGGGCTTGCCGTCGTCGCCGGTCACGCCGTCCGGGTCCAGGCGCACGGCGGCGGCGTAGTAGTCGTAGCCGATGGAGTCGGCGCCGGGACCGCCGAGGTAGCGGTCGGCGTCCGGGATGCGGTCGGCCGGGTCGGGCCCGTACACCTCCATCGGCGTGAAGGAATCGTCTCCCGGCCCGCCGTCGACGGTGTCGTTGCCGCCGGTCACGGTGAAGCTGTCGTCGCCGTTGCCGCCGAGGATGACGTCGTTGCCGTCGCCGTCCTCGATGGCGTCGTTGCCGTCGCCGCCGGAGACGCGGTCGTTGCCGCCCAGCGCCTCCACGCCGTCGTTGCCGCCGAGCCCCCAGATGGCGTCGTTGCCCTCGCCGCCCTTGAGGATGTCGGCCTTCGGGCCGCCGGTGAGCTTGTCGGCGCCGCTGCCGCCGTCGGCCGACATCGGCAGGTCGGTCTTGTTGACCACGACGTCGTTGCCGTCGTAGAGGTAGAGGCGCACCCAGGTGGGCCGGGCGGTGGCGCACCGGACGGTCGTGGAGTCGACCGCCTTGCAGCCGGCGCCCGGCGTGATCGCGGTGCGGTCGTCGATCGTGACCGTGCTGCCCGAGCGCGTGACCACGACGCCGTTCACCCGGCCCTGCGCGGCCTGGTACTGCACGACGCCCGATCCGACGACGGCCGCGCGCCCGCCCGTCGCGGCGTCGGCCGGCAGCGCGACCAGCACCAGCGTCCCCGCTGCGGCTGTGCCGAGCACCCCGGCACCGATCCTGACCCTGCGCGACATCGTTCCCCCCGTGGTTCGCGGCGCGTGGATCATACAGACGCACGCCGATCCCGTCCGGGCGGCCCGGGGCGACGAATACCCAACGCAACCGCGTCGCAGAAAATGTCGTACCCCCGGGCTAGCTTGTGCGATGAGTCCGGAACGCGACCGCAGTCCTACCACCGAGAGCGCCAACGAAGGAGGAGATCCTCATGACCGCCACCGCCATCCTGACCGCCGCCCGCGCGGAAGCCCTGTTCACGAGTGGTCTGTCCACCGGCAGCCGGCCCACCCGGGCCGTCGTCGACGAGGCGATCCGCACCGCGGTGCGCGCGCACAGCGGTGTTCGCGGCTGCGCCGCCGACGTCGCGGGGGAGTACGGCGACCATCCCGAGTGTGCCGCTCCGCGCATGCGCTGGGCACGCAGCGTGGTCGAGGAGCTGTACGAATCCCCGCGCAGCCGCCACGACAGCTGGGCGCTGGTCGCCTGATGGCCGTGCACGGGCGGATGATCGCCGACGGGCTGCGCGTGGGCGCCGAGTTCGCCCCGCCGGGCACCCGCATCGTCAAGGTGTTCCGGGTCGACCAGGGCGACTCCGCAGGCCCCGGCCAGCCCCGCGTCTGGACGATCATCGACTTCGAGGCCGACGACGCCGACGCGATCGCCGCCGCGCTGGCCGACGCCCTCGAGCCCGTCGGCGGCTGGTATGCCGACTTCGTCGACGGCGACGACCGCGTGGTCGTCTTCGCCGGCAAGGTGTTCCGCTACGCGCCGGGCGATCGGGAGACGCACGCGGCGGCCGTCGCCCACGGGCGCGCGGCCGGTGTGCCCGAGCACCAGCTCGACTGGGAGAGCGCTTCGTCGGACGGGTGACACCGCGGGCCGCCGCGGGGCCCCACACTGGCCGCATGGGTGTGGACCTGGGCAGTGTGGAGCTCTACGCGGGGCCGGCCGTGCTCGGCGGGCCCGACGACCTCGACGTGGTGATCCGCGAGTTCATCGCCGGCGCCACCGACACGTTGCTGATCGCCGTGCAGGAGCTCGACTCGCGCGCGATCGCCGAGGCGGTGCTCGCGGCCAAGGCGCGCAAGGTCGGCGTGCAGATCGTCCTCGAGGGCGACTACCTCGTCGAGGACCCGCCGGTCGCCGACCCGTGGAGCCTCGCCGGCGACAACGAGCACAACCGGGTCATCCACGCCGCGCTGCTGCGGGCCGGCGTCGACCTCGTCACCGACCTGAACCCGAAGATCTTCCATCAGAAGTTCATCGTGCGGGACCCGGGCGCGCCCACCGCCGCCGTGCTGACCGGCTCGGCGAACTTCACGCTCACCGACACCGGCAAGAACGCCGGCGGCAACAACCTCAACCACGTGCTCGTGCTGCACGGCCAGACCGCCGCCGGGCTCTATCTGCGCGAGTTCGAGCGGCTGCGCAGCGGCACGTTCGGCGAGCTGCGCGAACGCCGCGAGTCCAAGCCCCGCGAGTTCCGCCTCGGCGGCATCCGCGTCAAGCCCGTCTTCGCGCCGCACCAGGGCCCCGAGATGGAAATCATGAAGCAGATGCTCAAGGCGCAGCACCGTGTCGACTTCGCGATGTTCACCTTCGCCCAGTCCTCGGGCATCGACGACACCATGTTCTGGCTGCTCAAGGCCGGCATCCCGGTGCGCGGCGTCCTCGACCGCGCCCAGGGCAGCCAGGCCTGGGCCGCGACGGTCCCGCTGCGCACCCGGGGCGCCCAGCTTTTCGAGAACACCCCCCGCAACGGCGTCCGCAAGGTCCACCACAAGCTCATGGTGATCGACGAGCAGCTCGTCATCGTGGGCAGCTTCAACTACACCGCCCCCGCAGCCACCCTCAACGACGAGAACATCGTCGTCCTCGGCGACCTGGAGGAGACCGACCCCAAGGCCCGAGAGGCCCAACACCGCCTGGCCGCCTACGCCCTCACCGAGATCGACCGCATCGTCACGAACCTCTCCCGCCCCGTGGCCCCCTGACCGTCGCCCGCCCTGCCTCTCTCGCCCACTCCTCAGAGCGCCCCGCCCTGCCTCCCTCGCCCACGCCCCAAGCGGCGGCGCCCCGCCCGGCCTCCCTCGCCCACTCTTCAGAGCGCGGCGCTCCGCCCTGCCTCCCTCGCCCACGCTTCAGAGCGCGGTGCGCCGCCACCTCCCCGCCCTCGAAGAGGCGCCTCGTCTTCCGCCCGTAAAGCCCCTCGCCGCAGCACCCCTCGGCGGTGTGTCTCGCCCGTTCTCCGACCCGGCCATCCCTCGCAGGCGAGGCGCCTCCCGGCTTCTGTCGCCCGGCCACCTGCGGAGCGTGAAGCATCGCCCCGCGGGACGGTTTCCGCCTCTCGCCTCGTCCAAGCCGGCCGTGCCCATGGCGCCCGATCACCGATCGGAGCGGAGACGTTGCTCTGCCTCTCGCCGAGCCCCCCGGTGAGCGCAGCGCCTCCACCTCGCACCCATCACCCATCGGGCACAGCGCCAGCCGCCTCACCCGATTACTCCGTGAGCGCGGCGCTCCGGCTCTCTCGATCGCTCGGCCTCGAGCTGGTCCGTGGCGGGCTTCGCCGGTGATCGCAACCGGGGCGGGGTAGAGTTGCTACTCGCCAGTAACAACGGTGGTGGAGGCGACATGCTGAGCTCACGGCTTCAAGAAGTGCTGGACGGCCGGTGGGCGCACGTCCGCAAGGCTGCGCGGGCCGAGCTCGCCGGCGACGCGTTCGTCGCGGTGCCCGGCGAGACGATCGACGAGGCACGCGAGCGGGTGACGCGGCTGCTGCGCGCGCTGCCGTCCGATCCGGGCGTCGCGGCGGGCTTCCCCGTGGAGTACGGCGGCCAGGCCGACCCGGGCGGCTCGGTGGTGGCGGCCGAGATGCTCGCGCAGATCGACCTGTCGCTGATGGTGAAGGCCGGCGTGCAGTGGGGCCTGTTCGGCGGGGCCGTGACCGCGCTCGGCACGAAGTACCACCACGACCGCTACCTGCGCGACATCATCTCGGCCGACCTGCTCGGCTGCTTCGCGATGACCGAGACCGGTCACGGCTCCGACGTGCAGCAGCTGCGCACGACCTGCACGTACGACCCGTCCTCGGGCACCTTCGACCTGCACACGCCGCACGAGGCCGCCCGCAAGGACTACATCGGCAACGCCGCCCGCGACGGCCGGATGGCGGTCGTCTTCGCGCAGCTGATCACCGGCGGCAGGCGTTACGGCGTGCACGCGTGGCTGGTCCCGATCCGCGACGACCGGGGCAACCCGTTGCCGGGCGTGACGATCGGCGACGACGGGCACAAGGCCGGCCTGCTCGGCGTGGACAACGGCCGGCTCTCGTTCGACCACGTGAGCGTGCCGCGCGAGATGCTGCTCGACCGGTACGGCCAGGTCGCGCCGGACGGCACGTACACCAGCTCGATCGACAACGACGTGCGCCGCTTCTTCACGATGCTGGGCACGCTCGTGCGCGGCCGCGTCGTGGTCGGCGGGTCCGCCGCGAACGCCGCCAAGAGCGCGCTGACCATCGCCGTCCGCTACGGCGAGTCGCGCCGGCAGTTCACCGCGCCCGGCGAGGACCGTGAGGTCACCCTGAACGACTACCTGGCACACCAGCGCATCCTGGTCACCCACCTGGCCGACGCGTACGCGCTGCACTTCGCGCAGGACGAGCTGGTCGCCACGCTGCACGAGGTGCAGACCGCCGACGGGCCGGTCGACGAGCACCGGCAGCGCGAGCTCGAGTCGCGCGCCGCCGGTCTCAAGGCGGCGCAGACGTGGCACGCGACGCGCGCGATCCAGGCGTGCCGCGAGGCGTGCGGCGGCGCCGGCTACCTGGCCGAGAACAGGCTGCCCGGGCTCAAGGCCGACACCGACGTGTTCACGACCTTCGAGGGCGACAACACCGTGCTGCTGCAGCTCGTCGCGAAGGGCCTGCTCACCGGCTACCGCGACGCGTTCGGCTCGCTGGACGGCTGGGGCCGCGCCACGTTCGTCGCCGACCAGGTCCGCTCGATGGTGCTCGAACGTACGGCCGCCCGGGGCCTGATCCAGCGGCTGATCGACGCGGTGCCCGGCCGCGACGAGGAGGTCGCGCTCACCCACCGCGGCTGGCACCTGGCGCTGTTCGAGGACCGCGAGAAGCACCTGCTCGACGGCGCGGTCCGGCGGCTGCGCAAGGGCGCGTCGCAGAAGCGGGACCGGCAGTTCGACATCTTCAACGACGTGCAGGACCACGTGCTCGAGACGGCCGGCGCGCACATCGACCGGATCGTTCTCGAGGCCTTCGTCGCGGGCATCGACCGCACGGCCGACGACGAGGCCAAGGCGCTGCTGTCCAAGGTCTGCGACCTGTACGCGCTGAGCACCATCGAGTCCCACAAGGGCTGGTACCTCGAACACCAGCGCATCACCCCCGCGCGCTCGAAGGCGGTCACCGCCAAGGTGAACGAGCTCCTGCGCCAGCTGCGCCCGCACCTGACCACGCTGGTCGACGCGTTCGCCATCCCGGACGAGTGGCTGAACGCGGCGATCCTCCGCGAGGAGCCCACCCGCCAGGACACGATGGCCGCCCACGACGCCGCTGCCTGACCGCGCCGCCGACTGGCCGCGCGGCCGCGTGACGGCGTGCCGACTGACCGCGCCCCCCGCGTGATGGCGCTGCCGCCCGACCGCGCTGCCGCCCGACCGCGCTGCCGGCTGTCGGCGCCGCGGCCCGGTGCGTTCCGGTGGCGGCGCGGCCTCGATACCCGCGCCGCCACCGGAAGATCAGGCGCCGTCCCCGTTCGAGCCGCGCCCGTTCGCCCAGCCGCGCGCGCCGCGGGCAGCCGAGCCGATCAGGTCGGCCGCGCCGCCCGCGGCCTTGCGGGCGAACGTGACGAGCGGATCGGGCGACTCGCGGAACGCGTCCCGGTAGCTGGCGGCCGCCGCCTTGACGTCCGCGGTCACCGACGCGTCGCGGTCGTCGTCGCGACGCGGGTAGTCGCCGCCGAGGATCCGCGTGTACTCGCCGGAGTCGACCCACTTCTGCAGCTCCGCGGCGCGCGCCACCGGCACCGGCTCGCCGCTGAACGCGGTCATGCCGATCTTGTGGATGCTGTCGCGCAGGTCGCCGCCGCCCTCGTACTCGGCGGCCTGCTCGAGGAACGCCGCGGTGTCGATCTGCGACAGGTCGCCGCCGCCGGCCAGCTTCATGAACAACCGCAGCGACGCCGCCGGGTCCTGCGCGGCCAGCAGCCCCGCCCGGTCGGCGGAGAGCTCGGCCTTGCGCCACCACTCGTACATCGCCGCGATGATCGCCCGCAGCGCGATCGCGCCGACCGGCAGCCAGCTGACGTTCGTGACCCACCGGGTCAGCAGCGTCATGATCGTCTGGTAGACGGCGTGACCGCTGCGCACGTGGCCGATCTCGCGGCCGAGCAGCGTACGCAGCTCCTCGTCGTCCAGTTTCTCGACCGCTCCGGTGCTCACCACGATGAACGGCCGGTCCATGCCGATCGCCTTGCTGGTGATGAACGGCGACTGGTTGACGTACACCTCGGGGCGGTCCGTCACGTCGAGCGACTCCGCGGCCTCGGCGAACAGCCCGTGCACCCGGGGATATTGCCGGTGGTCGACCCGGATCGCGCCGGCCAGGTACGACAGGCGGAACCCCCGCTCGTTCCACATGCCGAACAGGCCGCGCACCACGTCGTCGAAGCCACGCAGCTCCCGCAGCGCGGTCAGCGCTCCCCGGTCGGCCGGATGCTCCCACGCCCGCGAGCTGATGCCGGTCAGCACCACCCGCCGCCGCGCCGGCCGGTCATCCTCGATGGTCATCGTGATCCTCCCGTTTCGCTTGTGGTGATCGAGGATCCCGGATGGTAGCGGTCGGGCGCATCCTGCAGAGGGCCCGGAATGCGGGGGCAGTTTCTGCGACTTTCGGCCGATGCCGGGCCCCTACCGAAGACGGGTGCCGGACCAGTACCGAAGTCGGTGCCGCACCGGCGGCCGAGCCACGAGAATTCGTTGCGGCGGCGCCGATGAGTTCCGGCCGCGGCACCGGTCCTACCGGCACCACAGACGAAAGGGCAGCCCGCAATGAGCATCGAGACGCACACCCTCACCACCGACGGCGCCGAGATCACCTACGACGTCCGTCCGGGCGACGGCCCCACGCTGTTCCTGCTCGGCTCGCCGATGGACGCGAGCGGCTTCTTCACCCTCGCGGGTCACTTCCCGGACCGCAAGGTGGTCACCTACGACCCGCGCGGCGCCGGCCGCAGCAAGCTCACCGGCGGGCAGACCACCTCGACCCCCGAGCAGCACGCCGACGACATCAGCCGGGTCATCGACGCGACCGGCGGCGGCCCGGTCGACATCTTCGCCTCCAGCGGCGGCGCGGTGAACACGTTGGCCCTGGTCACGGCGCACCCCGAGCAGGTACGGACGCTGGTCGCGCACGAGCCGCCGCTCATCCCCGTGCTCCCCGACCGCGAGACGGCGTCCGTCGCCACCAAGGGCATCGCCGATCTCTACCAGCGCGAGGGCGTCGGCCCCGCGATGGTCCGCTTCATCCTCGTCGTCAGCCACAAGGGCGAGATCCCGGCCGGCTGGCTCGACCAGCCCGCGCCCGGCCCCGAGCAGTTCGGCCTGCCCACCGAGGACAACGGCGACCGCAGCGACGTCCTGCTCGGCCAGAACCTCGTCGCCTGCACCCACTACGAGCCCGACTTCGCCGCACTGCGCTCCGCGTCCACCCGCATCGTGGTCGCCGTCGGTGAGGAGTCGAAGGACCAGCTGGCCTTCCGTGCCGGTCTGGCCGTGGCCGCCCGCCTCGGTTCGGAGCCCGTCTACTTCCCGAGCGGGCACGCCGGCTTTTTGGGCGGCGAGTTCGGCCAGCACGGCGACCCCGACAACTTCGCCGTCACGCTGCGCCGCGTCCTCGACGAGCAGCGCTGAGCGTTCGGACGGCGCAGCGCGAGGCGCTCTGCTCGGGCGTGGACGTGCGTCGCCCGTCCGGGTCCGCGAACGGGGGGACCCGGACGGGCGAGCGGGTCAGCGGCGAGCGCGGGCCAGGGTGTCGCGGATCGTGTAGTAGGCCGGCTTCTTGGTGAAGTCGTCCCACATCACGGTCGCGGCGCCCTCGGTCGGGAAGAACACGGGCACCCAGGAGTACTTGTCCGTGAAGCCCCAGATCGTGAACGAGTTGCAGTCGTCGACCGCGAGGCACGCGTCCAGCACGGTCTTGTAGTACGAGGCCTGCGTCTGCAGCTGCTCGGCGGTGGGCACGCCGCCCTCGGGCAGCGTCATGCGCACGTCCAGCTCGGTGATCGCGGTCTTGAGGCCGAGGTCGTCGAAGCGCTGCAGGACGCCCTGCAGCTGGTCGGGCGCGCCGTACTGCATGCTCAGGTGTGCCTGCGACGCGAAGCCGTGCAGCGGCACGCGCTGGGCGAGCAGCTGACGGGCCAGGTTCTCGTACGCGTCGACCTTGACCCCGGGCCACTCGACGCCGTAGTCGTTGAGGAACAGCTGCGCCTTGGGGTCGGCCTGGTGCGCCCAGCGGAACGCGTCCGCGACGATGCCGGGGCCGAGCTCACGGATCCAGATGTTCTCCTGGCGGTACTCGCCGTTCTCGTTGAAGATCTCGTTCGCCACGTCCCACTGGTGGATCTTGCCGCGGTAGCGGCCGACCACCGTGAAGATGTGGTTCTTGAGGATCGAGCGGAGCTCCGCCTTGGTGAACGTGCCCTCGCTGAGCCAGGCCGGGTTCTGGCTGTGCCACAGCAGCGTGTGGCCGCGGACGACCTGGCCGTGCTCGTGGGCGAACCGCACGATCGCGTCGGCCGGCCCGAAGTTGTACTTGTTGCGCTCGGGGTGGATGAACTCCCACTTCATCTGGTTCTCGGGCGACACCGAGTTGAATTCCCGGGCCAGGACCCTGCGGTACGGCCGGTCGTAGGTGAACGGGTCGGGATAGGGCTGGTCGACGTGGTGACCACCGCCGGCGACCGCCGAGCCGATCCGCAAGTCTCGCGGCGCTACCGAGCGAAGCGGCTTGTCCTTCGGGGTCGCTTCAACCGGTTGCGCCACGAAACCAAGGGTTGCCGTGGTGGCGAGGACGGCCACCACGGCACGGGCTGCTTTTCTCACAAGAACTCCTTTGAGGAATCGTCAGTGGATTCGATCCCGTAAGTTGCGGAGGTTCCTCGTAAGTTATGCGCCGCAGCGGAGTCCGTCAATCTCTCAGGCCCGGCGTTCGCGCACGATCGTCGTCCCGCTCTCGCCCTCGGCCTCCGGATCGCGTTCCTCCCGGCCGACCTCGTCGAAGCCCGCCTTGATCGCCACTGCCGCCGACGCCTTGTTCGCCTCGTCGTACCTGATCACCACTCGGTCGACGCCCGGCAACGCGAGCGCGACGCGGGTGATCGCCTTCACCGCCGCCGTCATGTACCCCCGCCGGGCTGCGGTGCTGCGGGTCCAGTAACCGATCTCGAGCGTTCCGGGCCCCATCCGTGTCATGAGTCCGATCGAGCCGACCAGGTCCCCGACGGTCGTGAAGATCGCGTAGTTGAACTGGGTGCCGGCGTCCCAGTCCTCGCGCGAGCGGGCGACGTACTCGCGCCAGTCCTCGAGGCCGTAGGCATCCGTCGCCCACGGCAGAAATAGGCGCAGCTCGGGCAGCGACTCCTTGATGGCGGCGAGCGCCTCGACGTCCCACGACGTCTCCCAGCGCTTGAGCACCAGCTCCCCGGCATTGATCATCTCAGGCGGTTCCATGGCCGGAAGCCTCTCGCCGCGGCGCCCACCCACGCAAACGGATTGCCCCGGCGCTCCGATCACGCCGAGGGCGGGGCACCCGAGCGAGACGTTCAGGCGGCGCAGACCGGGGGAGCGAGACGATCACGCGGGCGAAGACCGGAAGCGCAAGACGATCGCGTGGATGTGGGTCAAGGAGCGAGACGTCACGTGGGTGAACGTCAGGGGCCGAGACGATCACGCGCTGAGAGATGGCAGGCGTTCGCCCGGCTGAGCGGCGGTGGGGCGCGGGACTTCGCGGAGGTGATTGGTGGCGGGTGCCGGGACGGTCGCGCGGTGGGAGGCGTCGCGGGGGCGGGCGCGGGACGGTTGCGGGCTGAGCGGTGGGAGAGGCGTCGCGGGGGGCGGTTGCGGGTCGGTCGCGCGGATGTGCGGTGGTGCGTGCAAGACGTCTGCCCCCTGAGCGGGGGAGCGGAGGTGGGACCGGGGTGCTCAGTGGGGTGCGAGACGTTCGCCCGGGTGTGGGTGTGGGAATTCGTGATGATCGTGCGGGTGGGGTGCAGCGGCCGGAGGCGATGGCGCGACGGAGGTGTGGCGGCCCGAGATGGCGTGGGGAGGCGATGGGTGGGGCTGCCTCTCAGACGTACATGAGGTGCAGCATCATGCCGGCGTCGGCGTGGGGGAGGTTGTGGCAGTGGTTGGCCCACACGCCGGGGTTGTCGGCTCGGAACGCCACCTTCCACACCTCGCCGGGGCGGACGTCGAACGAGTCGAGCCACAGGGGGCTTCCGGTGGCGGGGCGGCCGTTGCGGGAGAGCACCAGAACGTGATGTCCGTGCAGGTGCCATGGGTGCACGGTCAGTGAGCGGTTCACGATGGTGAACATGACGACCTCGCCGCGGCGGACCTGTTGGACGGGGATGTCGGGGTCGGCGGCGCCGTTGACGGTGTGGGCGTAGCGGGGGAGCAGGCCGCGCAGGTCGGCGCCGCGGTCGAGCACGAGCGTGAACTCGCGGTCGAAGCGTGACCACGGCACGGGAGAAGCGGCACCGTGCGTGAGCGGATCGGGCATGGGCGACTGTGCGGTGGCGGCACGGCCAGAGAGCGAATCCGACGCCGGCGGCGGTGTGGGTGAGGGCGGGTCGGGTGCGGTCGGCGTGGGGAACGCGAGATCGGACCCGGGCGGCGGCAGGGGAGAGGCCGGACCGGGCGCCCGCGACGACGCGGGAGGGGCGGGTTCGGGCGCGGGCGGGGGCGCGGAAAGAGGGGAGCCGTACGTGAGGGGATCCAGCACGGGCCACCCGCCGGTGTCAGCGGTCACGGGGCCGGTCGCGTACGTCAGACGGCCGTCCACATAGAGCGCGCCCGCCCCGGTGAAGGCAAGGTCGTAGCGGCCGCCGGCGGGGATCGACAGGGCCGTGCCGGCGAGCGACGCGGGGCCGTGCAGGTCGACGCCGTCGATGGCGACGACCCGGAAGGGCGCGCCGGCCAGGGCGTACCGGTGGGTGGTGCTGTCGGTGTTGATCAGGCGCAGGCGTACGGGTGTCCCGGGCGCGACGGGCCTCGTGGCGGGTGCGGGCAGCAGCCGGCCGGCGAGGGTGTGGACCGGCAGGGTGACGTCGACGCCGCGCGGCGGGCCGGGGCGTACGACCAGAACGCCGTACAGACCCTTGCGGACGGCCGGGTCGGAAGCCGAGTGGGTGTGGTACCAGTACGTCCCGGCCTGGTCGACGGCGAAGAGGTAGACGAACTCCTGCCCGGGCAGCACCGCCGCCTGGGTCACGCCGGGCACCCCGTCCTGGCTGTTCGGCACGTCGTAGCCGTGCCAGTGCAGCGTGACCCCGCGTTCGATGTCGCGGTTGCGCAGCGTCACCTCCAGGACGTCACCGACGGTGGCCTCCAGGGCGGGGCCGGGCACCTGACCGTTGAACGCCCACGTGTCGCCGTCGACCGCGGCCGTCAGGATGAAGCGCTTGGTCGGCTTGCCGACGGCGGGCGAGGCGACCGGGCCGTGATCGTGGCGTACGGGCGGGGCAGCGCCGGCCGTGGCCGCGAGCCCGGTGCCCGCCACCAGCGCAGCGACCGCCACCACGACGGTCGCCCGGGCGACCGCGGGGGAGGGACGCGGGCCCAGCAGCCGCCAGGTGAGCGCGGTCGCGGCGGCGACCCCGGCGACCGCGAGCAGCCCCGTGGCCGCCGACACCGGATACCCGTGCAGGACCGTCACCAGCACGGCGGCGCCGGCGGCGTACCCGGCGAAAAACAGGGCCACCGGTCGCCGCGACCACACCGCGACGACCACCGCCGCGGCGCACAGCGGGGCGGCGATCACGACCTTCTCGGCGGCGAACCACCATCCGGCCCGGGCGAGCGCGAGGACGGTGACCGTACGCCCGGCCGTGGCGAGCAGCGCGAACAGGCCCAGGCCGAGCGCGGTCCGGCGGCGCCCGGCGGCAGCGGCGGCGCCCGCGCCGAGCCAGCCGGCCGCCGCGAGCACCGCGACGACGAGGTCGGCGGCGAGCCACGAGCCGGTGCTCATACCGGTTCCGCCGAGCGGGCGGGCGCGTCCGCGGCGGCCGGCTGCGCCCACCGGCCGGCCCCTCGCACGACCGCCACCACGACGTGCACGGCGATGATCCCGTTGACCGCGTGCACGCCGCCGACGATCAGGCCGAGGGTGGTGCTGCCGCCCGACGCGTCGGTGAACGCGTCCGCCAGCCCGGCGAGCAGCGCCTGCAGCACGGTCAGCCCCAGCGGCAGCACGGTCAGCACGACGAGCCGTCCGGGCGCCTTCGCGAGCACGGCGCAGAGCGTGGTGAGCAGGGTGAGGGCGGGGATCACGGCCATCCCGGTGATCGAGTGCAGGGCGTACGCGTCCTCGCCCGCCGGCCTCGTGAACGCGCCCACGGCGGCGAACACGAACTGCAGCGCGAAGACCACGAGCAGGACGGTGCTGGTGACGACGAAGGCTCGGCGCATGGCGTGCTCCTATCGGAGGGCCGGGTCGAGCGCCCGGCAGACGTGGTCGGTGGCCGCGAAGGCGCCGTACGCGACCAGGCGTACGAGGTCCGCGTCGGACGGGTGGGAGAGCCGCCACAGCGCGACGTCGCCCGGCGTGATCGCCGCGGGGGCGAACGCCGCCAGCAGCGCGATCCGCGTGCCGACCCGGTCGGCCGCGGGCAGGTCGCGCACCAGGTCGACGGCCCACTCGGCGGGCCGGTCGGGGTGGTGCCCGTCCTCCCATCGCACGGTGGCCGTGACGGTTCGCCGCGCCACGTCGCTCAGCAGCGCGCCGGCCGCCTCGGCGGCGTTCCGCAGGGCTCCGTACGCGGGACCGACCGGGCTGTCCCCGGCCCATGCGGGCGGATCGCCGGGCTGCACGAGCGACAGCCCGAGTCCCGGCTCCACGCCTCCGCGGGCTGCCCGCGCGCAGAGGCGCCCGCCCGCCGACCGCACGGCCGGGAAGCGCTGCAGCCCGCCCGGCAGCAGGTCCGGGGTCAGCAGGGCCGAGACGATGCGGTTGAGGAAGTGGAACGTCAGCAGCGTGCCGGTCAGCTCGGGACCCTGCGCACCGGTCCACGCCGTGGCCCGGGGACGGCGGCTGTCCGCGGCCCAGCGGGCGAGCTCGGCGTGCCGCGGCCGGGGCGGCGGATCACCGCGGGCGATCGTCTCGGCCGGCTCCGGCTCGCCGAGCGCGTGCAGCAGCGTCACGTGGGCGTCCACACAGAACCGGCACCGGTTGGCGAGCGACGTCGCTGCCGCCACCACCTCGCGCTCGACCCGGTCGGTGTCGCCCGCGAGCAGCGCCTCCCGCAGCAGCGCCCACGTCGGCGCGAGCAGCTCGGGCGCCGCGGCGAGGGCCTGGAAGGCGGGCAGCGGCCCGAGGAAGTCCCGCCGCATCTGACGGTGCACCTCGGCGGTCATGCCGTGCACGGCCTTGGCGGGTGTGAAGAATCGGTAGGTCATGGAGCCGATGCTCGGCGCGGCGGGCGTCGAAAGCGTCGTGCCGCCGCAGGCAGTTGGCGGGGTGCCGATACCGCGTCCGCAGTACGCCACATCTACCGCAGGCGCGGGACGACGCCCGCGGCCGAGCCGTCCTACAGTGCGAACGTGCGCCCGGATCTGCCCTACCTTCTCGGCGGCGTCACCCTCGGCGCCGTGCTGCTCGGCAACGCGGCCCTCGCGCCCGGCGCCGCACCCGTGCACGCCCTCGACGTCGTCCTGGCCGTGGTCATGGCCGCCGGCGTGGCCCTGTGCCGCCGCTACCCCGTGCCGGCGCTGCTGGTCGTGACCGCGTCCATGCTGGCCTTCCACCTGCGGGTGCACGCCGGTGTGACCGCCGCCTTCCCCGTGCTCGTCACCGTCTACAGTGCCGCCTGGCAGGGGCACCGGCTGCCGTCCGCGCTGGCGAGCGTCGTCTTCCTGGGCGGCTTCCTGAACCGCGACGTCACGGTCGCGCCCGCCGGTCGCCCGGGGCAGGAGATCGTCGAACGCACCTCGCTGCTGCTGGGCTGGTTCGTGGCCGCCAACGTGGCCGGGCTCGTCGCGCGGCAGCGCCGGGCCTACCTCGAACAGGTCGAGCAGCGCGCCGCCGACGCCGAGCGCACCCGCGAGGAGGTGGCGCTGCGCCGGGCCGGCGAGGAGCGCCTGCGCATCGCCCGCGACCTGCACGACTCGCTGACCCACAGCATCTCGGTCATCAAGGTGCAGGCCGGCATCGCCGTGCACCTGGCCCGCAAGCGCGGCGAGGAGCCGCCCGCCGCCCTGCTCGCCATCCAGGAGGCCGGCGGCGCCGCGATGCGGGAGCTGCGCGCCACGCTCGAGGTGCTGCGCGACGTCGACCGGGTCGGCCTGGCGCGCGTGCCGGAGCTGGCCGAGCGCACCCGCGCCGCCGGTGTCCCCGTGCAGCTGACGGTCTCGGGCACGCCGGCCGACCTGCCGGCCGAGGTGGACCAGGCCGCGTACCGGGTCGTGCAGGAGGCGCTCACCAACGTCGCCCGGCACGCCGGCCCCGCCGAGGCCCGCGTACTCCTCGAGTACGCCCCGGCCGGGCTGACCGTCTCGGTGACCGACGACGGCCGGGCCTCGCCCGCGCGGCCGGTCACGCCCGGGGTCGGCCTGCGCGGCATGCGGGAGCGGGTCACCGCGCTGGGCGGCTCCCTGGAGGCGTCGCACTGCGACGGGGGCGGTTTCGCCGTACGGGCCGTCTTCCCGCTCGTCACCGCGTCGTCGGCGGCCTCGTGATCCGGGTGCTGCTCGCCGACGACCAGGCGCTCATGCGGGCCGGCTTCCGGGCGCTGCTCGACGCCGAGGACGAGCTCGAGGTCGTCGGCGAGGCCGGGGACGGCGCCCGCGCCGTCGAGCTGGCCCGCCGCCTGCGCCCGGACGTCGTGCTGATGGACGTCCAGATGCCCGGCCTCGACGGCATCGAGGCCACCCGGCGCATCGCCGCCGATCCGGCGCTGAGCGCCGTACGCGTCCTGATCCTCACCAACTACGGCCTGGACGCGTACGTCTTCGCCGCCCTCCGCGCCGGCGCCAGTGGTTTCCTGCTCAAGGACGCCGACCCGGCCGACCTGCTCCACGCCGTGACCGTCGTCGCCCACGGCGACGCCCTGCTGGCCCCCGCCGTCACCCGCACCCTGATCAGCGAGTTCGTCGCGGGGCCGCCGCCCGACCCCGCCGCCGGCCGCGCCGTGCTCACCACCCGCGAACAGGAGATCGTCGAGCTGGTGGCCCGCGGCCTGACCAACGACGAGATCGCCGGCCGCATGGTGATCAGCCCGCTGACCGCCAAGACCCACGTGAACCGCGCCATGATGAAGCTGCACTGCCGCGACCGGGCCCAGCTGGTCGTCTGGGCCTACGAGTCGGGCCTGATAGCCCCGCGCCGCCGCTGACCCGCCTCAGGCGCCGGCCGCGGCCAGGAACGGCCGGGCGGCCGCGGACGGGGTCAGCACCGTGATCGAGGAGCCGTCGGTGAAGGTCAGGGTCAGGCGGCCGGACTTCTCGGCGGTGGCGGCCAGCTCGGCGCGCGGGCACTCCCAGCGCAGCCGCAGCGGCGAGTCCGGAGTCGGGTTGAGCAGGGCCCGCCACGAGGTGAGCCGCTGGGCCAGCACCAGCAGGCGGCGGTCGGTCAGGGCCACGATCCGCGGGTCGTTGACCGTGCGGATGTGCTCGTCGAGGGTCACCGCCCGGCTGCGCGGCGGTCCGGCGACGCCGCGGCGGGGGCCGGGGTCGCGGCGGCGCAGGCGGATCAGGGAGATGTCGGCCCGGGTGATCGGGGACGGGGGGTGGCCCTCGGCCCGGCCGGCCCAGACGGCGGCCCGGAAGGTCTCGCCGGGCTGCAGGTGCTCCTGCACCCGGGCCTGCAAGCGTGCGTCGTCGCCGGAGGTCACTGCTGCGCTCCTGTCCCTGTTTGCTGTGGTGCAGTCTGACACCGGTTCGAGGCCTCTGAAAACAGGGCACCGGTCGGATGATCAACATTGGCCGGACGGACGGGTGCCCGGGCGCGTCCGGTGGTTTACGGCCACCGCTCCGGCGTGGTCCTGTACGAGGGCTGTATGTTCACGACCCGTGGCGGAGGCCCACCCATGACTGCAAGTCCCGCCACTGCGGCACCCGCCGTGGCCGCGGCCGCATCACCGAAGTCCCGGAACCGGTACATCGACACGCTGCGGGCCCTCGCGATCGTCCGGGTCGTGATCTACCACGCGTTCGGCTGGGCGTGGCTCACCTATGTGCTGCCCGCGATGGGTGTCATGTTCGCGATCGCCGGCTCGCTGATGGCCGCCTCGCTGGCCAAGTCCGGCGCGCGTCAGGCGGTCTGGTCGCGCATCCGCCGCCTGCTGCCCGCGCTCTGGACGTTCGCCGCGGTGGCGCTGCCGCTGATGTTCTGGCACGGCTGGTCGGCCAGCGATCCCGATCACCCGCTGCACCGGCTCAACCTGGTGTTCTGGCTGTTCCCGCTCGAGGACCCGCCGGGCAGCTCGTGGGGTGAGCCGTTCTGGGAGGTGCTCTGGTACCTCCGGGCGTACCTGATCTTCGTGCTGGTCTCGCCGATCCTGTACTTCGCCTACCGCAAGCTCGGCTGGGCGATGGTGGCGATGCCGCTGGTCGCGCTCGCCGTGCTGACGGTCACCGGCTTCCGCCTGCCGGACCCGATCGACGGCATCATGTGGGACTTCGTCACGTACGCGGCCTGCTGGATCGCCGGGTTCGCGCACCGTGACGGCCGGCTGCACCGGCTGCCGCTGGCCGCGTGGATCGCGGTGGTGACCGCGGTCGGCGGCGTCGGGCTGTACTGGCTGTTCACGCACCCGACCGACTGGGGCTTCGACCTCAACGAGGTGCCGGTCGCCCGGACGCTCTGGTCGCTGGCCTTCGTCCTGATCGTGCTGCGGTTCCGCCCGACGATGGCGGTGCTCGAGCGGGCCGACTTCAAGTGGCTGTCGGAGTCGGTACGGGTGATCAACGCCCGGGCGATCACGATCTACCTGTGGCACTTCCCGCTGATCGCCGTGGGCGCGCGGGTGCTGGAGCACTACGAGGTGCCGTGGGCGACGTTCCAGTACATCATCTGGATGCTCGCGCTGGAGGGCGTCATGGTGCTCGGCGCGGTGCTGCTGTTCGGCTGGGTCGAGGACGTGTCCGCCAAGCGCAAGGCGTCGCTGTGGCCGCGGCAGGCGCTGGCGGGCATCCCCTCCGGCCCCGCACCCGCGAGCGTGGAGCCGGCCCCCGCTCCGCATGTCGAGCCGGCCCCGGCCCCGGCCCCGGCGCCGCGCGTCGCGGAACCGCAGAGGACCGGCACCGTCTACGGCTCGGCCGCGGTCCGCGGGGTGGCGCGGATCGACGAACCACCCCACGGACCGTCCGGCTCCTAGCCCTTGATGCCGTTGACCGGCGGCACGGTGAGCGTCCGCTTCGCCGCCGTGCCGCCGAGCACGATCTTGCGCAGCGACGTGTTGTTGCCGGTGCTCAGCTCGGCCAGCTTGCCCGCCGGGTTCGCCTTGACCTGGATGTAGTAGGTGCCGTTGGGCAGCCCGGTCACGTCGAACGACTGGCCGGGGCGGTCCTGCGTGTAGGTGTCGCCGTTGCCGATGTCGAGCACCTCGCGCACGCCCACCGACGTCTGCGTGCCGCACGACGTCTCGAGGTCGGTGTTGTAGGGCCGCCACTTGGCCTGCGGGATCGTGTAGTCGACCTGGTCGGTGTTGGCCAGGCAGAACGCCTCCTTGCCGCTGCGCGCCGCCTGCTTCTGGTCGGCCTTGAGCAGGTTGTACTGCGCGAAGTCGGTGAAGTGCCAGTGCAGGTGCCCGACCCGCTTGTCCCACTCCATCGTGCCGGCCGGGACCGCGCCGACCTGGTTGCCCTGGGCGTCGAAGAAGTACTGGTACGCGTCCATCAGGCCCTGCCCGCTGCGGCGGAACCCGTCGACCAGCAGCGGCGAGCTGCCGCCGTTCCACACGGTCGCGCCGAAGTTCACGTACCACTTGTTCTTGGGGGCCTTCTCGATCGAGATGCCCCACGCCGGCAGCGACCGCAGGTCCGGCCGCGGCCCGCTCGTGGGCGCCGCCGCGCGGACGTCCGGCTTGGCCGCGGGCCGGTACTCCGCGCGGTAGGACGAGACCTGCGGGCCGTGCTCGTGGTCGTGCGCCCGGGTCTCCGCCTTGGAATCCTCGCGCCCCTTGACCACGGTGAGGGCGACCGTGGCCGTGGCCTGCTTGGCGGTCATGCCGAACAGCTTCTGGTACGGGGCGTTGACGCTCACGGTCACCGTGTACTTGCCGACCGGCAGGTCGAACGCTTTGCCGTGGGTGGGCAGGTCGTCGGTCGACGAGGCCCAGCCCGCCTGCACGCCCCAGACCGCGCCGAGCGCGAACGGGTTGCCCGCGTCGCAGCCGAACGGGTACGGCGTCTGCGCGGGCGCGTCCGGCCGGGTGCGCACGGAGTCCTCGGAGTTGGGGCACCAGTTGGTCCAGTAGCGCTTGACCACCGCGCCCTTGCCGTTCTTGATCGTCACCGTGGTGAGCCGCTTGAGCCCGGCGAAGTCGGTCACGGTGCCCTTCGGCAGCGCCACCCGCTTGCCCGCCGTGACGAGCTCCGCCGTGATCGGGTTCGCGTACGACTTGCGGGCGGCCCGGATCTCCAGCGGCTCCTTGCCCGCCACCACGTTGAGGCCGAGGTCCAGGTCGACGGTGAAGCCGTCGCCGATGTCGTACCGTTCCGCCGTGATGCTCCTGCTCGCCGCGACCAGGCTCGCCCCCGCGGGCGCCGTGGCCGCGTCGGCCACCTGGATCCCGACGAAGGCCAGCGTCGCCGGCGTGATCCCGGCCAGCGCGGCGAGCGCCCACCTGCGACGGCGGCGCCGATTCTCGTGCGTCATGCTTGTGTCCCCCCAGAGCGCGTACGAATTCACGTGCGCCCATGCAACCCGCAAGCCTGTGAGGCTGCTGTGAGCAAACGGCAGACGCCCCTCGAATCAGCGGCGCGCTGTCCGGTATCCGACGGCCTCCGCTAGCGTGGCCGGAATGGACCGGGATCTTCTCGCGGCGCGCGACCTCGCCGCCACCTTGGCCGTACGGGCGGGCCGGCTGCAGCTCGAGCGGCGCGACACCCTGCGCGTCGGCGCGCCCAAGGCGCACGCCAACGACGTCGTCTCCGACGTCGACATCGCCAGCGAACGGCTCATCGTCGAGGCGGTCTCGGCCGCCTGGCCCGACGACGCCGTGCAGGCCGAGGAGGGGCACGGCCGGGCCGGCGGGAGCGGCTGGAAGTGGGTGATCGACCCGCTGGACGGCACCCGCAACTACATCAGCCGCACCGGCCCGTGGTCGGTCTGCATCGCGCTGTACGAGGGTGACGAGCCGCGGGTGGCGGTCGTGCACGAGCCGGTCGCGGACGAGACGTTCAGCGCGGTCGACGGCGGGGGAGCGCTGCTCGGTGACGAGCCGATCACGGCGTCGAGCGGGCCGCCGCTGGACGAGGCGCTGATCGGCGTCAGCTTCCAGCCCGGCCCGCGGACCAAGGCGCGCGCGGGCCGGGTGATCGCCGGCCTGCTGCCGGTCTCCGGCGACATCCGGCGGCTGCCGGCGGCGCTCAACCTGGTCTACCAGGCCGCGGGCCGGCTCGACGGCGGCCTGGCGCTGGACACGAAGCTGTGGGACATTGCGGCCGGCGCGCTCATCGCCCGCGAGGCCGGCGTCGTACTGGGCGGGCACGGCCCGGACTACACCACCGAGCTGACCGTCGGCGCCGCCCCGGCGCTGTGGCCGGTCCTGTCCGAGCGGGTCCGCTCGCTCGCGTGAGAAAGGCCCACCCCGCGAGCCGCGGGATGGGCCTTTCCTGCTTCGGTCCGGTGGTCAGCCGGCCTCGGCCTGGTACAGGGCCGCCACCTCGGCGTCGGTCAGCGACCGGTCGTACGCGTGGACCTGGTCGACCGAGCCCGACCAGTAGTCGGTCCGGTTGCCCGCGTACTTGGCGCGGCCGACCGACAGCGGGCCGGTGCTCACCACGTCCGGGCCGGCCGGCACCGCGGCCACCCGCTGCCCGTCGACGTACAGCCGGGCCTCGCCGGTGGCGTGGTCACGCACGCCGACCAGGTGGTACCAGCGGTTCAGCTCGGGCTGCACCTCGAGGCGGGCCCGGTTGCCGCCGGGCGTGCTGAAGGCGAACGCGCCCTGGCCGTACTGCAGGTAGAACGGGTTCTCGCGGGTGCGGCCGTCCTGGCTGACCACGGTCGCGTAGTTGCCGGGCAGCTCGTCGAGCGTCACCCACGCCGACACCGTGTAGTCCTTGGTGGTGTCGAGCACCGGCGCCGCGGTGTCGGCCGAGTCGCCGTCACCGTCGAACTTCAGCGCGGAGCCGCTCCTGCCGGTCGTCCACGCGGTGTCACCGGTCAGGGTGAGGTCCGCCTTGCTGCCGCTCGAGTCGCGGGCGACGGTGCCGGCGCCCTCGTCCAGCGCCCAGTCGCCGCGGCCGGGGAACGTCGCGTCCGAGGCCGGGTTGGCGCCCGCCGCGATGACCTTGAGGTTGACGGCCCGTACGGCCGCGGGGTCGACCTTGATCTCCCGCCGGTCGTAGGTCCACAGGCCGTTGAGCTCGGTCTCCAGGTCGGTGATCTGGGTGTAGACCGATCCGGACAGCTCGGCCCCGGCGGCCTCGAGGTAGAACCGCTCGGTGTTGTCCACGTACTTCGCGGTCAGCGCGGCCTTGTCGGCGACGCCGCTGTAGATGACGGCCGGCGGGCCGGGCCACATGTGCCCCGGGGTGCGCAGCGTGAAGCCGCCGTGCTCGCCGTCCATCGCGATGCGGGTCGCGTCCGGGTACGCCGGGTCGGTGTTGTTGTAGTCGTGGTGGTCGATCACGTCGCCGCGACCGGAGTCACCCTTGGAGGCGCAGCAGTTCACGCCGCTGTGGGCGTTGAGGATGCGCGACGGGTCGAGCGCCTTCATCTCGTCGGCGATCCGCCCGGTGGCCGTACGGTCCCACTCGCCCCAGCCCTCGTTGAACACGATCCAGCCGATGATCGACGGGAAGTTGTGCAGTTGCCGCATCTCCTCGCGGCCCTGGCTCAGGAACGCCTCCTGGCCTCCCGCGCCGGTGATGTCGGCCGACACGAAGTCCTGCCACACGAGCAGGCCGAGCTCGTCGGCGTGCCGGTACCAGCGGGCCGACTCGACCTTGATGTGCTTGCGGACCGCGTTGAAGCCGAGCTTCTTGGTCTCCACCAGATCGAACCGCAGCGCCGCGTCGCTGGGCTGGGTGTAGAGCCCGTCGGGCCAGAAGCCCTGGTCCAGCGTGGCGAGCGAGAAGATCGGCTTGCCGTTGAGCACGAGCTTGGGGAAGCCGCCGACCTTCTGCACCTCGACCTGCCGCAGACCGAAGTAGCTGCGGACGGTGTCCGCGCCCAGCCGGACGTCGAGGTCGTAGAGGTACGGGTCGTCCGGGCTCCACAGGTGCGGGTCGGTGACCTTCAGCGTCAGCGGCGTGTTGGCCGCGCCGGTCACGGTGCCGACCTTGCGGCCCCGCTTGTCGAGCGCGGTGGCGGTCACCTTCGCGGTCGAGTTCGCGTTCACCCGGACGGTCGCCGAGGTCAGCGTCGGGGTGACGACCACCTCGTCGATCGCGCCCGGCACGACCGGCTCCATCCACACGGTCTGCCAGATGCCCGACGACGGCTCGTAGACGATGCCGCCCGGGTTGAGCGACTGCTTGCCCTTGGGCTGGTCGGGGCCGGTCACGTCGGTGACGCCGACGATGATCTCCTGCGGGCTGCCGCGCTTGAGGGCGTCGGTGATGTCGGCGGTGAACGCCGTGTAGCCGCCGGTGTGCTCGGCGACCAGCTTGCCGTTGACCCACACCCTGGCCTGGTAGTCGACGGCGCCGAAGTTGAGCTTGACGCGCTTGGTGCGCCAGCCGCTCGGCACGGTGACGAGCTTGCGGTAGAACATGTGGTCCTCGCGCCGCTCGATGCCCGACAGCTGCGACTCCACCGGGAACGGCACGACGATCCGCTCGCCGAGCCTCTTGCCGAACGCGGGCTGCTGGCCCTCCTCGGCGCCGGCGAACTCCCACGGGCCGTTGAGGTTGAGCCAGTCCTTGCGGACCAGCTGCGGCCGCGGGTACTCCGGCAACGGGTGGTTCTCGTTCAGCCGGTCGCCCCACGGGGTGGTCAGGCGGTGCGTGGACGTGTTGGTCGCCGAGCGGAAGAGCTGCGGCACGGTTTCGCCGCCGACCTTCAGCCCGCCGGTCCCGTCGTAGGTGACCCGGACCCGCTGGCCCTTCTGCACGGCCGCGCCGAGCGTGACGACGACCTTCGTGGTGTCGCGGCGGTCGACGCGCGCCGACGCGACGGGGAACGGCGTGGTGTCGACCTCGACCGTCAGGTGCTGCGCGAACTGCGCGAGGTCGTCGACCCGGGCGTCGAAGTCCGCGGTGAGTGTCCTGCCGTCCGTGCCGACGGTGAAGCCGGCGGGGAAGACCTGGAAGCCGTCCGGCGGGGTGAACGCCGACTCGGGCACGATCTGCTTCGCCAGCCCGGCGGCGGACCAGCGCAGGAACAGATTCGCGCCGCCGACGTCCTGGAACATCTCGATGCGGACCGTGTGCGCCTCGCCCGCCACCAGGTGCACGGGGGCGCTGGTCTGCTCGACGTCCCAGTCGCCGACCCAGTGGTCGATCACCGGCTCGTCGTCCAGGAAGAAGCGGAACCCGTTGTCGCCGATCAGGAAGAACGTGTAGTCGCCGGTCGCGGGCGCGGTCAGCTTGCCGGTCCAGCGGGCCGTCGTGTGCTCGGTGCGGCCGGTCAGCGACTGGAAGCTGCCGGCCAGGCCGGGCAGGTCGATGTTCGGGTCCAGGACGGTGCCGCCCAGCTCCGCGAAGTCGCGGGCGCCCGGGGCGGACATCCGGAAGTACTCACCCTTGAGGCCGTGCACGGTCGCTGCCGCCTGGGGCGCTCGGGCGTAGGCGGCGCCGGACGGGACCGCGAGGGCGGACAGGACCAGCAGGACGGCCAGGAGGATCGGTCTCACGGGTGATCGCGGCATCGAGTGTTTCCCTTCGATCAACGGCGCATTGCGATCACATTCAGGCATTCACATGCGTGATGTCAACACATCGAAACAACCGCGAACACATTCGCTATCGGGTTTGCACGTGCGCGCACGCCGGCCGGCCCGTGGGAGGGTGCAGGGGTAACCGGCACGACGAGGGGGAGTCATGATCGCGAGGACGTGGCGCGGCTGGGCCCGGGCCGGGACGGCCGCCGCTTACGAGCACCACTACCGCACCGAGGTGGCCGCGCACCTGCGCAGGGTGCCGGGCTTCCTGGGCGCCCGGCTGCTGCGCGGCACCGAAGGCGACGAGGTGGTGTTCACCTCGATCACCTACTTCGCCGGGCCGGACGACGTGCGCGCCTTCGCCGGCGACGACGTCGGCGCCGCGATGGTGGAGGGGGAGGCGCGCCGGGTGCTGACGCGGTGGGACGAGCGGGTGCGGCACGACGAGGTGGTCGTCACGATCGCCGGCGGGATCGGATGACGGCCAGGGCGACGGCCAGGCCCGCCGCCAGCGCGGCGACGCCGCCGGCGACCACGAGCAGGTAGCGGGGCGGGCCCGCCTGCGACTCGCCGGCCCTCGGCGTGGCGCCGCCGGGGCTGGGCGTCTCCGGGCTGGGCGTCTGCCGGCTGGGCGTCGCTGCTGCCGTGGCGGTGGGGGACGGGCGATCCGGCAGGGGATAGCGCAGTATCCGGGGACGTACGCCCTCGGAGACCGTCAGCAGCGAGCGGCCGTCGGCGCTGTAGGTCACCGACTCGCCCTGCGGCTCGTCGGGCAGCGGGATCGGGCGGGGCGTGCCCCCGGTGAGCGCCGCCACCACGTCGCCGCCGGGCACGTCGAACTCGAAGGCGTCGGCGTACGTGCGCAGCACCACGTGGCGGCCGTCGGGCGAGGCGGCGGCGCCGGTGACCGCGGCGCGGCCCAGGAACGAGAACGGGTTGCTCGTGGTGCTCGACGGCAGGGAGACCTCGCCCGCCGCGGTGAGCCGGGTGGTGGCCGTGCCCGGCGCCGCGGCGGTGTAGAGGCGGGCGTCCTTGGTGACCACGATCGGGCTGCCCCCGGCGGTCACCAGCAGCGCCTCGGCGTCGTGCGGGCCGTCGGGATAGGTCAGCCGGTGCAGGGTCGCGCGCCCGGCGCCGGGCGCGAGCTTCCACAGCGCGACGGTCCCGCGGTTGCGGCCGTTGTCGCCGATGTCAGCTACCCACACCGTGCCGCCGGCGCCGCGGGCCAGGTCCTCGGTGTCGCGCGGCCGGGAGGCGTACGGGACGGTCCTGGTGACGCGGCAGCGGCTGTTCAGGAAGAAGATCCGGCGGTGCGAGGCGAGGTCGGCGCCGTCGTTGACCACCACGTAGCCGTCGCCGGTGGCGAGCATGCCGGAGAGCTCGTCGAGCCGGTCGTCGGCGATGGTGCACACCGTCGTGGCCGGCGCCGCGGAGGCGGGCGTGGCCGGGGCCAGGATCGCGACGGCCACCAGGGCGCCGGGCAGGAGAGTGCGCATTCGACCTCGTCGGACAGGGCTGTTTTGCGGACGTTGACCGATTTACCATTCCGGGCATGGGCCGCCCGACAATCTACGACGTCGCGCGCGAGGCGGGGGTGGCCGCTTCGACGGTGTCGCGGGCGTACGCCCGGCCGGGTCGGGTCAACGCCGACACGGCTCAGCGGATCTTCGAGGCCGCGCAACGGCTCGGCTACCGCTCGGGGGCGACCCGGCAGGCGGCCCCGGCCGGCGGGCAGAACGCGATCGCGCTGGTGGTCGCGGACGTCACGAACCCGTTCTACGGCGACATCATCAAGGGCGCGTACGAGGCGGCGCGCGAGGCCGGCTACCAGCTGATCCTGTCGCACACCAACGAGTCGCCGAAGGTGGAGCGCCAGACGATCGAGCAGGAGCTCGCGCAGGTCGACGGGGTGGTGATCGCCAGCTCGCGGATGACCGACTCCGCGCTGCGGATGGTCGCCAAGCAGAAGGCGGTCGTGCTGCTCAACCGGATCATCCCGGAGGCCAACTGCGTGCTCAACGACGCCGAGCGCGGCATCCGGCGGGCCGTCGAGCACCTGGCCTCGCTCGGGCACGACCGGATCACGTACGTGGCGGGTCCCGAGACGAGCTGGTCCGACGGCGTGCGGTGGCGGGCGTTGCGCAAGGCCGCCGCGGAGCTGGGCGTCGAGCCGCGCCGGATCGGGCCGTACGAGCCGACCGTGCTCGCCGGGCTCAGCGCCGCGCTGCGCGTGGCCGAGACCGACGCGACCGCCGTGCAGGCGTACAACGACCAGCTCGCGATCGGCATCCTCAAGGGGCTGGGCCGCCTCGGCGTGGCGGTGCCCGAGCAGGTCAGCGTCGTCGGCTTCGACAACATCATCTTCGACGAGCTGGTCGAGCCGCAGCTCACCACGATCGCGTCGCCGCTCTACCGGATGGGGTTCACCGGCGTGCAGAACTGCATCGCCGTGTCGCAGGGCGCCAAGCCCAGCGGCCGGCCGCTCGTGCTGCCCGTACGCCTGATCGTGCGCGGCTCCACCGCCCGCGCCCGCCGCTAGCGCAGCCGGAACAACACCTCGCCGGCCCGCGGCACCACCATCGTGTCCGGGTCCGCCTCGAACGCCGCCACGTCGATCGTCACCGGGTCGCGGTAGCCCAGGTTCACCGCGCGGCACACCTCTTCGGGGATGCCGGTCGCCAGGGTCACGTCCACCCGCAGCTTCTCCACCCCGGTCGCTGCGTCGTACGTGCCCGCCCCGCGCAGGTGCGTGGAGTGGGCCAGCACGCCCCAGTGGACGTGGTCGAACCGGTCCCACTGCTTCACGAAGTAGTCCCGGCAGTGGTAGCCGATCTCGTGGATCGCCGGATGGCTCGTCGCGATCTCGGTGATGTGCGGGGCGTAGAGGATCACCTCGCCGCCGTCGGCCACCACCGGCTCGACCTTGTAGAAGCCCTTGGCGCCGGTCCAGATCTCGTCGTACATGCGCGGGATCAGCGACAGCACCCGCCGCACCGGCCGATCCAGGTACGTCACGTGGGTCGCGGCGCTGATCTCGGCGGCGCTCGCCCACGACGAGATGCAGTCGCCGAACGAGATCGAGTGCAGCGCGCTGCTCTTGTCGTCGTCGACGCCGTCGTGCGACGCGGTGACCACGCAGAACGCGTACGTCTCCGCCGGGATCATCGCCGCGCCGTCGTTGATCAGAGCCCGTACGGGGGTGAGCTCGGTCGTGCCGATGATCTCCGCCGACGTGATGAGGGCGCCCAGCCAGTGCGACACGTCGATGATCTGCTGCCCGGCCACGCCCGGGAAGAAGTACTTGTTGCCGCCCGACATGCCCACCACCTCGTGCGGCAGCACCGGGCCCACCACGATCGCCACGTCGTGCTCCACGACCGCCCGGTTGAGCAGCACCGGCACGTCCAGGCTCATCCGCCCGTCCGACAGCTCCTCCACGCGCGAGCGCGGGATCGTGCCGAGGTGCGCGAACGTCGACGGCTCCCACCACTCGTGGTTGAGCACCGTGGTGTCCTCGTACGGGCCGCCGAGGTGGGTCCGGAGGGCTTCCGCCGACATCGCGCCGTGCGTGCCCAGCGCGATGAGGACGGTCAGCCGTGACACCCGGCCGTGCAGCGCCTGGTGCACGGCCCGGACCAGGAGCGGCAGCGGGCAGGTGCGGGTCGCGTCCGGCACGAGCACGCACACGCTGCGCCCGTCCACGTCGATCCCGCCGAGCTGCTCGCCGACGAACGCCGTGACCTCGCCGGGGGTGAGCACCCGGTCGGCGCCGCCCACCCGCGCGGCCCGCCCGGTCACCGTGGAAGTCATGCCGCCTCCTTCTCGCCGCCCTGCTCAGGCCGACGCTACGCCCTGCTTCTCCCGGCGGGGCGCGAGGGCGGGCTGCATCTGCTGCTGCTGCTGGCGGGCGGCCTGCCGCGTGGCGAGCGCCATCCGCACCAGGAACAGCGGCGTCGGCGGCACCCAGTGCAGCTGCTTGCTCATCGTGAGGTCGTCGCGGTTCGCCCAGTGCTCCACCACCTTGCCGTCGCGCATCCGGCTCCAGTGGGTGTGCGTCACCGCCATCCGGCGCCCGGTCGGCGGGATCGCCTGGGCCACGCGACCGTGCTCGTCGTACGCGACGAACGGCCCGACCTGACGCCCGGACATCGTGCAGTGCACGACGACCAGGTCGCCGGATTGCACCGCCTCGTGGATGTCGAACTTCAGGTCGGCGAAGCCGGCACGCAGCCAGCGTGCGGTGGCGGCGAAGGCGTCCGGGCCCCGGCCCCGGCAGTCCGGCGGCTCGTCCTTGGCCTCGCGGTTGACCGCCTCGGGATGGACGACGTCGTGCAACTCGGCCAGGTCGCCGGAGGCCATGATGGTCATGGCGCGGACGGCGGTCTCGATGTCGTTGGTCTCCACAGTGCACCTCTCATTCGGTTACTATGGCCGAGTATTCGATACTGGCGGACGGTAGGCAATGAACAGACGGCCATACGACAACACGCTGCGCGCCGAGCAGGCCCGCCTCACCCGCCGCCGCGTGCTCGCGGCCGCCCACGACCTGATCGTCGCCCGCGGCCCCAGCGCGGTCACCATGCGCGACGTCGCGGCGGAGGCGGGCGTGTCGGCCGAGACCGTGCAGAAGGCGTTCGGCAGCAAGGCCGCGCTCATCAAGGAGACGTACGACGTCACCCTGGCCGGCGACGACGAGCCCGTCCCGATGATCGACCGCCCCGAGTACCACGCGCTCCTGACCGCCCCCACGCCGATCGAGAAGCTCTCCCGCTACGCCGCCATCGCGCGCGCGTTGAGCGAACGGCTCGGCCCGTTGCTGTCGAAACTGCTGGCCGGCGCCCGCAGCGGCGACCCCGACCTCGCCACCTTCCGCGAGACCATCAACGCCGAACGCCTGGTCGGCGCCACCTGGATCGTCGGCCAGCTCGCCGACCTCGGGGGCCTGCGCGCCGACCTGCCCCCCGACCAGGCCCGCGACATCGTCTGGGCCATGATCGCGCCCGAGCTCTACGAGCTGTTCGTCACCGACCGCGGCTGGACCTCCGAGCAGTACGAGCAATGGCTGACCCGGGCCCTCGTGGACGCCCTGACCGGCTGACCCCCGGGGTCACCCCCGGCTCTCCCGGCCGGCCGCCGCCACGATGGCGTTGTCCGGTCCGGCCCGCACGATCTCGAAGTTGTCCTCGGGGTCGGCGACGTAGACGGACCGGCCGGGGAAGAACCCGGCGTCCGCCGGCTGCTCGGTGATGCGTCCTCCGGCCGCCCGGAACCGCTCCGCGAGCCGATCGACCTCGGCCGCCTCCCGCACGACGATGCCGATGGTGAACCGGATGCCGCCGCGGCCGAGTTCCTGGTCGCCGCGGCCGTCGGCGGCGAGCCGCTCGGCCGGGAACAGGGCCAGCACCGCTCCGTGCAGCCGGAACGCGGCGAAGTCGGCATCGTCCACGACCTGCGGAATCCGAGGGCACGGTAGAAGTCGCGCTGCCGCGGCACGTCACGGACGCCCAGGGTGAAGACGTTCGCCAGGGGCGTGGGCAGGGCGTCCGGACCTGCGTCGGTCATCGCCCCAGGACGGGGCGGCCTCGGCGGCTCAGACAGACCCGTCCAGCGAGGTGACCTTGCCCGCCAGGGAGTTCGGGCTGGTCCGCGTCACGCCCCGGATCACGGCCGAGCTGCCCGCCTCGGACAGGATGAAGGTCTTCAGCGACGGCGCGGATGCGGTATCGTCCGCACGACTGATTGCGTTTCGCAACCACTTGAGGAGGTCCGCGGTGACGCACACCACGAGCCACATGTCGATCTCGCTGGACGGCTTCGTCGCCGGGCCGGAGCAGAGCCGGGAGAACCCGCTGGGCAGGCGGGGGCGCGAGCTGCACGGCTGGCACATCGGCGACCCGCGGGCCACCGACGCCGACAAGGTGGCGAACGAGTGGCTCATGCGCCCGCGAGGCGCGTACGTGATGGGGCGCAACATGTTCGGCCCGATCCGCGGGGAGTGGGACGAGGAGTGGACCGGGTGGTGGGGCGCCGAGCCGCCGTACCACGCGCCGGTGTTCGTGCTGACCCACCATGCCCACGACCCGATCGAGATGGAGGGCGGGACGACGTTCCACTTCGTCACCGGGGGCTTCGACGCCGCGTACGCCGCGGCGTGCGAGGCCGCGGGGGACAAGGGCGTGGACATCGCCGGCGGCGCGTCGACCGTCCGGCAGGCCCTCGTCGCGGGCGTGATCGACGAGTTCACCCTCGACATCGCCCCGGTGCTGCTCGGGTCGGGTGAGCGCATCTTCGACGGGGTCGAGTCGTTCGGCTTCGAGCCGGTGGAGGTGCTGCACTCGCCGCTGGCCACCCACATCCGCTACCTCCGCGCCGGCTGACCGGCACGCGCCTGCCGTCGCGCGCCGCGGGGCCTTCGCTATCCTCACCCGGGTGAGCGACGTCCCCGCGCCGGCAGATCTCGAGGCGTCGCTCGCGGAGCTGCTCGAGCTGCTCGCCTCGCCCGATCCCCAGGTGCGCGACGGGCACGCGTACGCCACTCTGGCCGGCTGGATCCGCGGCGGTGTGCTCGATGCCCGGCTCCCCGCGCTCGGCGACGCCCTGACCGGCCGGCTGGCGGACCCGCGCGTGCAGGCGCGCACGTTCGCGCCGCTCGTTCTGGCCGCCGCCGTCGACCGCGACCGTACGGAAAGCCTGCTCGACGGCGCGACCGTGCGGCGCTGGCTGGAGGCGTTCGCCGCCTGGTGGCCGGCCGAGCGTGACGTGCGCGGCTGGGACGACCGGCTCGGCTGGTTGCACGCGATCTCCCACGGCGCCGACCTCGCCGGCGCGCTGGGCGCCTCCCCACGGCTCGCGGCTCCCGACCTGACCGTGCTGCTCGACCTCGTCGGCAGGCGGACCGTCGCGTCCACCGGATACCGCTTCGCCCAGATGGAGGAGGACCGGCTCGCCCGGGCGCTGACCCGGATCCTGGCCCGCCCGCAGGTCACCGAGCCCGCCGCGACCGGGTGGCTGCGCCGGGTGGACGAGCTGTTCGACGGCGTCGGGCCCGGTCCGCTGCCGGTACCGGTGGCCAACACCCTCGCGGTGCTGCGGGCGACGTACGTCATGGCCGACCGGCGCGCCCTGCCGCACCGCACCGCGGTCACCGACGCCATCGCCGTACGCCTGAACACCGCCTTCGACGCGTACCCGCCGCAGCGCGAGGACCGTGCCGATGTCCCGTGAGACCGTGCTGAGCGCGACCGATCTGGCGCAGCGGCTGTCGCGGGCGGGGATCCGCGACGTCGTCGCCGTCGAGCCGGTGAGCGGCGGACTCGCCGCGATCGCCGGCATAGCCCGGCGCGCGGACGCGCCGTCGGTCTTCGTCAAGGCCTTCGCCGCAGCGCCGGACGGTGACGGGAACGCCTTCGTCGCCGAGGCCGAGGGGCTGGCGGCCCTGCGGGAGCTCGGCGGCCTGGCGACCCCCGAGGTGATCGTGGCGGACCGGGAGGTGCTCGCGTTGTCGCTGCTGCAGCCCCGGCCGCGCAGTGCGGCCTTCTGGGAGCAGTTCGCGCACGCGCTCGCCCGCGCCCACACGAGCACAGTGCATCCCCGCTTCGGGTGGCACCGCGACAACTGGTTGGGTCGCCGCCGGCAGGTCAACACCTGGGCCGACGACGGGTTCGCCTTCTTCGCCGAGCACCGGCTGCTCCGCTGGCTTCCCGAGCCCCGCGTCGAGGCAGCGCTCGACCGCGCGGACCGGGCCGCGCTGGAACGGCTGTGCGCTCGGCTTCCCGAGCTGCTGCCGGACCGGCCGGCCTGCCTCACCCACGGCGACCTGTGGGCGCAGAACGTGCTGGCCACCGCGGACGGACGAGCGGCGGTGATCGACCCGGCGGTGTCGTACATGTGGGCCGAGGTGGACCTGGCCCACCTGTGGACCACGGCGCCGCCGCCGGAGTCGCGCCGGTTCTTCGAGGTCTACGCCGAGCTGACCGGGCTCGACGCCGGCTGGCCCGCCCGCATGCCGATCGTCCAGCTGCGGCAGCACCTGGCGGTCGTGGCCCAGTTCGACGACGACTGGGGCGCCGCCGAGATCATCCGTACCACGCTGGCGCCCTTCCGTGCGGCCGGCTGACGCAGAGGGGAGGCTGCTCGCGATGACCGATCGGCGCCACCACAGCGGCCATGTCCGCATCGTGCATCTGGACGGCACGACGTTCCGCGCGCTGGCCCGGGGCGACCTGGCCGCCGTGGAGGCGGCCTGCCCGGTGCCGCTGTCGGACTATCTGACCGGCCCGGAATGCCGCGGACTGTGGCGCATGCGCAGCGAGCAGTGCGACCGCGATCCGGCCGCGGCGGCGTGGGTCACCGGCATCGTCTGGGACGACCGGCAGTCCCTGGCGGTCGGCGCGGCCGGCTTCCACGGACCGCCGGACCCGGACGGCATGGTGGAGATCGGCTACCGCATCGACCCGGACCACCGGCGGCGCGGCTACGCCCGTGCGGCCCTGGAGGCGCTGCTGGCCAGGGCCGCGCGGGAACCCGCCGTCCACCGCGTGCGGGTCAGCATCAGCCCCGGCAACCTGCCCTCGTCGACCCTGGCGCTGCAGTACGGCTTCCGCCGGATCGGCGAGCAGTGGGACGACGAGGACGGGCTGGAGCTCGTCTACGAGCTGCCGGCCGGACAGCCGTGACCGGGTGCGGGCTGGTCACTGCGTGACGCGGTCCGCCAGGGCGCGCCGGGCCCAGGCGTACGACATCTCGTGGGACTCCAGCTTCGACTCCACCGACGGCTCGTCCACCTCGATCATGAAGTCGCCGTCGTAGGAGGCGGGGATCGCGGCGAGGACGGCGTCGAAGTCGACCACGCCCAGCCCGGGCTCGGCCCACAGCCGCTTGGAGGCCGTGGCCTCGCGGTAGGACAGCGTCGCGCCCTCGAGGTGGTCGGGGAAGACGTCCTTGATGTGGATGCCGCCCAGGCGGTCGGCGTAGCGGCGGAGGAACGCGGCCGGGTCGATGCCGGCCCAGCGCAGGTGGCCGGTGTCGGGTCCGAAGCCGATAACGTCGGGCCCGAGGTCGTCGAGCAGCCGCGTGATCTCGTACTCGGTCTCGAAGACGCCGCCGACGTGGGAGTGGTGCAGCGGCCGCAGCCCGCCGGCCGCCAGTGCTCGGCACACCTCGCCGCACATGTCGATCGCCCGCGTCAGCCGGCCCTCGTCGAAGGCGGCGCCGACCGCGGGCCGGTCGAGCCGCTCGGGCACGGCCATCGAGGAGATCATCGTCCGGTCGAGGCCCAGCGCGGTCTGCTCGTCCGCGAAGCGCCTGGCCTTCTCGACCTCGCCGGCGACCGTGACGGAGTCGTCGAACGGCGAGTTGAACAGGCTCAGCGACGGGGACAGCCCGTACCCGCCGATCCACGCGCGGTACTCGGGCGGCGTCATGCCGGTGGGCACGTCGGCCTTGACGGCGGTGAACCCGATGGCGTGGAAGTCGGCGAACGCCTCGTCGAACACCTCGCGCGTCTTGCCGGCCGAGGCCCAGTACGGGATGGGGTTGGCGGCGATCCGGCTCATGCGAGGCTCACCGGCCTGCCGGTGCGCGCCGACTCGTACGCCCCGGTGATCACCGCGATCGACTGCCGGTTCGTCTCGAGATCGACCCGCAGGGAGCCCGTGCCGGCGAGGGCGTCCAGGAAGTTGAGGTACTGCAGCCGGTGGGCGTCCGAGAGCTGCGCGGGGTCGCTGCTCGCCGTGTCCCCGCCGCCGCCCGAGGTGACCTGTGTCGTGCCCATCAGCCGCTCCTCGATCGCCTCGCCGACCGGCGTCGCGTGGAAGAACGCGAGCCGGTCGTTGTCGATGACCGCCGAGCCGCGGTCGCCGTGCACCTGCAGCCGCGCGCTGAGGCCGGGGTACGCCGAGGTGGTCGCGTGCAGCACGCCGAGGGCCCCCGACTCGAACCGCACCACGCCGACGGCCACGTCCTCCACCTCGATGCGCTCGTGCGCGAGCGTCCCCGTGTAGGCGAAGACCTCCACCGGCCGCCCGAGCGCGGCGACGAGCAGGTCGACGGTGTGCACGCCCTGGTTCATCAGCGCGCCGCCGCCGTCGAGCTCCCAGGTGCCGCGCCACTCGCCGGAGTCGTAGTAGCTCTGCCCGCGCCACCAGTCGATCGCCGCGATGCCCGACGAGACGCGCCCGAACTCGCCGGCCGCGATGGCGGCCAGGGTCTTCTCGGTGGACGGGTCGAACCGGTGCTGCGAGATCACGGTGACCAGCGTGCCGGCCTTGTCGCGCGCGGCGATGATCTCGTCGGTCTTCGCGACCGTGACCTCGGCGGGCTTCTCGATGATGACGTGCTTGCCGGCGGCCAGCGCCTCGATCGCGACCGTGCCGTGCAGGCCGGTCGGCGTGCACACGACGACGACGTCGATCTGCTCGGCGGCCAGGGCGTCGGCCAGCGAGGTGTACGGGCGGCCGCCGCGGGCCTCGGCGAGGGCGGAGGCGCGGTCGGGGATCACGTCGACGACCGCGGCGAGCGACAGACGGTCGGTCAGCCGGCTCATGACCAGCCCGTGCTGCTTGCCGATCACTCCGGCGCCGACCAGGGCGAACGAAGGAACACTCATGCGTACGGGATCTCCTCGGTCTCGAGCAGGCCGGTGAAGGCCCGCCAGGCGGTGCGGAACAGCTCGGGCCCGGAGAAGCCTCCGGTGGCGTGCCCGGCGGCGAGGTGCGGCTCGAGCGAGAAGAACCCGTCGAACCCGTCGTGGTGCAGCGCGCGCAGCGTCTCGGCGACCTCCCCGTCGCCCCGGCCGGCGGGCACCACGGTCCCGTCGGCGAGCAGCGCGTCCTTGATCTGCACGTATTCGACGTGCGGGCGCAGCTGGGCGTAGCCGTCGGTGTACGGCCGGACGCCGACCTGCACGAAGTTGGCCGGGTCCCAGGCCAGCCGCAGGTAGGGCGAGCCCACCGAGCGGATCAGGTCGAGGCAGCGGCTGGGCACGTCGCCGTAGATGTGTTTCTCGTTCTCGTGCAGCAGGATCAGGTCGGCGTCCTCGGCGACGCGGGTCAGCGCCCGCATCCGGTCGATGACCTCGCCCCGGTGCTGGGCGGGGTCGGAGCCCGCGGGCAGGAAGAACGAGAAGATCCGGATGTACGGGGCACCGAGCAGGCCGGCGACCTCGGCGGCGTGTTTCATGCGGTCGAGGTGCGGCGCGAAGTCGTCCTCGATCCCGATCTTGCCGATCGGCGACCCGATCGAGGACACCTTCAACCCGTACGCGGAGAGGGTCTTCTGCACCGTGCCGAGCTGGTCGGGGGACAGGTCCAGGATGTTGACGTCCCAGGCGCTGCGCACCTCGACGTACTTCATGCCGAGGCCGGTGACGACCTCGCACTGCTCGGTGAGGTCGGGGGAGATCTCGTCGGAGAAACCGGAGAGGGTCCACATGGTCGTGCCCTTCAGCTGTGTCGGTAGATCTCGTCGATGATCAGCTGCGCCGCGAGCGCCTCCCGCGGGCCGATCCAGAACGGCTCGGGGGCCTCCAGCGAGCGGTAGAAGTCGGCGATCAGCAGCTCGTGCGACGCTCCCCAGTAGGAGCGGCCGGTCCCGTCCGGGGCGAGCTCGGCGATCGTCTCGGTGCGGCCGTCGGCGTAGGTCGCCGTCAGGTCGCCGCGGATGAGCAGCGTGCCCCGCTCGCCGGCGATCTCGACGGTGACCGGCGAGTCGGTGGCGTTGGTGGTCGTCGCGAAGAACACGCTGCGCGCGCCGCCGGCGTGGTCGAGCACCAGGTGCGCGGTGTCCTCCACCTCCCGGGACGCCCCGCCGTACCGTCCGGCGTGCCCGGCGACGGCGGTGACGTCGCCGAGCAGCCACTGCAGCAGGTCCAGCGTGTGGATCGCCTGGTTGATCAGGACGCCGCCGCCCGCTCGCGAGAGCATGCCGCGCCACGGGCGGGCCGCGTAGTAGGCGTCGTCGCGGTGCCACAGCACGGACGCCGAGCCGCCCCGCAGCGCTCCGATCTCGCCCGCGCGAACGAGGTCGAAGGCGGCCTGCGAGGTCAGGTTGTACCGGTTCTGCAGGCACACGCCGACCTTGAGCGACGGGTGGTCCTTGGCCGCCGCGACCAGCCGCTCGGCCTCCGCGACGGTGTGCGCGACCGGCTTCTCGAGCAGCACGTGGACGCCTCGCGACAGCGCGTCCAGGGCGATCGGCACGTGCCGGTCGTGCGGCGTGCAGACGTGCACCACGTCGGGGCGTACCTCGTCGATCAGGGCCCGGTGGTCGCCGCGCGAGTCGCACACGCCGACCAGCTCGGCGCCCAGCTTCTCGATCGCGGCCAGGTGCACCACCGACACGTCGCCGAGGCCGATCACCGCGACCCTCACTTGACGCCGCCCGCGGTCAGCCCGCCCACCAGATAGCGCTGGAAGGCCAGGTAGAGCAGCACGACCGGGGCCGCGCAGATCAGCGCCGCCGCCATCATCTGCGAGTACACGGGCAGCGCGCCGCCCTCCTGCTGCGACCCGAAGATCTGCAGCGCCACGGCCGCGGTGTGCGTCTCGGGCCGGGTGAGCACCGAGGCGAACAGCACGTCGTTCCAGCCGAGCAGGAACGCGAAGATGCCCGCCACCACGATCGCCGGCAGGCTCAGCGGGAAGATGATCCGCCAGAGGATCACCACCGTGGACGCGCCCTCGGTGCGGGCGGCCTCCTCGAGCTCGCGGGGCAGCCCGCGCAGGTAGGTGACCATCACCCAGGTGGAGAACGGCAGGGCGAAGGTCAGGTACGCCACGAACAGCCCCCAGCGGGTGCCGATCACGGTCAGCCCGAGGTAGTTGCCGGCCGACGAGAACAGCACGAACACCGGCAGCAGCATGAGCGTGCCCGGGATGCTCTGCAGGCCCACGAGCCCGCGCAGGATCGTGAGCCGGCCGAAGAAGGTGTAGCGGACCAGCACGTACGCGGTGGTGGTGCCCAGCAGCGCCGACGCGACCGCGGTGAGCGCGCAGACGATCAGGCTGTTCACGATGCCGGTGGACAGGTCGGCCGTGGTCCAGATGCGGGTGTAGCTGTCCAGGCTGAACGAGCTGGGCCAGTACTCGCCGGACGCCACGCCCACATCGCTGTTGAGCGAGGCCAGCACGATGTAGAGCACCGGGATCAGCACCATCGCGACCAGCAGCGCGGTCAGCACGACCAGCAGCCAGCGCGGCAGCAGCCGCTGAGCCTCGGCCGAGGCGGACAGGCTCACTTGCGGCCTCCTTCGTCATGGACGTCCAGCCGGACGGCGCGCAGGTAGACGAACAGCGGGATCGCGATGAGCACCAGCGACAGCACGGCCATGGCCGCGCTCAGCCCGAACCGCAGGCTCTGGAAGCTGGTGACGTACACGATCATCGGCATCACGTTGACGTCCTCCGGCGCGGGCGCCCCGAACAGCACGAACGGCAACGTGAAGTTGTTGATGTGGTTGAGCGTCGCCAGCAGGCACGCCAGCAGCACCGGCCCGCGCAGGTAGGGCAGGATCACCCGGCTCAGCTTGGGCCACCAGGGCGCCCCGTCGACCGCGGACGCCTCGTGCACCTCGTTGTCCACCGACTGCAGCGCCGCGAGCGCCATCAGGTAGATGAACGGCCACGCCGCCCAGATCTCGACCAGGATCAGCGCCCAGTACGAGCGGGGGCCGGTCAGCCACAGGCCGCCCTCGATGCCGACCTTGGACAGCCACGCGTTCACGACGCCGTCGGGCTGCAGCATCGTGCGCCACACCGTGGCGACGACGAACGACGGCAGCACGTACGGGATGAGGAACACCGCCCGCACCAGCGCGCGGCCCTTGTACTTGTTCTGGGTGACCAGCGCGGCGGCGATGCCGATCGGCACGGTCGCGATCGTCGACAGCACCGCGAACGAGACGCTGATCCAGATCGAGGGCAGCAGGCCCGAGCCGAACGACTCGACGTAGTTGTCCAGCCCGACGAACGGCGCCTGGACCCAGCGGCGCAGCGTGTACTGGTCGAGGTCGATCATCGAGATCCACAGCGCGAGCGCCAGCGGGATCAGCACGACCAGCACCATCAGCACCCCGCCGGGGGTGAGCAGCCACAGCGGCCGCTGCTGCTCGGTCACCCCGCGGCGGCGCTGTTGTTTGCGCGCAGCGGCCTTCTCCGGCGGCCGGACGAGGGTCGTCATGTCACTTGGCCCGATCCAGCGCGGACTGGGCGGCCTTCTGCGCGTCGGCGACGCGGGCCTCGATCTGCTGCGCGCTGATCGAGCCCTTGCCCAGGTCGGGCAGCGACTGCACGGCCACGTTGGTGAGCGCGAGCTGGATGTCGCCCCAGGCGCCGGTGAACGGGGTCGCCACCGACTTCTTCGCCGCCTCGGTCACCGGGGCGAGCTGCTTGTCGGAGGCCAGCGTCTGCAGCGCGGCCGCGTTGGCCGGCAGGTTGCCGAACTTCTTGTAGTAGTCGAGCTGCGCGTCGGAGTCGGTGACGAGCTTGACGTACTCGAACGCCAGGTCCTTGTTCTTCGAGTAGTCGGCGACCAGCAGGTTGTCGCCGGACAGGATGCTCGCGGCCTCCACGCCGTTCGCCGGGCGGCTGGTCGCGCCGGGCGGCACGGTCGGCAGCAGCGCGAACGCCCACTTGCCCTTCACCGCGCCCTGCTCCAGCGAGTTGATCGCGGTCGGCGTGGTGAGCATGAAGTAGCCGGTCTTGCCCTTGGCGAACGCGGCCACCGCCTGCGGGTTGGTCCAGCCCACGGCGGCCGGGTCGACGACCTTGTCGCGGGTCAGCCAGCCGAAGTACGTGTCGTACGCCTTGAGCACCGTCGGGTCCTGCAGCTTCGCCGTCTTGCCGTCCACCAGCGGGTTGCCGGCCTGGATCGACATGCCCCAGACGAACTTCCACGGGTCGAAGTTGTCCTTGTACGCGACCGCCAGCCCGTACTGGTCGCCCTTGGTGAGCTGCTTGGCGTGCTGGGCCAGCTCGTCCCAGGTGGTCGCGGGCTTGGCGATGCCCGCCGCCTTGAGCAGCTCGGTGTTGTACGCCATCACGAACGGGCGGCTCACCCACGGGATGCCGACCTGGTTCTGCTCGTCCGGGCCCGAGATGCCCAGCGTGGCGGGGTTGAACTTCTCCTTGCCGCCGATCTTGCCCCACTCCTCGTCGCCCATCTTGACGAAGGCGCCGGTCGAGTAGGCCGTCGGCGTGAACGTCGTGCCGACCGCGTAGACGTCCGGGCCCGAGCCCGACACCACCGAGGTCTGGATCTTCGTGAGCTCGTCGTTGGCGCTGGCGAACGTCTCGAACTTCACCTCGGCGCCGGTCTGCGCGCGGAACTTCTCGCTGATCGTCTTCTGCCAGGCCGCGAACTCGTCGGGGTACTGGGTGTTCGCCGCGATCAGGACGTTGAGCGTCTTGCCGCTGCCGTCGCCGCCACCGCCGCTGTCGTCCCCGCCGCCGCAGGCCGCGAGCGCGGTGGTCAGGGCTACCGCGCCGGCCAGAGTTATCCTTGCGAACCGCATCGGAGTCTCCTTCTGCCTTCAGTGACCCGCATCACTGTTACGGGATGGTTTCCTCCGGTGACTCTCCGGCGCAACGAGTTGCCAGTTGTTGCCTGCACGCTCAGGCAACAGGTGGCAACCGCTTGCCACCGGCGCGCCGTCCGCCCAGGCTCGGCCCATGGCTGCCCTGACGCTGCACCCCGACCGGCTGCTGCCCGCCGACCCCGGCGTACGGTCCATCGCCCGCCGCCTCTACCAGGAGGTACACGCCCTGCCGATCGTCAGCCCGCACGGGCACGTCGACCCGCGGCTGATCCTGGACGACGCGCCGTTCGCCGACCCGGCGTCGCTGTTCATCCAGCCCGATCACTACGTGACGCGGTTGCTGCACGCGGGCGGCGTGCCGCTGGAGGCGCTCGGGGTGGGGGAGGGGCCGCTGCCCCCGGCGCGGGCGCGCGAGGCGTGGCGGCTGTTCTGCGCGAACTGGCACCTGTTCCGGGGCACGCCGGTGCGGTACTGGCTCGAGTCGTCGTTCGCGTCGGTGTTCGGCGTGGTCGCCCGGCCGTCCGCCGGCAACGCCGACGAGCTGTACGACGCGATCGCCTCGCGGCTGACCGAGCCGAGCCACCGGCCGAGGGCGCTGCTGCGCACCTTCAAGATCGACTTCCTGGCGACCACGGACGACCCGGCCGACGACCTGGCCGCCCACCGCGCGCTGCGCGACGACCGGTCGGTGACCACGCGGATCGCGCCGACGTTCCGCCCCGACCGCTACCTCGAGGTCGGCCGGCCCGGCTGGTCCTCGCTGGTCAAGGAGCTCGGCGACGTGGGCGACTACGACAGCTACGTCGCGGCGCTCGAGGAGAGGCGGCGCTACTTCGTCTCGCTCGGCGCGGTCTCGGCCGACCACGGCCACTTCGACGCCGGCACCGAGCCGCTCGACAGGCACGAGGCCGCGCGGATCTACCGGGCCGCGCTCGCCGGCACGGTCACCCCGGCCGAGGCCACCGCGTTCCGGCGGCACATGATCTTCGAGATGGCCCGCATGTCGTGCGACGACGGCCTCGTGATGACCCTGCACCCCGGCGTCTGGCGCAACCACCACCCGGCCACGCTCGCGGCGCACGGACCCGACACCGGCCACGACATCCCCGTCCAGCTGGAACTGACCGCGGCCCTGCAGCCGCTGCTCGAGAGGTTCGGCGCCCACCCCAACCTGCACCTGGTGCTGTTCACCGTCGACCCGGACGTCTACAGCCGCGAGATCGCGCCGCTGGCCGGGTTCTATCCCGCCGTGTACGCCGGAGCGCCCTGGTGGTTCCTCGACAACCCCAGCGAGATCCGGCGCTACCAGGAGGCCGTCACCGAGACCGCCGGGTTCAGCCGGCTGTCCGGTTTCATCGACGACACCCGGGCGTTCTGCTCGATCCCCGCCCGCCACGACATGTCCCGCCGCCTCGACGCCGGCCACCTCGCGCGCCTGGTCGCCGAGCACCGCCTCGACGAGGACGAGGCCCTCGACACGCTGACCGCCCTGGTCGCGACCCAGCCCCGGAAGGTGTTCAAGCTGTGAGGCCCGTGCGCATCGTCCACCTCGGCCTCGGCGGCTTCTTCCGCGCCCACCAGGCCTGGTACACCGGCTTCGACCCCGACTGGGGGATCGCCGCCTTCACCGGCCGCTCGCACGAGCTGCCGACGTTGCTGTCGCGGCAGCGCGGCCGCTACACGCTGGTCGTCCGCGGCCCCTCGTCGGACACGCTCGAGGTGCAGGAGGCCGTCGTGGCCGCCTACACCGGCACCGACCTCGGGCCGTGGAACGCGCTGCTGGAGGACTCCGCGGTGGCCGTCGTGACGATCACGATGACCGAGGCCGCGTACGCCCCCGGCGGTGTCGTGGCCGAGCGTCTGGTCGGTGGCCTGGCCATGCGCCGCCTCGCCGGTGCCGGCCCGCTCGCCGTGGTGTCCTGCGACAACCTGCCCGGCAACGGCGAGGTCACCGCCCGGGTGGTCCGCGACCTGGCCGCCCGGCTCGATCCCGGGCTCGACGAGTGGATCGCCGCGAACGTCTCGTTCGTGACCACCATGGTCGACCGCATCACGCCCCGGACGACCCCCGATGACGTCCGGGACGTGGCCGCCGCCGGAGGCTGGGACGACGCCGTGCCCGTGGTCACCGAGCCGTTCACTGAGTGGGTGCTCAGCGGCGACTTCCCCGCGGGCCGCCCCGCCTGGGAGAAGGCCGGCGCCCGCTTCGTCGACGACGTGGTGCCGCACGAGACCCGCAAGCTGCTGCTGCTCAACGGCGGCCACTCCCTGCTGGCGTACGCCGGGAGCGCGCGGGGCTTCGAAACCGTCGCCGCCGCCGTGGCGGATCCGGTCTGCCGCACCTGGCTCGACGAGTGGTGGGACGAGGCGTGCCGGCACGTCCCGCTGCCGGCCGCCGAGCTCACCGCCTACCGCGCCGCGCTGCTGGACCGCTTCGCCAACCCGCGGATCCGCCACACCCTGGCCCAGATCGCCGCCGACGGCTCCCAGAAGCTGCCCATCCGCGTCCTGCCCGTCCTGCGCGGCGAGCGGGCCGCGGGCCGTCCCGCCGCGGGCGCCGTCCGCATCGTCGCCGCCTGGATCAACCACCTGCGCGGCGCCGGGGCCCCGGTGAACGATGCCGGAGCCGAGCCCTTCCGCGCCCGGGCCTCGTCCGTGCGTGACGTGCTCGAGCTGCTGGGCTCCGACCTGTCGGGCGACGCCGACCTGGTCACCGCCGTCGAGGCGGAGGTCCGCAGGCAGTCGCCAGGCTGATCGAGCGCGCGCGCCCCTCAGCCGTCGGCCGGTTCCGGCACCTCAGCGCCGACCAGCAGGCCGGCCGCGGCGGCGGCGGTGAGCGCCTCCTGCAGCACGAGCCGTTCGGGCCGGCCCCGGCGGCGAGCCAGCGCGGCCACGTCCTCGAACTCCGGCATCACCTGGACGATGACGCCGTCGCGGTGGGCGAGCTTCACCGCGACGGTCTCGCCGTCGACGCTCACGCCGGCGAAGCTGCGCCGCAGCGCCACCTTGCCGCGGGCGCTGTGCCGCACGCCGAGCGTGCTGGTCTCCCGGAAGATCAGCTCCCGCAGCGGGCCGGCGAGGGCGGGCGGGCAGAGCACGCTCAGCGTGTGCGCCGGCCGTCCCTTCTTCATCACGATCGGCACCAGCCACGCGTCGGACGCCCCGGCCGCCAGCAGCCCGCTCAGCACGCCCGGCCACAGCCGCGGGTCGAGGTCGTCGACGTTGGCCTCGAGGAGCACGGCGTCCTGCTCCTCGGCCGGCCTTCCCGCTCGCGAGCCGACCAGCACCCGGACGACGTTGGCGTGCCCCTCGGGATCGCGGCTGCCCGCGCCGATCCCGGTGGCCTCGAGCCCCATCGGCGGCAGCGGTTCGCACGCCCCGGCGAGGGTGCGGAGCAGGGCCATCCCGGTCGGCGTGGCCAGCTCGCCCGCGCCGCCCGCGGACACCTGCCAGCCCACGCTCAGCTCGGCCACCGCGGGCGCCGGCACCGGCAACCGCCCGTGCGCCGACCGGACGAACCCCGACCCCACCGCCACCGGCCCGGCCGACACGCTCGTGACGCCGAGGTCGGCGAGGGCCGCGCAGCACCCGACCACGTCCGCGATCGCGTCGAGCGCGCCCACCTCGTGGAAGTGCACGTCGTCGGCCGGGATGCCGTGCACCCGCCCCTCCGCCTCGGCCAGCCGCCGGAACACCGCGGTGGCCGGCTCCAGCCCGTTCAGCAGTCCCCGCACGTCCGCCCACGTCCGGTGCGGCGGGTCGCCGACGAGCGGCTCCACCTCGGCCTTGAGCGCTCGCAGGCCGCCCCGGACGACTTCCCGCGTACGGACCCGGACCGTCCCGCCGGACACCTGGTCGACCGCCTTCCGCACCGCCGCGAGCGACGCCCCCGCGTCGAGCAGCGCCCCGAGCAGCATGTCGCCCGCCACCCCGGCGGACGCGTCGATCCAGGCGTGCCGCTGCGTCACCGCGTGCCCGCCGCTTCCCCGCCGGATCCGGCGCCGCCCGCCCGGGTGGCGGCCTCCGGCGGCGCCGTGATCTGGGCGGCGAGGTGGCCCGCGCCGTACCCGTTGTCGATGTTGACCACGGCGACGCCGGGAGCGCACGCGTTGAGCATCGTCAGCAGCGCGGCCAGCCCCTCGAAGGCGGCGCCGTAACCGACCGACGTGGGCACGGCGACCACCGGCGCGGAGATGAGCCCGGCCACGACGCCCGGGAGCGCGCCGTCCATCCCGGCGACCACGACGACGGCCCGCGCGCGGCGCAGCAGTTCCACCTGCGCGAGGATCCGGTGCAGCCCGGCCACGCCCACGTCGACGACCAGGTCGGTGGCGCGGCCCAGGAACTGCGCGGTCAGCGCCGCCTCGCGCGCGACCGGCAGATCCGACGTGCCCGCGGCGACCACCACCACGCGCTCGCCGGTCGGCTCGGGAAACCGCGGCGGCCACGCCAGCAGCCCCGCGACCGGATCGTGGAAGGCGTCGGGCAGCACGCCCAGCACCGCCGCGGCGTGCTCCTTGCCGGCCCGCGTGAACAGCGTGACCGCGCCGGATCGCTGCCCGACGGCGGCCGCGATCCCGGCGACCTGCTCCGGCGTCTTGCCCGCGCAGTAGACGGCCTCCGGATATCCCCGCCGCCGCGCCCGGTCGTGGTCCAGGTTCGCGTACGAGCTCAGCGGCGCAGCCGCGTCAGCGTCCGTCATCGACCGGTCCTTCGCGGTTCTCGGGCGCGTGAGCGGCCGGGCCGGTGTAGGCGCCGGTGAAGGCCCCGGACTGGATGCCGGCCAGGTCCAGGGTGACGAAGCGGAAGCCCGCCCCGGTCACGGCGCGCAGGATCAGCTCGCGCAGCGGCTCGCGCACGGCGCGCACGAGGTCGTCGGCGGGCAGCTCCACGCGGGCGATGTCGCCGTGGTGGCGCACGCGCAGGTCGCCGAAGCCCAGCCGGCGCAGCGCCGCCTCGGCCTGGTCGACCTGGCTCAGCTTGCGCGGGCTCACGATCTCGAAGTGCGGGATCCGCGAGGCGAGACACGGCGCGGCCGGTTTTTCGGCGCACGGCAGGTCCAGGGCGCGGGCGATCCGCCGTACGGCAGCCTTGTCGAGCCCCGCGGCGGCGAGCGGGGTCAGCACCCGGTGCGCCGCGGCCGCCCGCGCTCCGGGACGGTCGTGGCGGCGCACGTCGTCGGCGTTCTCCCCGTACGCCACGGCGTCGAGCCGATGCCGTGCGGCGACCTCCGCGCCGATCCGCGTGAACAGCTCGTCCTTGCAGTGGAAACACCGGTCGGGCCCGTTGGCGCGGTACTCCGCGCGCTCGCCCTCCCGGGTCTCCACCTCGACGACCGCCACCCCGATGCGCCGCGCCACCTCGTGCGCGGCGGTGCGCTCGTCGGCGGCGAGGCTGGGCGACACCCCGAGGACCGCCACCACCCGGTCGCCGCCCAGCACCCTTACCGCGAGCGCCAGCAGAACCGACGAGTCGACCCCACCGGAGAACGCCACCCCGAGCCGCTCGACGCCCTCGAGCTCCCGGGCTACCGCCGCCGTGGCGTCGCCTGCTTCTGCTGGTGTCACGCAGCCATTGCACGCCGCCGCCCCCCACCCGTGGCAAGCGGTTGCCATTTGTTGCGTCGCGCAGAGTAGCCCCGCGCTGTGATCAGCCGCCCGGACGCGGCACGGGACGGCCGGGTCAGCGACCCAACTGGTCGAGCTCGAACTCGTTGTCGCGGACGCCGCCGAGGAAGGCGCGCCACTCCGACACCGTGAACGTCAGCACGGGACCGCCGGGGTCCCGCGAGTTCCGAACGCCGATGACGTCTCCGGCCAGAGTCACCTCGACGCAGTTCGTCTGCAGGCTGCGGTTGGTCTTGTGCCACCGGGCAGCGCTGAAGTCCGGTTGATTCATGTGTCCCACCCCCATTTCCCCTGATCGTATGGAAGCAGAGGTGTGAGGCAACGGTTCCTGGCTGTCGGCAACGCGACGGGGGTCGTTCGCAGTCACTCACTTGAATTGTCGAGGAGCGTGCGGGCGGCGGCCCGGCGGAGTTTGCCCGACGGCGTCTTCGGCAGCGAGCCGGGCAGCAGCACCCGCACGACGGCGGGCCGGGCGTCGATCTCGGCGACCACCCGCGTGGTGACCTCCCGCGCGATCCGCCGGGCGGCGTCCGCGTCGCCCGCCTGCCGCGACTCCACCAGCACGGCGAACGACTCCCGCGCCGCACCGCCGCCCCCGCCGTCGCCGGCCGGGCCGGACGAGCCGCCGAAGGTGCGCGCGAGCAGGCGGACGGCGGCGACGTTTCCCTCGCGGACGCCGGGGACGGCGCCCGCGGCGCGTTCGATGTCGGTCGGGTAGATGTTGCGGCCGCCCATGATGATGACGTCCTTGCGGCGGCCGCAGACCACCACCTGGCCGTCCGCGAGGTAGCCCTCGTCGCCGATGTCGAGCCAGCCGTCGGCGTCGCGGGCCGGCTCGTAGCCCTCGGGCGTCACATAGCCGTCGGTCACCGACTCGCCGCGTAGCTGGAGCCGGCCCACCCGGCGCTCGTCCAGCGGCTTGCCGTCCTCGTCGACCACGCGCACCTCGACGCTGGGGAACGGCCGCCCCAGCATCGGGATCTCGCGCGGGCCGGGCGTCGCGGCGCGGTCGCGTTCGAGCGCCACCGGGTCGACGCGGTCGAGCGTCATGGGCCCGGCCACCTCGGACATCGAGATCACCAGCGTGCTCTCGGCCGCGCCGTAGCAGCAGTTCACCGCGCCCGGATCGAAGCCGAACCGCGACGCGACCTCGACGAACGCCCGCATGGTGCCGGGGTCGATCGGCTCCGCGCCGTTGCAGGCGACCCGCAGCGCCGACAGGTCGAGCGTGCCCGGCTCGACCCGGGCGAGCTGACGGGTCAGCACGGCCCAGGCGAAGTTGGGCGCTGTGGTGATCGTGCCGCCGTAGCGGCTCATCAGCTCGGCCCACAGCAGCGGGCGGCCCAGGAAGTCGGCCGGGGTCACGCTGACCAGCTCGAGCCCGCTGAGCATCGGCAGCGCGAGGCAGCCGATCATGCCCATGTCGTGGAACATCGGCAGCCACGACACCATCACGCCGTCCTCGCCGCAGCCCAGGTGCTCGGCGGCGTCGTGCAGGTTGGCGTGCAGGTTGCGGTGGGTGATCCGCACGGCCTTGGGCTCGGCCGTCGACCCGCTCGTGAGCTGCAGCAGCGCCGGGCTGTCCTCGTCGGACGCCACGGGCTCGATCTCGGGGCCGGACGCGAGCCCGGCGGGGGAGAGGGCCGACTCGAGGCCGGAGGCCATCGCGGCGAACGGCGGGCCCACCACGACGGCCCGGGCGCCGATCATGCGCAGCACCCGCAGCGTGTCGTCGCGCCACACCCGCAGGTCGGTGCGCGGCGTGGGCTGGTGCAGCATCGTCACGCTGCCGCCGGCCAGCCAGACGCCCTGGGCCACCGGCGCGATGTCGGCCGGCATCCCGGCCAGCACCGCCACCGCCTGCCCGGGCCGCAGCCCGTGGGCGACCAGCCCGCCCGCCACCCGGCGGGCATGCGCGTGCAGGTCGGTCCAGCTGCGGCGCGCCGCCTCGCCGGGCTCACCGGTCACCATGCCGGTGCGGGCCCGGGCGGCGGTCGCCACCACACCGTCGACGAAGCGGCTCACTCGACCTCCCGGAAGGGTCACGTGCCCGCCACGCTACGCGAACCCCCGCATGATCGCGGATCTCAGATGTCGAGCTGCTGTTCGATCACCCGCAGCCGGTGCCGGGCCATCGCGAGGTTGGCGCGGTCGCGGTGCAGGGCGAGGTAGAGGAACAGCCCGCGCCCGTCCGGTGAGGTGATCGGCCGCATCAGGTGGTACTGCGTGTCGAGCGTGACCAGGATGTCCTCGATCCCCTGCTCCATGCCGAGCATCTCCAGCGTCCGCAGCTTCGCGCGCAGCACCTCCGTGCTGGCGGCGGCCGCGACGCCGACGTCGAAGCCGAACCCGCCACCCGCGGTGCCCAGCGCCATCCCGCTCGTCCAGTCCACGACCGCCACCGCGATCGCTCCGTCGACGCCCAGCGCGTCCTTGAGTGCGACGTCCACATCGGCCATAACGTCGTGTGCTCCTTCCGTGGTCCGGCACCCAGCATCGGCGGAAGTGGCGCGTGTCGATCGGACAGCGGGTCCGTCCTGGCAGCGCGCGTGAGTTACATCATCGAAGGGTCGCGGGAAGCGACTTGAAGACTTTCGCAATTGCCGAATTGTTGTGCCCGGTGGGGGAGACGCCCGATGTCAGTGCCGCTCTACCAGGCGAAGGCCGAGATGTTCCGGACGCTGGGCCACCCCGTGCGGATCCGCGTGCTCGAGCTGCTGCAGGCGGGCCCGCGACCCGTACGGGACCTGCTCGCCGAGATCGACGTGGAGCCGTCGAATCTGTCGCAGCAGCTGGCGGTCCTGCGGCGCACGGGCGTGGTCGTGTCGTTCCGGGACGGGCCGCTGGTGATGTACGCCCTGAGCACGCCCGACGTCGCCGACCTGCTCGCCGCGGGCCGCCGCATCCTCGGCGCCGTGCTCACCGACCGGGACCGCCTGCTGGCCGAGCTGAACGACCACACCGCCGGGTCGTGAAGTGCAGTAGGGTGCGTCGATGCACCGCACCGCGTTGATCACCGGCGCCTCGTCCGGCATCGGCCTGGCGACGGCCAGGGCGCTCGCCGGTCGTGGCTACCGGGTCCTGGGCACCAGCCGGCACCCCGAGGCGCTGACCGAGAAGGCCCACGGCGTCGACTACCTGCCGCTCGACCTGTCGGACCCGGCTTCGATCGAGGCGCTGGCGGACGCCGTCGGGTCCGTGGACGTGCTGGTCAACAACGCCGGCGAGAGCCAGTCGGGGCCGTTCGAGGAATTGCCGGGCGAGGCGCTGCGCCGGCTCTTCCAGATCAACGTCCTGGGACCCGTACGCCTGACGCAGTTGACCGTTCCCGGCATGCGCGAACGGGGCTATGGCCGCGTGGTGATGATCGGCTCGATGCTCGCGTCGTTCCCGCTGGCGTACCGCTCGTCGTACGTCGCCTCGAAGGCGGCGCTCAAGGGCTTCAGTAACGGCGCCCGCCACGAGTTCTCGCCGTACGGCGTCTGGTTCACCACCGTCGAGCCCGGCTCGATCAGCACCGGCCTCAGCGCGCGCCGCACCAGCTACATCCGGCCCGACTCGCCGCACCGCGACGACTACCGGCGCATGCTCGTCGCCCTCAACCGCAACGAGGCCGCCGGGGTGTCCGCCGAGCGCGTCGCGGCCACCGTCGTCACCGCGATCGAGGCCGCCAAGCCCCGGCAGCGCTACGCCGTGGGCAGCAACGCGGGGCTGGTGTTCCCGCTGCGCCGGGTGGTGCCGGTGTCGCTGGTGGAGCGGCTCACGCACCGCCGGCACGGCCTGGCCCGCTGACCGCCAGGGCCGCGAAGTCTGGCTGGGGCACCGGCTTGCCGAAGTAGTAGCCCTGGCCGTACTGGTAACCGAGCGCCCGCAGATAGGCCGCCTGCTCGCCGGTCTCCACGCCCTCGGCGACGGCGCGCAGGCCCAGGCCGTTGCTGACGTGGATGAGCGCGTCCACGATGACGGCCCGCCCGCCCGGCTCGGTGATCTCGTCGACGAACGACTTGTCGACCTTGAGCACGTCGACCGGCACCGTCCGCAGCAGCCCCAGCGACGAGTGCCCGGTGCCGAAGTCGTCCAGCGCGATCGGCACGCCGGCGCGGTGCAGGGCCTCCACCGCCTCGATCGCCACGCCGCCGCCGAAGATGGCCGTCTCGGTGACCTCGACCAGCAGCCGGCCCGGGTCGAGGCCGGTCTCGGCGAGGATGCCCTCGACCACCTCGGGGAAGCCGGGCTCGCTGAGCTGGCGGGCCGACACGTTCACGCTGACGTAGCCGGGCGCCGTCGCGCCGAGCTCGCGCCGCCAGGTGGCCAGCTGCCGGCACGCCGTGCGCATGACCCACTCGCCGAGCTCGACGATCAGCCCGTTGTCCTCGGCCACCGGGATGAACGCCGCCGGGCTGACGAAGCCGCGGACCGGGTGCACCCACCGCACGAGGGCCTCGACGGCGACCGTACGCCCGTCGCGCAGCTCGACGATCGGCTGGTAGACCACGTGGAAGTCGCCGTCGGTGAGGCTGTGCCGCAGGTCCGCGCCGAGCCGCTCGGCCGCCTCGGCACGCTCGTCGAGCTCGGTGTGGTAGACCATCAGCCGGCCGCCGGACGTCTTGGCCGCGTACCGGGCCGTGTCGGCGCGCCGCACCAGCTCCGAGGCCGGCACCCCGCCGCCGGAGGACACGCCGAGGCGCGCGCTGAGCAGCAGCTCGTGCTCGCCGGCCTGCACCGGGCGGCGGACGAGGTCGGCCAGCCGTGCGGCCACCCGGCCCGCCTCGCCCGGCAGCGTGTCGTGCACCAGCACGGCGAACTCGTCGGCGCCCATCCGCGCCACCAGGTCGCCGTCGCGCACGTGGGCGCGCAGCAGGTCGGCGACCGCGCACAGCGTCTGGTCGCCGACGGCGCGGCCGAGCCGGTCGTTGATGTGCTTGAAGCCGGCCAGGTCGAGCATGACCACCTGGCAGCGCCCGTCGTCCACGGCCTCGGCGGCCAGCCGCTCGAACTCGCGGCGGTTGGGCAGCCCGGTCAGGTCGTCGTGGGTCGCCTGCCGGCGCAGCTGGCGCGCCTGCCGGTCGACGCGGGAGATGTAGCCGTTCAGCCGGGTCGCGACCAGCACGAACAGCGCCATCGAGCCGATCGCCACGGCCGGCCAGCTCTCCTGCGCGGCGCCGCGCTCGCCCTGCACCAGCAGCAGCGCGGGCACCAGAAGCATCGAGCCGGTCAGCACGGCCAGCCGGCTGCGGCCCAGCCCGTCGCTCTCGGTGGCCGCCGGCAGCACCGGGGCGGGGTGCACGGCAGCGGCGGCCCACAGCGAGTAGGCGAGCAGGTAGCCGGCGTACAGCAGGGTGCCGAGCGCGGCCGTGACGCCGGGCATCAGCGTGTAGACGACGTTGAGGGCCAGCGTCAGCGCGCTGCCCGCGGTGAGCAGCCACAGGCTTCCCGTACGGGGTCCGCGCCGCAGCAGGATCGGCACGACCACGGCCAGCAGCAGCACGCCCGCGGTGGGATAGCCGGCCGTGGCCAGCCGGGCGGGCAGCGGCGTCGCCGTGTCGGCGAGGATCGGCTCGATCAGCAGCACCCAGTACACGATGCCCACGGCGACCGCGATGATCGCCGAGTCGATCAGCGTGCCCCGCCAGAGCGCGCCGCGCTGGCGGGTGAGCCGGAACAGCGCCGCGGTCAGCAGCGGGTAGGCGGCGAGGTAGCAGGCGTCGGCCCAGGACGGGTACGAGACCGGGCCCCAGGCGATGATGAGGTCGCCGAGCACCCACGCGGCGAGCCCCGCGGCGAACAGGTACCACGCCGGCGCGCGGTTGCGGCGGGCTCCGACCACCATCAGCAAGGCCGAACCGACCGACGTCACCGCCGACAGGGCCGTCTGCGGCCACCCCCACGGCAGCACGGCGTAGACGACCGTCGCCACGGCCCCGAACCCGAGCCAGAGGGCCCACAGCTTTCTCGGCACGTCCTCCTATCGGCCGTACGCGGGCGAAGTTGAGCCGCTCAGCCGGCGCGCACCGCCGTCAGGATCCGGGCGGCCTCGTCCTCGTCGGTGGTCTCGCGGCCGCTCCCGCCGGCCGGGGCCGCGGTGCCGAGCGACACGCTCACCGGGTCGGGCACGATCTGCTTGGCCGAGGCGTGCACCGCCGCCACCCCGGTCCGTACGATCTTGTCGACCACGCCCGGCCGCACTCCGCCGCCCGCCATGATCTCCAAGCGGCCCGCGGCCGCGTCCACGAGCGCCTCCAGCGCGGGCAGCGCGTCGGCCACGTTCGCCGCGCCCGCCGAGGTCAGGATCCGCCGCACCCCCAGCGCCACCAGCTCGTCGAGCCCCGCCCCCGGGTCGGCCACCGTGTCGAACGCCCGGTGGAACGTCACCTCCGCGCCCCCCGCCGCCGCCACGACCCGGCCCACCAGCTCCGCGTCGACGCGCCCGTCGCGGACACCCCCGACGACCACTCCCGCGGCACCCGCCGACAGGACGTGGCGTACGTCCGAGACGATCGTGGTCACCTCGCCGGGCGCGTAGTCGAAGCCGCCCGGCCGGGGCCGCACCAGCACGTGCACGGGCGGCATCCCCGCCGTGCCCACCGCCGCCTCGACGAACCCGAGCGACGGCGTGATCCCGCCCAGCGGCAGCGCCGAGCACAACTCGATCCGGTCCACCCCGAGCCGGGCCGCGACCGCCAGCCCGTGCGCATCCTGAACAGCCAATTCGAACGCAACCATCGCCGGCGCAGTCTCCAGTTGTCCTCGTGGGCGGGGCGCGCCCAGTATCCCATCGATGCGCTGTGGGTAGGGAGCAGGCATGCTCGACCGCCACGCCTCGCTCCCTGCCACCGCCCGCGCGCCGGCGGAGGTCGGCGACGCCGAGACCCTGATGCTCGTCGAGGGCGTCAGCGACCGGATCGCCGTCGAGACCGCCGCCGCCGGGCTGGGCCGCGACCTGACCGCCGAGCGGGTTCTGGTCGTCCCGATCGGCGGAGCGCACGCCATCGCCCGCTTCGTGGCCGGCCTGGGCCCCTTCGGGGAGCGGGTACGGCTGGCAGCCCTGTGCGACCAGCGCGAGGAGTTCCTCTTCCGGCGCGCGCTGCACCCTCTGCCGCGTGCCACCCTGCACGTCTGCGTCGAGGACCTGGAGGACGAGCTCATCCGCGCCGTCGGCGTCGCCCACGTCGAGGCGGTCTTCGCCGCGCAGGGCGACTCCCGCGCCTTCCGTTCGATGCGCGCCCAGCCCGCCTGGCGCGGCCGCGACCCCGCCGCCCAGATGCGCCGCTTCCTGGGCAGCGGCTCCACCCGCAAGTCCCGCTACGCCGCCGCCCTCACCGAGGCCGCCCTCACCCGGGACGCCCTGCCCCGCCCGCTCGCGCAGCTGCTGGCCACCCGGACGAGCAGGTCCTGACCGTGACTACGGGTGCCGGCGCCCCGTCACTGGGTGCGGTTCGCCTTGCCGTCGAGACGGAGCTCGTTGCTGGGGTCGCTGTGCGTGGTGCCGCTGTCGACGTGCTTGTCGCTGATCCTCGTCCCGTTCTTGATCACGTGGACGAGGGCCATGGCGTGGCCGCGGCCGAGGTCGTAGTCGTCCTTGAGCCACTGGACGATCTCGCCCGCCTTGGTGCCGGCGTCGTAGCCGCGCTCGTGGGCCTCGGCGACGAGGTCGGCGGGGATCTTGCCGGTCTTGACCTCGATCGCGTCGAGGTAGGCCTGGAAGGACATGGGGCGCTCCTGACAGTGATGAGTGTGGTCCTGCCCGGACTGCCACTCTAGGTACCGGACGCCACGCGGCCGAGGTCAGGGGACGACCGCGTACGCCTGCCGGTCCTGCGGGGCCGCGGCGGTGAGCCGGCCGCCGGAGAGCAGCACGACCCGGTCTGCCGCCGCGGGGCGGTCGGTCGCGGCGAGCGTGGTGGTGGGCAGCCCGGCGAGCACCCGCCGTTCGGCGTCCGCGCTCAGCGCCGAGGTGGCGTCGTCGAGCACGAGCAGCCGCGGGCGGCGCAGGACGGCCCGCGCCAGGCCGATCTGCTGCCGCAGCGCGTCGGGGACCGGCGCGTCCAGGACGGTGTCCAGGCCGTGCGGCAGATCGCGGACGTCGTCGTCGGCCCCCACCAGCCGCAGCGCCTCCCACAGCGCGGCGTCGTCGTGGCCCGCGCCGAGCGCCAGGTTCTGCCGGACCGGCGCGCCGGCGATGAACGGGCGGCGGGTCACCACGGCCACGCTCGCCGCGATGTCGTCACCGTCGAGGGTGCGCACGTCGGCGCCGTCGAAGCGGACCACGCCCTCGGTGGGAGCCAGCCCGGCCGCCAGGTCGAGCAGCGTGGTGCGGCCCGACCCGCTCGCGCCCGCGACGACGGTGACCGTGCCCGGCTCGAGCACCAGGTCGACGCCGGCGAGGATGCGGCGGCCGTCGCGCACGACCCCGGCTCCGCGCAGTTCCACCCGGAGCGGGCCCGGACGTCCGGTTTTCCTTCGCACCACGACCCGCGCCTCCCCCTGCGCCACAAGACCTATGAATCTAGTGGGCCTTGCGGGGGCGCGCCAGGGGAATCTTCGCGGCGCCACCTCAGCGGCACGCGGCCCCAGCCGGAGTCCGAGGCCAGGTGGAAGCCCGTGGCGATGCGCCTGCCGTCGCGGAAGACGTCGAAGTTCGTGTCGGTCAGCCCGGTGCCCGGTCGCCTCGGACTCGACCGGAACTTCGGCGGGCCACCGGACGACTGACCACCCGTGCGCATCGCTGTGAGATCGGGAGCGGCCGCCTTCGTCGTCGTGGGCGTCCTGGTGGCGGCCCTGCTCTACGGCGGCGCGGTGGACGACGCCGTGCTGCCCGGCATCCCCAGCCCCGGAGCCGTCACCGAGTGGGTGCTGCCCGCGCTGACGATGCTGGCGACGGTGCTCGGCGTGCTGACCGTCGGGCTGACCGCGACGGCGGCGTTCCTGCTGCCCGGCGACGGCCGCAGCGTGGCTGCGCACGGCTGGCTGCTGCTGCGCCGCTCCACCTGGCTCGCCACCGGGTGGGCGGCCACCTCGGCGGCTCTGGTCGTCTTCACCGTGTCGGACGTCCTGGGCGTGCCCGTGGCCGGGCTGGGCCGCGCGTCGGTGCTCAGCTTCGCCTTCTCGGTCTCGCAGGGTCAGGCGCTGCTGCTGCAGGCGGTCCTCGCGCTCGCGGTGGCGGCGTTGTCGCGGGCCGGGGTCTCGCGCGGCGTTGCGGCGGCGACCGCGGCGGTGGCGATGGCCGCGGCGCTGCCGCCCGCGTTCACCGGCCACTCGGCGGGGGCGGGCAACCACCAGATCGCCGTGACGAGCCTGGCCCTGCACGTGCTCGCGGCCTCGCTGTGGGTGGGCGGGCTTGCGGGCCTTCTGCTCGTCCGGCGTCATCGCCGTTTCGCCGAGACCGCGGCCCGCTACAGCCGCCTCGCGCTGACCTGCTTCGCCGCCACCGCGATCAGCGGCACCGCGAACGCGGCCGTGCGGCTCGGCGCGCTGCCGGCGTTGTGGAGTTCCCGATACGGCGTGCTGGTGCTGCTCAAGGTGCTCGCGCTGCTCGCGGTCGGCGCGATCGGCGCCGCCCACCGCGGTCGCACGCTGCCTGCCCTGCGCGCCGGCGCCCCGCGGGCGTTCCTGCGGCTGGCCGCCGGCGAGCTCGTCGTGCTCGGCGCGGCGGTCGGCCTGGCGGTCGCGTTGTCCCGCAGCCCCACGCCGGTGCCCGAAACCGTGGTGGAGCCCGATCCGCTCGTGGAGCTGCTCGGCTTCGCCCAGCCGGGCCCGCCGACGGCCGTGCGCATGCTGACCGGCCCGCTGCCCGACATGTTCTTCCTGACCGTGGTCGCCGCGGGCATCCTCGCGTACCTGGCGGGCGTGCGGCGGATGCGCCGGGCCGGAAACCCGTGGCCGGTCAGCCGTACGGTGTCCTGGGTCGGCGGCCTGGTGCTGCTGGCCGCGGTCACCGGGCTCGGCGTGGCGCGGTACGCGTACGTCCTTTTCAGCGTCCACATGGTGCAGCACATGGTGCTCTCGATGGTCGTGCCGATCCTGCTGGTCGGCGGCGCGCCGGTGACGCTGGCGCTGCGCACCCTGCGCCGCCCCGCGGACCCGCAGGTGCGCGGCGTGCGGGAGTGGCTGCTGCTGGCGCTGCACAGCAGGCCGGCCCGCGTGCTCACCCACCCGCTGGTCGCGCTCGGGATCTACGTGGTCAGCCTGTACGGCCTCTACCTGAGCGACCTGCTGGGCACGCTGATGCGCTACCACCTCGGCCACCTCGCGATGCTGGCCCACTTCGTCGTCGCCGGCTACCTGCTGTTCTGGGTGCTGATCGGCGCCGACCCGGGGCGGCGCCGCGTCCACCCCGCGCTGTTGACCCTCGTGCACCTGCTCGCGATGGTGGCGCACGCCTTCTTCGGCTTCGTGCTGCTGCAGTCCACGACGGTGATCGCGGCCGGCTGGTACACCGCCGTCCACCCGTCGTGGGCCTCCTCGCTGCTCGACGACCAGCACCTCGGCGCCGCGCTGGCCTGGGCCTTCGGCGAGCTGCCCGGGGTCGTCGTGATGCTGCTGCTCGTCCGGCAGTGGATCCGGTCCGACGAGCGCGAGCAGGCCCGGGTCGACCGGGCACTCGCCCTGCAGAAATCCTGAAATCTCCGCCTTTGCCGGGAACTATTCCGGCCCGTGCGGGGACCAATGCAGCATGCGAGACAACCTCCTGCGCCGCGGTCCGCGGCACACCCTCGTCGCCCTCACGCTGGCCGGCGCTCTCACCACGCTCGGCCTCGCCGGCTGCGGCTCCACCACACCTGCTCCGGCAGCGCCTGCCGCGGCGACGCTGTCCATCCGGGACCCGTGGGTCAAGGCGGCGGCGGCCGGCGAGATGACCGCCGCCTTCGGCACCCTGGTCAACGACACGGATGCCGCCATCACCGTCACCGCCGCCGAATCGCCCGCCTCCCCGATGGAACTGCACGAGATGTCCATGAAGGACGGCAAGATGGTGATGCAGCCCAAGCAGGGTGGCTTCACGATCGAGGCGCGGGGCACCCACGAGCTGGGCCCCGGCGGCGACCACCTGATGCTGATGAAGCCCGTCAAGGCCATCGAGCCGGGCGATGCGCTCACGTTCACGCTCAGGACGGCCACCGGCGGCACCGTGACGTTCACCGCCATCGCCAAGCCGTTCGCCGGTGCGAACGAGAGCTACGACCCCGGCCACATGGCGCCCATGGAAAGCGCCGCCCCGTGACCTCTCGCCGTTCCCTGCTCACCGGGGCCGCGGCGGCCGGCCTCGGTGCGGCGGCCGGCGCCGGAGTCGTCGCCGGGGTCGCTTCCTCGGGCCGGGACACCGCGGCCGCGTCGCCACCGGCCACCGGCACGGCCACCGTGGACTTCCACGGCCCCCGGCAGGCGGGCGTCGCCGAGGACCCGCCCGCGCACGCCGCGTTCGTCGCGTTCACCCTGCCCGCCGGCACCGACCGGCGCACCCTGGGCCGGCTGATGCGGCTGCTCACCGACGACGCCGGCCGGCTCACCCGCGGCGTGCCGGCGCTCGGCGACACCGACGCCCCGCTCGCGGCGCTGCCGGCCCGGCTGACGGTCACGTTCGGCTTCGGACCCGGGCTCTACCGCGCCGCGGGCCTGCCGTCGCCGGTCGCCGACCTGCCCCCGTTCCGCATCGACCGCCTCGAGCGGCGCTGGTCCGGCGGCGACCTGCTGCTGCAGATCTGCGCCGACGACCCGCTGACCGTCGCGCACACCCAGCGGATGCTCATCAAGGACGCGCGCCCGTTCGCCGCCGTCCGGTGGGTGCAGCAGGGCTTCCGGCGCAGCCCCGGCGTGCAGGCGCCCGAGCACACCCAGCGCAACGTCCTCGGCCAGCTCGACGGCACGGCCAACCCTCGCGCGGCCGAGATCGATCCCGCGGTGTGGAATCCCGACGGTTCGACCACCCTGGTCGTCCGCCGGATCCGCGCCGAGATCGAGAAGTGGGACATCCTCGCGGTCGCCGACAAGGAGAACGCGGTGGGCCGCCGCCTGGAGTCCGGGGCGCCGCTGAGCGGCGTGCGGGAGTTCGACGAGCCCGACTTCACCAAGCTGGACGCCTCGGGCCTGCCCGCGATGCCGGACTTCGCGCACGTCACCCGCGCCCGGGTCACCGATCCCGCGCTGAAGATCCTGCGGCGGCCGTACAACTACGACGGTGCCCCGAACGCCGCCGGGCAGCCCGACGCGGGCCTCATCTTCGCCGCCTACCAGCGCGACGTCGTACGCCAGTTCGTCCCCATCCAGCAGCGCCTCGCCGACAAGGACCTGCTCAACGAATGGATCACGCCGATCGGCTCCGCGGTCTTCGCGATCCCGCCCGGCTGCGCGGAAGGCGGCTGGATCGGCGAACGGATCCTCGGATGAGGCGTCTGGCGGCGGCCTGTTTTGCCCTGGCCTTGGCGCTGGCGCTGGCGCCCGCCACGCCCGCGCAGGCGCACGCCGAGCTGGTCTCGGCCTCCCCGGCGCAGGGTGCCGCCCTGGCCACCGCGCCGGCCGCCGTCACGTTGCGCTTCACCGAGAAGCTGAACCCCGACTTCACCACGATCGTGGTCAGCAACGCGGCGCGGCAGCGCATCCCCGCCTCCCCTCCGGCCGTGCACGACGCCGACGGCACCATCACGCTCGAAGGGTTGCTGCCCAGCGGCGCCTACACGGTCGCCTACCGCGTCGTCTCGGTCGACGGGCACACCGTGCAGGGGTCGTACGACTTCACCGTCGGCGCAGCCGCACCTCCGGCTGCGGCCGGCACCCGCGGTGGCGTCCCGGCCGGCGTGCTTGTCGCGGTCGGCGTCCTCGCGGTGCTTCTTGCCGCGGCCGGCCTCACCCTGTCCGTCTCCGGCCGGCGTCGCGCCGCCGCGCTCACCCCGGCGGCCCCGCCGACCCGGCCGGCCCGGCCGGACCCGCCCGCGTAGCCCGCCCCTCGGGCATCGCCGGACCCGCCCGCGTAGCCCGCCCCTCCGGCATCGCCGGACCCGCCCGCGTCGCCTGCGCCGGGGGGCCAGGGAGCGTCTCGGCGGGTCCGGCCGGCCGTTTCGTGCCGGTGGGGACCGGATGGGACAGGATCGAGGTCATGACGACTCTCACCGGGCAGCAGATCGCGGACGCCGGCCTGGACGGCTGGGCCTGCCTCGGCTCACGCCTGCAGACCCGGATCGCCACCGGCGACTTCGCGGCCGGGCTGGCCCTGGTCGCCGCCATCGGCGCCGCCGCCCAGCAGGCGGGGCACCATCCGGACGTCGACCTGCGGCCCGCCCACGTCGACGTCCGGTTGACCAGCCACGACGAGCAGGGCGTGACCGAGCGCGACGTCGAGCTGGCACGGACCATCACCGCCCTGGCCGCCGCCACCGGCCTGCGTCCGGGAAAGTCCGGGGTGTCCCGGCTGGACATCGCGCTCGACACGCCGGACCGGCAGCGGGTGTTGCCGTTCTGGCAGGCGGTGTTCGGCATGGTCCCCGCGGACGACCCCGAGCTGGGCATCGACCTGCACGACCCGGCGGACGTGCTGCCCAGGCTGTGGTTCCAGCACTCCGGCGACGAGGAGCCGCGCCAGCGCTGGCATCACGACCTGGTGATCGACCCGGCCGAGGTCCAGCCGCGGATCGCCGCCGCCGTCGCCGCGGGCGGCCGTCTGGTCAGCGACGCGGATGCGCCGTCGTTCTGGGTGCTGGAGGACCCGGAGGGCAACAAGGTCTGTCTGTGCACTTGGCAGGGCCGTGACTAGGGACGTCCCCACATGCGCCTTGTCGCAAAGGCGGCTGTCGCGTGGCCGTGACCCGTCGTTCCGTCACTGAGGGCGTCCCGAGGCGATGATCCAGCACCCGGGGCGCCCTCAGGCATGTCCGGATGCCCCGCGGTGTGGCCCGGATCATCGGCGGGCGTGGCGGCCGGGTGGGTCCGGCGGCGGCTGCCTACCGTGGGAGGCCGGAATCGGGTGGCGAGGGGTGATCGGTGAGCGGGACCGTCGAGGGTTGCACGCTGACCGTGTGCCGCGACTGCTGCTGCGGCAACGCGCTCAAGCACCCGTCGGTCGACCACGACGCCCAGCTCGACCGGCTGCGCACGGCGCTGACCCCGCAGCACCGGGTCCGTACGAGCCAGTGCCTCGACGTCTGCGCCGAGGCGAACGTGATGGTGGTGCACCCGACCCCCGCGGCGCGGCGGCGGGGAGCCACGCCGGTGTGGTTCGGGCTGGTGCTCAGCGACGCCGTCGAGGCGGACCTGGTGGCCTGGGTCGAGGCGGGCGGTCCGGGTGTGGCCGCCATTCCGCCGGTGCTGGACCTGTCGGTCATCCCGGCGCCCGGGCGCTGACGGTCCGCGTCGTCCGGACCGGGATCGCGACCGCCGCCAGCAGCGGGAAGAGCACCGTCGCGGCGAAGGCGGTCCCGTACCCGGTGGCGCCGATCAGGGCGGCCATGGCCGGCGGCGTGGCGGTGCCCACCGCGTTCTGTGCGGTGTTCTGGATGCCGAGCGCCCGACCGGCCCAGCCCCGGCCCGCGTACTCGGCGACCGCGGTGAACGCGAGACCGTTGGGCCCGACGGTCAGCACCGCCGCCGCCAGCAGCGCGGCCACCGAGACCGCCGCTCCGCTCGTGGCCGCCAGGACGCCCATGGCGGCCGCGATGACCAGGGCGATCACACGCATCGGGCCGGTCCGCGAGCCGGCCCGGTCGGACCACCAGCCCGCGGCGAGCCGCATCAGCGCCCCGGCGGCCTGGCCGACCGCCAGCACCCGGCCGGCGGCGTCGGGCTGCCATCCGTGCGCCTCCACCAGGAACACGAGCGCGAACGTCGCCACGGTGAACTGCGGGACGATCAGCAGCGCGCTGGCCAGGTGGATCCGCCACAGCGCCGGCGTGCGGTAGGGCGAGCCGGCGGGCGCGTCGCCGGTGGCGCCCGACGCGGCCGGGTCGCGCACCAGGACGGCGACGAGCACGGCGGCGATCAGGCAGAACAGCCCTAGGAAGGTGAGGGCGCCGGCGACCGCGAGCACCGGCAGGACCAGGGCGGCAACCGCGACGCCGAGCGGCTGGGCCGTCTGCCGCAGGCCCATCGCCAGGCCCCGCTCGTGGGCCGCGAACCAGCCCAGGATCAGCCTGCCGCTGGAGGCGTGCACGGCCGCGCCCGCCGCGCCCGCGAGGAAGAACGCCACGCCCAGCCCCACCGCGCCGTGCAGCCGCGTCGCCACCAGCAGGATGACGCCGGCCAGGGCGAGCCCGGTGGTCATCGCGAGGCGTTCCCCGCGGCGGTCGGCGACCGCGCCCCAGGCGATGAGGGTGGTGAGCAGCCCGGCGGTGGGGGCGGCGGCGAGCAGCCCGGCCGCCGGCAGCGAGAGGCCCGCGTCGCGGACCGCCGGGATCAGGTACGGCAGCCCGTACTGGAACGCGGATCCGGCGGTCATCGCCGTCATCCCGATCGCCAGGACCGTCCAGCGGCGGTTGGTCGCCATGGCCCCTCCTCAGCATGCTGATGGTTATCAGATGCCTGATAGCTAACAGCACACTGAGCCCCTCGGCTACAGTGAGTGGCGTGCATTACTCGGAGCGGCTGCTGGGCTATGTCAAGCGGGCGGAGCAGACCACCCAGGCGGCGAAGGAGCGGGCGCTGCGCGAGTTCGGGCTGACCCCGGCGCAGCAGACCGCGCTGGCGGTGCTCTCCGACCATCAGGGCATCACGGCGGCCCAGCTGGCCCGCGAGTGCGCGGTCACGCCGCAGACGATGAACAGCACGCTGAGCCGCCTGGAGAAGGCGGGCCTGATCGCCCGGGCGCCGCATCCGATGCACGGCACGCTGGTCGAGATCCGGACCACCGAGGCCGGGCGTTCGCTGTTCGCCCGGGCCGACGCGCGGGTCGCCGAGCTCGACGCGGCCCTGAGCGACGAGTTCACGCCGGGCGAGCTCAAGACGCTGAGGGCGATGCTGGACCGCGTCGCCGCGGCCGCCCGGCGGCAGGAGGGATCGAGGGCGTGACGCCGTCCCACCCGGTCCTCCCGGCGCGGGATCAGGCGATGAGCGCCGCCGTGTACTGGTCGGCCACGGCGGCGGGTTCGGCCAGCTCGGGCCCGACGGCGGTCAGTCCGAAGTCGACCACGTCCGCGCCCAGCTCGCGCAGCAGGCGGGCCAGGAACGCCTCCGCGGTGTCGGCCTGGCTCTGGCTCTCGGCGGTGACCACGGGGACGGCCAGCACGCCCGCGAGGGCGTTGGCCGGCAGCTGGTCGAGCAGCACCTTGAGCGCGCCGGAGAACGTGCCCCGGTAGGTGGGCGTCGCCACGATCAGCAGTGCGGCGTCCTGCACCTCCATGAGCGCCGCCCCGGTGGCGCCGTCGGCGGGGGTGAGCAGGCCGGGACCGAGCTCCGCGACGTCGACCGTCACGAACGAGCCGTCGCCGCGGCTGCGGGCGAACCGTTCGCCCAGTTCCGTGGCCAGCCGCAACGTCCTCGACCCGGGGCGGGGGTGACCCGAGATCACAACCACGTCCGGCATGGGCGCCTCCTCGATGCATCGGCTTCCCGCCATCATCCGGGGTTGGCACCCCAGATCGCCATACGTCAAGAGCAGGTAACTCTGCGTGACAACCGCGCCCCGATCCAAAAGCCTGTCACAACCGCGGAGGCTGTCCGGTCTCAGCTGCCGACCGAACACACCACGAAGGGTGGGACACACATGAGAATCGCCGTGCTGGGTGGGACCGGGCTCATCGGCTCGCAGGTCGTCGCGCTGCTGCGGGAGGACGGGCACGACGCCGTGCCGCTGTCGCCGAGCAGCGGGGTCGACGTCATCACGGGCGACGGGCTCGACCGCGGGCTCGAGGGCGCCGACGCGGTGGTCAACCTCACCAACTCGCCGACGTTCGACGAGGCTTCGATCGACTTCTTCCGTACGTCGATGGGGAACATGCTGGCGGCCGCCGAGCGCGGCGGCGTCCGCCACGCGGTCGTCCTGTCGATCGTCGGCGTCGACCGGGTGCCGCTGGACTACTACCGGGCCAAGGTGCTGCAGGAGGAGCTGCTGCGCAACGGGCCCGTGCCGTGGTCGATCGTGCGGGCCACGCAGTTCTTCGAGTTCGTCGGCTCCGTGCTGTCGTGGACCTCCGACGAGCACACCGTACGGCTGCCCGCCACACCGGTGCAGCCGCTCGCGTCGGCCGACATCGCCCGCGCGGTCGCCGAGGTGGCCGCCGGCGAACCGCTGCGCGCCATCCGCAACGTGGCCGGTCCGGAGGTGTTCACCCTGGACGAGCTGGGCCGGATCGCGCTGGAGGCCGGGGGCGACGAGCGTACGGTCGTGGTCGACCCGACGGCGGGCCTGTTCGCCGCGGTCGAGGGTGACGTGCTGACCGCCGGGGGCGACGCCGTGATCGCGAAGACCACGTTCCGCGAGTGGCTGGCCCGCAAGGGGTAGCCGCCCGCGGGCTCAGCGGAACGTCGTCAGCTTCTGCTGGTTCATCACCCACAGCAGCTGCTCGATGCCGTCGTCCGAGGCGTCGATCGTCAGGACCGCCACCACGTCGCCGCCGCGCCGCAGGACCACGCCGGGCCGGCCGTTCGTGGTGGCGGGCTCGGGCTCGAGGCCGTCCCACCACCAGCCCGAGAACGCCGCGATGAACCGCGCCACGCGGGCCGCGCCGGACACCACCTTGCGGGCGGCGTGCCGGGCGCCGTTGCCGTCGGTGATGCTGGCCACGTCGGCCGCGAAGAGCTGCTCCAGCGCGGCGAGGTCCCCGGTGCGCGCCGCCGCGATGAAGGTGGTGAGCAGCTGCTTCTGGGCGGCCGTGGACACCCGGGCCTTGCGCTCGCCGGTGACGTGCCGGCGGGCGCGCGACACGAGCTGGCGGACCGCGGGCTCGGTGCTGCGCAGGATCTCCGCGATCTGCCCGTACGGGTAGTCGAAGGCCTCGCGGAGCACGTAGGCCGCACGCTCGGTGGGCGTCAGCTTCTCGAGCAGCACCAGCACGGCGAATTCGAGCGCGTCGCCGGTCTCGGCCCCCAGGTAGGGATCGGCGCCGGTGTCGACCGGCTCGGGCAGCCACGGCCCGATGTACGTCTCCCGGCGTACGCGTGCCGACTGCAGGTGGTTGATCGCCAGCCGCGTGGTCGTCGTCGCGAGGAACGCGCCCGGGTTCTCCACCGTGTCCCGGTCGTACGCCTGCCAGCGCAGCCACACGTCCTGCACGAGGTCCTCGGCCTCGGTCACGCTCCCCAGCATCCGATAGGCGATGCCGAACAGCCGCGGCCGCACCTCGGTGAACACCCGCGCCGCCCCATCGAGATCCCCCGTCCCCATGCCGCCATCCTTCCCTGTCGCGCCGGTGGTCAGATCGGGGCGCCGCCGAGCTGGTCGAAGATCTGCTTGACGATGCCGCGGATGTGGTCGGCCGAGGAGCGGCCGCGTTGCGAGGGCAGGGGAGTGGGGCAGTCGGGGCGGTCGGAGATGCAGTAGACCCAGCGCTTCTCGTCCTGGTCGAGGCGCGCGGGGCGGGCGGTCGCGCGGCAGTCCGAGGGCAGGGTGCTGTAGATGCGGTCGACCACGCACAGCGGCTTGGCGCCGACCAGGACGAAGAAGACCTGCACGCCGCTCTGGCGGTACCTGCGGATGCGCTCGGTGTCGCGCTGCTGCTCGCGGGTGCTGCCGGCGCCGGCCTGCTCGCCGTCGGTGATGACGATCAGCGCCTGCTTGCGGGGGTTGTCGGCGTTGACGCCGACCTCGTCGCGGACCAGGTCGGCGGTCTCGCGCACGGCCTCGATCACGGGGCTGCCGCCGCTGCGGCGGACCACCTCGGGCACGGTCAGCCGGGTCGGGTCGCCGAAGCCGCCCGCGGTCAACGGCTCGTACACCGCTCCGGCGCTGCCGGGGAAGCCGAAGAACGCCACCCGGTCGGTGGCGGACAGGCTGCGCAGGGCGGTGGTCATGGCCTCGGCGACCTGCCGCTTGTAGGGGTCGGTCGAGCCGGACTGGTCGATCGTGATGGCCAGGCTGATCCGCTTGCGCAGCGTCTCGCGCCAGCGGTCCAGCACGGCCCGTACGACCGGGCCGTCGCGGCGGGTGAGCGGATGCCCGGCCGTGCCCGCGTCGAAGCCGGCCCCGCCCAGCGCGTCCTGCCACCGGTCGCCGGTCATCGTCCGGAAGAACGCCGTGGCCAGGTCGTGCTTGCGGTCGTCGAGGCCCGGGCGCAGCAGGAACGGGTGGTCGAGCGTCGGGTCGGGGCCGGCCAGGTCCACCGCGCGGTAGTAGTGGCCGAGGTCGGGGAACCCCTCGTACACCGCCTTCTCGACGATCATGGCGTTCGGCAGCCCGGCCACGTCGACGGGCGGCCGGAACGAGCCGAGGTAGTCCACGATCTCGCCGGGGTACGAGGCCACCGACCGCTCGAGGGGCGCGGCCAGCGCGTCGAGCTTGCCCGCGCGCACGTCGTCGGCGGAGATGCCGCTGCCGCCCCCGGCCGCGGCCTCGAAGGCCAGGATCGTGGCCATCGCGCCCGAGGTGGAGTTGAGCGCGTTCTCCTTGACCAGCCCGAGGCGGCCCGCGGCGGCCTGCTCGGCGAGCGCGTGCCAGGTCGTGGAGCCGGCGCCGCCCAGCTCCGCGGCGAGCGGCGAGCCGACCTTCACGTACAGCCGCATCGTGCTGGTGGTGAACGAGCCCAGGCTGTCGTCGTACCGGCCGCGGCCCTGATCGAGCAGCGAGTTCCAGAACGAGTCGGTGGGCAGCCACACGTCCGGCAGGTCGGTGACGTCGTCGCGGTCGAGCGAGCCGGCGATCGCCTGCTGCGCGTAGCCGGAGCTGATCGGCACGACGTCGACGCACCCGTACGTCCTGGCGGCCTGTTGCAGCACGCCGAGCCGACCGTCGTCGCCGGTCGCCGGGATCGGGCGCGCCAGGCCGGGCTCGGTCGACGACCAGACGGTGATCGAGGTGCCGTGGCAGGGGTCGCCGGAGGGCAGCACGAGCTGGCCGAGGCCGTAGACGACGATCGCCCCGACCAGCACCCCCACCAGGTCGGCGAGGTAGCGGCCGCCGCGGACGGGATCCATGCTCACCTCAGGAACGACACGGTGGACGCGACCCGGGCCAGGTAGGCGATCGCCCCGCACGCCAGCGACAGCAGCAGGACCGTGGCGAACGAGCTCGCGGCGCCGACGACCGAGATCCGTACGGCGAAGTAGAGCGAGGCGGCCACGGCCACGGCCGCGCCCACCGCGAACGAGCGCGGGTCGAGCAGGCTGTCGAGATAGCGCGACTGCCGGTGTTCGAGGCGGCGGACCTCGCGCACCGCCGTGGCGACCTCGCGGGCCAGCTCGGCCGGCTCGTTCGGCAACTGTTGCGGGTTGTGCTGCAGCACGAGCCTGCGGAGCCGGCCGATCGGGCTGTCGTCGTCGCGGTAGTTCGTGTCCTCGTGGCCGAGGCTCCAGCCGCGCTGGCCCTTGCGGACCATCCACAGCCGCAGCCTCGGACCGCTGTGGTGGTCGAGGGCCGAGACGAGCTCGCGGTGGCTGTCCGACTCGCCGTTGCTCGCCCCGTACTGCCAGGCGTACAGGCCGACGAACATCGTCGCGTCGCGGATCTGCTGCTCGGGCGGCTCGATGTCCGATCGCTCGACGAGGACGACCGGGTCCCGGCTCAGCCGCTCGCGGATCGCCGCGCGGTGCTCGGCCAGCTCGTCCCAGGTGGACCCGAGATAGACCGTCACGGGCCGTCGCGCCGACTCGCGCAGCCGGCGGAACGGCCACGAGACCGTCGTGACCAGAACGGTCACGGCGAGCGTGCCCAGGTAGGAGCCGAGGTTGTCGGTGATGTGCCGCCACAGGCCGGAAAGCACGATCGAGCCTCCACGCATCAGTGGAGGTCAATCCTAGGCGGCCGCTGCCACCACCGGGTCGCCGGCGAACAGGCCCTCGAGCGCGGCCGCGGGCATCGGGCGGCCGAACAGGTAGCCCTGCGCGAAGCGGTAGCCGGCCTCGTGCAGCCGTTCGGCCTGCGCCGGGGTCTCGACGCCCTCGGCGACGGCCTGGATGCCGAAGTCGTCGGTGAAGCCCAGCAGGTTGCGCACGATGATCTCACCGGCCCGGCCGGCGGTCGCGCCGCTGACGAACGACTTGTCCACCTTGAGGACGTCGACCGGGCAGTCGAGCAGCAGGCTGAGCGAGGAGTGGCCGGTGCCGAAGTCGTCGAGGGCGATGCCCACGCCCAGGGCCTTGAGGCGGTGCACCTGCTCGACGGCGATGTCGGCGGTCAGCACGGCGGTCTCAGTGACCTCCAGCATGAGGCGCTGCGGCTCCAGTCCGCTGTCGCGCAGCAGCGCGGCGACGCGGTCGACGAACTCCGGGTCGGCGAGCTGGCGGGCCGACACGTTCACGCTGACCCGCCGCGGCGCGCGGTCTCCGAGCCGGTCGCGCCACTCGACGGACTGGCGTACGGCCTGCTCCAGCACCCAGTCGCCGATCTGCACGATGAAGCCGTTGCGCTCGGCGAGCGGGATGAACGCGTCCGGCCCGAGCAGGCCCCGGTCGGGGTGCTGCCAGCGGATCAGCATCTCGGCCCCGGCGGGGGCGCCGGCCGGCAGCGTGACGATGGGCTGGTAGAGGGCGACGAGCTCGCCCGCGGGCAGGGCGCGGCGCAGCTCGGCGGCGAGACGCGCGGCCTCGTCGGCGGCCCGGTCCATCTCGGCGGCGAACCAGTGCCAGCCGTCGCCGCCCGCGCTCTTCGCCGCGTACATGGCGACGTCGGCGCGGCGCAGCAACTCCGCGGGCTCGTCGCCGGGGCGGGCCGTCGTGACGCCGACGCTCGCGGCGGTGACCACGGCGTGCCCGGCCAGCTCGGACGGCGCGCCGACCGCCCCGGTCACCCGGCCCAGCAGGTCCTCGATGTCGCCGCCGGGCAGCACCAGGATGAATTCGTCGCCGCCGAGCCGCGCGACGAACCCGGCGTCGCCCACCACCTCGGTGAGCCGCCGGCCCGTGACGCCGATGAGCAGGTCGCCGACGTGGTGCCCGAGCCGGTCGTTGACGTCCTTGAAGTCGTCCAGGTCGATCATGGCGACGTGGAAGCGGTCGCCCTCGGCGAGCCGGCCCTCGAGGTGCTGCGCCAGCAGTGCGCGGTTCGCCAGGCCGGTCAGACTGTCGTGGGTGGCCTGGTGGGTGAGCCGCTCCTGGTAGCCGCCGAGCTCGTCGAGCAGCCGGTTGTTGTCGCGCAGCGCCAGGATCTGCCGCACCACCACCAGCGCGGTGAGGACGACGGCGGCGATCTGCATGGTGATGGTCTCGGTCGCGTCGCCCGTGCCGGTGGACAGCAGCAGGATGTCCGTGACCGCCACCGCCACGTACGGCAGCCAGCTGACCTGCGGGGAGGAGCGTCGCACGGCCGGGGTGCGGATGCCGTTGTGCCACTGGCGGGTGGCGGCCAACGTGATGGTCAGCGCGGCCACCGGCACCGACACGAGGCTCGACGACAGGTAGGGCAGGCCGGCGAGGAACGGCGACAGCCCGCCCAGCCCCGCCGCCGCCGCGCAGCCGACCGCCAGCACCGAGATCGACTGCCGGTCGAGCCGGCCCGCGCCCGCGAAGCCGACCTTGACGAAGGTCGCCATCCCCACGAACGCCGACAGCATGATGGCCAGCATCGGGCCCGCGGAGCCGGTCTGCGCGGTCCACTGCTCGTGGTCGCGCAGCGAGACGTGCCAGACCAGGGCGCCGACGGTCACCAGGACCACGCAGGCGTCCAGGCCGAACCGGATCCAGTCGGCGCGGCTGCGCTGCCACGACGGCAGCCGCAACAGTGCCCAGATCACCAGCGCCAGCACCGCCAGGTAGAGGGCCACGGTCACCGGGGCCAGCCGCTGCGAGGGCGCGTCCCCGCCGACCGCGTCGATCGTGTTGCCGATGGTTCCGCCGACGAAGAAGACGCCAGCGAGCGTGAGGTGCCACCAGAACCGGCTGGTCCCGCGGTCGAGGCGGGGGTCCCGGGCCGTACGGGCACAGGCCACCGCCGCCACGGCCGCGCTCACGGGCAGCGGCAGCCAGCCGATCACCGGGTGGGCGTACTCGTGCACCAGCCCCACGAGCACCCACACCGCGCCGGCCACGACCGGCAGCGCGCCGGCCAGCTCCAGTCCGTGCGCTCGGCACCACCGCCGCATGACGTCCCCGTTCCTCTTCCGATGTCACCGGCGCCCATCGGCCGGTGCCCGGGCGAGTTGAGAACCCGGCCCGGCCCGAAGCGCGCGCCGGCGCGGTGACCCTGATCGCACGCGGGGGAGGACGGAATCGATATGCCCCGAAAGCATCGATGACCATCTTTGGGTCGCTAGGGTCGGGGCCAGGAAATCCCCCCATCCCCCGCAGGAGGGCATCGATGCTTCTTCGACGGTTGGCGGCCGCGCTGTGTGCGGTCGTCGCGATCGGCGGCGTGCAGGTGGCGAGCGCCGGGCCGGCGGCCGCCGCGCCGCGCGTGCTGTATTACGACGCCGGCCAGGCTCAGGAGTTCGTGGCCGTGGTCAACCAGGGTGCGCAGATCTGGAACAGCCGCGCGACGAACGTGCGGCTCGAGCCGGTTCCCGCCGGCCGGACCCCGAACATCCGGGTCTACGCCGACAACAACTGGCCGCGGGCGCAGACGACCTCGCTCGGCAACGGCCGCGTCTGGATGGGCCGGCAAGCGGTCAACCAGGGCTACTACCCGCCGCGGATCGCCGCGCACGAGCTCGGGCACATCCTCGGGCTGCCGGACCGGCGTACGGGACTCTGCTCGGATCTGATGTCGGGCAGCAGCGCGCCGGTCTCGTGCACCAACGCCTATCCGAACGCGCAGGAGCTGGCCACGGTCAACGCCAACTTCCGCGCCTCCGCGACGCTCACGCCCAGGACGTACGTCTGGCAGCCCGCCCTGGCCGGCGCGGCGGGTTAGGAGGCGCGCACCAGCCGCGGCTCGGACAGCCGTGACGCCGCCGGGCCGCCGTGCTCGATCTGATCGAACAGGGCCCCGGCGGCGGTGCGGGCCCGCGGCGGCTCAGCAGCGCCGCGGGAATGCCGAACATTGGGTATGCGCGGCCTCAGGGATTGGTGGCGTCCGGCGGTGACGCCGCTGGTGGTGTGGCTGCTGCTGGTCATCCTGGGCACCGGTGTGCTGCTGTGGCAGCAGAACAACAGCCGCAGGACGGTGGTGCAGCGCTTCGACAACGGCGTGAGCCTGCTGGGCGACTTCATGACCGGCATCGCCACCGGCGTGCTCGAGCGGCAGGGCGTGCAGGCCCGCGCGTCGCTGGCCGACCCGGTGGTGCGGGCCCGCGACTTCGAACGCGCGGTGGCCGGCTTCGGCTATCCCGCGGCCGTGCTGCTCGACGCGCGCGGCCGGGTCCTGCAGGTCGTGCCGGCCGACCCGTCCGTGATCGGCAAGGACATCTCCGGCCGGTACGCGCACCTGCGCACCGCGCTGGACGGCACCCCCGCGGTCTCCGGCGTGGTCGACTCCGCCGCCGAGGGCATCCCCGTCGTCGCGTTCGCCGTGCCGTTCGACACGGCCCAGGGCCGGCGCGTCTTCTCCGGCGCCATCCCGATCAAGGCGAGCCCGCTGGCCTCGTACTTCACCAGCGCCCTCTCGCTGACCGGCGCGCGGATCCAGCTCGCGGACCCCGGCGGCGGCATCGTCGCGGCGACCGAGCCCTTCGCCGCCCGCACCCCGACGCTCGCGACCCAGGACCCGCCGCTGGCCGCCGCGCTGTCGCAGGACCGCGACGGCCGCTACCGCGCCGGCGGGCACTGGTGGCGCTACGCCTCGGTCGCGGTCACGGGCACACCGTGGCGGCTGTCGGCGACCGTACGGGAAGACGTCCTCTACGCCTCGCTCGCGGACAACGAGATCGCGGGACGCGCGGCCCTCGGCGGCGCGGCGGTGGTGGGCCTGGCGGTCGTGCTGGCCGCCGGCCGGGCCCGGGCCAGCCGCCGCCAGCTGCTGCTCAGCGAGCGCCGCTTCCGCAAGGTGTTCGACGGCTCGCGGATCGGCATGGTGCTGGCCGACACCGAGGCGCGCTGCCTGCGGGTCAACCCGGCCGCGTGCCAGATCTTCGGCCTCGCGGAGGCGGAGTTCCTCGGCCGGCGCCTCGAGGACTTCACCCACCCCGGCGACGCCGGGCTGACCGCCGGGCCGATGCGCGACTGCCTGGCCGGGCGGATCGACGGCTTCGACCTCGACAAGCGCTACCTGCGCGCGGACGGCGGGGTCGTCGAGGCCTCCATCACGACCGCGGTGCTGCGCGACGACGAGGACCGGCCGCTGTACTTCGCCACCCAGATCATCGACACGACCGAGCGCCGCGCGCTGGAACGCGAACGCCAGCGCGACCGGGCCGAGCTCGCCCGGCGCGCCGAGGAGCTGCAGGACGCCAACACCCATCTGGCCGACGTGATGGCGATGCTCAGCCACGACGTGCGCCAGCCCCTCGCGAAGATCGTCGGGCTGGGGGAGCTGCTGCTCGAGGAGTGGGCGGACGTCCCCGAACACGTCAAGACCGACGACGTACGCCGGATGACCGTCGCCGGGCACCGCGCGAACGACCTCGTGACCGACATCCTGATGCTCGCCCAGTTCGACGCGGGCGCGATGCTCGCCCGGCCCGTCCGCATCGACATCTCCCACGCCGTACGGGAGGCGGTCACCGCCCACCACGTCGGCGCCGGCACGCCGATCTGCGTGATCGCCCCCGACGAGACCACCGGCCTGGCCGACCCCGGGCAGCTCCAGCTCATCCTCGGCAACCTGCTGACCAACGCCACCAAGTACGGCCGTCCGCCGATCGAGGTCACCGTCGTCAACGCGGAGGAGCAGGTGGCGGTCCGGATCGCCGACCACGGCGAGGGTGTGCCGCCCGACTTCGTGCCGCACCTGTTCGACCGCTTCGCCCGGGCCGGCACCGGCGTCGCCACCACCACGTCGGGCACCGGCCTCGGCCTCTATCTGGTGCGCCAGCTCGCGCAGGCGGGCGGGCTCGACGTCTCGTACGAGCGCAACGAGCCGCACGGCGCCGTCTTCACCGTCACCGTTCCGCGCGCCTCCTCCGGCGCCCGCCGCCGCGACGCCGAGGCCGAGTTCGCCACGTAGCCGGCGCACGTCGGCTCGGCGCCGTCGCGATGAGTTCCGGCCCCGGGCGTGGTCCTACGGGTCATGCGCAAAGTCGTGCTCTACTCCCTGATGTCCCTGGACGGCGTGGCCGAGAGCCCCGACGCCTTCGTCTTCGACTTCGACGGCCCGATGACCGACAACCTCGCCGCGGTGATCGGCCGGCAGGACACGGTGCTGCTGGGCCGCCGGATGTACGACGAATGGGCCGCCTACTGGCCGACGTCCGACGTGCAGCCGTTCGCCGATTTCATCAACACCGTGCAGAAGTACGTCTTCACGAGCACTCCCGTCGACGCGACGTGGGCGGCGACGTCCGTCGTCACGACCGACGCCGCCGCCTTCGTCCGCGACCTGAAGTCCCGGCCCGGCGGCGACATCGGCGTGCACGGCAGCATCCGCCTGGCCCGGTCGCTGCTCTCCGCGGGCGTGATCGACCGGCTGAGCCTGGTCGTCTGTCCGGCGCTGGCCGGCCGCGGCCGCAAGCTCTTCGAGGACGACCGCAAGCTCCAGAGGCTCACGCTGGCCAAGGCGGCCCCGACCCCGTCGGGCGGCCTCCTGCTCGACTACGAGGTCGACCACGCCTGATCCCCGTGCCGCGGCCGCCAGGGATGCCCGCCGGGATGCACAGCCGGGCTCGGGCCGCGGACCGGGCACCGGGCGGCGCGTGCCGGCTGGGCGGGGCGCATCCGACTTCCGCCAGTTGCCCGCACCGGCTGAGGTGTCGCCGTGAGGCGACCTGCCGATGACCGCCGCCCCACCAGCAAGGCGTGGCCTATGCCGGCGGGCCGTCGTTCACTTGCGGTTGTAGAGGCGCATCGTCAGGGTGCCGAAGACGAGGACCAGCACCCCGCTCGCCACGAGCGTCCACACCGTCTCGGCCATGTCGGGCGTGCCGGCCATGATGGAGCGGATCGCGGTGACCAGGTGGCTGATCGGGTTGAGGTCGACGAACGCCTGCAGCCAGCCGGGCATCGTGGCCGGGTCGACGAACACGTTGCTCAGGAAGGTCAGCGGGAACAGCACCAGCATGCTGACGCCCATCACCGATTTCTCCGAGCGCAGGAACAGGCCGAACATCGTCCAGATCCACGAGAACGCGAACGAGAAGACGACCAGCAGCCCGATGCCGCCGAGCACACCGGGCACGCCGCCGCCGGGGCGGAACCCGAGGATCAGGCCGACCACCATGATGGTGGTCGCCGCGAGGATGTAGCGCAGCACGTCGCCGAAGATCATGCCGACCAGGGCGGCGGGCCGCCACACGGGCAGCGTGCGGAAGCGGTCGAACACGCCCCGCTCGATGTCGGTGTTGAGGCCGACGCCCGTGTACATCGTGATCATGACGACGCTGGTGACCATGATGCCGGGCAGGAAGAACTGCAGGTACTCGCGCGTCGAGCCGGCGAGCGCGCCGCCGAACAGGTACGTGAACATCAGCGTCATGATGATCGGGAACGCGGTCACGTCGAACAGCTGCTCGGGCACGTGCTTGATCTTGAGCAGGGCGCGCCAGCCGAAGGTCAGCGACGCGGAGAGGGCGCTGGGCCGCCGCGGTCTGTCGGCCGGCGCCAGCACGGCGCTCAGCGTCTCGCGCGAGGGCGCGTACGCCGCAATGGTCTCGGAGGACTCGGTCGTCGTGCTCATGTCGGCGCCTGCCGGTCGGTCAGGGCCAGGAAGACCTCGTCGAGGCTCGGCTGGCCGAGGGAGAAGTCGTCCACGGTGATGCCGGCCCCGGCCAGCCGGGCCAGGGCCTGCGACGCCATCTCGGCGGCGCCGCGGTCGGAGCCGCCGGCCTCCACACGCGCGGTCAGCGCCACCGGGTCGGCCTCCTGCTGCACGGTCGTGCCGAGCACGGCGGCGAGCTCGCGTTCGGCGGCGGGGCGCTGGGCGGCGTCGCGCAGTCGCACGTGGACGGTGCCCGCGCCGACCGAGGACTTGAGCTGACCGGGGGTGCCCTCGGCGATCACCTTGCCGTGGTCGATCACCGCGATGCGCCCGGCGAGCTGGTCGGCCTCGTCGAGGTATTGCGTCGTGAGCAGGACGGTGGTGCCGTTGGCGACCACGATGCGCACGATGTCCCACACCTGGTTGCGGCTGCGCGGGTCGAGGCCGGTGGTCGGCTCGTCGAGGAACAGCAGGTCGGGCGTGTTGAGGATGCTGGCGCCGATGTCGATGCGCCGCCGCATGCCGCCGGAGTACTTCTTCACCTGCCGGTCGGCCGCCTCGGTGAGCCCGAACGCCGACAGCAGCCGGGCCGCCCGCTCGCGGGCCTGCGCCCTGGAGTAGCCGAGCAGCCGCGCCAGCAGCACGAGATTTTCGGCGCCGGTGAGGTCCTCGTCGACCGAGGCGTACTGCCCGGTGAGGCTCACCCGGCTGCGGACGGCGTCGGCCTCGCGCCGCACGTCGCGGCCGAACACCCGCGCCTCGCCGCCGTCGGGCCGCAACAGCGTGGCGAGCATCCGCACCACAGTGGTCTTGCCCGCGCCGTTGGGCCCGAGCAACCCGTAGACCGTGCCGGGCGGGACCGTCAGATCCACGCCGTCGACGGCTCTCGTGTCCCCGAACTTCTTGACCAGCCCGGCTGTCTCGATGGCCGGTGCGCTCATGGGTCCTCCTTCCCTCGGGTTCGGGCGACATCCTCGCGCAGGGGTATGACACTTTGCTGAGAGCCGCTAGATTGCGCGCATGTGCGTCGACAAGGTCTCTCGCCGATCTCTGCTGTTCGGCGCGGCTGCCTCGGCTGCCGCGGTCACTGTCCCCACTCCCGCACAGGCCGCCGTGCGGAGCAAGCACGGGCTGCAGGATCTCACCCATCCGGTGACCCCTGCCTTCCCGGCGTTCGAACCCGGTGAGGAGCCGTCGCGCCACACGGCCACCTCGATCCCGGAGGACGGCTACTACATGCAGGAGTGGACGATCCTCGAGCACTTCGGCACGCACGTCGACGCCCCGGCGCACTTCACGGCGGGCGGGCGGACGTCGACCGAGCTGGCCCTGGCCGAGCTGATCAGCCCGGCGGTGGTCATCGACATCGCGCGGCGGGCGGCGCACGAGCCGGACACGACCGTCACGGTGGCCGACCTGGTGGCGTACGAGCGCAGGTACGACCGCATCCCGCGCGACGCCGCAGTGCTGCTCCACAGCGGCTGGGCCACGAAGGCGGGCGACGCGGACGCGTACCGCGGCACCGACGCCGGCGGAACGCTGCACTTCCCGGGCTTCAGCGTCGAGGCGTGCGAGTGGCTGCTCACCAAGCGCCGCATCCGCTGCCTGGGAGTCGACACGCTGAGCATCGACCCGGGCATCTCCACCGGCTTCGAGACGCACCTCGCGCTGACCGGCGCCGACCGCTACGGCGTGGAGAACATCGCCCACCTCGACCGCGTCCCGCGGCACGGCGCGACGCTCACCGTGGGCCTGATCCCGTACCAGGACGGGTCGGGCGGGCAGGCCCGGGTGTTCGCAAGTTGGTAGGAAGCGAAAATTCTTCGAACCGGATGACGGGTACGCGACGTACAGTGCGATCGGGAGCACATGTGCTTTCACCAAGGAGGTCGCGATGAGCACCGAGGACAAGCGCAGGGAGTTCGACGACATCGTCGCCCGGCTGACCACGGACTATCCCGCGCTGACCCGCGCGCCCTGGCCCCGCTGGCCGCGGCCGGTGCTGATCACCGTGCTCGTGACCGCGGGGGTCGTCTGGGGCTTGCTGTCGGTGGCGATGGTCGCCTGGGGTCTGCGCGGGGTCGCGCTGACCGCCGCGGTCGTCACGACCGCCGTGGTGGCAGCCGTGCTCGACGCCCGAAAACCTCTATGAGCACGGGGGGCCTCAGCGGAACGGGCCCGTCACGCAGTACGTGATGCCGCCGGAGGACGCTCCGGAGGTGCCGCGCTGTGACGAGAAGTAGAGGCGGTTGCCGGCCGGGGTGAAGGCCGGGCCGGTGAGCTCCGAGGCGCTCTGGCCGGTGACGCGCAGGAACACCGAGATCTCGTCGTCGGGCGTGATCAGGCAGATGTCCATGCTGCCGCCGTCCTCGGCGACGTACAGGTCGCCCGACGCGGAGCCGGTCACGTTGTCGACGCCGGTCAGTGGGGCCGTGCCGGGGCTGACCAGGCTGTCGTCGTACGCCAGCTCGTAGGTGCTCGTCGCCAGGTTCACCTGCCAGACCCGGTTGTCGCCCTTGGTCGTGAACCAGACCGTGTCGTTGGCGTAGTGGCAGCCCTCGCCGCCGTTGAAGACCTTCGCGCCGGAGACCTGGTAGCGGGTCCGGGTGGGGGAGCCGTCGGGGTCGGGCACGTCGGCCCAGGTGAACGAACCGACGTGGCCGTGCCGGCGCGCAGCACCTGCAGCCTGCCCGACGACAGGTCGCCCCACGAGGCGGGCACGAAGCGGTAGAAGCGCCCGTCGGTCTCGTCCTCGGTGAGATAGACGACCTTGCGTACGGGGTCGGCCGCGGCCGCCTCGTGCTTGAACCGCCCCATCGCGGGCCGCACCACCGCCGAGCCGCCCAGCGGGTACGTCTCCCACACCCGGCCCAGCGTGATCTCCTCGCACGACAGCCACGTGTTCCACGGCATCCGGCCGCCGGCGCAGTTGTTGGTCGTGCCCGACAGGATCCGCGACGCGCCGGTGACCCGCCCGCCGGCGTCGAACACGATCCGGGAAGCCCCGCCGCCGGCCGACGCGGACACCTCCGAGTTCGAGACGTACACCCAGCCGGTGCCGTTCGGGATGACCGCGCCGCCGTCGGGGGCGTCGTGCCAGACGTACGAGGTGCCGGGCACGGTCTGCCGCGAGCGCGCCACCACCTGGCTCGTGAAGCCGGCCGGCAGCTGGATGCCGTTGGCGTCGGCGGCCCGCAGCGGCCCGTACGGCCCGGTGGCGTTCTGCGCGGGCGCCGCGTACGCCGCCGGCCAGGCGGTGAACGGCAGCGCGATGCCACCGGCTCCGGCGACGGTGGCGCGCAGCAGGGTACGACGGTCCATCGGGATCCTCCTCGGGGGTCGCTGCCCGGAACGCTGCCGGTCGCCGCTGGCCGCCGCGTGAACAGCCCATTGACGAGCGTCGAAGAGTTGCCCCTCGGGTCGTTGCGGCCCTCGTGGGCAACGCCGCCCTGTTCGCCGACCTGGACACCCGCTCCGAGCACGTCGCCCCGGCCGCCTGACGATCGCCGCGGCCGGTTCCTACAGCTGCGCGAGGCTCGCCGCCGACGGGGTGCCCGGCTCGGCGTGGTGCAGCACCATCTGAAGGCCGTCCGAGCCGACCACGGCCAGCTTCTCGCGGCGCAGGTGCAGGTCGCCGACCAGCGGGTGCCGGATGTGGGCGGTGTCGCTGCCGCCGCGCCGGATGTCGTGGCGCGCCCACAGCTTGCGGAACTGCTCGCTCTTGAGCGACAGCTCGCCGATCAGCCCCTGGAACCGGGGGTCGTCGGTGTCCGTGCCGACCTCGGCGCGCAGCTGCGCGACCACGCTTGCCGCGTTCTGGTCGAGGTCGGGATGGTACTCGCGCGCCACCGGGTCGGTGAAGGCGGCGAGCAGCCGGTTCACGCCCGGGGCCATCAGCGGCGACAGCGCCACCGCGAGCCGGTTGGCGGTCAGCACGTCGCGGTAGCGGTTCACCACGAACGCGGGCACGTTGAGCGTCTGCACCAGCATGTCGATGCCGGCCGGCACCCGCTCGGCCCGGCGTGCCGGCCTGCGGCGCGGCCGCGACAGGGCCATCAGGTGCGCCGCGCCGTCCTCGTCCAGCCGCAGCACGCGGGCGAGCGCCTCGACGACCTGAACCGAGGGCGTACGGTCGCGGCCCTGCTCGAGCCGCAGGTAGTACTCGGCGCTGATGCCGGCCAGCATCGCCACCTCCTCGCGCCGCAGCCCCCGCACCCGCCGCATCCCGGTGCCGCCGGGCAGGCCGACGTCCGCGGGCTGCACGAGCTCGCGCCGAGCCCGCAGGAAATCGCCCAGTTCGCTCCGCATACCGCAACGGTAGGCGGTGCCCGGCTCCGGTGGCTGGTCCCGCCACTACCAGGAACGACTCGGACTGCCACCGGGCGCGCGCGGCGGGAAGAGTTGGTGTCGGAAAGAGGAGGAAGCAATGGCAACGTGGTTCATCACCGGCGTCAACAGCGGCTTCGGCAGGCACCTGACCGAGCAGCTGCTGGAGCGCGGCGAGCGGGTGGCCGGCACCGTGCGCCGGGCCGGGTCCGTCGACGACCTCGCGGCGAAGTACGGCGACCGCCTGTGGGTCGCCCACCTCGACGTCACGGACCTTCCCGGCGTACGGGCGACCGTCGACCGCGCGTTCGCCGAGCTCGGCCGGGTCGACGTCGTCGTCAGCAACGCCGGGTACGGCCTGTTCGGCGCCGCCGAGGAGCTCACCGACGAGCAGGTGATCGACCAGCTGAACACCAACCTGCTGGGCTCGATCGCCGTGGTCCGTGCGGCGCTGCCGCACCTGCGCGCGCAGGGTGGCGGGCGGCTGATCCAGATCTCGACGTACGGCGGTCAGGCTGCCAACGCCGGGGCCTCGCTCTACCACGCGGGCAAGTGGGGGATCGAGGGCTTCCTGGAGAGCGTCGCCAAGGAGGTCGCCCCGTTCGGCATCGGCGTGACCATCGTCGAGCCCGGCGGCGCGCGCACCGAGTTCCGCTTCGGCAGCCTGCAGTTGGCGACGCCCCTGGCCGCGTACGACGGCACCCCGGCGGCGATGGTGCGCGGCGCCAAGGACCGCAGCCGGCCGCCGCTGGGCGATCCGGCGAAGATGGCGGCGCGGATCATTGAGAGCGCCGGGCAGGAGCCCGCGCCGCTGCGGCTGGTGCTCGGCAGCGACGCGTACGGCTTCGTCACCGCGGCCCTGCGCGAACGGCTCGCGCAGATCGAGCCGCAGCGGGCCGTGGCGGCGTCCACCGACTGGGCGGACCCGCAGTAACGTGATCGGGTGCCGACCCCGTACCGCTCCGAGATTCGCACCCGCCTCGACGATCCCGCTGCTCAGCGGGCCGCGATCGACGCCGGCTACCGGCGGGAGGGGATCGCGCGCGGCGCCGGCCCGGGCCGGGAGGACCTCGTGGTGTGGGGGCGGCTCGCCGACGACCCGATCGGGCCCTCGCCGCGGACGCTGCCCGACCTGCCCGGCGGCGAGCTCACCGACGGGGTGATCCGGGTGCGGCCGCTGCGTCCCGACGACCTCGACGGCTGGTACGAGCTGCGCTGCCTGCCCGAGGTGGTGGAGAGCTCGGTGCCGCCGGTGCCGCCGCCCCGGGACGAGGTCGAGCGGCTCTTCGCGTACGCGGAAGGTCGTTGGCTGGCCGGTGAGATGGCCGCGATGAGCATCGTCGACGCGCGCAGCGGCTCGTTCGCCGGGCAGATCGCGCTCTACTACTTCGCGCCGCACCACCGTGAGGGCATGCTCGGGTACGGGGTGCTGCCGGCCTTCCGCGGGCGCGGGTACGCGCGCCGCGCCGTCGAGCTGGTCACCAAGTGGGCGTTCACCGAGGTGCGGCTGCAGCGGGTCGTGGCCGGCGCCGCGGTGAGCAACCTGGCCTCGCAGAAGACGCTGCAGGCCGCGGGCTTCGAGGTCGAGGGCAAGCAGATCGGCATGTTGCCTGCTCCGGGCGGTGGTCGCATCGACACGGTGCTTTATGTCAGACGGCGGTTCTAGGGTGTGCCCATGATTGCTCACCCCGGAGTCCGTTTCGCCGACCACACCGTCACCGTGCCGCTCGACCACCGCGATCCCGGTGGAGACACGATCGAGATCTTCGCCCGCGAGGTGGTGGCCGCCGACCGGGCCGGCGACGACCTGCCCTGGCTGCTGTTCCTGCAGGGCGGGCCGGGCGGCAAGGCGCAGCGGCCGCTGCGCGCCGAGGCGTGGATCGGCCGGGCCGTGCAGACCCACCGGGTGCTGCTGCTCGACCAGCGCGGCACCGGCCGCAGCACCCCGCTCACCGCGCGGACGGTCGGCGACCGGTCCGCGAAGGAGCTGGCCGACCACATCAAGCTGTTCCGCGCCGACAGCATCGTGGCCGACGCCGAGATCCTGCGCGAGCGGGTCGCGGGCGGCGCCCGGTGGGACACGCTCGGCCAGAGCTACGGCGGGTTCGTCACGATGAGCTACCTCTCGGCCGCCCCGCAGGCCCTGCGCACGTGCTACGTCACCGGCGGCCTGCTCGCCACCGCCACCGCCGACGACGTGTACGCCCGCACCTATCCCCGGGTCGCCGCGAAGAACGCGGAGTACTACCGCGCCTTCCCCGACGACGTGGCCGCCGTGCGCCGCATCGCCGACCACCTCGCCGCCGAGGACGTCCGCCTGCCCGACGGCGACCGGCTGACCGCCGAGCGGTTCCGGCACCTGGGCAGCGCGTTCGGCATGAGCTACGGCTACGCGCAGCTGCACTGGCTGCTCGACGAGGCGTGGCACGGCGACCAGCTGTCCGACACGTTCCGCTACGCGGTGATGGGGCTGACCGGTTTCATCGACATGCCGCTGTTCGCCCTGCAGGAGTACTGCTACGGCGCTCCCGGGCAGGTGACGGGCTGGGCCGCCGAGCGCGCCCTGGCGGCCCGTCCCGAGTTCGCCGCCGACGCCACCCCGCTGCTGTTCACCGGCGAGATGATGTACCCCTGGATGTTCGAGCAGATCGCCGCGTTGCGCCCGTTCGCCGGCGCCGCTGACCTGCTGGCGCAGACCGACGACTGGTCCGCCCTCTGCGACCTCGACCGGCTGGCCGCCAACGAGGTGCCGGTGCTCGCCGCCGTCTACGCCGACGACATGTACGTCGACATGGGCCTGTCCCTCGACACCGCCGCCCGCGTCGGCAACGTCCGCACCTGGGTCACCAACGAGTACGAGCACGACGGCCTGCGCTCGGCCGGCGACACCATCCTCGGCCACCTGATGGACATGGCCGCCGGCCTGCGCTGACTCAGCCGGTCGTGGCGTCGGAGGGGAGGACGGCCAGGCCCGAACGCACGACGATCTCCTGCAGGGCGGCGACGTGGCTCGCGAAAGCCTGCCGGCCGAGCGGGCTCAGCCGCACCGAGGTGCGGGCGCGCTTGCCGACGAACGACTTGCGGATGTCGACGTAGCCGGCCTCCTCGAGGGTGGTCAGCTGCTTCGACAGGGCCGAGTCGGAGAGGCCGGCCTCGTCGCGCAGGTACTTGAACTCGGCCCACTCGGTGGCCGCCAGCAGGCTCACGAGCGACAGGCGCGTGGGCGAGTGGATCAGCTCGTCGAAGCGGGGCTCGGCGCTCACCGCGGGCCGGCCGGCGGGCGCGAGAGCATGACCCGGCGCAGGTGCGCCATGAGCGCGGGACCGCCGACGGCCATGCCCACGGCGACCGGCACGCACGCGATCGTGCCCGGCGCGGGGACGCCGAGGGCGTCGAGGGTGAAACCGAGGCCGAGCCCGACCGCGACCAGCGCGAGGGCGAAGGCCGCGATGGCCAGCCCGCCCCGGACGCCCAGCAGGTCGTTGCGCACCTGCACCCGGGACCGGCGCACGATCGCCAGGATCAGCGCGGCCAGCCCGGAGACGTAGAGGACGGTGCCGGTCGCCACCAGCCACGGGCGGCCGCTCTCGACGGCCGCCACGAACAGCAGCATGAGCGCGCCGACCGACGGCCAGAACCAGCCGGGCACCAGGTTCGCGACGATCACCTGTTCCCGGCGGGCTCGCACCTCGGCGAGCGCCAGCTCGGCGTCGATGGGTGATATGCGCGGAGCGTCCATGGCTTCCCCCTCGGGCATGTACTTGCCTACCAGGAAAGTATGACGCTCACTTTCCCGGTAGGCAAGTGCTTTCCCGAGCGGTTCAGTGCGGGCTGACCTGAACCCGGGCGTCGGCCCACGACGCCTCGCGCAGGGTGGCCAGGATGCGCTCCTGACCCGCCTGGTCCTGCCGGTCGATGAACAGCACGCCGTCGAGGTGGTCGGTCTCGTGCTGGATGCAGCGGGCCAGCAGACCGGCGCCGACGATCTGCACCGGGTCGCCGTGCTTGGTCAGCCCCTTGGCGACGACGTTCATGCGCCGCTTGGTGTCGAGGTAGATGCCCGGGATCGACAGGCAGCCCTCGGGGCCGTTCTGCTCCTCGTCGTCGGGGAAGTCGAGCCCCGGGTTGATCAGGTGGTCGAGCCGCAGGTCGTTGCCCGGCAGGTCGGGGTTGATCGCGAAGACCCGCAGCCCCACCCCGATCTGCGGGGCCGCCAGCCCGGCGCCGCGCGACTCGGCGAGCGTCTGGTTCAGGTCGTCGACCAGCCGGTGCAGTTCGGCGTCGAACACGGTCACGGGCTCCGCGACCTGGCGCAGCACCGGGTCGCCGACCTTGCGGATCGTCAGCACAGTCATGCCTGCCACGGTACTCATTCCAGTCACTGGGATCCGCCGTCGCGGCCGACCCTCCGAGGGGTCCAATGGCGCCGTGCAGCTCCGTAACCACGCCTGGCCCGCCCGCCATCCCCACCGCCGGGCCGCGGGCGGCCGCTGCGCGGTCACGTTCCGCAGCCGGCGCGCCACCCTGATCGCCGCCCGCCTTTCCCCCCGCTGCCGCGACGCCGCCCGGCTGCTCTTCCTGGTCCGCTGACGCCGGGCCGCCTCCCCGCACGGCTGCTCTTCTTCATCCGCTGACGCCGGTTCGCCTCCCCGCGCAGCGACGCCGCACGTGATCGGCGACATGTATGGGTGTCTCCGGCGCGCCGTTGGGTCGATCATTGGGGGCATGCAGACTTTCGACGTGGTGGTGGTGGGTGCCGGGCCCGGCGGTGAGGTCGCGGCCGGCAAGCTCGCCGAGGCGGGGCTCAGCGTGGCGATCGTGGAGGGCGACCATGTCGGCGGGGAGTGCTCGTTCTATGCGTGCATCCCGTCGAAGGCGTTGCTGCGCCCGGGCGAGCTGCTCGACGAGGCGCGGCACGTGCCGGGGGTCGCGGAGGCGGTGACGGGCGAGCTCGACGTGGCGGCGGTGCTGCGGCGGCGCGACGAGCTCATCAACAACGAGGACGACAGCTCGCAGGTGCCGTGGCTGACCGACCGGGGCGTCACGCTGGTGCGCGGCTGGGGGCGGCTGGCGGGTCAGAAGCGGGTCGCGGTGGGCGACGAGATCCTCGAGGCGCGCCGCGCGGTGATCCTGGCGGGCGGCACCCGGGCGGCGCTGCCGGACGTCGAGGGGCTGGCCGAGGCGAACCCGTGGACCAACCGCGAGGCCACCACCGCCAAGGACGTCCCGGCGTCGCTCGTGGTCATCGGCGGCGGCGTGGTCGGCTCCGAGATGAGCCAGGCGTACGTGTCCCTGGGCGCGCGGGTCACGATGGTGGTCGGCCGCGGGGTGCTGCCGCGCGAGGAGGACTTCGCGGGGGAGCAGGTCGCCGCGTCGCTCGCCGAGCAGGGCGTGGAGATCCGCAAGGGGCAGCGCCCGAAGTCCGTGCGCCGAGACGCGTCCGGGGTGACGGTGACGCTGGCGGACGGCAGCACCGTGACGGCCGACGAGGTCCTGGTCGCGACCGGGCGTACGCCGCAGACGGCCGACCTGGGGCTGGAGACCGTCGGGCTCGAGCCGCAGGGGTACGTCGGCGTCGACCGGCACATGCGGGTGCCGGGGCAGGACTGGCTGTACGCGATCGGCGACGTCAACGGGCGCGCGCTCTACACGCACATGGCGAAGTACCAGGCCGGGGTCGCGGCGGCGGAGATCCTCGGCAAGCCGATCGCCACCGACCACCTCGCCGACGGGCCCGGCGCGCCGCGGGTCATCTTCACGGCGCCGCAGGTCGCTGCCGTGGGTCACACCACCGCGAGCGCGCAGGCGGCCGGGCTGCGGGTGCGCGTGGTCGACGTGCCGACCGACGGCAACGCGGGCGGTTCGTACTCGGGCGGGGTCGTCGGCACCAGCCGGTTCCTGGTCGACGAGGACCGCGGCGTGCTGGTCGGCGCCACGATCACCGGCACGCAGGTGGCCGACTTCCTGCAGGCCGCCACCATCGCGATCGTGGGCGAGGTGCCGGTGACGCGGCTGCGGCACGCCGTGCCGTCGTTCCCGACCCGCAGCGAGATCTGGCTCAACCTGTTCAACGCGCTGGGCGTCCAGTCCGGGTAAGGCCACGGGTTCGGGGTGCAGCCGTGCAGGCCGAGCGTCTGCTGGAGCATGACCGGCGCCGGGTCGCCCTTGGCGGGGCACTGCTCGTGGCCGTGCCCGAGCCGGTGCCCCACCTCGTGGTTGACCATGTAGGCGCGGTACGCGCGGAGATCCCGGTAGTACGGCACGCCGGCCGCCCAGCGGGCGACGTTGAGCACCACCTTGGCGCCGTTGCGGCACGACGTGTAGCCGTCCGGGACGTCGTCGCACAGCTCGTCGCGGGTGCCCGGCGTGGCCAGGTAGAGCGTGAAGTCGTACGCCTGCCCCGGTCCGACCCGGCGGAACCGCCACCGGCCGCCGCCCGTCCAGCCGCGCGGGTCCGCCAGGACCGCCTGCGCCGCCGCGGCGAAGCCCGCGGGTGAGACGCCGGTGATGCCGCGTTCCACCACGACCCGGTAGCGCATCAGGCGGCCCCGGGCGCCGACGGTCTCCGTCCCGGCCCCGGCGGTGATCCAGCGCCCGCTCCCGTGCCGCGGGTAGGCGATCTTCACCGGCTTCGCCGGGCGCGACACCGACGGGGACGGCGTGGCGGCCGCCGACGACGGGCCGGGGTGGTGCGGGCGTGCGGCGACGGCGGTGCCGCAGCCGGCCAGCAGACCGGCCGCCAGGACCGCCGCGGCCCATCGGTGTGTACGCATCGTCATGCCATCCCTTCCGATCGACATGACGATGCGTACGGTTAGCCGGGGTTGCCTCGTGCCGGACAGATCACATCCGCAGCGCCGGCCAGCCGCCCAGATCGGCGAGCATCCGGCGGTCGTGGGTGGCGACGACGACCGCGGCGGCGGCGGTGCGCAGCGCGGCGGTGAGCTCGTCGACCAGCGTCGCGGACAGGTGGTTCGTGGGCTCGTCGAGCAGCAGCACGTCGGGGAGCCCGGCGAGGACCTCCTCCAGCAGCCGCTGCCGGTGCTCCCCGGGCGACATGCGCGCGGCCGCCGACGTCACCTCCTGCGGCAGGTGGCCGATCCGTGCTCCGGACAGCCGCCGCACCCCACCGGTCGTCGGCGTCGCCGCGCCCGCCAGCACGGCCAGCAACGTCGACTTCCCGGCGCCGTTGGGACCGGTCACCAGCAGCCGGTCACCGCCGGCGAGCCGCACCGCGACCGGTGACCGCAGCCGGCCGGCGACGGTGAGGCCGTCCGCGTCCAGCAACGGCACGCCGGGCCGCGTGCCCGCCGGTGGCCACCGCAGTGGCCTCGGCGGCGCCGGCAGGGTGATCCGGTGGGCGGCCAGGGCCTCCTGCCGGCGGTGCAGCGCCTGCACCACGCCGGGCGCGCGGCTCTGCCGCTTGTGCCGTCCGGTGCCCTTGTCGGGGCGCCAGCCGGTGCTGAGCCGCCCGCGAGCCTCGTCGACCGCGCCGGCCAGCCGGGCGTGCTCGGCCACCTGCGCGTCGTACTCCTGCTGCCAGCGCTCCCGCTCGCGGGCCCGGGCCTGCTGCCAGCCGTCGTAGCCGCCCGCGTACCGGCGGGGCCGGCCGTCCGGGGTGGGGTCGAGGTCGAGGAACTCGTCGGCCACGTCGCGCAGCAGGGCGCGGTCGTGGGTCACGACGAGCACGCCGCCGGGGTGCTCGCGCAGCCGCCCGGTGAGGAACGCCAGCCCGCCGGCGTCGAGGTGGTTGGTGGGCTCGTCCAGCATCAGCAGGTCGTGGCGCGCCCCGAGCACACAGGCCAGCCGTACGCGATACCGCTGCCCGACCGACAGCGTGGCGAGGCGCCGCTCCCGGTCGGTGCACGCGCCGAGCGCCTCGAGGGCCACGTCCACGCGCCGCTCGGCGTCCCAGGCGTCCAGCCGCGTCGCTTCCTCCAGGGCCGACGCGTACGCCCCGGGGTCGCTCCCGACCGTCTCGAGCGCGGCGTCGAGCGCCGCCAGCGCCAGTTGCGCGGGGCGGATGGCGTGCGCCACCAGCGTGCCGACGGTGTCGCCGTCGCCGACCGGCAGCGCCTGCTCCGCCACGCCGATCGTTCCGGAGCGGTGCACCGAGCCGTGGTCGGGTTCGCCGAGGCCGGCGAGAACGTGCAGGAGCGTGGTCTTGCCGCTGCCGTTGCGGCCGACGACCGCCAGGCGCGAGCGGGTGGAGACGGTGACGTCGACGCCGTCGAGCACGACGCGGTCGCCGCGGATGACACGGACGCCCTCGGCCCGTACGTGGGCGGAGGTCTTTTCGAGAATGTTCACAGGTCTGCTTTCCGGCTCGTCCGGGAGCCGGGCAGCGCGGGGTGCACCGCCCGGCGATGACGCCAGGACGGCGGTGCAGGAGCCAGGTGCTCGAGCCGCCGTCAGCGGCCGGAGCGCATCCGCATGAAAGCGACGCCGGTGAACATGGCAGCGACCGTACCCACCGACGTGCCGGCGCCGCATCCGATTTACGCCGCCGGGTACGGTCAGGCGTGGCTCTCGCCCGGGAATGGATCGCGGTGCTGGTCGCCGTGACGGCCGTCGTCGCGGGCGGCGTGCTGCTGGGGATGGCCGACGGAGATGCTCGGTGGCAGCACGTCGTCGTCGACGGGGTGCCGCTCGACGTGGTGACGCCTGCGGGCGCGCAGCGCGGCCCGGGCGTCGTGGTCGCGCACGGCTACGCCGGGTCGGCCCGGCTGATGGCCCCCTTCGGCGACACGCTGGCGGCGCGCGGCTACCCGGTGGTGCTCGCGGACCTCGACGGTCACGGCGCGAACACCCGGTCGCCGCGCGACCTGACGCACGACCTCGACGTGGCGGTGCGGCACCTGCGCGGGCTGCCGAGCGTCGACCCGGACCGCATCGCGCTGGTCGGTCACTCGATGGGCGCCGGGGCGGTCACCGAGTACGCCGCCGCGCACCCCGCCGTCACGGCCACGGTGGCGATCTCGCTGCCCGACGCGTCGGCCGGATCCCCGGAACGCTTGCTGGCGCTCGTCGGCGCCCTCGAGTTCCGCAGCTTCCGCGAGGCAGCCGACCGCTCGCCGCACCACGCGGTGATCCCCGGCGTCGAGCACATCTCCATCCTGTACGCCGGCCGGACGCACCGCCTGACCGCCGACTGGCTCGACGACAGCTTCGCCCGCCCCCGCGCCCACGCCCTGCCGTCCCCGACCCGGCGGCTCGCAGCCTCGGCCGTCCTGCTGGCCGGCCTGCTCCTCGGTTTCGCGCCGCTGACCCGGCTGCTGCTCGGCTCCCGCGAGAGCCGCCGCCCCGCCCGGCCGCTGCCCGGCTCACCCGCAGCCGCGGGTGACGACGCGCCCGCTCTGCTGGCGCCCGACCCGTCGGCGTCCGAAGAGGCCGCGCCGACCCGGCCTGCACCTGAGCCGTCGGCGTCTGCAAGAGCCGCGTCGTTCGGCAGGGCCGCGGCGGTGGCGGTGGGCGCGGCCCTCCTGGCGGTTCTGGTGGCGCCGATCCTGCCGACCGTACGGCTACCGCTCGAGATCGGCGGGCACGTGGCCGGCTACGCCGCCGTGACGGGTGCCGCGATCCTCGCGTACCGCAGGACCTTGACCTCGCCCCTCGGGGGCCGCCGCGCGCTGGTCGCCGCCCCGCTCCTGATCGCGTATGCGGCCCTCGTGATCGCCGTCCCGCTGCACCTCGGCTTCACCCACGCCGTTCCGGCCGGGCCGCGCTGGTGGCTGCTGCTCGTAGTGTGGGCCGGGTTCGCCGTGCTGGCCTACGCCGCCGACCGGCTCGCCGGCGGCACCCTGCTCGTCTCCGCGATCGCGGTCGTCGGGCTCACCGCCGCGTCGCTGCTCGGCCTCGCGTCCGGCTTCGTGCTGCTCGTCGTCCCGCTGCTGGCCCTGCTGATGCTCCTCCAGGCCGGGCTCGCCGCGGTGCTGCGCGCCCGCGCCGCCCCGCCGTGGCTGACCGCCCTGACCGGCTCCCTGGTGGTGGCGTGGCCCATCGCCACCACGCTGCCGCTCGCCTGACAGGGCTGTGCCGCGCGGACCGGCGGACTAGCGTGGCCGGGTGACGATCCGGCTCGTGTCCCGTTTCCCCGTCGACGACCAGCGACTCAGCGCGTTGCACGCTCGGGCGTTCGGCGCGGACCCCGCCGAGGTCCGGCCGTGGGCGCAGCGGCTGGAAAGGCACGCGCTCACCTGGATCGGCGCCTTCGACGGCGGCGACCTCGTCGGGTTCGTCCAGGTCTGCTGGGACGGCGGCAGCCACGCCTTCCTGCTCGACACCGCGGTCGACCCCGACCGCCGGCGCCGCGGCGTGGGCACCCGTCTCGTCCGGGCCGCGGCAGACGAGGCCCGCGCCGCCGGATGCGCGTGGCTGCACGTCGACTTCGAGCCGCATCTGCAGCGCTTCTATCTCGACGGGTGTGGCTTCCGGCCGACGCAGGCCGGGCTTGTTCGCCTGGGATAGGCCGGCGGGTCAGGAGGCGCGCAGCAGCGTCCAGCCGGGACGGGCGACGAAACCCAGCCTCTCGAAGAAGGCCACGGTGTCCTCGCTCGCGTGCAGGTAGGCGGTGTGGGCCCCCGCCGTCTCGCCGCGGCGCAGGACGGTCTCGGTCAGGACGCGGGCGTAGCCCTCGGTGCGGAAGCCGTCGACCGTGCCGACGTTGGCGATGCCCAGGTGGCCGTCGCAGAGGATGCCCGCGCCCGCGGCCACCGGCAGGCCGCTGTGCGTCTCCGCCACGTACGCCCCGATCAGCGGGTTGGCCAGCGCCTCGGCGGTGTAGACGCGGGCCACCGCCTCGGGCGGCACCCCGAACGCGCGGCCCACGACGTCGGCGAACGTGCCGGCCTCGTCGCTGGCCAGGCGGCGCACGACCGCGAGGCCGGCCGGCACCGAGCCGGTGGAGCGGCGCCCGGCCAGCCGGGCGACCATGAGGACGTCCCCGGTCAGGCCGAGCCCGGTGACGGGCGGCCCGGGCCGCGGGCGGCCGCGGCGGCCCGTGCGGCGGCGGGAGGTTTCGAGCATCTGGAGAGCGGCGCCACGGGCGCGCTCGATCGGATCGTGGTGCATGAGGCCTTCACGGAGAGACGGAGCTGAAACTTTAGCTCGCGAATGATTCACGGTTGTAACGGCGCGATGTGCCGACTTGCCGCGCCGGTGGCGACAGAACGGCCGGAAGCCGCTTATGTGGAGGTAACCGGTCGAGTGAGGTGCCTGTGAGCGTCGCTGAGGAAACTGTCCTGCCGGAGCTGCGGAACGCGTGGTGGGAGCACGGCGTACGGCGGCGGGCCGAGACCGGGGTGTTCGGCGTCTTCGCGGAGTTGCCGCAGTTCGTGGGGCAGGCGGCAGCCATCGCGTGGCGGGCGGACCGGGCCCGGACGACGCTCGTGGCGCTGGCGACGCTCGCGGCGGGGTCGATGGCCACGTTCGGGCTGCTGTCGACGCAACGGATGCTGGTCGCGCTGTTCAGCGCCGGTCCGACCCCCGACCGCGTACGGGCGGCGCTGCCCGCGCTGGCCGTGCTCGCCGCGGTCACGGCCGCCCGTGGCGGGCTGGGCATCGCGATCGGCTACGCGCAGAACGGGCTGACCCCGCGCGTCAACCAGGCCGCCGAGCGCCGGCTGTTCGAGGCGACCACCGCCGTACGGCTGGACGCCTTCGACGCCGACGCGTTCTCCGACGACATGGAGCGCGCCAGCCGCGGCAGCGACGCGGCCAACGGGCTCGTCGACGACACCACCAACCTGCTGGCCGGCGTTGTGGGGCTGATCGCCGTGGCCGTCGCGGTCGTGCTCATCAACCCCCTGCTGCTGCTCGCGCTGGTCGTGGCGACGCTGCCCAACGGGTACGCGGCCCTGCGCGCCGGCCACCTGCGGTACGCGAGCTTCCTGGCCGGGTCCGTCCGGCGGCGCCGCCTCATGGTGCTGGAACGGCAGATGGCCGATCGCGCGTCGGCGCCGGAGCTGCGCTCGTACGGCCTGCGCCGTTTCCTGCTCGGCCAGTACGACATGGTGATGGGCGCGCAGACCGCCGAGGAGCTCACGCTGGCCCGGCGCGTCACGACGACGATGAGCCTCGGCGCGGTCATCGGCGGCATCGGCCTCGGCGGCGTGTGGGTGCTGCTCGGCGCGCTGCTCGCCGGCGGGCACATCCCGCTGTCCGCGGCGGTGACCTGCGTCGTGGCGGTGCAGGCGGCGCAGCGGTCGCTCGCGGTGGTCACCATCCAGCTCGACCACATGTTCACCGACGGCCAGTTCTTCAAGGAGTACGTGGGTTTCCTCGACCGCGCCCGGCAGTACATGCCCGCCGACGAGACGGCCGGCCGCCCGCGCCCGGAGCCGTTGCGGCGCCTGGACATCCGCGACGTGAGCCTGCGCTATCCCGACCGCGACACGCTCGCCGTCGACGACGTGACGATCAGCATCGAGGCCGGTCAGACGGTCGCGTTCGTGGGGGAGAACGGCTCCGGCAAGTCCACGCTCGCCGCGATGATCGCCGCGCTGCGCTCGCCCACCGCGGGCACGATCGAGTGGAACGGCCGCCCGCTGCCGGACTGGGACCGGGCGGCGCTGCAGTCGCGCATCGCCGTCGTGCTGCAGGAGCACCACAAGTGGCCGTACACCGCGGCCACGAACATCGCCATGGGCGACCTCGCCGTCGACGCCACCCAGGAGACCATCGAGGCCGCCGCGCGCAAGGCCGCCGCGCACGAAACGATCCTCGCTCTGCCGCACGGTTACCGGACGCTGCTCGACCGGACGTTCAAGGAGGGCCACGACCTCTCCGGCGGCCAGTGGCAGCGGATCACCGCGGCCCGGGGCTTCTACCGCGACGCCGACCTGCTCATCATGGACGAGCCGTCGTCGGCCCTCGACCCGCGCGCCGAGGACGCGCTGTTCCAGGCGATCCGCGGCCGGCAGGGACACCGGACGACGATCCTGATCACGCACCGCCTGGCCAACGTCATCCACGCCGACCAGATCTTCGTCCTGCACGAGGGCGTCCTGGTCGAGCGGGGCAGCCACGCCGACCTGATGGCCGCGGACGGCCGCTACGCCGGGCTGTTCCGCATCCAGGCCGCCGGCTACCAGCCCTCCTGAGGCGGCGTCAGGAGGGCCACAGCTCCGGATCGGCCCAGGCGCCGGTGATCGCGACGTCGGCGTCCTGGCCGCGCAGCCGGGCGAACCGCAGCGCCAGCCGCTGCAGCCGTACGGTCATCGGGATCTGGTCGAGCAGCGCGGAGCCGGTCCGCACCGACGTGGTCATCGTGGCCACCGGCATCCGTTCCAGCCGGGCCGCGTGGCGCAGGCCCTCGGTGAGCTCGTCGGGCTGGAGCACCAGCAGCGTGTCGGCCGCGGTGTAGGGGACGGCGCCGCCGTGCAGCAGGCGGTCCGGGTCGAAGCCCTCGCACAGGATGCGGGCGCCCTCGCGGATCTTCAGGGCGCCCTCGCGTGCGGTGACCGACCACAGCCCCGGCCCGGCGATCGCCATCGCGCGGGCCAGCACAGGCACGTCGTCGCTCCTGTCGTCCAGCGCGGCGGCGACCTCGCGGATCGCCTCCGGCCCGCCGTGCGGGGCCCCGAGGTGGTGGGCCAGCTGGGCGAGCACGACCAGCGCGGCGGTGTAGCTGACCGTGTAGGTCTCCGAGGCCTCGGCGAGCGGCGTGCGCACCGCCTCCGGCCAGTCCACGTCGGGCCCGGTCACCGACACGAACGGCACGCCGGCCTCGAGAAGCAGGGTGCGGCTGCGCCGGGCGTACGCCGTCCGTCCGGTGTGGGTGATGACGACCGCCGCGTCGCCGTCGCGCAGCAGGTCCCGCTCGAACGCGTTGGCGGCGATCCACCGGGCGTCGTGGCCCGCGTCCGTCATCGCCGCCGCGCCGAGCTCGGCCGCGTGCAGGCTGGTGCCGGTGCCGATCAGCCAGATGCGCCGCGCCCCGGCGAGGCGCCCGGCGGCGTCCGCGGTCGGCGCCGGATCGGCGAGGCCGCCGATGACCCCGGCCTGCGCCGCGATCATCCGCTCCAGCTGTGCGGTCATGGGTGACGCTCCGATCCGTGGTGGGTGACCAGCAGGGTCAGCAGGCGGGTGAGCTCGTCGCGCTGCGCCGGGGTGAGCGGCGCGAGCACCTCGTCCTCCACCCGGGCCAGCAGCTTGCCGAGGCTGCGTAGCCGGCGGCGGCCCGCGGCGGTGAGCGTGACGAGGTTGCGGCGGGCGTCGGCGGGGTCGGGGGAGCGCTCGATCTCGCCGGAGGCGGCGAGCTCGTTCAGGACCGCGACCAGGTCGCTGCGGTAGATGCGGGTGCGGTCGCTGAGCCGGGCCTGGCTGGCCGGGCCGAACTCGTCGAGCGTGGCCAGCACGGCGTAGTGCCACTTGCGCGCCCCGACGGCCGCGAGCTCCTCGTTCACGCGGCGGTCGGAGTGCATCGCGGCCAGCGACAGCAGCCGCGTCCGCAGGGTCCGCAGCCGCTCGGCGCCATCCTTCACGCGCCGACCCTAGCACTTGTGTTAGTGGCACTAACGTTCTAGCGTGCAGCGTTAGTGCGACTAACAGTACGGAGGACGACGTGACCACCATCCCGTTCGGCCCGCAGCTCGTCGGGCGCACCGAGAAGGCCCTCAACGCCCTGGGCAGGCAGCCGCCTGCGGGAGCCGGTCGGACCGGCGTGAATCCCGCTATGCTGCCCCGATGACGACGACGGCGACCCGCCGCAACATCCCGGCCTCCGGCTCCGCGCCGGGGTGGACGCTGGTGGCCGCCCAGGGCGGCTACGTGGCGCTCTACCTGCTCTGCGGCTGGCTGGCGCTGGCGCGCGCCGAGGAGGTCACCGGCCGCTGGCAGGTGCCGGAGTACGGCAGCGTCGACCCCGGTTGGGCAGGGGCGTTCGCGGCCGGCACGATCCTGCAGCTCGGCCCGGTCCTGACCGGCCTCGGCCTGTTCTGCTCGATCATGTTCTTCCTGATCGGCGGCGCGCGCGGAAACCGTCGCCTGACCGTCGCGCTGCTCGTCACCACCGCCGCGACCCTGGCGACGCTGGTGGTCTCGTTGACCCCCGCACCCCAGTCGCTGGGCGGCTGGCTCCTCGACTAACGGAAGCGCGGCATGGTAGGAGCGCCCGCCGCTGCGGCGCAAGCTTGGTAAGACAGAATTGGGAGCGCTCCCAAAATGCGGGCGCGCCCATTGACGCTCATCGAACCGCTTCGATACCGTCCGCTCCTCCTGTCACGCGCGCGTTTCGAAGGCGGACTCATGGCTCATTCCTCCGGAAGGCGACGGCTGCACGCGGCCGTCGCGGGCGTCGTCGCCCTGCTGACCCTGCTCGGCGTCTGGACCGCTACCTCCGCCGGCGCCGCCGCGGCCGGCTGCAAGGTCGTCTACACCGTCGGCGGCCAGTGGAGCGGCGGCTTCACCGCGAACGTCGCCGTCACGAACCTCGGTGACGCCGTCGACGGCTGGCGTCTCGCGTGGACGTTCCCGGCGGCGGGCCAGAAGGTCACGCAGGCCTGGAACGCCTCGGTCACGGCCGAGGGCGCCACCGTGACGGCCACCAACGCGAGCTACAACGGCTCGCTGGCGACCGGCGCCACCGCGTCGTTCGGCTTCAACGGCAGCTGGACCGGCAGCAACCCGATCCCCACGAGCTTCTCGCTCAACGGCGTGACCTGCACCGGCTCGGCCTCGACCGGCAGCGCGACCCCGACTCCCACCACGACCACCGCGCCGCCGCCGGCCGGCGACGCCGCCGAGACGGTCGCCGCCATGCAGCCGGGCTGGAACCTCGGCAACTCGCTCGACGCGACCGGCGCCGACGAGACCTCGTGGGGCAACCCGCGGGTCACCGAGGCGCTGCTCGAGGGCGTCAAGGCGCAGGGCTTCAAGAGCATCCGCATCCCGGTCACCTGGGGCCAGCACCAGGGCGGCGCCCCGGCGTACACGATCGAGCCCGCCTATCTGGCCCGCGTCAAGGAAGTCGTCGACTGGGCGCTGGCCGACGGCCTCTACGTGATGATCAACGTGCACCACGACTCCTGGCAGTGGCTCAACGCGATGCCCGGCGCGCAGGCCCGCTACGACGCCACCTGGACGCAGATCGCCGCGGCGTTCCGCGACCACTCCAGCAAGCTGGTCTTCGAGAGCGTCAACGAGCCGCAGTTCACCGACGAGGCGCAGAGCGAGGCGTACCTGGACGCGCTCAACAGGTCGTTCCACAAGATCGTGCGCGGCTCCGGCGGCGGCAACGCCACCCGGCTGCTGGTGCTGCCGACGCTGCACACCTCCGCCGACCAGGCCCACCTGGACGCACTGGCCGGCACGATCGCCGCGCTGAACGACAAGAACATCGCCGCGACCGTGCACTACTACGGCTACTGGCCGTTCAGCGTGAACATCGCGGGCACCACCACGTTCGACGCGACCACCCAGGCCGACCTCACCGGCTACCTCGACCGCTCGGCCGCCGCGTTCACCGCCAAGGGCATCCCGGTGATCATCGGCGAGTTCGGGCTGCTCGGCTTCGACCGCTCGCTCGACGCGGTGGAGCAGGGCGAGAAGCTCAAGTTCTTCGAGTTCCTCGGCTGGTACGCCCGGCAGAAGAACATCACCACGATGCTCTGGGACAACGGCCAGCACTTCGACCGTACGGCGCTGACCTGGAAGGACCCGGAGCTGTACGCCCAGATCAAGTCCAGCTGGACGACGCGCTCGGGCACCGCCTCGACCGACCAGGTGTTCCTCGCGAAGTCCGCCGCGATCACCGACCGGACCGTCACGCTCAACCTGAACGGCACGACGTTCTCGGCGCTGCGCTCCGGCAACGCCGACCTGGTCCGCGGCACCGACTACACGATCAGCGGCGACCAGCTCACGCTCAAGGCGGCGCTGCTGACCAGGCTGGCCGGCAACCGCGAGTACGGAGTGAACGCGAAGCTGTCGGTCGTGTTCAGCGCGGGCGTGCCGTGGCGGATCAACCTCATCTCGTACGACACCCCGGTCGCGGCGGCCGCGAGCGGGACCACGGCGGCGTTCGCCATCCCGGTGACCTTCCGCGGCGACCGGCTCGCCACCATGGAGGCCAAGTACGCCGACGGCAGCAACGCCGGCCCGCAGAACTGGACGTCGTTCAAGGAGTTCGCGTACACCTTCCTGCCGAACTACACCGCGAACACCGTGACGCTGACTCCGGAGTTCTTCGCCGAGGTCACCGACGGCGCCAAGGTGACGCTCACCCTGCACTTCTGGAGCGGCGCCAAGCTGAGCTACACCGTCACGAAGTCCGGGAGCACTGTCACTGGTGCGACCGCATGACGGGCTGCGGAGCCGGCCGCCGGCGCGGCCGGCTCCGCGACACCGCCACGCCGGCGAGGCACAGCGCCCCGCCGCCGACGGCGAGCAGGCCCGGAACCTCGTCGAGGATCAGCCAGGACAGGCCGATGACGACCACCGGGACCGCGTACGTCGTGGAGCCCATCTTCCCCGCGGTCGTGCGCGCCAGGGCGTACGCCCAGGTCGTGAACGCCACGGCCGTGGGGAAGACGCCCAGGTAGACGACGTTGAGCGTGGCGCTGATCGGCGCGTCGGCGAGGTCGCGGACCAGCTGCCCGGCGAACGGCAGGCACGCGACCGCGCCGATCAGGCAGCCGAACGTGGTGGCCTGCAGCGCGGACGCGTGCTTCAGCGCGGGCTTCTGGGCGACGACCCCCGAGGCGTACGTGACGGCGGCGACCAGGCACAGCACCACGCCCAGCACGGAGGACCGCCCGCCGCCGGACATGGACAGCCCCACCACGACCGCGCCCGCGAACGACACCGCGATGCCGGCCAGCAGCCGCGGCGGGAACCCCTCGTGCAGCAGCCACCCGGCGAGCAGCGCCATCAGCGCCGGGCCGACGTTGACGACCATCGCGGCGGTGCCCGCGTCGACCAGCTCCTCGCCCCAGTTGAGCGCCACCATGTAGAGCCCGAACCAGAGCACCCCCGACACCGCGATCCCCGGCCACGCCGCCCGGGGCGGGAGCCCCTGACGGCGTACGGCCAGAAACACCAGCAGCACCGCCGAGCCGGACAGCAGCCGGCCCAGCGCCAGGGAGCCGGGGGAGAAGTGCGGGGCCGCGGCCCGGATCCCGACGAACGCCGAGGCCCAGAACACGACCGTGACCGAGGCGGCAGCGACGGCTGTCCTCGGCACGCGATCAGAAGTCATACCGCCATCTCACATCGCCGACCTTTCGGCAGCCAGCGAAAAACGGACGCCACCCTCAGCGAGGACAGCGACTACTCCGGCTGCCCCGGCGGCGTGTCGCACGCGCTCCACGCCGGATCGCGTCCGCTCAGACCGAGCGCGCGGTCGAGGTCGCCCGCGCCGGCGGGGACCTCGACCGGCGGCCCGAACAGCCCCATCCGGCGGCCCTGCTCCTGAAAGGCGGTGAGGAACGTCAGCGTGGTGCCGGCAAGCTCCGCAGGGACGGGCAGCGCGCGACCGGTGGCGCGGGCGAGGTCCCAGCCGTGCAGGACGAGGTCGGCGACCAGCATGTCGGCCACGGTCCGCCCGGGCATGACCATGCCGCCCATGTCCACCGTCGCGGGCGGGCCGGCCCAGCTGAGCGCACTCAGGTCGTACCCCGGGAACGGTTCGCCCCAGTGCCCGGCGGGCACCGGGGCGCCGCTCATCGCCAGATCCAGAGCCGCGCCGACCTGGTGCAGATGGCCGATCAGCGCGGCGACGTCCCAGTCGTGGCACGGCGTGGGCGCGGTGGCGAGCGCGGGCGGGGTGTCGCGGACCAGCGCCGCGAGGTCGTCGGTGAAGGACATGCGGGCGACGCTAGGCGAAGCTGCGGGCGCGGTCTTGAAGAAAGGCGACAGTACGCTGGCGTCATGCCCGGGATCCTCGACGCGCTCGCCGCGGCGGATCACTTCCGGTACGCCCAGACGCCCCCGTCCGCCGACCTCGCCCCCTTCGTCGTGCACCACTGGCAGGTCAGCTGGGACCTGACCGGGCGCGAGCCGTTCACGCAGTGGGTGCTGCCGTTCCCGTCGGTCAACATCACGTTCACCGCCGGCCGCTGCCGGGTGGCCGGGGTGCCGCGCGGGCGGTTCTGCGAGGTGCTGACCGGCGCCGGGCGGGTGGTCGGCACGCGATTCCGCCCGGGCGGCTTCCGGCCGTTCGCGCAGGCGGAGGTCGCCACGCTGACCGGCCGCTTCGTCGGAGTCCACGATTTCTACGGCGAGGCCGGGCGGGCGCTGGCCGAGGTGGTCCCCGCTGCGGACGACGCGGCGGCCGTGCGCGAGATCGAGGCCTTTCTGCGCTCCTTCCGCCCCGTGCGGGACGCGGACGCCGAGCTCGTGGCCGTCGCGGTGGACCGGGCCGAGGCCGACCCGGCGATCGTGCGCGCCGACCAGCTCGCCGCGGCCACCGGCACCGGCCTGCGACGGCTGCAGCGGCTGTTCCGGGTGCACGTCGGGGTGGGACCGAAGTGGCTGATCCGCCGTTACCGGCTGCACGAGGCGGCCGAGCGGCTGACCGCCGGGGGCGAGCTGGACCTGGGGCGGCTGGCCGGCGAGCTGGGCTACAGCGACCAGGCGCACCTGACCCGCGACTTCACCGCGTTGATCGGGGCACCCCCGGCCCGTTACGCCCAGCGCCAGTAGCCGCCGCCGGAGGCCCGGGTCAGTCGTAGCGCTCGTAGACCGCGGACTTGGCGCGTTCGGGGTCGAGGCGGTGCAGGATGGCGTCGGCTATGGCGGACAGCTGGGTCACCTGCTCGGGGGTGAGGGCGTCGATCACGGTCTCGCGGACGGTGGTGACGTGGCCGGGGGCGGCCTGGACGACCTTGTCCCAGCCGGCCTCGGTGAGCCGCGCGTTGGTGGCGCGCTTGTCCTCGGGGCAGGGGAAGCGCTCGAGCAGGCCGCGTGCCTCGAGGCGCTGCACGACGTGGGACAGGCGCGCCAGGGTGGCGGTCGTGTTGTCGGCCAGCGCGGTCAGGCGCAGGGTGCGGCCGGGGGCCTCGGACAGCATGGCCAGCACGAAGTAGTCGAAGTGTGTGAGCTGCGAGTCGCGCCGCAGCTGGGAGTCGAGGGCGGCGGGCAGGAGCTCCAGCACGGCGGCCAGGCGCACCCAGGTCGCCTGTTCCTTCTTGTCGAGCCATCGCGTGTCCACGGTCACAAGTATTCCACGAGATTAGTTGTTGCTACAACAACGATGCTCATGAAATGGTTGTAGCAACAACCGAGTGAGGAGCTAGTCATGGCGACCATCAGCATCATCGGCACGGGGAACATGGGTCAGGCGATCGGCGGCCTGGTCGCGAAGGGCGGCAACACCGTCCAGCAGCTGAACACCTCGACCGCCGACCAGCCCGTCACCGGCGACCTCGTGATCCTCGCGGTGCCGCACGCCGCGCTCGCCGACATCGTGGCGACCCGCGGCGCCCAGCTCGCCGGCAAGGTGGTCGTCGACATCACCAACCCGGTCGACTTCGCCACCTTCGACGACCTGACCGTTCCCGCTGACGGGTCGGCCGCGGCCGAGCTGGCCGAGGCGCTGCCGCAGTCCAAGGTCGTGAAGGCGTTCAACACCAACTTCGCCGGCACGCTGGCCACCGGCTCGGTCGGGGCCGAGACCACCGCGGTGCTCATCGCGGGCGACGACGCGGACGCGAAGGCCGCCGTGGCCGGGGTCGTCGAGGCGGCGGGCCTGCGCGCGGTCGACGCCGGCTCGCTCAAGCGGGCCCGCGAGCTCGAGTCGCTGGCGTTCCTGCAGATGACCCTCGCGGCCCGCGAGAAGCTCTCCTGGACCGGTGGCTTCGCCGCCGTGGCCTGACGCGGAGGGGGCCGGGTGATCCCGGCCCCCGCCGGCTACTGACCCAGGATCGCCTCGGCGGGCGCCCGTCGAGGGCCTGCCCGCCAGGCGTAGGTGAGCACGCCCGCCCCGAACAGCCCGGCCGCCGTGGCGGCGGCGACCCTGCTCCCGGCCGGCTGCGTCAGCCAGAACACGGCCTGGGCCCAGCCGGGCTCGGAGCGGGTGAACATCAGCTGGGCGACGGTCCAGCAGATCGGCACCTGCCACGCCATCCGGGCGCCGGCCAGCGCCGCGCCCAGCCCGATCACGCCGGCCAGGCCGGCCGCGTCGCGGATCAGCACCTGCGCCGGGCCGAACGAGGCGCCGGTGGCGCGGCTCGCGACCAGCGGGACGCTGACCACCACGACGAGCACCAGCAGGTGCACCGCGCGCCGCGGCGGCCACGGCAGCGCCGCCGTGGACTCCAGCGAGTCGTCGTCGCCGGACAGCGTCGGGATCAGCGGCGCCAGCGCCAGCAGCACGGTCAGCATCGCCAGGTTGCCGTTGACCTCGCGGCTGTCGCTGAACACCGACCATCCGGCCCAGCTGAGCGCGGACGCCGCAACCGACAGCAGCAGCGCCGCGGGCAGGCGCCGGGAGCGGCAGTAGAAACCCAGCCAGCGCGTCACGACCGGGCCCCCGTGAGCAGCGGCAGCAGGTCCTCCCGGCAGGCCAGCGACGCGTCGCGCAGGGCCGTCACCCGCCGCAGCTGCTCCTGGGCGGGCAGCGCGCGGAGTTCGCGTACGGTGTCCCGGACGTCCTGCCGCATCTCCGGGTAGTACCGCAGGCCGTCGTCGACGCCGGTCAGCTCGTCCTTGCCCAGCAGCCAGGCGCCGGCCGCGTGCATGGCCACCAGATCCCGGCCCCCGCCGCGGCACCCGTTCCAGGTGGTGCCCGCGCCGGCGACGATGCTCTCCACGAGCGACCCGCCGCCGTCCAGGCCGAGGTCGAAGTTCACCGTGCCGGGCTCCGGGCGGGTGGTGCCCGTGCCGTCCCAGTCGGACTCGCCGGGCTGGTAGACCTCGTCCGCGCGCCACTCGACGGCCCGGGTGGGCGCCCCGGGCAGCTTGCCCAGCAGCGCCAGGGCCTCGCGCACCTGCGGCGCCGCGTCCCCCAGGGCGTACGCGTGGGCCTGGGTCACGCAGACCGGCCCGTCGCAGACGAGACGCTGGGCGGCGGTGTCCACATGGTACCGGTCGGCCATCGCCGTGCCGGGCACGATCGCGGCGACGGTGCCGGCCGCGCCCAGCACGACGGCCGCGGCCACGCGGGGCACCCAGGAGCGGCCCGCGGCGAGCAGCAACCCGGCGAGGAGCAGCCCCACGCCGAGCACCGCGTACCCGGTGACCGCCCGGCCGTTGATCGCCTCCCAGTCGTACGACGGGGGTTGCGCCAGCATCGACAGGTTCTCCAGCGGCGACGGCTCGCCGGGCGGGCCGGACTCGGAGAAGCCCAGCTGCAGCAGCAGTCCGAGGACCGCGACCAGCGGCGGCACGACCAGCGACGACCAGGCCCGGCCCGCGGCCACCCCGAGCCAGGCGCCGCCGGCCAGCACCAGCATCCCGCTCAGCGGCCACAGCACGGTCACCGCGCTCGCGTAGGAGCCGGTCGTCAGCAACAGGACCGCGCCGGCGGCGAAGACGAGCAGGTACGCCACGCCGGCCGCCGCTGCCAGCGCCAGCATCCCGGGCAGGACCCGCTGCAGGCGGGGCCGCGCGGTGCCGGCGACCAGCTCGTCGGCGCGGGTGCGGCGCTCGCGGCGGCCGAGCACGGCGCCGCCGGCCAGCGCGAGCGGGAGCAGCAGGAACAGCGACGACGCGTGCACGTACGCGAACATCAGCCACTCCGACCAGCGGAGGTTGCCGCTGAGCGCGAACAGCGCGGCGGAGGCCACGACGAGCAGGGCGGCGAGCGTGAGCGCGTTGGAGCGGCGCAGCTCGATGGCGAAGATCCGGCTCACGACGCGCTCCGGTGGCCCGCGAGCAGCGTGGTGTAGCCGCGCTCGGCCGCGCTGTCGCCGGTGCCGCCCTGCTCGCCGAGCCGGGTGAGGTCGGCGGGCAGCCCCTGCCAGACGAGCCTGCCCTGGTCGAGCAGCACGACGTCGCTGCAGGCCGCCACCACGTCCTCGACCAGGTGGGTGGAGACCACCACGCAGCTGTCCGCGCCCAGCTCGCGCAGCAGCGTCCGGAACTCGACGCGCTGCTCGGGGTCGAGCCCGACGGTCGGCTCGTCGAGCAGCAGCAGGCCGGGGTCGTTGACGATGGCCTGCGCGATGCCGGCGCGGCGCAGCATGCCGCCGGAGAGCGTCCTGAGCCGCGCGTCGGCCCGGCCGGTGAGCCCGACCCGGTCGACCGCGCGCTGCACGGCGTCCGGGATCGCGGCCTTGGGCATCTCGCGCAGCCAGGCCATGTACTCGACGTACTCGCGCACGGTGAAGCGGGGGTAGAAGCCGAAGTGCTGCGGCAGGTAGCCGAGCCGCCGGCGCAGCGGGCGCAGCGTGCGCCCGTCGGTCACGTCGGCGCCGAGCAGCCGCAGCCGGCCGCCGGAGGGCCGGTGCACCGTCGACAGCGCCCGCATGAGCGTGGTCTTGCCGGCGCCGTTGGGTCCGAGCAGCCCGTGCACGCCGGTGCCGAGCTCGAGGTCGAGGCCGTCCACGGCGAGGTGCCGCCCGGCCCTGACCCGCAGCCCGGCGGCCTCGACCGGCCAGGCGTACGTCGTGGGTCCGAGCTCGGTGGCGCTGACCATCCGTACCAATGTCGTCTCCTCAGCCGAAGCGGTGGTCGCCGGCGCGCAGGCCGGCCAGAACGGCGCCGGTCAGGGCGGCGACCGCCCAGACCGGCATGGTCGACGGCGCGATGACCGCCGGGGGGTTCGAGGTGGCGATCGCGGGCAGGGCGACCGCCAGCAGCCAGCCGCCGGCCAGGACCGCCGCCGCCCGGCTCACGCCGACGAGGCCGCCGAGCAGCAGCGTCGCCGCGGTGAAGGCGAGGCTGGGCAACAGCCACAGCGCCGGCGACATGCCCAGCCGCCAGCCCGCCACGGCCAGCGGCGGCAGCACCGTCGCGAGGACCACGACCGTGCGGCGCAGCAGCAGTTCCAGGCCGGCGCGCGCGGTCCCCGAGGTGATCTCCCACGCCGGGTCGGCGCGCCGGGACCAGCTGATCGCCAGGCCCGCGAGCGGCGCCACCGGCGCCAGCAGCAGCACCAGCGACGGCCGCTCGGGGAACTCCCGGTCGAGCAGGAAGGCCGCGAGCACGGCGCCGAGCACCGTGACGGTCCACGGGATCACCGACCACACCGCCCAGCGGTGCGCCCGGCGGCGCCAGGCACGTCGCCGGACCGGCGCAGGCCCGGAGCGAACTCCCTTGTCGAGGCGCACCTGCACGTCGTCGAGCAGCGCCCGCAGCGGAGGCGCGGCCTGGGCGGCGAGCAGCCCGCGGCAGCCGGCGCAGCCCTCCAGGTGGACCTCGATCGCCCAGACGGCGGCCGGGTCCTGGTGCGGGTCCCCGGCGGTGTAGGCGGCCAGCGAGGCGGCCGGGATGTGGTCGGTCACGACAGCGCCTCCCGCAGCACGGTCCGGGCGCGCCGGGCCCGGCTCTTGACGGTTCCCTCGGGCAGCCCGAGCAGGATCGAGGTCTCGCGAACGGTCAGCCCGTCGAGGACCATCGCGTGCAGCACCTCGCGCAGCTCCGGCGCCAGGCGCGAGAGCGCGGCGCCGACGTCGTCGCCGATCGAGCCCGCGAGCGCCTCGTCCTCGGCGGCCGGCGCCGCGCGTACGGGAAGCTCCTCGGCCGGCACCTCGGGATGCCGGGCCCGGCGGCGCATCGCGTCGACGAGCCGGTGCGCGGCGATGGTCCACAGCCAGCCCGCGCCGCTGCCGCCGCCGTGCGCCCCGGCGAACGAGCCCGCCGCCCGCCACACCGCGAGGTACGTGTCCTGCAGGACCTCGGCCACCATTCCGTCGTCGGAACAGCGGCGCCGCAGCCGCACGGCCAGCCACGGCGACGTGCGCCGGTACAGCTCGTCGAACGCGGCCCGGTCGGCCCGGGCGACGCGCCGCAGCAGCTGCTCCTCGTCCAGCTCGGTCACTTCCACATCAGGACAGACGACGGCGCCACCCGCGACGGATCATCCTCGCGAGTGGCGCCGGTCACATTCCGCTCAGGACGTGTGGTACGACTCCTGGAGCCGGTAGACGGGGGTCGGGATGCCCTCGTAGCGGGCCTTGAGCTGCAGCGCCAGATAGAGCGAGTAATGCCGCGACTGGTGCAGGTTGCCGCCGTGGAACCACAGGTTCTCCTGCTGGGTGGGCTTCCACATGTTGCGCTGCTCGCCCTCCCACGGGCCCGGGTCCTTGGGCGTGTCCGACCCCAGGCCCCACACCTTGCCGACCCGGTCGGCGGTCTGCGCGTCGACGATGTCGGCCACCCAGCCGTTCATCGAGCCGTACCCGGTCGCGTACACCACCAGGTCCGCGGGCAGCTCCGTGCCGTCCTCCAGCACCACCGCGTCCTCGGTGAGGTGGTCGACCTGGCCGTGCGCGAGCTTGACCCGGCCGTCGGCGACCAGCTCGGCCGCGCCCACGTCGATGTAGTAGCCGGACCCGCGTCGCAGGTACTTCATGAACAGCCCGGACCCGTCGGCGCCCCAGTCGTGGTCGAAGCCCGCCTTCTCCAGCCGCGCGTAGAACTCGGCGTCGCGCTCGGCCATCCGCTCGTACAGCGGGATCTGGAACTCATGCATGATCCGGTACGGGATCGACGCGAAGATCATGTCGGCCTTGTCGGTGGTGATGCCGGACGCGACCGCGCGCTCGGAGTAGAGGTCGCCCAGCCCGATGTCCATCAGCGACGCCGACTTCACGATGTGCGTGCTCGACCGCTGCACCATCGTCACGTCCGCGTCGTGCTCCCACAGCGCGCCGCAGATGTCGAACGCCGAGTTGTTGGAGCCGATGACGACGACCCGCTTGCCCGCGTACGCCTCCGGTCCCGGATGCCGGCTGGAGTGCTGCTGCTCGCCGCGGAACACGTCCTGCCCGGGCAGGCTCGGGTAGTTGGGCTTGCCGGACATGCCGGTCGCGAACACCACGTGCGCGGGCCGCAGCTCGACCGATCCGCCCTCGCGCTCGACGGTGACGCTCCAGCGCCTCTCCTGCGCGTCGAAGGTCGCCGAGCGTACGGCCGAGTTCGTCCAGTACGGCACCTCCATGACCCGCGTGTACATCTCCAGCCAGTCGCCGATCTTGTCCTTGGGCGAGAACACCGGCCAGGTCGGCGGGAACGGCAGGTACGGCAGGTGGTCGTACCAGACCGGGTCGTGCAGGCAGAGGCTCTTGTACCGGCCCCGCCACTGGTCGCCGGGCCGCGCGAACTTGTCGAGCACCAGGGCGGGCACGCCGAGCTGCCGCAGCCGGGCCCCGAGCGCGATGCCGCCCTGCCCGCCGCCGATCACCACGACGTACGGCTGCTCCTCGACGCCCAGCGTGGCGGCCTCGGCCTCGCGCCGCTCCTTCCACGACTGCCGGCCCTTGGCGAGCTCGTGCTCCACGCCCTGCGGCCGCCGCGCGCCCAGGCTCTCCTCGTGGCCCTTGAGCTCGCGCAGCGTCGTCAGCAGCGTCCACGCGCCCTCGGGCCTGAGCCGCAGATGGCCCGTGCCGCGGCCGACCGCCGTCTCGAACCGGATCCACGCCTCGATCACGCCGCCGCTCTCGGTGGGCTCCTCGAGCAGCTCGAAGCCGCCCGGGTCGGTCGTGTCGAGCGTGTGCGCCAGCAGGTCGGCCACCCCGTCGCGGCCCTCGACCGTCGTGATGTTCCAGGTGAACGCGACCAGGTCGCGCCAGAAGCCGCCGGGGGCGAACAGCGCGGCCGCGGCCGTCACGTCCCGGGCCCGCAGCGCGGCCTCGAAGGACGCGAGCCAGTCGTCCACGCGCTGCCGTACGGGAAGCTCGGTTGTCTGCGTCATGGCAGCCAGCGAACCGCTCCGGTCGCGGTGCGCAACAGGGTTGCAACACATTGCACACGCGCGCCATATTCGCGTATGGGCGAATTCAGCGCGGTGCGGCCGGGCACCGACCTGCCCCGGCATGCCCGCGAGCTGCGCCGTGTGCACGACGCCGTGCTCGCCGGCGGCCGCCCGCCGCACGCCCCGCGCGCCCTGGTCGAGCGCTCGTGGAGCCGGGTGCTCGGGCTGGGCCTCGACCCCGGCCGTGCCAACGCCCGCGACCCGCTGCCCTTCGACGAGGTCGAGCGGCTGCGCCGCGAGTCCCCGCTGGCGCTGATCGTCGACGAGCTGCTGCGCCTGGCCGACGGCCTGCTGCTGGTCGTCACCGACGCCGGCGGCGTGATCCTGTGGCGGGCCGGCCCGTCCGCGCTGCTGCGCCGGGCCGACGCGCTCGGCTTCGGCGAGGGCGCCGACTGGACCGAGGCCGCCGTCGGCACCAACGCCATCGGCACCGCGCTGGTCGAGGCCGCGCCCGTGCAGCTGTTCTCGGCCGAGCATTTCGAGCAGGCCCAGCACGCCTGGTACTGCACCGCCCACCCGGTGCACGACCCGCGCACCGGCGAGCTGCTGGGCATCGTCGACGTCAGCGGCCCCGCGCTCACCCTGCACCCCGCGGTCGGCGCCCTGGTCGAGACCGGCGTACGGCTGGCCGAGGCCCAGCTCTGGCGCCACCACACCGACCACCTCGACCGCCTGCGCCGCTCGGCCGCCCACGTCATCGCGGCCGTCCGCGGCCCGCTGCTGATCGTCGACGACCACGGCTGGGTCGCCGCCGCCGACGGCGTGGCCGCCCGCGACCGCATCGGCGCACCGAGGCCCGGCGCCGCGCTCGGCGTGCCCGGCCTCGGCCTGTGCCTGCCCGAACGCCTCGCCGAGGGCTGGCTGGTCCGCCCCGCCGGCGCGCAGCACGCCCTGCGTGCCACCCTCGACCTGCGCGCCTCGCCCGTGCTCGAGGTCCGCGGCGGGTCCGCGCCGTGGCGCACGCCGCTGACCCGCCGCCACGCCGAGATTCTGAGCCTGCTGGCCGCGTGCGGCCCCGCGGGCCTGACGGCCGCACAGCTCAGCGGCCGTCTGTTCGGCGATGCCGACCACGTCGTCACCGTCCGGGCCGAGGTCTCACGGCTGCGCCGGGCGATCGGCGCCCTGGTCGCGACCAGCCCCTACCGCCTGGCGGAGGGCGTGAGCCTGCGGATCGACCGGGGCTGAGCCCTTCGATCCGCGCGCCGGGGCGCGTAGCGTGCAGCCATGGACCCGGCGAGGCTTCGCGCCGTCTACGAGGATCTGCACCGTCATCCGGAACTGTCCTTCCAGGAGCACCGGACCGCCGGCATCGCCGCGGCGTGGCTGCGCGAGTGCGGGTACGAGGTGGTCGAGGGGCTCGGCGGCACGGGCGCCGCCGGGGTGCTGCGCCGCGGTGACGGTCCGGTGGTGTGGTTGCGCGCCGACATGGACGCGCTGCCCGTCGCCGAGGAGACCGGGCTGCCGTATGCCAGCGGCGTCGACGGGGTGTCGCACGCCTGCGGCCACGACATGCACGTCACCTGGCTGATGGGGGCGGCGGCCGAGCTCGCGTCGGCCCGCGACTGGCGGGGCACGGTGGTGGCGGTGTTCCAGCCGGCCGAGGAGCTCGCCAAGGGCGCCCAGGCGATGGTGGACGACGGCCTCGCCGACCGCGTGCCCCGGCCGGACATCGTGCTCGGCCAGCACGTCGCCCCGCTGCCCGCGGGCAGCATCGGCCTGACACCCGGCCCGATGTGGGCGGCCTCCGACTCGTTGCGGGTCACCGTCCACGGCCGGGGCGGGCACGGCTCCCGGCCCGAGACGACCGTCGACCCGGTGGTCATCGCCGCGGCGACGGTGCTGCGGCTGCAGACGATCGTCTCGCGGGAGGTGTCCACCGCCGAGACGGCCGTGGTCAGCGTCGGCTCGGTGCAGGCCGGCACCAAGCACAACATCATCCCCGACACCGCCACGCTGCTGCTCAACGTGCGCACGTACGACGCGAAGGTGCGCGACCGGGTGCTGGCCGCGATCAGGCGCATCGTCGCCGCCGAGGCCGCGGCGGCCGGCGCACCGCGCGATCCGGTGGTCGTGCTCGAGGAGTCCACGCCGACGCTGACCAACGACGTCGCGGCGGCCGAGCGGACCCGCCCGGCGCTGGAGTCGGTGGCCGGCCCCGGCCGGGTGTTCGACCCGGGCCCGCTGCCCAGCAGCGAGGACGTGCAGGTGCTGGCCACCGCCGCGGGCGCGCCGATCACCTACTGGCTGCAGGGCGGCGCCGACCCCGCGCTCTTCGCCGGCGCCACCACCAGGGAGCAGCTCATGGAGGTCGCCGGGCGCATCCCGTCGAACCACTCGCCGCAGTACCACCCGGTGCCGCACCCGACGATCGAGGCCGGCGTGGCCTCCCTGCTCGCCGCCGCCCGGGCCTGGCTGAGCTGAGCACCCCGGCCGCTCCGTCCACGCCTCAGGGCTTCATGGCGGGGGAGGAGTAGACGCTGCCCACGCGGTGGCCGTCGAGCCAGGCGGTCAGGCGGGCGGCCTCGGCGTCGAGCAGCCGGCGGCCGTCGGCAGGCACGTCCTCGAGCAGGCGCACCCGGACGACTCCGGCGGCGTCCTGGGTCCAGCAGCCCACGGCGCGGCCGTTGAACCAGGCGGTGGTGCCGGCGTTGCCGTTGCGGTCGAACAGCAGCGAGCGGTGCGGGCCCAGGTAGAAGTCGCGGCCCCTCCAGCCCATCACGGTGGGGTCGAGGACCGGCAGCAGCGCGGCCCACGGCTCGGGCCAGGGCACCACGCCGAGGTCGTCGGGCAGCAGCCAGCCGGTCGCGCCGCCGTCCAGGGTCACCGGCTCGGCGGCCAGGGCGGTCAGGGCGGCGCGCACGACCGCCTTGGTGGAGCCGAGCCACCATACGAGGTCGTCCTCGGTGCCGGGGCCGAACGTGAACAGCCAGCGGCGGACCAGCTCCCGGTAGCCCTCGTCCGCGGACAGCGGGGCCGGCACCGGGGACAGCCAGTGCCGCATGAGGGTCCACCGGGGCCGCGAGACGTGCCAGCCCTGCGTGTTGGTCCCCCGCACGACGTCGCCGGTCAGACCCAGGTGGGTCAGCACCCGTCCCGCGCTCCACGAGACGCCGGGCGTCACCGCGACCTTGACGTCGATCATCGGCACGGCCCGGCGCAGGTCGGCGGCGAGCAGACCCTCGGGCGCGTCGGCGAGCACGTCGAGCACGGCGGCGCGGGCCCGGTCGAGCCACTCGTGGCCGTCCGCGGCCAGCCCGGCCTTGACCGCGTCCTTCGTGATCGCGGCGCGTTCCATGGCCGCGGACCGGGCCGACGCGCTCGGCCACACGAAGGGCAGCAGCTCGCGCGGGAAGACGAACAGCGTCCGCCGCATCGCCAACTGCTTGACCAGCGTACGGTCGGCGTACAGCGCACGGTCGACGTCCGCAGCCGACAACGACGGCACCCGCGCCCAGCAGGACAGGTACACGGTCGCCGGCTCGGTGGAGTGCAGCACCGTCATCGCCCGCGTGGCAGCCTCGGGCGATTCCGCCTTGCCGGCCAGCGCGTGCCGTACGGCCAGCCGGGCACGCCGTTCCTCGTTGCTCACGTGGCGCATGACGCCAAGACTATTTGCGCAGCCGCAGACCCTGCATGCCGCCGTCCACGGCCAGCGCGACACCGGTGGTCGCCGACGCGTCCGGCCCCGCCAGGTACGCGATGGCGTCCGCGACCTCGTCGGCGCTGACCAGCCGCCCGGTGGGCTGGCGGGCCTCCAGCGCGGCCCGCTCGGCCTCGGGGTCGTCGGCGGCGGCGAGCAGCCGGCCGATCCACGGCGTGTCGGCCGTCCCCGGGTTCACGCAGTTCACGCGGATGCCCTCGGCGAGGTGGTCGGCGGCCATCGCCAGCGTCAGCGACAGCACCGCGCCCTTGGTGGCGCTGTAGAGGGCCCGGCGCGGCAGCCCGGCGGTGGCGACGATCGAGCACGTGTTGACGATCGCGGCGTGCGACGACTCGCGCAGGTGCGGCAGCGCGGCCCGGGTCACCCGCACCATGCCCTGCACGTTGACGTCGAAGACCCGCGCCCACTCGGCGTCGTCGTTCTCCTCGACGGTGCCCTGCGCGCCGATGCCCGCGTTGTTGACCACCACGTCGAGCCCGCCGAACTCGGCCGCCGCCGCGGCGACCGCCGTCCGTACCGAGGTGTCGTCGGTGACGTCGCAGCGCAGGCCGAGCAGCGGCGCGGGCACGTCGGTGTTCAGGTCGAGCGACGCGACCCGGTAGCCGCGCCGGGCCAGCAGCCCCGCGGTGGCCAGGCCGATGCCCGAGGCGCCGCCGGTGACGATCGCGCGCAGCCCGGTCATCGGGGGCCCACCACGCGCTGGCGGGCGCTGCCCAGGTGCTGGATGCCGAGCGTCATCACGTCGCCGGGCTTCAGATAGACCGGCGGCTTCATGCCGAGCCCGACTCCCGGCGGCGTGCCGGTGTTGATGAGGTCGCCCGGCTCCAGCACGAGGAACTGGCTGAGGTAGTGCACCACGAAGTACGGGTCGAAGATCATGGTCTTGGTGGTGCCGGTCTGGCGGCGCTCGCCGTTGACGTCGAGCCACATGTCGAGGTCGCGCACGTCGGGGATCTCGTCGGGGGTGGCCAGCCACGGGCCCGCGGGGTTGAACGTCTCGGCCGACTTGCCCTTGACCCACTGGCCGCCGCGCTCGTTCTGGAACGCCCGCTCGCTGACGTCGTTGACCAGCACGTAGCCGGCGATGTGGTCCGCGGCCGCCTCGGGGGAGTCCAGGTACGAGGCGCGCTTGCCGATCACGACGCCGAGCTCGACCTCCCAGTCGGTCTTGGTTGAGCCGCGCGGGATCCGTACGTCGTCGTCCGGTCCGATCAGCGTGTTGGGCGACTTGTTGAACACGATCGGCTCGGCGGGCACGGCCTGCCCCGTCTCGGCGGCGTGGTCGCTGTAATTCAGCCCGATGCACAGGATCTGGTGCGGCCGCCCGATCGGGGCGCCGATCCGCTGGTCGCCGAACGGCTGCACGTCGCCGGCCGCGACCCGCTCGGCCACCGGGCCGGCCAGACGTGCGAGGCCGCCGCTGCCGAAGAACGTCTCGTCGAAGTCCGGCGCCAGGTCGGACACGTCGACGTAGGTGTCGTCCGAGACGCGGACGGCGGTCTTCTCGACGCCGGGCGCGCCGATGCGCATCAGTTGCACGGCCGAACTCCTTCTCTCAGGGCTTCCAGTACGGCGTATCAGGGCTTCCAGTACGGCGTACGCAGACCGGTCGTTCCCACGTCGGCGGTGAACAGGCGTCCGGAGGTGGGGTGCCGGGTCAGGTCGGCGGGCGACATGTTCTCGGTGGCGGTCGTGATCACCAGGACGTCGAGGCCGGGCCCGGCGAACGCGCAACTGGTCGGCTGGGGCGCCGACACCTCCACGACCGCGAGCAGGTCGCCGGTGGGCGTGCGGCACTCGACCCGCCCGCGGCCGTGGACCGCGATCCACAGGTTGCCGAGGGTGTCCACGCACATGCCGTCTGGCGTGCCGTCGGAGATGCGGAACGCCTCCCGGCGCTCACCGGACGGGTAGGCGCGGGCGTACACGATGCCGGGCACCGAGTCGATGCTGTAGAGCGTGCCCCCGTCCGGGCTCCACGCCAGCCCGTTCGACAGGGTCAGGTCGTCGTCGAGCACGGTCACCGCGTCGCCGTCCAGCCGGACCAGCCGCTGGGTGCCCTGCGAGCCGTCGAGGGCCATGCTGCCGATCAGGAACCGGCCGTCCGGGTCGACACCGCCGTCGTTGAGGCGGCTGCCCGCCCGGCCGAGCCGGGCCAGCGGCGTACGGCCGGCGGCCTCGACGACGTCGCTGCGCGTGGCCACCAGCAGGTCGCCCGCCTGCGACACGGCCACCGCGCACGCCAGGTCGCCGAACTCCCAGGTCTGCGTGACCGTGATCCGGCCGGGCTCGACGTGGCCCGCGTGCACCGTGCCGCCGAGGATGTCGACCCACAGCAGCCGCTGCCGGTCGTGATCCCAGATGGGTCCCTCGCCGAGGGCGTACGCCTCCGCGCCCGCCGGCCTGGCCACGAAGCGCGCCGTCATGGTCTCCGATCGTAGGCCCCCGTAGCCGATCTTCCCAGTTCGCCGGGACGGGGGTTACAGTCCGGGCATGGCTGTTCGACGGAGCGCACAGTGGTACGGCGGCGACGACCGGAACAGCTACATCCATCGCGCCTGGATGCGGCGGGGGCTGCCCGCCGACGCGTTCGACGGCCGCCCGCACATCGCGATCGCGAACACCGCCTCCGACCTGACGCCGTGCAACATGCACCTCGACGAGGTCGCCCGCAGCGTCGCCGACGGCATCCACCGCGCGGGCGGCGTCGCGCTGAACCTGCCGGTCGTGTCGCTCGGCGAGACGCAGGTGCGCCCGACCGCGATGCTGTGGCGCAACATGGCCGCGATGGCGATCGAGGAGATGCTGCGGGCCAACCCGATCGACGGCGTCGTGCTGCTCGGCGGCTGCGACAAGACGATCCCCGCGCTGCTCATGGCGGCCGCGTCGGTCGACCTGCCGGCCGTCGTGGTGCCCGGCGGCCCGATGCTCACCGGCACGTTCCGCGGCGTCCCGCTGGGCTGCGGCACGGACGTGTGGAAGCTGTCCGAGGAGGTGCGCGCGGGCACGCTGGCCGAGGCCGAGTTCCAGCGCTCCGAGTCGTCGATGATCCGCAGCAAGGGCCACTGCAACACGATGGGCACCGCCTCGACCATGGGGCTGCTCGCCGAGGTGCTCGGCATGACGCTGCCCGGCGTCGCGGGCACGCCCGCCCCCGACAGCCGCCTGCTCGAGGCCGCGCACGCCACCGGCGTGCTCGCCGTCGACCTCGTCGAACGCGACCTGCGGCCGAGCGCGGTGATGACCCGCGCGTCGTTCCTCAACGCTGTCGTGGCGCTGGCTGCCCTCGGCGGCTCCACCAACGCCGTGGTGCACCTGCTCGCGATCGCCGGCCGGCTGGGCGTCGAGCTCACCCAGGACGACTTCGACCGTACGGGCGCCGGTGTGCCGTTGCTGGTCGACCTGCAGCCGGCGGGCCGTTTCCTGATGGACGACCTGTACCGCGCCGGCGGCCTGCACGCGGTGCTCGCCGAGGTCCGCGACCTGCTCGACCCCGCGGCGCTGTGCGTGACCGGCGACCCGTTCGTCGACCACCTGGCGGACGCCCGCGTCTACGACCGCGAGGTGATCCGCCCGCGCGAGGACCCGCTGCAGCTGGAGGCAGGCATCGCCGTGCTCTACGGCAACCTCGCCCCCGGCGGCGCCCTCGTCAAGCCGGCCGCCGCCAGCCCCGCCCTGCTGCAGCACCGCGGCCCGGCCGTCGTCTTCGACTCCGTCGAGGACCTCAAGGCCCGCCTCGACGACCCGTCGCTGGAGGTCACCGCCGACTCGGTGCTCGTGCTGCGGGGATGCGGCCCCAAGGGCTACCCCGGCATGCCCGAGGTGTCCAACATGCCGCTGCCCGCCAAGCTTCTCGCCGACGGCGTCCGCGACATGGTGCGCATCTGCGACGGCCGGATGAGCGGCACCGCGTACGGCACGGTGGTCCTGCACGTAGCCCCCGAGGCCGCCGCCGGCGGGCCGCTGGCCAAGGTCCGCACCGGCGACATGATCGTCCTCGACCTCGAACGCCGCCGCCTCGACGTCGACGTCCCCGCCGCCGAGTGGGAGGCCCGCGAGCCGTCCCCGGAGGCCACGCGCGCTTATGCGTCGCCGCGCCGGGGGTGGGAGAAGCTCTACGTCGAGACGGTCGGCCAGGCCAACACCGGCGCCGACTGCGACTTCCTGCTCGGCTCCAGCGGCGATCAAGTCTCCAGGGAGTCGCACTGAGGACCTGTGGACAACCGGCCCCTCTCCCAGGCGGCGGGTGTATGGTCGCGTCCCTTCGGCCCCACCGCCGCTCCCCGGGTGGGTGGGGGGTAGGGATGGCCCCACCGCATGATCGTCGCGGAGCCATCTTCCGGCTGGTGATGCACCGCGGTCGGCCCAGTGCCGCGGCGACCATTGCCTGGCCCGCGCCTTCACGCAGTCGGCCGGCGAGCACGACCGGCTCATGCTGCGACCAGGGCGCGTCTCGAAGGAGATGTGTCGTTGGTCGGTACGCAGTGAGGTCCATCGACCAACAAGAACATGAATGTTGGAGACCTCGTGGCCACCATGGCGGTGACGAGGCGGCTTGATCTGACCGACGCGCAATGGGCGCGCAGCCGGAGGCGTTGTTGCCTGCGCTGAAGCGGCCCAGTCGGCCGTCGCAGTGGACGAATCGACAATTGATCGACGGCATCCCGTGGCGGATGCGTGTCGGCGCGCCATCGCGTGGCGTACCTGCTGGCCATGAGGTCATGGCAGGCGGTGTTTGCCCTGTTTCGGCGTTGGTAACGGGCTGGTATCGGGGCAGTGGTTCGGTCACGCGTTTCTGCGCCCTCGGGATCTCACCTCTCTCGATGTTCGCGAGTTCGGGCGCCCACTTCACGCGAGTACCGGCGGACGTGTCCTCGGTCAGCACGCCGTTGACGCAGGGTGACAGGCGCCGGAGACACCGCGCGCCTAGTCTGCGGCAGATCAGTGCACCGATCCCTAAGTGGCTTGTGGTGGAAAATCATGCATGCCGGCAGGTCCGGCAGAATGATCGTCGTGAGTTTCTGGCTTGGTCGCGTGTGGTGGGTCGGTGTAGCCCTGATCGCGGGAATGCTGGTGGGCAGCGTCGATTCGGTGGTGAATCACGTGCCGGTGTTTCTTGGTGAAGTGAGTGATGCGCGCGCTGAGCGGGGTAGCTGGTCGCAGGTGGCGGAGTTCGCGAGCCTGATTCTTGATGCCGGTTGGGCGTGGGCAGCTTTGGCTGTGCTGACGGGTTGGCTGGCGAGCCGGAATGTGCGGCCGGTTGCGGGATCAGCGCGGGCAGCGGTGGCTGGGGGTCTGTCGCTGATGTGTGCCACCGCCGCCTACTACGGAACGGATCTGCTGTTCGACGGTGGCACCTGGTGGGGCTGGGTGACTAGGTACTGGCTCATCGGCAGCGTGGTGCTCGGTCCGCCGCTCGGTGTTGCCGGCGCGTTGATCCGGCGTGGCGGTGCGGTCGGCGCGGTCGCCGCCTGCGTTGTCCCGGTTGGTGCGGCGCTGCAGATGGTTCTTCTGCCGCCGACGCCGGAGAGCCGGATGGCGGAGCCGGTTCAGTGGAGCGTGTGGTTCGCGGCTGTGATCACGATCGGATTGATCGCCTGTAAGGGCGGCCGTCGCCCTCGGACCGCATCGCCGGTTGAGCCGGTCTGAACGCCGTTGGAAGTGCGCGTGATCGTCAGTAAGAGTGACGAAGGTGCCAAGCCGACGACACGGTCAGCGGCAGATCCGTGCGTCCCGCCGGGGTTGCGGGTCCGGTCTGTGGGTCAGCTCGCCGGGCGCGCTTGTCGGGAGGGATATTCAGGCCACGAGCAGACGAAGACCGAGTTCTGCCGTGTCGAGGGCGACAAGGTCGCGGTTACGCTCTGCCCACCGGCCTGAGGACAGATCATTGCGGAGTTCGGCCACTGCCCGCTGCTCGGCCTGCTGTCCGACCCTGGTCCATACCGATACCGCGCGGCGCACATGCTCATCCAGATAGGCCTCAGGCCGGCGCCAATGCGCCTCGAAGAAGCCGTCAGCGCAGTCCCACGGGACGAGCACCGGCTCGGCGCGGCCCCCGATCGCTTGAGTCAGGTCGGCCAAGGACGGCCAGCCGACGAGGAGGTCAGCGAACTCGGGCAGGTAGTCGCGGGTGAGCCAGAACCGCTCGCGCCAGCCGGTGTTGTCGGCGTCGTAGGTGAATACCACCACGCGGCGGGCCACCCGCCGCATCTCCCGCAGCCCGGCGACCGGGTCGGGCCAATGATGGACGGTGCTGACCGCCATGGCGGCGTCGAAGGACTGGTCCCCGAACGGCAGGCGTTCGGCTTCAGCTGCCACGCAGGGTGCGGCACCTGGGGGACGTTGTGCTCGCATGACCGCCGACGGTTCCACCGCCGTGACCTCACGGTCCGGTGGCTCGTAAGAACCGGTGCCTGCCCCGACGTTCAATACCGTTCGGGCGTCCCCGAGTGCGTCCCAGATGCGCGCGGCGATCCGGGGCTCGGTGTGCCGCGTGGCCGGGTAGGCGAACCCGATGGTGTCGTACAACTGCGCGCCGAACACTTTGAGTTGCTCCTCCGGAGTCGTCCTGATGCCCCTTGCCCGAGCCTCCAGTTCCCTGTCGATGGCCGCCACCATGGCAGCAGCACGGTCACGCTGCTCCAGCAGCAGACCCCGAAGCCGGTGCAGGTGCGCGACCGCGTCAGTGGCCGGGTCATCAACCAGATCCGCGATCTCTCGCAATCCGAAACCCAGCCGCCGATAGGCGAGAACCTCCCGCAGCCGCTCCATGTCGTCCGCGGAATAGGCCCGATACCCCGCGACGGTCCGCCCCGATGGCCGCAACAGGCCGATCTCGTCGTAATGATGCAGCGTACGGACGCTCACCCCGGCTAGCTCGGCCACACGCCCCACGGTCAGATGCTCCTCCACACCCCGACTATGTGGCATGACGCCACGTCAGGGACAAGCGCGCTATTGATGTGCCTGCCGGCCGCCATCGCCTTCTGCGGCTGGTGCGGATCCTGCCTGACCCGCCGGTCGAGCCTGTCATGGTCCTCGGGGTGGATGACTTCGCGGTCGAACGGGGCCATCACTACGGCACTGTGCTGATCGACTGCGGGACTCGCAAAGTCGTCGACGTGCTGATCGGCCGGGACGCGCAACCGCTCACCGCGTGGTTGCGGGGGCACGACCGCAGCCCGCTGTGCCACTCGTGGATGCCGCCACTTGCGACCGGTCCTGCAGCCGACTCCTGCCTGTGCCCGTCGCGCGCCCGGTCCGATGCGGCGCGCGGGACGGACGTCAGCTGACGCTGGCGGAGGGCTCCCCACTCGAGCAGGTCACGGTCATCGTGGTGGTGGCGTTGCCGTGCTTGAAGACGACGGCGGGGGACGAGGAAGGCCGGTGTCGGCGGACTGCACCTTGTAGGTCTTGCGCGGCTCGTACGAGAGGATCTGCGCGGTCCCGGCCGAGGGGCACGTCGCGGTCAGGGTGCCGGCGGCGGAGGAGAAGTCGCGCGGGGTGGTGGGCGCGGGCGGCGGGGTGGTGCCGGGGGCGGGTCCGCCCGCGGGCGTGGACGGCGTGGGGCGGGTGGTCGGGCCGCCGGCGGGAGGTGCGGCCGGCGCGGTCGCCCGGGGAGGGGTGGGAGCCGTGCCGGTCGGTGCCGGCGGCGTGCCGACCGCCTGATCGGTCGTGAGGGAAGCGAGGGGAGCCACGGGAGGGAGGGGAGCGCCGGATCGGCGGGCGGACGGCTGGAGGGACGCGGGGGCGGGCGGGGCGGAGAGCGGGCCGGAGCGCTGAGCGGCCGACGGGGTGCCGGCCACGGCGGGAGCGGGCCCGGCGGTCGAGGAGTCGCCGTCGGGGAGGAGCTGCCAGGTCGCGACCGCCGCGGCGCCGGCGGCGAGCAGCGCGGCGGCGACGGCCGGGCGGCGGCGCGACCGGGGTGTCCCGGCGGCGGGTACGGGCAGCGTGGCGGCGCGGGTCAGCAGCGCGGCGACCTCGCGGGCGCTCGGGCGGCGGGACGGGTCCTTGATCAGGCAGCGGTCGCAGAGGTCGGCCACCAGGTCGGGCACGCCGGGCACCGGCGGCAGGGCGGCGGGCTCGACGTAGATGTGCGCCTTGAGCATCTGGGTGGTGTCCTCGCTGGTCCACGGCGAATGGCCGCAGAGCAGGCGGTACAGCACCACGCCCAGCGCGTACACGTCCGAGGCCGGCTCGACCGCGTCGTCGAGAAGGCGCTCCGGGGCCAGGTAGGCGGGGGTGCCCAGCACCTCGGGATCGAGGTCGCCGGTGCCGCTGGGGGCGGTGGCGGCGGCGATGCCGAAGTCGACGACCTTGGCGCCGGTGGTGCCGAGCATGACGTTCGCGGGCTTGATGTCGCGGTGCACGAGGCCGATGGCGTGCGCGGCGGCCAGCGCGGCGGCGATCTCGGCGCAGATCCGCATCGCCTGCCGCGGCGGGATCGGCCCCTCGGCCATCCGGGCGCCCAGCGTGCCGCCCTCCACGAGCTCCATCACCACGTACGGGAAGACCCGGCCCCCGGTGGTGACCTCGCCGTAGTCGTGCACCTGCGCGATGTTGGGGTGCGACAGCGCGGCGGCGGCGCGCGCCTCCTGACGGATCGGGTGCCCGGCCACGATCTTGACGGCGACCTGGCGGGCGAGCACGTGGTCGCGGGCCCGCCAGACGACCGCCATGCCGCCCGCGCCGATCGCGTCGAGCAGCTCGTAGCGGCCGCCCAGCACGAGACCGGTGAGGCCCCGTCCGAGCGGGTCGGTGGTGATCGCGCCGTCCATTCGGGGCAGTCTGCCTTGATCGACCGTCGTTCGCATCCCCCGCGTGGTCTGTCAGCCTGTGCATACGGCCTTGCCGCCGCGTCGCGCCGGGTCGAGGCTGGAGTCTGTGCCGCCGTACGGCGACCTGGTTCTCGGGGAGGCGCACATGAACAAGACGCGGATCGTGGTCGGTGTGGACGGTTCGGGCCACGACGGGCCCGCGGTCGGCTGGGCCGCGACCGAAGCGGTACGCCGCGGCGTCGAGCTGCGGATCCTTTCGGCGTACTACCGCCGCCGCTCCACCCCCGGGCCGTCCGGCAGCCATTCGGCGGAGTCGCACGCGATCGAGGCCGTGCACCGCGCGGTCGCTCACGCCCGCGAGATCGCCCCGGGGGTGCAGGTACGCTGCCAGGCACTGCCCGGCTACGCGGTGCCGACCCTGGTGCACGCCTCCGAGGAGGCGGCCATGCTGGTCGTGGGCAACCGCCGCGACGCGGGTCTGCCGGTGCTGCCGATCGGCTCGGTGGGCAGCCAGGTCGCCACCCAGGCGCGCTGCTGCGTGGTCGTCGTGCGCGGCCGCTCCGATCCGGACGCCGGGCCGGTGCTCGCGGCCCTCGACGACGGCCCGTCCGCCTCCACGGTGGCCGGCCACGCGTTCGAGGAGGCGTCCCTGCACGGGACCCAGGTGCTGGCGATCACCGTACGCGAGGGCGGCGGCGCCGCGGACCCGCTGGAGATGTGGCGTGACAAGTACCCGGACGTGCCGGCCTCGTACGAATGTGTGGCCGGCCGCCCCGACGAGGTGCTGGTGCAGCGTTCCCGCGCGGCCCGGCTGGTCGTCGTCGGCCCGCGGGCGCACGGCTACCAGGGGCTGATGCTCGGCACGATCGGCACCCGGCTGATCGAACGCGCGGGCTGCCCGGTGCTCGTCGCCCGCTGAGGCCGGGCGGGGCTCAGTAGTGGGGGACCATCTGCAGGCGGATCCGGTCGTCGTAGGGGACCAGCAGGGTACGGCTCTGCGCGGTCCAGACGGCGGGCACCAGGAACAGGCGGTCGCCGGCGGCCACGAGCAGCCGCAGGCCGGTGTAGCGGTGCTTGAACTCGCCCGTCAGCGGCGTCTCCTCGACCCCCGCAGGCAGGCCGGCCAGCGCCTCCTTGGTGTCGAGGACGATCTCGGGCCGGTTCGGCAGGTCGACGGCGTCGTTCATCGCCTGGCCCTGGCCGAACGCCCACGCGAAGCTGTTCGCGGCCCAGAACAGCCCGACCAGCGCCAGGCCGGTGACCGTGATCGCCAGCAGCCGCCGCAGCCGGACGACGGCGGCGCTGGTGTACCACTCGGCGAACCGGCCCGAGCTGGGGCGCGACAACACCTTCGCGGCGGCCCAGCCGCCGTACGCCAGAAGCACCGGCCCGAGGGCGAGGGCGAGCGCGCTGGTGCCGGGGACCTCCGCGCGGGACACGCGTTGCACCAGCAGCCCGATGGTCGCCCGCGCGGTCAGCAGCGCACCGGCGGCCATGAGGAAGGCGGCCGTGGACAGCGCCGCCCGCCGCCGTTCCCGGTCCGTGGTCAGCCAGCTGACCGCGCCGTGCACGCCGATCGCGACCAGCGTGGCCAGCAGCACCAGCGCGGCCGGCACGTAGAGCACCTCCAGGCCGTACAGCATGAGGCTCTGGTTGGAGAGGCCGGCGAGGTCGAGGTGCAGGCCGAAGTACTCGAACCGGGCGCGGGTGCCGATGTAGCCGAAGAACAGCAGCAGGGCGGTGACGGCCGTCGTCGGGGCGAGGATGCCGGCCAGGTCGCGGGCGCGGGCGGACCAGTCGCCGCCCGCGTCCGGTGGCGGCGCCGCGGCGTGCGTGCGCCGGGCGAGCTTGTTCATTCGTCGTCGGCCGTGTCGCAGAACTTCGACTGGTTGTCGTCCTCGGGCTTCGGCACGTTGTAGCAGACCCGATCGTCGCTCGTCACCGTCCACGTGACGATCACGGGCCGGTCGGAGGTGGGCGGGTCGTCCTCGAGCTCGGGTCCCGAACATGCCTTGGCCCCGGCCGAGGTGCACCGCGCGCGGGCGTCGAGGCGCACGAAGCCCCGGTGCCGGCCGGGCTCGTCGGTGGTGGGAGAGGCGCCGGTGTAGCAGGACTTGCCGGGCTGCAGCGTCATCCCGTTGCGGCACTGTGGTCCCTCGCTTCCGCCGTCCGTGCCGCAGTCCTGCGCGTCGATCCGGAGGTCGCCGGCGACGCGCAGGTTGCTGATCCGCACCGGCAGGCCGGCGTCGTCGTTCGTGAACACCGTGCACATCGTGCGGGGGTTCCGGTTGTTCAGCGTCACGCCGCCGACCTGGATGACCCTGGTCCTCGGCGCGGGAGGCGCCGCCTGGCTGGTCGGGCTGGACGACGACGGGCTCGTCGTGGCCGTGCGCGGGGAGGTCGTTCCCGGCCGCGCCGTCGTGGGCTCGCTCCGGGGGCGGGTCGCGGTCTCGGTTGCGGTCGCGGTCGCGGTTGCAGTCGAGGTCGAGGTTGCGTCGTCCGGCCGGTCGGTGGGCTTGCCGGCCGGGGGCGGGGTGGCGTCGGGCGGCTCCGGTGCGGGCAGGGCGCCCGCGGGCGGGGTGGTGGTCGTGGCGGCGGGGGCGGTCGCGGCGGGCACGAACTCGGCCGGGCCGGGGTCGCCGGTGACCAGGCGGATCAGCCAGACGACTCCCACGGCGAGGAAGACCACGAGCGCGGCCGCGACGGCCACCAGGCGACGGTTTCTTCCCGGCATGTCGGCCTCCTCCACGTTGATCACTGTGCGTGACAAGGCATGTCTGACTGCGTACCACAGCGGCGAGGCGGGCGAAGTCGGCTGAGCGACCCGGCCATCATTCCGGTGAGAGGGAGTCAATGGCATGGCCTGATCGATTGCCATCAATGCAGCGCCGATGATGAGGTAGGGGCACCAATCCCCACCTGGAGGTCGTTCATGAGACGACGTACCACTGTGGCCGCGCTGGCCGTCGCGCTGCTGGGCGCCCTCGTCGCCGGGGTGCCGGCCGGCGCGGCGCCCGCCGGCAGCTCCGAGCCGGCGCAGTACGAGATCTACGACGTACGCAACGCCGCGCAGCGCACCGTGATCGCCCGCACCGGCGCCGCCATCGACGCGGTCGAGCACGCCGTCGTCACGGTCACCGCCACGCCGGCCGAGGTGCGCGCGCTGCAACGGCAGGGCTTCACGGTGCAGCCGGTGCTGAGCACGTACGACTTCCCGCCGTCGGACGCGCCGTACCACAACTACAACGAGATGGTCGCCGAGGTGAACCAGGTCGTCGCCGCGTACCCGTCGATCGCGAGCAAGCGGTCGATCGGGCGCACGTACGAGGGCCGCGACATCGTCGCCGTGAAGATCTCGGACAACGTGGGCACGGACGAGAGCGAGCCCGAGGTCCTCTACGACGCCAACCACCACGCCCGCGAGCACCTGACCGTCGAGATGGCGGTGTACCTGCTGCACCTGTTCACCGACAACTACGCCGGTGACACCCGGATCCGCAACGTCGTCAACAGCCGCGAGATCTGGATCGTGCCCTCGGTCAACCCGGACGGCTCCGAGTACGACATCGCGACCGGCAGCTACCGCTCGTGGCGCAAGAACCGGCAGCCCAACAGCGGATCGTCGAACGTGGGCACCGACCTGAACCGCAACTACGGCTACCGCTGGGGCTGCTGCGGCGGCTCGTCGGGCAGCACGTCGTCGGCGACCTACCGGGGTCCGTCGGCGTTCTCCGCGCCCGAGACGCGAGCGGTCCGGGACTTCGTGAACAGCCGGGTGGTCGGCGGCCGCCAGCAGATCAGGGCCGCGATGGACTTCCACACGTACTCGGAACTGGTCCTCTGGCCCTTCGGGCACACCACCGCGAACACCACCACCGGCATGACGGCCGACGACAACAACACGTTCGCCACGTTCGGCCGGCAGATGGCCGCGACCAACAACTACACCCCCGAGCAGTCGTCGGACCTCTACATCACCGACGGCGACCTGCTCGACTGGCTGTGGGGCACGCACAAGATCTTCGCGTACACCTTCGAGATGTACCCGCGCAGCTCGTCGGGCGGCGGCTTCTACCCGCCGGCCAGCGTGATCACCCGGGAGACCACCCGCAACCGCGAGGCCGCGCTGCTGCTGGCCGAGGTCGCGGACTGCCCCTACAAGGTGATCGGCAAGCAGTCCACGTACTGCTCCGCCGCCTGACCTCCACCCCCGTCGACGCCGCCCGGCCACGGCCGGGCGGCGTTCGCTCCGCCGAAGGGAAACCGTGCAGTTCCTCGTGTACGGCCGGGACCGTCCCGGAAGTCTGGCGCTCAAGCTGAGCCTCACCGACGAGCACTGGGCCTTCATGGACCGCTACGCCGACCGGCTCGTCGCGCGCGGCCCCACGCTCACCGGCGCCGGACTGCCCACCGGCAGCCTGCACATCGTCGACCTGCCGGGCCCCGACGACGCGCGCGCCTTCGCCTACGAGGACCCGTACTACGTCGCGGGCGTCTTCGAGACCGTCCGGATGTGCCGCTACGTCAGCCTGCTCACGCGCCCGACGGCCGGGCATCCCGGCTACGACCGCTTCCTGGTGACCAGCGTGGGCCGTTCCCCGATCGCGTCGCGCCACCTCATCGCGTACGGCGACCTGTTCACCATGAACGGCGAGGCCCACGTCGGCCGCGCGGCCCTGCTGCGCGCCGCCGACCCGGACGCCGCGGCCCGCTGCGCCCCACCCGGCGCCGAGGTCCACCGCTGGCGCCCCGGCGGCCGCCCGTCGCCGCTCTAGACCCCCGCCCGGATGAACGGCGACGAAGTCGCCCGAAGCGCCCACCGGTGATCGTTACGGTGCGGGCATGACTACTCGGAGAGTCCTCAGGAACACGGTCAGGGGCACCGGCTGGGCGGTCGCCGCGGCCATGGCCGGGCTGCTCGTGCCCGCCGTCGCGCAGCCCGCGTACGCGGTGAGCCCGGACCTCGTCGTGCAGCAGCTGGCCGCGGACGCCGTCGCTGCCCGCAACCGGGTCGTCGTGCCCGGCGCCAACGGGATCATCGCCCTGCGCCCCGACGGCAAGGTCTTCGCCACCGTGAGCAAGGGGGCGGTGCGGCAGTGGAACACGGCGACCGGCCGCCGGTCCGGGCCGACGCTGGCCGTCCACGCCGGAACCGTCCACGCCGTCGCGTTCAGCCCCGACGGCGAGCTGCTGGCCGTCGCCGGAGACCGCGGGGTGTCGCTGTGGAACGCCGCCACGGGGGAGCGGTCCGAGGCGGCGCTGACCGGGCACACCGGGCCGGTGCGGTCGGTCGCCTTCAACCCCGCCGGCCGTCTGCTGGCCACCGCCGGTGACGACGGCACCGTACGGCTGTGGGACACCGCCACCGGCGAGGCGGTGCACACCCTGACCGGGCACACCGGAGCCGTGCGCTTCGTCGTGTTCAGCCCCGACGGCGAGCGTCTCGCCAGCGTCGGCGCCGGCCAGGACAACACCGTACGGCTCTGGCACACGCGGACCGGCCGGTTGATCGGCGAGGAGCCGGACGTCACCCCCGGCCCGGTCTACGCGACCAGCTTCACCCCCGACGGGCGGCTGCTGGCGGCCTCCGGGGGCGGCGACAAGATCCAGTTCTGGGACGCGGCCACCGGCGTGCCGGCGGGGGGCCCGCTGACCGGCGCCGGGCCCGTGTACGCCCTCACGTTCAACCGCGGCGGCAAGCTGCTGGCCACCTCCTCCGGCGGCGACAACACCGTCCGGGTGTGGCGCACGCCCGCCGGGCGCCCCGCCTACGACGCCCTCACCGGGCACACCGGGCCGGTGCGCGCCATGCGGTTCAGCCCCAACGGCAAGCTGCTGGCCACCGGCAGCGACGACGGCACCGTACGGCTGTGGGACGCGAAGACCGGCGACGAAGTGGGTCAGCCGCTGATCGGGCACGGCGGCGCGGTCTGGGCGCTGCGGATCACCCCGGACGGCAAGCGCCTGATCACCGCGGGCGCCGACAACAAGGTCCGCCTGTGGCGCGTCCCCGCGAAGAGCGGCTCCTGACGCACGCGCGGGAGTTCGCCGGCCTGGTCGGCGAGCTCCCTCTCGCGGTGGCCGACGGGACTGAATTCCGCACTGCTCGGGCCGGACCAGCCGGCCGCCTTGCGCCACGAAGCCTCTAGCCGGGCCCGCTACCACTGTGGACCGGGGGCGCGGACAGGTGCCGCAGCCGCAGAACGGTCAGGTAGCGGCGCGCGAGCCGGTCGCCCAGCCGGGTGCGGATGCGCTCGGCGATCGCGTCGAGCAGGGGTTCGCGTACACCCTCGGGCAGTTTCCGATAGATCGAGGTCGTGCGGAGCAGGTCCGCGAAGCCCCGGCCGTCGAACCACTGCACCGTGGGGTAGCAACGGTCCTCGTCGCCGGGCCGGGCCTCCTCCTCCAGCGGCGGATGGCCCCACGCGGGATTGCCGGGGGAGTAACGCTCGTGCAGGTCGGCCGTCGCGGCGTACATCTCGGGCTCGCCCGGCCGCCGCACGACGACGTGGCTCAGCAGGGCCGTCCAGCCGCCCGGTCGCAGCAGCTCGGGCACGCGGCGCTCGGCGACCGCCGGGTCGACCCAGTGCCACGACTGCGCGGCCACGAGGACGTCGAAGCGCTTGCCCCGGTTGTCCCAGTCCTCGAACGTCGACGGCACCAGCTCGACCTCGCCGCGCCCGGCCAGCCGGCGACGGGCGACCGCGGCCAGGCCGGCGCCCGGCTCGAGCGCGGTCACCCGCCACCCGAGCGCCGCCAGCGACCGCGTGGCCTGCCCGGTGCCGCATCCCACCTCGAGGGCCGCTGAACCCGCGCCCAGCCCGGTCACCGCCACGAGGTCGGCGAACAGCTCGTCCGGATAGCCGGGCCGGACCCGGTCGTAGAGCTCCGGCACCTCGTCGAACACCAGCCCGCCCACCGTCTCATCATGCCGGGTCGGGCCGGCTTGCGGTTGGGAAGATATCTTCCTAACATGGTCGCATGCCGCCGAGAAAAGCCGGAACCCTGCTGCCGATCGAGGCCGACATCCTGACCGCGGCCCTGGTGATGCACCGGGCCGGGCAGGGGGTCTTCCACGGCTTCGGGCTGGCGCAGGCCCTGCGTGAGGAGCGCGGCTCGCGGTCGCTGACCGCCCACGGCACGCTCTACAAGGCCCTCGGCCGGCTCGAGGAGCTGGGGCTGCTGACCTCCGCGTGGGAGGATCCGCCGGTCGAGGGGCGCCCGCGGCGCCGGCTCTACGAGCTGACCGCGCGCGGCGTGCACGTCGCCGACCAGGCGCGCGCCGACCGGGTCGCCGGGCGCGTTCCCCGTCTCTCGCCGGGGCCGGCATGAGCGCCCGCCCCAGCGAGCGTGCCGCGGCCCTGGTCCTGCGCTGGGTGCGCTTCTACACGCGCCGGCTGCCCGCCGACGTCGCCGCCCGGCGCGTCGACGAGGTGGCCGCCGACCTGCACGACCACATCGCCCACGAGACCGCGCTCGGCACGCCCGACGGGCGGACAGCGCTCGGCGTCCTCTCCCGCTGCGCCCGGGGCGTCGCCGCCGACGCCGCGTGGCGTGGCCGCAACCGATCGCGAAGGAGACACTCCATGAAGCTCTACGCGGCCGCGCTGGCCGTCATCGCCCTCGGCGTCGCCGCCATGATCTTCGGCGAGGGCGACGACTCGCCCGGTCTTCAGCTCATCGGCTTCCTGCTGATCGCGGGCGCTTTCCTCGTCGCCTGGCGCAGGACCGTCCGGCGTCGCCGCAGCGCCGACGGCGGCTGACGGCCCGTGGCCGGGCCGCCGGCCATGTCGGGCCGCCGGCCATGCCGGGCCGGGGTCAATCGAGGCAGAACTCGTTGCCCTCGGGGTCGGTCATCACGATGAAGCCGTAGCTGAGCGGCAGGTCGGGCTCCGAGCGGCTCACCCGCTTGGCGCCCAGCGCCACCAGCCGGTCGCACTCGGCCTCCAGCGCGGCCATCCGCTCGTCGCCCTGCAGGCCGGGGGCGGCGCGCACGTCGAGGTGCACCCGGTTCTTGGCGACCTTGTCCTCGGGCACCTGCTGGAAGAACAGCCGCGGGCGCTTGCCTTCCGGGTCCTCCAGCGCGGACGCGGCGTTGCGGCGCTCCGCCGGCACGTTGTTCTGCTCGAGGAAGTCGTCCCAGGCGGCCAGCGGGTCGGCGCCCTCGGGCAGCGTCACCCCGGGCGGTCCGGGGTGCACGTAGCCCAGCACGTCCCGCCAGAAGGTCGACAGCGCCTTCGGGTCGCGGGCGTCGAAAGTGACCTGAAAATCGCGGCTCATCGGTGGGCCTCTCTCGCGTAGAGGTCGCGCAGCAGGCAGACCTCGGACAGATGGTGGATCAGCTCGCGCTGGATGTGCAGCACGAGGCCGGCCATCGGCGCGTCGGGATGGGATTCCCCGGCGCCGACCGGCACCCGCAGCCCCTCCTCGCCCAGCGCCCGCACCCCGGCCGTCCAGACGTCGAGCTCGTGCTCAAGCTGGCGCAACGCCTCCGCCGCGCTGCCGGCGTAGGACCACTGCTCGTACGAGGCCTCGGGCGCCCCGAAGTGGGCGGCGTTGCGGACGGCGAGCACGCCGACGACGACGTGCCCGAGCCGCCACGCGATCGTGGTGATCGGCGCGGGCGACGGCTCGGGGATGGCGAAGTCGATGGTGAAGTCGCCGGCGCCGGCCTGGATGGGCGCGTGGGACGTGCCGCGGGGCCGCACGTTCCACGCCCCGGGTGCGGGCTCCCAGAAGTACTCGTGGTCGGTGAGACCGTCGAGCCGCGCGCGGATCTGGTTCTCCCAGTGCCACTGCCACTGCTCGCGGAGCGTCCGGTTCCAGTCGAAGGTGTCCATGGTCCCACCCTGGCACGGATGGTGGACAGGATCGGTCCGCCAGGTGGTGCGAAACTGGCAGCCGTGGACGACATGGGGACGACCGAGCGCGTGCTCGCCCTGCTCGGGCTGCTCCAGCAGCGTCGGGTGTGGACCGGCCCGGAGCTGGCCGGGCGCCTCGGCGTCACGACCCGCACGGTCCGGCGCGACGTCGAGCGGCTGCGCACGCTGGGCTATCCGGTGCACGCGGGCAACGGCGTCGGCGGCGGCTACCAGCTCGGCGCGGGACAGGCGCTGCCCCCGCTGCTGCTCGACGACGAGGAGGCGATCGCCACGGCGGTTGCGCTGCTGGCCGGGGCCGGGACCGGCGATGCCGCGCTGCGGGCGCTCACCAAGCTCGACCGGGTGCTGCCCACCCGGCTGCGCTCCGAGGTGCGCGCGCTGGCCGCGTCGGTGGAGTCGTTCGGCGGCGGCCGCCCGTCCGTCGACTCGGAGGTGCTCATGACGCTGGCCCGGGCGTGCCGCGACGAGGTGGAGGCCGAGTTCACCTACCGGGGCGACGTGCGGCGGGTGGAGCCGTACCGGCTGGTCGCCTCGGACCGGCGGTGGTACCTGCTGGCGTACGACCTGGGCCGCGACGACTGGCGGACGTTCCGGCTGGACCGCATGAGCGAGGTCTCCGCCCGCACCTGGCGGTTCCGGCCGCGCCCGGCGCCGGACGCCGCCGCGTACGTGCAGGAGAGCGTCGCCAGCCGGGTCTACCGTCACCAGGCGCGCTTCGAGGTGCGCGCCCCGGCCGAGACGGTCCGCGCGCAGATCCCGGCGTCGGCCGCGGTGGTCCGCGCCACCACGCCGGGCGCGTGCGAGGTGATCAGCGGCGCCGACAATCTCGACTTCATCCTGCTGCACATCGTGCTGCTCGGCCACGCGTTCACCGTCGCCGAGCCGCCCGAGCTGCGGGAGCGCTGCGAGGTGCTGGCGCGGCGGCTGCGCGACGCCGGTGTCACCAGCTCATGAAGACCGAGGCCGCCTCGTCCCGTACGTCCGCGACGGGGTGCCGCCGCAGCGAAAGCAGCGCGTCCCGCCACTCCGGCGACCATCCGTAGTGGCTGCCCCGCGTCGCGAGGACGACAGCCAGCAGGCCGCCCGCTGCGTCGCCGCGCCGGCCCAGCTCGGCGGTCATCCGCAGCGAGCGCGCCTCGTCCTCGCGGGGCATCGTCGCGTACCGGAACTGGCGTGCCACCGTGTAGGCCGCGACGGGCCGGTCCGCGCAGCGGTCGGCCACCTCCGCCAGCACGTCGAGCCCGCCGAGCATGACCATCATCCGCAGCGCGGGCACCAGACAGCCGGGCCGGTCGGCGAGCTCCCGCGCGGCCCGCAGCGCCGGTCCGCGGTCGATCGCCGAGTCGGCGCCGCCGGACCAGCTCGCCACGGCGTCGGCCAGCTCGCCGAGGCGTTCCCGCGCCGGGTGGTCGCGGCCGGCGGCGCCCGCGTCGCCGGCCGTGTCGATCTCGAGCAGCCGCCGCCACACCGGGCCGAGCCCGTCCGCGTGCACGGCCTCGATCATCCGCACCACCGAGTACCGGTCGAGGCCCGCGTCGAGGTCGGTGAGCCGGTCGGCGACCAGCCCGCCGACCTCCGCGATCCACGGCGCCCACTCCGGCATCAGGCCGAAGGCGACGCCGCGCACCCGCCGGTCGTCGCTGCGGCAGGCGGCAGCGACCAGCTCCGCGTACCGGGTGCGGTGCCGGTCGGCCACGGTCGCCGGCTTCGCGGCCAGCACGGCGCGGATCTCCTCGACGGCGCCACGCACCGCGGTTCGCAGGATGTCCCAGCTCTGCGGGGTGTCGAGGCGATCCCGCGCCACAGCGGTCACCGCGGCGCGCACGTCGCGGTGCTGACCTTCCCGGGCGTACGCGGTGAGCAGCGCCGCCGTCGCCGCCGGCCCACCGAACCGGCCGAGCAGCCGCGCCGCCTCCTTGCGGCTGGTCACCCTGCCCGGGCCGAGCAGCACCGGCGTGAGCTGCTCGCGCAGGCGCGACGGCACGGCGAACCGGGCCGCCCGCCCCGCCGCGGAGAGCGCGACGCCGGCCCGGTCGTCGCCCGCGTGCCCGAGCAGCACCGGCAGCGCCTGCTCCGGCCGGTCGGTCCAGGCGAGGGCGCCCAGCGCCGCCTCGGCGAGCACCACGTCGGACGACTCCGCGTACCGCAGCGCGACCGCGGCGCCGAGCTCCGGAACGCGGGCCGCGGCCCGGATGGCGCCGGCCCGCGTGGCGTGGGAGGCGCCGGCGTCCGCGGCGACCTCCTCCTGCAGCCGTGCGAAGGCCGCCTGCTGCCGGGGCAGCCACCGGTCGGCGTGGTGCGGCCGCGGCGGCACCCACCGCACGCCGGCGAGCACTCGGTCGAGCAGATCGGTGCGCCGGGCGCACAGCGTCTCCCACACCACGGGGAGGGCCGCGGCCGACCCGTCGGCGTCGAGCACCTCCGCGACCCGTCCGCCCCGGGTGCGCGGGTCGTCCAGCCACAACGTGATCGCCGTCTGCGCGACTTCGGGCGGGTTCGCCGGGTCGATCGCCCGGCGCAGCAGCTCCTGCAGGCCCGGCACCAGCCGGGCACGCCGCCCGAGGGCGCGGGTCAGCGCGAACAGCGGCTCGTACCGGCCGCGCGCCATGCCGGCCTCGGCCCGGCCGCGCAGCCGGTCGAAGACCAGCGTCTCCTGGCCGCGCCGCAGCGTCCGGTCCAGGCGACCGAGCACGGGCGCGGTGCCGCGGTCCGCGACCAGCTCGACGGTGTGCAGCGCCCACTCGCGCAGCCCGGGCTCGTCCCCGTGGTGCTGCAGCGCTCGGGCCGCGAGCCGCCCGAGCGCCGCGAGCGACGCCGGCGACACGTCACGCGCCTGCGCCGCTGCGGTCGCCAGCTCGGTGAGCCGGGGCACGAGGGCGGGTGTCAGCAGCCGCGCCGCGCCGGCCAGGGCGGAGAGCGCGGCGGCGCGTACGGGATCCTGCTCGTTGCGCAGCCGGTCGAGCAGACCGACCGCCTCGGCGAGCACCTGCGGGTCGCGGGAGCGGCGGGCGGCCTCCAGCAGCAGCACGTAACCGCGGGCGCGCTCGTCCGCGTCGCCGCTGCGGGTGCCGTCCACGATGGCGTCGCGGGCCTGCGGCCACGGCAGGTACGCGCTGAACGTGCGGGTCACGCCCACGCTGCCCCGCGCCGCGGGGCGGTCGAGTTCGCGCCGGGCCTCCCGCGCCCGCACCGCGTGGGGCAGCGCGTCGAGGACCGCGGGGTCGGTCGTGCGGTCGGCCGGCCCCAGCGTCGCGTGCACCGCGTCGTGGAAGGCGCCGCGGCGCCTCGGCGGCAGGACCCTCAAGAGCCGCGCGTACGCCTCCCCGTGCCGGATCCCGCGGCCGAGCGGCGCGAGCTCCCGGTCGTCCAGCACGGCCAGGCGGCGCAGGAGCGCGCGGGGCAGATGCCGGCCGCGCAGCCAGTTCTCGCGACGGGCGCCGGTGAGCAGGGCGACCACGCGCCGGGGATCGCGCGCGGCGAGGCCGCCGTAGCGGGTGAGCTCGCCGGGCAGCCGGTCCTCGGGCGCGTGCCGTTCCAGCAGGTCGAGCACTCCGGCCGGGTCGCAGCGCAGCACGGCGTGCGCGGCGCGGTCCCAGATCTGCTGCCGCACGGCCGGCCCGGCGGCCTCAAGGCGGTCGCGGACGTGGTCGAGCAGCACGGCGGGGTGGCGGCGGGCCACCGCGGTGAGGTTGACCGCGTGGTCGAGGGCGGGCAGATGCTCGCGGACGGCCCCGGCGCCGCACGCGGGCAGCAGCGCGGCCGCTTCCGCGTCGCCGTACAACTCCCGGACGCGGGGGAGCAGCGCGTCGGCTTCTGCATTGCCGTCCCGCTCGCGCGCCCGGGGGAGCAGTGCGTCGGCTTCTGCGTTGCCGTCCCGCTTGCCGGCCTGGGGGAGCAGTGCGTCGGCTTCTGCGTCGCTGTCCTGCTCGCGGGCCGGGGGGAGCAGTGCGTCGGTGAGGCCGGTGGTTCGGGTCGCGCGGAGCGTGCGGTAGATCAGGCGGCGTTCGGCGGCCGGGCGGTCGAGGTCGAGCCCGCCGGCGGTCAGCAGGCCGGCGCGCAGGGCGGCGGCGAGCGCGCGGGCGCGGATCGACGGCTGCGGGTCGTCCAGGGCCGCGAGCACGCCGCCGGAGTCGCCGGCCGCGAGCGCCGCGGTCAGGGCGACGGAACGCTCGTGCGCCCCACCGGCGCGCAGCTCGGCGCACACCTCGGCGCGGTCGGCGGCGCCGCGGGCCCAGGCGGCGACGCGGGCGGTCCTCGCCGCGTACGGCAGCGGGTCGAGCGAAGCGAGAAAATCCCCCGGGGAGCGCGGCACGTCACCCATTCTGCCCAGTCGATCAAGCGACATGCGGAGCATGATGACCCCATGACCGATGACGTTTCCTGGCAGCCCGTCGACGAGGACTGGCAGCGCGCGCTGGCGATCGTGGCCCACCCCGACGACCTCGAGTTCGGCGCCGCCGCCGCGATCGCCCGCTGGACCGCGCAGGGCAAGGAGGTGGCGTACGCGTTGCTCACCAGCGGCGAGGCGGGCATCGACGGCCTGGACCCCGACGAGGCCGGCCCGGTGCGCGAGGTGGAGCAGCGCGCGTCCGCCGCGATCGTCGGCGTCAAGCACGTCGAGTTCCTCGGGCTGCCCGACGGGGTGATCGAGGGCGGCGTGACGCTGCGCGCCGTGCTGTCGCGGGTGATCCGCGTGCACCGTCCCGAGATCGTCATCACCAACAACTTCCGCGACAGCTGGGACCCCGACGGCGCCGCGCTCAACATGTCGGACCACATCGTCACCGGGCGTACGGTGCTCGACGCGGTGCGCGACGCCGCCAACCGCTGGGTGTTCCGCGAGCAGATCGAGGAGGAGGGCCTCGAGAAGTGGGGCGGCGTGCGGCAGGTGTGGGCGGCCGGGTCGCCGCGGTCGCGCCACGGCGTGGACACCACCGACACGTTCGCGCTGGGCGTGCGCTCGCTGGAGGCGCACGGCGCCTATCTGCGCGGGCTCGGCTCCGGCGACTTCGACGCCGAGGAGTTCCTCGAGGGCTTCGCCCGGCAGGCCGGCACGCGCCTGGGTGTGCGCTACGCGACCGGTTTCGAGGTGTTCCGCTTCGACCTCTACTGAGCCGGGTACGCGAGCTCGACCACGAACCACTCGCCCGCGCCGGTCTTGACCGGGCCGCCCGGGTGGTACGCCACCTCGCCGTCCCGCTCGAGTGAGGCGAGCACGTGCGGCCGGTCGGCCAGGTCGAGCTCGCGGCTGCCGTCGACCGTCCAGACGGCGACGTGCGGGTGCAGGATCACCGGCACGCGCCCGTCCGCCGTCCGCGGGCCCGGCGGCTGCCCCTCGACGCTGCGGTCGCCCGGGCCGACGTCCACCGGCGACGGCAGGTTCTCGCCCAGGTCCTTCAGCTCGACCAGCCGGTTCTGGTAGAACCGGTCGCCGATGTTGGTCAGCCGGTGCACGGGCGACAGCGGGCGGTAGACCGCGCCGCCGCGGTACTCGTGCAGGAAGCGCGGCTCGCTGCCGTCCAGCCAGTCCATCCGGCCCTCGGAACCGCAGATCGACAGCACCACGTACGGGTTGTGGTGCAGGTGCCACGGGTGGGTTTCACCCGGGTGCAGCGACACGTCCCACACCCGTACGGCCGGGTTGTCCAGCAGGACCCGCCCGCCCACGTCGTCCAGCACGATCCGCTCGCCGGCGGGGGAGCGCACGATCTGACCCTTCACGCCCCCACCCCACCATCCGACTTGATCGATGTCAAAGGGCGGCGATGCGGGCCAGCGTGCGCCGCCCGACGCGGCGCATCGCCGGGTTCGTCCGGTCGTAGTACCAGACCAGCCCCATCGCCTGCTCGAACGCCCACGCCCGGCCGCGCTCCCACTCCAGGTCGTCGGGCCGCAGGCACTCCCGCAGCGTGCGGCGCGGCCCGCGGTCGAGCAGATGCCACGCGGCGACCAGGTCGAGCGCCGGGTCGGCGGGCCCGAGGCCGCCCACGTCGAGGACGCCGGTGAGGCGCCCGCCCGCGACGAGCACGTTGCCCGGGATGAGGTCGCGGTGGTTCATCACGTCCGGCGAGTCGCCGCGGGGCAGCTCGCGGAAGCCCGTCCAGAGCCGGCGCAGCAGCGGCACGTCGAGCAGGTGCTCGCTGCGCTCCAGGCAGGTCTCCATCCACGCGTCGTGGTCCTTGAGCACGCCGCCGCGGTTCTCCCCGGCGAACGTGCGCCCGCGGGTGTCGATGGCCCGCACGCCCGTGATGAACTCGGCCAGGTCGCGCGCGAAGTCGTCGCCCAGGTCCTCGTCCGCGGCCACCGCGCCGGGCACCCACGACTGCACCGACCACGGCAGGGGGTAGCCCGCGCCCGGCTCCCCGATCGCCACCGGCTCCGGGGTGGCGAACCTGGTGCGCCCCAGCAGCTCCGCGGCCGCGGCGGCCTCGCGTTCCAGCCACTGCCGCGCACCGGCCCGCGGCTGCAGCGGGAACCGCGCCGTCAGCGAGTCGCCGAGCCGGAAGATCGCGTTCACCGTGCCCTGCGAGTCCAGCGGCCGCACCGGCAGGTCACGCCACTGCGGGAACTGCTCGTCCACCAGCGCCCGCACCGTCGCGGCCGTCACCGCGATCTGATCCGCGTGCATCGCCGGCCCTCAGAGGTCCGCGCAGGTGTTGCGCACGTCGACCACGAGCTGCGCCACCCGGCCCGTGTCGAACGTGACCACCGCCTGCTGCACCTGCTGCGCCTGGGTGGCGAGCGTCGCGTACTTGGCGTCCCGCCGCCCCGCCGACTGCGCCAGCGCGATGGCGCCCGCCAGCTGGTAGGTGTTCGCCTCCGTGACCGTCTCGGGCTTCCACTCGTCGGGCACCCGCCCGAACACCCCACAGGCAGCCGCCGCGTCGTCGTCCGCCGCGTCGCCGCCCCCGCCCACGAACGAGCTGGCCGCCCACAGAATCCCGACGACGAGCGCGCCCACGAGCACCCCCGCCGCTCCCGCGAGCAGCAGCGGGTTCACCTTGCGCCGCCGCCTCGCCGCCTCGGGGGGCGGCACTTCCTCGGGGAGCTGCACCGGCGTGAACGTCGTAGGCCCCACGCCCGCCGCCGGCGCGCCCTCGCCCCACACCTCAACCGGTGTCCCACCACCCGGCGCCGTGCCCGCACCCCATCCCGGCGCCGGCGTCCCGCCCGCCGCCGGCGCGCCGGAACCCCATGCCTCGGCCGGTGTCCCGCCGGGCGCCGGTGTGCCCGCATCCCGTCCCGGCGCCGCGCCGGCCGCCGGCGCGCCAGGACCCCATACCTCGGCCGGTGTCCCGCTCGCCGCCGGCGTGCCCGCATCCCGTCCCGGCACCGCGCCGGCCGGCTGCGCGCCAGAAGCCCATGCCTCGGCCGGTGTCCCGCCCGCCGCCGGCGTGCCCGCATCCCGTCCCGGCGCCGCGCCGGCCGCCGGCGCGCCAGGACCCCACGCCTCGGCTGGTGTGCCGCCGGGCGCCGGTGTGCCCGCGCCCCATACTCCGCCCCCTGCCTCGCCGGGCGTCGGCGTGCTCCCGCCCCACGCTTGCGCCCCCGGCCCACCCGGACTCGGCGGGGCGTGCGTCGGCGCGTCGACCAGCGGAGTTTTCTCTGCCGGCGACGTGCCTTCTGCGGGCCGCGCCGCTTCTGCGGGCCGCGCCGCTTCTGCCGGCCGCGCGTCTTCCGCCGGCCGCGCGCCCGAGGCGGGCGGCGTCGGCGGCTGTGCCGGCGGCGGCTGAACCGCTCCGGTCTCGCTCGGCTCAGGCTGCTGCGGCGGCGGCGTGGTCATAGCCGGAAGAATCCCACATCAGCGCTCTCCAGATCACTCCGGCGTCACGATCCGCTTCATCATTGTCCGCTCATCTCGTCCGACGCGTCGGCCCTGTGGACAACTCCGCCGATCCGGGCGCCGCGTCGTTCGGTCCTGTGGACAACTCCGTCCCGCCTTCCTTTGCCGCGTAGGGTGACCCGGTCCGCAGCGCCCGCTGTGGACACCGCGCTCGCGCCTCGGCTGCCGCGCGTAGGGGGCTGCGGCCCGAAGTCGGGCGGTCCCGTCGCGATGCAGAGGAGGGAGACTGGTGACGCAGGCTGTGGTCGACGTGCGCCGTCGGGCTTTCGGCGGCGTGGTCGCGGCCGGGGTGGTGCTGGGCTTGCTGGCTTTCGCGGCCGACTTCGTCGACGGCGCCGCGGGGCAGGTGATGGTCGCGCTGACGAGCAGCGGCTTCGCGTGGGGACTCGCCGCGTTCATCGCAGGCCGGGCGGACGGACGTCGTTCCGGCCGTGAGCCGTCGGTGCCTGCGTCCCCGGAAGTCCGCCCAGGGCTCGTAGTGCCTTTGTCTCCGGAGGCCCGCCCAGGACCAGCGGTGCCTGCGCCCGCGGAAGTCGGCCGAGGGCGGGCCGTGCCGTCGTCCTCGATGTTGCGTGCGGGCGCCGCCGTTGCTCGGGCCACGGGTCTGCTCGTGTCGGCGACCCTCGTCTACTACCTGCTGGTGCTCGTGGGCACGCGGCGATGGCTGGCCGGGGGTGTGGTGGCGGACGGGCTTCGGGACGTTGCGTTCGCTACCGCGTTGTGGGTCGCCGGCTCGCTGGTCGCGGGGACGGTGCTCGGACTGCTCGGACATGTCGTCCGGGAGGCGCCGGCGCCGCGAGGCGCTGCGGCGCTCGGGGCGGCGTGCGGGTTGCTGGCCGGGGACGGGTGGCAGGACCTGATCGAGGCGCCGCCGTCGCTGTTGCTCGCGCTCGGGGATCCGTTCGTCAACGGGTTCGTGGCCGCCGAGCTGGTGCAGGCGGTGCTTCCGGTGGTCGTGCTGGTCTGGCTCGCGACCGTGCACGGCCTCTGGCGATCGTGGATGCGGCTTGCGGTGGCCTGCGTCGGAGCGGCGGTGACGAGCGCCCTGGTCTGGGACGTGCTCGACAGGTTCTAGCGCGATCCAGGGATTTAGAGCAGCCGGTCCAGGATGCGGTGCAGGGCGGCGCGGTCGGTGGCGGGCAGGCCGGCGGTGATCTCGGCGTCGAGCACGGCGGCGACCGTGGTGGCCTCCTCCAGCAGGCGGCGGCCCTCGTCGGTGAGCCGGAGGCGTTGCCGGCGGCGGTCGGCAGGATCGCGTACGCGCCGGACCGCACCCCGCGCCTCGAGGTGGTCGGCGAGCAGGACGATCAGGCTCGGCGCCACGCGCAGCATACCGGCGAGCTCCATCTGCGACTCGGCGCCCTGCAGGTGCAGCACGCTGAGCAGCGCCACGTGCTTCGGCTTGAGGTCGAGGGCGGACAGCCGGGCGGAGTACTGCGCGTCCTGCGCCACCCCGAGCAGCCCCAGCCGGAACGACACCGTCCCCATCGGAGTGCTCGGCTTCTCCGTTGCCATGCGTTCACGATAAGCGCGGCAAACAATTCACGAGCTTAACGATCAGGCGGCAAAGCGCCCGAAGGGGCGGCGGAGATGCGAGGGGCGAGGGCAGGGACGCGGAGGCCGGTTGGCGCGGCGCGAAAAGGGCGCAGAGTCGGGTCGGCGCGGCGCGCAGAGGGGGCGGGGGCGCGGAGGCCGGTCGGCGCGGTGCGAAAAGAGGGCGGGGCACGGAGGCCGGTCGGCGCGGCGCGAAAAGGGGGCGCGGGGGCCGGTCGGCGCGGCGCGAAGGAGGGGCGGGAGCGCGGAGGTGGGTCGGCGCGGCGGCAGAGGGGGGCGAAGGCGGGTCGGCGCGGCGCAAAAGGGGGCGCGGAGTCGGGTCGGCGCGGCGCGGCGCGAAAGAGACGGGGCCGAGGCGGGGGGTGTCCCTATGGGTTTGGTCAAGTGGTGGCGGGCCGAGGCTGGTAGGGGACTTTGTCGCGGAGCATGGCGAACAGGACGTCGCAGCGGCGTCGGGCCAGGCAGATGAGGGCGGCGTTGTGGCGTTTGCCTTGGGCGCGTTTGCGGTCGTAGTAGGCGCGGCTGACGGGGTCGGCCAGGGCAGCGAACGCGGCGAGGAAAAATGCGCGTTTGAGCTGCTTGTTGCCGCCGCGGCTCGGGTGCTCGCCGCGGATGCTGGTGCCGGAGCGGCGGGTGACTGGGGCCAGGCCGGCGTAGGCGGCCAGATGGCCTGGGGTGGCGAAGGCGCTGCCGTCGCCGACTTCGAGCAGGATTCTGGCGGCGGTCCTGACGCCGATGCCGGGCATCGAGGTCAGGACCTGGGCAAGAGGGTGCGCATCGAGCATCCTGTCCACCTCGGCGGCGAGCTGGTCGCGTTGTTGCAGGACGTCGCGCAGGCTGTCGGCCAGCCGAGGCAGGATCGTCTCTGCCGCGGCAGTGCCGGGGACGGTGACCGTCTGCTCGTCCAACGCGGTCATGATCTGCTCGGTGAGGCGTTCACCCATGCGGGGCGCGTTCTTGGACGCGATCGAGAGCAGTTTGCGGCGGCCGGCCTTGCGCAGCCCGGCCGGTCCACCGCAGCGCGACAACAGTTCCAGGACGGCCTTGTGCTGCACTTTCGGCCCCAAGACACGTTCCAAGGCGGGGTGGATCTGGGTGAGCAGGCCACGGATGCGGTTGGCCAGGCGCGTCGCTTCCCCGGCCAGGTCGTCGTCGAAGCCGACCAGGACTTTCAGCTCGGCGAGGGCGTCGTCGCCCACGTTCACGCGGCGCAGCGTGTGTGGCAGGGTGCGGGCGGCGTCGGCGATGACATAGGCGTCGCGGGCGTCGGTCTTCGCGTTGCCGGGGTACAGGTCAGCGATCCGGCGCATCGCCAGGCCCGGCAGGTAGGCGACCTGGTGACCGCAGGCGCGGGCGACCGCGACCGGCAAGGCACCGATCGAGGCGGGCTGGTCGACGACCACCAGCACCGGGCCGTGCTTGGCGAGTTTGTCGAAGACCTGCCGCAGCTTGCCCTCGGTGTTGACCAGCGCCGCGTCGTGCAGGCGTCTGCCGTCGCGGTCCAGGGCGACGGCGTGGTGACCTTCTTTACCGACATCGAGACCCAGGAACACCTGGTAGTCGCCGTGCACCGCATCGCCTCCCCGCGACATCACCCGTCATCTCGATCGCCAGTCTGGCGTCGACTGCCGGCAGCCACGTTACGAAGAGACCTACCCCAGCACCGTGGGTGGCCGTGTCCCTATCAGCGGTCCATCGACGCCACCCGGCCCGGCGACAACACCCCCCGGATCATTCCTACGACAGGGGCGGTAAGTCATACCGGGCCGAGCGACCGAGCAGTCCCCGGCTGGGGACGATCAAAAAGGTAACGGGCGGCGGGTCAGGCGGCGAAAGCGCGCGGCGGCGCCACGCAGACCTCGACCCCGTCGCCGCCGCGGCGCTTGATGCGGTACATGGCGGCGTCGGCGAGGTCGACGACCTCGGTGAGCGCCGCCGCGGGGCCGCCGGCCACCCCGATGCTCAGCGTCGCGGGGCAGTCGGGCAGGGCCCGTACGGCCTGCACCATGCGCTGCGCCACCTCGCGGGCCGGCCCGGTGCCGACTCCGGGCAGCAGAACGGCGAACTCGTCGCCGCCCAGCCGGGCGACCACGTCGTCCTCGCGGACCAGCGCGGTCAGCTCGCCGGCGATCGCCCGGAGCGCGGCGTCCCCGGCCGCGTGGCCGAGCGTGTCGTTGATCTGCTTGAACTTGTCGGTGTCGATCACCAGCACGGTGGCCCAGCCGTGCGAGGCGGTGCGCACCGCCTCGTCGAACGCCCGGCGGTTCGCGATGCCGGTCAGCGGGTCGACGTCGGCGGCGCGCGAGGCGACCTCGTGCCGGACGCGCAGCTGCTCGAGCTTGCGCATGGTCTCGACCGAGTTGAGCGTGCGCAGCCGCTGCTGCCACAGGGCCGCGGCGAGCGTGGCCCCGTACGCCACGCCGGCCGACGCCTCCGCCGAGCCCATGGCGGCCAGCAGCACCGCGTGGGTGTGGTGGTGGGCGGCGGTGAGCAGCACGCCGGTGTCCCCGGGCAGCTCGGCGATGGCCCGCTCGATCACCCGGCGCGCCTCCGCGGGGCGTCCGGTGCGGCGCAGCGCGACCGCGTGGAACGGGCCGGCGAAGGCGAGCAGCAACGGGCTCATCCCGTACGCCCGGAGCCGCTCCAGCAGGTAGGTGATCTCGGTGGCGGACGACAGCGGGTCGTGCCGGTCGGCCTTGGCGCAGGCGGCGGCGAGCAGCGCGTAGTCCCGCCACACCGCGGCGTCCGGGCCGTCGGCCTCGAGCGCCGCGCGGGTCCCGTACGTCTCCGCCTGCTCGGTGTGGCTCTCGGCGGCGCCGACCTGGCCCACCTGGTAGAGCTCGAGCGCCCAGTGCAGGTGCAGCTCGGCCAGGTTGATCAGCCACATCGCGCGGTTGCCGTTGGCCGGCCCGGCGCTGCTGAGCGCGTACGCGGCCTGGTAGTGGGGTTCGACGAGCTCGTAGAGCCGCAGCTCGGAGAAGGCGATGGCGATCGCGACGCGGGCGTTGACGGCGGCGACCGGCTCGGTCTCCTCGACCACGGCGGTCTCGGCCGTCACCAGGTCGCGCAGCACCCCGTCGAGGTCGTAGCTGGCGGTGTGCGCGTCGCCGACGCGCGAGCGGGTCGCGGCGCGGGTCGCCAGCGCGGTCGCGCGCCACCCCGGGCTGCCCTCGTGGTCCGCGGCGGCCAGCATCCGCTCGACGGCGTCCTCGAACGCCGGCATGTCGCCGAGCACGTTGAACGCGGCCACCCGTACGAACTGCAGGCAGGCGTGGTCGCCGTCGAGCAGCAGCGCGTCGGCGCGGGCCACCGCCTCGGCGGCCTGCCCGGTCTGCGCCTGCTCCAGCAGCCGTACGGCTTCGTCGGTCGCGTCCATCACACCTCCCGACGCTGTTCATCGGCCGGGCGGGGCGCGATCCGAGGAAAAGGCCTACATCCGCCGGTACTCGACCTCCGGGCGGCCCGGCCCGCCGTAGCGGGGGCTGCGCACGACCCGTCCGGTCTCGGCCAGATGCTCGAGGTAGCGGCGGGCGGTGACCCGGGAGGCGCCCATCCGCGCGGCGACCTCGGCCGCGGACAGCCCCGCCGGCCCCTCGGCCGCGCGCAGCACCCCCAGCACCAGGTCGAGCGTGCCCTGGTCGAGGCCCTTGGGCAGCGAGTCGGGCGAGGCGCCGCGCAGCGCCGCGAAGGCCCTGTCGATCTCGTGCTGCGCGGCGACCTGCTCCACGCCCAGCAGCTGGCTGCGGTAGCGGGCGTACCCGAGCAGCTTCTCCCGGAAGGTGGCGAAGGTGAACGGCTTGAGCAGGTACTGGGTGACCCCGAGCGACACCGCCGAGCGCACCACCGCCAGGTCGCGCGCCGACGTCACGACCAGCACGTCGGTGCCGATCCCGGCCGCGCGCAGCGCCCGGGTGAGCTCGAGGCCGTTCATGTCGGGCAGGTTGAGGTCGAGCAGCACCAGGTCGACCGGCGTGGAGCGCAGCGCGGCCATCGCCCGCTGCGCGGTGTGGGCGACGGCGGCCACCTCGAACCCGTCGACCCGCCCCGCGTACGCCGCGTGGGCCTCGGCGAGCAGCGGCTCGTCCTCGACGACCAGCACCCGGATGGCGCTCATGCCGCCACCGGGAGCCGTACGGTGATCAGCGCCCCGCCGCCCGGGGACGCCGCCACCTCGATCGAGCCGCCGTGCCGGTCGGCCACCTGCCGGACCAGCGCCAGCCCGAGGCCGCGGCCCCGCGCCTTGGTCGACCAGCCCCGCTCGAAGGCCTCCGCGGGCAGCCCGGGGCCGGTGTCGCCGACCCGTACGAGAACCTCGTCCTTCGCCTCGGCCACCAGCACGGTCACCTCCCGCGGCGGCCCGGTGCCCGCGACCGCCTCGAGCGCGTTGTCCACCAGGTTGCCCACCACGGTGATCAGGTCACGGCTGGGCAGCGGGGTGGTGTCGCTCAGCCGCGACGCCTCGTCGATCACCAGCTGCGCGCCCCGCTCCGCCGCCTGCGCCGACTTGCCCAGCAGCAGCGCCGCGAGGGCCGGCTCGCTCACCGACCCCACCACCTGATCGGTGAGCTGCTGCGCCACCTCCAGCTCGGCGGTCGCCAGCCGTACGGCCTCCTCGGTGCGGCCCAGCTCGACCATGGTCAGCACGGTGTGCAGGCGGTTCGCGGCCTCGTGCGCCTGCGAGCGCAGCGCCTCGGTGAGCCCGCGCACCGAGTCGAGCTCGCCGGTCAGCGCGCGCAGCTCGGTGTGGTCGCGCAGGGTCAGCACGGTGCCGATCGTCTGCCCCTCCGAGCGGATCACCCGCTGGTTGGCCACCAGGATGCGGTCGCCGGCCAGCACGGGCTCGTCCTCGACCAGCGCCTTCGAGGCGACCAGCTCGGTGATCTCCGGCGGCAGGTCGTCGCCGAGCAGCCGCCGGCCCTCGTCGTTGACCAGGGTCACGCGGCCGGACCGGTCGGCCACCACCAGCCCCTCGCGCACCGAGTGCAGCACCGCGTCGTGGTACTCGTACATCCGGGTCATCTCGGCGGGGCCGAGGCCGTGGGTCTGCCGGCGCAACCGGCGGCTGAGCAGCCACGACCCGACTGCGGCCAGCAGTAGCGCCAGCGCCGTCGGGATCGCCACGGCGGGCGTGCGGCCGAGCAGTTTCTGGTTGAGCGCCTCGGTGGTGATGCCGACCGACACCAGCGCGACGACGGCGCCGCGGTCGCGCACCGGCACCACCGCGCGCACCGACTCGCCGAGCGTGCCGACGCTCGTCTCGATCACCGTGCCGCCGTCGAGCGCGCCCTCGATCGACCCGATGAACGGCCGTCCGATCAGCTCGGGCCGGGTGTGCGTGTACCGGGTCCGGTCCGGCGCCATCACCACGATGAAGTCGGTGTCCGTGGCCAGGCGGACGCTTTCGGTGTACGGCTGGAGCACCGCCGACGGGTTCCTGCCGCGCACCGCGTCGACGACCGTGGGCGAGTGCGCCACCGCCTCGGCGATGCCCACGACCTGGTCGATGGCGGCCTGCTCGGTGTCGTCGCGCACCAGCAGCACGGCGCCGGTCGTGCCGATCCCCACCAGGACGGTCACGACCAGCACCTGAAGCACGAACAGCTGGCGCGCGATGCTCCAGCGGCGGGCCAGGGGCATGTTTCGGTCTCGGATCTGTGCAGTAAACAGAATGAACGCAATATGTTTTGGTCGATGAGACCTAGGACACAGTTTGCGCTATGGAGACCCAGAGCAGCACCCCGCGGGTCAGGCGGGATCGGACGCACTACCTCTACCTCGCGGTGATCGCCGCGGTCGTGGCCGGCATCGTCATCGGCCTCGTCGCGCCGGAGGTCGGCAAGGCGCTCAAGCCGATCGGCACCGGCTTCGTCAACCTCATCAAGATGATGATCGCCCCGGTCATCTTCTGCACGATCGTGCTGGGGGTCGGTTCGATCCGGCAGGCCGCCAAGGTCGGGCGCGTCGGCGGCCTCGCCCTCGGCTACTTCCTGATCATGTCGACCGCTGCGCTCGCCATCGGCCTGGTCGTCGGCAACATCATCCACCCCGGCGCCGGGCTGCACCTGGACGCCGCGTCGGCCGCGGCCGGTCAGAAGCAGGCGGGCGGCGCCGCCGACGAGAGCCTGGCCGACTTCGTGCTCGGCATCATCCCGAACAGCCTGCTCTCGTCGCTGACCGACGGCGAGGTGCTCGAGACGCTGATGGTGGCGCTGCTGGTCGGCTTCGCGGTGCAGGGCATGGGCCGGCGCGGCGAGCCGGTGCTGCGGGCGATCACCGTCATCCAGCGGCTCGTCTTCAAGATCCTCGCCATGATCATGTGGCTGGCCCCGATCGGCGCGTTCGGCGCGATCGCCGCGGTCGTCGGCGAGACCGGCGTGGACGCCCTGAAGAGCCTCGCGCAGATCATGCTCGGCTTCTACGTCACCTGCGCGATCTTCGTCTTCGTCGTGCTGGCGCTGATCCTGTACGCGTTCACCCGGCTCAACATCTTCTCGCTGCTCAAGTACCTCGGCCGGGAGTTCCTGCTGATCCTGTCGACCTCGTCGTCGGAGTCGGCGCTGCCGCGGCTGATCGCCAAGATGGAACACCTCGGCGTCAGCAAGCCGGTCGTCGGCATCACCGTCCCGACCGGCTACTCGTTCAACCTCGACGGTACGGCGATCTACCTGACGATGGCGTCGCTGTTCATCGCCGAGGCGCTCGACCAGCCACTGGCGATCGGCGAGCAGATCTCGCTGCTCGTGTTCATGGTCATCGCCTCCAAGGGCGCCGCGGGCATCACCGGCGCCGGCCTCGCGACGCTGGCGGGCGGCCTGCAGAGCCACCGCCCCGAGCTGGTCGACGGCGTCGGCCTGATCGTCGGCATCGACCGGTTCATGTCCGAGGCCCGCGCGCTGACCAACTTCGCCGGCAACGCGGTGGCGACCGTCCTGGTCGGCACGTGGACCGGCGAGATCGACCGCGAGCGCACCCGGCGCGTGCTGGCCGGCGAGGACCCGTTCGACGAGTCCTCGATGCTCGACGAGGAGGACGACGCGGCCACCGACGACGGCCCCGACGACGCCGACGCCCGCGCCGGCACCGTCCCGCCCCAGCCCGGCGCCTCCGTGGAGCCGGCGCGGGCCGCGAAGTCCTGACCCGGCGGGTTTCCATCCGGCTGCCCGGCCCTCCGCGCCCCGCCGCGGACGGCCGGGCAGCCGCCCGGCGCCGATCAGCCCGTGACGGCCGTCGCGATCCGGTCTGCTGCCTGGGCGGGGGTCAGGTGCGTGGTGTCGACGACCTCGGCTCGGCGTGCAGCCAGGTGCGGGCGGCCTCGGCGTACGGCTCCAGGTGGCGCAGGCGGAACGGGGAGGGCACCGGATGCTGGCCGGCGATGCGGGCGCGCAGCGTGTCCCGGTCGGCGTGCAGGACGAAGTGCCGTACGGCGATGGCATGCCCGGCCAGGCCCGTGCTGATCTCGCGCCAGTACTGCTCGACCAGCACGGTCATGGGGACGACCAGCGTGCCGCCGGTGTAGTCCAGCACCCGGCGGGCGGTGTCCACGACGAGCTGCCGCCACGGCGGCCAGTGCTGGAAGTTGTCGGTCGCGGGCAGCCCCGGCGTGATGTCCATGAGGGTCTCGCCGACCTTCTCGGCGTCGAACACCCGCGAGTCCGGGATCAGTTCCTGCACGAGCGCGCTGGTCGTCGTCTTCCCCGCGCCGTGGGTGCCGTTGATCCATACGATCATGCGGACCGAGGCTAGCGGCCGGGGGGAACGGACCGCTGGTCCCGGGGCCGGTTTCGGCGCGCTAGTAGCATGATCGGGTGCTTGCCCCCGGAGCCCTGCTCAGCGACCGTTACCACCTGACCCAGCGTCTCGCCGCCGGCGGCATGGGCGAGGTCTGGCGCGGCGAGGACACGATGCTCCACCGCCCGGTCGCGATCAAGGTGATGCTGCCGGCGCTGCGCAGCGACCGCGAGTTCGTGACCCGGTTCCGCACCGAGGCGCGGATGATGGCGGCGCTGCGTCACCCCGGCGTCGTGCAGGTCTACGACTACGGCGAGACCGCCGAGGGCGACTACCTGGTGATGGAGTTCGTCGACGGCATAGGACTGTCGCGGCGCATCGAGCAGGCCGGGCGGCTCACCCCCGCCGAGACGATGACCGTGGTCGCGCAGGTGGCCGACGCGCTGCAGGTGGCCCACGAGGCGGGCATCGTGCACCGCGACGTCAAACCGGCGAACCTTCTCGTACGCCCCGGCGGCGCGATCGTGCTTGTCGACTTCGGCGTCGCCAAGTCCGCCGCGGGCACCAACCTGACCGGCACGAACGTGGTGCTGGGCTCGGCCAACTACATGGCGCCCGAGCAGGCCGAGGCGCGCCCGATCGGCCCGGCCACCGACGTGTACGCGCTCGGCGCGGTCGCGTACTGCTGCCTGACCGGCCGCCCGCCGTACGTGGGGGACAACCCGCTGCAGGTGCTCAGCCAGCTGGTGTACGGCGACCTGCCGACGCTGCCCCCGGACGTGCCCCCGCAGGTGTCGGCGCTGGTGCTGCGCGCGCTCGCCAAGGACCCGTCGCACCGGTTCGCGAGCGCGGCCGAGATGGCGTCCGCGGCCCGCGCGGCGTCCGGGCCGCAGACCCGCATGTCGTCCGGGCCGTTCACCCCGCCGCAGGCTCGTGCCTTCCGGCAGCCGCCGACCGGGTACGGCCGGCCCGGCCCGGGAACCCCGGGCGGCATCCCGACCGGCGGCACCCCGCCGCAGGGCCGCGTCTCGGGCGGCGCCCCTCAGCAGGGCTTCCCGTCTTCCGGGCGGATGCCCGCCGGCGGCCCCACCTCGGGCCGCGCTCAGCTGCCCGGCACCGCGCCGATGCCCGGAGTCGCGGCCGCGGGCGGGTTCCAGCCCGGCCGCGCCCAGGCGGGCCGCCCGCAGCAGACCGCGTACGGCCCGCTGACCGGCGCCTCCGGAGCCGCGGCCGTCCCGCGCCCGGGCGCGTCCTACGGCGGCGGCGGAAACACAGGCCCCGGCGGCCCCGACGGGTTTGGCAGCGGCGGCCCCGGCGACCGGAGGAGCCGCAGCCGTACGATCACCATCGCGGTGGCCGTCGCGGCGGTCGTGCTCGGCGCCGGCGGTGTCGCCGCGGCCACGCTGATCCCGATCGGCGAGAAGGAGGCCCTGCCCCCGGCCGGCGGCGGCGACGCGGCGGTCGAGCAGTCCACGCCCACCAAGGGCGCCACCACCAAGCCGGGCAAGAAGCCGCGCCGCTCGTCGGCCCCGACGTCCCGGCCGGCCGCCGCGGCTCCCACCACCGAACCCACCGAGGAGCCCGGGGAGCAGGAGACGCCCGAGGCCGAGCCCGCCGACCCCGAGGAGGTCTGCGGCGACGGCTTCGAGGTGCTCGACCGGGCCTCGCTGCGCAGCGGCGGCGCCACCGTGGGCCGCGTCTACCTGCTGCGCGGCGAGGGCGGCAACAACTGCGTGGTCACCGTCAAGACCACCGGCGTCGGCACGCCGTCGCCGATGTCCGCCTATCTCGAGCTCGAGGGCCGCGACCGCGCCGACCGGACCGGCACGTTCGACTCCCACGCCGGCCCGGTGACCGCCGCCGCGCCCGCCACCTGCGTGAAGTGGGGCGGCTCGATCGACGACGCCACCTACGACAGCGACTTCGAGCACTGCGACTGACCCTGTTCTTTAACCCTCCAAGCGGCGCTACTGCGCGGCTCGAAGTCGGCTCAGGGGCGGGCACGTTGAACGGATGAGGCGCATGGTTGGCTACGAGCCATGATCGGTCGCCTCCCCGTGGACGAACAACTCGTGGCGTTGAAGTCGGCGCTGTCTCGCAATGACGTGCTGTTGGAGGTGATGAGCCGTACGGCGTCGCTGGAGTTGCCAGGCTGGTACGTGACGGCGGGCTGTCTCTTCCAGACCGTGTGGAATGTCGTCACGGATAGGAGTCCTACCAGCGGTATCAAGGACTACGACATCTTCTATTTCGACAGCAGTGACCTGTCCTGGGACGCTGAGGACGAGGTGATCAAGGCCGCGCAGCGCGCCTTCACTGGGTTGGCCGCCGACGTCGAGATCCGCAACGAAGCGCGCGTACATCTGTGGTATGAGCAGAAGTTCGGCGTCCCTTGCCCTGCATACGACTCCACCGAGGCGGCGATCGACTCGTTCGCCGCCACGACGTGCTGTCTCGGGGTGCGTCTAGAAACGGACGGACGGTGGCGCATCTATGCGCCACATGGTCTATCCGACGTCTTCGGTATGGTCCTGCGGCCGAATCCCGTTCTAGCTCCGCGCCAGGTCTACGAGGCCAAGGCGGAACGCTGGCTTCAGCAGTGGCCTGAACTCACCGTGCTGCCCTGGCCATGATCCAGCGTGAGCTGCTGGCGCCCTCCGATCGATGATGTGTGCGTGATCGCATCCTGCGCCTATTGACTATCGTTGTGGCGTTTATGGGAACGCGAGTGGAAGCGATCGATCTGCTGGCGGGCTTCCGAGAGCAGATCTACCGGTGTCTGAACACGCGGGCGGATGCGTTGTTCGAGCTGACCGACGCGGTGTTGTGCGCGGACGGGCCGGTCAAATCGTTGGTCGATCTGACGTTGACGGCCGAGCACCGGCGCGGGCACGGCTCTTTGTATGACGCGCTCAACCAGGGACGTATCGATGTGGGGCGGCTTCGGCGGGCGTTGGCGGCGCTGCCGGTGCCGCGCTTCGGTGACGGCCGGATCGTTCTGGCGGTGGACGTGTCGCCGTGGCTGCGATCGGACGCCGCGTGCAGCCCGGAACGGCTGTTCTGCCACGGGTACGGGCGGGCCAAGAGCGCCGCGCAGTTCATCCCCGGCTGGCCGTACTCCTTCGTGGCGGCTCTGGAACCCGGCCGGACGTCGTGGACAGCGATGCTGGACGTGGTCCGTCTCGGTCCCGCCGACGACGCCACCGCGGTCACCGCAAGCCAGTTGCGTGACGTGATCGACCAGCTGATTGCCTGCGGCCAGCAGCAGCCCGGCGACCCGAAAATTCTGGTCGTCTGCGATGCGGGCTACGACGTGACGCGCCTGGCCTGGGTCTTGCGGGATCTGCCGATCGAGGTGGCCGGGCGCATCCGCGCCGACCGGGTCCTGCGGCTCCCGGCCCCGCCGTACGAGTACCACCCGTCCGGCGGCCGTCCACCCAAGCACGGCGGCGAGTTCGACCTGAAGGACCCCGGCTCGTGGCCTGAGCCAGCCGTGACCACGAGCAACGAGACGACCAGCTACGGAAAAGCCGAAACCAAAGCCTGGGACCGGCTACACCCCAGACTGACCCACCGCGCCGCCTGGCTCGATCATCAGGGCACGCTCCCGGTCGTTGAGGGCACCCTCATCCGGCTGCAGGTCGAGTACCTGCCCGGTGACCGCGCCGCGCAACCGATGTGGCTGTGGTGGTCAGGCACCGGCGCGGATCCTGAGGATGTGGACCGGATCTGGCAGGCGTACCTACGCCGCTTCGATCTGGAGCACACCTTCCGGCTGTTCAAGCAGACTCTCGGCTGGACCCGGCCGAAGCTACGCGACCCGCGGGCAGCCGACCGGTGGACCTGGATCATGATCGCCGCCCACACTCAACTACGACTGGCCCGCCCGCTCGCTGTCGATCTACGCCGGCCCTGGGAACAACCGGCACCGCCCGACCGGCTCGCGCCGGCGCGGGTCCGGCGAGGGTTTCGGAACCTCCGCCCGGCCTCGGCTCTACCAGCTGCAGCACCGAAACCGTCACGGCCTGGCCCAGGTCGGCCTCCGGGATCGAAGAACCACAGCCGCGCGACCCGCTACGACGTGGGCAAGACCGTCAAACGCGAAACCTCACTGGGCGGTCCGCCCCGCCGCAAGCCCAAGGCCAAAGGTTAAAGAACAGGCTGACCGTCGCGCAGGATCGCGTCGGCGGCCTCGCGGACGGCGTCGAGCTCGGGGCGCAGGGCGGCCAGCGCCTCGACGGCCGCGTCCAGGTCGGCGCGGCGGGCGTCGTCCTCGAGGCGGCCGCAGGCGTCGGCGGCGTCCCGGGCGCCGATGTTGGCCATGATGCCCTTGAGCTGGTGGGCCTCGTCGCGCAGCGCGGGCGCGTCGTCGAGGGCCAGCGCCTGGCTGACCCGCTCCACGTGGCCGGGGATGCGGTCGACCATCGAGCGCAGCAGCCGCTGGAGGACCGGCGCGCTCTCCGCGGGGTCGGGGCCGCGCAGCTGGTCGAGCCGTTCGCGGATCTGCGTGACCACCGCGGGCGTCGCCCACCTGGCGAGCGCGGCGGCGACGTCCGCGGGCACCAGCGGCTTGGCGAGGTGCTCGTCCATCCCGGCGGCCAGGCAGCGGGCGCGGTCCTCGGGCAGGGCGCTCGCGGTGAGCGCGATGATCGGGACGTGCCGGCCGGGCCCCTCGCGGCGGCGGATCTCGGCCGTGGCGGCGTACCCGTCCATCTCGGGCATCAGGCAGTCCATGAAGATCAGCTGGTACGGGCGGGAGAACGCCAGGTCCACGGCCTCGCGGCCGTTCGTGGCGATGTCCGCGGTGTACCCGAGCGTGGCCAGGATGCCGAGCGCCACCGTGCGGTTGATGTCGTTGTCCTCGACCAGCAGCACGTGGCCCCGGCCGGTCGCCGCGGCGGACGAGGCCGGAGCGGGCGGGTCGGCGACGGCCAGCACGCCGACCAGCGCGTCGTAGAGCTGCGACTGGCGCAGCGGCTTGACGAACGCGGCGGGTTCCGAGGCGTCGTCGGTGAGCAGGATCGTCTTGGGCGCGGGGGTGCCGGCCGGTGCACCGGGATAGCGGCCGTCGTGGATGACCAGGTCGATCGGGCGCCCGGCTGCGGCTGCGTCGCGCAGCACCTCGTACGCGGCCTCGCTCGTGCCGACCCCGGTGGCCTGCATCGACCACGCGGTGAGCTGGTCGGCCAGCGCGGCCCGGCCGGGCTCGTCGCGGTCCACGATGAGCACCCGCAGCCCGTCGAGCGCGTGGCTGTCGGACAGGCCCAGGCCGTCGCGCGCGGTCCGCAGCACGACGGTGAACCAGAACGTGCTGCCCCGGCCGGGCTCGCTGTGCACGCCGATGCGCCCGCCCATCAGCTCGACCAGGTCGCGTGAGATGGCCAGCCCGAGGCCGGTGCCGCCGAAGCGCCGCGTGGTGCCCGCGTCCGCCTGCGTGAACGGCTCGAACAGCTGCTCGCGCTGACGCTCGTCGATGCCGATCCCGGTGTCGCGCACCTCGAACCGTACGGGAACGGCTCCCGGAGCGGCGGGAAGGCCGGGGTCCGGGGCGACGGTGATCGAGACCGAGCCGTACGGGGTGAACTTGATCGCATTGCCGGCGAGGTTGAGGAGCACCTGGCGCAGCTTGGCCGCGTCCCCGCTCACGGTCGCCGGCAGCCGCGGGTCGCACTCGCCGGTGATCGTCACCGAGGTCCTCGTGCCCGGCGGCGCCGCCAGCGCGACCACGTCGTCGACGAGCTGCCGCAGCTGGAAGTTGGTGTCCTCGAGCAGCACCTTGCCGGCTTCCAGCTTCGAGAAGTCCAGCACGTCGTTGATCACCGACAGCAGCGCCGTGCCGGCGGTGGCGATGCCCTCGGCGTAGCGCCGCTGCTGGTCGTCGAGGTCGGAGGCCAGCAGCAGGCCGGTGAGGCCGATGACGCCGTTCATGGGCGTGCGGATCTCGTGGCTCATCGACGCCAGGAACTGCGACTTCAGCCGGGCGGTTTCGAGCGCCTGGTCGCGGGCCTCGGCCAGGGCCTGCTCGGTCTCGCGGCGCGCGCTGATGTCGCGGGCGAACGCGTGGAGGTGCGCGACGCCGTCGTGCCGGATCCGCCACATGGTCAGCTCGATCGGCAGCTCACGCCCGTCGTGGTGCAGCGCCGCCAGCTCGGTGGGGCGGTCGAGCAGCCAGTCCCACCGGCCGCCGAGGAAACGCCGCAGCGCCGCGCGGTAGCGGGCGGGCAGCACGGTGTCGGCGACGTGGCGGCCGACGATCTGCTCGCGCGGCCAGCCGAAGACCTGCTCGGCCTGCCGGTTCCACTCGGAGATCACGCCGGTCTCGTCCATGGTGAAGAACGGGTCCGCGGCCGCCGACATGATCATTTCGAGCTGCTCGCGCTCGACGCGCAGGCGCTTCTCGGCCTCGACGCGGGCGGTGATGTCGTGCGCGACCGTCGACGCGCCGATGATGCGGCCGTCGTCGTCGCGCATCGGGGCCATGCTGAGCGACACCTCGATGATCCGGCCGTCCTTGCGCATCCGCCGGGTCTCGTGCTGCGGCAGCGTCTCGCCGCGGTTGACCCGGTCGAGCAGGTTGCGCTCCTCGTCGAGCCGGTCGGGCGGCAGCAGCCGGGTGACGTCGTGGCCGATCATCTCCTCGGCCGTGTAGCCGTAGAGCCGTTCCGCGCCGGAGTTCCACGTCTGGATCGTGCCGTCGAGCGCCTTGCTGACGATCGCGTCGTTCGACGACTCGACGATCGCGGCCAGCCGGGCGTTCGTGTGAGCCTGCAGCCGCCGCTCGGTGACGTCCTGGATCGCGGCGAGCACCATCATCTTGCCCTCGGCCTGCACGGGGGACAGGCTCACGTCGACCGGGAACTCGCTGCCGTCCCTGCGCCGCGCGGTCAGCAGCATGCCCTCGCCCATCGGGCGGGCCGACGGGGAGGCGAAGTACCGGTTGCGGTGCTGGACGTGGATCTTGCGGCTCGCGCCGGGGACCAGCATCTCGATCGACGCGCCGACGAGCTCGTCGACCGGGTAGCGGAACAGCTCACCGGCGCGGCCGTTCGCGTGCACGATCCGGCCCTCGTTGCTGACGCAGACCATCGCCTCGGGCGAGGCGTCGAGCAGGCTGCGGAACTTGCCCTCGGCCAGCCGCAGCCGGGTCACGTCGACGCCGGCGCCGAAGATCGCGTACGGGCGGCCGCGCCCGTCGCGCAGCACGTGCAGCGTGGTCACGAACCAGCGGCCGCCGAGTTCCTCCTCGTACGCGACGGGGCCGTTGCCGTTGAGCACCTCACGGTCGTGCCGGGTCATCTCGGCCAGGTGCACCGGGTCGTGCACCTCGTGGTCGTAGCGCCCGGTCGCCGTTCCCTCGGGTATGCCGTGCAGCCGCTCGTACGCGGGGCTGACCAGCCGGTAGCGCCCGTCGAGCGCCTTGACGAACGCGGGCGCGGCCGTCTCCTCGAGGATCGCGCCCAGGCGGAGGTAGCGCTCGAGGCGGCGGCGCTCGTGCCGACGGGCGAGGCCGCGCCAGGACCAGGCCAGGCCGCCCGCGGCGAGCGCTGCCGTGGCGACATGTCGGCTGCTCACGGTGAATAACCGTACAAGGGATTAAACGTGCTTTAGGCTGATAACGGACATCAGCAGATGAGGAGCCGCCGGTGGCGACGGTGATGGTCGTCGACGATGTGGCCGCGAACCGGGACATCGTCCGCTTGCTGCTGGGCTACCGCGGTCACGAGGTGATCGAGGCCCACGACGGCGCCGACGCGCTGCGGCTCGCCCACGAGCACCATCCCGACATCGTCGTGTCCGACGTGCTGATGCCCGGCATCGACGGGCTCGAGCTCGTCCACCGGCTGCGCGCCGACCCCGACCGGCAGGCCGCCCAGGCGCCGGTCATCTTCTACACCGCCAACTACCTGGAGCCGGAGACCCGGCCGATCGCCGAGGCGTGCGGGGTCAGCCAGGTGGTGCTGCGCTCGCAGGACCCGCACGAGCTGCTCGACGCCGTCGAGGCCGCGCTGGCGGGCGGGCCGGTCTCGGTCGACGTGGTGCCCTCCGACGACTTCGCGCAGACGCACGCGCAGACGGTCAACGCGAAGCTGATCGAGAAGGTGCGCGAGCTGCACCACACGGAACGCCGGTTCGAGGCGATGGCGGTGGCCTCGCCGGTGGGCATCGCGCTGATCGACGCCGACGGCGAGGCCGACTACATCAACCCGCGGCTGGCGGAGATCATGCGTACGCCCCGGGAAGGTCTGCTGGGCCGCGGCTGGCTCGCCTGCCTCGACTCGACGGCGCACCCCGACGCGCTGGACCTGCTGCGCGGCAACGCCGAGGAGCGCCGGTTCACCCACTGCCTGGAGCTGCCCGACGGCACGCCGCGGTACCTGCGGCTCCAGCTGCGGCAGGTGCACGACGACGAGGCGGAGCTGGCCGGCGGCGTCCTCATGGTCGACGACGTCTCCGACCTGGTGGCGGCCGAGGAGAAGCTGCGCGACGAGACCCGCCGCCGCCAGCAGGAGGCGCGCCGGCGCGACGCGGAACGCCTCGACAGCCTGCGCCGCATGGCCGGCGGCGCCGCCCACGACTTCAACAACATCCTGGGCGCGATCCTCGGCTACACGGCGCTGGCCATCGAGACGATCGAGGACGCCGCCGACGTGCTGACGCCGGACCTGTCGGCGAGCCTGCTGGGCGACCTCGACCAGGTCGTCAAGGGCGGCGAACGGGCGAAGGCGCTCACCCAGCAGCTGCTCGCGTTCGGCCGCCGCGAGATCACCCAGCCCACCACGTTCGACCTCAACGCGCTGCTGCGCGACCTGGTCGGCACGCTGCGCGACGCCGCCGGCGAGGCCTCGGTCGTCCTGCAGCTCACGCCCGGCCCGGCCGACGTGCGAGCCGACCCGCGCCAGATCGGCCAGGTGCTGGTCAACCTGGTCGCCAACGGCGGCGATGCCACCTCCGCGGGCGGCGCCATCACCGTCACCACCTCGGCGACGCCCGCCGGGGACGCCGTGGTGACGATCAGCGACACCGGGCGCGGCATGGCCCCGGACGTGCTCGAGCGCGCCTTCGAGCCGTTCTTCACCACCAAGCGCTCCACCGGAACCGCCGGGCTCGGCCTGTCGACCGCCCACGGCATAGTCAGCCAGGCCGGCGGCCAGCTCACGCTCGCCTCCACCCCCGGCGAAGGCACCACCGCGACGATCGTCCTTCCCGGCGTACGGGAACCGGCCGTCCCCGCCGAGCCTCTGTCATCGGCCACCCCCGCGCCCGCCGCGCCCCCTCCCGCGCCTCCACCGGTCGCCCCCTCTTCCGCGCCGCCCGCCCCGACTTCCTTCTCTCCACCCGCTACACCCGCCCCCGCCCCCGCCGTGCCTGCCCCGTTCGCGCCCGCTGCGCCTGCTGCGCCCACCGCCGCCGCGCCCGCCCCCGCCGCGCATGCCCCGTTCGCGCCCGCTGCGCCTGCTGCGCCCACCGCCGCCGCGCCCGCCCCGGCCGCGCATGCCCCGTTCGCGCCCGCTGCGCCTGCTGCGCCCACCGCCGCCGCGCCCGCCCCGGCCGCGCATGCCCCGTTCGCGCCCGCTGCGCCTGCTGCGCCCACCGCCGCCGCGCCTGCTCTGTTCCCGCACGCCCCGATCGCGCCTGCCTCAACCGCGCCCGCCCCCATCACGCCTGCCTCGACCGCGTCCGCCGCAGTGCCGACCACGCAAACCTCTGCCCCCGCCTCCACCTCCGCCGCGCCCGCCGCCGTGCGTCCGTCCGATTTGTCCACGTCGGCGGGTGCGCCCGGCGGCGAGACGCTGCTGCTGGTCGACGACGAGGCCGACCTGCGCGAAGTCACCGCCCGCTTCCTCGGCGGCGCGGGCTACCGGGTCCTGTCGGCCGCCGACGCCGCGGAGGCCCTGCGCCTGCTCGACCGCTCCGACCACCCGATCGCCGCGATGATCACCGACGTGGTGATGCCCGGGATGAACGGCCGCCAGCTCGCCCGCGTCGCCAAGCAGCGCCGCCCCGACCTGCGGGTCGTCTTCATCTCGGGCTTCGCCGAGGCCCTGATCGACGAGTCCGGCAACAACCTCGAACCCGACTCGATGATCGTCGCCAAGCCGTACACCCGCGACCAGCTCCTGGCCGGAGTGCAGTCCGTGCTGCGCAGCGCCTGACGCGGTCTCGCCGCGGCATCCGAAAAGGTCAGCGCTGAACGCGCCGCAGTGTGCTCTGCAATGTCGCCTTCGGGTCGTAGGCGACGCAATAGACGTGCCGGTCGCCCTGTTTCCACAGATCGGCGGGCGGCGACCGGAAGACGTATTCGTAAATCGACTGGAAATGCTCGACGCCGAGATACGACCGGAACGCCTCCCGGCACCTTTCCCGCGCCACGTCGTCCACCCTGTCCTCGCCCGGGAAGGCGGCGTTCCTCTCCCACGGGTCCGACGACATGATGACCTCGCCGTCGTGCGGTTGGTCGCAGGGGACCACGGTCGTGCTGGACGGCCAGTTGGCGTTGGAGTCGGCGAGCCGCAGGTCGCTGCCGCTGATGCAGTCGCCCGGCTGCAGGGCGGCCATCGCCACCCGCGGCGGGGGACCGGCACTGGTGGCCGGGCCGGGGGCCGGTTCCGCGCTCGACCCGGTGAGCTGCGGCTGCAGGTAGACGGTCACGAGCGCGCCGAGCGACACGAAGGCGAGAACGGAGGCGAGCGGGATCTTCCATCGGCCCCGCGCGTAGCGGACGGCGAAGATCAGCGCCGCGAGCGCAACCGCCGCGATCGTCGAGAAGGCGGCCCGCCACGCCGGCAGTTGGGCGAGGGCCAGGACGAGCGCGACCGTGCCGAGCAATGCCGCCGCGTCGAAGGCCCGCGCGCGAATGCTCCCGGCCGGGGAACGCTCGGGGGAGGGAGTGTCCGACGCGGACTCGGCTACCTTTTGGTCACGCGTGGGGCCGGCCACGTCCTCAAATTAGCACCCGCCCGCACGCATAGGCGGACGTCATAGTCAGCGGTCCTCCTGATAGGTCGCGCCGCCGTGCGATTCCTCGGTGAGCGGTCGCGCGCCACCCTCGGGCGGGCCCGCGGCCGTCTGGGCGCCGGCGGCCAGCTCCGGGAACTTCGCGTCGAACGCGGGCCGCTCCGAACGGATCCGCGGCATCTTGTCGAAGTTGCGCAGCGGCGGCGGGGACGAGGTGGCCCACTCGAGCGAGTTGCCGTGACCCCACGGGTCGTCGACGGTCACGAGCTGGCCCACCCGGTAGGACCTCCACACGTTGTAGAGGAACGGCAGCGTCGAGGCGCCCAGGATGAACGAGCCGATCGTCGAGATCGTGTTGAGCGTGGTGAAGCTGTCGGTCGCCAGGTAGTCGGCGTAGCGGCGGGGCATGCCCTCGGCGCCCAGCCAGTGCTGCACGAGGAAGGTCGTGTGGAAGCCGATGAACGTCAACCAGAAGTGGATCTTGCCGAGGCGGTCGTCGAGCATCCGGCCGAACATCTTGGGGAACCAGAAGTAGATGCCCGAGAACACCGCGAACACGATGGTGCCGAACAGCACGTAGTGGAAGTGCGCGACCACGAAGTAGCTGTCGTGCACGTGGAAGTCGATCGGCGGGGAGGCCAGCAGCACGCCGGTCAGGCCGCCGAACAGGAAGGTCACCATGAACCCGAGCGCGAACAGCATCGGCGACTCGAGGCTGATCTGGCCGCGCCACATCGTGCCGATCCACACGAAGAACTTCATGCCGGTCGGCACCGCGATCAGATAGCTGAGCAGGCTGAAGAACGGCAGCAGCACCTGGCCGGTGGCGAACATGTGGTGGGCCCACACCACGAACGACAGCGCGGCGATCAACAGCGTCGCGGAGACCAGGCCCTTGTAGCCGAAGACGGGCTTGCGGCTGAACACCGGGATGACCTCGGTGATGATGCCGAAGAACGGCAGCGCCACGACGTACACCTCGGGGTGGCCGAAGAACCAGAACAGGTGCTGCCAGAGCATCGGGCCGCCGGTCTCGGGCGCGAACACATGCGCGCCGAGGATGCGGTCGGCGGCCAGGGCGAACAGCGCGGCCGCCAGGAACGGGAAGATCAGGATCACCAGCAGGCTGGTGAGCAGGATGTTCCACGTGAAGATCGGCATGCGGAACATGGTCATGCCGGGCGCCCGCAGCGTCAGGATCGTGGTGATCATGTTGACGCCGCCGAGGATCGTGCCCAGACCGCTGATCGCCAGGCCGACCACCCACATGTTCGCGCCGATGCCCGGGGAGTGGATGCCGTTGCTCAGCGGGGTGTACGCCGTCCAGCCGAAGTCGGCCGCGCCGCCGGGCACCACGAAGCCGGCCACCGCCAGCGAGCCGCCGAACAGGTAGAGCCAGTACGCGAAGGAGTTCAGCCGCGGGAACGACACGTCGGGCGCGCCGATCTGGATCGGCACCACGAAGTTCGCGAACGCGAACACGATCGGCGTCGCGAACAGCAGCAGCATGATCGTGCCGTGCATGGTGAACAGCTGGTTGTACTGCTCGGGGGAGAGGAACTGCATGCCCGGCCGGGCCAGCTCGCCGCGCATGAGCAGCGCCATCAGGCCGCCGATCATGAAGAAGCCGAACGCCGTGGTCAGGTACATGATGCCGATCTGCTTGGCATCGGTGGTGCGCAGGATGCGGGCCAGCGCGCTGCCGCGCACCTGCCGGCGTACCGGATAGGGGCGCGTGACGAGCGGACGCGGTTTCGGTTCGACGGCGGTCATGCGGACCTCCACTTTGGCACGATCGCCCCGTACGCTACGCCGTTCGCTCCAAGACCACAGCTCGGAACGAGCACGATCAAGTTCGATCGCTGCTCAGGTTAAGCAGCGCCTTTGTCCGGGACGGGCGCACAGTCCCGTCCGTCACCGTGGGACTCTCTTGCCGTTCTCCTATCGAAATGGTAGGCAAGATGGGCGCGGCCAAGAACCGGCACGCACCCCCTGGACTGGAGAGACCATGAGGAAACTGATCCTCCTAGCCCTCGTGGGCCTCGGAGCACAACTCGTCGACGGCAGCCTCGGCATGGCGTACGGCGTCACGTCCACCACGCTGCTGCTGGCGATCGGCACCAACCCGGCCGCGGCCTCGGCCACGGTCCACCTTGCCGAGATCGGCACCACGCTGGTCTCCGGCGTCTCGCACTGGAAGTTCGGCAACGTCGACTGGAAGGTCGTCCTCAAGATCGGCGTGCCCGGCGCGGTCGGCGCGTTCGCCGGCGCCACGTTCCTCTCGAGCCTGTCGACCGAGACCGCGGCGCCGATCATGTCGCTCATCCTGCTGGCGCTCGGCCTGTACGTCTTCATCCGCTTCACCACGATGGGCCTGCCCAAGGGCCGGCTGGGCCTGCCGCTGCGCAAGCGGTTCCTGGCCCCGCTCGGCGTGGTCGCCGGCTTCGTCGACTCGACCGGTGGCGGCGGCTGGGGCCCGGTGGGCACGCCCGCGATCCTCGCCTCCGGCCGGCTCGAGCCCCGCAAGACGATCGGCTCGATCGACACCAGCGAGTTCCTCGTCGCGGTCGCCGCGAGCCTCGGCTTCCTGTTCGGCCTCGGCTCCGAGAACATCGACTTCGGCTGGGTCGCGGCGCTGCTCATCGGCGGCGTGATCGCCGCGCCGATCGCCGCCTGGCTGGTGCGCCACATCCCGCCGCGCGTCCTGGGCGCCGCCGTCGGCGGTGTCATCATCCTCACCAACACCCGCACGCTGCTGCGCTCCGACTGGATCGACGCCGCCGACGGCGTGCGCTACTCGATCTACGCCGTCATCTACGTCGTCTGGGCGGCCGCGCTGGCCTACTCGATCCGCGAGTACCGCCGCAACGCCGAGGAGGACCGCCGCATCATCGCGGAGGCCGAGGCCCGGGCGGCCGCTGCCGAGCGGGGCGACGAACGCGAGCTCGACCCCGCCTGATCCCGTACGCCCCCAGGCCGCGCCGGCACGCCGCCGGCGCGGCCGCTACCGTTGCGCCGCATGATGACCGAACTCGCCCAGCGGATCGCCGACGCCCTCAACGAGGCCCTCGACCAGCGCGTCGCCACCGACCACCACCTGCGCCACGTCGAGCGCGGCCTCGCGGCGGGCGGCCCGGACGAGCCGATCATCGCTCTCACCGTCGACGAGGTGGCCCGCATCGCCGCCCGCGCAGCACGCGACGCCACCTGACGCTCACCGCACTCCCGTCACCTCCGCGTCGCCGGTCGCCTTCTCCCGGCAGCGTGCGCACCGCTGCGGGCACGGCGTCAGCGCGGCCGCCCGGCCCAGGCCGCTCTCGTGCAGGATCGTCGCCACGCCGCCGGCGAACGTCGTGGCCTCCGGCAGCACCCGTTCGCCGGGGAGCCCGAGCAGGTCACGCGGCGTGTACCACCGGAGCATCTGCCCGGCCGTCACCGGGATCGGCTCGTCCCGGGTGGCGTGCCGCCGGACCGTCTCGTCGTACGACACGTCGAGGTAGAAGACGTGCGCCGGGCCGGGGTGGGCGTCGACGAGCCGCCGCAGGGCCTCGCCGTAGCGCGCGGAGTGCAGGATGCCCTCGAGAACGACGTGGTAGCCGAACGACAGCGCGGTGCTCGCGGTGGCCGCGACGAACGCGGGCGCCACGGCCTCGGGCGAGCCGCTGTCGTGCTCGCGCAGCATCGTCCGGCGCAGGTAGTCCTGCTCCAGCAGCGCGCACCCCCGCCCGTACCGGCGCCGGACCTCGCGGGCCGTGGTGGTCTTGCCGCTGCCGCTGTTGCCGCGCACGATCACGAGGGTCGGTGCTTCTGCCATGGGCAACCGTAACAACGCGGCCGCCACCGGCCCGCTAGGCTGTGCGGCGCCGGTGACAAGGAGCGGGGACGCCATGCAGGACGAGCTGTTCAGCCCGACGATCCGTGACCAGGCGCCGCCGCGCCGACGGCCGTGGCGGCCCGAGTCGATCGTCTATCCGGCGTTCTTCGGCGGCCCCACCGCCGCCGCGCTGCTGGGCGTGCTCAACGGCCGCCGGCTCGGCCTGCCCACCGGCCACCTGCTCGCCATCGCGGGCGCCGGGGTGGCCGCCTTCGGCGCGCGCCTCGCGGTGGGCGCGTTCGACGTGAGCAGTTCCGCCGTACGGCTGGCCGGCACCGCCACCGGCATCCTGGTGTGGCTGGTCGTCCTGGCCCTGCAACGCCGCCCGTTCCGCGTGGCCACCCTGCGGGGCGTGGAGGCGGCCAGCCTGGTCGTGCCCGGCATCGTCGTCGCGCTCGGCTGCGGGCTGCTCGAGGCCCTGCTCATCCTGGTGCTGGTCCGATGACCTCGCCGTCGCCGGTGCTGCACCGCGCGCAGGCCCTGCTCGCCACGGGCCGCGCCGAGCAGGCGCTCACCGAGCTGTCCACGCTGCCCGCGAGCGAGATCACCGGGTCGTACGCCATGCAGGTGCGCTGCGCCGCGCTCAGCCAGCTCGACCGCTGGCCCGAGGTGGGCGAGGCCGCGCGGGCCGGACTGGCGGCCAACGGCCCCGACCCCGACCTGCTGCTGTGGCTGGGCCGCGCCGAGCACGAGGCCGGACGCGACGAGAACGCCGAGCGCGCCCTGCTCGACGGTCTGGCGCTCGCTCCCGAGGACGTCGACCTGCTCTGCGCGTACGCGGAGTTGTGCGCGGCCAACGGCCAGCTCGACAAGGCGGGCCGGCTCGTGGACCTCGCGGCCGCCCGCGCCCCGCAGGCGCCGGTTGTCTACGCCACTCGCATCCAGGTGGCGCACGCCCGCGGCGACGACCGGGAGGCCCAGCGGATCAGCCGCGAGTTCGTCGGCGTGCACCCCGCCAACCCGGTCGCGCACGCCCTGCTGGGCGGAACCAGCGCCGCCCGCGGCCAGATCGACACCGCGTACGAGGGCTTCCGCCAGGCCGCCGCCGCCCGCCCCACCGAGCAGGTGTTCGCCGAGTCCGCGATGGAGCTCAAGGTCGCCCGCCACCCGCTGATGGTCCCGCTGCGCCCGGTGCTGCGCTTCGGCGCCCTCAAGACCTGGCTGGCCGCGGTGGCCCTGATCTTCGTCCTGCGCGCCGTCGGCCTGCCCGTGCTGGCCGGCCTGCTCGGCTTCGCCTGGCTGGCGTTCTGCATCTACTCGTGGGTGGTGCCGCCGCTGGTCCGCCGCCGGGTGATGCGCGGCTGGCGCTGACCCGCCCGTGCGTGACCCCAGCGGAATCCGGGAGTTGAGCAGCAGAGACGCCCACACCCGGAGGACCCGATGACCACCGCCGCCCAGCGCCTCGTCACGCTGACGGGCCTCGCCCTCGTCCTGCTCACCGCCGTCGGCACCTGGGCCCTCGGGCGGCCGCAGCATGCATCCGCCCGCCCCGGCCCACCCGCGACGAGCCCCGCGCCCGACGCCAGCACTCTTCCCGGCCCCTCCTCCAGCGCCGGCCCCTCCCTCAGCGCCGGCCCCGTGCGGGAGCTCAGCCTGCCCGGTGGGGCGGCCAAGTGCGTGCCGCCCACCGCCGGCAAGCTGCGGGCGTCCGCCGACTTCGCGTTCGCGGGCACGGTGAGCAGCGTCTACCGCGACGCGGTCACGCTGCGGGTGACCGAGGTCTTCCGCGGCGAGCAGGCCGGCGCCGTGCGGGTGCCGCAGCAGGGCACGAGGTCCGAGGGGCTGCTGGGCAGCGGCACGTTCGAGCTCGGCAAGGAGTACCTGGTCGCCGCGGCGGGCGGCGCGATCCTGGTGTGCGGCTACAGCGGCGAGGCGGGTTCGCCGGGGCTGCGGGAGCTGTTCGACACGGCGTTCTGAAGGTAACTACGCCGACGGCCGTACGACAGATAGACGATCATGCCGAGCGCGAGCCACGCGAGGAAGCGCAGCCACGTCTCCACCGACAGGTTGGTCATCAGGTAGAGGCACGCGAGCGCGGAGAGCACGGGCAGCACGGGGGACAGCGGCACCCGGAACGAGCGGCGCAGCTCGGGACGCGTCCGGCGCAGAATCGGCACGGCGAGCGAGACCACCACGAAGGCGAACAGCGTGCCGATGCTCACCAGGTTCGCCAGCGACGACAGCGGCACGAAGCCGGCCAGCAGCGCGATAAACACCGTGATGCCGGCGGTCAGCCGGTACGGCGTGCCCCACCGCGGGTGCACCGCGCCGACCCGCTGGGGCAGCAGCCCGTCGCGCGACATGGCGAAGCCGATCCGGCCGATCGCCACCACGTCGACCAGGATCACGCTGGTCAGACCGGCGACCGCGGCGATCGAGATGAGCGACGACGCCCAGTCGAGGCCGACCGCCGAGAACGCCGACGCGATCGGGGCGCCCGGGTCGATCTCGCGGTAGTCGACCATGCCCACCACGACGAACGACACCGCGACGTACAGCAGCGTCGAGACGCCGAGCGTGCCGAGCAGCCCCAGCGGCAGGTCCCGGCGCGGGTTGCGGGTCTCCTCGCCCAGGTTCGCCACGGCCTCGAACCCGGTGTAGGCGAAGAACACGACGGCGGCCGCGGTCAGAACCCCGGCGATCCCGTACGCCGAGGGCTCGAGCCCGAACAGCAGTTGCGACAGCGGCTGGGTCAGCCCGGATTCGCCCTCGTCGGCGGGCCGGGCGGGCGGCACGAACGGGGCCAGGTTCGCGGTCTTGACGAAGAACAGCCCCGCCACGACCACGAACAGGCAGATCGCGACCTTCACCACGACCAGCACGTTGGTCACCCGGGAGGACTGCCGGATGCCCACCGTGGCGACCGCGCCGAGCAGCAGCGTGATGAAGATGGCGCCGACGTTGACCACGCTGTCCTCGCCGAACAGCGTGGTCGGCAGGTTGAACAGCTCGGCGAGGTAACCGGACCAGCCCCGCGCCACGACGGCCGCACCCAGCGCGAACTCCAGCACGAGGTCCCAGCCGATGATCCAGGCGAAGATCTCACCCATCGTCGCGTACGCGTAGGTGTAGGCGCTGCCCGCGGTCGGCACGCTCGACGCCAGCTCCGCGTAGCACAGAGCCGCGAGCAGGCTGGCGATCCCGGCGAGCACGAAGGACACCGTGACCGCCGGCCCCGCGTGGTCCTGCGCCTCGACGCCCGTCAACGTGAAGATCCCCGTGCCGATGACGATGCCGATCCCGAAGCCCATGAGGGACAGCGGTCCGAGCCTTCGCTGCAGGCGGTCCTTCTGCCCGAGCACGTCCTCGACAGGTTTCGTTCGCATCACCGACACGCCGCGCGGCTTACCCGATCGGCGACGATCCACTCCTGTTTCCCACCACGAGCCCCGCCCGCCACGGCCGCCCCGGCCCCCGCAGGCAGCCTCTCCATCCCCCGTGCCCCGCGATGATCGGTACCGTCGGCGCATGAGCGACGTGGTCATCCGCCCCCTGCGCGCCGACGACGCCGGTGCCGTGCTCGCCCTCTACCAGGCCGGGCTCGACAGCGGCGACGCCAGTTTCGAGACCGCCGCGCCCACGTGGGAGGCGTTCGACGCAGCCCGGCTCGACGCCCACCGGTTCGTGGCCGTCGACGCGGCGGACGCCGTGCTCGGCTGGGTCGCCGTCGCACCGGTCTCCAGCAGGCCGGTGTACGCGGGCGTGGTCGAGCACTCGGTCTACGTCGGCCCGGCCGCCCGGGGCCGCGGCGTGGGCCGCGCGCTGCTCGAGGCCCTGATCGCCTCGACCGAGGCGGCCGGCATCTGGACGATCCAGTCCGGCGTCTTCCCCGAGAACACGGCCAGCCTGGCCCTGCACCGTGCCTGCGGCTTCCGCACCGTCGGCATCCGCGAGCGGGTCGGCCGCCACGCCCTCCGGAACAACCGGTGGCGCGACGTCGTCCTCCTCGAACGCCGCAGCCCGGTCGTCACCTGACGACCGCACGGCGTCTTCGGCTTCTGGGCGCAACCACTCACGCACGTCGCCCGGGCGGGGTGAGCGTTCTGGGCGCGCCGGCGCCCTGCTCGCCCCGGCCGGGTCCCGGCGGGAGCGACGGTCCGTACCCACCACCCCGCTACGACATCCGGCTTTTGATCTTCCTCCTCCGACGTAAGACCGGCGCTTTCTGGGTAACCGGCACTCGTGACCTCAGCTACGGAACTGCACGGACCGCCGCACGTCGCCCGCTACCTCGAGACGAACGGCGAGGACGGCTACTACTGGCGCAACGGGACCGAGATCCTGATCCTGTTCACCCGGGGACGCAAGACGGGCGAGGAGCGCTCGCACGCGCTGATCTTCCGCGAGCACGACGGCGCCTACCTGGTGGTGGCGTCGAAGGGCGGCGCGGAGGCGCCTCCGGCCTGGTTCGTGAACCTGGAGGCGAACCCCGGCGTCGAGGTGCAGATCAAGGGCGACCGCTTCCCGGCGACCGCGCGCGTGGCCACGCCGGAGGAGAAGCCCGCAATGTGGGCGAAGATGACCGAGGTGTGGCCGGACTACGACGAGTACCAGAAGAAGACGTCGCGGGAGATCCCGGTCGTCGTGCTGGAGCGCGCCTGATCATCGGCGGGCCAGCTCGTCGAGGATGTCGACCGAGGCTGCCCACGCCGCCGCGTTGGCGGCGTGGGCCGTCGCGACCGAGCGCACGTCGAACCGGTTGCCCGGGGTGAGCCGGTCGGCCTCGGCGATCATGCGGTCCTGCAGGGCGAGGGGGATCATCCTGTCCCTGGTGTGGCGGATGTAGGTGCGCGGGATCGTGCCCCACGTGTCCCTGTGACCGCGGGCGTCGGCGACCGGGATCTGCGTCGACTCGTCGGGTTGCATGCCGTTGAGCATCGTCAGGAACTCGCCGTCGGTGGAGTCGGCGCACAGCGCCTGTTTCATCTTGGTCAGCACCTTCAGATCGTTGGTGCGGAAGTTGGTGCGGGTCGCGCCGATCACCGCCGGGTCGGCCAGCGAGGCGCCGCCCAGCTCGAGGATCATCGTGCCGGCGGCCTCGGGCGTCTGCAGGTAGTGGCCCATCGTGGGCAGGTCGACGCAGCAGAACGCGGAGCTGTAGACCAGCCGGTGGATCAGCCGCGGCACCTCGTTGGCCGTGCGGCTCACGGTGGCGCCGCCCATGCTGCCGCCCCACAGGATCACCGGGCCGAGCTCGGCCGCGCGGCGCACGACGGCGACCGTGGCCTCGACGTAGTCGTCGAGCGTGACGCCGGCCATCGGCGATCGCTCGGTGGCGAGCGCGGCGAGATTTTGCGGGGCCTGGTAGGAACGGCGGAACTGGCCCGCGCCCAGCCCGTGCCCGGGGAGCTCGACGCCGACCGTCCGATGCCCGCGCAGGGTCAGCTCGGCGTCGCCCCCGGATGCGCCGTTGGCTCCCGTGACCAGGACGAACGTCGTCACGGGACGGTGGGCCGGAATGCTCGCGCGGGCGGCGGAGGGGGTGGCGGCAACCACGGCGGCGCCGGCCGCCGCGCCCAGCAGTCCGCGTCTCGTCAGCTTCGTCATGACGTTTCCCTTCGTTCGGCTTCGGTGTCCATTGAGCCGGAGGGGAGGCCGCGGGCGGCAGCGCAGAAAGTACGGGCGGGGCACCTACTTTGGTAGGGTCCGGCCCGCCGCCGCCCCCGGTAGCGTCGGGCCCATGCAACGGCGGGACGTGCTGCTCGACGGCGTGCTGCTGACCGTACTGGTCGCGGCGGCGGCGCTGGGTGGCGTCCTGACGGCCCTCGTGGTCAAGGATCAACCCCTTCCCCCGTACGCCTGGGTGGTCGTCGCGCTGCAGCTGCTCACGTCCGCCGTCGTTCTCGTGCGGCGTCGCCGGCCCACCGCGGTGGCGGTCACGATCGTCGGGTCGGCGATGGCGCAGACGCTCGTGGCGTTCGCCGCGCCGCTCGACGTGGGCGAGGCGTTGTTGTCGGTCAGCGCGTGGGTGCCCGTCGCGCTCTCCGTCGCGGTGGAGAACGTCACCGAGCGCGGGGTGCCGCGGGCCCGGTCCACGCTGGTCTGGGTGCTGATCGGCGTGCTGACGCTGGTGAGCGTGCGGCCCTGGGCGCCGACGACCAGCTTCGTGGTCAACGGGCTTCTGCACAGTGCGGTGGCGCCGCTGGTGGCGCTCTATCTGGCGGCGCGGCGCCGCAAGCTCCAGCTGCTGCAGGAACGCGCCGACCGGGCCGAGCGCGAGCAGTGGTGGCTGGCCGAGCAGGCGCGGGCCGACGAGCGTGCCCGGCTCGCGACCGAGCTGCACGACCTGGTCGCGCACCGGGTCACGCTGATGACGCTGCGGGCCGGGGCGATGTCGGTCAACGCGCCCGACGACGACACCCGGGCGGCCGCCGAGGAGCTGCGCTCCAACGGCGCGCTGGCGCTCGACGAACTGCGCGAGCTCGTGGGGGTTCTGCGCCGCGGCGGCCGGACCACGGAGGCCCCGCTCGACGAGCCGGCGGTTCCGCCGCTGGCCGAGCTGGTCGACGAGGCCGGGCGGGCCGGGCAGGCGGTGGAGTTCGTCGAGGTGGGGGAGCGGTCTCAGGTGTCCCGGGTGACGGGCCGGACGGCCTACCGCGTGGTGCGGGAGGCGCTGACCAACGCCCGCAAGCACGCCTCCGGCGCGGCCGTACGTGTTGATGCGGAATACCGGCCGGATCAGATCCGCATCGTCGTGCGCAACGGCGCCGGCTCGCCCGCGCCCGGGGCGAACGGCAGTGGCACGGGGCTGGCAGGCTTGCGCGAGCGGGTCGAGTCGATCGGCGGCACGCTGCTGGTCGGGCCCGACGGGGAGGGCGGCTTCCGGCTCGAGACCGTCATGCCCGCGCGGGTGTCAGCCGACAGGGGGCCGCCGTGAAGCCGATCCGGGTGCTGATCGTCGACGACGAGCCGCTGGTGTGCGGGCTCCTCGGGTCGATCCTCTCCGCGGCGCCCGACTTCGTCGTGGTGGGCGCCGCGTCCGACGGCGCCGAGGCGGTCGAAGCGGTGGTGCGCGAGCAGCCCGACCTCGTGCTGATGGACCTGCGCATGCCCGGGGTCGACGGGATCGCGGCCACCGCGCGGATCCGGGCCCTGGTGCGGCCGCCGGTCGTGCTGGTGCTGACAACGTTCGACGCCGACGGACACGTCATCCGCGCCCTGCGGGCCGGCGCCGCGGGCTACCTGGTCAAGTCGACGCCGCCCGCCCAGTTGCTGGACCTCATCCGCGTGGCGGCGCAGGGGCACACCGTCCTGTCCCCGGTCGCCAAGGACGGGCTGGTGGCGGTCTCCGCGACGGCCCACGGCGAGCGCGAGGCGGCGCAGGCGCGGCTGGCCGACCTGACCGAGCGCGAACGCGACGTCCTGGCCGCCATCGGCGACGGCCTGTCCAACGCCGAGATCGCCCGCCGGCTGTTCCTCTCCGAGACGACCGTGAAGGGGTACGTTTCGCACCTGTTCGAGAAGCTGGGCTGCGCCAACCGCACCCAGGCCGGCTTGCTGGCCCAGTCGGCGGGCCTGACCACCACCACCGAATAGGGTTCTGCCGAGCGACGCCGGGCTGCACGCACCGGAACACCCAGCGGGGCCACCCTCCCCTTGGCGGCCCCGACCGGGTCCTCTCTTCCGATGTCAGCGCCACAGGCCTGGGAAAACCCGTAGTGAGACGCTGTTAACGCTAACAGCAAAAGTAGGCTGAGACTAGAGGATTTACGGATGTCGAGCGATCGCATCCTGGTCCGATGTGGAAGCGCGACGGGCGGGACGCGACCTTGGGCCGGGCGTGGGTCGACGGCGTATGGCGGGGCACTGACGTGCGTCACCGGTCCGAGGCATGACGGCGAGGCGCAACGGGTCAGGGATGCGAGCTGCGGCGGTGAGTGGCCGCGCTCGTGGTGGGCGGCTGCGGGGGACGCTGAGGGTCAGGACGGGGGCGGGGCGACGCTGGCGCGCTTGACGAGGGCGGGGGCTATGGTGCGGCGCGCGCTCAGGTCGGGCATGTCGGATTCGATCTGGGTGAGCAGCAGCTCGACGCCGGCGCGGGCCACGGCGTCGAAGTCGGGGCGCACCGTGGTGAGCGGGGGTGTGTAGTACGCGGCCTGGGGGACGTCGTCGAAGCCGACGATGCTGATCTCCTCGGGGACGCGGCGGCCGTGTTCGCTGAGGGCCCGCAGCAGGCCGAGCGCGATGTGGTCGTTGGCGGTGAAGACCGCGGTCACCTCGGGCAGGCGGGCCAGCAGCTTGCCGTTGCGGTATCCCGACTCGGCGCTCCAGTCGCCGGTCAGCAGCGGCGGCTGTTCGGCGCCGGCGGCGCGCAGGGCGTCCTCCCAGCCGCGCACCCGCCCGGCGGCGTCGAACCAGTCGGCGGGCCCGGCGATGTGCCACACGGTCGAGTGGCCGGCGGCCAGCAGGTGCTCGGTCGCCGCCCGCGCCCCGGCCACCTGGTCGACCGTGACCAGCGTGCTGGCCCGTTCGGGGTCGCCGTCGATGGTGACCAGGGGGATGTCCTCGGGCAGCCGGGCCAGCGCCGGTCCGGCGCTCGTCACCGGCGCGATCACGACGAGGCCGGCGACGCGCTGGTCGAGGTGCCGCTCCACCGCGTCCGCGATCGATCGCTCGTTGAGCGTGCGCACGCTGCCGACGTTGACCGCGAAACCGCTCTCCTGCGCCGCCTGCTCGAACGCGGTGAGCATCGACGACGGCCCGTACAGCGCGGTGTTCGGCGCGACGACGCCGATCACCTTGGACGTGCCGGTGACCAGGGCCCGGGCAGTGCGGTTGGGGCGGTAGCCCAGCTCGGCGATCGCCGCCCGCACCTTCAGGCGGGTCTGCTCGCTGACGTTCTTGTGCTCGTTGAGCACCCGCGACACGGTCTGATGCGACACCCCCGCCAGCCGGGCGACGTCCATCATGCCCGGCGGCCGTCCGCGTTTCACGCTCACCCGCACCCCGCATCCACTGGTTGCGGGCAGGATATCGCTTCCGCCCAACAGCCAGTGACGTGCGGGTACGCCGCGCCGCCGAAATCACATTCGCTTTGTGTTATCGCTCGCCGGCGGGAGCGTTCCCACGGATTCCGCGCGGAACGGTCAGCCGAAACGGCAGAGACGGTTCACCGTCCCGGAGCGTGACCTGCGCGCCGGCCATGGACGGACGTGCCCCGTCACGCACGGAACGCGGCCGCCGTTGCCGCACTGGATACGAAACACCCGTTGTTCCCGGAACGCATCCGCCAGCGATGATCGGCGCTTCCGTTGTCGGCCCCCTACATGACGCGAGCGCCGTTGAGACCGGCCGCATTCTCGACGCCGAGGACCTTTCCGCGGTACGGGGTTCCGAAGCCGGAAAAGGTCGCTGCCGTTCACTATCGCGGTCCACAAATGCTCAGCGGTCCCGTTGTCCACCCACTGCAGCACGCGCGCATTGCCCGCGGTCGACATGTTCCCGACGCCGAGCCCCGTGCCGCTGGACACGTTCACCAAGGACCGAGTCGGTCGGCAGCGGGGCCAAGGAGGAGTGAAAGGGGGCGAGAAGTGCGAGGAAGGAATCGAGGGGGCCGGGGAGGAGGGAGCGCAGGCCAAGCCGAGGGGGCGCCGGTGGAACCGAGGGAGGGAGTGCAGGGGAGCCGAGGAGGGGGGCGGGGGAAGCCGAGGAAGGGGGTGGAGGAACGCCGAGTGACGGAGCGCCGGTGGAGCCGAGGGAAGGAGCGCGCGGAAGCCGAGGAAGAGAGTGAAGGGAAAGCCGAGGAGGGGGGCGCAGGAGGTGTGCAGGGGAGGCGGAGGGAGGCGGTGCGGCGGGAGCCGAGGAGGGGGCGCAGGAGGTGTGCAGGGGAGGCGGAGGGAGGCGGCGCGGCGGGAGCCGAGGAGGGGGCGCAGGGGGCGTGCAGGGGAGGTCGAGAGAGGCAGCGCGGCGGGAGCCGAGGAGGGGGCGCAGGAGGTGTGCAGGGGAGGCGGAGGGAGACAGCGCGGCGGGAGCCGAGGGAGGGAGCGCCGGTGGAGCCGAGGACGGGTCGAGGAGGGAGCGCAGGGAAAGCCGAGGGAGGGAGGAAGCGCCGGTGGAGCCGAGGAAGAGTCGAGGAGAGAGTGCAGGAGGAGTCGACCGAGGAGCGCAGGAGGACCGAGGTAGGGGTGCAGGAGGAGCCGAAGAAGGGCGCAGGAAGAGCCAAGGGAGGAGTTGAGGAGCCAGCCGAGGGAGACCGCCGGAGGAGCCGAGTAAGGGCGCAGGAAGAGCCGGGGAGGAGCCGAGCACGCCGCGCCGGTCGAAGATGCCGGTGAGCCGTTGCGGAAGCGAGCGACCGAGCCGCCCCTCAGGCCCGGCGAGGGGCCGGACCGCTGCTGGAGCGGACCACCAGCTGCGGCGCGACCAGCACCCGGTCGGGTGGGGCCGCGTCGGCGGGGGAGGGGGTCATGTGCTCGAGCAGCAGCGCGAGGCTGCGCCGCCCGAGCTCGCCGAAATCCTGGTGCACGGTGGTGAGCGGCGGCAGGAAGAAGCCCGAGTCGGGCATGTCGTCGAAGCCGACCACGCTCACGTCGGCGGGGACGCGCTTGCCGGCCTCGTGCAGGGCCCGCAGCACACCCAGCGCGATCCGGTCGTTGGCGCAGAAGATCGCGGTGACGTCGGGGTCGCGCGCGAGCGCCTGGCCTTGCGCGTAGCCGGATTCGGCGTCCCACCAGCCGTGTTCGACGGGGGGCACCACGGCGCCCGCGGCGTACAGGGTGCGGCGCCAGCCCTCGATGCGCTCGGCCGACTCGGGCCAGTCGGCGGGGCCGGCGGCGTGGTGGACGGTGGCGTGGCCGAGGTCGAGCAGGTGCTGGGTCGCCAGGCGGGCGCCCGCGGCGTTGTCGATCGAGACGGTGGGGGCGGCGTCGGACTCGCCGGCGCCGCCCACGGCCACGCACAGCAGCGACGGCGGGGCCTGCGCGAGGGCGTGGGTGACCGACTGCTTGGGCGCGATGGCGATCACCCCGTCGACCGAGTGCTGGGTGAGGCGGTCGACGGCCTCGAGCACGTGCCGGCGGTCGAGGTCGCGCACCGAGGCGATGCTGACCATGTAGCCGGCGTCGCGGGCGGCGCTCTCGATGCCGTACAGCATGGAGGCCGGGCCGAACAGCGTGGTCTCGAAGCCGATGATGCCCAGCGTGTCGGACTGGCGGGTGACCAGCGTGCGGGCGGCCAGGTTGCGCCGGTAGTTGAGCGAGCGCATCGCGTCGAGCACCCGCGCCCGGGTCTCCTCGCGGACGTTGGGGTGGTTGTTCAGCACCCGGGACACGGTCTGGTGCGAGACGCCGGCGAGTTTGGCGACGTCGCGCATGACGGTCAGACGCGGCCGCGTGGCCCCGTCGGCGGTGGTCTTCCTGGATGACAAGCAGGACCCCCCAAGGGCTCGATGTGAGCGCGCACAGTGTAAGGCGACAGCGGCTCCTGTCCATCGATTCGGCCGCGGTCTTCCTGCACATGGCGGGATGCGGCAATCTGTCGGTAACAAACCGGCGGCGAGGCCTTGACGGGCCTGTTGAGAACGGTAACACTTCCGGAACGCGGTCCTGAGAGTGAGCTCACAGCGACGCGCCGCTACACCGAAGCGACATCAGCGAGACGACCGCCGGCCGCGAACTGCGCCGGATCACAGCTCTGTGAACGTTAACACCTTGCGCCTTTCAACCGGGAGGATCCAGTGCTCAAGAGACTTTCGATCGCGGTGGTCGGCGGGCTGCTGCTCGCCACGACCGTCGCGGGCTGCGGCGGGAACGGTGACGACGCCGGCTCCGGCAGCGGCGGCGGTGGCGACGACAAGATCACGCTCGGGTTCTCGCAGGTCGGCGCGGAGAGCGGCTGGCGTACGGCGAACACCAAGTCGATCCAGGAGTCGGCGGCCGCGGCCGGCATCGACCTGAAGTTCTCCGACGCCCAGGGCAAGCAGGAGAACCAGATCAAGGCGATCCGCAGCTTCATCACCCAGCGGGTCGACGTCATCGCGTTCTCGCCGGTGGTCGAGTCCGGCTGGGGCACGGTGCTCAAGGAGGCCAAGGACGCCGGCATCCCGGTGATCCTCACCGACCGCGCGATCGACGACCCGGACACCTCGCTCTACAAGTCCTTCATCGGCTCGGACTTCGTCGAGGAGGGCAAGAAGGCCGGCCAGTGGCTGGTCAAGGAGTACGAGGGCAAGAACGACCCGGTCAACATCGTGGAGCTGCAGGGCACGCCGGGCGCCGCGCCGGCCAACGACCGCAAGGCCGGGTTCGCCGACGTCATCAAGGCGGAGTCGAAGTTCAAGGTCGTCGCCTCGCAGACCGGCCAGTTCACGCGGACCGACGGCAAGGCCGTGATGGAGACCTTCCTGAAGTCGCAGCCGAAGATCGACGTGCTCTACGCGCACAACGACGACATGGGCCTGGGTGCGATCGAGGCGATCGAGGCGGCCGGCAAGAAGCCCGGCAAGGACATCAAGATCATCACCGTCGACGCGGTCAAGGACGGCATGACGGCGCTCTCCGAAGGCAAGATCAACTTCATCGTGGAGTGCAGCCCGCTGCTCGGCCCGCAGCTGATGGACCTGGTCAAGAAGGTCAACGACGGCCAGACCATCCCGCAGCGCGTGCTCACCGAGGAGACCACCTTCACGCCCGAGAAGGCCAAGGAAGTCCTGGCCGACCGCAAGTACTGAGTCCCGCCTGGTGGGCCGGCCCGCGAGGGGCGGCCCACCGCCGAACGGAGCGCACATGGGCGAGCAGCAAGCGGTCCTCACGATGACCGGCATCAAGAAGGTCTTCCCCGGCGTCGTCGCGTTGGACGGCGTCGACTTCCGGCTGTCACCGGGCGAGATCCACGCCCTCATGGGCGAGAACGGCGCCGGCAAGTCGACGCTGATCAAGGTGCTGACCGGCGTGTACGACATCGACGGCGGCACGATCGAGCTCGGCGGCGAGCAGGTCCGGTTCACCGGGCCGCTGCAGGCGCAGCAGGCCGGCATCAGCACCGTCTACCAGGAGGTCAACCTCTGCCCCAACCTGTCGGTGGCGGAGAACATCTTCATCGGGCGCGAGCCGCGCCGCTTCGGCCGCATCCGGTGGGCGGAGATGCGCCGGCGCGCGCAGGAGAGCCTGGCCCGGCTGGACCTCGACATCGACGTCTCCGCCCAGCTCGACAGCTACTCGCTGGCCATCCAGCAGATGGTGGCGATCGCCCGCGCGACCAGTGCGGGCCGCACCCGGGTGCTGATCCTCGACGAGCCCACCTCCAGCCTGGACGCCTCCGAGGTGGAGCAGCTGTTCGCCGTCATGCGCCGGTTGCGGGACGAGGGCGTGGCGATCCTGTTCGTGAGCCACTTCCTCGACCAGGTCTACGAGATCGCCGACCGGATGACCGTGCTGCGCAACGGCCGGCTCATCGGCGAGTACCGCACCGCCGAGCTGCCCCAGATGCAGCTGGTCAGCAAGATGATCGGCAAGGAGCTCGAGGCGCTGGAGCAGATCGAGGAGCACGCGAAGGAGCCGCCCCGCGAGGGACGCCCCCTGCTGGAAGCAAAAGGCGTCGGCCGTACGGGGGCCATCGCGCCCTTCGACCTGACGATCCACTCCGGTGAGGTCGTCGGCCTGGCCGGACTGCTGGGCTCGGGCCGCACCGAGCTCGCCCGGCTGCTGTTCGGCGCGGACCGGCCCGACCACGGCGAGATCGAGGTCGACGGCGAGCCGGCCCGGTTCCACAGCCCGCGCGAGGCCATGGCCAGGGGCATCGCGTTCTCCAGCGAGAACCGGCGCACCGAGGGGATCATCGGCGAGCTGACCGTCCGGGAGAACATCATCCTGGCCATGCAGGCGGCCCGCGGCTGGACCCGCCCGATCCCGCGCCGCCGCCAGGACGAGCTGGTCGACAAGTACGTCAAGGCCCTGCAGATCCGCCCGGCCGACCCGGAGCGCCAGGTGCGCGACCTCTCCGGCGGCAACCAGCAGAAGGTGCTGCTGGCCCGCTGGCTGATCACCGAGCCCCGGCTGCTGATCATCGACGAGCCGACCCGCGGCATCGACGTCGGCGCCAAGGCCGAGATCCAGCGCCTGGTGGCCCAGCTCGCCGACGGCGGCATGGCCGTGCTGTTCGTCAGCGCCGAGCTCGAGGAGGTCCTCCGGCTCAGCCACAAGATCGAGGTGCTGCGCGACCGGCGGCTCGTCGAGGAGCTCACCAACGGCGACGACGTCGACGCCGACCGCATCATGCAAACGATCGCCAGCGGAGCCACGTCATGACCAACCTGCTCAAACACCGGCTGTTCTGGCCCATCGCCGTCCTGGTGGTGCTGCTGGCCAGCAACCTGGTCTTCTCGAACAACTTCTTCACGATCACGCTGCAGGACGGGCACCTGTACGGCTCGCTGATCGACATCCTGCGCCGCAGCGCCCCGCTCGTGCTGGTCTCGCTAGGCATGACGCTGGTGATCGCGACCGGCGGCATCGACCTGTCCGTCGGCTCGGTGATGGCGATCTCCGGCGCGCTGGCCTGCCTGCTCATCGGCGACCTGGGCAACCCCGACGCGGCCGGGCCGGTGCTGCTGGTGATCGGCGCGGCGATCGCGCTCTGCCTGGTCTTCGGGCTGTGGAACGGGTTCCTGGTCGCGGTGCTGGGCATTCAGCCGATCATCGCGACGCTGATCCTCATGGTGGCCGGCCGCGGGGTGGCGCAGCTGATCACCGGCGGGCAGATCCTGAACGTGCACTCCTCGCCCTACCGCGTGATCGGCGCGGGCTACTTCCTGGCCGTACCGGTGTCGTTCCTCATCGCCGCGGCCGCGGTCGCGCTGACCGTGGCGCTGACGAGGCGTACGGCCCTGGGTCTGCTCCTGGAATCGGTCGGCGGCAGCCCGACCGCCAGCCGGCTCGCGGGCATCCGCGCCCGGCGGATCACGATCATGGTGTACGTCTTCGCGGCCGCCTTCGCCGGGGTCGCCGGGCTGATCTACAGCTCCGACGTCTCCAGCGCGGACAGCAACGCGGCCGGCAACCTGATCGAGCTCAACGCGATCCTGGCCGTGGTCCTCGGCGGCACGGCGCTGACCGGCGGCCGCTTCTCCGTCGCCGGCAGCGTGCTCGGCGCGGTCATCATCACCACGCTCGACATCACCGCGGTCAGCGTCGGCGTCCCGGTCGAGACGACGCTGCTGTTCAAGGCCGTCGTCGTGATCATCCTGTGCCTGGCGCAGTCGGCGACGTTCCGCGCCAAGGTCTTCGGGCGCCTCGCCACGAGAAGGACGGTCGCAGCATGATCGACGTGACCAGCCCGCCCGCGCCGCAGCGCAACCGGCCGCTGCTCGGGGCGAAGCGCGTCTACAAGGCCAACACCAAGCACATCCCGGTGCTCGCCACGCTGGTGCTGCTGATCGTCATGTACTCGGTCGGCGTCTACAACTACGACGGCTTCGGCGACACCCAGGTGCTGCTCAACGTCTTCGTCGACAACGCCTTCCTGCTGGTCGTGGCCGTCGGCATGACGTTCGTGATCCTCACCGGCGGCATCGACCTGTCGGTGGGCGCGGTGATCGCGCTGACCACCACGGTCGCCGCGACGCTGCTGGGCGCCGGCTGGCCCGCGGGCGTCGTGCTGCCGCTCGTGCTGCTCATCGGCACCGCCATGGGCCTGGGGATGGGCTCGGTCATCCACTTCTTCAAGGTGGAGCCGTTCATCGCCACGCTGGCCGGCATGTTCCTGGCCCGCGGCCTGTCGCTGCTGATCAACCGCGACTCGATCCCGATCACGAACGACTTCTGGACGCAGATGGCGCAGAAGCGGTTCCGGTTCGGCGAGGGCATCTTCATCTCGCTCAACGTGGTGATCGCGCTGATCGTGGTCGTGATCGCCGCGCTGGTGCTGGCCTGGACCCGCTTCGGGCGCAACGTCTACGCGATCGGCGGCAACGCCGACTCCGCGCTGCTGATGGGACTGCCGGTCGGGCGTACGCGGATCGCCGTCTACACCCTCAGCGGCTTCTGCGCCTCGCTCGGCGGCGTGCTGTACAGCTTCTACACGTCGTCCGGCTACAGCCTGCACGGTCAGGGCCTGGAGCTGGACGCGATCGCCGCGGTGGTGATCGGCGGCGTGCTGCTGACCGGCGGCTCCGGATACGTGCTCGGCACCCTGCTGGGCGTGCTCGTGCTGGGTCTCATCCAGACGATCATCACGTTCCAGGGCGACCTGAACTCGTGGTGGACCCGCATCGTCGTCGGCATCCTGCTGTTCGCCTTCATCGTCCTGCAGCGGCTCGTCACGAGAAAGGCCAGATGAGGATGGCTCAGTACACCATCGGGGTCGACTTCGGCACGCTCTCCGGGCGCGCCGTCGTCGTCCGTGTCGCCGACGGCGAGGAGGTCGGCGCCGCCGTGCACGAGTTCGCGCACGGCGTCATCGAGCGCACCCTGCCTGCCACGGGACAGCGGCTGCGGCCCGACTGGGCGCTGCAGGACCCCGAGGACTACCTGGACGTGCTGCGCACCGCGGTGCCCCGGGCGGTCGCCGCGGCCGGGATCGACCCGTCCGAGGTGATCGGCATCGCGACCGACTTCACCGCGTGCACCGTGCTGCCGGTGCTGGCCGACGGCACGCCGCTGTGCCGGCTGGAAGACCTCGCGGGCAACCCCCACGCGTACGTGAAGCTCTGGAAGCACCACGCCGCGCAGCCCCAGGCCGACCGGATCACCGAGCTCGCGCACCGCCGCGGCGAGCCGTGGATCGACCGCTACGGCGGCAAGATCTCCTCGGAGTGGCAGTTCGCCAAGGCGCTGCAGGTGCTCGAGGAGGATCCCGCGGTCTACGAGCGCACCGAGCGCTGGATCGAGGCGGCCGACTGGATCGTCTGGCAGCTCTGCGGCCGCGAGACCCGCAACGCCTGCACCGCCGGATACAAGGGCATCCACCAGGACGGCGCCTATCCGAGCAAGGACTACCTCGCCGAGCTCAACCCGGCGTTCGCGGACTTCGCCGACACCCGGCTGGCCCACCCGATCTCGGCGCTGGGACAGCGGGCGGGCGGCCTGACCGCCGAGGCCGCCGCGTGGACCGGGCTGCCCGAGGGCATCGCGGTGGCGGTGGGCAACGTCGACGCCCACGTGACCAACCCGGCCGCCCGCGCCGTCGGACCGGGCCAGATGCTGCTGGTCATGGGCACCTCGACGTGCCATGTCATGAACGCCGACGAGCTGGTCGCCGTGCCGGGCATCTGCGGCGTGGTCGACGGCGGCATCCTCGCCGGGCTGTACGGCTACGAGGCCGGGCAGAGCGGGGTGGGCGACATCTTCGGCTGGTACGTCGAGAACGGCGCCCCGCCGGCCGTGCACGAGCAGGCGCGTGAGGCGGGGATCAGCGTGCACGACCTGCTCTCCCGCCAGGCGGCCGAACAGCCGGTCGGCGGGCACGGGCTGGTCGCGCTCGACTGGCACAGCGGGAACCGCTCGGTGCTCGTCGACCACCACCTGTCCGGGGTGATCGCCGGGCTGACGCTGGCGACCCGCCCGTTCGAGATCTACAAGGCGCTGGTCGAGGCCACCGCGTACGGCACCCGGAAGATCGTTGAAACGTTCGAGCAGGCCGGCGTGCCGGTCACCGAGCTCGTCGCGGCCGGCGGGCTCAAGCGCAACCCGCTGGTCATGCAGATCTACGCCGACGTGCTGCGCCGGCCGTTCAGCGTGGCGTCCTCGGAACAGGCGCCCGCGCTCGGCTCGGCCATCCACGCGGCGGTGGCCGCCGGGGCGTACCCGGACGTCGCCGCGGCCTCCGAGGCGATGGGCCGGGTCGAGAAGGACGTGTGGCAGCCGGTCACCGCGAACGCCGACGTCTACGACCGCCTGTACGCCGAGTACACGCTGCTGCACGACCACTTCGGGCGGGGCCCTGACCTGGCCCTGCACCGGCTCCGCGCGATCAGGAACGAGGCTCTCGCATGACGGTCGAGGACATCCGCGCCGAGGTGTGCGACCTGCACCGCCACCTCACCCGGTGGGGGCTGGTCACGTGGACCGCCGGCAACGTGTCGGCGCGCGTGCCCGGCGAGGACCTGCTGGTCATCAAGCCCTCGGGCGTCGAGTACGACGCGCTCACGCCCAAGTCGATGGTGGTGTGCGACCTCGACGGCAACCTCGTGGAGGGCGAGCACAGCCCGTCCAGCGACACGGCCTCGCACGCGTACGTCTACCGGCACATGCCCGAGGTGGGCGGCGTGGTGCACACCCACAGCCCGTACGCCACCGCCTGGGCCGCCCGCGGCGAGCCGATCCCGTGCGCGATCACCGCGATGGCCGACGAGTTCGGCGGCGACATCCCGGTCGGGCCGTTCGCGCTGATCGGCAGCGACGACATCGGCCGCGGCATCGTGGAGACCCTGCGCGGCTCCCGCTCGCCCGCGGTGCTGATGCGCCGGCACGGCCCGTTCACCATCGGCGCCACGGCGAAGGCCGCCGTCAAGGCCGCGGTCATGTGCGAGGACGTCGCCCGCACCCTGCACCTGGCCCGCCAGCTCGGTCCGATCGACCGGCTGCCCGCAACCGCCGTGGACCGCCTGTTCGACCGCTACCAGAACGTCTACGGCCAGCCCCTGATGGAGGGACAGCAATGAGCGAGCACGAGGTCTGGTTCCTGACCGGAAGCCAGGGACTGTACGGCCCCGAAACCCTTGATCAGGTCGCCGCGCAGTCGCGGGAGATCTCCACCTCGCTGGACGCCGCGCTCGACGTGAAGGTCGTCTGGAAGCCGGTGCTCACCTCCGCCTCCGCGATCCTCGAGCTGGTGCACGAGGCGAACGCCGCCCCGCACGTCATCGGCGTGATCACCTGGATGCACACGTTCTCCCCGGCCAAGATGTGGATCGCCGGGCTGGACGCGCTGCGCACCCCGCTGCTGCACCTGCACACCCAGGCCAACGTCGAGCTGCCCTGGGCGTCGATCGACATGGACTTCATGAACCTGAACCAGGCCGCGCACGGCGACCGCGAGTTCGGCTACATCGAGGCCCGGCTCGGCGTCGCCCGCAAGACCGTCGCCGGCCACGTCAGCGACCCGCGCGTGGTCGGCCGGATCGCCACCTGGGTGCGGGCCGCGCGCGGCTACGCGGCGATGCGCTCGCTGCGGCTGGCCCGCTTCGGCGACAACATGCGCGACGTCGCGGTGACCGAGGGCGACAAGGTCGAGGCCCAGTTGCGCTTCGGCGTCTCGGTCAACACGTACGGCGTCAACGACCTCGTCGCGGTCGTCGACCAGGTCCTCGACGCGGAGATCGACAAGCTGGTCGGCGAGTACGCCGACCTGTACGACATCGACGCCGCGCTGCGGGAGGACCGCCACGAGTCCCTGCGGTACGCGGCCCGCATCGAGCTCGGCCTGCGCGGGTTCCTCGAGGCGGGCGGCTTCCGGGCGTTCACCACCAACTTCGAGGACCTCGGCGGCCTGCGCCAGCTGCCCGGGCTCGCCGTGCAGCGGCTGATGGCCGACGGCTACGGCTTCGGCGGCGAGGGCGACTGGAAGACGTCGGTGCTGCTGCACACGCTCAAGGCGATGGCGCCCGGCGGCACGTCGTTCATGGAGGACTACACGTACGACCTGACCCCCGGCCAGGAGCGCATCCTCGGCGCCCACATGCTCGAGGTGTGCCCGTCGATCGCCGCCGGCACCCCGCGCCTGGAGATCCACCCGCTGGGCATCGGCGGCCGCGAGGACCCGGTCCGCATGGTGTTCGACGCCGCCCCCGGCCCCGCCGTCGTCGTGGGCCTGACCGACATGGGGGAGCGGTTCCGCCTGGTCGCCAACGAGATCGAGGTCGTGCCCCCGTCGTCGCCGCTGCCCAAGCTGCCGGTCGCCCGGGCCGTGTGGAAGCCCGCGCCCGACTTCGCCACGTCGACCGAGGCGTGGCTGACAGCGGGCGGCCCGCACCACACGGTGCTGTCGTCGGCCGTGGGCTCCGAGGAGCTCACCGACCTGGCCGAGATGCTCTCCACCGAGCTGCTCGTCATCGACCGGTCCACGTCGATCCGGCAGTTCGCCAAGGAGGTCCGCTGGAACCAGGCGTACTACCGCCTGGCCCGCGGCTTCTGACGCCTCCCGCGCGCCGGGGCCCGCTCGCCGGGTCCCGGCCGCACCGTGCCCGGAACTGACCGCAATGGCCTCTAGCGTCGGGGTATGACCGATGTCCGAGAATTCCGCATCGAGATCCCCGACGACGAGCTCGTCGACCTGCGCGACCGGCTCGCCCGGACGCGGTGGAGCGTCCCGCTTCCCGGCGCCGGCTGGGAGCGCGGCGTTCCCACCGACTTCCTCCGCGAGCTGGCCGACCACTGGGCCACCGGGTACGACTGGCGTGCCGCCGAGGCCGAGATCAACGCCTATCCGCAGTACGTCACCGAGATCGACGGTCAGCGGATCCACTTCCTGCACGTCCGGTCGGGCTCGCCGGACGCGCTGCCGCTGGTGCTGCTGCACGGCTGGCCCGGATCGTTCGTCGAGTTCCTCGACGTGATCTCCGCGCTGACCGACCCGGGCGACCCGTTCGACCTGGTCATCCCGTCGCTGCCCGGCTTCGGGTTCTCGGCGCCGCTGAGCGGGCCGGGCTGGGACAGCCGGCGGATGGCGACGGCGATCGCCGAGCTGATGCGCCGGCTCGGCTACCGGCGCTACGGCGCCCAGGGCGGCGACTTCGGCGCGTTCGTCGCGCCGGACCTCGGCCGGGTCGACCCGGAGCACGTGGCCGGGGTGCACGTCAACGCGGCGACGCTGGGCTTCATCCCGTACGGGCAGGTCGACGTGTCGGAGCTGACGCCCGGCGAGCGCACGCGCTACGACCGCATGCAGGCGTTCCTGGGGGAGGGCAACGGCTACTTCCAGATCCAGGCCACCCGCCCGCAGACGATCGCCCACGCGCTGACCGACTCGCCGGCCGGGCTGCTCGCGTGGATCGCCGAGAAGTTCTGGAGTGGAGCCACGGCGGCTTCCCCGACCGCGACCGGGTGCTCACCGACGTCACGCTGTACTGGCTGACCCGCACGGCCGGCTCAGCCGCGAACATGTACTACGAGAGCATGCACGGCACGAACTGGCCCACGCCCAGCGACGTGCCCACCGGTGTCGCCAACTTCGCCGAGGACGTGGCGATCCGCAGGTACGCCGAGCAGAACAACAGGATCGTGCACTGGTCGGAGTTCGACCGGGGCGGGCACTTCGCCGCCCTGGAGGCGCCCGACCTGCTGGTGGGCGACGTCCGCGCGTTCTTCGGCCCGCTGCGCTGACGGTCCCGCCGCCGTCGCCGGCCCCAGTGAGCGCTCACACCTCCGCGGTCGACACCGTCCCGCGGGGCATCAGCACCGGGTCGAGGCGCACGGACTCGGCCCGGCGCGCGCCCGAGCCGAGCTGGTCGAGCAGCAGCCGCAGCGCCTCGCGGCCGACCTGGGCGAACTCCTGCCGTACGGTCGTCAGGGCCGGATGGGTGTAGCCGGCCTCGGGGACGTCGTCGAAGCCCACCACGCTGACGTCCTCGGGGATCCGGCGGCCGCTCTCGGTCATCGCGCGCATCACGCCGAGCGCGATGTCGTCGTTGGCGGCGAAGACGGCCGTGCACGCCGGGTTCTCGGCGAGCAGGCGCCCGCAGCGGTATCCGGAGGCGGCGGACCAGTCGGCCCGGACGGCCGGCGGGGCGGGCACCCCGGCCTCCGCCAGCGCCGCCCGCCAGCCGGCCTCGCGGGCGCGGCTGCCGTGCCACTGCTCAGGGCCGGCGACGTGCCAGACCGTACGGTGCCCGTTGGCCAGCAGGTGACGGGTGGCGAGCACCCCGCCGGCGTGCTGGTCGACCGACACGTTCGCCGTGGGGCAGCCGGGCGGGCCGTCCACGGTCACGACCGGCAGGCCCGCGGGCACCGCCTCGAGCATCTCGGCGGCGGCGTCGACCGGCGCGACCACGATGAGGCCGGCGATGCCCTGCCCGGTGATCCGGCGCACCAGCCGGCGCGAGGCGCCCACCGCGTCGTAGCCGGACACGTGCCCGACGGTGACCGGCAGGTCGGCGTCGAGGCTGGCGTCGCCGATGGCCTGCACCATGCTGGCGGGGCCGTAGAGGGTCGTGTTCTGCGCGACCACGCCGATGACGGGGGAGTGCTGGTCGCGTCCGCGGGAACGGAGCGGCGCAGGACGTGTCGGCATTGATGTCGTCCTTTGCGTATGGGATCCCACGAGTCTTGGTGAACGCAAACATGCTTGCTGCGGTCGCGCCGGGTCAAGCCTCCGTTACGTCCTTGTTACATGCTCGTGCGCGACCGCCGGCGGGGCACGTCCGAAATGCCGTGACCGTCCGCCCGCGAGGCGGTTGACGACGTTCGCCGTTTTCGGCGGTCACGGTCACAGCAGGTACTTCTTCGGCCCCGATGGGCAAGGGTTTCGTCATGGACTCACCGTCCTACGCACGGAGGCCTATGCATCATGACCTGCGCATGCACACCCCAGCGGCCCTGACAATACCCCGACCGAGCGAACGGATCACGCATCTGTCCAGTACGGAATACATCGCAACTGCTGACTGACCGGCGGTGGAAGACTGCGTTGTCGACGCCTTCGTCCACGTGAGAGCTTCCGGGAAACCGTGCCCTGAAACAGCAAGCGCCGCCCTGCCCGACCCCGGCGGGACGGTGCGCCAAGGGAACAGAGAGTGATGATGACCGATCTTCCGACCGTCGTGTCGATTGCCGCGCTCCTCGCCGTCGCGATCTCACTCGTGGTGCAGCAGCAACAGGCCCGCACCGCGCAGATGGTCGACGTCCGTGAGCGCCACTTCGAACTGATCAAGTTAATGCTCGATCACCCCGAGCTGGACTACAACGCGACCGACCGCCCGCCGTCCGACGACCGCAAGACCGCGATCGGGATGAGCCTGTGGCTGGCGCACTGGAACACGCTCTGGCACATCGGCAAGCTCGACGAGAAGGCGCTGCGCTTCAACCTCGAGGACCTGTTCGCCAACCCGGAGGCCCGCACCTGGTGGCGCCGCGTCGCGAGCGCCTGGTCGTCGAAGGGCACCCGCCGCGAGCGCCGCTTCCTCGCGATCGTGTCCGAGGAGTGCGAGTCCGCCCGTGCCAAGCCCTCGGTGCAGCGGCGGGAGCCGGTCAAGAGCGGTTCGGGCGTACGGGACTGAGTCCTCAACCGGGCGGGTGCCCCTGCCGATGAGGCAGGTCCCACCGGCACCCACCCCCCCTGAGGTGCACCCTTGAGATACGCCCTGCGCACCGCCGGCTTCGCCGCGTCCTACCTGCTCGCCACCGTCGCCGGACTGCACACGGCCGAGTCCGGGGCAGGCGTACGCCTCCTCTGGCCCGCCGCCGTGATCGGCGCGCTGTGGCTGGTCGCGCAGGCCCGCTCCGGCCGCCGCAACCTCGACGTGATCGCGCTGAGCGTGACGGCCGTGCTCGCGCCTGGCGGCAGCACCGACCCGCTGACCGCTTTCGCCCATGCCGTCCCGCAGGTCGTGCCCGCGCTGCTGTTCGCCTGGCTGTTCGACCGCTGGCTGCCCGGCTACTGGCTCGGCCACGGCGACCGGTTCCGCCGCCCCGGCCCCACCCTGGCCCGCCTGGCCGCGGCCGCCACCCTGGCCGCGATCTCCGGCGCGGTGCTCTCCCAGGTCGTCGACCCGGGCCTGAGCGCCGGCGAGGCGGGCTACCTGGTCGTCCGCGACACCACGGCGGTCCTGCTGGCCGTGCTCGCCACCCGCGGCGTACGCCATCTCCGGCGCCGCCGCCCGGCCGCCCGCCTGGAGCCCCGCCGCCCCGGCCTGACCGTCGTCCGGTAACCGCAGCCGCCACAACGCGGTCCTGAGCGCCGCCTCAGCGCAAGTGGCCGCGGTCCGCCCGGGCGTGGGCCTGAGCGGGGCAGCAGCGCAAGTCGTCCCGGCCGCCCCGGCGCGACGCTCAGCTCGGCATCAGAGCGGCGAGCAGGTCGGCCACCGGGCCGGGGCGGGCCGAGCGGAAGCCGGTGCCGGCCCAGAGGTTGAGGCCGTCGGCGTCGCCCGCCCGGGCGGCCGCGGCACGGATCGGCGCGGTCAGGTGGTGCACGGCCGGATAGCCGATCGGCGCCACGGCGGTGTACGCGTCGGTGAACCGGTTGCGCACCGCCCGCGCCGGCTGCCCGGTGAAGGCCCGCGTCACCACGGTCCCCGGGCCGCGCCCGGCCAGCATGAAGTCGCGCTGTGCCGGGCGCGTGCCGGCCTCGTCGGCGAGCAGGAACGCCGTGCCGCACTGCACCGCCGCCGCGCCCGCCGCGAGCAGCCGCTCGACATCCGCCGGGCCCGCCACCCCGCCGGCCGCCACCACCGGAACGTCCGTGCGGATCGCCCGCAGCACGTCGAGTGCCGTCGCGTCGCCGGTGTAGGAGCCCGGCGACGTGGTGGCGGAGTGGCCGCCGGCCGTGCCGCCCTGGGCGATCAGCGCGTCCGGGCCCACGGCGAGCGCGCGCTGCGCCTCGTCGTCCGACGTCACGGTGATCAGCACGCGGCATCCCGCCTCGCGCAGGGCGGCGACCACGGCCCGGCCGGGCACCCCGAACGTGAAGCTGACGAGCGGGACACCGTACGCCCGGGCCAGCTCCACCTTCGCCGCGAAGTGATCGTCGTCGCCGAGCCGCAGCGGCGGCAGCTCGACCCCGTAGCGTTCCGCCTCCGGTTGCAGCGCGCGGCGGTACCGTTCGAGCGCCTCGACATCGGGCGGAGGCGCCGCCGGCACGAAGATGTTGAGCCCGTACACCCCGTCGACCGCCCGCAGCTCGTCCTCGACCGCTTGCGGCGTCTTGTAGCCGGCGGCCAGAAAGCCGGTCGCGCCCGCGCGCGCCGCCGCGGTGACGAGGGCCGGTGTCGACGGGCCGCCCGCCATCGGAGCGACCACGACGGTACGGAGAAGGTCGCGCATGCCGCCGAGCCTACGACGGCTCGAGCACCGCGAGCAGGTCGCGCACGCCGGGCCTACGACGGCTCGAGCACCGCGAGGAGGTCGCGCACGCCGGGCCTACGACGGCTCGAGCACCGCGAGGAGGTTGCGGATGCCGAGGCTACGACGGCTTGAGCACCGCCCCGATGAGGTCGGTCAGCGGGTCGACGAGGTCGTCCTTGGTCGCCGACGCGAGCGGCTCGAGGCCGCTCTTGGAACGCACCATCGCGATGCCCAGCGAGGCTGCGATGATCATCTGGGCGCGCAGCAGCAGGGCGTCGTCGCCCTCCTCCCAGCCGGCCAGCCTCGCCAGCTTCTCGCCGAACGTGCGCAGGATCCCGAGCCGGATCTCGTCGGCGCGCGCGTCGCCCGAGGACCGCAGCAGCAGGATGAGCTGGCGCGGGAACCCGTCGGACTCGAAGCCGACCGCCTGCTCGGCGATGCGCTCCGCCACCTCGGTGATCGTCGTGCTGCCGGCGGCGCGGCGCACGTCGTGGTCGGCGCTGGTCAGGCAGGCCTCGAACAGCCCCTCCTTGGAGCTGAAGTAGCGGCTGATCAGCGCGACGTTCACGCCCGCGTCGTCGGCGATGTCGCGGACGGTCGTGGCCGCGTACCCGTTGCTGGCGAACCGGTGACGCGCGGCCTCGAGCAGCAGCTGACGCGTCCGGGTCGCGTCCCGGCGCTTGGCGGGAACGGAGCTCGCAGTCACCCGACCAGCGTAACCGCCCCGCGACGCGACATAAACGCTTGTTGACTCTCCGCCCGCTCGCGCTCAGCCCGCGAGCAGTGGCCGCACCTCGACCCAGCCGTCGGCGACCGGGATCATGCGGCCGATCCAGACGGCGTGGTCGAGGTCCGAGGCCTCCACCACGAAGTAGCCGGCCAGCGTCTGCTCGCCCCCGGCGAGCGAGCCCTCGCTCGACACGTTGTCCCGGACCGACACGGCCGTCGACGCCGGCCGCAACGCGTTGCCCGCGATGATCCTTCCCCCGGTTTCCGCGACCTGCCGCGGCAGATGCAGGTGGGCTTCGAGCACGGTCGGCAGGGCCGCCGTCGCGCTGCCCGGCACCTCGCGCTCGTAGACGAGGATCGCGAACTGCGGCAGAGGCGACCGCTTCTTCGGCTCGATCATCGTCGTCCTTCCGGTGCGGCTGTTCGCGAGACGCCCGAGTGTATCCACGCCGTCCGTCAGTTCTGAGGGGTTGCGTGAGGTCCGATCGTCACCACTTCGCCGGACCGATCCGGAACGGAAGACTGCTGTTCGACGGCGCGGTCAGGCGGAGTGGCGCCAGACGACGGGGGAGTCGAGGATGACGCCGGGCTCGACCGGCTCGCCGGCTATCTGGCGCAGGACCGACTCGGCGGCGGTGCGGCCCAGCTCGCGCGCGGGCTGGTGGACCGTGGAGAGCGCCGGCTGGGTGCGCAGCGCCCAGGAGCTGTCGTCGAAGCCCACGAGGCCGACGTCCTCGGGGATACGGCGGCCGGCCTCGCGCAGCGTCTCGAGGGCGCCGGCGGCGACCGCGTCGGAGGCGGCGAACACGCCGTCGATGGCGGGCTCGCGGTCGAGCAGCGTGCGCATCCCCTTCACGCCGCACGTGTAGTCGTAGAGCGGCACGTCGGCGACCAGGTCGGGGTCGAAGCGGTCGCCCAGCGCCTCCCGGAAGCCGGTGAGGCGGTCGGCGCCCGAGTCGCGGTCGAGGGCGGCGGCGATCATGCCGATGCGCCGGCGGCCGGTGTCGAGCAGCCGGCGGGTGACCGCGCGGGCCGAGCCGATGTTGTCGATGCCGACGTACGGGATGCTGCGGTCGAGGTCGGGCGGGTGGCCCACGAACGTCGCGGGCAGCCGGATCGTCGCGATCAGCCGGGTGATCGGGTCGTGCGAGCGGGCCGACACGATGATCGCCCCGTCGACGAATCCGCCGCTGAGGTAGCGGCCCACGCGCTGCATGTCCCGGTCGGAGTCGATGACCAGGCTGACCATCTGGTGGTCGGCCAGCGACAGCGCCGCGTTGGCGCCGAGCATGATGGCGCCGATGTTCGGGTCCTCCAGCAGCAGCGAGTGCGGCTCGAGGGCGAGGAACCCGACGGCCTGCGACCGGCGGCGGGCGAGGTTGCTGGCGGCCCGGTTGGGCACGTAGCCGACCCGGGCGATGGCCGCCTCGATGGCCGCGCGGGCGTCGGCGGAGACGTAGCCGCCGTTGAGCACCCGGTTGACCGTGCCGCGGGAGACGCCGGCGGCCGCGGCCACGTCGTGCACGGTGGCGCGGCGCGGTTTTCCGGTCCCGGTCACGGCAAACACTGTACGGCCCGGCGCCGGCCGCACGCCCGGCGCCGCAACGACGGTATTGACCCGCCACCTGGGCCGTGCCTAGTGTGTGCCCGTTCACACATTCGACACCGGCGCGTTCGTACGGCGAAATGTGTGCACGTGCACACATGGGAGGAGACAGCGTGCTGCTGGGCTGTGACTACAACTTCGAGCAGTGGTCGCCCGCGGTGTGGCGCGAGGACATGGCGCTCATGCGCGAGGCCGGCGTCGGCCTCGTGGCGATCAACGTGTTCGGCTGGTCGCACCTCGAGCCGCGGCCGGGCGAGTACGACTTCGCCGCGCTCGACGAGATCGTGGAGCTGCTGCACGAGGCGGGCATCGGCATCAACCTCGGCACCGGCACGGCGAGCCCGCCGCCCTGGCTGACCCGCCGCCACCCCGAGGTGCTGCCGGTGACGGCGGACGGCACGACCCGCTACCCGGGCGGCCGTCAGGCCTGGTGCCCCAGCTCGCCGGTCTTCCGCGAGCACGCCCTGCGGCTCACGGAGCAGGTCGCCGCCCGCTACGGCGACCACCCGGCGCTCGCGCTGTGGCACGTCTCGAACGAGCTGGGCTGCCACAACGCGCTCTGCTACTGCGAGGCCGGCGCCGCGGCGTTCCGGGTCTGGCTCGAGCAGCGGCACGGCACGGTCGAGGCGCTCAACCGGGCCTGGGGCACCGCGTTCTGGAGCCAGCGCTACGCGAGCTTCGACGAGGTCCAGCCGCCGCGGCTGGCGCTGTCGGTGCGCAACCCGGCCCAGCTGCTGGACTTTCAGCGGTTCTCCTCGGACGCGCTGCTCGCCCACTACCGGGCCGAGGCGGCGGTGATCCGGCGGCACTCCCGCGCGCGGATCACCACGAACTTCATGGTCACCGCCCACATCCGCGCTCTGGACTACTGGAGCTGGGCCCCGGACATGGACGTGATCGCCAACGACCACTACCTGGACCACCGCCTCCCCGATCCGGCCGCCGAGCTGTCGTTCGCCGCCGACCTGACCCGCGGGCTGGCGGGCGGGCGCCCGTGGATGCTGATGGAGACCTCGACCGGCGCGGTCAACTGGCAGCCGTACAACCTCGCCAAGGAACCCGGTCAGCTGGTGCGCGACGCGCTCACCCACGTGGCCCGCGGCGCGGACGCGGTCTGCTTCTTCCAGTGGCGGGCCTCGGCGCAGGGCGCCGAGAAGTTCCACTCCGCGATCGTGCCGCACGCCGGCACGGGCACCGCGGTCTGGCGCGAGGTGCTGGAGCTGTCCGCGACGCTGCGCAGGCTGCGCGAGGTCGAGGGCACGACGGTCGAGGCCGACACCGCGCTGGTCTTCAGCTGGGAGTCGTGGTGGGCCACCGACACGGAGGCGCGGCCCTCGCAGGACCTGCGCTACCTCGACCAGGTGCACGCCGCCCACCGGGCGCTGCGCGAGCTCGGCGTCACCGTGGACGTCGTCGCCCCCGGCAGCGACCTCAGCCGCTACCGCGCGGTGGTCGTGCCCTGCCTGCACCTGGTCTCCGACGAGGACGCGGCCACGCTCGGCGCGTACGTCGAACGCGGCGGCCGGGCGGTGATCACGTTCTACAGCGGCATCGTCGACCCGGACGACCGGGTGCGCCTCGGCGGCTACCCCGGCGCGTTCCGCGACCTGCTCGGCGTGGTCGTCGAGGAGTTCGCCCCGCTGCTGCCCGGCCAGGAGAAGCCGCTGCGCAACGGGGGCCGGGCGACCGTCTGGACCGAGCGGCTGCGCCTGACGACGGCGCGGACCGAGGAGGCGTACGAGGACGGAACGCCCGCCGTCACGCGCAACGACTTCGGCGCCGGACAGGCCTGGTACGTCTCCACGGTCCTCGACCTGCGGGACGTGCTCGTCAAGGTCGTCGACGCGCCCGGCACCCAGAAGGACACCGAGGTCGTCCGGCGCGGCCCGTACGTCTTCGTCATCAACCACGGCGCCAAGGACGTCGAGCACCCGGCCACCGGCGAGGAGCTCGTGACCGGTCAGCCGGTCACCGGGTCGGTGCTCGTGCCCGCCGGCGCGGTCCGCGTCATCAGAGAGCAGGCGTGACCATGACCCGGACCCTCACCGTCGAGGCCGCACCCCCGGTCCGGACCTCGGCCCGCAGAATCAGCCACGGACGGGCCGTCCCGTTCTTCGTGGTGCCGTTCGGCGTGCTGTTCATCCTGTTCTACCTGCTGCCCATCGGCTATGCGATCGTGCAGTCGCTCTACACCGTCGAGCGCACCGGCACCTTCGGCCCGGCCCGCGAGGTCTTCGGCGGCCTCACGCAGTACCGGCGGGTCTTCGACGACGGCGCGTTCTGGGCGTCGATCGGCCGCGTGCTGGTCTTCGGCGTCGTCCAGGTGCCCGTCATGCTGGGGCTGGCCCTGGTGCTGGCGCTGCTGCTCGACTCAGGCCTGGTCCGGGGGCGCCGGTTCTTCCGCCTGGCCTTCTTCGTCCCGTACGCCGTCCCGGGCGTCATCGCCGCGATCATGTGGGGCTTCCTCTACTCCCCGAACCTGTCGCCGCTCAAGCCGGTCACCAGCGCGGTCGACCTGCTCTCCGCCGACCTCGTGCTCTGGGCCATCGCCAACGTCGTGACCTGGGTCTACGTCGGCTACAACATGCTCATCATCTACTCGGCGCTGCTGGCGATCCCGGCCGAGGTGTACGAGGCGGCGCGGCTCGACGGCGCGGGCCAGGTCCGCATCGCGTGGTCCATCAAGATCCCGCTGGTGCTGCCGGCGATCGTGCTGACCACGGTGTTCTCGATCATCGGCACGTTGCAGCTGCTGGCCGAGCCGCAGGTGTTCCGCAGCTTCAGCTCCGCAGTCTCCAGCACGTACACGCCGAATCTGACCGTCTACTCCACCTCGTCGATCCCGAACTTCAACCTCGCCGCGGCGTTCTCGGTGGTCCTGGCGCTGACGACGTTCGTGCTCTCGTTCGCCTTCCTGCGCTTCACCCAGCGAAAGGGCGCCGCATGACCGCGCCGGTCCTCCGGCAGCGCGCGCTGCCCATGCTCGTCATGACGGTCTGCACGCTGTACTTCCTGGTGCCGATCTGGTGGCTGGTCGTCGGCGCCAGCAAGCGCGCCGACGAGTTCACCAGCACGAACCCGCTCTGGTTCGGCGACTTCGAGCTGTTCACCAACATCGGCGACCTGCTGGCCTACCGCGACGGGGTGTTCCTGCGCTGGCTGGGCAACAGCCTGCTCTACACCGGCGGCGCCGCGCTGCTCGGCACGGTGCTGGCCGCGATGTGCGGGTACGCCCTGGCCAAGTACCGGTTCCGCGGCCGGGAGCTGATCTTCAACGTCGTGCTCAGCGGCGTGCTCGTGCCGGCCACCGCGCTCGCGCTGCCGCTGTTCCTGCTGTTCAGCAAGGTGGACGCGACCAACACGTTCTGGTCGGTGTTCCTGCCCAGCCTGGTCAACCCGTTCGGCGTCTACCTGGCCCGCATCTACGCCACCGCGAGCGTGCCGGACGAGCTGCTCGAGGCCGCGCGCATCGACGGCTCGGGGGAGATCCGGACGTTCTTCAAGGTCGCCACCCGGCTGATGTTCCCCGCGCTCGTCACGATCTTCCTGTTCCACTTCGTCGCCGTCTGGAACAACTTCCTGCTGCCGCTGATCATGCTCAGCGACGAGCGGCTGTTCCCGGTGACGCTCGGGCTCTACACCTGGAACACCCAGGTGAACCAGATCCCCGAGCTGCGTGGCCTGGTGATCGTCGGCGCCCTGCTCTCGATCACCCCTCTGGTGGTCGCGTTCCTCGCCCTCCAACGGTTCTGGCGCAACGGCCTGGGTGCCGGCGCCGTCAAGTGAAGGAATTCCCATGCGCAAATCCCTCGGCGTCCTGCTGGTGTCGGTGCTAGCCCTCAGTGCCTGCGGCTCCGGCGACGATTCCTCCGAGGACCGGACCTCGGCCGCCGCCTCCTGCGCCCCCTCCTCGGGCCCGGTCAACCTCACCTACACGACCTGGATCCCCGGCATCGAGAACGTGGTGAAGGTCTGGAACGACAAGAACCCGACCATCCAGGTCAAGGTGCAGACCGGCCCGAACGGCAACGGCGGCACCTACCAGAACTTCTTCAACCAGCTCAAGGCGGGCAACACGCCCGACCTGGGCCACATCGAGTACGACGCGCTGCCCAGCTTCCGCGTGCAGGACGGCCTGTTCGACGTCGCGTCGTGCGACATCGTCGCCAAGGCCAAGGACCAGTTCATCCCCTGGACCTGGAACCAGGTCAGCTTCGGCGACGAGAAGTCCGCCTGGGGCATCCCGCAGGACTCGGGCCCGATGGCGCTGTTCTACCGCGCCGACCTGTTCGAGAAGAACAACATCCCGGTGCCGAAGACCTGGGACGAGTACGCGGCGGCGGCCGAGAAGGTGAAGGCGGCCGGCGGCTACATCACCAACTTCTCGCAGAGCGACATCAACCAGTTCGCGGGCTTCGTGTGGCAGGCGGGCGGCCGCTGGTTCGCCAACGACGGTCAGCAGTGGACCGTCAACCTGACCGACGAGAAGACCAAGAAGGTCGCCGACTACTGGCAGAACCTGGTCAGCAAGAAGCTCGTCTCGACGGTCCCGCCGTGGACCACCGAGTGGGACAACGCCTACAACTCCAGCTCCGCGTGGACCTGGGTGTCCGCGGTCTGGGGCGCCAACTCGATCATGAGCGGCGCGCCGAGGACGGCCGGCAAGTGGCGGGTCGCCCCGATGCCGCAGTGGACCGCCGGCGAGCAGGTCGCGGGCAACTGGGGCGGCTCGGCCACCGCGGTGTTCAAGAACTCGAAGCACCCGTACGAGGCCGCGCAGTTCGCCCTCTGGCTCAACACGAGCGAGGAGGCGCTCGCGCTGCTCAACAAGGAGGCGCAGCTCTACCCGGCCACCACCGCCGGCACGCAGTATTCGTACCTGGGCAACCCGGTGAAGTTCTATGGTGACCAGAAGATCTACGAGCTGTTCGCGCAGGCCGCCGGCCAGGTGACGCCCGACTTCACCTGGGGGCCGACGATGACCTCGACGTACACCGACGCCTCGGACGGCTTCAAGGCGGCGGTGTCCGGCAAGGGCACGCTCAACGACGCGCTCGCGGCGGCCCAGAAGTCGACCATCGACACGCTCAAGTCCCAGAGCATCCCGGTCAAGGAGTGACCCCGAGTTGTTGATCCACCTGCAGGCCGCGGGCACCGGCCTCGTGCTGGACGCCCGCGGCCCGCAGCCGCCCGCGGTCCTGCACTGGGGCGCCGGCCTCGGCGACCTGTCCGCGGACGACCTGGCTGCGTTCGCCGCGGCGGCCGTGCCCGCCGTCCCGCCCAGCTCGCTGGACACCCCGCCGCGGCTGTCGCTGCTGCCCACGCTCGGCGACGGCTGGAGCGGCCGGCCCGCGTTCTCCGGCGCGCCCGGCCGCCCGCGCTGGCGGCTCCGCGAGGTCACGCAGCCCTCGCCCGGCGCGGTGCTCGTCGAGCTCGCCGCGGACGGGCTGACGGTCACCACCGAGGTCGAGCTCGGCGCCCAGGGCGTGCTGCGGGTGCGGCACCGCCTCACCAACCACACCGGCGCGGGCTTCGACGTCGGCTCGCTGGCCGTCGTGCTGCCGGTGCCGGCGCGCGCCGCCGAGGTGCTCGACTTCGGCGGCCTCTGGGCGTACGAGCGCAGGCCGCAACGCCTCCCGCTGGGGCACGGGGCGTGGACGCGCGAGACCCGCCACGGCCGGCCAGGGCACGACGACCCCTACCTGCTCATGCTCGGCACACCCGGCTTCTCGTTCGGCTCGGTGGAGGTGTGGGCCGTGCACCTGGCGTGGAGCGGCGACAAGCAGCTGTGGGCCGAGCGGCAGGCGCTCGGTCCCGCGGTGCTCGGCGCGGGCGAGCTGCTCGCGCCGGGCGAGGTGCGGCTCGCGCCCGGCGACTCGTACGCCACGCCGTGGATCGTCGCGGTCTGGTCCGACCGGGGCATCGACGGCCTGTCGGCCCGGCTGCACGACTGGGTCCGGTCGCGCCGCGCCCCGCTCGCGCCGCGCCCGGTCGTGCTCAACACCTGGGAGGCGGTCTACTTCGACCAGAGCCTGGAACGCCTGCAGCCGCTGGTCGAGGCCGCCGCCGAGGTGGGCGTCGAACGGTTCGTGCTCGACGACGGCTGGTTCCTGGGCCGTACGGACGACCGGCGCGCGCTGGGGGACTGGACCGTCGACCCGGTGCGCTGGCCGTCCGGGCTCGCGCCACTGGTCAACGCCGTGCGGGAACGGGGGATGGAGTTCGGTCTGTGGGTGGAGCCCGAGATGGTCTCGCCCGACTCGCAGCTCGCGCGGGCCCATCCGGACTGGCTGCTCGGCGGCGCGGACGCGGCCACCTGGCGGCACCAGCTCGTGCTCGACCTGGCCATCCCCGAGGCGTACGAGCACGTGCTCGGCAGCCTCGCCGCGCTGCTCGAGGCGTACCCGATCGCCTTTCTCAAGTGGGACCACAACCGTGACCTGCTGCAGGAGGGCTCGGCGCACCGGCAGACGACGGCGCTCTACCGGCTGCTCGGCGAGCTGCGGCGCCGCTTCCCCACTCTGGAGATCGAGAGCTGCGCCTCCGGCGGCGCGCGGATCGACCTGGGCATCGTCGACCTGGTCGACCGGTTCTGGACCTCCGACACCAACGACGCGCTGGAACGCCAGCGGATCCAGCGCTGGACCGGCGTGCTGATGCCGCCCGAGCTGCTCGGCTCGCACGTGGGCGCGCCCACCGCCCACATCACCGGCCGCACCGGCGACCTGAGCTTCCGCCTGGCGACCGCGCTGTTCGCCCACGCCGGCATCGAGTGGGACCTGACCACGGCCCCCGCCGCCGACCGCGCCGTGATCGCTGCCTGGGTCGCCGAGTACAAACAGCGCCGCGCCCTGCTGCACGGCGGCACGACGGTCCGCTCCGACGGCGACGACCCCGCGCGCCTCGTGCACGGCGTCGTCGCCCCGGACCGCCGCACGGCCCTGTTCGCCCTGGTCACGCTGCGCGCGGCCGGCTCCGCGGTCCCCGAGCCCGTGCGTTTCCGGGGCCTCGATCCCGTACGCCGCTACACCGTCCGGCCGCTCCTGCTGGGCACGCAGCCCCGCACCGTGCAGGACGCCCCGCCGCCGTGGCTCGAGCACGGCGTCACCCTGCCCGGCCGGGTGCTGGCCGAGGTGGGGCTGCCCCCGGCGCTGCTCACCCCCGAGCAGGCCCAGCTGTTCACGGTCGAGGCCGTCTAGCCCGGCGCCGCGCGGAGGGGAGTCCGCGCGGCGCCGCACGACGACGTGGACGGAACCGGCAAGGGCCCCACCCCGGGGAGGGGATGGGGCCCGGGACGGCGGTCGGTCAGGCGACCGTGGCCGGGAAGCGGTGCCAGACGCGGTGCTTGGCGAGCAGCGGCTGCAGCTCGGTCAGCGCGGCGGTGGCCGAGTCGGCGCTGATGACGCCCGGGGTGCCGGAGATGCCGGCCTGGGCCAGCACGTCGGCGCCGGCGCCCCACGCGGCGATGGCCTTGGCGTGCCGCCAGGCCTCGTCGACCAGCAGCGTGACGCGCGGGTCCACCAGGGGCGACGAGTCGGCGCCGGCCTTGGCGTCGCGAGCGGGGGCGGCGTCGGGGGCCGGAGCGGGCGCGCCGGCCAGCAGGATCGCGTCGAACTCGATCGAGCGGGCGGTGGCGAACGTGCGCTGCACCGGGACGCCGTCGACCACGCCGCCGTGCGGGGCGATGACCAGCGGCACCATGCCCGCGCTGAAGATCGCCGAGCGGGCCTCCGCCACGCCGTCGAGGCCCGCGGCCGGGTCGACGACGATGCCGATCAGCCGGCCGTCCGGCGGGTACTCGCCGCCGACCTGCGACAGCGCCGGGCTCGGCTCGATCTCGTCCTCGAACGGAACGGTCGGCGCGGGCACCGGCAGGCCCAGGCCGGTCGCCACCTGCTCGCACAGCACCGGGTCGATGTTGGCGAGGCAGGCCACCTGACGCTCCTTGATGGCCTGCTCGTAGCACTTGCCGAGCTCGAACGTGTACGCCCGGATGATGTGCTCCTTCTCGACCGGCGTCATGCTGCGCCAGAACAGCCGCACCTGGCTGTAGTGGTCGTCGAACGACGCGGGATTGGCGCGCACCTTGGGCGCCTCGGCCACCCGTACGGGAATGTCGAGGAAGCCGTCGTCGGTCGTGAACGGGTTGCCGCCGTCGAGCGAGTTCGGCCGGTACGGCGCCACGCCGCCGTGCACCGCGTGCTGGTGCAGGCCGTCGCGCAGCATGTCGTTGACCGGCGCGTGCGGGCGGTTGACCGGGATCTGCATGAAGTTGGGGCCGCCCAGCCGGCTGAGCTGCGTGTCGAGGTACGAGAAGAGCCGGCCCTGCAGCAGCGGGTCGTTCGTCACGTCGATGCCCGGGGGCAGGTGGCCCAGGTGGAACGCCACCTGCTCGACCTCGGCGTGGAAGTTCGTCGGCACCCCGGTCAGCACCAGCTTGCCCACCGGCTGCACCGGCGCCAGCTCCTCCGGCACGATCTTCGTCGGGTCGAGCAGGTCGATGCCCGCGAACGTCTCCTCGGGGGTGTCCGGGAAGATCTGCAGGCCCAGCTCCCACTCCGGGAAGGCGCCGGCCTCGATGGCGTCGTACAGGTCGCGGCGGTGGAAGTCGGGGTCGACGCCCGCGGCGATCTGCGCCTCCTCCCAGTCCAGCGAGTGCACGCCGAGCTTGGGCTTGAAGTGGAACTTCGCCAGCGCCGTCTCACCGGCCTCGTTGATCAGCCGGAACGTGTGGACGCCGAAGCCCTCCATGTGCCGGTACGAGCGGGGGATGCCCCGGTCGGACATGTTCCACATGGTGTGGTGCTGCGCCTCGGTGTGCAGCGAGACGAAGTCCCAGAACGTGTCGTGCGCGCTCTGCGCCTGCGGGATCTCGCGGTCCGGGTGCCACTTCGCGGCGTGCACGATGTCCGGGAACTTGATCGCGTCCTGGATGAAGAACACCGGGATGTTGTTGCCGACCAGGTCGAACGTGCCCTCGTCGGTGTAGAACTTCGTGGCGAAGCCGCGGGTGTCGCGCACCGTGTCGGCCGAGCCGCGCGAGCCCAGCACGGTCGAGAACCGCACGAAGACCTGCGTCTCCTTGCCCTTGGCCAGGAAGCCGGCCTTGGTCACCGACGAGGCGGTGCCGTACGCGGTGAACGTGCCGTGCGCTCCGGCGCCGCGCGCGTGCACGACGCGCTCGGGGATCCGCTCGTGGTCGAAGTGCGTGATCTTCTCGCGGAAGTGGTGGTCCTGCAGCAGGATCGGCCCGCGCGGCCCGGCCTTGAGCGAGTGGTCGGTGTCGCGCAGCCGCGCGCCCTGCGAGGTGGTCAGGTAGTCGCCCTGCTGCGACTTGCTCACCTTGGGCGCGCCGGTGGGCGCCCCGGTCGGCGTGACCGTCTCGGGGGCGTCCTGCTCGCTCTTGGGCGGCGGCGGGCCCTGCGGCGTGGTCGGCTCCTCGACCCCCGGCGTGCGGCTGCCCGGCGCACCCGGGATGCGGTCGCCCAGGGCCTCGGAGACCTTGGCCGCGGCCGCCTCCACGACGTCCTTGACCTTCTTGGCGGGCTTGCTTGCGTCCATCGGTCGGCGCTCCTCCTGGTTCGGCGTGGCCCCGAGGGGCTACCCGCGACAGTTCGGCCCAAACCGGTTCATCGCGGCAAAATAGTGCAGTCCGGGGCCTCTTGGGGCCAGCGGTTGCCCCGAGGGGCCAACATCAAACAGGACGGGTGAATGACCGGAGTTTTCATCGGGTCGGTTGCATAACGGCAAGCGGCGCGGGCAAGGAGGTGGCCGGAGGCGAAAAACGGAGCGAAAGGAGCCCCCCATGATTGACCTCGAGCACGCCACTTCGCTGCACGGCACCGACGTCTACGACAACGACGGCGACAAGATCGGTAGCGTCGGCCAGGTGTGGGACGACGGCCTGGGCCGTCCCGCGTGGGCCAGCGTGAAGACGGGCCTGTTCGGCCTCAACGAGTCGCTCGTACCGCTCGACAACGCCGAGCTGCGCGACGACCGGCTGGTGGTTCCGTTCGACAAGGCCAAGGTCAAGGACGCGCCGAACGTCGACGCGTCGCACGACGAGCCGCTGGTCGGCCAGGACGTCGACCGGCTGTACGAGTACTACGGCCTCAGCTGGGAGGAGAGCTCGCAGGCGTACCGGACCGGCGCCGGCACCGCCGACGCCAGCTACACCGGCACGACCACGACGAGCACCACGACCACGACCGGCGGCGCCTACACGGACCCGGCCGTCGACAACGCCTCGTACCGGAGTGACGCCGGCTACGCCGAGGGCCGCACGGTGGACACCGACCGCGACCGCTCGATCGGCGACGACGCCATGACGCGCAGCGAGGAGCGTCTCAACGTCAACACCCAGACCGAGCAGACCGGCCGGGCGCGCCTGCGCAAGTACGTGGTGACCGAGCGCGAGAACGTGACGGTGCCGGTCTCTCGCGAGGAGGTCCGCCTCGAGCGTGAGCCGATCACCGAGGCCAACCGCGGCGCCGCGTTCGACGGGCCGGACATCACCGAGTCGGAGCACGAGGTCACGCTGCACGCCGAGCGTCCGGTGGTGGAGACCGAGGCAGTACCCGTCGAGCGGGTGCGCCTGGGCAAGGAGACCGTCCGCGACGAGGAGACGGTGACCGGCGAGGTCCGCAAGGAGCGCATCGAAGCCGACCTGCCCGACAGCGAGGGCCGTCGCACCCTCGACTGACGACCGGCCGCGGGAGACGTCCTCGCCGGGATCCGCCTACAGGGCGCAGGTCTCGGCGAGGACGCACACCGCGAGCAGGTGCACCGACGGCCACGAGGCCCGTTCCCAGCCCGTCGTCGTGTGCTCCCGCACGGACCAGCCCTTGGCGGTCACCGTGTCGGCGACCCCGTCGGCGTACGCGGCGAGCATGACCGGATGGACCCGCCCGCGCCGGTCGGTGACCGCGTCGCGGATGTGGGCGATGTGCTGGTCCACCGTGGCGCGCAGACCGGGCAGCGCCCGCATCGCCGCCATGCCGGCCGCGCCGAGGCGGTGCGTCCACTGTTCGAGCGCCAGACCGGCCGCCAGGATCACGGCGTGGTCGCTCTGCCGACTCATGTCCATGGCGAGACGGTACGAATCGTCGGTTGCTCTTTCAAGAGCCGCAACACCGAGTTAACGCGTAATCAACCGTTCAGCCGGGTGCCGGGCCGGTCGAGTCGCGTACCACCAGCGTATGACCACTCGAGCGGCGCCCGCGGGCGCGGTCGGGCCGGCGCCCGCTCGCCGTCGTCGTTGTCCGGCAGCGCGGCGTCGACGCCCAGCGCGTGTTGGCCGATGACCGCCACGCGGCCCCCCGCCGCGCACGGACGCCGGCAGCTCCGACCGCCGACGGTCCTTCTCCTGCGCCTCGGACGCGAGCAGGGCGGCGATCTCGTGCCGGGCAGGTCGAAGTGGCGGTCGCCGCGGGTGTCCGCTTGCGGGCGTTTCATCTTGCCCGCCAACCCGCAGACCCCGCCAACCCGCAGACCCCGCCAACCCTCAGACCCCACCCTCCCAGGGGGAAGCCCCCGCTGCCATTGTGGCCGAATATCCCGATCTTCGCCGGATGACCTGTGGACAAGTCCCGGCTGTGGACAGCGCACAATGAGCGGTAATGCGGTGTAGTGTGAAAAGGGGTCGGCGCTCCGTAATAGGGCGCCAACCTCTTTTCGTACGGTCTTCGGCTCCTTTGCCGACAATCCGTTGGTCGTGCCCGATGCCGGCGTCAGGAAACGATCCCGGTGCCGGTCACATCCACGCCGGCCGTACCAGTCACGTCCGTACCAGTCACATCCGTGCCGGCCGCATCGGTGTCGGTCGTGCCGTTCGTTTCCGTGCCCGTCGCATCGGTGCCTGTCGCGTCCGTGCCGACGCTTGTCGCATCCGTGGTGCCGGTGCCCGTGGTGTCGCCGTCCGTCACATCGGTGCCCGCCGCGTCCGTGCCGGTGCCGGTGGTACCGGTGCCTGTCGTGTCGGTGCCGGTCGTGCCGGTGGCGCTGCCCGCGGTGCTGGTACCGCCCGTGCCGGTGCCCGCGACAGCGGCGCCCGCGGTGCCGGTGCCTGTCGTGTCGGCGCCGGTGCCTGCGGTGCCGCTGCCGGTCGGCGTTGCGGCGGGGGCGGTGTCGACAGGCGCCGGGCTAGCGGCGCCGGTCGGGCTCACGACGGGCGCAGGCGTCGCCGTGCCGATGGGCGCCGGGCTCGCGGTGCCCGCAGGCGTGGAACCGGCCGTGTCCGTCGGCGTGGGCGCTGCCGTGTCCGTCGGCGTGGGCGCTGCTGTGTCCGTCGGGGTGGGCGCGACCGTGTCGGTAGGAGTTGGCGCCGCAGTGTCGGTAGGGGCGGGGGAGGCCGTGTCGGTCGGCGAAGGGCTGGTGGTCGGGGCCGGGCCGGAGGGCGCCGGCCAGCCGGTGGGCAGCCCCGGAAGCCCGGACAGGTCGGGCAGCTGCAACCCGCCCAGGATGATGACCACGATGTTCGGGGTGCCGGGCTGGCCGGGCGCCACCGGGTAGGGGTCGGCGGCGAACGCGGCCGAGGTGGGGCCGAGGGCCAGGGCGGCGCCGGCGGCCAGGCAGGCGGCGGCGGATTTCTTCCTGCGCATCACAATTCCCTCCGAGACGTCATGAGTTCCGGGACAGCTCAGCACAACGGCGCATTCCGTACGGTCGGTTCGCACCATTGCGGCCCGCCGGTTTCCGGCGACCGAAAGGGAATTTGCGGCGCGCATATCGCGGCTCGAAAGGGGTACGCGTCGCGGTTCCATTGCGCTCGAAAGAATGGGGAAAATGGGAAGGGAATGACTGGTGTTTCCGGTTTGGCGGTGCGGGTAACTCTGCGGCGGTAGAGATGCGTTGGCCGGTACGGTGGCGGTGCGTCGGCGCCGCTTCCCGGGGCCCGCGCGCGGTCCGCCCGGCCGTGCGGGGAAGAGGAACCCATGGCCTGGATGGACGAGGTACGCGAACGGGCACGCGCCCGGCTCGAGCAGGCGCGCAAGGGCGCGCAGGTGCCGCCGTTCCTCGACGAGTCGGTCGCCGACCGCGCGACCCCGGTCGTCATGGTCGACGCGTCGCCGCGCGACGAGGACGGGCTGCCCCGCGCTATCCGTGTGGCCGGCGCCTGGTCGTGGCGGATCGTGCTGTTCTTCGCGGTCGGCTGGCTGATGCTGCAGGTGGTGTCCCGGCTGACCCTGGTGGTCATCCCGGTCCTGGTGGCGATCCTGCTCGCGGCGATGTTCCAGCCCGTCGCGGCGTGGCTGCGCAGGAGCGGCATGAGCAAGTCGCTGTCCGCGGCGCTCGTGCTGCTCACCGCGTTGATCGTGGTGTTCGGCGGCCTGGGGCTCATCGTCAACACGTTCGTCGGGCAGCTCGACACACTCAGCCAGCAGGTGGGCGACGGCGTCCGCGAGGTGCAGGACTGGCTCGCCCGCGGACCGCTGCACATCTCGCAGCAGCAGATCGAGGACGCGATCGCCCAGGCGCAGCGCTCCATCACCGAGAACCGGGGCGCGCTCACCTCCGGCGCGCTGACCACCGCCACCACGATCGGCGAGGTCGGCACCGGCTTCTTCCTCACGCTGTTCACGCTCTTCTTCTTCCTGCGCGACGGCGACCAGATCTGGCGATTCCTGTGCCGCCTGCTGCCGCGCGCCGCCCGGGTGCCCACCGCCCGCGCCGGCCACTACGCCTGGCACACCCTGGTGTCCTACGTGCACGCCACCGTCCTGGTCGCCTTCGTCGACGCGATCGGCATCGGCATCGGCCTGTTCGCGCTGGGCGTCCCGCTCGCGCTGCCGCTGGCCGCGCTCGTGTTCCTGGGCGCGTTCATCCCGGTCGTCGGCGCCACCGTCAGCGGCGCGGTCGCCGTGCTGGTCGCGCTGGTCACCGTGGGCCCGGTCAAGGCGCTGATCCTGCTCGGCGTCGTGATCGCCGTGCAGCAGCTCGAGGGCCACGTGCTGCAGCCGCTCATCATGGGCCGGGCCGTGGCGCTGCACCCGCTGGCCGTCATCCTCGCGATCGCCACCGGTGTCGTGCTGGCCGGCATCGTCGGCGGCCTCGTCGCCGTCCCCGTGCTCGCCGTCCTCAACACGGCACTGCGCTACCTGTTCGCCCACCCGGAGGGCGAGCCGACCCCCGACCGCGAGCCCCCCGGCACCAAGCCCCCGGGCGAGGACGACACTCCCAGCGAGCCACCCGCCAGCGACCCGGCTTCCCCGCCGCCCGCGCGCACCTCACTCGACACCGCCTGACCCACAAGCCGCCGCCCGCACGTGGTGCTGACGCCGCCCCCACCTCGCTCGCCGGGCGGGTCGGGGTGGGAAAGGCGCATGTGGCGCTCGCCGGCAGTCGATCCGCGGGGTGAGGGCGGCGCGCGGGTCACTCGACAGCGGTCGACCCGCGGGGTGACGATGGCGCCATGGTGGAGCTGCGGCTCCTCGGCACGTTCGAGCTGCGCGCCGACGGGAAGCCGGTGACGGTCGCGTCCGCCCGCGCGCAGGCGGTGCTGGCGTTCCTGGCTCTGCGCGCGGAAAGCCCTTTCCCGCGGGAGAAGCTGGCCGCGACGCTGTGGCCCGAGTCGTCCGGGCGGCAGGCGCGCACCAACCTGCGGCACGTCCTGCACACGCTGCGCGCCACGGTGCCGGGCATCGACGACCACCTGCGCGCGACCCCGCAGACCCTGACGTTGCACGAGGTCACCGTCGACGTGGCGGCCCTCGACGGCGACACGGTGGACGAGCTGCGCGCCGCCGCCGACTCGTACCGGGGCGACCTGCTCGAGGGCTGGTACGACGACTGGGTCGCCGCCGAGCGCGACGAGTGCCGCCGCCGGATGATCGCCGTGCTCGAGCGGCTGGTGCCGCTGCTCGAGGAAAGCGGTGACCTCGCCGCCGCCGTCCGCTACGCCGAGCGCGCCCGGGCCCTCGACCGGCTCGCGGAACAGCCCTACCGCACGCTGATGCGGCTGCACGACGCGCTCGGCGACCGCGCCCGCGCCGTCCGGACCTACCACGAATGCGCCGCCACGCTGCGCGACGAGCTGGGCGTCGCCCCGTCCGAGCAAACCCGTTTCCTGTACGCCGCTCTCGTGCCCGCCGCCGGCGCCACGCCCAAGGAGAGCGGGTTCGTCGCCCGTACGGCCGAGCGCCGCCACCTGATCGACCTGTGGCGCTCGGCCACCACCGGGCCGCCCCGGCTCGCGGTGATCAGCGGCGAGCCCGGCATCGGCAAGTCCCGCCTGGCCGAGGAGTTCCGCCTGTGGGCCGCCCGCCAGGGGGCCCTCACCGCCTCGGCGCGTTCCTATCCGGCGGAGGGCGTGCTCGCGTACGCGCCCATCGTCGCCTGGCTGCGGGAGCTCGGCGTCCCCGGACGCCTGGAAACCGCCTACCTCGCCGCCCTGGCGCCGTTGCTGCCCGAGCTGGACGTCGCTCCCGCGCCTCCGGACCCCGCCGCGCGGCTGCGGTTGTTCGAAGCCGTCGCACAGGCCCTACGGCCCGGAGCGGGCCGGCCGCTGCTGCTCGTCGCGGACGATCTGCACGCGGCCGATCCGGCGACCTGCCAGTTCCTGCACTACCTGGTGCGGGAGGCGCCCGGCCCGCTGCTGGTGGTCGCGACCGCCCGGCTCGCCGAGACCGACCCGGGAAACCCCTTGCCCACGCTGCTCGACGGGCTGCGGACGCTGGGGCGCTGCACCGAGCTGCCCCTGGAGCGGCTGGACCGGGCCGCGACCGCCGCGCTCGCGGAGCGTTCGGGGCACCGCCTGACGGCCGCGCAGGCGGATCAGCTGCACGCCGAGACGGACGGCAACCCGCTGTTCGTGGTGGAGGCGCTGCGCGCAGGACAGCGCTTTCCCACTCCGCGCGTGCAGGCCGTCCTCGAGGCGCGGCTGCGGCAGCTCACCCCGGCGGCGTTCGAGCTCGCGGGGCTCGCCGCCACGGCCGGGTCGTCGGTGCCCGTGGACGTTCTGGCGGCGGGCGGCCCCGATCCGGCGGCCGCGCTCGACGAGCTGTGGCGGCGGCGGATCCTGGTGACGGGCGGCGGGGACACATACGACTTCAGCCACGACAAACTGCGCGAGGCTGCGTACGGGCTGCTCTCGCCCGCCCGGCGGCGCCGCAACCACCTGGTGGTCGCCCGCGCGCTCCAGCACGGGGACGAGGCCGCCGGACGGGTCGCGGTGCACCTGCTGGAGGCCGGCGAGCGCGACGAGGCCGTTGACTGGTTCGTCCGCGCCGCGCAGGACGCGCAGCGGGTCTACGCCGACGCCGAGGCGGCCCGGCTGCTGCTGCGGGCGTGGGACCTCGTCCGCGGCGGCAAACGGGAACTCGACGTGCTCACCGCGATCCCCGGCCCGCTCAGCTCCACCGAGGGCTACGCCTCCCCGCGGCTGCGCGCGGTGCTCGACCGGGCGCTCGCAATAGCCGGGCCCGCACCGGCCGCGCCGCTGCTGCGCGCCCAGGCGATGGCGGTGCTGTCGCGCGGCGAGTTCGAAGCCGCCCTGCGGTACGGCGCTTTCCTGCAGGCCCTCGGCGAGCGCAGCGGCCAGGCGCTCGGCGGGCGCGACGGCCAGGCGCTCCGCGGGCGCGACGGCCAGGCGCTCGGCGGGCGCGACGGCCAGGCGCTCGGCGGGCGTGGCGTCCAGGCGCTCGGTGGGGACGACGACGTGCTGGCTGTCGAGGGGCACTTCGTGCAGGGGGTCGCGGCGGCGTGGTGTGCGGACAACGTGGCCGCTCGCGAGCACCTCGCGGCCGCGATCGAGCGTTATCGGCCGGCGAACCGGACGCTGCACTTGCTCGCCTACGGCCAGGACCCGCAGGTGCTCTGCCTGGTGCGGCTCGCCCACGCGCACGTCCGGCTGGGCGAACCGGGGGAAGCGAGGCGGCTGCGCGACCGGGCGGTGGAGCTCGCCCGCGCCGGCGGGCATCCGTTCACGCTCGCCGGAGCGCTGCTGTTCGCCGCCCTGTGCGATCTGGACCTCGGAGATGCGGAGGCGCTGCGCGGCCGGGCGGAGGAGCTCCTGGGCGTCTGCGAGGACGTGCCGCCGATCCGGCTGTTCGCCGAGGCGCTGAACGGCTACCTCGAAGGGAAAGGCCTCTCCCGCATCGACGCCACGCTGGCCGATCCGGGCCGGTTCGCGGCGCCGGGGGTGCCGGCCATGCTGCTGCGCATCCGGCTGGCGGCGGCGCGGGCGGCCGGGCTGGCGGGGGAGGAACGCGCCACCGCGGAGAAACTGCTGGCCGACGGCGTACGGGTGTGGGACGCCGAGGCCCGCGAGGTGCTGGAACGCTGAGGGAACGCCCCGCGGCGCACGCTGCCGGGCATGACGACCACCATTCACCGCAACGCCTTTGCGCGTCTGCGCACGGAATTCCGCGGTGCGCTGCTGCGGCCCGGCGACGAGGGCTACGACGAGGCCCGCCGGGTGTGGAACGGCGCGTTCGACCGCTTTCCCGCGCTCGTCGCCCGCTGCACCGGCGCCGGCGACGTCCAGCGAGCCGTCCGCTTCGCGCGGGACAACGACCTGCCGATCGCGGTCCGCGGCGGCGGGCACTCGGTGCAGGGCTACGGCGTCACCGACGGCGGCGTGACCGTCGACCTGTCGCCGATGAAGGCCGTCGCGGTCGACCCGGTCCGCCGTACCGTCCGCGCGGCCGCCGGTCTGACCTGGGGCGAGTTCGATCTGGCGACCCAGCGGCACGGGCTGGCCACCACCGGCGGCTCGGTCAGCTCCACGGGCATCGCCGGGGTCACGCTCGGCGGCGGCTTCGGGCACCTGCTGCGCCGTCACGGCCTCTCGGTCGACAACCTGCGCGCCGCCACCCTCGTCACCGCCGACGGCGACCTCGTCCAGGCCGGCGGCCGACCGCAAGCCGACGACGACGACCTCCTGTGGGCGCTGCGCGGCGGCGGGGGCAACTTCGGCGTGGTCACGGCGCTCGAGTACGACCTGCACCCCGTCGGGCCGATCGTGCTCGGCGGCCCGATCTTCTGGCCGCTCGACCAGGCGCCGCAGGTGCTGCGCTTCCTGCGCGAGTGGGCGCCGGACACCCCCGACGAGCTCAACGTCGCCCTCGTCGCCACCCGCAACCCGCCGGTCCCGGAGCTCGCCGGCACCCCCGTGCTGGGCCTGCTGCCGGTGTGGTGCGGCGATCCGGACGAGGGCGTACGGGTCCTCGCCCCGCTGCGGTCGCTGGGCCGGCCCGTCGCCGACCTCGTGCGGCGGATGCCGTACCGGGCCGTGCAGTCGATGCTCGACCTGGCCGCCACGCCGGGCATCTGCTCGTACTGGCGCTCGCACCGGATTCCCGGCCTGCCCGACGGGGCGATCGACGTCGCGGCCGGCCTCGCCTCGTCGCTGCCCACGCCGCAGTCGCTGCTCATGGCGTGGGTGATCGGCGGCGCGGCGAGCCGGGTCGCGCCGGACGCCACCGCCGTCGGGCCCCGGACGCCCGGGGTGGAGCTGCAGCTCATCGCGAACTGGCTGCCCGGCGGGCCCGCGCAGGACGAGTGGGTGCGCCGTGGGTGGGAGCGGCTGCTTCCGTACGCGGCGGGCCAGTACGTCTCGTTCCTGTCCGACGAGGACCCGGCCGCCGCGTACGGCGACCGCCTTCCCCGGCTCACCGCGGCGAAGAACCGCTGGGACCCGGACAACGTCTTCCGCCTCAACCCCAACATCCAGCCCGACCTCGGAGGAACCCGATGACCATCCTGGTGACCGCTGCGACCGGCAACGTCGGCTCGCACCTCGTCCGTACCCTCACCGCCGCCGGCGAGGACGTCCGGCCGCTGCGCCGTGACGTCCGCTGCGAGGGCGGCGACCGGCTGTTCCTGGCCTGCGGCAACGTGCCGGAGCAGGTCGCGTTCGAGTGCGCGGCGATCGACGCCGCCGTGGCGGCCGGCGTCAAGCAGATCGTGAAGCTGTCCGGCCCGGACGCGTCCGTGGACTCGCCGCTGGTCTTCGAGCGGTGGCACGGCGAGATCGAGCGGCACCTCGCCGCCTCGGGCGTCCCGCACGTGCTGCTGCGGCCGCGCACCTTCATGACGAACCTCTTCGCGTACGCCGGAGCGAGCACCATCTTCGCCCCGGCCGGCGACGCCGCCATCTCGTTCATCGACCCCAGGGACGTCGCCGAGTGCGCGGCCGTGGCCCTCACCGGCGAGGGGCACGAGGGGCGCGTCTACACGCTCACCGGACCCGAGGCGATCACGTACGAGCGGGTCGCAGCGGAGCTGTCGGCGGCCCTCGGCCGCACGGTCGCCTATGTGAACGTCGACGACGACCAGGCCCGCGCGGCGATGCTTGCCGACGGGCTGCCGCCGTTCCTCGCCGACGCGATCGTGGGGATCTTCCGCTCGCAGCGGGCGGGCACCATGGCCGACACCACGGACACGGTGCTGCGCCTGACCGGCCGCCCGCCGCGCTCGATCGCCGACTTCGCCCGCGACAACGCCGCCGTGTTCGGCCGATAGCGTCCCGCATGCCGGTTCCCGCCGTCAGGATGGACGTACGGGAACCGGCATCCCGCTTGTCTTCACGCATGTCAATATTGAAGTCTTGCTATGCAGGCCCTAGGTTTCTCTGCGGGGATCGACGGCCTGACCAGGGCCGTCCGTCCTCGCCGGATCACGAGCCGGATCAACGAGGAGGAACCTTGGACACGCACGCGCGTCCGTCTGCGGTGAGCCGCCGGCGCATGCTGACCATCGCGCTGGGCGGGGCGGCCACCGTCGCCCTGCCCGCGCCCGCCTGGGCCGCCACCGGGCAGCGCCCCGGCGCCGCGCTGCCGCCCACGCTCACCGGCCGCGACATCGACGTGGCGAAGCGGGTCTCCGCCGAGCGCGCGCTCGAGCACCTCAAGGTGCTGTCGATCGGCATCGGGCCGCGCATCGGCGGCACCAGGTCGGAGCGCGTCGCCGCCGGCTACATCTCCGGCGTGCTCGACCGGCTCGGCTACGACGTGCAGCTGCAGCCCTTCGCCGTCGCGGACAAGTTCCTCGCCCAGCTGAGCTCGCCCCGCGGGCTGCCCACCGACCTCAACTGGCAGGCCGGCGCGTCGCCGCACGCGGCGCTCGACACCCGCGTACGCGGGGACGTGCTCGACGCCAAGGCCGGTGGCGAGGCCGACTACCCGGCCGACGTCAAGGGCAGGATCCTGCTGGTCGACTACGTGGCCGACACCCGCGAGCAGGTCGTCGCCACGGCCGTCGCGCGCGGCGCGGCCGCCGTGATCTTCCTGCCCGCCGACCTGGTCGAGCCGCGCCGCGCCTCGGCGTTCAGCCCGCAGCTGCCCGGCTATGCCACGGCGCCCGCCCCCATCCCGGTCGTCGGCGTCGCGCAGGCGCAGAAGCACCGGCTGCGCGCCCTGCTCGCCGCGCGCCGGCTGACGCTGACCGTCGCGACGACGGCGCACCGCAACCTGACCTCGCACAACGTGCTCGCCGACGCGCCGCGCCGCCGGGGCGACTCGGGCACCGGGCCGGTCGTGATGGTGAGCGCCCACTACGACACCGTGATCGGCGCGCCGGGCGCCAACGACGACGGCTCGGGGACCGTACTGTGCCTCGAATTGGCCCGCGTGCTGCGCAAGCTGCCCACCACCGCCCGGCTCCGGTTCGCGCTGTGGGGTTCGGAGGAGCAGGGGCTGATCGGTTCGCGGTACTACGTGGCGCAGCTGCCGCAGGCCGAGCGTGACCGCATCCGCGCCGTGTTCCAGAACGACATGGTCGCCACCAGCTGGGACCCGGCCACCCGGTACTGGCTGCTGTCGTTCGACGGCCTGGCGAACCGCGCGACCGACGAGGTGGCCGCGGCCGCGGTCCGGCTCGGCTACCAGCCGCGGATCTCGCCGGTGACGCTGCGCGGCTCCAGCGACCACCAGTCGTTCCAGGAGGTCGGCATCGCCGCGGCGAACTTCTCCTGGCGCGGCGAGGCAGCCCCGTCGCTGCTGGAGCCGCCGTACCACACCCCCGAGGACACCATCGCGAAGAACATCAGCCTGGAGCGGCTGCAGGTGTCGCTCGAGCTGATCGGCTCCGCCGCGTACGCCACGGCGACCGCCTGACGGCAAGCACCGCTGCGGCGCGCACCGGCCGCGCTCACGGGACAGCGTGGGGCCGGGGCGCGCCTGTAGCGTCCCCTCATGGTGTGGACTCGACGGCTCGCGGTGGCCGGGGTTCTCTGGTGTGCCGCGCTGCTGGTGGTCACGACGCTGCCCGGCGGCCTTCCGTGGCCGATGCCCGTCGTCGTCGTGTCGGCGGCACTGCCGGTGCTGCCGGGTTTCGTCGCCGTCGTGGTGGCGGGCATGGGCACGGCCGGCTTGCGGACCGGGACCCGTGCCGGTGACGCCCAGGCCCTGCGGCGTCTGGCGCGCGAGACGCTGCCGGGCTGGGTGCTCGTCGCGAGCTGGCTGCTGTTCGCCGGCTTCCTGGTGGTCGCCATGCTCTCCCTGATCGGCTCGCCGGGCGTGGCGCAGGAGCAGGCCGGAACGTACGTCGTCACCAACCACGGGGAGACGACGGTCATCACCGAGGCACAGTTCGTGGCCTTGCGGGCGCGGGAGGCCCGGCTCGCGGTCGCGGTGGCGGCCGCCTTCGGCGTGGGCGTTGCCGTCCTCTCCACCGCCCTGCTCCGCCGGAAAGCCGGCGAGGCGGTCCGTCCGTAGAGCGATGGCCACCTCGCGAGCCGCCCGGATGGCGCTGCTGCCGGGCTGCGTCGCGGCGGCGGCCCAGATGGCCGTCTTCGTGACGGTGGCCGGGCTCGTGCGGCCGGGCTATGACGCCAACCGCAACTGGGTCAGCCAGCTCTCGCTGGGCCCCGGCGGCGGCCTGGCGACCGCGAACCTGGCGCTGTGCGGCCTCTGGCTGCTGCTGGGCGCCGAAGGGCTGCGCCGCGCGTTGCGGCCCGGCCGGGAGGCCCGCTGGGCGGCCGCGCTCGTGGGCTGGTGCGGCGCCTGCCTCGTGATGCTGGCACTGGTGCCGACCGACCCGGGCATCGGCTATCCGCCCGGGGTGCCGGAGGCGCACACCGCGACCGGCCTCGTCCACCAGCTCGTGGCGACCACCCTGGGCGCCGCCGGCATCGGCGCGGCGGCGCTGCTGGGGCGGTGCACCGGCAGCGCCCGCGCCGGCCACCGGGTCGCCGCGCTGATGGCGGTGACGTTCACGGCGGCCAGTGTCCTGGTCGTGCTGGACGACACGGGCGTGCTGCCGGGCAACTCGAGCGGGCTGCTGGAGCGGATCGCGCTGTTCCTCGGCCTCGGCTGGATCGGCGTGGTCGCCGTACGCCTGATCCGGACCGACCGGCGCGGCGGGCGGTCAGGCGCGCATCACCGTCGCGATCGGGATGCCGGCGGCGCGCAGCGCGGGGACGAAGCCGCCCAGCACGCCGGCGACGAGGCCCGCGACGATGCCGGCCACGCCCGCCTCCCAGGGGAACTGGACGTCGCGCAGCAACGGTTCCGACGAGCCGACCAGCATGGACACCACCTTGAGCCCGGCCACCCCGGCGCCGATCGCGGCGGTGGCGGTGAGCAGGCCGGTCAGCAGTGTCTCGGCCAGCACGATGCCGGCCAGCAGCGACCGGGGCGTGCCCACGGCGCGCCGCAGCGCGAACTCCTCGACCCGCTCGCCGACCGTGGCGAGGCCGACGTTGAGGATGCCGGCGACGCCGATCAGCAGCACCAGCCCGGCCATCGCGAAGAACACCAGCCGCATCAGCGTGAGCTGCTTCTCCTGCTCCTTGCGCGATTCCACGGTGTACGTGTACGGCTCGTTGCCCAGCGCCTTGAGCTTGCTCGCGACGACGGGCTCGACCGGTGAGCCCTGCGTCATCATCAGCCGCAGCTCGCCGCCGGCCGCCGGGTCGGCCAGCCTCGCCGGGGGCAGCCAGGTGGTGAGCTCGTCCATGCGGACGTACGCCCGCGGTTGACTGTCGCCGTCGTCGACCACGCCGACGAAGCTCGGCGTGACGTTGGCCGAGGCCCCGCCGATGCGCATCTCGGCGGGCACGTGGTACCGGTCGAACGCCTCGGCGGCCTCGCGGTTGAGGACCAGCCGCGGCGCCATCGACGGCACCCGGGTGAAGTCCAGCCATTGCCCGGCCTCCTGGCGGTACGGGCGGAACCGCCGCACGTCGCCGGTCAGCGCGGTGAGCCGCACCTCGACGGCCTGCCCCTTCGTGCCGGCCACCGGCTCGCAGACGCCCTGGGCGTTGCAGTTCACCGGCGGGCCCCAGTCCTCGTCGAGCGGCGAGCCGCCCGGGTTGACCGGCAGCACGCCGGGCTCGCCGATGATGCCGCTGACGCCCACCATCGCCACGGCGTCGGCGCGTCCCCGCACCGTGCTGGTGATGATCTCGCTGGCGTTCTGGTCGGCCGGCATCTCCATGACGCGCGTGCCGTCGTACCCCTGGGTCAGCTCGAGGTCGGCCAGCAGGGCCCGTTCCGCGATGCTGGCGCCCGCCTGTACCACGACGACGGCGAGCACGCCGAGGAACAGGCTGATCATCGACAGCAGCGTGCGCAGCTTGCGGGCGCGGATGCCCTGGATGCCGATGATCAGCGACGAGCGGAACCGCCCGGACAGCCGCCTCACCGCGCCACCGCCCGCTCGCTCAGCACGCCGCCGACCAGGTCGTGGATGCGGCCCATCCGCGCGGCGTGGTCGCGGTCGTGGGTCACCAGGATCAGCCCGCAGCCGCGTTCGGTCGCCGCCAGCAGCGCGTCGATCACCAGCGTCCCCGTCTCCGTGTCCAGCGCCCCGGTGGGCTCGTCGGCGAGCAGGATCCTCGGTTCCCGTACGAGGGCCCGCGCGATGGCCACCCGCTGCTGCTCACCGCCGGACATGCGCGCCGGCCGGTTCTTCGCCAGGTGCGCGATGCCCACCTGGTCGAGCGCCTCCAGCACCCGGGCCCGGCGCTGCCGCCGCGGCAGCCAGCCCTGACCGTTGACCAGCGCCATCGCCACGTTCTGCGCCGCGGTCAGATGCTTGAGCAGGAAGAACCGCTGGAACACGAAGCCGAAGTGCGAGCTGCGCAGCCGGGCCGCGCGGCGCTCGGGCAGCCTGCCGATCTCCTGGCCGTCGAGGCGGTAGCTGCCCGAGTCGGGCCGGTCGAACAGCCCGATGACGCTGAGCAGCGTGCTCTTGCCCGAGCCGGAGCGGCCGACGATCGCCACGCTCTGCCCGGCGTCCACGGTCAGGTCGACGCCGTCGAGGATCGTCCGGGGCTGCTCCTGGCCCTTGAGGACCTTGGTGATGCCGGTGAGCTCGACCAGCGCCGTCATCCGGTGGGGCCCTTGTTCTCCGCGGCGGGCAGGTCGGGGCCGGGCACGGCGATCGTCTCGTCGCCGCGCAGCCCCTTCTTGATCTGCACGACCTTGCCGTCGGTGAGCCCCAGCACCACGTCGACGGTCCGGCGCTGCTGGTTCTCGCCGACGATGTCGACCTTGCCCCGGCCCTGCACGCCCGCGACCGCTTCGACCGGCAGCACCAGCACCTTGGACGCCTTCTCGGTGACCACCTGCAGGGTCACCTGCGCGCCGTTGATCAGCTTGACGCCCTCGGGCGGCACGCAGACCAGCCGCATGCCGGTGGCCTCGGAGCCTTCGCTGCCGCCGCCGCTCTCCTCCTGCTCCGGCGGCGCCGTGGGCGGGATCGGGGCGGCGCCCGAGGCTCCCGGCGCGGGGGTGGGCACGACCGGCGGCGGGGGAGGCTCGGGGATCGTTCCCGCGGGCAGCGCCGCGATGGTGCCGAGCGCGGTACAGGAGAAGGGCCCCGGACCGTTCTTGATCTGCGCGCGGATGGTGGTGACCGCGCCGGAGACCCGGTACGCCTGGGCGCTGTCGATGTCCGCGACGATGCCGTAGCCGGCGTGCTTGGCGGAGACGATCGGCATGCCCGCCGTCACGTCGGAGCGGTCGTCCATCAGCCGCCCGGCGAGGATCGAGTCCTTGGGGATCATGACCTTGCGCGGGTCGCCGTTGTCGTCCCACACCGTTGCCACCCACTTCGGGCGTACGGCCGCGATCGTCGACGGCTTCTTGTCCAGATAGCGCAGCTCCCCGTCGGCGGGCGCGACGATGCCGAACACCGGGTTGATGGCCACCGACCCGGACAGGCTGATCTGGTTGCTCAGGTCCTGGCGGGTCGGTTTCACGGTGGTGAGCACCGTGCCGCGCGCCTCCAGCCCCGGCGTCGCGACGGGCTCCTCCGACGAGTCACACCCGCAGAGCACCGCCGCGATCATCACCGCCGCACCCGCTCCGGTCACCCTGCGTGCGTCCACGTACGTCCCTTCGCCCGGCTCTTCGTTCGGTCCCTCGCCGGTACGTCTCCCCGCCCACCCGGCGCGCAGAGGGTACAAGGATCTCGCAACCGTCGATGCCGGGGCGTTCCGATCCAGCGCAGCGTGCAGCCTCCGGTCACTGTGCGTGCCGGAGGCTGCGACGGTGATGCAGCCGGGGCGGCTGCCTCAGATCTTCCCGGTGCCCGCGCCGGACGTGACGGTCGCCTTGACCTTCTCGCCGGCCTCCGGGGTGTACGAGTAGGGGATCGCCGCCACGGACGCGCCGTTGCGCACCTGCTCGGTGCCGGAGTTCACCTTGTAGTTGTTGAGCACCTTGAGGTTGCCCGGGTCCGAGTCGCCGGTCTGCGTGACCGTCGGGCTCTTCACGTTCTCGAAGTAGTTGCGCTCCACGAGGACGCCCGCGTTCATGGTGGACGCGACGCCGTAGGACCCGATGTTGCTGTAGTAGTTGTTCAGCACGTGCACCGGGTTCGCGAACCGCACCCGCGGGTGCCGCTGGTTGGTGCCCTCGAACCAGTTGTGCACGTACGTCACCCGCAGATGCCCCAGGTCCTGCGAGCTGTTGCCGTCGTCGTGCCCGAGCAGCATCGACTTGTCATGATCGTGCAGCCGGTTCCACGACACCGTGACGAAGTCCGACCCGCGCTTGATGTCGATCAAGCCGTCATGGCCGTTCGCCAGGTCGTTGTGGTCGATCCACACGTTCGTCGTGTTGCTCTGCACGTTGATCGAGTCGTCGCTCGCGTTGCGGAACACCAGGTTGCGAATGATCACGTTCCGGACGCCGGACAGGTTGAGCCCGCCGCCGGTGATGCCCGAACCCGACCCGACGCCGATCACCGTCTTGTTCGACGCCACGGAGTACATGCCGGAGATCGGGATCAGGCCCGACACCCGGACGGTCTGCGACGTGCTGGAGCTCAACGCCGACTTGAGCGCGGAGGCCGACGTCACCGTGACGACGGTGCCGCTGGACCCGCCGGTCGTGCCGCCGTTCAAACTGGCGTAGCCGACCGGGCTGCTCTCGGCGGCGGCGGCCTCGAGCTGGCCGGCGGCGAGCACGCCGCCGACCGCCAGGACACTTGCCGAGAACGCCGAGATCAGCGTCCTGCGTCTTGTTGCGCGCATGAAATCTCCTCCGTACGTGGGAGCGGCGCCGGCCGGCTGTCCGGTCAGCAGTCAGCGCCGTGCGGGGGTGCGGGCGGCACGCGTCGGTGGAGGCGCGCGACGCCCGATGACCGCCAGGTAAGCGCTTACCTGGCGGCCCTCAGAGTAGGCATTGACGAAGGTCAATTCCAGCGGTCGGGCGGATTTCCTGCTGTGAAAACATTCGGCGAATGTTTGCAGCCGTTTCTGCTGTGACGGAATTCGCCCGCCGAATTCCTCAAGCCGCCCCGGCGCTGCCGATCAGACCGGCATGCTCCTGCGTTGCTACGCCGTCGCGACCGGTCTGCTGGTCGCGACCTATCTGGCATGGCCGTACGAGCTGCGCCAGTGGCCGTTCCTCGCCGTCACCCTCGGGGCCGTCCTGCCCGCCGTGGTGCTGGCTCTGCGCCGGGCGCCCGCCGGTGCCCGCGCCCCCTGGTGGCTGATGCTCGTGGCGCTCGTGCTCTACAACGCCGGCAACGTCGTCTGGGTCGTGCTGACCACGACCGGCGGCCGCGCGACCGGCGACGGCAGCGTCGCGGACCTGTTCTTCACCGTCGGCGGCGTGGTCGTGCTCGGCGCCGCCATCGCGCTCGTCCGGCACCGCGGCCGGGGCGACGCCGGCGGCGTCATCGACTCGGTCATCACCGCGGTGGCGATCGGCGGCGTGCTGTGGGACGCCGTCCTGCTGCCCGCGCTCACCGCCCGGCACGTGCCCGACGGCCGCCAGGCTTCGCTGTTCGTGGTCGTCCTCGTCATCACCGGCACGCTCGGCGCCATGCTGCGCGTCTCGTCGTCGACAAGGTCCGCCCCCGTACGACTGTTCACCGCCGGCGTCGCCCTGACCCTGGCCGGCAACGTCGCCTCTTCCCTGACCCTCGACGCGAACGGCGTGCGCCCCGACTGGACCAACATGGTCTTCCTGGCCGCGTACGCCGCCCTCGGCTGCGCCGCCGTGCACCCCTCCGTGGCCGCGGTCGTCGCCCAGGGCCAGGCGCCGGCCGACGACCTGAGCCGCGCCCGGCTCACCTTCCTCGGCGTGATGCTGGCCCTCCCGCCCCTGGTGGGCGGCGTGCGCGCCATCCTGAACCTGCCCACCGACGGCATCCTGGTGGCCCTCTCGTCGGCAAGCCTGATCCCGCTCGTCATGGTCCGCATCGCCCGCCTGTCCGCCCAGCGCCGCCGGGCCGAACAGGCCCTGCACCGCCTCGCCACCCGCGACATCCTGACCGGCCTCCCCAACCGCGCCGCCTGCCTGGCCCGTCTCGCCTCGCTGCTCGCTCCGTCGTCACCGCCCGCTTCCGCCTCGCCGCCTCCCGCCTTGTCTTCGCCAGCTCTGTCGCCGATCGACTCGTCCGCCGCCCGTGACACTGGCGAGCTGGCAGTGCTCTTCTGCGACCTGGACGGCTTCAAGCCCGTCAACGACCGCCTCGGCCACGCCGCCGGCGACGAACTGCTGGTCGCGGTGGCCGACCGCCTGCGCACCTGCGTCCGCGACGGCGACCTGGTGTCCCGCTTCGGCGGCGACGAGTTCGTGCTGCTCTGCACCGGAGCCGACGCCGTCCCGGCGGTCAGCGCCCGGATCGCCGAGCTGGCCGCCCACCCCTTCACCGTCGCCGGCGAGCAGGTCCGTATCGGCCTCAGCGTGGGCGCCGCCCGCGCCCGTCCCGGCGACACCACCGACGAGCTGCTGGGCCGCGCCGACCAGGCGATGTACGAGGCCAAGAAGTCCAAGACCGTCGGCGCCCTCACCCTGGTCAACGCCTGAGGCACCCACGCCTGGTCCGCCTGGGCGCGCCCCGAGCCCGAACGAGCCCTCCCGCCCGAACCTAGGCCATGCCTCACCAGGGTGCTCGGCCCGCCGCGGTGCTCGCCTCGGGCGCTGCAAGGCCTTCCTCGCGTCAGTCGCCACAGGTAGGCCTTCCCGGGTCCGTCCTCGTTCGCCGCGGTAAGGCCTTACCTCGCAAGGACAGGTCGCCGTCCGGGCCGGTAAGGCCTTTCCCGGGGTGGCGCGCCTTCTCAGTGGTGACGCCTTTGGGGGCGGTCGGTTAGCCCGGCCGGTAAGGCCTTTCCGGTGGCGGTCCTTTGGCCCGGTCGGTAAGGCCTTTGCGGGGGGCGATCCGCTCGCCGCGCGTAAGGCTGGGCACTCCGTTAGCCAGGCCGGAAGGCCTTTCCGGGCCGTTCGCTCGCCCAGCCGGCAAGGCCTTTCCGGGGCGGTCCGCTCGGCGCGCGGTAAGGCTTTTCCGGGGCGGTCTGCTTGCCCAGCCCGCAAGGCCTTTCTGGAGCGGTCCGCTCGCCCAGCCGGCAGGGCCTCTCCGGGACGATCCGCTCGGCGCGCGCGGTAAGGCTTTCCCGGGCACTTCCCTTGCCGAGGCGGCAAGGCCTTTCTTCAGGTTGTCCGCTCGCTCCGGCGGTTAAGCCTTTTCAGGGCGGTTTGTTAGCCCGGGCGGCAAGGCCTTAAGGGGCGATCCGCTCGGCCAAGCCGTACGGCCCTTCTGGGGACGTCCGCCCGCCGCGCGCGGTAAGGCCTTTCTGGGACGATCCGCCCGCCGCGCGCGGTAAGGCCTTCCCCGGTTCTTCCCCTTCCGGCGCGACAAGGTCATTCCTCAAGTCGTCAGCTCGAAACAGCGGTAAGGCCTTTCCTGCCGCCGATCGCCGCCTCGACGGCAAGGTTTTCCGCGGCTGCCAGATTCCCGCGGCAAGGCCTTTCCCGGATGGCGCGTGCGGGCCGGCGGCTGGATGGCGCAGCGGTCAGGTGGGGGCGTCCTCGGTTGCGGCAGCCAGCGTGAAGATGAAGCCGGCGCCCTCGGTGTAGGAGGTGTCGAGGCGGATCGTTCCGCCGTGGTATTCGACGATCCGCTTGCAGATGGCCAGGCCGATGCCGGTCCCCGTGTAGACGTCGCGCTGGTGCAGTCGCTGGAAGATGACGAAGATCTTGTCGGCGAACTCGGGGTCGATGCCGATGCCGTTGTCGCGCACGGTGAACGTCCAGAGGCCGCCGTCGAGTTCGGCGGTAATCTCGATCTTGGGGGCGGTGTCGGGACGGCGGAACTTGATGGCGTTGCCGATCAGGTTCTGCCAGAGCTGCGTCAGCAGCGTGGCGTCGCCGGGCACGACGGGCAGCGGCGGCCGGACGAGGGCGGCGCCGGTCTCCTCGATGGGGAACGCCAGCAGGTCGGTCACCCGGTCGAGGACGGCCTCGAGGTCGATGGCGGAGCGGTCGGCGTGCAGGCGGCCGATCCGCGAGAACGCGAGCAGGTCGTTGATGAGCTGCTGCATGCGGGTCGCGCCGTCGACGGCGAAACCGATGTACTGCTGCGCGCGGTCGTCGAGCGAGGACCCGTACCGCCGCTGCAGCATCTGGCAGAAGGACGCAACTTTGCGCAGCGGTTCCTGCAGGTCGTGCGAGGCGACGTACGCGAACTGCTCGAGGTCGGTGTTGGAACGGTGCAACTCCGCGGACTGCCGGCGGCTCTCCTCGAGGCTGTCGACCAGCCGCCGGCGCATCGCCTCGACGTCGGAGGCCAGCAGCGCCAGGTCCGCGGGCCCGCGCGGGGTCAGCTCGTGCTCGAAGTCGCCGTCGGCCACCCGGCGCACCGCGGTGCCGAGCTCGGTCAGCGGCCGCAGGACCACGAGCCGCAGCAACACGGCGATGAGCCCGATCAGCAGCAGCAACGCGATCACGAGGAACGCGAACGCGGTGTTGCGCACCGACCGGCTCTCGCCGAGGTCGGCACGGCCGGCGTCCCGCAGGGCCTCGAGCCGGGTGTCGAGGCTGTCCAGCGGAGCCCGTACGGCGTCGAAGGAGGCCTTGCTGCGGGCGACCAGCTCGGCGGGCACGGCAGCGTCGCGGCGCGCGGTGATCAGCGGGTCGGCCGTCGAGGTGCGCCACTGCTGCATCTGCCGCACGACGGTGTCCAGCTCGGCGAGCGGCTCGCGCGGCAGCAACTCCCGGATCTCGCCGACCAGGCGCTGCTCGGCCGCGGCCCCCGACTCGTACGGCTCGAGGAACTGGCCGTCACCGCTGAGCAGGTATCCCCGTACGCCCGTCTCCTGGTCCACCACCGCGGCGTTGAGCTCGGCCACGGCGGTGCGCGCCGGAGCGATGTGGTCGTTGAGGTCGTTCGACACCTCGGTCGTCCGGTTGAGCAGCCTCGCGCCGACGAGGGTCGCCACGGCGATGAGCACCACCATGGCGACGAGGACGGCGGCGAACCAGTGCTGGCTGGTGAAACGGCGGCCATGCGTGTCGATCACAGCGAGCACGGTACGCGAGGACCGCCGTCACGCCGTGCGGACACCACCGCGCATCAGCTGCTCGGCCTCGTGCTTGCCGATCCGGTCGACGGTGCGGCACATCGGGTTGTGGCATTCCACGACATAACGCGTACGAACTTTGATGAGCGGCACGAAGAACAGGCTCAAACGCGTGACTTCACGAATCAGTAGGAGGCTGCCGGTCTGGCCGCACACACGGCACGGGGCGCCCACCCAGCCGAGCGCGACGGGCTTCGTACGGAAACCGAAGATGAGAAACATGTGCCGGTGTGTACCCCGTCGGCGTGACTGCGTACCGGGTCGTTTGGGTCTTCTCCGGGGCGGGGAAGAGGGTCACGGACAGTATTCGCCAACTCCTAGGAGATGTGATGACAGCTGTGACCGATCCCGCCACCGTGAGTGAGTGTCTTCGCGTCGGCGCCGGGTTCTCGCAGGGCGACCTCAACTGGATCGCCGAGCAGTTCGTCACGCTCGACTCGCGGCTGGCCGCGTTCCACGCCGACTCGACCGAGCTCGAGGTCTCGGTGAAGGACCGCGCCGCCCGGGGGCAGAAGGTCACGCTGGAGTGCTGGATCGCCGGCCGCCAGAAGATCGTCACCACCTCGACCGAGGAGGACCTGCACGCCGCGCTGAACGACGTGCGCGACGACCTGCGCCGCAAGCTCAACGACTCGAAGACCAAGCAGGAACCGCGCCACAACCGGCACCTTCGTGAACACGCCGAGCCCGAGACCGACGGCGAACTCGTGGAATAACACGCAGAACCGCGTACGGGTTGACAAGGCGTCAGCCCGTACGCCGGTGCCCGCCCGTGGTCAGCGCGGGCGGGCCAGCCCCAGGTCGTACGCGACGATCGTGGCCTGCACGCGGTCCCGGGCGCCCAGCTTGGGCAGCAGCGCGTTGACGTGGGCCTTGACCGTGCCCGCCGCGATGCCCAGGGCCGCGCCGATCTCGGCGTTCGACAGGCCGGTGGCCAGGTGCGTCAGGACGTCCCGTTCGCGCGGGGTGAGCCGGCCCAGGCGGGGGTCGTCGTCGCGGGCGGCGGTCACCGACCCGGTGGCGAACGCGTCGATCAGACGCCTGGTGACCGCCGGGCTCAGCATCGCCTCGCCCGCGGCCACGGTGCGGATCGCGGCCACCAGTGAGGCCGGGTCCGCATCCTTGAGCAGGAATCCGGACGCACCGGCGCGCAGAGCCTGGAAGACGTACGCGTCCTGGTGGAACGTCGTGAGCACGATGACCCGCGGCGCCTCCGGCCCGGCCGTGAGTAGCGCGGTGGCGGTGAGGCCGTCCATGCCGGGCATCCGCACGTCCATGAGGACGACGTCGGGGCGTACGCGGGCCGCCAGCTCGAGGGCCGCTGCGCCGTCGCCGGCCTCGGCCACCACCTCGAGGTCGTCCTGCGAGCCGACGATCGCGCAGACGCCGGCGCGCACCATGACCTGGTCGTCCACGACCATCACGCGGATGGCGATGACGGCACCTCCTCCTCGGGAGCCGGCGGGGTGGGCACCGGCTCGGTGAGACCAGGCCCTGCGGGGGTCGGCTGGTTGGGCGTTGCTTGGGTGGGCGCCGGCTGGGCGCGCCCTGGCTGGATGGCCGTTGGTCGGATCGGTGTCGGCTGTGCGGGCGTTGGTTGGGTGGACGCCGGCTGGGTGGGCGTCGGTTGGCTGGGTGCCGGCTGGTCTTGTGCCGGGTCGGTCGAGGCGGCGGGGTCGGCGGGCGGAGGGGCTACGCGGAGGCCGTCGAGCAGAGCGCGCATGGCGGCGAGAGCCGCGCGGGCCTCGTGGACCACGCCGTCGAGGTCGTCGCGTTCGGCCGCCTCGGGGACGCGGGCGGCCGCTGTGAGCACGGAAGCGCGCAAGCCGGCGGCGACGCGGGCCCGCTCGTCGCGGGCGCGGGCTTCGGCCTGGGCGGATACGGCGTGGACAGCGCTTTCCTCGCTGTCGAGGCGATGCTGCCGCCGACGGGCCGCGGCCCAGCCGACGAGCCAGCTTCCGGAGAACGGCAGCGCCAGCACGGATCCGGCGCACACCGCGCCGAACAGGGCCATCGCCACGACCGCGCTCGATCCGGTGAGCCGGGCGCCGCTCGGATCCTCCAGCAGCGGTCCGGCGGCGAGCAGCACGGCGAGGCTGAGCGTGGCCGAGAGCCAACCGCCGACCAGGCCCAGCCAGGAGAGCTTGGAGGGCCGGCCGTACGCCGCTACGGCGTACACGGCGGCGAGATCCGCCCCGGAGCTGAAGAGGAACAGCCACGCCTCCTCCGGCGGGGCCACCCGGAGCGCGAGCAGGAGCGGCCCGAACCAGGTGGTCAGCGCCACGGCCGCCAGCACGGTCCACGGGCGCCGGCGGCGCCACAGCAGGGGGGCGGCGTGCGCCACCACGGCCAGGAGGATCAGCGCAGCCTCGGCGGGTGATGCGCCGTCCTCGTCGATGAGCACGGACACGCCGGCCAGCGGCAGCAGCAACGCCAGCAGCGCCAACCCCGCGTCCAGCACGACCTGACTCCGCAACCAGACCCGCAACCGCGTCGGCGCCGTCGCGGCGGGCAGGAAAGCCCTTACTTCCCAACCGCCGGTCGAGCGGGGGCCGGACAACAGCGGGCGGGACGCGGTGCGGCCGGGTGAGGCGGGGCGGTCAGCCTGTCGGGGGCCGGCCGAGACGGTTCCGCCGTACGGGGCCGCGCGCTCGCGCATCCCGGTGAGACCGCGTCCGCTGCCGAGGCCTGTGGTCGCGGCCGGGGTGGCGGCGGGGCCGCTGTCGGAGATGACGAGCGTTGTGCCGGATCGGTCGTACGCCAAGGAGATCTGCACTGTCGCGCCGGGCGCGTAGCGAAGCGTGTTGGTAAGCGCTTCCCTGGCGATGGCGTGCAGAGCGCCGGCGCGGGCGGGATCGGGCTGTGGCTCGGTGCCGGTGATGGAGAGGTGCACGATCTGGCCGAGCTGGCGGAAGTCGTCGGCCAGGTCTTCGAGGCCCGCGGGCGGGGGAGTGGCGGGCAGCACGGCGACGAGCTGGTGCAGCGCGGTGAGAGTCTCGCGGCCGGTGCGGGCGGCGAACTCGCGGGCGGACGCGCGCAGCTCGGGCTTGCCGACGAACTGGGCGGCGGTCGCGTTGACGACGATCGAGGTGAGGTGGTGGGCGGTGACGTCGTGGAGCTCGCGGGCGAGCCGGCGCTGCTCGGCCGCGGCCGCGTCACGCCGGGCGGCCTCCGCGGAGGCGAGGCGGTGGGCCGCGGCCGAGCGGTCGTCGAGCCAGCGCCGCCGCACCCGGCCGCCGGCGGCGACCAGCGCGTAGAAGGCGAGCGACACGAGCAGGTCGAGCGGTTCGTCGGCGACCACGAGCACAGCCTGCGCGGCCAGCATGCCGAGGACGACGAGCAGTGTCGTACGCCGGGAGCACCGCAGCGCGACGTTGAACAGCGCCACCGACTCGGCCGCCGAGAGCACCAGGAGAGCATCGCCCGGGAAGACGTACACCTGGTCGGGAACGGCCCACACGCCCAGCGCGAGCCCGCCCGAGACCACCGCCGCCGCCACGACGGGACGCCGGCGGCGCCACCCGAGGCCACCGCACACCGCGGCGACGAGCGCGATCGCCGCGGCCGCGGGGGCGACCTCCGCGCGGCCGAGCGAGGGGACCGGCCAGTACGCGAGCTGGGCCACCGCGAGCAGGGCCGGCAGCAGCCAGGCGGGGAGGCGGGCCATGATGGCGACAGCCTATCTATGCCCTGGGGCAGGGGTCGAAGTCCGTCCGCGGCCGGATCCGCCCGCCCGCCGGCGCAGACAGACTCGATCCATGACCGCTGTGCAGTATCACCGCCTCGCCCGGACGCCCGCTCACCGCTGGTGGAAACCCCTCCTCGGTACGCTGTTCCTGCTCGTTTCGGGCGCCGCTCTCATGGTGTTCCTGCTGGGCGTCTCCACCGTCGCGGCGCTGCTCGCCGGTCGGCCGGAGAACGCGGACGGCCTGCCGAGCTTCGGACCCCGCGCCGATCTGGCGCTCGCGTTCCTGTCGATCGCCGTGCTGCTGCCGGTGACGCTGCTCGCCGCCCGCTGGATCCAGCGCCGCCCAGCCGGAACGCTGTCGTCGGTCACGGGCCGCCTGCGATGGCGCTGGCTGTTCACGCTCCTGCCCGTCGCGCTCGTCGCCGTCGTCGTGCTGATGGCCGGCGGGCTGGCGCTGTCGGCCGCGACCGGCGTGTCCGACAGCGGGCTGGGGGAGGAGCTCGCCGGTTGGGGCTCGTTCGCGCTGTCGATGCTCGTCCTGGTGCTCGTCGTTCCGCCGCAGGCCGCCGCCGAGGAGTACGTGACCCGCGGCTGGCTGCTGCAGGCGACGGGCGCGTGGTTCCGTCGCCCGGAGGTGCCGATCGCTGTGCAGGCGCTGGTGTTCGCCGCGGCGCACGGCTGGGGGACTCCGTGGGGGTTCGCCGACCTGTTCGTGTTCGGCGCGGTTGCCGGCTGGCTGACCGTACGCACCGGCGGCCTCGAGGCGGCGATCGCGTTGCACGTCGCCAACAACCTCGTCAGCGCCGCGCTCGCCGCGGCCTTCGGCCAGCTGACCGTCGACGAGACCGCCGCCGACATGCCGTGGCAGTTCTTCGCCGTCGACCTGATGGTGCTGGCGGCGTACGCCTTCGTGGTCGTGCGGCTCGCCGACCGGCGCCGCCGGACCGACGCCGGAGCCGGCGCCGACACGGATGCGTTGGCCCCGGCCGAGCCGCGGCCGTCCCCTCAGGACACACCGCTCGCCCTCGCGACGGACATCAGACCAGGATCCTAGGACGCTCTAGACCGTGTGCCCGCGCGGACAGGGGCAAAGGCGAAGTACATCGGAGCGGCCATGACGCGGTGGCCGCTGACGGGATCGGGACGGTGGCGCGAGCCGCCGGGTGGGGGTCGGGCTGACGGCAACGCGCCGCTGGGTGCCGGATCGGGTCAGCGGCGTCGCGCGCGGTGTGGGCCAGTCGATCCGGCGGCGGTGAGCCGCCGGCGGCGGAGGTCTGTCGACGGCAGCACGCCGCGGGATGCCAGGGTCGGGTCGGCGGCAGCGCGCCCGCGGGATGCCAGGGTCGGGTCGGCGGCAGCGCGCCCGCGGGATGGCCGGGGTGGGGTCGACGGCAGCGCGCCGGGGGATGGCCGCGGTCGCAGCCGCGGCGGCGAGCCGGTGGGGATCGAAGCGGCCAAGAGGACCAGAAGTGGCCGAGGAGAAAGCCGGCCCGTCGGTTGAATGGGGGAGCAGCGGCATCCGCTGAACGTCGGATGACAGCGTTGTCTTGAAAATGCGCGGGCCGGATGAAGACTTAACGGGCGCCGCAGCAATTACCGGCTGGTAATTTGCAAAAAGTGGTCTGACATTTAGGCGGCGGCGGGGAAAGGCGGCGAACGGCCCGGACGTGGGCGATGCGTTCGTGATCCGCCACGCTGCGTCCACACCCGACCGTCCAAACCCGACCGAATGTGCTGCCGGAGTGGATCCCGGCACACCGGCCAACTCGGGCGAACGTCGAGCTACTGCCGCAAAGCTCTGGCCGGCCGCCGCCGGGCGGGCCGCCCGGAAATGTGAACCTGCCATTACCGGCGATCCGAGAAATGGCAAGTCAGACCGATCACGCAACGACTTCACGGTGTTCTGACGAAGGCCAGGCCGGCCTGCCGATATCACCGCGGCCGATGGCCGTCAACGGGCGGGAATGGTCGTCTCGGGGACAACCGGATCGAGCCCCGGCAATCCTTAATTTTTGCTTAGACTCGCCGTCGGCCCCATCCACCGGGGGCCGTCCAGCACCACGCCCACCCCGCCCTTCCCACCGTCCGCCGTGGAGGTTGCTCGATGGACGCTGCCCGCCCCACCGCCTACCGCCGAGCGGTTCGCGCCCTCGTCGCCGCCCTGTGCGCCGGCGCCCTCGTGGCTGCCGCGCCCGCGCCGGCCGATGCGAGACCGGCGCGCCCCAAGGCGCCACCCCAGGTTCCCGGCTTCGGGCAGGTCGCCCGGCCGCCGGTGTCCGCGCCGGCGCCGCTGCCCAAGCGCACCGGCAAGGTCGCCGTCACCAAGCCGAGCGCGGCCAGGAAGACCGCCAAGGCTGCCGGCCTCAACGACAAGGTCGCGCTGCGCGCGCTCGTCGTGGCCACCAACCAGGACGACTTCGGCGTTCCGACGTGGAAGACGACGCTGGACCGGCTCGGCGCCGCCTACGACGTGCTCTACACCGCCACCACGCCGCTGACCACGAGCTCGCTCGTGCGGCCCGACGGCACCGGCCGGTACAACGCGATCCTGCTGACCAACACGATGCAGGTGTACGCCGACGGCGGCGCCTACCTCAACGGGCTCGACAGCGCCGAGTGGAACCTGCTCTGGGCGTACGAGCGCAACTTCGGCGTCCGGCAGGCCTCGCTCTACACCAGCTACGGCTCCTGGCCCGAGGACTACTGCCTGCGCTCGGCCGGCGAGACCTCGGTCGGCGACACCCCGCTTAACGTCAACCTGACGCCGGCCGGCGCGGGGGTGTTCGACTATCTCAAGGCCGACGTGACGATCCCGGTGGTGCAGTCCTACGTGTACCGGACGAGCATCGCCGCGGGCTGCTCCGCCGACGCGATCGCCACCGACGGCACCAACGTGCTGGGCGTGCGCTCCACCTCGACCGACGGCCGGGAGCGGCTCGCGCTCACCTTCACGCTCAACCAGTACCTGCTGCAGTCCGACCTGCTCGTGTACGGGCTGGTGCGCTGGGCGACCAAGGGCATGTTCCTCGGCGAGCAGCGGCACCACCTCAACGTCGACGTCGACGACTGGTTCAACACCGCGGACCACTACTACCCGGACGGCCACGTCGAGTACGACCCGGGCTTCAAGGTGTCGGCGCACGACATGGTGAACCTGGACGCGCGGCAGGACGCGCTGGGCGACGGCTTCCGGTTCAACCTGGCGTTCAACGGCGCCGACATCGACCCGTTCGCCGGCAACCAGTGCAGCCCCGACGGCGGCCCCAACGAGCTGACCGCCACCACCAAGTGCCTCGCGGGCGAGTTCCGCTGGCTCAACCACACGCTCAACCACCCGGAGCTCAACAGCACCGCCTACGCCACGACGTACGGCGAGATCCTCGACAACCGCAACGCGGGCGCGGCGATCGGGCTGGACGAGAGCGACGGCGTGCTCAAGACCCCGGAGTACTCGGGTCTGGGCGTCTACACGGTGGACCCGAACGACGACACCGGCGTGCCGGTCGACCACGGGCTGCAGGGCTCGAACCCGAACCTGCTGCAGGCGGCCAAGGACCTGAACATCCGCTACCTGCACGGCAACATGTCGTTCGCCAGCCACAAGCCCGCGCACTTCAACGCCTCGATCGTGCACCCGCTCGAGCCCGCGGTGGAGGTCGTGCCGGACTGGCCGACGAACATCGCCTACTTCGTCACCACGCCGGAGGAGGAGACCGCGTTCTACAACTCCTTCTACGGGCCGAACGGCAAGTTCCCATACTGGCCGTCGAACCGCACGTACGAGCAGGTCCTCGACTACGAGGCCGGGATCGGGTTGCAGCACGTGGCCGCGGGCGGCATCAACACGCACACCTTCCACATCGCCAACGTCCACGACTACGGCAACGGCCGCACGCTGGTCACCGACTGGGTCGAGGCGGTGGAGGCCAAGTACCGCTCGCTGTACGCGGTGCCGCTGCTCAACCAGGACTGGGCGGCGATCGGCGCGTACACCTCGGTGCGCACCCAGCACTTCGCGCAGCTGGCCGCCGGCGCCGACGCGGTCTACGACCGGTCCACCGGCCAGGTCACGGTGACCTCGCCGGCCGCGGGCACCCTGCAGGTCAGCGGCGTGCAGGGGACGGGGGCGACGACGTACGGCTCGGACGTGACCACGCCGGTCGCGTTGAGCGCCGCCACCGCGGTGACGGTTGCGGCAGCGCCGCGGGCCTGAGCACATGCGGATCGCGCTGGTGTCCGAGGGGACCTACCCGTACGCGATGGGCGGCGTCAGCATCTGGTGCGAGCAGCTCATCAAGGGTATGCCCGACTACCGCTGGGAGGTCGTCGCGCTCACCGTCGACGGCACCGAGCAGTCCGTCTTCGCCGGCCCGGCGAACCTCGACCGGGTGCACTCGGTTCCGCTCTGGGGAGGCCGCCGCGCGCCACGGCGCGGCGGCCCGCCCGGCCCGGCGTTCACCGGTCCGTACGAGATGTTCCTGCGGGCGCTGATCACCCCGCTCGAGACGATCCGCCCCGAGCAGGGCCGGGGCCTGTTCCTGCTGGCCCTGCGCGGGCTCTACGAGTACGCCGAGGCGGGCGGCGACCTCGGCGAGGCGCTGGTGTCCAACGAGGCCGTGACGATGATGCTCGACGCGTGGCACGAGCTGCGCGTCGAGCAGACCGCCCCGGCGCCCACGGTGGCCGACGCCGTGCAGGCCACCTGGCTGCTCGAGCACATGCTGCGCCCGCTGAGCGCCCCGGCGGTGCAGGCCGACATCGTGCACTGCTCGATGAACGGGCTGTCGATGCTGCCGGCCATGGTCGCCAAGTGGCGCTACGGCACCCCGCTGGTGATGAGCGAGCACGGCATCTATCTGCGCGAGCGGTACATGTCCTATCTGCACGACGACGCGCCCCACGCCGTACGGGTGATGGCGCTGAGCTTCTTCCGCTCGCTGGCCGGGGCGGCGTACCTCATCACCGACGTGCTCGCTCCCCACTCGGCGTACAACCGGCGGTGGCAGCTGCACAACGGCGCCGACCCCGAGCGCATGTGGACGATGTACAACGGCGTGGAGCCCGCCGACTTCCCGGCCGCCACGAGCGAGCCCCAGGTGCCCACGATCGCGTTCATGGGCCGGGTCGACCCGCTCAAGGACCTGCACACGCTGATCCGCGCGTTCGCCATCGTGCGCCGCGAGATCCCGCAGGCGCGGCTGCGCATCTTCGGCGGCACGCCCGCGGCCAACCGGCTCTACCACCAGTCGTGCGAGGCGCTGATCACCGAGCTGGGGCTGGACGGCGCGGCCGTGCTCGAGGGGCGCATCGAGCGGGCGGTCGACGCCTACCACGCGGGCAGCATCGTCGCGCTCACCAGCATCTCGGAGGGCTTCCCCTACACGGTCGTCGAGGCGATGGCGTGCGGGCGGCCCACCGTGTGCACCAACGTGGGCGGGGTCGCCGAGGCGGTCGCCGACACCGGCCGGGTCGTGGCGCCGCGCGACCACGCGGCGGTCGCCGAGGCGTGCATCGAGCTGTTGCGCGACGACCAGCTGCGTTACAACATGGGCTTCGCGGCCCGGGCCCGGGTGCTCGAGCACTTCACGCTCGCCCAGTCGCTGCAGATGTACCGCAACGTCTACGAGGGCCTGGTCACGCCGATCACGGCCGGCGCCGAGCCGCGTCACCTGCGCCGGCCGCCCGTTGCGGCGCCGCGGCTGCGACCCGCCGCCCCGGCCTGGGTGGGCCTGCGATGACCGTCGAGAAGGAGGCCGCCGCAGCGGCGGCGCCGCCCACCCATCCGGTCGTCCTGCCGCGCATCTCGACCGACCCGCTCGACACGCTGGTCGACCGGATGCGGCCCGCGCTGGCCCGCGCGGTGGAGGCGCTGCAGGTGGCTGCCGCGCTGGAGGCGGATGGCGTCACCGACCGCATCGCCCGGGTGGAGTACGGCTTTCCCGACGTGTTCGCGCTGGCGCAGGAGGTGTTCCGCCGCCTGGGGCCGCCCGCCGACGACCCGCCCGCGCCGGTCGCCACCGGGCACGGCCGCCGCCAGACCGTCCGGCTGCTGCTGCACGGCCCGCTGTACGCGTTGCCCAGCGCGGTGTTCCCGGCCGTGCTGGCGGTGCTGGGGCAGCGCAACACCGTCGTGGCGCTGACCGTGGCAGGAGTGGTCGGGTGGGCGTACGCGGGGACCGTCGCGTTCGCGGCCTACAAGCTGCTCGGCGCCAACCGCCCGCACCGCGCGGCCCGGCTGCTGCGCTGGTCGGCCGTGGCGGCTCCGGTGGCCGGTGTCGCGGTCGGCGCGGCGGTGGGCGCCGGCGCGTGGGGGCTGATCGTGCTCGTCGCGGGCCAGCTCGGCTATCAGCTCGCCGGCACGGTGCTCATGTTCTACCGTCGCGAGGCTGTGCAGGCGGTGGCGATGGCACCCGCGGTCGTGGCCGGGGTCGTCTATCTGCTCACGCCGCAGGCCCGGGCGGCGGCGCTGCTGACCGCGGCGGGCGGCGTGCTGCTCGCGCTGGGCGCCGCCCTGTGGTGCACGCGGGGCCGGGGCAGCGGCGACGAGCCACGGATGCGGTTGCCGTGGCGGGGGCTGGGCCGGGTCACCGCGTACGGGATCCTGTCGGCGCTGTTTCTGCTGCACGCCGCCGCGCCCTACCTGCTGACCCGGCTGGACATCGCGCTGGGCGCCGCGCCGCTGATCCTGTCGATGGGCTTCGTCGAGTGGCGCGCCGAACGGTTCCGGGCCCGCGCCGTCGCGCTGAGCCGGGTCAGCCGCCGCCCCGCCGACTTCGAGCTCGGCGTCTCCCGGATCATCGGGCGCGAGCTGCTCGTGTGCACCGCCGTGCCGGTCGCGCTGGGCGTCGCGCTGGTCGTGGCCCGGCCCGACCCGGCGGTCGCCGTCATGGCCGCGGCGCACGCCGTGCTCGCCGGCGCGTACTACCTCGCCTTTCTGCTGGCCGCGTTCGAGAGCTTCGGCCGGCTCTGCGCGTCGCTGGTCGCCGCGCTGGCGCTGCACCTGGGCGTCGTGTTCCTGCTCGGCCGGCCCGTCGGCCCGCTCACCGACACGGTCGTGCTGCTCGGCAGCGTGCTCGCGCTGCTCGCGATGTTCCTGCTCGGCCTGGCCCCGTCCGTCCGCCAGGTTCGCCACTACCGGTAGATCGCTGAAAAAGGGGGAGATCGGCATGCACGCGGTGATTCTTGCCGGTGGCAAAGGGGTGCGGCTGCGGCCGTACACGACCACGCTGCCCAAGCCTCTGATGCCCATCGGTGACCACGCGATCCTCGAGATCGTCCTGAAGCAGCTCGCCGGCAGCGGCTTCACCTCGGTGACCCTGGCCATCAACCACCTCGGCCCGCTCATCAAGGCGTTCGTGGGCGACGGCGCCCGCTGGGGCCTGCGCGTCGACTACATCGAGGAGGACCGTCCCTTGTCGACGGTCGGGCCGCTGTTCGGGCTCAAGGACACCCTGCCCGAGCACTTCCTGGTGATGAACGGCGACGTGCTCACCGACCTCGACTACGCCGACCTGCTGCACCAGCACGTGCTGTCGGCCGGCGGGCTGACCGTGGCGATCGCCGAGCGCACCCACAAGGTCGAGTTCGGCGTGCTCGACGTCGAGGCGTCGCGGATCATCGGGTTCCGCGAGAAGCCCAGCCTGCGCTACCAGGTCAGCATGGGCGTGTACGGGATGAGCCGCCGCACGCTGGCCCCCTATCCGGCGGGACGCGCGTTCGGCTTCGACGAGCTCGTGCTCGACCTGCTCGCCCGGCGCGACCACCCGGCCACCTACCCGTTCACCGGGTTCTGGCTCGACATCGGCCGGCCCGAGGACTACGACGAGGCCAACCGCACGTTCGAGCAGCTGCGCCCGATCCTGCTGCGCGACCGCGCCGGGGAGCCGGTATGAGGATCCTGCTGTTCGGCTCGTCCGGCTTCATCGGCCGGCACGTGCGCGCCGCCCTGCAGGACGTGGGCGAGCTGATCTGCCCGGGCCGTGACCGCCACGACCTCGTCGACGGCGAGCCGGAGGCGCTCAAGGCGCTCGTGCGCGCCGAGCGGCCCGACGCGGTGGTGTGCTGCGTGGGCGCGCTCACCGGCACCCCCGGCGAGCTGATGCGGGCCAACGCGATGGTGGCCGCCACCCTGCTGGAGGCCGCGCCCGGGGTGCGGCTGGTGCGGCTGGGGTCGGCGGGGGAGTACGGCGTGGTCCCGCACGGGCACGCCGTGCGCGAGGACGACCGCACCGAGCCGGTGGGGGCGTACGGGGTCAGCCACCAGGCCGGCACGCGGCTGTTCGCGCTGACCGGCAACACGGTGTCGCTGCGGGTGTTCAACCCGGTCGGCGCGGGCCAGCCGGCCGAGAACGTGCTGGGCCGGGTCGCCGCGCAGATCCGGGCCGGCCGCACCGAGCTGACGCTGGGCCCGCTGGGCGCCTACCGCGACTTCGTCGACGTGCGCGACGTGGCGTCGCTGATCCGGGCCGCGGTCACCGCCGCCGAGCTGCCGCACCCCGTCTACAACGCCGGCAGCGGGCGCGCGGTCACCGTCCGCGAGGCCGTGCACATGCTCACCCGCGAGGCGGGCTGGACCGGCACGATCCGCGAGCAGGGGGCCGGCCCGCAGCGCTCCGCCGCGGTGACCTGGATCCAGGCCGACATCACCCGCGCCCGCACCGACCTCGGCTGGGCGCCGGCGCACGACCTCGGCAGCTCGATCAAGAGCATCTGGGCCGAGTCGTGAGAAGGGCGGTGACGGTCCTGCTGGCGGCGCTGACCGTCGCCGCCTGCCACTCCACGCCCGCCCCCGGGCCCGACTCGTGGGCCTATCAACTGCAGGGCTACCGGGACGGCCGCCTCGACGAGCTCGCCGCGGGGCCGTACCGGACCGTGGTCGTCGACCTGGCCCGCGACGCCCACCGCGACTGGTTCACCGCCGGCGAGATCGCCGCCGTGCGCCGGACCGGCAAGCGGGTCCTCGCGTACTTCGAGATCGGCAGCATCGAGGACTTCCGCCCCGAGTACCGGACGATGCCGCGCGACCTGATCGCCAACGAGTGGGCGGACTGGCCGGGCGAGTTCTTCGTCCGCTACTACGACCCGCGCTGGTGGGAGCACGTCGTGCGGCCGCGTGTCGACCAGGCGATCCGGGCCGGGTTCGACGGCGCCTATCTGGACACCCCGCTGGCGTACGAGGAGATCTCGCTCGACGCCGTGCCGGGGCGCGACCGCGCGGCCCTCGCACGGGACATGGCCGCCCTCGTGGCGCGCATCAGCGCGTACGCGAAAGCCCGCAAGCCCGGGTTCCTGATCGTGCCGCAGAACTCGCCGGAGCTGCGGCACCAGCCCGGCTACACCGCCGCCATCGACGGCATCGGCATGGAGGAGCTGTTCTTCCGCGCCACCGACAAGCGCTGCGCCGAGGACTGGTGCGCCGAGAACCTGGCCGAGACCCGGGCGCTGCGCGACGCCGGCAAGTTCGTGCTCAGCGTCGACTACGCCACCCGGGCCGCCGACGTGCGGGCCGCCTGCGAGCACTACGCCACCGAACGCTTCACCGGCACGGTCACCGTGCTGGAGCTGGACCGACCGGGTCCGGTGTGTCCCTGACTCACCTGGAGGAGAGAACCGCATGCCACAGACGATCGGAGTCGTCGGCCTCGGCTACGTCGGCCTGACGCTGACCGCCGCGCTGGCCGACAAGGGGTACGTCGTGCACGGCGCCGACGTGTCGACCCACGTGCTCGACACGCTCGCGCAGGGCCGGTCGCACATCTTCGAGCCGGGCGTCGAGGACATCTTCGCCGAGAAGGTCGGCACCAGCGTCCACGTCGCCGAGACCCTGCCGCACGACACCGTGGAGGTCGCCGTCATCAGCGTGTCGACGCCGGTCGACGAGGCCACCCGCCGCCCCAACCTGGCCAACCTGGCCGCCGCCGCGCGCAGCGTCGCCGCCACCTGCCGGGCCGGCACGCTGGTCGTCGTGCGCAGCACCGTGCCGGTCGGCACCAGCCGCCGCGTCGTGCTGCCCGAGCTGGAGGCCGCGTGGGGCCGGGGCAACGTGCGGCTGGTGATGGCTCCGGAGCGCACGATCCAGGGTCAGGCGCTGCGCGAGCTGGTCGAGCTGCCGCAGGTCGTCGGCGGGCTCGACGAGGACAGCACGCGCGCGGGTGTCGAGTTCTTCAGCGGGCTGGCCCACACCGTGGTGCCGGTGTCGAGCCTCGAGGCGGCCGAGCTGGTCAAGCTGTCCAACAACTGCCACACCGACCTGATCTACTCGTTCGGCAACGAGATCGCGCTGATCGCCGAGCAGCACGGCCTCGACCCGCTCGAGGTCATCCGCGCGGCCAACGTGGACTATCCGCGCCCCGACCTGTCCAAGCCCGGGTACGTCGGCGGTGGCTGCCTGTCCAAGGACCCGTACATCATGCTCGACAGCGCCGGCGGCTACACGCCGTTCCTCGTCGGGCAGGCCCGCGCGCTCAACGAGCACCTGCCCGTGCACGTCGCTGAGAACGTCGTGCGGCTGCTGCGCGAGCTGCGCGGCGAGACCCGCGGGCTGCGGCTGGCGGTGCTCGGCTGGGCGTACAAGGGCTGGCCGCCCACCGACGACATGCGCGGCACCCCGATCGCCACGATGATGCCGATCTTCTCGGCCGCCGGGATCACGGTGACCGGGCACGACCCGATGGTCACCGCCGAGGTCGTCCGGCAGTACGGCGGCGAGCCGATCAGCCTCGACAAGGCGTTCACCGACAGCGACGCCGTGCTGGTCATCAACGACCATCCCGACTACCGCGCGATCGACGTGGCCGCGCTGCTCGGCGACGCCCGCCCCGCGCTGATCTTCGACTCGTGGCGCATCCTCGACGCCGACGCGATCCGCGCGGCCGGGATCCGCTACGCCGGCCTCGGCTACCTGCCGGCGGTGACCGCATGAGGGCGCTGCTGCTCGGCGGCGCGGGCTTCATCGGCCTGCACCTGGCCCGGCGGCTGGTCGCCGACGGCCACGAGGTGACGATCGTCGACGACTTCTCCCGCGGCCGCTCGGACGCCGCCGTGGCGCAGCTGAAGGTCGACGTCGTCTCGGCGGACCTCACCGATCCCGCCTTCTACGCCGGCCTCGAGCGCGGCTGGGACCAGATCTACCTGCTCGCCGCCGTCGTCGGGGTGCGCAACGTGGAGAAGGACCCGGCCCGCGTCGTGCGGGTCAACACGCTCGTGGCGATGCACCTGCTCGACTGGCTGCGGGCCGGCGACCGGGTCTTCTTCGCCTCCACCAGCGAGGTGTACGCGGGCGGGGTCGACGCCGGGATCGTGCCGGTGCCCACCCCCGAGGGCATCCCGACGATGATCTCGGACATCACCGCGCCCCGGTTCGCGTACGCCGCCAGCAAGCTGCTCGGCGAGGCCGCATTCCTGCACACCGCGCGGGCCAAGGGTTTCGACGCGGTCGTGGGCCGGTTCCACAACGTGTACGGGCCGCGGATGGGCGCCGACCACGTGATTCCCGAGATGTCGCTGCGGGCTCAGGGGGGCGAGGACCCGTTCCGGGTGCCCGGCGCCGACCAGTTCCGCGCGTTCTGCCATGTCGACGACGCGGTCGAGGCGATGGTGCGGCTGATGGCCACGCCCGCGGCGGCGGGGCAGATCGTGCACATCGGCAACGACCGCGAGGAGACCAACATCGGCGACCTCGCCAAGCTGGTGCTGCGCGTGGCCGGCGTCAGCCCCGCGATCGAGACGGCCGACGCGCCACCGGGATCGGTGCGGCGGCGCTGCCCCGACCTGTCGAAGCTGCGCGAGCTGACCGGCTACGAGCCGTCGGTGACGCTCGAGGAAGGCGTCCGCACCACGTACGCGTGGTACGCCGAACACGGGAGGCCCTCATGACCGACACCGCGCAGCGCGCGCCGATCTGCTTCTACTACGGCAACGGCCGGCTGCTCGACCTCGCCGAGTACCCGCGCGTGGTGCTCCAGCCGGACTTCTACAACAGCGAGGAGGTCGCGTTCCTCAAGCAGCGCGGCGTGCAGGTGCTGGCCTACCTGTCGCTGTCGGAGGACACCGGCCCGCCCGCCGAGTGGCAGCGCGTCGAGCGCAACCCCGACTGGGGCGGCACCTTCGTGCACGTCGGGCATCCCGGCTGGGTGTCGCACGTGGTCGGTCAGGCCCGCGACGCGCTGAACGCGGGCTTCGACGGGCTGTTCCTCGACACGCTCAACGTGGAGCTGACCTTCCCCGAGGACGTGCCGCACCTGCTGACGCTGGTGGCCGCCGTGCGGGCGGTCTCGGAGTCGGCGTACATCCTGGCCAACCGCGGCTTCGGCATGCTGCCGCGGCTGGCCGAGCTCGTCGACGGGGTGGTGTTCGAGTCGTTCTCGGCCCGTTGGACCGAAGACGGGTACGCCCCCTGGCCGCCCGACGTGCTGGAGTTCCACGCCCAGATCGCCGAGCAGCTGCTGCGGCTGCAGCTCGACCTGTACGCGCTGGACTACGCCGACGACCCGGGCCTGACCGACTTCGCGATCCGCCGGGCCCGGCAGTTCGGCATGCAGTGCATCGTCAGCGACCGCGCGCTCTCACGCGTCTGAGACCCTGCGGTACGCCGCGAACGTGGTCCGCCTCCGCAGGCGGAAGCCGATCGCCTCGTAGAGGCGGATCGCGTTCGCGTTGGCGGCCGAGGTGTGCAGGAACGGCACCTCGCCGCGCTCCCGGATCCCGTACGCGACCGCGCGCACCAGGCTCGTCGCCAGGCCCCGGCCCCGGTACGCCGGATCGGTGCACACGGCGCTGATCTCGGTCCAGCCCGGCGGGTGCAGCCGCTCGCCGGCCATCGCGATCAGCCGGCCCTCGTGGTGGACGCCGAGGTAGGTGCCGAGCTCGATGGTGCGCCGCCGGAACGGGCCCGGCCGGGTGCGCGCGACCAGGTCGAGGATTTCCGGCACGTCCGGGGGGCCCAGCAGGCGCGCCTGCGGGAACGGCTCGGCGCGCAGCGACTCGTCGACGAACTGCACCCCGGCGATCTCGCCCGCCACCTGCCAGCCGGGATGGCTCGCCGGGACCGGGCCCGCCACCGCCACCTCGGCGGCCGGCCCGGTCAGCGCGGCGAGGTCGGCCCACGCCCGCGGGTCCTGCGGGTCGCGCAGCGCGTGGAAGGGCGCCACGTCCTCCTCGTACCGCACGGCCTGCCCGTACGCCTGCGCGAAGCGGGAGTGCGCGCCGCGCAACGACTCCCACGCCGCGTTGTCGAGCACCGAGCGGCCCGCCTCGACGGTCGTCATCCGGCGACCCCGCTCAGGCCGAGGTGGTCGCGCAGCGTGGGCCCGGAGTACTCGGTGCGGAAGACGCCGCGCTCCTGCAGCAGCGGCACCACGGTGTCGGCGAACTCGTCCAGCCCGTCCGGGGTCACGTGCGGCACCAGGATGAACCCGTCGCTCGCGTCCTCCTGCACCAGGTGGTCGATCTCGGCGGCGATCGTCGCGGCCGAGCCGACGAACGTCTGCCGGCCGGTCACCTCGATGACGAGGTCGCGGATCGACAGCTTCTCCGCGGTGGCCTTCTCGCGCCACTGCCGGGCGACGGCGATCGGGTCGCGGTTCATCCGGACGCTGGCGCGGCCGCGCGCGATGTGCTCGGACGACACGTCGGGGTCGATGTCGGGCAGCGGGCCGTCCGGGTCGTACGCGGACAGGTCGCGGTTCCAGAGCTGCTCGAGCACCTTGATGGCGGTCGCGCCGCTGACCTGCTGCCGCCGCACGATCCGCGCCTGCTCCTGCGCCTCGGTGTCGGTGTCGCCCAGCACGAACGTGGCGGCGGGCAGCACGAGCAGCTGGTCACGCTCGCGGCCGTACCGGGCCAGCCGCCCCTTGACGTCGGCGTAGAACTTCTGGCCCTCCGCGAGCGTGCCGTGCCGGCTGAAGATGGCGTCGGCGGTGGCCGCGGCGAACTCGCGGCCCGCGTCGGAGTCGCCGGCCTGCAGGATGACCGGCCGGCCCTGCGGGCTGCGCGGCACGTTGAACCGGCCCGAGATGGCGAAGTGCTGGTCGGTGTGGCGGAACGCGCCGGCCTGCGGGTCGCGCAGGAAGACGCCGCTGTCCTTGTCGGCCGCAACCGCGTCGGCGGGCCAGGAGGCGAACAACTCCTTGGCGGTCTCGAGGAACTGCGTGGCGCGGCTGTAGCGGTCGTCCTCGGCGAGGAAGCCGCCGCGCCGGAAGTTCTCGCCGGTGAACGCGTCCCACGAGGTGACGACGTTCCACGCGGCCCGCCCGCCGGAGAGGTGGTCGAGGCTGGCGAACTGCCGGGCCACCTCGTACGGCTCGTTGAACGTCGAGTTGATGGTGCCCGCCAGCCCGAGGTGCTCGGTCACGGCCGCGAGCGCGGCGAGCACGGTGAACGTGTCGGGGCGCCCCACCACGTCCAGGTCGTAGATCTGGCCGCCCTGCTCGCGCAGCCGCAGGCCCTCGGCGAGGAAGAAGAAGTCGAACTTGGCGCGCTCGGCCGTGCGGGCCAGCCGGGCGAACGACTCGAACTCGATGTGGCTGCCCGAGCGGGGGTCGCTCCACACGGTGGTGTTGTTGACGCCCGGGAAGTGCGCGGCGAGGTGGATCTGCTTAGGCAACGCGGGCTCCTTCGGCGTAGCGGTTGGCCGGGCGCTCGAGGCCGAGCCGGTCGCGCAGGGTGCCGGGCTCGTACTCCGTACGGAACAGGCCCCTCGCCTGCAGTTCCGGGACCAGGCCGCGAGTGATGCCGTGCAGGTCCGACGGCAGGCGGGCGGGGCGCAGACGGAACCCGGTGAGGCCGGCCGCCTGCCACTCCTGCAGCAGGTCGGCGAGCTGCCCGGGGGTGCCGGTGACGACCTTGGCGTCGGACTCGAGCTCGGCCGGCCGGAACGACACCACGAGGTCGGCGAAGACGTGCTTCACCTTGACCTGGTCGACGATCCGGCGGGCGTCGGCGGCGTCGGCCGGGGTCACGTACACGATGTCGGCGGCCCGCTCGGCGAACCGGTACGGGATCTCGGCGTGCGCGAGCGCGGTCACGACCGGCTGGCCCTGCGGCGGCCGCGGCGTGATCGAGGGACCCTTGACGGTGAAGAACCGCCCCTCGAAGTTGATGTAGTGCAGCTTGTCGCGGTCGATGAAGCGGCCGGTGGCGGCGTCGCGGATCTCGGCGTCGTCCTCCCAGCTGTCCCAGAGCCGGCGCACCACCTCGACGTAGTCGGCGGCCTCGTCGAACAGGTCGCTGACCGCCTCCGTGGTGTCGATCCGGACCGTGCGCCGACCGAAGTGCGCGGCCTCCTGCGGCCTCGCGGAGACCTGCACCCGCCAGCCGGCGCGGCCCTTGCTGACGTAGTCGAGCGTGGCGATGGCCTTGGAGATGTGGAACGGCTCGGTGTGCGTGACGGTGGCGGTCGGCACCAGCCCGATGTGGCGGGTCAGCGGGGCGACCCGCGCGGCGATCAGGACAGCGTCGAGGCGGCCCTGCACCTGGGTGGGGTCGTCGCTCTGCACGCCGAGCGCGTCCTCGATGGTGACGAAATCGAGCTTGCCGGCCTCGGCCTCGGTAACCAGGTCGGCCCAGTAACGGGCGGTGAACAGCTCGGCGGGGCGGGCGTCGGGCTCGCGCCAGGCGCCGGGGTGCCAGCCGGCGCCGTCGAGCGCGACGGCCAGGTGGAGGTGGGTCATGGTCACTTCCCCTCGATGGGCAGGCCGGGCGGGTTGACCTCGGCCGTCGGCACGGCCTCGGAAGCGAGGTTCCACCGGTCCAGGATCTTCCGGTAGTCGCCCGACCTGATGAGCTCGTCGAGGGCGGCCTTGTACGCCTCGACCAGCCCGCTGCCCTTCTTCGTGGTGAGCGCGATCTTGCCCTGCAGCGTGGAGCCGGCGCCCGAGTAGGTGCCGATGATCTCGGTCTGCCCGGCCGTGGCGACGTGGTAGGCCGCGGTCGGGTTGGGCCCGAGGTAGGCGTCGATCTGACCGGAGCCGAGCGCCAGGTACGTGGCCTGGTTGGTCTGGTAGTACTTGATGTCCACCTTGGGCAGCCCCTGCTTGACGGCCTCCTCGCTCCACTCCACCAGGATCTTCTCCTGGTTGGTGCCGGAGCCGACGGCGATCCTCTTGCCGGCCACGTCCTTGGGCCCGGTCACCTTCCAGCCTGCGCCCTTCCTGGCCTCGAACGCGAGCTCGTCCTTGCGGTAGGTGGCGAAGTCGTACTTCTGCTTGCGCTCCTCGGTGACCGTGATGTTGGAGGCGCCGAGGTCGTACTTGCCGCTGTCCAGGCCGATGAACAGGTTCTCCCAGCTGGTGTTCTGCAGCTCGGGCTTGAGGCCGAGCACGCCGGCGACCGCGACAGCGATGTCGGGCTCGCTGCCGATCAGCGTCTTGTTGTCGGTGGCGGTGAAGGCCAGCGGCGGGAAGCCCGCGCCGGACGCGCCGACGCCGATGGTCAGCGTGCCCTTGCTGCGGATCCGCTCGGGCAGCAGCGCGGCGGCCGCGTCCACCTTGGCCGGGACGATGCGCTGCTGGTCGGGTCCGTTGTTGATGCTGACGGCGGCGGCCTCCTGCACCTTCACCGGGGTCTCGTCGGGTGCGGAGCAGGCGGCCAGCCCCGCGAGCGTCACGACGGCGAGCAGGGCGGATCTCGTACGCATGGGGCTCCTTTTAGACCAGGACTTTGGAGAGGAAGGCGCGGGTGCGCTCGTGCTGCGGGTTGTCGAGGACCGCGGCGGGCGGGCCCTGCTCGACGACGCGGCCATCGTCGAGGAAGACGATGGTGTCGGCTACCTCGCGGGCGAAGCCGATCTCGTGGGTGACCACGACCATCGTGGCGCCGGCGCGGGCGAGGTCGCGCATGACGTCGAGGACCTCGCCGACCAGCTCGGGGTCGAGCGCCGAGGTGGGCTCGTCGAACAGGATCAGCTTGGGGTCGCGGCCGAGCGCGCGGGCGATCGCCACCCGCTGCTGCTGGCCGCCGGAGAGCTGGCGGGGGTAGGCGTTCGCCTTCTCGGCCAGGCCCACCCGCTCGAGCAGCTCGATGCCGCCGCCGGCCTCCTGCACGTTCTGCAGCGCGGTCATGTGCGGGAACAGGTTGAAGGTCTGGAAGACGAAGCCGATCCGGGCGCGCTGCTTGAGGATGTGCCGCTCGCTGAGCTCGTACAGCCTGGTGCCCACCCGGCGGTAGCCGATCAGCTCGCCGTCGACGCGGACCCGGCCGCGGTCGACCTTCTCGAGGTGGTTGATGCAGCGCAGCAGCGTGGACTTGCCGGAGCCGGAGGGGCCGAGGATCACCGTGACGCTGCCCGCGGGAACGGTGAGCGTGACGTCCTTGAGCACCTCGAGCGGGCCGAACGACTTGTGCACCCCGGTGAGCTCGATCATCGGACGTACCCCCGGGAGAAGCGGCGCTCGACGTAGTGCTGCAGCACCGACAGGGCGGCGGTGAGGATCACGTACCAGACGGTGGCGACCAGCAGCAGCGGCACGACCCGCCCGTTGCGGCCGTAGATCACCTGCACCTGGTAGAACAGCTCGCCGATCGCCAGCACGTACACCACCGAGGTGCTCTTGAGCAGGTTGACCAGCTCGTTGGCGGCGTTGGGCAGGATCGCCCGCATGGCCTGGGGGAGCAGGATGCGGCGGAACTGGCGCAGCCGCGGGATCCCCAGGGCGGCGGCCGCCTCGAGCTGGCGGGAGTCGACCGACAGGATGCCGGCGCGGACGATCTCGGCGGCGTACGCGGCCTCGTGCAGCGCCAGCCCGAGCAGCGCCGCCCCGAACGCGCTGACCAGGCTGGAGGTCTCGAGGTGCACGAAGCCCGGGCCGAACGGGATGCCGAGCTGCAGCCGGTCGTACAGGTAGCCGAGGTTGGCCCAGAACAGCAGCTGCACAATCAGCGGCACGGACCGGAACACCCAGATGAACGTCCAGCTGACCGTCTTGAGCACCGGGTTGCGCGACAGCCGCATCGGCGCGAGCACGATGCCGCCGGCGAAGCCGAGCACCGCGCCGGCGAACGTGAGCTCGAGGGTGATCAGCAGCGCGTCCATCACGGACTCCTCGAAGAAGTAGCCGGCGAACGTGCGCCACTCCCAGCCCGGGTTGGTGGCGAGGCCGTGCAGGAACTGGGCGACGACGACCAGCACGAGCGCGGCGGCGATCCATCGCCAGGGATGGCGGGCCGGCACGACGACGAGGTCGTCCGGGGTGCTCGGGCGGCTGTCCACCGCGCGGGCCGATGACAGGAGACTCACTCCGCTTCCCTCCGCCGTGGGCTGTTGCCGAGAACGCTAGGTCGGCGACCGCAATACCCTCAAGTCCTATCGAAGGTATATGTTTAACGGAGTTGTAAACGCGTGGCGGCCACCGCCGCCCGCCGCTGTTCGACCGCCGCCGCCGCGACCGCCGCGGCGAGCAGGCCCGCGCTGATCGCCAGCCCCCCGCCGGCGGAGCCGCGCAGCACCACGCCGGCGACCGCGGCGGTGCCGACGGTGGCCGAGATGCGCTGCGCGAGCTGCAGGAACGCGGCGGCCAGGCCGGCCGCGCCGGGCGGGGCGTGCGCCAGCGTGAGCGCCTGGTTCGGCGAGACGATCAGGCCGGTCGCGGCGCCGCCGACGAGCTGGGTGACGGCGAGCCAGGGTCCCAGCCGGCCGGGCGGGGCCAGCAGCAGGACGGCGATCGACGCGAGCACGGCCAGCAGCGCCGTGTCCAGCGCCCAGAGAATGCTGCGCCGGCCCCAGCGGCCGACCACCCGCCAGCCGACCGAGGACAGCAGCGCGAAGCCGAGCGCGCTGGGCAGCAGGGTCAGGCCCGCGTGCAGCGCCGACCAGCCCAGGTTCTCCTGCAGGTGCAGGGTGACGGCCAGCGAGGCGGACAGCGCCCCGCCGAACTGGAACGTCGCGATCAGCGTCCCGGCGCGGTAGCCGCGCTCGCCCAGCAGTGCGGGCAGCAGGATCGGGGTGCGGCCCCGGCGCTCGTACCGGCGTTCCCAGGCGATCAGCGCGGCGACCAGCAGCGGCACGCCCGCGAGCCACCCCGCGGCGTGCGGCATCGTGAACGGCAGCAGCAGGCACAGCGTCGCCGCCGCGAGCAGCGCCAGCCCGGGCAGGTCCAGGCTCGTGCGCCGGCCCGGCGCCGGCCGCGCGTGCGGGAACCACCGGATCGCCAGCGGCACGGTGACCAGCCCGAAGGGCACGTTGAGCAGCAGCACGCACCGCCAGCCGTACGCGTCCCCGAGCGCGCCGATCAGGCCGCCGCCCACCAGCGGCCCGATCACGCCGGCGATCCCGCCCACGATGGCGTACGCGCCCAGCGCCCGCGTGCGGTCGCGCCCGGTGAACAGTTCCTGGATGATGCCGAGCACCTGGGGGTTCACCGTGCCCGCGCCGGCGCCCTGCAGCAGGCGGGCGGCCGCGACGACCCAGGCCTCCCGCGCGGTGCCGGCGACTACCGCCGACGTGCAGAACAGCGCGATGCCGGCCACGAACAGCCACTTGCGCCCGTGCGCGTCGCCGAGCCGGCCGCTGGGCACCAGCGCGAGCCCGAACGTGAGGGAATAGCCCGCGACGATCCACTGGATCGAGCTCTCCCCGGCGTCCAGCGAGGCGCGCAGCGCGGGCACCGCGGTGTTGAGGCTGGACTGGTCGAGCAGGGTGGTGAACGCGGCTGCCAGGCAGAGGGCAAGGGTGACCGCTCGACGATGCATGCTTCCCCGCCATCTGGGACGAAGGTCATTGGCCCCTTGCTTATATCCTATTTCAGCTATAGGAAAAAGGGAGTCAGTTTCCCTGGAGGTGGAGATGCGTCGCCGTTCCCTGCTGGTCGCTGCCGCGACGGCCCTGCTCGCCGCGGGCTGCTCCGGCAGCGGTGGCACCGACGCCGCCGATGCCGGCTCCCCGGTCTCCGGAGGCTCGCTCACGTGGGCCGTCGAGACCGAGCCGATCACCCTGAACCCCCACCAGTACGCGCAGGCCAAGGCGCGCCTGCTGGTCTGGAACACCTTCGAGGCCCTGCTCACCCACGACGACAAGGGCGGCTACGTGCCCTGGCTGGCCACCGGCTACCAGGTGTCGCCCGACGGCCTCACCTACACCTTTAAGCTGCGCACCGGCGTGACCTTCAGCGACGGCACGCCGTTCGACGCTGCCGCGGTCAAGGCCAACACCGACCTGCTGCTCTCCGACGGCTACGCGCCCGGCGTCGCCGACGTGCAGCTGAAGAACCTCAAGGCGGTCGAGGTCGTGGACCCGGCCACAGTGCGCTACCGGCTGGCGCGGCCCGACGTGCTGCTGCTCGACTTCCTCTCCTCGCCGCAGGGCGCGATCGTCTCGCCGAAGTCGCTCAAGGAGGCCAGCAATCTCAAGGCCGGCGGCCCCGAGCTGGCCGGCACCGGGCCGTTCGTCCTCGACCGGTACACCCCCGGCCAGGAACTGCACTACAAGAAGAACGCGAACTATCACGAGCGGCCGGCCTACCTCGACGAGGTCACCTACCGCTTCCTCAAGGAGTCGTCGGTGCGCGTCGGCGCGCTGACCTCCGGCCAGGTGCAGGTCATCGAGGGCGTCCCCGCCACCGACCAGGCGCAGATCACCGGCAACCCGGCGCTGACGCTCGCCAAGGGGCTGAACTCCGGATCGGCGTACTCGTACTACTTCAACGTCAGCCACGCGCCGTTCGACGACATCCGCGTCCGGCAGGCGTTCCGCGACGCCCTCGACGTGGACGCCGTGCTCAACGGCGTCTACCGCGGCACCGCCACCCGGGCGTGGAGCGTGGTCGGGCCCACCAGCCCGCTCTACGACAAGTCGCTCGAGGGCACGTACGGCAACAACGCCCAGCGGGCCAACGCGACGCTGGACGCGGCCGGCTGGAAGCAGCGGGACGCGGACGGTTTCCGGGTCAAGGACGGCAAGCGCCTGACCGTCCGGCTCGTGCAGTCGGCGCCGTTCGTCCGCGACCGCCGCGACATCCTCGCCCAGGCCGTGCAGGCCGCGGTCAAGCAGAGCGCCGGCATCGACCTGAAGGTGTCCGTCGTGGACCAGGGCACCGCCACGGCGGCCCTCGAGTCCGGCCAGTACGAGGTCTTCGACAACAGCCGCGCCGACACCGACGCCGGCGCCGCGCTCAACCTGCTGCTCTCGTCGTCCGGCGCGATCAACCGGCTCGGCATCGCGGACAAGACCGTCGACGGGCTGCTCGCCGAGGGCCAGGCCGAGAGCGACCCCGCGGCGCGCGCCAAGGTCTACCGGCAGCTGCAGCAGAAGGTGGTCGCGGACGAGGCGCTCATCCAGCCGCTGTACGCCCCGGCCGACCAGATCGCGGCGTCGAAGAAGGTCGGCGGCCTCGGCTTCGAACCGACTGCGGGCGTGCCGGGCAGCGCCTACGGCGTCTGGCTGAGCAAGTGATCGTCCTGCGGCGGCTGGCCACCGGCCTGGTCGTGCTCTGGGCCGCCGCGACCGCCGCCTACCTGGCCCTGCTCGCGGCGCCCGGCACCACCGTGGACAGCATCATCGGCGACGGCGCCGACACCCCGCTGATCCGCGAGCAGATCATCAGCGAGTGGAACCTGGACCGGCCCGCCGTCGTGCAGTACCTGGACTACCTGTGGCGCTTCGTGCACGGCGACCTCGGCCGCTCGTACCTGCTGCAGCGCCCCGTCCGCGACGTGATCGGCGACCAGATCGGGCCCACGCTCACCCTCGCCGTCGTGGCGGCGCTGCTGGGCGTGGTGCTCGCGCTGGTGCTGGCGGTCACCACCCGGCGGCCGTGGTCGCGGCGGGCCAGCTCGACGGTGGAGCTGGTGCTGGTCTCCACCCCGTCGTTCCTCATCGGCATCGTGCTGCTGAGCGTCTTCTCGTTCCGGCTCGGCTGGTTCCCCGTCTCCGGCGGGCAGGGCCTCGCCTCGCTGGTGCTGCCGGCGATCACCCTGGCGCTGCCGGTCGCCGGGGTGCTCACCCAGGTGCTGCGCGACGGGCTCGACCGGGCGCTGGAGGAGCCGTTCGTGGTCACCGCCCGGGCGCGCGGGCTGGGGGAGCGGGCCGTGCTCGTGCGGCACGCGCTGCGCCACGCCCTGCTGCCGGTCGTGACGCTGACCGGCTGGCTGTTCGGCGTGCTGCTCGGCGGCGCGGTCATCGTCGAGACCGTGTTCGGCCGGCCCGGCCTGGGCCAGGTCACCCTGCAGGCGGTCACCACCGAGGACATGCCCGTGGTGCTGGCCGTCGTGGTGTTCTCCGCCTTCGTGTACGTCGTCATCAACACGCTCGCCGACCTGGCGTACCTGCTCATCGACCCGCGACTGCGCCGGGAGCCCGCATGACCGTCGCCCTCGACCGTCCGTTGCCGCTGCGGCTGCGCCGCCCGTCCGGCGCCGGGGTGATCGCCGCGACCGCCTTCCTGGTGCTGGCGCTGCTCGCCGCCGTGGCCCCGTCGCTGTTCGCCGGCGACCCGCTGACCGCCGACCCGCTGCACGTGCTGGAGGCGCCCAGCGCGGCGCACTGGTTCGGCACCGACCAGCTCGGCCGCGACGTGTTCGACCGGGTCGTGCACGGCGCCCGGCACTCCCTGCTCATCGGCGTGGTCGCCACGCTGATCGCGGTCTCCGCCGGGCTGCTGCTCGGCCTGCTCGCCGGGCTGGCCCACCGGTACGCCGACGAGGCGCTCAGCCGCGCCTTCGACGCACTGTCGGCGTTCCCGCTGCTGCTGCTCGCGCTGCTGTTCGTCGCGGTGGCCGGGCCCGGGACGGTCGGGCTGGTGGTCGCCATCGGGCTGGCCACGACGCCCACCTACGCCCGGGTGGTGCGCACGCAGACGCTGGTGGTGCGGCAGGCGCCGTACGTCACCCAGGCAGTGGCCTTCGGCGGGTCGCGGCTGCTGATCGTGGTCCGGCACGTGCTGCCCAACGTGCTCGGACCCGTGCCGGTGCTGGCCGTCATCGGGTTGGGCGAGGCCATCCTCGCCGCCGCCGGGCTCAGCTTCCTCGGCATGGGACCGCAGCCGCCGTCGCCGGAGTGGGGCGCGATGCTCTCCGAGGGCCGCGGCTACCTGAGCGTGGCGTGGTGGACGACCGTGCTGCCGGGCGTCGTCGTCACGCTGACCGTCATCTCGCTGACCGTGGCGGGGCGCCGGTTGCAGCGCCGCTTCGAGGGGAGGCTCGGATGAGCGAGCTGCTGGTGTCCGTCCGGGACCTGCACGTGACGTTCCGGCATCGCCGCGGCGTCGTCGAGGCCGTCCGCGGCATCGATCTCGACATCGCCCGCGGCGAGTGCGTGGCCATCGTGGGGGAGTCGGGCTCGGGCAAGAGCGTCACCGCCCGCACGCTGGTCGGCCTCGCCGGTCCCGGGGCCGAGGTTCGCAGCTCCCGGTTCACCGTGGCCGGCCGGCCCGTGCCGGGCGACGGGCCGGCTCCCTTCGACTGGCGGGAGCTGCGGGGCGGCTTCGCCGGGCTGGTGATGCAGGACGCGCTCGTCTCGCTGGACCCGCTGCGGACCGTCGGCGCGGAGATCGCCGAGGTGCTGCGCGTGCAGGAGGTCGGCGACCGCCGCGACCGCCCGGCCCGGGTCCGCGACCTGCTGGCCGCCGTGCACGTGCCCGAGCCGCAGCGGCGCGCCGGGCAGTACCCGCACCAGCTCTCCGGCGGCCTGCGCCAGCGCGCGCTGATCGCGTCGGCGATCGCGGCCGGGCCGCCGCTGCTCATCGCCGACGAGCCCACCACCGCGCTCGACGTCACCGTGCAGGCCCAGATCCTCGACCTGCTCGCCGAGCGGCGCGCGGCCGGCGAGACGCTGCTGCTGATCAGCCACGACCTGGCGGTGGTCGCCCGGCTGGCCGACCGGGTCCTGGTCATGCGCGACGGCCGGGTGGTCGAGGCGGGCGCCACCTCGTCGCTGCTGGCCGCGCCGGCCCACCCGTACACCCGGCAGTTGCTCGCGGCGGTGCCCTCGGCCGCCTCCCGCGGCCGCCGGCTGTCCGCCACCACCGCCGCTCCGGTCGCCCCGCCGCCCGTCCCCGAGGCGCCCGCTCCGGCGGTCGTCGTCGCGGAGGGGCTGCGCAAGCGCTACGGCGCGCACACCGTCGTCGACGGCGTCGACCTCGCCGTGCGGCGCGGCGAGATCGTCGGGCTGGTGGGGGAGTCGGGATCGGGCAAGACCACGGTCGCCCAGCTGCTGTTCGGGCTGACCGCACCCACGTCCGGGACCGTGACGTTCGAGGGCGCGCCATGGACCGGGCTGCCGGAGCGGCGGCGCCGTCCGCGGCGCCGCCGCCTCCAGCTCATCTCGCAGGACCCGCTGTCCGCCTTCGACCCGCGCTGGACCGTCCGCCGCATCGTCGCCGAGGCCCTGCCGGGCCGCCCGCCGGCCACCGAGGTGCTCGTGTTGCTCGAGCGGGTGGGCCTGGGCGCCGACGTGCTCGACCGGTACCCGCGGCAGCTCTCCGGCGGGCAGCGGCAGCGGGTCGCCATCGCCCGCGCGCTCGCCCCGCGGCCCAGCCTCATCATCTGCGACGAGCCGGTCTCCGCGCTCGACGTGTCCGTGCAGGCGCAGGTGCTCGACCTGCTCGCCGACATCCGCGCCGCCGACGGCACCGCGCTGCTGTTCATCTCGCACGACCTCGGCGTCATCCACCACCTCGCCGACCGGGTGCTCGTCATGCGCGACGGCGCCGTGGTCGAGTCCGGCCTGGTGGACGAGGTCTTCCACAGCCCACAGCACGAGTACACCCGCGCGCTGATCGACGCGGTGCCGGCCCTGGAGGTGTCGCGATGAAATTCCTGCTCATCACCCTGATCGCCGAGAAGGACGCGAGCCGCCCCGCGCACCTGCGGTTCCGGGAGGTGATCGACAACGCGCTGCTCGCCGAAGAGCTGGGCTTCGACGGCTTCGGCGTGGGCGAACGCCACGAGCGTCCGTTCTTCTCGTCCTCCCCGCCGGTGGTGCTCAGCCACATCGCGGCGCTCACCTCGCGGATCCGGCTGTTCACCGCGGTCACGACGCTCAGCCTGCTCGACCCGGTGCGCGCCTTCGAGGACTACTCCACGCTCGACAACCTCTCCGGCGGACGCCTCGAGCTGATCATCGGCAAGGGCAACGGCGCCGCGCAGGCCCAGCTGTTCCACGTCACCGCCGACGACCAGTGGGACCGCAACCGGGAGAGCTACGAGCTGTTCCGGCAGCTCTGGCGCTCCAACCGGGTCACCTGGCAGGGCCGGTTCCGGCCCTCGCTCACCGACGCCGAGGTGTGGCCGCGGCCGTTGCAGCAGCCGATCCGGGTCTGGCACGGCAGCGCCACCAGCCGGGAGAGCGTCGACCTCGCCGCGCGGTACGGCGACCCGCTGTTCTCGGCCAACGTCACCAACCCCATCGAGCCGTACGCCGAGCTCATCCGCTACTACCGTGAACGGTGGGCCCACTACGGGCACGACCCGGCCGACGCCCTCGTCGGCGCGGGCAGCGCCGGCTACTACGCGGCCCGCACCTCGCAGGAGGCGATCGAGACGTACCGGCCACTCCATGAGGCCCGGATCGCGCTGTTCCGCAAGGTCGGCGTGGAACCGGTCTTCCCCACCCTCGAGGACGCGATCGAACGCAGCTCGATCCTCGTCGGCAGCCCCCAGCAGATCATCGACAAGGTCCACCGCTACCACGCCGAGTTCGGCCACGAGGTCATGCACCTGCACGCCGACGCCGACGGCCTGACCGACAAGCAGCACCGCGCCACGCTCGAGCTGTTCCAGTCCGAGATCGCCCCGGTGCTGCGCCGCGAGATCCCCAGCCGTCCGTTCCCGGCACCCGCCACCGTAGGAGGACTCTCATGACCGTTCCGCTGTCCATCCTGGACCTCTCCCCGCTGGTGTCGGGCGGCACCGCCCGCGACGCGCTGCGCCGCACGCTCGACCTCGCCCGCCGGGCCGAGCAGTTCGGCTACCACCGCTACTGGGTCGCCGAGCACCACCTCACCCCCGGCGTGGCCAGCTCGCAGCCGGCGGTGCTGCTCGGGCAGATCGCCGCGGTGACCGAGCGCATCCGGCTCGGCTCCGGCGCCCTGCAGACCGGCTTCCTGACGCCGCTCGCCGCGCTCGAGCAGTTCGGGCTGCTCGACGCGCTGCACCCCGGCCGCTTCGACCTCGGGCTCGGACGCTCCGCCCAGCGCCGCACGTCGGCGCTCGCCGAGCCGCCCCCGCCCCCCGCCGAGGCCCGCGTCGTCGACGGGCTGCTCATCCCGAAGCACTTCGACTTCACGCCGATCCTGCGCTCGGCCCGCTCGGCGCTCTACGGCAAGCTGCTCAAGCAGCCCGGCGCCGAGCCGCTCGACCTCGACGACGTGGTCGGCGACCTGCAGACCCTGATCGCCGGCCCCTACACCGACGACGAGGGCAACGAGGCGCACGCCGTGCCCGGCGAGGGCGCCGACCTGCAACTGTGGATCCTCGGCAGCAGCGGCGGCGAGAGCGCCCAGGTGGCCGGCGCCCGCGGGCTGCCGTTCGCCGCCAACTACCACGTGGCGCCCGCCAAGGTGCTCGAGGCGGTGGACGCCTACCGTGCCGCGTTCAAGCCGTCGGAGGTGCTCGCCGAGCCGCACGTGATGGTCTCGGCGGACGTGGTGGTGGCCGAGGACGACGAGACCGCCCGCCGGCTCGCCACCCCGTACGGCCTGTGGGTGCGCAGCATCCGGGCGGGCGGCGGGGCGATCCCGTTCCCCAGCGAGCAGGAGGCGGCCGCCCAGCCGCTGAGCGAACAGGACCGCGAGCTGGTGGCGGACCGGCTCGACACCCAGTTCGTGGGGACGCCGGCGGCGGTGGCCGAGAAGCTGGAGACGCTGCGCCGCGTGACCGGCGCCGACGAGCTGCTGGTCACCACGATGACGTACGACCATGCGGACCGGGTGCGCTCGTTCCGGTTGCTCGCCGAGCAGTGGCTGGGGTGACGGGAGGCCGCCCCGCCTGAAGATCGTTCCCGCCGAGTAGGGTCAGGCCCTTCCCGGGTGGCTCGGCTTCAAGGGGTTGTCGCAACACCTGAGCTCACCGAGGGGTGGCAGGTGTCAGATGACGTTGGTGCTGGCTGGCTTCCGGGTCCGGCTAAGGCCGCGCTGTGGCAGGCATATTTGGGTCTTGTGGCGCAGGGTGTAGGCACGAGTGAGGCATGCCGGCGGGACGGCGTGGACCGCAAGACCTGTTATGACTGGCGGCATCCAGCGTGGCGGCAGGTCCGTGACGCCCCGCAGGAAGCCAGGAAGCGGGCCGTGGTCGCGGCCCGCCGGGTGCCAGTCTGCGTGCGGTATCTGTCGCAGGACGAGCGGAGCGTGATCGCTGATCGGCTGCGCGAAGGGGCCAGCCAGACCCAGATCGCGGCGGAGGCGATGCTGCTGCACCTGGCCGCGGGCCGTAACGCCGAACACGTCCGCGACGTCCTGCTGGCCACCGTCGCGACCCTGCCGCAGCATCTGCGCCGATCGCTGATCTGGGACCAAGGCGTCGAGATGGCGTTACACCACCAGTTCAGCCTGGCCTCGGGCATGCCGGTCTACTTCTGCGACCCCCACAGCCCCTGGCAGCGCGGATCGAACGAGAACACCAACGGGCTGCTGCGCCAGTACTTCCCCAAAGGCACCGACCTGACCCAGCACACACCTGAGCATTTGGCCGCTGTCGCGGCCGAACTCAACGGCTGACCGCGTATGACCCTCGGCTGGGACACCCCAGCCGAACGCCTGGCTGAACCCCTGGACACCGACCGTGTTGCAGCGACCCCCTGAAACCGCCTGGGCGGGGGTCTGGGTGGCGTACGTACGAGATCACCTTCGGACTGATCATGCGGCGGCGCAGGCGGTGCCGCTCAGCGAGAACGACGCGGGGGCCGGGTTGGTGCCGGTCCACGAGCCGAGGAAGCCGAACGACGCCGAAGCCCCGGGAGCCACGCTGCCGTTCCACGCGGCGTTCGCGACCGTGACGGCCGTGCCGGACTGCGCCGCCGAGCCGTTCCAGAGCTGGGCGATCTGCTGGCCGGCGCCGAACTGCCAGCCCAGCGACCAGCTCGTCCACGCGGTCGTGCCGGTGTTGGTCACCCGTACGTCCGCCTGGAAGCCGCCCTGCCACGAGCCGGTGATCCGGTAGGTGACCGAGCAGGCTGTCGTCGCGGGGGCGCCGCCGGTCGGGGTGGGGCTGCCCGTGGTGGCGCCGATCCGGCTCGGGTCGACGACGCCCCAGTACGCGGGCTTGGCCTGCAGCCGGGTGTCGAACAGCAGCGGCGCGTCCTTGCGGGTCACGGGGAACGTGTCGAGCCACGTGTTGTCGTCCGCGAGGCCCCACAGCGTCACCGAGGTGATCTCACCCTCGTACTGGCGGAACAGCGCGACCATGTCGCGGTACATGTACGCCTGCTGCAGCAGCCGGTCGGCCGGCGGGGCGGGGAACGACTCGCCCTCGCCGGTGTAGATGCTGACGTCCATCTCGGTGATCTGCTGCTCCACGTCCAGCGGCAGGAACTTGTCGAGCATCGCCCTGGTCTCGGCCACCGTCGGCCAGCTGACGTTGACGTGCATCTGGTGGCCGACGCCGTCGATCGGCACGCCCTCGGCCTTGAGCTGGGCGACCAGCGCGTACAGCTTGTCGCGCTTGGCCGGCACGTTGGTGTTGTAGTCGTTGATGAACAGCTTCGCGTGCGGGGCGGCCTCGCGGGCGACCCGGAACGCCGTACGGATGTAGTCCAGCCCCGCGACGGTGTACCAGGTGCTGCGCCGCAGGCCGTCCGTCTGGTTCTCGTCGACGACCTCGTTGACCACGTCCCACACGCCGATCGTGGTGCCGTAGTGCGCGGCGACCTCGCGGATGTGGTTCTCGAGCCGTCCCAGCAGCAGCGCCTTGTCCCCGGCCGTGGCGGTCATGGGCTCGCCGTCCGCGCCCGTGAAGACCCACGCGGGCGTCTGGTTGTGCCACACGAGTGTGTGCCCGCGGACGGCCATGCCGTGCGCCTTGGCGAAGTTCACGAGCGGATCGGCTTGCGCGTACGAGAAGGCGCCCTCGGCCGGCTCGGTCGCGTCCCACTTGAGCGCGTTGCCCGGCGTCACGCTCGCGAAGTGCTTGCCGAGCAGCTGCCCGTGCTCGGTGAGGATCTCCGCGCCGGTGATGGCCGCGCCGACCGGGAACTCGTCCACGACGTCCTTCAGCGACGGGATGTCGGTCTGGATCGGCAGCACGGGCACGTAACTGGCAGCGACGTCGTCGATGAACAGGTCCCCGGTTGTGGACGACGTCTCCACGTACAGCCGCAGGGACTCCACGTCGGTGGCGAGCGTGTACCGGCCTGTGAGGTTGACCCAGCGTCCGCTGTCCACAGCCGTGTCGCCGACCACCTGGTCGTAGGACGCCACCCCGCCGGTACGCCGTTCGACGCTGAGCCGCGCGTTGTCGGAGCCCTCCGCGAGCCGGACCCAGACCGAGATCGTGTACGACGTGCCCTGCACGAACTCGGCTCGCACGTCGAGGGAGGGGCCCTGCCAGCTGGCCGTACGTCCCGTGACCGCCAGGCTCCCGGTGCCGCCGTGCGCCACCGTCGTGGTGTGCGTGACCCTCTCCGCTGCCCGGCCCGTCCAGCCTTGGGTTGTGCCGTCCTCGAAGTCGTTGGTGAGCACTGTTGTGGGCGCCGGTTCCTCGGCTGCGCTCGCTGTCGTCATCATCGCCACCGTGGCCGCGGGGAGGGCGATCGCCAGGGAGAGGATCGTTCGCAGTGGTGCACGCATGGGACGTCCCTCGGTCTCGCCGCCGTGACAGATCGACAGTCATCGTGGCATGGGAGCGCTCCCAAAGCAACGACGTCCATAAATGTGCGCTGCCGATGGCGCGGGGGTGTGGATGGCGACTGAGCGTTTCGGTCGGGGGCGGAGGGGTGTGGATGGGGCGCAGGTGTAGCCGGCCGTTGTGGATGGCGGGTTGGGTCTGTGGGCTGCCACGGAGTCAGAAGGTCGCGGAGACAGCGGTGGGGCGTCTGGTGCCGGCCGCCGAGTCGGTGCAGGGAAGGGCTGTGATGCGGGTCGACCTATGTCGGGGATATTCAGGCGTTGCGTCTGTGGAAGAAGGCGCCTGCGGTGAGGGTGGCGGCTGTGGGCCAGATGGCGGCGGCGGCTGCGCCGTGGGATGGGTCGGTGAGGGTGGTGTCGGGTAGCCAGGGGGACACGGAAGGGGCGCCGGCGCGCACGATCGGGCAAACAAGCAGGTACAGGGTCACGGCTGAGGCGACGCCGGCGATCGGGCTTCGGGAGAGGCTGCCTGCGGCGGCGCCTACCAGGACTACGCCGATGAGGTAGGCGGCGGTCGATGGGCCGGCGGGTGCGGCCAGCGGCAACGTGACGAGGGCGGTGGCGGCGGTCTTGGCGAAGGTCAGCCGCCAGCGGTGCGGCATGGCCAGCAGGGTTGCGCGGATCTGGCCTCCGGGCTCGTACTCCTGGGTGGCGGTCAGCACGCCGAACACGAGGTAGCCGGCCTGTGTCCACCGCAGCGCCGTCGTGATCGGGTCGGCGTGCGGCGTCGTGCGGTGAGCCGCGAAGGCCAGCAGCGCCGTGGCGGCCCACGTGAGGGCGATGGTCCAGCGGAGTGCGGGCAGTGTGAGCAGTTTGAGCACTTCGGCGCGAACGTCGGCCCGGGTCATGCGGGGCGCCGGTGGAAGAGCCAGGCGGCCACCGCAAGGAAAGCGGCTACCCACGCGGTCATCACCAAGGCGGCGGTGACGGGTCCGATGGCGACGGCGGCGGGATCGCCGCGCACGATCAGGTGTGCACCGACGATGTCGGGAAGGTAGGCGGCCCACGGGATGAGCTTGGTCAGCAGGTAGGAGACCGAGACGACCGTGCTGTTCACGATGAAGTAGGTCAAGGTGATGACGCCGTTGCGGAAGATCAGTGTGACCGCGGCGGCGAGCAGCGCGAGCAGGACCCAGTAGAGGACGGCGCCGGCGATCCGGACGAGGTCGAACGGCGGCGCGTACTCGGGAAGCATGACCTGGGTCAGCAGCACTGTGGCCGAGGCGGTCAGCGCGCCCTGCACGGCGACGACCAGCACGAGCGCGGCTGCCTTGGCGGCGAGCAGGCGGCGCCGGTGAGGCATGGCGAGCAGCGTGGCGGTCATCTGGTGGGCGCCGGGCGAGTCGTCGCCGGTGGACGTGTACTCGCTGCTGACCGTGACGACCCCGAGGATGAGCGCGCCCAGCAGGCCGATGCCGAGGTTCTCGTACCCGAGGTCGTCGATCTGCCCGGATTCGATCGCGCGCCGCACGCCCGGCGTGTTGACGAACACGAGGGCGGGCGCGGCGATCAGGCCCAGCACGAGCCCGGTCCAGGCGGTCGGCAACCCGAGCAGCTTGCGGAGCTCGGCGCTCACCACGAGGTTGCTCCCGTCAGGGACAGGAAAGCGGCTTCCAGCGACTCGTGGTCGCCGATGACCTCGCCGAGGGTGCCGCGGGCGACGATGCCGCCGCGGTCGATGACGACCACGTCGTCGACGGTCAGCGCCAGCTCACCCATCAGGTGGCTGGAGAGCAGGACGGTACGGCCCTCGGCGGCGCACCGGCGCAGGAACGCGCGCATCCAGTGGACGCCGGCGGGGTCCAGGCCGTTGACGGGTTCGTCGAGGACGAGCACGGGCGGGTCGCCGAGCAGCGCGGCGGCCAATCCGAGGCGGCGGCTCATGCCGAGCGAGAAGCGACCCGCCCGCTTGCCGGCGGCGTCGGACAGGCCGACGACGTCGAGCACCTCGTCGACGCGTGCGCGGGAAAGACCGTTGCTGGCGGCCATCCAGCGCAGGTGGGCGCGGGCCGAGCGGGCGCGGTGGGCGCCGCTGCCGTCGAGCAGCGCGCCCACCCTGGTGAGGGGACGGGGCAGGGACGCGTACGGCAGGCCGTCGATGAGAGCCGTGCCGCTCGACGGGCGGTCGAGGCCGAGCAGGATGCGTACGGTCGAGGTCTTGCCCGCGCCGTTGGGGCCGAGGAAGCCGGTCACCCGCGCCGGACGGGCCTCGAAGGACACGTCGTGCAGGATCCCGGCGCGGCTCACCCGGTCGATCGTGATCATAGGGGGAGTCAACCGCGCCGGGCCGTCCGGAGCGTCGGACCCGGGTCCGAAGGCGTGCGCGACCTACGACCGTGGTCCTAGAACTACAGTCGCGGCATGAGCCCACGTCCTCGATGGCGTACCCGGGCGGCGCCCGTGCTGCTGACGGTCGGCGGGGTCGGGGCCGTGGCGATGGTGACCGGCGGAGCGCAGGGCACGGCGGCGAGGGTGGTTCCGGCCGTGCTGGCGGGGGGAGCGGTCGCCGTCGCGGTGTGGGCGGTGTTCCGGTGGCGGGCCGACCGGCGGGCGTACGAGCAGCGGCTGACGGCGTGGGCCGCCTCCGAGGCGGTGCTCGCCGAACGGATGCGGATCGCGGGCGACCTGCACGACATCGTCTCGCACGGGCTCGGGCTGATCACCGTGCGGGCGGCCTCCACCCGGCACCTGGACAAGCCGCCCGAGGTCGCCGCGGCGCTCACCGACATCGAACATGCGAGCCGCGGCGCCACCGCCGAACTGCGGCGCATGCTGACCGTCCTGCGCGAGCCCGCCGCACCCTGGAGCCCGGCAAGCCCTTCCCTGGCGCCGCGTGCTCCGGTGGAGGACCTCAGTGCGCTGCCGGGGATCGTGCGGGCGGCGGAGCGGGCGGGGGTGCGGCCTGAGCTGACGGTGAGCGAGCTGGGGGAGGTGTCGCCGGGTGTGCAGGTCGCCGTCTGCCGGACGGTGCGCGAGGCGTTGAGCAACACGATCCGGCACGCGGGGCCCACCGAGGTGCGCGTCGACGTCCGTCGCGACGGGAAAATGCTTACCGTCAGCGTGGCCGATGCGGGACCGGCGGTGGGGTGGGCGGCCGTGCCGGGGGCGGGGCACGGGCTGGTCGGACTGCGGGAGCGCGTCGCGGCCCTGGGTGGCACCCTCACGACGGGCCGCCAGGAAAGGGGTTTCCGCCTCACGGCGCACATCCCGGACGAGGCGGGCGCGTGAACTCCGTACGCGTCCTGCTCGTCGACGATCAGCCGCTGCTGCGGCACAGCCTCGCGCTGATCGTCGGGAAGGAGCCCGACCTCGAGGTCGCCGGGCAGGCGGGCGACGGCGTCGAGGCGCTGACGCAGGCCCGTGCCACCCGGCCGGACGTGGTGCTCATGGACGTTCGCATGCCGCGCGTCGACGGCCTCGAGGCGACCCGTCGCATCTGCGCCGACCCGGTGCTGGACCGGACGCGCGTCCTCGTGCTCAGCATGTTCGAGCTCGACGAGTACGTGCACGAGGCGCTGCGCGCGGGCGCCTCCGGGTTCCTGCTCAAGGACGCCCTCCCCGAGGATCTGCTGGATGCGGTGCGCCGCACCCACCGGGGCGAGTCGCTGTTCGCGCCGTCGATCCTCACCCGGCTGGTCGGCCACTTCCTGTCCGCACCCAGCGTCACGCGGGACAGGTCGTCGCTGCGCGGGCTCACCGCGCGTGAGGTCGACGTGCTCACGCTCGTGGGCGGCGGGCTGTCCAACGACGAGATCGCCGACGCCCTGGTGATCTCCGTGAAGACGGTCAAGACCCACCTGACGCACCTGCTGGCCAAGCTGCGGGCGCGCGACCGGGCCCAGTTGGTGATCGCGGCGTACGACGCCGGCCTCGTACGGCCGAGGGTTGCGGAGCCGACAGTCCACCCGCGACACTGTCGCCGTGACCGATGATCTCGCCACGAAGCTCAACGTCGACGTGCCGCACTCGGCACGGGTCTGGAACTATTGGCTCGGCGGCAAGGACAACTTCGCGGCCGACCGCGCCGTCGGCGATCAGGTCAAGGCGGTGTTCCCCGAGATCGTCGACGCCGCGCGGCAGACCCGGGCGTTCCTCGGCCGGGCGGTCACGTTCCTCGCCGGCGAGCGGGGCATCCGGCAGTTCCTCGACGTCGGCACCGGGCTGCCGACCGTGGACAACACCCACGAGGTCGCGCAGCGCGTCGCGCCCGAGGCGAAGATCGTGTACGTCGACAACGACCCGCTCGTGCTCAGCCACGCGAGGGCGCTGCTGGCCAGCACCCCCGAGGGCGTCACGACGTACATCGACAGGGATCTGAAGGACGCGCGCGCCGTCATCGCCGAGGCCAGGCACACGCTGGACTTCACGCAGCCGGTCGCGCTCATGCTGCTCGGCGTGATGGGCCACGTCGAGAGCCCCGACGAGGCGCGCGCCATCGTGCGGGCGCTGGTCGACGAGCTGCCCTCCGGCAGCTACCTGACGATGTCCGACGGCACCGCCACCAGCGAGCGCGTCATCGAGTCGCACCGCCAGTACAACGAGAGCGGCGCCGTGCCCTACCACCTGCGCGAGGTCGCCGACTTCAGGTCGTTCTTCGACGGCCTCGAGCTCGTCGAGCCCGGCGTCGTGCCGATCCCGCAGTGGCGGCCCGCCGGCGCGACCGAGGTCGTCGTCGACGGTTACGCGGGCGTGGCCCGCAAGCCGTAGTCAGGCCGCCAGCTGGAAGTCGGTGCGGCGGGCCTGCGTGCGGGCGGTCCGGCGCGTCGCGAGCTCGAAGCGGGCGAGCTCCAGCTTGAGCAGCTCGGGCTGCGGGAGGCGGGCGCCGAGGCGGGGCTGCGGCGGGGTGAGGTCGCGCAGGACGGCCAGCAGCAGGTCGGTCAGGGAGAGCCCGAGCGCGCGGCAGATCGCGGCGAGCAGCTCGGACGAGGGCTCCTTGCGGCCGCGCTCGACCTCGGACAGGTGGCCGATCGACATGCCGACGGCGTCGGCCACCTCGCGCAGCGTGCGCCGCTGGGCCTGACGCGTGCGCCGCAGCACGCGGCCGATGAGCTCCCGCAGCATCATTCCCCGACCCTAGCCGCTATCCGGCCGCCTTGCGCTCCCGGAACGCGATCATGTTCATCCGGTTGCCGCAGCGCACCGTGCAGAACCGTTTGGAGCCGTTGCGCGACAGGTCGAGCACCAGCCCGTCGCAGTCGTCGGCGCCGCAGACGCGCAGCCGGTCCATCTCGTTCATGCGGATCACGTCGGTGAACGCGAGCCCCATCTCGGCCCGGATGCGCTCGGCCAGCGGCGCGTCGGGGGACGTCGCGTGCAGGTGCCAGTCCAGCTCGTCGTGCCGGGCGAGGAACGGCAGCGCCCTGGCCTCGCGCAGCATGCGGTTCACGACCTCGACCGCGTCGTCGCGATCCAGCACCCAGATCTCCCGGAGCAGCGTACGGGTGGCCCGTACGTCGGCAAGCTCCTGCTCGTCGTAGTCGATGCGCCCCGTGTAGATGAACCGGCTCAGCAGCGCCCTCAGCTGCTCGACGGTCGCGAGCTCGTCCTCGCCGCTGCGCGAGCTGCCGGGCTCGGTGTTGGCCAGCGCCACCACGAACTCCAGGGACTCCACCGTGTCAGGGGCAAAAAGCAATTTGACTCCTCACGTAACCCGGCCTAGCGTCAGGACTGTAGTTGTTTTTGACCCTGACATCGTACGTCTGGAGGCAGCGATGCGGTTCTCCACCCAGCACGTCGGGCTGGCCGCCATGGTCATGTCCGCGGTGTCGTTCGGCACCTCCGGCGCGTTCATCAAGCCGCTGCTGGAGGCAGGCTGGTCGCCGGCCGCCGCAGTCACCGTACGCGCCTCGTCCGCCGGGCTGGTGCTGCTGCCCTTCGTGATCTACGCGTTGCGCGGCCGCTGGTCCGCCCTGTGGCGCGGCCGCCGGCGCGTGCTCGGCATGGGCGTGATCGCCGTCGCCTTCACCCAGCTGACGTACTACGCCGCGATCTCACGCATCCCGGTCTCCACCGCGCTGCTCGTCGAATACCTGGCCCCGCTGCTGCTCGTGCTGTGGACGTGGGCCACCACCCGCAAGCTGCCCCGCCCCGCCGTGCTGATCGGCTCGGTGCTCGCCGTCGGCGGCCTCGTGCTCGTGATCGGCCCCGGCGCCCTGCAGGCCGTCGACCCGCTCGGCCTGACCCTCGCCTTCGCCGCCGCCATCGGCTGCGCCGTCTACTTCGTCGTGGCCGCGCGCCCCTCCGACGGCCTGCCGCCCGTGGCGCTGGCCGGCGCCGGGCTGCTGCTGGGCGGCGCCGTGCTGGGCGTCGTCGGGCTGACCGGCGTGATCCCGTTCGCGGCGACCGGCGGCTCGGTCACGATGCTGGGCAGCGACGTGCCCTGGTGGGTGCCGCTGGGCGTGGTCGCCATCGCCGGGACGGCCATCGCGTACGCCACCGGGATCGCCGGCTCCTCCCGGCTGGGGTCACGGCTCGCGTCGTTCCTGGGGCTGCTCGAGGTCGTGTTCGCGTCGATCTTCGCGTGGCTGGTCGTGGGGGAGTCGCTGACCTTGCTCCAGATCGTCGGCGGGGCGCTCATCCTGGCCGGGATCGCCGCCATTCCGTCGGAGCAGCCCGCCGTGGCGGCCGGCCCCGACGCGCAGGTCGCCGGGGAACCGTCCGCCACGCCGGGCGACGAGAACCGGCCCGCGATGATCCCGGCGAGTTGATGCTTTGCGTTCTGGAGATCTCCCGGCTGCGCGCTGGGCTCTTCATGGAGTACCTCGGCCCCACGGAGGGCGGTCCCGACGTCACGATGGTCGGTGCGGGAGATGCCGAGCCCCTGCGCGATCGCCTCTGGCACGGCCATCCTGGCGTGATCTCCGAGCCGGTGCTTGTCACCTGGGTCGGGATCTAGGGGGCGGTCGCCAGTTTCGCGGGCGGTTTCAGTTGCGATGATCGGGGCCGCTATGTGGGGCTGGGCGCCCTCCGCGCCGGGGAGTACGAGAGGCGGCGCGCTCGGGTGCTGGAGGGCAGGCCGCCGACGGGTTGACGGGCCCACCGTTGATACGCGGACCAGCGCGCTCCGGGACATCGTGCGGACCTTATTCACGCGGCGCCGCTTACGGCTAAGACGGTCACGCCGGTTGATGTAGTTTGCCGCGCCGGGGCGACCGAGCGATCGAACCCTTAAGTCCGGACGTTCCAGCCCGAGCACGCTGTTGCCCACGTCGCGCACCGCAATCGTGCGGGCTGTCCTTGCCCTGCACCACGCTGCAGCCATCACGTCGAGTGAAGATCACTCGGTGGGCCACCGCCTCCCCCACCCACCCGGGAAAGCGGTGGTCACGCTACGCCATGTCAAGGGCGAAGGGTCGGTTGTCCACAGGCCACGGGGTGCGATGTGAGCCACCCGGCATGGCTGCGCTCTTGTGGTACGGCGGTGCGCTGCACCGGCGGGCGGGCGTGGGCGCGACATGTTGGTGCCAGGCTGTATGTCGCGAATTGCCGTGTTGTGTTCGCTGTCGGGGCGGCCCGTGGTGGGGGCCGCGTCGCGGCGGCTGACGCGGCGGCGGCTGGGCGGCTGACGCGGCGGCGGCCGGGCGGTGGGGCTCGGCGGCGGCTGGGCGGTGGGGCTCGACGGCGGCTGGGCGGTGGGGCTCGACGGTGGCTAGCGGTGAGGCGTGGCGGCGGTCGGCGGTGGGGCTCGACGGCGGCTGGGCGGTGGGGCTCGACGGCGGCTGGGCGGTGAGGCGCGGCGGTGGCTGGGCGGTGAGGCGCGGCGGTGGCTAGCGGTGAGGCGCGGCGGTGGCTGGCGGTGAGGCGTGGCGGCGGTGGCTGGCGGTGAGGCGTCGGCAGCGGTCGGCGGTGAGGCGTGGCGGCGGGGCGCGGCGGTGGCCGGCGGTGAGCGGTCACCCCTAAGAGGCGCAGACCGCGGCCGGCCGGCGCAGGCGGCGGGCCACGAAAGGCACGACACCGAGGCAGGTGGCTCCGACGGCGGTCAGCACCAGGCCGAGACCGCCGGTGGCATCGGCGCCCGCGGTGATCAGGCCGACGCCGGCGAAGGCGCCTACCCACAGGGCCGTCCCGAGGCCCGACCACAGCACGAAACGGCCGAAGGGCATGCGGACCACGCCGGCCACGATCGGGACGACGGCGTGGACGACGGCGACGAAGCGGACGGCCACCAGGGCCGGGGCGCCGCGCTCGCGCAGGTAGGACTCGGCGCGGTCGAAGCGTTCGGCGCCGATGCGGCGGCCCAGGCGGGTGCCGCGCAGGCGGGGGCCGAAGGCGCGCCCTACGGCGTACCCGCAGATCTGGCCGGCCAGCGCCCCGGCGGTGCCGACCGCGAGCACGGCCGCGAAACCGGCGGGGCCGGACGGCAGCGAGCCGGCCAGCATGACCACCGACTCGCCGGGCACGAGCAGGCCGGCCAGGAACGTCATCTCGACGGCGGAGGACAGGAACGTGAAGAGCAGGACCGTCCACGAGTCGAGGGTGGACAGCCAGTCGACGAAGGCGGTCGCGGCGTTCATCACATCGGTGGGCACGGGATCAGCCTGCCGGTCCCGCGCCCACGAGGCCTCCGGGCACGACCCGGAGATCACCCTGAGAGCGCTCAGGGCTGCACGATCGGGGTCGTCAGCTCGGTGCGGCCGGCGGGGGCCGGCGCGTCGAGCGGCCGGGAGCGCCACGCCGGGCGATCGAGCAGGATCAACGCGAGGGCGATCACGGTCCACGCGACGAGGCCGAGCGTCAGCATGGCCCTGAGGTCGTCGCCCGCGTACCCGAGGGTCTCCGAGACGATGGTGCCCTGCACGATGTGGAGCAGCATGGTCAGCAGCACGCTGCCGTCCGAGCGGCGGAACAGCCAGCAGTACACGAACGTGATGACGAACGTGGTGGGGATGCCGATCCAGCCGACCTCGTTGCCCTGTCCGGAGACGACGAGCGGGACGTGCCAGACGGCGGCCAGCACGCCGAGCACGGCGGCGGAGGCGAGCGGCGAGTGGAGGGCGTCGAGGCGGGGCAGGGCGAACCCGCGCCAGCCGGGCTCCTCGCCGAGCGGGCCGTCCATCGGGTTGACCCAGCGCAGCGCGAACAACAGCGCGACGTCGGTCCAGACGACGCCCGACCAGGACGCGCCGCCGTGGATCGCGGCCGTGCCGAGGATGACGGCGAGCGGCAGGCCGACGGCGGCGACGTAGCAGTACCACGGCACCCGCCAGCGGATCATGCGGCTGCCGAGGTCGCGGAGCGTGCCGGTGACGGCGGCGACGATCAGCGCGGCGACCAGCGGCGCGACCGGCAGCATGGCGGTGCCGGGAATGCCGAACGGCCACGGCGACCAGCCGATGACGTAGGCCAGGACGAAGAACGTGACGAGGGGGTGGCGGCGGATGACTGCGGTGAGTGTGGTCATGCCCTCACGGTCGTCGCACCGGGCGCACGCCGACATGGTGCCCGCCCGCCGTCCACAGGGCGGTTTTCTGGCATGTTCACCGGCGGCCGGCACGCCTATCCTGCTGTCATCGACGGGCTGCGAGCTCCGAGCCGTACGCTGCGGACCGCCCTGGCGCTGGCAGCGCCGGCCGCGGCGGCGATGTCGATCGCTCTCGCCCGCCCGGCCGGGCGGCTCGCGCCGGCTCTGCTGTTCGTCTGGATCCTGCTGGCGTACGTCGTCTGCGGCCTGATCGCCTGGACGCGCCGGCCGGGCAGCGCGTTCGGGCGGCTGCTGGTGCTGGTCGGCTTCGGCGCCGCGCTGTCCAACCTGGCCTGGTCGCCGCACCCGCTGCTGTTCACCGTCGGGCAGGCGGTCGACCTGCTGGTCGTCGCCCTGTTCCTGCACGTCTTCCTGGCGTTCCCCAGCGGACGGCTGAGCGGGTGGCCGCGCGTGCTGGTAGTCACGGCGTACGCGGTCTCGATCGGTCTGCAGCTGACGGCGATGGCGCTGGGCGCGTTCGGGCCGGACAACCTGCTCGCCGTCGCCGACCGGCCGCTCGCCGCCAACGTGGTGCACGCGGTCGAGCTGCTGTCGCTGAGCGCGCTGCTGCTCGCCGGGGTCGGGCTGCTGGCCGTGCGCCTGCGGGCCGGCCCGCTGCGGCGCTCGGTGCGCTGGCTGGTGGGCTCGTTCGCGCTCGGTCTCGTCTCGCTCGCCGTGCTGCTGGTGATGGGCATGCTCGCCGTCCCGGGCTTCACGGCGGTGCAGCGGGTGACGCTCGTGGTGCTCGGGCTGGCGCCGGTCGCGTTCCTGGCCGGGCTGCTCGACGTGCGGCTGGCCCGGGCCTCCGTCGGCGAGCTGGTGGTGGCGCTGCGCTCGGAGCCCGACGACCTGACGCCCGCGCTGTCGCGGGCCCTGCGCGACCCGACCGCGTCGCTGCTCTACTGGCTGCCGCAGTACCGCACCTGGGTCGACCACGACGGCCGGCCGCGGACGCTGCCCGAGCCGGCGCGGGTGATCCGGCGCGACGGGCAGCCGGTCGCCGCGATCGCCCACCATCCCGACGTCGCCGCGGAGCCCGACCTGCTCGACGCGGTCGCGGCGGCGGTCGAGATGGTGCTCGACAACGGGCGGTTGCGCGCGGAGCTCAAGGCGGGTCTTGCGGAGGTACGCGGTTCGCGCGCGCGGGTGCTGGAGGCCGGCCGCCGCGAGCGCCGCCGCCTCGAGCGCGACCTGCACGACGGCGCCCAGCAGCGGCTGGTCGGGCTGTCGCTGCGGCTGAGCCTGCTGGAGAACCGCCTCGGCGCCGACCCGTCCGCCCGGCAGGCGGTCGCCGAGGCCCGCGCCGAGGTCGCCACGTCGCTGGGCGAGCTGCGCGACCTCGCCCACGGGCTCTATCCGGCGGTGCTGAGCGGGCACGGGCTCGCGGTGGCGCTGGAGTCGGTGGCCGCCCGCGCGCCGGTGCCCGTCCGGCTCGAGATCGGCATCGACGGGCGGCTGCCGGAGGCGATCGAGGTGGCGGCGTACTACGTGGTCTGCGAGAGCCTGACGAACGTGGGGCGGCACGCGCGGGCGACCGGCGCCACGGTGTCGGTGCGCAGGGCGGGGGAGGCGCTGATGGTGCAGGTCGAGGACGACGGGGTGGGCGGCGCGGACACCGAGCAGGGCAGCGGGCTGCGCGGGCTGGCCGACCGGGTGGAGGCGCTCGGCGGAACGCTGCGGGTGTGGAGCCCGGCGGGCGGCGGCACGCGGCTGCGGGCGGAGCTGCCGTGCGGGTAGCGATCGCCGAGGACAGCGTGCTGCTGCGCGAGGGGCTGGCCGGCCTGCTGACCGACGCGGGCTTCGAGGTGGTGGCCCGCTGCGGCGACGCGGTCTCGCTGCTGCGGGCGGTGGCCGCGCTCGCGCCGGAGGTGGCGGTGGTCGACATCCGGATGCCGCCCACGCACACCGACGAGGGGCTGCGGGCCGCGGTGCAGATCCGCACGGCCCATCCGCGTACGGCCGTGCTCGTGCTCTCCCAGCACGTCGAGCCGGCGCTGGCCATGACGCTGTTCGCCGGGTCGGCGTCCGGGGCGGGCTACCTGCTCAAGGACCGCATCGGCGACGTCGCGGAGTTCGTCGACGCCGTACGCCGGGTCGCCGCCGGGGGCGCCGCGGTCGACCCGGTGATCGTGTCGTCGCTGGTGGCGCGGCACCGGCCGGACGACCCGCTGGCGGTGCTGACCCCGCGCGAGCGCGAGGTCCTCGAGCTGATGGCGAGCGGTCACTCCAACCAGGGCATCGCCGATCGCCTGGTGCTGACGCTGCGGGCCGTGGAGAAGTACGTGTCGAGCATCTTCGGCAAGCTGGGCCTGCCCGCGACCGGCGCCGAGTCACGCCGCGTGCTGGCCGTGCTGCTCTATCTGCGGCCCGGCGACGGCCGGTGACGCGCCCGCCCCGACCGTCGGGGAGGCCGGGGTGGACGCGCGCAAGGGTCAGCCGCGGCGGACGGTGGGCAGCCGGGAGGCTCGGATGGTGGCCCGCCGAGGACCGATCACCTGCCCCTGGTCGCTCACTTCGACACCCTCCACCTCGTACCAGACATCGCCGTCCTGCTGCAGCGGCGCGCCCGCCAGCACCCGGCTGATCCGGATGCGCAGCGGGCCGATGCCGTAGCGGTAGTCCTCCTCGGCGAAGGTCCAAATGGTGCCCGCGGGTCTGTCGTCGATGGTCATCTCACCTCGCGGGGCCGGGCGGCCGTCGGCCGCGATCGAACGCGCTCCTGTCCGGAACGCTGGCGTCCATCCTGCGCCGACCGTCGCACACGCACAAGGGCATCTGCACGTGCAAGTGCGCTTGCATGAGGGATGTATGTCCGATTGTCTTATGTATCGTCCGACGAACGCACCGGCGTTTCGGGGGAACTGGGTGTTCGCCCAGTCACGCGCTGCCACACCCAGCCGGACGGAACGGTACGTCCGGCGAGCACGTACTCGGCCACCACGCGGTTGGTGAGCGTCTCGAGCAGCGCCCGCCGGGCACCCGACCGGCCCACCAGCAACAGCTGGTCCCCGGCCGCGAGCGTCGTGTCCTCGGCGGGGCCGAGCACGGTCTCGCCGTCGCGCACCAGCATCAGCGGCACGGCGTCGAGGTGGACGTCGCGGTCTCGGGGGTTGCGCAGGAGGTCGCCGAGCCGCGCGCCGCCGGCGAGCCACGGCTCCAGCCCCGGCGTCTCCTTCGCGGTCAGCGTGACCTTCCAGAGGGCGCCCAGCCGCATCCCGCAGTGCGCGCGCATGCGGTCGAGGGTCTCCGCGGCCCACTCGTCGCCGCGGCCCGGCATCTCCTGCAGGAAGCGCCACAGCAGCGGCGTGCTCAGCCGGGCGTAGATCTCGCGGGCCGCCATCTCGCTTGGCACCAGCAGCCAGTCGATCTCCATGGCCGCGAACAGCGGGGCGGTCGCCGGGCGGTTCTGGCGGGCGCCGACGAACAGCGACGGGTTCGCCTTGCGGGCCGCCGCCACCAGCGACAGATTCGTCGCGTCGTTGTCGGTGCCGGCCACGAAGCCCGCGGCCCCGGCCAGGTCGGCCTCTGCCAGCACGGACGGCTCGGACGCGTCCCCCTCGATGAACGTCAGCCCCGGCGCCTCGTCCGGCCGCGGGTCGATGACCGTCACGTCGATGCCCTCGGTGCGCAGGTCCTCGGCGAGCTTCTGCCCGAACCGGCCGTACCCGCTGATCACCCAGCGCCCCGACCTCGGCGGGCGTCCCGGCTCGGGCATCGGCGCGTCCTCGCCGCCGATCAGCCAGGACTGCAGCAGGTACGCCGACGGCGCGTGCAGGGCCAGCCGCAGGTGATCGCCGTACCGGTCGAACGGGTTGATGACCGTGGGGGAGCCGAAGGCCCGCATCCGGTGCTCGATCGCGGGCGACACCGTCCGGGCGAGCACCGGCAGCCCCGGGCGGACCAGGGCGGCGGTCATCGCCACGGTCAGGTTGACCTCGTCGTCGTCGGTCAGCGCCACGACGCCCTCGCAGGCCGGGTGCTCGAGCCCGGCGATGCCCAGCGTGTGCGGGTTCGCGCCGTTGGCGACCAGCCCGGGGATGTCGGCGTAGTAGGGGTCGATGTCGAGGGTGTCGACGTGCTCGGGCGTGGCGTCGACCACGACCAGCCGGCGGCCGAGCGCGTCGAGGGCCCGGCCGAGCAGCTGGCCGGTCTGGCCGTACCCGACGACCAGCAGGAACGGCTCGCGCAGCCGCCGCACCGTACGGGTGAAGCGGCGGTGCGCGAGCGCCTCGCGGAACGCGCGGTCGCGCAGCGTGGCCAGCAGCGCGCCGATGGCGTACGCCCATCCGATCACGGTGAGGTAGATGGTCGCGGTGACCCAGAGTCGCTGCGCGCCGGTGAACGGGTGCGGGATCTCGCCGTACCCGATGGTCGTGGCGGTGTAGCTCATGAAGTAGAACGCGTCGAAGAACCCCATGTGCACCGGGTTGCCGCCGTCGTCGCGGCCCGGGATCAGCGTGAGGCCGAAGACGCTGATCGCGAAGATCAGGATCAGCACGATCAGCGGCGCGCGCATGCGGCGCAGCACCAGGAAGACGGTGGGCGAGCCCTCGGTGGGCCGCGCCATGTGGGTCCGCCGCCGGGGGCCGCCGCCGTGCCGGCGTCCGCGCGGGCTCATCGCCGGTGGAACGTCGTGGTCTCGATCACCAGCAGCGACACCGAGACCAGGTTGGCCAGCAGCGCGCCGCCGGAGAGCGACACCACGCTGGCGGTCGCCTCGGGGGTCATGCCCGCGGAGGAGATCTGGGTCGCGTAGACCCAGGCCAGCGTGGCCGCGATCAATTGCAGGTCGGCCACCAGGCTGGTGGCCAGGTGCACCGCCCCGATCTGCGTGCGGTCGCCGAACTTCAGCACCGTGGCGATCAGGTTGACCACCACCGCGGCGAACAGCTCGTACTCGTTGTGCAGCACCGGATCATCGATGTCGCCGATGAAGAACCCGAAGTTGAGGGTCGCGGCCAGCAGCACGAAGAAGCCGAAGATCACCTTTTCCAGACTCATGCGTCGTCCCCACCTCAGGCCTCACGGTAGTGCAGCGTTGCCGCTCCGGGCCCTCCTTTCCCCTGTCTCTCCCGCTTCAACCGGCTCCCGGCTCCCGGCGGGCGTTGGGCCGCAGCGTCACCTTGACGGCCGAGGCGCGCGGGCCCGCGGCGGCGGTGGACAGGGCGGCCCGCCAGTCGGCGAGGTCGAACACGTGGGTGACGAGGGCGTCCACCGGATACGAGGGGTCGGAGAGCCACTCGACCGCCTGCGCCATCGTGGGGCGCCCGCCCAGCGACGGCTCGGGACCGGAGTTGACGGTGCCCTGGACGGTGAGCTGGCGGCTCCAGACCAGCGACCAGTCGGCGCGCTGACGGCCGGCGGCGCCGACCAGGACGAGCATGCCGGTGGGGCGCAGCAGGTGCAGGGCGAGGTCCAGCGTGGAAGGCCGGCCCACGCAGTCGACCACCACGTCGACACCCTGCTCGAGCAGCGGCCGGGACAGGCGCGGGCGCACGACCCGGCCGCCGTGCAGCTCGGCCAGCGTCTCGACGACCCGGGGACCTGCGGGCAGCGTGCGGTCCGCCCCGGCCGCGGCGGCGAGCGAACCCGGGCCGACGGCGGTGATGTCCAGGTCGGGGTGCAGGCGGCGCAGGGCGGCCATCACCAGCAGGCCGATGGTGCCGGGACCGATGACCACGGCGCGGTCGCCGCGGCGGCGCCACTGCAGGGCCGCGTGCAGGGCGATGGAGGCGGGCTCGGCCAGCACGGCGCGGTGGGCGGACAGCGCGCCGACGCGGTGCAGCTGGGTCTCGTGGGCGACGAGCTGCTCGCCCCAGCCGCCGCCCAGCGCGGCGTCGAAGCCGATGCCGGGGCCGTGGCACCCGGCGGCGCCGGGCTGGTCGAACCGCTCGCAGACATAGGGGAGGCCGTCGCGGCACGAGCGGCACGGCGGGAACCCGCGATGGACGCAGGACACGACGGGGTCGACGACGACCCGCTCGCCGGCGTCGGTGACGGCGACGACCTCGTGGCCGGGGATCTGGCGGCGGGCGGGGTAGAAGGCGCTCAGCACCGGCGACGACTTGGCGTGGGCCACGGCCACGTCGCTGCCGCAGATGCCGGACAGCTCGGGGTGCAGCCGCACCCACCCCGGCGCGCGGGGCAGGGCCGGCGCCGGCAGGTCGTCGCGCAGCGACAGCAGCAGGCCGGGGCGGCGGGTGGCGGCGGTCAGCAGGTAGCGCGGCACCGACAGATCGGCGAGGACGGCTCGCATCCCCCGACTGTCGATCGGCGACGGTCGCTGCGCAAGGTGCGGATCGTGCTACAGCGCGTCCACCTCGTCCTAGCGACGGTCATCACTGCTTCCGGAGGATGTGCACCACGGACGAAACATCACAGCAACAGTGGGAGCGCTGGATGAAACGTATCAACAAGGCGGCCGTCCTGGCTCTGCTGGCGCCGCTCGCGATCGCGGTCACGCCCGCGTCGCCGGCCGCGGCGGCGGACTGCTCGGCGTATCCGTGGATGGACACCCGCAGGTCGCCGGAGCAACGGGCCCGGGCGCTGCTGGCCGCGAGCACGCCGCACCAGAAGTACCGCTGGCTGGTCGAGCAGCCCGCCAACAGCCCGCAGCAGACCGAGTGGGCCGACGGGGTCGTCTACCCCGCCCAGGTCCCGTGCACCCCGACGGTCGTCTACTCCGACGGGCCCGACGGGGTGCGGTTCACGCCGGGCGTCACCGCGTTCCCGGCCACGATCGCCACCGCGGCGACGTTCAACGAGCCCCTGGCGTACGTGAAAGGCGCGGCGCAGGCGGCCGAGGCGTTCGGCAAGGGCAAGAACGTGCTGCTCGCGCCGGGCCTGGCCAGTGGGCGTACGCCCCTCTCCGGCCGCACGCCGGAATACCTCGGCGAGGACCCGCTGCTCACCGGCGTGCTCGCCGCCGCGGGCACGCGCGGCATCCAGAGCAGGCCGGTGCTGGCCACCCTCAAGCACTACGTCGCCAACGAGCAGGAGCTCGACCGGCAGACCAGCTCCTCGAACGCCGGCGAGCGCACGCTCCGCGAGATCTACGACCTGCCGTTCGAGATCGCCGTCGAGCGCGGCGACCCGGGAAGCGTCATGTGCTCCTACAACCAGGTCAACCACGTGTACGCCTGCGAGAACCCGCGGCTGAACCAGGTGCTCAAGGGCGACATCGGCTTCGACGGCTACGTGATGAGCGACTTCGGCTCGGTGCACTCCACCGCGCCCAGCCTGGTGAACGGGCTCGATCAGGAGCTCAACCGGCCGATCTGGTTCACCCCGGCCCGCCTCGACGCGGCGCTCGCGGCCGGGCAGATCACGCAGCGGCAGATCGACGACGCGGCGTTCCGGGTCGTCCGGTCGTACCTCCGCGGTGGCCTCTTCGACCACCCGCTGCCGGCCACGCCGGTCGCGGACGCGTCGACGCCGGCGCACAAGGCGGTCGCGCGCACGACGGCGGAGCAGGGCTCCGTGCTGCTCAAGAACGACGGCCTGCTGCCGCTGAACCCGCGCAGCGGCGACGAGATCGCGGTCATCGGGGCAACCGCGTCCCGTACGCCCACCGGCGGGATCAGCGCCTCGTCGGTGTGCAGCCTGCCGTGGCGCTTCGGCAGCCCGCAGACGCTGCAGTGCGAGGACCTCGTGTCGCCCGAGGAGGGCATCCGCGCGCGGGCCGCCCGCGACGGCGCGACCGTGAGCTTCGACAACGGCAGCGACGTGGCCGCCGCGGCTGCGGCTGCAGCGAAGGCGGACGTGGCGGTGGTCTTCGCGTACGTCCGGATGGGGGAGTTCGCCGACCTGACCGACCTGCGCCTGCAGGGCAACGGCGACGCGCTGGTCTCGGCCGTCGCCGCGGCCAACCCGCGTACGGTCGTGGTCCTGCAGACCGGAAGCGCGGTGGAGATGCCCTGGCTCGACCGGGTGCCCGCCGTGCTCGAGACCTGGTACGCCGGCGAGCAGATGGGCCCGGCGGTCGCGGCGCTGCTGTTCGGCGACGCCAACCCGTCGGGCAAGCTGCCCCTGACGTTCCCGAAGTCGCTCGCCGACACGCCCACCGCGGGCAGCCCCGAGCAGTACCCGGGCGTGCCGGTGGACGGGATCCGGCAGGTGTCCTATTCGGAGGGTCTGCGGGTGGGCTACCGCTGGTACGACAGCGAGGGCATCGATCCGCTGTTCGCCTTCGGGCACGGGCTGTCGTACACCACGTTCCGGTACTCGGACCTGCGCGTCGTCCCGGCCCGCGGCGACGTCCGGATCTCGGTGCGGCTGACCAACACGGGCCGGCGCACGGGCACCGAGGTGGCTCAGGCGTACGCGAGCCTGCCCCCGTCGACCGGTGAGCCGCCGAAACGGCTGGTCGCCTTCTCCCGCGTCACGCTCGCCCCCGGGCAGAGCCGCACGGTCGATCTCACGCTGTCGCGCGCCGACCTGCGGGACCTGCACCTGCTCCAGTACTTCGACGGCGCCTGGAAGACCGCCAGGGGCACGTACGGGATCCAGGTGGGCGGCTCGTCGAAATCCGGGCTGCGGGCCGCGTTCCGCCTCTGAGGCCCGCCGCGGGGGCCGCCGCGCGGCGGCCCCCGCTCACGGTCACTCGGGCAGCGGCACGTCGCTGTTGCCGTGGAAGTCCTCCGGCTCGCCCTCGCCGCCCGCGGCCGGGTCCCGGTGGCCGAGAGCCGTCTCGCCGGGCAGCTCCTCCATCCGCTCCTTGGCGATCTCCTCGAGGGTCTGGTCGTTCTCGTTCACGTCCGACATCGCGCATCCTCCGTGGTCTCGTGGTGGCTACGCCTCTACCCCGCGGGGCCCGGCTCGAAAAGGTGACGGTGGTCGCGGCTCCACCGGATCCGGTCGGCGGTCTCGTCGAGCAACCCCGTCCGCTGCCACTCGGCCTGCGGCTGCAGGCCCTGCCCGGCGAGCCGGCGGGCCCGCCGCCAGACCGCCTCCTGCTCGGCGATCACCTCGTCGACCAGCCCCGCCACCGACTCCAGGCCGTACGCCCCGGCGAACAGCTCCATCCGCCGGCGGCGGTCGGGCGGCCGCGGATAGGCCAGCCACCGCAGGCACATCGCGTCGTCGCGGAACGGCGCCACGTACTCCAGCGCGTACGCGACGTCCTCCACCGGCCGCCCCGGCCACGCGTAGTCCCAGTCGAGGATGCCCACCGGCTGCGACCCGCGCCAGACCAGGTTCCACGGCCCGAAGTCCCCGTGGCGGATCAGCTCGCCGTCCCTCGTGGTGCCCGCCCACCCCGCCTCGGCCGCCGGCCGGAACCCCCGCACCGCGTCGTGGTAGCACCGCAGCAGGCGGGCCATCGCCACGAGCCCGTCCTCGTCGACCACCCGGGCCCAGCCGTCCGCGCCCGAGTCGCCCTCGAGGTAGGTGAGCACCTCGCGCCCCTCGTCGTCGATGCCGAGGAACCGGGGCGCGTACGGGAACCCGATGCTCTCCAGGTGCCGCAGCAGCTCGTGCACCGAGGCCGACCACGGCTGCAGAGGCCGCCGCACGGTGTCTCCCACCCGGACCACGTTGCGGTGCGGCTTCTCCTGCAACATCTCCTGCTCGGCCATGCCTGCGAGGCTATCCGCACCTCCGGCCGCCCCGGCAAGGGAGAATCGGGCCATGGACGACGCTGCGCGGCAGGCGGTCGTGGCGGCTCTCGTGGAGCTGGCGACCGGCGACGACCACCGGGACCGGGCCGATGCGGGGCGGGCGCTCGCCGCCTTCGCCGAGATGCCGGCGGCCCGGGTGGCGCTGCACCGGCTGGTGCTCGACGGCCGGGACACGTACGTCACCTGGAGGACGGCCGAGGCCCTGCTCCGCCGGCACGACGCGCTGGGAACGGTGATCGTGGCGCAGGCTCTGGGCGAGGCCGACGACAACCACGCGCACTGGATCCACACCGCCATCGACGACGTGTTCCTGCTCTATGCCCAGGAGCGGGACGCCGCGGTCGAGGCCCTGACCGGGGAACGGGGGAGAGGCGCCGAGCTGATGCGCGAGGCGCTGCTCGCCCTGAGGCCGATCCTGCATCCCGCGCACCCGTGGCCGCCTCCCGGGGGATGAGCGGAGAGCGGGCCGGACGGGATCGGCGCGGTGCCCGCCCTCCGCGGGGGGAGGACGGGCACCGGGATCGGGTTGCGGTGACTACCAGCGCAGGAAGTTGTCCTGGGTCTGGGCGTTGAAGACGTCGGTGCGGAAGTGCTTGGCCACCGCGGTGCGGATGTCCCTGAGCTCCAGCACGTCGATGCCCTTGGTGATGTCGTTGGAGTAGATGAAGCCGTTGTACCAGTACGCCGACCACGAGCCGCCGCCCGTGAGGGTGGTGGTCGAGATCGGGCCGCGCTCCCAGAACGCGATCTCCTTGGGCTTGCGGGAATTGGTGAAGTCCCACACCGAGATGCCGCCCAGGTACCACGCCTGCACCATGATGTCGCGGCCGGGCACCGGGATCAGCGAGCCGTTGTGGGCCACGCACACCTCGGTGTCCGCGTTGATCCGCGGGATCTTGAAGTAGCTGCGGAACTCGAGCCGGCGCTTGTCGCCCTTGCCGACGATGTCGTAGACGGCGTCCGCGCCGCGGTTCGGGCCGACCGCCTCGTTGCAGGTGGCCGCGCCGCCGCCGCCGAGCTCGTCGGTGAAGACGACCTTGGTGCCGGCGTTGTTGAACGTGGCCGAGTGCCAGAACGCGAAGTTCTCCACGTCGCGGACCGTGGTGATGACCCGCGGGCTGGTCCGGTTGCTGATGTCGAACAGCACGCCGTCACCCATGCAGGCGCCGGCCGCGATGTTCTTCTCGGCGTACACGGTGATGTCGTGGCAGCCCGTCGTCGCGCGCTGCTCGGGCCGCGGGCCGCCCGGGTTGCCGCCGTCGGGGAACACGACCGGGGTGGCGACCACGGCCGCGGCCGTGGGGTTGCGCACCGGCACCTTGACGACGGAGATCTTGTCGTGCGGCAGCGCGCAGTTGGGCAGGTCCGCGGCGGCCAGGTTGTACGACGAGACGTACAGGTAGACGTTCTTCTCGCCGCGCTTGCCCGGCACCAGCGTCAGCGTGTGCGAGCCGCAGTCGGTCTTCACCGACTTGAGGTACTTCGGCGTCAGCGGGTCGCTGATGTCGAAGATCTTGATGCCTTCCCAGCGGTCGCCGGGCACCTCGGTGGTCGACGCCGCGTTCGTGCAGGTGTCGTTCGTCCGCTGCGAGTCGGTGCCGAGGAACAGCAGGTTGCCGCTGATCGAGATGTCGTTCTGCGAACCCGGGCACAGCACCTGCGCCGCGATCGTCGGCGCCTTGGGGTTCTTGACGTCGTAGACGTAGAAGCCGTCGTAGTTGCCGCCGAACGCGTACCGGCCCTTGAACGTCCAGTCCGTGTTCGTGCCGGGCAGCACGGCAGACTTGTCGAGGTGGGCGACCTGCTTGAGGTTCGGGCTGCTGACGATCTCGTCGACGCCCGGGATGGCGCCCGGATCGGCGGGTGCCTGCGCCGCGCTGCTTGCCGGGGCCGCCAGCATGCCGGCGGCCAGGGCGGCCGCGCCGACGGCGGCCAGGCGCTTGAGCATCCGCCCTCGTGGGGCAGTGTGCTTCATGGGACTCCTTCCCTTGACGCATCCCCCGCTGAAGGTGAGCGCGCAACGATGCGTATTCATCTTGGTCGCTACAGTAGTGGCCGGAGCGCGATCGGGGAACATCCTCGGAGATCCATACTGGAGGTTCGGTGGGCCGGGTGAGGACATCGACGCTTGCCGCTGTCGGGGTGATCGTGGCGGGGGCCGTGGTCGTGGCCGTCGCGGCCCGGTCGGGCTCGGACGACTCGGCGGCGGCGCCCCGGCCGAGCGCAAGCGCCACCGCGCCGCAGCGGGTGGTGCTGCCCGGCGCCCCGGGCGACGACGCCGTCGTGACCGACTCGGACAAGGTGAAGGCGCCGGACGGCTCGACGTTCAACGCGATCGACACGACGTTCGTGCAGATGATGATCGTCCACCACCAGCAGGCGATCGAGATGGCCGGGCTGGCGCCCGGCCGGGCCGGCAACGAGCGCCTGGCGGCCCTGGCCGCACGGATCGGCGCCGCGCAGCCGTTCGAGATCAACTACTTCCGGGCCTGGCTCAAGGAGCGCAACCTGCCCGACAGCGACCCGTCCCACGACCACGGCGCCATGCCGGGCATGCAGACCGAGGCGGACCTGGCCGCGCTGGCCGCCGCGAAGGGTCCCGCGTTCGACAGCAGGTTCACCGCGATGATGACCGACCACCACCGCGGCGCGCTGCGGATGGCGGGCGACGTCATCAAGGGCGGCAGCGACGAGAAGCTGCGCGAGGTCGCCAACGAGATGGCGGTCGAGCAGGGCAGCGAGATCCGGCGCCTCGCCGAGGTGACCGACGGGTAACGTGTCGGCATGCGTACGGCCCTGACCGACCTGCTCGGTGTCGAGCACCCCATCGTCGGCTTCAACCGCTCGCCCGCCGTCGTCGCCGCGGTCACCAACGCGGGCGGCTTCGGCGTGCTGGCCGCCAGCGTCTACGGCCCCGAGGAGCTCGACGCCCAGCTCACCTGGATCTCCGAGCAGGTGGGCGGCAGGCCGTACGGGGTGGATCTGCTCGTCCCCGAGAAGTTCGTGCCCGGCGACCCGGCCGACCTGGTGGCCAGCATGCGCGCCCAGATCCCCGAGGAGCACCTCGCGTTCGTGCGCGGGCTGCTCGAGAAGTACGACATCCCGCCCGCGCCCACGGTCGACCACCAGCAGGTCGCCGCGTCGCTGACCACGCCCGGCGCGGTCGCGCTGCTCGACACCGCGTTCCGCCACCCCATCTCGCTGATCGCCAGCGCGCTGGGCACCCCGCCACCCGAGCTGATCGAGCGCGCCAAGGCCGCCGGGGTGGTGACCGCCGCGCTGGTGGGCCAGGCCAAGCACGCCGAGCGGCAGATCGCCGCGGGCGTGGACGTGCTGGTCGCGCAGGGCACCGAGGCGGGCGGGCACACCGGCACGATCGCCACGATGGTGCTGACGCCCGAGATCGTCGACATCGCGGGCGACCGGCCGGTGCTCGCGGCGGGCGGCATCGCCGACGGGCGTCAGATGGCCGCGGCGCTCGCGCTCGGCGCGGCCGGGGTGTGGTGCGGGTCGGTCTGGCTTTCCAGCGCCGAGGACGTGGCGGTGCAGGCCATCAAGCGCAAGTTCCTGGCCGCGAGCAGCGCGGACACCCTGCGCTCCCCGACGCGTACGGGCAAACCCGCGCGCCAGTTGAAGACCGCGTGGCACGACGAGTGGGCGGCGCCCGGCAGCCCCGCCCCGCTGCCGCTCCCGCTGCAGCCGATGCTCGTCGACGACGCGTGGCAGCGCATCGACGCCGCCGCCGAGGCCGGGCACGAGGGCGCGCTGAAGCTCGAGTCGTTCTTCGTCGGGCAGGTCGTCGGGTCGTTCCGCGACATCCGGCCGGCCGGCGAGATCACCCGCACCATGGCGGCCGACTGCGAACGGCGCATCCGCGAGCTCGCCGGACGGCTCTGATGCTCGACGAGCGGACGCCGGTGCTCGTCGGCGCCGGTCAGGTGTCCGAGCGTCCCGGCGAGCCCGGCTACCGGCAACGCCGTCCGGCCGACCTGGCCGCCGACGCGGCGCGCGCGGCGCTGGCCGACGCCGGGGTCGAGGCCCGCGCGATCGACACGGTGGCCGCCGTGCCGCAGTTCGAGATCTCGCTGCCGTGGGCCGTGCCGCTGCTGGGCGCCTCGGACAACTTCCCCCGGTCGGTCGCGAACCGCCTCGGGGCCGAGCCTCGCCGGGCCGTGCTCGAGGTGGGCGGCGGGCAGGCCCCGCAGCACCTGGTGAACGAGTTCGCCGCCGCGATCGCGGACGGCGACGCCGACGTGGTGCTGCTGACCGGCGCCGAGGCCATCTCCACGATCGCCGCGCTGGCCGCCCGCGACGACCGGCCGGACTTCACCGAGAGCCCCGGCGGGCAGCTCGAGGCGCGCGGGCACGGGCTCGACGGCATCGTCTCGGCCCACCACGTCGCGCACGGGCTCTCCGACACCTCTTCGCAGTACGCGCTGTTCGACAACGCCCGCCGCGCCCGGCTCGGCATGTCCCGGGCGGAGTACGCCGCGGCGATCGGCCGGCTGTTCGAGCCGTTCACCGCGGTCGCCGCCGCCAACCCGCACGCGGCGGCGCCCGTCTTCCGCGACGCCACGACCCTGATGACGCCGACCGCCGCGAACCGGCCGATCGCCGACCCGTACACGCGCTACGTGGTCGCCCGCGACAAGGTCAACCAGGGGGCGGCGCTGCTGTTGACGTCGGTCGCGGCCGCGCGGCGACTGGGCGTACCCGAAGATCGGTGGGTCTATCTCGCCGGGCACGCGGACCTGTCCGAGCGCCCCCTGCTCGAACGCGCCGACTACGCCACCTCGCCGGCGGCCGTGCGGGCCGCGCGCCACGCGCTGGAGGTCGCCGGCATCACGGCGGCGGACCTGACCACGCTCGACCTCTACAGCTGTTACGCCGCACCGGTTTTCGTGCTGGCGGAGGCGCTCGGCGTGGCGACCGACGACCCGCGGGGGCTGACCGTGACGGGCGGGCTGCCGTTCTTCGGCGGGCCGGGCAACAACTACTCGATGCACGCCATCGCCACGACCGTCGCGCGGCTGCGGGCCGCCCCCGGCACGTACGGGTTCGTCGCGGCCAACGGCGGGCTGATGAGCAAGCACTCGACGGGCGTCTACACCACCGTCCCGTACGCCTTCCGGCCCTCCGCGAGCGAGCGGATCCAGGCCGAGCTGGACGCCGTGCCCGCGCCCGCCGAGGCCCTGCGGGCCGACGGTCCCGCCGTCATCGAGACCTACACGGTGAAGCACGCGCGCGACGGCAGGCGGGAGGGCGTCGTGCTCGGCCGCCTCGCCGACGGCCGTCGCTTCGTGGCCCGCGCCGACGCCGTGCTCGACCTGCTCACCGACGGCGAGCCCATCGGCGCGCCCGTGGTCGTGCGCTCCACAGCGGACGGCAACGTGGTCGCTGCCCGCTGAGCTGATCCACAGAACTCAGGCCACGCTCAGAGACCGTTGCCCAGACTCGGAGACGTTCATGCAGGAACGCCGAACGGGGGACGCGATGGGAACGACGAGCAGACGTACGGTCCTGGCCGCAGGCGCCGGGCCGGCGACCGCGAGCCTGCTGCCCGTCTCCATCGCATCGGCGGCGGCCGCGGCCCCCGCGAAACTGGGGCTGCGGCTGCCCGCGCCGAGCGGGCCCTTCCCGGTCGGCACGACGGACCTGCACCTGGTCGACCGCTCGCGCGCCGACCCGTACGTGACCTCGCAGCCCTACCGCGAGCTGATGGTCAACCTCACCTACCCGGCCTCGCCCGGCGGCCGGGGCCCGCGCGCCTCCTGGCTGACCCCCGGCTGGGCCACCCGGGCCGACGAGACGTTCGCGTTCGTCCGGGTGGGCTTCGCGACCCGCGGCGGCGGTGCGATCCCGCGCCGCCGCTCCCGGCCGTCCTCGCCCGTCGTCCGGGCGGTGCGCTGACGCCGGGACGCGTACCCTCTGCGCGGTGACCGTCGTCCTCCGGGTGCTTCTCGTGCCGCTGGGCATGCTCGCGGCCGGGCTGGCTGGTCTCGGGGCCGTGCTGCTCTCCGGCCCCCACCCGGCCGACCCGGCCGTCACCTCCGGCGGGTACCTCTTCCTCTTCCTGGCCGGCGGCCTCGTGGCGCTGACCGTCGCGATGCTGCGCGGCAATTTCCCCGCCTGGGTGCTGACCTGCGTGCTCGCCGGCTGCGTCGTGCTGCTGCCGGCGGCGTTCGGGCTGTCCGACGTTGTGGAGGGGCTGGGCGGCGCGGAGCCGGTGTACGTCTCGGAGATGACCGCCACCTCCACGGCCCCGGCGACCGCGGCGACCGCGTTCGCCGGCTTGTCGACGTTGCTGACCTACGCGGGCGCGGCGTGGGCGGTCGTCATGCTGCTGCTGCCCGCCACCCGCCGCGACCTGCGGCGCCGCTAGCGCCCATTAGGCCGGGCGCAAGTCGATTGCAAGCGGGCCACGGCAGGGTCTCCTCCGACGACCGTACGGAGGAGAGACCACCATGTCCCGCATGCTCGGCCGGCTCGGAGGAGCGGCCGCCGCACACCCGTGGCGCACCATCGGCGCCTGGCTCATCGTGCTCGCCGCCCTGAGCGGGCTGTCCGCCGCGTTCGGCGGCGCCCCGCAGGACGACTACAACGTGCCCGGCACCTCGTCGCAGGCGGGCACGGAGTTCCTGCGTGAGCACTTCCCGCAGATGTCGGGCACCGACGCCCGCGTGGTCGTCCACGGCGACCGGCCCCTCGACCCGGCGCCGCTCGAGGCCCTGCGCGGCCGGCTGGCCGAGATGGACGGCGCCGCGATCGTGGCGCCGCCGCGGCTGTCGGCCGACGGGGACACCGCGATCGTCGGCGTGCAGTACGACATCCCGGTCACCGACTTCCGCGGCACCGAGGGCGTCGACGCGCTGCGGGCGGCCACCGAGCCGCTGGCCCGCGACGGCCTGCAGGTCGAGCTGGGCGGGCAGGTGGCCGAGAACATCCAGGCGCCCAGCGGCACCGCGGAGGCCGTCGGCATCGTCGCCGCGCTGCTGATCCTGGCGTTCGCGCTCGGCTCGGTCGTCGCGGCGGGACTGCCGATCGGCGTCGCGATCGCGGGGCTGGCGGCGAGCGCGGCGCTGCTCACGCTGGTCGAACGGGTCACCGACGTCAGCGGCACCGCGCCCACCATCGCGACGATGGTCGGGCTGGGGGTCGGCATCGACTACGCGCTGCTGCTGGTGGCCCGGCACGTCGAGGGGCTGCGCGCCGGGCTCACCCCGCGCGGGGCGGCGGCCGCTGCCACCGCCACCGCGGGCGCCTCGGTGGTCGTCGCCGGGCTGACCGTGCTCGTGTCGCTGTTCGGGCTGCGGCTGTCGACGCTGCCGGCGTACTCGTCGTTCGGGTACGCCACCTTCCTCGCCGTCGTCTCGGTGATGGCAGCCGCGCTCACGCTCGTGCCCGCGCTGTGCGGGCTCGCCGGTCACCGGGTGCTGCCGCGCCGGCGCCGTACGGTGGCTGGGCCCACCCTCACCGCGCGCTGGGCGGCCCGGGTCTGCCGCCGGCCGGTGCTCGCGGCGGTGGGCTCGGTCGCGGTGCTGGTGGCCCTCGCCGCGCCGATGCTGGGCATGCGCACGTGGCCGCAGGACGCCGGCAGCCAGCCCGAGTCGAACACGACCCGCCGGGCGTACGACCTGGTGGCGTCCGAGTTCGGGACGGGCGCCAACGGTCCGCTGGTGCTGGCCGTGGACCGGGCCGCCGTGCCGGACCTGGGCGCGCTGACGGCCGCGCTGCGCGCCGAGCCGGGGATCGCCTCGGTGGCGCCGCCGGTGGTCGAGGGTGACGCCGCTGTCATCGTGGTGGAGCCGCGGACGGGACCGCAGGACCAGGCGACCACCGCGCTGCTGCGCCACCTGCGCGACGACGTGCTTCCCGAGGGCGTACGGGTGACCGGGCTCGTGGCCGTGTTCGCCGACATCTCCGACCGTCTCGCCGAGCGGATGTGGATCGTCGTGCTGTTCGTGGTGGCGGTCTCGCTGGTGCTGCTGACCATGCTGTTCCGCGCCCCGGTGGTGGCGGTGAAGGCGGCCGCCATGAACCTGCTGTCTGTCGCAGCGGCGTACGGCGTCCTGACCCTTGTCTTCCAGAACGACACCACGGCCCGGCTCGTCGGGCTGCCGCACGCCGTGCCGGTGTCGAGCTGGGTGCCGGTGCTGCTGTTCGCCGTCCTGTTCGGACTGTCGATGGACTACGAGGTGTTCCTGCTGTCCCGCGTGCGCGAGGACTGGCTGCGCACCGGCGACGCCCGGGGCAGCGTGATCCGCGGGCTGTCGGCGAGCGGCCGGGTCATCGGCAGCGCGGCGGCCATCATGGTCGCGGTGTTCACCGGCTTCGCGCTCGACCCCGACGTGACGGTCAAGACGATCGGCATCGGCATGGCCACCGCCGTCCTGGTCGACGCGACGCTGATCCGGCTGGTGCTGGTCCCGGCCACGATGACCCTCCTGGGCCGCGCCAACTGGTGGCAGCCTCGCCTGCGGATCCGGGCGAAAGCCGAGCGGACCGAGCCGGCCCGCGAGGCCGAGCCGGTCGGCTAGGTGTGCATCTGCCAGAGTCGGTTTACACCTGGGTCTGACTCTTTTGCTTAAGTCGTTCGTAGGGTGTCTGGCCGTCCAGGGCGCCGTGTGGGCGGTGGTAGTTGTAGTAATCCTCCCATTCGCGCAGCTTGTCGTTGAAGACGCCGGTGTCGTCGATGACGACGCCTTCGAGCATGCGGTAGAACTCTTCGGCGTCGATGCGGTGGGACCGTTCGACCTTGCCGTTGAGGTGCGGCGATGCGGGTTTGATGTAGGTGTGGGCGATGCCTTGGTCGAGCACGTGCCAGTGGAACTGGGTCTGGAACTCGGCACCGTTGTCGGTCTGGATGACCTCCACCCGAAACGGCAGGCGTTGCAGCACGTAGTCGAGGAACTGGATGGCGGTCTTCTGATCGCATCGCGGGTAGATGCGCAGCACGCGCAGCCGGGTGCAGTCGTCGATCGCGGTGAACTGGTAGTACCTGGCACGGCGGCGTTGCTTGGGTAGCCGGCCGGTGATCGGCGCCTTGCCGGCCGCGGGGTCGGCGGGCAGGCCGATCGGCTCGATGAACTTGACGTCGATCTGGAGCCGGTTGCCGGGAAGTGGTTTCTCGTAACGTTTCCAGCGTTTCTCGCGGCTGGTGTAGCGCTGCGAGGCGGGCAGCCGGTTGAGGCCGAGGCGGACCAGGATGTTGTAGATCGCCGAGCTGGTGATCGTGATGTCGTGGTATCGCTTGAGATACATCTGGATCTTCACCGGGCCGAAGTGATAGTTCTGCCGCAGGTAGACGATCTTGTTGACGATGTCGGCATGCGTCGCGGTCGGGCAGTGGTGCGGGGCGCTCGAGCGATCGCGCAGGCCGGTGAGGCCTTCGTCCTGGTAGCGGCGCAGCCATTTGTAGTAGGTCGGCCGGCTGATGCCGTAGTAGCGGCAGGTGCGGGCGACGTTGCCGGTGACTTCTTCAACGTGCCGCAGAACCGCCAGGCGATGCTGTGCCTGACGGTCCAGCTTCTGGTCCATCGACGGGGGCATAAGTCTCCAACGATCGGAGACCCGAAGTGTTAACAACCTCTGGCAGTTTTAGAGCTAGGTGAGCCGCTGGGCGTCGTCGTAGAGCATGTCCCAGAAGGCGAACAGGTCGCGCCGCCTGCTCAGCGGGTTGCCGTACAGCGGGCGCCGGCTCGACCGGGTGCGCAACCGCAGGCTCTCGCGGACGATGCGTTCCCACCGCGGCGCGAAGGTTGCCAGCGCGTGCCGGGCGCCGCCCTCCTTGCTCGTGATGGCGCCGGTGGCCAGCGTGTAGTGGATGCGGCTGAGGCCGGTGACGCACCACACGACCGCGTAGGGGGTCAGCGACGCCACGCCGTGCACGCTGGTCAGTCGGTCGCCGGCGTGCCGCAGGCGGCCCCAGTAGCTGTCCAGGTTCTCGCGGTCCCACCGGCGCAGCTCGGCGGCGTCGGTCCACAGGTCGAGGCCGGCGACCGCCGGGCCGCGGCAGGGCACGCCGCACTGGGCGAGGGTGTGCCGCTCCACCGGGCCGGCGACGGCGGGACCGGGGTGGAAGCGGCCCTCGTGCGAGTGCGGGCCGCCGGTCGCGGGGGCCGCCGCCAGCTCGGCCCGGGTGAGGTAGTAGCCGTCGAAAGTCGGGCGTCTCCGGTACGACCGCAGGCGCCGGTGCGTGCGAGCGAGAGCCTCCGCGGCGTCGCGCGCGGGGGCGCTGGTGACGGCCAGGAAGTCCACGTCGCTGGTGTGCGGGCGGAACTCGCCGAGCGCGACCGAGCCGACGAGGTAGAGCCCCTCGACGAGCCCGGGCGCCTCCTCGTCGGCGATCCGCAGATAGGCCCGCGTCACGTCGTCCGCCTCGGCCGGCATCATGCTGCCGACCCTAGCCGCTCAGCCGACGACGAAGGGCTTGCCGACGGGCAGCTTCGTGCCGGCGGCGTCGTAGGCGGCCCAGTTGGTGACCTTCGGCAGCTGGCCGGGGGTCACCTTGCCCTCCTGGTACTCGGGGCTGTTCTTGTCGACCTTCTGGTAGACGTCGTCGAAGCCGAACCAGAACAGCACGACGTCCGGGTCCTCGCTCCACACCGCGGTGCCGGCGGTGACGACCCGGCCGCGGGACTCGACGGTGATCTTCGTGGCGGGGCCGACGTAGTAGCCGTACATCGGCAGGTCGACGTTGTCGAGGTTGGACGGCAGGCCGATGGCGTGGAAGCCGGGGCTGCGGTCGGGCGCCACGTCGTCGAACTGGTTGTGGCACGGCCCGAGCTTGCCGCTGGTGGCGGCGGCGCACGCGCGGACGCCGAAGGTGATGTCCGGGTACGCCGGGTTGTCGTTGCGGAACGCGGTCACCACGATCTCGCGGTCGCCGCTGCGCAGCCCGGTGGCCACCGGCTGGCCCCAGCTGCCCTCGGCGTCGACCGCCGCGACCGGCCACGCGCTGCCCGGCGCCGGTGCGGGCTGACGCGTCTGCCACACGGTCGCCGCGACGGCGGTGAGGGCGACGACGGCGGCCGCGGTGACGGCGCCGGTCGCGAACCGGCGGCGGCGACGCAGCCGGCGGCCCTCGGTGAGGATGGCGTCGAGCGCGGGCGGGCGGGCGTCGTCGGGCTGCTGCAGGGCGGCGCGGAAGGTGTCGAGGTCGGTCATCAACGGGATCCGTTCTCCACGAGGTCGGCGGGGTCGAGGGTGACGCGCAGCTTGGCCAGCGCCCGCGAGTTGAGGCTCTTGACCGTGCCGACCGCGACGTCGAGCTCGGCGGCGACGTCCTTCTCGCTGAGGTCGAAGTAGTGCCGCAGCACCACCACGGCCCGTTCCCGGTCGGCCAGAGCGGCCAGGGCCGCCAGCAGCCAGCGCTGGTCGGTCACGTCGCCCGCGAGGTCGTGCCCGGAAGGCCGCTCCGGCGGCGCCTCGTGGGCGTCCTCGCGAAGCGGGCGGCGCCACTGGTCCTTGAGGTGGTTCACCATGACCCGGCGGGTGTACGCGTACGGGTCCTGCTTGCGCACCCGCCGCCACGCCGCGTACGTCTTCACCAGCGCCGCCTGCGCCGCGTCCTCCGCCTGCTGCTCGTTGCCCGTCAGCAGGTACGCCGCGCGCCGCAGGCGGTGGAAGCTCGCCCCGGCGAACTCCGTGAACTCCGCGTCACCGCGCGCCATGGGCCATCCTTCGGTTCGTCATGTCAGCTCGACGTGCGAGCCACCGTAAAGGTTCGCTGCGCTATGCGGCCGGTCACACCCGGGGGCGTCCGGCGGGGCGGGCGGCGCCGGCCGGGGTAGGAAGGCAGCCATGACGACCGTGGACCGGGCAGTGCTCGACAACCCCGTGTGGGCGGCGCTGCTGCACGGGCAGAAGGCGTTCGGGGACGTACGGGGGCAGGCCGCGCGGTTCCTCCCCGAGGTGTCACCGTTCGCGGCCGTCGGCGACGCGTCGGGCTGGGCGGACCTCGCGGAGCTGACCGGCCCGGACGGGTCGGTGCTCGTGCCCGCGGCCCCGGACGGGCCGGTGGCCGGCTGGGAGCGGCTCGGCGGCGGCCGGGGCGTGCAGCTCACCGGCGAGGACGTCGCCGGCGCGCCGGACCCGGAGGCGGTCGTGCTGACCGCGGCGGACGTGCCCGAGATGCTCGACCTGGTGGCGCGCACCCAGCCCGGGCCGTTCGGGCCGCGCACCCGCGAGCTCGGCGTCTATCTGGGCATCCGGCGCGCTGGCGCGCTGGTCGCGATGGCGGGGGAGCGGCTGCGCCCGCCGGGCTGGACCGAGATCAGCGCCGTCTGCACGGATCCGGCGTACCGCGGTCAGGGTCTGGCGCGGCGGCTGGTGGCGGCCGTCGCGGCGGGGATCCGCGACCGCGGGGAGCTGCCGTTCCTGCACGCGGCGGGCACCAACGCCGACGCGATCCGGCTCTATCTGGCGATGGGCTTCCGGCATCGGCGGGACCTTAATTTCCACGCCTATCGGCCGTCGGCGCGCTAAGCTCGCCACGCTCGACGACGAGGCGGGAGAAGAACGTGGCAGGGGACGACGACATCTCCGGGTGAGCCACCCGGCAGGTCCGATCGTGTCCTTCTCTCCTGCCCGGACGCCCGCGGGGGCCTCCGGGCGGGCCGTCCTGTCTCGCGGAGCCTCCCCATGTCTGATGGATTCATCGTCTGCACCGCCCTGTCCTTCTCGTGGCCGGACGACACGCCGGTCTTCGACGACCTCACCGTGTCGGTTCCCGGCGGCCGTACGGGGCTGGTCGCCGCCAACGGCGCCGGCAAGAGCACGCTGCTGCGCCTGATCGCGGGCGAACTGCGCCCGACCGGCGGCACGGTCTCGGTGGGCGGGGTGCTCGGCTATCTGCCGCAGCACCTGCCGTTCGCCGGCGAGCAGACCGTCGCCCAGGTGCTCGGCGTCGACCGCACCATCGCCGCGCTGCATGCCATCGAGTCCGGCGACGCCGGCGAGCAGCACTTCGCGGTGGTCGGGAACGACTGGGACGTCGAGGAGCGCTCCCGCGCCGAGCTCGACCGGCTCGGCCTCGGCGACGTGGGACTCGACCGGCGGCTCGGCACGCTCAGCGGCGGCCAGGTCGTCTCGCTCGGGCTGGCCGCGCAACTGCTCAAGCAGCCCGACGTGCTCCTGCTCGACGAGCCGACCAACAACCTCGACGCCGCGGCCCGCGACCGGCTCACGGCGGTGCTGCGCGGGTGGACGGGCTGCCTGCTGGTGGTCAGCCATGACCGCGCGCTGCTCGACGAGATGGACCGGATCGCCGCCCTCGACCACGGCGCGATCCGTTGGTACGGCGGGAACTTCACCGCGTACGCCGAAGCGGTCGAGGCGGAACGGGACGTGGCCGACCGGCAGGTCCGCAACGCCGAGCAGGACCTCAAGCGGCAGAAGCGCGAGATGCAGCAGGCCCGAGAGCGCTCCGCCCGGCGGCAGTCCACGGCGGCGCGCAACCTCGGCAGCGCGGGGCTGGCCCGCATCCACGCGGGCAACCTCAAGAACAGCGCCCAGGTGTCCGCCGCGCGCAGCAACGACGTGCACGCGTCGCGGGTGGTCGAGGCGCAGGCCCGGTACGACGACGCGAGCTGGGCGGCGCGGCAGGACGACCGCATCGTGATCGAGCTGCCCGCGACGGCCGTTCCGGCGGGGCGGACCGTCTTCTCGGGCGAGCGCCTGCAGGCCGCGTACGAGGGGCGGCCGGTCTTCGCCGCGGGCGGGATCGACCTGAGCATCCGCGGGCCCGAGCGGATCGCGCTGCTGGGGCCGAACGGCGCGGGCAAGTCGACGCTGATGCGGCTGATCAGCGGCGACCAGGCGCCGGTGTCGGGCACCGCCGTGCGGGCGGAGGGGCGGGTGGCGTACCTGTCGCAGCGCCTCGACCTGCTGGACGAGGACCGCACCGTGGCCGAGAACCTGGCCTCGTCCGCCCCGGCGCTGCCGGACGCGGAGCGGATGAACCTGCTGGCGCGGTTCCTGTTCCGCGGGAGCCGGGCGCATCTGCCGGTGCGGGTGCTCTCCGGCGGGGAACGGCTGCGGGCCACGCTCGCGTGCGTGCTGCTCGCCGAGCCCGCTCCGCAGTTGCTGCTGCTCGACGAGCCGACCAACAACCTCGACCTCGAGAGCGCCGGCCAGCTCGAGGCGGCCCTGCTCGCGTACCGCGGCGCCTTCGTGGTCGTGAGCCACGACGAGCGGTTCCTCGACGCGATCGGCATCGGCCGCCGGCTGGTCCTCGAGGACGGCCGGCTGTCCTGACAGCGACGGGGGCCGCCCAGCGGCAGCCCCCGTCGCCGAGCCGATCAGGCGGCGTACTTCTCCACCAGCGCGCCGAGGGCCGGCAGGGCGGCCTCGATGTGCTTGGACGCGCCACCGCGAACGGTGTTGTACGCCTTGACGACGACGGCCTTCTCCGACGAGCGGGCCATGTCGTCGGTGACCTTCAGCAGGGCCGGGGTGACCTCGTCCTGACGCTTGACCAGGTAGTCACCGAACGAGCCGCCGCCCGCGACCTGGAAGTCCGCCCAGAACGGCTGCAGCTGCTCGAGCATCGACGGGACCATGATGTTCAGGGTCTCGGTGTAGTAGCCCGGCGCGAACGAGGTGACCGCCTTGTAGGCGAGCTTCACCGCGGCAGCCGACACGCCCGACTTGTTGGCGAGCTCCGACTCGACCAGCGCCTGGGCGTCCTTGACGATGGCCTCCTTGGTGGCCGGGTTGTCGGAAAGCTCAAGAAGGTTCGAAACCATGGTTGTGCGCGCTCCTGTTCACAAGACGACGGCGAGCAGAGTACTCAATGAAGAAACACTTTCAACTCCTGCCTCAGCCGTCCCGCGATCTTCGGTCTGAACGGTGCTGGGGACCGGCCGTTCAGCCGGTGTTTCGCGGCGTGCCCCGGCGGCTGCCGTCTGCTAGGGGCACGCGGTGGGCTCGGTCAGCGGGTCCGTGCCCAGCGCGTCGAGGACCAGAGCGGTGACGTACGGGTCGGTGGGCAGCTCGCCGTGTGCGGTGCGGGCGGCCGGGCAAATGCTCTGCAGCGACAGGTTGACCGCGCCGTCGAGGCGCGCGGAGTCCGGCGGCTGCACGGTCTCGTCGTTCTCCGTCCAGATCGACAGCCACGGCAGCCGCGCCGGCAGCGGGTCGTCGATGCCGTCGAGCAGCTCGCTGCCCGGCGCGAGCTCCTGACAGGCCCGCGGGCACGCGCCCGAGGCGAACCTGGCGCCGAGCCCCGCCAGTTTCGTGCCGTGCAACGGCGACCCCAGCGACACCACCCGGCGCGCCTTCTCCGCGCCGCCGTGCCGATCGACCCACAGCCGCGCGACCACGCCGCCCGCCGAGTAGCCGACCACGTCCACGCTGGGCGCTCCCACGGCCAGGGCGTCGCCCACGGCGGCGTCCAGCGTCGCCGCCTGCTCCTCCAGCGCGCCTGTGCCGTCGCCGGGGAGGGTGAGGACCTTCGCCGTACGGCCCTCGGCCCGCAGGCGGTCGGCGAGGCGGCCCAGCGCCGTGCGGCTGCCGCCGTATCCGGGAACCAGCAGCACCGGGCCGGGCTGCGCCTGATCGGGGCGGGGCCCGTCGTCGTCCCCGCCGTCGACCAGTCGCATGCCGACGAGCGCGAGCAGCACGACCGCCACGACACCGGCGGCTCCGAGCCCGACATATCGCACAAATCCATGATGCGGCAGCGGCCGGCCCGGTGCCTGTGGATAACGCGAGCCGGACCCTTCCGCGGTGGAGTAGGTTGGCCGCCCCCGGGTGGGCGGGGGTCTGGGCGGGCCCACCGGTGATCGCGAGGCCCGGGCGTGATCGGTGCGGAGGCGGTGAGGCGAGGCCGGCCGTTGAGTGCGGCGGCGACGGCGGCCAGGTGCTCGGGACCGTGCTGGATCGGGTCGGTGCCTTCAGGGAAGTACTGGCGTAGCAGCCCGTTGGCGTTTTCGTCGCTGCCGCGTGGCCAGGGTGAGTGGGGCCGCGGAAGGGTGGCGCGGGCCGACGACCTGTGGTGGGGCGGTCGCGCGGAGGCGGTGAGGTGGGGCCGGCCCGGCGGGCCGGCCCCGGGCGAGCGGGCTACTTGACGGTCTTGCAGGTCTGCTCGAACTTGTCGCCGGCGGCCCCGAAGCCCGGCTTCTCCGAGGCGGCGAACGGGTCGGGCTCGCCGGCGACCTGCTTGACCTCGACGGCGAAGGCCTGGGCCTCGGTGGTCACCGTGCTGCCGGGCGCGCCCGATGCGGCGAGCTTCTCGAGCGTGGTGGCGAGGTCGCCGAAGGCCTTCTTGGAGGCGGCCGCGGGGATGTCGCCGTTGCTGTCCAGCGAGGCGCCGATGGTGCGGGTGAAGGTCTTCATGGCGGCCTCGGCCTGCTTGCAGAGCGTGGCGTCGCTCGCGCCGCCTCCGCTCGGCGCGCGCGTCACCTCGCCCGTCGCGGCCGGCGCCGCGGAGGTCGCGGTGGTCGCAGCGGGTGCCGGGGCGGCCGCGGTGGGTTCGTCGTCGCCGCAGGCCGCGAGGCCGGCGAGCGCGGGCAGGAGCAGGAGGGGAAGGAGGTGTCTTCTCACGGCCGTGGAGAGTAGACGATCATCTAGGCAGCAGTTGATCGAGGGCCGGTGCCTTCTTGAAGATGCCGTCGCGCCGGCCCAGCGCCGCCACGCGTTCCAGCGACGGGCGGTTGATGTCCTCGGGCCAGCTGGGCAGGATCATCGCGATCCGCACCGTGTCGTTGATCTGGGTGTACGTGCCGACGACGTCGCGCACCTCCTCGGGGTGCCCGGCCGCGTAGCGCAGCGACTCCTTGATCGCGTCGGTGAAGTCGGTGACCAGCTTGGGCTTCGCCGTGATCGTGCCCTGGCTGGTGAAGTACAGCGCGACGGTGAGGTCGGGCGCGGTGTCCACGAAGTTGGACGCGAGCACCTGGCCGCCCTGGGTGAGCACGGCGCTCAGCTGCGGCTCGACCACCCACGCCGCGTCGACCCGGCCCGCCTGCAGGGCGCCCGGCATGTCGGGGAACGGCATCGCCTGGAAGCGCAGGTTCGCGGCGTCGCCCCCGGCGCGGCGCACCGACTGCCGTACGGTGGTGTCGCCCAGGTTCTTGAGCGTGTTCACCGCGATCCGCTTGCCCGCCAGGTCGCGCGCCGAGCGGATCGGGCTGCCGCCGGTCACCACGATCGCGGAGAAGTCGCGCCCGGACCGGCCGGTGGAGGTGACCCCGTTCGCGACGGCCCGCAGCGGCGCGCCTGCCGACTGCGCCGCCATCAGCGAGGTCACGTTGCTGAAGCCGAACTGGTACTTGCCGGAGAGCACGCCCTCGACGATCGGCGCGCCGCCCTGCTCGGTGGAGAGCGTCAGGTCGATGCCGCGCCGGGCGAAGAACCCCTTCTGCTTGCCGAGGTAGATCGGCGCCACGTCGATGATCGGGATGACGCCGACGGTCACCTTGGCGCCGCCACCGCCACCGCCCGTGCCGTCGGCCCCCGGGTCGTCGGAGGTGCAGGCCGCCGCGGCGAGCAGTGTCGTCACGGCGATGGCAGCGGCGAGGATCCGGCGCATGGTGTGCCCTTTCGAATACGCGGCGCGACTGCGCCCGGCGAAACCTACCTGATCACCGGGCCGAAAGGGACTGGCGGAAAGGGAAATTTGAAGATCCGGACGGACCGGAGGAACGGACGGGGGCGCTCCAGCGTGGACGGGCCGCCGGGCAGCCGGCTCAGAGCGACGCGGCGAGCTTGCGCAGCGCGTCGGCCGCGCCGGTGGTGAGCGGGTCGCCGTGGCCGGGCAGGATCGTGCGCACGTCGAGCGTGGCGAGCTTCTTCACCGAGGCGGCGGCGCCCGCCTGGTCCTCGGTGTACTGCGGATCCGAGCCGGCCAGTCCGTCCGTGGTGCGCAGTGCGTCGCCGGCGACCAGCGTGCCGGTCGACGGGTCGAAGATGGAGATGTGGCCGAACGTGTGGCCGGGCGTGCCGACGACCCGCAGGCCGAACACCTCGTCGCCGTCCGCGAGCCCGGTGAGCGGCTTGTCGGTGGCGATGCCGGCGACGTCGTCCTTGCCGGTGTAGAACGTGGCGTTCGCGGCCTGCGGCGCCACCCCGCCGAGCCCGCCGGCGTGGTCGTCGTGTTTGTGGGTGAGCACGACGTGGCGTACGGCCGCGAAACTGCTGCCCGCGGCGGCGAGCCCCTGGCCGATGGCGTCGGCCGACCCCGCGGTGCCGAGGTCGACGATCGCCGCCTCGGAGCCGCGGACGAGCAGATAGGCCGACACGAACGAGAGGTTGACCCGCTGCCAGCCGGTCGGGGGCGCGGAGGGCGACGAGGCCGAGCCGGCGGCCGGGGGAGTGTCGGCGGCGCCGGAGCAGGCGTTGAGCACTGCCACCCCCAGCACTCCCGCTCCGCCGGTGAAAAGCAGGCGTCTGCTGAACCGGGAATCATGCATACCCGATGCTGACGTGCGGCGGCGGGTGAACGCCAGCGGTTGGCCGATTCCTGTCGGCCGGCGCGGGGTAGAAGGGAGGCCATGACGGAGTACGGCATCCATGCCTCGCACGAGCAGATCCCGCCCGCCGAGTTGCTCTCCGCCGTGGTCGCCGCGGAACGCGCCGGCTTCGACGCGGCGATGTGCTCCGACCATTTCTCGCCGTGGAGCAGCCGGCAGGGCCAGTCCGCGTTCGCCTGGTCGTGGCTGGGCGCCGCCCTGCAGGCGACGAACCTGTCGTTCGGCGTGGTGAACGCGCCGGGCCAGCGCTACCACCCCGCGATCATCGCGCAGGCGATCGGCACGCTCGGCGCCATGTATCCGGGCCGGTTCTGGGCCGCGCTGGGCAGCGGGGAGTACAGCAACGAGCACATCACCGGCGAGCCGTGGCCGCGAAAGGAGGTCCGCGAGGCGCGCCTGCTGGAGTGCGTCGAGGTGATCCGCGGCATGATGGCCGGCGAGGAGGTCTCGCGTGACGGGCTGGTCAAGGTCGACCGGGCTCGGCTGTGGACCCGGCCCGAGGTGGCGCCGCCGCTGATCGGCGCCGCGGTCAGCACGAAGACCGCCGCCTGGTGCGCCGGCTGGGCCGACGGCCTGGTGACGGTCAACGCCGAGGAGGACCACCTGCGGTCGATGATCTCGGCGTACCGGGACGCGGGCGGCCGCGGCCCGGTGTGCCTTCAGGTGCACCTGAGCTGGGCCCCGACCCAGCACGAGGCCGAGGCCGTCGCGCACGACCAGTGGCGCAGCAACATCTTCGCCCCGCCGGTCTGCTGGGACCTCGAGACCGTCGACCACTTCGACGTGGTCAGCGAGAACGTGACGGTCGAGCAGGTGAGCAAGACCGTCAACATCTCGGCCGACCTCGAGTGGCACATCGAGAAGCTGCGCGGCTACGCGGCGCTCGGGTTCGAGCGCATCTATCTGCACCACGTCGGGCAGGACCTCATGCCGTTCATCGACGCGTTCGGCGCCAAGGTGCTGCCGGCGCTGCGGTAGCCGTCAGGGCTGGGCGGCGCCGCAGTCGGTGCGGAACTGGTACGTCGTGGTGTTGGTCCTCGACCCGCCGGCGTAGTCGATGCGCATGCCGGCCGCGGAGCCGTCGAGCGGCCCGCTGCGGTTGATCACGAGCAGCAGGTTGGCCTCCTCGCCGGCCCGCACGGTCGCGTTCTCGGCCGGCATCCGCGACGCCCAGGTCGAGTTGGCCGCCGGGGGATAGACGGCCGTGCTGATCGGGGTGCGGCCGCTGCCCAGCGGCACGAGGAACGCCTTGCCGGTCGTGACGCCGCGGGCGTCCGCCAGGCTGATCTTCTGAACCACGAGGTCGGCGTCGGCGGGCGCCCGCACGACGTCCCCGATCACCATGTCGGCGCCCTCGGGAGCGCGCACACACTGCGTCACCGGATCGCCGCCGAACACCATGCCGCCGTCACTGCTGGAACCGCACGCGCCGGCCGTCACCGCCAGCACCACACCGACCGTGCCCAGGCCACTTCGCCGAATCATGGCTGGGGACCGTACCCGCTGATTGTTACGGAACGATCTCGTTGCGTAATTGTCGGTAACCGCCCTCCGTGACGACGGAATCCTTCGTGGACGATCTTGAAAGGTGCTGTTTCCGGGGCCTCTGGCCAAGGTCCGCCGCACCCGGCAGGATGGCGCCGTGTCCTGGCGCAAGTACCTTCTGATTCCCCGGCTGACCCTCACCGCGATCGGCGCGCCTCGATCCCAGGCGCGAGCGTGGGACCGCTTCTGGGGCGATGTCTCGCGCACCGGGCCGCGCGGCGACGTGCTGTGGGAGGCGGACGAGCCCGCCGAGCTCGAGCGGCTCACCGCCGCCCTGCGCCGGCACGCCGACCTGACGCTGCCGATGGTGGACCTGGGGTGCGGGTCCGGCCGGCAGGCGTACGCGCTGGCGGCGCTGGCCTCCCGGGTGATCGGCATCGACGGGTCGGCGGCCGCGATCGCGCGTGCCCAGGGCTCGGCGGGAGAGGTGGCGTTCCGGGTCGCGGACGTCGCCGGGTCCGGGCTGGGCGCGCGCCTGCACGACGACCTGGGCGACGCCAACGTGCACATCCGCGGCGTGCTGCACGTGCTCGACGACGGGGCCCGCGCCGCCGTGGCCGCGAACGTCGCCGCCGTGCTGGGCGAGCGCGGCACGCTGTACCTCTGCGAGACCAACCACACCGGCGACCCGCTGGACTACCTGCTCGACCAGGGCGCCCGGCCGACCCGGCTGCCGCCGCTGGTGGACCGGCTGATCCGGGCCGGGGTGCGCGCGCCGCGGCGTTTCGGGCCCGAGGAGGTCGCGGCGGCCTTTCCCGGCGACGCGTGGACGGTGCTCGAGCAAGGCGCGACCGAGGTGTACGGGGTGCCGCTGGAGCCGGGCGGGCCGGTGCAGCGAATCCCCGCGTACTACGCCGTCGTCAGGACGCGGCCGTCGCGTCGTTGATCAGCATCTCGGGGTGCCGGCCCAGGAACGCGGGCAGCTGGTCGGCGGCGGTGGCCTCGAACAGGCGCCGCGTGTCCTCGGTGATGCCCTCGCCGCCCTGCTCGCCCTGGGCGTACGTGCCGTTGTTGGTCTTGATCGGGATCAGGTCGCCGGCGGCGAGACCCTTGAGCCCGAAGATGAAGTTCTGCACCGGCACGCCGTGGGTGTCGGTCTTGAGCGACTTGCCGGCCGCGGCGAGGATCTTCGAGACCTTCGAGGGGTTGCCCATGACGCCGGCGCTGCTGGCCTTCTTGGCCATCGCGCGCAGCAGCTGCTGCTGGTGGCGCTGCCGGTCGTAGTCGCCGTTCGCCGAGTGGCGCAGGCGGGAGAACTCGAGCGCCTCCCACGGCTGCATGTTGCGGCAGCCCTTCTTGAACACCAGCGCGTTGCGGGGCTTGGTCGTCGGGTCGGCGCCCGTCGCGTACTCGACCTTGCCGTCGTTGACGACGTAGTGGCTGGACCACATCTCCTTGTCGACGCAGAGGTGCACGCCGCCCATCGCCTCGAGGATGCCCTTGAAGCCGTTGAAGTCGATGACCACGACGCCGTCGAACTCGATGCCGGTCAGCTGGTGGATGGCCTTGGTGGCCAGCTTCGCCCCGCCCTCCCAGCCCCGCCCGTTCTGCGAGCCGAAGAGGTACGCAGCGTTGATCTTGGTGGTCTCGCCGCGGAAGCCCATCTCCGGGTCGGCCGGGATCTCGGCGACCGTGTCCCGCGGGATCGAGATCATGTACGCCTGGTCGTGCGAGGCGGTGATGTGCAGGATCATGATCGTGTCGGACCGCGACTCGCCCTCTTTCCACCCCGTACGGGTGTCGAGGCCCAGCATCAGCATGTTCATCGCGCCCTCGGGCAGCTTGCCCGCGGTGACCGTCTTGTTGCCGAGCCCGTCGTTGTCGAGCACGCTCGAGGTGGTCTGGATGTTCGACGTGAGCTGGTTGAGGAAGTACTTGACCGCCACGAGGCCACCGACCCCGACCAGCGCCAGGATCACGCCGAACGTCGTGACGAGCTTGGCCCACAGCGGCGCCTTGGCGCGGCGGGACTTGGCCTTCTTGCTGGCCTTGCCGGATCCGCCGCCGTAGGTCGTGGTGCGCTGTCCCTGGCGGGCGTCACGATCGCCTCTCGTGGCGGTCTGTGCCGGCATCTGCAATAGCTCCCTCGTGTGACACGGGCGTCCGGCCCCTCCGGAGTACGGAGACCGCCCGCGCCGGGCTCAACGCCGTCAGAACAGATATATGGTCGCGATCTATTAGTCAACCCCGCTTGACGTCCGGTGACCCCGCGGAAACGGTCCGGATGCGAATCGCCGAAAATCGGCACGCTGGGTAGCGGACCGACAGCATCGAGCGCTCCTCCCATTGTTCGACAAAGATCGAAGACCTGCCCGTCCGATGCCCGGTTTGGCCTGCTTTTCCATTCCACGCTCATCCCGCGCCACCGTTGTTCGGCGCGCATTTCTGGGAAAGGGCTGAACGTTTTCCGTGCGCCATTTCCGCGGTTGTTCGGCGGGAGTCAGGAAATGGCGAAACGGACGAGGGCGGTGTGCGGGCCCGGCCCGCACACCGCCCTCGTGGACGGGCGACGTCAGACGCCGGCGACCTGGGTGATCCAGGCGCGGTTGTAGGCGACGCTGCCGTAGTACTGACGGCTGGTGCCGTCGGCGGTGGAGGCGACACCCACCTGGGCGCCGTTGTAGACCTGCGGGCCGCCGGAGTCGCCGCGCCACGCGTTGCCGTTGATCCGGGTGCTGCCGATCGCGCGGCCGCCGTACGCGTCGGTCTGGTTGGTCGAGGTGACCTGCACGGTGGCGGTCTTCAGCGTCGTGGACGCGCTGCAGCCGCTGTAGCAGGTCATGCCCCAGCCGTAGATCGAGTTGGTGGAGCCGACCGGCGGGTACGCGCTCGACAGCGGCATGTAGGTCGTGGTGATCGGCGAGCTGAGCCGCATCAGGGCCAGGTCGGAGCGGGTCGACGTGCTGCTCACGGTGCGGGTCGTGCCGCCCGACGTGCGGTTGACGCTGCCCACCCGCACCGACATCGTGCCCGAGATGCAGTGCCGGGCGGTCAGCACGTAGTTGGCCGAGATGATCGTGCCGGAGCAGGTGAAGCTGCCGTTGCTGAGGACGGCCGCGGCCCACGGCGCGGACGAGACGGTGCCGCCGCCGATGATGGTGGTGCCAGGGTCGCCGGCGGCCGAGGCTGCGGCGGGGACGGCGACGGCGCCGGTCAGGGCGGCGGTGAGCGAAGCGACGACGATGCGGATGCGCACGCCGGACTCCTTTCGGGGGTCGTTCGACACGGCACGAACCGGTCCGGTCCGCCGACGCATCGAAGCTTGTCGAAGTACCGTACGTTGCGCGGCCGGAAAAGGGTTACAGCCCACTTCGCCCCTATCACCGTGTGATGACCGCCGTTAGCGTGGACGCGTGGAACATCAGATGTTCGTCGGCGGCGCCTGGACGGGCGCGCGGTCCGGCGCCACCACCGAGGCGACCAGTCCGGCCACCGGCGAGAGCCTCGGCCACGTGCCCGAGGGCGACCGCGAGGACGCCCGGGCCGCGATCGCGGTCGCGCGGGCGGCCGCACCCGGCTGGGCGCGGTGCACCGCCTTCGAACGGGCCGCGCTGCTGCACCGCGTGGCCGACGTGGTCGAGGCGCGCCGCGACGAGCTCGCCCGTACGCTCACCCTCGACCAGGGCAAGCCGCTGCGCGCCGAGGCCTACGACGAGGTCGACGAGCTCGTCACGTACTGGCGGATGGCGGCCGAGGACGGCAAGCGGCTCGCCGGCCTGCTGCCCAACTCCGCGTCGCCGGGCCGGCGCGCGATGGTCGTCCGGCGCCCGCGCGGCGTGGTCGGCGTGATCACCCCGTGGAACTGGCCCTACACCATGCCGGCCGAGCTGATCGCCCCCGCGCTCGCCTGCGGCAACACGGTGGTCTGGACGCCCGCGCAGTCCACCTCGGTGGCGGCGGTCGCGCTGGCCGCCTGCATCGCCGAGGCCGACCTGCCGCCCGGCGTGCTCAACCTCGTCACCGGCCCGGGCCCGGTGGTCGGCGACGAGATCGCCCGCAACCCGGGCACCGACGCGGTCGCGTTCATCGGCTCCACCGGCACCGGCAGGCACGTCGCGAACGCCGCGGCCGGCAAGGCGATGCTGCTCGAGCTGGGCGGCAACGGGCCGGTCGTCGTGCTCGCCGACGCCGACCTGGACAGCGCGGTCGCAGGCGCCCTGACCGCGTGCTACCTCTGCGCCGGCCAGAGCTGCACCGCGGGGGAGCGGCTGCTGGTCCACCACGACGTACGGGAGGAGTTCGCGTCGCGGCTCGCGGAGGCGGTGCGGCAGCAGGTCGTGCTGGGCGACCCGCTGGACGACGCGACCACGATGGGGCCGCTCAACAACGCCGGCGTGGCGGCCAAGATGGACGACCACGTGGCCGACGCGGTCCGCCGCGGCGCGCGGGTGCTGACCGGCGGTGCCCGCGACAGGGCGCAGAAGACCGACCTGTTCTGGCAGCCCACCGTCCTCGACGGAGTGAGCCGCGACGCGCTCGTGGCCACCGAGGAGACCTTCGGCCCGGTCGCCCCGATCGTGGGCATCGGCTCGCTCGAGGAGGCCATCGCGCTGACCAACGCCTCCCGGTACGGGCTGCTGGCCGCGATCTACACCGGCGATCTGCGGGCGGGGCTCGCGTACGCCGACGCCGTCCGTACCGGCTGGGTCAACATCAACGAGTCGTCGAACTACTGGGAGAGCCACCTGCCGTTCGGCGGCCGGGCCGGCTCGGACAGCGGCATCGGCCGGGTCGGCGGCAGCCACCCGATGGAGGCGTTCACCGAGCTGCAGACCGTGATCATCGGCGGTGGTGCTTCTTGACGAAGGTGTAGCCGGGCTCCAGCGGGCCCACCTGCTCGGTCTCGGCCGCGCGCAGCTGCTTCTCCGAGGGCTGCGCGCCGCGCGGGAGCTTGCGGACGAAGCCGTTCACCCAGTGGTCGCGCCGGTCGGCGCCGGCCGGCACCGGCTCCACCATGGGGGCGTAGAACACCATGTCGGTGAGGGTCTCGCCGTCGACGGCCGGGTACGACGGGTGGCCGGCCCCGTCGAGGCTGCCGGTCACCCGGGTGAGGAACCCCTCGCGGATCAGCTGGTCGACGGCGTTGCGCAGCAGGAAGGCGCCCTTCGCGCCGCGGCCCAGCCCGGCGCGCTTGGCCAGCAGCTCCTCGCTGAGCACCGCGCTGCCGTCGTCGAAGACCCGGCCCAGCTTGCGCACCGCGTGCAGCACCTTGGCCCGGTTGGACCCGTCGGGCCGGTAGTCGCGGGTGACCACCCGGGGGTCGTACTCGTCGTAGTAGTCGACCCCGTCGACGCGCAGCGGCTCCTCGAGCGGGTCGGTGCGGATCACCACCTCGTCGCGGCCGGGCTGCCACGTGACGGTGACCAGCACGCCGGGCGGGATGTCGGCGGGCCACGTGAGCCCGCCGAACTGCCACTCCACGTCCTGCCGCAGATCGCAGGCGAAGACCTCCCGCGTACGGTGCTCGAGCACCACGTCGACGTGGTCCAGCGCGCTGAGCGGCTCGACGCACTCCTCGGGGGCCGCGCACACGCCGCCCTCGAGGTCGCTGCGCCACAGCGCGAGCCGCCGGCTCACCGTCCGCATGCGGCGATCAGTCCAGGTCGCGGCCGCTGGCGCTGTCGAGCTCGGAGAGCTGGCGGGTCACGTGGTCGGCCAGCGCCTGCTGGTAGGTCTGCGCCAGGCGGCCCAGCTTGTCGATCTCGTCGAGCAGCGCGTTGCGCTTGTCGACCAGGCCGTTCATCGCCTCGGTGTGCTTGCGGCGGGCGTCGCTCTCGATCGTGCTCGCGGTCAGCTGCGCATCGCCGGTGATCTTGTCGGACTCGCCCTGGGCGGCGCCGATGAGCGCGTCGGCCTCGGCGCGGGCGTCACGCATGTGCTCGTCGGCGGTGCGCCGCGCCATGGCCAGCACCGGCGACTCCTTGCCGTCGGCGGCCGCGGGCGGCGGGCCGGCCGGGGTCTCGCGGCGGGCGCGCTCGAGCTGGGTCTGCAGGCTGCGCGCGTTCTGCTCGGCGCGGGCGCGGGCCTCCTGCAGCCGGCCCAGCTGGGCGGTCAGGTCGTTGAGCTCGGCCTCCATGGCCCGGTTGTTCGGCATGGCGGCGGGGCCGGCCGGACCGGGCCGCTGCACCTGGTCGTGCAGCGCACGGTTCTCCTCGAGCAGACGCGTGAGCTCCTGTTCGACCTCGTCCAGGAACGCGTCGACGTCCTCCTCGTCGTACCCGCGCTTGCCGATCGCCGGCTTCTTGAACGCCACGTTGTGAACGTCGGCTGGAGTTAGCGGCATCGTGTCCCTCGGTTCCCTGCTGTTACGACCGTGCCGCCGCATCCTACGCACAGACCCCGGCAGTTCGCTCCCGGTGGCATAACATCAGTTGCTCACTTGACACGTGCGGGAGGGCTGGCATGGCCGATGCCGACGACGTCCGGCGGCTGGCGCTCGCCCTTCCCGGCGCCGTCGAGATCGACAGCGACGGGTTCGACTTCCGCGTCGGCAACCACGGCTTCGTCTGGTCCTATCCGCAGCGTGAGCCCGGGAAACCGCGGGTCCTGCGCACCGACGTGGCGGTGCTCTACGTCGGCGACGAGGCCGAGAAGCAGGCCCTCGTGCTGGGCGAGCCGGCGCTGTTCTTCACCGTGCCGTCCTACGAGGGCCTGCCCCTGGTGATGGTGCGGTTGCCCGAGGTGACCGTCGAACGGCTCGCGGAGCTCGTCACCGACGCCTGGGAGATGCGCCGCTCCGCGCGCCCGTGAGGCGAACCCTAGCGGCTCAGCAGGCGGTAACGGCGGACCGCCGCCGGCGCGGAGACCGCGAGCAGCAGCAGCGGCCACGCCACCGCCAGCAGGACGGCGTGCTCGGCCGGCCACGAGTCGCCGCCCAGACCCGGGTTGCCGAACAGCTCGCGGGCCGCCGCGACGGTGGCGGAGATCGGGTTCCACTCGGCGACGGCGCCCAGCCACGCCGGCATCTGCCCGGGCGCGACGAAGACGTTCGACAGGGCGGTGAGCGGGAAGGCCAGCGGGAAGACGATCAGGCTGACCGTGTCGGGGTTGGGCACCACGCTGCCCAGGTAGATGCCGACCCACGTCAGCGCCAGCCGCAGCAGCAGGATCAGGCCGACGGCGGCCAGCGCGGGGCCGGCGCCGCGGTGTGCCTGCCAGCCGACGAGCAGACCGCACACCAGCAGCACCACCATCTCCATGAGGGCCCGGGTCAGGTCGGCGCCGCTGCGTCCCACCATCAACGCCGACCGGGCCGTCGGCATCGAGCGGAACCGGTCGACCACGCCCCGGCTGATGTCGAGCGAGACGGCGGTGGCGGTCGCGCCCAGCCCGTACAGCTGGGTCATGACGAACACGCCCGGCAGCAGGAACTCGCGGTAGCGGTCGCCGCCGACGGCCATCCCGCTGCCGAAGACGTAGCCGAACACAAGCACGAACATGATCGGCAGCGAGAAGTAGAGGACGATCTGCTCGGGCTCGCGCACGACGTGGCGCAGGTAGCGGGTCGTCATCACCCAGCCGTCGGCGAGTGCGGTGGTCATCGGGTCTCCTCCTCGGCACGGCGGCCGGTCAGGCTCAGGAACGCCTCGTCGAGCGTGGGGCGGCGGACGCCGAGGTCGTCGACGGCGATCCCGGCCGCGTGCAGGGCCCGGGCCGCCTCGACCAGGGCGGCGACGCGGTCCGGGACGGCGACGCGCAGGCGCCGGGAGTCCGGGTCGGCGCCGACCTCACCGGGCGGGGTCCCGGCGACCCGGGCAAGCACGCCGGCCGCCTCCGGCACGTGGCCGGCGTCGCGGACGACGACCTCGAGCCGGTCGGCGCCGATCGCGGCCTTGAGCTCGTCGGGCGTGCCCTCGGCGACGACCCGGCCGGTGTCCGCGACGCAGATGCGGTCGGCGAGCTGGTCGGCCTCGTCGAGGTACTGGGTGGTGAGCAGGACGGTCGTGCCGTCGGCGACGAGCTTGCGCACGGTATCCCACACCTGGTTGCGGCTGCGCGGGTCGAGGCCGGTGGTGGGCTCGTCGAGGAACAGCACCTGCGGCGCGCGGATCAGGCTCGCGGCCAGGTCGAGCCGGCGCTGCATGCCGCCGGAGTACTCGCGGGCCGACCGGTCGGCGGCGCCGGTGAGGCCGAACTGCTCCAGCAGCTCGTCGGCCCGCTGCCGCGCGGCCCGCGGGCGCAGGTGCTGCAGCCGGCCGAAGAGCACGAGGTTCTGCCGGCCGCTGAGCGAGCCGTCGACCGCGGCGTACTGCCCGGTCAGGGCGATGCGCTGCCGCACCAGCTCGGGCTCGCGGGCGACGTCGGCGCCCGCCACGACCGCGCGGCCCGCGTCGAAGCTGAGCAGCGTGGCCAGGATGCGGACGGCGGTGGTCTTGCCGGCGCCGTTGGGCCCGAGCAGCCCGCAGACCGTGCCGGCCGGGACATTCAGGTGGAACCCGTCGAGCGCGGCCACGCCCCGATAGGTCTTGCGCAGCCCGTCGGCCGCGATGGCGGTGGTGGTCATGGCCGTCAGCGTGCCGGGCGGCGCTGACCGGTCACGCACCGATCGCTGACGAGCGCCGGTCAGCCGCCGGTGCGCCGCAGGGCGAGGCCGTCCAGCGCGGCGGCGGCCTCGGCGACGGCGTTCTCCCCGTCGGGGCCCGGTACGCCGGGGGTCACCTGCTCGTACCAGCGGGCGGCCTCGGCCGGGTCGCCCAGGGCCTGCGCCACCCGGCCCAGCGTGAGGAGGATGCTCAGACGCGTGCCCTCCGCGGTGTACCAGCCGGTGGGGCACTCCGACAGCGCCTGCAGGCACAGCTCCCGGGCGCGCGCCGGATCGCCGGAGCGCAGCGCCAGCCGGCCCTGCCCGAGGCGCGCCGCCGCGACCAGCTCGGGGGCGCCGCACTCCGCGGCCAGGGCCACGGCCCGCTCCAGGTCGGCACCGGCGCCGGCCGGGTCGTCGCCGAGCATGCGCGCCTCGCCGCGGGAGCGCAGCAGGTCGGCCAGGTCCACCGGGGAGCGCAGCTCGGCGGCCAGCCGGAGGGCCTCGTCCGTTCCGGCGCGCGCGGCGGCGTAGTCGCCGGTGAGCGTGGCCAGCTCGGCGATGCCGGACTGGGCCAGCATCGTGCCCCACCGCTCGCCCAGCGCCCGGAAGCCGGCCAGCGCCCGCGCGAACTCGGCGGCGGCCCGGTCGTGCCGGCCGCGGAAGACGGCCAGCCAGCCGCTGCCGATCGACGCGAGGGCCTGACCCCACGGGGAGCCGCCGAGGCGGACGCGCAGGGCCTCCTGCAGCTCGAGCAGCTGGTCGTGCAGCCCCTCGGGCGGCCCGGCGGCGATCGCCGAGAGATACAGCAGGAACGGCTGCGCGGGCGGGGCCGAGAGCCCGGCCACGTAGCGGGCGGGATGCTCCCCGGCGGGCGGTCCGGACAGCCCGGCGTTCAGCGCGCACAGCACGTGCTCCTCGGCCAGGCCCGCGGGCGCCACCGGGCCCGCCCGGTCCAGCACCTCGCGGGCGAGGGCCGACGCCTCACCGCGGACGCCGTGCAGCCACCAGTAGAACGACAGGGCCGCCACCAGCCGCAGCCCGGTCTCGACCGGACCCTGGCGCACCGCCGCGTGCAGGTTGTCGCGGTCGGCGTCGAGCCGGTCGAGCCACTCCAGCTGCGCCGGGCCGCGCAACTGGGCGTCGGCGGTCTGCGCCAGCCTCAGATAGTGGGCCGCGTGGGCGGCGGTGAGGTCCTCGGTCAGTTGCTCGCCGCAGAAGTCGCGGATCGTCGCCAGCATGCGGTAGCGCGAGCCGTCCCGCTCGATCAGCGACTTCGCCACGAGCCCGTCGAGCACGTCGAGCGTGGCGTCGCCGAGGCCGCAGACCTGCTCGACGGCGTCCAACGCGGCGCCGCCCCGGAAGACGGTGAACCGCGAGGCCAGCAGCCGTTCGGACGGGGTGAGCAGCTCCCAGCTCCAGGCGACCACGGCGCGCAGGGTCCGGTGCCGGGCGGCGGCCGTGCTGCTGCCGCGTGACAGCAGCCGGAACCGGTCGCCGACGCGGCGCGCGAGCTCGTCGACGGGCAGCACGGGCAACCGGGCCGCGGCCAGTTCCACGGCCAGGGGCAGACCGTCGAGCGTCCGCACGATGCTGCGCACGGCCGGCTCGGTCGCGGCGTCCAGCGTGAATCCGGGCGCCACCAAGGCGGCGCGGTCGGCGAACAGCCGTACGGCCGCCTCCGAGGGCAACCCCGGCACCGGCAGCCGCACCTCGCCGGTGACGCCGAGCGGTTCCCGGCTGGTGGCCAGCACGCGCAGCCCCGGGCAGCGCGCGAGCAACCGGCCCGTCAGCGCGGCGGCCGCGGCGACCACGTGCTCGCAGTTGTCGAGCACCAGCAGCAGGTCCCGGGTGGACAGCGCGGCGAGCAGCCGCTCGACGGTGTCCGGGCCGTCGCCGCGCCGGTCGCGCAGGCCGGTGTCGCGCAGCCCGAGCGCGTCGAAGACGGCCCGCGGCACGCCGTCCGGCCCGGACCCGGCGAGCTCGGCCAGGCACACCTCCGCGCCGGGATGCCGGGCCGCCACCTCGAGCGCGAGCCGCGTCTTGCCCGCCCCGCCGGGGCCGAGCAGCGTGACCAGCCGGCCGGTCCGCAGCGCCCGCTCGGCCAGCGCCACCTCCTCGGAGCGCCCGACGAAGCTGGTGAGCTGGGCGGGCAGCCGGTGCCGGGCGGCCGGGCCGGCGGCCGTGTCCCGCAGGATCGACGCGTGCAGGGCCACCAGCTCGGCGGACGGGTCGGCGCCGAGCTCCTCGGCGAGCAGCCGCCGCACCGACTCGTACGCGGTGAGGGCCTCGGCGGGGCGCCCACCGGCGACCAGCGAGCGCATCAGCAGCGCCCAGGCGTGCTCCCGCAGCGGCTCGGCGTCCAGCAGGGCCCGCAGCTCGTCCACCGCGCCGGCCGACGGCCGCGTTCGCAGCTCGGCCTCGATGCGCCCCTCCACCGCCTGCCGCCGCAGCTCGGCGAGGCGGTCGGCTGCTGCGGCGGCGAACGGCGCCGGCCGTACGTCCGCCAGGGCCTCTCCCCGCCACAGCGCGAGCGCGCCGGCGAACAGCTCGCCCGCCACCGGATCGCCGGCCCGCAGCGCGTCCCGGGCCTCGGTGAGCAGGCGCGCGAACCGGTGCGCGTCCACCTCGCCGGGCGCGACGTCGAGGCGGTAACCCGAGCCGTCGTACGTGATCGGCAGCTCCCGCCGCAGCCGCGAGACGTTGGACTGCAGCGCGTTGAGGGCGCCGGCCGGCGGGGTGTCGCCGTAGAGGTCGTCGATGAGCCGGGGGAGCGGCACGACGGTGCCCGCGTCGAGCAGCAACCGCGCGAGCGTCGCCCGCAGCCGGGCGCCGCCCACGGCGGGCAGCGTCGGCCCGAGGATCCCGTACGGCATGGCTCCATTGTCGCCGCCGCGCGAAACCCGGGATGACCCGCGGGCCTTCGCGAGCGGAACGGACCGGTCCTCAATAAGGTGAGCGGCATGCCTGCCAAGCTCAACCCCGACAAGGCGCGGTCCGCGTTACGCACCACGGCCCTGCTCTCGGCGCAGACGCTGGTCGTGCTCGTCATGGCGTACGTCGTGCTGTGGCTGCTCGGCCGCGCCTGGTCGGTCCTGTGGCCGATCGTCGTGGCGCTGTTGCTCACCACGCTGACCTGGCCGGTGGCCCGGTTCCTGCGCAACCGGCTGCACTGGCGGCCCGCGCTGGCCGCCGCCGTGGTGACCCTGCTGTTCCTCGTGCTGATGGCGGGCATCGTCATCGTGATCGCGGTGCCGGTGGCCTCGCAGTCGGGCGAGCTCGCCGACAAGGTGGCCGACGGCATCCAGAGCCTGCGCGACTGGGCGGCGGGCCCGCCGCTCAACTTCGGCGACGACGACGTCACGGGCGCCTTCGACGCCGCGATCGAGCGGATCCAGAACAGCGCCGGCAGCATCGTCTCGATCACCCTGACAGGGGTCAACACGCTGGTCAGCGGTCTGGTCACGTCCGTGCTGGCGCTGTTCCTGATGTTCTTCTTCCTCAAGGACGGCCCGCGTTTCCTGCCGTGGCTGTCCAAGCAGCTCCCCGGCCGGCTCTCGGAGGACGTCCCCGCGGTCGCCACCCGCAGCTGGGACACGCTGGGCGCCTTCGTGCGGTCGCAGGCGTTCGTCGGCCTGCTCGACGCCGTCTTCATCGGCGTGGGCCTGTGGATCGTCGGGGTGCCGCTGGTGCTGCCGCTGGCCGTGCTGACCTTCATCACGGCGTTCGTCCCGATCGTCGGCGCGCTGTTCGCCGGCTTCGTGGCCGTGCTGATCGCGCTGGTGACGCAGGGCTGGGTCGACGCGCTGATCGTGCTGGGCATCATCGTCGTGGTGCAGCAGCTCGAGGGAAACGTGTTCCAGCCGATGGTGCAGAGCCGCGGGCTGGGCCTGCACGCGGCGGTCGTGCTGCTCGCGGTGACGCTGGGCGGCAGCCTGGCGGGCATCGTCGGCAGCCTGCTGGCCGTGCCGGTCGCCGCGCTCGTGTCGGTGGTCTACACGTACGTGCGGGAGCAGCTCAGCGACAACCCGCCGGACCCCGAGCCCGAGGTCCCACCGGAGCCGGCGCCCGACGAGGAACCGCCGGCCATGGTCTGAGCTGGTGGTTCCGCCGGCGTGATCAGGCTCGCAGGGCCGGGGGCTGTCCCGCCGGCGCGGGCTGGTGAAGCATCGGCAGCATGCGGGACATGCTGCCCTCCCGGATGCTGCGGACCAGCGACCCCCTCGGCTGGCGATCGGTGCATGCCAGCACCTGGCGCGACCCGCCCGTCGCCGAGGAGTTCCGCCGCGCCCCCACGGCCGAGCTCACCCTCATCCTGGTCACCAGCGGCAGCTACCGCATCGAGAGCCGCCACGGCGGCGGGTGGCGCGGAGCCGTCTACCGGCCCGGCTCCCTGGGAGTGACCGCGCCCGGCAGGGGCGTGCGGCTGCGATGGCGTGCGGAGAACCCGCACCCCATGGAGTCGCTGCACCTGAGGCTGGACCCCGCGCTGGTGGAGGAGACCCTCACCGCGTACGGGATGACGCCCGCCACCCTGCCCGACGAGCTCACCATGAACGACGAGTACGTGGTCGCCGCCGCCGGCGCGCTGGCCCGCGCGCTGAGCGAAGGCGCTCCCGCCCTCTACGCGGACTCGGTGGCGCAGGGGCTGGCGGCACACCTGGTGCACGGCGCCCGGCCGGCAGCCCAGCCCTCGACGGCCGCCACCGACTTCGACCCCGTCATCGACTACATGCACGCACATCTGGGCGCCGACCTGGATCTGGACCGCCTGGCAGCCGTGGCCGCGATGAGCAAGTTCCACTTCGTCCGCGCCTTCCGCGCCGCGACCGGCCTGACCCCGCACCGCTACCTCACCGTGCTCCGCATGCGCCGCGCGGCCAGCCTGCTGCACACCACCAGGCAGAGCGTCCGCCAGGTGGCCGTCGCCTCCGGCTACCAGAGCCCGAGCCGCTTTGCCGCAGCCTTCCGCCGCGAGCACGGCGTCCCGCCTGGCTCGTTCCGCTCGCGGTAGCGGCCACCGGGAACGCGCCGCCGGGCGCCGGATGCGGCCGGCGCAGCGCCGGGGCCGAGATGAGGTGGGCGCAATAACGGGCGCTACAAGCGCAACGGCGGGACCGGATCCGGGCGATCGAGCGGGCACGGTGAAGCCATGAGCGCACTGCAAGGCAAGGTCGCCGTCGTCACGGGCGGGACCGCCAACATCGGGAAGCTGTTCGCCGAGGCCCTCGCCGACGACGGCGCCGACGTCGTCGTCCACTACAACAGCCCGCGCCGCTCGGCGGAGGCCGACACCGTCGTCGGCGACCTCAAGACGCGCGGCGTCGAAGCCCTCGCCCACCAGGGCGACCTCACCCGGCCGGGGCAGATCACGGCGCTCGTCGACGCCACGATCGAGCGCTTCGGCCGGTGGGACATCCTCGTCAACACCGCCGGCGTCATCGTGCGCAAGCCGCTCGCCGAGACCACCGAGCAGGAGTACGACACGTCGTTCGCCGTCAACGCGAAGGTGCCGTTCTTCCTCATGGCCGAGGCCGCGCGGCGGATGAACGACGACGGCCGCATCGTCAACATGGTGACCACGCAGGTCGCGGTCACGGCGGCGACCTACTCGGCGTACGCCGGCAGCAAGGCGCCGGTGGAGCACTTCACCAAGGCGTTCGCGAAGGAGGTGGGCGCCCGCGGCGTCACCGTCAACTGCATCGCGCCCGGCCCGCAGAAGACAAACTTCTTCTACGACGTCGAGACCGACGAGACCGTCGCCTGGCTCAAGAGCATGACGATCAACGGCGAGCTCGGCGAACCGCGGGACATCGTGCCGGTGATGCGGTTCCTCGTTGCTCCCGAGACGCGCTGGGTCACCGCCCAGACCGTCTACTGCAACGGCGGCATGATCTCCCCGATCAACTGACGCCCACACCAGCCGGCACATCCCCGTCCGGGCCGTCCACAGGACGGCCTGTCTGCCGGCGGGTTGATGTATCCCCGGGCGGACCGTGGAGACACGGTCCGCCCGGGGACGTCAGGACGCGGTGCAGGTCAGCGCCGGGGCGCTGTTGGTGCCGTTCCACGAGCCGAGGAAGCCGAACTGGGTGGCAGCGCCGGCAGCGAGGCTGCCGTTGTAGCTGACGTTCCTGGCCGTGACCGAGGAGCCGCTGCTGGTGACGGTGGCGTTCCAGGCCTGCGACACGGTCTGCCCGTTGGCGTACGTCCAGGTGACCGTCCAGCCGCGGATGGCGCTGCTGCCGGCGGTGACCTTCACGTCGGCCTGGAAGCCGCCGCCCCACTGGCCGGTCACGCTGTAGGTGGCGGTGCAGGCGCCGGCGGGCGGCGGGGGAGTGGTCTGCGTCGGGGTGGGCGTGGGCGACAAGGTGGGCGTGGGCGAAACGGTGGGGGACACGGTGGGCGAGGTCGTCGGCCGGCCGCCGAAGATGGTGGCCTCCTTCGCGGTGGCCTTGAGCCCGTTGGGCCCGTTGACGATGCGCTGCCCCCACGTGGTCAGCTGCGAAGCGTCGAAGTTCGTGGTCATGTCGAGGATCGGGTCGGTGTTGCCCGACCACGACCACGCCAGCCAGCCCAGGTTGCGCCTGACCGCCTCGGACAGGATCGTCGCGTCGTCCACCTCGCCGGCGGCGAACTGCCAGCCGAACTCACCGATGACCAGCGGCCAGCCGTTGCGCTCGAACGTGTCGAGGTAGTCGACGATCGACGTTGATGTGTTGAACACCGCGTACATGTGTATCGACAGCACGGTGTTGTCGCGGGTGTCCGCGTCGAGGATCGTCTGCGCGTTGTCCCGCATGACGTACGTCCAGTCCTGGCCCCAGTTCGGCGCGTCGACCATCAGCAGGTGCTCGAAGCCGTTGCTGCGCATCTTCCGGATCGCCGCCACGGTCGCGGCCGTCCACTGGCCGGGGTCGGTGTTGCCGATCGGCTCGTTGCCGATGTTGATGACGACGTGGTCCTCCTGGCCCACCAGCACGCTCTTGAGGCCGATCCAGTAGTTCGCCGCCTGGTCGAGGGTGTACGCGGCGGCGTCCTCGCCGTACCCGGTGGTGTCGTGGTTCTCCAGCACGCAGATGAGCCGGTTGGCCTTGCACAGCGCGATCACGTTCGCCACGTCGGACGCGGTGTTGGTGGTCCAGCGGCCGCCGCTGAGCACGACCCGTACGGTGTTGGCCCCGGCCGCCTTGATGTCCGCGAACGAGCCCGTGCGGTTGGCGTACCAGGCGTGCGGGTGGTTGACGCCGCGCATCACGAACGTCTGGCCGTTCGCCTCGACGATGTTCCGGCCCACGACGTGCAGCCCGGTGGCGGCGTACGCCGGGCCGGTGAAGAACAGCACTGCCGTCGCGGCGGTGAGCAGAGCGGTGGCGACGACGGAGAGTTTCCGCTTCATGACCTACCTCTGAGTGGGGGACGTGACGGACCGTCAGCGTGCCCACTCATGCCACCGATCCGGCCCGGCTGGGACCGGAAGGGCGCATCACGCCTTTTCCGTGTGACAACACCGTAATGCCCGCTTCCATCCATCGCAATTCGTCGATGTAGCAAGCTTCTTGCGCCGGTCTGGGAACCTTCGGCGGTGCATCCGCGTGTATCGGACATGGTGGTTCCGACGACGTCCCCCCGGCCCACGGCGTCCCCGCACGCCGACGCGGACGGGTTCGAGGCGTTCTATCGCGCGCACGTGGACCGGATCTATCGCGCGCTGGCGGTGACGCTGCGCCGGGACGAACTCGCGCACGAGGCGGTCGACGAGGCGATGGCCCGGGCGTACGCGAAGTGGCAGGTGGTCGGCACGCTCGACAACCCGGCCGGCTGGGTGTTCCGCGTCGGCCTGAACTGGGCGACCTCCTGGTGGCGCAAGCTGCGCCGCGAGACGCCGCCCGTCGACGGCGGCCACCCGGTCCCCGACGGGATGCCCACGGGCGCGCTGCTGGCCCTCGCCGCGCTGCCGATCCCGCAGCGGGCCGTCATCACCTGCCGCATCCTGCTCGACCTGTCCACCGCCGAGACGGCCGAGGCGCTCGGGCTGACCGAGGGGACCGTGAAGAGCCGGCTCTCCCGCGGCCTCGCCGCCCTCCGCACCCAGCTGAGCATCGAGGAGTGAGCATGGACCGCATCCCGTCCGACATCGAGGTCGCCGTGCGCGCCGTGGGCGAGAGCTCCAAGGGGTACGCGGGCGAGCTCTCCGCGGTCTACCGGCGGGCGCGGCGCCGTCGCCGCACGCACCGGGCCGCGGCGGCCCTGACCGCCGTGGCGGTCGCCGCCGGGCTCGTCGGCGGCTTCGCGGTGCGGCATCAGGTCAAGGCAAGGCCTTTCCAGCCCGCCGTCGACCGCGTGCCCGCCACCCAGCGGCTGCTGCTGTCCCATGCGGACGGACGGTACGTGCTCGCGCAGGGCCACGGCGAGACGGTCGTGCTCAACGCCGCCGAGCAGGTCGGGGAGCTCGGTCCGGACGACCGCCTCGTCACGCACCCGGTCAGGTCGGGCGCGCGCTACGAGAAGACGGTCGGCCTGCCCGACGGTCGCCTGGTGTCGCTCGGCCCCCGCGACAACACCGACGGCGTGCTCGTCACCGACGACGCGATGCTGCTGACCGTCGACACCCCCGGCGGCGCCACACTGCAGCGCGACGTCCGCCGCGCGGGAGAGCCGGTGTCGCTGCTGAGCGCGGACGCCACCACCGCGTACCTCTGGCGCCCGGAGGGCATCGCCGCGTACGACCTGGCGAGCGGGCTGGAACGGCTGGTCATGTCGTCGGACTCGCTCGAGCTGCCCGCCGACGACCCGGCGGCCGCCGTGGACGCGGCCGACCTGCTCGGCGATCGGCTCGTGATCGCCGGGGAGAACCGCTCCTGCCGGCCCCTGCTGCTGAACCTGCCGGCGCTGCAGGCCTTGCGCTTTCTGCCGCTGACCGAGCTCGGCTGCCGGTGGGTCGAAGGGTTGCGGCTGTCCCCGTCGACCGGGCGGGTCGCCGTCACCTACCGGGTGAAGCCCGGCGCCTTGCGGGTGGCGGTGCTCAGCACCGAGGACGGCGCCGTGCTGGCCGACCGCGAGGTGGCGACGCTGGACGGCAAGGTGCTCGATGTGACGGTCGACGTGGCCTGGCAGGACGAGCGGACCGTACGCGGAGTGGTCGTGCCGCGCAGCGCCGGCGTGCAGATCCTGCGGTCGTTCACGATCGCCTCCTGAGGCAGGTGCGATCTCGTAAGTTCCGGACCTCATCGCAAGTTGCGGTTTCCGGGGGTGGCGCGCGGGTGGCAGGCTGGGGCCCATGGACCACGAAGCCGTCGCCGCCTGGCGGGCCGCGGGGGAGGCGCGCGACGCGGCCGCCGCGGTCGCCGCCCTCAGCTCGGACGTCCGCCTCATCTCCCCGATCACCGAGCAGTTCACCTTCGACGGGCGCGAGCGGGTGCGCACCCTGCTGGAGGTGGCACTGGCCGCCATCGACGAGATCACCTACACCGACCAGGTGGCCGAGGGGCGTACGGTGGCGCTCTTCTACTCCGGCCGGATCGGAACCACCCGCCTGTACGAGGCGCAGCGTCTGCGGCTCGCCGACGACGGGCTGATCCGCGAGATCACCCTGTTCGTCCGGCCGCTGCCGGCGCTCACCCGGCTGATGACCCGCCTCGGCCCCGAACTGGCGCGCCGCAACGGCCGGCCCGGGCTCGCGCGGCTCGTCCCGCTGACCGCCGGCATGCTGCACTCGATGGCCGACACCGGCGAGAAGAGGTTCATGCCGAAGGCCGCACCCCGGTAATCCTCGGATCGGGCGCCCGCCGGCCGATACGTCCCCCGGTGAACACGGGAGGACAGGTGACCGGACAGCTGTGGCGGGATCCCGCCCTGCGCCTGCTGACAGGCCTCACCCTGCTCGGGTGCGCGCTGTTCTTCGTCCTCCAGGGCGACGCGCCCCGCCAGGTGCAGGTGTACTGGGCGTTCCAGGTGCCGCTCGACGCGGCGCTCGCGCTGGGCGCGTGGCGGCTGCGGGCCCTCTCGCCGGCCCACTTCCGCCGGTTCTTCGCGATGATCGCGTTCGCCGGCGCGTCCTTCGTCGTCGGCGACAGCTTCCAGACGATCAGCGCGCTGGTCGATCCGGGCACGCCGTCGATGAATGGCGGCGCGGTGCAGAGCGCCTGCTTCGTGATCGGCATGAGCAGCAACGTGATCGCCTGCCTGATCTTCCCGCAGGGGCTGCGGACCCGGCGCGAGCGGTCGGTCTTCTGGCTCGACGCCACCACCGTGCTGGTCGGCGGCGCGGTCACGGCCTGGTGCTTCGCGGTCAACCCGGTCGGCGGCGAGCACATCGACCGGGTCACCGCCGGCCTCACCGCGGCGGTCCTGATCGTGTCGGCGTTCTCCGCCACGAAGGTCGCGCTCATCAAGGCGCCCCCGATGGCCCGCGTCGCCGCGTGGCCGATGGTCGCCGCCGCGGGCGTGCAGGGCATCACGACGTTCCTGCCGGGCGACTTCCAGGAGACCGGGCACGCGTACGTCCTGGCGATCCGGCTGGCGCCCTCCCTGCTGATCGCCGCGGGGCCGTGGATCCAGCAGATCGTGCTGCGCGGCGGGCACAGCTCGGGCGCCGGCAAGCGCCGCCCGTACAGCCTCCTCCCGTACGGGATGATCGCCCTGACCTTCGTCATCTTCTTCACGATGCTGCCGCGGCACGCGTCCTCGCAGCTGTGGGGCGCCGCGATCGGCGTCGTCGTGATCAGCTGCCTGGTCGCCGGGCGGCAGCTGGTCGCCTTCCACGACAACATGCAGCTGATCGACCGGCTCGACGTGGCCCTCGACGAGGTGCGCGGGCACGAGGCGCAGCTGCGCGCCCAGGCGTCCACCGACGGGCTCACCGGCCTGACCAACCGCACCCGCTTCAGCGAGCAGCTCGCCGCCGCCGGCGACGCGACGGTGCTGCTCATCGACCTGGACGACTTCAAGACCGTCAACGACACGCTGGGCCACGCGGCCGGCGACGCCCTGCTCGTGGTCGTCGCCGAGCGGCTGCGCGAGGCCGTGCGCGCCGGGGACGTGGTGGCGCGCCTCGGCGGGGACGAGTTCGCCGTCGTGCTGCCCGGGGCCGGCGCCGCGGTGGCCGGGCAGGTCGCCGACGACATCGAGCGCCGGCTGTCCGAACCGCTGGAGGTCGGCCAGCACGTGCTCGTGACCCGCGCCAGCATCGGCGTGGCGCGCAGCCGGCCCGGCGCCGACCCGTCCACGCTGCTGAGCAACGCCGACATCGCGATGTACGAGGCGAAGCGGCGCGGCAAGAGCATGTGGGTGGAGTTCACCGACGAGATGGGCGCGCGGATCAGCGCGGAGGCCGTGCTGATCCGCGAGCTGGGCCAGGCGATCGAGCGCGGCGAGTTCAGCATGGTCTACCAGCCGATCGTCCGGCTCGGCGACGGCGCGCTGACCGGCGTGGAGTCGCTGATCCGCTGGAACCACCCGACCCGCGGACCGGTCACGCCGAGCGAGTTCGTTCCGGTCGCCGAGCGCACGGGCCAGATCGTCGAGATCGGCCGCTGGGCGCTCGCCGAGGCCTGCCGCCAGACCGCGGCGTGGCGGCGCGACCACCCGGAGGCGTCCGCCTTGACCGTCAACGTGAACGTGGCCGGGCGCCAGCTGCGCTCCCCGGGGTTCGTCGCCGAGGTCGACCGGGTGCTCGCCGAGACCGGCCTGCCCGCCTCGTGCCTCAACATCGAGGTCACCGAGACCGCCGTCTTCGACGACGAGGAGTCCACCGAGGTGCTGTTCGACCTGCGCGGCCACGGCGTGCGGCTGTCGCTGGACGACTTCGGCACCGCGGCGTCGTCGCTGGGCCTGCTGCTGACCACGCCCGTGACGACGCTGAAGCTGGACCGCTCGTTCGTCGAGTCCATCACCACCGTCGGCCGGCAGGCGGCCGTGGCCAACGCGGTCAGCCAGATGGCCGCCGCGCTGGACCTCGCGTCGGTGGCCGAGGGGATCGAGACGGAGGAGCAGCGGGCCTTGCTGCTGGAGCTGGGCTATCACTACGGGCAGGGGTACCTTTTCTCCCGGCCCCTGCCCGGCGACGGCATCGACCGCCTGCTGTCCGGCGACCGTCTGCCGCAGGCAGCCTGATCCCGACCTACCCCCGCGGCGTCCTGTTTCCGGCCTGCCTGGCGGCTTTCTGTTTCCGGCCTGCCCCGCGAATTCCTGTTCTCAGCCGGCCCCGCGGCTTCCTGTTCCTGGGCCGCCTGGCGGCTTTCTGTTCCTGGCCCGCCTGGCGGCTTTCTGTTCCTGGCCCGCCTGGCGGCTCTCTGTTCCTGGCCCGCCTGGCGGCTCTCTGTTCCCGGCCCGCCTGGCGGCTCTCTGTTCCCGGCCCGCCTGGCGGCTTCCTGTTTCGAGCCTGCCGGGCGGCTTTCTGCTCCCGGCCTGCCGGGCGGCTTTCTGCTCCCGGCCTGCCGGGCGGCTTTCTGCTCCCGGCCTGCCGGGCGGCTTTCTGCTCCCGGCCTGCCCCGCGGCTTCCTGTTTCCAGCCTGCCCCGCGGCTTCTTGCTCCCGCCCCCCGGCGGCTTCTTGCTCCCCCCGGCGGCTTCTTGCTTCCGCCCCCCGCGGCTTCTTGCTTCCGCCCCCCACGGCTTGTTGCTCCGCCCCCCGCAGCTTCTTGCTCCCGCCCCCCGCAGCTTCTTGCTCCCGGCCCCCGCGGCTTCCTGCCCCCGCCCCGCGGCTTCCCTGCCCCGCCCCCGCGGCTTTCTGCTTGCGGAACAGGTTCCCGGGCACCGCGCTGCTGGCGGAACCAGTCGGCGGGCACCGCGCTGCTGGGCGGAAGTGGTCGGCAGGCGCCGCGCTGCCGGCGGAGCGGGTCGGCGGCCGCCGCGCTACTCGCGGAGCAGGTGGGCGGCGAGCGCGCGGCCCTCGTCGGTCCACGGGGCGGGGCGCATCGTGGCCGGGTCGAGACGGACGTTGACCCGCCGGCCCTCGGCGTAGACCGTTGCGCCGTCGGTGGAGGCGACCGCGAAGCCGTACTGGGCGCTCGTCGTGCCCATGCGGTCGAGCCAGAAGCGGACGTGGACGGCGCCCGTGCCGCGGATCGGCCTGTGGAAAGTGATCTGGTATTCGCGCACCACGTTGAACGCGTCGGGCGTCGTGGGACGGCCGCCGGTGAACGACACGCCGCGCTCCGCCCACCAGGCGGTGATGGCTCTTTCCACAAGCACCGCGTACCGGGAGTTGTGGAGAACGCCCATCGCGTCGAGGTCGTCGAAATGCACAGTCTGCGGGACGGCGGCGCCGGGGGTGTGGACAACGGTCGTCATCGGGGCTCCTCGAGGATCGTCGGGTCGGTGGCGACGGCTTTCAGGTGATCGAGCAGAGCCCGGCGGGCATGGCCGTAGGTGACCTCGGCGCCCAGCACCGGCGCCTGCATCACGGCGCAGACGCCGAGGGACTCCATCTCGTACGCGATGTCGCCCGGATCGGTGCCCCGGCGCAGCTCGCCCGCGGTGACGGCGTCGGCGGCGAGGCCGGTCAGGAAGATCATCCAGTCGCGCAGCTGGTCCGCGAGCCGCTCCTGCACGGCGCCCGGCCGGGCGTTGAACTCGAAGTTCGCGTTGGCGAAGAAGCACCCGCCCGGCAGGACCTCGGCCTCGTAGAACGCGAGCCGCCGGTCGTGCACCGCCCACAGCCGCCGCAACCCGCGCGGCGCCCGCAGGCCGGGCCGGATGACGTGGTCGGTCCACTGCGCGCGGGCGTGCTCGATCACCGCGAGCTGCAGGGCCTCCTTGGACCGCCAGTGCGCGAACAGGCCCGACTTGCTGACGCCGAGCGCATCCGCGACCTGGCCCAGCGACAGCCCGTCGAGCCCGGCCACCGTGGTCATCCGCAGGGCCCGGTCGAGCACCGCGGTGCGGGTGCGCTCGCCCCTCGCCAGCCTGCCGTCGGTCGCCATACGGTCGACCATACAAAACGACCGACCGTTCGTAAACATAGTCTGGTGTTGACTGGACCACGTGGATCATCAACGTGTCAACGCGATCGCCCGCTCACACCACCCCATCGGCGCCCCGATCTCGGGTGTCACCGTCAACAAGGTTCTGCGCCGCGCGGCCCGCCGAGCCAACGCGCGCATCCTCGAGCTGGGCTGTGGACAGGCGGCGTGGGCGATGCAGGCGCTGGCTCACTGCCCCGACGGCCACGCCGACGCGGTCGACCTCAACCCGTACGCCCTCGAGCGCGCCGAAGCCGCCGCGGCGCTGCGCGACCTCGCCGACCGCCTGACCCTGCACGAGCGCGACGCCCGCACCTACGTCCCCGACGGCGACTACGACCTCGTGCTGTGCGTCGGCGCCACCCGCGCCTTCGGCGGCTTCGCCGGCACCCTCGCCGCCGCCGGCCGGCACGTGAACGCCCACGGCGTCCTGATCGTGGGCGAACGCTTCGTGGAGGCGCCGCCTTCTGAGTGGCCGAATTCTGCCGACGCCGGTGCGCTCCACTTCAGCGACGCCGGGGCGCTCGATCGCGGCAAAGCTAGGGCGCTCGGCTCCGGCGAGGCCGGGCTGCTCGATTCGAGCGACGCCGGGGCGGTCGCTGCCGGCGATGCCGGGTCGCTCGGTTCCGGCGACGCCGTTGCGGTCGATGCAGGCGACGGCGGAGGGCTCGGTGCAGGCGGCGCCGAGGCGTTTGACTCCGGCGACGCCGGGCCGGTCGATGCAGGCGGTGCCGAGGCGTTTGACTCCGGCGACGCCGGGGCGGTCGATGCAGGCGGTGCCGAGGCGTTTGACTCGAGCGACGCCGGCGCGGTCGATGCAGGCGACGGCGAGGCGCTCGATGCAGGCGGCGCCGCGGCGCTTGACTCCGGCGACGGGCTCGCGGGTCTCACCGACCTGCCCGGCCTGGTCGACGCCGCGACGGCCGCGGGCTGGCAGCCGATCTACGCCCACGTGAGCGACCCCGCCGAATGGGACGACTACGAGTGGTCGTGCACGGGCTCGCTGCTCGAGTGGGCGCTCGACAACCCCGGCCATCCCGACGCCCCCGAGGCGGCGCGCGCGGCCCGCGAGCGGCGGAACCGGTGGTTGCGCGGCTACCGGGGTGTTCTCGGCTTCGCGACGCTGGTCCTCCGCCGCGCCTCGTAGCCGTCGGCCGGCTTGCCGTCCGAGGGCTCATCGCCGGGGCACAGCTTGAAGAACCAGGAGCGGTGGCCGTGGGTGGGCTCGTCGCCTGCAGGGCGTCGAGGAGGCCGGCAACATCGCCGACGGAGTGGGCGGGGCGCAGCTTGGAGGATGTGGGAGCGGTCGCTGTGGGCGGGCTCGTCGCCGGGGCGCGACTTGGAGGATTCAGGAGCGGTCGCTGTGGGTGGGCTCGTCGCCGGGGCGCGACTTGAAGGATTCAGGAGCGATCGCCGTGGGAGGGCTCATCGCCGGGGTGCAGCTTGAAGAACTAGGAGCGGTGGCCGTGGGTGGGCTCGTCGCCGGTGCGCAGCTTGGAGGATTCGGGAGCGGTCGCTGTGGGTGGGCTCGTCGCCGGGGCGCAGCTTGGAGGATTCGGGAGCGGTCGCTGCGGGAGGGCTCGTTACAGGTGCGAGGCTTCGGCGGCCGGCAGCGGTCGCCGTGAGTGCGGAAAGGTCCGCCGTTCAGGGCTTGCGGCCCACCGCCCCGTACGCCTCGATGGCCTCCACGTCGCCGTCGGGGCGCCAGGCGCTGATCTGCACCAGGCCGGGGTCGATGAGCTCGAGGCCCTCGAAGACGGACTGCAGCTGGGCGGGACTGCGCAGGATGTAGGGCACCCCGCCGCTGTCGGCGAGCTTGCGGGCGCCCTCGACGACGGCCGGGGAGGTGTTGGTGCCGTCCCAGAAGACCAGATAGCTGCCGGAGGGCACGCCCTCCATCACGGTGCCCACGATCGAGCGGACGGTGGCCAGGTCGGGCTCGTAGCCCATCACGCCCATGAACATGACGGCCACGGGCTCGCTGAAGTCGAGCGCCGCTGCCGCCTCGGCGAGGATCTTCTCGGGGTCGTGGTAGTCGGCGTGGACGTACGTGGTGACGCCGGGGCCGGTGAGCAGGGCGCGCGCGTACGCCAGCACCATCGGGTCGTTGTCGACGTAGACGACCTTCGCCTCGGGCGCGATGCCCTGCGCCACCTCGTGGGTGTTCTGCATGGTGGGCAGGCCGGTGCCGATGTCGAGGAACTGGCGGACGCTGGCCTCGGCGGTCAGGTGCCGCACGACGCGGATCAGGAAGCGGCGCGACAGCCGGGCCATCACGGCGATCTCGGGATAGACCTGCGCGACGGCGTCGCCGGCGGCGCGGTCGGCGGCGAAGTTGTCCTTGCCGCCCATCCAGTAGTTCCACATGCGCGCGGCGTGCGGCACGTCCGGCTGCAACTCGGCATCCGTCATGGGACGTTTCTATCGGGCCGGACCGGCGAGCGCAATCACCACTGTGGATGTCAGCGCTGGTCGAGCTCGGCGAGCATGCGCTTGAGGATCTCCGGGGTCCGCGCGGGCGGCGCGGCCTCGATGATGAGCCGCCCGAAGGCCGCCGCGTAGTTGTCGACGTCCTCACGTTTGTCCAGGTAGAGGGCGCTGGTGAGGTGCTCGATGTAGACCACGTCGTCGAGCTCGGCGTGCGGGAACCGCAGGATGCTGAACGCCCCGCCGGCGGCCGCGTGCCCACCCGAGTCGAACGGGATGACCTGCAGGCGTACGTTCGGGTTCTCGCACGCCTCGATGAGCGCGACGATCTGGTCGTGCAGCACGTCGCGCCCGCCGATCAGCCGGCGCAGCACCGCCTCGTCGAGCACCGCCCAGAACGTCGGCGCGTCGGGCCGGTTCAGCGTCGCCTTGCGGCTCATCCGCAGCTTCGCGAGCCGCTCGACCTCGCGGTCGCCGGGGTTGCTGTGCGCGAGCCGGATGACCGCGCCGGCGTACGCCTCGGTCTGCAGCAGCCCGGGGACGAACTGGATCTCGTACGTGCGGATCAGCTCGGCCGCCTGCTCGAGGTCGAGGTAGCTGTGGAACCAGCTCTCCAGCACGTCGCCGTAGCTGTGCCACCAGCTGGGGGAGTTGGCCTCGCGGGTCAGCTCGAGCAGCCGCTCGTGCTCCTCGGGGTCGGTGACGCCGTAGAGGGTGAGCAGGTCGGTCACGTCGCGCGGCTTGAAGCTGACCCGGCCCAGCTCCATCCGGCTGATCTTGGATTCGGAGGCGCGGATGCGGTAGCCCGCGGCCTCACGGCTCACGCCGGCGGCCAGGCGCAGCTCGCGCAGGCGCGCGCCGAGCTGGAGCCGGCGTACGGTCGACCCGCCGGTCTCTCCTCGTCCCGTCACGGTGCCCTGCCTATCAGGAAGCCCGCCCGCGCGCCACTCGCGCCCGGCGGCCCGGCTCGACTTCGTGCTCAGCCACGCGACCATCCTCACCTCGGTGGACACCGCTGTCCAGTGTGGATCAGCCGGCGCCTCGGGGGCGCCGGGCACGGACAGTACCGTACCCGGAGTCGCTCCGCGCCTACTCTGCGGCTGATTAATCCACCGGTTCGGCCGGTACCGGCGGCGCGCCGGGGTCGATCACGTCACTCGTGCGGCAGCAGGTGCCGCCACGTCGCGGCGATGTGCCGCCCGGGCGACACGCGGTAGGACGGCCATGCCGTGCCCGCAGCAGCGGCAGGCAACTCCCGGCGTACGGCTTGCGCGGTCGCCCCGCGCAGGCGTTGCTCGACGTAGCGGCCGCGCGGTGGGGGCGGCAGGGGCCACCCGCGGGGCGCGCCGGGCGGGGAGTCGAGCTCGACCGTGGCCAGCAGGACCGCGTCGGGCCGCCACGGCTCGCCCTGGAGCACGCGGCGGCGCACCTCCTGCGCGTGCGCCCACAAGGCGCGCAGCGCGGCGGGGTAGGCGCGGGCCGGATCGCCGTCGCCCCAGCCGTCGAGCTCCACCGTCAGCAGGGTGCCGTCCTGGCGGCGTACGGTCACCCGGTCGCGAGGGCTGTTCCGGTGGGCCGGCGCGGCGGGGTCGCGCACCGTGCCGCGGGGATCGCCGAGCACCTCCACCGCGCGGGCGCGCAGCGACGCGACCTGCCGCTCGCGCAGGGGCAGGCTCGTGGTGGCGTCGGCGAACCCGGTGTGGTCGTCGTAGACCGCCAGCGGCGGCGGCGCGAGCACGCCCACGCCCGGGAAGAAGAAGCCACCCGGCCGCGCCCACTCGAAGACCAGGCGTCCCTCGGCGGCCCGCGCGGGCGCTCCGGTGAGCCCCGCCACCGCCACCGCCCCGCCCGCGACCAGCAACGTCCTGCGATTCATGCCCGGCAGCCTAATCGGACATTCGCCCCCAAGAGGCCGAAACCGCGAGATGGCAGAATGGCCGGGTGCGAGAAGTGGTGGACGGCGTCTTCGAACTGAGCCTCGGGTTCGTCAACATGCACCTGGTCGTCACCGACGACGGCGTGGTGCTCGTCGACACCGGGCTGCCCCGCAACTCCCGGCGCATCGACCGGGCGCTGCGCGGGCTGCGCAAGCAGATCGGCGACGTCACCGCAGTGCTGCTGACCCACAACCACGTCGACCACATCGGGAACGTGGCCGACGTCCGGCGCCGCTCGGGGGCCCGCGTCTTCGCGCACGCGGCCGACGCCCCGGCCGTCACCGGAGCGATCCGGCCGCAGGAGCCGCGCGGGCTGGCCCGGTTCGCCGCCCGGCTGGTCGGCACGCCCGAGCCGACGAAGCTCGATCAGCTCATCACCGGCGAGGAGTCGGCGCCGCTGCCGGGCTTCACCGCCGTGCACACGCCGGGGCACACGCGCGGCCACGTGTCGTACCTGCTGGACCGCGACGGCGGCGTGATGTTCGTCGGCGACACCGGCACGACCACGCGGGACGGCAGCGTCACGCCGGGGCCGGCGCAGTTCTCCGCCGACGTCGCGCAGCAGGGGCGCAGCCTCGCGAAGCTGGCCGGCTACGGCTTCGAGCACGCGGTCTTCGGCCACGGCGCGGCGGTCACCGGGCGCGCGGTCGAGCGTTTCCGCGCGTACGCGGCGGCGGTCGTCCCGCCGGGCGACGCGCCCGGCGAGGACGCCGGCGACCGCTGACGATCCCCGGGATCAGATGAGCTGGGCGATGCTCAGCCCGATGGAGGCCGGGCGTCGCACGCCGGCGAGCCCGACGAAGTCGTGCACCTCCGACAGCGGCAGCTCGGCGCCCCCCGCGCCGGCGGTCGGGTGCGGGCGGCGGGGCGACGTACGCCCTCCGCTGCCGCCCCGGCCGGGATAGACGTAGAGGCCGTGCTCGGCGTCGGGCACCGCGTCGAGGGCCGCGGACACCACGGGCAGGGCGCGGAACGCCGACCACGCCTCGTCGGTGCGGAACGCTATCTCGAACAGCAGGCCCCACGGCTGCATGTGCCATTCCCAGCGGTAGGCGCCGTTGGTGATCGCCGCCTCCGTCAGGGCGTTGCCGAGGGCGTCGCGCCAGGCACGCGCCGAGCCGCCCGGGGCGTCCAGGACCTCGATCGACCACCATCGCAGCTCCATGGCCTGACTGTAGAACCAGCCGGTCATCCGGTGGAGCCATTGCCGAAATCTGGCACTCGCGACCGCAAATGATCAGAGTGAATGGGTCGTAATGGCGACACTTTCCGGGGAGGCCGATTTCTTCGACGAGTCGGCCGAACGGATGGTTGCCGTGCCTTCACCGCCTTTCTAGGTTGGAATTCGCACCGAAGAAATAAGATCCCGCCGTGGGGCGGCGGGAAAGGTCAGCAAGCGCATCTGTCGAGGGGGACAGGATGAGATTCACTTCTGCGCTGAAAATGGCCGCGGCGGTGGGGACGGGCGCGCTCACGGTTGTCGCGAGCCTGCCCGCCCACGCCGGCGGCCACGGTTCCCGCGCACCGGTCGTCCGCACCATCACCACCAAGCTCGACGGCCCGTACGGCCTCGACGTGCTGTCGCGGCACGTGGCGCTGGTGGCCGAGGCGGACAGCGGCGAGGTCACGGCGGTCAATCTGAGATCGGGCGCCCGCACGACCCTGATCTCGAAAGCGGCGGCGGCGTCCGGTGTGGCGTGGCATCACGGAAAGATCTATGTGGTGCTCGGCGGGCCCGGCGAGGACGGAAAACCGGCGCCCTCGAAATACCCGCCCGCGTCGGTGCTGGTGGCCGACAGGAATGGCAAAAACGTCAGAGTTCTCGCCGATCTGCTGAAATACGAGTTGCGGCGCAACCCGGACGGGCAGAAACAGTTCGACAAGTCCGGAAAGCCCTATGACGCGCTGTCCAACCCGTTCAGCATGACCGCCACGCGGTGGGGGCTGCTGGTGGCGGACGGCGGGGCCAACGACGTGCTGCGGGTCGACCCCCGTACCGGCCGGGTCTCGACGTTCTTCGTGCCGCCGAACCCGCGGACGAAGGAGTGCCTGGCCAAGGGCGCGCAGGCCAACCCCGGCACGATCGGGTGCGACCCGGTGCCGACCGGCGTCGTGGCCCGCGGCCGGTACGTCTACGTCTCGACGCTCGGCGCCGAGAAGCCGGGCGCGGCGGCGATCTACAAGCTGGACGGCCGCACCGGCAAGGTGCTGCGCAAGTACAGCGGCTTCACCTCGCTCACCGGTGTCGCCGTCAGCCCGCGCGGCACCATCTACGCCTCCGAGGTGCTGTTCGGCGCGCCTCCCGGCGAGCAGCCGCCGCCCGGGTTCGACCCGTCGAAGGTGGGCCGCCTGACCCGCATCGACCACGGCCGGGTCACGCACGCCGCCGTCACGATGCCGACCGGCATCGAGTACGCCGACGGCAAGCTCTACGCCACCTCGTGGAGCATCGCCGGGTTCCTCGGCATCAAGCACGCCGGCCGCCTGGTCGAGGTCAACCAGCGGGCCTTCCACTAGGAGGCGCCCGGGAGAAAGCGGCGACCGCCGGGGTCCGTGCCCCGGCGGTCGCTCCCGTGCAACGGGGATACGATCGGATGCTCCCGTCCGGAAACGACCAGTCGAACAGGGGCGTCCTCGTGCCGCAGCCGTACCGCATCTTCCGCATCACGGCCGTGGCCGAGGCCTTCTCGTGGGCGGGACTGCTCGTCGGCATGTACCTCAAGCGCGTCGCCGAGGTCACCGACCTCGGTGTCTGGGTGTTCGGCCGCCTGCACGGGGCGCTGTTCGTCGCCTACGTGGTCGCCGCGCTCTGGACGGCCCGCGCCGAGCGCTGGTCGCTGCCGCGCACCCTGGCCGGCCTGGCCGCCTCCATCCCGCCGTTCACCTCGCTGATCTTCGAGCGCTGGGTCGCGCGCCGCCGCGTGCCGCACGACGGTCCCGCGCTGGTGGGTTCCACCCCCGACTGACGCCGCTCGCGCGGGCATCCTGCCGACCGCGGGCCGATGGGTGGTGGTCAGGGCCGACGGTCGTGATGGTCGTTACAGCGCATGGCGCCGCCCGCACGGGCAGGCTAGCGTGTCGAAGTCTCGTAGCCTATGGGATTTGTGGGTTATACAGAGTCGTCGGCCACGCAAGTCAGGGTGTCACGTGATTGAGATTCGAGGGCTCCGGAAGACGTACCGGGCCACGGGACGGCGCGGCCGGGCGGTCGTGGCCGTCGACGGCGTCGACCTGAGCGTCGCCGAGGGGGACGTGTTCGGCGTGCTCGGGCAGAGCGGCGCCGGCAAGAGCACGCTGCTGCGCTGCGTCACCATGCTGGAACGGCCCGACGAGGGCACGGTGTCGGTCGACGGCGTGGAGCTCACGTCGCTGAACCGGCGGCGGCTGCGCCTCGCCCGCCACGGGATCGGGATGATCCACCAGCACTTCGCGCTGCTGTCCTCGCGGACGGTCGCCGGCAACGTCGCGTTCGCGCTGGAGGTCACCGGGGTCCCGCGGGCCGAGCGCCGCACGCGGGTCGCCGAGCTGCTGGAGCTGGTCGGGCTCGGCGAGCGCGCGGACGCGTACCCCAGTCAGCTCTCCGGCGGTCAGAAGCAGCGCGTCGGCATCGCCCGCGCGCTCGCCACCCGGCCCAAGGTGCTGCTCTCCGACGAGGCGACCTCCGCGCTCGACCCCGGCACCACCGAGTCGATCCTGCGGCTGCTGCTCGATCTCAACGTACGGCTCGGCCTGACCATCCTGCTCATCACCCACGAGATGACCGTGGTGAAGCGGATCTGCCGCTCGGCGGCCGTGATGCGCGACGGGCGCTTCACCGAGTCCGGCGCCGTCACCGACCTGCTGCACGAGCCGGACTCCGAGCTCGCCCGCGGCCTGTTCCCGCTCGACGGGCCCACGTCGCTGCCGGGGCACACCGTCGTCGACGTGACGCTCAGCGGCGAGGAGGCCGAGGCGCCGCTGCTCGCCGAGCTCGCCCGCCGCTTCGACACCGACGTGCGGATCCTCGGCGGCTCGGTGGAGAACCTGGCGGCCACCCGCGCCGGCCGGTTGCGGCTCGCCCTGCCCGGCGACGACCAGGCGCCGCTGGAGTTTCTGCGCAAGCGTGGGGCCCGGCTCAGCGTGCCCCGGACGGAGGGTGCGTCGTGACCTGGTCCGAGATCTCCGACCTGCTCGCGGTCGGGCTGCGGGAGACGGCCTGGATGGTCGGCGTCTCCACAGTGCTCACCGCCGTCGGCGGGCTGCTGCTCGGCGTGCTGCTGGTGCTGACCGCGCCGGGCGGGCTGCTCGCCGCGCCGGCCGTCTCGTCGGTGCTGGGCTTCGTCGTCAACGTGACCCGCTCGCTGCCGTTCATCATCCTTCTCGTCGCGGTCATCCCGTTCACCCGGGCCGTGGTCGGCACGACGATCGGCACCGACGCCGCGATCGTGCCGCTGACGATCGGCGCGATCCCGTTCTTCGCCCGCATCGTCGAGGCGGCGCTGCGCGAGGTACCGCCGGACGTGGTCGCCGCGGCCACCGCGATGGGCGCCACCCGCCGCCAGATCGTCGGCAAGGTGCTGCTGCGCGAGGCCCGCCCGGGCCTGGTCGCGGGCCTGACCATCACCGTCATCGCGCTGGTCGGCTATTCGGCCATGGCCGGCGTGGTGGGCGGCGGCGGCCTCGGCGACCTGGCCATCCGGTACGGCTATCAGCGCTTCGAGACCGAGGTCATGGTCGCCACGGTCGTCGTCCTCGTCGTCTTCGTCCAGCTCGTCCAGATGGCGGGCGATGTCCTCGTCCGCCGCCTCTCCCACAAATAGAAAGGCCGATCATGCGCCGCACTCTGGCCGCAGTCCTCACCTCCGCGACCCTCCTGCTGGGGCTCGCGGCGTGCGGCTCGGACGACTCCGACGCCGCCTCGGGTGCCGCGTCCGACACCCTCAAGGTCGGCGTGAGCCCCGTCCCGCACGGCGAGATCCTCAAGTACATCTCCGACAACCTCGCGTCCGCCGAGGGGCTCAAGCTCGACATCGTCGAGTTCAACGACTACATCCAGCCCAACGTGGCGCTGCAGGAGAAGCAGCTCGACGCCAACTACTTCCAGCACATCCCGTACCTGAACGAGGAGGTCGCGGCGAAGGGCTACAAGTTCACGCCGCTCAAGCCGGTGCACATCGAGCCGCTCGGCCTCTACTCCAAGAAGGTCAAGAGCCTCAGCGAGGTGCCCGACGGCGGCGTCGTGGGCATCCCGAACGACCCGTCCAACTCCGGTCGCGCGCTCAACCTGCTCGCCGCCAACGGCCTGCTGACCCTCAAGGACGGCGCCGGGGTCAAGGCCACCGAGAAGGACATCACCGCGAACCCGAAGAACCTCAAGTTCAAGGCGCTCGAGGCGGCCCAGCTGCCGCGCAGCCTCGAGGACACCGCCGTCTCGGTGATCAACGGCAACTACGCGATCGAGACCGGGCTCAAGCCCGCCACCGACGCGCTGGCGCTGGAGAAGGGCGAGGGCAACCCGTACGCGAACCTGCTGGTGGTCCGCACGGGCGACGAGAGCGACGAGCGGATCGTGAAGCTGGAGAAGCTCCTGCACTCGCCCGAGGTCAAGAAGTTCATCACCGACAAGTACCAGGGCTCGGTGCTGCCGGCCTTCTGAGCCGGCCCGGCCGTGAGAGCATGCAGCCATGTCGATGCTCAAACGCCGTACCGTCCTGACCGCGCTCGGGGCGGCCGCCGTCTCACCGGTGGCCGCCGGAGCGCGTCCGGCTCTGGCCGCGGACGACTACGAATCCAACACCGATCTGTACTCGAGGACCACCGAGGGCGTCGACTACGTCCGGCGGTTCCGGCGGCACGCGGCCGACGAGAGCTCGCCGTACCCGGACACCGCGATCCTCGCCCTGCACGGCGGCGCCATCGAGGGCGGCACGTCCGAGCTGTGCCTCGCGATCGCGGGCTACAAACCGGCCGGCGGGCTGGTCGGCGGCGCGGTCTACGACTACTGGATGCTCGAGGGCATCCGGCCGAAGGACAACGGCAACCTGCACGTCACGTCGACCCACTGCGACGACCCGGTGGCCGAGGCGATCGCCGGGGGAAGCCGCCGCACCCTGTCGCTGCACGGTTTCGCGCCCGAGGAGGCGGGCTACGAGAAGACCGAAGCCATCGTGCTCGTCGGCGGGCGCGACACCGCCCTGCGCAACGCCATGGTGGCTGCGTTGAACGGCGCACTGTTCGACGCGAGGGACGCGGCGGTCAAGCCGAAGCTCAGCGGCGAGGAACCCGCCAACATCGTCAACCGCAATCTGCGCGGCGCCGGCGTGCAGTTCGAGATGACCACGCCGCTGCGCCGGCAGATGTTCGGTCTCGACACCCGCCTCGACCGCAAGGACACCTTGCAGGACCCGTTCTGGAAGTTCGTGAACACCGTACGGGGTGTCCTGGCGGTGCGATGACCCAAACGGTATGACCCGCGCGCGTTGCGGTGGGGGCCGGCGGTGGGGGAGGGTCGGAACATCCCGACGGAGGTGCACTGTGGACCTGCCCCGTACGGCCGCCGGTCTCTGTGCGGCGCTGCTCGCCGCCGGCCTGCTCGCCGCCCCCGCCAGTGGGGCTCCCGACCGCCCGGCGTCGACCCGCGAGTTCGGCAACGGGCCCGAGCGCAACGAGATCGCCGCCGGGGAACCGGCCGTCGCGGCCCTCGCGGCGCCGGCCCCCACCACTGCCTGGAAGCCTGCGCGGCAGGGCTATCCGCGGCAGCACCGGCTGCCGCTGCCGCCGGAGAACCCGGACGATCGGGCGATCAAGCTGGGCCTCGTCCCGTACCACGGCATCGCGCCGAGGCTGAACGCGCTGCAGGCCGCCTCCAACCGGGTGTCGGCCGAGGTGGTCGGGCACTCCGCGCTCGGCCGTGACCTCTACCTCGCCACGGTGACCGCCCCCGAGTCCGCCGCGGAGGCCGCGCGCCAGGACCGCTGGCGGGCGCTCATCGAGGACGACCCCCGCGCCGCCGCCCGCGATCGCGCCCTGGCCCGCGGCTACAAGACGCCGGTGTGGATCAACGCGAACATCCACGGCGACGAGTGGGAGGGCACCGACGGCGCGCTGCGGGTCATCGAGCGCCTCGCCACCGCCACCGACGCGGCGACGGCGGAGTTCCTCCGGCGTACGCGGGTGTATGTGACCGTCACCAACAACCCCGACGGGCGGATCGCCGGCACCCGCGCCAACGGCGCCGGCTTCGACATCAACCGCGACCACGCCACCAGCTCGCAGCCCGAGTCGCGGGCCGTACGCGACGTGCTGATCGCCACCCAGCCGCTGGTGATGCTCGACGAGCACGGCTACACCGGCACCACGCTGATCGAGCCGGCCACGCCGCCGCACGGGCAGAACTACGAGTACGACCTCTACATCAAGCACGCGCTGCCCAACGCGCTCGGCATGGAAGCCGCCATCCAACGGCTCGGGTACGCCGAGACCCAGCGCGCCGACATCCCGTTCCGCGACTACGCGCCCGGCGACTGGGACGACTGGCCGCCGATCTTCACCCCGATGTACTCGATGTACCACGGCGCCATCGGGCACACCGTCGAGATCCCGCTGCGCGTGAACCGAGCCGAATACACCACGTTGCCGGTCGAGGAGCTGCGGCGACGCTCCGCCATCAACACCGATGTCGCCTCCGCGACGATCGAGGCGGCGCTCACGTACGCCGACACCCACCGCTCGGCGCTGCTGGCCGACCAGATCGAGCAGTTCCGCCGCGGCTGGGCGGGCGAGCCGTCGCCGTCGATCCCGGACGGCTTCGTCGACGGCTTCGGCCCCGAGGACCGCTACTCGACGACCTTCCCCCGGGCGTACGTCATCCCCGCGGGCACCCCCGCCGCGGCCCGCCTGGTCGACCACCTCGTCGCCCACGACGTGCGCGTCAGGCGCGCCACCTCGGCTTTCACGCTGAACGGCAAGCGCTATGCCGCGGGCACGTACGTCGTCGACATGCACCAGCCCAAGCGCGGGCTCGCCAACGTCATGCTCGAGGCCGGCCGCGACATCTCCGACCTCGTGCCGCAGATGTACGACATCTCCGGCTGGAGCCACCGCCTGCTCTGGGGCGCGGCGGTTGACATCAGCCGCTACGCTGCCCCTCGCGTTGCTTCCGCGCCGGTGGCCGCCGCCACGGCCACCGGCGCGGTCACCGCCCGCAAGGGCCGCCCCCTGGCCCTCACCCTGCGCGACGGCGCCGACGTACGCGCCGTGAACGCCCTCCTCGACCGCGACGTCAAGCTGTTCCGAGCCGACGCGGCCACCGTCGTCCTCCCCGCCTCCGCGCGCCGCCACGCCGAGCAGGTCGCCGAGACCTACGGCGTACGCTTCGTCGCCGCCCACGGCATCCCCTCCGGCGCCCCCGTGAGCCGTCCCGTGCTCGGCGCCGCCGTCGCCCCCGACGAGCTGTTCGCGCTGCGCCAGATGGGCTTCGACGTGCGTACGGTCTCCACCGCCCTGCTCAACGCCGGAGCGGATCTCGACGGCGTCGACACGCTGCTGGTCTCCTCCGGGCTGAGCTACGCCCAGCTCAACCCGGCCGGTCGCGCCACCGTCGACGCCTACCTGGCCCACGGCGGCGGCGTGGTCACCCGCGGGGCGACCGGGGCAGCCTTCAACACCGCGGCCGGGCTGCTGCCCGCCACCGCGGTCACCGGCCGCGGCGACGCCAACGGAGTCGTCGCCGTGCAGAACACCGGCCCCGTCGTGGGCGCGGGCTCGCTGCCGAACTCGTTCGTGTACTCGCCGATCTGGTTCACGGGGGCGGGCTTCACCGTCGAGCAGCGGTACGGGGGTGACCCGCTCGTCGCGGGCCACTGGCTGCCGGCGGCGCCGGGCGTCGGCGGGCCGGAGCAGGCCGCGGGGCAGGCCGCGGTGGTGTCGGGGACGTCCGTGACGGGGTCGCGGGTGGTGCTGTTCGGGACCGAGCCGTTGTTCCGGGCGCATCCCAAGGGGCTTTATGCGCAGGTGGGGCGGGCTCTGTTCTGGACGGCGGCCCAGGGTTGACCGTCCCCGGCGACAGCTGTCGGTCGGATCGTGCTTTACTTCCGCGGCTGACGATCGAAGCGGGGGACGTGCGGGCGATGCGGCTGGTCATCGGTGGGCTGATCATTCTTGCCCTGAGTACGGCGGGATGCGCGCAGGCGCAAGCCGGCGTGGACCAGCCGGACGTGGCGGTCAGCGTGTCGCTGCCGGCCGATCCGGAGGCGGCGCTCGCCGTGGGTGCCGGGAAGCTGGGCGCGCAGTCCGCGCGGATCGTCATTTCCCTGCCCGGGGTCGCGCCGCTCGCGACCAGGCTCACCGGGATGATCAATGCGGCCACCGGTGACTACGAGGTCGCCTCCGACGCATATGTGGTCCGGCGCGTCGGTGACGACGTGTGGGTCAAGGTTTTGCGGATGCCCATCGGCAAGGCGGTGTTGTTCGACGCGGCGGACCTCAACAAGTGGATCAGGCAGACGGCGTTCAATATCGAGACCACGACCCTTTTCCGGACGGGCTTCCCCTGGAAGCTGCCGCGCACCACGGTGACGCAGGGAACGAAGGTCACCCGGGTCGGTGAGCGCTCGTTCCGGGGCACCCTGCTGAGGAAGCCGAAGTCCGAGGACGGCCACTTCGCGGCGGAGCTCGACGCCGCGGGGCGGCTCACGCGAGTGAGCAGCGGGTTCGGTAAGTCCGCCGACAACCTGTTCGTGCTCGAGTTCTCGGACTACGGGGTGCCGGTGGCCATCGAGCCGCCCCCGGCCTCCGAGGTGATCGAACGGCAAACTTTCAACACGGTGGTCGCGGGCATCCTGTGAGCCGTCTCTGCCTAGGATGCGAGCGTGCCGAACCTCGAAGTGGCCGCCGACGAGGCCTGGCTGGCCTGTCTCGGCGTCGCACCCGGAACAGAGGACGTGTCGGGTGACGAGTACGTGCGAGAGCTGCGCGTCCCGGTCGCGGAGGGCGAAGAGGTGCAGATCACGTGGGACGTCACCGACGACAGTGTCCGGGTCCGTCACCGCCGGGGCGGCCGGGTCGTGGCCGACCTGTTCCGCGAGATGGCCACACTGCTGACGGTTGCGGCGACGGGGTCCGGCGCGGAAATCGTCCTCGAGTACGGCTCCCTCGGCTGGTCCGGACGCGCCCGTATCGAAGTCCTTCCGGCGGTCCGGGTGGAGGACACGGTGCTGCGGTCCTGATGCGCGCCGGTTGATCGCGTCTTTCGCAAGTGGCTCACCGCGCCCCGTCCCGGGAGTCCCGGAGCTTCCAGGTGATCGGTGCCTCTGCGCCGAACAACAGATCCGAAGATATCCCAGCGGCGGTGCTGGTCAGCCGACGCGGGCCTCCGGCGCGGTGAGATAGCGGCCGCTCAAGCGGCGATAGGGGCAGCTGCCCAGCGCGACCGCGGTGGCGATCAGGCCGATCACGCCGGTGAGGATGAAGACCACGGCGAGCCCGCGGGCGGCGCCGGTGCCGAACCAGCTGCCGATCCAGCGGGCGCCCGAGCCGTCGGTCATGAACGGGATGAACACGAACCCCCAGCCCTGCACCGACATCATCGAGAGGCCGTACGCGTCGAGCAGCGCCATGAAGACGCCGCCGAGCAGGTTGTTGAACGCGGAGAAGACGATCAGCGCGGGGAGCCCGGGGACCTGCCCGATGACCCGTACGGTCCCCCGCAGGTCGACCCGGCGGTCGGACCCGGACGCGGCGGCCTGCGACGCCCTACCCGGCGGCACCCGCACGAGCGCCAGGTGCAGCAGCGCCAGCGCCAGCACGACGAGCGCCGCGACCAGCACCCAGAACATCCCGCCGAGTGCCACCAGCAGCCCGCTGATCACGGAGGTGACCAGGAAGGACACCCCCGACGCGGTGCCCACCAGCCCGTTCGCGCGGTCGCGGGTGTCCTCCTCGATGAGCGCGGTCACCATGGCCGGCAGCGCGATCGTCCGGATGTTGCCGGTGATCACCCCGACCATGAGCAGCACGATCAGCGTCCAGAGCCACCCGCTCGCCGGGTCGCGGAACTCCTCGCGCGGCAACCGTCGGCGTACTCGGCCGTCGCGGCGCCGGCGCGGATGCGGAACGGCGCGCCGAGGTTGGCGATGAGCAGCGCCGCCCGGCGACGGCGGCGGCTGGCTGTGGGCAAGGTGAATAGGGAGCAGCCGTACGTAAAGGCCTTTCCGCCCAGTGACAGGAGTTGTCCGGCGGGCCGCCGGAGAAACCTAGCTTGGCCGCATGCGGACTCAAGTGGCGATCGTGGGCGCCGGACCGGCCGGGCTGATGCTCTCTCACCTGCTGCACCTGCGCGGCGTCGAGTCGGTGGTGATCGATCTGCGCAGCCGGGCCGACATCGAGGAGACGATCAAGGCGGGGGTGCTGGAGCAGGGCACGGTCGACCTGATGACGCGGACGGGGCTGGGCGACCGGATGCAGCGGGACGGGTTCGTGCACCACGGCATCAACCTGGCCTTCAACGGCGGCATCCACCGGATCGACATGCACGACCTGACCGGTGGGCGGGCGGTGACGGTGTACGCGCAGCACGAGGTGCTCAAGGACCTGATCGCGGCGCGGCTGGCGGCCGGCGGCGACCTGCGGTTCGGGATCAGCGACACCGCCGTCGAGGGGCTCGACGGCGATCGGCCGGTCGTGCGGTTCACGCACGAGGGCCGCCGCGAGGAGATCGAGTGCGACTTCGTGGCCGGCTGCGACGGCTCCCGCACGTACACCCGGTTCCTGATCCCCGAGGGTGAGATCCGTACGGACTTCTTCCGCCAGTACCCGTTCGCCTGGTTCGGCATCCTGGCCGAGGCGCCGCCGTCGTCCGACGAGTTGATCTACGCGCATTCCGACCGCGGCTTCGCGCTGATCTCCACCCGCTCGCCCAGCGTGCAGCGGCTGTACTTCCAGTGCGACCCGGAGGCGAACCCCGACGACTGGTCCGAGGCGCAGATCTGGGACGAGATCCAGCAGCGGGTCGCCGGCGCGGGCGCCACGATCAAGACGGGGACGATCTTCCAGAAGGCGATCCTGCAGTTCCGCAGCTTCGTGTGCGAGCCCATGCAGTACGGGCGGCTCTTCCTCGCCGGCGACGCCGCGCACACCGTCCCGCCGACCGGCGCGAAGGGGCTCAACCTGGCCGTCGCCGACGTGCACGTGCTCGACCGCGCGCTCGGGGCGTTCTACGAGGCCAAGGACACCGGGCTGCTGGAGTCGTACAGCCGCACGGTGCTGCGGCGGGTGTGGCGAGCGCAGCACTTCTCGTGGTGGATGACCTCGATGCTGCACCGGTTCTCCGGCGCCACCGACTTCGACCTGCGGCGCCAGATCGCCGAGCTCGAGATGGTCACCGGCTCGTCGTCGGCCGCGCGGACGCTCGCCGAGAACTACGTCGGCCTTCCGCTCACCTAGGACAGCGATCACGACTTCGCCGGACGGCGGCGCGCTAGGCGGGCTCCACCGCCGCGAACGCGGCACTGAGCAGGCCCGCCTCCGTCTGCACCTGATAGCGGGAGCGGCCGCGCTTGACCACGACGCCGGTCAGGCCGTGGTACTTGCCCGGGCCGGTCAGCCGGATCCGGTCGCCGACCGCCACCCGCACGGGCGCGGGCGCCGGCGCGGCCGGGCCGGCGACCAGGCGGGCGAGCTCGCTGCGGTAGCGGGGGTGCATCGGCGCCGGGCGGCCCCCGTGCGTCCAGTTGTAGATCGCGGCCACGTCGAAGCGGGTGGAGCAGGACGGGCACGACCGCACCCGGACGGGCCGCCGGTGGGCCGTCATGCGGTGCCCGGCCGGGCACGTCCCCACCCACGCGCCCTCGGCTTTCGGCGCGTCGGCCGGCACGCAGCGGAGGCCGGAGCACCCGATGCGCCGCGCCGTCGCCCGCCACACCCGGTCGTGGCCGTGCCCGGGGCCGGTCAGGGCGTGGGCGATCTCGTGCAGGACCGTGTCGGTCACCTGCTCGGCGGAGTACAGCCCGGTCAGCACCCGGGACAGGCCGATCTCACGACGGTCGAAGCGGCACACCCCGGCGCGGGTGCGGGCGTTGTCGAACACCAACTGCCAGCCGGCGAGCCCGTGCCGCTGCATCAGAGCGGTGGCGAGCCGCCTCGCCTCGGTGAGATCCACGTACGGAGTGTGACACCGGCAACGGATCGATGGACCTCAAGGGTGCTTGAGGTCATACGGTGGACGCCATGGGCGTGCTGCGGGGTCATGTCGGGGTCTTCTACCAGTTGCTGGTCAACACGCTGCTCGTGTCGGTCACCAACTTCACCGTGTGGTTCGCGATCACGTTCTACACGTACCTGGAGACCCGCTCGGTGTTCGCCACGGGCGTCATCTCGGGCGTGTTCCTGGTGATGACGGCGCTGACCGGCATCTGGTTCGGCAGCCTGGTCGACCACCACGCCAAGCGGACGATGATGCAGGTCTCGGCCGGGATCTCCTTGCTGCTGTACGCGGTGGCGCTCACGGTCTACCAGCTCGCGCCGCGCGAGGACTTCCGCGACCCGGCGAGCGGGTGGCTCTGGACGCTGATCGTGCTGCTCATGGTCGGGGTGATCACCGGCAACATCCGGACGATCGCGCTGCCGGCCATGGTGACCGCGCTCATCGAGGAGGACACCCGCGACCGCGCGAACGGGCTGGTGGGCACCGCGTCGGGGGTGTCCTTCCTGGTCACCTCCGTGATCAGCGGGCTGCTGGTGGCGCTCGGCGGGATGTTCTGGGTGCTGGTCGCGGCGCTCGTCGTGCTGGCGCTGGCGCTGCTGCACCTGGCGCTCGTACGGGTGCCGCCGGGTAGGGCGTCGCAGGCCGCGGCGTCCGGGTCCGACCGCCGGGTCGACCTGCGGGGGACCGTACGGGTCATCGGGCAGGTCCCCGGGCTCCCCGCGCTGATCGTCTTCTCCGCGTTCAACAACCTGCTCGGCGGCGTCTTCATGGCGCTGCTCGACGCGTACGGCCTCTCGATGATGTCGGTGCAGGGCTGGGGTCTGCTGTGGGGGGTGCTCAGCACGGGCTTCATCGTCGGCGGCCTGCTGATCGCCCGTACCGGCCTCGGCGCGAACCCGGTGCGGTTGCTGCTGCTGGTCAACATCGCCGGCTGGACGGTGACGCTGCTCTTCCCGCTGCGCGACTCGGTCGTCTGGCTCGCGGTCGGGCTCTACGCGTACATGCTGATCGTTCCCTACGCCGAGGCCGCGGAGCAGACCATCCTGCAGAAGGTGGTCCCGTACGAGCGGCAGGGCCGGGTGTTCGGGTTCGCGCAGAGCGTCGAGCAGGCCGCGTCGCCGCTGACCGCGTTCCTCGTCTCGCCGCTCGCGCAGTTCGTGTTCATCCCGTTCATGACCGACGGCTCGGGCGCCCGCTGGATCGGCAGCTGGTTCGGCACCGGCGCCGCCCGCGGGCTCGCCCTGGTCTTCATCCTCACCGGCGTGATCGGCCTGATCGCCACCGCGGTCGCGCTGGGCAGCCGCCCCTATCGCCGACTGAGCGGCCGCTATCTCACCGCGCCGGAGGCCCACGTCGGCTGACCAGCACTGCCGCTGAGATGTCTCTGCGTCCAGAACTCCCGCCTTGCGTGGATCGGCGGACTCGAGTCGTATGCCTGCGATCTGCGCACCTGGAGATTTGCTAGAGGCCGAGTTGGGCCGGCCGATCCGGAATTCCCGCAGTGAGCAGCGCTGTCAAGGGGGTAGTGAGGTCGCGGGGTGAGAACAGCTCAGATCCCGCATGGTCGGCGATCTCCGAGAGCTGCCACCAGCGGAAGGCGCCCAAGTTCTCCTCGGCGGCGAGTTGGTCGTCCGTCAGGTCGCCGCGGGGCTGGAAGTTGTTCGCGCGGACAAGGAAGTAGTCGTTGATGATGCCGCCGGAGGCCTGCGGATGGTCGGCGGCCGAGACTTCCTGGTGCCAGATGTGCGGGGGATCGGCGGTGACCGCCAGACCGGTCTCCTCCCGCAGTTCCCGGCGCAGGGCCGTCAGCGGGTCCTCGCCGGGTTCTATGCCGCCACCTGGTGCCGCCCAGACTGCCTTCGCTTGTTCGGGTACCGCCGGGTGCGGAGAGTCGAACCGGCAGAGCAGAATGCGGTCGTCCTCATCCAGGATGATCGCGCGGACGGCATGTCGCAGGTCCGGCGTCATGGCACATCGGACGCGGTAGCGAGACTGATGATGATCGGCACCGCCGCACACTATCAACCAAGAGATCGAGCGATGACTCTGAAACGGGGGATCTCGGCTGAGACGATCGCTTGGACCGCGGCGCGGCCCGGATCCGACGAGGAGGCGACGCGTTGACGGTCAGGCGCGAGCGCCCCGCATGGCTTCCATCAACGCCGTGCGTACGGGTTCGTGGGCGAGCGGGGGCAACTCCTCCGGCCAGAACCAACGGATTTCGTCATGTTCATCGGGAGCGGTGTTTGTCGGTGTCCCTTCCCACCCGCTGACGATCCAGGCGTTCAAGCACACCGATTCCTCTGCGCGCCCTATCTCCAGCCGGCACAGGTGGATCGCCGAGCCTGTTGCTATCTGCACGCCTAGTTCCTCGTGTACCTCCCTCGCGAGCGCAGCCAACTCCGTCTCGCCTGAATCGATGTGCCCACCGGCCAGATCCCACACGTTCGGGTAGACACGTTTGTTCGGGCTTCGGTGGACGAGCAGGACTTGGCCTTCGCGAACCAGCGCTGCGGTGACGATCTCGGGCATGGGCGGGATTTTTGCACGGCCCTCCGACAAGAACGTCCGCAACTGCCACGATCCGCGCGCGTCTCCGGATGCCGGGTTGATCAGGCGGCGTGAGCGTTCCACGATCCACCGGCGGGGCAGCACCTTGAACCCGACCTGGAAAGGGGTCGGCCTGGCCCTTGCGGTTCTGTGCATCCCGACTTCGCCGCTGGGTCTTGTCGACCCGTGGCTCCGCTTGCGGATGGACCGCACGTCGTCGGCCCTCCAAGGCGCTCAGCGCGTCGATGTCGGCGCGGAGTGTGGCCCCGTCGACGCCGTGGCGAGCCACGGGTCAGGGGCTCAGGAGCGGAACAGCTCCAGGTCGACGGCGGCGGCGATGGCCTCCATGCCGGCGTCGTTGGGGTGCAGGTGGTCGCCGGAGTCGTAGCGGGCGTTGTAGCGGGTCGGGTCGGCGGTGTCGTGGGTGGCGGCGTCCAGGTCGATCACGGCGTCGCAGCCGCTGCCGTCGGCCTTGATGAAGTCGTTCACCGCGTCGCGGCCGGCCTCGCCCTGCTCGCTCCAGTAGTCGGTGCCCTCGTACGGGGTCAGCGTCGCGCAGAAAATCTTGATGCCGGCGTCGTGGCTGCGCTGGATGAGCTGCTGCAGCGCCGCGATCAGCTGCTCGCCGCTGGGCGGGTTGCCGTCGCCGAGGTCGTTGATCGCCGCGTCCGAGAACACCACCCACTTCACGCCGGTCTGGGCCAGCACGTCGCGGTCGAAGCGGTTGAGCGCGCTCTGGCCCGCGCCGTCCTTGGTGAGCTGGTTGCCGCTGATGCCCGCGTTGAGCACGCCCACGTTCCGGCCCGCCGCGATCAGCCGCCGCGCGAGCTGGTCGGGCCAGCGCCGGTTCTCGCCGAACGTGGAGTCGAACCCGTCGGTGATCGAGGCGCCGAGCGCGACGACCGCGCCCTCGGACTGCGGGTTCTGCACGTCGACGCCGGCCAGGAACGCGTAGTTGTCGAACGTCCGGGCGCCCGACAGCGACGCCTTGGCGGCCTGGTTGCCCGCGGCGACGTAGTTGTGCCGGTTCGCGAACGCGTGCTGGGTGGCCGAGCCGATGCGCTGCGGCACGTAGGCGCTGACCGCGACGTCGCCGCCGGCCGGGAGCGTGAAGTCGGCCGGGTCGCTGACGGCCGTCTGGCCGGCCGGGACGGTCACCGAGTCGTTGCCGCCGAACGTCACGTGTGCGTTCGTCGAGGCGTCCACAGTGCTGCCGTTCAGGTGCTGGGCCAGGTGGACGGCGCTGACCACCAGCGGGTCGCTGCCGAACTCGTTGGAGAGCCGCACCCGGACGACGTCGCCGCCGATGCTGGTGCGGATGATCTGCCGGACCGTCTGACGCTCGAACGCCGGGCCGCCGTTCTGCACGGCCACCGCCCAGGTGCCCGTCCAGGGCGTTCCGGTGGCGCTCGGCTGTGCGCTCGGCTGCGCGCTTGCCTGCCCGGTGGGGGAGGCCGTGACCGGCCCGTCGTCGTTGCCGCGCTGCACGAACACGACCACCGCGACGACGAGGACCGCCACCACTGCCGCGACCGTGATCGTCGTCTTCCTGGTCCAGTTCACCGCGCCCACGGTACTGGAGCCCCTCACCCCTTACGGTGACCCGTCGGCTGGGAGCTTCCTGACAGTGAGCGCGGCTCGTGCCGCACCTCACACCGCGGCGGACGGTTCCCGAGCGGGCCGCTGACCTGCGACGGGAACCGGCGCGGACGGCCTCGCCGGGCGGCGGCCGGACGGGCCGGATCGGGTGTTCGGCGGCGCCGGGTGAGCCGGTCGACGGGGACGCCGCGACCGGAAGGTCATCACCGGCGGCCGGGCCGCCCGGGCGATCGGTCCGGAAGTGCCACGGCGATCCGTGTGATGCTGAGCGCATGAGCGATCTGCGGGTGCTCGCCGGAGGCACGGGCGGGCCGACGATCCTGTTGCTGCACGGGCTCGGCGCGACCGCCGACGTCTGGAACGGGCTCACCCGGCTGCTGGACGGCACGTGGGCGGCGCCGGACCTGCCCGGGCACGGCGGCTCGGCGGCGCTGCAGTCGTACACGTTCGCCGGCCTGGCGGCGGCCGTCGCCGGCCTGATCGACCCGCGCGGCACGGTGATCGTCGGCCATTCGCTGGGCGGCGTCCTCGGCCTGCACCTCGCCGCTCGGCCCGGCGTGCGCCGCGTGGTGGGCGTCGGGATCAAGGTCCGGTGGACGGCCGAGGACCTCGCGAAGGCGGCCGCGCTCGCGCAGCGTCCGGCGCCGATCGTCGCGACGCGGGAGGAGGCGGCGCGGCGGCACCTGCGCGTGGCCGGCCTGGACGGGCTGACCGAGCAGGCGCCCGACGCCGCCGTGGTGCGGACCGCCGAGGGGTGGCGGCCCGCGTTCGACCAGCGTGCGTTCGCCGTCGGCGAGCCCGGTGTGGCCGCCCTGCTCGCCGCCGCGCCGGTGCCGGTCGTGCTGGCCCGCGGCGAGCACGACCCGATGGTCAGCGCCGCCCAGCTCGCCGAGCTGCCCGCCGAGCACGTCGACCTGCCCGGCCTGGGACACAACGCGCACGTCGAGCAGCCGTCCGCCGTCCTGCCCCTGCTGACCGGCTGACGCTACCCGCGGCGCGACCGGCGCAGGTCCAGCACGATCAGCAGGACGAGGACGGCGAGCGGAACCAGGAACATGAGGTTGGCCGCGATCGCCACCGCCACGGGGTCGCCGATCGGCTGTCCCTCCGCGTCCGTCCAGTCTCCCTGGACGGTGACGCCGATCGCGGCGATCTCCAACACGAGGAACAGACTCGCGGCCGTCCAGAGGACGGCCCGCAGCGCCCGCCGTCCGGCCTTCTTGCGCCGGACCCGCCGACGGGCTTCGGTGAGGTCGTCGATGGTCGCCTCGGCGAACGGCCTGCCCAGCGCCAGCCAGTCGGTGGGGTAAGCCATCCAGCCGGCGAACGTGGCGCGGTCGGCGGGGAACAGGTGACCCGCGGCCGCCCGGTCCCAGGTGGCTCGCATGCCGGCGCAGAAGCCGACCAGGTAGGACGCGGACGGGAAGAAGGTGGACGCGGTGGTGCCCGGCGGGGCGGCATGCCCCCCGGCGTGCTGGGCGACGCGGGGCAGCCAAGCGGGCACGTTGTCGGGGCGGCCGAGGTTCTGAGCCCAGTACTGACGCCACGGGGCCAGCCAGCGGACGACGTCGAACTGGCACACCGCCAGCCCGTCGAGCGCAGCCATCGGCACGACCCTCGCGACCCGTTCCCCGTCGCGCTCCCCGCTGCGCCGATCCTCCCGCGGGTCCGGGGGCATGGCGGGCGCCGGACCGGGGGGCGGCGGCCCCGCGGGCGCGACCACGCCCGGAGCGGCGTCGACCGGCGGCGCGGGGCTCGTGATCACGGGCTCGGGTTCCGGCGGGTGCCGGCCGTGTGCCGCGTCGATCGCGGCCTGGATCGCGTCCCGGAGCCGGGCCATGTCGTCGTTGGCGGGCTTGCCGAAGTCGAGCGTGCTGTGCTGCGACGCCACCGCCGGCGCGTTCCGCACCACCAGCTGGAGGAACCCCTGCTGCATCCGGGTCGCGGGCTTGACCACCACCCCGGACAGCCGGCTCACCTCGAACCGGTGCTCACCCTTCGGCCGGTTGGTGAGAGTGAGCCGGCCGATGACCACCGCCTCGCCGTCGAACGACACCCAGCCCTGGACGCCGTGGGCCAGCATCCGCGTGGGTCGCACGTCGGCGGCCTGCGGCGTCGTGGCCGGGGCGTCGGCGACCACCAGCACGCCCTCGCCGACGCCGAGGCGCCGCGGGCGCTGGGGCGACGGGCCGCTGACGACCTCCTCGTAGATGTGGTCGTAGAGCTCGTCCACCGTGACCCGGCCGTCCCGGTCACGGTCGGCCGCACCGGACGATATGCCGCTGATCAATGCGTCGGTGAAGTAGGACGGGCGGACGTCGGCCGCCTCGGCGTCCTCGAAGCTGGCCTCGGTGTCGCCGGACGCGGTGAGGACGGCGAGGCCCGTTCCGCGCGGCATGTCCTGCACGAGCGCCTCGACGTTCGGGCCGGCCGACCGGGCCTGCATGCCCTTGATGAACCCGCCGCTGAAACAGCAGTCGACGAGGATCAGCGTGGCCCGGGAGCGGCTGTTGTGCACGCATTCCCGCACCCATTCGGCGGACACGGCGGTCGATCCCAGAAGATCGCATTCCGTGTCGGTGAACGCGAAGTAGAGCCGGCCCTGCCGGTCCTGCACGCCGTGACACGAGAGGTACAGCAGGTTCATCGCGTCACCGAACGCGGCGTCCGCGAAGAAGCTCTCGATCTCCCGGCGGGCGCGCTGGCTGGAGCAGTCGACCTCGGTGGCCACCTCGTAGCGGCAGTGGTCGGGGTCGCGCAGCAACCGCGCCAGCTCCTCGACGTCCTTGCGCGGTGACCGCAGCCGGGCCAGCGACGGGTCGGCGAACGTGCTGCACCCGAGCAGCAGCGCCCGTCTCGGCGGGCCGCCGGTCACGGCTCGCGCTCGAGCCGGTGCAGGTAGGCCTTCACCAACTCGTCCCGCTGCTGCCGGGTCACCGGTCCCCGGAACCGCGTGCCGTCCACTTCGATCTCGACGTCCCTCGGCTGGCGGCTCAGCCAGGACGCGACCACCGCCATGAGGCCCTCCATCACGGTGGGGGCCAGCGTGACCACCAACGCGCCGACGGTGAGTGCCGTGCCGGACTTCGCGCCGGCCGGCGCCGCGTGCGCGGTGGCCGGCCGGACGTCGTCGACGTCGGTGTCGAGGATCGCGCGGCGCAGGTCGAAGGCCAGGTCCTGCACGCTTTCGGCATCGGCTCCGGGAACCACGACACGGACATCGATCTTCACTGGCTCCATGGACCACTCCGCCCGGCCGTTGATCGTTATCCGATGAATGTCACAAAGACCGTAGTCACTTCGTTCGCAGGACGCCTCATCCGGTCGGACGAACGAATGCGGATTATTGCCTGGTGTGTTCGCGGGCGGCTGGTTAGTCTGGCCGACTTCCTATTTTCCGGAGGTGGGGCATGAGCGGTTATCCGCGCGAGGTCGTGGAACGGTTCCTCGGTACGCCGGAGCAGAATGCGTCCGGCCTGGTGGGGGAGCGGCCGAAACGCTGGGCGCACATCGTGATCGCGGAGCACGACTCGGCCTGGGCCGGACGGTACGAGGCCGCGCGCGCCGCGATCGAAGGGGCGCTGGGGGACGCGGTGCTGGGCATCGAGCACGTGGGGTCGACGTCGGTGCCGGGGCTGGCGGCCAAGCCCATCGTGGACATCGACCTGCTCGTCGGCGACACGGCGGACGAGTCGCGGTTCGTGCCGGCGCTGGAGGCGATCGGGTACCGGCTGGTGCTGCGGGAGCCGTGGTGGCACGGGCACCGCATGCTGGTCGGCGGTGACGAGGACATCAACCTGCACGTGTGGCCGCGGGGCGCGCCGGAACCCGTCCGGCACCGGCTCTTCCGGGACTGGCTGCGCGCGCACCCGGAGGACCGCGAGCTCTACGAGGCCGAGAAGAGGCGGCTGGCGGCCGAGGCGGGCGACTACAACCTGGCCAAGTGCGACGTCATCGACCAGATCTTCGCGCGCATCTTCAGCGCAGGCGGGAGCGGGCAGTAGGCGACAGCCGCAGCTGCTGCCCGCGGACGCCGGCGGCGGGGGTGAGCGGCGCGGGGCCGCGCGTGAACCAGACCAGCGCGTTCTCGCCCGTGCGGACGGGCAGGGCGGGGAAAGTGTTCTCGGCGTGCTCGGTCCGCAGGAAGCCGAACGCGTCCGGGCCGGTCGGGGGAAACGACGTGTTCTCGCCGAGCAGCACCGTGGCCGTGATCGGTCCGCCGCCGGGGCCGCCGGACGGGAAGCCGGGCCGGCCGGGAACGGGCCGCAGCAGCAGGACGTCGTCGCTGTCCAGCATGGTCGCGTTGGCGGCGGCGCTGTGGCGCTTCCAGACCGGGCCGCCGTAGAAGGCCTCGAGCGAGGCCTTGCGCGCCCGCATGTCGGGGAAGCTGCGCAGCCACACGAACCGGTCGGGGTCGTCGAGGTCGCGGAACTGGCCCACCACCGTCATCCCGGTGGCCTCCTGCGTCTCGACGAACTCGCGGTCGAACAGCTCGATCAGCTCGTCGCGCCGGCCGGGGCGCAGCGTGTACTGGCGCAGTTCCACCACGGTGTGGGTCATGCCGGGGCCTCCAAGGTGTGGCGCAGCACGTCGGCGATCGTGGTCTGCGCGAGCTCGCGGCGGACGGCCTGCTCGGGCCCCGCCGTAGGCGGCGTCGAGCACGGGGCGGATGCCGCGGCCGACGGGGCACTGCAGGTTGGGCTCGGTGGCGTGCAGGGCGAACAGCCGCGCCGGCTCCACCGCCGCGTACACGTCGAGCATCGTGATGCCGGACGGCGGCCGGGCCAGGCGCCATAATGCAACAGCTTTGGTTACAGCCGCGTCCGCGTCAAGGCGCGACGGCCCGCGAGCGGGTCAGAAGCCGACGAGGACGGTCTTGCCGATCGCCGAGCCGGATTCCTGCAAGGCGTGCGCCTCGCGCAGCGTGGCGGCGTTGATGCCGTCGATGCGCCTCGTCAGCGTGGTGTGCAGGACGCCCTTGTCGACCAGGCCGGCGACCCGGTCGAGGATCTCGTGCTGGGCGGTGCTCTCCGGGTCGTACAGGGCCCGGGTGAACATCAGCTCCCAGTGCCAGGCGATGCTCTTGGACTTGAGGGCGACCAGGTCGAGGCCCTCCGGCTCGTCGATGGCGACGACGGCGCCGTACGGGCGCAGGATGCGGGCGAACGTGGCGACCATGCCGGCCGAGTGCGGGCTGAAGACGTAGTCGACGCCGTCGGGCAGCGCGTCGTGGGCCACGACCTCGTGGGCGCCGCGGTCCAGCACGTACTGCCGGGACTCGGGCCGTGAGGCGGTGCCGACGATCTCGAGCCCGGTGAGCTGCCGGGCCATCTGCACGAGGATCGAGCCGACGCCGCCCGCGGCGCCGAGCACGAGCAGGCGGCCGGTGCTGCCGGCGGTCAGGCGCAGGCGGTCGAACAGCGACTCCCACGCGGTCAGCGCGGTCAGCGGCAGCGCGGCGGCCGCGGCGAAGTCGAGCGACGCCGGCTTGCGGGCGACGATCCGCTCGTCGACCAGGTGCAGCTCGGCGTTGGTGCCGGGGCGATCGATCGACCCGGCGTACCAGACCTCGTCGCCCGGCCGGAACAGCGTCACGGCGGCGCCGACCCGCTCGACGACGCCCGCCGCGTCGTAGCCCAGGATCCGCGAGGCGCCACTGGCGCGGACCTTGACGTCGACCGGGTTGACCGAGACCGCGCGCACCCGCACGAGCAGGTCGTGCTCGCCGGGCTCGGGCACCGGCACCTCGATGTCGACCAGGGTGTTGTCGCGGGCGGTGATCGCGTGCATCAGGTTGCTCATGGCCGCGACGGTATTTCGGTGACCCTAGTTACCGTCAACGGCCATTGGTTCCCTTCGGGTACTACGGTGGCCGCGTGACATGCGACCGCAAGCACGACGTGTACGACGCCTCCTGCCCGTGCCGCCAGGTGCTGGATCTGCTGGCCAACAAGTGGAGCGCGCTCGCGCTGGGCGCGCTGGAGGACGGCCCGCGGCGCTTCGGCGCGCTGCGCGAGCGCCTCGACGGGGTCAGCCCCAAGGTGCTCACCGCCACACTGCGCCGCCTCGAGGATCAAGGGCTGGTCGACCGTACGGTCTATCCGAGCGTCCCGCTGCACGTCGAGTACGCGCTGACCGCGCTCGGCAAGGACGCCTGCGGCCCGCTCGCCGCCCTCCGCCACTGGGTCGTGGCGAACATCGACCGGTTCCCGGCGGAGGGCGGCGCGCGGTCGGCGCCGTAGCGACAGGCCCGCTGGTCGGCGGCCGCTGTCAGGCGAAGCGGGCCGCGATCCAGTTCGCCACCGTGGTGGTGCTCTGGAAGACCGCGCCGTCGTGGGTGGCGCCGTCCAGCTCGACGAACTCCACCGGCTGGCTGTACGCGCCGAGCTGGGTCAGCAGCGGGCCGGCGGTGATGACGTACGGCACCGCCTCGTCCGCGGTGCCCTGCACCAGCAGGATCGGCGCGGTCGACGGCTTCTGCGCCGGGTTCGCGTAGCGGGACAGCTTCGTGATCACCGACTGCGGCAGGGCGCCGCCGACCAGCAGCTGCTGGGCGGTCAGCGACTCGTACGCCTCGAGGATCTGGTAGAGGCAGCCGGTCTGCAGCACGCCCGTGCGCTGCCGGGCCGGCGGGGCGAGCAGCGTGACCGGGTTGACGGTCGGGTCCACGGCCTGCAGGCCGTACAGCGCCATCACCAGGTAGCCCTGCGCGGGCGTGCCGGGGATGAGCGGCGCGAACAGGTCGGCGTTGGACACCGGCGCGATGGCCGCGACGCCGCGCAGCGTGAGCGGGCCGTCGTAGGCGGCAGCCAGCTCATTGGCGAACAGCGCGCCCTGGCCGCCCTGCGAGTGGCCGTCGATCGCGTACTGGGTGCCGAGCGAGGCGTCGAGGTTGCGGGCCGCCTTCACGCTGTCGATCATGGAGCGGCCCTCGCTGGCGCCCACCAGGTACGGGTGGGGCAGCGCGGTGCCCAGGCCGGGGTAGTCGGGGGCGGTGACCGTCCAGCCGCGCGCCAGCAGCTCGGCGATCGCGGCGCGGGCCTCGGGCCAGAACACCGCCTGGCTCGTCGAGGGCGCGCACTGGTCGGCCAGCCCGGTGGTGCCGTGCCCCCACACGACGATCTTGTTGTTCTTGCCGGTCTTCGGCGTGAGGACCAGGCCCGTCGCGGTGACGACGACACCGTTCACGTTCGTCGAGACGTACGAGATCCGCTTGCCGTTCGCCAGTGGCGCCAATTCGGCCGGAAGGGCCGCCGCGGAACTGGAGAGAACCGCGCCGGACAGAAGCGCGGCGCGGGCCGGATTCCCCGACAGAAGGGCGGCGGAAAGGGCGACCACAATGGACAGCAAAGCCGCGGGAAGCTGCCTTCTCAGGGCAGGACTCATCGATTCTTCCTTTCGGGGAAGAGAAAAGGAGAGCAGGGAAAGGCGCCGGACCTGGCCAGGGCGGCCAGGTCCGGACAAGGTGGTGCTGCCGGTGGAGGGCGGTGCGTGGGGGAGGACTAGCGGGTGCAGGCCAGGTGATCGGCCACGCGGCGCAGCGCGGCGACGGTCTCGGCGTCGCGGCGCTCGTCGTCCTGGGTGGGCCAGGCGCTGCACTTCACGATGACGACCTCGGCGTCCGGGTCGACGTACAGGTACTGACCGTGCACCCCGAGCCCGGTGAAGGCGTTGAAGCACTCCGTGCCGAGCGTCCACCACTGGTTCGCGTACCCGTAGTGGGAGTACCCGCTGGGGCCGAGCGCGCCCACGGCGAGCTGCGGCCGGTCGTTGCCGCGGCTGCGGCGCACCCAGTCCTGCGGCACGATCTGCTCGCCGTTCACGACGCCGTCGTTGGCCATGAGCACGCCGATGCGGGCCATGTCGCGGGCGGTCGCGTTGAGCGAGCCGCCGCCGATCGCGGTGCGCGGGCGGCCCCGGGTGAGCCAGTAGTACGCGTCCCGGTCGCAGCCCAGCCTGCTCCAGAGCTGCTCGGAGGCGTACGTGGCCAGGGACTGCCCGGTGGCCGCCTCGAGCACCCAGCCCAGCACCTGCGTGTCGAAGGTCGAGTAGTTGAAGCGGTCGCCGGCCGGTGCGGTCCGCGTTGCCGCGCGGACCACGTCGGCGAGGTTACCGCCGCCCATGATGGTCTGTTCGAACTGCTTGATGCCGCTGTTCGGCACCTCCCACGTCTCGAGGTCGCCCACGCCGGTGGTCATGTCGAGCAGCTCGGCGATCGTGTTCTCCTCGTACGCCGTACCGAGGAAGTCCGGCCGGTAGTCGGTGATGCGGTCCTTCTCGCTGCCGATCAGCCCGGCGTCGAGCGCGATGCCGACCAGGATCGAGGTCACCGACTTGGACAGTGAGAACAGCTGCATGCGCGAGCGCGGGCCGGCGAAGGCGCCCGGGTACGCCTCGTGGACGATCACCCCGCGGTGCACCACGACGAACGCGGTCGTGAACGTGCGCCGGTGCAGCTCGGCCAGGGTGTGGTCGCGGTCCTCGAAGCGGTAGGTCAGGTCGAGCGGCTCGGGCTCGACGGGAAAGGGGAGCGAGGTGGTGCCGCGGGCGACCCGTTCGGTCGGCATCAGCCAGTTCATGTGGGTGAACGTCCACTCGTTGAACGGCCGGCGCATGATCAGGTCGCCCTGCCTGTCCCACCAGGATGGCTCCCGGTGGGCGACAGGCCTCTCGGTCGTACTCGTCATGTCGGACCCCCGTTGTCGGCCTGTCGTTCGAACATTTCACGCAGGGTGAGCCCCGAAGGTCCGTCGATCGGCTCGAGATAGGCCGCCATCAGCCCGAGAACCCCCTTGCCCACCAGGTTCTCGGTGGGCCCGTGATCGGCTATGTCCACGGTCGGATCACCCAGATGGCGGACGGCCAGACCCTCCGTGACCGCTGCCAGCAGGTTGGTGAACTCCTGGATCGTGATGCCCGGGCGCAGCTGGTAGCCGCGCGCGGCGATCGTCTCCTGATAGATCTTCATCCACGGCTCGAGCGCGCCCGCGTAGTTGTTCGCGATCGAGCTGCGGATGCCGTCGTTGCGGTGGGCCGTGGCCACCATGATCAGTTGCAGCTTGAACAGCGGCATGCGGCACAGCGCCATCAGCTCGTGGTAGCTGGACCGGTCGACCGCGTCGACGAGGCTGTCGTCGGTGGCCAGCCAGTCGCCGCGCGTCTCCACGTCGGCCCCGTACTGCGGGTCGTAGTTGATCGCGTGCAGCATGAACGCGAGCAGGTCGTTGAGGTAGTCGTCGTGGCTGGCCCACGTCGACCGGTACGGACCCGCGCCCTTCTGCCGCAGGAACGGCAGCTCGAGCTCCTCGACCTCGGCCGACAGCGCACGCTCGGTCAGGAAGCTCAGACCCGACCAGTACTGCTTGCGGCCGTCACCGGTCGCGGTCGCGGGTCGCTGGGCGCCGAGGTTGCGCTCGATGAGGTTCGCGCCGGCCTTGAGGTACGACGCCACCTTCAGCGAGTTGACCAGGGCGGCACGCGTGGACTCGCGCACCCCCTTGACCCGGGTGACGATGCCCGAGAAGTCCGCGCAGTAGGGGTAGGGCAGGTCGTTCTTGCCGTACGTCATGCAGGTGATTCTGGTCCTAATCCTCGGACCTTCAAGTGCGCACGTGCGTAGTACTCGCGGGCTACAACTTCGGGCATTAGACACGCACGCTCTGTAGTTGAATGATTGCACGGGGACGTTTCTACGGGTGAAGGGCCCTGAGGTATGCGGTGGCGAGCGTACGCCGCGTAGGCGTCCCGGTCTCGGCAAGGGCGGTCATCCGCGTGTCGAGGCGGACGCGTTCCTCCTGCGTGAGCACCATGTCGATGGCCTCGCCGTAGGTCGGCGCGAGCGGGTTGGGCGCCACGTCCTTGCGGGCGGCCCAGTCGCCGATCGGCTCGGCCGGCACGTCGAGCTGCGCCCGGTAGTCGACCTCGATCCCGTCGAACCCCGCCTCGGCCGCCCAGCGCAGCAGGTCGCGCTCGTCGAAGTCGGTCATCGGGTTCTCACCGCGCCGTGCGCCGTCGCGATAGACCGCGACCACCTTGGCGAGCAGATCGCCGACCTCCGCATCGCGCAGCCCGAAAAGGCTGTCGGCGGCGTGCTCGAGCAGAAAACGATTGATCGGCTCGAAGATGGAGAGCCGGCCGCCCGGCCTGAGAACGCGGAAGAACTCGCGAAAGGCGTCGGCTTTACGGTCGCAATAAATGAGCACCGAACGGGTCGTGACGACGTCGACGGAGGAATCCGGAACGGCCGCCAGATCCTCGGCCGGCGCGTGGACGAAAGAGCAGCGCCTGTCGTCGCCCGCGCGGGCGCGGCACACCTCGAGCCCCGCCTCGGAGACGTCGCTGAAGATGACGTGGCCGCCGGGGCCGAGCCGCTCGAGCGCTCCGAACGCGATCAGTCCGGTGCCGCATCCCACGTCGAGCACGGTGTCGGCCGGGCCCAGCAGGGCCCGGTCGAGCACCTCGTCACGGAAGACATCCAGCTCGGTGGCGTGCTGCGCCCGCAGCTCGGCGTTGCCCCCGTCGCGGCGGGTCAGCAGCCACCGCGTCCACTCGTCCGTCGCCATCGGATCACCGTAGGGCACCGGCCATCTCGATGGGCGAGACATCAACGTGTGGCAATGGAACCGTGATCCTGAGCGTCCGCGTCACTCGGCGCGCAGCGGCTTGAACGCCGTGCGATGTTCCCAACTGGGCCCGGCGAGCGTGGCCGGCGCGCCGTCCCAGTTGGTGCCCGCGACGGAGCTGTCCGCGCCCGTCGCGCCCTTGCCGGCCGTCGCCGGCCCGCCGATGCTCGCGCCGAGCAGCACGCTGCCGGCCACCGCGGTCCCGGTGCCCAGCACGATCAGCCCGCGCCGTACGAATCCGTTCATGGTGCCCCCGTTCCCTCGTGGCGCCCCGAGTCGGGCGCAGCCTCAGCTTGCGCCTGCGCCGCAACCCCGGCGGGCCATCTTGGGAGCGCCTAGGTTGGGCGTGTGACCATGCTTCAGGTGACCCCGACCGGACCGTGGGGCAAGGACGTCCACCCCCGCATGCCGGTGACGCCCGACGAGCTGCTGGACGAGCTGGGGGAGTGCTTCGCGGCCGGCGCGACGGGCGTCCACCTGCACGTCCGCGACGACTCGGGCGCGGAGACGCTCGACCCGGTGGTCGTGAACGAGACCTGCCGCCGGGTGCGCGAGCTCGCCGGCGCGGCGATCGAGATCGGACTGACGACGGGCGCCTGGATCGTGCCCGGGCTCGCGGACCGGGTGGCGATGATCCGCGAGTGGGAGGGCGTGGACGTCGCCACGGTGAACCTGTCGGAGGACGGCTTCGAGCAGGTCATGCGGGCGATGCTCGAGCGCGGGATCGGCATCGACGTCGGGCTCTGGGCGCCGGAGGAGATGCCGCGGCTGCTCGCGTCGGGCCTGCTGCCGCACGCTCGCCGGGTCAGCATCGAGCTGGACCCCGGCGAGCCTTACCACCTGCCGGGGCCGCCCGAGGCCGTGGCGCAGCGGGTCAACGGCCTGCTCGACGACGCCGGGTCCACCTGCCCGCGGCTGACGCACGGCTCGGCCGGCTGGACGTGGCCGCTGGTCCGAGACGCCTTCCGGCGCGGGCACGACACGCGGGTCGGCTTCGAGGACTCGGTGTTGCTGCCGGACGGCAGCATCGCCGCTAGCAATGCCGACCTCGTCCGGGCTGCGGTCGCCTTGCGCTCCCGCCCTTGAGCGACGGGTGTCGCGCGGCGAGTTCTCAGGTGTCGAGGCCCGCGGGGACGTAGCCGGCGTCGGGGGACGGCGGCTCGCTCAGGGCGGTGAACGCCGCCCACGGCATGCGGTCGACGGTGTCGGCGGTGCCGTCCTGCGCGATCGCCCGGTACGTCCGGGAGGCCGCCCGGACGGCGGCCAGCAACGCGGCCAGCGGATGCAGCACCAGCCGGACGCCGAGCGCGGCCAGCTCCGCGTCGCTCAGCACGGGCGCCGCCGCCCCCGCCTCCGTGCGGGACAGCACCAGCGGCACGCCGGGCAGCGCGTCCCGCAGCCGCGCCAGGTCGGCGGCCGCGTGGACGCCGGCGGGCAGCACAGCGTCGGCGCCCGCGGCCGCGTACGCCCGGCAGTCCGCCACCACGGCGTCGAGCCCGCCCACGGCGTACGCGGTGGTCCTGGCGATGACGGCCAGGTCGCCCGGCGCGTCGAACATCCGCGGCACGACGATGCCCGAGATGCCGGCGCGTTCGTAGGAAAGCGCTGTCCACACCGCTTCCCGCTCGTCGGAGAAGCCGATGCCCGCGTCGGCCAGCAGCGGCACGCCGCCCAGGACCGGCCGCAGGGTCGCCGCGCGGTCGGCGATCTGGGTGGCCGGCACGTAGTCGACGTCGGGGCGGCCCATCAGCACCGCGGACACCGCCGCCCTCGCGAGGTACACCGCCCGATGGCCGGCGTGCACGGCGAGCGTCGCGCTCAGCGGGTCGTGGACGCCCGGCACGTGGGTCACCCGGCCGGCGGACAGCAGCTCGCGGAAGGCGTTCATGCTCGCCTATCCAACCGCACCTCGATCTTCCCGGCCACCGGTGCAGCGCCACCGGGCCACGGTGTGGTCCCACCAGCAGCGCGGGCACGGGTCGTGCGCGGGCGCCGGCGGGACGCGTTCGACAAAGGCCTCCTCGCGCACCCACTCGGCGTACCGGTCGCGGCCCATCCGGCCGATCAGCGCGGCGGTCTGCGTGCGTTGCGCGGCCAGGGCGCGTACCTTGCGGCCGGTCGTCGCCGGGTCGAGCACCAGGTCGATCGTGAGCGCCCGATCGGGGACCACGACGGGATAGCCGGGGCAGAACACGCCGAGGCCCTCGTTGAGCGGCGCCCACCGGCGGGCCCACCGTTCCCCGACCGCGCTCTGCAGCAGGCGTGCTCCCGGCGGCGCGGCCCGGTCGAAGGCGGCGGCCGCCCACGCCGCGACCGTACGGTGGTCCTCGTGGCCGGTGTTGCCGTCGGGGCCGAAGGTCAGCACGGTGTCGGGCCGCACCTCGCCGATCAGCGCGGCCAGCTTGCCCACCGCCTCCCCGTACGGGACCCGCGCGCAGCCGCCGTCGCGGTAGCCCAGCCAGTGATGCTCGCCGACGCCGAGAATGCCCAGGCAGCGGGCGAGCTCCCCGGTGCGCTCCGCGGCCAGCCGGTCGGGCGGCCAGCGCTGCGGATCCGCGGTGCCGTGCTCGCCGCGGGTGGCGGTCACGCAGACCACGCGAGAGCCGTGGTCGGCGGCCATCGCCATGAGACCGCCGGAGAGGTACGCCTCGTCGTCGGGATGGGCCCAGATGCCCAGGACGGTGCCGAAGTTCTTCATGCCCGCAGGATCGGCGCCCCCGCTTGCGAAATCCTTGCCGCGCGCTTGCTCAAGTGCGGCGGGGCCCGTCCGATGGTGGGCGGGTCGGCACCATTCGTGAGGGGAACCATGCGTACTCGGAAACGGCGGCCCGCGCGGATCCTGCCCTTCGTCGCGGTCGTCGTGACGCTCGGCCTGATGCTGCTCGCCGCCTTCGAGGAAAGCGGCTTCCTGCCGTGGGCCGAGCTGGCCGTCGGCGGCGCTGCGGTCAGCGTGCTGCTGGCGGGCCGGCGCGCGCTGGAACGCGCGCGGACCGACGGGTCGACCGGCCTGGCCAACGGCGCCCGCTTCCGCGCGGCGTCGACGCGCGGGCTGCTGCGCGGCGCGCGCACCGGCCGGCTCAGCGCCGTGCTGCTGCTCGACCTGAACCTCGGCCAGGAGGCCGTCACCGGCTTCGCCCAGGTGCTGCGCTCGTGCGTGCCCGCGCAGGGGCTGGCGTGCCGGCTCGACGGCGACCGGTTCGCCGTGGTGCTCGCGGGCCTGCACTTCCCCGAGCAGGCGTACGAGGTGGCCGGCGCGCTCGCCTCGGCCCTCGCGCCCGTCGTGGCCGGCGGGCGCCTCGTGCCGCTCACCGCCGGCATCGGCGTCGCCGTCTCGGCGCCCGGCGAGCTCGGCCACGACGAGCTCGTGCACCGCGCCGAGCTGGCGATGCAGCGCGCCAAGCGCGTCGGCCCCGAGACCCGCTGGGCGGTGTGGCACGAGCCCGCCGAGCGCGAGGTCACTCCACCAATCGCGGCATGACCGTGCGGACCTCGACCGGATCGCCGGGCGCGCCGCCGGGGCGGGACCGGTACTCCGGGACGCCCACGCAGGTGAACAGCAGCGTGATCAGGTCGTCCGGCTCGCCCAGGAAGGCGGGCAGTTCGGAGTCGAGGAACGTCATGCCGGTAGCGCTCGCGCCGACGGCGTACGCGGCGAGGTGCAGCCGGCCCTCGACCAGCCCGGCGGCGAGCTGCGCGGCGCGGTAGGAGCGATCGTCCAGGCCGTCGTTGCGGACGGCCGCGATGACGACGTACGCCGCCTCCGCCGACAGCGACTGGCCCACGGAGATCCTCTCCAGCTCCGCGCGGAGGTTGCCGGTGGTAAGCGGTTTCTCGAGGTCGGGCCAGCGGTAGAGACCCGGCTCGGCGTCGTCCACGCCGTGCACCGCCACCCAGTGCGGCACGTCGATGCCGCGCAGGGCGGCCGCCAGCGGCCAGTCCAGGTGCCGGCGGGGGAGTGTCCGGTCGCGGTCCATGCGCCGCTGCGAGCCGCGCCTGCGGATGACCGCATCCAGCGTCTCCGCCTGCGCGAGTGCCGTTACCTCGTCGTCGGCCGGCTTCCAGTCGCCGGGCGCGGCCGTGTTGTTGCCGGTCGAACTCGGGTCGCCGGGCGCGGCCACCTCGTCGCCGATCGGCCAGGGGGCGCCGAGGGTGGTGCGGTCGCCGGCTCGCTGGGCGGTGGTGACCAGCGGGAACTCGACGGGCGGCAGGTCGCCGGCGGCGGCCGGGCCGGTGGGGGACACGGCCGGGACGCCGGCGCCGAAGGTCAGCAGCGCGAGCGGGAACTCGTGGACGCCGTCGGCGCCGACCAGGTCGCGGACCTCGGCGTCGGGGAAGTCGGTGCGCAGCCGCGGGTCGAGGCCCGCAGCGGCGGAGGCCGCCTCGAGCTGGGCGAGCAGGGTGCCGGCGTCCCAGTAGAGGTGGCGGAAGCCGCGCTCGGCGTAGCGCCAGCCGGTGCGCCAAGGGACGCCGGTGACGACGATCGTGGTGGCGTCACCCCGCGCCGCCGGGCCGATGTGGACGAGGGCGTGGGCGACCGGGTCGTACCAGTGGACGCCGTCCTCGACGCCGGCCACCCCGCGCGTCACCGCGTACGCCTCCAGGGGGAATCTCGCCCCCGCGGAGCCGGCGGCACGGAACAGCAGGCGGCGGCCGTTGCGCTCGGTCGTCCGGACCACGCCGGCGCCGAGGAACAACACGCGGCCGAGCTGCGCGGCGTCAAAAGGCTGAGCGGGTAAGGCCCTTCCCGACAGTACGGCCGTCGCCGGCACACCCGGATCCGGCAGCTCGCGGGGAAGCGCGACCCGGGGCAACGTGTCCGGATAGGCCTTGATCGGCGGCGGGACCGTCCCGGGGTCGTTGGGCGTCAGGTCGTGCCGCACGCGCGGGTCGTCGGGCGGCACGTCCCAGTCGCGGCCCGCGGTGTAGGACGTGAGGCGGTGCAGGAGTCCGGCGCCGGTGTCGAGGTCCATCCCGTTACTCTGCCAGGGGACTGCCCGACGACTCCACGAGGACGGCGATGGCCACCATCTTCACGCAGATCATCAACGGCGACATCCCCGGCCGGATCGTGTGGTCCGACGACCGGGTGGCCGCTTTCCTCACCATCGCGCCGCTGACCCCCGGCCACACCCTGGTCGTGCCGCGCGAGGAGATCGACGAGTGGACCGACCTGCCCGCCGATCTGCTCGGTCACGTGATGACCGTCAGCCACCGCATCGGGGCCGCCCTCAAGCAGGTGTACGGCTCCCCGCGCGTCGGCCTCGTCGTGGCCGGCTTCGAGGTGCCGCACGCCCACGTCCACGTGTTCCCCGCGTGGGAGATGGCCGACTTCGACTTCGCCCGAGCCGACGCCAACGTGGCCGCCGAGCGTCTCGACGAGGACCACAAGCGCATCCTCGCCGCCCTGGCCCACTGACCCCGCCGCCCGCCGGCTCCCTCTCACCGAGATCCCCGTTTCCTCACCCGGCGCGGTCATTCGTTGGCCGGTTCGTCGGCGCAGGGCGGCAAGCGCTTGCGGACGCGGGTTCGCCGGTGACGGCCTACTTGTCGCAGGCGATGCCGTCGCCGTCGCGGTCCAGGTCGTACGGGTCGTCGCCGATCACCCGGATCGGGCCGGACACGTACTCGGGGCCGTTGCCGTCGCCGCCGGCGCAGTCCACGTCGCTCGCGATCGGCACGCAGCCGCTGTAGTTGGGGTCGCACTCGCTCTTCGGCTCGCTCCTGGTGCCGACCGCGACCACCTTCGTGACCGGCTTGCGCGTCACCACCGTGCGGACCACCCGCCGCGCGGTGACCCGCCCGCCGGTGTAGGTCACCTCGTACGTGATGGTCCTGATTCCCGCGACGCCCTTGGTCCGCACCCGCGTCTTGCCCTCCGCCAGGCTGTCGTCCTCGACGCGCCGGGTCTTGTACGGGATCCGCGCCTGCTCGGTGAGCGTCTTCCTGACGACCGCCGCAGTTGTGGCCGCCGCGCTCGCCGGCGCCAAAGCCGCCGTGCTCTCCGGCGTCGCCTCCACCGCCGTCGGGCTGGTCGGTGCGGCCGCCGTGGTGCCGAGCGGCTCGACCTCCGCGAGGTTGTTGCCCGCGCCGGTGACCGTCTCCGTCTTGGCGTCCCCGCCCGTCACGGCGCCGATCACGGCGAGGCCACCGCAACAGGGCAGGATCAGCGCGGCCACCACCAGGCCGGCCCGCTGAACCGGCGAAAGACGCTGCCAGAACCCCGCCCGCTTCGGCGGCTGCCCCGGCCACATCGGTGTCTGATATGTCACCGAGCCAGTCTCGGCGTCCGGTTGAGCGGGGGTATCCGCTTTCCGGCCGACCACCCCTCGATCGAAAGAGCCGAATGCCGTACGCCTCTTTGCGGCGCACCGCGACGAACAGGTCGGCGACCTTTGCCGGGCTCGCCGTTGCACCTTCGTAGCGCAGCCCGACAGGGGTGGTCAGACGGGCGTCGTCGGTGGGAGGCAGGACATGGTCCAGTGGTCGCGTTCGCCGGCTTGCGGCTCCGCGACCGCAGCCCGCAGATAGGCGCGCTGGGCGGCGACCACAGGGCGCAGATACCGGCCGGCGGCGAGTTCGTCGAATCGCTGGTGCTTGAGCGGATCGTCGCGCATCGACTCCTCGTCCACGTCGAATCAGAGTAGGCGAGCCGACACGTCGAAGCGGCTGGTCGACCGAACCGGCGACCGGTGGGGCCGATGAGTCCCGTTGCGTGACATGCCCGCGTAAGGGGAGCGGCCCGGAGGGGCGGGCGCGGGCGGCGCCCGCCCCGTGGGGTGTCAGGAGCGGGCGCGGGCCAGGGACAAGGCGAAACGGCCCTCGGGGTCGGTCCACCAGTGGTCGAGGGTGAAGCCCGCCTCGGTGAGCTCCTTCTCGACTCCCTCGCGGCGGAACTTGGCGGAGATCTCGGTGCGCAACTCCTCTCCGGTGGTGAACTCGACGACCAGGTTGACGGCGGGCACGGTGACGCGCATGGGCCAGCGCGCCCGGAGGCGCATCTCGATCCACTCGTGGTCGGCGTCCCAGAGAGCCACGTGGGTGAAGCCGTCGAGGTCGAAGTCGGCGTCCAGATGCCGGTTGAGCACCCGCAGCACGTTCTTGTTGAACTCGGCGGTCACCCCGGCGGCGTCGTCGTAGGCGGGGACCAGCACGCGCGGGCTCTTCACCAGGTCGGTGCCGAGCAGCAGGTGCTCGCCGGGCTCCAGCGCGGCGCGGACGCCGGCCAGGAAGCGGGCCCGGTCGGCGGGCTCGAAGTTGCCGATCGTGCCGCCCAGGAAGGCGACCAGGCGGCCGGGGCCGCCCGGCAGGTGCCCGAGGTGCTGGGTGAAGTCGCCGACGACGGAGTCCACCCGCAGGTGCGGATGGTCCGCGGCGATGCGCTCGGCGGCGGCCTCGAGGGCGGTCGGGGACACGTCCATCGCCACGAACGACGTCAGCGGGAGCGCCTCGAGCAGCAGCCGGGTCTTGGTGGAGTAGCCCGAGCCCAGCTCGACGAGCGTGCGGGCGCCGGTGTGCCGGGCGACGTCGGCGGCGTGGGCGGTGAGCACCGCGCGTTCGGCGCGGGTCGGGTAGTACTCGGGCAGCTCGGTGATCCGCTCGAACAGCTCGCTGCCGCGGGCGTCGTAGAACCACTTGGGCGGCAGCCACTTGCGGGCGGCGGTGAGGCCGGCGACCACGTCGGCGCGCAGCGCGGCCTCCTGGGTGGCGGCGTCGAGGAGGACCTTCATGCTTCTCCCAACGGGATCTGGTGCACGGCGCCGGCCGTGGCGACCACCAGGGTGCGGTCGGCCACGGCCTGCCAGGACGGGTCGTCGTCGAGCGGCTCCGAGCTGACCAGCACGGAGCCTGGGCCGCGGCGCAGCGACAGGGCGTGGCCGTACGTGCTGGCCACGACGGACGACCCGTCGGTGAGCAGCAGGTTGAGCCGCGAGCCGGGCGCGGCGGCCGCCACCTCGGCGACCGTGCCGGCGATCGCCTCGCCCGGGCCCGTGCCGCGGCGCAGCCGGTCGCGGACCAGCGCCCACAGCAGCGCCGCGTCGGTCGGGGCGTCGAGCGTGAGCAGGTCGACCGGCGGCAGCGTGGACGCGAGCTTGGCGACCGAGCCGGGCCAGCCCGCGACCTTGCCGTTGTGGCTGAACAACCACCGGCCCTCGGCGAACGGCGCGGCGGCGCCCTCGGTGACCGGCATGCCGACGGTCGCGCTGCGCACCGCGGCCAGCACGGCGCCCGACCGGATCGTGGCGGCCAGACCCGGCAGCGTGGTGTCGCTCCACAGCGGGGTGGCCCGGCGGTACCGCACCGGGCCGTCCTCCGTGTGCCAGCCCACGCCGAACCCGTCCGCGTTGATGGTGCCGCCGCCGCGCATGTCGCGCGGCGCCCACGACTGGTGGCACAGCGAGTGCGGCGGCTCGAACAGCAGCGCCGACAGCGGCACCGGGGGCCCGAGGTAGGCCAGGTGGCGGCACATCAGGCGTCCCGCGCGCAGCGGAAGCCGCTGAAGATCTGCCGCCGGATCGGGTAGTCCCAGTTGCGGAACGTGCCCCGGATCGCCGATCGGTCGGTGCCGAACGAGCCGCCGCGCAGCACCTTGTAGTCGGGGCCGAAGAACACCTCGGAGTACTCGCGGTAGGGGAACGCGGCGAAGCCGGGATAGCCGTGGAAGTCGCTGGACGTCCACTCCCACACGTCGCCGATGAGCTGGTGGACGCCCAGCGGCGAGGCGCCGTCGGGGAACGCGCCCGCGGGCGCCGGGCGCAGGTGCTGCTGGCCGAGGTTGGCGTGCCGGGCCGAGGGTGGCTCGTCGCCCCACGGGAAGCGCCGCGAGCGCCCGGTCGCCGGGTCCCAGCGGGCGGCTTTCTCCCACTCCGCCTCGGTGGGCAGCCGCTTGCCGGCCCAGGCCGCGTAGGCCGAGGCCTCGTGGAAGCCGACGTGCACCACGGGCTCGTCGGGCACGATCGGCGCGGTGCGGCCGAACGTCGTGGCCGCCCACCCGTCGCCGTCGCGCTGCCAGTGCGCGGGCGCGGTGAGCCCGGCCGCCTGGCGGTGCTCCCACCCGGCCGCGCTCCACCAGCGGGGGTCGTCGTAGCCGCCGGCGTCGATGAACGCCGCGTACGCCGCATTCGTCACCGCGGCCCGGTCGATGTGGAAGGCCGGCACGAACACCTGGTGCGCCGGCCGCTCGTTGTCGAGCGCCCAGGCCTCGGTGTCGGTGCCCATGGTGAACGGCCCCGCGGGCACGAGCACCTCGCCGGAGACGACCGAGGCCGCCGCCGGCGGGGGCGCTGCGGACAGCACCGGCGCGCCCGCGCGCAGCTGGTGGGTCGCGAGCATCGTCTCATCGTGCTGCTGCTCGTGCTGGACGATCATGCCGAACGCGAACCCGTCGGCGACCAGGCGGCGGCCGCCGTCGATCGGGGCCCGGTCGAGCACGTCGAGGGCCTTGTCGCGGACCTGCGCCACGTAGCGCCGGGCCTCGGCCGGGGTGAGCAGCGGCAGCGCCGAGCGGTCGCGGCGGGCGTGCTTGAACGCGTCGTAGAGCTCGTCGATGTCGGGGCGCAGCGGCTCGCGGCCGCCCACGTCGCGCACCAGCCAGAGCTCCTCCTGGCTGCCGACGTGGGCGAGGTCCCACACCAGCGGCGACATGAGCGGCGAGTGCTGACGGGTCAGGTCGTCCTCGTCGACGGCCTCGGTGAGCAGGGCGGTGCGCTCGCGGGCGCGCAGCAGTTCGGCGGCCACGCGGTCGCGCAGCCGGTCGGTCTCGATGGTCATGTCGGCTCCCCGGTGGCGGCGGCGAGCCGCCGTTCGATGGTGTGGCGCAGGCCCGGCTCGGCCCGGCCGGCGGCCAGCTCGAGCACGGCGGTGGCGGTGCGGCGCAGCGCGGCATCGCCGAGCCCGGCGGTGAAGGCCGGCACCCAGCGGCCGGCGGTGGGCAGCGCCAGGTCGAGGGCGGCGCCGGTGGTGGCCGGGTCGGCCAGCAGGGTGGCGAGCACGGCGACCGGCACGATCCAGTCGGCGCCGGGCTGGGCGTCGAGGTAGCGCACCTCGAGGTAGCCGCGCGGGCGCACGGGCGGGAACAGCGTGCTCAGGTGGTAGTCGACGTCGGCCACGGTGAGCGGCAGCGGCAGCCGGCCGCGGGCCCAGTCGCCCAGCGTCGCGCCGGGCGGCGCGTCCCAGCAGCCGCCGTCGCGGCGCACGCAGGTGAGCGGGGCGGCGAGCGCGTAGCGCACCCACGCGCCGGCCGGGTCGGAGGTGACCGGGTCGCCGACGGGGTGAGTGAGCCGCGGGTCCATCGCCCACCAGGCGGCCATGCGCGCCGAGGCCAGCCCGGTGTCGCGCCCGGCGTGCCGGCGGGCGGTGGCGAACGCGGCGAGCAGCGGCGGGCCGAGCGCCGAGACGGCGGCCCAGCGGGTGGGCAGCTCGGCCGGGGTGCCCGCGTCGAGGCAGACCTGCAGCCCGGCGGTGCTGCACATCATCACGCGGCCGTCGGGCCCGCGGCTGTCGAACGACTGCTCCATGGCGTCGTAGCGGGCGGTGCGCACCAGCCGGTGGGGCGCGCGGTGCGGGTCGATGCCGTGCTCGCCGAGCACGAGCCCCGCCTCGGCGAGCAGGCCGGACAGGTGGGCCCGGTCGGTCTCGACGGCCGCGTGCAGCGCGCGCAGCGAGCGCGCCGGGGCGGAGGAGATCTCGATCTGCCCGCCGGGCTCGACGGTGACCGTGCCGCCGGCGGGGAGGGGAGCGGGCGGGTGCGGCGAGCCGAGCGTCGCCGGGGTGTGGCGGCCGAGCGCCCGCCGCAGCGTCTCGGCCCGCAGCGGCGCCGACGGCGCCGCCTGGTCGTGCAGGGTCCATTCCAGTTCCGCGCCGATCAGCGACGGCGGTCCGGTCTTGAAGCAGATGGCGCGGATCCGCGCCTCCACCTCGCTCTGGGTGCGGAGGACGTCGGCCGTGCCGAGGTCACCATCCGTCACCAAACGCATGCTTTTGGCCATGTGCCGAACCTAGAACGCGGGTCCGACACTTTCACGGTGTTCCGGCGTCCCGGTCCACCGTGGACGACTGTCGACCTGCGCGGACGCGCCGCAGTGATCTGGGTCACGCGAGCGCGGTTAACCTTCCGCTAATCTGGCAAACGTCACTGACCTGCGCAAACGCGATTACCTGGGAGGATCCTGAACCGCGCGGCGATCGACCCCGTACTGACACGCGGCAAAGCCCTTCGAGGAATGGGAGCTGCGATGGCGGGGACCGGAATCGACACCTCGATCCTGCACAAGGGAGCGCACAGCGCGTCGTACTTCGACCTGTCGCGCAGCGCCGGCGACGGGGTCGAGATCGTCGACTTCTGCATCCCCTGCAACCCGTACTTCCCGACGCCGGAGATGTTCGACGAGCTCAGCCGCGACCTCAGGAACATCCTGAAGTACTACCCGAGCGACTCGGCCAGCATCACCAAGAAGCTGTGCAGCGTGCTGGGCCTGCACCCGCAGACCGTCGCGATGGCCAACGGCTCCACCGAGCTGATCACCTGGATCGACCATCTGCTCATCAAGGAGAGCGTGGCCATCCCGATCCCCACGTTCGGCCGGTGGACCGACCAGCCGCTCGAGACCGGCAAGCGGGTCGACATGTTCCCGCTGCAGGAGCGCGACGGCTTCCGGCTCAACCTCGACGACTACGTGCGCTTCATCCGCGACCGCGGCTCGCGCGTCGCCGTGGTCTGCAACGTCAACAACCCCGACGGCTGCTACCTGCCGCGCCGCGACGTCATCCGGTTCATGGACATGCTCGGCGACCTCGACCTGGTCGTCGTCGACGAGTCGTTCATCGACTTCTCCGACCTCGAGCAGTACCCGTCGGTCGGCCCGGACGCGGTCATCCGGCCCAACGCGGTCGTGCTCAAGAGCCTGGGCAAGAACTTCGGCCTGCACGGCATCCGCTTCGGCTACCTGATGGCCAACCCGGCCATCGCCGGCAGGATAGGCAAGGCGCTGCCCAAGTGGAACCTCAACTCGCTCGCCGAGAAGGTCGTGTTCATGATCCAGGAACACGAGGAGGCGTACGAGGAGAGCCTGCGGCTGCTCAGCCGCGACCGCCGCTCGATGGCCGGCGAGCTGGCGCGCATCCCCGGGCTCACCGTCTTCCCCTCGCAGGGCAACTTCATCCTGGTCAAGCTGCCCACCGAGTGGTCGGGCGTGGCCTTGCGCGACTACCTGGTGGCCAACCACGGCGTCTACACCCGCGAGTGCGGCAACAAGCTCGGCATGACGAGCCAGTTCATGCGGCTGGTGGTGCGTCCGGCCCGCGACGTCGACCGGCTTATCGACGGCATGATGGACTACGGCCGCCAGTTCCGGGTGCGCTCCTACGAGGAGGAGCCGCCCGCCGAGAGCCGCCGAGGCTGGGGCAGCACCCTCGACGAGGCGCCGGACAACCTCATCCCGTACCCGTCCCGGCGCAGTACGGAATACACGGCCCGGCGCGCCGCCAACGCGTAGACAGCCGGTCATCTCCCGGCCACGCGGCCGTCGCGCCCTTGCCACAGGCCGCCGAAAGGGTGACCGTCGACGAGACGTCCACCTTGGAGGCGCGCCATGCTCACCCGCCGTCAGATCCTCTCCGGCGCCGCCGTGGCAGCCGGCGCTTCCGCGCTGCCCGGCACGGCCGCTGCGCACGGGACGGGGGAGCTGTTCCCGCTCGGCGTGGCCAGCGGCGACCCGCTGCCCGACGCGGTGATCCTCTGGACCCGGCTGGTCCGCGCCGGGCTGCGCCGGCCGGTCGAGGTGGATTGGCAGGTGGCCCGCGACGAGCGGTTCAAGCGGGTGGTGCGCTCGGGCCGTACGGTGGCCCGTGCTGAGCTGGCGCACTCGGTGCACGTCGACGCCCGCGGTCTGGACGACGGCCGCGAGTACTTCTACCGCTTCCGGGCGCTGGGGCAGATCAGCCCGGCCGGGCGCACCAGGACGGCCTCGCGGACCGCGCACCGGCTGCGCTTCGGCATCGTGAACTGCCAGGACTTCCAGAACGGCTACTGGCCCGCATACTGGGGGCTGGCCGCCGAGGACCTCGACGTGGTCGTGCACCTGGGCGACTACATCTACGAGTACGACCCGAGCAGCCGTTTCCCCGACCGCCGGCACACCACCCCGGCCACGCCCGGCCTCGACCAGCTGGTGACGCTCGACGACTACCGGGCCCGCCACGCCCAGTACAAGGGCGATCCCGCGCTGCAGGCCGCGCACGCCGCGTTCCCTTGGATCGTCACCTGGGACGACCACGAGACCGAGAACAACTACGCCGCGCTGACCGACGAGGTCGACGACACCGGCGCGAAGCGGCAGAGCGCCGCCGAGTTCGCCCGGCAGCGCGCCGCGGCCTACCAGGCCTACTACGAGCACATGCCGATCCGCGCGGACCTGCGCCCGGGCAGCGCCGACCTGCGCATCTTCCGCCGCTTCGACTTCGGCCGGCTGCTGCGGATGAACGTGCTCGACACCCGGCAGTACCGCACCGACCAGCCCGGCGGCTTCCCCGGCGACTTCGGCCTGATCGAGGCCGGCGTGGCCAACACCGCCGGCACGCTCACCGGCGAGGACCAGGAACGCTGGCTGCGCGCCGGCCTCGACCACTCGCCCGCCCGCTGGAACGTGGTGGCGCAGCAGGTGATGATGAGCCGGATCAAGTTCCCCAACCCCACCGGCGCCGCGGTGCCGCCGATCGTCGCGAACCTCGACCAGTGGGACGGCTACGCCCCGCAGCGCGGCCGGTTCCTGCGGCACCTCGCCGACCGCCGGGTCCGCAACCCGGTGATCCTGGCCGGCGACATCCACTCCACCTGGTTCTCCGAGCTCAAGCTCGACTTCGACCGGCCCGAGCAGCCCAGCGTCGCCGTCGAGTTCACCGCCACCTCGGTCAGCTCGGACTTCCCGGCCGCCTTCGACGCCCCGCTCAAGCAGGTCAACCCCACGCTCAACCCGCACGTGCGCTACTTCGACGGCTCGCGGCGCGGCTACCTGCGCTGCTCGGTCACCCCCTCGGCGTGGCACACCGACGTGCGCACGGTCGACACCATCGAGGTGCGCGAGGCGCCGGTGACCACGAGCGCGTCGTGGGTCGTCGAGGAGGGGACCTCCACGCTCACCCGATAGGGTCGCAGGGATGCGCACGAAGGAGCAGCTGACCGCGGCCGTCCACGAGCGGCGCCGCGCCGCGCTGGTGGTCAACACGCACTCGCGGCGCGGCCGGCTGCTCTACGAGGGCGCCCGGTCGCGGCTGCGCGAGGCCGGCTTCACGCTGCTCGACGACCGGCCGGTCGACCGGCCCCGCGAGCTGCCGCGCATCCTCGGCGAGGCCCTCGCCACGGGCCCCGACCTGCTGGTCGCCGGCGGCGGGGACGGCACGATCAGCACGGCCGCGCGGCTGCTCGCGCACCGCGACGTCGCGCTCGGGCTGCTGCCGCTGGGCACCACCAACAACTTCGCGCGCACCGCCCACATCCCGCTCGACCTCGGCGAGGCGGTCGAGGTGCTCGTCAAGGGCAAGGTGATCGACCTCGACCTCGGGCTGGCCGGGGACGAGCCCTTCACCAACCACGTCGGCGTGGGGCTCAGCGCCGAGGTGATGCTCCGGGCGCCGCGGCCGCTCAAGCGCGTGCTCGGCCGGCTCGCCTATCCGCTCACGGCGCTCGGCCTGCTCGGGCGGCACCGGCCGCTGCGCGTCACCGTCCGCGCGGACGGGCACAGCCACGAGTTCGCGACCCACCAGGTCTACGTGGCCAACGGCGGGCACCACGCCGGGCGGCCCATCGCCGGTGACGCCGACGCCGACGACCGGCTCCTGGTGGCGTACCCGGTCGGGGGTCCGAAACGGCGTGAGCTGCTGACCGAGACCGCCCGCAACGCGGCCAAGGGGCCCTCCCGCACGCTGCGCGAGGAGCCGTTCCTGGCGGCGGGCGAGCTGTGGCTCGAGACCGACCGCCCGGCCCGCGTGGAGGTCGACGGGGAACCGGGTGGCCGCACCCCGCTGCGGATCGGCCTGGCGGCGAACGCCCTCCGCGTGATGGCCCCGCCGGACGCCCCCGACCGCTGAGCCCGGCATGCGGCCGGCGGCGGGGCGTTAGGCTACCGCCCGTACCGGCCGGAAATATCCGGGGATCCGGGTGCACAGACTCCGTGCGGGGTGCGTCGTAGTGGATGTGACCTTCGAGCAATTCGCGATGGCCCGGCTGCCCAGCCTCCTGCGATACGCGGTCGTCCTCACCGGCGACCGGGAACTCGCCCAGGACATAGTCCAGGAGGTGCTGGCCCGGGCGCAGGTCCGATGGCGGCGGATCAGCGAGGCGGAAGTCCCCGAGGCGTACGTGCGGCGCATGGTGCTCAACGAGTACCTGTCGTGGCGGCGCAGCTGGGCGGTCCGCCACGTGCACGCGGTCGGGGAGAGGCTCGTCGACCTCGACGATGCCCGGGGTGGTGTGCGCGACCACGCCGACGGCATCGCGGTGGCCGACGACCTGTGGCGCCGTCTGGCGACTCTGGGGCGCAAGCAGCGAGCCGTGCTCGTGCTGCGCTACTACGAGCAGCTGGAGGACGACCAGATCGCCGACCTGCTGGGGTGCTCCCCGGCGACGGTGCGCAGCCACGCTTCGAGGGCGCTCAAGACGCTCCGGCTCTCACCGGAGTTCGCACACCGCATTCCCGCCGAGGAGAAGTCGTGACTGAGCAGCCGCACCACGATCAGCTGCGCGAGGCTTTCGAGACCCACGAACACAACACCCCCGACCCCGCCGCGGTCTACGCCCGCGTGCAGGAGCTGTCCCAGAAGTACAAGCGGCGCCGGCGGGGCGCGCAGATCGCCGCCGGCGGCGTCCTCGGCGCCGGCCTGATCGCCGGGGGCATCAACCTGCCCGCGTTCCTTCCGGCGAGCAACTCGACCGCCACCCCGGCGGCCGTGCAGCCGGCCGGGCCCCTGCCCTCGGCCACCCCCAGCGCCGACCCCGTCGCCCTGCTCGAGCAGCGGGTCGACGCCTACTACGACGCCGGTTACGGCTACGACGACGCCGGGCGCCTCGCCAAGCTGTGGAAGCTCAGCGACGACGACCGGGTCGCGGTCAAGGCCGAGGCCGGGCGCCGCCTGCTGCTCGGCGAGACCCTGCCGATCAAGCCGCAGCCCGACGCACCGGCCGTGGAGGAGACGATCTCCCCGACCGACCAGAAGCGCTACGACGCGTTCTTCGGCGCCGGTTACACCTGGACCGAGGCCGAGAAGCTGGCCAGGATCTGGCACCTCAGCGACCCGTCGAAGGCCAAGCTCGAGGCGGGCAAGCGGATCCTGGCCCGCGAGGAGCTGCCGGTCAAGCCCAAGCCCGCCAACGTCAAGGAGGCGCTGGAGAGCAAGCGGGCCGACGCCTTCTTCAACGCCGGCTACGACGTCTCCGACGCGGTGAAGCTCGCCGACCTGTGGAACCTCAAGGACGCGTGGGGCGCCAAGGTCGAGGGCGGCAAGCGGATCCTCGCCGGCGAGTCCCTGCCGATCCAGCCGTGACCGAGGGGTTGCGCCGGCGCATCGGCTTCGAGATCGAGCTGATGGCGCCCCCGGGCGTCAGCCGGCGCAGCCTCGCCGACGACCTGGCCGCCCGCTGCGGCGGCCGGGTCCGCCCGGTCTGGCACCGCGACAGCGAACCGTCGCTGGTGCCCGGCCTGGGCCGCTTCCTCAACCTCACCCAGGGCTTCGCGGTCGACCGGCCGGACGGCAGCCCGCTGTGCACGCTGGTCGACGACATCACCCTGATCGACGGCCTCGACCCGCGCGCCCCCGCCCTGCCCGGCTGGTTCCGCGTGCTCAGCGACGACGCGCGGCTGCTCTCGCTGCTCGCGGAGCAGTGTGATCCGGCCGGTCCGCTGGACACCGTGCTCGACGCGGCCGCCGCGCTGTGGGGTGTCAAGCCCGAGCCGATCGGCGACGTGGTCCGCCTCGACGACCCCGGCGGCGGCACGATCGCGCTGGCCGCCCCCGCCGGCGGCGAGCGCGAACGCCCCTGCGAGATCGTCACCCCGCCGCTGGCCGCCGGACACGCCGAGGCGCTCGAGGAGCTGCTCGGCCCGGCCCGTCAGCTGGGCTTCACCGTGCCCAGCGAGGCCGCGGTGCACCTGCACCTCGACGGCGGCCCGTTCCGCCGGCCGCAGGCCCTGGCCAACGTCGTGCGCCTGTTCGCGCACTGGCGCGAGCCGTTGCGGGCGCTGCTGCAGACCAACCCGGCCTGCCGCCGCCTCGCCCCGCTGCCCGGGCCGCTGGTGGCCGCCACCGCCGGCCGGCCCGGGTGGGACGAGCTGCGCCGCGCGGCCGACGAGGGCGGGCTCACCAAGTTCTTCGACGTCAACCTGACCCAGCTGTTCGCCGACCGGCCGATCCGCGACACCGTCGAGGTCCGCATCCTGCCGGGAGCGCTCGACGCGGACGCCATCGTCGCCCGGGCGGCGCTGGTCGAGCTGCTGCTCGAGCGCTGCCTGGTCTCCTCGCCGCTGCCCGCCGCCGACCCCGACCCGGCCGGCGCCGCCGAGCAGCTGCTGCACCTCGCCGCGGAGGCCCTGGCCCGCCGCTGACCGCTCCGGCTCGCGCCGGAGCGAGCCCGTTCACGCCCCAGAAGCTCTCAGATTCCCCGCGCGGCTGCCGATCACCTTACGTAGCCGGATTTCGAGGCCCGTGTACCCAGCGACCGGCTCGAACCGGAGTGCGGGAGTGTGGGAGATGCGCAGGGGACCGGGACGCCTCCGGGGCGACGAGGGCTTCACCGTCATCGAGGTGATGCTCGCCCTCACCCTGCTCGCCACCACCATGGCCGCGATGGGCCCCTTCTTCGTCAGCAGTTTCCAGTTCATCGCCCGGCAGAGCGCCGACCAGGCGGCGATCCAGCTCGCCAACAGCGCCATCGAGCAGGTCCGCGCGCTCAAGGGCAGCTCGCTGCTGAGCGGCCGCTCCGAGGCCAAAAGCACCGAGCAGTGGCGTGACGCCTTCGAGAACGGGCCCGAGGCGATGAAGGCGTACCTCGCCGTGCCGGGCCTGGCGAGCCCGGCCGGCGTCAACCGCAAGCTCACCATGCGGCTCGCCTGGGACACCACGATCAGCGACGTCGACGCCGGCGAGGACGCGGCGATCTCGATCCTGCCGCAGGAGATGGCGCGGGACACGACCGTCTACACCCGCAGCATCTTCGTCGGCGAGTGCAACGTCTACCTGATGAATCTGCCGGGATACCCGCGGAGCTCCGGCGACTGCGTCAACCCGGACGTCGTGCCGCCGCCGAGCGCCGACGACCCCCGGGTCCTGCAGTTCTTCCGCGCCGTCGTGCTGGTGACCTGGACGGACAAGAAGTGCCCGGCGAACCGGTGCAGCCAGATCGCCTCCACGCTGATCTCCCGCGCGTCCGAGCCGACGTTCGACTTCAACCGTCCGGCGCCCCAGCTCTTCCCCCAGACGGCGACCTTCTACGTCGGCAAGGCGGGCGAGTACGTGCTCCAGGCCTCGGGCGGTCAGCTGCCGAACACCTACCGGATCGCCGCCAACCTGCTGCCGCCGGGTCTCACCCTGGACGGACGGAGCGGCAAGATCAGCGGTACGCCGACGACCGCCCGCACGTACTCGAACATTGCCGTGACGGTCACCGACGACCTGGGCCGCAGCGATCCCGACCGGCCCGTGCTGACCATCGTCGTGCTGGCGCCGCCGAGCGTGATGGTGCCGGCCGACCCGCGCAACATCGTCGGCGACACGGTGAGACAGACGGTGAGCATCATGGGCGGTGTCAGGCCGTACATCGCCAAGGTGACCAACCTGCCCCCGGGCCTGACCACGGACCTGGGCCCCGGCGGCGCCACCGACGGCACGATCACGATCTCGGGTGTCCCGGCCTCGCCCGGGCGGTACACGGTGACGGTCGACGTCACCGACTCCGAGGGCGGGACGGCCACGGGCTCCTACACCCACATCATCTTCTCGCCGGTCCAGTTGATCCCCCTGCCGGACCGGACGATCACGCTGGGCTCGACCTTCAGCGCGACCGCGACCGGGGTGGGCGGCGACAGCACGTACACCTACAAGGCCACCGGTCTGCCGGTCGGCGTGACGATCGACTCCCGGACGGGCGCCATGTCCGGGCTGGCGACCGTCCCGGGCAGCTACCTGGTCACCGTCACGGTCACGGACGGCCTGGGCAGCACGTTCAGCCAGCCCTTCACGCTGACCGTGACCACCTCGACCGCGCTCTACCTCACCTCGCCCGGCAACCAGACCTCGGCGGTCGGCGATAACGTGAAACTGGATCTGCAGAGCAACTCCGGTCTGCTGGGCCTGAAGCCGACGTACTCGGTGACCGGCCTGCCCGACGGCCTCAGGCTGAACCAGACGCAGGGCAGCATCTCGGGCCGGGCCACGACCGCCGGGACGTACGTGGTCACGGTGACCGGCACCAATCTGGTGCCGCCGCAGAGCAGCAGCGTGACCTTCCTCTGGACAGTCACGTGAGGGCGCGCCTGCGGCACGGCGCACGACGCGCCGGTGACGAGGGCTACAGCCTCATCGAGCTGATGGTGGCCATGGGCATCATGTCGATCGTGATGGCCGTCGTCTTCGGGGCGATCATGCAGATCTACTCGGCGACCAACGAGGCCGAGGGCACCTCGTACGCCCGTGACCAGCTCGACAACGCCTTCCGCCGGCTCGACAAGGAGTTGCGCTACGCCACCTGGGTCAACACCCCGGGACAGGTGGGCGACCGCTGGTACCTGGAGTACGCCGTGGCCGACGGGTGCCGTCAGCTCAGGCTCGCCAACGGTGTGCTGAGCCTGGCGAGCTGGACACCGCCGGCGACGACCCCCGGCCCTCCGGCGACGATCGCCGGTGAGCTGGCCGCGCCCGCCGACAACAAGCCCTTCAAGCTGTACAACCCCGGCGACCAGCCGTACGCGACGGCCAGCCCGGGCACCGGCGGCATGGGCAAGCTGTACGCCCCCGAGTACAGCCAGATCCGGCTGCAACTGACCGCCACGGTGGGCAAGGTGACCCTGCCCTTCGACACGGTCTTCACCGCCCAGAACACCAGCCGCAACACCTATCAACGGCCCAACGACTGCAGCAAGGGGAGGCCCAGCACATGAGCCTGACGCGCGTGCGCTCGAACGATCGCGGTTCCCTGCCCCTGGTGCTGCTGGTGATCACCATCGGGCTGGGCATGTCGGCGCTGCTGGCCCCGCTCGTCGTGCGCCAGGTGCAGTCCACCCGCGTCACCGAGGATCGGAACACCGCGCTGAACGCCGCCCAGGCCGGTCTCGACAGCGTGATGGCGCGGGTCCGGGCCGCGTCGGCCTTCTCGGCCACCAGCGCGACCCTCGAGGGGTTGCTGGAGAACCTGCCGCCCTGCTCGTTCGAGGGCGACGCCGGAGTCAGCGGCGTCGGCGAGAGCATGAAATACACGGTGAAGATCGTCTATCGGGACCGCGACGACAACCCGCTGGCGTGCGACCCGAGCCGGCCGGACTACGGCCCCACGAAGGTGCCCACCCGGGCCGATCTGACGGTCACCGGGGTGAGCCGGCAGATCGTCCGCAGGCTGACCGCCACGTACGTCTTCACCACCAGCAACACCAACATCCCCGGCGGCCAGATCCGGAACAGCGTGCAGGTCAACGGCGTCGACATGTGCCTCGACGCGGGCCCGGCCAAGAGCCCCGCGGCCGGCACCGCGGTCACCATGCAGCCCTGCAACGGCACCAGCCGTCAGCAGTTCGGCTACACCTCGGACCTCTACCTCAAGCTGGTCAACTCGGAGTCCGCCCAGGCCGAGTACGGGATGTGCCTGACCGCCGCCGACCCGCACTCCACCGCGACCAGCGTCGTGGTCTTCCAGCCGTGCCCGAACACCACCAAGCCCACGTCCATCTTCCAGTGGAGCCTCGACGGCAGCAGCAGGTTCAAGGCGACCAGCGCCGCCGGCAAGACCGAGACCATGTGCATGACCGTGACGACGAGGAACCTCGTCGGCAGCAAGGTGGGGCTCGGTGACTGCAAGAGCACCAACCCCGACATCTGGCGCTCCGCGGCCGGTGTCGGCGGCGGCATGTCCGGTGACACCACCAACCAGATGGTCAACTTCGCCCAGTTCAGCCGCTGCCTCGACGTCACCGACCAGGACGTCAACAAGTCGTACATGATCGCCTGGTTCTGCAAGCAGAGCCCGAACGGCGTGGTCGACTGGAACCAGCGGTGGTACCACCCCGTACCGGTCCTGCCGGAGGTCTTCAAGACCGGGAACATCACCATCACGAAGGACACGAACCCGACCAGCACCTCGGTCTGGTACTGCCTGAAGTCGCCGTTGAGCACCGCGGCCAACGCGTACCCCACGCTGGTCCTCTGCAAGGGCAACGAGACCATGCCGGCGACGCAGTGGACCGTCTACCACGACACGGGCGACTACGCCACGAGCTACCGCGTCACGGACAGCAAGGGCTACTGCCTGACGCCGACCGACCTCAACGCCACCCCGAAGGACGTGCACACCGACGGCACGAGCAAGATCAAAGTTGCCGTGTGCAGCAACTCCGAGCTGCAGAAGTGGAACGCTCCGCCCAACCTGAACAAGCCGACGCCGTTGACCGACCTGAACGAGCAGTGATCCGGGCGGCCGGGCAGAATGTCCCGCGTGGCACGAGCTCTCGACGACGCGCAACCGCCGGCGGACACCGTCTCGCTGGACTACTTCACCGGGCTCTACCTGGCGAAGGACGACCCCTGGGACCTGGCGACCAAGTGGCACGACCAGCGCAAGTACGCGGTGACGGTGGCCAGCCTGCCGCGGCGGCACTACCGCAGCTGCTACGAGCCGGGCGCCTCGATCGGGTTGCTCACCCGCCTGCTGGCGCCGCGCTGTGACGAGGTGCTCGCGGTCGACTCGGTGCAGTCCGCGGTCGAGCAGGCCCGCGAGGTCGTCAAGGAGTTCCCGCACGTGCGGGTGGAGCTCGCCGATCTGCCCGCCGATCTGCCCGGCGCCACGTTCGACCTGATCGTCGTCGGGGACCTGCTCTACTACTTCTCCGCGGCCGACCTGCACGCGACGCTCGACGGCCTCGTGCAGCGCCTCGAGCCCGGCGGCGACATCGTCGGCGTGCACTTCCGCGACCGGCAGAACGGCGGCAACTACGACGGGTTCCAGGTGCACGCCGCGCTCGCCGAGCGGCCCGAGCTCGAGCAGGTCGTGCACCACGAGGACGAGTGGTTCCTGCTGGACGTGTTCCGGCGCACAGTGCCGGTGTAAGGACCGCCGGAGTACGTTTCTGGTCATGGCCAGCCTGACGATTCCGCTCTCCGTCCTCGACCTCGCGCCGATCAGCAGCGGGCAGACGGCCCGTGACAGCTTCGAGGCCAGCGTCGCCCTGGCGCGCGCGGCGGAGCGCGCGGGATACGAGCGGGTCTGGTACGCCGAGCACCACAACATGGCCACGATCGCGTCGTCGGCCACCAGCGTGGTCATCGGCTACGTCGCCGCGCACACCGAGCGCATCCGGCTCGGCTCCGGCGGCGTCATGCTGCCCAACCACTCGCCGCTGGTGATCGCCGAGCAGTTCGGCACGCTGGGCACGCTGTTCCCCGGCCGCATCGACCTCGGGCTGGGCCGCGCGCCCGGCAGCGACCAGCAGACCATGCTCGCGCTGCGCCGCGACCACCAGTCGGCCGACTCGTTCCCGCAGGACGTGCTCGAGCTGGACGGCTACCTCACCGGCCGCTCGCGCATCCCGGGCGTGCAGGCCGTACCGCGGCCCGAGGAGCCCGTGCCGCTCTACATCCTGGGCTCCTCGCTGTTCGGCGCCCAGCTCGCCGCGCGGCTCGGGCTGCCGTACGCGTTCGCCTCGCACTTCGCCCCCGACGCGCTGCACCAGGCCGTCACCGTCTACCGCGAGACGTTCCAGCCGTCCGAGCAGCTCGCCGAGCCGTACGTGATCGCCGGCGTCAACGTCTTCGCCGCCGACGACCACGACACCGCCGAGGACCAGCGCGTCCGGGCCTACCGTGCGCGCACCCGTGCCTTCATCAGCCGCGGCGCGCGCGGCGGCAACTTCACCGACGCCGAGATCGACGCGTTCCTGGCCTCGCCGGCCGGCGCGAGCCTGGCGAACATGACCCGCTACACCGCCGTCGGCACCCCCGACGAGGTGCGGGAGTACCTGCTCAAGTTCGCGGGCGAGGCGGGCGCCGACGAGCTGATCACCGCGCACCACGCGTCCGCTGTGGACGACCGGGTGCGCTCGGTCGAGCTCACCGGCGCGGCCCTGCGCGACGCCGGATAGGTGTTCCTTCTCACCGGCAACAAATGTGTTTCGGCGCTCGAAACAGTGCGTGACCGACGCCGGGCGCATGTGACGCCGGTCGCCGTGCAAATCGGGCGATCATCGGCTTTATCCGGCCGTGCGCCGGACCGCTGAGCTGCCCTTCTGTACCGACAGTTGCGGGGCGGGCGACCGGCACTCCGTTTTCGGCCTTAAGATCCTTCGCATTCGGAAACCGCATGTCCGGCCGAGAATGCTTGAGGGGTGGAGCGAAGCCATGGTCGACCGACCGATCCGTGAGTGGAACGGCCTGACCATTCCCGATCCGGGTGTGTACACCTTGGACGAGGCGCACAAGCGGCTCGGCTTCCTCGCCCAGCACATGATGGTCAGCCCGGTCCGCGGCGAGTTCGCGCGCGGCAGCGCCACGATCGTCGTCGCCGAGGACCCGATGCGCTCGACCGTGCGGGCCACCATCGACACGACCAGCATCACCACGCACAACGCGGACCGGGACAAGCACCTGTCGAGCCCCGACTTCCTCGACGTGCAGCGCTATCCGACCATCGAGTTCCGCAGCACGGGCGTCCAGTGGCAGCAGAACAACGACGCCATCTTCATGTGGGCGCGGCTGCGCAACAACCCGCTGTCCCGGCGCGCCACCGACCTGCCCGCCGCCAAGCCCAGCGGCAAGTTCACCGTCGACGGCCTGCTCACCATCAAGGACGTGACCCGGTCGGTCGCGCTCAACGTGGAGTACGGCGGCGCGCGGCGCGACCCGTACGGCCGCGACATCTTCGGGTTCAGCGCGTGGGCCGAGTTCGAGCGCGAGGACTTCGGGCTGGTGTGGAACGTGCTGCTGGACAGCGGCGGCTTCCTGGTCGGCAAGACCGTCCGCATCGAGATCGCCGGCGAGGCCATCCTCGAGACGCCCGAACGCGCCTGAGGGTCAGCCGGCGACCAGCCGCAGCGGTGAGATGCCTCGCAGCGCCGCGGCGGTGGCCTCGTCGGCCGGGAGCTGGACGATCAGCCGCAACCCGTCGGCGGGCAGCGCCATGATCTCGTACGTCAGCCGCAGCGGCCCGGCCTCGGGGTGCTCCAGCCGCAGCAGCCCGTGCGACCGCGGCAGCCCCGGCACCCGCTGCGCGCGCTCGGTGAACTCGTCGCCGGCCAGCGCGGTCATCTCGGCAGCGAAATCGGGCCGCGGCGGGCCGTCCTTGAGCGCCGCGACCTGCTCGTCCGCCACGTGCTCCCGATCCGGGTACGCCTCGCGCGCGCGGGGGTCGGCCAGGACGTACCGCAGCAGGTTGGGCGGATCGCCGTCCAGCAAGCCGATCGGGCCGGCCAGCAGGCGGTAGCCTCCCGTGCACGCCAGCACGTCGCCCACCTGGTTGACGAGCACGGCGGCGGCCGGCTCCAGCCGGTCGAGCACCGCCCGCAGGCCCGGCCGCACGCTGTCGGGCGGGTCGGCGGCGAGCCCGGTGCAGGTGGCGCCGGAGGTCTTGCTCAGCCGGTGCAGGTGGGCGCGTTCCGCGGCGGTCAGCCGCAGCGGCCCGGCCAGCGCCGCCAGCACCTGCAGCGACGGGTGCCGGTCGCGGCCCTGCTCGAGGCGGATGAGGTATTCCACGCTGACCCCGGCGAGCATCGCCACCTCGGCGCGGCGCAGGCCGGGCGTGCGCCGGCGGCTGCCCGGCGGCAACCCGACCTCGCCCGGCGTCACCTCGGCCCGCCGCGCGCGCAGGAACCTGCCCAGCTCGTTGTCGCTCATCGCCCGACTGTAGCGACGCCGCGGCCCGCCAAGGTGCCCCTGCCGCTACCACCCTGAGCGCGGCCTGGATGCCGGCCGCCCGGCGCAGCAGGGTCGGGCCATGACTTCGAAAGTGGTAGTGGTGGGCGGCGGCTACGGCGGTGTCGTGGCGGCCCGGGCCCTGGACGACGTCGCCGACGTGACGCTGGTGGAACCGCGGGAGACGTTCGTGCACCACGTCGCCCAGCTGCGCGCGGCGGCCGACCCCGCCTGGATCGACAAGCTCTTCATCCCGTACGACGGACTGCTCGCCCGCGGCCGGGTGCGGCGCGACACCGCGGTCGAGGTGCGGCCCGGCGCCGTCGAGCTGGCGTCCGGTGTCCGGCTCGACGCCGACTACGTCGTGCTGGCCACCGGCACGACCGGGGACTTCCCGACCCGCATCGACGCTCCCGGCCGCGACGCGGCGGCGCGGCGGCTGCGCGACCTGCACGAGTCGCTCGACCGGGCGACCGGGGTGCTGCTGCTCGGCGCGGGCGCGATCGGCCTCGAGTTCGCCGGCGAGATCGCGGCGGCCTGGCCGGGCAAGCCGGTGACGCTGGTCGACCCGGCGGCCGAGCTGCTCGGCGGGCGCTTCCCGGACGAGCTCGGCAGCGCGCTGACCCGCCAGCTCGACGACCTCGGCGTGCGGCTGCTGCTCGGCGCCAAGCTCGACGCGCCGCCGGACATCCCGGCGGGCGCCGTCCGCCCGTTCACGGTGACCACCGGTGAGGGCGAGGTGCTGACGGCCGACCTGTGGTTCGCCTGCTACGGCGGCACGACGCCGAGCGCGTACCTGGGCGAGGAGCTGGCGGCGGCGCGGCGCCCCGACGGCCGGCTGGCGGTCACCTCACAGCTGCGGGTGGCCGGGCACGAGCGGGTCTTCGCCGTCGGCGACCTCAACGACAGCCCCGAGCTGAAGACGGGCCGCGCCGCCGGGCGTCAGGCCGAGGTGGCCGCCGCGAACATCCGCGCGCTGATCGAGGGCGGGCCGCTCACCGCGTACGAACCCTTCCCGGACGGCATCATCCTGACGCTGGGCCCGTCCGGCGGCGCCGGGTACGCCCCCGAGTTCGGCTTCTTCGACGCCGAGGCGACGGCCCGCTTCAAAGGCACGTTCCTGCTCGACCACTTCCGCGGTCAGCTGGGCGCCGGGTGAGCGCGGAAGCTGCGGCGGTAGCTGTGCGGGCTGGCGCCGACCACGCGCTTGAAGCGGTCGCGGAACGCGGTGGGGGAGCCGAACCCGACCTGCGCGCCGATCCGGTCCACCGGGTCGGCCGTCGTCTCGAGCAGGTGCTGCGCGCGGCGGATGCGCGCCAGGTGCAGCCACTGCAGCGGCGTGGTGCCGGTCTGCTCCCGGAAGCGGCGGTTCAGCGTACGGGTACTCATGCCGGCGCGCGCGGCGATGTCGGCGAGGGTGAGGTCGCGCCCGGCGCTCTCCTCCAGCCAGCGCAGCAACGGCTCGAGCTGTGAGCCGCGCGGGGCGGGCGGCCGCTCCGCGACGATGAACTGGGCCTGCCCGCCCTCGCGCTCCAGCGGCATCACCGAGAGGCGGGCGGCCTGGGCGGCGACGGCCGAGCCGTGGTCGCGGCGCACCAGGTGCAGGCAGAGGTCCAGACCGGCGGCGGCGCCGGCCGAGGTCAGGAACTGGCCCTCGTCGACGTAGAGGACGCCCGGGTCGAGCTCGACGGCGGGGAACAGCTCGGCGAACAGCGCGGCGCCGGCCCAGTGCGTGGTGGCGCGGCGCCCGTCGAGCAGACCGGTGGCGGCCAGGACGAAGGCGCCGGCGCAGACGGAGGCGATCCGGGTGCCGCGGGCCGCGGCCGAGCGCAGCGCGGCCACCACGGCGGCGGGCACGGGCCGGGTGACGTCGTGACAGCCCGGCAGGATGATCGTGTCCGCGTCGTCCAGCGCCTCGAGCCCGTGCGCGGCCACGACGGTGAAGGCGCGGGCGTCGACCGACGGCTGCGGGGCGCACACCCGTACGTCGTAGGGCCGGGAACCGTCGGGCAGCCGGACCCGGTCGAAGACCTCCAGCGGCGTGGACAGGTCGAAGGCGACGACCCCGTCGAGCGCGAGAACGGCGATGCGGTGCATGCGCGCCAGCATATGGCCAGAATCCGTTGAGCTGTGGCATTCGAGCCACTTCCGGCCGGGGGCGCCCGCCCATACGGTCGGTGATCGTGACAAAAGTGCTGCTCTCCTTGCATGTCCTGGCCGCGATCGTGGCCATCGGGCCGGTCACCGTGGCGGCGAGCATGTTCCCGGCGGCGGTGCGCCGCGGCGACGTGGCGCAGATGCGGACGCTGCACCGGATCTGCCGCGTCTACGCCCTGCTCGGGCTGACCGTCCCGGTGTTCGGGCTGGCCACCGCCGCCTCGCTCGACGTGCTGACCGACGCCTGGCTGCTGGTGTCGATCGCGCTGACCGCGGTGGCCGCCGTGGTGCTCGCGTACGCGATCCTGCCCGCCCAGGCGGCCGCGATCGGCGACCGCGGGCCGGCCGTCGCGGGGCGGCTCGGGATGGTGTCGGGGGTCTTCAACCTGCTGTGGGCCACGGTCGTCGTGCTGATGATCGTGCGGCCCGGCTCGACGACGGGGGCGTGATGCAGCTCCTCCGCGTCGCCGCCGGGATCGAGCTGATCTCCCTGCTCGTCCTGCTGGGCAACCTCGCCACCGTGCACGCCGCCTGGGTCGCCACGCTGCTCGGCCCGCTGCACGGCTGCGCCTACCTGGTCGTCGTCGGGGCGACCCTCGCCGCCACCCGCCGGGCGGGCCCGCGCCTGCTGGCGGTCGTGCCCGGCGTCGGCGGCCTGCTGGCGCTGCGCCGTCTCGGGTGACGCGGCGTGCACGCGAGGCGGCCGCCGCTCAGTGCTTTTCGTCGAGCCAGACGTTGTCGTGCTTGAGGTAGAACTCGGCGCGCTCCTCGTCGCTCATCTGCGCCACCCGCACCAGGCCCTCGAAGTAGGCCTCGCGCGGCGCGCCGGGGGAGAAGTGCAGCAGCATCGACGCCGGCGCGCCGGACTCGTTCTTGAACGCGTGGATGCCGCCGATCGGGACGTGCACGTAGTCGCCCGGCTCGGTGTCGATCCACTCCTTGCCGGTGTAGATGCGCATGCTGCCGCTGAGGATGTAGAACGACTCGGCGATCGAGCGGTGGAAGTGCGGGTCGGGGCCGGTGACGCCGGGGCCGCACTCCCAGCGGTAGAGGCCGAACAGCCCGCCCGTCGAGTCGCCGGACGACAGGTAGGACACCTTCGTGCCGTTGGTCGGATAGACCAGCTCGGGAGCCGTGTCGTTGGGGCGGTAGGTGGCAGTGACTTCTCCGGTGATGCCGTGATAGCGCGCTGGAGGGTAGGTCATGGCCCTCATCTTGCCCGTTGACCGATCTCCGCGGGGCCCGCCTGTCGCCCGCCCGCCGCCTGCTCAAGATCGTGCGGTGGGCTCGCCCGCCGCCCACTCGCTCAAGATCGCGCGGTGGGCCACCGCCTCCCCCGCCCACCCAAGGGACGTGGCGGCCAGCCTACGCTCGCGCCCAGCTCGCGGACAGGTTGTCCACAGGCTGCGCTTCGGTCGGCTTTCGGTCGGAATTGCTGTCATCGACGCATGACAGAAGACGCGATCGACCGCCGGCTCGAGCGGACCCTGTTCGAGGTCAAAAAGGTGATCGTCGGGCAGGACCGGCTCGTCGAGCGGCTCCTCACCGCGCTGCTGGCGGGCGGCCACTGCCTGCTGGAGGGCGTGCCCGGGGTCGCCAAGACGCTCGCGGCCGAGACCCTCGCCGTCGCGGTGGGCGGCAGCTTCCACCGCATCCAGTTCACCCCCGACCTGGTGCCCTCGGACATCCTCGGCACCCGCATCTACCGCGCCGGCAAGGAGAGTTTCGATGTCGAGCTCGGCCCGATCATGGCGCACGTCGTGCTCGCCGACGAGATCAACCGGGCGCCGGCCAAGGTGCAGTCCGCGCTGCTCGAGGTGATGGCCGAGGGGCACGTGTCGATCGGCGGGCGCACCTACCCCGTGCCTCGTCCGTTCCTGGTCCTGGCCACGCAGAACCCGATCGAGAGCGAGGGCGTCTACCAGCTCCCCGAGGCGCAGCGCGACCGGTTCCTCATGCGGGTGGTCGTCGGCTACCCGAGCGAGCAGGAGGAGCTGGGCATCCTCTACCGCATGGGCGGCGCCCGCCCGGCCGCCCAGCCGGTGCTCGACCCGATGACGCTGCACGAGCTGCAGGGCCGGGCCCGCGAGGTGTTCGTGCACCACGCGCTCGCCGAGTACGTGGTGCGGCTGGTGCTGGCCACGCGGGAGCCGGAGCGCGCGGGGCTTCCCGACGTCGCGAACCAGCTGGCGTACGGGGCCAGCCCGCGCGCCACCCTGGGCCTGGTCGCCGCGGGGCGGGCCCTGGCGCTGCTGCGCGGCCGCGACTACGTGCTGCCGGCCGATCTGCTGGAGATCGCGCCGGACGTGCTCGCGCACCGGCTGGTGCTCTCGTTCGACGCGGTGGCCGACGGCGTGCAGCCCGAGCAGGTCGTGCGCCGCATCCTCGACGCCGTGCCGCTGCCGCTGATCTCGCCCGCGCAGGAGGACGGCGGCCCGGGTCTGGGGGTGGCGGCGTGAACCAGGGTGGCTTCCATCCGGAGCTGCTCCCGGAGCGCCGGCTGCGGCGGCTCGAGCTGCTGATCACGCGGCGGCTCGACGGGCTGCTGCACGGCTCGTACCTCGGCCTGCTGCCCGGCGTGGGCAGCGAGCCCGCCGGCAGCCGGGAGTACCGGCCCGGCGAGGACGAGGTGCGCCGCATGGACTGGGCCGTCACGGCGCGCACCACCGTGCCGCACGTGCGCACGGTCGACGCGGACCGCGAGCTGGCCACCCACGTGCTGGTCGACGCGAGCGCCAGCATGGACTTCGGCACCGCCGAGCTCGAGAAGCGGGAGCTGGCCCTGGCTGCGGTCGCGGCCGTCGGCTTCCTCACGCTCGGCAACGGCAACCGGCTCGGCGCCCACCTGCTGACCGGCGAGGGCGTACGCCGGTTCCCCGCCCGCGGCGGGCGCCAGGCGCTGCTGTCGCTGCTGCGCGCGGTGCTGCTCACGCCCCGCGCCGAGCACCCGGTGCCGCTGGCCGCCGGCATCGAGGCGCTGCACCGGCAGACCCCGCGCACCGGGCTGGTCGTGGTCGTCTCCGACTTCCTCGACGGGCTCGACGAGGACGGCCTGGGCCCGGGCGCGCCCGCCTGGGAGGAACCGCTGCGCCGGCTCGCCGTCCGCCACCAGGTGCTCGCCGTGCAGGTGGGCGACCCGCGCGAGCAGGAACTGCCGGACGTCGGCCTGCTCACGCTCGTCGACCCCGAGACCGGCCGGCGGCGTGAGGTGCCCACCGCCGGCCGCCGCCTGCGCGAACGCTACGCGGCCGCCGCCGTCGAGCAGCAGGCCACCATCGCCGCGGCCGTGAAACGGTCCGGCGCCGCCCACCTTCCGCTGCGCACCGACCGGGACTGGATCGCCGACATCGTGCGCCACGTGCACGCCCGGCGGCGCCTGAGCCGGGCCGCCGTCCGACCGCGAAGGACCCCGAGATGACCTGGCTCTCCCTGGAACGCCTGTGGCTGCTGCTCGCCGTGGCCGCGCTCGCCGTCGCGTACGTCGTGGCGCAGCGCCGCCGCAGCCGGTACGCCGTGCGGTTCACCAACCTCAAGCTGCTCGACCGGGTGGCGCCGCGCCGCCCCGGCTGGCGCCGGCACCTGCCCGCCGGCCTGTTCCTCGCCATGCTCGCGCTGCTGGTCGCCGGCTTCGCCCAGCCGCAGGCCGAGGTGCGCGTGCCGCGCGAGCGGGCGACCGTGCTGGTCGCCGTCGACGTGTCCCGCTCGATGCTGGCCGCCGACGTCGCGCCCGACCGGCTCACCGCCGCCAAGGACGCGGCCCGCGGGTTCGTCGGCGACCTGCCCGGGAAGTTCAACGTCGGGCTGGTCGGGTTCGCCGGGCAGGCCTCGGTGTTCGTGCCGCCGGGCACCGACCGCGCGCAGCTCGCGGGCGGCATCGACCGGCTCGCGGACGGCTCGGCCGGGCAGGCCGGCACGGCGATCGGCGACGCGATCGCGTCGGCGCTCGAGCAGATCCGCTCGGTGGACGCCGCCGCCGAGCAGGACGTGCCGCCGGCCCGGGTGGTCGTGCTCTCCGACGGCGCCAACACCGCGGGCCGGGACCCGGCCGAGGCCGCCCGGATGGCGAGCGAGCTCGGCGTCCCGGTCGACACCATCTCGTTCGGCACGGCGTCGGGCACGATCGGCGACGGCCAGCAGGTGCCGGTCGACGGCGAGACGCTGCGCTCGGTCGCCGACGCCACCGGCGGGCGCTACTTCGAGGCCGCCAGCACCGACGAACTGCGCGACGCGTACGCCGACATCGGCTCGTCGGTCGGCTACCGGACCGAGGTGCGCGACGTGTCCGCCCGCTTCATCGGCATCGGGCTGGGGCTGGCCCTCGCGGCCGCGCTCGCCTCGATGTTCTGGTTCGCCCGTCTGCCCTGAGAGGATCGCCATGTCCGGACTGGGAACTCCCCGAGGACCCGAGTTCCGCTCGCCCGACTGGTCCGCCGCCCCGGACCCCGCCGCGGCCGTCGCCGCCCCGGCCGCCCGGGGCCGCCGGCTTCCCGCCGCCGCCCTCGCAGCCCTGGCCGTCGTCGGGCTCTCCGCCGGCACGGGCGGGGTCGCCGGATACGTCGCGGGCCGCGACGAACCCGTCGCCACTGCGGCGCCGTCGCAGGGCGGTGTGCCCTCCGACCTGGTCGGCGCGGCCGCCCGCGTGCTGCCCGGCGTCGTGTCGGTGCAGGTGCGCACCGGCCAGGGCGGTGCGTCCGGCTCCGGGTTCGTCTTCGACGACCGCGGCCACATCGTCACCAACAACCACGTCGTCGCGGCCGGCGGCGTCCGCGGGGGAGCGGTCACCGTCGTGGGCTCGGACGGCCGCCGGCTCACCGCCGAGGTCGTCGGCACCGACCCGAGCAACGACATCGCCGTGCTGCGCGTGGACGACGGCTCGGCGCTCGACCGGCTGGCGCTCGCGGACCCGAACGGCACCCGGGTCGGCGAGCCGGTGCTGGCCGTCGGCTCGCCGCTGGGCCTCAGCGGGACCGTGACCGCCGGCATCGTCAGCGCGCTGGACCGGCCCGTACGGCTGGGTGGCTCGTCCCGGCAGACGGCGGTGCAGACGGACGCGTCGATCAACCCGGGCAACTCGGGCGGCCCGCTCGTCAACGCCCGCGGCGAGGTGATCGGGGTGAACACGGCCATCGCGACCCTGGAGGGCGGCGGCTCGATCGGGATCGGGTTCGCGGTGCCGATCGAGCGGGCCCGGCAGGTCGCCGATTCCCTGATCGCGCGGGGATAGTCGAAGCATGCGGTTGCTGGTGGTGGAGGACGAAGAGGATCTGGCGGAGGGCCTGCGCGTCGGGCTCGCCCGCACCGGCTACGCGGTCGACGTCGCGCTCGACGCCGCGCAGGCCTACGACCGGCTGACCGTCAACGAGTACGACCTGATGCTGCTCGACGTGAACCTGCCCGACGGCGACGGGTTCGACCTGTGCCGCTCGGTGCGCTCCGGCGAGACGCCCACGCCCGGCGGCGGCGACCTGCGGGTGCTGATGCTGACCGCCCGCGGCGGCCTGGACGACCGGGTGCGCGGCCTCGACGACGGCGCCGACGACTACCTGGTCAAGCCGTTCCACCTGGCCGAGCTGCTGGCCCGCGTCCGGGCCCTGCTGCGCCGCGACATCGGGGCCGGGTCGTCGCGGCTGACCGTCGGCGACATCGAGCTGGACACGGCCCGGCACACGGCGAGCGTCGCGGACCGGCCGCTGACGCTCACGCCCAAGGAGTTCGGCGTGCTGGAATACCTCATGACCCGGCCGGGGCACGTGGTCTCCAGCGAGGAGCTGCTCGAGCACGTCTGGGACGCCAACGCCGACCCGTTCACCCAGACGGTCCGGGTCACCGTGGGCACGCTGCGGCGCAAGCTGGGCGAGGGCTCGATCGAGACGGTCGTCGGCCGGGGCTACCGGCTGCGGGAGGGACGGACCCCGTGAGAAGCCCCGAGGTGTTCCGGTCGATCCGGTTCCGGCTGACCGTCATCTACTCGATGGTGCTGTTCTCGCTGGCCGGCCTGACCCTCGGGGTGATCTACGTGGCCATCGAGCGGACCACGTCGCCGCGCACGGTCACCGCGCGGCTCGCGAAGGTCTACAGCGAGGACGGCGACTTCCAGCGGCTCGCCAACGTCGCGGAGATCGGCGAGATCGAGGCCGCGGTCAACTACAACACGCTGCAGACGCTCCGGACGTACAGCCTCATCGCCCTGGGGGTGCTGTTCGTGGCCAGCCTGGGCGTCGGCTGGGTGCTGTCGGGCCGGGCGCTGCGGCCGGTCGGCGCGATCACCCGCGCGGCCCGCGAGATCCAGGCCACCGACCTGTCCCGGCGCATCCGGCTCGACGGGCCGCAGGACGAGCTGCGCGACCTCGCCGACACCGTCGACTCCATGCTGGACCGCCTCGACCGCGCGTTCCAGGCGCAGCGCCAGCTCATCGACGACGCCTCACACGAGCTGCGCAGCCCGCTGGCGATCATCCGGACGAGCCTGGACGCGTCGCTGACGGCGCCCGAGGCCACCGCGGAGGAACGCTCCCGGGCGGTGGCCGTGATCGACCGGGCCACCACGCGGATGTCCCGGCTCGTCGAGGACCTGCTGGCCACCGCGCGCCGGGACGCCGCCGCGGTCCCCGACGCCGACGTCGACCTGTCCGCGGTCGCGCGCGAGGCGGGGGAGGAGTCGTTCGTCACCGACCGGCCGCTGCGGCTGCGCTACGAGACGGCGGCCGGCCTGCACCTGATCGGCGACGCCGACGCCCTGCGCCGGGCGGTCGGCAACCTGCTGTCCAACGCCGTACGGCTGGCGCCCGCGCCCTCCACGGTCACGGTGGCGACGGGCCGGTCCGGGTCGTGGCTGTGGGTGGCGGTGGCCGACGAGGGGCCCGGCATCCCGGCGGGCGACGTGCCCCGGGTCTTCGACCGGTTCTGGCGGGGGTCCCCCGCGACGGCCGAGGGCGTACGCCGGGAGCGCCGCACCGGCCTGGGCCTGGCGATCGTCCGGCAGATCGTCGAGTCGCACGGCGGCCGGGTGGCGGCCTTCTCCACGCCGGGCGACGGCAGCACGTTCGTGCTCTGGCTGCCGTCCGCCGAGCGCGCCGACGACCAGCCGCCGCCCGCCGGCCCGCCCTGGCCGTGACCGCTCAGCCGCCGGCCGCCGGCCCTGACCGCTCAGCCGCGGGCCAGCGGCCCCCACGCCTCGGCCGGTTGAGCCTCCACGAGGGCCTCCGCCTCGTCCAGCGCCCCGCCGGCGATCCAGGCCACCGGGCGCAGGCAGCGCACCAGCGGCTCGTTGTCGGGGCCGCGGCCCCGCGCCACCCCGGCGAGCACCCACGGCCGTACGCCCGGCTTGTGCAGGTGCCGGTAGTCGTACAGGCGCCGCGCCGCCCACAGCCGCGGCGACCGGTCGCCCCACCACGCCTCGACGGCGAGAGGGTTCGCCGACAGCCCCGGCAGCGCGATGCCGGTGAGCGTGTCGCGGCTCGACCCGCCGCAGCGCCCGGGAACGTCGACGGCCGGCCCCTGCGACCAGCGCACGTACAGCTCCTCGCCGGGCGGCGGCTGCGTCACCAGCCGGGTCAGGTCGTCCAGGGTCTCGATGGTCGGCAGGTCGTCGGGCACGGGGCCGAGCATGCCCACCGGAATCCGGTTCATCCGTCCGATCCCGGGCCCCCCGGCGGCTGACCGTGGCCGGTTAAGCTCTTGTCCCCCGTTCGAGGAGGCTCGCATGCTCACCCTGACCGGTCTCGACGAGCTCAGGACCCTGCCCGGCCGCGACCTCGGGCACAGCTCGTGGCTCGAGGTCACCCAGGACCGGGTCGACGCGTTCGCCGAGGCCACCGGCGACCACCAGTGGATCCACGTCGACGCCGACCGCGCCGCGCGGGGCCCGTTCGGCGGCACGATCGCCCACGGCTACCTGACGCTCGCGCTCGTCATCCCGTTCTTCGCCGAGCTGCTGCGGGTGGAGGGCCTCACGATGGGCGTCAACTACGGGCTCGACCGGCTGCGGTTCGCCAGCCCGGTGCGGGTCGGCTCCCGCATCCGGCTGGCCGCCACCGCCGTCGCCGCCGAGGAGGTCAGCCGGCGCTGCGTCCAGGTGACGTTCGACTTCACCGTGCAGATCGACGGGGTGGACAAGCCGGCCTGCGTCGCGCGGCCGATCTACCGCTACTACGCCTGAGCCGCCCACCGGAAAGTTGGCACGGGGTCGCCTGTGGACAACGCCTTCCGGCCGCCCGGGGACGGTAGGGTCGGCCCGTCCGTCCCTGGGTGGGCGGGGGAGGCGGAGGCACGCCGGAAAAAACGCGATGATCAGCGGACCCGTTCGATGACGGCTCGGCGGATCAGGAACTTGCCGGGCTCGCGGACCTGTTCGAAGGCGGCGTTGTTGAGCAGGACGCAGCTGCCCGAGGTGGTCTCGACCCGGACGGTGATGCTCTTGTTGTTGTCGAGGTTGGTGACCTTGAGGACGGTGCCGAGGGGGAACGTGCCGCTCGAGGCGAACGGGGCGCCGGCCTCGCCGGAGAGCGTGACGGTCGAGCCCTTGCAGACGACCTCGCCGGATCCGGAGCCGGAGCCGGCGCCGGCCGCGGGGGGAGCGGCGGGCGGCTTGGTGGCGGCGGACGGCTTGGCGGCGGGAGGCTGGGCGGGCTTGGCCGCGCCGCCGGGCTGAGCGCCGCCGGGCTGAGTAGGTGCGCCACCGGGTCGGGGGGCGCCGCCGGGCCCGGCGGCTGCGCCGGGGACCTCGGCTGCCACGTCGGCGGTGCAACCGGCCACCGCGCGGCGCTGGTTGATCAGGTCGACCACGGCCTGGCGGTTGGCGATGCGGGCGCCGGACTGGGCGTCGGGGGTGGCCCGCTGGCCGGCGATGAACTGCAGGTTCTGCCGCAGCGCCTGGTCGAGCCCGGCGCAGTTCTCGCCCGCGCTGCTCATTCCGGTGCTGATGGCGAACGCGCCGCCCGCCAGGGCCACCGCGGACGCTCCGAGCACCACCTTGCGGGTCGTCGAGGACATCGTGCGCCGCCGGGTCCGATACATGCATCGCTCCTTGGGTGTCGGGCTGCCTCGGTGCAGCACCGACAACTACGACCCCGGCCGCGGCGGCGGATCAGGAGCGAACCTTAAACATCCTTAAATGCGCGCGGGTGCCGGTGTACGGGCATGACGACGGTCGCCTCGGGGTCGTGGTCGCGGATCACCGGTAGCACCACGGTGGCGTCGGCGTCGTCGGCCGGCAGGCCCACGCGGCGGGCGCGCAGGCGCTGGTACACGAAGGTGCCGACGCCGATGACGACGCCCGCGACGACGAGCTTCTGGAAGACGCCGGCGTAGCCCTCCACGCGGTGCCAGTTCTCGCCGAGCACGAAGCCGGCGGTGACGAACAGCGTGTTCCAGACGAGGCTGCCCAGCGCCGTGAGCACGCTGAACTTCCAGAAGCTCATGCGCTCGACGCCGGCGGGCAGCGAGATGAAGCTGCGGAACAGCGGCACCATGCGGCCGAAGAACACCGCCTTGGTGCCGTGCCTGCCGAACCACTGCTCGCAACGGTCGAAGTCGGTCACCTTGACCAGCGGGATCAGCGCCACCAGCCGGCGGGTGCGCTGCCGCCCGAGCAGCGCGCCGGCCCAGTAGACGACGATCGCGCCGAGCAGCGAGCCCAGCGTCGTCCAGAACAGCGCCTCGGGCAGGCTGAACACGCCCCGGCTGGCGGAGAACCCGGCCAGCGGCAGCACCAGCTCGCTGGGGATCGGCGGGAACAGGTTGTCCAGGCCCACGATCAGCGCGGCGCCCACGCCGCCGAGCGACTCCATGAGACCGACCGCCCAGCCGGTCAGTCCTCCGGCCTCGTCGGGGGCGGCGGCCTCGGCGAGCACGGTCACGAAAGCTCCTCAGGGTGGCGGGGGGACGGGAAACGGCGACCCCGGAAGTATCGGCGGCCTGCCTGAACGTTCCCTGCGAGCCGCCGGCCGTCCGCACCGTTCTTGATCGAGTGATGCCGGTCGCGGCGGGGCCGGCCTGCGGGTTCGCCCGGATACGCTGGAAGGACCATGACTGCTGCTGCCGCGCTGCTCGACATCCGCCGCATCTACGTCGAGCCCGCCGCGGCCGAGCTGCCGCGGGGCAAGGAGATCCTCGCGCGCTTCCCGCAGGCGCAGCTGGTCGAGGTCGAGAGCCACAACCGCATCGACGAGCTGTACGGCGACGAGACGAACGTCAACCGGTGGGTGCGCATCAAGCGCGAGGCGCTGGTGCTGGGCGTGAAGAAGTCGCTGACGGCGCGGCCGAACGGCCGCTCGGCGGACTTCATCGCCCCGTCCACGGCCAACGGGTGCGCGATGGCGTGCGCGTACTGCTACGTGCCGCGGCACAAGGGCTACAGCAACCCGATCACGGTGTTCGCGAACATCGACAGGATCACCGGCTATCTGGGGCGGCACGCGGGCCGGCAGGGGGTCAAGCCGGCGCCCAACGAGTGCGACCCGCACGCGTGGGTCTACGACATCGGCGAGAACTCCGACTGCAGCGTCGACGCGCGGATCAGCGACAACGTCCGCGACCTGGTGACGCTGTTCCGCGACCTGCCGAACGCGAAGGCCTCGTTCGCGACCAAGCACGTGAACCGCGACCTGCTCGACTGGGACCCCCGGGGGCGTACCCGGGTCCGCTTCTCGCTGATGCCCGCGCGCGACTCGAAGCTGCTCGACATCCGCACCTCGCCGATCGCCGAGCGGATGGCCGCGATCGACGACTTCGTGGCGGCCGGCTACGAGGTGCACGTCAACTTCAGCCCGGTCGTCGTGCGCGACGGGTGGCTGGAGGACTGGGCCGAGCTGCTCGACCAGCTGGACGCCTCGATCGGTCCGGCGGCCAAGCAGCAGCTCGCGGCCGAGGTCATCTTCCTGACCCACAACCGCGACCTGCACGAGGTGAACGTCGGCTGGCACCCCAAGGCCGAGGAGCTGATCTGGCGGCCGGACCTGCAGCAGGGCAAACGGTCGCAGAACGGCTCGTGGAACGTGCGCTACCGCACCGGGTCGAAGGGCCGGTACGTCGCCGCGCTCGTCGACCTGATCGGCTCGCGGACCCCTTACTGCCGGGTGCGGTACGCGTTCTGACGTGCACACCGTCGAGCTGCTCCCGGACGAGGAGCTGACCCGGGGCGTACGGGACCTGTGGGCTCTGCTGCGCGACGCCGGCCTGCCCAGCCTCGCCACGCACCAGCACCCGACGAACCGCCCGCACCTCACCGTGATCACCGCCGCGTCGCTGGACGGCCTGCCCCCGCTGCCGTTGCCGCTCAAGGCGACGCTCGGGCCCGTACGGATGCTGGGCCGCGCGCTGGTCCGCCCGGTGACCCTCACCACAGAGCTGCGGGAGCTGCACACCGCCGTGTGGTCCTCGCTGTCCGGCGCGGACGCGTGGCCGCCGCCCGAGGAGTTCGTGCCGCACGTCAGCCTGGCGCTGCGCGTCCCCGAGCAGCACCGGCCCGCGGCGCTGCACCTGCTGGCCGGGCTCGCCCCGGCTGCCGGGTCGTTCGTGGCCGCCCGCACCTACGACTCGGCGACGCGGACCGTGCGCCCTCTTCCCGGCTGACACGCCCGAATCCGTGTAGCCCGCCAAGGGTGGGGTAGCCCTCGACGACGCACTCGATTACGGAGGACCCCTTGGCGAAAGACACCTTGTCCCGCTCCCTGCACGACGTCGGCCTGGCCGCGTGGTTCGGCGGGACCCTGGCGAACGCCGTCGCGCTGAACCCGGCTGCGGCGGAGGCGGACACGGCGAACGGAACCGGCCGGGTGGCGAACACCGGCTGGAACAAGTGGACGCCGGTCAACGCGGCCGCGATCGGCGCGCACCTGGCCGGCAGCGTCGGCGAGCTCGTCGGCAACCGGGCGCGCCTGGCCGGGCAGCGCGGAGCCGGATCCACCGCGCTGGTGAAGACCGGCCTGACCGCGGCCGCGCTGGCCGTGACCGGATACAGCCGCGTGCTCGGCCGCAAGGTGGCCGATGACGAGTCGGTGCCGGCGCTCGCCGGGACCGAGCCGGCCTCGAGCACGCCGGGCGACGTGGCGAAGGCTCAGAAGCAGCTGTCGCTGCTGCAGTGGGTCGTGCCCGCGCTGACGGGCGCGCTCATCGTGGTCAGCTCGCTGGCCGGCGAGCAGCAGCGGGCGAGCGAGGTGAAGAAGGGCTTCCTGGCCCGCTTCACCGGCTGATGCCCGGCCGCGGTCCCTCGCACCGGGTGCTGCGATGGCGCCCGGTGCGGGGAGCGAGCAGGTCGGACAGGTCCCGCATCGCGTGGTAGAGCCGCGCCTTCGCCGCGTGGTGGGTCAGGCCGAGCTGTCGTGCCGCCTCGCGTGTCGTCCGGCCGCGGAAGTACGTCGCCACGATGATCTCCCGGTGGTGGGCCGGCAGGGCACGCAGGAGCTGGTCGGTCTCGGGTCGCCGGGTCTCGCGCCCGCTGCTCGGGCCGGCAGGTCTGGTCGGCATCCTTGACACTCTGCTGACCGGCGGAGCCGGACTCCAGTGAGCACTCGCGGCGTAGTCGGCCGGTCACCGGCACAGGGTTCCACAACCGCCATATAGCCTCAAGGCATGGAAAATAGTACAAAAAGGTCCGCGGTGGTCGTTCTTGCGACGGCGGTCGTGCTCTCGTCGCCGGTGGGAGGCCGTCCGGCGATCGCCAAGGGCGCGGAGTCGGTCCCGGCCGGTGTGGCGACGGCCCGGTCCGCCGGCGAGGAGCGGGACACCGTGCTGGTCAGCGGCCGCGGCGAGGTGGCCGCCGAGCCCGACACGCTCCGGGCGAGCCTGGCGGCGGAGGTCAGCGCGTCCACGGTGGGCGAAGCCGTCAAGCGTTCCGGTACGGCGGTCACCCGCATGCGCGACGCGCTCGTCCGCGCCGGGATGGCCCGGAGCGACCTGCAGACGTCCACCGTGAGCATCACCCCGGCACGCAAGGACGACGGAGTCATCACCGGCTACACCGCGACCCAGGGCCTCACCGCCGAGGTCCGCGACCTGCCGCGGGCCGGTGCGCTGCTGTCGGCGGCCGTCGCGGCGGGTGGGGACGCGGCCCGGGTCGACGGTGTGTCGTTCGCGATCCGCGACGACTCCGCGCTGCTCGCCGAGGCGCGGCGCAAGGCGTTCGCCGACGCCCGGACGAGGGCCGGCCTGTACGCCCGGGAGGCCGGCCGGCCGCTCGGCCGGGTCCTCAAGGTGCACGAGGAGGACCCCGGCCGCTGGGCGGCGGACGGGCAGAACCGGTTCGCCGCCGCGGACTCGACGGTCGTGGTCGAGCCGGGCCGGCTGCACCTGGCCGTGACCGTCACGGTGGAGTGGGCGCTCGACCAGCCGCCCGGACGCTCCAGGAAGAACACTCCAGCGGCCTGACGAGCCGGCGCCGCTGCCCGGCCTCCCGGCGGGGGAGGCCGGGTCGGCGGGGCGGTGTCCGGGCGCGGCACGCGGACAGGGCATCGACAGCGGGCGAGCGGTCGTCCACGATGTCCTGATGACGGAGCGGACCTTTGATGTGATCGTGGTGGGGGCGCGCTGCGCCGGGGCGCCGACGGCGATGTTGCTGGCGCGGCGGGGGTACCGGACCCTGCTGGTCGACCGGGCCACGTTCCCGAGCGACACGGTGTCCACGCACGTCATCCACCCGCCGGGCGCGGCGGCCCTGCAGCGGTGGGGGCTGCTCGAGCAGGTGGCGGCCACCGGGTGCCCGCCGGTGGGGCGGTACTCGTTCGACTTCGGGCCGGTGACGCTGGCGGGGGCGCCGGGCACCGAGGAGTCGCCGTACGCCTACGCGCCGCGGCGCACGCTGCTCGACAAGATCCTGGTGGACGCGGCCGCGGCGGCGGGGGCCGAGGTGCGCGAGGGCTTCGGCGTCGAGGAGGTGCTGGTCGAGGACGGCCGGGTGGTGGGCATCCGCGGCGGCGACGGCGTGGTGGAGCGGGCCCGGGTCGTCGTGGGCGCGGACGGGCGCAACTCCGTGGTCGCCAAGACGGTGCGGCCGGAGGTCTACGAGGAGCACCCGCCGCTCGCGGTGGCGTACTACTCGTACTACAGCAATCTGCCCACGAGCTCGTTCGAGGCGTACATCAGGCCGGGGCGCAGCTGGGCGGTCTGCCCCACCAACGACGGCCTCACGATGGTGATCGGCGGGTGGCCGTACGCGGAGCTCGCGGCGCACCGCAACGACGTCGAGGGCGAGCTGATGGCGGCGTTCGCGCAGGCGCCCGCGTTCGCCGAGCGGATCCGCGACGCCAAGCGGGAGGAGCGGTTCGCGGGCACGGCGGTGCCCAACTACTTCCGGACGCCGTACGGGCCGGGGTGGGCGCTGGTCGGCGACGCCGGCTACAACCGCGACTTCATCACCGCGCAGGGCATCACCGACGCGTTCCTCGACGCCGAGGGGCTGGCGGACGCGCTCGACGCCACGCTGGGCGGCGGGGAGGCGTACGGGACAGCCCTTGCCTCCTACCAGTCGCGCCGCGACACGCGCGCGATGCCCGCGTACCACATGACGCTGCAGATCGCCTCGCTGCAGCCGCCGGACGAGCAGACCGTGGGGCTGGTGTCCGCGATCGCCGGGAACCAGCCGGCCATGGACGCGTACGCCCGGCTCACCTCGGGCGTCACCTCGCCGGCCGAGTTCTTCCGGCCCGAGAACCTGAGCGCGCTCACGGCTTAGCTCAACCCGGCGGGCGGCCTGCCGATGCGGAGGGGGACGCAAACCCCCTCCCGCGGAAGGCCATGGATGACCACCGATACGCAGGCGCGCCAGGCGCCGCCGATCGCTGCCGCGCCGGCGCCCACCGGACGATGGTGGGCGCTGGTCGTGCTCGCGATGGCCCAGCTCATGGTGGTCCTCGACGCGACGATCGTGAACATCGCGCTGCCCACGGCGCAGGCCGATCTGGCGTTCTCGGACGCGGACCGGCAGTGGGTCGTCACCGCGTACGCCCTGGCCTTCGGCAGCCTGCTGCTGCTCGGCGGCCGCCTGTCGGACTTCTTCGGCCGCAAGCGCATGTTCCTCATCGGCCTCGTCGGTTTCGCCCTCGCCTCCGCGCTGGGCGGCGCCGCCGGCGGCCTCGAGATGCTCATCGTCGCCCGCGCGCTGCAGGGCGCCTTCGGTGCGGCGCTCGCGCCCGCCGCCCTGTCGCTGCTGTCCACGACCTTCACCGAGCCCGCCGAGCGCGGCAAGGCGTTCGGCATCTTCGGCGCCATCTCGGGCGCCGGCGGTGCGGTGGGCCTGCTGCTCGGCGGGGTCCTGACCGAGTACGCCTCCTGGCGCTGGTGCCTCTACGTCAACCTCGTCATCGCCGCGGTCGCGGTGGCCGGCGCGCTGCTGCGCCTGGCCGACGAGCCGGTCACCTCGCGCGCCCGCATCGACGTGCCGGGCACGGTCACCGCCGTGGCCGGCCTCGTCGCGCTCGTCTTCGGGCTGGGCAAGGCCGAGACCGACGGCTGGTCGTCCGCGGTCACGCTCGTGCCGATCGTCGTGGGCGTCGTCGTGCTCCTCGCCTTCGTGGTGATCGAGAAGCGGGCCGCGCACCCGCTGCTGCCCATGCGCGTCGTGCTCGACCGCAACCGCGGCGGCTCGTACGCGGCGATCGGCATCGCCGGCGCGGGCATGTTCGGCATCTTCCTGTTCCTGACGTACTTCCTGGTCGGCAACCTGGGCTTCACCCCGGTGCAGACGGGCCTGGCGTTCCTGCCGATGCTCGGCGCCATCATGCTCTCGGCCACCACGGCCGGCTCGATGCTCACGCCGCGGATCGGCCCGCGCCCGCTGGTCCCGCTCGGCGCGCTGGTCGCCGCCGGCGGCATGGCGTTCCTGACCCGGCTGGACGTGGACTCGACGTACGCCGCGGGCGTCCTGCCCGGCCTGCTGATCATCGGCCTCGGCCTGGGCCTCGTGTTCGCCCCCACCCAGAACGCCGCCACCAGCGGCGTCGAGCACCGCGACGCCGGCGTCGCCTCGGCGATGATCAACACCGTGCAGCAGATCGGCGGCTCGATCGGCACGGCGCTGCTCAGCTCGTTCGCCGCCACCGCCGCGACCGACTACGCCACGTCGCACGCCCGCTCGCCGCAGGTCGCCCTCGAGGCCTCGCTCGCCGGCTACCACACGGTGTTCTGGTGGTCGTGCGGACTGTTCGTGGCGTGCGCCGTCGTCTCGGCTCTGCTGTTCCGCACCGGGCCGCTCGACGTCGACCCGGACGCTCCGCCCGCGATGGCGCACTGACGCGCCGACGCACCGCTCCGGCGTTCCGGCCACCCCGCGGTGGCCGGGACGCCGCGTGCATTTGTGCCACTTGCGCAATGATCGCGTGGCGGCGTGAGTACTCTCAGCGAGGCGTGGTAATAATGTCCGTCGATGAACGGGGATGCGGAGTGGCGGCGGTGGCGGCGGGAGATCTTCGGCGAGGAGCACCGCGTCCGGCGCGAAGAGCCCCAGTTCACGGGCTTGATCGAGGCCGCGCGCCGGCAGCCGCGCACCGTCGAGCGGATGCTGCGCGCGGGGCTGGCGTCGGCTGACACGATCGCCGCGCAGGCGTTCACCGCGCTCGCCGCGGCCGGGCTCGCGCCGGCCGACGCCGTCAGCATCCTGCGCACCGCACTGAGCCGCGCCGACGGCGAGTTCCGCATCCGGGTCGCCGAGGCGCTGTACGCCCTGACCCGCGACCCGGCCTGGGCCCTGCCCATCGCCGGCGTGCTCACCGGTGCGCCCTCGGAACTCGTCCGCCTCGACGCCGCCGTGGCCCTGGCCGGCTTCCCGCCCAGCACCACGCTGGTGCGGGCGCTCGCCACCGCGGTGCGCGACCCCGAGTACCTCGTCCGCTACCGGGCCGCGGACACGCTGCTGCGCTGGGCGGGCGACCGCGGCGGGGTCGACGGGGCGCCCGCGCTCCACGAGAAGATCACCGGCCCGGCCGAGGACGCCTGGCACGCCGCGGCCGACGAGCTGACGGCCCGCCTCTGCCGCTGACGGGGCGGTCCCCGTACGGGTGAACGCCCGTCGATCGGCGCCGCCGCGCTCGTTGGACGGTTGTGGATGACGAGGAGTGGGAGCACACGATCGGGCCGGGCACGACGTTCGCGCTGATCGCCGGGCTCATCTTTTTCTACGGTCTGTTCATCGTCGTGGCGCTCGCGCGCGGCTGACGCCGTCGCCGCGGACAGGACACTGGGGACGATCGGCAGCCGGCGCCGACCTTGCATCAGCGCCTGTGGATGCGAAACGCCGCCCCGCGTGGTACTCCGGGAGGAGCACTGATCACGAGGAGGCCGCCATGTCCGTGTCACCGCAACGGTTCGGCAGCGGGTCCGGGATCTTCCGCCGCAAACCGATCGACGACGTGTCCGACGAGCACGACACCGAGATGTCGCGGACGCTGGGGCTCTGGCAGCTCACCGCGATCGGCGTCGGCGGCATCATCGGGGCCGGGATCTTCGCGCTCGCCGGTGCGGTGGCGAACGAGACGGCCGGGCCGGCGGTGCTGTTCTCGTTCCTCATCGCCGGGATCGCGAGCGCCGCGGCCGCGCTGAGCTACGCCGAGTTCGCCGGCATGATCCCGAAGGCCGGGTCGGCGTACACGTACGGCTATGTCGTCCTCGGCGAGGTGGTCGCCTGGTTCATCGGCTGGGACCTGTTGCTGGAGTACACCGCGATCGTCTCGGTCGTGGCGATCGGCATCTCCGGGTACTTCTCGTTCCTCATGGCCGACATCGGGCTGGACCTGCCCGCCTGGATGCTCGGCGCGCCCGGCACCGGCGACGGGCACGTCGTGGACCTGTTCGCCGTGCTGCTGTGCCTGCTCATCGCGTACCTGCTGAACCGGGGCATCAAGGCTGCGGCCCGGGCCGAGACCGCCGTCGTGGTCCTCAAGGTGGTGATCGTCCTGATCGTCATCGTGGTGGGCGCGTTCCACATCACCCGCTCCAACTACGACCCGTTCTTCCCCTTCGGCTGGAGCGGCGCGATCACCGGTGCGGCCACCGTCTTCTTCGCGGTGTTCGGCTACGACGCGATGAGCACCGCGGCCGAGGAGGCCAAGGACGGCCGCCGGCACCTGCCCAAGGCCATCATCTACTCGCTGATCATTTCGATGGTCCTGTACGTGCTGGCGACGCTCGTCCTGACCGGCATGCAGAACTACCGCGACGTCGACCCGGAGAGCGGATTCTCGTCCGCGTTCGCCGCCGTCGGCCTGTCCGGGCTGGCCGACGTCATCGCGGTCGGCGCCATCGTCGGCATCCTCACCGTGATGTTCACCTTCATGCTCGGCGTGACCCGCGTCTGGTACTCGATGAGCCGCGACGGGCTGCTGCCCGCCTGGTTCGGCAAGCTGCACCCGGAACGGCGGGTGCCCACCCGGGTCACCTGGATCGCCGGCATCGCGTCCGCCGTCATCGCCGGCTTCCTGCCCATCCGCGAGGCAGCCGAGCTCACCAACATCGGCATCCTGCTGGCGTTCGTCGTCGTGTGCGTCGCGGTGGTCGTGCTGCGCTACCGCCGGCCGGAGATCCCGCGGACGTTCCGCCTGCCCGGCATGCCGGTCATCCCCGTGGTCGGCGTCGCGTTCTCGATCTGGCTGATCACCTTCCTCGACCCGGTGACCTGGCTGCGGTTCGCGGTCTGGTTCGTGCTGGGCCTGATCCTGTACATGTTCTACGGCCGGCACCGGTCCAAGCTCAACGACCCCGCCCGCCGCAACTGAGTCCTCCGCTCCACAGTGGCCGCTGTGGCGCGGCTGAGAACGCATCAGGCCCGTCACAGCGCCCGGCCCGCAGCATCACGTCATGAACAAGCGTGCGTCGGCCGTCCTGGCCGTTCTGGCCGCCGAGGCGGCGCTGCGTCTGGTGTGGCTCGCCGGCGGCCGATGGGGCTACACCGCCTGCGACCGCCGCGACCTGCCCCCCGACCCGGCCGGCGGCTGCGGCGCCGACGCCGTCGCCACGGTGCCGTTCCGGGCCGGCTGGGGCGCCCTGGCCGTCATCGCGGTGCTGGCAGCGCTCGTCGTCTGGGCCCGGCTGCGGCCCGGCCGGGCGGCCGCGGCGGGGCTGTGGACCGCGGCGGCGGTGGTGGCTGTCGCCGCCTTCCCGCTGCACCTGCTGTTCGAGGTGCCCGCGGCGGTGGCCGGGCGTCCCTCGGACTGGCGTGACCTGACCGCCCGGACGGTCCTGGTGGTGCTCGCCGTCCTGCTCGCGGCCCTGGCCGTCGCCGTCGGCCCGCAAACGGCCCGGGGCAGGGCCGCCTACCACCCGGTGGCGGGCTGGGCGCGGCGCTGCGGGCACGTGGCGGTGGTGCTGCCGATCGTCGGGTGGGCGGTTCCCCACCTGCTGTGGCTGCTCGACGTGGGATTCGGCATGTCCGAGGTCGAGCTCGCCGAACTCCAGCGGGACCTGTCCGTGCCCGCCGCCGTGGCCATCACCGTCGTGCCGCCGCTGGCCGGCCTGCTCACGCTGGGCCTCGTGCAGCGCTGGGGCCAACAATTCCCCGGCTGGATGCCCGTGGTCGGCGGTCGCGGCGTGCCCCGGCTGCTGGCGCTCGTCCCGGCCACGACGGTGGCGCTCGCGCTGGTCGTCTACGGCGGATTGAGCTTCGCCGAGCTGGCCGGCGGGACCGCGACGTGGGGCGAGGCCGCGGACAACTGGGCGGTGACCGGCACGCTTCTCGTCTTCGTCGGCTGGGGCGTCACGCTCGCCGCGACCACGGCCGGGTACTACCTCGCCACGCGCCCCGAGCCCGTGGCGGACGTCAGGGAGCGGGCTGCCAGGTGACCCGCAGCGCCTCCGTCGAGGCGGCGAAACGCTCGAGATGACCGCCGACCACCTGCTCGACGCGGGCCAGCGACTCGGCGTCCGCGGCGGTCGCCTCGAGGTGCAGGGCGGCGTCGTCGTACGTCAGCAGGCAGGAGCCCGCGGAGAGCAGCAGGGTGGTGCCGGCGTCCTCCTCCAGCACGGTCGCCTTGCGGCCGAAGTGCGACGCCAGCTGCTTGCGCCACCGCTCGCCCCGCGGGGTCGGGACGTCGGCGCGGGACCGTAGGGTCGAGTCATGCGTGGTCATGAGGATCTCCGTGGGGTGGATGCGCCGGCCCTCGCCAGGCAGATGACGGTGTTCGCGGTGCTGGGGCGGGTGTTGCGCAAGGCGGTGCGCCGCCGCGCCGTGGTGGCGCCGCTGCCGTACGCCCAGGTCGAGGTGCTGCGCACGGTGGAGGCGCACCCGGGTCTGGGCACGCGGGCGGTGGCGGAGCGGCTGCAGCTCGTGCCCAACACCGTGTCGACGATCGTGGGCGAGCTCGTCTCGTCCGGGCTGCTCTCCCGCGTACGGGACTCCGGCGACCGCCGCGTGGCCCGGCTCGACCTGACCGCGGCCGGGCGGCAGCACCTCGCCACGTGGTCCGAGGCCCAGCACGCCGTGCTGGCGGCGGCGATGGCCCGGCTCGGCGAGGACGACCGCCGCGCGATCAGCGACGCGCTGCCCGCCGTGCGGCGGCTGCTGGAGGTGCTCGACGAGGGCGACACGCCGTAACAGTACCTCCGAGGCAGAGGTATTTCCGCGGCCGGACTGTCAGAACTCGTCGTTCTTGATGGCCGCCTTCACGGCCTCCCACTCCGCGCGCGTGAACTCGACCGTGGCCTCGGGCCGCCTGGTCGACCGCACGGCGACGGTGTCGTCCTCGACCTTGATCTCGGCGCAAGCTGCGTCGGAGCAGAAGCTGCTTCGGCGCCATTCGCTGGTTTCGGTCATGCGAACCTCCCGAATGTCTTGATGGAAGAGGCTACGTGGTTGAGGCTCCGGCCGGAACTCAATACTACGGTTGACGGTATATCTCGTCTCCCGTACGGTTCCAGCCATGCAGGAACCCACTTTTCTCATCCTGGCCTCGCTGGCCGATCAGCCGTTGCACGGCTACGGCGTCATCCAAGCGGTGGCGGACATCTCCGGCGGCGAGGTGAAGCTGCGCGCCGGCACTCTCTACGGCGCCCTCGACCGGCTGGCCGAGCAGGGGCTCATCGAGGTCGACCGCGAGGAGGCCGTCGACGGGCGGCTGCGGCGCTACTACCGGATCACCGACAGCGGCGCGGGGGTGCTGTCGGGCGAGATCGATCGTCTGCGTCGCAACGCCGCGGCCGCCGAGCAGCGGCTGAGCCGGCGGCCCGGGCTGTCGATGGGGTTCGCGGCCGGGGGTGCCGCGTGAGCCTCGAGCGTCGCTATCGCATGCTGCTGCTCGCCTATCCGCGGCCCTTCCGGCGCGGGCACGCCGTCGAGATGGTCACCACGCTGCTGGAGATGGCGGCGCCCGGGCAGAGCCGGCCGGGGGCTTCCGACGCCTGGCACCTCGTGGTCAGCGGTCTGCGGCAGCGTTTCCGGCTGCCGTCCGGGCGGCCGCTGGTGTGGGTCGCGGCGGTGCTGGTCACCCTGATCGGCGGTGCCTTCGGCGCGGCGGCCGGCTCGTGGGCGGCCGAGCGGACGTTCACCGACCTGCCCGCCGACGCCGGCGTCACGGAGCTGGCCCGGCAGGTGGCCGGTGGCAGCGGCGAGGTCGGCCAGGACCGCTCGGCGTCGCCGTGGACGACGACCATGGTCGTCGCCGGCACCGACCAGCCGGGCTGGACCGCGGAGGCCGCCACGCGCAGGCTGGCGGCCGACGGCTGGACGGTCGGCGCGGTCAGCTCCCGGTCCGGCACCGCGGTCACCTTCGACCCCGCGACCGGCGCCCAGTTCGAGGTACCCCTGTCCGGCAGCGCCTTCGAGGCCAGGCGCGACGGCCTGCTGATGACCGTCACCGGCCACGTCACGCCCGGCGGCGCCCCATCCGGCGGGGCCTCGCCCGGCGGCTCGCCCGGCGGCTCGCCCAACGCCTCGCCCGGCGTTTCATCCGGCGGCTCGCCCGGCGGCGGCTCGTCAGGGCACGGCGCCGTCTCGATCGACCTTTGGCCGGCGGACACCGGCGCGATGCTTCCCGCGACGGTCGGCGGCGCGCTGGCCGGGCTGGTCGGCGGCTGGCTGCTGGCCGCCGCGGGCGCCTACCGCCTGCGCGGGTCGTCGCCCGCCCGCCGCCGGGTCGCCGCCGTGCTGACCGGTCTCGCGGTGGCCGCGCTGGCCCTGCCCGCGTTCGCCTTCTGGGTGAACGTCTGGCGGGTCCTCCGGGCCGCCGATCCTGAGGTGTTCACCGTCCACAGCGCGCTGAATGCGGGCCCGTACTGGTCGCACGGCACGCCGTGGATGCTGCTCGAACTCACCGTGGCGGGTCTGGTCGTGACCGCCGCGGCCTGGGTGGTGCTGATGCGCCGGCCGGCAGTGTCCCTGCTCGGCGACCACGTTCCCACAAGCGGTTAGCGGCCGCCACTTCCCGTCCGCCGGCCTGTGGATAGAGCCCATTTGTGGATAACCGTTCCGGGCAGGCCGAGCGGCGTACCGTCGGCTGCGCCCCGGCGAGGGGGTGTTCGGGCGCCGAGGGTGCGGGGAGACTGGCGGCATGAGTGACGAGACGGAGGTCGTGAAGCTTTACGAACGAGTGCTGGCAGCGTGGAACCGCCGGGACGCTGCAGGCTTCGCAGAGATGTTCGCGGCGGACGGGCTGCTCGTCGGCTTCGACGGCAGCCAGGTGCGGGGGCAGGACGTCGCCGGGCATCTGGGGCCGATCTTCGAGGACCATCCGACCGCGGCGTACGTGGGCAAGGTGGTCGGCGGCCGGGCGGTGGGCACGTCGGGGTGGCTGCTGCACGCCATCGCGGGGATGGTGCCGCCGGGTGGCGCGCGGGTGGACCCGGCGCTCAACGCGGTGCAGACGGTGGTCGCGGAGAAGCGGGGCGCAGGCTGGCGGGTGGTGCTGTTCCAGAACACGCCGGCGCAGTATCGGGGGCGTCCCGAGGCCGCGGCCGAGCACACCGCCGCGCTGGGGGAGCCGGGGTAGCCCGGCGGCGATCGGCTTGTCCATGGGCAGCCGGTGGAGCGTCGCTGAGGCGGAGCTCCGCGGCCGGACCGCTGTCGGCGTCGTCGCTCGTCAGCGGTTCGGCGCTGGCCGGCGTTCCGTTCCTCAGTGGTTCGGCGCTGGTTGGCGTCGTCGTTCGTCAGCGGTTCGGCGCTGGTTGGCGTTCCGCTCCTCAGTGGTCGGGCGTCGGTCGGCGTTTCCGCTTAGCGATTCGGCGCCGGCCGGTGGAGGACTGCTGCGAGGGCGGCGTGCGGGCGGTGGGTGCCGTCGCTCGGCCGCCGGTCGCGGGCGACCTCGGTGAAACCGGCCTGCCGCAGGCGCTCGGAGAACTCGTCGACCGGCCAGCGGTACGCCGTCACGACCTTGTGCTCGAACGGGCCGAGCTCGTCCGCGTCGAAGAAGCCGGCCACCAGCGTGCCGCCCGGCTTCAGGACGCGGCGGAACTCGGCGAGCACCCCGTCGAGGTCCGGCGGTGGCAGGTGGATCAGCGAGTACCACGACAGGATGCCGGCGACGGAGCCGTCCTCGGCGTCGAGGCTGCGCATCGAGCCGAGGCGGTAGTCGCCGTCCGGGTGGGCGGCCTTCGCGTGGGCGATGAACTCGGGCACCAGGTCGAGGCCCGCCGCGTCGACGCCCAGCGACCGCAGGTAGCCGGTGAGGTGCCCGGGCCCGCAGCCCACGTCCAGCACGCGCCCGGGCCGGATCGCCAGGTGCCGCCCGATGAAGGCGAGGTCGTCGGCATGCACCTGCTCGCTCGTGCCGAACAGTCCGATATAGAGGTCCGCCACGGCGGCGTACGCGTCCCTGATGCGCTCGACGTTCACCGCGCGAATCCTAGAGGGCGGACGCGGGTCACCCGGCCGCACACGGGCTGCCGGCGAGCGTGAACGCCGCCGGGGCGGTGTTGCTTCTGGTCCAGCGGCCGAGCAGGCCCACGGCGACGGTCGCGCCCGGGCGGATGGTGGCGTTCCACCGGGCGGCGGTCAGCATCACGGTAGCGCCCTCCTGCCGGATTGAGGCGTTCCAGGCGGACGAGACCTGCTGGTCGCCGGGCATCGCGAACGACAGGCTCCAGTCCTCGACCGCGGTGGTGCCGGTGTTGGTGATCGTCACCTCGGCGACGAAGCCGCCGGCCCACTCGGCGGTCGTCCGGTAGGCGACGCGGCACGTGCTCGGCGGCGGTGGCGGCGGCGTGGTCGGGGCCGGTGCGCTGACGGTGTTCGAGGCGATCGACAGGTTGCCGGCCGCGTCGCGTGCGCGCACGTAGTACGCCGGTGTGCCGAAGCCGCCGGACCGGAACGGCGCCACGAACTGCGTGCCGGTCGTCGTGCCGACGAGCGTCGAGCTGAACCAGCCGTCGAAGAAGAAGACGTCGTACGCGGTCACGCCTTCGTCATCCGTCGAGGCGTCCCAGGCGAGCGCGGGGCCGGCCGGCGTCACGGCGGTGAGGCGCAGGTTGCCCGGGGCGGACGGGGGCGTCGTGTCGCCCGTTGCCGCGGCCGGCGTCACGACCGTCACCGAGGTCGGCGAGCTCGCGGTGCGGCCGGCCGTGTCGCGGGCCAGCAGGAAGAAGCGGTACTGGTACGTGGGGCGGATCGACGAGCTGATCGTGATCGTCGTGACGTTGCCGGCCGGCTGCGACAGGTAGACGTCGTTGAACGCCTGCGTGTAGTTGACGTCGTAGCCCGCGATCGGGTCGGAGCCCGGCGTCGCTGCTGTCCAGGCGAGCGTGACCGATGTCGGGGTCACCGCGGTCACGCGGAAGTCGGTCGGCGGCGCGGGCGGTTGTCCCGTCGGCGTGGGCGGTGCAGGAGTCGTGGGAGCCGGGGTCGTCGGCAACGGGGTCGGCGGGGCTGGTGTCGTTGGCGACGTGGTTGGCTGTGACGTTGTCGTCGGAGGTGGGGCTGTAGGGCCTGGCGTGGTGCCGGCCGAGGTCGTGCGGTCCGAGGTGGTACGGCCTGGCGTGGAGCGCGCCGAGGCGGCGCGGTCCGACGTGGTGCCGGCCGAGGTTCTGCGGGCCGGGGTATTACGGCCTGGCGTGGAGCGCACCGAGGCGGCGCGGTCCGACATGGTGCCGGCCGACGTGGTGGGGTCCGACGTGATGCTGGCCGACGTGGTGTTGGCCGACGTGGTGTTGGCCGACGTGGTGGGGGTGGACCCTGTCGGCGCCGGCTGTGCGGATGCCGTTGACGCGAGGGCCGCCTCAGCTCGCGCGGCGGGGATCGCGTGCGTCGCCGGTCGCGCTTGGGTGCCTGAGGGGACGGCTTCGGCCGCGGTGATTGCTGCGCCGCTCAGGAGCGCCGAGACTGCTGCTGTGGCAAGTGACGTCGTGAGCAGAGCGCGCATCCGGGTCCCCATGGCGTCGACCGTTCCGGAAGCATCGACGTATGTCAACGTCTGCCCATCGGTTGGCAGCGCGGCGACCGGCTGTGGCTCGTGATCCGGCCGCGCCGCCTCCAGAAAGGCGATCTGGTTGCGCTCATCTCGCCGTCGGGTGCGAGCGATAGCGGCCGCATCGCCGCCACCGTCGCGGCCCTCGAGGGCTGGGGTCTGCGCGTGCGGCTCGGCGCGTACGCCGGGGGACGGCACGCCTTCTTCGCGGGCACCGACGACGAGCGCCTCGCCGACCTCAACGACGCGCTGCGCGACCCGGCCGTGCGTGGAGTGTTCTGCATGCGCGGCGGGTACGGCATGCAGCGCATCGTCGACCGCGTCGACTTCGCGGCCGTGCGCGCGGACCCGAAGGTCGTCATGGGGTTCTCGGACATCACTGCGCTGCACGTGGCGCTGTGGCGCGAGGCCGGGCTGGCGACGGTCCACGGGCCGACCGCGGGCCAGTTCGAGCGAGGCCCGTCGTCGCTGACCGTCCGAGCCGCCCGGCATGCGGTCATGCTGGACGACCCCGTCACCGTCACCGCCGTGCCGGACGAGCCGACCTACGCCGTACGCGTCGACGGTTCCGCCTCGGGCACCCTGCTCGGCGGCAACCTGGCCATGCTCGCCACCACCGTCGGCACCCCGCACGCACTCGACCTGACCGGCGCCATCCTGCTGCTGGAGGAAGTGGGGGAGGCGCCCTACCGCGTCGACCGCATGCTCGTGCACCTGCGGCGTGCCGGCTGGCTCTCCGGCGTGCGCGGCGTCGCGCTCGGCCAGTTCACCGACTGTACCGACGGCGGCCCCGGCTACCCGCCCATTCTCGACGTCCTCACCGAACAGCTCACCTCCCTCGGCGTGCCCGTGCTGGGCGGCCTCCCGATCGGCCACGGCGCCCAACAGGTCGCCGTCGGCCTCGGCGTCCCCGCCCAACTCGACACCGCCTCCGGCACTCTCATCGTCACCCCGGCCGTCACCTGACCCATCGCCTCTCCGCCGGACAGCTGCGCCGAGTCGTCGCCCGACCCGCCGGTCCGCCGCCCGACAGCTGCGCCCGGTCCGCGGCCGGGCAGCCGCGCCCGGGCCGCCGGTCCGCCACCCGGCAACTGCGCCCGGCCAGCCGGCCTGCCGCCGCACAAGCTGCGCCCGGGTCGCCGGCCGCGTCCGGCAACTGCTCCTGACCCGCCGGCTCGGCGCCGGACAGGCTGCGCCCGGGCAGCCGGCCCACCACCCGGCAACTGCCCCCGATCCGCCTTCCAGCCGCCGGATAGCTGCGCCTCGCGTCCCGCCGGCCCGCCGCCCGACAGGAGCGCCCGGTGGCTGGCCCATCGTCGAGAGCTGCGCCCGGTCTGCCGTCCGGCCTCCGGACAGCTGCGACCGGCCTGCCTTCCGGCCGCCGGACAGCTGCACCCCGCTTCCCGCCGCCCGGCAGGAGCGCCCGGTTGCTGGCCTACCCTCGAGGGCTGTGCCCGGCGTGCCGTCCGGGCTCCGGGCGGCCGCACCCCGCTTCGCGCCGCCCGACAGGAGCGCCCGGTGGCTGGCCTACCCTCGAGGGCTGCGCCCGGCGTGCCGTCCGGGCTCCGGGCAGCTGCACCCCTCTTCGCGCCGCCCGACAGGAGCGCCCGGTGGCTGGCCCACCCCCGAGAGCTGCGCCCGGCCCGCCTTCCGGCCGCTGGACAGCTGCGCCCGGCCGTCGGGCCGCCGCTGAACAGCTGCACCCCGCCTCCCGCTGACCCGCCGCTGGACAACGCCCGGCCCGCCGTCCGGCCGCCGGACAGCTGCGTCGGCCGCCGGCTCGCCGCCCGACAAGAGCGCCCGACCGTCGGCCGAGCCCCGAGAGCTGAGCCCGGCCCGCCGCCGGACAGGTGCGCCCGACCCGTCGGCCGGCAGCTGTGCGGCCCCGATGGTCAGGTGGACGGAGGGCACGGGGCGGTGGTCACTTGTCGGCCCATACCCCCAGTTCGTTGCCGCTCGGGTCGGTGAACTCGAAGCGCCGGCCGCCGGGGAACTCGTAGGGGCCCTCGATGATCCGGCCGCCGGCCGCGCGGACGGCGTCGACCGAGGCGTCCAGGTCGGACGAGTACAGCAGCACGAGGGGGCCGCCGACGCCGACGGGCTCGCCGGCGCGCAGGCCGCCGGCCTCGCCGGTGCCGTCGGGGCGGTGGATGCCCGCGTAGTCGGGGCCGTAGTCGGTGAACTGCCAGCCGAACGCCTCGCCGTAGAAGCGCTTGGCCGCGGCGACGTCGCCGACGGTGATCTCGACGTAGTCGATGGCGTGATGACGGTGTGTCGTCTGGTCACTCATGCGGGGCATTGTGCTCGCGGGGTACGACAACTTTCGCCGGCGCCGGTTCAGCCGAGCGTCAGCGACCGCAGTCCCAGGGCGGCGGCCTCGGCGGTGGACAGGGGAGCGCGGCCGGTGGCCCTGCGGAGCAGTGCGGCGTCGTCGCCGGGCGAGGGTTCGACGGTGAAGAGCATCAGCTTGAGGTGGTGGGCGGCGGCGGGGGTCAGCCACGGCGGGACGTTCGCGGCGTCGGCCACGTCGAGGCCGTGGATCGCGAGCTCGAAGAGGCGGGTCAGCAGGAACTCGGAGAGCAGCATGGCGTCGCCGTGCCGGGTTTCGACGACGCGCGCCGGGGGCTCAGCCTCGCAGGTGGTGACCACGAGGCGGGCGGCGGCCCGCAGGGCATCGGCGTCGGCGGTGGGGACGGAGGCGGCGATCTGCACCCGTTCGGCGTTGGCGGCGGAGCTGAAGCGGTGGTCGTTGCGGAAGTATTCGACGGCGGTGACGGCGGCGCGGAGCGGTGCGCGGAGGGCGACGCTCTGCGGCACGCGGCCGAGCGCGGTGACGACATGCCCGACGAGCTCGCGGATCCGCCAGGGCTCGCAGCGGGTCGGGCGTTCCCAGGCCGTACGGGGAAGGGTCTGCAAGGCGGAGACGAACGCCGCGGCCTCGTCCCGGAAGGCGTCGAGCACGCTGGGCGCCGGTCCCGTCATGGCCCGCATGCTTGCACACCGGCGGGCGAAAGGGCGAGAGCGAGCGGGTCAGGCCGGGGTGCGGGGGAGGGGGACGACCAGGGGTGTGCCGGTTGCGGGGTCGGGGACCACGAGGGCGGCCAGCCCGAAGACCTCGGCCAGCAGCTCGACGGTGAGGACCTCGGCGGGCTCGCCGCGGGCGACGATGCGGCCGTCGCGCAGGGCGACGACGTGGTCGGCGTAGCGGGCGGCCAGGTTGAGGTCGTGCAGGACCATCACGATGGTGCGGCCGCGTTCGCGGTGCAGGCGGGCCACCAGGTCGAGCACGTCGATCTGGTGGGCCAGGTCGAGGTAGGTGGTGGGCTCGTCGAGCAGCAGCACCTCGGTGCCCTGGGCCAGGGCCATGGAGATCCAGGCGCGCTGGCGCTGGCCGCCGGAGAGGGCGTCGACCGGACGGTCGGCCAGGGCGCGCATGTCGGTCCACTCCAGAGCCTCGGTGACGATCCGCTGGTCGGCGGGCGACCACTGGCGGAACCAGTTCTGGTGCGGGTGGCGGCCGCGCATGACGAGGTCGGCGACGGTGAGGCCGTCGGGGGCCACCGGGCTCTGGGGGAGCAGGCCGACGATGCGGGCGACCTCGCGGGTCGGCATCCGGTCGATGCGGCGCCCGTCGAGCAGCACCTCGCCGTCGCGGGGCTTGAGCAGGCGGCCGAGCGCGCGCAGCAGGGTGGACTTGCCGCAGCCGTTGGGCCCGACCACGGCGGTGACGGACCCGTGGGGGATGTCGAGGTCGAGGCCGTCCACCACGACGGTGTCGCCGTAGGCCAGGCGCAGGCCGCGGGCCTGCAGCCGCGGCGTGCGCGCGAGCGGAGTTGCCGACAGGACGGGGGAGGGGTCGGTCATGCGGAGGCCCTTCGGTTGGTGCGGACCAGCAGCCAGAGCAGGTACGGGGCGCCGGCCATGGCGGTCACCAGGCCCACCGGGAGCTCGCGACCGGGCAGGGCCACGCGGGCGGCCAGGTCGGCGGCGGAGACCAGCAGGGCGCCGAGGATGGCGGAGACGACCAGCGGCGGGCGGGAGCCGCCGCAGAGGCGCAACGCGACCTGGGGAACCACGAACGCGACGAACTCGATGGGCCCGGCGGCGGCGACGGCCGCGGCCGCGAGGGCGACGGCGGTGAGCACCACGGCCAGCCGGGCGGTCTGCAGGCGTACGCCCAGGGAGCGGGCCACGTCGTCGTCGAACTGCAGGGCCTGCAACGTGAACGCGGTGGCCACGGCCAGCGGCAGCAGCACGGCCAGCCCGGCCGACAGCGGACGCACCTGCGCCCACTCGGCGCCGGCGACCGAGCCGTTGAGCCAGATCGTGGCGCGGGCGGCGTCGACGATCTCGGCGCGCACGAGGAACCACGAGACCCCGGCCGTCACGACCTCGCCGATGCCGATGCCGACCAGCACGAGGCGGAAGCCGTCGACGCCGCGGCGCCACGCCAGCACGTAGACCAGGGCGGCGGTTACCAGCGCCCCGGCGAGCGCGGCGACCGGCACGGCGCCGAGGGCGGAGGCGCTGCCGAGCACGATGACGGCCACCGCGCCCAGCGAGGCGCCGTGCGTCACGCCGAGCACGTCGGGGCTGGCGAGCGGGTTGCGCGCGAAGGTCTGGGTGAGCGCCCCGGAGACCGCGAGCGCCGCCCCGACGAGCAGCGCGGTCAGGATCCGGGGCAGGCGCAGGTCCACGACGATCAGCTGCTGCGCCGCCGTGCCGCCGCCCAGCAGGGTCGCGACGACGTCGCCGGGCGCGATCGCGAAGCTGCCGTGGCCGATGCCCAGGACGGCGACCGCGGCGGTCAGCGCCAGGCCGGTCACGCCGACCGCGACCGACCGCAGGGCGAGGGTGCCGGAGAACCGTCCGGCGTGGACGACGCGGCGCCCGGCCGGTTGCACCGGCGGGTCGAGGACCTGGCTCACAGCTTGACCACTCCCCGGCGGCTGCGGACGAGCACGACGAAGAACGGGGCGCCGACCGCCGCGAGGACGATGCCCGTCTGCAGCTCGCCGGGGCTGACCACGACGCGGCCGAGCACGTCGGCGAGCAGCAGCACCACCGCGCCGGCCAGCGCCGAGCACGGGACCAGCCAGCGGTGGTCGGGGCCGACGAACGCGCGGGCCACGTGCGGCACGATCAGGCCCAGGAAGCCGATCGGGCCACACGCCGCGGTGGCCGCGCCGGCGAGCAGCACGACCGCGGCGACGCCCAGCGCGCGGGCCGGCAGGACCCGCTGGCCGAGCGCGCGGGCGACGTCCTCGCCCAGACCCAGCGCGTTGAGCGCCGGCGTGTTCGCCAGCGCCAGCACCAGCCCGACGGCGATGAACGGGGCGACCTGCGAGGCCACCGTGGCGTCGCGTCCGGACAGCGAGCCGACGACCCAGAAGCGGAACACGTTGAGGCTCGCGTCGTCGGCCAGCAGGATCGACTGGGTGAACGAGGCGAGCAGCGCGCTGATCGCCATGCCGGCCAGCGCCAGCGCCACGGGCGTAGGCCCGCCGCGGCGGCCCGCGGCGATGCCGAACACCGCGACGCTGGCGAGCAGGGCGCCGGCGAAGGCGAACCAGATGGACGCCGGCAGGCCGCCCGCGCCGAGCTGGATGCCCAGCACGACCGCGAACGACGCGCCGGCCGAGATGCCCAGCAGCCCGGGGTCGGCCAGCGGGTTGCGGGTGTGCCCCTGGATGAGCGCGCCGGCGGCGCCCAGCGCGAGTCCCACCAGGACCCCGAGGACCGTACGGGGCAGCCGCAGCTCGCGGACGATCGAGGTGGCGGGGGCCGCCGGGTCGGGATCGGTGACCGCCTGCCACACCTCGGCCGGGCGCAGCCACTGCGCGCCGATCGCCAGCGACAGCACCACCGCCACGGCCACCGCCGCGACGAGGCCGAGCAGGACGAGGGGGCGCCGGTTGGCGCGTACGGGCGCCGCTGTCGCCGTCATGACCCCCCTTTATGGACGGTGGGCCGGCCGCCCGCCCCGAGGGGTCGTGCGATCGGTCGATGGAAGGTTAGCCTTACCAAAACTCGGACCCCACCTTGCCCCGGCCCGCATCGTCGCTTAGCTTAGCCTCACCTAACTAGCGACCGTGAGGTTCGAGCAGATGTCCTTTCCGATCCGATCCGTCCGTCGCGCCGCCGCGGCCGGAGCAGCGCTGATCGCGGGCCTGGCCCTGACGGCGGGCTGCGGCGGCGACTCCGGCGAACCGGCCGGCACGCAGGGCGCTCCCGCGGCCGCCGCGGCGTACCCCGTCACCCTGACCCACAAGCTGGGCACCGCCGAGATCGAGGCCGCGCCGCAGCGCATCGTCGCGCTCTCCGACGCCGACCTCGACGCGCTGCTGGTGCTGGGCGTGCAGCCGGTCGGCATCGCCGAGTCCTCGGGCGAGGGTGGCATCACCGCGTGGGCCAAGCCGCTGCTCACCGGCAAGCCGGCGGTCCTCACCGCGGGCGACACCGGCTTCGACATCGAGAAGATCGCGGCGCTGGCGCCCGACCTGATCCTGGCCGGCGGCGACTACTACGTCGACGACGAGTACGCCAAGCTCAGCAAGCTCGCGCCGACCACCGCGTACGAGACCACGGGCGCCTTCGAGGACCCCTGGCAGACCACGCTCAAGCAGGTCGGCAAGGCCGTCGGGCGGACCGCGAAGGCCGACCAGGTCATCGCCGAGGTCGAGGGCAAGGTCGCGCGGGCCAAGGCCGACCACCCCGAGCTGGCGGGCAAGCAGTTCACGCTCAGCCAGATGTGGGAGGCCGGCTCGATCGGCGTGCTGCGCTCCGACAAGGACGCCGGCGTCAAGATGCTCAACGACTTCGGCATGAGGCTCGCGCCGGGCGTGGCCGCCCTGCAGGGCGACGACTTCGCCGTGCAGCTCAGCCTCGAGAAGGCCGGCGTGCTCGACGCCGACACCACGCTCGTCTACTACGCCGACAAGAAGCTGCAGCCCGCGCTGGAGGGCAACACGCTGTTCAAGAACCTCGCCTCGGTCAAGCGCGGCTCGTACAAGGCGCTGTCGGACGCCCAGTTCTCCTCGCTGCGCACGCCGACCCCGCTGTCGGTGCAGTACATCATCGGCAACGTCCTGCCGACGATCTCGGAAGCCGCCAAGGCCGGCTGACGAGTGTCCACCCGGGAGGTGACCACCGGTCTCGCCGCGGCCGTGCTCGCGGCGGGACCACCACCGGCGCCGCTCCTCGCGCCGCCCTGGAGCATCCGGCTGCTCGCGGCCGCGGGCGACGACCCGGTGCTGGTGAGCCGCTGGATGAACGAGCCGCACGTCGAGCGGTTCTGGGACCAGGCCTGGCCGCCGGAGCGCTGGGCGGGCACCTTTGAGGACCAGCTCGCGGGCGACTGGTCGCGGCCGTGCCTCGTCTCGTACGAGGGTGAGCCGTTCGCGTACGTCGAGATCTACCGCACGCCGCGCGACGTCGTCGGGCTGCGGTACGACGCCGACCCGTACGACCTGGGTCTGCACCTGGCGATCGGGGACCGCGTACGCACCGGGCAGGGCCTGGGCCGCGCGATGGTCCGCGCCGTCGCCGCCGGACTGGCCCTTGTGGACCCCCGCTGCCGGCGGCTGCTCGCCGACCCCGACGAGCGCCACACGGTGGCCCGCCGCATGTTCGTGGCGGCCGGGTTCCGCCTGATGGGCATCCGCGATCTCGGCCACAAGCGGGCTGCGCTGCACGTTTGCGAATTATCAGCGCATAACCGCTTTACTCGTACCAATTCGTAAGGTAAGCCTTACCTCACACGCCGACCGAAGGAAGCCGCATGACCGCACCGCTGAGCCTCGAGCGCGTCCGTGCCGACGTCGCCGAGGTGCTCGCCGAGGAGCCCGGCAGCTTCGCCGACGAGGACAACCTTCTCGACCTCGGCCTCGACTCGATACGCCTGATGAGCCTCGCCACCCGGTGGCGCGAGGCCGGATACGAGGCCGGCTATCTCGACCTGGCGCAGGACCCCACGGTCAAGGCCTGGTGGACGCTGCTGGCCAAGGAGGGGGCGAAGTGACGACCAACCCGTTCGAGGACGAGGACGGCCGCTATCTCGTGCTGGTCAACGACGAGGGCCAGCACTCGCTGTGGCCGTCCTTCGCCGACGTGCCGGCCGGCTGGACGGTCGCGTTCGGCGAGGACACCCGGGCCGCCTGCCTGGAATACGTCGAGAAGAACTGGACCGACCTGCGGCCCAGGAGCCTGATCGCCCGCATGGGCGACTGACCCTCCCCGCACCTTCGTGGACCGCCGCGCCGGGCTCCGGCGCGGCGCGCTCCGCCCTGCGCGCCTTCAGGAGCAACCCGTGCCCGACCGTCTCGCTCTCACCGCGGCCCAGGCCGGGGTCTGGTACGCCCAGCACCTCGACCCGGGGCCCGCCTACACCACGGCCGCCTGCGTGGACCTCGACGGCGAGGTCGACCCGGCACTGTTCGAGGGGGCCCTGCGCCGGGTGATCGGCGAGGCCGCGCCGCTGCGGACCCGCTACGCCGAGCAGGACGGCATCCCGAGCCAGGTCGTCGGCGACCCGGACTGGCAGCTGGCCGTGGTCGACGCCGGGGACGACGACGCCGCCGAGCGGTGGATGCGCGACGACCTCGGCACCCCCATCGACCTGGCGGCCGGGCCGGTCTTCGCCGAGGCGCTGATCCGCCGCGGGCCGGGCCGCTGGACCTGGTACCAGCGCTGCCACCACATCGTCATGGACGCCTACACCTCGGCGCTCGTGGCCCGGCGGCTCGCCGCCGTCTACACGGCGCTGGCGCGGGGCGCCGAGCCGGCGCCGAGCCCGTTCGGGTCGCTCGCCGACGTGGTGGCCGAGGACCGGGCCTACCGGGAGTCCGCCCGGCACGCCGAGGACCGCGAGTTCTGGCGCGCCCGCCTGGCCGGCGCGCAGGTGGCCGACCTGTCCGGCGGCCCGGCGCGGCCCGGCCCCACCTTCCTGCGCCACCGCATCACCCTGCCCGCCGAGGTGGGCCGCGGGCTCACCGCGGCCGGCCGGGCTGCCGGCGCCACCCGCGTCGAGGCCGTGCTCGCGGCCACCGCGCTGTACCTGCACCGGCTCACCGGCGCCGGTGAGGTCGTGCTGGGCCTGCCGATGATGGGACGGCTCGGCTCGGTGGCCGCCCGCGTGCCGGTCACCGCCGTCAACGTGCTGCCGCTGCGCCTGGCGGTGTCGCCCGCCGACACGCTCGCCGCCCTGATCGCCCGGGTGGCCGCCGAGGTGCGCGCGATCCGGCCGCACCAGCGCTACCGCGGCGAGGACATCCGCCGCGACCTCGGCCTGATCGGCGGGGACCGGCGTCTCGTCGGGCCGTGGGTGAACATCAAGCCGTTCGGCGCCACTCTGGACTTCGCCGGCGTGGCGGGCACCCCGCGCTACCTCGCGGCCGGGCCCGTCGAGGACCTCTCGGTCACCCTCGACGACCGCGGCGGGGACGTGCTTGAGCTCGTCGTCGACGCGAACCCTTCCCGGTACGCGGCGGACACGCTCGCCGGCCACGCCACGCGCCTGGCGGAGTTGCTGGGCACGGTCGCGGCCACGGACGTGGCGACGCCCACTGGGCGGCTCGGCCTCGCGGGCGCGTCGCCCGCCGAGGACGACACCGCCCGCGCGCTGCCGGGGCAGGACTTCACCGCGCTGTGGCTGGCGCAGGCACGGCGTACGCCCGAAGCCCTTGCCCTTCAGGTGCCGGGCGGGCCCGAACTGTCCTATGCGGACCTCGCCGGACGGGTCGAGCGGCTCGCCGGTGCGCTCGCCGCGCGGGGGGTCCGGCCGGGGCAGATCGTCGCCGTGTGCCTGCCCCGCGGCGCGGACCTGCTCGTCGCGCTGCTGGCCGTGCAGCGCGCCGGGGCCACGTACCTGCCGCTCGATCCGGACTTCCCGGCCGACCGGCTCGCGTGGATGCTGGCCGACAGCCGGCCGGCGCTGCTGGTCACCGACCGGCCGGCCGACGGGAACGTGCTGCGCGTCGACCAGCCGTGGCCCACCGGCGCCGCGCCCGAGCCCGCCTTCGAGGCCGGCGCCGCCGCGTACGTGCTCTACACCTCGGGCTCGACCGGGCGGCCCAAGGGCGTCGTCGTCACCCGCGAGAACCTCGTCAACTTCCTGCTGGCGATGCGCGACGAGGTGCCGCTCGGCCCCGGCGACCGGCTGCTGGCCGTCACCACCGTCAGCTTCGACATCTCCGGGCTGGAGCTGTATCTGCCGCTGCTGACCGGCGCGGCCGTCGTGCTCGCCGCCAAGGAGACCGTGCAGGACCCGTACGCGCTGGCGCGGCTCGTCCGCGAGACCGGCGCCACCGTCGTGCAGGCCACGCCGACGCTGTGGCAGGCCCTGGCGGACGTGCCGGGCGGCGCCTCGGCCGTGACCGGGGTGCGCGTGCTCGCCGGCGGCGAACCGCTGCCCGCCCCGCTCGCCGCCGAGCTGCGCCGGCACGCCGCCTCGGTCACCAACCTGTACGGGCCGACCGAGACCACCATCTGGTCGACCGCGGCCCGGCTCGCCGGCGACACGGTCACCGTCGGCCGGCCGATCGGGAACACCCGGGCGTACGTCCTCGACGCCGCGCTGCGGCCGGCGCCGGACGGCTTCGCGGGCGAGCTCTACCTCGCGGGCGCCGGAGTGGCCCGCGGCTACCTCGGCCGCCCGTCGCTGACCGCCGCGCGCTTCGTCGCCGACCCGTTCCACCCCGGCGAGCGCATGTACCGCACCGGCGACCTGGCGCGGCGGCTGCCCGGCGGCGACCTCGATGTGCTCGGCCGGGTCGACCACCAGGTGAAGCTGCGCGGCTTCCGCATCGAGCTCGGCGAGGTCGAGGCCGTGCTGGCGGCCGCGCCCGGCGTGACCCGCGCGGTGGCCGTCGTCCGCGAGGACCGGCCCGGCGACCGCCGCCTGGTGGCGTACGTCGTGGGCCCGGTCGACGGGCTGCGCGAGCGTGCCGCCGCCGAGCTGCCCGACTACATGGTGCCGTCCGCGATCGTCGCACTCGACGCGCTGCCCACCACCCCGAACGGCAAGCTGGACCGGGGCGCGCTGCCCGCGCCCTCCACTGCGGACGCGGCGCCGGAGACCGCCCGCACCCCCACCGAGGAGCTGCTCGCCGGCATCTTCGCCGACGTGCTCGGCGTGCCGTCGGTCGGGCGCCGCGACGACTTCTTCGCGCTCGGCGGGCACTCGCTGCTCGCCGCCCGCGTCGCCGCCCGGGTGCGGACGCTCCTCGGCGCCGACCTCGCCCTGCGCGACGTCTTCGACGCCCCCACCGTGGCCGCGCTCGCCGCCCGGCTCGCGCACGCGGCGGGCGCCGCCCGGCCCGGCCCCGTGCGCGTCGAGAAGCGGGAGCTGTCGCACGCCCAGCGCCGCCTGTGGTTCCTGTCGCGGCTGGGCGGGCCCGACGCCACCTACAACCTGCCGCTCGCGCTCGACCTCACCGGCCCGCTCGACGTGCCCGCGCTCCGCGCCGCCCTCAACGACCTGGCGGAACGGCACGAGCCGCTGCGCACCGTCTTCGCCGAGCGCAACGGGGAGCCGTACCCCGTCGTCCTTCCCCCGGCCGTCGAGCTCACGCCGGAGGACCCGCTCACGCGGCCCTTCGACCTGGCCACCGTGGCCCCGCTGCGCGCGCACCTGACCTCGCGCGGCCCGCACGACCACACCCTGCTGCTGGTGGTGCACCACATCGCCGGCGACGAGTGGTCGCTCACGCCGATGCTCGAGGACCTCGCCACCGCGTACGCCGCCCGCCTGCGCGGCGAGGCCCCGGCCTGGCCGCCGCTGCCGGTGCGCTACAGCGACTACGCCGCCTGGCACAACGCCCTGCCCGTCGAGGAAGACCTCGCGTTCTGGCGCGCGGAGCTGGCCGGCGCGCCCGAGACCCTGCGGCTGCCCACCGACCGCCCGCGCCCCGCCGTCGCCTCACCCGCGGGCGGCACCGTGCACTTCGCCGTGCCCGGCAGCCTGCGGACGCTGGCCCGCCGGCACGGCGTCACCCCGTTCATGGCCGTGCAGGCCGCCGTCGCCGCGCTGCTCAACCGCCTCGGCGCGGGCGACGACCTCCCGCTCGGCACCCCCGTCGCCGGCCGCGGCGAGGACAGCCTCGAGCGGCTCGTCGGGTTCTTCGTCAACACCGTCGTGCTGCGCACCGACGTCTCCGGCGACCCCACCTTTTCCGAGCTGCTCGGCCGGGTGCGCGCCACCGACCTGGCCGCGCTGGCCCACCAGGACCTGCCGTTCGAGCGCCTCGTCGAGGAGCTGAACCCGGCCCGCACGCTCGCGCACCACCCGCTGTTCTCCGTGATGGTGTCCTATCAGGCCGCGCTGCCCGAGGTCGCCGGTTTCCCCGGCCTCACCGTCGCGCCGCGGCTCGTGCCCACCGGCACCGCCAAGTTCGACCTCACGTTCGACGTCGCCGAGCGCGACGGCGGGCTGCTGGGCAGCCTCGAGTACCGGGCCGACCTGTTCGACGAGTCCACCGCGGCTTCGCTGGCCGAGCGTTTCGTGCGTCTGCTCGAGGCGGTCACGGCCGCGCCCGACCGCCGGATCGGCGCTGTCGACCTGCTCACCCCGGCCGAGCGTTCCGCCTCCGAGGGCGTACGGCGGAAGGTCGCCCCTCGTACGCTCGGCCGGCTCTTCGCGGCGCAGGTGGCCGCGCGGCCCTCCGCGATCGCTGTCGAGGACGGCGACCGCACCCTCACGTACGCCCAGCTCGACGCCCTCGCCAACCGGCTCGCCCACCGCCTCGTCGCCGCCGGGGCCGCGCCCGAGCGCGTCGTCGGCGTGCTGCTCCCTCGCTCGGCCGAGCTTGTCGTGGCGCTGCTCGCCGTGACCCGGACCGGCGCGGCCTGTCTGCCGCTCGACGTGCACCACCCTGCGGCGCACATCGCCGGCCAGCTCGCCGACGCCCGCCCCGTCTGCGTGATCACCGATGATCATGCCCGGCACGGCGACCGGTTCGCCGACGATCATGCCCGGTACGGCGACCGGTTCGCCGATGATCATGCCCGGTACGGCCACCGCCTCCCCCGCCCGCCCTGGGAGGGCGACCCTACGCCGTCGCCGGCCGCCGCGCGCGAGCCTGTGGACAACCCGCCGTTCGTGCTGGTCAGCGACCTAACCGACGACACCACCGACCCAGCCGTCCCCGTCGACCCCGCCCACACCGCGTACGTCATCTACACCTCCGGCTCCACCGGCCGCCCCAAGGGCGTGCTCGTGCCGCACGCCGGCCTCGCCGCCCTGGTCGAGAGCGTCCGCGACATCTTCGGAACCGGCCCGCACACCCGCGCCGCCCAGTTCGCCTCCCCGGCGGTCGACGTGGTGTTCAGCGAGCTCGCCGCCTCGATCCTGTCCGGCGGCACGCTCGTCGTGGTGCCCGAGGACGCCCGCCTGGGCGCCGCGCTGGGCGAGTTCGTCACCGCGAAGCGGCTCACCCACGTCGACCTGCCGCCCGCCCTGCTCGCCACCCTGCCCGGGACCGCCATCCCGGCCGGCGTCACCGTCACCATCGGCGGCGAGGCCACCTCCGCCGACGAGGTGGCCCGCTGGCGGCGCGGCCGCCGGCTCGTCAACGCGTACGGCCCCACAGAGACGACGGTGACGGCCACCAGCTGGATCGCCACGGACGGCCCGGTCCTCATCGGACGGCCCGAGGTCGACCGCACCGCGCACGTGCTCGACGAGCGCCTCCGCGAGGTGCCGCCCGGCGTGCCCGGCGAGCTGTACCTCGGCGGCGCCGGCCTCGCCCGCGGCTACCTCGGCCGGCCCGCGCTCACCGCCGAGCGCTTCGTCGCCGACCCGTACGGCGAGCCCGGCGCCCGCCTCTACCGCACCGGCGACCTCGTGCGCCGCACCGCGGCCGGCGAGCTGGAGTTCCTCGGCCGCACCGACGATCAGGTGCAGCTGCGCGGCTTCCGGGTCGAGCCCGCCGAGATCGAAGCCGTCCTCGCCGCCCACCCCGCCGTCGCGCAGGCGGCCGTCGTCCGCAGGGGCAAAAGGCTTTGCGCGTACGTCGTGACGCGCGCCGCCGTCACCCCGGAGGAGCTGCGGGCGCACGCCGCCGCCGTCCTGCCCGGACCGCTGGTTCCGTCGGCCGTCGTGCTGCTGGACGCGTTGCCGCTCACGGCCTCCGGCAAGGTCGACCGGCAGGCACTGCCCGAGCCGCCCGCCGCCGCGCCGGCCGCGGAACACCCCGCCACCCCGGTCGAGCAGACCCTCGCCGGGCTGGTCGCCGGCCTGCTCGGCCTCGACCCGGCGGCGGTGGGACGGCACGACGGGTTCTTCGCGCTCGGCGGCGACAGCATCCTCTCCATCCAGCTCGTGTCCCGCGCCCGCGCGGCGGGGTTGCGCCTCACACCGCGGCAGGTGTTCGAGCACCAGAGCGTCGCGGAGCTGGCGCTCGTGGCCGAGCCGGTGGCCGAGACCGCGGTCGGCGCCGGGGACGCGACCGGCGTCGTGCCCGAGACCCCGATCGTCGCCTGGCTGCGCGAGCTCGGCGCGCCGGTCGACCGGTACTCGCAGGCGATCCTTCTCCGTACGCCCGCAGGGGTGCGCGACCAGGAGGTGCGGCGCGTGCTGCGGGCCGCGGTCGCGCCGCACGAGCTGCTGCGCGCCCGGCTGGTGCCCGCCGGCGGCCGGTGGACGCTCGACGTGCCCGCCACAACCGCCGACGTGCCGCTGCGGGTGGTCGACGCGCGCGGCGCGGACCTGCGCGAGCTCGTCGCCGCCGAGCGGGAGGCCGCCGCCGACCGGCTCGACCCCGGCGCGGGCGTGATGCTGCAGGCGGTCTGGTTCGACCGGGGCGGCGACGACGGCCGGCTGCTGCTGGTCGCGCACCACCTCGTCGTGGACGGGGTGTCGTGGCGCATCCTCGCGGAGGACGTCGCCGCCGCCGCGGCGGGCGAGCAGCCGCAGCGCGAGGGCACGTCGTTCCGGGCGTGGGCGAAGGGGCTGCGCACCGCGGCCGCGAGCGCCGACCCCGAGCCGTGGCGGCGGATGCTCGCCGGGGCCGCCGGCAGCGCGCTCGACCCGGCGCGCGACACCGCGGCGACCCTGCGGCGGCTGACGGTCACGGTCGACGCGTCGATCACCGCGCCGCTGCTCACCACGGTTCCCGAGACGTTCCGCGCCGGGGTGCAGGAGGTGCTGGTGGCGGGGCTCGCCCTGGCCCTGTCCCGGCGCGCCGCCGAGCCGCTGGTCGCGCTGGAGGGGCACGGCCGCGCCGAACAGCTCGTCCCCGGTGCCGACCTGGTCCGTACGGTCGGGTGGTTCACCAGCGAGTACCCGGTGCGGCTCCCGTCCGCCGAGGGTGGCCCGGCCGCGGTGCTGCGTGCGGTCCGTGGGCGGCTGCGCGCGATCCCGGACGGCGGGGTCCCGTACGGCCTGCTGCGGTACCTCGGCGAGCCCGGCGCGCTGCCCGGCGCCGAGCCCGAGGTGCTGTTCAACTATCTGGGCCGGTTCGGCGGCGGGGCCCGGACGGCGTGGGGGCCGGCGCCCGAGCTGCCCGCCGCGCACGCCGTCGCCTCGCCGCACATGCCGCTGCGCCACCGGATCGCCATCGACGTGTCCGCCGTGGACACCGCCGACGGGCCGGTGCTGCGGGCCACGTTCGGCTACCCGGCGTCGGCCGTGGACGAGGCCGAGGTACGCCGCCTCGCCGACGACTGGCTCGCCGCGCTCGTCGCCGTGCGCGCCGCCGCGCTGGAGCCGGACGCGGGCGCGCTCACCCCGGACGACGTGCCGCTGTCCGGTCTCGGGCAGGCCGAGCTCGCCGAACTGGGCCCCGGTGTGGTCGACGTGCTGCCGCTGTCGCCGCTGCAGGAGGGCCTGTTCTATCTGGCCGGGCTCGACGCCGGCGCCGACGTCTACACCGTGCAGCAGGTGTTCACGCTGCGCGGCCCGGTCGACGCCGAGCGGCTGCGGGCGTCCGCCGCCGGGCTGCTCGACCGCTACCCGAACCTGCGCGGCGGCTTCGTCCGCACCAGCACCGGGCGTGCCGTGCAGGCGATCCCGGCCGCCGTCGAGGTGCCGTTCACGCACGTGACCGGCGGCGACGTCGAGCGGATCGTCGCCGACGAGCGCCGCCGCCGGTTCGACCCGGCCGCCGCGCCGCTGCTGCGCTTCGTGCTGGTGACCCTTGCCGAGGACAACCACCGGCTCGTGCTCACCCAGCACCACCTGCTGATGGACGGCTGGTCCGGGCCGCTGGCCGTGCGCGACCTGTTCCGCCTCTACGCCGGCGAGCCCGGCCCGGCCCCCCGCCCGTACCGCGACTATCTGGCCTGGCTCGCCGCGCAGGACCCCGCCGTCGCCGCGGGAGCCTGGCGTGACGCCCTGGCCGGTCTGGAGGAACCCACCCTGGTCGCCCCGGGCGCGCCCTCGACGGCGGGGCTGCCCGAGGTCGCCGAGATCGTGCTCGACGAGGCGGCCACCGCCGAGCTGACGGCCGCCGCCCGCAGCCACGGGCTGACGCTGAACACCGTCGTGCAGGGCGCGTGGGCGCTGCTGCTCGCCGAGCTGACCGGCCGCGACGACCTCGTGTTCGGCGCCACGGTGAGCGGCCGGCCGGCGGCGCTGCCCGGCGTCGAGGACATGGTGGGGCTGTTCATCAACACCGTGCCCGTGCGGATCCGGTTGCGGCCGCACGAGACCTGGGCCCAGCTGCTACGCCGGGTGCAGGCCGACCAGGCGGCGCTGCTGGACCACCAGCACGTCGGGCTCGCCGACATCCAGCGCCTGGCCGGGCTGGGGGACCTGTTCGACACGCTGACCGTGTTCGAGAGCTACCCGACCGGCACCGCCGTCGCCGACGCCGGCGGGCTCACGATCGGCGGGGGCATCCCGGTGGACGCCACCCACTATCCGCTCAGCCTCGTCGTGGTGCCGCACGCCGCCCTGCGCCTGCGGCTCGAGCACCGTCCCGACCTGTACGACGCTGCCGCCGCGACGCGTCTGCTGGGGCGGGTGCGGGAGTTGCTCGACGCCTTCGTGGCGGCGCCGGAGGCGCGGCTGGCTGCTCTGCCGGTGGCGGGGGCGCAGCCGGCTGCCGTCGCCGGCGGGGCCACGGTCGGCGGCACGGTACTCGACGAGTTCGCCGCGACCGTGGCGCGGATGCCGGAGGCGGTGGCTCTGCGGTTCGGGGAGGTCGCTCTCACGTACGCGGAGCTGGGGGCGCGGGTGGACGCTCTGGCACGGGTGCTCGTCGCGCGGGGTGCGGGGCCGGAGAAGGTCGTGGCTGTGCTGCTGCCGCGGACCGCTGATGCGGTTGTGGGCTGGCTTGCCGCGCTGCGGTCGGGTGGGATCTATCTGCCGATCGACGTGGAGTATCCGCGGGAGCGGATCGACTATCTGCTGGAGGACGCGGATCCGGTCGTCGTGGTGACGCCCTCGGTGGTCGCTGAGGCCGTCGGCGCAGGATCCGGTGGCGAGGGGAGCGGGCTGTGGACGGGTGCGGGCGACTCGGGCCCGGATGCCGGCCCGGTCGGCGGCGGCCTGTGGACGACGAACGCTGACGAGGCCGGCTCGGTCGGGGGTCTGTGGACGAGGGCGGCCGAGGCGGGCTCGGACAGCGGCAGCCTGTGGACGACGGACGCCGCCGATTGGGGCCCGGACAGCGGCTCGGGTGGCAGCCTGTGGACAACGGACGGCGGCGGCTCGGAGGGGCGTAGGGTGGCCCCGTCCCTGGGTGGGCGGGGGAGGCGGTGGCCCACCGGCGATCTTGATCTTGCGAGTGGGGAGATCGACGGGCGGTCGGGGGCGTACCTGATCTACACGTCGGGGTCGACGGGGCGGCCCAAGGGCGTGGTGGTCGAGCACGGCAGCCTCGCGAACCTGTACGCCCACCACCGGGCGGCGCTGATCGAGCCGACGGCCGCGGGCCGCCGCAGGAGGGCGGCGCTGAGCGCGGCGCTGGTCTTCGACACGTCGTGGGAGGGCCTGCTCTGGCTGATCGCCGGGCACGAGCTGCACCTGCTCGACGACGACACCCGCCGCGACCCCGAGCTGTTCGTCGCGTACGTCCGCGACCACGGCATCGACTTCCTCGACGTGACGCCGTCGCTGGCCGCGCCGCTGGTGGCCGCCGGGCTGCTCGACGCGGGACCGGCGATGGTGGCGCTCGGCGGCGAGGCGGCCGACCCGCACGTCTGGTCCGCACTGCGGCAGGCGCCGCAGACCACGGGCGTCAACCTGTACGGCCCGACCGAGTGCACGGTCGACACGCTGATCGCGTGGGTGTCCGACAGCGACGGACCGCTCGTCGGCGCCCCGATCGGCAACACCCGGGCGTACGTCCTGGACGGCTGGCTCCGGCCGGTGGCGCCGGGCGTCGCGGGGGAGCTGTATCTGGCGGGCGCCCAGCTGGGCCGCGGCTACAAGGACCGCGCGGCGCTGACGGCGACCCGGTTCGTGGCCGACCCGTGGCAGCACGGCGAACGGATGTACCGCACGGGGGATGTGGTGCGGTGGACGGCCGACGGGCGGCTGGAGTTCATGGGCCGCGCCGACGACCAGGTGAAGATCCGCGGCTTCCGGGTGGAGCCGGGCGAGGTAGCCGCCGCGCTCACCGGCCACCCGGAGGTGCGGCAGGCGGTGGTCGTCGCGCACGAGGGCCGCCTGGTGGCGTACGTCGTCGGAGACACCACCGGCGTACGGGACTGGGCCGCCGAGCGCCTCCCGGATCACCTCGTGCCCGCCGCGGTCGTGGCCCTCGACGCGATCCCGACCACGGTGGCCGGCAAGGTCGACCGGCGCGCGCTGCCCGAGCCCGACTTCGCCGAGCTCGCCACCGCCGGCACGCCGCGCACGCCCACCGAGGAGATCCTCGCCGGCCTGGTCGCCGAGGTGCTCGGCCTGGACAGGGTGGGCACGAACGACGACTTCTTCGCGCTGGGCGGCCACTCGCTGACCGTCACCGCGCTCGCCGCCCGGGTCCGCGCGGTCCTCGGCGTCCCGCTGGCCGTGCGGACCGTGTTCGACGCGCCGACCGTGACCGCGCTCGCGGCGCAGCTGGAGCGCACCGGGCCGGGAATCGACTTGACGGAGCTGAGGCTGCGCGAGCGCCCCGAACCGCTGCCCGTCTCGCCGGCCCAGCACCGCCTGTGGCTGCACCACCAGCTCAACGGTCCCGGCCCCACCTACAACGTGGCGTTCGCGCTGCGCCTGACCGGCCGTCTCGACGTGCCCGCCCTGCGTGCTGCGCTCGACGACGTCCTCGAACGCCACGAGGCTTTGCGCACGGTCTTCCCCACGGTGGACGGCCGTCCCGCCCAGCAGATCCTTTCCGGCGTACGCCCCCGGTGGCACGAAGCCGAGTGCACGGAGCAGGACCTGCCCGCGCGGCTCACCGAGGCCTCGCGTCACGCGTTCACCCTCGAGTCCGAGCTGCTCGTCCGGCCGCACCTGCTGCGGCTCGCGCCGGACAGCCACGTCCTGCTGCTGCTCCTGCATCACATCGTCACCGACGAGTGGTCGGAGGGGCGGCTCATCGCCGACCTGGGCACCGCGTACGCCGCCCGCAGCCGCGGCGCCGCGCCGGGCTGGCAGCCGCTGCCGGTCCAGTACGCCGACTACGCCCTCTGGCAGCGCGAGCTCCTCGACCGTACCCAGGAAGGGCAGCTGGAGTTCTGGCGGAAAGCCCTTTCCGGTGTCCCGGCCGAGCTGTCCCTGCCGGCCGACCGCCCGCGGCCCGCGGTCGCCTCGCACACCGGCGGCATCGTCGCGTTCGAGGTGGACGCCGGCAGCCACCGCCGGCTGCGTCAGCTGGCCCGCCGCACCGGTACCACGCCGTTCATGGTGCTGCAGGCGGCGCTCGCCGCGCTGCTCAGCCGGCTCGGCGCGGGCGACGACATCCCGCTCGGCAGCCCCGTCGCGGGCCGTCCCGACCAGCGGCTCGACCAGCTCGCCGGGTTCTTCGTCAACACGCTCGTGCTGCGCGCCGACGTCGGCGGCGACCCGGCGTTCACCGACCTGCTCGCCCGCGTCCGCGACGCCGACCTGGCCGCGTTCGGCAACGCCGACGTGCCGTTCGACCGGGTCGTCGAGGCGGTCGACCCGCAGCGCTCGCCCGGCCGCAACCCGCTGTTCCAGGTGATGGTCGCGTTCCAGCACGTGCCCGCCGAGCATCCCGGGCTGCCGGGGCTGGTCACCGAGCCGCTGCCGATCGACACCGGCGTCGCCCAGTTCGACCTCGGCGTGGTCGTCACCGAGCGGGACGGCGTGGACGGCCTGCAGGGCATCGTCGAGTACAGCGCCGACCTGTTCGACGCGGCCACCGCCGCCACCCTCGCCGAGCGGCTGACCCGGCTGCTGACCGACGCGGTCGCCGCGCCGCAGCGCCGAGTGTCCGAACTGGACGTCTTCTCGGCCGCGGAGCGCGAGGCCCTCGCGACCGGCTGGCAGGGAGTGCGGGCGCCGAGCCCGCGGAAAACGCTTCCCCAGCTCTTCGCCGAGCAGGTCGCCCGTACCCCGGAAGCAGTCGCCCTCGAGGACGGCGACCGCCGCCTCACATTCGCGGAGCTGGACCGGCTCACCAACCGCCTCGCCCGCACGCTGATCGCCCGCGGCGCCGGCCCGGACCGCATCGTGATGGTGCTGCTGCCGCGCTCGGCCGACCTGTTCGTGGCCGAGCTGGCCGTGTCCAAGGCCGGCGGCGCCTACCTGCCCGTCGACCCGTCGTATCCGGCCGAGCGGATCGCCGCGCTGGCCGAGGACGCCACCCCGGTGCTCGTGGTCGCCGCCGAGGCCCCGGCGGGCGTGCCGCTCGTACGCCCGGACGAGCTCGCCGAGGACGACTCCGCGGTGCAGCTGCCGATCACGCCGGACAACGCGGCGTACGTCATCTTCACCTCCGGCTCGACGGGCAGGCCCAAGGGCGTCGTCGTCCCGCACGCGGGCCTGGCCGACCTGGCCGACACGTTCGCCGAGACCTGGCGGGCCGGCCCGGGCAGCCGGGTCGCGCAGTTCGCGTCGCCCAGCTTCGACGTGACCGTCGCGGAGCTCGCCGTCACGCTGCTGCGCGGCGCCACGCTCGTCATCACGCCCGAGGAGAAGCGGCTCGGCGAGGGGTTCGCGGAGTTCGTCCGGGACAGCGCTGTCACCCACTTCGCGCTGCCCCCGGCCGCCCTCGGCGCCGTGCCCTGGCTGCCGGAGGGGGTCACCGTGGTGGTCGGCGCGGACCGGCTGCCCGCCGAGCTCGTGGGGCGCTGGGCCGGCACGCACCGCATGCTCAACGCGTACGGGCCCACCGAGGCGACGGTCAACTCCACATACTGGGAATGCGTGCCCGGCGAGCCGGTGCTGATCGGCCGGCCGGACCGCAACAAGAGCGCGTACGTCCTCGACCGCCGGCTTCGTCCCGTGCCCGCGGGCGTGCCGGGCGAGCTGTACCTCGCGGGCGCCGGCCTGGCCCGCGGCTATCTCGGGCGGCCCGCGCTCACCGCCGAGCGTTTCGTGGCCGACCCCTTCGGCGCCGCGGGCACGGTCATGTACCGCACCGGCGACGTCGTGCGCCGCGCCACCGACGGGCAGCTGGAGTTCCTGGGCCGAGCCGACGACCAGGTCAAGATCCGCGGGTTCCGCATCGAGCCGGGCGAGGTCGCCGCCGTCCTTTCCGGACACCCGGGCGTCCGGCACGCCGCGGTCGTCGCCCGCGAGGGCCGGCTCGTCGGGTACGTCGCGGGCGCGGTGGACGGCGACGCGGTGAAGGCCACCGCCGCCGCGAAACTGCCCGACTACCTCGTACCGGCGGCGGTTGTCGTGCTGGACGCGTTGCCGCTCACCGCCGCGGGCAAGGTGGACCGCGCCGCGCTTCCCGAGCCGGTCGGAGAGCGTACGGTCGACCGTCCCGCCACCGTCGTGCAGGAGCTGCTCGCCACGCTCGTCGCCGAGGTGCTCGGGCTCGACGAGGTGGGCGTCGACGAGGGCTTCTTCGCGCTCGGCGGCGACAGCATCGTCGCGCTGCAGCTGGTGTCCCGGGCCCGCGCCGCCGGCCTGGAGCTGTCGGCCCGCCAGGTCTTCGAGCTGCAGACCGTCGCCGCGCTCGCCGAGGTGGCCGGATCCTCCGCCCGCCGCGAAACACCTGCCTCGCCGGCGATCGGCCCGGTGCCGGTCACGCCGATCGTGGCGTGGCTGCGCTCGCTGGGCGCGCCGATCGACACCTTCAACCAGTCGCTGCTGCTGCGCGTCCCCGCGAGCCTCACCCACCGGTCGCTCACCGCCGCGCTGCAGGCCGTCCTCGACCACCACGATGCGCTGCGCGCCCGCTGGACACCCGACGGGCTCGTCATCCCGCCCCGCGGCGCCGTCACCGCCGTCGTGCGGCAGAGCGACGGGGCCCTCGAAGAAGAGCACACCGCGGCCGTACGTCGGCTCGACCCGGCGCGGGGCGTGATGCTGCAGGCGGTCTGGTTCCCCGCGCGGCGCGAGCTGCTGCTGGTCGGCCATCACCTCGTCGTCGACGGCGTCTCGTGGCGCATCATCGTGAGCGACCTGGCCGCCGCCACCAGCGGTGCTCCGCTGCCACCGGTGGGCACGTCGCTGCGCGCGTGGGCGACCGGCCTCGCGGCGGTGGATCGCAGCGCCGAACTGCCGTACTGGCGCGGGATTCTGGACGCGCCGGTGGCCTCGATCGGCGCGCCGGGCGGCGGCACGGTCGCCGATCTGCGCAGGCACACGCTGCGGCTCGACCCGTCGCGGACCCAGCCGTTGCTCACGGATGTGCCGGCGGCGTTCCACGCGGGCGTGCAGGACGTGCTGCTGACCGGGCTCGCCCTCGCCGTCCGCGAGTGGCGACCGGCGACCGCCGGCTCCGGTGTGCTGCTGCGGCTGGAGGGCCACGGGCGTGAGGAACACGTCGTGCCCGGCGCGGACCTCACCCGTACGGTCGGCTGGTTCACCACGGACTATCCCGTCCGGCTCGACCCGGGCGGCGACGACCCCACGGCCGCGCTCAAGCGGGTCAAGGAGCAGCTGCGGGCCGTGCCCGACAACGGCATCGGCTACGGGCTCCTCCGCGACTCGCTCCCGAAATCGCCCGTCCCTGAGATCCTGTTCAACTATCTGGGCCGGATGGCCGCGGACACCGGCGACTGGGCGGCCGCTACCGGCAACGACTCGCTCGGCGACGGGCTCGACCCCGCCTTCCCGGCCGGGCAGGCCCTCGAGATCAACGCCGCGACCGCCGACCTGCCGGGCGGTCCCGAACTGGACATCCGGCTGTCCTACGTGGACGGCGTGCTCACCGCCGCCGACGTGCACCAGCTCGCCGACCGGCTGCGCGACGCGCTCGACCGGCTCCGCGAGGCCGCCGCCGACGGTGGCGGCCACACCCCATCCGACCTCCTGGTGACCCTCGACCAGGACGAGATCGACGCGTTCGAGGACGAGTGGAGGCTTTCGTGACCAGCCCGGGCGGACTGCAGGACATCCTGCCGCTGTCGCCGCTGCAGGAGGGCCTGTACTTCCTGTCCGCGTACGCCGGCGACGACGACGTGTACGTCGTGCAGCAGGTGCTGACCCTCGACGGTGAGCTCGACCCGGCCCGGCTGCGCGCCGCCGCCCAGGCCGTGCTGGACCGCCACGCCAACCTGCGCGCCGCGTTCCGCCCGCGCAAGGCCGGGCAGCCCGTGCAGCTGATCCCCGTCTCACTTACGGCCGTTTTCGAGACGCTCGACCTGACCGGCCACGACGCCGACGCCTTCATCGAGGCCGAGCGCCGCCGCCCGTTCGACCTCGCCAAGCCGCCGCTGCTGCGCTGGATGCTGCTGCGCCTCGGCCCTGCCCGGCACCGCCTGGTGCTGACCGCCCACCACATTTTGCTCGACGGCTGGTCCGCGCCCCTGCTCGTGCGGGACCTGCTCACCCACTACGCCGGCGGCGAGCCGCCGCGCGCCCGCCCTTACAAGGACTACCTGGCCTGGGTGGCCCGCCAGGACCGAGACGCCGCCGAACAGGCCTGGCGCGACGCGCTGGCAGGCCTGTCCGAGCCCACCCTCCTCGCCGGCGGCGCCGCCGCCGATTCCTCGCTTCCTGCCGGCGGCGACGCCGTCCGGAGCTCCGCCGAGCCGCAGATCCTCGAGCGGACCGTCGACGCCGGACGCATCGCCGCAGCCGCTCGCGACCGCGGGCTGACCGTCAACACGGTCGTGCAGGGCGCGCTCGCGCTCGTGCTCGCCGAACGAACCGGCCGCGACGATGTCGTCCTCGGCGCCACCGTGAGCGGCCGCCCGCCCGCGCTCGCCGGCGTCGACGAGATGGTGGGCCTGTTCATCAACACCGTGCCCGTGCGCGTGCGTCTCGACCCCGCCGAGACCTGGACCCGTCTCCTGCGCCGCCTGCAGGCCGAACAGGCCGCCCTGCTCGACCACCAGCACGTAGGCCTCGCCACCATCCAGCGCCAGGCCGGGCTCGGCCCGCTCTTCGACACCCTGCTCGTCTTCGAGAGCTACCCCCTCGACAGCGACGGCCTGCGCGCCCTCGAAGACGCGTCCGGCCTGCACCTCACCGCCGTGACCGGCAGCGACGCCACGCACTACCCGCTCACCATCACCGCCGTGCCCGGCGACGACCTCGTGCTGGGCGCCGAGTACCGGCCCGACCTGCTCGACCGGGCAGCCGCCGAACGCGTGCTGGACCGGCTCGTCACCCTGCTCGGCGCCTTCGCCGACGACCCCGAGACCCGGGTCTGTGCACTGCAGCCGGCCGCCACGCCCCCGGAGGCCTCCACCCACCTGGCCGTGCCGTCCACCCTCCTGCTCGACGAGTTCGACGCCACCGTCGCCCGCATGCCCGAGGCCGTCGCGCTGCAATTCGGGGCTGTCGCCCTGACCTACGCCGAGCTGGCCTCGCGGGTCGACGCCCTGGCGCGGGTTCTCGTCGCGCGCGGCGCCGGCCCCGAGCGGGTCGTCGCCGTGCTGCTGCCCCGCACCGCGGACGCGGTTGTGGCCTGGCTTGCCGCGCTGCGCTCGGGTGGCATCTACCTGCCGATCGATGTGGATTACCCGCGGGAGCGCATCGACTATCTGCTGCAGGATGCCGCCCCGGCCGTCGTGGTGACGCCCGATCTGGTCGCCCAAGCCGCCGGGGACATCGATCGCGCAGGTCCTCGTGGCGGAGTCGCCGGCGAGGGGTCCGCCCTGTGGACGACCGACGCCGGTCCTGACGGGGATGCAGGCTCGGTTGGCGGCCGCTTGTGGACGACGGAGGGTGTGGATACCGGCTCGGTCGGCGACCTGTGGAGGGCGGACGGCTCCGATGCAGGCCCGGAAAGCGGCTCGGCCGGCGGCCGCTTGTGGACGACGAACGCTGCGGATACGGGCTCGGTCGGCGACCGGTGGACCACAGACAGCGGCGGCTCGGCCAGCGACAACCTGTGGACGACAAACGGCGACAGCTCGGTCGGCGACGTCCTGTGGACGACAAGCGGCGGCGGCTCGGTCGGCGACAACCTGTGGACGACAAACGGCGACAACTCGGTCGGCGGCGGCCTGTGGACGACAAACGGCGACAGCTCGGTCGGCGGCGGCCTGTGGACAACCGGAGGCGGTGGCTCAGAAGGGCGTAGGGTGGCCCCCTCCCTGGGTGGGCGGGGGAGGCGGTGGCCCACCGGCGATCTTGATGAGCGTGATGTTGCGGGTGGTGGGGTCGACGGGCGGTCGGGGGCGTACCTGATCTACACGTCGGGGTCTACGGGGCGGCCCAAGGGCGTGGTGGTCGAGCACGGCAGCTTGGCGAACCTGTTTTACCACCACCGCGAGCGGCTGTTCGTGCCGACGGCGGGTGGGCGGCGGGTCAGGGTGGCGCTGTCGGCGGCGCTGACGTTCGACACCTCGTGGGAGGGGCTGCTCTGGCTCGTTGCGGGGCATGAGCTGCACCTGCTCGACGACGAGACGCGCCGGGACGCCGACCTGTTCGTGGCGTACGTGCGCCGGCACGGCATCGACGCGCTGGACGTCACGCCGTCGCTGGGGCAGGAGCTCGTCAACGCGGGGCTGCTCGACGGCACGGGGGACGACGGCGACGGCGACGGCGATGGCTGCGGCGGCGGCGATGGCTGCGGCGGCGGCGATGGCTGCGGCGGCGGCGATGGCTGCGGCGGCGATGGCTGCGGCGATGGCGATGGCTGCGGCGATGGCGATGGCGGCGATGGCGGCGGTGGGCAAGGGGCGCCGGCGCTGGTGATGCTGGGCGGGGAAGCTGCGGGGCCAGCGCTGTGGACGGCGATCCGCCGGGCGCCGGACACGCGAGGCGTCAATCTGTACGGCCCGACCGAGTGCACGGTCGACACGTTGATGGCGTGGGTCGCCGACGACGCAGCGCCGGTGGTGGGGCGGCCGATCGGCAACACCCGGGCGTACGTGCTGGACGGCTGGCTGCGGCCGGTGGCGCCGGGGGTGGCGGGGGAGCTGTATCTGTCCGGCGCTCAGCTGGGCCGCGGCTACAAGGACCGGCCGGGGCTGACCGCGACGCGGTTCGTGGCGGACCCGTGGCAGCACGGGGAGCGGATGTACCGCACCGGCGACGTGGTGCGGTGGACGGCGGGCGGGCGGCTGGAGTTCGTGGGCCGCGCGGACGACCAGGTGAAAATCCGTGGCTTCCGGGTGGAGCCGGGGGAGGTCGCGGCTGTGCTGGCGGAGCATCCGGCGGTCCGGCAGGCGGTGGTCGTGCCGCGGGACGGGCGCCTGGTGGCGTACGTCGTCGGCGCCTCAGAGGGGCTGCGAGAGCCGGCCGCCGCGGACGAAGCGCGGTGGGAGGCCGCCGCGAAAGAGGTGCGGGACGGGTCCGCCGCGGACGCGATGCGGGGGAGGGCCGCCGCGGAACAAGCGCGGGAGGGGACCGCCGCTCAGGGAGCGCGGGAGGGGACCGCCGCGCGGGAGGCGCGGGAGGGAGCCGCCGCGGGCGGGATGCGGGAAGGAACTGCTGCGAGACAAGGGCCGGAAGGGGCCGCTGCGGGAAGGGCGTGGGAGGGCATCGCCGCGGGAGGGGTGCGGGAAGGAACTGCTGCGAGACAAAGGCGGGAAGGGGTCGCTGCGGGAAGGGCGCGGGAGGAAATCACCGCGGGAGGGGTGCGGGAGTGGGCGGCTGCGCGCCTGCCGGACCACATGGTGCCGGCGGCGGTTGTCGTGATGGAGAGGTTCCCGACGACGGCGGCGGGCAAGGTGGATCGGCGGGCGCTGCCGGCGCCAGACTTCGGCGGGCTTGCGGGGGACGCGGCGCCGAGGACGGCGAGGGAAAAGACGCTGGCGAAGCTGTTCGCCGAGGTTCTCGGGCTGCCGGCCGTGGGGGTGGAGGACAGCTTCTTCACGCTGGGCGGGGACAGCATCGTCTCGCTGCAGCTGGTGGCCCGGGCGCGGGCGGCGGGGCTGCGGATCACCGCTCGGCAGATCTTCGAGCTCCGGACGGTCGCGGCGCTCGCGGCGGTGGCGGCGCCGGCGACACAGGCGGGGCCGGTGGGGGACGCGGTCGGGGACGTGCCGCTGACCCCGGCGCTCGCGTGGCTGCGCGACGCCGGGCCGGCCGGGCGCTACAGCCAGTCGATGACGCTGCGGGCCCCGGCGGGCCTGACGCTGGAACGGCTGCACGCCGTCGTGCAGGCGCTGCTCGACCGCCACGACCTGCTGCGCGCCTCCTGGACCCCGCAGAAGGGCTTGACCGTCCCCCCGCCCGGCACACTCGATGCGGCCAAGGTCGTCGTGGGTCCGGAAGCGGCGGCCGAGGGGATGGCCGACGGCCTGCGCCCGGCGGACGGGATGCCGCTGCGGGTCACGTGGGCCGGCGACGAGGTGCACGTCGTGGTGCACCACAGCGTCGTCGACGGCGTGTCGTGGCGCATCCTGCTCGCCGACCTGGCCACCGCCTGGGCGGGCGAGCCCTTGCCCGCGGTGGGCACGTCGTTCCGGGCCTGGGCCAAGGCGCTGCCGGTCGGCGACGAGAGTGAGCTGCCGTACTGGCTCGGCGTCCTGCGCGAGGAGGAGCCGCCGCTCGGCGCGCGGCCGGTCGACCCGGCCCGCGACACGGTCGCGACCGCGCGCACGGTCACGGTCGAGCTCGACGCGGCCGTCCTCGACGGCCTCTCGGAGGCCTTCCACACGGGCGTCGCCGAGGTGCTGCTGACCGGGCTCGCGCTCGCTGTCACGGCCCGCACCGGCCGGGACAGCGTGCTGGTCGAGCTCGAGGGTCACGGCCGCGAGGAGCACCTCGTGCCCGGCGCCGACCTGTCCCGCACGGTCGGCTGGTTCACCACGGAGTTCCCCGTACGCCTGACGCCCGGCGACAACGGTCCCGCGGCCGCGCTCAAGGCCGTCAAGGAGCAGCTGCGCGCGGTGCCCGGCAACGGCGCGGGCTTCGGCCTGCTGCGCCACCTCGATCCGGCCGGCCGGCAAGCGCTTGCCGCCCGGCCCGAGCCGCAGATCGTCGTCAACTACCTGGGCCGCTTCACCACCGGCGACGAGACGGCTCAGCCGTGGACGCCGGTGGGTGGCCTCGGCGGCGACGCCGACCCGGCCATGCCGCTGGCCCGCGCCCTCGAAATCAACGCCTCCGTGCTCGACGGCCGCCTGGTCGCCACGCTGACCTACCCCGGCGGCGTCCTGACCGAGCACGAGGTGCGGTCGCTGGCGGACGACTGGTTCGCGGCGCTCGCGGCGATCCCCGCGGCGGCCGGCGGCCGCACCCCGTCGGACCTGCTGCTGCCCGGCATCTCGCAGGACGAGGTCGACGCGCTGGAGCGGCGCCCGGGCGGCCTCGACGACGTGTGGCCGCTGTCGCCGCTGCAGGAGGGCCTCGCGTTCCTGGCCGCCGTGGCCGGCGCCGTCGACCCGTACGTCGTCCAGCAGGTCCTCGACCTCGACGGCCCGGTCGACCCCGGACGCCTGCGCGCCGCCGGACAGTCCCTGCTGGACCGTCACCCCTCGCTGCGCGCCGCGTTCGTTCCCGGCCCCGACGGCTCCCACCGACAGGTGGTCGCCGCCCGCGCGGAGCTGCCCTGGCACGAGCTCGACCTCACCGCGGGCGGCTTCGAGGAGTTCGCCGCCGCCGACCGGGCCCGGCCGTTCGACCTCGGCCAGGCGCCGCTGCTGCGGCTCACGCTGGTGCGGCTGGGCGAGCACCGGCACCGCCTCGTGCTGACCAACCACCACATCCTGCTCGACGGCTGGTCGACCCCGCTGGCGGTCCGCGAGCTGTTCGACCTGTACGCCGGGCGGGCGCTGCCCGCGCCGCGGCCCTACCGCGAATACCTGCGCTGGCTCGGCGGGACCGACCGCGCGGCGGCCGAGAACGCCTGGCGGGCCGCGCTCGACGGGCTCGAGCAGCCCTCGCTCGTCGCCCCCGGCGCGGGCGCGGTGCTGGACGCGCGCCCCGGCAAGCTCGAACGCGACCTGCCCCGTGAGGTCACCGAGCGCCTGACCGCGCTGGCCCGCGACCACCAGGTCACCCTCAACACCGTCGTGCAGGCCGCCTGGGCGGTGCTGCTGGTGCAGCTCACCGGCCGCACCGACGTCGTCTTCGGCACGACGGTCAGCGGCCGTCCCGCGCAGGTACCCGGCGTCGAGGACATGATCGGCTTCTTCATCACCACGCTGCCCGTGCGGGTGCGGCTGGACCCGGCGCTCACCTGGGCGGCGCTGCTCGACCGGCTGCGCGACGGCCAGGCCGCCCTGCTCGAGCACCAGCACCTGCCGCTGCCCGACATCCAGCGCCTGGCCGGCATCGGCGAGCTGTTCGACACGCTCACGATCTTCGAGAGCTACCCGCTCGACGCCGACGGCCTGCACGCCGCCACCGGCGCGGCGGGGCTGCGCATCGCCGACGTGACGGGTGACGACGCGCCGCACTACCCGCTCACCCTCGCCGTCGCCCCGGGCGACCGGCTGCGGCTCGGCCTCGCCTTCCGCACCGACCTGTTCTCCTCGGACGCGGCCGAGGACATCCTGGACCGGTACGGCGCCCTGCTCGCCGAGCTGGCCGCCGGCCCCCGCACCGCCATCGGCCGCTCCCGCTTCGACGAGGCCGCCGTCGCGGAGCACCCGGTGCCCAGCACCACGCTGCCCGAGCTCTTCGCCCGGGCCGTGCGCACGCATCCGGACCGCCCCGCGCTGGTCTTCGAGGGCGAGACCCTGACGTACGCCGAGGTGGACGCCCGCGTGGCGGGCCTGGCCGGCTGGCTGCGCGAGCAGGGCGCGGGACCGGAGACGATCGTCGCGGTCGCGCTGCCCCGCTCCCTGGACCTCGTGATCGCGCTGCACGCCGTGCACCGCGCCGGGGCCGCCTATCTGCCGCTCGACCCGTCGCACCCGAAGGAGCGCACCGGATTCCTGCTGGCCGACTCCGGCGCCACGCTGGTGCTCGACGAGCGTTCGGTGCGCAACGTGGGCGCCCCGGTGGTGGACGCGCCCGAACTGCCCGGCGACGCGGCGGCGTACGTCATCTACACCTCCGGCTCCACCGGGCGGCCCAAGGGCGTCACCGTCTCGCACCGGTCGATCGTCAACCGCCTGCTGTGGATGCAGTCCGCGTACGGCCTGGCGCCGGGGGAGCGGGTGCTGCAGAAGACGCCGGCCGGGTTCGACGTGTCGGTGTGGGAGTTCTTCTGGCCGCTGCTGACCGGCGCCACGCTCGTGGTGGCCCGCCCGGACGGGCACCGCGACCCCGCGTACCTCGCCGCGACGATCGCGGCCGAGCGGGTGACGACCGTCCACTTCGTGCCGTCGATGCTGCGGGCCTTCCTCGCCGACCCGGCCGCGGCCGGTGCCGCGCCGGCGCTCACCCGGGTGATCTGCAGCGGTGAGGCGCTCCCGGGCGAGCTGGCCCGCCGCTTCGGCGAGGTGCTGCCGGGCGTCGAGCTGCACAACCTGTACGGCCCGACCGAGGCCGCGGTCGACGTCACGCACCACCCGGTCGACGTCGCCGCCGACGCGCCGGTGCCGATCGGCCGCCCGGTCCGGAACACCACCGTGCACGTGCTGGACCCGTGGCTGCGCCCGGTGCCCGCGGGCGTCGTCGGCGAGCTCTACCTCGGCGGTGTGCAGCTCGCCCGCGGCTATCTCGGGCGGCCCGGGCTGACCGCGCAGCGCTTCGTCGCGAACCCGTTCGGCGCCCCGGGCGACCGCCTCTACCGCACCGGCGACCTGGCCCGCCGCACCCCGGGCGGCCTGCTGGAGTACGCGGGCCGGACCGACGACCAGGTGAAGATCCGCGGCCTGCGGATCGAGCCCGGCGAGGTCGAGGCGGCGCTGACCGCCCTGCCCGGCATCACCGCCGCCGCCGTGGTCGCCCGCGACGACGGCCCGTCCCGCCGCCTGGTCGCCTACGTGGTGGGCGACGCCGTGGGCGACCTCGCGGCGGCGCTCGCCCGGACGCTGCCGGAGCACCTGGTCCCGGCCGCGTTCGTGGAGCTGCCGGAGCTGCCGCTCGGCCCCAGCGGCAAGCTCGACCGCCGCCGCCTGCCGGCCCCCGACCTCGCGCAGCGGGCGGGCGACGACGCGCCGCGCACCCCGGCCGAGGAGGTCTTCGCGGATCTGGTGGCCGGAGTCCTCGGGCTGCAGCGGGTCGGGGTGCGGGACAGCTTCTTCGCGCTCGGCGGCGACAGCATCCTCGCCCTGCAGCTCACCGCGCGAGCCCGCGCGAAGGGCTGGCGGCTGTCGGCGCGCGACGTCTTCGCCCGCCCGACGGTCGAGGGCATGGCGGCCGTGGCAACGCCGGTCGACATGACGACCGCCGCCGAGGACGGGTGGGGCGACGTGCCGGCGACCCCGTTCATGCGGGGCGTGGACGCGGCCGACCCGCGGCTGAGTCAGTCGATGGTGACCCGCCTGCCCGACCACCTCGAGGACCGGCTGCAGGCCCTGCTCGACCGGCACGACATGCTGCGCGCCCGGTGGACCGGCGACGGCCTGCACGTGCCGCCGCCGGGAACGGTCCGCGCGGCCGGCGTGCTGGGCGGCAGCCTCGACCCCGTCGCGGGCCGGCTGGTCGCGGCCGAGGTGCTCGACGGCGACCGGCTGCGGCTGACCGTCCACCACCTGGCGGTCGACGCCGTCTCGTGGCCGATCCTGCTGGAGGACCTGGCCGCCGACGGGCCGCTGCCCGCCGTGGGCACGTCGTTCCGCGCGTGGGCGCGGGCCCTGCACCGGCTCGACCGCAGCGCCGAGCAGCCGTACTGGGACTCGGTTCTGACCGGCCCCGCGTACCTCGGCCACCTCGTGCCGGACGCCACCGACACGCTGGGCACGCTCGACCAGGTGACCGTGCGGGCCCCCGCCGCGCCGCTGTTCGCAGCGGGCCGGGCCAACCCGCAGGACGTGTTGCTGACCGGGCTCGCGCTCGCGGCCGGCGACGAGGACGTGCTGGTCGAGCTGGAGGGCCACGGCCGCGAGGAGCAGCTGCTGCCGGGCGCGGACCTGTCCCGTACGGTCGGCTGGTTCACCACCTCGCACCCGGTGCGGCTGCGCGTCCCGGGCACGGATCCGGCGGCGGCGCTCAAGCACGTCAAGGAGCTGCTGCGGGCGGCGCCGGACGGCGGCATCGGCTACGGGCTGCTGCGCCGCGACGACCCGCGCCCGCCGATCCTGGTCAACTACCTCGGGCGTACGGGCGAGGGCGGGCTGCGCGGCGATGCCGGGGACGACGTCGCCGCGCGGCACGTGCTGAGCGTCGAGGCCACTGTGGCCGGCGACGAGGTGGTGCTCTCCGCGGCGTACCCGCGGCGGCTGCTGGACCGGCAGACCGTACGGGCGCTGCTCGAGGCGTGGACGGGCGCCCTCGCGCGGATCGAGGGCGCGAGCGGGCTGACCCCCTCGGACGTGCTCGCCGGCGTGGACCAGCCCGGGCTCGACGAGCTGGAAAGGCGTTTCCCGGCGCTCACCGACGTGCTCCCGCTGACGCCGCTGCAGGAGGGACTGTTCTATCTGCACACCCTCGACGGCGCCGGCGACGTCTACACCGTGCAGCAGCAGCTCGACCTCGACGGCGAGCTCGACGCGCAGCGGATGCGGGCGGCGGCCGCGACACTGCTCGACCGGCACCCCAACCTGCGCGCCGTCTTCACCACGACCGCCGCGGGCTCGCCGGTGCAGGTGATCCCCGCGGACGTGCCCGTGCCTTTCCGGGTACGCGACGTCGCGAGCACGGCGGAGGCCGACAGCGCCGCCGACGAGGAACGCGCTCGGCCCTTCGACCTGGGGAGCGCGCCGCTGCTGAGGTTCCTGCTGCTGCGGCTGGCCGCCGACCGGTACCGGCTCGTGCTCACCCAGCACCACCTGCTGGTGGACGGCTGGTCCGGGCCGCTGGTGGCCCGCGAGCTGCTCACCGCGTACGCCGGGAAACCGCTTGCCCCGGCCCGCCCGTACCGCGACTTCCTGGCCTGGCTGGGCGCCGCCGACGCGGGAGCCGCCCGTGAGGCGTGGCGTGCCGCGCTCGACGGCGTCACCGAGCCGACCCTGGTCGCTCCCGGCGCGGGTGGCCGCCCCGCGCACCTGCCCGGCGAGGTGACCGCACAGCTCCCGCCCGCGTTCGCGGGCCTGGCCCGCGGGCACGGCGTCACCCCCAACACGCTGGTGCAGGCGCTGTGGGCGGTGCTGCTGGGCCGGCTCACCGGCCGCGACGACGTCGTGTTCGGCGCCACGGTGAGCGGGCGGCCGCCCGAGCTGACCGGCGCCGACGAGACCATCGGCCTGTTCGTCAACACCGTGCCCGTGCGCGCCCGGCTGCTGCCGGGGGAGAGCTGGGCGGCGTTCCTCGCGCGGCTGCAGCAGGAACAGGCCGCGCTGCTGGACCACCAGCACCTCGGCCTCGCCGCGATCCAGCGCCTGGCCGGGACGGGCGAGCTGTTCGACACCCTCGTCGTGTTCGAGAGCTACCCGGTCGACGAGGACCGGCTCGACGACAGCCGGCGCGCCGCAGGGCTGAAGCTGGCCGGGGTGACCGGGCGCGACGCCACGCACTACCCGCTGACGCTGGTGGCGGCCGAGGACGACGGGCTGCACCTGGCGCTGGAGTACCGGCCGGACCTGGTCGACGCGGCGACCGCTCGGCTGCTGCTCGACCGGCTGGTCGCGCTCGCCGCCGAGGCCGCCGCCGACCCGGCGCGCCCGGTGGACCGCGCCGACGCGCTGACCGCCGCCGAGCGCCGGCAGGTGCTGACCGAGTGGAACCGGGGAACCCTCGAGGTCGCGCCGGCGACGCTGCCCGGCCTCGTCCGCGACTGGGCCACCCGGACGCCGCAGGCCACCGCGCTCGTGGTGGAGGACAGGCGGTGGACGTACGCGGAGCTGGTCGCGCAGGCGGAGACGCTGTCCCGCACGCTGGCCGCGCTGGGCGCCGGGCCCGGCCGGATCGTCGCGCTGCTGCTGCCGCGCGACGAGCACATCGTGCCCGCGCTGCTCGGCGCGATGGGCTCCGGGGCGGCGTACCTGCCCCTCGACCCGGCGTATCCGGCCGCCCGCATCGCCGAGATGCTCGACGACGCCCGGCCCGTGGTCACGCTCGCGGTGACGTCCACGGTGGACCGGCTGCCCGCGGACGCGCCCCGTCTGCTGCTCGACGAGCCGCTGCCCGCCGCGCAGGCCGAGCCTCGCGCGATCACGCCGGACCACCCGGCGTACGTCATCTACACCTCCGGCTCGACCGGGCGGCCCAAGGGCGTGCTCGTGCCGCACCGCGCCGTGGTGAACCTGCTGGCGAGCCACACCGACCGCATCCTGGGCCCGGCGTCGCGGCGGCTGGGCCGGCCGCTGCGCGTCGCGCACAACTGGTCGTTCGCCTTCGACGCCTCCTGGCAGCCGCTGCTCGCGCTGCTCGGCGGCCACGAGCTGCACCTGGTCACCGACGAGCCGCGGCACGACCCGGCGCTGCTGGCCGCGCTGCTGCGAGAGCGCGGCATCGACGTCGTCGAGCTCGCCCCGTCGCACCTCGACCAGCTGCTGGCGGCCGGGTTCGACGCCGCCGGGCTGGCCGTGCTCGGCGTCGGCGGCGAGGCGGTGCCCGACCCGCTGTGGGCGGCGATGGCCGCGCTGCCGGACACCGAGTCGTACAACTTCTACGGGCCCACGGAGTGCACGGTGGACGCGGTGGTGCAGCGGGTCAAGGAGGTGCCGCGCGCGCTGATCGGCCGCCCGGTCGCCAACCTGAGCCTGTACGTGCTCGACGGCCGGCTGCGGCCCGTGCCGCCCGGCGTGGCCGGCGAGCTCTACATCGGCGGCGCGCAGGTCGCGCTCGGCTACCTCGACCGGCCGGGGCTGACGGCCGCCCGGTTCGTCGCCGACCCGTACGGCCCGCCCGGCGCCCGCCTGTACCGCACCGGCGACGTGGCGCGCTGGACCCCGGACGGGCGCCTCGACTACCTGGGCCGCTCCGACGACCAGGTGAAGATCCGCGGGCACCGGGTGGAGCCGGGCGAGGTGGCGACCGTGCTGGCCGGGCATCCCGCGGTGACGCAGGCCGTGGCGGTCACCGACGGGGGGCGCCTCGTCGCGTACGTGGTGGGCGACGCCGACCCGGCGCAGGTCCGAGCCTGGGCGGGGCAGCGGCTGCCGGCGCACCTCGTGCCCGCGGCGGTGGTGGCGCTGGACGCGCTGCCGCTCACGGTCAACGGCAAGCTCGACCGCGCCCGGTTGCCCCGGCCCTCGTACGCGGTGACCGGCCGCGCCCCCGCCGGCGAGCGCGAGGAGCGTCTCGCCGAGCTGTTCGCCGAGGTGCTCGGCCTGCCCGCGGTGGGCGCCGACGACAGCTTCTTCGACCTGGGCGGCGACAGCATCTCCGCGATGCGGCTGACCGCCCTGGCCCGCGCCAGGGGAGTCGAGCTGAGACTGCGCGACCTGGTGACCCTGCGGACCGTGGCCGCGCTGGCCGGGGCCGCGTCGTGAGGCCCGCCGTGCTGCTGCGCCGGGCCGTGCGCGACTCGGCCCGCGGCCTGGCCGCCTCGGGGCTGGGCGGCCTCGGCTACCAGGCGGGGCTGATCCTGCTGCCGTGGTGCCTCGGCCGCGCGCTCGACGAGGGCATCACCACCGGCGACACCGCCGCGCTGCTGCGGTGGGCGGGCGCCACGCTGGCCGTGTCGATCGCGCTCACCGTCGCCGAGCTGGCGATGCGCTGGTGGGCCACGCTCGCGGGGGTCCGCACCGGCAACCGGCTGCTGCTGCGGCTGGCCGAGCGCGTGCTCGGCTGGGACGCGGGCACCGCGCACCGGTTCGGCGCCGGCGACCTGGTGACCCGCGGCACCCGCGACGTCGAGCAGGTCACCGTCTGGCTGTCCACCGTGCCGTCGCTGGTCAGCGGCGTGCTCGGCTTCCTGGCCGTGCTCGTCGTGGTGGCCGGCCTCGACCCGATGCTCGCCGTCGTCGGGCTGGCCACCGTGCCGCTGCTGATCGCCGTCAACCTCTGGTACCCGCGGCGCTACGAGAAGGCCAACGCCGCGCTGTCGGCCGCGCACGGCGCCCGGGCCGACGCCGTGGAGGACCTGCTGTCGGCCGGTGCCGCCGTACGCGGCCTCGGCGGCGAGACGGTACTGGTGGAGCGGCACCACGCGGCGAGCCTCGTGGTCCGCGACCGCACGCTCGCCCTCGCCCGCATCGCCGCGGGCTGGTCCGCCCACGCCCCCTTCGTGCCGTGGCTGGCCACCGCGGCCGGGCTGGCGTTCGGCGGGCTCGCGGTGCTCGACGGCCGGTTCTCCGTCGGCGGCCTGGTGTCGTTCGCGAGCTGGATGGCGCTGCTGGGCCGCCAGGTCATGATGCTGACGTTCCGCTTCGGACAGCTCGGCGACGCCTGGACCGCCGCGGGCCGCATCGGCGCGGTGCTGGGCACCGGAGCCTCGCTCGCCGGCCCGGACGACCCGGTGGCGCTCCCGGCCGAGGGCGCGCCGGCCGCCACCGGGCTCCGCGTCACGTACGGGGACCGGACGCTGCGGCTGCCCGACCTGAGCGTCGCCCCGGGGGAGTTCGTCGCGCTGGTGGGCGCGGTCGGCACCGGCAAGTCCACCCTGCTGCGGCTGCTCGCCCGGCTCGACGACCCGGCCGCGGGCACGGTCCGCTACGGCGGCACGGACCTGCGCGACGCCGCCCTCGCCGACGTGCGCGACACGATCACGCTGGTCGGGCAGCGACCCCTGCTGCTCAGCGGCACGGTCGCGGAGAACCTGCGCCTCGGCCGCGCGGCGCTCACCGACGAGCAGCTGCGCGAGGCGTGCCGTACGGCCGGGATCCTCGAGCACATCGAGTCGCTGCCGGACGGCTTCGGCACGGTGGTGGGCGAGCGCGGCAGCACCGTCTCGGGCGGGCAGCTGCAACGGCTCGCGCTCGCCCGCGGTCTGCTGCGCGGCGCCCGGGTGCTGCTGCTCGACGACGTGACCTCCGCCGTGGACGCCGGCACCGAGCGGCGCATCCTCGACGGCCTGCGCGGGCTCGGCCTCACGGTCGTCTTCGCCACGTCGCGGCCCGCCGTGGCCGAGCGGGCCGACCGGGTGATCGATCTGGGTGTCGTGGACGGGGAGCTGGTGCGGCATGGGTGACGTCCGGCTGCTGACCGAGGAGCCCGACCAGCGCCACGTGCTGCGCCGCGCGTGGCCGCACCTGCGCGGGCACCGGCGCGCGACGGCCGGCGCGGTGGCGGTGAACCTGCTGGCCACGCTGTCGCTCACGCTGGTGCCGGTGGTGATCGGCCGCGCGGTCGACGAGCTGCTCGCCGGCGACCGCGCCGGGCTGCTCACCAGCGCCGCCGTGGTGCTCGCGCTCGTGGTGGCGCGGACCGTGCTGCTGCGCTGGTCGGAGCTGCTGCTCACCCGGGTCGGCGAACGCGTCGTGCACAGCCTGCGCGACCTGGTCGTGGACCGGCTCGGCGGCACGTCGCTGCGCTTCCTCGAGGCGCACCGCGGCGGCGACCTGCTGCAGCGCGCCACCGTCGAGATCGCCGAGCTCGCCGCCTTCGTCCGCGGCCAGCTGCCCGACCTGATCTCGCTGGGCGGCTACCTGGTCTTCAGCGTCGTGGTGCTGCTGACCTCGTCGTGGCAGCTGTTCGGGCTGCTCGTGCTGGTCTTCGCGCCGCCGATGTGGTGGGTGGGCCGGCGGTTCCGGCGGGCGGCGCAGGCGGCGTACCCGGCCGAGGCCGCCGCCCGGGCCACGCTCACCGCGACGTTCGCCGAGAGCCTGCAGGCCCGCGAGCAGCTGCAGATCGACGACGCCACCCGGATCTGGCTGGACCGGCTGCGGACCGACGCCGACACCTACCTGGACCGGGCGCGGGCCGCCCAGCGCGGCGCCAACTGGATCGACGCCACCTGGATCGTGCAGGGGCTGACCAGCGCCGCCCTGCTGGTGGCCGGCGGGATGCTGGCGTCCGCGGACGTCGTGACGGTCGGCGTCGTCGTCACCTTCGTGCTCGCCAGCCGCGACCTGTTCGGCTCGGTCGACGACTTCACGCTGGTCGCCGGCGAGATGCTCGAGTCGCGCGTCGGGCTGGCGCGCCTGCTCGACCTGCTGGATGCGACGACGGACCCGGCGGCGCCGGCCACCGTCGGCGCGGTCGAGCGGGAGGCGGGGCTGACCGCGGAGGCGGTCACCTACAGCTACCGGCCCGGCGAGCAGGTGCTGCACGGCATCAGCGTCCACTTCGCGCCGGGGGAGCACGCCGGCATCGCCGGCGAGACGGGATCCGGCAAGACCACGCTCGCCAAGCTGCTCTGCGGGCTCTATCTGCCCGACACCGGCGCCGTCCGGCTGGGCGGCCGGGACCTCGCCGCGCTGGACCCGGCCGAGCTGCGGCGCCGGCTCGTGCTCGTCCCGCAGCAGGTCCACCTGGTCGCGGGCACGCTCGCCGACAACCTCGCGCTCGCCCCGGGCCGCCCGGGCCGCGCCGACTTCGCCCGCGCCGCCGAGGCGCTCGGGCTGACCGGCTGGGTCGCCGGGCTGCCCGACGGCTTCGACACCGCCGTGGGCCGCCGCGGGGAGCGGTTCTCGGCCGGGGAACGTCAGCTCGTCGGGCTGATCCGGGCCGCGCTCACCGACCCCGAGGTGCTGATCCTCGACGAGGCCACCGCCGACCTCGACCCCGGCACCGCGCACCGCATCGAGGAGGCCCTCGCCCGGCTGCGCGCCGGCCGCACGGTGCTGGTCATCGCGCACCGGCCGGCCACCATCGACCGCCTGCCCCGCGTCGTGCGCCTGCACGCCGGGCGCCTCACCACCGGGGAGCGCTGATGCCCTTTCTCGACGGGCTGCACTATCAGGAGTCCGGCGCCGGGCCGGGCGTGCTGCTGCTGGCCGGGACCGGCGCCCGCGGCCGCACCTGGCAGCTGCACCAGGTGCCCGCGCTGGTCGCCGCCGGCTACCGGGTCGTCACCTACGACACCCGCGGCGTGGCGCCCAGCGACACGCCCCCGGTCGTCACGATGCCCGGCCTGGTCGCCGACGCGGCCACGCTGATCGAGAAGCTGGGCCTGGGCCCGTGCCGGGTCGCCGGCTCCTCGATGGGCGCCCGGGTCGCCGCCGAGCTGTGCCTGCACCGCCCCGAGCTGGTCGACCGCGCGGTGCTCATGGCGACCTTCGACCGGCCGGGCGCCTTCCTCACGGCGATGTCGGCGGCCGAGCGCCGGGTGGCCGGCGCCGGCCTGCCGGTCGAGTACCTCGCGGTCGTGCGCGCCGCCTGCAACCTGTCGCCGCGCACGCTCGCCGACGACCAGCGGGCGCAGGACTGGCTGGACGTCTTCGGGCTGCCGCTGACCGGCGCCGGCGGCAGCCCGAGCCGGCTGGACGCCGGGCAGGACGCCGACCGCCTGGGGGCGTACGCCGGGATCGCGGTCGCCTGCCTGGTGATGAGCTTCGCCGACGACCTGATCGCGCCGCCGCCCGCCGGCCGGCGGGTCGCCGCGGCCATCCCGGGGGCGCGCTACGTCGAGATCCCCGACGCGGGCCACTACGGCTACCTCGAACAGCCCGGTCCCGTGAACACCGCCCTGATCGACTTCTGGAAGGAGCCCGCATGAAGACGCCCGAGCTCGTCTGGCACGACCTCACCCCGCGCCTGCTCGAGGTGCGCCGGACCACGCGGATCAGCCCGCGCATGCTGCGCGTGACGCTCGGCGGCGAGGACCTCGACGGGTTCAGCCACGCCGCGCCCGACGACCACGTGAAGGTGTTCTTCCCCGAGCCGGGCGCCGAGCTGCCGGTTATGCCCACGCTCGGCGAGGAGGGCCTGGAACCGCCGCCGCCCGGCTCGCCGCTGCCCACCTTCCGCGACTACACCGTGCGCCACCTGCGGCCCGGACTGCGCGAGCTCGACATCGACTTCGTGCTGCACGAGCACGGGCCCGGCGGATCCTGGGCCGCGCGGGCGGAACCGGGCGACAAGGTCGGCATCCTGGGCCCGCGCGGCTCGACCCTGGTCCCGTACACCTTCGACTGGTATCTGCTCGGCGCCGACGAGACCGCCCTGCCCGCGCTCGCGGCCTGGCTCGAGCGGCTCCCGGCCGGCGTTCGCACGATGGCGTACGTCGAGGTGGCCGACGCCGCCGAGGAGCAGCAGCTCGCCGCCGAGGTCCGATGGCTGCACCGCGACCGCGGCGAGACCCTGGCGAGCGTGCTGTCCACGGTGGAGCTGCCACCCGGCGACGGGTACGTCTGGGTCGCCGGCGAGGCGACCGGGCTCAAGCCGATCCGCCGCCACATCCGCGCCCGCGGGCACAACCGCGACTGGGCCGAGATCGACGGCTACTGGAAGCGCGGCGTCGTCAACCTCGACCACCACGACGACGATGAGTAGCGGGATCGCGCTGGTCACCGGCGCCGGGCAGGGCATCGGCCGGGCCGTCGCGCGGGCCTTCGCCGACGCGGGCCTGCGGGTGGCGGCCGTCGACCTCGAGGAGCGGGACCACGAGCACGCCGCCATCACCGCGTACGCGGCGGACGTGGCCTCGCCGGCCCGGGTCGACGCGCTCGTCGGTGAGGTCGAGGCGGAGCTGGGCCCGATCACGGTGCTCGCCAACGTGGCCGGGGTGCTGCGCACCGGCGCGGTCGTGGACCTGTCCGACGAGGACTGGGCCGCCACGTTCGCCGTCAACGCCTCCGGCGTGTTCCACGTCAGCCGGGCGGTGGCCCGGCGGATGGTGCCGAGGCGCACCGGCGTGATCGTGACCGTCTCGTCCAACGCGGCGGGCGTGCCGCGGATGGGGATGGCCGCGTACGCCGCGTCCAAGGCCGCCGCGACCGCCTTCACCAAGAGCCTCGGCCTCGAGCTGGCGCCGCACGGCATCCGCTGCAACGTGGTCGCCCCCGGGTCGACCGACACCCCGATGCAGCGGGCCCTGTGGACCGACGAAGGGCCGGCCGCGGTCATCGCCGGTGACGCCGCGGCGTACCGCATCGGCATCCCGCTAGGCCGCCTCGCCGAACCCGGGGACATCGCCGACGCCGTCCTGTTCCTGGCCTCCGACCGGGCGCGGCACATCACCATGCACGACCTGTACGTCGACGGCGGCGCCACGCTCCGGGCCTGAACAGCCCGGAGCCCGAAAGGAGAACCATCCGTGACAACCGTCAGCGCCGCGGCACCCGCGGCCACCGCGGCCGAGCTGCTCGCCGGCTACCGCCCCGGCAGCTGCACCCTGTTCGCCTCGCCGAGCGGCACCCTGCTCGCCGAGGGAACGTACTTCGCGGTGCCGCCGTCCGGGCGCCGCGACGGCCTCGCCGACCTGTCCCGGCGCGTCGACGCGGTGCTGGGCGTCGCCGAGGCGGCCGGCCACGAGGTCCGTACGGTCGTCGGGGCCGTCCCCTTCGCCCCGGGCGCCCCCGAGCACCTCGTCGTGCCGATGCGGCTGCGGCGCGGCGGCGCCCCGGTCGCCACGCCGGTCGAGCCGGCCGTGTTCCGCGCCGGCCGGGTGCGGCCGGTGCCCGGGCCCGGGCAGTACGCCGCCGCGGTCGCCGAGGCGGTCCGGCGGATCGACGCGGGCCGCTGCACCAAGGTGGTCCTCGCCCGGTCGCTGCGGGTCGACGCGCCCGGCTTCGACCCCGCGCCGGTGGTGCGCGCGCTCGCCGGGCGCGAGCCGGGGGCGTACACCTTCGGCGTCGACCTCGGCGGCGGGCGGACGCTGTTCGGCGCCAGCCCGGAGCTGCTGGTCGCCCGGCGCAGCGGCCGGATCACGGCGCACCCGCTCGCGGGCTCGGCGGCGCGCGGCCGCACCCCGGCGGAGGACGCGCGCCGGGCGGCCACGCTGATGCGCAGCGAGAAGGACCGGCACGAGCACGCCGTGGTCGTGGACGCGGTCGCGAGCGCGCTGCGGCCGTACTGCCGGGACCTGGTCGTGCCGCCCACGCCTGCGCTGGTCGCCACCGCCTCGATGTGGCACCTCGGCACGATGATCTCCGGCGCCGTCGCGGACCCCGCGGTGTCGGCGCTGACGCTGGCGACCGCGCTGCACCCGACCCCCGCGGTCTGCGGCACGCCGACCGCGGCCGCCCGGCAGGTGATCGCCGAGCTGGAGCCGTTCGACCGCGGGTTCTACACCGGCGCGGTCGGCTGGATGGACGCCTCCGGCGACGGCGAATGGGCGGTCACCATCCGCTGCGCCACCTCCGACGAGGACGGCCTGGCGCTGTTCGCCGGGGCCGGGGTGGTCGCCGGGTCCGATCCGCGGGCCGAGCTGGCCGAGACCACGGCGAAGCTTGCGACGATGCTCTCCGCGCTCGGACTGGAGCTCGGCGATGAGTGCTGACGGCTGGCCCGAGGAGTTCGCGGCGCGCTACCGCGAGCGCGGCTACTGGACCGGGCAGACCTTCGACGACCTGCTCTCCTGCGCCGCCGAGCGGCACGGCGACCGCGTCGCCGTGGTCGACGGCGGCCGCCGGCTCGGCTACCGGCAGCTGCGCGACCGGGCGCTGCGCCTGGCCGCCGGCCTCCACGGGCTCGGCGTGCGCCGCGGCGACCGGGTGGTCGTCCAGCTGCCCAACGTCGCCGAGTACTTCGAGGTGGTCTTCGCGCTGTTCCGGCTCGGCGCGCTGCCGGTCTTCGCGCTGCCCGCGCACCGGGCCGCGGAGATCGGCTACTTCTGCTCCCACACCGGGGCCGCCGCCTACGTCACCACCGGCGTGCACGAGGGCTTCGACCACCGCACGCTCGCCGCGGTCGCCGGGGACGCCCGCGTCGTCGTCGCCGGCGACCCGGGGGAGCACATCGCCCTGGCGGAGCTGGACGGCGACCCGGCCGCTCTGCCTGCCGGGCCGGGCCCGGGCGACGTGGCCTTCCTGCAGCTCTCCGGCGGCAGCACGGGGCTGCCCAAGCTGATCCCGCGCACCCACGACGACTACCTCTACAGCGTCCGGGCCAGCGCGGACATCTGCGATCTGACATCCGCCAGCGTCTACCTGGCCGTGCTGCCGGTGGCGCACAACTTCACGATGAGCTCGCCCGGCGTGCTCGGCGTCCTGCACGCCGGCGGCCGCGTCGTGCTGGCGCCGCGCCCCGACCCGGCGACCGTGCTGCCGCTGATCGCGGCCGAGCGGGTCACCGTCACCGCGGTCGTGCCGCCGCTCGCCCAGCTCTGGATCGACGCCGTGGCCGCCGCGGACCGGCGGCCCGACCTGTCGAGCCTGCGGGTGCTGCAGGTGGGCGGCGCCAAGCTCGCGAGCGCGGTCGCCGAGCGGGTCGGGCCCGTGCTCGGCTGCCGGCTGCAGCAGGTCTTCGGGATGGCGGAGGGGCTGGTCAACTACACCCGCCTCGACGACCCCGACGAGGTCGTGCTGCACACCCAGGGGCGGCCCATCTCGCCCGACGACGAGATCCGCGTGGTCGACGACCGGGACCGGCCGGTGCCGCCCGGCGAGGTCGGCCACCTGCTCACCCGGGGCCCGTACACCATCCGGGGCTACTGGAACGCGGCCGCGCACAACCGGGAGGCGTTCACCCCGGACGGCTTCTACCGCACCGGCGACCTCGTGCGGGTGCGCCCCGACGGCTACCTCGTGGTCGAGGGCCGCGCCAAGGACCAGATCAACCGCGGCGGCGAGAAGATCGCGGCCGAGGAGGTCGAGAACCACCTGCTCACCCATCCGGGCGTGCACGACGTCGCGGTCGTGGCCGTGCCCGACCCCTACCTCGGCGAGCGGACCTGCGCCTTCGTCGTGCCCCGGCCGCACGCCGAGCCGCTCACGCTGCCGGGGCTGCGCGGCTACCTGCGCGGGCGCGGCCTCGCCGCGTACAAGATCCCGGACCGGCTCCGGCTCGTGGACGCGTTCCCCGTCACCGGCGTCGGCAAGATCAGCCGGCGCGAGCTGCGCGCCGCCCTGCGCGCCACCCGGAGAGGCTGACCCGTGGCGCTGCCCCGCATCACCCCCTACCCGGTGCCGACCGGGTACGGCCTCAGCCGGGCCCGCGTCGGCTGGCGCCCCGACCCCGGCCGCGCCGTGCTGCTCGTGCACGACATGCAGAACTACTTCCTGGCGCCGTTCGGCACCGCCGACAACGCGCTGCTCGCCCGGGTCGTCGACAACATCGCGACGCTGCGCAAGCACGCCGCCGAGCTCGGCATCCCGGTCGTGTTCTCGGCCCAGCCCGGCGGCCAGAGCCGCGCCGAACGCGGCCTGCTGCAGGACTTCTGGGGCGACGGGCCGCCCGCCGACGAGCACGCGCTCGCGATCGCCGACGCGCTCACGCCCGGCCCCGGCGACGTACGGATCACCAAGCGCCGCTACAGCGCGTTCGCCGGCACCGCGCTGGCCGCCCTGCTGGGCGAGCGCGACCAGCTGATCGTCACCGGGGTGTACGCGCACATCGGGGTGCTCGCCACCGCGCTGGACGCGTTCATGCGCGACCTGCAGCCGTTCGTCGTCGCCGACGCCGTCGCCGACTTCAGCCCGGCGCACCACCGCGACGCGCTGCGGCACGTCACCGACCGCTGCGGCGTCGTCGCCACCACCGCCGAGCTCACCGACCTCCTGTGAAAGGCACACCCATGGTTTCTCCGGAACAGCCGGTGTACGACCTCGTCGGCATCGGCTTCGGGCCGTCCAACCTGGCCCTCGCGATCGCCGTGGAGGAGCACAACGCCGCCGGCGGGCGCCCGATCGAGGCGCTGTTCCTCGAGAAGCAGGACGGGTTCGGCTGGCACCGCGGCATGCTGTTCGACGACGCCACCATGCAGGTGTCGTTTCTCAAGGACCTGGTCACGATGCGCAACCCGGCCAGCGACTACAGCTTCGTGTCCTATCTGCACGCGCACGGCCGGCTCGCCGACTTCATCAACTACAAGTCGATGTATCCGCTGCGGGTCGAGTTCCACGACTACCTCAGCTGGGCCGCCGGCCGGGTCCGCGACCGGGTGCGCTACGGCCAGGCGGTCACCGACGTCGTGCCGGTCGCCGACGACACCGGCGAGTGCCACGCGGTCGACGTGCACACCGCCACGGCCACCTTCCGCGCCCGTAACGTCGTCGTGGCGGTCGGCCTCGAGTCGTCGCTGCCGCCCGGGGTCACCCCCGGCCCGCGGGTCTGGCACAACCTCGACCTGCTGCACCGGGTGGCCCGCTTCGACGTGCCCGAGCCGCAGCGGTTCCTGGTGGTCGGCGCCGGGCAGAGCGCCGCCGAGTCGGTCGCCTACCTGCACGAGCGCTTCCCGGGCGCCGAGGTGCACTCGGTGTTCCACCGCTACGGCTACAGCCCCGCCGACGACAGCAACTTCGCCAACCGCATCTTCGACCCCGAGGCCGTCGACCTGTACTTCGACGCGCCCGCCGACGTGAAGCGGATGCTGTTCGACTACCACCGCAACACCAACTACTCGGTGGTCGACGGCGACCTCATCGACGACCTCTACAAGCGGGCGTACCGCGAGAAGGTGCTCGGCCGGCCGCGCCTGCACATGCGCAACGCCTCCCGCGTCGCCGAGCTGCTGCCCGGTGACCACGGCGTCACCGCCGTCGTCGAGCACCTGCCGACCGGCGACCGTACGTCCCTGGACGCCGACGCCATCGTGTACGCCACCGGCTACCGCCCGGTCGACGCCACCCGCCTGCTCGGCGCCGCGGGCGCCCGCTGCCATCGCGACGCCGAGAACCTGCTGCGCGTGCACCGCGACTACCGCCTGGTCACCGACCCCGGGCTGCACGCCGGGCTGTACCTGCAGGGCGGCACCGAGCACGCGCACGGGATAACGTCCACGCTGCTCTCCGCGGGGGCCGTCCGGGCGGGCGAGATCGTCGCCTCCCTCAGCGCGCGGTTGCGGGACCGACCCGCGGCGCCCGCGCCCGCATCCCGGAGCCTGGCGATGATCGCCGGACCGCTGCGGGAGGCCGCGATCGTCACAGCGAGGCCGTGAGCCCACCGTCGATGAGGACGTCGGCGCCCGCGATGTTGCCGGCCCGGCCGCTCGCCAGCAGCAGCACCAGGTCGGCGACCTCCTCGGGCCGGGTGAACCGGCCGGTCGCCGTGCCGGCCACGGCGGCCTCGGCCACGTCCCCCGGCGCGCGGCCGGCGGCCTCGCCGAGAACGTCCGCAACGCCGCCGGCGCCCAGCCAGAGGTCGGTCCCGACCGGGCCGGGGCTGATCGTGTTGACCCGTACGCCCCGGGGACCGACCTGTTTGGACAGCGCCTTGCCGAAGTTGACCAGGGCCGCCTTGGCGGCGCCGTAGTCGATGACGAGCGGATCGGGCAGCGACGCGTTGACCGATCCGACGGTGACGATCGTGCCGCCCCGATCCAGCAGGTGCGGCAGCGCGGCGCGGGTGGTGCGGACGGCGGACAGGAAGTTGATCGTCAGCGACTCCAGCCACTGCTCGTCGGTGACCGACAGGAACCCGCCGGTGCGCGGGTGCACCCCGCCGACGTTGTTGACGAGCAGGTCCAGCCGCCCGCCGAGCAGCTCCGTGCCCGCCGCCACCAGGCGGGCCGGGCCGTCCGGGGTGCTCAGATCCGCTGTGACCGGGTGGACCCGGCCGCCTTCGGCGAGAGCGGCCAGCTCCGGGGAGACGCTGCGCGACCCGGCGACGACCCGGACGCCCTCGGCGGCGAGCGCCCGCACGATCGCCAGCCCGATGCCGCGGCCGGCGCCGGTCACCAGGGCGGCCCGGCCGGTCAGGCGAAGATCCATCGCGGGCTCACAGGTTCTGCTCCTTCAGCCAGGTGAGGCAGGTCTCGGCGACCTCGCGCCAGCCGGAGTCGATGGTCAACGAGTGCGCCCTGTCCGGGAACTCCACGAAGTCGGTCACCGCCTGCGAGTGGCGGTACTGCTTGAGCGTCGCCCGGACCACCGTCTCGGGCACGGTGTGGTCCCGGCCGCCCGCGATCAGCAGCAGCGGGCCGCGCGACGCGTTGCCGGTGGCGACCTTCGCCGGCGAGTGCGGGTTGAAGGTGGCGGACGCCGCCTCGAACAGCGGCTTGCCGGGCGCCGGGATCGACCACCGGTCGTACAGCTCCCGCGACTCCCGCTCGGTGACGGCGTTGCCGAAGGCGTAGCGGAACTGCTCCGGGGTGAGCGACACGGCCCGGTGGCGGTTCGCCGGGTTGCTCAGCACCGCCGAACCGGACCGCAGCGCCGACAGCGGGACCGGCAGCACCCCCTTGATCTGGGCGGCGTCGACGGCCACGGCGGCGGCGCCGAGGTCCAGGCCGAGCAGCTTCTGCGCGATCATCCCGCCGAACGAGTGCCCGATGAGGATCGGACGCTCGGGAAGGTCCTCGATGATCGCCGCGTAGTGGGCGACCACGTCGTCGATGCCGTGGCCGGCGAGCGCGTCCGGGTTCGCCCGGGTCTGCTCGACGGTGGGGGCGTCGCCGGGCCAGCCGGGCGCGACCGGCCGGTAGCCGCGCTCGCGGAACAGCTCGACCCAGGGCTGCCACGACGACGCGTGCAGCCACAGGCCGTGGATGAGAACTACGGGAACACTCATGGCGGGGACGGTAGAGATCACTTGTGACCATCGACTGACCACGGGGCCTTGCCGTGGCGGGCCGGGGTTCCTAGCGTCGTTGCGTGGACCCGACGACCGACGCCCTGCTGCCCGGGCCGAAGATCTACTTCTCCCTGTTCGGCGGTGTCCGCGCCTGGCGCACACAGCAGCCGCTGCAGGTCGGGCCGCCGCAACGGCAGGCGCTGCTCGCGCTGCTGCTCGCCGCGGACGGGCGGGTGGCGGGCGTCGACCATCTGATCGACACGATCTGGGGCGAGCGGCCCAGCGCGAGCGCGACGAACCTGCTGCACCGGCACGTCGGCAAGCTGCGGCGGACCTTCGAGCCCGAGCTGCCCGCCCGCGCGACCGGCCGGTGGCTGCTGCGCTCCGGCAACGGATACCGGCTGCTCGTCGACGCCATCTCGTGCGATCTGCGCCGCTTCCGGCTGCTCAACCGGGAGGCGGAGGCACCCGGCACCGCGCCGGAGACGGAGACCGACCTGCGCACCCAGGCGCTGGCGCTGGCCGCCGGGCCACCGGGCGCGGGCCTGCCGTTCCCGCTCACCCAGGCGCCGCCGTTCGCGGTGATCGAGCGCGAGCTGCTGGACACCGCGCGGGCCGCGGCCGCCGCGGCACTGTCCTGCGGCCGGGGCGGCCGGATCGTGCCGCACCTGATCGCCCTGGCGGCGCGGCATCCGCTCGACGAGCCGCTGCACGCCGCGCTGATCGACTGCCTGGCCGCGGGCGGCCAGCGGGCGGAGGCCCTCGACGTGTACGCCGGCATCCGGCGGCGGCTCGACGAGGAGCTCGGCGTCGAACCCGGGCCGGAGCTCGCGGACGCCCGCCGGCGCGTGCTCGCCCGGCCCGAGCCGCAGCCCCGGCGGACGTCCGCGCGTGCCCGGCGCGCCGCGCCGACGCAGCTGCCGCCCGCCCCCGGAACGATCGCCGGCCGGGACCGGGAGCTCACCGCGGCCGACGCCACGCTGACCCGCGCGCCCACCGCCGGCCATCGGATCTGCGCGGTCACGGGCCTGCCCGGCATCGGGAAGACGCACTTCGCCCTGCACTGGGCGCACCGCGTCGCCGGTCACTTCCCGGACGGGCAGCTCTACGTCGACCTCGGCGGCGCCGACGGCACCGGCGCCGCCCCGCACGACGTGCTGCGCGGCTTCCTGCGCGCGCTCGGCGCCCCGGCGGCCGCGGACACCAGCGCGCCGGCCCTGGCGGCGGCGTTCCATCAGGCCGTCCGTGGCCGGCGTCTGCTTTTCGTGCTGGACGACGCCCGCGGCAGCCGGCAGGTCCGCGCGCTGCTCCCGGGCGACCCCGGCTGTCTGGTGATCGCGACCAGCCGGTTCTGCCTGACGGGCCTGATCGCGCACGAGGGCGCCCAGCCGGTTCCGCTCGAGGCGCCCCCGGCCGGTTGAGCAGCCGGCCGCCCGGCGGCTCAGATCCGGAAGCGGCATGCCGATAGGACGATCGTGCCGGAACAGCTCTCCATCCTGGGCAACCTGGTCATCATGGCCGCGTACGCCGCGATCATGGTGGCCATCCTGGTGCCGGTGGCGCGGGCGAGGCAGCTGGGGAGCAACAAGCTCGCGGTCGCCACGTCGATGATCTTCTTCAGCTGCTCGGTGGGGCACGGCCTGCACGCGTTCATGGCGATCCGCGGCGCCGGCGACGGCGGGCACGGGCAGCTCGGGCCGGGCTGGGAGTGGCCCTCGGCGGCGTGGGACGTCCTCACAGCGCTCATCGGGGTCTACTACTGGACGCTGCGCCGCAGCTACAAGGTGCTGCTCACCGAGGGCTCGGTGTTCAGCTCGCCGGGGGAGCAGAGCCGCCTGGCCGACGCCGACGCGCGCGAGCTGGCGGCGCTCAACGCGGCGGAGAAGCACCGGGCGACGCTCGCCGCGGTCGTCGAGCACACCGACGACGCGATCATCGGCGTGAACCTGGACGGCCGCGTGACGGCGTGGAACCGGGGCGCCGAGCGGCTGTTCGGCTACAACGCGGGCGCGGCCATCGGGCAGCCCATGTCGCTGTTCTCGGGCGACGCCGGCGCCGCGGCCGACCAGATGGCGATGGTGGCCCGCATCCGGCACGGCGAGCGCCACATCCACTACGAGACGCGCCGCGTGCACCGCAACGGCACGCCGCTCGAGCTGTCCATCAACATGGCGCCGATCCGCGACGCGAACGGCGTGGTCACCGGCGTGTCGATCACCGCCCGGGAGATCAGCGAGCTCAAGGTGGCGGCCGACCGCCGCCGCGCCGACGAGGAACGCGCCCGGCAGGCCCAGCGGATGGAGAGCCTCGGCAAGCTCGCCGGCGGGCTCGCGCACGACTTCAACAACATCCTCGGCATCATCGTGAACTACACCGAATTCGCCCTTGAGGAGATCGACGACCCGGCCGTACGGGAGGACCTGCAGCACGTGCGCTCGGCGGCCGACCGGGCCATGGCGATCACCCGCCAGCTGCTCACGTTCACCCGCGGCGCCGGCGCCGAGCCGCGCGACGTCGACCTCAACGCCGCCCTCGAGCAGGCGAGGACCGCGCTCGCGGCCACCGTCGGGGAGTCCGTCTCGATCGTCGCCCGCCCGTCCGCCACCCCGCTCACCGTGCGCGCCGACCCGCGCCAGCTGGAGCAGGTGCTGCTGCAGCTGGGCACGAACGCCCGCGACGCGATGCCCGGCGGCGGCACGCTGGTGCTCGAGGCCGGCCTCGCCGAGGTGACCGCCGACGGGCCCGGCGCGCGCACCGGGCTGGCCCCCGGCCCGTACGCCCGCCTGCTCGTCAGCGACACCGGCGAGGGGATGACCCCCGAGGTCGCCGAGCGGGTGTTCGAGCCGTTCTTCACCACCAAGCCGGGCAAGGGCGCCGGCATGGGCCTGGCCGCCGCGTACGGCATGGTCACCGAGTCCGGCGGCTCGATCGGCGTCTACTCGGAGCCCGGCGTGGGCAGCACCTTCCGCATCTATCTGCCGCTGGCCGGCGCGGACGTGCCGGATCCCGGGCTGCGCCCCGCCCCGCCGCAGGGCGACGGCCGCACGATCCTGGTCGTCGAGAACGAGCCCGCCCTCATGCGCGCCACCATCCGCATCCTCACCGTCGCCGGCTATCACGTGATCGGCGCCTCCACCGGCCCCGAGGCGCTGGTCGTGCTCGGCGAGCACGACCTCGACGGCTTGGTCACCGACGTGGTCATGCCCGACATGAGCGGCCCGCGGCTGGCCGAGCTGCTGCGCGAGCGGCACCCGGACCTGCCCGTGGTCTACATGTCCGGCTACAGCAGCGGCATGCTCGACGCCACCGGGCTGCTGGACCGCGACGCCCGGTTCGTCGAGAAGCCGTTCACCGCCCCCGCACTCCTGCACGAGGTCCACGACGCGCTGTCCGGCCGCGCCCGCACCGCGGTCTGAGCCGGACGGCGGCCGCGGGCGGTACGGTGCGGGCATGGCGGACATCGGGATCGTGGGCGCCGGCATCGTCGGGCTGGCGATCGCCCGCGAGCTGACCCGGCGGCGGCCCGGCGACCGGGTCGTGGTGCTCGAGAAGGAGGACCGGGTCGGCGCGCACCAGACGGGCCACAACTCCGGGGTCGTGCACGCGGGCATCTACTATCCGCCGGGCAGCATCAAGGCGCGGCTGTGCACGCGCGGCCGGGCGATGCTGCGCGAGTACTGCGCGGCGCGCGGGATCCCGTACGAGGCCTGCGGGAAGGTCGTCGTCGCGGTCACGCCCGAGGACGTGCCGAGGCTCGACGCGCTGGCGGTGCGGGCCGAGGCCAACGCCGTGCCGGGGCTGCGCCGGGTGGGGCCGCAGGAGCTGCGGGCGATCGAGCCGTACGCGACCGGGCTCGCGGCGCTGCACTCGCCGGAGACCGCGATCACGTCGTTCCCGGCGGTCGCGCGGGCCTTCGCCGACGACGTCACGGCGGCGGGCGGCGAGGTGCGGCTGGGCTTCCCGGTCACCGGCATCGCCGCGGGCCGCCGGCTGCGCGTCCGCGGCCCCCGGGACACGGTCGAGGTGGACCGGCTGGTCATCTGCGCGGGCCTGCGCAGCGACCTGGTGGCCGCGCTGGCGGGCGACACCGCGTCTCCGCGGATCGTGCCGTTCCGCGGGGAGTACATGCGGGTGCGGCCGGCGAAGGCGCACCTCGTCCGCGGAATGATCTATCCCGTTCCGGATCCGCGCTACCCGTTCCTCGGCGTGCACTTCACGCGGCGGGTCGACGGCACGCTCGAGGTCGGACCGAACGCCGTGCTGGCGACCGCGCGCGAGGGCTACCGCGCCACCGACGTGTCGCTGCGCGAGCTGGGCGGCATCGCGGGCTGGCCCGGCACGTGGCGGATGGCCGCGAGGCACTGGCGCACCGGGCTGCGCGAGCTGCACGGGTCGGTGTCCACCACGGCCTACATGCGGGCGGCGCAGCGTTACGTGCCCGCCATCGGCGCCCGGGACGTCGAGCGGGCCGGATCCGGCGTCCGGGCGCAGGCCCTCGACCGCGACGGCAGCCTCGTCGACGACTTCCGCATCCACCGCCTCGGCGCGGTCACGGCCGTGCGCAACGCGCCCTCCCCGGCGGCGACCTCCAGCATGGCGATCGCCGAGCACGTCGCGGACGCCCTACTCGGAGCCGCGTAGCCAGACGCGCAGCGGGCCCAGCGTGCGGAAACCGGCCGCCGACGCGTGCGCGAGGTCGTCGCCGCGCTCGTAGCCGACGATCGGCAGCCCGCCCGCGGCGGCGACCGCGGCCGCCCACACCGCCGGCAGGTCCCCGGGGTCGGCCGCGAAGACGTTCGACAGCCCGGCCACCGTCCCGGTGCGGTTGAGGGCGAAGCCGCCGCCCGCGACCGCCATGAGACAGACCGACGGGTCGTCAAGCAGCGCGGGCCGGAAGATGTCGTGCTCGTCGCCCCACGCGGCCCGCCACCGCCGCAGCTGCGCGGCCGTGGTGACCCGCTCCGCCTCCGGCCCCTCGGCGGGCGCGGCCGGCCGATGGATCCACTGGGCGTCGAACAGCGACGTGAAGCCGTACGGGAAGAGGTCGAGCGCCGCGAAGCTGTCCTTGACGGAATACCCCGCCGCAACGGCAGCGGGCAGCACGTCGGCCGCGGTGGCGCCCGGCGTCAGCGTGATCGCCTCGGGATAGAACGGCGGCGTCGGGCCCGCGCCGCGCCACGCGCGCGGGCCGAAGGTGAACCCGATGCCGTGGGCGCGGCACACCGCCGCGCACCAGTCGGCGTTGTTGCGCACGGCCGCGCGCACGTCCATATCTCTCCACTGTGGTCGAAACCCTGGCCTCGGAGCGCCGGGTGTACTTCAATGGGGTACCGGACTTGAGGGGTCGCCGATGACCGAATCGTACGGGTGGGTTCCGGAGGGCGTCGACATCACGGTGCCCGACGCGGCGCGCGTCTACGACTACGCGCTCGGCGGGGTGCACAACTTCGCCGTCGACCGCGAGTTCTGGCACCGCGCCGAGAAGATGTTCCCCGACGCGGGGCTGGTCGCCCGCGCCAACCGGGCCTTCCTCGGCCGGGCGGTGCGCTGGCTGGCCGGCCGGGGCGTTTGCCAGTTCCTCGACATCGGCTCGGGCATCCCCACGCTGGGCAACGTGCACGAGGTGGCGCAGGACGCCGACCCCGCCGCCCGGGTCATGTACGTCGACATCGACCCGATCGCCGTGCAGCAGAGCCGCAGCCTGCTCGCCGGGAACCCGTACGCCCGGGTCGTCGAGGGCGACCTGCGCAAACCCGACGGCATCCTGTACCACCCCGAGGTGCTGGATCTGTTCGACTTCTCCGAGCCGGTCGCCGTGCTCACCGTCGCGGTGCTGCACTTCGTGCCCGACGAGGCCGACCCCGCGGGCCTGCTGCGCCGCCTCGGCGAGCCGCTGGTCTCCGGCAGCTACCTGGTCGTCTCGCACGCCGGGCTCGCCGAGACCCCCGAGGGCCGCGAGGCGCAGGAGCGGGCGCGCAAGCTGTACGAGCGGACGCCCACCCCGGTCGTGATCCGCAGCCGCGAGCAGGTCGCCGCGCTGATCCCGGACGCCTTCGAGCTGGTCGAGCCGGGCATCACCGGCGCGTCCGACTGGCACGCCGACCCCGACGAGGCCGACGATCCGCCGCAGCCCACCGCGCTGGTGGCCGTCGCGCGGAAACGGGACGCCGGCGCATGACCCCGGACGACCCTCTCGGCGCGCTCGCGGGCGACTGGCTGCGCAAGGTGGCGGCCGCGGGTTTCGTTCCGGGCGTACGGGCCCGGGCCCGCGCGGCGCTGCACGACCTGCTCGAGGAGTTCGTCGCCGCGGTGCGCGCCGAGCCGTTCGACCCCGCGCCCGGCGCGCGGATCGGGGCCGAGCTGGTCGACCTGCGCATGTCCGCGCCCCCGGTGATCGGCACGACCGTCCACCTGCTCGCCGGCCGGCTGCCCGCGCTGATCGGCCCCGACGAGGACACCCGTACGCGGGTCCTGGCCCTCCTCGACCGGCTGGTGACCGGGTTCGTGGCCGCCCAGCGCGACGCCGCGGTGCGCGCCGCCGAGGAGCTGAACCGCTCCGAGAAGATCCACTGGCGGGCCGTGCAGGTCGACCTGCAACGGCAGCTGCAGCAGGCGCTGCTGCACCACCCCGGCACCGGCCTGCCCAACGAGCAGCACCTGCGCAAGACCCTCGCCGAGCCGGGCACCCGCGGCCGGCTCGGCCTGGTGCTGCTGCGCCTCGACCGCTACGACGAGCTCACCGACACCCTCGGGCACGACCGCGGCGTCCGGCTGCTCGCCGCGATCGCCCGCCGGCTGCGGCCGCTGGGCGCGCTCGCCCACGTCGCCGAGGACCAGTTCGCCGTGCTGGTCACCGGCACCACCGGCCCCGACGACGTGCTCAAGGTCGCCGACTCCGCGCTGCGCCTGCTCGCCGCGCCGTTCCCGATCGACGGCCACGCCCTGCACGTGACCGCCCGCGCCGGCCTGGTCGAACGCCCCGCCGCCGCCGACCCGGACAGCTGGCTGCACGACGCCCGGCTCGCGCTGCGCTGGGCCACCCACGGCCCCGCCCTGTACGACCCCGGCCGCGCCGACCGGGAACGCCGCCGGCACCTGCTCGCCGCCGACATGCCCGCCGCCCTGGACCGCGGCGAGTTCACGCTGCACTACCAGCCGCTCGTCCGGCTCGCCGACCGCACGGTCATCGGCGTCGAGGCCCTGGCCCGCTGGCCCGCCGCCGCGCTCGGCCCGCAGCAGTTCATCCGGCTCGCCGAGCGCACCGGCCTGATCCACCCGCTGGGCCGCCACCTGCTCACCCAGGCCTGCCGCCAGGGCGCCGCCTGGCGCCGCGCCGGCCGCGACCTGCTGATCAGCGTCAACCTGTCACCCGTCCAGCTCGCCGACCCCGGCCTGGTGCCCGCCGTGGCCGACACCCTGCACCGCACCGGCCTGCCCGCCGCCCGCCTGCAGCTCGAGATCACCGAGACCGGCGAGGCTCTGCAGTCCCGCGCCGTGCTGGCCGAGCTGGGCGCCCTGGGCGTCCGCCTGGCCCTCGACGACTTCGGCACCGGCTATTCCAGCCTCGCCGTGCTCACCGGCCTGCCCTTCACCGAGGCCAAGCTGGCCGCCGAGTTCCTCACCGTCCCCGGCGACGTGCTGCGCCACATCATCGACGCGTGCCATGCGCTGGGCATGACCGTGACCGCCGAGGGCATCGAGACGGCCGCCCAGGAGCGGCTGCTGCGGGACCTCGGGTGCGACCACGGGCAGGGCTTCTATTTGGGGCGCCCGGCGCCCGCCTCCTAACGGGGCCAGCTGCTGGCGGCTGCAGTTGCGCGGCAGACCGGGTCCGCTTGCCTGCCGCTCGTCGCTCGTGCGATCCGGCGCGCCGTGCCTTGTTCGCCTGCTCTGTCGTTGCGTCCGGAGTGCCCCTCGGCTCGGGCTCGGCCGCTACGTCGCGGCGGCCCGCCACCCGCGGTCGACAGGCCCGGGTTCGCCCGGTCGGCCCAGGCTCGCTCGGTCGCGCTCGGGTTCGCTCGGTCGGCCCAGGCTCGCTCGGTCGCGCTCGGGTTCGCTCGGTCGGCCCAGGCTCGCTCGGTCGCGCTCGGGTTCGCTCGGTCGCGCTCGCATTCGTTCGGCCGGCCGAGGGTCGCTCGGTTGGCTCGGGTTTGTTCGGTGGGCCCAGGGTCGCTCGGTCGGCTCGGGTTCGCTCGGCGGGCCCAGGTCGCTCGGTCGGCTCCGGTTCACTCGGTCGATCCGGGTTCGGTCGGTCGATGTCGGCTTGTCCCAACGAACAGAGCTCACCCAACACTTCCCGCTCCGGGTCGACCCGCCCAGCACGGCGAGCAGCCCATCCTCGGGGAGTGGACAGCGCGCCCGGCGTGATCAGCTGGAGCTCAAGGATGGGCCGCTTCGACGTCAAGCCGCCAAACTCCCTGGAAGGGAGGCGCTGCGGGCCGGGAACGGCCGCTTAGCGAGGCTACGCGAGCGGAAGTGCGGTTCTTGAGGAGCGGCGGGCGGCGCGGGGTAGTGGTGCGGCTCGCAAGAGCGCGGCGGGCGGCGCGGGGCAGTGGTCGGCTCGCAAGAGCGCGGCGGGCGGCGCGGGGCAGTGGTCGGCTCCCAATGGCGCGGCGGGCCGGGGCAGAGGTGGGCCTCCCCAAGGCACGGCGCGGCAAAGGTGCAGCTCCAAGCGACGGGACGCGGGGCAGAGGTGCAGCTCCAAGCGACAGGCGACGCGGGGCAGAGATTCGGCTCCCGAGCGGCGGGCGGCGCGGGGCAGAGGTGGGGCTTCCGAAGTGCGGTGGGCGGCGGAACCGCGGCTCCCGAACAGCGACGGGCGGTGCAGGGCCGGCAGTGGCCCCGCCGCAAGGCGACCAGGCAGATCTGGCCCACTGAGCCCTCCCCGCCCACCCAGGGGGCTGGCCCGAGACTACGGCGATCATGGGCGCGAAAAAGGTTTGTCCACAGGGAATCGGCTGTGAATCGGCGGACAGTTTCGGACGATAGGCTGGCCGTCGCCGAACGAACCCCGGGAGGGACCGACGTGCCCAGTGAGCTGATGCAGGTTCAGGCCGAGGACGGCACCGCCGTGCTGATCGAGATCGACGCGCCGGACAGCGGGTTCGGGGAGGTGGCGTTCGACGGGCGGGTGTTCAAGGGGCGCGACACGCTCGAGCAGTCCCTCGAGGGGGTGCGGACGATGGCGCTCAAGGCGCTGGAGTCGTTCCGGGCGGGCGACGCGGCGCCGGACAAGGTGGAGCTCGAGTTCGGGGTGAAGTTCAAGGCCGAGTCGGGGTCGGCGGTGTTCGCGCGGACGGCCGCGGAGGGGCACATCGTCGTCCGGATGGGGTGGTCGGGGCAGCCGCACCCGGTGGGCCGGCCGTCGCTGGAGGGCGACGACGACTACGCGTAGGGCTCGGACGGGCGAGCCGACGACGACGCGGAGGGATCAGACAGGTGAGCGGACGACGAAGGCGGTCGCCTCGGCGGGAGTGACGCGGTCCAGGCGTACGCCCTCGTTGCGGGCCACGAGGTAGCGCCCGGGATAGTTGTGGGACTCCAGGACGAAGGCGGCGCCGCCGCGGATGGCGCGGGGGCAGAAGGTGGCGTCCTCGGCGAACAGCGTGGAGCGGTCCCGGCGGTCGAGGCGGAGCACGAAGTTGCTGTGCCGCAGGTAGTGGCCGGGATAGTTGACGGACTCCAACGAGACGCAACCAGCGGCGGCCAGTCCCGCGCGGACGGTGAAGCGGGAGTCGTGGCGGTCCAGCCGGGGGCTGCCGTCGTCGATGGTGTCGAAGCGGGCCAGGTAGTTGCGGTGCCGCAGCCGCAGGCCGGGGTGGTCGGCGAGCTCGAGGCCGACGGTGGAGCCGATCGCCAGGGCCGCGGTGGCGGCCGGCGGGTGTGTGGTGGCGGGCGGCCGCGAGGCGGGACGCTGCGAGGCTGCGCGTTGGGAGGTGGGTTGCCGGCCGGCGGGCGTACGGGCCGGGGGTCGGGTATGGGTGGGGGAGCGGGTCACCGAGCCGGGGCCGCTGGTGGCCGGCGACGGCACGACGGTGGCGGGCTCGGAGGCGGAGAACGGTGGCACGACCATGTGCCGCGCCAGCTGCGTGTCGGCGGAGTCGTCGCCGCGCACGGCGAGAGCGGTCAGGCCGGCCACGGCGATGAGCGCGCCGGTCGCCACGGCGAGGACGGCGCGACGGCCGCGGATGCCGGCGGCTCCGCGCGCGGACGAGGCGGTCCAGGCGGCGGGCAGGGCAGGGACGCGGCGCGGAGCGGGAACGGGGGAGCGGAGCGGGCCGTTGGTGTCCCGGTACGGCGGAACCCAGCCACCGATGCGCAGGCCGTCGTGGCCGTCGTCGTCGGTCATGTGCTTCGTCCAGCTCCCGGGGCCGACTTGAGGTGATCTTAAGGTGCCGGAAAGGCATTCTTACGGCGAACAGCGCCCGGGGCAAGTGGGCGGGGAATCGAACTGTCCCCAGGTCCCGCCCGTACAACCGGGTGACGGCGCCCGGGTCCGCGGGCGCCGCGGCCGCACCGAGGAGGCGCGATGGACGGCACCGCCCGCCCTCCGCACAGCGACGACCCGCAACCGGCGGGCGACGACGCCGCGACCGGCGGCTACGACACCGGGACGTACGCGGGCGCCGGCGAGAAGACCGCCACGGTGACGTTCCCGCGCATCGCCGACTACTGGCCGGACGCGACGAAGCCGGGCGCGACGACGCCGGAACCGCCGCGCCGCCGTCTCGGCCTGCTGGCAGGCGTCACCGGCGCCGTGGTCCTGCTCGCCGTCGGCGCGGTGGCGCTGACCCGCCTGAGCGCCGACGACGACGAGGCGGCCCCGGCCCCCATCGGCGCCTCCGCCCCGGACATCGTGGTCGGCGGCAGCCCCAGCCCACCGGTCTCCGTCGCGCCCGCGCCCCCCTCGGCCGCCACCACCGCCACGCCGCCGCCCACCCGATCCTCGCCGCCCCCGCCGCCGGGGCCGGCCTTCGCGGCGGGCACCTTCGTGCTGGCCGACGGCGTCACCGAGCTCGACGTCTCGCTGGGCCGCCCGCCCGGCAACGGCATCGCCCGGGTCGGGTCGCCCAGCGGCAGCGGGATCGTCCCGGATGCCCGGCTCGAGGGCACCGAGCTCCAGCTGACCGCCGAACGCCGCGGGGACAGGGGCTCCGGCGAGGTCGACGTGGTGCTCGACGAGCGGATCACGTGGACGATCCGGATGGAGGGCGGCGTGCGGCGGGGCAGGTTCGACATGGCCGCGGGCTCCGTACGCGACCTCTACTTCGAGGGCGGCGCCCACACCCTCGACCTGACGCTGCCCCGGCAGGAGCGGCAGATCGGGATCCGGATGGCCGGCGGCGTCCACGAGTGGCGCATCGGCACCGAGGGCGAGTTCCCCGTCAAGGTACGGGTCCGCAAGGGCGCCGGCGAGATCTCGCTCAACGGCGACCGGGACCGCCGGGTCGACCGCGGCGAGACCGTCCGCTCCCGGGGCCGCGACGAGAAGTCGGGCGGCCTGCGGATCGAGGCGGTGGCCGGCATCGGCTCGTTGTCCGTCTCACCTCTTTGACACTTCCCCTTGACCTCGAGTGCGCTCGAAGACCTAGCGTCCCTTTCATGCAGACGATCGAACTGGGCCGTACGGGAGAACAGGTCAGCCGGCTGGCGCTGGGCGCCATGCAGATGGGCGGCGTCACCGACGAGAAGGACTCGGTGCGCATCCTCGACCGCTACCTCGAGGTCGGCGGGTCGTTCGTGGACACCGCCGACTGCTACGAGTGGTGGCGGCACCCGGGCACGCGCGGCGGCCAGAGCGAGGAGCTGCTGGGCCGCTGGCTGCGTGCCGGCAACCGGCGCGACCAGGTCTTCCTCGCCACCAAGGGCAGCGCCGTGCCGCGCTACTCGCCCGAGCTGTGGGACGCCGACGGCAACCCGGACTGGGACCTGGCCCGCCGCACGTTCGAGGGCGCGGGCGCCGACACGCTGCGCCGCGCGCTCGACGGCAGCCTGCGCCGGCTCGGCACCGACCACGTCGACCTCTACTACGTGCACGTCGACGACCGCAGCACGCCGCTGGAGGAGACGCTTGCCGCGCTGCACGAGTTCGTCCAGGCGGGCAAGGTGCGCTACCTCGGGTGGTCCAACGTGCGCACGTGGCGGCTGGAACGCATCCGCCAGCTCTGCGACCGGAACGGGTGGACGTTGCCGGTGGCCGTGCAGCAGCAGCACTCGTTCCTGCGGCCCAACGCGGGCGCCGACTCGGTGAGCATCGTGGACGGCGAGCAGCTCGACTACCTGCGGGAGCACCCCGACCAGACGCTGGTGGCGTATTCGCCGATCCTCAAGGGCGTCTACGACAGCGCCGCCAAGCGCGACGGCCACTGGCTGATGGCCGACTACGCGGGGCCGGACGCCGACGCCCGGCTGGCCCGGCTCGCCGAGGCGGCCGCCGACCTGGGCGTGACCCCGAACCAGCTCGTGCTGGCCTGGCTGATGCACCAGGAGTCGCCGCGGGTGCTGCCGCTGATCGGGCCGCGCACGCCGGAGCAGTTCGAGGCGGCGCTGCCCGCGCTCGACGTGAAGCTGGACTCTCACCCTCTGCTGGAGCTTTAGCCAAGGCTCAACCTCCAGTTGAGGGTCACCCCGCGAGCAGCGCCTCGAGCAGGTCGGTGCGCTGCTCGAGGCCGGCGGCGGAGACCCACTCGTGCCGGGCGTGGGCGCCGCCGCCGGGCGGGGCGAGGCCGTCCACCGTGGGCACGCCCATCGCGCCGGTCGTGTTGGTGTCGGCGGCGCCGTCCGCGGGCCGCCCGTCCAGCCGCTGGCCGATCCCGGCGGCGATCCGCCTGATCCGGTCCAGCAGCCCCGGATCACCCGGCCGCCACGTCGGACGGTGCGACAGCAGGCAGGTCTCCAGGACGGCCCCTTCCCGTACGGGGGTGAGGCCGTCCAGCCCGGCGAGGACGGCCCGCTCGTCCTCCGAGGAGGCGAAGCGCAGCCCCAGGTCGGCGTAGGCGGCGCCGGCGACCACGTTGGTCCGCCCACCCCCGGCGATCGTGCCCGTGTTGAGCAGCACCGGCCGGCCGGCCACCACGCCGCGGATCCGTACCAGCTGGTCGACCAGCTCGTCGATGGCGTTCACGCCCGCGTCCGGGTCGAGGGCCGCGTGCGCCTCCGCGCCGGTGACCGAGAGCCGCACCCGGGTGCTGCCGCGCCGCCCGGTCTTGAGGTCGCCGCCCGGGTGCGGCGGCTCCATCCCGAGCACCGCGGTGGCCCGGGCCGCCTCGGCGCGCACCAGGTCGCCCGCGGTCGGCGAGCCGATCTCCTCGTCCGCGACCACCACCACCCGTACCTCGGGATGGTCGCGGCCGCCCGCCCGCAGGCGGGTGACCGCGGCCAGCAGCGCGACGAGCCCGGCCTTGGTGTCGTACACGCCGGGACCGCGGATCGTGTCGCCGTCGACCGACCACGGCATCGTCGCGAGCGTGCCGGTCGGCCAGACGGTGTCGTAGTGGCTGAGCAGCAGCAGCTCCCCGCCGGTGACGCCGCGGGCGGGCAGCGTCCACAGCAGGTGGTCGCCCTCGCGCGCGGTCGCGAAGCCCGCCGCGGCGGCGTCGGCCTCGAGCACCTCGGCGAGGGCGGCGAGCGCGCGGGCGTCGCCGGTCGGCGACTCGAGCAGCGTGTAACGGCGCAGGGCTTCCATATACGGACGCTAAAATCGCGCCATCGGCGTTGTCAATGCGCGTGCGGGCGGGCACGATGGCCGTCATACGAACCGTATCTTTGCCTTCAGGGGGTGCGCGCGTGGGCATCGAGGTGCGCGACCTGGCCGGCCTGGCGGAGTGGTCGGCGGCGTCGGCGCTGTACCGGCACGTGTTCGGCTACGACCATCCGGAGTACGGCATCAGCCCGCGCCTGCTCGCCGCGCTGCGCGAGAACGCCGGCTCGGTGATCGGCGCGTTCGACGCCACCGGGCTGGTCGGCTTCTGCTACGGGTTCAGCGCGGTCGAGGCCGGCGTGCTCTACCACTACTCGCAGGCGGCGGTCGTCGCGCCGCGGGCCCAGGGGCTGGGCGTGGGGCGCCGGCTCAAGCAGGCGCAGGCCGAGGCCGCCCGCGCCACCGGCGCCCGCACGATGCGGTGGACCTTCGACCCGTACGCCCTGCGCAACGCGCACTTCAACTTCGCCGTGCTCGGGGCGACGGCGATCCGGTTCCTGCCGGACTACTACGACGACGGCTCGTCGGACCGCGTGCTCGTGTCGTGGGACCTGCACCACCGGCACGTCCCCGGCCGCGCGTGGGCGACGGTCGACGCGCCGGCGGGCGAGCGCGAGGCCGCGCCCGACCCGGCCGACCGGGCGTCGCTGTGCCGCCGGCTGACCGACCGGTTCGCCGCGGGCGGCCGGCTGGTGGCTGTGGACCGCCACGCCGACCGGGCCGTGTACAGCTTCGAACGGGAGAACGCATGACGGCAGTCAGCCCGGCCGAGCGCTTCGAGCGCAACGTGCAGCGGCGCTCGGCGCAGGTGCTCAAGCAGCGGGTCCTCGAGCAGCAGCGGACGGCCTTCGACAAGGCGCTCGCGTGGGCCGCCGAGCACGACGCGATCGAGCAGGCCGCCGCCCGCATCGTCTCGGCGCGGCGGCGCTGGCTGCTGGGCAACGGCAAGTCGCTGAGCTACGCGGCGTTGCTGGCCGCCGACCTCAGCGCGGGCCTGTCCGGTGTCCACCTCGTCGACGGGGCCACCGTGCGGCCGCTCGACGTGCTGGGCGACATCCGGCAGGGCGACCTGCTCGTGGCGATCTCGATGGCGCGCTACCGGCGCGAGACCGTGGCGGTCGCGTCCGCGTACGCCCGGCACGGCGGGGACCTCGTGCTGATCACCGACGCCGAGGACGCCCCGCTGACCTCGCTCGCCGCCGCGCGCATCGTGATCGGGACGGACACGGCCTCGTACGCGAGCTCGCCCACCTCGGTCGTGCTCGCGCTGCACCTGCTCGCCACGCTCACGATCGCCAGCTCCAAGGGCGCGGGCCGCCGCCTGCACGAACGCGACGCCCTCGCCGCCGAGCTCGGCCTCTATCAGGACGACGCATGACGCGCATCGTCGGCGTGGAGATGCGCCGCGTACGCCTGCCGCTCGTGCACGAGTTTCAGACCAGCTCGCACGCCAAGCGCTCGCTCGAGCACATCCTGGTCGCGCTCACCACCGCGGACGGCGCCACCGGCTGGGGCGAGATCGCCTCCCCGAGCGGCCCGTTCTACTCGGCCGAGACCGTGGACAGCTGCTGGGCCGTCGCTCGCTCGCACCTGGCGCCGCTGGTGCTCGGCGCCGACTGGGACCACCCCTCGGAGCTCGCGGCCGTGCTCGGCAGGGTGCGCGGCAACCACTTCGCGCGGGCCGGCTTCGACATGGCCGCCTGGTCGCTGTGGTCGGCGCAGCACGGCGTCCCGCTGGCCGCGGCGCTGGGCGGCACCCGCGCCACGGTCGAGGCCGGCGTGTCGCTGGGCATCGAGCCCACCGTGGACGCCCTGCTCGCCCAGGTCGCGCAGCGGGTCGGGGAGGGCTACCGCCGCGTCAAGCTGAAGATCGCCCCCGGCTGGGACGTCGAGCCGGTGCGGGCGGTCCGCTCGGCGTACCCCTCGGTGCCCCTGCACGTCGACGCGAACGGCGCCTACACGCCCGCGCACCTGCCGGTGCTGCGGGAACTGGACACGCTCGGCCTGTTGATGATCGAGCAGCCTTACGCCCCGCGGGCGCTGGTCGACCTGGCCGGCCTGCAGGCGTCGCTCGCCACCCCCGTGTGCCTGGACGAGTCCGTCGAGGAGCTCGACGACCTGGTCACCGCGCTGCGCCTGGGCTCCGGGCGCATCCTCAACATCAAGGTGTCCCGGATGGGCGGCCTCACCGCGGCCGTGCGCGCCCACGCGCTGGCCGCCGAGCACGGCGTCCCGGTGTGGTGCGGCGGCATGCACGAGTTCGGCATCGGCCGCGCGGCGAACGTCGCTCTGTGCGCGCTGCCGGGCTTCACGCTGCCCTCGGACGTGAGCGGCTCCGACAAGTACTACGCCCGCGACGTGACCACCGAGCCGATCGTCGCGGTGGACGGGCTCGTGAGCGTGCCGTCGGCCGCCGGCCTGGGACGCGAGCCGGACGCCGACTTCATCGCCGCCGGCACCGTCGACCGCCTTGTCCTCGGGGCCGGTCCCCGGAGAGGCTGCTCGGCATGACGATCTCCGTGGCCTCGGCCTTTCTCGCGGACGGACCCGCCGCCGACGTGGACCTCAGCCTGTTCGGGCAGTTCGCCGGCTCGTGGGCGCTGGACTGCACCGAGTACGAGCAGGACGGATCCACGACCGTACGCCGGGGTGAGTGGCATTTCGGCTACGCGCTGGGCGGGCGGGCCACCACGGACGTCTGGATCCTGCCCGGCGTCGAGCACGGCGTCAGCGTCCGCTTCCCCGACCCGGCCGCGGGCGCGGGCGTGTGGCGCTCCACCTGGGTGGGCCCGGGCCGGCGAAGGGTCCACACGTTCCTGGCCCGCCGGGCCGGCCCCGAGATCCTGCTCGACGGCGGCGACCTGCGCTGGACGTTCTCCGACATCGAGGAGGGCGCCTTCCGCTGGCGCAACGAGGCCCGCCTCCCCGGCGGCGGGTGGCGGCTCCAGCAGACGTTCCGCGTCTGGCGCCAGGAATGACCGCCGGTCCGCCCGCCGGGATCCACCGGGCCGCCCTTCCGGTCAGCGATCTCCTGGCGGGCGCACGCTCGGCCCGGTGAGCTGGGCGTCCAGATCGCGAAGGGCGTGGAACAGCGCCTCCGAGAAGGTCGGGAACGGCTGGACGACGTCCAGGAGCACCGGCAGCGGGATGCGCGCCCGGATCGCCACGGTCGCCTGCTGGAGCCACTCGACGGCCCCCGGTCCGACCGCGTAGGCGCCGATCAGCCGCTCACCGTCCGACACCAGGGTGACGAAGCCGGGACGAGCCTCGTAGGCCCGGGTGTACGTCGCGGTGCGGGCCACGACGGACAGCGGGACCGTCGCGGTGAACTCGCCTGTCGTCGCGCCCACCGCCGCCGCCTGCGGGTCGGTGAAGACGACCCGGGGGATGGCCTCGTAGTCGGCGACGCGCGCGCGGCCGAGGATGTTCGCGGCCGCGACGCGTCCCTGGTACTCCCCGACATGGGTGTAGTGCCAGAGGCCGGTGACGTCGCCGATCGCCCACAACCCGTCCCCGCAGGACATGCGGTCGTCCACGACGATGCCCTGCGACCGCGCCCGGACGCCCACGGTCTCCAGCCCGAGAAGATCCACGCGCGCGCGTCGGCCGGCGGCGACCAGGAGCCGATCGCCTCGCGCGGCACTGCCGTCCGCGAGCTCGAGCACGTACTCCGCGCCGTCCGACCGGGCCCTCGTGGCCGCACGGTCGAGGCGCAGGTCCACCCCGTCGCCGGCCAGTGCCGAGCGGACGGCCTCGGCCAGCGGACGCGGCTCCCGGGGCAGCACCTGGTCGCTCCGGTCCACCAGCACGACGGACGTGCCCAACCGCGCCAGTGCCTGGCTCAGCTCCACGCCCACCGGGCCGGCGCCGAGCACCACGAGCCGGCCGGGCAGCTCGGTGAGCGTGGTGGCCTCCCGGTTCGTCCACACCCCCGGAAGCGTTCGCAGGCCGGGAACTCCGGGGATGAGCGGGTCGGACCCGGTCGCGATCACGATGTCTCCGGCGCGGTACGTCCTGCCGGCGACGTCGACGGCGCGGGGGCCCGCGAGCCGGCCGTGCCCCCGGAGCACGTCGGCGCCGGCGTCCCGGACCCGCGACGCCTGACCCCGGTCGTGGTGATGAGCGACCATGAAGTCCCGCCAGCCGAGCACGGCGCTCGCGTCCGGCGTCGGCGCGCCGACGGACTCCGCTGCCCCCGGCACCTCCCGTGCCGCCGCGAGCGCCTCGCCCGGGCGCACCAGCGTCTTGGACGGGATGCACCCCCAGTAGACAGACGTGCCGCCCAGGAGCTCCTGCTCCACCACGGCGACGCGTGCACCGCCCTCGGCGAGCACCTCCGCACAGTGCAGGCCCGGCGCGCCACCGCCTATCACGATGACGTCATAGCTGCTCACCGCGTCCGTCGAGGTCATCGGCCCACCGTCGCGCACCGCCGGCCCCCGGCGAACCCGGGTGCGGCACTGGTCGACCGGACCAGGGGGCCCGGCGGAAGCGAGGGCAGACCGGCGCTGGATCAGCATCTATGCTGGCGGGGTGTTCGGCGACACTGCGCAGCTCCACGGCCGGAACCGGGAGCTGCGCGAGCTGGACGACCTGTGCGAGAGCGTGCGAGCCGGTCGGAGCGCCGCGCTGGTCATCCGCGGCGAGGCCGGGGTGGGCAAGACCGCACTTCTGCGGTACGCGGCTCGGCGAGCGCTTCCCCATTTCCGGGTCGCCCAGATCGCCGGTGTCGAGTCCGAGGTGGAACTGGCGTACGCGGGTCTCCACCAGCTCTGCGCGCCGATGCTCGCCCACCTCGATGCGCTTGCGGAGCCGCAGCGGTCGGCGTTGTGCGTGGCGCTCGGACTCGCGGGCGGGACCGCGCCGGATCGTTTCCTCGTGGGCCTGGCCACGCTGAGCCTGCTCGCCGAGGTGGCCGGCGACCGGCCGCTGCTCTGCCTCGTCGACGACGTGCAGTGGCTGGACACGGCGTCGAGCGAGATCCTCGGCTTCGTCGCTCGCCGGCTGGCCGCGGAGTCGGTGGCGATGGTGTTCGCCGTCCGTGACCGGACGGAGGGAGCGGACCCGCGCCGGCTGGCCGGCCTGCCCGTCATGCCGCTGGGCGGCGTCTTCGGCGAGGACGCGCGGGCGCTGCTGGCCGGCGTGGTGCCGGGAAAGCTCGACCCGCGCGTGTGCGACCGGGTCGTGGCGGAGACGAGCGGCAACCCCCTGGCGATGCTGGAGCTGCCCCGCGGCATGAGCCCGGCCGAGCTCGCCGCCGGGTTCGGTCTGCCGACGGACGGCGGAACCGCTGCGGGCCTGGAGAGCCACTACGCGAAGCGGCTCCGTACACTCGCCGCGCCGACACAGCAGCTGATGCTGGTGGCCGCCTGCGACGGCGCGGGGGACGCCACAACCGTCTGGCGCGCCGCCACCCGGCTCGGCATCGGGTTCGACGCGGCCCGCACCGAGGCCACCGACGGGCTGTTCGAGATCGGCGCCCAGGTGCGGTTCCGGCACTCCCTGGTCCGCTCGGCCGTGTACCGGTCCGCCTCGGCGGAGCAGCGCCGGGTGGCACACGAGGCGCTGGCGCAAGCCATCGACGCCGCCGCGGACCCCGACCGTCGCGCCTGGCATCGTGCCCATGCCAGCTCGGGCCCCGACGAGGACGTCGCGATGGAGCTCGAGCGAAGTGCGGACCGGGCCCAGGCGCGCGGCGGGTTCGCGGCCGCCGCCGCGCTCCTGGAACGCTCGGCGAGCCTGACGCTCGAGCCGGCCCTGCGGTTCGAGCGCAATCTGGCGGCCGCCCGGTCGCACCTGCGTGCCGGCGCCTTCGACACCGCGCTGGCACTGCTGGCGGCGGCCGGGTCGGAGGCGCCGGACGAGCTGGCCGGCGCTCGCGTGGCGCTGGTGCGCGGGCAGGTGGCGTCGGCGTCCGACGCCGGAGGCGACGCGCCCCTGCAGCTCGTCGAGGCCGCCGGGCGCCTGGAACGCCTGGACACCGCGCTGTCGCGCCGGACCTATGCGGATGCCTGGAGCGCCGCGATGTTCGCGGGCCACCTCGCCGAGCCGGGCGGCAACCTCCTCGAGGTGTCCCGGGCGGCACGCGCCGGTCCCCGGCCCGACGTTCCGCTGCGCCCGTTCGGCCGCATCCTGGAAGGGCTGCTCGTGCTCGCCACGGAGGGCCGGGAGCCCGCGGAGCCGATGCTCCGGGACGCGCTCGCCCGCCTGCTCGCCGGCGACCTTCCCGCCGAGAACTGGCTGCATCATGGCGCCATGGCCGCCACCGCCGCCGCGGCGGTCTGGGACCTGGAGAGCTGGAGCGCGGTCAGCGGCCGGCAGGCCGCACTCGCCCGTGAGCTGGGCGCGCTCGCCGTCCTGCCCACCGCCCTGAGCGGGATGGCTGTCGTCGCCACGTGGCGCGGTGACTTCGAGACGGCGGCCCGGCTGACGGCCGAGCACGACGCCGTCACGGAAGCGACGGGGACGCGGATCGCCCCGTACGGGGCCATGCTGCTCGCCGGCTATCGGGGACGGACGGAGGACGCGTCCGCCCTCCTCGCGGCGACCACGCAGGACGCGATCGGCCGCGGTGAGGGGCTCGGTGTGGACCATGCACGGTGGTGCACTGCCATCCTGCACAACAGCGTGGGACGGTATCCGGAGGCGATGGCGGCTGCCCGTCCCGCCGATCCGGAAGCGCCCGCGCTCCTCGTCTCCGCCTGGATGCTGCCCGAGCGTGTCGAGGCCGCGGTCCGCTGCGGCGAGAAGGGCGTGGCAGCCGCGGCCCTGGCGGAGTTCGAGTCCACGGCCAACCCCGGGGCGCACGGCTGGGGCCGGGGCATCGCGGCGCGTTCACGGGCCATGCTCACCGACGGTGACGTGGCCGACCGGCTGTACCGGGAGGCGATCGAGCACCTGGGCCGGGCCGGGGTGCGGGGCGAGCAGGCACGCGCGCATCTCGTGTACGGCGAGTGGCTGCGCCGCGAGAACCGGCGTGGCGACGCCCGGGAACACCTGCGGACCGCGCACGACATGTTCGTGGCGATGTCGGCCGAGGGGTTCGCGGAGCGGGCTCGCCGGGAGCTGCTCGCGACGGGGGAACACGTGCGTCGCCGGCAGGCCGCCGACCGGGCGGGGCTGACACCTCAGGAGGAGCACATCGCGCGGCTGGCCCGGGACGGCCGGACCAACCCGGAGATCGCGGGGGAGCTCTTCATCAGCGCCCGCACGGTCGAGTGGCACCTGCGCAAGGTGTTCACCAAGCTCGGCATCAGCTCGCGGCGCGGGCTCAGGGACGCCCTGCCGAGCCGGGGCCCGGCGGGCCCGGCCGGGGGAGGGCTCGGATGAGGGCGGCAGGGCCGGGCGTCCTCCGGCTGCTGGTGCTCCTCGTGGTGGCGATCCTGCCGTGGACCGCCGGGTGCAGCGGTGCCGGCGCGAGCGGGACCGCGACCGTCGCCTTCGGAGGCGTCCGGGACCTGGGCACGACCGGGTACGCCGTGGCCGAGCTGGAGGGCTTCTACGCGGACCAGGGCCTGAAGTTCTCGCCCACCTGGGCGACGTCGGGAACGGTGCTCCTGCAGGGACTGGTGAGCGGGGACTTCGACGTGGCCAACCTCGGTCCGGCGCAGCTCTACGAGGCCATCGGCAACGGCGCGTGTGCGCGGGTGCTCCGCCCGACCCAGGGCGCGGCCTACGCGGTGATCGCCCGGACCGGCCTCGGCCTCGACACCAGCCTGCCGTATCCCCGGGTGCTGACTCAGCTGCGCGGCAGGACCGTCGGCGTCGCCGCACGCGGCGCCTCCCAGGAGCTCGTACTCCGGTCGTTGCTGGCGGATGCCGGTCTGGACCCGGACACCGACGTCAGGTGGGCGGCGATCGGCGGGGGCGCGTCCGCCGCGTCCACGTTCGCCTCCGGGCGGGTGGACGCGGCGATGTCGTACCCCCAGCTCGAGGTCAACCTCGAGGCCGGCGGCACCGCCTTCGACAAGCTGGTGGATCTCGCCGGCTCGCGGAGCCCGCTGGGCAGGTTCTGGCAGTCGGTCGCCGTCGCGAACTGCGCCTGGGCCGACGACCATCACGACGCGGTGATCAAGTTCTGCCACGCGCTCAACCAGGGGTTCGAGGCGCTCGAGCGGCAGCCCGACGCCGGACCGCGGGCGTTCGCCCGGCTCGGCCTCGGATCGGGTCCCGAACAGGCGGAACGCCTGTGGGTCAGATACCGGGCCCCGGTCGTGGACATCCCTGCCCTCGACGAGGAGACCTGGCGCCATCAGGCAGCGTTCACTCCCGGCGGCACGACACCGGACTTCTCCGAGTATGTGGTCGACGGCTGCTCGACGGCATGACCGGCAACTCGGATGCCGCGGCCCGCGGATGGCTGAGCGTGTGGGTGTGGCGCCTCGCCGTGCCGCCCCTCGCGGTTGCGCTGTGGTACCTCGCGGGCCGGCTGGGCGTCACCGACGCCGTCCTGCTGCCCGGCCCGCGCGCCGTCTGGGACGCCGGGCTGCAGTTGCACAGCTCGGGCGTGCTCTGGCCGAACCTGTGGTCGACCGTCAGCGCGGCCCTCGAGGCGCTCGCGTTGTCGGCCGTGACCGGCATCCCGCTCGGCATCGTGCTCGGCATGCTGCCCCGGACGTGGGCCGTGCTGGCGCCGTACCTCAACGCGGTCAACAGCATGCCGCGCATCGCCCTCGCACCGGTGTTCCTCGTCGCGTTCGGCATCGGCCAGGGCTCGAAGATCGCGCTCGGCTTCAGCATCGCCTTCTTCGTCTTCGTGATGAACGCGCGCATCGGCGTGCTCAGCACCGACGAGGAGTACGTCAAGGTGTTCGCCGTGCTGGGCGCGTCCCGGTCACAGGTGTTCCGCAAGCTCTACGTGACCGTCGCCCTGCCGGCCATCTTCACGTCGCTGCGGCTGGGCCTGGTTCTCGCCCTTCTCGGCGTGGTCGGCTCCGAGGTCATCGCCTCCCGTGCGGGGATGGGCCAGCTGATCACGACGTACTCGGCCACCCTGTCGATGGCCTCGGTCTACGCGCTGCTGACGGTCCTCGCGGTCTTCACCTCGGTCCTCACCGTGATCGTCGGCGCGCTGGAGGGCGTTGCGCTCGGGTGGCAGCGAGCCGATCACGCTCGCCGGCGACCCCGCATCCGGTCCGGGAGCCCGACGCGGCAGGCGAGCCGTCCGGAGCCCCGGATCGCCACCGTCCGGAACGCCGCGGCCGCGACGCCGCGCACGGCCCGGCCCGGTGTGCGGCTCCGGGCGGTCACGGTGGAGTTCGCCCTGCGGGGGTCGCCGCCGCACTGCGTGCTCAGCAACCTCTCCCTGACCGTCCCCGACGGCCAGTTCGTCGCCATCGTGGGCGCCAGCGGGGTGGGCAAGTCGACCCTGCTCGACGTCGTCTCCGGTGTCACCCCGGCCACCTCGGGCGACGTCACCGTGTTCGGCGACCCGCCCCGTGCCGGACGGGCGGACGTCGGCCACCTGTTCGCCCGCGACGCGCTGCTTCCCTGGCGCACCGCCCTGCGCAACGTGGAGCTGGGTCTGGAGCTGCGGTCCGGCGCGGCGCCCGCCCGGCGCGAACGCGCCAGGCGCATGCTCGACCTGGTGCACCTGTCCGCCGCGGCCGACAGATATCCGTCCCAGCTGTCGCAGGGCATGCGCCAGCGGGTGGCACTGGCGCGGACGCTGGCGTCCGACCCCGAGCTGCTGCTGATGGACGAGCCGTTCGCTGCGCTGGACGCCCTCACCCGCTCGTCCCTCCGCGACATGTTCCTCGACATCTGGGACGACGCGGCGCACCGCAAGACCGTCCTGTTCGTGACCCACGACCTCACCGAGGCGCTCCTGCTCGCCGACCGGGTTGTCACGCTCGCCCGCGGTGCTGTGCGAACCGACGTGGAGGTGCCCTACGGCCGCCCCCGCGACGAGCGGACCCTCATGGCTCGATCCGACTACCGCGCCCTGTACGGCCGCCTCCGGGCGGACCTCACCGGTACGGACCGAGGTCCCGGACGCTGATCGGTAGCGTGGACAACCGCCTGCGCCCGGCAGGCACCGAATACGGCAGGAGCGCCTGTGTACCGAGCTGTGCTTCTCACCGGGACCGCCGGAGTCGGTAAGTCCACCGTGGCAGATGCGCTCGGGCAGGTCCTGACCGCCCGAGGGTGCGTCACGGCCGTCGTCGACACGGACATGCTGGCGCAGTTCGGGCCGGCTCCGGAGCCGAATCCCGGACCCGTGCGGTTCCATGACCGGCTCAAGTGCGCCAACCTGGCGGCGGTGTGGGCGAACTTCAAGGCCGCCGGTGCGCGGTTCGTCGTCGTCTCCGCAGTGACAACCACCGAGACGCCGGCCCGTCATGCCGCGCGGAGCTGGTGACGCCGGCGTCTCGGTCAGCGCAGCGCCCGGAACGCCGCACGGATCTCCCGGGAGAACAGGCCGGGCTCCTCCCAGGCGGCGAAGTGCCCGCCCCGCGGTGGTTTGTTGTAGTACCTCAGGGTCGGGTAGCCGATCTCGGCCCAGCTGCGGGGCGCCTGGAAGATCTCGCCCGGGAAGGCGCTCACCGCGACCGGGACGGTGACCGGCGGAGCCGTACGGCCGGCGGTCTGTTTCCTCTCCCAGTACGTCCGGGCGGCCGACTCGCCGGTGCCGGTCAACCAGTAGAGCGAGACGTTGTCGAGGACATGCGTCCGGGTGAGGTTGCCCGACGCCGGGCCGCCGAGGAACGCGCGGGAGATCTTGAGGTAGCTGTCGGTGTCGTGATCGAGCATCCAGGCCGCCAGGGCGACCGGCGAGTCCAGCAGCGCGTACCCGATCGTCTGCGGCCGCGTCCCCTGCTCGACCAGGTAGCCGTTGCCGGTCGTCGTGAACACCTGGAGGGCGGCTGCCGCGGCTCTCTCCTCGTCGGTGTTCCTCGGCAGGTTGCCGGTGCCGGCGAGGGCGGTGACCAGCAGGTTCAGGTGGATGCCCAGCAGCCCGGCGGGCGCCTGGCGGCCGATGCTGTCGGTGACGGCGGCGCCGACGTCGCCGCCCTGGGCGACGTACTCGGTGTAGCCGAGGCGTCGCATGAGCTCGGCCCAGGCGCGCGCGGTCCGGTCGGTGTCCCAGCCGAGCTCGCGGGGTTTGCCGGAGAAGCCGTAGCCGGGGATCGACGGCAGGACGAGGTGGAAGGCGTCCGCCGCGGTGCCGCCGTGGGCGGTGGGGTCGGTGAGCGGGCCGACGGTCTCGAGCAGTTCGACGACCGAGCCCGGCCAGCCGTGGGTCATGATCAACGGCAGTGCGTCGCGGTGCCGCGAGCGGATGTGCAGGAAATGGACGCCGACGCCGTCGATCTCGGTCGTGAACTGAGGCATCGCGTTGAGCTTCGCCTCGAACCGGCGCCAGTCGTAGCGGGTGGCCCAGTGCCGGGCGAGGGCCCGGGCGGTCGCCAGTTGCACGCCCTGCGAGCGACCGGCGACGAGCTCCCGGGAGGGCCACCGGGTCAGGGCGATGCGACGGCGCAGGTCGGCCAGCTGCTCGCGGGGGATCGCGACCCGGAAGGGACGGATCGCGGAACCGGCGGACGGCGCCGCGCCGGCCGGCCCTGCGCCGAGTGCGGTGGACGCGGCCACGGAGAGGCCGGCCGCGAGGGTTCCCTGCAGCAGCTGCCGCCGGGTGGGGTGGGAGTCGGGGGACGTCATCGTCTGCACCTCTGCGTTCGTGGCTGGGACGGCCGCGGCGGGCGAACACGCCCGGCGGCCGGGGACGGGCGGGGCTCGGGTCAGCGCAACGGGCGGAAGGCGGCGCGTACCTGTGCCGCGAACAGCTCCGGCTCCTCCCAGGCAGCGAAGTGGCCGCCTCGCTCCGCGACGCCGAAGTAGGTGAGCGTGGGGTACGACTGCTCGGCCCAGCTGCGAGGCGTCCGCCAGATCTCGCCGGGGAAGGTGCTGAAGCCCACCGGGACTCGGGGATCCGGCAGCGGTGGGCGGCCGGCGGCCGGGGCGTCCGCTCCGTAGGCCTCCCAGTACGACCGTGCCGTGGACGCTCCGGTGCCGGTCAGCCAGTACGCCGTGACGTTGTCGAGCACGTGGTCGCGGGTCAGGTTGCCCGAGGGCCTGCCGTCGACGAACGCCCCGGCGATCTTGTAGTAGGCGTCGGTGTCGTGGTCGATCATCCAGGCGGCGAGCGCCGCCGGCGAGTCCAGCAGCGCGTACCCGATCGTCTCCGGCCGGGTGGCCATCTCGACGAAGTAGCCGTTGCCGGTGGTCTGGAACGTCTTGATCGCGGCGAGCGCGGCGCGTTCCTCCGCGGTGTCGTCCGGCAGCGACGACGGGTCGTTGAGGGCCGGCACCAGCAGGTTGGTGTGGATGCCGGCCAGTTCCTCGGGCCCCAGCCGGCCGATGGCGTCGGTCACGCCGGCGCCGACGTCGCCGCCCTGCGCCACGTACCGGTCGTACCCGAGCCGGCGCATCAGTTCGGCCCACGCCCGGGCGGTGCGCACCAGGTCCCATCCGACCTCGGCCGGCTCCGCGGAGAAGCCGTACCCGGGCAGGGACGGCAGCACGAGGTGGAACGCGTCCGTGGCGGCGCCGCCGTGCGCGGTGGGGTCGGTCAGCGGTCCGACGGCGTCGAGCATCTCGATCACCGACCCCGGCCAGCCGTGCGTCATGATCAACGGCAGGGCGTCCGGATGCCGCGACCGGACGTGCAGGAAGTGGATGGCGACCCCGTCGATCTCGGTGGTGAACTGCGGCAGCGCGTTCAGCCGGGACTGCACCCGCCGCAGGTCGTACGCCTTCGCCCAGTAGCGGCACAGCGCGTGCATCGTGGCCAGCTGCACTCCCTGGGAGCGGTCGCCGACGAGTTCCGGGGTCGGCCAGCGGGTCGCCGCCAGGCGGCGGCGGAGGTCGTCGAGCGCTCCTTGGCGGAACTGCACAGTGAACGGTCGGATCGTGCCGGCTCGGTGCTGAAGCGTGGTCATCTCGCGCGCTGCCTCTCGTTCCGGGACCCCGCTGCCGGGGCTGTGCGACGTCGTCCAGCCTCGCTGGGCCCGGGTCCGCCTCGCGCCCGCGGAAGTCCCTGGTCGCCTCCCTGGCACAGCCCCGGGGGCCGGGGCGAATGCCGGGATCGGCCGGATCGCGCGACGGTTTGCCGACAAAGAGGTGGCGGTCCGGGCCGGTGATCGCCAGGCTGTCGGCATGTCGACGGCATTCGATCGCGAGCTGGCACGGGGGAGTGCCGAGCTGCTGCGCGCCAAGCGCCTGGAGTTGTCCCCGCTGGAGAGCCCGCTCGGCCGCGGCTGGCATCCGCTGCGCGACGACGTCGCGGCGGCCCTGCTGGAGCAGCCGGCCGGGATCGGGGACGTGATCTCCCGGCTGGTCACGGTGCAGACGATCTTCGACCGGCTGCCGCCGTCGCCGGCGGCCAACCGGGTGTCGGCGTTCAACGAGCTCTACCTGAAGATCACCCGCCGGGTCGACCGGGCGATCGTCGGCGGGGTCAACTCGCCGGACTTCCTGGAGCTGCTCGACGTCGAGTTCGCCAAGCGCTACTTCGACGCGCTGGTGCGGTGGAACAACGACGACGAGGACACCCCGGACGTCTGGGAGGTGCTGTTCAAGCGCGCGGGCGACGTCGAGATGAGCCGGCTGACCGCCGCGATGCTGGGCGTCAACGCGCACATCAACCACGACCTGGCGCTCGCGCTGATCGGCACGTGGAACGAGCTGGGCGCCCCGGAGCACGGCGACGACACCATCCACCCCGACTACCTGCTGGTCAACGAGATCTTCTACGAGGAGATCCCGGTGCTGCGCCGCGGCTTCTCCACGGACTGGCAGCTCGAGATCGACCAGTTCGTGGGCGGGCTCGACGACTGGAGCCAGCGCATCCTGGTCACCGTCACCCGGGCCCGCGCGTGGGACCAGGGCCGCCGGCTGTGGCAGCTGCGCCACGACCTCGACGACTTCGAGCAGGCCCGCCGCACGATGGACCGCGCCGCCTCGCTGCTCGCCGAGTGGGCGATCGTGGGGGACCGCCTGGTCAACAGCACCCGCTTCCTGCGCCGCCTGCTGCCCGACGACGGCCGCCCGGCCGACGTGGGCGCGCGCGGCTAACCGGGGTCTCCGAACCACGCGAGGCTGCGGCCGTGCGCCTCGGCCCAGGCCAGCGGCTTGCCGTCGAGGGCGAGCACGTTCTTGTGCGGGCCTCCCGCGGGCGGATCGGGCAGGCCGTCGAACGGTACGACCTCGGGGTCCTCGATCGAGATCCACCGCACGGGCAGCGACCTGACGAGCGACAGGAACGCCTCGCGGCGCTCGGCGGGCAGCTGGTAGAGCACCGAGGTGTGGAACACGACCGGCGTGGCGTCCGGCGGCGCGGCGGCGAGCAGGCCCGGCAGCGCCTCGACCAGGTCGCCGCGCACCAGGCGGGGCGGGTCGGCGGCGACCAGGGCGGCGGCGGCCCGCAGCCGCTCGCGGCGGGCGTCGTGCTCGGGCCAGATCAGCGCCTCCAGCCACGCGCGGTCGCCGGCGGAGGTCACGTCGAGCGGGTTCAGGTCGATGCCCGCGCGCCACACCACCCCGGGCAGCCGTGACGGCGGCGTCAGCCCGGTCGCCTCGCAGGTCACCACGGGACCGGCCGAGCCGACCGTGACGTCGCCGTACCGGTACGCGTACCGGTCGGGGTAGAGGTTGAGACCCGCCGAAGCGCCCAGTTCCAGCAGCGCGAGCGGCTGGGGGAGCGCGGCGAGCACCGGCAGCAGCAGCGCGGACCGGCCGATCTCGTTCGTCTGGGTGGCGCGCGTCCGCAGCTCGCGCTCGACCGCCTCCCACCGATCCAGGACGTACGAGCGGAACGCCGCGACGTCGCCGACGGGCCCGCCCAGCAGCCGGACCACGGCGAACAGCAGGTTGGGCTGGCGCTTGGCCGGCGGCACGGTCGCGAGCAGCGCGAGCAGCTCGTCGTCGGTCGCGACGGCCCGGGACAGCCGCTCGTAGGCGGGGGAGCTGCCGCGCGCCTGGCGGTCGGCGAAGTCGGCGTACCAGTCGGCGACGGTCATGGCCGACATGATCCCACGTGGGCCGAGGATGCCCGTTGGGAAAAGTTGCCCAATGAGCAGAAATGATGGATGCTTGCTGCAAGCAACGCATCACGAGGCAGGAAGAGATGGACGTACTGGCGACCCGGTTGCTGGAGCTGTCCCAGCTCATCCGCAAGGCGCGTCAGCAATGGCTGCGCGAGCGGCCCGACGTGCCGATCGGCACGGTCGGCATCCTCAAGCACATCGACGAGATCGGCGACGGCGCCGACGGCTGCTGCCACGCCAAGGACCTGGCGGAGCGCTCCGGGCTGGATCCGTCCACGGTCAGCCGGGCGGTCGCCGCCGCGGTCGCCCAGGGCCTGGTCGAGCGCCGCGTCGACAGCGCCGACCGGCGGGCGTCGGCGCTCGCGCTCACCGCCGCCGGGCACGACCTGCTCGCCGCCGCGGGCGTCTGGTTCGACGACCTGCTCGAGCAGGGCCTCGCCGACTGGCGGCCGGGCGAGGTCGACGAGCTCACCGGCGGCCTCGGCCGCTTCCTGGGCGCGCTCTCCGGCGTACTCGAAACCCACCAGAAGGAGCCCGCGCGATGAGCGCACCCACCACCTCGCAGGCGGCGACGCCCGCGGCGGAGGACATGTCCCACCGGCAGATCCTGGAGGCCCTCAGCGGCCTGCTGCTGGTGCTGTTCGTCGCGATGCTGAGCAGCACCGTCGTCTCCACCGCGCTGCCGAAGATCATCGGTGCGCTCGAGGGCAGCCAGACGCAGTACACCTGGGTGGTCACCGCGACGCTGCTCAGCGCCACGGCGACCACGCCGATCTGGGGCAAGCTCGCCGACCTGTTCAGCAAGAAGCTGCTGGTGCAGATCGCCATCGTGGTGTTCGTGCTGGGCTCGGTGATCAGCGGGTTCAGCCAGAGCGCCGGGCAGCTCATCGCCGCCCGCGCGTTCCAGGGCATCGGCGTCGGCGGCCTGCAGGCGCTGGTCCAGGTCGTGATCGCCGCGATGATCCCGCCGCGTGAGCGGGGCCGCTACAACGGCTACCTCGGCGGCGTGATGGCGCTCGCCACGGTCGGCGGCCCGCTGCTGGGCGGCCTCATCGTCGACACGTCGTGGCTGGGCTGGCGCTGGTGCTTCTTCGTCGGTGTGCCGTTCGCCGTGCTCGCGCTGATCCTGCTGCAGCTCACCCTGCACGTGCACACCGAGCGCCGGGAGAACGTCAAGATCGACTACCTCGGCGCGACGCTGATCGCCGCCGGCGTCAGCGTGCTGCTGATCTGGATCCCGTTCGTCGACGGCTCGTTCGCGTGGCTGTCCTGGCAGACGTACGCGATGGTCGGCGGCGCGATCGTGCTGCTCGCGCTGGCCGTGCTGGTGGAGTCGCGGGCCGCCGAGCCGGTCGTCCCGCTCGACATCGTCCGCGAGCGCACCACCGCCCTGTCGATCGTCGCCAGCCTGGCGGTCGGCATGGCCATGTTCGGCGGCGCGGTCTTCCTCGGCCAGTACTTCCAGATCGGCCGCGGCTACAGCCCCACGGAGGCAGGCCTGCTCACGATCCCGCTGATGGCGGGCGTGCTGCTCTCCTCGATCATCGTCGGGCGCATCATCACCCGCACCGGGCGGATCAAGCCGTACATCATCGCCGGCCTGATCGTGCTGCTCGCGGGCTTCGTGCTGCTGAGCTTCATCGACCACGAGACCTCGCTGGTCTACGTCGGGCTCGGCATGCTGCTGGTCGGCCTCGGGGTCGGCGCGAGCATGCAGAACCTCGTGCTGGCCGTGCAGAACACCGTGCCGCTGCGCACGATCGGCGCCGCCAGCGCCACCGTCGCGTTCTTCCGGTCGATGGGCGGCGCGATCGGCGTGTCCGTGCTCGGCGCCGTGCTCGCCCACCGCGTCACCGACCGGATCACCCACGACCTGGCCGCCGCCGGCTTCCCGGCCGGCGGCGGCGACGCCGGCGGCAGCCTCAACGTGGCCGCCCTGCCCGAGGCCGTCCAGCACATCGTCCGGGCCGCCTACGGCGACGCGACCGGCCACATCTTCCTGATCAGCGCCGCCATCGCCGTGGCGGGCCTGGTCGCCGCCGTCTTCCTGCCGCGCGCCACCCTGCGTGCCAGCCTCGACCTGCCCGCCCGGCAGGCCGAGGAGACGGCGGACCTGGGCTGAGCCGCCGCTGCCGGGGGTCAGCGCCCGTCGGTCTGCGCCGCCCCGAACACCCAGGGGGAGGTCTCCGCGATGAAGTCGGCCGGGAAGCCGGCGACGAACCCGGTGGCCTCCTCCAGGCGCGCGCACGCGGCCTCGGGCAGCGTGACCTCGAGGGCGCCCAGGTTGTCCTCGAGCTGGGCCGCGCTGCGGGCGCCCAGGATCGGGTGGATCGCGTTGGAGCGGTGGCGCGTCCAGGCGATCGCCACCCGCGCCGGCGTCGTGCCCAGCTCGGCGGCGACGGCGGCGACCTCGGCGATCACGCGGCGGGTCCGCTCGTCGAGGTCGGGGGAGCCGAGGCGGCTGCCGGCAGCGGCGCCGCCGGGAGCGCTGTACTTGCCCGACAGCAGCCCGCCGGCGAGCGGGCTCCAGGCGGCGACGCTCAGGCCGAGCGCCGCCGCCATCGGCAACAGCTCGCGCTCGACGTCGCGCTGCAGCAGGCTGTACGGCACCTGAAGGCCGGCGAAGGCGCTCCACCCGCGCCACTCGGCCAGCGTCTGGGCCCGCGCCACCACCCACGCCGGCGCGTCCGAGATGCCGACGTAGAGGATCTTCCCGGCGCGCACCGCGTCGTCGAGCGCGCGCATCGTCTCCTCGATCGGCGTCGCCCGGTCCCACATGTGCACCCAGTACAGGTCGAGGTGGTCGGTGCGCAGCCGCCGCAGGCTCGTCTCGAGCGAGAGCCGCAGGTTCTTGCGCGCGTTGCCGGCCGCGTTCGGGTCGTCGCGGTCGCGCGACACCGTGTACTTGCTGCCGAGCACGAACGACTCGCGCCGGCCGTGCAGCAGCTCGCCGAGGATCTCCTCGCTGGCGCCGCCGCGATAGTTGATCGCCGTGTCGAGGGTGTTGCCGCCCGCGTCGGCGTACGCGTCCAGGATGCGCCGGCACTCCTCGATCGGGGCGCCGACGCCGCCCTGGTCGCCGAAGGTCATCGCGCCGAGGACGACCTCGGAGACGCGCAGGCCGGTGGTGCCGAAGGTCCGGTATCGCATCCGGACCACACTAGGGTCAGGCGACCGGGTTGTGGGGGCGGTGCACGTCGGTGACGCCGGGGCGCAGGGGCAGATCCAGGGTGTCGCCGCGGGTGATCGGCGTGATGCCGGTCAGGCCCTGGCGTTCGGCGCGGGTCACGAAGTCCGACAGCGGCGACTTCATCACCTGGTAGTCGTCGTAGTGGATCGGGACGGTCAGCCCCGGACGGATCAGCTGCGTGAGCTCGGTGCCCTGCCGGTCGTCCATCGTGAGCAGCATGCCCATCAGCCGGGTGCCGCCCAGGTGGATGAGCATGGCGTCGATGTCGCCCAGCCGGCGCGGGATCTCCTCGAGCGCGCCGTGCACCAGCGTGTCGCCGGTGATGTAGAGGCGCAGCGCCAGCCGGCCGTCCACCTCGAGCTCGATCACCGAGCCCATCACGTCGGGCAGCAGCCGGGCGGCGAGCCCCGGCCCGTGCTTGCCCGGCACGCTGGTGATGCGCAGCCGTTGCCGGGAGCGGGTCCACTCGCGGCACTCCCAGGTCGGCAGCCCGCTCACGGCGACGTACCGGCGGCGGCGCAGCTTGCGCGACGCCGCCTCGGTGGTGACGATCGGCATCGTCGGCTCCACCCAGCGGCGGGCCTCGCGGTCGAAGTGGTCGCCGTGCAGGTGCGACAGCAGCACGGCGTCGACCTTCGCGGTGTCCAGCACGTCGAGCACGGGGTCACGCAGGCGCTTGCTCCAGGCGCCGTACCCCAGGTACACCCGGCTGCCGGCCATCCCGAACGCCGGGTCGGTCAGCAGCGTGAAGTTGCCCAGCCGCAACAGCGTGGTGGCGTTGCCGACAAAGGTGACGTTCGCCTGCATCCGGCTCGCCTACCCCGCCAGCACGGGTTCAACCGCGCGCGGCCGCAACGACGAGGTCTCGCGGCTCCACGCGTCCAGGACCGAGCCGGCCCACAGTGAGTCGATCGCCAGCGCCGCGCGGGCGCCGAACAGCAGCTCGCCGGCCTGCGCGGGCTCGGCGCGGACGAACGAGCCGCACAGGTCGTGCGCGGCGATCTGCTCGTGCACCGCGTCGGCCTCGACGTGCTCGTCGTAGAACGCGGTCGCGTCCGGGTCGCCGCCGAGGCGCCGCAGGCCGTTCGCGTACGACCGGTTCGGCAGCGACGACGTCATCTCGTACGCGGCCAGGTGCCCGAGGATCGCGGCGCGGCGGCTGCGGTGCAGGCCGAACAGCGACATCACGTTGTTGACCGCGAGCGTCGGCGCGCCCACCGAGTCGACGTACGCGCCGTACCGCAGGTCCAGGTCGAACCAGCGCATGGTCTGCTTGAACAACTCCTGGTGCATCCGCGGCTCGACGCCGTTGCCGTACTCGTCGGCCTGGATCTCGATGAGCGCGGCCTTGGCCCGCCCGCCCAGCCGGGGGATCGCCCACGAGTGCGGGTCGGCCTCGCGCAGGTGGTAGATCGACCGGTGGGTCACGAACTCGCGGAACTGCTCGAGGGTGGCCCGGCCGCGCAGGTACCCCGACAGCCCCGGGCCGTCGTCGGCGGCGACGATCGCGGCCAGCCGGTCCGGCACGCTCGCCGGGTCGACCCGGGTCTCCGGCGGGCCCACCAGGTCGTACAGGAAGGCCAGGAAGCGCTTCTCGGCGGCGGTGCGCAGCCGCAGCATGCCGGGGTCCCACTCCCAGCTGTCGTCGACCCCGTCCCAGCCGCGGTACGCCAGCTCGTAGCACACGAACAGCGTCAGATGCAGGTCCTCGTCGCCGTCGAAGCGGGCGAACGCGGGAAGCTTCTCGGCCCGCCCACCGAGCACGTCGATGAGGGCGGCTGAGACACGGCCACGGGCCACAGGAAGTTGCATGGCCGCAGGCTTCCCGATCAAGGGCGTTGTAAACGATCTGTTTCGCCCGCAGCTGAGTGGGCATTCGCGCGCCCATGACGGCGATGATCGTTCCCTACCCCGACGGCCCGCTCATCGTGCGCGGCGACTTCGAGATGCGCACCCCCGACGGCGAGCCGATCGACCCCGGCCGGGGCACGATCGCGCTGTGCCGCTGCGGCAAGTCGGCCACCAAGCCGTTCTGCGACGGCACCCACAAGGTGATCAAGTTCCGCGCCGAGGCGGGCCGGGAGACTCCCGCGCCGCGCTGACGTTTGCCCCGGACCGGTTCGGGTAGGCCGCTGCGGCCTATCCGAGGGAGCTGGTCCGCGGTGACGACCTTCGAGCCCGTCCGGCGGCGCGACGCGCACGTGCCGATCGACCGGGTCGTCTGCGCCGAAAGCCTCACCCGAACCCTGCTCGCCACCGTCTCGGGGTCGACGGGCGGGTGGTCCTACCGCGTGCCGGTGCTCGGCCGGCACGGCCGGCTGCCGCCGGAGGTGCGCCGCGAGCGGCTCGCCGAGGAGGCGTACGCCGAGGCCGTCCCGCCCGAGGCGGCTCCCGGCCTGGACGCCGAGGCGATCGCCGAGTGGATCACCGGTCACTACGACGCCCCCGCGTACCCGGCGGTGCTGCTCGGCTCGCCGCACGGGGCCGCGGCCCAGCTGGCCGTGGCGCTCGGCGCGGCGTGGCTGCCCACCAGCGTCCCGGTCACGGTGGGGTGGCCCGGTGGAGCGGTCGGCGACTGGCCGGCCGCGCTCGCGTTCGGCGCCGGCCTGGCGGCGGCGATCAACGAACGCAACCCCGGCGTCACGGTGCGGCAGGTGCACGACCCGCTGCGCGACGGCCCGCTGTGCGGAGCCACCGTGCGGCTGCACCTGCGGTGGCACCGCCTGCCCGAGGCGTACGAGAGGTTCCTGCGCACCCGGCTCGCGCCCGGCGGCAGCCTGCTGCTGCTGCGCGACCTGCGCACCTGGCCGGTGCTGACGGTGTCGCGCCGGCACGGCTTCCAGGTCGGCAGCCCCGTGGCGGGCGGGCGGCCCGAGACCTACACGAACCGCAACTGGGAGTTCCGCCAGGCGCTCGACGAGCTCGGGGTGAGCTCGTGGACCGACCCGGAGGCCGCCACCCCGCCGCGCTACTCGGAGCGCTCCGGCGAGCCCGCGCTGGCCATCGACCTCAACCGGCTCGGCCGGAGCACCCACCGGGTGCTCTACGCGCGGCCCGAGATGCTCAGCGCGTGCGTCGCCGACCTGCTGCGGCAGTGGCGCCCCGACGCGGGCAAGCACTGCGCGATCGAGTGCGGGCGGCTGCTCGACCCGTGGCGGGCGCGGGCGACCGGCGTGGTGCCGTACTGGTGCGAGTCCGCGGCGGGCCAAGCGGTCGAGGCGGCCGAGTGGTGGCTGGCGGGCAGCCGCAGCTTCGACACGGTGACCGTGCTGCCCGGGCCGCCCGGCTACCACGGCGACCGGGTGGCCAGCCTCGCGCACTGGCGCTCGCTCACGCTGTTCGGGCGGCGGCGCGAACCCATCGACGGCCTGGCCGCGAGCCGCTACCCGATGCTGCCGCTGGCCACCCGGCACGCCACCCGGATGCTGGCGAGCGCCGCCGACCAGCGCCCGCTGCCGCCGGACATGACCATGACCTACGCCCTGAACCGGCTGCAGCACAACGGCAGCCCGCTGGGCCTACTGGTGACGTAGCTCGCGGGTCAGCACCTTGCCGGTCGCGTTGCGGGGCAGCGCGGGCAGGAACACCACGTCGCGCGGCACGCAGTACCGGGCCCGGTGCGCGCGCACGTGGTCCCGTACGTCCTCGGCGGTCAGCGCGGCGTCGTCGTGCAGCACGACGTAGGCCGCGAGCCGTTGCCCGTATGCGTCGTCGGGCACGCCGACCACCGCCACCTCGCGCACCTGCGGCAGCGCGGCCAGCAGGTTCTCGACCTCCGACGGGAACACGTTCTCCCCGCCCGACACGATCATGTCGTCCTGCCGGCCGTCCACGAAGACCCGGCCCGCCTCGTCCAGGTGGCCCACGTCGCCGATCGCCAGCAGCCCGCCGTGCAGCTCCCGCGCGACGCCGTTGGTGTAGCCCTCGAAGAGCATCTCGTTGCCGACGAACAGCCGTCCCGGCGTGCCCGCCGGCACCGGACGTCCGTCCTCGTCGAGCGCGGCGACCACCGTGCCGTGCGGCGGGCGGCCCGCAGTGGCCGGCGCCGCCCGCAGGTCGGCCGGGGTGGCGATCGACGCCCACGACGCCTCGGTGGAGCCGTAGAGGTTGTAGAGCACGTCGCCGTAGCGGTCCATGAACCGGGTCGCGAGGTCGCCCGGCAGGGCCGAGCCGCTGACCGCGGCCACCGTCAGCGGCACCGGCCGGTACGGCAGCTCCATGATCTGCTGCAGCATGACCGGCACGGCGATCAGCGCCGTGCAGTTGTGCGCGGCGAGCGTCTCGAGCGTGTCGGCCGGGTCGAAGCGGCGCCGCAGCACGATCGTGGCGCGCAGGGCGAGGCCGATCTGCAGGCCGGCGAAGCCCCACGCGTGGAACAGCGGCGCCGCATCGAGCAGCCGCACGCCGGCGCGCAGCGGGATGCGGTCGATGATGGAGCAGAGCGGGCGGAAGCCGCTCGGGGTGGGGCGGCGGGCGCCCTTGGGGACGCCGGTCGTGCCGGAGGTCAGCACGATGGTGCGGCCGGGGCGGGCGGGGGGCTTGATCGCCCGGGCCGGGGCGCCGGGCGGGGCGGTCGCCCGCGCCGGGTCGCCGCGCGGGCCGGAGGCGGTCGGCGGGCCGCCCCGCGGGTCGATCTCCGCGGGCGCGGGTGTAGGGTCGGCGACCCTGGGTGGGCGGGGGAGGCGGTGGCCTACCGCGATCTTGAGCACGAGATCGTCGATCATGAGCGTGGGGACGCCGGGCGGCGGGTCGAGGTCGGCGTCGTGCACGAGCAGCCGCAGGTCCTGGTCGCGGGCGACCGCGGCGAGCTGCGAGGCGGACAGCCCGGTGTTGACCAGCACGGCGTCCGCGCCGAGCGTGGCGATGCCGATCAGCGTCTCGACCATGGCGGCGGAGTTGCGGCACAGCAGCCCGACCCGGTCGCCGGGGGCGACCGGCAGCGCCGAGGCGATCCGCGACGAGCGATCGAGCAGCTGCGCGTACGTCAGGGAACCGCTCTCGTCGATCAGCGCAACCCGGCCGGGGGAGCGCGCGGCCGCCTGCCTCAGCTCCCCGGCGAGCCCGAACTTCCACCGGCGCAGCGCCACGAACTGCCGGACCACCCGGTGCGGCGGCCCCGGGGTGAGCAGCCCGCGCCGCGCCATCGTGGTCGCGACGAACCTCATCGGATCTGCCGTCCCGTGATGGCGCGCGCGATCACCAGCCGCTGGATCTCCGACGTGCCCTCGAAGATGGTGTAGATCTTCGCGTCCCGGTACATCCGCTCGACCGGGTGGTCGCGCAGGTAGCCGGCCCCGCCGAGGATCTGCACCGCCTTCTCGGTCACGGCGACCGCCACCTCGCCGGCCTTGAGCTTGGACATCGAGCCCTCGCCCGCGCCGAACGCCCGGTCGTTGCGGCCCATCCACGCGGCCCGCCACACCAGCAGCCGCGCCGCGTCGATCTCGGTGCGCATGTCGGCGAGCGCGAACGCGATCGCCTGGTTCTCCACGATCGGCCGCCCGAACTGCACCCGGTTCTGCGCGTACTCCAGCGCGTACTCGTAGGCGGCGCGGGCGATGCCGAGCGCCTGCGCGCCGACGGCCGGGCGGGACAGCTCGAAGGTGCGCATGGCGGCCTGCCGCTTGCCACGCCCACCCTCGCGCGCGCGGGCCAGCCGCTCGTCCAGGGCCTGCTTGCCGCCGAGCAGGCAGCTGCCGGGGACCCGTACGTCGTCGAGGAACACGTCGGCCGTGTGCGAGGCCCGCAGGCCGAGCTTGCGCAGCTTGCGGGTGCCCACGAGCCCGGGCGTGCCGGGCGGGACCACGAACGCGGCCTGCCCGCGCGAGCCCAGCGCGGGGTCGACCGACGCGATCACGACGTGCACGTTGGCGATGCCGCCGTTGGTCGCGTACGCCTTCTGGCCGTTGAGGACCCACTCGTCCTTCGCCTCGTCGTACACGGCGCGCGTGCGCATCGCGGCCACGTCGGAGCCGGCCTCGGGCTCGGTCGAGCAGAACGCGCCCACCCGCGGCTCGGCCTCGTCGCCGAAGCACTGCGGCACCCACTCGACGAGCTGGTCGGGGGTGCCGGAGCCGTAGATCGCGGCCACCGCCAGCGAGGTGCCCGACAGCGCCATGCCGATGCCGGCGTCGCCCCAGAACAGCTCCTCGTTGGCCACCGGCAGCGACAGTCCGGTGTGGTCGGACCACGTGTTGACCAGGAACTCGAAGCCGTACAGGCCGATCTTCGCGGCCTCCTGCAGCACCGGCCAGGGGGTTTCCTCGCGCTCGTCCCACTCGGCGGCGGCCGGCCGGATCACGCTCTCGGCGAACCCGTGCACCCAGTCCCGCAGGTCGGTCTGTTCCTCGTTGAGGTCGAGCCAGAACTCCACGCGCCACCTCCGCCGGAAGTTGACTGGCCGGTAACATTACGCAGGCGTCACGTGCCCCGCAAGGTGCGGCCGGCGGCCGTACAGCTGGAACTCGCCGTCGCCCGAGGCGAACGAGACGGTCGCGGGCAGCAGGATCGGCTGCCGGAACCGCACGTCCACAGTGCAGCGGTCGGGCAGGCGGCCCTCGAACGCGGCCAGGCAACGCGCCTTGCTCCACATGCCGTGCGCGATCGGCCGGGCGAAGCCGAACAGCCGCGCGCCGAGCCGCGAGGTGTGGATGGGGTTGCGGTCGCCGGAGACCGCGGCGTAGTCGGCGCCGACCCGGGCCGGGACGCGCCACACGGCGCTCGCGGCCGGCGGCGGCGGGGAGTCCGGACGGGCGCGGTGCTCACCCCGGCCTTCTCGGGAGAGGTACGTCGAGACGCTCGTCCAGACCGGCTCGCCGTCCACGCTCGCGGTCGTCACGACGTCCACCTGCCGGCCGCGGTCGTGCGGGCGCAGGTCCACGGCGCGCACCGACAGGTCGAGGCGCAGGTCCGCGGTCAGCGGCGCGTGCACCGTGATGCGGTTGGCGACGTGCACCAGGCCGATCGCCGGCAGCGGGAAGCCCGGCGCGGTGAGCAGGTGCATGGCCAGCGGGAAGGCGAGCACGTGCGGATAGGTCGGCGGCAGCCGGTCGCTCAGCCGGAAACCGCAGACCCGGTCGTACGCGGCCAGGTGCTCACGGTCCACGCCGACCCCGCGCTGCCGCAGCTCCACTTCGGGCAGCGTCTCGCCCCGGCGCCGGTTGACCAGCGCCCGCAGCGTGCTGCCGCCCGGCGCCCCCTCGAACTCGACGACCGCCACCGTCTCACGCCCCCAGCAGGCTCTGCCCGCAGACCCGCACGACGGCGCCGGTGATCGTCCCCGACCCGGGCGAGGCCAGCCAGGCGATCGTCTCGGCCACGTCGACCGGCAGCCCGCCCTGCGCCATGCTGTTCATCCGGCGCCCGGCCTCGCGCAGCGTCACCGGCATCCGCGCGGTCATGGCCGTCTCGATGAAGCCCGGCGCGACCGCGTTGATCGTGATGCCGCTCTGCCGCAGCGCGGGGGCGCTCGACTGCACCAGCCCGATCACGCCGGCCTTGCTGGTCGCGTAGTTGGTCTGCCCGCGGTTGCCGGCGATGCCCGACACCGAGCTCACGGCGACGATCCGGCCGCCCTCGCGGATCAGCCCCCGGTCGAGCAGCGCCGCGGTGACGCGTTCCGGCGCGAGCAGGTTGACCGCGAGCACCGAGGACCAGCCGTCCGCGTCCATCTTGGCGATCGTGCGGTCGCGGGTGATGCCCGCGTTGTGCACGACGACGTCCAGCGGCCCGCTCAGATAGGACGCGAGCCGCTCGCCCGCGCCGCCGGCGGTCAGGTCGAGCTGCAGAGCGCGGCCGCGCACGTCGTTGGCCACCCCCGCGAGCGCCTCGCCGGCCGCCGGCACGTCGAGCGCGATCACGCTCGCGCCGTCGCGGGCGAGCACCCGGGCGATGGCGGCGCCGATGCCGCGCGCCGCCCCGGTCACGAGCGCGGTCTTGCCGGCGAGCGGCAGCTCCCAGTCGGCGGGCACGGGCGGCGTGCCGGCGCCGATCGGGACGACCTGCCCGGAGACGTACGCGGACCGGCCGCTCAGCAGGAACCGCAGCGTCGACTCCATCGCACCCTCGCCGCCCGGCTCGACGTACACCAGCTGCGAGGTGATGCCGCGGCCGAACTCCTTGCCGATGCTGCGGGTCAGCCCCTCGAGCGCGCGCTGGGCGGTCGTCTGCGGGGTGCTGCCGAGCACGATGACGCGGCCGCTGGTGCGTACGGACCGGGCGTGGGGGTGGAAGAACGCGTACAGCTCGCCGAGGTGACCGGTGTCCGTGATGCCGGTCGCGTCGAAGATCAGCGCGCCGTGCCGGCCTTCGGTCAGCGGCTGGTCGAGGACCTCGACGCCCGCGGCCTCCAGCACCTTGCGCACCTGGGCGGCGAGCCGGCCGCCCGGGGCCGCGCCGAGCAGCACGGGCCCGTCGATCAGCGGGTCGCCCGGCCGGTGGCGGCGCAGCCGAGGCGGGTCGGGCAGGCCCAGCCGCTTGACCAGGCCGCGCCCGGGACCGGAGTTCGCGAAGCTCGCGTACCTGTCGCCCATGCGCCGCAGCCTACTCGGCGCCGCCGTTGGTAGCCTACTCATCAGTAGGTGCTGTCACTTGACTGGAGGCCGCCATGCGCCGCGTCGCCGTCCTCGGAGGCAACCGCATCCCGTTCGCCCGCTCCAACGGCCGGTACGCGCAGGCGTCGAACCAGGACATGCTGACCGCCGCGCTCGACGGGCTGATCGCCCGCCACGGGCTGGCGGGCCGGCGCCTGGGCGAGGTGGTGGCGGGGGCGGTGCTCAAGCACTCGCGCGACTTCAACCTGACCCGCGAGACCGTGCTCGGCTCCCGCCTCGATCCGCGGACCCCCGCGTACGACGTGCAGCAGGCCTGCGGCACGGGGCTGGAGACCGCGATCCTGGTCGGCAACAAGATCGCGCTCGGCCAGATCGACGTGGGCGTCGCGGGCGGCGTCGACACCACCTCGGACGCCCCGCTGCAGCTCAACGACGACATGCGACGGGCGCTGCTCGCGCTCAACCGGGCGCGCTCGCTGCCGGAACGCCTGCGCGCGGCCGCGCGGCTCAACCCGCTGCTGGCGTTCAAGCCCGACGTGCCGCGCAACGCCGAGCCCCGCACCGGCCTGTCGATGGGCGAGCACGCGGCGCTGACCGCGCTGCGCTGGAACGTCGGCCGCACCGCCCAGGACGAGCTCGCGCTCGCCTCCCACCAGCGCCTGGCCGCCGCGTACGACCGGGGGTTCTTCGACGACCTGATCACCCCGTACCTGGGCCTGACCCGCGACGAGAACCTGCGCCCCGACACCAGCCTCGACAAGCTGGCCCGGCTCAAGCCCGTCTTCGGCACCACCGACGCCACCATGACCGCCGGCAACTCGTCCCCGCTCACCGACGGCGCCTCGACCGTGCTGCTGTCCTGCGAGGACTGGGCCGCCGCGAACCACCTGCCGGTCCAGGCGTGCCTGACCGACAGCGAGACCGCCGCCGTCGACTACGTGCACGGCGACGAGGGCCTGCTGATGGCCCCCGCGTACGCCGTGCCGCGGCTGCTGGCCCGCAACAACCTCACCCTGCAGGACTTCGACTTCTACGAGATCCACGAGGCGTTCGCGTCCCAGGTCCTCAGCACGCTGGCCGCCTGGGAGTCCCCCGAGTTCTGCAAGGAGAAGCTCGGCCTGGAGGCCCCGCTGGGCCCCGTCGACCGCGCCAAGCTCAACGTCACCGGCTCCTCGCTGGCGGCCGGCCACCCCTTCGCCGCCACCGGCGGCCGCATCGTCGCCACCCTGGCCAAGCTCCTGGCCGAACGCGGCTCCGGCCGCGGCCTCATCTCCATCTGCGCAGCCGGCGGCCAGGGCGTCGTGGCCATCCTGGAGCGCTGACCCCGAGATCCCGTCCGGCGAGGTGCAGCAGATCCTGATCGTCGGCACGCTTCTCCGGCAGGCCCGCACCTTCGACCTCGCGGTGACCTACCTCCACGAAGGCACCGAGTACACGCAGCTGATCGGGCCGTCCGGGCAGCCCTTCCGGATCACCCCGAGCATCTGTCCCGAGAGGAGGCTCAGGCGGCTCTGGCGCAGGACGACATCGGCCGACCGAACGGTGAACGGGTACATCGACCTGGAGACGGTGTCGTCCGAGACGGCGGAACCTGCGGGCCTCCTACTTGCAGGGCACCACCGCCGTCGTCGCGCTGGTGATCTCGTCGGTCGCCTTCGTGCAGCAGCTCGACGCCGCCGGGGGACGCCTTCGTCAAGAACGACCGGAGGCTGATCGACTACAGCACCGTCCGGCTGGAGTTCACCGTCGACACCCGGCGGTGGAGGCTCACCAGCGAACGGCTCGACGAGGCGGGATCCGGCGCGCCGCGGGACGGCGGCAAGCTGCGCAACGCGTCGATCGACACCGACCCCGGCAAGAAGGGTGGCGAGGTGGAGGACTGCGGGGAGGGCGGCTGACGTCCTACGCGGCCGGGCGGCCGGCTCGGGCGCAGGCGCAACCGGGGTGCCCGATCGTTGCCCGGATCACATTTCGATACGGAACTGTTCCGTATCACGGAGGTCGCGGCATAGAGTGCGTTCGAATACGAGACAGTTCCGTTTCGAAAAATCGGGGAACCTCAGATGGACGCACAAACCCCTGCCCCGGCCGGACATCCCCGGCGGTGGGCCATCCTCGGCGTACTGGTCATCAGCCTGCTGGTGGTCGTGCTCGACAACACCATCCTCAACGTCGCGCTGCGCACGATCGCCGACCCGCAGCACGGCCTCGGGGCCACCCAGGGCCAGCTCGAGTGGGCCATCAACTCGTACACCCTGGTCTTCGCCGGCCTGCTGTTCACCGCCGGCATCCTGGCCGACCGCCTCGGCCGCCGGATCACGCTGGTCACCGGCCTGGTGATCTTCGGGCTCGCGTCGCTGATCTCCAGCTACGCCGACTCGGCCGGCCAGCTCATCGCGGCCCGCGCGCTGATGGGCCTGGGCGCCGCCGCCGTCATGCCGGCCACCCTCTCGATCATCGCCAACGTCTTCGACCCCAAGGAACGTCCCCGCGCGATCGGCATCTGGGCCGGCGCGGTCGGCCTGGCCGTGGCCGTCGGCCCGATCCTGGGCGGGCTGCTGCTCGAGCACTTCTGGTGGGGCTCGGTGTTCCTCATCAACGTGCCGGTCGTCGTCGCCGGCGTCGTGCTGGTGCTGACGCTGGTGCCCGAGTCGCGCAACCCGCGCCCGGGCCGCATCGACATCGCGGGCGTGCTGCTCTCGATCGTCGGCCTGAGCCTGCTCACCTACGGCGTGATCGAGGGCGGCGAGGCAGGCTTCGGCGACCCCCGGGCGTGGGGCACGCTCGCCGGCGCCGTGGTCGTGCTCGCCGCGTTCATCGCCTGGCAGCTGCGCATCGACTTCCCGTCGCTGGACGTGCGGCTGTTCCGCAACGCCACGTTCTCGGCCTCGACCGGCATCATCGGGCTGGTCTTCTTCGCCGCGATGGGCGCGATGTTCTTCGGCGCGTTCTACCTGCAGCTGGTCCGCGGGTACGGCCCGCTGGCCTCGGGCGCGCTGTTCGTGCCGTTCGCGGTCGGCCAGCTCGTGTTCGCCCCGCGCAGCGCGGCGATGGTCAAGCGGTTCGGCCCCAAGGCGGTCAGCACCGTCGGCCTGCTGCTGGTCGCGGCCGGCCTGGCGGTCTGGACGTTCGTCGGGCAGAGCACGCCGATCTGGGTGGTCGGCGCCGCGTTCTTCGTGATGGGCGTCGGCATGGCCAACGTGATGCCGCCCGCCACCGAGTCGATCATGGCGGCGCTGCCCCGCGAGAAGGCCGGCGTCGGCTCGGCGGTCAGCAACACGATCCGTCAGCTCGGCGGCGCGCTCGGCGTCGCGGTTCTCGGCGCGGTGCTCTCCTCGGTCTACCGCAGCGACCTCGGCAGCGCGACCGACGGCCTGCCTGCCGGGGCGGCCGACGCCGCCCGCGAGTCGATCTCCGGGGCGTACGGGGTGGCCGAGCAGGCCGGCGCCGCCGGCGCCGCGCTGATCCGCTCCGCGAACGCCGCCTTCCTCGACGCCATGCACTACGCGGCGATCGGCTCGATGGTGTTCGCGGTGCTCGGCGCGCTGGTGGCGCTGGTCTGGCTGCCCGGCCGGCGCCCGGCCTCCGCGCCGAAGCCCACCCCGGCCGAGGGCCTGGCCGAGGAGCAGGGCGTGGAACTGGTCGAGGCGTGACGCGTCGGTAACAATGAACCTCATGACCACGGCCTCTGTGACCGGCCAGGAGCGCAAGGCTCCTGGCCGGCCACGCAACGCCCTCGCCGACGAGGCGATCCTGCACGCGGTGCTCGACCTGCTCGCCGAGGGGCAGAGCGCGTCGGCGATCTCGATCGAGGCGGTCGCCGCCCGGGCCGGGGTGGGCAAGGCGACGATCTACCGCCGCTGGGCCAACAAGGAGGCGCTGCTCGTCGACGCGGTCGCGTCGATGAAGGGCGCGGTGCCCGAGCCGGTCGGCGAGTCGGTCCGCGACGACCTGATCATGCTGATCACGGCGAACCGCAAGGGCAGCCGCCGCAGCTACAGCAAGGTCACCGCGTGCCTGCTGCCCGAGCTGGTGCGCGACGACACGCTGATGGAGATGTACCAGGCCGTCATGGAGCCGCGGCGCGAGGTCATGCGCGGCGTGCTGCGGCGCGGCATCGAGACCGGCGAGCTGCGCTCCGACCTCGACATCGAGCTGACGGTGCTGATGCTCACCGGCCCCTCGATGGTGCACGGGCTGTTCCGGTGGGCGCCGCGGGTGCCCGAGGAGGGCTTCGTCGAGCGGCTGGTCGACGCCGTGCTGCGCGGCGCGGGAGCGTAGAGGGGCGCCGGGCATGGGTCCTGGGTGACGCCACGCCCGGCGCCCGCCGTCGGGTCCGTGCCGCTCACGCATCGAGCGGGAACGACCCCCCGTTACCGGACCGACCGGCACCCCTACTCTGTCGCATGTGTGGAGCCCGCATGCGTAATCCGAACGAATCCGGATGCCGGCCCCGTGACCGCCGGCCCGACGCCCTCACCCCGCCGGAGCGCCGTGTCCCAGTTCGCCACGCTGCCCGACCCCGGCCAGGCGCAGACCCTGGACGAGGTCGCCGGCTGCCTGCGCCTGCTCAAGGCGTGGGCGGGCAACCCGTCGTACGAGACGATCGCCGCCCGCGTCAACGCCGCCCGGCCCGCCGCCGAGCAGGTGGGCAAGACCACCGTGGTCGACTGCTTCCGCGCCGGGCGCCGCCGCCTCGACGCCGAGCTGGTGGTGGCGGTCGTCGAGGCGCTGCACGCCGACGTCGGCTACACCACCCAGTGGCGGCAGGCGCTGCGCGTGGTCAGCGGCGAGACCCGCGCCGACGCCCAGGTGCGCGTGCTGGCCGCGCTGCCGCCCGACCCGCCCGGCTTCGTCGGCGACGGCGTGCTGCCCGAGGCGCCGGTCACCGTGCTGGCGGGCATGGCCGGCACCGGCAAGACCCGGCTCGCCGTGCACGCCGCGCACCGGCTCGCGGCCGCGCGGCCCTTCGACCACGTGCTCGCCGTCAACCTGCGCGGCAGCCACCCCGCCCGCCCACCGGCCGGGCCCGGCGCGGTGCTCGAGGGCTTCCTGCGGCTGCTCGGCGTGACCGGCCACCACCTGCCGGCCGGGCTGCCCGCGCTGGCCACCGCCTACCGCACCCGCCTGGCGGGCGCGCGCTGCCTGGTCCTGCTCGACGACGCGGCCGGCGACGACCAGGTACGCCCCCTGCTGCCCGCCCCCGCCGGCAGCGTCACGCTGATCACCTCCCGCCGGCGGCTCGACGGCCTGCCGGTCGTCCCGGTCGACGTGTTCGGGCCCGCCGACGCCCGCGCGTACCTGCGCGCCGCCGTGCCCGGCGTCCCGGCCGGCCCCGACCCCGCCGCCGCCGACCGGATCGCCGAGACCTGCGGACGGCTGCCGCTCGCGCTGGCGCTGGTCGCCGAGCACATGCGCCGCCGGCCCGGGTGGACGCTGACCGACCACGCCGACTGGCTCGCCGAGCGGCGCCGGTCCGGGCGGCTCGACCCCGGGGTGCAGGCGGCGCTCGACGGCTCGTACACCCGGCTGTCCGCCCGGGGCCGCGAACTGCTGCGCATGCTCGCCCACCACCCCGGCGCGGACTTCGACGCCGAAGCGGCGGCCGCGCTCGCGGGCGGCCCGGCGGACCTGGGCGAGCTGGCGGACCACCACCTGCTGCGGCCCGCCGGCGAGGGCCGCTGGGCGCTGCACGAGCTGGTGCGGGTGTACGCCCGGGCGCGCTCCGCCGACGAGGACCGCCGCGCCGACCGCCGGGCCGCGCTGAGCCGCCTGCTCGACCACCTGCTGAGCCACGCCGAGGACCCCGCCGTGCTCGCGGCCGCCGCCGACTGCGCCGACGCGGAGGGGTGGGGGTCTCAGGCCGTACGCCTGCGGGAACGGTCGTCGACATACGGGGCGCGGCCCGGCGGCGGGGCACCGTAACTTGGCGCGATGAGCCTCGGGCCGCGACAACCCGCCAGCCCCGAGCCGGCCGCCGACCTGCTGCTCGTGCCGCAGCACCCCGCAGACCGGCGAGCCGTGGCGGTAAGGCCGACCAGCCCGGCAACGGCCCCGGCGCGACGCTGCGCAACGCCGAGGCCGCCGGCGTGGCCACCGGAGACCTCGGCCGGCGACAGGGTGGTCGGGTCCGTGGCTGGCGACCCGCCTCGTGAGCGGGGCGAACCGGCCCGGGCGGGCGCGGGGTGAGGCCGGGTCAGACGACGGGCAGGCCGAACGCCAGGGGGTCGGCGAGCAGGGCGGCGAAGCCGAGGTCGGCGGCGCCCAGCAGGGTGGCGTCGCCGGCCAGGGCGGAGACGCGCAGGCGGGCCCGCTCGCGGGAGACGGGCATGGCGTGGCGGTCGATGCGGGCGGCCACGTGCGGGGCGGCGGCGGGGAACAGGTCGCGCAGCATGCCGCCGAAGATGACGGCGCCGGGGTTGAACAGGTTGATCAGGTTGGCGACGCCGATGCCGAGCCAGTCGCCGACCTCGGCCACGGCGGCCGCGGCGATCGGGTCTCCCGCGCGGGCATCGCGCACGACGGCCCGCACAGCGGCGGCGCCGGTGGGGCCGGGGGTGCGGCCCGCGGCGGCCAGCAGGGCGTACTCGCCGGTCTCGGCCTCGAGGCAGCCGCGCGAGCCGCACAGGCACGGGCGGCCGTCGACCGGGTTGACCAGCATGTGGCCGACCTCGCAGCCGTAGCCGCCGTCGCCGCCGAGCAGCTTGCCGCCGACCAGGATGCCGCCGCCCACCCCGACGTCGCCGTGCAGGTAGACCAGGTCGGGCACGCCCCGGCCGGCGCCGCGCTCGAACTCGGCCAGCGCGCCCAGGTGAGCCTCGTTGCCGACGGCGACGGGGTGGCCGATGTCGAGCGCCTTGGCCAGCTCGGCGCCGAACGCCTGGTCGACCCAGCCGATCTCGGGGCCGTAGCGGACCATGCCGTCGCCGGGACGGATCATGCCGCAGTACGAGGCGCCGATGCCCACGCACACCGCGCCGGGCGGCGCCGCGTCGACCAGCTCCCGGCCGAGCGCGGCGAGCGTGCCGACGACGCTGTCGAGGTCGGCGCCCGAGCGGGCCCGCGCGGCGGAGCGCCGGTCGAGCACCGCGCCGCCGAGGCCCACCCGGGCCGCGGTCAGCCGGTCGACCGCCACGTCGAACGCGAGCACGTGGATCCCCGGGGCGGGCCGCACCACCAGGGAGGGCCGGCCGGCGCCGGTGGTGCCCGCGGGGTGCTCCTCGCCGACCAGCCCGGCGGCCACCAGCTCGGCGGTGAGCGCGAGGATCGTGCTGCGGTTGACGCCCATCCGCTCGGCCAGCACGGCACGCGACAGCGGCCCGCTCACGTGGACGTGGTGGAGCAGGGTGCCGAGGCTGGGCCGGTGCCGATGCATCTCACCGGACATCCAACGCGCCGCGGAGGCGGTTGCCAAGCCCCGGCCTACGGCACCCGTACGGGATCGGCCCGCCAGACCCGGGCCAGGTAGTCGGCGACGGTGCGGTCGGCGGAGAAGAAGCCGCTGCCGGCCGTGTTGCGGATCGACATGCGGGTCCACCGGTCCTGGTCGCGCCACGCGGCGGCGACGCGGTCCTGCTCGTCCACGTAGGAGCGGTAGTCGGCAAGCGTCAGGTACTCGTCGCGGTCGAGCAGCGAGTGCGCCACCTCCCGGCCCACGCCGCCGAACGCGCCGGACAGGATCGCGTCGAGGGCGACCCGCAGCTCCGGGTCGGACTCGTAGATCGCGCGCGGCCGGTAGTCGGAGGCGCGCAGCGCGGCCGCGGCGGGCGCGTCGAGGCCGAACAGGAAGAAGTTCCCGGCGCCGACCCGGTCGCGGATCTCGACGTTGGCGCCGTCGAGCGTGCCGATGGTGAGCGCGCCGTTGAGGGCGAGCTTCATGTTGCCGGTGCCGGAGGCCTCCTTGCCGGCCATCGAGATCTGCTCGCTCAGGTCGGCGGCCGGGATGATCCGCTCGGCGAGCGTGACGTTGTAGTTGGGCGGGAACACCACGCGCAGCAGCCCCGAGGCGACCGGGTCGGCCGCGATCGTCGCCGCCACCGCGTTGATCAGCCGGATGATCGCCTTGGCGGCGTGGTAAGCGGGCGCGGCCTTGCCGCCGAACAGCACCGTGCGCGGCACGCCGAACGCGTCCGGCGCCGCGCGCAGGCGGTGGTACAGCGTGATCACGTGCAGCAGCTTGAGCTGCTGGCGCTTGTACTCGTGGAACCGCTTGACCATCACGTCGAGCAGCGAGTCCGGGTCACCCATGGCGAGCCCGGCCTTGGCGCGGCGCTTCTCGGCGCGCCACCGCGACCGGAACGACGCGTCGTCGGCCAGCGGCGCGAGGCCCGCCAGCAGCGACAGGTCGGTCAGCCAGCGGTCGGTGCCGAGCCCGTCGCTGATCAGCGCGGACAGCCCGGGGTTGGCCAGCCGCAGGAAGCGTCGCGGCGAGACGCCGTTGGTGACATTGGTGAAGCGGCCGGGCCACATCGACGCGAAGTCGTGGAAGGTGGTCTCCGCCAGCAGCCGCGAGTGCAGCTCGGCCACCCCGTTGACGGCGAACGTGCCGGTGACGGCCAGGTTGGCCATCCGGACGCGGCGCTCCGGCTCCTCCTGGATCAGCGACATCCGCCGTACGCGGTCGAGGTCGTCCGGGAAGCGGGAGCGCACCTCGGCCAGCAGCTCCTCGTTGATCAGGTAGATGATCTCGAGGTGGCGGGGGAGCAGCCGGCCCAGCATCGTCACCGGCCACGTCTCGAGCGCCTCGGGCAGCAGCGTGTGGCAGGTGTACGCGAAGGTCCGCCGCACGATCGACCAGGCCCGGTCCCAGTCGAGCCGCTCCTCGTCGACCAGCAGCCGCATCAGCTCGGGGATCGCCAGCGTCGGGTGGGTGTCGTTGAGCTGGATGACGGTCCGGGCGGGGAAGTCGTCCCAGTCGGAGTTGCGGAAGCGGAACCGCCGGACGATGTCGCGCAGCGAGCACGACACCAGGAAGTACTGCTGCTTGAGGCGCAGCTCGCGGCCGGTCTCGGTGCTGTCGTCGGGGTAGAGCACCTTGCTGATGTTCTCGGCGCGCACGGCGTTCTGCACGGCCTCGGCGTACTGCCCGGCGGAGAAGCGCACCAGGTCGAACGACGCCCGCGCGGCGCGGGCGCGCCACAGCCGGACGATGTTGACCGTCTCGGTGCCGTAGCCGGGCACCAGCAGGTGGCTCGGCTCGCCGTACACGATCTCGCCGGGCTCCCAGCCGTGCGGGCCGACGCGGCCGTAGAACCCGACGATCTGCCGGTCGTCGGGCGCCGGGAACATCCACGGGTCACCCTGGAACGCCCAGTCGTCGGGCTTCTCGACCTGCGCGCCGCCGTCGAACTCCTGCTTGAAGATGCCCAGGTCGTAGCGGATGCCGTAGCCGACGGCGGGGATGTCGAGGGTGGCCAGCGAGTCGAGCAGGCAGGCCGCGAGCCGGCCGAGGCCGCCGTTGCCCAGGCCGGGCTCGACGTCGAGCGCGGCCACCTCGGCCGGGTCGAAGCCCAGCGCCTTGAGCGCGCCGGGCGCGAGCCCGGTGGTGCCGCTGTAGAGCAGGTTCTGCTCGAGCTGCGGGCCGAGCAGGTACTCCGCGGACAGGTAGTAGACCCAGCGCGGGTTGCTCTCGTAGTGCGCGGCCGCGGTGCGCGCCCGGCGGGCGGCGAGCCGGTCGCGGACGGTGAGGGCGAGCGTCTCGTACGCGTCCTGCGCGCTCGCCGACTCGACCGTCGTGCCCCGTCGGTAGTACAGGGTGCTCAGCAGATCCTGTTCGAACTCGGCCGGGGTGCTCCCGAGCGGCCGCAGCCCGTTGCGAAGGTCCATTCCAGCACCCTGCCGCACGTGCGGATGTCGGGCGACTGTCGGGTTTGCTACTTGTCGTCGAAGGCGACAACCCGGTCCCGTCCGGCGTTCTTGGCCGCGTACAGTGCCCGGTCCGCCGCGAGCACGAGCTCGTCGGCGTCGGTGCAGACCGACGGCAGGCCAGCCACGCCGATCGAGACCGTGACGCGGTGCAGGCGGTCCTCGCCGACCGCGATCGGGGCGATCGACACCGCCCGGCGGATCCGCTCGGCGACCTCGGCCGCCGCGGCGGGGCCGGCGCCGGGCAGCAGCACGGCGAACTCCTCGCCGCCGTAGCGCGCGGCCAGGTCGCCGGGGCGCATCACGCCGGTCAGCCGGTGCGCGAGCTCCACCAGCACCCGGTCGCCGCCGTGGTGGCCGTACGTGTCGTTGACGTTCTTGAAGTGGTCGATGTCCAGCAGCAGGATGCCCACGTCGTTGCCGGACCGGCCCGCCCGGGCCACCTCCGCGTGCAGGGACTGCTCGAAGAAGCGGCGGCTGCGCATGCCGGTCAGCCCGTCGGTGATGGCGGCGTGCCGCTGCGCCGTCACCAGGCCGGCCATGCGTGCCAGCACCAGCAGGAACAGCAGGTTGCAGACCAGCGCGGCGATCAGGACGTGCGAGGGCTGCCCGCGCAGGTACTGCACGGCCATCGACGTCGGCGCGACCATGGCGGCGATCGCGAGCACGGTCAGCCGGCCGGTGGTGGCGTCGGGCGTGGCGGCCGACGACCGCTCGATCAGCTTCGGGGCGGCCGGGTGCAGCAGAGCGGCGGCCAGCAGGAACGTGGCGGTCATCCAGACGGCGTCCAGGTAGTTGCCGGCCCGGTAGGTGCCGTTGAGCGTCTGGATGCTGTACGCGGTGTCGGCGTACAGCACCAGCCCGAGGTAGCCGCCGGCCATCCGCAGCGGCACGGTCCGCAGGCCCGCGCCGAGCATCAGCCGGGCGCCCACCGTGATCAGCATGAGGTCGCCGACCGGGTACGCCACCGACACCAGCGTCGCGACGTTCTCCCCGCTGATCGCGGCGGTCGGCACGATGATGAACTCGAACACCAGGAAGCCCGCGCTGACGGCCACGATCGCCGCGTCGATCGCGCTGGCGAAGTCCCACCCCGGCGTGCGCCTGCGGATCACCATCAGAAAGGCGGAGGCCATCAGCGGGTACGAGGCGAGGTAGCCCAGGTCGGCGATGCTCGGGTAGGCGACCTCGCCCTGCACGAGCGCGAGGAAGTAGAAGACGACGTCCGCGAAGATCGAGGCGGCCGCGGACGCCGCGAGCAGCAGCGCCATGCCGGTCATTGCGCGGTGCCGCCGGGCGGCGACCAGCGAGCACGCGAGCAGCGCGCCGTTCGCGCTGCAGTAGAGCGCGACCTGGGTGCCGGCCCAGCCCGGGCCCAGCGCCTGCACGAAGTAGTACGCCACGATGGCGAGGGCGCCGCCGGCGAGCAGCAGGTGCCAGCCGGTCACGTGCCTGGTCAGCACGGCGGTTTGAGCTTTGGCCACGGGAGAAGACTGACGGTCGCGCGGTGCGCGGGCGGTTCCCGCGGGGTGCGGCACGGTTGCGAACCCCTTCAGCGCGGTATGCGGTCTGCCTCAGCTGTCATACCTGTTCCGGGAGTGGTGAGCATGAACCTGGCAACCTCCGTCGTCGACCTCGCGCCGCAGCTGCACCGCGCGCTGGTCCGCCGGGCCGACACCGACTTCGAGCATCCCCGCCCGCCGGAGGCCCAGGTCGCCGCGCTCGGGCTCATCCGGCGCCGCCCCGGCATCACCGTCCGCGAGCTGGCCACCGACCTGCAGCTCAAGCCGAACAACGCCAGCTCGCTGATCACGGCGATGGTCACGGCGAACATGCTGCGCAAGGAGCACGACGGGCACGACCGGCGCATCGTGCGGCTCTACCTCACCGACGAGGCGCGGCTGCGGCACGACGCGGTGCAGGCGCTGTTCACCGGGTACGCCTCGCACGCGCTGGACGCCCTGAGCGCCGACGAGCGGACCGCGCTCGAGGCGGCCCTGCCGGCGCTGCACCGGCTGGCCTGCCTCATCCGCGATCCGCGTCGCTGACGCGCCCGGTCAGGCGGCGGCCTGCGCCAGCGCCTCGTCGGCGCGCTCGGGGCTGCCCTGCGTCAGGCCGCGGTCGATGGCCCGGCGCGAGGCGAGCCAGAGGCCGGCGCCGACGGCGAGGACGGTCACCTCGGTGGCGGTCAGCGCCCAGATGATGCCGGGCAGGCCGAACCAGTGGTCGCCGAGCAGCACGACCGGGACGAACAGCACGCCCTGCGACACCGACATCACGACCGCGGGCAGGGCGCGGCCGGTCGCCTGGAACAGCGACGTGAGCAGGCCGGTGAAGCCGTTGGCGACCATGGCGGTGAGCTGGGCGGTGAGGATGGTGGCGCCGATCGTCAGCACCGAGCGGTCGGTGGAGAACGCGGACAGGACCTGCTCGCGCAGGACGAAGACGGTGGTCGCGAAGATCAGCACGATGCCGCCGACGGTGAGGGCGCAGGCGCGCAGCGCGGACGTGAGCCGGCGCCGGTCGCCCTTGCCGTACGCGTAGGCCAGCAGCGGCAGCACGCCGATCGTGACGCCCATGACCAGGAACTCGGGGACCTGGGCGATGCGCACCGCGACGCCCATGGCCGCGAGCGGGCCGTCGCCGTAGGCGGCCGCGAGGTTGTTGAGCACCAGCGTGGTGACGATCAGGAACCCGGCCTGCAGCAGTTCGCCGACGCCCACGCCGAACACGGGACCCGTCACCGCCGGGCGCAGGGTGAACCAGCGCGGCGCGAGGCTGACGTGCTCGCTGTGCCGGTGCAGCCAGAACGCGAAGTAGCCGACGCTGACCAGGTTCGCCAGGCCGGTCGACAGCGCGGCGCCCGCGACGCCCCGGTGCAGCACGAGGATGAACACGACATCGAACAGCAGCGTCGCCGCCGTGGAGGCGATCAGGCCGATCATGGCCTGGCGTGCGGCGCCCTCGGCCCGGACGAGCTGCTCGAGGCAGAACGCGGCGGCCAGCACGGGGACGAAGGCGAGCGTGACGGCGACGTACGAGGTGGTGGCGTGCACGGCGGCGGCGTCCGCGCCCAGCAGCGCGACGAGCGGATGCAGCAGGAGCAGCCCGGCGCCGCCGAAGAGGGCCCCGGCCAGCACCGAGCCCCAGACCGCGAACGAGGAGACGTGCCGGATCTCGCGTGCCCTCGCGGGGTCGTGCTCGGCGGCGCCCAGCAGCCGGGAGATCAGCGCGCCGCCGCCGACGCCGAACACGCCGCCGAGCGCCATGACCAGGCCGAGCAGCGGGGTGCCGAAGGTGATCGCGGCCAGCAGCGCGGTGTCGTGCTGCGAGCCGAGGAAGGCGCCGTTGACGACGTTGTAGACGGCGCCGACGGCCATCGCGGCGGCCATCGGCACGCAGAGGTGCACGAGGGCGCGGACGATGGGCGCGGTGGACAGGTACCAGCGGTTGGTGGACATGGCTGCTCCCAGAGGGGTTTTCGGGCAGGGGGGATCGCGCGGCGGCGGGCGTCGCGTTTCCGGGGTTTCCGGGCACGGTGCAGCGCGCCGGCGGCATCCGGCGGGTCGTGCCGAGCGGGGCTTACTGGCGGGTGGGCCGGGGCAGGTCGGCAGTGATCTTCGTGAGCAGGGCGTGCAGGGTCGCGCGCTCGGCCGGATCGAGCGGGCCGAGGATGATCTCGTCGGCGACGGCCATGGCGGTGTCGAAGCCGGCGATCAGCTCGCTGCCGGCCGGCGTCGCGTAGAGCCGTTTGCTGCGCTCGTTGCCCGGCTCGGTGCGGCGTTCCACCAGGCCGCGGCGTTCCAGCCCCTGCACGAGGCTGGAGACGCTGGCGGCGCTGGTGCGGGTGATCTCGGCGAGGTCGCGCTGGATGACCCCGGGGGTGCGGGCCACGTAGCCCAGCGCGAAGGCCTGCTCGTGGGTGAGCTCGCGGGCGCGGATCCAGTCCTCGCCGGCCTTGCGCTGCGCCCAGCCGATCCAGCGGACCAGGTCGAGCGTGGAGGTGAGTTCCGGGGCGTCCATAGTTAGAACTCTAAGAGTTAGAACTCTAACTGTCAACGGTTCCGGTCGGCGGCCGGCTCCGGTCTGTTTCGTCCGCGTTGACACGGCGTCACGGCTCGATCAATATGTGTCCATGTCTCTATGGGAGCGCTCCCGCGCAGGCGTGACGAGCACCGTGGCCGTGATCGGAGCGGCCGCCCTGCTGACCGGCCTGGCGTCGGCGCCGGCCAGTGCCGCCGAGGTCGAACAGGTCGTCAACGGCGGGTTCGACGACGGCACCGATCCGTTCTGGGCGAACGGCGGCATGACCCTGGCCCTGGACGACGGGCGGGCGTGCGTCGACGTGCCGGGCGGCACGGCCAACAAGTGGGACGCGATCGTCGGGCAGAACGACATCGACCTGGTCGCGGGGGAGAGCTACCGTTTCTCGTTCGACGCGAGCGGCGCCCCGGCCGGGCGCAGCGTGCGCGCGGTCGTCGGGCTGGCCGTCGACCCGTACGACACCTATTTCGAGCAGTCGCCGGTGCTGAGCGCCGACGCCCAGCACTACGAGTGGACGTTCACCGCGAACGCCTCGACGGCGCAGGGGCAGGTGGCGTTCCAGCTGGGCGGCAGCCCGGAGCCGTGGAGGTTCTGCGTGGACGACGTGTCGCTGGTCGGTGGCGTGCCGCCCGAGGTGTACGAGCCGGACACCGGTCCGCGGGTGCGCGTCAACCAGGTGGCGTACGTGCCGAAGGGTCCCAAGGCCGCCACGGTCGTGACCACGGCGACCACCGCGCTGCCGTGGCAGCTGCGCGACGCCGCGAACAAGGTCGTCGCGCAGGGCAGCACCACGCCGCGCGGCGTCGACGCCAGCTCGGGGCAGAACGTGCACACGATCGACTTCGGCCGCTTCACCCGCAAGGGCGCCGGCTACACGCTGACGGCCGACGGCGAGACGAGCCGGCCGTTCGACATCGGCGCCGACGCGTACGTCAAGCTGCGCGCCGACGCGCTGAAGTTCTACTACACCCAGCGCAGCGGCATCGCGATCAGCGACGAGCTGCGGCCGGGCTACGGGCGGCCCGCGGGGCACGTGGACGTCGAGCCCAACAAGGGCGACGGCGACGTGCCGTGCCAGGCCGGCGTGTGCGACTACCGGCTCGACGTGCGCGGCGGCTGGTACGACGCGGGCGACCACGGCAAGTACGTGGTGAACGCGGGCATCTCGGTGTGGGAGCTGCTCAACGCGTACGAGCGCTCGCCCGGCCTGCGCAGGGTGGGCCTGGCCATCCCGGAGAGCGGCAACGGCACGCCCGACGTGCTCAACGAGGTGCGCTGGGAGCTCGACTGGCTGCTGCGCATGCAGGTGCCGGCCGGACAGCCGTACGCGGGGATGGCCCACCACAAGATTCACGACCAGGCCTGGACCGGGCTGCCGCTGCTGCCGCACCTCGACCCGCAGCCGCGCGAGCTGCACCCGGTGTCGACCGCGGCCACGCTCAACCTCGCGGCCGCCGCGGCCCAGGCGGCGCGCGTCTACAAGCGGCACGACCCGGCGTACGCGCAGCGCCTGCTCACCGCGGCGCGCACCGCGTACGCGGCGGCCAAGGCCAACCCGGCGCTGCTGGCCCCGGAGTCCGACAGCACGGGCGGCGGCGCGTACAACGACGCCAAGGTCAGCGACGACTTCTACTGGGCGGCCGCCGAGCTGTACCTGACCACCGGGGAGAAGCCTTACCAGGCGGACGTGCTCTCGTCGCCCGAGCACACCGCCGACGTGTTCGGCGCCGGCGCCTTCGACTGGGGGAACACCGCCGCGGCGGGTCGCCTGGACCTGGCGCTGGTGCCGAACCGTCTGCCCGGGCTCGCCGCCGTGCGCGCCTCGGTCGTCGCGGGCGCCGAGAAGTACCTGGCCGTCCAGCGGCAGCACCCGTACGGGGTGCCGTACGCGCCGGCGAACAACTCGTGGGACTGGGGCTCGAACAGCATCATCCTCAACAACATGGTCGTCATCGCGGCCGCGCACCAGCTCACCGGCCGCGACCGCTACCGCGACGGCGTGCTCACCGGGCTGGACTACATCCTCGGCCGCAACGCGCTCAACATCTCGTACGTGACCGGGTACGGCGAGGTCAGCTCGCACAACCAGCACAGCCGCTGGTACGCCCACCAGCTCGACCCGGCGCTGCCCAACCCGCCGGTGGGCACGCTCGCCGGAGGGGCGAACTCCTCGATCCAGGACCCGTACGCGCAGAGCAAGCTCACCGGCTGCGTGGCACAGTTCTGCTACATCGACGACATCCAGTCCTGGTCCACCAACGAGCTGACGATCAACTGGAACGCGCCGCTGGCGTGGATCGCCGCCTACGTGGCCGAGCTGTAAACGGGATGACCGCGCGGCGCGGGTGTGCCTAGGGTGAGAAGAATGTCAGCCGAAGCCGCCCGCGCCGCCGAGATCCTCAGCCAGCTCGCCACCCCGCTGCGGCTGCGGGCGTTCGCCGAGCTCGTGCACCGCGGCGCCGAGGGGGCGTCGATCGCCGAGCTGGCGTACGCCCTCGACGTGCCCGTGCAGACCGCCGGCGAGACGCTGGCCCGCCTCGCCGGGCTGGGGCTGGCGACCGGCACGGGCAACGGCATCTACCGCGCGTCGCCCGGCGAGCTGCGCGAGGCCGCGTCGGCGCTCGACCGGGCCCAGCCGATCGCCGCCCACCTGGCCGACTACCCCCAGCTGCGCGGCAACTTCACCCACGGGCGGCTCAGCACCATGCCGCCGACGCTGAGCGAGCGCTACGCCCTGCTCGGCGAGCTGCTGGCCCGCTTCCTGCGCCTCGACGGGCTGTACGACGAGGACGCGATCAACCGGCGGCTGTCCGAGGTGACCGACGACGTGGCCGCGGTGCGCCGCATGCTCGTCGAGACCGGCTGGCTGGAGCGCGACCGGGCCGGAACGACGTACGGCCCGGGCCGCACGGTGCCGCAGCAGGCCCGTCCCTGACCTACGCCGATCAGCACGAGCTTGCCCGGCGCGTGGCCGGCGCGGCCCACCTCGTGCGCCTTCGCCGCCTCGGCCAGCGGGAACGTGTCCGCCACGACGAAGCGCAGCGCCCCCGACCCGGCCCGCTCGACGAGCCCCGCGCGGGCGGCGGCGCGGACCTCGGTGCCCGCGTCCTGGCCGGGCCCGTAGCCGAGCAGCTTGATGCCGGCCGTGGCCCGCCGCGGCGACCCGGTGATCGAGGCGATCCGGGCGCGGTCGGCCACCAGCTCGAGCGAGACGTCGAGGGCCTCGTCCGTGCCGGCGAGGTCGACCGCCGCAGTGATCCCTCGCGGCGCGGCGGCACGCACCCGGCCGGCGAGCCCCGGGCCGTAGACCACCGGAGTCGCCCCGAGCTCGCGCAGCAGCGCGTGGTTGCGCCCGGCCGCCGTGGCGATCACGGTCGCGCCCGCGGCGACGGCCAGCTGCACGGCGATCAAGCCGACCCCGCCCGAACCGCCGCGGACGAGCAGAGTGTCGCCGGCGCCCACGCCGGCGGCGTGCAGCGCGTGGATCGCGGTGGTGCCGGTCAGCATCAGCGACCCGGCCTCGGCCCACCCGAGCCCGGCGGCTCACCCGCCGCATCGCCGGCGAGGCGCCCGGGGTCCGCCTGCGCTTCGTCCGTCAGGAGTCCAAGGAGGGCGACCTGCTGCGCGACGGCACGATCGACCTGGACGTGGGGGTGCTGGACCCGCCGCCGCCGGACGTCCACACCACGACGCTGTTCACCGACCACTTCGTGGCCGTCGTCGCGGCCGGCTCGGAGCTGGGCCGCGTGCCCCGGCTCACCCTCGACGCCCTGTGCCGCTCCCCGCACGTCTCCGCCTCGCGGCGCGGGCTCGCCCGGGGTCCGCTCGACGACGTCCTCGACCGGCTGGGCCGGTCCCGGCACGTCGCGGCGGTCGTCCCCTCGTACGCCGTGGGCGCCCTGATGGCCCTCGAGGACGACCTCGTCTGCCTCGTGCCGCACGTGACGGCCGCGCATCTCAGCGAGCGGGGCGTCCCGCTGCGCCTCCACCAGGTGCCCGTCGACCTGCCCACCGCCGACGTGGAGATGCGCTGGCACCGCCGCGTCCACGACGACCCCGCCTCCCGGTGGCTGCGCGACCACCTGCGCGAGGTCGTGCGCGCCCTTCTGGGCTCGTGACGTCGCGTCCGGGCCGGACCGGGTGGAGAATGCGACCATGGCGCTCCCGATCGAGGACTACGCGATCATCGCGGACACCCAGACGTCCGCGCTCGTCGGACGCAACGGGTCGATCGACTGGCTGTGCGTGCCGCGCTTCGACTCCGGCGCGATCTTCGCCGCGCTGCTCGGCGACGACGGCAACGGCCACTGGAGCATCGCGCCGGCCGGCTCGTTCACCACCCGGCGCCGCTACCGCGACGACACCCTGGTGCTGGAGACCGAGTTCGAGACCGACGGCGGCGTGGTCCGCCTGATCGACTTCATGCCGCCGCGCACCGACTCGACGCCGTCGGTGATCCGGATGGTCGAGGGCGTGCGCGGCGAGGTGCCGATGAGCATGGTGCTGCGGCTGCGCTTCGACTACGGCAAGGTCGTGCCGTGGGTCTACCGCGAGCAGGACGCGCTGGTCGCCGTCGCCGGGCCCGACGCGGTCTGGCTGCGCACGCCCGCCGAGCTGCGCGGCGAGAACATGAGCACGCACGCGGACTTCACCGTCCGCGCCGGCGACCGGGTGCCGTTCGTGCTGACCTGGAGCCCGTCGCACCTGCCGGCGCCGCCGTCGCTGGACGCCGTGCACCAGCTGGGCGTCACCGAGGGCTACTGGCGCGGCTGGGTCTCGGCCTGCACGTACGAGGGGGAGTGGCGCGACGCCGTGGTGCGCTCGCTGCTGACGCTCAAGGCCCTGACGTACGCCCCCACCGGCGGCATCGTCGCGGCGGCCACCACCTCGCTGCCGGAGAAGCTGGGCGGCGTGCGCAACTGGGACTACCGCTTCTGCTGGCTGCGCGACGCCACGATCACGCTGCAGGCGCTGCTCTACTCCGGCTTCCAGTCCGAGGCCACCGCCTGGCGCAAGTGGCTGCTGCGGGCGATCGCCGGCAACCCCGCGGAACTGCAGATCATGTACGGCGTGGCCGGCGAGCGCCGCCTCGACGAGTACATCGCCGACTGGCTGACCGGCTACGACGGCAACCCCGTGCGCATCGGCAACGCCGCGGCCGAGCAGTTCCAGCTCGACGTCTACGGCGAGGTCATGGACGCGCTGCACCAGGGCCGCCGTGCCGGGCTCAAGGCCGCCGACCCCGCGTGGGGCCTGCAGTGCAAGCTGATGGACTACGTCGAGCAGCACTGGCGCGACCCCGACGAGGGCATCTGGGAGGTCCGCGGCGGCCCGAAGCAGTTCGTCCACTCTAAGCTGATGGCGTGGGTGGCGGCCGACCGCGCCGTCAAGGCTGTCGAGGTGTTCGGCCTCGAGGGGCCCGTCGACCGGTGGCGCGCGCTGCGCGACGAGATCCGCGACGAGATCCTGACCAAGGGGTACGACCCCGACCGCGGGACGTTCACGCAGTACTACGGCTCCGACGAGCTCGACGCCGCGCTGCTGATGGTCCCGCTGGTCGGCTTCCTGCCCGCCGACGACGAGCGGGTGGCCGGCACGGTCGCCGCCATCGAGCGCGAGCTGCTGGTCGACGGCTTCGTGCAGCGCTACACCCAGCACCCCGGCACCGACGTCGACGGCCTGCCGCCCGGCGAGGGCGCGTTCCTGGCGTGCACGTTCTGGCTGGCCGACAACTACGCCCTGATGGGCCGCCACGACGAGGCGCGCGAGGTCTTCGCCCGCCTGCTCGCGCTGCGCAACGACGTGGGGCTGCTCTCCGAGGAGTACGACACCGACGCCGGCCGCCTGGTGGGCAATTTCCCGCAGGCGTTCAGCCACGTCCCCCTGATCGACACGGCCCGCACCCTGACCGCCGCCATGGCCCCCACCGAGGCCCGCGCCACCGAAGGCCTGCGCTAGCGGTAGTGACCAGGAGCGTTGGTGATGCGGCGTGGCTGCTCGCCGCCGGCCCGGCGCCGGGACGTGCGGCATGGTCGTACGCTCGGGCACCCGATCGCAGGAGGCACGGATGGGTTTCTCACGCCGCGACTGTCCCGACTGCGGTCGAAGTGTCCGCGAGCCGTTCGAGAAGACGATCACCGGACGCGAGGTGTGCCCGGACTGCGCGAACGCCCTCGCGACGGGCTCGGCCGCAGGCGCGATCACCGGGGACGTCGGGTCCGGTTACGGCGTCTGGGCGATGCTCATGCGCAAGGTCCGGCGTTCCGGCTGACCGCATGCGCTCGAGCCGGCACGACGAACTCGCGGTCCGGCTCGGCCTCGGCGCTCACGGGTCTGCTCCCCGGCGGCGATATCGTTGCTCGTCGCGCCGGCCACGACCGTCCACACCATCGTGGCCGGGAGCGGGCGCAGGCGAGGAGGGGCCGTGGAGCGGGGCGAGGTCTGGTGGGCGCGCATCGACGAGGAGCGGCCCGTCGTGCTGCTCTCGGGAGGCGCGGGGCCCGAGTACCGCGCGGTGCAGATCGTCGAACCGGCCGCTCCGGCGCAGAAGGTGGGGTTCCTGCTGATGTCCGGGGAGCAGGCGGCCGACCCGGGCGTGCGGCGCCGCATCCTCGCGGGAGACGGCCCGGGCGTACTAGCCGTCGGCATCGAGGTCTTCCTCGGCGCCGAGGAGGGTCTGGCGGCGACCGGCGTGGTCCGGGTGGCGCTGCCCCGCGACGGCAGGATCTTCTGCACGTGGGGCGCGACCCTCGACGAGGCCTGCCTGGTGCGGCGCCTCGGCGCGCTGTCCGCCGCCAAGCAGCACGAGCTGGACGTCGCCCTGACGCTCGCCGGCGGGCAGTGACGGAGAATGTCCGCATGAGGTCCGACGACGCGGTCGTCCCGGAGGCGCTGCGCCGGGAACTGGAGGCCGAGCTGGCGGCGGCTCGGCGGCCGAGCGGCGGCGACCCGGGCACGGCCCGGGACCGGGTGCGGGACGCCGAGGTGGCGCTGGGCGACCGGGCCGACCCGACACCCGAGGGCCGGCGGGCGCGGCTGGCCGCGGCGATGCGGGCGCTGCTGCGGCACCGGCGTCCCGAGTCGACCATCTGCCCGAGCGACGCGGCCCGGGTCGCCGGCGGGGAGGCGTGGCGTGACCTGATGGACGCCGCGCGGGAGGTGGCCGCCGAGCTGTCGCGCGAGGGGACCGTCGTCGTCCGTCAGCACGGCGCCGACGTCGACGTCACCACCGCGATTGGGCCGGTGCGCCTTGCTCGCGGCCCCCGGTGGGAGGCGCCCGCCGGGGCGGACGGCGTGGCGGTGCGGCGTTAGCCTGCTCCCCATGGCGAACGCTGAACTGGAGGAGCTGGTCGTCGCGGACGCCGCGGCGCTGCGGGCGTGGCTGGTGGACAACCACGAGACGTCGCCGGGGGTCTGGCTCGCGCTCACCCGCAAGGGTGGCACCGTCACCACGCTGACCTGGCAGCAGGCGGTCGACGAGGCCCTGTGCTTCGGCTGGATCGACGGGCAGGCGCGCAAGCGGGACGAGGCGAGCTCGTGGATCCGGTTGACCCCGCGCCGGGCGCGCAGCGTGTGGTCGCAGCGCAACGTCGAGCACGTCGCCCGGCTGGAGGCGGCGGGCCTGATGTTCCCCGCGGGCCGCGCGGCGGTGGAGGCCGCGAAGGCCGACGGGCGGTGGGCGGCCGCGTACGCGCCTCCTTCGCAGGCCGAGATGCCCGCCGACCTGATGGCGGCGATCGACGCCGACCCGGCCGCGCGGGCCATGTTCGACGTCCTCACCAAGACCAACCGGTACGCGTTGATCTACCGCATGAACGCGGTCAAGCGTGCCGAGACGCGCGAGCGCAAGATCGCCGAGTTCGTTGCGATGCTGGCCCGCCAGGAGACGTTCTATCCGCAGAAGGCGAGGCCCGCCGCCGGGGCGTGACGGCTCAGGCGCCCGCGAGGGCGACGCCGTGGCGCTCGGTCACCGCGAGGATCGTCGCCATCGACTCCTGCGGCGGTCGGTCCGCCGGGACGGACCCGGCGAAGTCGGCGAAGAAGCGCCCGGCGCCGTCGCCCGAGGTGATGCCCACGAAACGGGCGGACTCGCCGGCCACCTGGAAGGTGCTCGGCGTCCCGGCCGGGAAGACGACCACCCCGCCGGGCTCCACGTCGTACGCCGTGCCGTCGACCATCGCGGTGACCCGGCCCTCGACCAGGACCATGACGGCGGTCCAGGGCGAGACGTGCGGGGGCGCCATCGGGGCCGCGTGCGCGACGATCTCGAAGACCTCGAAGGCCCCGCAGGCGTCCCGGACGGCCGTCTTGGCGACGTGGTCGCCGTCGATCATCGGGTAGTGCCGGCCCTCGCCGGGCGGGATGTGGACGGTGGTCATGGCTCCTCCTCCGCGCTGGTGGGAACCATGCTGCGGCGGCCCGGCGGCAGCGGTGCGAGTAGGGCGCTACTCGACTCCCAGAACGTCGCGCAGCGCGGCGCGCTCGGCGACGCCGAGCTTGTGGCCGGCGCGATAGAGGTGCCCTTCGACCGTACGGACCGACACCGTCAGCCGCCGGGCGATGTCCCGGTTCGACAGGCCGCGGGCGGCGAGCGTGGCGATCTCCCGCTCGCGGGCGGTCAGCGGCAGCGGCCGGGCCGCGACCGCCAGGGCCGGGGTGCGGGCGCCGGACCGGTCCGCCAGCTTCTCCGCGAGCGCCGCCGCGGACACGGCCGAACCGTGCCGCCCCTGCCGGCGGAACACGTCGGCCGCGCGGGCCGCCGCGTCGCCCGCGGGGACCAGGTCGCCGAGCCGGGCCCAGCCGTCGGCGGCCCGCAGCAGGGCCTCGCCGTCGTCGTCCGCCGCGGCCCGGGCATGGGCGCAGGCGGCCGCGGCCCGGGCGCCGAGCCCGGCGAGGGCCGTGAGGCGGGGCAGCGCGGCGGGCGCGTCGCCGAACTGGACCACGGTCTGCCAGGCGAGCACCTCGTACGCGGGCGCGCCGATCCCGCGGGCGAGGCCCGCCGCGGCGACCGCGTGGCCGAGCGCTTCGGTCGTCGATCCCCCGGCGGCCGCGCCCCACGCCCGCGCCAGCAGGTCGTCGGGGGCGTAGAGCCGGTACGCCGGATGGCCGCCGGCGACGATGCCGGCCAGCAGGGAGCGGCGGGCCCGTCCTGGCCCGTCAGCGCGAGGGCGGTCGCCAGCAGGGTGCGGCAGCGGAACCGGAACTCGTGCCCCGAGCCGGCCAGCCCCGCCCACGCCTCCCGCAGCGGCAGCAGCGCGTCGCGGACCCGGCCGCCGGCGAGGGCGGCGTGCCCGGCGATCACCAGCCCCATCAGCCGGGCCGGGCCCGGCAGGTCGGCCGACGCGGCCCGCATCCTCCCGGCGTGGTCGCCGGCCCGGTCCGGGGCCCCGGCGAGGCGGTGCCCGAGCACCTGGAAGTCCGCGAGGCCGAACCCCGGGATGACGACCGGCACCCGGTCGGCGGTGAGTCCGCCCACGACCGCGGCCCGGTCGAGCAGGTCCGGCTCGCCGGTGACCGCCGCCGCCGCGGACATCGCCGAGGCGACCAGGATGCGGGCCAGGTCGTCGGGCAGCTCCGCGCGCAGCAGCGCCGGGCCGTGCTCGAGCACGGGCCCGAGGTCGCCGGTCGAGGCGGCCAGGACGAGCGCCATCGCGGCGACGTGCGCCGGCGCCGCTCCGGTCGCCTCGGCCGCGGCCAGCGTGCGGCGGGCCTCGCCCGGCCGGGCCATCGTGAAGATCAGGTTGCCGGTGCGGTGCAGGTGCGCCATCGCGAGCGCCCGGGCGTCCGGCGCCGTCCGGGCCAGGTCCGCGAGGATCGCCTCGGCCTCGTCGCCGCGGCTGAGCCACGACAGCGCCGAGGCGTGCACGAGCCGGGCGCCGGGGTCGCCGGTGGCGGCGGCCGCGCCGGCCAGACGTTCGGCGAGCGGCAGGTCGTACATCCGGGTCGCGGCCTCGGCCGCCCGCAGGAACAGCGCCGGGTCCGGCGCCAGGTCGGAGTCGAGGGTCAGCACGGCCCTCGGGATCGGGTCCGCGGCCGGGTCGAGGGTCCGCGCCACCAGGCCGCGCAGCCGGCGCGCGCGCAGCCTCCCCATGGCGGCGCGGCGGACCTCGCCGTACAGCGGATGCGCCCGCCTGGCGACCAGCCCGTCGGTGCGCACCAGGCCGCGGTCCTCGGCCTCCTCGAGGTCGGCGGGCGAGGTCAGCGCCGCCAGGGTCTCGACCGCCGCCGGCTCGGCCAGCGCGACCAGGTCCACGACGTCACGCACGCCGGCCGCGAGGCCGCCGATCTGCCGCTCGACCAGGCCGGTCAGCTCCGGGGAGATCTCGGGCTCGCTGATCCAGCGCCAGATCCCGGAGGCCGGCGTGAACCGGCCCGCCGACACCTCGCCGGTCAGCAGGTGCCGCAGGAACAGCGGGCTGCCCCCGGTCAACGTCCACAACCGGTGCGCCGAGGCCGACTCGACCGGGCCGCCGAGCACCCGGGCGACCAGGTGGGTGGTCCCGGCGAGGTCGAGCGGGCCCAGGTCCGTACGGGAAAGGTGGTCGTCCTTCCACAGGGACGTCACGATGTCCGGGGCCGGTGCGCCCGTCCGGAGGGTGACCAGCGCGGGTGCCAGCCCCCGGACGACCACGCGGTGCAGCACGATCGCCGAGTGCTCGTCGAGCAGGTGCGCGTCGTCGACGGCCAGCACGAGCGGCCGCCGCCGGGCGAGCTGGTCCAGCGCCCGGCCGATGGCGCCCGCCGCGTCGCCGGGCGGCACGTCGAGCAGGCCGGCGAACGCGCCCAGCGGGAACGCCCGGGCGGCCGTGCTGCCGTGGGCCCAGACCACGTCCGTGCGACGACCCGCCGCGACCGTCAGCGCCTCGCGGACGAGCCGCGTCTTGCCCACCCCCGCCGCGCCCGCCACCACGATCCCCGCCGCGCCGGGCCGGATCGCCGCCGTGACCGCCCGCAGCTCCTCGTCCCGGCCGGTGAGCGGCCACGAGGCCTTCATGGCGTCACGCTAGCGAGCCCGGCCGCCGTGCCGCATCGCATGGGCGGCCCGGCGCCGGCCGCCGATCATCCGGTACGCCGCACTGGCCGGCCTGATCTACCGTCGTGCCGACCGCGGAGACCACCGCCGCCGCCGTACGGATGCTGGCCGAGTTGGGTCTCGAGCCGGAGCCCGTGGCCGGCGTCGTGTGGTTCACCGTCCGGACGTCGATGCGGCTCGACGACCCGGAGGACGTACGGCTGCGGCTGCAGGGCCGACCCGGCCCCACGGCAGTCTGGCGCGTCAACGACAGCGGCGCCTTCGAACGGTCCGACCCCGCCGGCGACTGAGCCTCTGCGGCCGACGTCGGGGGCGAAACGCAAGGCGCCGACCGACCACGCCGCATTCAGAGAGTGTCGGGAACCTCTGCGGAGGCGAGCCGCACAGCCTCGACCGCATTCGCGGCTGAGTGCATGACCTCTCGCCAGGACGTCTCGACCCGGTAGTGATCGTGGTGGCGCCAGATCGCGACCTGACCGTTCTCCCTGTTGTCGGGATCGACGGTGAAGCGCGCGAGGGTCTCATGCGTGACCGACGGGTAGAGCCGGCTCAGCCGCGGGTCGTCATGGGCGGCACGCAGAACCGGCCGCATGTCCTCGTACCCCGGGTCTTCCAAGTGGAAGGCCCACAACACGTCGAGCAGATTGCCGTCCTCCCGGCCCAGCGCGAAGCGGTCGGTCTTCATGAAGGGATAGGCGGCGATCAGTTCCCGTACGGTACTGCCGTCCCGCCAAGCGGCGGTCACGCGGACCGCCTGCTCGAGGTCGGGGGCGCTGCCCCACGCCCGTACGTTGTTGTCGACGATCACCTCGACTCCGAACAGTCGCCGGTCGGCCACGATGTGCAGGGAGACCTTGCCGTGCGGCGTCTCGACCCAGGCGTGCGTCAGCCGGAAGAAGTCGTCCGTCCAAGTGAGCTCGTCGAGGTCGATGCCCGCCCGTCGGGCCGCAAGGGCCAGCGACGGTCCCAGACCGTCTTGCTCGAGCAGGTCCGGATAGAGCTCCGGATCCAGCGGTGACACGGACTCGTCAGTCACCAGGTCGGCCCGCCCGCATCTGCTGAAGTTGCTGACACACTCTCGGCCTTGTCGTCGGTTGACAGTTACCACGGGATCTTGCCACGCGCGGTCGTTCTGTCTCGCCCGCGGGCGCGAGCCCTGGCGGTTGGCCGGCACTTCAGGCGGCGGAAGCGGCGTACCCCGGCCGCTACCACGGCACCGGCCGCGCTATGGTTCGCAGCCCCATCCCTGCGCCGAAGGACGAGATGCCGTTGCTGCGCGACGCTGCTGGACGACTGACCCGGACGCAGGCACTGGCGGGCGTGGCGCTCGTGTCGGTCGGCGTGCTGGTGTCGGCGTACTGGAATGTCGCGCGCCTTGCGATCCTGCGGGACCATCCGGTGCCGGGATGGGTGTTCTGGCCCGCGACATGGCTGCTGCTCGGCACGGCCGTGACGCTGCTGATGCCCGCCGAACGACGCACGCGTACGGTCACGGCCTTGACTTTCGGAGTCACCGCCGTGGTCGTGGCGTTCGCCGCCGGGATCGCCCTGGTTGCCGGGGTGCTGTCCGACTCCTCGTCACGGCGTGGCGAGCTCGTCGACACCGCCGTCTCCGCCGACGGCCGCTACCAGGTACGGATTCGGCACTGGCAGGCCATGCTGGGCGAGGACGGGTGGGACGTCGTCGTCCAGCGCCGCGACGGCCCCGGCACCACCGAGCGGTTCGCCGGGTGCCTGTTCGCGGAGAGCTCCGGCGACTACGAGAGAGTTCGGTCGGTCGAGCCCGGCACGGTGCGGATCGCCACCGAGCGGGGGCCGATCTCCATCGCCTTCGACCCGGCGACCATGGCGGTCACCAAGCGCATCCCCGCAGACCTTTGCGCGGGGTACGGGTAGGGACTGTGGGCGATGAAGTACGGTGCCCGTAGGTGGCCGGTCAGAGCGACCCCGAGCGGGACAGCGCGGCTACGAGGGGCGGGCACTGGTAGGTCCCCGAGACGATCCGGGACTGAATATCGGACACCGCGACCCGCCCCTCGCCCCGCGTGACTGCCCGGTCGAAGGTGCGGCCGCGACATGGGGGAGGATCGATGCGCATCATCCATACCGACGCGGCGCCGTCGCACAGCGGACCGGTGCCCCAGGCGGTGGAGGCCGGCGGCTGGATCTACGTGTCGGCCCTGTTCGGCGCGGACCCGCGCACCCACGAGATCCCCGCCGACGCCCGGGCCGAGGCCGAGCAGCTGTTCACCAACCTCGCGGCGATCCTGGCCGCCGCGGGCGCCGACCTGACCGCCGTCGTGCGGGTGGGCATCGTCATGCGCGGGCTGCAGCGCGACCGCCCGGCGTTCAACGAGGTGTGGAAGCAGCGGTTCGGCGACCACCGGCCGGCGCGCTCCGCCATCGAGTCCACCGACTTCGGCCGTGCCGGGGAGAGTCCCCGCTTCATGATCGAGGTGACCGCCTACCGCGGATGAGACCGGGGCCGGCCACGATCCGACCACCGGCTTCCCCGCTTGCGACGCTGCCCCCGCTCACGTGCGCGTGAGCGGGGGCAGCGGTCGTCGTGGGTGTCGTCGGCCGCGGGTTCGGGTCCGCCCGGGTGGTGCAGGCAGCGCCGGGCACCGTGAGGGACCGGCCGAGGTGGGGTCGGACGAGCCGTCGACGCCGGTCGGGCCCGAGGCACCCACGCGGGCGGGGGCGGTTCGCGGTCGTGCTCAGCGTGGCGTGCTGGTCCCGATGATGATCGCCCGGCCCAGGGTGTGCGGGATCAGCATGATGTTCAGCAGCGCCCGGCTCGCGCCCTCGGGCACGTCCAGCGATGCGACGGCGAGCGCGGTCACGCAGATGAACAGCCGGTGGGTGCCGGTGCCGGGCGGCGGGTTGACCCCGACGTAACCCGTGCTGCCGAGGTCGTTGACCAGTGCGGTGCCGGTGCCGCCGCCGTGCGGAAGCCCGCTCAGGGTGGCCGGGATGTCCTTGACCGCCCAGTGCCACAGCCCGCCGGGGATCGGGGCGTCGGCGTCGAACGCGGTCACCACCAGGCTTCGCGTGCCTTCCGGCAGCGGGCCCCAGGACAGCTCGGGCGACTCGTTGAGCGGCTGGTAGGCGGAATCGGGCAGGGCCTCGCCGTCGGCGAAGTCCTTGCTGGTGACGGTGAACGCCGGCGCGGGAAAGGCCAGGGCGTACGGGTCGTAGGTCATCTCATGCTCCTCGGCTCAGATGTACAGCATTGCTGTGCTTCGCGGAACAGTACAGCAATGCTGTAGGTTTGGCGGCATGGGTGATCTGGATCTCGCCGAAGAGCTGCGCGCGGCGATCGGCGACTTCGTGCGGCGCGCTCGCGTCCACGGCGAAATGCCGCCCGGGCAGGCCGCGGTACTCGGCCATCTGGCCCGCTCAGGGCCCCTGTCGATCGCCGACCTCGCCCGGCTCGAGCAGGTCAGGCACCAGTCGATGGCCCGCACGGTCGGCCTGCTGGCCGATCAGGCACTGGTCGCCCTCGGCCGGCATGACGCCGACCGTCGCCAGGTCATGCTGACTCTGACCGCGGCCGGCGACGACGCACTCGCGGCCGCTCGCCGCGCGCGGGCCGCCGGGATAGCCCGCGCGATCCGCGAGGACCTCGACGACGCCGAGCGGGAGATCGTCCGTCGCATCCCGGAGGTGCTGCGCAAACTCCGGCCGTGAGGTGACCCATCGACGAGGCCGCCCGGCGCGAGGGTCGTCAGCGGTTGGTCAGGCTGAAGTGCATGTAGTCCTTCAGGGTCGTCCAGCGGCCGCCCCAGTAGAAGTTGTTCCAGGTGAAGGCGCGGGCGGCGCCCTCGGGGTGGACCATGCCGATCAGGTAGCGGTTGCGCTGCAGATAGAACGCGCTGCCCGCGGGGGAGAGGGAACGACCGCGGATCATCGGGTTCTGCAAGGGGTTGATGTCGATCGCGGTGCCGGCGGCGTGTTCGGACCAGACCTTGGTGCCGGCCACCGCGCGGCAGTTGTAGCCGGCGGTGACGGTGGCCATGTTGGTCTCGGCGGGGTGGTTGAGGCGCATCGGGGCCATGCCCATGATGCGGAACCGCCAGCGGTACAGGGTCTCGAAGACCTGCTGGGCGCGGGCCGCGACATCGGAGCGGACGATGACGCTGCCGTCGTGGTAGGCGCCGGTGAAGTCGATGTACGACACCCACACGCGGCGCAGGTCGGCGGGGGCGGTGGGGCAGCGCTTGCGGGCGTCCCAGTTGACCATGCCGGGGGTGACCGGCTCGATGCGGCTGCTGAACGGGGGCAGCGGCGCCGGCGGCGGGTCGAGCCGCAGCACGGCGTCGACCTGGACGGGCGCGTCGAGCGGCAGCCCGTTCCAGGCGGCCAGCGAGGCGGCGCTGATGTCGTGCAGGGCGCCGATGTAGCTGAGCGACTCGCCGGGGCGCACGACGTGCCACACCGTCCCCGTCCGTACCGCCGAAGCCGGCCGGGACAGGCCGGGCAGGGGCAGCAGGAGCAGCACGGACAGGGCGGCGAGGAGGCGTCGTCGGGGCACGGCTACAGACCGTACGAACCATCCCGGGCGAGTCGCAGCAAAACGCCGGAATCAGCCCACGGCTACGGGATTCGGTTGCAGGGTGACGCGAACGGGCGTGCCGGGGGTCAGGGAGGCGAGCCGGTCGGTGGCGACCTGCGCCACGACCAGCTGGTCCCCGACGGCGACGGTGACCTTGCTGATCGGGCCGAGGAAGCTGGTGGTGAGCACCCGTCCGGTGCCGTCGGGGTCCGCGGTCACCAGGACCGACTCCGGCCGTACGAGCGCGGTCACCGATGCCGCCGAGGCCGGCGCCAGCAGCGGCAGGCGCGTCCCGAGCACCTCGACCTCGTTGCCGATGACCGTGCCGGGCAGCCGGTTGCTCAGCCCCACGAACTCGGCCACGAACGGCGTCGCGGGCGTCAGGTAGATGTCGGCCGGGGCGGCGAGCTGCTCGAGCCGGCCGGCCCGCATGACCCCCACCCGGTCGGCGACGGCGAGCGCCTCCTCCTGGTCGTGGGTCACGAACAGCGTGGTCGTGCCGACCTCGGTCTGGATGCGGCGGATCTCGTCGCGCAGCTGCACGCGCACCTTGGCGTCGAGCGCCGACAGCGGCTCGTCGAGCAGCAGCACGCTGGGCTCGATGGCCAGCGCGCGGGCCAGCGCCACCCGCTGCTGCTGGCCGCCGGAGAGCTGGTGCGGGTAGCGGTCGGCGAAGGCGCCGAGCCCGACCAGCTCCAGCATCTCCCCGGCGCGGGCGGCGGACTTGGAGCGGCCGCGCAGCGACAGCCCGAACGACACGTTGGCCAGCGCGGTCAGGTGCGGGAACAGGCTGTACGCCTGGAAGACCATGCCCATGTCGCGGCGGTTCGCGGGCAGCGGGGTGACGTCGCGGCCGCCGACGAGGACCCGGCCGCTGTCGGCGTCCTCGAGCCCGGCCAGCACGCGCAGCGCCGTGGTCTTGCCGCAGCCGGACGGGCCCAGCAGCGCCACGAACTCGCCGGGCTCGATGGCCAGGTCGAGGTCGTCGAGCGCGTGCACGGTGCCGAAGGTGCGGCGCAACCGGTTGAGGTGGACGGCGACGCCGGTCATGCGGCGGACTCCTTGCTGACGGAAGCAGGGGTGGCGGGGGCGACTGCGGACGCGGAACGGCGCCGGCCGCCGAGCAGGGACAGAAGCAGCAGCAGGACGAAGGCGAGCAGCAGCGCGGTCAGCGACACCGCCACCGACATGGTCGCGCTGCTCTTGCCGAGGAAGTTGATGGCGACCTGCAGGTTCGTGCGGTTGAGCAGCGACGCGATGGTGAACTCGCCGAGCACCAGCGCCACGGTCAGGAACGCCGCGGACAGCACGGCCGTGCGGATGTTGGGCAGCACGACCCGCCACATCACCGTGCCCCAGCCGGCGCCCAGCGAGCGGGCGGCCTCGGCGAGCGTGCGGACGTCGATCGCCGACAGGCCCGCGTCGATCGCGCGGTAGGCGTACGGCAGAACGAGGACGACGTACGCGAACACGAGCGTCAGCGACGAGCCACCGAGGAAGTACGTGACCCACGCGTACACCGGCGCCAGCCCGACCACCAGCACGATCGCCGGGATCGTCAGCGGCAGCAGGCAGATGAACTCGACGAGCCGCCGCAACCGGGGCAGCCGCAGCCGCACCCACACCGCGGTCGGCACGAGCAGCACCAGCATGAGCACGGCGGTCAGCGCCGCCTGCAGCAGCGAGGCGACGATGCCGTCGGCCAGCGCCGGGTAGCGCTCGCTGAGCTCGGGCCAGTTCACCAGCAGCGGCCAGGTCTGCGCGTCGCGCGTCGAGAACTCGACCATCGCGACGAACGGCAGCAGGAAGAACACGCCGAGCACGATCAGCACGGTCCAGCGGAACACGCGCTGCTTGCGGGCGCGCCTGGCGATCACCCCAGCCACTTGGCCGTCCTCCTCTGCAGCAGCGTGTACAGCGCCATCACCACGGACACGACGACGACCATGCCGAGCGCCATCGCCTTGCCCACGTTCTGCTGGCCCAGCAGCACCTCGCTGGTGAGCGCGCCGCGGATCTGCAGGGGCACCAGCGGGCTGCCCTGGCTGACCAGGGCGGCCGCGGTGGCGTACGCGGAGAAGCTGTTGGCGAACAGCAGCAGGGTCGAGCCGAGGAACGCGGGCGCGAGCAGCGGCCCGGCCACGCGGGTCCAGTACTGCCAGGTGGTGCCGCCGAGGCTCTCGGTCGCCTCGCGCCACTGCGGGCGGATGCCGTCGAGCGCGGGCAGGAACACGATCACCATGAGCGGGATCTGGAAGTACGTGTAGACGAGCGCCAGCCCCGGCAGCTCGAACAGCCAGACGCCGTTGGCGTACAGGTCGACGCCGAACGAGTCCTGCAGCCACACCGTGAGGAAGCCGGACAGGCCGATCGTGGCGAGGAACGCGAACGCCAGCGTCACGCCGCCGAACTGCGCGAGCACGCCGGCCGCCGCGGTCACGACCCGCCGCAGCACGCCCTCGGGCCTCGCGGTCGTCAAGGCGTACGCCAGAAGGGCTCCGAGAACGGCCCCGATCAGCGCGCTGATCGCCGAGAGCGCGATGCTGCGGCCGAAGGCGTCGAGGATGTACGCGTCCCCGAGCGCCTTGATGTTGTCCAGCGTGGCGCCGCCGTCGCCCGCGAACGCGCCGATCACCACGACCAGCGTCGGGATGATCAGGAAGATCGTGACGTACGCGAAGAACGGCACCGTGCCGAGCAGGGCGGTGGCGCCCCGCAGGCGCGGCCGGCGGGCCACGCTCTGCGGGACGGTCGCGGCGACCTCAGCCAACTGTCTTGGCCCAGTTCGCCGCCAGGTACTCCTTGGCCTTGGTGTTCTGCGCCTCGGTCGGGATCACCGGGGTGCCCTCGACCTTCGGCAGAGCCGCGAAGGCCGCCTTGTCGATCGTGCCGGCCTTCTGCATGGCCTCGGCGCGCACCGGGCGGGCGCCGCCCTTGAGCCACAGGTTCTGGCCCTCGTCCGAGTAGAGGTACTCCTGCCACAGCCGCGCGGCGGCCGGGTGCGGGGCGTCCTTGTTGATGGCCTGCACGTAGTACGAGCCGAGCACGGCGCCGTTGGGGATGAACGTCTTCCAGGTCTTGAGCTTGGCGACCTGGGCCGCGTTCAGGTAGTCCCAGTCGAAGACGACCGGGGTCTGGCCCGACTGGATGGTGGTGTCGGACGGGTCGACCGGCAGCAGGTTGCCGGCCTTCTTGAGCTTGCCGAAGTACTCGACGCCGGGGGCGATGTCCTCGACCGTGCCGCCATTGGCCAGCGAGGCCATCTGCACGCCGCCGAACGCCGCGCCGGCCTGGGTCGGGTCGCCGTTGAGCGCGACCTTGCCCTTGTACTCGGGCTTGAGCAGGTCGTCGAGGCTCGCCGGAGCCGGGACCTTGGCGCTGTCGTAGCCGATCGACATGTAGCCGCCGTAGTCGTTGGTCCAGGCGCCGTTCGGGTCCTTGAGGTTGTCCGGGATCTCGCTGTGCTTCTCGACCTTGTACGGCGCGAACATGGCCACGTTGGCCGACGCGACCGTGGCGCCGAGGTCGAACACGTCCGGCGCGCCGCCCTGGCCCTTGAGCTGGTTGGCGGCGTTGATCTCGTCCTGGCTCGAGCCGTCGGGCTGGGCCGAGTTGACCTTGATGCCGTACTTGTCGCCGAACGACTTGATGATCTCGCCGTAGTTCGCCCAGTTCGGCGGCAGCGCGATGACGTTGAGCTGGCCCTCGGCCTTGGCCGCCTCGACCAGCTTGTCGATGCCGCCCAGGTCGGCGGCGCTGGCCGCGGTGGCGGCGCCCGACGCGGACGACTCGGACTTCTTCTCGGGCGGCGAGCAGGCCGCGACCGCGACCATGGTGCCGGCCGCGAGCGTGACGGCGATCGTGCGGGTGAATGTGCTCACCGTTGGTTCCTCCCTCTGCGCACACCGGCCGGTGGGCGCTGAGAGATCATGAAGTTGCTCGGCGAAGAGAAAGCGTCTCCCAGGCGACCGTCCGGCGACGTTCAACCTACCTGCGGTGGCATCCACCTGCATAGACACCTTACGGTCGGGCCATGCCGGAGACGCACTTCGATGCCTGGATCGCGCCGCGGTACGCCGCCCTGTGGCCCGAGCTGTTCGCCCCCGCCCTCGTCGACGCGACCGTCACCTTCCTCGCCGAGCTGGCCGCCGGCGGGCCGGCCCTGGAGTTCGGCATCGGCACCGGGCGCATCGCCGTGCCGCTGAGCCGCCGCGGCGTCGCCGTGCACGGCATCGAGCTCTCACCAGCGATGGCCGCCGAGGTCGACGGCGTTCCCGTGACCCTCGGCGACTACGCCACCACGACCGTGGCCGGCTCCTTCGCGCTGGTCTACCTGCTGCGCAACACCATCACCAACCTGACCACCCAGGACGAGCAGGTGCAGGCGTTCCGCAACGCCGCCGAGCACCTCGCGCCCGGCGGCTACTTCGTCGTCGAGAACTACATCCCGCGGTTGCGGACGACCGTCTTCGCCGCCACCTCGCGACATGTGGGCTACGAGGAGTACGACACCGCGACGCAGATCGCGGTCAGCCACCACTGGTGGGTCATCGACGGCGAGCTGCGCGCCTTCTCGTCGCCGCACCGCTACGTCTGGCCCGCCGAGCTCGACCTGATGGCCCGCCTCGCCGGGCTGGTCCCGCACGAGCGCGTCGCGGGCTGGGACCGGGCGCCGTTCACCGGCGACAGCACCGACCACGTCTCGGTCTGGCGGAAACCGGCCCGGGCCGCGTCGCCGATCCCGGCCGGCCCGGGCGCGACTACGATCGCCGCATGCGGGAGCGGCAGCGACGGGTGACGATGAGCGACGTGGCCCGCGCGGCCGGGGTGTCGCCGATGACCGTGTCGTACACGTACAACCGCCCGCAGCGGGTCGCGGCGGAGACGCGCGAGAGCGTGCTCGAGGCGGCCGCCCGGCTCGGGTACGCCGGGCCCGACCCGAGCGCGCGGTCGCTGCGGTACGGGTCCACCCGCACGCTCGGCGTCGTGCTGGGCGAGCACCTGACGTACGCCTTCGACAACCCGCAGGCCGTGGAGTTCCTGGCCGGCATCGCCGAGGTGTGCGCCGACCGCGGGTACGGCCTGCTGATCGTGCCGACCGGCGCGGGCGACGACGACCGGGACCGGGTCACCGCCGCGGCCGTCGACGCGTACATCGTCTGGACCACCACCGAGGACGACCCCGTGCTGGCCGCCGCGCGCGGCACCCGCCGGCCGGTCGTCGTCCACGGCGGCCCGGCCGTCGAGGGCGCCACGCTGGTCGGAATCGACAACCGCGCGGCCGCGTACGCGGTGGGCCGGGAGGTCTTCGCGCGGGCGCGGCGGCCCGCGGTGCTCAGCTTCCCCCTCGACCGGCGCCGCGACTCGTTCGTGACGACCGGCATCGACCCCGCGACCGTGCCCTATCCCGTGACCCGCGACCGGCTGGCCGGCTACCGCGACGCCGTGCGGGACCTCAGCCTCGACTGGGAGCGCGTGCCGGTGGGGGTGTGCCGCACCAATGACGAGGCCGAGGGCCGCCGGGTCATGCGCCTGCTGCTCGAGGCGGACCCCGGCCTCGACGCCGTCGCCGCCATGAACGACCCGCTCGCCCTGGCCGCCCTGCGCGAGGCGCCCGGCCCCGTGCGGGTCAGCGGCTTCGACGACGCCGCGCCGGCCGCCGAACACGGGCTGACCACCGTCGCCCAGTCGCTGCGTGAGCAGGGCGCCGCGTGCGCGGCCGCCGCCCTCGGCGACCCGGCCCCCGACCACCGCAACTCGTGGCGGCTGATCCGCCGAGCCTCCACGACCGTTCGCTAGTCCGACGGGGTCGCTCAGGCGCCCAGGCCGCCCGCGATGAATCCGTACGCCACGGGATCAGTCCGCCCCGTAGCGGCGGGCCACCTCGTGGTGCGTCACCGTCGTCTCGCGGTCGAGCAGGTACTCGTCGTCCTCGGGGTAGAAGACGGCCCGGGTGATGTCGTCGCCCGCGAAGCCGCGGATGTGCTCGAGCGACTCCCACCAGCTGACCGTCGTCACCTCGCAGCGGCCGTCGCCGAGGTCGCGCACCCACATCTCGGCCCCGCGGTTGCCGGGCGTCCCGCGGTAGCCCGCCAGCCCGGTGCGCTCGATGTAACCGACGTACTCGTCCGCGCGTCCGGCGCCGACCCAGCCCCGCCACACTCGTGCGATCATCCGCGCAGTCTAGGTCAGAACCCGAGGCCGTCGAGGATCCGCAGCACCACGTTCGACGTGCTCCCGTTCTCGTCGGCACGCTCGCCGGCCAGCAGCAGGATCGCGTCGTCGACCTTCGCAACCACGTCGGTGCGGCCGGCGCGCGCCGCCTCGTCGCGCAACCGCTTCGCCAGCACCAGCAGCTTCTCGTCCTCGATGTTCACCACGCCAGGGTAGGGACCGGCGGCTACGCGCTCAGCTGCGCCTTGTCGCGGTACATGGCGGCGTCGGCCTCGTGGCTCAGGGCGCCGAGGCCGGCGGGGGAGCCGGCTTCGCGGACCGCCACGCCGATGCTCACGCCCACGGTCACCGGGTCGCCGCCGATGACGACCGGGGCGCAGATCGCGGCGCGCAGCCGCTCGGCCAGCGCGGACGCCTCGTCCGGCCCGGCGTCGGCGAGCACGACCACGAACTCGTCGCCGCCGATGCGACCGGCCAGATCGTCGCCGGCGCGAAGCGCGGCGTGCAGGCGGGAGCCGACGGCCCGCAGCAGTTCGTCGCCGGCGGCGTGCCCGAGCGAGTCGTTGACGGCCTTGAAGCCGTTGAGGTCCAGCGCCAGCACGGCCAGGGCGCGACCGGTCAGCGACTCGGCGTGCGTGGCCAGGCGGGCGCGGTTGGGCAGGCCGGTCAGCGGGTCGTGGGTGGCCTGGTGGTGCAGCTGGCGGCGAGCGGCGTCGAGCTCGGCGACCTGGCGGGCGTACGCGCCGGCCTGCGTGCCGCTGAGCAGCGCCACCAGCAGGTGGCTGAGCACGGCCATCGACAGGTCGCCCGGGCGCAGCACGCGGTCGCCGTACACCAGCACAGCGCCGGCCAGGATGCCGCTGGTGGCCGCCCACGCGAGCAGCGCGCCGGGCAGCCGCTTGCGCAGCGCGGCCACGAGGATGGCCACCGACAGCACCGGCCAGGTGGTCTGACCGTACGCCTGGATGCTGACCACGATGCCCGCGATCGAGACGGTGTCGCTGACCACCGACAGGCCGCTGATCAGGTCGTAGTGCCGCCCGCCGGGGGAGCGCAGGTTGACCGCGGCGAGCCCGAGGGCGACCACCATCAGCGCGATGCCGGCCAGACAGGCGATCCGGACCGGTGTGGCCCGCTCGATGCCGTTCGGCATGCCGAGCCGGTCGCTCAGGAACAGCACGACGCACAGCAACCCTGCGCCCCGGGAGAGCAGGGCGCTCGCCTCGACGGTCCTTCGCCGCCGCAGCACGGAAGGTTCCTGGGCCGCATTCATCAGCCGTGATGATCGGCAGCCGCGGCGGGCGGTTGAGGCCAGCCGGCGAGGATCTCGGAGACGGAGGCCACGGCGGTGGGGGGCCGGGGTTCCCGAGCGGGCGTACGCCCGAAGCGCGGCGCGGGAGCGGGCTGGGTCAGCCCGTCGACGTCCACGAACGTGCCCCGCGCGCGGTGGTGCGGATGCGCCGGCGCCTCGAGGGGGGAGAGCACGGGCGCCACGCAGGCGTCCCGGCCGGCGAACACCGCGGTCCACTCGTCGCGGGTGCGGGAGGCGAACCGCGCGGCGAACGCGGCCCGCAGCGCCGGCCAGCCGGACCTGTCGTCCTGCTGCGGCAGGTTCCCCGCGTCGAGGCCCAGCCCGTCGAGCAGGGCCCGGTAGAAGGCAGGCTCGAGCGCCCCGACGGCCATGAACCGGCCGTCCGCCGTCTCGTAGGTGTCGTAGAACGGTGCGCCGCCGTCGAGCAGGTTCTCGCCGCGCGCGCCCGGCCAGGCGCCGGCGGCCAGCATGCCGTGCAGGAAGGAGGTGAGCAGCGCGGAGCCGTCCACCATGGCGGCGTCGACGACCTGGCCGCGGCCGGAGCGGGCGCGTTCCAGCAGCGCGGCGAGCACGCCGACGGCCAGCAGCAGTCCGCCGCCGGCGAAGTCGCCGAGCAGGTTGAGCGGCGCGTGCGGGCGTTCCCCGGCACGGCCGAGCGGGTCGAGCGCGCCCGCGAGCGCGATGTAGTCGATGTCGTGCCCGGCGCGGGCGGCGAGCGGGCCGTCCTGGCCCCAGCCGGTCATCCGCGCGTACACGAGCCGGGGGTTGGCCCGCAGGCAGGTCGCCGGGCCGAAGCCGAGGCGGTCGGCGACGCCGGGCCGGAAGCCCTCGACCAGCACGTCGGCGCGCGCGGCGAGGCGCAGCAGGTCCGCCACGCCCTCGGGCGTCTTGAGGTCGAGCGTGACCGTGCGGCGGTTGCGGTCGAGCGGGCCGGGCGGCACCCCGTTCCCGCCGGGCCGGTCGACGCGCACCACGTCGGCGCCCAGGTCGGCGAGCACCATGCACCCGAACGGCCCGGGCGCGAGGCCGGCGAGCTCCACCACCCGGACGCCTTCGAGCGTGGTCACCGAGCCTCCTCGTGTCGTGCGCCGTCGTGCGTCGTCACGCTTGCCCCGGCGGCGGGTTTTCTCACCTTCTTCACGCGGGCTCGAAGCGGGAACCGTAGCGGGCGGCGAGCTCCCGTGCCCGTCCGGCGAAGTCGGGGTGCTGGTCGGCGAAGCGCAGGACCCCACCGGTCCACGCCGGGTAGCCGATGCCGAGGATCGAGCCGACGTTGCCGTCCTCCGCCGTGCGCAGCACGCCCTCGGCGAGGCAGCGGCGCGCGTCGAGCGCCTCGGCGAACAGGAAACGGTCCTGCAGGTCCGCCAGGGGGACGGCACGCCCTTGCGCGGTCGCCATCGGGGCCAGGCCCTCCCACAGCCCGACCCGCCGGGGAACCGCGACCGTGGTGGACGCGGCGTAGGAGTAGAAGCCGCGGCCGGCGGATCGGCCGGGGCGGTCGTGGTCGTCGACGAGGGCGTTCACCACGGCGAGGGACCCGGGGGACAGGGCGCCGATGCGTTGGATCAGGGTCAGGCTCACCTCGTCGGCCAGGGCGAGCGGGCCGGTGGGATAGCCGGCCTGCAGGGCGGCGTGCTCGATCGACGGGGCGGGGACCCCCTCGGTCAGCATGCCGATCGCCTCGTCGAGGAAGTGGCCGATGACCCGGCTGGTGAAGAAGCCGCGCCCGTCGTCGACCACGATCGGGGTCTTGCCGAGGCGGCGGCCCAGGTCGAAGGCGCGGGCCACGGCGGCCTCGGAGGTGTGCTCGCCGACGACGATCTCGAGCAGCGGCATCCTGGCGACCGGTGAGAAGAAGTGCATGCCGAGGAAGTCGCGGGGGCGCGACACGCCGGCGGCCAGGCCGGTCACGGGAAGCGTCGAGGTGTTCGAGGCCAGCAGCGCGTCCGGCGCCAGCACCGGCTCCACCTCGGCGAACACCGACCGCTTCAGGGCCGGGTCCTCGAACACGGCCTCGATCACCACGTCGCAGCCGGCCAGGTCGCGCACGTCGGCGGTGGTGACCACCCCGGGCTGCGCGGCCCGCGCGGCGAGCTCGGCGGTGACGTCCTTGACCACGACCTCGAGCCCCGCGCGGGCGCAGGCGGCCGCGATCCCGGCGCCCATCATGCCCGCGCCGAGCACGGCGACCCGGCGGGCCGGGGGCGCCTCGGCGTCCGGCCGGGCGAGGCCGCCGTTGACCGCCCGCATGTCGAAGAACAGCGCGCCGATCAGGTTCTTGGCGACCTGCCCGGTGAGCAACGTGATCAGCCGCCGGGTCTCGACGACCTGCGCGGTGTCGAAGTCGACCTGCGCGCCCTCGACCGCGGTGGCGAGGATCGCCTCGGGGGCGGGCAGCGAGGCGCCCTTGAGCTGCCCGCGCAGCGTGGCGGGGAACGCGGGCAGCTGGGCGGCCAGTGCGGGGGAGGAGGGGGTGCCGCCGGGCAGGCGGTAGCCGTCGCGGTCCCACGGCTGGGCGGCGTCGGGGTTGGCGAAGATCCATTCGCGGGCCTGGGACAGCAGCTCGGCCGGGGTGGCGGCGAGCGCGTCCACCAGGCCGTGGGCGAGCGCGTCGGCGGGGCGCAGGCGGCGGCCGGTGAGCAGCCAGGTGGTCAGCGCGGGGACCAGGCCGAGCAGCCGGACCGTCCGGGTGACGCCGCCCGCGCCGGGCAGCAGCCCCAGCGTGACCTCGGGGAAGCCGAGCCGCGTGTCCGGGGTGTCGAGCGCGATCCGGTGGTGGCAGGCGAGCGCGACCTCGAGGCCGCCGCCGAGCGCGGCGCCGTTGATCGCGGCCACGACCGGGCGCCCGTAGGTCTCCAGGCGCCGGAAGTCCCGCTTGATCGTGCCGAGCAGGTCGAACAGCGCGGGCGCGTCGGCCGGGGTGGCGCGGGCCATCGAGGGCAGGTCGCCGCCCGCGAAGAACGTCTTCTTGGCGCTGGTCACGATCACGCCGGTGACCTCGTCGCGCTCGGCGTGCAGGCGGTCGACGGCGGCGGTCATCGCGGTCACGTACGCGGCGTTCATCGTGTTGGTCTGCTGGTCGGGGTCGTCCAGGGTGAGCGTGACGACGCCGTCGCCGTCCCGGGAGTAGTCGATCATCAGAGCCTCTCGAGGACGGTCGCGACGCCCATGCCGCCGCCGATGCACAGGGTGACCACGGCCCGGCGCCGGTCGCGGCGTTCGAGCTCGTCGAGGGCGGTGCCGAGCAGCATCGCCCCGGTCGCGCCGAGCGGGTGGCCCAGCGCGATGGCGCCGCCGTTGACGTTCACCGTCGCGGGGTCGAGCTCCAGGTCGCGGACGTACTTGAGCACCACCGCGGCGAACGCCTCGTTGATCTCGAACAGGTCGATGTCGTCCACCGTGAGACCGGCGGCGGCGAGCGCCTTGCGGGTGGCCGGGGCCGGGCCGGTGAGCATCAGCGTCGGGTCGGCGCCCGTGACGGCGGCCCCGGCGATCCGCGCCCGCGGGGCCAGGCCCAGCTCGCGGCCGGCCCGCTCCGACCCGATCAGCACGAGCCCGGCGCCGTCGACGATGCCCGAGGAGTTGCCCGCGTGGTGCACGTGCTCGATCCGTTCGAGCCAGTGGTGCTTGCGCAGCGCGACCGTATCGAAGGGTGTGCCGGCGAACGAGGGCTCGAGCCGGGCCAGCCCGTCGAGGGTGGTGTCGGGGCGCGGGTGCTCGTCCGCGGTGAGGATGGCGAGGCCGTTCGCGTCGCGCACCGGCACGAGCGAGCGGTCGAAGCGGCCGCCGGCGCGCGCCTTGGCGGCCCGGTCCTGCGACTGCACCGCGTACGCGTCGACGTCCTCCCGCGAGAACCCCTCCAGCGTGGCGATGAGGTCCGCGCTGACGCCCTGCGGCACGAAGTCGGTGGCGAGCGCGGTCTCGGGGTCGAGGAACCAGGCGCCGCCGTCGGAGCCCATCGGGACCCGCGACATCGACTCGGCCCCGCCCGCGACGATCAGGTGTTCCCAGCCGGACCGGATCCGCGCGGCGGCCTGGTTGACGGCCTCGAGCCCGGAGCCGCAGAACCGGTTGAGCTGCACCCCCGCGACCGTGTCGGGCAGCCCCGCCAGCAGCGCGGCCGAGCGGGCCAGGTCGCCGCCCTGCTCGCCGACCGGGGTGACGACGCCGAGCACGAGGTCGTCGATGCGGCCGGGGTCGAGGCCGGGCTGCCGGGTGCGCAGCGCGTCGAGCAGCCCGGTGACCAGTTTGATCGGCTTCACCTCGTGCAGCGCGCCGGTCGCCTTCCCGCGGCCGCGCGGCGTGCGCAGGGCGTCGTAGACGTACGCCTCATTCACGGTTTTGCCTCGGTTTTCCGCCGCGGGGCATTACAGCGCACGCGCGATCAGCTCCTTCATGATCTCGTTGGTGCCGCCGTAGATCTTCTGCACGCGGGCGTCGGCGTACATCCGGGCGATCGGGTACTCGGTGGTGTAGCCGTAGCCGCCGAAGATCTGCAGGCAGCGGTCGACCACCTCGCACTGCCCCTCGGTGAGCCACGCCTTGGCCATCGCGGCGGTCGCCACGTCGAGCTCGCCGCGGGTGTGCCGGGCGATGCAGTCGTCGAGGAAGACCCGGGCGACCCGCGTACGGGTGGCGCACTCGGCGAGCACCATGCGCGTGTTCTGATGGCCGAGCAGCGGCTTGCCGAAGGCGGTGCGCTCCTTCGCGTACGCGGTGGCGAGCTCGACGGCGCGCTGCATCGCCGCCACCGCGCCCACGCCGATCACCAGCCGCTCCTGCGGCAGCTGGCGCATCATCTGGAAGAACCCCGAGCCCTCGGTCTGCAGCAGGTTCGCCGCCGGCACCCGCAGGCCGTCGAAGAACAGCTCGGCGGTGTCGTTGGCGTGCAGCCCGATCTTGTCGAGCAGCCGGCCGCGCCGGAACCCCGCGGGCTCGCCGGACAGCTCGCAGACCAGCAGGCTGATGCCCGCGGCGCGCTGCCCCGGGTCGGTCTTGACCGCCAGGATCAGCAGGTCGGCGAGCCCGCCGTTGGTGATGAACGTCTTCGAGCCGGTGACCACGTAGTCGTCGCCGTCGCGGACCGCGCGGGTCCGGATCTCCTGCAGGTCGGAGCCGCCGCCCGGCTCGGTCATGCCGATCGCGCCGACGAGCTCGCCCGAGCACAGGCCGGGCAGCCAGCGCCGCTTCTGCTCCTCGCTGCCGTACGCGACGAGGTAGCCGGTGACGATGCCGCTGTGCACGGCCAGGCCGAGGCTGCCCTCGCCGGTCGCCATCTGCTCGTGCAGCAGGACGGCCTCGTGGGTGAAGTCGCCGCCTCCGCCGCCGTACTGCTCGGGCACGCTCAGCCCCAGCAGGCCCAGCCGGCCGGCGGCGAGGTAGTGCTCGCGGTCGGGGTGGCCCTGCCGCTCGTGGCGCTCCGCGTGCGGCAGCACCTCGCGGGTGAAGAACGTGCGGGCCAGCTCGGCGAGGTCCTCGTGCTCGGGCTTGAGCCACGCCGGGGCGTACCCGTCCAGTCCTGGGGTCGGCATGGTCTTACCATTTCGGCTTGTTGGCGGGGTGTCAACAACAGTTTGCCGTAAGGTCATCGCCGTGAGCGTGGACACGGGACAGCGCCGCCGGCTGGAGCCGGACGCGCGCCGCGAGCAGATCCTGTCCGTGGCGGTGCGGCTGTTCGGCGAGAGCGGCTACGCCGCCGTATCGACCACCGACGTGGCGCGCGCCGCCGGCGTGGCCCGCGGCCTGGTCAACCACTACTTCGGCACCAAGAAGGACCTCTACCTCGAGGTGATCCGGGTGATGCTGACCGTGCCCGGGCCGGCGATCGCCGCGCTGCCCGACGGCGACCTGCGCACCCGGGTCGACGGGATCGTCTCCTGGTATCTCGACGTGGTGTCCCGGCACAGCCGCTCGTGGCTCGCCGCGATCACCGCGGGCGGCATGGCCGGCGACCCCGACGTCGACCTGGTGATCACCCAGGCCATCGACGGGGCGGCCGACGCCGTGCTCACCGCCGTGGGCCGCCCGTCGCCCGGTCCCGCGCTGCACGCGATGGCCCGCTCCTATGTGGGCCTGGCCGTCTCCACCGCCCGCGAGTGGCTGCAGCGTGGCGTGCTCACCCGCGCGCAGGTGCACCGGCTGCTCGCGGCCACCCTGCTGACCATGGTGGAGCAGGTCTTCCCGGACGCCTAGGGATAGTCCTCGGGCGTGGTGAACACGCCCACCACGGAGGCGTCGGTGACGTCGAAGCCGAGCGTCAGGAACCGGCCGGGCTCGACCTCGACACTGGACGGGTTGGCCTGGTCCTGGTGGCCCGAGTCGTAGAGCTGCACGTCCTCGTACCCGTCCCAGGTGCCGGCCGGGTCCCGCACGAGCCGCCCGACCGTGTCGCGGTGCTCGGAGAACCGCTTGGACAGGTCGCCGTACGTGACGAGGACCTCGCCGGTGCTCAGCGCCAGCGCGTGGTGCGACGACGCGGGCATGTCGGTCGGCCGCGCCTCGGTCCACGTGTGCCCGCCGTCGGAGGAACGGCACAGGTACGCCACGTCGGCCGTGGTGCGGATCAGCGCGACGACCTCGCCGCCGGGCAGCACCGTGAGCGTCGGCTCCTGGAAGTGGACGCCCTCCTCCTCGCCGAGCAGCACCTCGCCGCCGGCCGGCCAGGTGCGCCCGCCGTCGGTGCTGCGCACGACGGTGGCGCGTTGCCACTTCTGACCCGGCAGCCGCCCGTACAGCGGCAGCAGCAGGTCGCCGCCGGGCAGCTCGGCCGCGGCGCCGTGCGAGGCCGCCCACGTCGGCACCGCGGGCGTCAGCCGGCCGCCCTCGTCGACCATCGCCGTGCCTACCTCGACGGCGTCGCTCCAGGTACGCCCGCCGTCGGTGCTGCGGTGCACGTACGTGCCGTGCGTGGTGTGCAGCGACTCGGTGCTCCAGTCGATCACGAAGTAGCTCAGCAGCACGGTGCCGTCGGCGAGCACGGTCATCTTCGGGTCGCGGTCGTCGTACCGGCCGTCGACCGCCACCCACGGCTGCGACCACGTCACGCCGCCGTCGGTGCTCTCGACCACGCTGATCCGGCCGTCCGAGCGGACGTGCCCGGCGCCCTCGCGGTAGCTCGCCAGCAGCCGGCCGTCGCCCAGCCGCACGATGTCCGGAAAGTGCGCCAGGCGGCCCGCTTCGGCCCGCGCGACGGTGAACGGCGTCGGCACGTTTCTCCCCCTCGGTGTCCTGGCCCCCCATCTAACCGGTCCCCGTGCGGGCGCCCGTCAGGAGGGCCGCCCGACCGGCTTGGCGAAGAACACGCGGTGGAAACCGTGCTGGGTCTCGCGGTGCGTCTCGCGGTAGCCGCGCCGCGGGTAGTAGGCGAGGTTTTCGGTCATCGCCCGGTTGGTGCACAGCCGCACCTCGGGCAGCCCGAGCTCGCGGGCCCGCTGCTCGGCGAACGCCAGCAGCCGCCCGCCGACCCCGGCGCCGCGCACGTCGGAATCGACCGCGAGCGTCTCGACCTCGACGTGGTCGGCGGCGACGGCGAGCTGCACCATGCCGACGATCCGGCCCGCGTGGACGGCCACCCAGCAGCGGCCCTCGGCCACCACCGCGTCGAAGTCCGTCTCCATCGGCATGGGTCGCGACCCGATCCGCGGGATGTACGGCGTGAACGCGTCGTCGACGAGCCGCCGCACGCGGTCCGTGTCCTCGGGGCCGCGGGCCGGCCGGATGTCGTCACCGCCGGACGGCACGGGCCACCCCCGTCGCGAGCAGGACGAGCCCGGCGATCACCGCGCCCAGCCCGACGACGGCCGCCGCGTACGCCGACAGCAGCCACCAGCCGAGGCCGGCGACCAGCAGCCCCGCGCCCGCGGCGATCAGCGCGGTGCCGCGCGGCGCGCCACCGGCCGGCCGGGACGGCGCCGGACGCGAGGCGGGCGGGGCCGGGTACGCGGCGGGCGGGGCCGGGCGCGGGGCGCTGCCCTGGGCGGGCGGGACGCCGCGGGTGGCTGGTGGGCCGCCGTACTCGTGGGGCTGCGGCCACGGCGCAGCCGGGACGAACGCGAGCCGGGTCCTGCCGACGCCGATCACGTCGCCGTCGCGCAGCGGCTCGCGGCCGGTCACGCGGCGGCCGTTGAGCGTCGTACCGTTGGTGCTGCCCAGGTCGTCGACCAGGTAGCGGCCGCCGGAGGGGCTGATCTCGGCGTGCCGCCGGCTCGCGTACGAGTCGGCCAGCCGCACGTCCGCCTGCGGCGCCGTGCCGATGACCACGGCGCGCTGCTGCGGCAGCATGAACGTCGAGCGTTCGCCGTCGGCCGTGACCACCCGCAGCCAGGCCGTGGGCGCCGGCACGGGGTCGGGCGCGGGGGAGCGCGGGGCGGCCGGCACGGACGGCGCCGGCCGGGTCACCGCCGGGGCCGTCGCGGGCACCTTGGCGAAGTGCAGGCGGCGCAGCTCGTCCGGCGGCAGCCCCAGGTGGGGGGCCTCGGGCAGCGGGTCCTCCCAGTACAGCGGGCGGACGAACGAGGGCCGCCGCAGGCCCAGCGCGCACTCCCACTCGGCGCGGCAGTTCTCCGAGCGCATCGAGTTGCTCGACCAGAACAGCTGGAAGACGTCCGCCTCGGCGATCAGCTCGAGCAGCCGCGGGCTCCACTGCTCCCCGGAGCGCAGCGTCACCACGTCCTGCAGGTACTGGTCGCCCAGCGCGCGGGCCACGGTCGCGAACTCCTCGACGATCGCCTGGTCGGCCCGGGCGTACGAGGGAAAGATCTTGCGGTAGCGGCGCAGCGGCTCGGGCCGGCGCTCGGGCGTGACGTCGCCGAGCGCGACGGGCAGCGCCAGCGACACCTCGCCGATCACCAGCGGGCCGCACCAGACGCGGACGAAGCCGCGCACCACCTCGGGCGCGGTCGGCGCGGCCCGCAGCCGGAAAACGAGCTCGTGCACCGGCTCGCGCCAGTCGAGCACGTGCTCGGGCGGGTTGCACTCGACGCCGGGCAGGTCCGGCACGACCCGGATCCGCGCGCCCCGCGGCACCGGCGAGCGGGCGTCGACCGTACGCGGGGAAGGGGGTTGCCCCTCGAAGAAGCGCTCGGCCCGGGCCTGCACCTCCCGCACCGGGTCGAGCGGGCCGGCGACCGGATCGACGACCGGGTCCGACTTGTGCGCGAACACCAGCAGCGACTCCCACCGGTTCGGCGGCAGCCGCGCAGGCCGGTAGACGGTGAACTGCACGTCCTCGTCGAGCAGCGGCGCGTCCCGGCGGGCCAGCAGCGCGCACCCCTCGGCGACGACCAGCTCGGGCTCCTTGACCGTGATCGGCTCGTGGCCGGTCGCCTCGGTCAGCAGCTCACCGATCAGCGGGATGCGGCTGGACCCGCCGACGAGGAACACGTTCGCGACCGTCGCCGTGCCCAGCACGTCGCGGGTCGCCCGCACCATCCGGTCGAGCACCGGCCGGGCCAGCGCCTCGAACTCCTCGCGGGTCACCGTGAGCTCCGTGCCGGCCAGCGGCACGGTCAGCGTCGAGACGGTCTCGGCCGACAGCCGCTCCTTGAGCGCCCGCACCTCCTCCCACAGCAGCAGCCGCGCCGCCCGGTCGACCGGGGTCAGCGGGTCCTCGAGGCGGTGCCAGACCGTACGGTCCCCGGCCGCGATGCGCGCGCCCAGCAACTCCACAAGCGCGGTGTCCAGCCGGATGCCGCCGGTGTCCGCGACGCTCTCGAAGCCGGCGGTCTCGAACCCGGCGAGCGTGCGCCGCACCAGCGCCACGTCGCAGCTGCTCGCGCCCGCATCCAGCACCAGCAGCAGCCCGCCCACCGGCACCGCCTGCTCGTCGCCGTCGACCAGGTACGCCGCGGCCGCCACCGCCTCGCTGACGACCTCGACGTCGCCCAGCCCGGCCCGGCTCACCGCCTCGGCCAGCGCGGCCCGCCGCGAGTTCTCCCACTCCGGCGGGCAGCCCACCGTGGTCTCGACCGGCTCGTCGCCCGCGGCGCGCCGCACCTCGGCGGCGATCCGGGCCAGGTGCTGCGGCAGCATCGAGCCGGCCCACAGCGGGTCGCGGTGTCCGGGGTAGACCGGGTCGGCCGACGACGGCAGGCGCGGCGACCCGCCCGCCAGGATCGGCCGGGGCCGCATCCCGGGCGCGCGCAGCATCGCCACCGTGCACGCGGTGCCGATGCTGATCCCGGCCCGCCATCGATGAACCGACATGGTCATGTACGGCATAGTGCCACGTGATCACCCGCTTGCGGAGAGCCACGACCTCAGCGGACCAGGGCGCTCACGTGGCCGACGATGGCCGGGGCGATGGCGCCGAGCGACAACGTCTGGCTCACCAGCCCCGTCGTGACGGCCGCGGCGGGCATCGACGGGAAGGCCGAGGTGGCCGCGTCCTGGGCGATGATGGTGCCGCCGCAGTGGTCGATCGCGCGGACGCCGGTCTGGCCGTCGTGGCCCATGCCGGTGAGCACGACGGCGAGCGCCCGCGCGCCGCACGTCACCGCGAGGGTGGCCAGCAGCAGGTCGGCGGAGGGCCGGGCCGGGGGCAGCGACCCGGTCGCGACCAGCCCGATCCGGGCCTCCGAGGTGATCAGCAGGTGGTAGGCGGGCGGGACCACCAGCACCCGGCCGGGGCGCATCCGCGCGTTGTCCACGGCGAGGTCGATCGGCAGCTGCGTGGCCCGGCCCAGGACGTGCACGAGGTGGCTGGCGCGGTGGGGATCCTGGTGCAGCGCCACGATGACCGCCGCGGGCAGGCCGGGCGGCAGCGAGCCGAGCACCTCGGCGATGGCGCCGACGCCGCCGGCCGACGCGACCAGCGCCACCACGGGGAACCCGATCGGGTACGCGTCGCGGCCCGGCGCGGGCGGCGCGAGACCGGCCACGGCGGGCTCCGTCGTGGACTGACCCTCGGTTCCGGATGCGGTCATCGGCTTCAGGCTACGCCGGATTCCACCCCATGGCGGGAGCGATGTGCTTGGTGATCGTCTCGAGGATCCGGGCGTTGTAGGCGACGCCCAGCTGGTTCGGGACGGTGAACAGCACGGTGTCGGCGGCCCGCACCGCGGCGTCGGCGGCGAGCTCCTCGGCGATCCGGTCTGGCTCCCCGGCGTACGTGCGGCCGAAGCGCGACCGCACCCCCTCGAGCAGCCCGATCTGGTCCTCCTGCTCCTGGTTGCCGAAGTAGACCCGGTCGATCTCCTCGGTGATCGGCAGGACGCTGCGCGAGATCGAGACCCGCGGCTCGCGGGCGTGGCCGGCCTGCTTCCACGCCTCGCGGAACAGCGCGATCTGCTCGGCCTGCAGCTCGTCGAACGGCACCCCGGTGTCCTCTGACAACAGCGTCGAGCTCTGCGTGTTCTTGTGCCGCGCGTGGGTGGGGGCGGGGTTGCCGAACCCGTTCCGTAAGCGGGGCGAGTGATGCGGGCTTACTGGGTCGATCACGAGACGCTAGCCATACCCGTCCCGGCGTACGACGAAGCAACCGGGATCATGGGGGACGGCGTGATCGAAGTGCACGAGGATGATCCGTTGTTCGCTCAGTGGCGGGATCACACGTCGAACGATCGTCCGCCGCTGACCAGCAACCGCCACGAGTGAAGAGGTCCCCCGGTCACGCGCCGGGGGCCCCTTCTGCCTCCACCATGGGCCGGCCGCCGCAGCCCTGACAGCGCCCTCCAGATCGTCCGGGTGGATCTCGAGGATGATCGCTTCCCGGTCCGGATCGTGGTCGACACGGGTCACGTCCACGTCAATCTTGCCGACCCTGAGCCGTACGTCCGTGTTCCACGGCTGGGCCTCCAGGGCCTTCACGAGTTCATCCCTGAGCATGGCCGGCCTTCCCGTGGCCGGCAGTATTGGTAGCCGCGCGCGCGATCCGCTCCACAGCGTCCGCCCGACGGAAGGCACCCAGGAACTCACCGGTTCGGGGAGGCTCAGCGCGCCTGTAGGCGTTCCAGCGCTCCGGGCCGTTCTCGTGTATCCAACCGACGAATTCGCCGCCCAGGTGGACGGCGTAGCCGCCTAGAGCGCTCGCCTTCAGCGTCACGCCGGCCGGTAGATCGGTGCTGGCAGTGTTCGCCATCGGTCACCCCCTGGGTTGTGGCCCACGTCCCGCCCAGTCGATCCAGGCGACCCGACGAGACGCGGGGGCTATCGGGAAGCGGACAACAGGGATGCTCCGCTCAGGAGCGATGTTTCCGGCAGCATCTAGCGCAGCGCAACGGTTACGCGGTAGAACGGCTCAACACGAGACGTTCAGCCGAAGAAGGTTACGCAAGAGCCGGCCAGGCGGTTACGCGGTGACGCTAGGGAGGGTTACGCGGTGAGTACCGATAACAGCGGATCAACCGTGCCGCGCCGGCAGCTAGGCCGGGCGCTGAGGCAGCTACGGGAAGCGGTACCGCTGACTGTCGTGGAAGCCGTGGCGGCCCTGGAGTGGAGCAAGCCCCGCCTGTGGCGATACGAGACAGGACAGGTGCCGATCCACCCGAACGACGTGGACGTAATGTGCCGCGCCTACGGGGCCGACACGAACGTCACTGAGGCGTTGAAGGAGTTGGCCCGGCAGAGCAAAGCTAAGGGATGGTGGCACGCGTACTCCGACATCCCGGAGTGGTTTCAACTCTTCTTGGGCATGGAGTCCGCAGCGTCCAGGCTCCGCCAGTACGAAGCGGAAGTGATCCCCGGACTTCTCCAGTCACCGGGGTACGCGCGAGCGATCATCAGCCGTGGCCCTATCAAAGGGCTTCCGCCGGACGCTGTGGAGCGCCGGACAGAGATGCGTATGCAACGCCAGCGGATCCTCACCCGGAGGGAACCGAAAGCGCCTGAGCTAGACGTGATCCTCAGCGAATCGGCGCTACTTCGCGGATTCGGCCCCGAGGTGATGACCGATCAACTCTCGTGTTTGCTCGCATTCTCGGAACGGCCGAATGTGTCCATTCGGGTCATCCCCTTCAGTGTCGGACCGCATACCGCCTATCAGGGTCCGTTCGTGATTCTCGACTTTCCTAGAGAGTCATCGGCTCGTGACCCTGAGCCAACAACGATCTACCAAGAGTTGCCCACAGGCAGTCTCTACCTGGACAAAGCTGAGGAAGTCGAAACCTACTCGGCTATCTGGGACGACCTGAGTACAGTGGCACTCGATCTACCGGCATCCAGGGCCGCGATCGAAGAGAAGATAAAGGAGTGGTCCCGGTGACCCGTGACCTTGAAGGTGCTCAGTGGCGTAAGGCCACCCGTAGCGGGCAGAGCGGCAACTGTGTTGAAGTCGCAACAAACCTTCCCGACGTTGTGCCGGTCCGGGACACGAAGGACAGGGAAGGCGGAACGCTGACGTTCACGCCGGCGGCCTGGGCCGACTTCATCGCTGGCGTTAAGGCTGGAGAATTCGACCTCTGAAGCCCCGTAGACCAATCTGGCGCCCCACCCTATGCTGCCTATAGGGTGGGGCTCTTTCGTGCGCTCAGAATGGATCTGAGGGCGTTTCGCGGTCTGAGAATATCCATTTTTGGTGCCATGGCGCTAAACACCTTCCGCTGCTGCACGAAGTCTTGAAGCGGAGCACGTACCCGTCATCCTTCATCAGCAGGATTTTCACGGAGACTCTTGTCCCGTCAGGGTAGGTGTGAACGGGGTTTTTGTTTCGTACCGCATACGAGCCTAGCCAGATAAGGCAGTCGCCTTCCCTGCGAGAATTCTTGTGGACCCATGCCGGCCACTTGGCAACCTCGTCCCCATGCTTCCACTCGCACCCGGACGTACAGAATTCGATACGGGCAGATCCGTACGCTGAACAGTAGAAGGGCCGCCGGCACCCCTCACACGTAGTCAGGAAGTACCCGGAACGCTCTAGTTGTGCTGTCCCAGGACGTTGGTGACGGGTACGGGACCTTGAACGGGTGAGAACCTTCCGGATAGGTGTGGAGCTACTCCAGGTGGCGGAAGTTCACACAATTGCGCACCCGGCAGAGATGATCCACTGTTTGATCGTCAACATTCATGCCCGCGTGCCGTGCCATGATCCGGTGAACGTATTGAAGCTTCCCGTTGACGCTCATCAGGCCGTATCCGTCTGGCGTTGTCGCGCCCATCCACAGGATGCAACCGCCGTCCATAATCGGCATCTCTATAGAGCGCGCCAGTACGCGCTCATGCGGGGGAGTCTTGAAAGTCATGACGAAGTCCTTCCTTATAATTTGCTACAAGGGACAAGGGCCAAAAAAGAGAAAGACCTGGGATTGCTCCCAGGCCGTCCCCGCCCACACACACGAACACCCACTGAATCGATCTACTGCCCTGTAAACCGAGAAAGCTCCACGCGGATGGGATGACCCGTGAAGCCATCACGGCTAACAGAGAGGCCCCAGGTCGCACAAGCCCTGGGGGCGATCCCTCTAAACCGCTGGCCGCACTGAAGGAAACAACTAGCGATTAGTCATAAACTCAGGTGGCAGAAGCGACAATCTTCACGGCCGAAGTGGCCTCCGCCGCGCGGACGCCGGCGAGGCGGTAGGTGAGTCGCCATGAGGTCACGTCGTTACCGAACTGGTAATCCTGCGAAACGTTCAGCGTGAGGTCGCGGCGAACACCGACGTAAAGCCGGGTAGCGTCCGCAACAAACACCGTGCGAACCGGGACGTTCGCGCTCGGAAGAATCGGAAGGCCCATAGCCGACGTGATCGGGTCACCGCTCGGAGTGCCAGCAAGGTACGCACCCGAAGTGCCGTACGTCCACTTCCTGCGGGCCGCCCACCAGTCCAACCTCGCGGAGATCGCCGCCGGCCGGCTCGCCCAGCGCAAGTCGCCCAGCGCCGGCGTCCGCGCGATCGGCGCCCGCTTCGTGCGAGACCACACCGCCATGGACGCCGAGGTGATCCGCGTCGCCGCCCAGCTGCGGGTCACGCTGCCCGACCTGCCGACCGAGCAGCAGCAGGAGCTGGCCTGCCGCTACGAGGCGGCCCGGCCCACCGAGTTCGACCCGCTGTTCGTCTCCACCCAGCTGGCCGGCCACCACAAGGCCCTCAAGCGCGCCCAGCGGGAGGCCACCGCGGGCGCCGAGCCGCCGGCCCGCCAGGTCGCCGCCGCGGCGGTCCCCGTGATCGAGTCCCACCACGCGGCCCTCGAGGCGGCGGGCTACGGAGCCCGCGCCCGCTGACCGCTACGATGGGCTGATGCGCCGACGGCTTTTCGTCACCCCGCCACCCCGCTCCTGAGCGGGACGGCTTCCCGCGCGCCCGGCCGGTGGCCGGGCGCGCGATGGCGCTTTGCTTCTCCAGCCGCTCCCGCTTCCGCGACCCTGTCCGCATCCCGTCGCAGGAGCGATGACCCGTGCTCGTCACCAAACCCGCCACCGTCAACGGTCTCTGGTATCTGATCGCCGCCGGCTGCCTGTGGGGCACCGGCGGCCTCACCGGCACCCTGCTCGCCCGCGAGGCCGGCCTCTCCCCGCTCGGCGTCGCCGCCGCCCGCCTGGGCGTCGGGGGCCTCGCGCTCGTCGCCGCCCTTCTTCTCACCCGCGGCCGCGCCGCCTTCCTCCTCACCCGCGGCCGCGCCGCCTTCCTCCTCACCCGTGGCCGCGCTGCCCCTTTCGTTTCGCGCCGTCCGCTGTCGCGCGGCCGTGCCGACCTTCTCGTCGTGCGCCGTCCGTTGCCTCGCGACAGTGCCGATCTCGGCGTCGCACGCCGTCCGTTGCCCCGCGGCCGCGCCGCCTGGACCCGCATCGTCGTGGTCGGGCTGCTGGCCGCGCTGTTCCAGGCCAGCTACTTCGCCGCCGTCGCCCGCACCACGGTCAGCCTCGCCACGCTGCTCACCATCGGCGCCTCCCCGGTGCTCGTGCTGCTCGCCGAGGCACTCACCGGCCGCCGCCGCGTCGGCGCCGCCACCCTCGCCACCGCCGGGCTGGCCCTGGCCGGCCTCACGCTGCTCGTGGGCGTACCCTCCGGCGCCGCCGACCCCGCGGACACCCTCGTCGGAGCCGCCTTCGCCCTGCTGGCCGCCGCCGGCTTCGGCACCATGACGCTGGTCGGCGCCCGCCCGGTCGAGGGCCTGGACGAACTGGCCTCCACCGGCTTCGCCTTCACCCTCGGCGCCGCCGTGCTCACTCCGCTGGCCCTCGCCGACGGCCTGACCTTCACGCCCACTCCGGCAGCGTTCGGCCTGCTCCTGCTGCTGGGGATCGGCCCGACCGCGCTCGGCTACGCCGCGTACTTCCGGGGCCTGCACTCCACGGCGGCCGGCACCGCGTCGCTCATGGCCCTGCTCGAACCCCTCGTCGGCACCGCCCTGGCCGTCGTCCTGCTGGGCGACCGCCTCGGCTCTGCCGGCTGGATCGGCGCGGCGTTGCTCATCGCCGCCCTGGTCCTGGAGAGCCGCACCACAGCCACTTCTGTGCCGCGGCCCCGACAATGGCCCGGTGACTTTTCAGATCGCGCCCGGTGACCCCGCCTCGCCGGTGATCCTGCACGTCCCGCACGCGTCCCGGGAGCTGACCCCCGGGGCGCGGGCGGGCATCCTGCTCGACGACGCCGCCCTGACCGCCGAGCTCGACAACCTGACCGACGCCCACACCGACCTGATCGCCGCGCGCGCCGCCGGCCGGGCCTGGGTCTTCACCAACACCCTGTCGCGCCTGGTCGTCGACCCCGAGCGCTTCCCCGACGACCGCGAGGAGATGCGCGCCGTCGGCATGGGCGCCGTCTACACCCACGGCCACGCCCGCCGCCGCCTGCGCGCCGACGACCCCGCACGCGACGCCCAGCTGATCCGCGACCATTTCACCCCGTACGCCGCCGCGATGACCGGCTTGGTCGCCGACCGCTTGTCCGCCACCGGCCGGGCAGTCGTGCTCGACGTCCACTCCTATCCGACCGTCCCCCTGCCGTACGAACTCCACGGCGACACCCCCCGCCCCCAGATCTGCCTGGGCGCCGACCCGGCCCACGCCCCCGCGTCCCTGCTCGGCGCCGCCCGCTCGGCCTTCGCCGCCTTCTCGGTCGACGTCAACACCCCTTTCAGCGGCGCCTACGTGCCCCTCGACTTCTACGGCCACACGGCCGCCGTCACCGCCCTCATGGTCGAAATCCGCCGCGACACCTACATGACCGAACCCGGCGGGGATCCCCATGACGGCCTCGACGCCGTGGTGGAGGGGTTGGCTGCTCTGGTCGAAGCCGTGCATGCCTGAGCCGCGCTGCCGGCCGGCCGAGAGCTGCGCCGAATAACTTATCTACTTACATTCCACACGAGCCCACACCACCCCGCATGCATTCTGTATCTCGTCGTAGAGGCGATTCGGTAAGGCGGGGCATCGGTATCGGGCGTTGGATCGGCGCTGGCGCCAATAAAGCGATTCGAGTTTGGTTAGGCGGCAGAGGAAACTTGGCATGATCGACACTCCGGCGGACTGGGAATTCGGCATCCGGCGCGGGACAATTGAGTCATGCGGCGGCAGCTTCAATTGTTCACTCGGGCGGAACTCGCGGGAATGCGCGACCGGACGGCGTCACGTCGCCATTCCGTCGAGCGTGACGTATTCCGCCGTGAGCACGAGCGTCGCCGCGCTTACGGTCTCCAGCGCCGACATGCCGACAAGCTGCAACGCCTCCACCAAGCGAGAGCCGCAGCGAAGCCGCATCACCTGGATCAGGCGGACCCGGCCGAGAAGTCGCAACGCCCGCACCTGGCCCACGCCGCCGAGGCGCTGCAACGCCTCCACCAAGCGAGAGCCGCAGCGAAGCCGCAACACCTGGATCAGGCGGACCCCGCCGAGAAGTCGCAACGCCCGCACCTGGCCCACGCCGCCGAGGCGCTGCAACGCCTCCACCAAGCGAGAGCCGCAGCGGGGCCGCAGCAGCTGGATAAGGCGGACCCGGCCGAGAAGTCACAACGCCCGCACCTGGCCCACGCCGCCGGGACGCTGCAACGCCTCCACCAAGCGAGAGCCGCAGCGGAGCCGCAGCAGCTGGATAAGGCGGACCCGGCCGAGAAGTCACAACGCCCGCACCTGGCCCACGCCGCCGGGACGCTGCAACGCCTCTACCAAGCGAAAGCCGCAGCACCTGGAGCAGGCGGACCCCGCCGGGGAGTTGCAGCGCCTTCGCCGGGCGCGTGCCGCGGATCAGCTGCAGGGCCTTTGCCAAGCGCGCGGCGCAGACAAGCTGCAGCGTCCTCACCGAGCGCATGCCGCAGAGAATCCGGAGACGGCCGTCTCCCTTCCATCACGTCAGGCGCCGCCGATGGCAGTACTCCGACGCGCGGGCGCGCCGAAGAGAGCGGCCGGTTGCGCTCGTGCGTACCCGGCTGTGCCGCCCGGACATTCGCCCCCTTCGACGCGGCCAGGATCCGCGAGAGCGGCCGCGCCGCCTGGTCAGTCGCGCTCTCCTGGCGGCCAGGGTTCGCGAGAGCGGCTGCGCCGCCTGGTCAGTCGCTCAATGCGGCCAGGATTCGCGAGAGCGGCCGCGCCGGGCCGGCCGGGAAACCGACGCGTCGCCAGTGGGAGCCCGACTCGACCGGCGTGGGGCGCAGCTGTGAGGCTTCAATGCCGGGCGAAGTCAAGCCATCCGCTCGTTTCGCTCTGCGCGGCAATACGGAAGCGCCGGGTCGGGGTGAGTGGGTGCCACGCGGCGACGGAAGCCCGTGCGGCGAACGTGCAATTTGTTGCGGGTGTGTCACTGCGGCGCCATTTTCCGCATTACTGCCTTGCGCATGCGCGCCGTCCGGTGGATATGCGTCGCTGTGGTGGGAACAAAAAGAATGGTCCGCCATGCTCGGCAAGCAGTCAACGGAATACGCGCTGATGTGTCGGCGCGTGCTCATACCGCCGTGACTGCCATCACGTCGCCATCAACTGCGATGTGCGGGGCGGAAAAACTGCGAACACCAATCGGGACCACCCCTCTGGCGGCCCGGGGAGCGACCCGGGGAGCGACCCGGTCGAGCGGCGCAACCAAGCGGCGAAATCGTTTCAGGTGACGGTTGCCTTCACGGGGCCGAGGCGTAAGACGCCGTCGTCCAGGGGAGTGCAGCGGATGCCGCCCTTGCGGCGCAGGGCCTTCCAGGCGCCCGGCCCGACGGTGACGTCCATCCAAGCGCACGGATGCGCCCGGCTGTTGACCTGCAACCGCACCGGGCCGTCGCCGGAGTCGAGGGTGAGCACCCGGCCGGCCAGGTCGTCGACGAGGAGGCCGCGCAGCAGGATGTTGCGCCGTACGGCGAGAAGGCCGACACCGGGGGGCAGGGACTCCTGGCTGATCACGGTGATGCTGGCGTCGCGGTGGGCGGGCTTGTTGAAGTAGCGGTCGCCGGCGATGCCGAGGCCGGCCCGGATCTGCACCGAGGGGACCAGTTCGACCGCGGGGGCGTCCGCCGGGCCGTCGGACGGGCGCCCCTCGAAGCGGTGCACCGGGGAGGCGAGCAGCTCGACGATCTCCGGCATGGGGGCCAGGCTAGTCGGTGCAGGGCCGCAGGCCCTTCAGCACACCCTCGCGGTAGGCGGCGATGCGGTCGAACGCGGTCGGGCCCTGGCCCTCGTTACCGCGGCCGAACGCCAGCAGCGCGGTCACCGCCTCGTCGAGGTCGCCGGGGGAGAGCAGCACCTTGCTGTTCGCCTTGCGGGTCAGCAGGTCGTTGGTCCACGAGCCGGCCAGGCAGTCGACGGTGAGCTGGCCCTTCTCGTCGCGGGTGGACTGGCCGCGGCGGGTCTGCGCGGCGCGGGCGAACAGGTCGCCGAGCAGCATACCGAGCGCGAAGTCGCCGATCTTGCGGTGCAGCTCCGGGCCGAGCCCGGTGCTGTCGAACGCCGCGAACTCCGGGTCGTTGCAGTAGAACGCGCCGCCGTCGGCCGCGGGGTCGGGCTGCGCGCACTGCGGCGGGCTGCCGGAGCGGTACGGCTGGATCGCCAGGTCCGCCCACTGGTTGCCGGCCAGCTGCGGGTAGGTGCGCTGCCAGTACGACTGGGCGTCGTCGGCGAGCAGGCTGACCGCGTCCTCGTACGCCAGGTTGCCGCCCGTCTCCGCCTCGCGCTGGCTGCTGAACGGCACCTCGGTCACGGGCAGGTTGCTCGCCCGGTAGCCGGCGCAGGTCTGCACGCCCTCGTCGACGCCGTCCTGCATCGCCCGGATGCGGTCGAACGCGTTGCCGTGCGCGCCCTCGGACTCGGCGGGCGTGCCGGGCTGGTCGCGCAGCTGCAGCATGCCGGCGACGGTGTTGTCGAGCTGCGCGGGCGTGACGTTGGTGAACGCGGTCGACTTGCCGGCGAGCACGTCGGCGAGCCAGGCCCCGGCGTAGCAGTCGGCCTGCTGCTCGAGCACCACGGTGGGCTGCCGCTCGGGGCCGATGCGCGCCTGGATGGCGTGCCCGTACTCGTGCGCGATCACGAAGCCGACGAGCAGCGGCCCGTACGTCTCCTGCAGGGACGGGATGAGCTGCTGCGCGTCCCAGGCGATGAAGTCGTCGGCCGGGCAGTAGAAGGCGTTCGGCTCGTACGAGGACTGCTGCCCACCGCACGCGGGCGGCGGATCACTCTGCGAGTACGGGAAGTAGCCGCCGCTCACGGGCGTGAACTTCTGCCCGTCGGCGATCGTGCCGAACTGCTGGGTCCAGAACCGCTCGACGTCGCGCAGCGCCGGGGTGACCACGTCGGAGCCCGAGCTCTGCCGTCCCCGCTGCGGCTGGTCCTCCTCGAGCGGGATGACCGCGCACCCGCCGAGCACGAGTGCCGCCGCAGCCAGCGCGGATGTGAACGAACGCTTCGCCGCCATGGTTCTCCTCAGGTCCGATGCGCCCAGGGGTACCCCGCCGGTGGCAGTTCCTCACGTCGATACGCTTTTCCGATGCTCGAGACGATCGCAGTGGACGCGGGGGTGGTGACCCTCGCCGACCGTCGCACGCAGCGCCGATGGGAGGTCACGCTCCGGCCGTACGAGATCGGCGTCTTTCCGGTGACCCGCGGCGAGTACGGCCTGCCGGGCGGCGACCGGCTGCCGGTCGAGAGCGTGTCCTGGCTGGACGCCGTGCGGTTCTGCAACGCGCAGTCGCTGCAGGCGGGGCTGCCGCCCGCGTACGTGATCGACGGCGACGACGTCAGCCTGGTGGACACTTCGGACGGCTACCGGCTGCCCACCGAGGCGGAGTGGGAGCACGCCTGCCGTGCCGGGACGCCGGGGCCGCGCTACGGCGAGCTCGACGAGATCGCCTGGTATAGGGACAACTCCGGCGGCCGGCTGCGCGAGGTCGGCGGCAAGCAGCCCAACGCGTGGGGCCTGTACGACATGCTCGGCAACGTCTGGAACTGGTGCTGGGACCTGTACGACCCGCAGGTGTACGGCACCTACCGCGTGCTGCGCGGCGGCGGGTGGTTCGACGAGCACTGGAGCTGCCGCGCCTCGGTGCGCCGGCGCAGCCACCCGACGTTCCGGGTCGACGACGTCGGCTTCCGGGTGGCGCGCTCGGTGCGGTGACTCAGCCGCTGACCTTGCCGTCGGCGACCTCGAGGTGGCGGGTGATCGTGACGGCCTCCAGCATGCGCCGGTCGTGCGTCACCAGGAGCAGAGTTCCCGCGTACGAGGCCAGGGCCGCTTCGAGCTGCTCGATGGCGGGCAGGTCGAGGTGGTTGGTCGGCTCGTCCAGCACGAGCAGGTTGACCCCGCGCGCCTGCAGCAGCGCCAGCGCCGCGCGGGTGCGCTCGCCCGGCGACAGGCTCGCGGCGGGCCGGGGCACGTGCGCGGCCCGCAGCCCGAACTTGGCCAGCAGCGTCCGCACGTCGGCGTCGCTCATCTCGGGCACCGCCGCACCGAACGCGGCCATCAGCGGCTTGTCGCCCAGGAACAGCCCGCGCGCCTGGTCGATCTCGCCGACCACCACGCCCGAGCCCAGGTGCGCCGTGCCCTCGTCCAGCGGGATCCGCCCCAGCAGGGCCGCGAGCAGCGTCGACTTGCCGGAGCCGTTCGCGCCCGTGATCGCCACCCGGTCGGCCCAGTCGATCTGCAGGGTGACCGGCCCCAGCCGGAAGTCGCCGCGCTGCACCACGGCGTCGCGCAGGGTCGCCACCACCGAGCCGGAGCGCGGCGCCGCGGCGATCTCCATGCGCAGCTCCCACTCCTTGCGCGGCTCCTCCACCACCTCGAGGCGCTCGATCATCTTTTCGGTCTGCCGCGCCTTGGCCGCCTGCTTCTCGCTGGTCTCCCCGCGGGCGTGCTTGGCGATCTTGTCGTTGTCCGGGGCCTTGCGCCGGGCGTTGCGGACTCCCTTGTCCATCCAGGCGCGCTGCATCCGGGCCCGTTCGAGCAGGTCGTCCTTCTTGTCGGCGTACTCCTCGTACTGCTCGCGCGCGTGCCGGCGCGCGCGGTCGCGCTCCTCGAGGTACGCCGCGTAGCCGCCGCCGTACAGGTTGATCTGCTGCTGCGCGAGGTCGAGCTCGAGCACCTTGGTGACCGTGCGGGTCAGGAACTCCCGGTCGTGGCTGACCAGCAACGCCCCGGCCCGCAGGCTCGTCACGAACTGCTCGAGCCGGCGCAGCCCGTCGAGGTCGAGGTCGTTGGTCGGCTCGTCGAGCAGGAACACGTCGTACCGGCTCAGCAGCAGCGACGCCATCCCGGCGCGCGCGGCCTGCCCGCCGGAGAGCGCGGTCATCGGGTGGTCGAGGCTCACGGTGAGGTTGAGCTCGGCCGCCACCTGCCCGGCGCGCTCGTCCAGGTCGGCGCCGCCCAGGTCCAGCCAGCGCTCCAGCGCCGTCGCGTACTCGTCGTCGGCACCTGCCTCACCCGCGGTGAGCCGCTCGGTCGCCGCGTCGAGCGCCTGCTGGGCCGGGCCCACGCCGGTGCGCCGGGCGAGGAAGTCGCGGACCGTCTCACCCTCGCGCCGCTCGCGCTCCTGCGGCAGGTAGCCGACGTTCGCGGTGGGCGGGCTGAGCGTCACGCTCCCGCTCTCCAGCGGCACGAGGCCGGCCAGCGTCCGCAACAGGGTCGTCTTGCCGGCGCCGTTGACCCCGACCAGGCCGACCACGTCGCCCGGCGCGACGACCAGGTCGAGCCCGGAGAACAGCACTCGGTCGCCGTGCCCCGCGGCGAGATCCCGGGCAATCAAGGTGGCACTCATCGCGCACCGAGTCTAGGCGGGCAGCGGCACCGCCTTCCCGCTGACCCGCACGCCCGCCTCCCCGGGCAGCAGGCGGACCGTCAGCCGGCTCGGCCGGCCCAGGTCGTCGCCCTGGCGCAGGTGCACGACGGCGTCGTCGCCGACGATCCGCAGCGCGCGCAGATAGCCGCCCAGCGCCGCCGCGGCCGCGCCGGTGGCCGGGTCCTCCACCACGCCGCCGACCGGGAACGGGTTGCGGACGTCGAAGGAGTCGGCGCCGGTGCGGAAGACCAGCTGGATCGTCGTCCAGCCGCGCGCCTCCATCAGCGCCTTGAGCCCGTCGAAGTCGTAGTCGAGGTCGGCGAGCCGCTGCCGGGACGCGGCGGCCAGCACCGGATGGTGGGCGCCCGCGTAGGCGACCCGCGGCGGCAGCTCCGGGTCGAGGTCGTCGGGCCGCCAGCGCAGCACGTCCAGCAGTGCCTCCAGATCGCCGGGCGCGAGGTCGGCGACGGATGGTGCGACGCTGGTCAGCATGGCCCACCCGGCGGTGTCGACCGTGACCGGCACGTCCCCGGCGTTCGTGGTGAAGACGTGCTCGCCCGGGCCGAGCGCGACCGCGGTCGCCACGGTCGCGTGGCCGCAGAACGGCACCTCGGCCAGCGGGCTGAAGAAGCGCACCCGGTAGCGGCCGTCTCCGCGGTGCTCGGTGAGGAACGCGGTCTCCGAGTAGCCCACCTCGGCCGCGATCTTCAGCATGCCCGCGTCGTCCAGCCCCTGGGCGTCGCGGACCACGCCGGCCGGGTTGCCGCCCGCGGGGTCGTCGGTGAATGCCGCGTATCGCTCGATCGTCGCCATGCCGGAAGCCTGCCCTGCCGCCGGGCCCCGGCGCCAGCACCTGCCGCTGTGCTGTGGACAACGGGCGGCGCTGTGGACGACCGTTTTCCGGACCGGAGCCGGGTTGTGGAAAACTGCCGGGCGCTCCCGCCCTCGTCGTAGGCTGGCAGGCCCCCGGGTGGGTGGGGTCGGCCGAGGGACGGGCACAGGCAGGGGGCGAGAAGCCGGGGGCGGCGACTTGTCACACAGGCGGAGTAGCGTTCTTGCGGTGACAGACGCACCAACCGCGATCACACCCCCATCCGACCTCCCGCGCACCGTGGGCGAGCTGCGGGCCTCCGGCCACGAGTTCCGCACCGTCAAGCAGGAGCTGCGCGACAACCTGCTCGCCCGGCTGCGCTCGGGCGAGAAACGCTTCCCCGGCATCGTCGGCTACGACGACACCGTCCTGCCCGAGGTCGAGCGGGCCCTGCTGGCCGGGCACGACATGGTGCTGCTCGGCGAGCGCGGCCAGGGCAAGACCCGGCTCATCCGCGGGCTGATCGACCTGCTCGACGAGTGGACGCCGGTCATCGCCGGCTCCGAGCTGCACGAGCACCCCTACCATCCGCTCACCCCGGCGTCGCGGCGGCTGGTGGCCGAGACCGGCGACCTGCTGCCGATCTCGTGGCTGCACCGCTCCGAGCGCTACGGCGAGAAGCTCGCCACCCCGGACACCAGCGTCGGCGACCTGATCGGCGACGTCGACCCGATCAAGGTGGCCGAGGGGCGCGCGCTGGGCGACCCCGACACGATCCACTTCGGGCTGGTGCCGCGCACCAACCGGGGCATCTTCGCGGTCAACGAGCTGCCCGACCTGGCCGAGCGCATCCAGGTGTCGCTGCTCAACGTGCTCGAGGAGCGCGACATCCAGGTGCGCGGCTACCAGCTGCGGCTGCCGCTCGACCTGCTGCTGGTGGCCTCGGCCAACCCCGAGGACTACACGAACCGCGGGCGGATCATCACGCCGCTCAAGGACCGGTTCGGCGCCGAGATCCGCACGCACTACCCGGTCGACCTGAGCCTGGAGACCGCGCTGATCCGGCAGGAGGCCGAGCTGGTCGCGGCCGTGCCCGACCACCTGGTCGACGTCCTGGCCCGCTACACCCGGGCGGTGCGCGCGTCGCCGTCGGTGGACGCGCGCTCGGGCATCTCCGCCCGGTTCGCGATCGCCGCGGCCGAGACGGTGGCCGCCTCCGCGCTGCGCCGCAGCGGGCTGCGCGGCGAGCGCGAGGCTGTGGCCCGGGTGTGCGACACCGTGTCGGTGACCTCGACCCTGCGCGGCAAGGTCGAGTTCGAGAGCGGCGAGGAGGGGCGCGAGACCGAGGTGCTGGGGCACCTGCTGCGGGTCGCGACCGCCGAGACGTTCCGCGACCGGCTGGGCGGGCTCGACCTGTCCGGCTTCACCGACCTGGTGGCCGAGGGCGCGATCATCGAGACCGGCGACCTGGTCAGCGCCGAGGAGCTGCTCGGCCAGATCGGCACGGTGCCGGGGCTGGCCAAGGTGCTCGACCGGCTCGGGCTGGGCGACGCGCCGAGTCCCGGGCAGGCGGCGAGCGGCGTCGAGTTCGTGCTCGAGGGGCTCCATCTCACCCGCCGGCTGGCCAAGGAGCTCACCGACGACGGCCGCACCCTCTACGGGAGCTAGGCATGGCACGAAACAGGTTCCGGTACGGGGCGTGGCGCGACGGGCCCGACCCGCTCGCCCCGCCGTACGACGTGCGGGCCGCCGTCGACGAGGTCGGCGAGCGCGTGCTGGCCGGCGACAGCCTGCGCGACGTGCTGCGCGACCTGGTGCGGCGCGGCCCCCGGGCCGGGCGCGGGCTCGACGAGCTGCGTGACCGGGCCCGCCGGATGCGCCGCGACGCGCTGCGCCGCGGCAACCTCGACGGCGCGGTCACCCGGGCGCAGCAGCTGCTCGACCAGGCCGTCGCCACCGAGCGCGACGAGCTGCGCGGCCGCGACGACATGGACGCGCGTTTTCAGGAGGCAGTGCTCGACAACCTGCCGCGGTCCACGTCGCGGGCCGTCGAGGAGCTGTCCGACTACAGCTGGGCGTCCGACGAGGCCCGGCAGCTCTACCAACAGATCCTCGACGGGCTGCGCAACGAGGTGATCGAGCAGCGGTTCGCCGGCATGAAGCAGGCGCTGCAGCAGGGCAACCTCGACGGCGTCTCCGAGATGGTCTCCGACCTCAACGACCTGCTCGCCAAGCACGCCCGCGGCGAGGACACCGACGACGCGTTCCAGCAGTTCATGGACAAGCACGGCCAGTTCTTCCCGGGCAATCCCGGCAACGTCGAGGAGCTCATCGACTCGCTGGCCCGGCAGGCCGCGGCGGCCGAGCGGCTGATGCGGTCGCTGAGCCCGCAGCAGCAGGAGGAGCTGTCCCGGCTGATGGACCAGGCGCTCGGCGACGGCCCGCTGCGGGGACAGCTGGGCGAGCTGACCGACAACCTGCGGGCGTTGCGTCCCCAGCTCAACTGGGGCCGCGGCGAGCGGATGCGGGGCCCCGAGGACCTGGGGTACGGCGACGCGGCCGCGGCGCTGGGCGAGATCGGGGAGCTCGACGAGCTGCTCGACCAGCTCGGCCAGGAGCATCCCGGCGCCACGCTCGACGACGTGGACGTCGAGATGGTGGAGCGCCAGCTGGGCCGCTCGGCCGCCGACGACGTGCGCCGGCTGCGCGAGCTCGAGCGCGAGCTCAACCGGCAGGGGTGGGTCACGCGGGACGCCGAGGGGCTCACGCTCTCGCCCAAGGCGCTGCGCCGGCTCGGGCGTACGGCGCTCGCCCAGGTCTTCGACGACCTGTCGGGCCGCAAGCAGGGGCAGCACGACCTGCGCGACGCCGGGGCGGCCGGCGACCTGATCGGGTCGTCGCGGCGCTGGGAGTTCGGCGACGAGCAGCCGCTGGACGTGGTGCGCACGATCGGCAACGCGGTCCGGCGCCGGGCCGCGGGCGGCGGGGTCGGCGTGCTTCCCGTCCGCCTGGAGCCCGACGACTTCGAGGTGGCCGAGACCGAGCGGCGGGCGTCGGCGGCGGTCGCGCTCTGCGTCGACCTGTCCTACTCGATGTACGCCGACGGGCGCTGGGGCCCGATGAAACAGACCGCGCTCGCGCTGTCGCACCTGGTCGCCACCCAGTTCCCGCAGGACGCGCTGCAGATCATCGGGTTCGGCCTGCACGCGTCGGCGCTCTCGCAGGCGCAGCTGGCGGCGATCGACCCGACCATGGAGAAGGGCACCAACCTGCAGCACGCGCTCAAGCTCGCGGGCCGGCATCTGCGCCGGCACCCGGGGGCCGAGCCGGTGGTGCTGGTGGTGACCGACGGTGAGCCGACGGCCCACCTCGAGCCGGACGGCGAGGCCATGTTCTGGTGGCCGCCGCTGCCCGAGACGGTCCGCGCCACGATCCACGAGGTCGACCACCTGACCCGCTACGGCGCCACGCTGAACTTCTTCATGCTGGGCGAGGACCCCGGCCTGCAGCGGTTCGTGAACGCGGTCGCCGAGCGCAACGGCGGCCGGGTGTTCAGCCCCGACGCGGAGGAGCTGGGGCGTTACGTGGTGGACGACTACGTGCGGGCCCGGCGCGGGCGCTGATCACCATTCGTGCCGCGCGGCTGATCAACTTGGTGCTGCTGTTGCAGTCGCGCGGCACGATGACCGCCGCCGAGCTCGCCGGAGAGCTGGAGGTGTCCGAGCGCACCGTCTACCGCGACGTGGTCGAGCTGTCGGCGGCGGGCGTGCCGGTCTACGCCGAGCAGGGCCGCGCCGGCGGCTACCGGCTGGTCGACGGCTACCGCACCCGGCTGACCGGGCTGTCGCGGGCCGAGGCGGAGGCGGTGTTCCTGGCCGGGCTGCCGGGGCCGGCCTCCGAGATGGGCCTGACCGAGCCGGCCCGCGCGGCCCGGCTCAAGATCCTCGCCGCGTTGCCGCCCGGCCTGCGGGAGGCGTCGCAACGCGCCGGGCAGCGCTTCCACCTGGACGCGCCGGGCTGGTTCCAGGACCCGCAGACGCCGCCGCTGCTGGCCGAGCTCACCCAGGCCGTGTGGCACGACCGCGTGCTGACCATGCGTTACCGGCGCGGCGACGAGGTGACGCGGACCGTCTCGCCGTACGGCCTGGTCCTCAAGAACGGCGTCTGGTACCTCGTCGGCGCGGTGGGGGAGGACCTGCGGTCCTACCGCGTCGACCGGATCACCGCCGTCGAGCCGACCGGTGACACGTTCGCCCGGGATCCCGCCTTCGACCTGCCGTCGTTCTGGGCGGCGCGGGCGGTCGACTTCGTGCGGCAGATGCTGCGCGAGGTCATCACCGTCCGGCTCAGTCCTTCCGGCGTACGGCTGCTGCGGTTCGTCGCCGAGACCGTCGCGGTGGGCGAGGCGCTTGCCGCGGCGCAGGAGCCGGACGCGGACGGGTGGGTCCGCACCCGGCTGCCGGTCGAGTCGCTCGAGGTCGCCTACTCGTACGTGCTGCGTCTCGGCCCGGAGGCGGAGGTGCTCGAACCGGCCTCGCTGCGCGCCCGGCTGGCCGAGGCCGCCGCACGCACGGCCGCGCTCTACCGGTAGCCGGTCACGTCGGCCGGCTTGCCCGGGTCCTGCACCTCGACCAGGTAACGCCACGCGTCCGGGCGGCTGCCGTCGACGTCGGTGAAGCCGTACACCTGCGCCAGCTCGCCGCTGGACACCGACCGGCCGTTCCAGCGGCGCCTGTCCTCGTCGGCGGCGAGGGCTGCCACGGCCCGGCCGACGTACGCCGGGGACTCCGAGATCGCGAAGTGCGGCTCCTTGGCCGTCGCGTCGCGCCAGTTCTGCTCGGTGACCCCGAAGCCGTCGAGCATCATCTCGGAGCGCAGCCAGCCCGGGGTCAGCGCCACCGCCGTGCCGCCGTGCGGGTCGAGCTCGTGCGACCAGGCGAACGCCAGCCGGTTCACGCTGGTCTTGGCGAGGTCGTAGAACACCGAGAGCCGGTAGTTCTTCTCGTTGTACGCCGTGGTGCCGTCGCCGACCTCCACGACCAGCCCGCCGGCCCCGCGGATCAGCAGCGGCATCGCGTAGTGGCTGGTGATGATGTGCGTGTCGACCGCCAGCCGCAGCAGCCGGAAGCCCGCCTCGAGCGGCTGCTCCCACACCGGCTTGTGCCAGGTGGTCAGCGGGTCGCCGCCCCACACGTCGTTGACCAGCACGTCGAGGCGCCCCTGCTCGTCGTCGATGCGGCGCACGAGCCGTTGCACCTGCTCGGGCACCAGGTGGTCGACCGCGGCCGCGATCCCCGTGCCGCCCGCCGCCGTGACCAGCTCGGCGGTCTCCTCGATCGTCTCGGGCCGGTCCATCTCGGAGCGCCGCCCCCGGGTGCTGCGCCCGGTCGCGTAGACCGTCGCCCCCGCCGCGCCGAGCTGCACCGCGATCTGCCGCCCCGCGCCGCGGGTGGCCCCGGCCACGAGGGCCACCTTGCCAGTGAGTGGTTGTTCAGCCATGCCGCCGATGCTCTCCCGAAAACCTGACAACCCATGTCCGCCTTTCTCGCTGTCGTCGGAGGCCGCTCGAAACTGTCGAACTAGGTTCCTAGGATGCTCTAGGCGATGTGCGACACGTGAGTGGTTGGCGACGGGGATTCTGAAGCTCGTTATAGTTGCTCGGCGAGTGGCCGGTCGGGGGACCCGGGCGTCGGGGGACGCATGCATCCGGGTGTGGCCGTGCCGGTCGCCGGATCAGCCGGGCCGCCGTCCCGGCGCAGTCGGGGGAGAGGAAGTCGCGATGTCGCAGCAGCCTGCGCCGTCCATCGCCGGCCCCTCCGACCGGATCTGGACGATTCCGAACGTCATCAGCTTCATCCGGCTGCTCGGCGTTCCGCTCTTCCTCTATCTGCTGCTCGGCCCGCACCACGACGTCGCCGCGGTGATCGTGCTCGCGATCGGCGGCACGACCGACTGGGTCGACGGGTTCGTGGCGCGGCGGATGAACTCGGTGAGCCGCCTCGGGGAGCTGCTCGACCCGTTCGCCGACCGGCTCTACATCCTGGCCACGCTGATCGGGTTCACCGTGCGCGGCGTGGTGCCGTACTGGCTGACCGGCGCTCTGCTGCTGCGCGAGCTGGTGCTGGGCGTCGCGCTGCTGGTGCTGCGACGGCACGGGTACGGGCCCCCGCCGGTGCACTACGTGGGCAAGACCGGCACGTTCGTGCTGCTCGCCGGGTTCCCGGTGATCCTGCTCGCCCGGGCCGTGCCCTCGATCGACGGGTGGGCCGGGCCGCTGGGCTGGGGGCTCGCGTGGTGGGCGCTCGGCCTGTACTGGGCCGCCGGGGTGCTCTACCTGCTGCAGACCGCCCAGCTCCTGCGGGCGCCGCGGGTGGCGACCTGATGGCTGTGCCGGACGAGACGCCCGTCGAAGCCTCGCCGCCGAAGCGGGTCTACGCGCCCGACTTCCTCACCGAGCTGTTCCGCAACCCGCTCGAGCCCGGGTACGCCGACGCGGCCGCCCGCAAGCTGCGCGACGGCGAGCCGGTGGGCGCCCGCAAGAGGGTGACCAGCGGCGTGCTCGCGCTCTCGCTCGTCGCGCTGGGGTTCCTGCTGGTCGTGGCGTACCAGCAGACGGTGGCCGACGAGCCGGCCCGCTCGACCGCCCGCGCCGAGCTGATCGAGCAGGTGCAGAAGCGCCGGGAGATCACGGCCGCGCTGCAGGAGCAGTCCGACCGGCTGGCCGACGAGGTGTCCGCGCTGCGGGAGCGGCAGCTCAGCGGCGAGGAGGCCCAGCGGCTGCGCGACACCGAGGCGGCCACCGGGCTGGCGCCGGTGCAGGGCTCCGGTGCGCGGATCACGGTGGGCGACGGGCCCACGCCGATCAACCCGGTCACCGGGGAGCGCAACACGGTGGCCCGGGTCAAGGACAGCGACCTGCAGCTGGCCACGAACGCGCTGTGGTCGCTGGGCGCCGAGGCGATCGCGATCAACGGGCAGCGGCTGACGGCGACGTCCACGATCCGGCAGGCCGGCGAGGCGATCCTGGTCGACCTGCGCCCGGTCACCACGCCGTACGAGGTGGTGGCGATCGGCCCCGACGACCTCGCGGAGGACTTCCGCACCGGCTACGCGGGGCGCTTCTTCGAGCAGCTCGGCGGCAAGTACGGGATGTCGTTCGACGCCCGCGAGGCCGACGACCTGCGCCTGGACGCCGCCACCGAGCTCAAGCTGCGGGTCGCCGAGACCTCCGCGCCGCCGCCGCAGCCCTCGACCTTCTCGTCCTCCGGATCGGCCTCCACCCCGGCCGGCCCGTCCCGCTCATCGTCGGAAGGCGGCCGATGATCGCCGTACTCGCCCTGATCGCCGGTGTCGTCCTGGGCATCGTGTTCCACCCGACCGTGCCCCCGGCGTTGGCGCCCTATCTGCCGATCGCGGTGGTGGCGGCGCTGGACGCGGTGTTCGGCGGGGTGCGCGCCACCCTGGACGGCATCTTCGACGACAAGCAGTTCGTCATCTCGTTCATCTCGAACGTGCTGGTGGCGGCGCTGATCGTCTATCTGGGCGACCAACTGGGCGTCGGCGGTCAGCTCTCCACCGGCGTCGTGGTGGTGCTCGGCGTGCGGATCTTCGGCAACGTGGCGGCGATCCGCCGCCACCTGTTCCGGGCGTGAGGGGGACGCGGTGACCGAGCAGCCCGAGGACCTGTCCACGGCGGGCCACCAGCCGCCGCCTGCCGCGCAGCCGGACGAGGCCGAGGAGGTCACCCGCCGGCTGACCCCGGTCGAGGACGAGGGTCCCACGGTGGAGACGCCGCGGGAGGCCCCGCCGACCGACGATCTCGAGGGCCCGACGCGCCGGTTGTCCGTGCCCCGGGAGGCGCCCGCCGAGCCGCCCGCCGAGCCGCCGTCACCCGATCCGGTGACGCCGGACGAGGGCGCGCCGGCCGAGGCCGTACGGGAGAAGAAGCCCGCCGGTCTGCTCAGCCGGCGCCCGAGCTCGGCGGGGGCGCTGATCCTCGTGCTGCTGGCGCTGTTCGGCTTCACGCTGGTCGTGCAGCTGCGCAGCAACGACAGCGACGAGGGCCTGGCGAACACGCGCCAGGAGGACCTGGTGCGCATCCTCAGCGACCTGGAGGCGCGCGACAGCCGGCTGCAGAGCGAGATCAGCGCGCTGGAGACCAGCCAGCGTCAGCTCACCTCGGGCGTGGCGGGCCGGCAGGCGGCGCTCGCTGAGGCGGAGAAGCGCGCGGACGAGCTCGGTCTGCTCGGCGGCACGCTGCCGGGCCGCGGGCCGGGTCTGCGGATCGTGATCAACGGCGTCAAGGCGTCGGCGATCCTCAACACGGTCCAGGAGCTGCGCGGCGCCGGCGGCGAGGTCATGCAGATCGCCGGGGCCCAGGGCGGACCGGTGCGGATCGTGGCGTCCAGCTATTTCGTGGACGCCGAGGGCGGCGGCATCATCGTGGACGACAACCGGCTCAGCGGGCCGTTCGTCCTCACGGTGATCGGCGTGCCCCAGGTGATGCAGACGGCGTTGCAGATCCCCGGCGGGGTGGTGGCGTCGGTGAACAGCGGCGGCGGTAGCGTGACGATGGAACAACGGACCTTGGTCGAGGTGACCGCGGTCCGGGCGGCCACGACATTGCAATACGCACGGCCGGCGTCCTGAAACGGTCGCCGGGTAATCGTGGAAACGGGAGAGAACGCGTGATTCCTGAGGACCTGCGGTACACGGCTGAGCACGAGTGGGTGGCCGGAGACGGCAGCGGGCCCGTGCGGGTGGGCATCACCCACTTCGCGCAGGACGCGCTGGGCGACATCGTCTTCGTGGACCTGCCCGAGGAGGGCACCGAGGTGACGGCGGGGGAGACGTTCGGCGAGGTCGAGTCGACCAAGAGCGTCTCGGAGCTGTACGCGCCGATCTCCGGCACGGTGGTCACGAAGAACGCGTCGCTGGCCGACGAGCCCGAGCTGATCAACGCCGAGCCCTATGCGGCGGGCTGGCTGGTGGAGATCGCGCCCGCCGATTCCGGTGCGGTCGCGCAGCTGCTCGACGCCGACGCCTACAAAGCTTTGACGGAGAGCTGACAACCGTCAGCGCGTCCGGTTGCCCCGCGATATTGGCGCTGACTAGGCTCGCGGGGCACAACGAATGTTATGCCATTGAAACCGAATGTCGTGCGTCCGAGCCTTACGGCCGCGGCGGGGGAGACCCGTGCCGCGAGGCGGCGACCAACTGATCCGTGAGGTGGTCCATGACGCGCCCAGACGACGAGTTCCCCCCGCTCGACGTCACGTCCACGCTGAACCTCGGCGCCCTCGACGAGGTGCTCGAGGGACCCGACACCGACGTGGTGCCGAGCCGCATGTCGGGCTCGCTCCCGCCCGGGATGGCGCTGCTGGTGGTGCGCCGGGGCCCGAACGCGGGCGCCCGCTTCCTGCTGGACCATGACGTGACGACCAGCGGCCGGCACCCCGACAGCGACATCTTCCTCGACGACGTGACGGTCTCGCGCCGCCACGCCGAGTTCCACCGCGACAGCGGCACCTTCACGGTCCGCGACGTCGGCTCGCTCAACGGCACGTACGTCAACCGCGAGCGGGTCGAGGCGGCCACGCTCAGCAACGGCGACGAGGTGCAGATCGGCAAGTTCCGGCTGGTGTTCATCGCCGGCCCGCGGCCCGAGGGAGAGGGCAGCTAGCAGTGTCGGGGGCAGCCGCGCGCGACCCGGGAGCCTCACGCCCCCAGGGTGGGCGCGAGCCTGCGCTGATGAGCATCGGGGAGGTGCTCGCCCATCTGCGCACCGAGTTCCCCGACACCACGATCAGCAAGTTGCGGTTCCTGGAGGCGGAGGGGCTGGTCGATCCCCAGCGCACCGCCTCCGGGTACCGCAAGTACTCGTGGAACGACGTCGCGCGGCTGCGGTTCGTGCTGACCGCGCAGCGCGACCAGTACCTCCCGCTGCGGGTGATCCGCGAGCAGCTCGACCGGATGGAGGCCGAGCCGGTGGCGCCCAGCCGCCCGGCCCTGGTCGCGGTGGGCGCCGAGAAGGCCGCCGACCCGTCCGACACCCGGGTCCCCCGGGAGGATGTGATCGAACGCACGGGCGCGTCCGCCGAGCTGCTGGACGAGCTCGAGCGGATGGGCCTGGTCACCGCGCGGCCGCCGGGGTGGTACGACGGCGACGCCGTGATCATCGTCGAGGCGGTCGTCGGCCTGACCCGGTACGGCCTCGAGCTGCGCCACCTGCGCGGCTTCCGGGCCGCCTCGGATCGCGAGGTCGGCCTGTTCACGCAGCTCCTGGCCCCGCTGGTGCGGCAGAGCGACCCGGCCGCGCGGGCCCGGGCCGGGGAGACCGCCCGCGAGCTGCAGGCGCTGTCGCAGCGTCTGCACGCCGCACTGGTGCGCGCCGGACTGCGCGGCGAACTCGGCCGCTAGGGCCGGTTGGCCTAGGCTCTCGGAGGGTATGCGGCACCCGTCGGATCCGGACGGCGGGCGTGTACCGTGCAGGTTAGGGGCAGCCGTGCGGGGCGGCGCGACAACGACACGGAGGCGGCGGTGCGCGAGCTGAGCGTGGTCGGGGTTCGGGTGGAGCTGCCCAGCAACCAGCCGATCGTCCTGCTGCGAGAGGTGGACGGCGATCGGTACCTGCCGATCTGGATCGGCGCGGTCGAGGCGACCGCCATCGCGTACGAGCAGCAGGGCGTCAAGCCGGCTCGTCCGCTGACGCACGACCTGCTGCGCGACATCCTCACGGCGCTCGAGGCGCCGCTGACCGCGGTCGAGATCACCGAGCTCAAGGACAACGTGTTCTACGCCGACCTGCTGATCGGCGAGGACGTGCGGGTCTCGGCCCGCCCCAGCGACTCGATCGCCCTCGCGCTGCGGGTGGGCGCCCCGATCCGCTGCGCCGACCAGGTGCTGACCGAGGCGGGCATCGTCATCCCCGACGAGCAGGAGGACGAGGTGGAGAAGTTCCGCGAGTTCCTCGACCAGGTCCGCCCCGAGGATTTCGCCGGATAGACCCCCAGAAGATCGACAACCGCCTCGCCGGATCGCGGCGTGTCGCCGCGTTACCTCCCTGTTTCCCGAGGCGCTGAGATATACGCTCGTGAAGTCCAGGTGAAGCGGCGGCACCGCGCAGCGGGGAGGTGGTCGCGTGCACGAGCAGCCTGAGGAACAAGACGGCGCACTCGTCGGCGAGGACGGAGCGGTCGGTTATCGCGGGGTGACGGCGTGCCAGGCGGTCGGCATCAGCTACCGCCAGCTCGACTACTGGGCCCGCACGTCGCTGGTGGTGCCCAGCATCCGTGACGCCTCCGGTTCGGGCACCCAGCGGCTCTACTCGTTCCGCGACCTGGTCGTGCTCAAGGTCGTCAAGCGCCTGCTCGACGCGGGCGTGTCGCTGCAGAACATCCGCCGGGCCATCGAGACGCTGCGCTCGCGCGGGGTGGCGGACCTGGCCGGCATCACGCTGATCTCGGACGGCACGACGGTGTACGAGTGCCGCTCGCCCGAGGAGGTCGTCGACCTGCTGCAGGGCGGCCAGGGCGTGTTCGGCATCGCCATCGGCGGCGCCTTCAAGGAGATCCAGGGCTCGCTGTCGCACCTGCCCGCCGAGCCGGCCGGTGGCCCGGTGCCGGTGGGCTCCGACCCCGAGCCCGCGGCCGGGGACGAGCTCGCCGCCCGCCGCGCCCGCCGCCGCGCGGGCTGATCCCGTCGCGCCCGCCGCCGCGTGGGTTGATCCCGTCGCGCACGATGGGCGCGTGGAGATCCTCGAGAGCGGCCCGGGCGACGACGCGCCCGCCGGTTTCCTGTCCGGCACGCTCGGCCGGGTGCTGATCGGCGTGCTGGTGGCCGCCGCCGTCCTGGTGCTCGCGGTGCAGACGCGCGGCAAGGCCCGCACCGCGCCGCCGCCGTCCGCCCCGATCGACGCGTTCCTGGTCGAGGCCGGCACCGGGCACGGCTTCACTGCAGAGCACGCCGCCCACGACTTCGTGATCCAGGTCGACGTGCAGAACTTCAACCACGCGCCGGTGCAGGTGCGCGCCGTCGAGCCCGCCAACGACCCCGCCTTCGCCGCCCTCGCGGTCGCGGTCCTGCCCGGGGCCGAGCCCGGCGACGCGACCTACGAGTCGGTCACGGAATGGGCCCACAGGTCGGTGCCGCTGGGTCCCGACGAGGTGGCCCAGCTGACGGTCGCGGGCCGCGTCGACTGCACCAAGCGGGCCGCGCCGCGCGCCGGCCTGGACCTGCTGGTCGACGGCGAGCGCACCACCGTGAGCCTGCCCCGCGAGGAGGGGCTGGACTGGGCCCGGTACGCCGCGCGTGAGGCCTGCCGCGGCGCGGGCTGAGCCGCCGTACCGGGCAACCCGGTCAAACTCCGGCGGGCGGGGGCGGACGGCGCGTAGCGTCGAGGCTGTGATCCCGCAGCACTATCCGCTCTATCTTCGCGAACTGGGCCCCACGCCGGGCGGTGACAAGGTGTGGCTGGTCGTCGGGTGGATGCCCGACAAGGTGTCCGGGCTGCCCCGCCAGCCGGTGGCGCTGCTCTGCGACGGCGACGTGGAGGAGCCCCGCGTGCTGGAGCAGACGTCGGTGTTCCGGGTGATCGGGCCCAGCCGCCACTGAGCACGCGCAGCACCGTGCGTGCTCGTGACATGACCTTCAGTGTTGTCTATGCTTCCAGGTGCCTTCAACGGGATCTGGGGGACTCGTCGTGCCGCTGCCTACCGCGAAACCGTCCGCGCGCCCGCTCGACGAGGCTCGCCGCAGCCCCATCGACCGGATCGAGCGGACGGCGTCCGCGGCGATCGTGCGCCGCATCGTCCGGTTCGAGCAAGCGCGGGACCGCTCCGGCGTGGCCCCGTCCTCCGCGAGCCGCTGAGAGCCCGCCATCGCGATCCACGCGCACCCCGGCCCGGTCACGGGCGACCTCGGCGTGCTCCCGGCGGAGGCCTTCGACGCGCTCGGCCGCGGCTACGGCGACGCCGCCACGGTGGCGTGGCTGGCCGACGCCGAGCTGGCGATCAACCGGGCCCTGGTGGGCGAGGTGGCCGGCGAGACGGCCGCCGGCGGGCAGCTGCTGGCCGGGCTGGAACGGCAGGCGCCGGGCGTCTTCGACGAGGTGTTGCGGCACCCGTTCGTCCGCTCGTGGGCGGTCAGCTGCCTCGACGGCGGCCCCGGCTGCGACCCCGACTGGGCGTCCGCGATCGCCGCGGCGGTGGCCGTCTGCGCCGGCGTGCGGGCCGAGGTGCCGGTGCGGGCCCACGGCGGGCGCATCCACCTGCCCACGGTCGGGTTCTTCGCGGCGCCCGCGGCCGAGGTCACCGTGGTGGTGTCCGGGCCCGGGTCGTTGACGCTGCGCTGGCCGGGCGGCCGCGTCCCCCTCGCCGGCGACGCCACCGTGAAGGGCTGGCACGCCGCCCGGTGGGTCACTGTGGACGGTCTGCGCATCCTGCTGGAGGACGCCGACCCGTACCGCGACCGCCTCGAGCACGCCGCCGGCGGCCACCTCGGCCCGGCGGACGCGGACGGCTGGTCGGCCGCCCTCGGCGAGGCCTGGGCCCGGCTCGGCACCGACGCCCCGGATCAGCGGGACGGGCTGCGGCAGGGGCTGCGCGCGATTGTCCCGCTGACCCCCGCGCCCGGCGGCACGCCGCGCAGCGCCACCTCGCGGCACGCGTTCGGGGCGCTCGGCGTCGCCCGCACCGGCCCGGCGGAGCTGGCCGTGCTGCTGGTGCACGAGTTCCAGCACGCCAAGCTGGGCGCGGTGCTCGACCTCGTCGACCTGGTGCCCGAGGACGCCGCGCGGCAGCTTGTGT